>CAWEXS010000001.1:0-927375 GCA_963813115.1 uncultured Solirubrobacterales bacterium
GCAACCGACTCTGTTTGACCTTTGAGCTGGCAGAGATCGCCGTGATCCATCGCTAGCTGACGGCTCATGAGTGGCTGGTTCCTGACAGGGCATCAGTAGGGACATCAGGTAGATCACTCTACGGGACAAGCTGTGATACGCTCATTCGATGGCCCGTAAGCGCCACATACTCGCCGAGCTTGCCGCGATGCCGCGTGAGGACGTCGAAGCGGAGCTTGAGCAAGTACGCCAAGAAAAGGCGAGACTCGACATGGAGGAGGCCCTCCTGGGACAGGTACTGCGAATCCATCAGTTTGCCAATACGGGCGTGCCTGGGTCGAAGGACGTGCTTGAGGGCCTGGCTGCGTCAGCTCCCGAACAGCTTGAGCGCAATCTATCGGCGAATGTGCTGACGATCGTGCGTCAGGCTGGAGGCCATGAGCTGTCTCCGGCTGATGTCCGGGAGTTGCTAGCGGATCGCGGTGTCCACGCCGATCTCAGTGCCATCCGTGTCGCGCTCCGCCGATGGGCGGAGCGAAACAAGATCATCAAGAACGGCCACGTATATCGCGCTCTGGCTGGCGATGCGGTATCTGGACGTTATGCCCGAACCCGTACTTCATAAAAGAATGGCGCGTGGTCACCGAGGTCCAAACTCGGCCTTCTACTGCGCGGCAGAAGTCCCCTGGGCGAGGATCATCACCTCGCCCAGGGGCAGCCCAAGATCCCACCGGCATCAGTCCCGATGTCGTTTGGATCGTTGCTCCACTGTACGTCCCGCGACAGCGGATGTGAAGGGAGCCTGCGCTATCCGTGTCGCTTGCTGTTTCCGCCCACGAAACCGCCCACGACCTTGCGAATTCTCAGCTTCAGAGCCAAACACCGCCAATCGCCCGATTGCAGAAGTTCGCTTTCGAGCCGACGCGCAGGTGTGTGCGCTATGGCATACGCCTGCCTCGCCTCCCAAATGCCGACATTGGCGCGGTGCTCGCGTATGTTATCCTTACATCGAACTAAAGGTAAGGAGTAATTGTGGATGCTTCGGCTCGTCTGACGTCGAAGGGGCAGGTCACGATCCCGAAGGTGGTTCGAGAGGCGTTGGAGCTGCGCGAGGGTGATGAGGTCGTGTTCCGAGTTGAGCGCAAGCGGGCGATCGTCGCGAAGACGCCGGACTTCATCGAGATGGCAGGGTCCGTCGCGGTCCCGGCGGGCAAGCGAGGTACTCCGTGGGATGAGGTCTTGCGTCAGACGCGAGGTGCGCGCGCGGAGAAGCGCCGCTGAGCGCTTTCCTCGATACGAACGTTCTGGTCAGGCACCTCACGGGTGATCCACCAGATATGGCTGTTCGAGCGACCGCCGCGTTGGCGGGTGGCGGACGGTGGCTGCTCTCGGACCTGGTGTTGGCTGAGTGTGTGTACGTCCTGGAGTCCTTCTACGAAGTGGAGCGAACGCGAGTCGCCGAGTTCATGCGGGCGGCCCTGGCGCTGCCCACGGTCGCAGCAGTCGATGCTCAGGTGTTGTTGCGTGCGCTTGAGGTCTACGAGGTGGAGCGGCTCGACTTCGCGGAGGCTTACCTAGTCGCCAATGCCGAGGCGACGGGCGTGGGAATGATCTTGTCTTTCGATCGAGCCATTGACCGTGTAAAGACTGTCTCGCGTGTCGAGCCTTGATGGAGCCGCGCTAAATACCGCTGGAACCTACCTTTTGATGAGGACTGGCCGGGGGTTCGCGTCAACCTGGAACGCCGGTTAGAGACTTGATGTCGCGATTCGCGGGATGAGGCTTGCGCGCGGACCCACACCGCCGACCCGTTGTTCGGTGCTGAGATACTGTTCCGGATAGTGGATAGCGACGGATTGCAAGTCACTAAGCCATACCGAACCAGGGGGTCGAGCGGCGTGTCGTTTGGCGCGCGGCCGGAGTGGCAGCTGGCGGTGGGGTGCGCGTTTCTGGCCGCCACTGCACTAGTGGTTCTGAGTGCGGTCATGCCCAAGGAGGGCGAGCCGCACGGCGATGATCTGATCTACGAAGACATCGCGCGGCATCCCTTTGGAGTCCACACGTTTCCGTTCGGTCTACGGTTTGGAGTGCCTCTGCTCGTGCACATCCTGCCGACCGCACACGGCACCGGGTTCAGCGTTCTCGCCGTCCTTTGTGCGGGGGGTGCCGCAGGATTTGCATATTTGTTGATCCGCGAGCTGGGTGGTGGCCGAGTGCTCGCGGGGACGTTCGCTGTACTCATGTGCCTCTCGCCACCATTCCTCGTGGTCATGCTCCGGCATGGCAGGAACACGGACATCGCGACAGTCTTCTTGATGATGGCGGCGACATACTTCGTCGTCCGTCGACGCTATTGGCAGCTTGCGTTAACGCTGTTGGTTGGCGTTACCGTACGCGAAGCTCTCCTTTTCATTGGCCCTCTCGCCTACGCTCTGTGGGCGACCCGGCCGCTCGATCGCACAGCAGCCCTGCGTGCTCTCGGCGTTACGGCTCCTGCGATCGGCGCATATCTCGCGATGCGCGTTGGCATCGAGACGGTCGGCGAATCACAAGTTCCCGGCTATGGCGGCTCGATATTTGGGCAGCGTTTCACGGTGATCGAACTTGGGCTGCGCACGCCACTTCAAGAGGCTCGACGAATGCTGAGCATCTATGGGCCGCTATGGCTGGTGGCACCTTTCGCACTGGCCAGTATGCGGTTTGCCCGTCGAGGAGGTGTGCTCGTCATGCTGAGCGTTTTGGCCATGACGTTCGCGCTCGACTGGGGTCGGATGATCTTGCTGGCCGCGCCCATCTTTTACCCGGCCGGCATCTACGTCCTCGAGCGCCACTCCAGACTTCAACGCCCGGTCGTCGCTGCGTTTGTGGCACTCATTGCGGTCTACGCGATCTATATGGCTCACTCGGGTGTGCGGACGGGTATTTTGGAAGCCGGTGCGCCGCCCTATCCAGTTCGCTGAGGACGCTAGGCCAAGGGAGGCGTCACAGGGCCCCTGTACTGGAGGCGCCTGTGATGCACATCAGGTCGGGGTATTCGCCCGGTCGCGGTTCTGCAGATACGGTGCGAGGTACTTCGCTGCGATCTTGCTCCCCGCCGGCCAGCCAGGCGTGTCGCTGATCTCCGAGCTGAACCCGTGTCCGCCTGTCAGGTGAGCGGTTAGATACGCCGGCTTTCCATCGGTCAGCAGCATGCCGTGGATCATCGGCTTGAAGCGCTCGAGGGTCACCGAGGCTCCTGCCAGTGCAGCGATTGAGCGAGCCGCTACATCGGCCTGCTGGGAGCCGACGCCACCGTGCTTGATCGGGAAGTCTGTCGCGTCGCCGGCCGCGTAGATGTGCTCGACGTCTGGCACCCGGCAATAGGGGTCCACTCGGATAAAGCCGTGCTCGCCGAGCGGAATGCCACGTATCGCAGGGCCAAAGAGTTCGGGTAGTGCAATCACCCGGTCCACCTCGAGGTGTCGATCGCCAGGGTTGATAACCACTTCGCTGGAGCTGGGAACCTCAGCGTATGCGGAGTTGATGAGCGAGATGTTCGCACGGGTGAGCATCTCGCTTACTGCGCTGCTCGCCGACTTGCCAAAGATTGCCAGGGGGCTGTCCTCGGGCGTGACGATCGTCGTCTGCAGCTCGATGCTCATGTCGTAGGCGCGTCCCGCGGTCATCAGTGCCAGCTCGTACAGCGGGAGCGGCCAGGCCATCCGGCCGGCCGCGACGAATGCAAGCTTGTGGAGGTAGCCGCCCTCTAGGTCCTGGATCAGTCCGCGCATCGTCTCGTCCAGATCGCGGTCGTCGATTGTCAGTGCGTGCTTGTAGCGCTTGTCGATGCTTGCCCCGAGGGCGAGGACGAGCACGTCGTATGCGAGCGACTCGCCGGCCTTGGTGTGGATCGTGTGCGTGGCTGGATCGATCCAGTCCAGTTCGCCGCGCAGCAGCGTCGCGCCGCAGTCGGAGATGATCGGGGCGATTGGATAGCGAGGAGCCGAGCCGGAGGCGAAGGGCTCGCGTACGACCATCGGCCGGTAGACGAACTCAGCGTTGGGCGCGATGACCGTCACGTCTGTGTGCTCGGGCGCGAGATCGGCCAAGGCGAGCACGGTCTCCAGGGCGGCGACTCCACCGCCGACGACCAGGACTCGGAGCTTGTCAGGGCGGGATCCAGTTGGAACCTCGGGGCCGGCGTTGCTTGGCATGGTCACCGACCCGCCTCGCCGTTCTTGGCTGCCTGCGAGACCGGCTTAGCGGGAGATTCATCGCTCGTGCCGATCAGGATCGAGAGCAGGTCGCTGATCCGCTGCACGCGGCCCAGACGGTCGGGCAGCGGAAGGCCGGATTGGATCGTGTAGTGGTTGCGGCGCCCGTTGCGCTCTCGTGTGATGTAACCGCCGTCCGTTAGCTCCGTGACGATTCGATGGGCGGCGCGTTCGGTAATCCCCACGCGCTCGCTGATCTCCCTCAGGAGCACGCCTGGGTCGTGGGCGATGCACGCGAGAACCTGGGCGTGGTTCGTCAGGAACTTCCAGCGGTGAGTCGTCTCCTCAGTCATGGGCTAAGACTAGCGTATCTAGATATCGATTTCCTAGATATTTAGTTCCATGATTTCTATTTCATGCTATGTTGTTCAGGTCCGCGGTGCTTCTGATCGCTGGCGCTCCTGCGCAGATCAATCGAAACGAGGCCCGCCGTGCCCAGCCCAGTCATGCCGCATCCGTCCGCCGAGGCCACCGACAAAAGCGCACAGACACGCGATGTCGCCGATCCTGTCCAGAACCGACAGCTTCAGCTTTCACCAAGCGATCAGGCTCCTCGGAGCCCGCTGCTGGCGAAGCTGACGGGCCTGACCTCGATCGCCACGATGGCCGCGCTCGGCTTGATGATCGTTGGTGTGATCGCGGTCATCGGAGGGAGCTATGGCAAGAAGGTCGTCCACGACCAGCTCGTTCCGCAGAAGATCTTCTTTCCCGCCTCCGGCAGCCCGGCGCTCCTACCAGGCATCAAGCAGTACGCCGGCCAGCAGCTGACAACGGGTAGCCAGGCGAAGGCGTACGCCAACAACTTCATCAACGTCCACCTTTCCAAGATCGCCGGCGGACAGACCTACGCGCAGGTCAGCACAGCGGCTCTCGCAGCGCCGACCAACGCGAAGCTGGCCGCAGAGAAGGCGACGCTGTTCCAGGGTGAGAGCCTGCGCGGCCTGCTGTTGAACGCCTGGGGATGGTCGCTCCTCGGCATGATCGCCACGCTCGCCGGCTGGATCCTGATCGCCCTGGGAGCCGTTCTGTTTCTGCTCCCGCTCGCCAACTGGCAGGTGAACCTCAGGCGACACTCTGGAGCCCGCTCCGTGGGTTGACTTTAGCCGCTGTTAGTTGAGAACGGAATACGGTGCTGTGTTTTTGGGCCACGACACACCGCGGGCGCCGAATCTCTCAATAGGTCACAATCCTGTCTGTTCAAGCGGATGTCCCGACTACGACTCCGCTACCGGACGTATGGGGGGTTGTGTTTTGCTGAGCTACTTTGGCCTCTGGGGCTTGACTTTTACGCAGCTTCGGATATAGGCTTGTGTCTGTCCCGATGTCGTGTGACCTCGGGGCATACATAGGGTCAGGTTCATCGGGGTGTCCTCTTCGAGGTCGACCAGCGTGCACGTCTGCTGGGGATTTCTCGTGCGCCTGGCTGGGTTGTTCATGTAAAGGGTCTGAGGGTTATGAGCGTCATTGCTGTCACCGCGCCAGGCGCGGCTAACGTGGTTGTGTCCCGGAATCGGGCGGTAACTAGATGCATCAGCATCGCTGATGCATCTCTCTCTCTCTCTCTCTCTCTTGGCGGGGTTGGCTAGCTAGACCGGCAGTCTTGGATGCCCTTCGTGGCGTCGCCGTTCGCTATCTGAGCCGCATCTTCCGTGCCACCTGGCGCGGATTTCGTCGTTCCCGGGGCGTCGCTCGCGCGCGGGTTCTCTCTATGTCCGAGGAGGCAACGAGCCGATGAAGCTCACTACTACCCGTGCCCGCGATGTACTGCTCGCCGGTGCACTGATGCTATGTGCCGTGGCCGGCCTGCTTGGCTTCTCCGGCGCCGCCGCGCAGGCGCAGCTCGTCCATCCCTTCCTGGGATCGTTTGGGTCCTTCACCAACGTTCAGGGCGTCGCGGTGGATCAGCCCTCCGGCGATGTGTACGTACTCGACGTGGGGGCCGACGGCGGGGCTGGGGCGGTCTTGAAGTTCGACGCCGCCGGCAACCCTGTGAACTTCTCGGCGACCGGGACGAACGCGATCGAAGGCGTTGGCACCGCTGAAGGGGGTCTGGGCTACGAGCTGGCGGTCGATAGCTCCACAGGTCCCGCCCGCGGCGACATCTACGTGGCGAGCAATGACGCCGTTCGCATCTACAGCTCGGAAGGCAGCCTGCTGGGTGAATTGGCCGGGAGCACCGGCTGCGGCGTCGCGGTCGACACGTCGGGCAACGTCTACGTCAGCGCCAATCTCGAAACCGTGAAGAAGTACACGCCGGTGAGCAACCCGGTGAGCGCCGCCGACGAAAGCGCCTCGATGGGCGGGGTGTACGTGGCCTGCGATTTGGCCGTCGACGGTGAAGGCAACCTCTATGCGGCGACGTACTTCGGTCAGGTCAACAAATATCCCGCCTCGCAGTTCGGCTCATCGGAAGCGGCGGGGACGCTTGTGGATCAACACGGCCGCACGCTCGCGGTCGACCCTGGCCGCAAGAACCTGCTCGTAGATGAGGATGGTCAGGTCTCGGAGTACGACCTCGCGGTTGAATCGCCGAGCCTGCTCGACACCTTCGGCGGTTCGGGGCCCGGCATGCTGAGCGGCTCCTCCGGCGTCGCTGTGAACACGACCACCGAAGGCAGCGCCTCCGGCCACGTGTATGTCTCAGATGGCAGCGGCCACGTCTCGATCTTCGGGCCCGCGGGCATTCAGCCGGACGTGAGCACGCAGGGTGCATCTGGCGTGAGCAGCGCCACCGCGACAGTCCACGGCACGGTCAATCCAGATGCCATCCCGGTAAGCGACTGCAGGTTCGAGTACGGATCTGAAGCCGAAGCCGCCGACGGACAGAGCGAAGCTACCTACGGACACTCCGTTCCCTGTACGCCCGCACCCGGCAGCGGTAACGCGCCCGTGGTGATCACCGCGCAACTAAGCGGCTTGACAGCGGGCGCGACCTACCACTACCGCCTTGCGGCGAGCAACGCAAACGGCACCAGCCACGGTGAGGTCAAGTTTTTCACCACCGCGTCACTGCCCGCGTCGGGTGAAGCGCAGGCTTGCTCGAACCAGCGCAGCGGAGAATCGCTGAACCTGCCCGACTGCCGCGCCTACGAAGTGGTCTCGCCGCAGGTCAAGGAAGGCAATGACGTGATCGGTCTCCTGGAGGGCGGTCAGGTGGAGGCCTCGCAGGCGGGTGACGCGGTCGTCTTCAGTGCGCTCGGGTCCTTCGCGGAACCCGTCGCGGGGGCGCTCTTGAACATTTACTTGTCAGGGCACGGTGAGCAGGGGTGGTCGACGCACAGCATCTCACCGCGCGAAGGCATCGACCCTCCGTATCTGGCCGAAGCTGCGGTCTTCTACGCGTTTACGAACGATCTCACGGCGGGGATCGTGATCGACTCGATGCCGCTCGTCCCGGGGGCACCGGAACACGTGAAGAACATCTACCGGCGCGATAACAGCGACAGCTCCTACGGGCTGTACACGCCCACGGGGCCCCCTGCGTCACAGTTCGCACCGGCGCCGAGCTACCTCGCCGCGTCGACGGATTTGCGGCACGTGGTGTTCAGCGATGAAGCGCAGCTGACCCCCGACGCCCCGGAAGCCGGGATCAACGACCCCAACCTGTACGAATCGAGCGACGGGGAAATGCGCCTGGTGGGAATCCTCCCCGACGGATCGGTCGCTCCCAGAGGCGTGTCGCTGGGCGGATGGACGACCACCGGCAGCGTGGCGAACGCGGTCTCCGAGGATGGCTCGCGGGTGTTCTTCACCGCAAAGGCTACGCCCGAAGCCCTGGCAACCGGCATCTACATGCGCGAAGACGGGGCGCACACGGTGCAGATCTCGCCTCCGGGTGACCGTGCCGCGTACTGGACCGCCTCCTCCAGCGGTTCGAAGGTCCTCTTCAGCAGGCCCGACGGCAGCGGGGCGCCCGAACTCGATCTCTACGACGTGGCTTCGGGGGTCACGACCCAGATCGCGCCCTCGGCCGGAGGCCCCACTGGCTTCTATCAAGCGACGGGCCTGATCGCTGCAAACGACGACCTCACCCACGTGTACTTCGTCTCCACCGAACAGCTGGTGGCGGGCCAGGGGAAGGCCGGGTCCTCGAACCTGTATCTCTGGAGCGAAGGCGCATTGAGCTACATCGCGACCGGGAACTTCCCCGAATCCACCGCCACCGGCTCGTTGGCGGGCGGTCGCCCGCGCACGACGGCGAGCGGCAGGTATCTCGCCTTCAGCAGCTCATCCAAGCTGACGCACTACGAAAACGTCGGGCACGCCGAGGTCTATCGGTACGACGCGCAGGCCCAGCACCTGACGTGCGTGTCCTGCAACGCCGACGGAGCGCCCCCGACCGCCAACTCCGAACTCTCGCTGGGCAGCGAGGGCAGCACCATCTACGGCGCCGTCAACTGGTTGCCTCGCAATCTCAATGAAAACGGCGAGGTGTTCTTCGACAGCGGCGAAGCGCTGGTCCCGCACGACACCAACGGCGCGATCGACGTGTACGAGTACAAGGACGGTCACGTGTCCCTGATCTCAAGCGGGCGTGGCGGCAGCGGCGCGCGGTTCAAGGACGCCAGCGCCGACGGCGAGAACGTGTTCTTCGTCACGCGCGACCGGCTCGTCGAAGCTGACAGGGACAACCTCGTCGATCTCTACGACGCGCATGTGGGCGCGGTCTCCGCGCAACCCCTCACGCCGCCGGCCTGCTCGGGAACGGGCTGCCAGGGCGTGCCTTCGGCTCAGCCGATCTTCGCGACTCCGCCGAGCGTGACCTACAACGGCGTGGGTAACTTCCAGGCGCCCCCGCCGAAGGCGACGGTCAAGTCGCTGAGCAGGGCACAGAAGCTCGCCAGGGCGCTCAAGGCCTGTCACGCCAAGAAGGCCAAGAAGCGCTCGCGCTGCGAAGCCACGGCCAGAAAGAGATACGGCCCCGCGAAGCGAGCCGTGAAGAAGACGAAGGCGAAGACGCAGACCGTGTCCCGTCGAGCGAAGCGCTAAGGAGAGGTGGAGACGATGCAAGGCAAGCTCATGAAGGCTGCGGTCGGTGTGGTGGCGTCGCTCATGTTGATGGTGCTCACGCCGACGGCGTGGGCCGATTTCGGGATCACAAAGTTCGACGGGGCGGTCGCCAACCAGGACGGCTCGCCGGCCAACCAGGCTGGTGCGCATCCCTTTGAAGCGGGCGCCACGATCTTCTTCAAGACCCACCACTACAAGTTCTACAACTTCCCGGATGCGAACGTGAAGGACATCAAAGTGGAATTGCCGCAGGGTTTCATTGGCAACACCACGGCTCTGCCACAGTGCACGATCAAGGATCTGATCGGCAACGAAAACGGCGAAGCGCTCTGTCGTGCGGAGAGCCAGGTCGGTGTGGTGGAACTGGATTTCGGCTTGGGTTTGAGCGGATACGGGGTCCCCGTGTTCAACATGGTGCCCCCGACTGGTGTGCCCGCCGAGTTCGCGTTCAACATGCTCGGTGTGATCACGGTGATCACCGCGAGCGTGCGCACCGACAGTGACAACGGGGTGAACATCAATTTCAAGAACATCAACCAGACGCTCCAGCTCGCCGCGACGAAGCTGACGTTCTGGGGGGTGCCGGCAGACCACGGCCACGACGCGCAGCGCGCCTGTCCGGGCGGGGCCTACCCGTGCCCTATCACCGAACCCCCGGTGGCGTTCCTCACGAACCCCACGTCGTGTGCGGGGCCATTGAAGACGACGGTACACGTGGACTCCTGGCAGGAACCGGGGGTGTGGCACGAAGCGAGCTTCCTCTCCCACGACAACGAAGAACCGTCTAACCAGCTGGGTGTCGAAGGTTGTGAACGGCTCAACTTCGCACCGACGCTGACAGCCGCGCCCGACACCGCGCAAGCCGACACGCCTGCGGGCTTGACGGCGGAGGTAAAGCTTTCACAGGCCGGCCTGGTTAACCCCGGTGGGCTGGCGACGGCGCACATCCACACAACGACGGTGAAGCTGCCCGAAGGGATTGCAATCAACCCCGGCCAGGCGGCCGGTCTGATGGCCTGTGAGCAGGCGCAGTCCGGCATCGGCACCGAAGAGCAGCCATCCTGCCCGGCGGCTTCGAAGGTCGGCACGGTCACGATCGACACGCCACTGCTGGCGGACACCCTCGAAGGCACCGTCTACGTGCTGCGGTCCAACCCGCCGGACGTGAAGCTGCTGGTGGCGGCTTCGGCGGAGGGCGTGAACCTGAAGCTGATCGGCGACGTGCACCTCGACGCGAACACCGGGCGTTTGACGACCACGTTCCCGGACACTCCGCAGCTGCCGTTCACCGACTTCAAGCTGTCCTTCAGCGGGGGCGCCCAGGCGGCGCTGGTCACACCGCAGCAGTGCGGCGTGCACGAGACCGCGACGGATTTTGCGCCGTGGAGCGCGCCGTTCACCGCGGACGCGCTTGCCAGCGCCGGCTTTGCGATCACGAGCGGCCCGCACGGCTCGCCGTGCTACTCGCCGCTGCCGTTCGCCCCGACGCTGATCGCGGGCGCAACCACCGACCAGGCGGGTGGCTACACAAGCTTCTCGCTGCTGTTGCAGCGCGAGGACGGTCAGCAGCGCATCTCGACGCTCCAGTTCAGGACTCCAGGGGGTCTGCTGGGGATGATCTCGAGGGTTCCGTTGTGCGGCGAGCAGCAGGCCGCGCAGGGCTCGTGCCCGGCGGCATCGCAGATCGGTCGCACGGTCGTGCAGGCGGGCCCCGGCCCGTATCCGCTGGTGGTGCCGCAGCCGGGCGCTCCGCCCGCTCCGATCTACCTGACCGGTGGCTACAAGGGCGCACCGTACGGGTTGAGCATCGCGGTCCCGGTGATCGCGGGGCCGTTCGACCTTGGGACCGTGGTTGTGCGTGCGGCGATCGCTGTCGACAGGAATACCTCGCAGTTGACGATCTCAACGGATCCGCTGCCGTCGATCCTGGATGGTGTGCCGACAGATCTGCGCACGGTCAATGCGGTGATCGACCGCCCGAGGTTCATGTTCAACCCGACGAGTTGCGCCCCGCAGTCCTTCGGGGGCACGGCGACGAGCACCGAAGGCACGGTTGCCCCGATCACCAGTCATTTTCAGGTCGGTTCGTGCCAGAGCTTGAAGTTCAAGCCGAACTTCAAAGTCTCCACCTCGGGGCACACCTCGCGCAAGAATGGCGCGAGCCTGGACGCGAAGATCGTCTACCCGACCGTTGCGTTGGGCGCCAATCAGGCGTCCCAGCAGGCGAACATCGCGAAGGTCAAGGTCGACCTGCCCAAGCAGCTGCCCTCCAGGTTGACGACGCTGCAGAAGGCATGTCTGGCGGCGACCTTCGAAGCGAACCCCGGGAACTGCCCGGCGGCATCGGTGGTCGGGTCGGGCAAGGCAGTGACACCTGTGCTTGGCGAGCCGCTCAGTGGTCCGGCCTACTTCGTCTCGCATGGCGGGGAAGCGTTCCCGAGCCTTGTGGTGGTGTTGCAGGGTGACGGCGTGAGGGTCGACTTGACGGGTTCTACGTTCATCAGCAAAAAGGGGATCACCAGCTCGACGTTCAAGAGCGTGCCGGACGTTCCGATCACGAGTTTCGAGCTGATCCTGCCTCAGGGTTCCCACTCGGCCTTGGCGGCGAACGGGAACCTGTGCACCGGCAAGCTCGTGATGCCCACGGCGTTCGTTGGCCAAAACGGCGCTCAAATCCACCAGAGCACCAAGCTCACTGTCACCGGCTGCCCGAAAGCGCGGACGCAGGGAAGCAAGCACAAGTCCAAGCGCCGGCCCAAGGGCAAGCGGCGGTAGGCGGGGTCCGGGCGATGGCCTCCTCCCAGGTGGCCCGTGGGGTGCGGGCTCGCCCGAACCCCACGGGCGTCATCGGCAAGCCGGGGCATGCCGTGCACTCTGTGTCACGGCCGGGAGCCCGCCTCGCGGGTACCGTCCGGGTGGCCGGCACCCAGGTCAGCGACGTGCAGCGTGTGCGCATGCTGAGGGCGGCTACTGAGGTGGTGGGCGAGGTCGGCTTCAGCGGTATGTCGGTGGCGCGTATTACCAGTCGGGCCGGGGTCTCGCGCCGCACCTTCTACGATCTCTTCGAAGACCGGGAGGCCTGTTTTCTGGAGGTCTTCGAAGACGCTGTAGGGCGCGCCGGCAGGGCGGCTCGTGAGGCCGCCTCGGATGTACCCTCTTGGCGAGAGCGGGTCAGGGCTGGGCTCGGCGTGCTGCTGGTGCTGTTCGACGAGGAGCCGCTGCTTGGCTCGCTCGTGGTGGTCGCTGCGCTCGGCGCGGGGCCGCCGGTGTTGGAGCGCCGGGCGCGGGTGCTCGATCGCCTGATTGCGATCGTTGATGAAGGCCGCGCAGCGGCGGCCGTTGGCGAGCAGCCTGCGCCGCTGACCGCCGAGGGTGTCGTGGGTGCAGTGTTGGCTGTCGTGCACTCGCGGATGCTTGAGGGCGATCGGCGGGAGCTGCTGGGGTTGCTGAATCCGCTGATGGGGATGATCGTGCTGCCCTATCTTGGGCGCGCCGCAGCCGGGGAGGAGCTTGCGCGCGCACTGCCCAAGGTCTCCCGCAAGCCGCGCGAACGTAACGAGCATCCGCTCGAGGGTCTGGAGATGCGTCTCACCTATCGCACGCTGCGTGTGCTCGCCGCGATCGCGGAGTACCCCGGTGCCAGCAACCGGCAAATCGCCGATATCGCCGGGATACAGGATCAGGGCCAGATCTCGAAGCTGCTCACCCGTCTGGAAGCGCTTGGGCTCGCCGAGAATCGTGGCCGCGGTCAGGTCAAGGGCGAGCCCAACGCCTGGAGCCTCACCGTCAAGGGCGCCAAGGTGGCACAGTCCGTTCAAACCAGCACATAGGGCGTGCACTGCCTGGCCGGGTCGACGGGCCCGGTGAGGCACCCTCGGCTTTCAGGGCACGAGCACGATCTTGCGGTGCGAGCCCGCCGCCAGGCGCTCCCAGGCGACGGCGACCTGCTCCAGTGGGATCGGCTCTGTCTCGATCCGCAGCTCGCCGGCGCCGGTCGCCTCGCCGAGTCGGCGATAGGCCTCACGCTTGATCTCCGGCGGCGCCGCGAAGTAGGAATGTCCCATGATCACGAGCAGCTTTCCGCGGATGGCGGCCGAGGTCAGCGTGGCATCGAGGCTCGCGCCCGCGCCGAGCTGCACGATCCGTGCGCCCACACTCGCCGCGTTGACTGCCGCCACAAACGGCTCGCCGAACAGCGGGTCGATCACCACGTCGATCTTGTCCTCGGCTGCCGCGGTCAGAGCCGCGGGCAGGTTCTCAGATCCATCGAGGCGCACCGCCGCGTCGGCCCCCAGTTCCAGGCAGCGCTCCAGGCCCTCCGGCGACCGCGCGGCGGCGACCACGCGAGCGGCGCCGAGCAGCTTCGCCGCCTGCACAGCGATCTGGCCAAGCACGCCGCTGGCCGCCAACACAAGCACGTGCTCGCCCGGCTGCAACTTTGCCCGCCAGGTGAGCGCGAGCCACGCCGTCATCCCGGAGATGCCCAACGCGACGGCCTCCCCGTCCTGCACCCCGTCGGATATCTCAAACGTCGAGCCCGGGTCGATCAGCGCTTGCTCGGCCATTGAGCCGAAGGGCAGGATCGGCGCGTCGAAGTAGATGCGCCTGCCGTCCAGCAGCCCGACGCCCTCGCGCCCGGCGATCAACGGCAGCGGCGGGCGACCGGCGTAGAATCGCCCCGCGGCGATCGCCACGTCGACCGGGTTCAGGCCGGCAGCGAGTACCTGGACGACGGCCTGATTCTCATCAGCCTGCGGCTCCCGGAAGTCGTCGACCCTGGGGACGCCGTACTCGTGCAGGACGGCTGCTCTCACAGGCAGGGACAGAATGAGAGTTGCGGCCGGGCGCGCTCGGCGGGGACCTGCCCGCAGCCGAGTTGCCCTGTCATGCCGTGATCGGGCCGGGGCGTAGAACGTCTGGGTCGTGGCCGGGGAGGACGGTCAGGCCCGCATCGCGCAATCCGCGCAGCCGGTCGGCAGACCGTCCCTGTTCGTCGTGGTCGTGGCCGAAGACGGGGAAGCGGTGGTCGTCCAGCCCGTCGGCGAAGTGCGTGACGTCGGCGCCGAGCACGAGGTCGCCGATGCGCACCGACTGATGGCCCGGAGTGTGCCCGGGTGTGAGCAGCAGCTCGATCGAGCCGTCACCCAGGAGATCGTGATCGCCGTCGATCAGGGTCAGGCGGCGCTCCTCGACGGCGTAGTCGCGGGGGCAGTAGGAGTTGCGCCGCACCATGGAGGGATCCTGCCCGGCGGCCCACTCACGGCGCTGGATCACCAGCGGTATCGACGCCGGGATCAGCGGTAGGCCGCCCACGTGGTCCCAGTGCAGGTGGGTGAGGATGACCATTGTCACGGTGTCGAGGTCGACCTGCTCGGCGAGCGTCAGCTCCTGCTCGAACGCAAACAGACCCAGCGCATCCGATGGTCCGTAGTACGCGGTCGCGTCGGTCACCGCGGCCGGGTGCAGCCCGGTGTCGATCAGAATCCGCTGCTCCCCGGTCTCGACGAGATAGGCGGGGACGGGGAACCGGATCACCGGCCCGGCAGGCGCGCCCCGGCGCATGATCGCGGCGGGCGCGGTGAGCCACCCCACGTTGAGGAGTTCGACGTTCATCGCTTGGCTGCTGAGTCTCGCATGTGCACCGTGGTCCGCCCGAGCAAATTCGGAGGAATGGTCCCACAAACCAAGACTCCGCGAGAGCCGGTTTGCGCCGCTAGAGCAGCTCGGCGATACGGCGCGCCGCCCTGGCGGCGCCGTCAACCTCAACGTCGCGGTAGTGGACATCGCGCCCGATCTCCTCTGCGATCGCCGCCGCGATTCGCTCCGGTGGGGAGTCCTCGAAGTCCATGCGGCGACCGGCCCCGTAGCGTTCGAGACGATGGCGGACGTGGAAGTTCTGCTCGAAGTGGTGGCTTAGCGGGAAGTACAGGAACGGCCGCTTCTGCGCGGTCAACTCCATCGATGTGGTCAGACCGCCCTGCACCACCGCGAGGTCGCTGGCGGCCAGGTGTCGGTAGAGGTTGTGCACGTATGGGACCACCTCGAGTCCGAGGTGGGAGGGGAGCGACTCGGGGTCGATACGGGGCCCGGCGACGACGATCATGCGCAGCTCAGGGACGCGCTCCTTGGCCTGCGGGAACGCGGCTATCACGCGCCGCAGCAGGCCGGCGCCAACCCCTGACCCACCGACCGTGACGATGCAGACCAGCTCGTCGTCCCCGTAGCCCAACTCGGCGCGGAGCTTGGTGCGCTCGCCGAGGTCGGCGGGGTCGAAGCCGGTCGCGTAGCCGGTGAAGTCGAAGTGGCGCTCGGTCCAGTCGCGAATCATCGGCAACTCCGGCCCGAGGCGCTCCGGAACGATGTCCTCGGGGTTGCCCACGAACAGGGCCAGGTCGCGGACCTCGGGGTGCTGGGCGATGTGGTCGACCATGTCGGCGTTGTAGTCGGCGGTCAGGAACCTCTCCCGCGTGTCCCCGTCATCCATCGGCAGGAAGCCGACGAAGTCGGTCAGCCAAGCGAACGGGACCCGCTTCTCGCGCGGGTTCTCATGCAAGTAGTAGTCCAGCTCCCACGCCTCGTCTCCGATCCAGAGGTCGTAGCGCTCCTCGCGCACGACGTCGTGGAAGAGCATGAAATTGGCGGCGAGGATCTCGTCCATGCGGCGCAGTGCGTGGAAGCAGTGCAGGTCGTGCTCGGCTGACTCGGACTCGATGTGCTTGGACTCGTTGGCCAGATGCGCGCTGGCGGGGTGGATGCGCTCGCCCTCGGTCTTGAGTACCCGGGTGACGGGATCCTGGGCCAGCCAGTCGATCTGTAGATCCGGGTGCAAGTGGCGCAGCTCGCGGGCGATCGCAATGTCGCGCTGTGCGTGGCCGAGCCCGATCGGCGATGAGACGAAGAGGGCGCGGGGACGGCCGTCGGGACGATGGACGGTGGGGTCGCGCGGGACGCGCCGCCGTCCGAAGGCATCCTCGGAGAAGTCGCGCAGCGCGAGGTTGACCTGCACGGGCTTACGGGCGTGCGGGAAGTGCCCCGCGCCGGAGACCACCTCCAACCGGCCCTCGCCCAGCCGGGCCAGAGCCTTGCCGTCGCGGGGCGGCTGGATCTTGTCGCGGTCACCATGGATGACGAGCACCGGGCAGTGCAGGTTGCGCGCCAGCGTGCGCAGGACGCGCCGCTCGCGTGGGATCTCACTGAACGCCAGTCCCGTGGCGATCAGCGTCTCGGGGTCGCTATCGAGCGCCCAGCCCACGCCGTCTTCGATCGCCTTCGTGGAGTGTGCCTCCGGGAGACAGCGCGAGATGAACCACTGCGCGAACTCGGAGTGGCTCTCCCGCCAGTGCGCCGCGTTCATGCGCCCCCACCAGAGGTAGAGCGGCCAGCTGCGCCGGAAGTACGGCAGCACCCACGGGTGGAGCAGCAGCGAGTAGATCGACAGGGTGTAGGGGAACCACGGGCCGAGGAAGGCGGCGCCGGCCATCCGCTCGGGGGCCAACCGCGCCAGCTCCAGGTGATACTGGGCACCGGTGGAGAGGCTCACCATCACTGCCCGCTCGGTGGCGGTCGCATCCATCACGGCCAGGCAGTCGCGGGCGAACTCCGCGGCTGTGTAGCGCTTTGGGTCGTGGCAGCGATCAGAGCGCCCGTTGCCGAGACCGTCCATGCTCAGCACCCGGAAGTGGCGCGCAAAGTAGGGGATCTGCATCTTCCAGTGACGGGAGTGGATCAGCGACCAGGTTGGCATCAAGAAGACCGTCTGCTCGCCCTCGCCGTAGACCTCGTAGAAGAGCCGCATGCCGTCGCGCTCGACGAACCCCTCGGCGTCCGGGTAACAGGCGCGGCTCTGCTCGCCGTTGCGGCCGATCGATCCCTCGATGAGTCCCCCGGTCGGTCCGGGTGTGACTGCGGTTGCCGCGAGGGCCTTCATGCCCTGCCCGCCTCTAGCGATGTGATCCAGCCGTCGATCGCCGTGAGCAGCTGCGCATGACCCCGGTCGAAGCCGAGCAGACGCTCGAACAGGAGGCCCTTGTTGAATTGCATCACCAGCGCCGCCCATGCCTCCGCAGAGAAATGGGCGCTGTCGAGGCCGTACTCCCTGATTGCATCGGTGAGCGCGTCGCGGAGCAGCGAGCGCCAGCGATCGTTGACTGCGTGTAGTCGTTCGCGTAGCTCGGGCCTGCTCAAAGCGAGCGCCTCCAGCTCGGCCCAGATCTTGGGATAGCCGGCCGCGAGGTCCTCCTCGATGTAGCCCATCGCGGTGCGCCACTTCTCGGCGAAGGGCGCGTCCGTCCCGTACATCGCTCGCTGACGCTCCAGCAGGCGCTCGGTGAATCGCTCCAGGGTCTGTAGCAGCAGCTCGTCGACCGAGCCGAAGTAGTAGTGGACGAGACCGTGGTTTTGCCCGGCCTCCTGCGCGAGCTGCCGGGTTGAGATGCCCGCGGCGCCCTCCCTGACGAGCAACCGCTCGGCGGCATCGAGGAAGGCCTCGACGTTGGCCTCCCTGATCGACTGTCGGCCGCTACCGAGCTGCGGAGTTGCATTTTCAAGTTTCTTAGTCATATGACTTAGTCGACTACCTAAGCATCTTGACGCACGGCTGTCAAGCGTTCTGAATGCGGCAGTCGCCCAGATGTGGCCGGGACCCCTTAGAACAGCTTTTCGACGCCGTGCACGGCCGCGCTGCCGAGCGCGATCTCAAGTGCGATCCCGGCCAGGCCGATCAGCACAGCGACGATCACCACGAGGATGTCTTCGAGCAGGACGCCCAACGACAGCAGCACCACCCCGAGGGCGGGCATCGTGTCGAGGCCCGTGAACGGTGGCGCCAGGAACGCTCCGGCCGAGCCGCCGATCACAAGTACCCCGAAGAGCACATTGCTGAGACGGTGATTGAAGAGCACGCGCAGGCGCGGCCGCGACAGACGTTCCAGCCGGCGGATCAGCTTCATGAGACTGGAGAGGAAGCGCCGCTGCTTGCTGCCCGCAAGCTCGATCTCGCGCCAGCGCCGGGGCAGCCAGATCCGACGTTGCCCGCCGATCAGCTGGAGGGCCAACAGTACGGCGATGATCTCGAACACGTGCGTCGCGCCGCCGGTGGGCAGCGGCAATGCCGGCACGCCGAGCAGGAGCACGAACAAGAGCGCGAAGCTCTTCTCCTTGAACACCTCGATCAGGCCCCCAAGCGTCTTCTCCTCGGCGCCGTCAAGCCAGTGTTCAAGCGCATCGCTGATCGCCTGCGGTGGCGGCTCGGACGCGTTCGCGACCGACTGGGGTTCCAGCGCCGGGGGCTGTGACTTGAACCGCACGGCTCACACGTTAGCTCTGCGCCGGTTTGGTTTTGGACGTTCGCGGGGAAAGTGCCTCTCAGAAAGGGGCTCACCATGTCGAACAGCACGATCGCCGATCTTTCGCACGCCATCCACCGGCCCGGCCCGCAGGAGAGCGAGGCGGTGCTGTTCGAACGCTGGCGTCAGCATGGGGACCACTTCGCGCGGGAGACGCTGGTGGAGCGTTTCTTGCCGCTCGCCCGCAAGCTCGCCCGCCGATATGCCCGTGGGGTGGAGCAGGCCGAGGACCTGACGCAGGTCGCGAGCCTGGGGCTGGTGAAGGCGATCGATCGCTTCGACCCCCGCCTCGGCAATCATTTTGCGTCCTTCGCGGTCCCGACGATCCTCGGGGAGCTGCGTCGCCACTTCCGCGACGCCTCGTGGGCCGTGCACGTCGCGCGCGCCGCTCAGGAGCGCTCGCTCGAGGTCCAGAAGGCCATGGAGGTGCTGCTCTGCGAGACCGGACGATCGCCTTCGGTGCGCGAGATCGCGGAGTACCTTGAGCTTGATCACGAGCAGGTGCTGGACGCGCTGCAGGTTTCCCAGGCTCATAGCGCCGTCTCGCTTGACGCGCCGGGCGGCCGCGAGGATGAGTCCGACGGGGAGTGTCGCATGGACACCATCGCCGTCGAGGACGAGTCCTATCTGCATGTCGAGGACAGCTCGGTCGTTGCACAGGCGCTCGCGATGCTCGAACCCAGGGAACGCCAGATCCTCGGTCTGCGCTTCTTCGAGGAAATGACCCAGAGCGAGATTGCCACGCGGGTCGGTCTCTCCCAGATGCAGGTCTCGCGGCTGTTGCGACGCTCGGTTGAGCGCATGCGCGCGGTGGCCGAGGAGCTGCCGGCGGCGTCGGACCCTCGCTGAGCGGACCGTCGCTGAGCGGGCCTCTGGCTGCGGGGTTACGGTGTGAGGCGGAGGGCCAGCAGCGCGATGTCATCGCGCGGGCGGCCGCCGGCATGCTCGAGCGCGGTGGCCTCGATGGACTTGAGCAGCTCCCCGAGGGCGCGGTCGGATCGCTGTGCACACAGCTCCAGCAGCCCCTCTTCGCCGAGCTGGCCACGGGAGCGGCCCGCCTCGGTGACGCCATCGGTGTACAGCAGCAGCGTCTCCCCGGGGGCGAGGTCGGCCTCGCATTCCTCAAGCCTCAGGGGGTCGATGATGCCCAGCAGCGTTCCGGGCTGCCCGAGCCGCGTGGTTGCACCGTCCCGGCTTATCCGCAGTGGGTGCGGGTGTCCCGCCAGCGTGATGCCCAGCCGGGCGCCTTCCGCGGTGCGCGACAGCATGACCAGGCAGACAGTGCAGAAGTCCGATCGCGTCGACTGGCGCGACAGGGCCTGGTGGAGCGTGCCCAGCATGCCTTTCGGGGACTGGCCGCCCATCGCCGCGGCGCGCAGAGTGTGGCGTGCGAGCGCTGTCACACCCGCCGCCCTCGGGCCCTTGCCTCCGACGTCGCCGATCACGAGCATCCAGCGGTCGGCGTCGTACTCGAAGACGTCGTAGAAGTCTCCGCCGACCTCGTTCAGCTCTCCGGCCGCCGAATAGAGCGCCTCGATCTCCAAGCCGGGCACAGCGGGGATGGATTCCGGCAGCAGGGCCCGCTGGAGGGTGCGCGCGATGCGCGTGCGCGCCGTGTAGACGCGGGCATTTTCGACGGCGGTTCCGGCGCGGCGGCCGAGCCGCTCGGCCAGCGCCAGGTCACGGTGGGAGAGACGACGGGTCGACTCCGAGGTGACGAGCGTGATCGCTCCGATCGTCCTGCCGACACCCGCCATTGGCACGATGATCACCGTGGTCGCTGCGACCGCTTGGAGCAGTCGCAGGTGCTCGGGGTCGCGGGCGTAGGCCGCGAGCGCCTCGGGGGAGATCTCAGTGAAGATCCGCGCCCTCCCGGTTCGGATCACCTCGGGGATGCCCGTGGGCTCGTCGAGGGCCGGACGGTAGTCGCGGTCCAGACGCTCGGCGAGTGCCAGCCGCGCGGGGTCGGCATGGTGGACGGCCATCCGCTCCAACTCGCCGTCCTCGCCCAGCAGGTCCACCGCGCACCAGTCCGCGATCTGCGGGACCGCCAGCTTCGCCAGCTCTCGCAGCGTCTCCTCGTAGTCCATCGAGGAGGCCAGCACGCGGCTGGCCTCGGCCATGAAGTGCTCCGCCAGCTGCGCGCGCTTGACCTCGGTGATGTTCTCGAAGACGTTGGCCGCGTAGCGGATGCGCCCCGTCGTCGGGTCGACGATCGGTGAGGATCTCACGATCAGCCAGCGCTCCTCCCCGGTGGCGCGCACGATGTTCCTGACCAGCAGCGGCTCGGGGTGCTCCCCGCGGAACAGGCGTCGCCCCGGCATCGACTCCAGATCCAGCTCGCCGCCTTGCTCGTCCAGAACCAGGAAGCGCGGCATGATCGACCCGGCCGGCGCCTCGGTCAGCTCGCTCGGCGAGGCGGCGCCCAGGAGGTCCGCGGCGGCCTGGTTGGCGAACACAGTCCGGCCCTGCTCGTCCACCACCGTGATTGCCTCGGCGAGGCTCACCAGGATCGCTTCCTGGCGCTGCTCGACGCGCTGCAAGTCCGAGAACAGACGCGCGTTGTCGATTGCCAGCGCCGAGCGCCGTGCCAGCTCGCAGGCCAACTCCAGATCCTCGCTCCCGTAGGGCTGGCCCTCTCCGAGGCGCAGCACCGAGAGCGTCCCCAGCGTGCGGCCCCGCGCCAGGAGGGGCGCGACCACGGCGGAGCGGTAGCCGTGCTCGACCATGAACTCGGCATGCCGCGAGCCCTGCGCAAAGGAGCTGAGCAGCGTGCTGCTCATTTCGGCCAGCAGCTCGGGCGTGCCGTTGCGAATGACTTTCGCGACGGGATGCTCGCCGTTGGGGTCGAGCGGAAAGCGCGCCCGCAGTTCCTCCAACTCCTCGGCCACTCCAGCCTTGCGCGCGGCGACCGCCACGTCCTTGATCGAGCCGTCCTCGTCGATCAGATCGATCACGCAGAGGTCGGCCAGCAGCGGCACGGTGAGCTTTGCGACCTGACCCATCGTCGTGGCCAGGTCCAGTGAGCTTGCCAGGACCGCGCCGGCGTCGATCAACACCCGCGCGGCGACCTCGCTCACGGGCTGCGCATTGATGCTGGTTGGCTCCCCCTGTGCTCCGGGCATCGGATCTGTCGGCGTCTGCTGGAAGATCCTGGCCGATCGCCGGACGGGCGCAGTATCGCAGCCCCGACGCGCGCTGCGCGGGGTTCTCGGGGCAGCCCGTCGCAAACCGGCTGAGTGTCAGCGTCACGAGGCCCTGTCGAACGCGGTGTTCTCCGAGCAGCGGGCAGCCAACCTGGTGCTTGGCGGTCAACTCCAACGCGCCTGAGAAGCACCTGCTAATCAGCGGTAAATAAGAAACACAATCGGTTAAGCGATTGTGGTGCCGCGTGTGCAGGGTACGCGCAAGCGCGAGCCCGGTTTATCGGGCCGATATTGACGTAAGGGTGGAATGATTCAATATCTTCCATCTTGTTGAAAGACCACAACAGTCGGACCTCCGACGCCGAGCCGGTCTTGCCAACCGATCCCGCCGAGGGCGCAGGCCGCTACTCGCAGTCGCTGAAGAGTGGTCTGGCGATCCTGGCGAGCTTCGACGGAGAATCCAACCGCCTGGGCATCGCCGAGCTGGCCGCCAGGCTGGGCATGAGCCGCTCGACCGCGCATCGCTACGCCGCGACCCTCGCCGCGCTGGGCTACCTGGAGCAGGACGCGGGACGGCGCTACCGGCTGACGCCGCGTGCCGCAGACCCGGGGCTGGCGCTGCTGGGCGCCATGAAGCTACGCACCCGGGCGCGTCCGCTGCTCGCCGAGCTGCGCGCGCTGACGGGCCGCACGGTCTCGATCGCGATCCTCTACGACCGCGAGATCATGCTCCTGGAACGTTTGCGCGGACGCCGGGGAGGGCTGCTCGAGATCGACCTGCGCCTGGGGTCGGCCTCACGGCTGCCCGCGTTCTGTACGGCCATGGGCAAGGTGCTGCTGGCCCAGCTCGCTTCGGCTGAGCGTCAACGGCGCCTGGCCTCCCTGGCACCCGGTCCGCGCGGTCCCAACGTGCTCACCAGTGAGCCCGAGATCTGCATGGCGCTGGAGCGTGCCCGCGTCGACGGCTTCGCGATCGACAAAGAAGAGCTGGAGGCGCACATGTGCTCGATCGCGGTACCCGTGCTCGACCAGGCCGAGGGCGTGCTCGCGGCGCTTGACGTCGCGATGGCCGACGGGACCTATTCGCTTGATGAGCTGACGGTGCTCGCCGGTCAGATGCAGCTCACCGCTGGACGTATCGCCGCAACCCTGCGAGATCCTGACTGAGCGCCCCGGCGCCCGCGCGTCCACCGGGCAGTGGTTCAGGAGCGCCGGGGCAGCGGTCGCGGAGCGCCGTCAGCCAACGAAAGAGGGAGCCAGGCCGTCGACGAGGCTCTCGGCCGTGTTGGGCGCAGGCGGAATCGAGTCCGGGCCGGGCGTGGGGGCCGCGGCGCACACCACGCGGTTGCGCCCGGCGCGCTTGGCCTCATACAGCGCCCCGTCGGCCGCCTTGAAGAGGGTGTCGTAGTCGACCTGCTCGCCGCTGCCGGCGCTCAGACCGAGGGAGATCGTGATCGCGATGCCCGTGGGCCGGGCCTGCTCGACGGCCATCCGCAGACGCTCGGCGACCTCTTCGCCGCCCTTGTGGTCGACGCCGGGCAGCACGATCAGGAACTCCTCGCCGCCAAGGCGGTACACAAGCTCGAACGAGCGCAGCCGCTTGCGCAACTCGTAGGCCACGTCGCGCAGCACGCCGTCACCGCAGTCATGACCATGCTCGTCGTTGATCGCCTTGAAGTTATCGACGTCGCAGAGCACCATGCACACCGGCTGATGGGTGAGGCGCGCCTGGTGGGACAGCTCGATGAACCTGGGTACCAGGGCGTGGCGGTTGAGCAGTCCGGTGAGCGGGTCCAGGATCGCCTCGTCGCGGTGATGCAGCTCGGCCGCCTGTAGCGCCCACACGATCGAGACCACGCCCGCCAGCAGGGCCAGCGTGACGAGCAACGGCACCGGGTTGTGGGCGACGCCCCCGGGGTCGACGCCGACGGTGACCACCAGGATCAGGACGACCGTGAGTGCGAGGCCCGCGATCAGCACACGCGGGCGAAAGCGCGCCGCGACCATCGCGGCGGGCAGCACCATCCAGGGGAGCGCCGGGCTGTGGGCGCCGCCGCTCAGCGCCACCCCGCCGGCGAGCAGCAGCAGGTTGCCCACGATCGAGGAGGCACTCACTCGCTCCGGGTGGGCACTCGTGCGCAGCTGCCGATCGACGTTCATGAAGTTCAAAACCGAGAGCGCGAACAGGATCAGCGTCCACCAACCGATCCAGGGCGCCGCCACCGCCAGCGCGCCGCCGACGGCGGTCGAGACGATCAGACGGCTCATGCGCACGCGGTCGTTTGCGTCAACCACGCGACTGCGGTCCAGCTCAGTCGGACACAGCCAAGATCCCGATCCCTCACTCATGAGTTCGCCTTCGGCTTGGGTCAGGCTGGGCTTGAGTGTGTGATCAGCGTGACAACGGGTATATCATTCCGACTATTGTCTGCGACATGCTGGCAATAAGCCCAAACAACTATTTTGGCTCTATAGAGCCGTTGTGCGTCATGGAGACCGTCGAGCCGGCCTACAACGAACGTCCAGCAGACCGCGCGGACGGACTGAATCTGCCTGTGCGCGGGTAAGTCGGGTCCACAAGCTAAGTTCCCTGCATGTTCGACGCATCCTCATCAGACCCCGACACCGGTTCTCCGGAGGTCGGGCGAGCGCTCAGGCCCAGGCCCGACTTCGAAGCCGAGCGGCTTGTCAGTTACGACATATTGCGGCTGCGCGCCGATAACCCGGGGCAGCTGACGCTATCTGGCACCAACACCTGGATCGTCGATCGCAATCCGGCCTTCGTCGTGGATCCCGGTCCCGCGCTCGAGGCGCACCTTGATGCGATCGTGGCCGCGGTCGACGCCCGCGGCGGCCTGGGTGGCATCGTGCTCACCCACGATCACCCCGATCACTGCGAGGGTGTCGAAGCTCTGCGCCGTCGGCGCCCCGCGCCGCTGGCCGCCGGGCGCGGGAGGGTCGATCTGCTGCTCGCCGAGAAGGTTCGCTTCGGGCCACTGGAGGCGATCCCGACCCCAGGGCACTCAAGCGACCATTTTGCGCTCTACGGCGATCGGGTGTGCTTCACCGGCGACGCTGTGCTTGGCGAGGGCAGCGTCTTCATATCCCCAGACCCCGGCGCGATGGCGGGCTATCTCGACGGCCTCGCGCGGCTCTCCTCGCTCGACGTCGACGTGCTCTGCCCGGGTCACGGTCCCGCCGTGTGGGAGCCCTCGGACAAGCTTGAGGAGTACATCGGTCATCGCTATGACCGCGAGCACAGCCTGATCCTCGCGCTCGGGGGCCGGCGCGCGCTCCGCCACGGCGCTTTTGAACGCCGTCTGGTCCGACGTGCCCGAGCCGCTGCGCCCGCTGGCCAACGCCACGCTGGCGGCCCATTTGGACAAGCTGCACGAGGAGGGCCTGTTGCCGGACGGCGTGGAGCGTCCCGTCATCTAGTCGCGCGAGCCGTGCGGGGCGGCTGAGAGCGGGCTAGACGAAGCGCGGGTAGAGCGTCATCCCGCCGTCAACGAACAGGGTGGCCCCGGTTATGTAGGCGGCCTGCTCGGACGCCAGCCAGGCCACGGCCCGGGCCACGTCCTGCACGTGACCCCAGCGACCCAGAGGGACCTCGGCCTGTACCTGGGCGCTTGCCCGCGCGTCGGCCAGCACGTCCTTGTTGATCGGCGTGTCGATCGCCCCCGGCGCCACGTTGACCACCCTGATGCCCAGCGGCGCCAGCTCCTTGGCGATCGACTGGGCGAAGAGCTTCATCCCGCCCTTGGAAGCGCAGTAGTGCGAGAAATGCTCCCAAGCGATCTGCTCGTGAACGCTTGAGATGTTGACAATCGTGCCGCGCGCGCCCGCATCGCGCATCGTCCGTGCGGCCTCGCGCGCGCACAGGAACGCGCCCGTGAGATTCACGTCGATCACCTTCTGCCACGCCTCCAGCGGCATGTCGAGCAGCGCGTAGGGGTGCTCCATGCCCGCGTTGTTGACCAGCAGGTCGACCCCGCCGATGCTCTCCCCGGCCTCCGCGAAGGCACGCTGCACGTCGCTCTCGCTGGACACGTCCATGGCCACCGCCAGCGCGCTCCCGCCGGCGTCCTGGATCTCGCTCACCATGCGCCGGGCCTCGTCGGGCGGGCCGACGTAGTTGACCGCCACCGCGGCCCCGTGGGCGGCCAGCTCGTAGCAGATGCCTTGGCCGATTCCCGAGTCTCCGCCGGTCACGAGCGCGCGACGGCCCTCAAGCAATCTGGCCTCGACGGGATGCCGGGCGAAGGGCTGCTCGCTCACACCATCACCTTACCCCGCTACCGTACCGAGGCGATCATGGCGCCCTCCACCTCGCCGTTCCCGCCGATCGCCGACTATGGCTTCCTCTCGGATTGCCACACCGGCGCTCTGATGGCCTCGGATGGCTCGATCGAGTGGATGTGCCTACCGCACTTCGACTCACCCAGCGTGTTCGCGGCGATGCTCGACCGTGGCGCGGGCAGCTTCCGTGTAGGGCCCTACGGCCTTTATGTACCGGCCGGGCGGCGCTACATCCCGGGCACCAATGTGATCGAGACCACCTGGATGACTCCGCAGGGCTGGCTCAAGGTGACCGACGCGCTCACGATCGGCGAATGGCACGACAACGAGGAGGGCTCCAGCCACACCAGGCCCCCTACTGACTTTGACGCCGACCACCTGCTGGTGCGCGTGATCGAGTGCATCCAGGGTCAGGTGCAGGTGGAGATGGTCTGCGAGCCGATGCTCGACTACGGCGCCACCGCGGCCACGTGGAGCCCCGTCGATGATGAGCCCGGGGCGCTGGACGCCACGGACGGCGAGACCGCCTTTCGCCTCTACAGCGACACCCGCATGGGGATCGAGGGCAACCGGGTGCACTCCCGCCACACCATGACCGAGGGCGAGCGGCGCTTCTGCGCGCTCTCCTGGACCGAGCAGCTCGGCGGCCCGCGCACGGTCGAGCAGGCCGAGGGCCACATCCAGCGTACAAGCCACTTCTGGCGTAGTTGGCTCGCAGAAGGCACCTATCCCGATCACCCCTGGCGCTTTCACCTACAGCGCTCCGCGCTGGTGCTGAAGGGGCTGACGTTCATGCCCACCGGGGCACTCGTCGCGGCCCCTACCACCTCCCTGCCCGAGACGCCGGGCGGGGCTCGCAACTGGGACTACCGCTACTGCTGGATGCGCGACGCCTCCTTCACGCTCTGGGGCCTTCATGCCCTGGGCTTGGACTGGGAGGCCGACGACTTCATCCAGTACGTCGCCGACCTCGACCGCAACAAGGACGGGTCGCTACAGATCATGTACGGGATCACGGGCCGGATGGACCTGGAGGAGTCCACCCTCGATCACCTCAAGGGCTACGAGGGCGCTCGTCCGGTGCGGATCGGCAACGGCGCTTACAACCAGCGCCAGAACGACGTCTTCGGGGCGGTGCTCGACTCGGTCTACCTGCACGCCAAGCAGCGCGACCACATTCCAGAGCGCCTCTGGCCCGTGTTACGCGATCAGGTGGAATGCGCCGCCCGGGTATGGCGGGAGCCCGATCAGGGCATCTGGGAGGCGCGCGGGGAGCCACGACACTACGTCTCATCCAAGCTCATGTGCTGGGTCGCCCTGGACCGCGGCGCGCGCCTGGCCGAACGCCGCGGCGAGCCCGAGCAGGCCGGGAAGTGGCAGGCGATCGCCGAGGAGATCCGCGCCGAGATCCTCAAGCGGGGCGTGGACGAGCGCGGGGTGTTCCGCCAGCACTACGACACCGATGCGCTGGATGCCTCGAATCTGCTGATCCCGCTCGTGCGCTTCCTGGCGCCCGACGACGAGCGGGTGTGCGCCACGGTGACGGCGATCCGCGAGGAGCTGACCGAGCACGGCCTGGTGCTGCGCTATCGCACCGACGAGACCGACGACGGCCAGAGCGGGGAGGAGGGCACCTTCCTGATCTGCTCCTTCTGGCTCGTCTCGGCGCTCTCGGAGATCGGTGAACGAGAAAAGGCCGAGCATCTCTGCGAGCGGCTGCTCTCATACTCCTCGACCCTGGACCTGTATGCCGAGGAGCTCGAGGCCTCGAGCGGGCGTCACCTCGGCAACTACCCCCAGGCCTTTACGCACCTCGCGCTGATCAACGCCGTCACCCACGTGATCGCGGCGCAGCAGGGGTGAGCCGCTAGTACCCCTCCTCGCCGGGTAGCAGCACGCGGGCGACCTCGCCGTGCAGGACCACCCGAGGCTGGACCGGCTCGACCCGGCGTCCCCGCGCGTGGGTGATCAATTCCTCCACCGAGGTGAAGACTGTCAGCTGCTCCAGGTGCTTGATCGTGGGGAACACCAGCGCGATCCGCTCCTCGCGGTGGGCCTCAAGCGCTGCTCGGGGGGTGAACCAGCCGCAGTCCACGCACTCCTCGCCGTCGATCGCGGGCACCTGCCCGGTGGGCAGGGCGGCCAGGAAGAAGTGGGTATCGAAGCGCACTCGCACCTCGGCCGGAGTGATCCAGCGCGAGAACTTTACGAGGCTCGCGGGATCGGCGATCTCGATCGAGGCCTCCTCGCGCAGCTCGCGGATTGCGGCCACGCGGTGGGCGCGATCGTCCTCGGCGCCGCCGTCCGCGCTGTCGACCGCGCCGCCGGGGAACACCCAGACGCCGCCCATGAAGCGCGCCTGCGGGTTGCGCTTGACCAGCAGCACCTCGGGAGCGTCCCGGCCGGGACGCAGCAGGATCACGGTCGCCGCCTGCCGGGCGATCGCGGGTGGCCCCGGGTTGTGCTCCTCGCCCGGTCCGGGGCGCTGATCGCGATCGTCGCTCGACATCCCACGACCCTACCGCCGAGCGAGGCGGCCGGTAAACTTCAGGGCATGAGCACCCAGACCCTTCAGCGCTGGATCTGCGAGTCCTGCGGCTACATCTATGACCCCGACGAGGGCGATCCGGACGGGGGCATCCCGGTGGGGACGGCCTTCGAGGACATCCCCGACACCTGGTTCTGCCCGGTGTGCGGGGCGCGCAAGCGCGACTTCGTAGCCTTCGAGGACTAGCACCTGTCTGACGGCCCGACCGATTGGGCCCGGCTGCTGGCGCTCGATCGCGAGCACGTCTGGCATCCCTATGGCGCGTTGCCCGCGGCGCGTGAGCCGCTGCCGATCGCCGGGGCGAGCGGTGTGCGCCTGCGCCTGGCCGACGGGCGTGAGCTGATCGACGGGATGTCCTCCTGGTGGTGTGCCATCCACGGCTACCGCCACCCCGTCCTCGATGCGGCTGTGCGCGAGCAGCTGGAGAGCGTCGCCCACGTGATGTTCGGGGGTCTCACGCACGAGCCCGCCGTGCTGCTCGCCGAGCGCCTGGTGGAGATCACGCCGGAGGGTCTGCGGCACGTGTTCTTCGCCGACTCCGGCTCGGTCGCGGTCGAGGTGGCGATCAAGATGTGCTTGCAGTTCCAGCACGCCCGCGGTCAGCCCGAGCGTCGGCGGCTGCTCACGGTGAAGGGTGGCTACCACGGCGACACCTTCGGTGCGATGTCGGTCTGCGATCCGGTCGGCGGGATGCACAGCCTGTTCGCGGGGACGCTGCCCGAGCAGGTATTCGCCGAGCGGCCCCCCGACGGCTTTCAGGGCGGGCTGGACGAAGCCTGGGCCGCACACGTGGAGGGGCTGTTCGCGACACACGCGCACCAGCTCGCCGGGGTGATCGTCGAGCCGGTGGTGCAGGGGGCGGGGGGCATGCGCTTTCACTCGCCCGCCTGCGTCGCGTTGCTGAGGCGACTCTGCGACGAGCACGGACTGCTGCTCGTGCTGGACGAGATCGCCACCGGCTTCGGGCGCACCGGGGCGCTGTTCGCGAGCGAGCACGCGGGCGTTGCGCCGGACATCATGTGCGTGGGCAAGGCCCTCACCGGCGGCTACCTCACGCTCGCCGCGACGCTCTGCACGTCGGAGGTCGCGCAGTGGATCGGCGCTGGGGAGGGCGGTGCGCTGATGCATGGCCCCACCTTCATGGCCAACCCCTTGGCCTGTGCGGTCGCGCTGGCGTGCACCGGTCTGCTCGCAGACGGGAGCTGGCGCGCGCAGGTGAGCGCGATCGAGCGCGCTTTGCACGAGGGGCTTCAGCCCGCCCGGGAGCTGCCTGGGGTGCTGGACGTGCGTGTGCTCGGGGCGATCGGCGTGGTGCAGCTCGACCGCGAGGTCGACCTCGCGCGGGCCACCGCCGCCGCGGTCAAGCGGGGCGTGTGGCTCAGGCCCTTCCGCGATCTCATCTACGCGATGCCCGCGTATGTCATGGGTGAGGAGGATCTCGCCACACTCACCGCGGCGATGGTCAAGGCCGCGGGCTCGGCGACAGCTCGCTAATCGCCCGACCCGCCGTCGAGCCAACGCCTCCAGGGCAAGCTCTCTCCCGCGTGGGCCAGCCCCTCCGGACCGCTCACGACTGCAAGTCCCGCGACCTCCACGTCTCCCAGCCGCGCGATCGTCTCCCAATTGGACTGCTCCATGACGCCGGGCGTCTCGGGCCAGGGGGTGAGCACCACCGCGCGCACGTCCAGCCCGGCGTCCCGCGCGACTCTCAGTGTGAGCAGCGTGTGGTTGATCGTGCCGAGCCCCGGACGGGCCGCGATCAGGACTCCCAGGCCGAGCTGGACGGCGAGATCGCAGACGGTGTAATCGGCGGTGAGCGGTACCAGCAGCCCCCCGACCCCCTCGACGATCGTCGCGCTCTCGCTCCCCGCCGCCCGGGCCGCGGCCGCCAGCCGCTTCACATCCACGGGTGTCCGCGCGATCTCGGCGGCCAGGTGCGGGGACACGGCCGCTCCGTAGCGCAGGGGCGCGACGTCCTCGGGGCGCATCCGGGCGGCGGCCGCCAGCAGCTCGTGGTCGGGCGGCCACTCGCCGGGAGGATCGTCGAGCCCGGTCACCACCGGCTTGTGGGCTCGCGCCACCTCACCCGCGGCGGCCATCGCGGCGAGTAGGGCGGCGCTCAGGATGCTCTTGCCGACACCGGTGTCGGTTCCCGTGACGAATAGCCCCCGCATCGCCCGATCCCGAGGGCGCTAAGCGGCGCGGGCGATGGAGCTTTTGCGCTCGGTGTGGCGGGGACCCATCGCGGCGGGGTCCAGGCCCAGCTCACGGGCGGCCTCGCCAAAGGCTCGTGCGGCCAGCTCAAGCTCCCGCGGCGTGTGGGTGGCCATCACCGCCAGGCGTAGTCGGGAGCTGCCCGCGGGTACCGTCGGGGGACGGATCGCCTGGGCGAACACGCCGCGCTCCAACATCGTCTGGCAGAGACGCAGCGCGGCTCGCTCATCGCCCACGATCAGCGGCACGATGTGCATGTCGTCGGTCTCGACCGGGAAGCCCTCGCCCGCCAGTGCGTAGCGCAGCGCGCGAGCGCCGCCGCGCAGACGCTGCACGCGTTCGGGGCGCTCGACCAACAGTTCGAGGGCCTGTAGGGCTCCCGCCACCGCCGGCGGGCCGGGGGCGGTCGAGAAGATCAGGGGCCGGGCGGCGTTGATCAGGTAACGCACCATCGCGGCGTCCGCGCAGGCGTAGGCGCCGTAGGAGCCCAGGGCCTTGCCGAGGGTGCCCACCAGCACGTCGATCTCCTGCTCCAGTCCGGCCTGGGCGACCGCGCCGCGCCCGTCCGGGCCGAGCGCCCCGGTGGCGTGAGCCTCGTCGACCATCACGCGGGCGTCGTGCTCGCGTGCCAGCGTGACGATCTCCTGAAGCGGCGCCAGGTCGCCGTCCATCGAGAACACCGAGTCGGTCGCGATCAGTCGCCGTCCCTGCCCGCCGTGGCGGGTGAGACTCCATTCCAGGTGCTCGGTGTCGAGGTGGCGATAGACCACCACGCGCGCCCGCGAGAGCCGACAGCCGTCGATGATCGAGGCGTGGTTGAGCTGGTCGGAGAACACCGTGTCGCCCGGGCCGGCGAGCGCGCCGATCACCCCGATGTTGGCCAGGTAGCCCGAGCCGAACAGCACGCAGGCCTCGCTGCCCTCGAAGGCCGCCAGACGCTCCTCCAGGCGGCGGTGGACGGTCATGGTGCCCGACACCAGCCGGGAGGCCCCGGCGCCCACGCCCCAGCGCATCGCGGCCTCGGCGGCGGCCTCGCGCACCTTGGGGTGATCGGCCAGCCCGAGGTAGTTGTTGGAGCACAGCAGCAGCACCGGCTTGCCGTCGAGCAGCACCCGGGGACCCTGAGGCCCGGAGACCATGCGCAGACGGCGGTGCAGTCCGAGTCGCTCAAGCTCCGCCAGGCGCTCCTCGATCTCGCTCATCGCCGTCTCTGTCCCCTCAGCCGACCGGCACCCTGTTGGGCGCCCCGTCCGGGCGGGGCGGCACCGAGCGCTTGGCGTGGTAGCGCAGCTGGGAGGAGGGGTCCCACAGCCTGACCTTCAGATCTACGGGGCCCGCGGTGGCCGTTGCGCTCAACAGCTCCTCGACCACATCGGGGGTCTCGCCGTCGAGCCAGCCCGAGCGGTTGTCGGGGCGGGGGTTGGCGGCGTTGTCGGGCTGGCGCGCCACGTTGAGACCCAGCTCCTCGAACATCGCGCGATCCTGCTCGGGCTCGTTGCCGAGAGTGGTGAGGAAGTTGCCCATCATCACGCCGTTGATGCCGGCCTTGACCGCCAGCTGCTGTAGTTCGCCGAGGTTCTCCACGCGTCCCCCGCAGAGGCGGAAGAGCGCCTCGGGCAGGATCAGGCGGAAGATCGCGATCCACTTCACGGCCTCCCAGGGGTCCATGTACTCGCGGTCGCCGAACTTGGTGCCCGGGCGCGGGTTGAGCATGTTGATGGGGACGCTCGTGGGGTTGATCTCGGCCAGCTCGAAGGCCATCTCGACGCGCTGCTCGCGGCTCTCGCCGAGGTTCAGGATGCCGCCCACGCAGGTCTCAAGGCCCGACTCGCGCACCGCCTGAATCGTGCGCAGGCGGCCCTCGTAGCGGACGGTGGTGGAAACTTCGTCGTAGTAGCTGGAGGCGGTCTCGACGTTGTGGTGCACCCGCTGGATGCCCGCATCCTTGAGCGCTTTGGCGCGCGTCGGGGAGATGTGCCCCACCGAGGCGCAGCGCTTGAGGTTGGTGTGCTCAGAGACCAGTCGCACGCCCTCCAGATACTTCTCGAAGTCGCGCTTTGAGAGCCCCTGGCCCTGAGTCACCATGCAGAAGCGGTGCGCCCCCGCAGCTTCGGCGGCACGCGCGTGCTCAAGGATCTGATCGGGGTCCATCATCGCGTGCATCGGCGTCTCGGCCTCCGCGAAGCGCGACTGGGCGCAGAAGCCGCAGTCCTCGGCGCAGCCGCCCGACTTGGCGTTGACCAGCGAGCACATGTCGGTGGAGTCGGAGAACTGCTCCACGCGTGCCTCCCAGGCGCGCTGAATGAGCGCTTCGATCGCGGCGTGCTCCTCGATCTCGCCCAGCTGTAGGGCTTCCTCGCGAGTGATCAGCGGCGGCATGTGCGAGTCGACCTCCGGTCGTTGTTGAAGATGGACGTTAGGGCTGGGTGCGGACAGGCGTGGAGCGGACGCTACCGCCCCTGCCACTGCGGGGGTCGTTTCTCGGCGAACGCGCGCATCCCCTCGCGCATGTCCTGCGAGGCGAAGGAGGCTCTGCGCAACTCGATCAGCTCGCTTTCCACATCCTCGGCGAGCCGTCCCTCGGCGTCCAGCAGGGCGGCGATCACGCGTTTGTTGCCGGTCTGGGAGAGCGGCGCGTTGCCCGCCAGCTCCGCGGCGAGCTTGAGCGCCACCGTCTCCAGCTCGGCCTCCGTCGCGAGCTGGTTGACCAGTCCCCAGGAGAGCGCCGTGGGGGCGTCGATGTAGCGCCCCAGCAGGAACAGCTCGCGGGTGCGCGTGGCGCCGATCGCGTCCAGGAACCGGCGCAGGCCGGTGTGCGAGTAGACCAGGCCGAGCTTGGCCGGGGGCATGCCCAGCTTGATCGTGTCCTTCCCGACCCGCAGGTCGCAGGCAAGCGCCAGCTCGAGCCCCCCGCCGATGGTGTGGCCCGGGAGCACCGCCAGGGTGGGGTAGGGGAAGGCCTGTAGCGCGTCGATGGCTTCCGTGAATGGATGCGCGATCAGCTGCTCGGCGCGCTGCTCGAACTCGGCGTCGGGGATCTCGCCGATGTCATAGCCCGCCGAGAACATCCCGTGGGCGCCGGTGAGCACCACGCAGCGCGCTCCCGAGGCGGCGCTCGACAACTCCCCGAGGGTCGCGGTGATCGCGTCGAGGATCGGGTGGTCGAGCGCGTTGCGCTTGGCCGGGTTGGAGATCGTCAGGCGCACGACCCCGGCGGCGGGCTCGTCGATGAGCAGCTTGCCGTCGGCCGGCTCGCGGGTGGGAACGCTCGTGGACACCGGTCCGACAGGCTAGCCGAGGGTCGTCCGCCGCGCCCGGCGACCGGCAGGGCGGCGGGTTAGGAGAGCACCACCAGCGTGTCGCCCTCGTTGACCGCCTGACCCTCCTCGCAGAGGATCTCGCTGACCGTTCCCGCGTCCTCGGCCTCGACGGGCATCTCCATCTTCATCGACTCCAGGATCGCGACCGTGTCGCCCTCCTCGATCTCGTCACCCACCGCGCACTCGATTTTCCATACCGTGCCGGTGATGTGGGCCTCTACGTTCGCCACGCCGGAACCCCCTTCTTCTAGTTTTGCTCGCCCCGACAATAGCCGCCGGCTCCGATGACCCCCAGCACCTTTGTGATCGTCACCGCCTACGACGAGGCCGAGTCCATCGGGGCGACCCTGGGCGCGCTCGCCGAGACCTTTCCGGGAGCCCCGCTGTGGGTGGCCGACGACGGCTCAAGCGACGCCACCGCGCAGATCGCACGGGCGGCCGGCGCCAGGGTGGTGCGCAGCGAGCGCGTGATCGGCAAGGGCGGGGCGGCCACGCTGGCAGCGCGTGAGGCCCTGGAGCAGCTCGTGTCGGCCGCTGGGCGAGGAGGTGGGCGGGCAGGTGGGCCAGCAGGTGGGTCAGAGCGCACGGCGGTTGGGTCAGAGCAGGCGGTGGTGCTGCTCTGCGACGGCGATCTCGGCGACTCCGCCGCGCGTCTGGGGCCGCTGGTGGATGCGGTGCGCAACAGTGAGGCCGATTTGGCGGTGGCCGCCTTCGCGCGGCGCGTCGGGGGTGGGGTTGGGCTGGCGGTGGGCTTTGCGCGCTGGGCGATTCGCCGTCGCTGTGGCCTTGAGCTGGGCGCCCCGATCTCCGGGCAGCGTGCACTGCGTCCGGAGGCCCTGCGGGCGGCCCTGCCCTTCGCGGCGGGCTTCGGCATGGAGATCGGGATGACCATCGACGTGGCCCGCGCCGGGTACCGGGTCACGGAGATCGAGCTGGACCTCTCCCATCGCTCGACCGGCCGCACGCTCGCGGGCTTCATCCACCGCGGCCGCCAGCTGCTGCACTTCCTGCGCGTATACCGCTCTCGGCGGTAGGGTCGCGGACATGATCCTGGCGATCGACCAGGGGACCACGGGCACGACGTGCCTGGTCTTCGACGAGCGGGCCGAGCTGGTGGGCCGGGCCTACCGGGAGTTCTCCCAGGTGTTTCTCCACCCCGGCTGGGTCGAGCACGACGCGGGCGAGATCTGGGATGTAACCCTGGCGGTGGCCGGCGAGGCGCTGCGCGCGGCGGGTGTGAAGCCGGGTGGGTTGACCGCGGTGGGCATCGCCAACCAGCGCGAGACGGTCTGTGTGTGGGACCCAGCTGACGGGCGTCCGCTGCACAACGCGATTGTCTGGCAGGACCGTCGCACTGCGGCGCGCTGCGACGAGCTTAGGGCCGCGGGTCATGAGCCCATGGTGCGGGCTCGCACCGGACTGGTGCTCGACCCGTACTTCTCGGCCACCAAGATCCAGTGGCTGCTGGAGCACGTCCCCGGTCTGCGCGAGCGCGCACGGGAGGGGCGGGCGGTGTTCGGCACTATCGACTCGTGGCTGATCTTCAAGCTCACCGGAGAGCACCTGACCGACGTCTCCAACGCGTCGCGGACGATGCTCTACGACATCGCCGAGGGACGCTGGGCGCCTGAGCTGCTGGAGTTGTTCGGGGTACCCGAGCGGTCGCTGCCGCGGGTCTGCCCGAGCGCGGGCGTGCTGGCGCAGACCTCGCCCGACTCGCTGCACGGCCACACCGTCCCGGTTGCGGGGGTGGCGGGCGATCAGCAGGCCGCGCTCTTCGGCCAGGCCTGCCTGGAGCCGGGGATGGCCAAGAACACATATGGCACCGGCTCCTTCGTGCTGCTGAACACCGGGTCCACCGCCCCCAAGCCCGTGCCGGGCCTGCTCTCCACGGTTGCCTGGGGGCTCGCGAGCGAGCGCTCCTACGCCCTGGAGGCGTCGATCTTCATAACCGGCGCCGCCGTGCAGTGGCTGCGCGACGGCCTGGGCATCATCGAGCGGGCCGCCGACACCGAGGCGCTGGCGGCGTCGCTGAGCGGCAACGACGGGGTGTATTTCGTGCCGGCCCTCACCGGCCTGGGCTCACCGCACTGGGATCCCTACGCGCGGGGGACGATCGTGGGCCTTACCCGGGGCAGCGGCCGTGCTCACCTGGCGCGGGCGGCGCTGGAGGCGATCGCCTACCAGACGCTCGACGCGATCCGCGCGATGCAGGACGTCGCGGGCGAGCCCCTGCGCGAGCTGCGCGCCGACGGGGGCGCCACCGAGAACGCTTGGTTGATGCAGTTTCAGGCCGACCTGCTCGGGGTGCCGGTGCTGCTGCCCCGGATCGCCGAGACCACCGCGCTCGGCGCGGCCTACCTGGCGGGCGTCGGCGTCGGGCTCTGGACACCGGCCGACGTGCGCGGCGCCTGGCGGGAGCGCAAGCGCTTTGAGCCGCGCATGGAGGACTCCGAGCGCGCGGGTCTGCTGGCGGGATGGCATGCGGCGCTCGCGGCGGCGCGTAACCTTGCCGGGCCCGCGCTGTAGAGCGTCTTAGATGAGCGAGCTTTCCTCGATGCGCGAGCAGGTCTACAGCGACCCGCGGCCCAAGGAGCACTTCGACCGCTTCCACGAGCGCGCCCGCACGCGCGAACCGGACTGGGCCTATGAGCTGACGCGCCTGTTGACATCGCTGTACGGCTACATCTTCCTGCGCGTGCGCGCGATCTCGACCGAGAAGGTACCCGGCCGCGGTGCGGTGATCCTGGCGCCCAACCACTTCTCTTTCATGGACCACTTCCTGATGGGCTGCTACATCCGGCGCAAGGTGCGCTTCATGGCCAAGTCGCAGCTGTTCAAGCTGCCGATGCAGTTCATCTACACCCACGGCGGTGTCTTCCCGGTGCGCCGCGGGGCACGCGACGAAGAGGTCTTCATCACGGCCGAGACGATCCTGAACCGGGGGGGCGCGATCACGATGTACTGCGAGGGCGGCCGTTCGCGCACCGGCAAGGTCGCCACGGAGGCCAAGCGCGGCATCGGGCGCCTGGCGCTAGAGACCGGCGCTCCGGTGGTGCCGATCGCGATTCACGGCTCCTCGCGCATCCGCAACTGGAAGCGTCTGCAGTTCCCCAAGGTCACCGTGCAGTACGGGGACCCCCTCCGCTGGGAGCGGATCGAGAGCCCCACCCGCGAGCAGCAGCAGGCTGTCGCCGACGAGATCCTGCTTGCGATCCGCGCGCTTTACGCGGGTCTTGAGGAGCACGGCCGCGCCGGGGTGCGCCGACGCGTGCGCAAGGCGTCGGAGGTCTCGCATATGGTTGGCTCGCAGTCTTAGACCAGCGAGGCTCGGAGGGTCGCATGAACGGCACGCAGTCGGAGAACTCGATTGACGTCGGCGGGGTCATCTCAAAGACGTTGGAGATCTACGTCGACCAGGCGTCGGTGTTGCTGCCGGCCTCGGCGGTCGTGTTCGTGATCAGCGGGATTCTGGGCGCCGCGCTGCTCGCGGCCTCCCCGGCGCTGGTGCTGCTGTCGGTGATCATCAGCTTCGTGGCCACCTATCTGTTCACGGGCATGGTGGTGCAGCTGGTCGCCGACGTTCAGGACGGGCGGCGCGACTCGAGTCCCGGTCAGCTGCTCCAGGCCGCGGTGCCGGTGCTGGGTCAACTGATGCTGCTGGCGATCGTGGCGGGCATCGGGATCGCGATCGGCTTTGTCCTGATCATCGTCCCCGGCCTGATCCTGATGACGTGGTGGGCGGTGGCGGCCCCGGTCGTGGTGCTGGAGCGTCCGGGCGTCTTCGCGGCGCTGCGGCGCAGCCGCGAGCTGGTCCGCGGCAACGCTTGGCAGGTGTTCGGCGTACTGATGGTGCTCGTGATCGGGGTGGCGCTCGTCGGATTCGTGATCGATGGGATCGCCGCCTCCGCGAGCAGCGCCGCGGGGCTCGTGGTGCGGGTGGTCATCGGGGTGCTCACCGCGCCGTTCGGGGCGCTAGCCGCGGGGGTCCTCTACTTCCAGCTGAGCGGCGCGCGCGGCGGCGGCGGACAGATCGTCGAGCCAGGACCGTCCCCCACGTCGGACATGCCCAGCGGGATCATCTGAGGCCTGGGCCCGATGCGGTAGGTCCGGTGCTGCTCTAGGCTGCACCGGCGTCATGGCTGCGACCGATCTCGATCTCACGGGACTGCTGCGTCCCGAGTTGCTGAACGGCGTCGTGGTGCTCGTTGCCGGGTCGCCCGACCCGGAGACGTCCTCGGCGCTGGCGGAGACGTCCTCGGCGCCGGACTACGCCGGAGCCGTCACGGATACGTGTGCGGGGCTGGGGGCTCAGGTCAGGGCCTGCGAGCCGCACGCCACCGAGGAGGCCCCGACCGACGAGGCGGTCCAGGCGGTGGTGCTCGCTGCCGGGGGAATCGACCTGCTGGTGCTCGACGGCGCGTCGCTGTTCGCGGGCGCCCTCGGGGACGGTGATGGCCGTGCGGCGCTGCATGCCTGCCTGGACAGCGCCTGGAACGTGACCCGCGCGGTCATCAACCACGCGTTTCTGCCCGGCGAGCGGGGTGGGCGGATCATCTTCGTGGCCCCGGCCACGGATGCGGGCGAGTTCGCCGAGGCGACGCGCGCGGGCCTTGAGAATCTGTCTCGCACTCTCTCGATCGAGTGGGCCCGTCACGGGGTGAGCGTGGTTTGCATCGCCCCCGGCGAGAGCACCGCCGCGGGCGAGGTGGCGAGCATCTGCGCCTACCTTGCCTCGCCCGCGGGGGCGTACTTCTCGGGTTGTCAGCTCGACCTCAGGGGTGTGTGACCCGCCTGCGGCCTGCTCGCTGGGGCGGCCCCGCTCCTCGAGCGATCTCCTGACCGCCCCCGGGCGTCCTTAGGAGGTCATCCCCACGAACTGTCCGCCGGTGACGTTGAGCACCTGGCCGTGGACGTAGTTGGACCAGGGCGAGCAGAGGAAGAACACGCCGCCGGCGGCCTCCTCGGCGGTGCCGGGACGGCCGAGCGGGATCAGCATCGAGGCCATCTGGCGCATCTGCTCGGGGATGCCGAGCTGCACCTTCTCGCCGCCGATCTCCATCGTGTTGTCCTCCTGCTTGGCTGCCGTCAGGCGGGTGTCGATGAAACCGAAGGCGACCGCGTTGACGTTGACCTTGAACTGGCCCCACTCCTTGGCGAGGGTCTTGGTGAGACCCGTGACCCCGGCCTTGGCCGATGAGTAGTTGGCCTGGCCGGCGTTGCCCATGGTGCCCGAGATCGAGGAGATGTTGACGATCTTGCGGAACACCTCCTGGCCCTGCTCGCGCTCGACCTTGGCGGGCTCGCGCAGGTGCGGGGCGGCGGCGCGGATCACCTTGAAGGGCACCACCAGGTGGATGTCCAGCATCGCCTGGAACTGCTCGTCGGACATCTTGTGGATCGGTGCGTCGATCGTGTAGCCGGCGTTGTTGACGATGATGTCGATCTTGCCGAACGAGTCGATGGCCTTCTTCACGAGCTGCTCGGGGGCGTCGCCCTTGGTGAGGTCGCCCGAGAACACCGCGGTCTCACCCTGGATCTCTCCCGAGGCCTGCTCGGCGACGTCGCCGTCGAGGTCGTTGATGAGGACCTGCGCGCCCTGTGAGGCGAGCAGCTCAGCGGTGGCGCGTCCGATGCCGCGCGCCGAACCGGTGACGATCGCCGACTTGCCGTCGAGTACTCCCATAGCCGTTACTTCTCCTTGTCGTGGTCGGGGCGGGGGAGGTTATCCGTCCGGCCACGAAAGGTGTGTCTCAGCCGGTGATGATGACGCCGAAGTCCTCGCTGTAGATCGCGCCGGCCTGGCCGTGAGCGAGCTGTGCCGGGGCGTGCGGGGAGACGCCGATGGCGCTGTCGCGGAAGCGGGCGTCGAGGATGTTCGCCAGGTGCGGGGGCGAGGCGATCCAGGCCTTGACGATCGCGCGGGGCGTGGCCAGCGTGAGCGTCCCCCAGGCGATGTTTTCGCCGATCACGTAGCCCACGTGCGAGCTGTAGATGTAGCCGCTCGCGCGGATTCGGCTGAGCGGCGTGTCGCCGTGTGGGCCGACGTGTTCGAAGTAGTTGCCGAAGGCCATGTTGCTCGCGTGTTCCTGGGCGGCCCGTTGGAGGTCTTCGTTGAACGCCAGCGCGCGCTCGCCGTGCAGGCTGCGCTCCTGGTTGATCAGGCAGAGGGTGGCCGAGCGGATCAGTTCGAGGTTGCCCTGGTTGGGCATTTCATCGGCGCCCGCGCAGGAGCCCGCGTGGGCATGAGCATGAGCGTGGGCATGAGCTGAGCGCAGGACCGTGTGCTTGCGCGCTGCCTTGTGGGGGTGCGCCGCCTTGTGAGGGTGTGCTGCCTTGTGAGGGTGTGCTGCCTTGTGAGGGTGTGCTGCCTTGTGCGGATGCAATGCCTTGTGCTTGTTCGTACGCAGGGCCGTGTGCGGGTGCGTTGCCTTGTGCTTGCGCTTATGCCCGTGCTTGTGGTGGCGGTGCGCCTTGGCCCGGTGGGCGTGTGCCGGGGTGCGGGGGTGAGCCCGCACGGTATGGACGGGCCTGGCGCTCGCGGTTGCGCCCAGGGCGCTCACGCCCAGGCAGAGGCAGAGGATCAGAGCAGCCGGGAGCGTTGGGCGAAGGCGTGCCACCCTCGGGGAATCGACCGGGGGCGCCGTGCGCTGAGGGTCGGGCAGCGCTTCTGGACGTATGTCCGGTGGCTAAAGCCCGAGCACGCGGCCGAGGATCTCGCGCATGATCTCGTCGCTGCCGCCGCCGATCGGGCCGAGGCGGGAGTCGCGCACGGCGCGCTCGACCCAGTACTCCCTCATGTACCCGGCGCCGCCGTGGATCTGTAGGCAGTCGTCCATCAGCTCATAGGCGGCACGCTGGGTGAGGAGCTTGGCCATGGTGACCTCCTTGAGCGGCTCCTCGCCGGCCATGAAGCGCCGCAGGGCGTCGTAGGTGACGCAGCGGCAGGTGTGGACGCTGGTGGCCATGTCGGCGAGCTTGTGGCGGATGGCCTGGTGTCCGGACAGGGGCCGTCCGAAGGCTTCGCGTTCGCGGGCGAAGGCGGCGGTGCGCTCCCAGGCAAGGCTCATTGCTCCGACGGCCCCGAGGGCCATCGCCAGGCGCTCCCACTGGAAGTTGGCCATGATCAGCTTGAAGCCCTCGTGCTCGCCGCCGAGCAGGTTCTCGCTGGGCACGAAGACGTCCTCGAAGGAAATGGTGGCGGTATCCGAGGCGTGCCAGCCGAGCTTCTCCAGCTTGGCCGAGCTGACGCCCTCCTGACGGTCGATGATCAGGAAGGAGATGTCGTGGTGGCGGGCGGGCGGGATCGTCTCCCGGGTCTTCACGGCGGTCACGATGAAGTGGGCGCGGATCCCGTTGGTGATGTAGGTCTTCTCGCCGTTGACCACCCAGCCGCCGTCGACGGGGGTGGCGCGGGTGCGTAGGGCGGCCACGTCGGAGCCGGCGTCGGGCTCGGTGATCCCGAGTGCCCCAATCTTCTCGCCCCGGATCGCGGGGGCGAGGTAGCGCTGCTTGTGCTCCTCTGTGCCGAACTTCCAGATCGGCGGGGTGGCGATGCTCACGTGCGCGCCGATTCCTGCGGCGGTGCCCCCCGAGCCGATGCGGGCCAGCTCCTCGACGAGCACGGCGTCGTGCAGGTGATCGCCGCCCTGCCCGCCGTAGGCCTCGGGGTACTTCAGCCCCAGCAGCCCCTGTGAGGCGAGCTTGCCGAACACCTCGTCGGGGAACCAGCGGGCCTCCTCCCACTCCTGGGCGTGAGGGGTCAGCTCACGCTCCAGGAAGCCGCGGATCGAGGCGCGCAGCTCCTCGTGCTCCGCGGTGAACGGGGGGTCGATCGGCATGTCGACGGGCGCCTACAGGCCGTAGGAGCGGCCGATGACGTCGAGCATGATCTCGTCGGTGCCCGCGCCGATGCGGTTGAGGCGCATGTCGCGCCAGACGCGCTCGACGCCGTACTCCTTCATGTAGCCCGCACCGCCGTGGATCTGGATGCACTCGTCGGCGACTTCTACCGCGATCCGGGCGGCGTGGAGCTTGGCCATCGAGATCTCGCGCACGGGGTACTCGCCGTTGTTGAAGCGCCAGGCGGTCATGTAGGTGAGCTGGCGGGCGGTCTCGATCTTGGTGGCCATCTCGGCGAACTTGTGGCGGATGACCTGGAAGTGGCCGATCTGCCGTCCGAAGGCCTTGCGCTCCTGGGCGTACTGGAGGGTGCGCTCGAAGCACTTCTGGGCGCCCGCCACGCAACCGGCGGCACCGATCAGGCGCTCGCCCTGTAGCTCCCACATGATGTGGTAGAAGCCCTTGCCGACCTGGCCCAGCACGGCGCTTGAGGGCACGCGCACGTCCTGGAAGGCCAAGAGCGCGGTGTCGGAGGCGTGCATGCCGAGCTTCTGGAGCTTCTTCTCGCGGATCACGCCGGGGGCGTCCATGGGCACGAGGAACAGCGTGAAGCCGTCGTAGCCGGCGGTGTCGTCGGTCTTGGTGACGAGCACGATCACGTCGGCGCGGTGCCCGTTGGTGATGTAGGTCTTGGAGCCGTTGATCACGTAGTCCTCGCCGTCCTTGACGGCACGCGTCTTGATGCCCGCGACGTCGGAGCCGGCGTCGGGCTCGGTGATGCCGAGGCAGAGGATCTTTTCGCCCTTGATGGCGGGCACGACCCACTCCTGCTTCTGCTCCTCGCTGCCGAACGCGAGGATCGGGGGCATGGCCATGTCGGTGTGGACGGCGACGCCCATCGCGAGGCCGCCGGACTGGGCGTTGGTGATCTCCTCGGCGAGCACGAGGCTGGTGTAGTAGTCCCCGCCCTGTCCGCCGTACTCCTCGGGCTTGTCCAGGCCGAGGAAGCCCAGCTCGCCCATGCGATGGAAGACGGAGTCGGGGAAGGTGGTCTCCTCCCATTCCTCCGCGTGGGGCGTCAGCTCCTTGATGACGAAGTTGTGGATCGACTCGCGCAGCTGTTCGTGCTCGTCGGTGAAGATGAAGTGCTTGCGCTTGGCCTGGAAGTCGGGCTTCAAGACGCGCTCGGCGGTGGCCATGGTGGCGGCTCCTTGGTTTCTTTCGCGGGAGCAGAGACGCTAACGCAGCTCGACGGGAAAGTAAACAGTAGGACTTCCTACTTTCCGCAAGGGGGGTGTTGGAGGAAGGGCGAGGGAAAGCGCTAGGGGGAAGGATTCGGCTGGTCGGACGTCCAGGGTGGGGACAGTTGGGCCTGGGTATCACTAAAGTCGCGCAGGAAGACTAAATCGGCACAGGGACCATTCGAGTCTTTGAGGAAAGCGGGAGGCATGCTCGGGGAGAGCGTTCTCTACGAGGTCGAGCCGGACGGCGTGGCACGGATCACGTTGAACGAGCCGGACACGCGCAACGCGCTCTCGGTGGCGCTGCTGGACGGTCTGATCGCGGGCCTTGAACAGGCGCGCGACGACGAGGGTGTGCGCTGCGTGGTGCTGGCCTCCTCGCACGCGACGGTGTTCTCCTCGGGGGCCAACCTGGGGGGCTTCGCGGGCGAGGTCCCGCTGGTGCACAAGCACTTCGGCTCCGAGCGCTTCGTCTCGCTGTTCAAGCTGATCGGCGGTCTGGGCAAGCCCACGATCTGCGCGGTGCGCGGGCACGTGCTGGCGGGCGCGCTGGGGATCGCGCTCGCCTGTGACCTGATCGTGGCCTCCGAGCAGGCGACGTTCGGCACGCCGGAGATCAACGTGGGGGCGTTCCCGTTCATGATCATGGCCCTGATCTACCGCAACGTGCCGCGCAAGAAGACCAACGAGCTGCTGTTGCTGGGCGAGCGTTGGAGCGCGCAGGAGGCCCTGGCGGCGGGGATGATCAACAAGGTGGTCGCGGCGGAGGAGTTCGACGCGGCGGTCGCGGACTGGGCGGGGAAGCTGGCCTCGAAGTCGCCCCTGGTGATGCGGCTGGGCAAGGAGGCGATGTACCGCCAGATGGACATGCCCTTCGACGAGGCCCTGGACTACCTGCGCGCACAGCTCAGCCTGGCGCTCTCGACGGAGGACATCGTGGAGGGCGTGACGGCGTTCTTCGAGAAGCGCGAGCCGCAGTGGAGCGGGCGATGACCCCGACCACCGAGGCGGCCGCGATCGTGGCGATGCGCTGCCGTACGGCGGAGCGCTCGGGCACGGCGGCGGCGGGCGTCGAGCTGCTGGCCCAGACGGTGGGTCGTCAGATCGGCCTGCGTCCGCGCCTGATCGGCTCGCCCGAGCCGGTGTTGTTGCAGGGCTACACCGAGGATGTGGCGAGCTGCCGGGGCTGTCTGCTGGAGGCCGGGGGGCAGGTCGAGGACGCGCTCAGCGCGGGTGCGCTGCCGGTGATCGTGGCGGGCGACGGCTCGATCGCGCTGACCACGCTGCCGACGGTGGCGCGCATGCGCCCCGACGCGAAGGTGCTGTGGCTGGATGCCCACGCGGCGTTTCACACGCCCGAGAGCACGGTCTCGGGCTATCTCGGCGGGATGGCCCTGGCGGGCGCGTGCGGGCTTTGGGACACCGGTTTCCCGGGGGCGGTGCCGGCGGAGCGGGTGGTGCTGTGCGGGGTGCGCGAGCTTGAGTCGGGCGAGCGCGAGAGCCTGGAGGCCGAGGGTGTGACGGTGATCGGGCCGAGCCTCGAGACCCTGGTGTTCATGCAGAACGCCCTCGACGGCTCGCCGGTGTACATCCATCTGGACGTGGACGTGCTCGACGCCAAGACGATGCCGGTGAGTCACGCGGTCAGGGGCGCGGGCGGGTTCGACGACGGCAAACTCCTGGATCTGCTGGAGGCGGTCGCCGAATCGTGCGAGGTGGTGGGGGTCGAGATCACGGGCTTCGAGGCCCACGAAGGCGACCGCGAAGAGGACGAGGAGGCGGCGGTGATGGCGGCCGAGATGATCGCGGGCGTTCTGGACCCGTTGTTGCCCTGACTGGGATAGCCGGGCGCCGGCCTCTACTTGACGGCGCGGGCGCAGAAGTGACAAAGTAGGAAGTAGGACTTCCCACTGTCCACTCCCTACAAGTGCCGCCCGACACCACAACCCCAAGCTCGATCCTGCGACCGCTGGTCGAGGATCTCCACGCGCGCCGGGCGCAGATCCGCCTGGGGGGCGGGGAGGAGAAGATCGCAAAGCAGCACGAGCGAGGCAAGCTGACGGCGCGTGAGCGGATCGCGCTGCTGGTCGATGAGGGCACGTTTACGGAGCTGGGGATCCACGGCAAGCCACACTTCTCCCAGCGCGCGATGGACGGCGTGGTGGCGCCGGCCGACGGGGTGGTCACGGGCTACGGCAAGGTCGAGGGCCGCCTGACGGCGGTGTGCGCCTATGACTTCACGGTGATGGCGGGCTCGATGGGGATGACGGGCGAGATCAAGGTGACCCGCCTGCGCGAGCTGGCGCTGACCAAGCGGATCCCGTTCGTGTGGCTGCTGGACTCGGCGGGGGCCCGCGTGCAGGAGGCGGCGGGCTCGTTGTTCGCGGGCTCGGGGCACCTGTTCCGCGAGGAGGTGGTGATGAGCGGCGTGATCCCCCAGGTGGCGGCGCTGATGGGACCGTGCGCGGCGGGTACGGCCTACATCCCGGGCCTGGCGGACTTCGTGCCGATGGTCAAGGGCCGGGGCTCGATGGCGCTGGCCGGCCCGCATCTGGTGCGGGCGGCGATCGGCGAGGAGGTGACCCAGGAGGAACTGGGGGGTTCGCGGGTGCACTGCCGCAAGTCGGGAGTGGGCGACATGGAAGTGGCCGACGACGAGGAGTGCATCGCCAGGATCAAGGAGTACCTGGCGTTCATGCCCCAGAACTGCGAAGCGCGCCCGCCGGTTCGACCGGTGAGCGACCCGATCGAGCGCCGCGAGGAGGACCTGCTGGACGTGCTCCCGGAGTCCAATCGCAAGCCGTATGACATGTACGAGGTAATCCGCCGGATCGTGGACGACGGCTACTACCTGGACATCAAGGGCCAGTGGGCCAAGACGATCATCACGTGCTTCGCGCGCTTCGGGGGTCGCCCGGCGGGGATCGTGGCCAACCAGCCCAAGCAGCTAGGGGGGATCCTGGACAACGACTCGGCCGACAAGGCGGCGCGCTTCGTGAACCTGTGCAACGCGTTTCAGATCCCGTTGATCTTCCTGATGGACGTGCCGGGGTTCATGGTGGGCACGAAGGTCGAGGCCGACGGGATCATTCGCCACGGAGCCAAGATGCTCTACGCGGTGGCCAACGCGACGGTGCCGAAGATCACAGTGATCACGCGCAAGGCCTACGGGGCGGGCTACTACGTGATGAACGGGCGGGCGTACGAGCCGGACCTGATCGTGGCCTGGCCGAGCGCCGAGATCAGCGTGATGGGAGCAGAGGGCGTGGTGGAGATCGCGTTTCGCAAGGTGGTCGAGGAAGCCGAGGATCCGGCGGCCAAGAAGGCGGAGCTGATCGCGGGCTTCCGCGCGAGCTTCGACGTTTACGGGGCGGCGGGCAACGACCTGGTTGACGACGTGATCGACCCCCGCGAGACCCGCGAGACGATCTGTCGGGCGCTTGAGCTGTCGGAGGGCAAGAAGGTGGAGCGGCCGTGGAAGCGCCACGGGGTGGTGCCGGTATGACCCTGCGCACCAGGGAGCGTGAAAAACGTGAGTGTTGAGGACCCGGTGGTGATCACGTGCTCGATCTCGGGGGCCATCGCCAACCGGGAGCAGTGCCCGGCGATCCCGTACACGCCCGCCGAGTATGCGGCCGAGGCGCGGCGGATCGTGGACGAGGGCGGGGTGATGATCCACATCCACGCGCGCACCCCAGAGGGCACGCCGAGCTATGAGATCGAGGACTTCCAGGCGATCTCCGATGCAATCCGGGCCGAGGTGGGCAACGCGGCGATCGTCAACTTCTCGACGGGCACGATCGGGGTGCCGGTGGCCAAGCGGATCGACTACCTGCGGGCCTGCCTGCCGGAGGTGGCGGCCCTGAACATGGGCTCGATGAACTACGCGAAGTACTCGCGCTCGCGCAAGGAGTTCGTGTTCAAGTTCTTGTTCGCGAACCCGTTGGAGGAGATCATCGAGCTGCTGGAGGCGATGAACGAGCTGGGTATCAAGCCGGAGCACGAGTGCTTCGACATCGGCCACATCGGCAGCCTGGCACCGCTGATCGACATGGGTGTCCTGAAGCCTCCGCTGCACGTGGACTGCGTGATGGGTGTGGTGGGGGGGATTCCGGCGACGGCGCGCAACCTGGCGGCGATGGTCGAGAACCTGCCGGCGGAATCGCACTGGGCGGTGATCGGGATCTCGCGCGATCAGTGGCTGCTGGTGGCGGCGGCGCTGACCCTGGGCGGCTCAATCCGGGTGGGCCTGGAGGACAACCTGTATCTACCGAACGGCGAGATGGCCCGCTCCAACGGCGAGCTGATCGCGAAGGCCCGCGAGATGACCGAAGACATCGGCCGCCGCCCGGCGACGGTGGCGGAGGCCCGGGCGATGCTGGGAGTCCCCCAGCGCCCAGCATGACCCTGCCACTGGAGGGCATCCGCGTGCTGGACCTCTCGCGCCTGTTGCCGGGGGGCTTCTGCTCGCTGCTGCTGGCGGACTTCGGGGCGGAGGTGCTGAAGGTCGAGGACACGGGGATGGGCGACTACATCCGCTGGGCGCCCCCCTACTACGAGGGCGCCGAGGACAGCGCGAAGTCGGCGCTGTTCCTGTCGCTGAACCGCAACAAGCGCTCGATCCGGATCGACCTCAAGCAGGAGCAGGGCCGTGCGGTGCTGCTGCGGCTGGTGCGCGAATACGACGTGGTGCTGGAGTCGTTCCGCCCGGGGGTGCTGGAGCGCCTCGGGGTGGGCTACGAGCGGATGCGTCAGGAGAACCCGGGCCTGGTGTACTGCGCGATCTCGGGCTACGGACAGACGGGTCCCAAGCGGGAGAGCGCGGGGCACGACATGAACTACCTGGGGCTGATCGGCCTGCTGGGCCTGACGGGCGAGCGCGACGGGGGGCCGGTACAGGCGGCGGGTCAGATCGCGGACCTGGGCGGCGGCGCGCTGATGGCGGCCTTCGGGATCCTGGCGGCCCTGCGCGAGCGCGACGGCGGCGGTGCGGGGTCGGCGTCCCCGGGCTCGGGCGAGGGCCAGCTGGTGGACGTGTCGATGGCCGACGGGGCGCTGTCGTGGCTGGCGATGGTTGCGGGCACCTATTTCGCCGATGGGGTGGTGCCGCGCCGCGGCGAGCTGACGCTGGCGGGCTCGCTGGTGTGTTACCGCACGTATGAGTGCGCGGACGGCTGGGTGGCGCTGGGGGCGCTTGAGCCGAAGTTCTGGCAGGCGTGGTGCCAGGGCGCGGGGCGCGAGGATCTGATCGAGCAGCAGTTCGAACCCCCGGGCTCGGCGACCCACACCGAGGTGAGCGAGATCTTCAGGGGCCGCACGCGCGCGCAGTGGGAGGCCTTCGCGGGCGAGCACGACTGTTGCCTTGAGTCGGTGCTGGACCTCGATGAGGCGTTGGAGTCCGAGCTGGTGCGCGAGCGCGAGATGGTGGTCGAGCTGGAGCAGCCGGGCGTGGAAGGGGGGGTGCGCCAGCTGGGGGTCCCGGTGAAGCTCTCGCGCACGCCGGGCACGCACGCGCGTCTGCCGGGGCCGGGCCTGGGTGAGCACACGGTTGCGGTGCTGGGCGAGGCGGGCCTCTCGGCGAATGAGATCGCAGAGTTGCTCGCGGCGGGCGCGGTTGCAGGCGCGGCCTCCCAAGAGGATGCGGGGGCGGTCTTCAGGGCATGAGCGCGCCGCCCGCACAGGAGGGCTTGCTGAAGATGAGCGAGCTGGCGGAGCGCTCGGGGGTGAGCACGGGCACGATCAAGCACTACCTGCGCGAGGGTCTCTTGGGTGGGGGCGAGGAGATCGTGCGGACGAGCCGCAACATGGCCTGGTACCCGCCGGAGTTCGTGGCGCGGATCGAGCTGATCAAGCGCCTACAGGAGGAGCGGTTCATGCCGCTGCGGGTGATCGGGCGGATGCTGGAGGAGGACCCGGGGAGGCTGCGAGCGCTGATCGAGCTGGAGGACCGCATCCTGGAGCGGGCCCGGGCCACGCTGGACGAGCGCCGGGTCTCGGCGGAGGAGGTGGCCGAGCGCTACGCGATCCCGGCGAATGTGCTGGCGCGGCTGGCGGAGCTGGGGGTACTGACTCCGAGCGGCCGCGGCTACGACCAGGACGACGTGCGCATCGTGGCGGCAATCGCAAGCTTTCGGGCGGGGGGCTATGAGGAGGATCTGGGCTTCACGGTCTATGACACCCTGCGCTACCGCGAGGCCCTGGAGCCACTGGTGCGCGAGGAGGTGGGCGCCCTGCTGGGTCGCCTGGCGGGCGAGGTCGAGGTCGAGCGGGCGCTTGAGATCGTGGCGGCCGGCGCGGAGCCCCTGCGTGAGCTGATCGGAGCGATGCACTCCAAGCTGCTGCTGGCGGAGCTGGGCAGACAGCGCGAGCGCGAGGGGTGAGCAGGGCGAGGTATTGGGCACGTGTTGCGGGCACGGCCAATCGTCAGTCTGGGCCTCACGGATAGTCGCGCGCGACTATCCGGTCTCCGGAGGAACTCCTAGAGTCCAGATGCCGGGATTATTTCTCGGTGCGGTACGGCTTGTCCGGCCGCCTACAAGAAGGAGAGCGGTGGAAGTATTCCTCCTGACGCTGGCCATTGTGCTCGCGCAGCTATGCATCCTTGTGGCGCTGCTGCGTAGAGGCTGAGGCGGCCCGTCGATGGGGTCTCGGTGGCTGCCGAGACCCCGGAGGGTCTTAAGAATTGAGACCCGGAGTGGCTGCCCCGGGTCTCTTCCGTGCCGTCTCATTCGATTAGCCGCTTAAGTCTGAAGACAGCGCTCAATCGATCGAGGGCGACGGTGAAGGAGCGCAAACAGCGTCCTCCTGACGACCATCAATTCTACAGCACGCTGCGTCGCAGATGGTCATCGCTTCCGTTTCAACTGCATTTCGCGCTTTCACCACCGCGGTGGTGCTCGACCACGCCGAAGCTGTCGGTGAGATATCTATCGCACGGGATACCTACCAGCGTGCCCGGTGGTGCTCGACCACGCCGAGGCCGTGGGTTAGCTGGATGCCACCGGGGAGGGTGCCGCTGAAGGTGCCGAAGGGCGCGCGGTAGTCGCTTGAGACGATCAGGAGATTCTCGTGACGCTGACGCTCGGCCTCGGGGGTGAAGCACAGCTCCGAGCCGTCCTCGGCGGTGACGCGCGAGAGGTCGCGGGCGAAGCTCACGGGTGGGGTCTCGTGGGGCCGGCCGTCGATCCATACGGCCCGCTCGCTGCCGGTCGGCGGGTCGTTGACGCCCTCGACGAGGTTGAACGCCAGGGGGCGCCCGGCGGGGTCCAAGCCGACGCCGGCCGCCCACCACCACTCGGTCACGCGGGCGTGGTAGCCGGCGGTGTCGTCGATTACGGCGAGCGCCTCGATCGGACGGGGCGGCTCGCCGTCGAGGCCGAGCGTGCCGTGCGCGCGGACCCCGGCCTGCTTGCGCGTCCACACCTGTGCGGCGCCGTGGGGGCAGGTGGTCTGCCGGCCCTCCTCTTCGGCGAGCGTGAGGTTGAGCTGCACGCCGCCGTCGCTGATTCCCAGCCGTCCGGGCTCCAGGCGCACGCCACCACGGTGGGGCAGCAGACGGGTGCGCTCGCGCAGACGGCCGTCCGAACGCTGGAGGATCGCCCAGAAAGTCTGGGTGGCGGGGCCCACATGCACCACGGCGGCGCAGGCCATGAGCTGCTCGCTGAAGACCCCCACGTAGCGCCAGCGCTTCAGTGGGCGCCAGGACCGCGGCCGCGGTGGACGCCGAGAGCCGACCGGAGGGGGCGGGATCTGGGTGGGTGCCGAGCTGTGGGCGGGTGACGCCATGCGGTCGAGCGCTATTCTTGGGTTTGTTGACTGACTAGTCAATCTACTGTGCGGAGGGATGACGCCATGTTGATCGTACTCGGCGGGGAAAGGACCGGAATCGCGTGAGCGCGGCGCGGGCCAAGGCAACGCCGGACAAGCGCCGCGTGATTCTCGACGCGGCCGTGCGGGTGTTCGCGCGTCAGGGCTTTCACGCGTGCCGGGTGTCGGACATCGCGGATGAGGCCGGGGTGGCCTACGGTCTGGTTTACCACTACTTCGCGTCCAAGGACGAGGTGCTCGACACGCTGTTCCTGGAGCGCTGGGGGGTGATGCTCGAGATGATCCGCGAGGTAGATGCGCAGAGCATCCCGGTGCGCGAGAAGCTGCGGGCGATCGCGTCGTTCATCGTCGAGAGCTACCGCCACGATCCCGATCTGATGAAGGTGATCATCGTCGAGGTCACGCGGGCGGCGAACTCCTTCGGCCAGACCCACCTGGGACAGATCCGCGAGGCCTACGAGCTGATCGGTTCGATCGTCGCCAAAGCCCAGGCTGAGGGCATCTTCAACCCCGAGATCGACGCGGGCTTCGCGGCGATGGCGTTCTACGGCGCGATCGAGCAGATGCTGACCGGTTGGATCTTCGGACTGCTGCCCCAGGGCGAGGAGGACTTCGAGCGCGCCAAGTGGCTGGTGGTGGAGACGGTATGTGGAGGACTGGAGGCGACCGCCGTGAGCAATACACTTCCCGGGTAATGGAGAACGACATGGTAAAGCGACTGATGTGGTCCGGCCTGCTGGCCGGCCTTGGCGCCATCTCGAGCATCGCTGCTCAGCGCACGGCTGCGGTCGTGTGGCGACGGCTGTTCGAAGAGGAGCCGCCGGAGTGAGCGAGGGCGGGCAGGCACCCCCACGGGATCAGCCCCAGAACATCGCCACGGCCATCGCCGAGGTCTCAGAGCGCGCGACGCTGTTGATCCACGAGGAGATCGAACTCGCCAAGGCCGAGGTGGCCGAGCAGGTGGGCAAGCTCGCCCGCGGCGCCGCGGTGGGCGTGGCGGCCGGTGTGTTCGTGGTGACCGCATTGTTCTTCGTGCTGATCGGGCTGGCGTGGTTGCTCTACTACGAGCTGCCGATCGGCAATGAGTTCACCTATTTCTGGGGCTTCTTCGCGATGGCCGTGATCCTGCTGGTGCTCGGCGCGTTCGCGGGACTCGCGGCGGCGAGGGTCGTACGCAAGGCCTCGCCTCCGGTGCCCAAGATGGCGATCGAGGAGGCCCGCAAGATTCGCGAGGCCGTGAGTGCCGGCGAGCCGGGGAGTATCGACTGATGGCGACCCGCTCCACTGAGGAGATCCGCAACTCGATCGAGGCCAACCGCGCCGAGCTGGTGGTGTCGGTAGATCACCTCCGCGGCGAGGTGGCACGTCTCACGGATTGGCGGGGGCACGTCGAGCGGCACCGCAGCGAGCTGATGGTCGGCGCGGCGGCCCTGGGGCTGCTGATGGGTGTGCGCCGCCGTCGGCGCCGCAAGCGCTCCTGAGCCAACCCGGCTCACTCCCTCTCCTTCTTCTTCCTCCTCCTCCTCCCTCGCCCCCTCTTGGGACTAGGCAACGGGACCACTAGGCGAGGCGACTACGCGAGGATCGAACGCGGGATGCCGCCGACGCCCACCAGGCCGGGGCCGGTGTAGGTGCCGATCACGGGGCCGACCTCTGAGACGAAGAGCGGCTCGGAGCCGTAGATCTCGCGGCCGCGCTCGATTAGGCGCTGGGCCTGCTGGTCGGCCTGGATGTGCTGGACCACCCAGGCGTCGGCGCCGTTCTCGCGCAGCTCGTGGATGTACTGGACCATGCGCTCGAAGGCTCGCCCAGCGGTGCGGACGCGCTCGACGGGGGTGATCTCGTACTCGAGCGAGAGGATGGGCTTGATCCTGAGGGTGCCCCCGAGCCAGGCCTGGGCCTTGCCGACGCGCCCGCCGCGGCGCAGGAAGTCGAGGGTGTCGATGCAGAACCAGATCTTCAGGGCGGCCCGGGCTTCGCTCACGCGCGCGACCACGGCCTGCTTGTCGGCACCGGAGCGTGCGGCGGCGGCACCGGCGAGCGCCAGCAGGCCGAGCCCGCCACAGGCGGTTTCGCCGTCGATCACCTCGACGCGCTCTCCCAGACCACGTTCCTGGAGCAGCGCGCGGGCCTGACGGGCGGCCTCGCAGGTGCCGGAGATGCCACCCGAGAGGTGCACCGAGACGATGTTCCTGCCCGGCCTCCAACAGGGGCTCCCAGACCGCCAGGTAATCGCCGATCGAGGGCTGTGAGGTGGTGGGCAGCTCGCGATCGGTACGCAGACGCTCATAAAAGCGGTCGAAGTTGTCCATGTCCAGCTCACGCTCGGGTTCCCCGCTCCAGCCCACGTAGAGGCTGACCTGATGGATGCCCTGGCTGTCCGCGAGGGCGCGCGGAAGATAGGTGGTGGAGTCGGTGACAACCGCTACGGAGGACATGCGCGCTGACCCTACCGTACGCGTCGTTGAAGCCACAGGATTAGGTTGTTTGGAAGTAGCCGGCTCAGATTGGCGCGGTTCCACGCGAGTTACACTCACGGACGGTGGCAACGACACTACTCACCGGCGGCGCGGGCCTGGTCGGCTCGCATGTGGCACGCCTGCTGGTGGAGCGCGGAGATCGCCTGCGCCTGAGCCTGCGCGAGGGCACCCGCCGCGAGAACCTCGACTTCGAGTTCGAGGCGGTCAACTGCGACATCCTCGACCGCCGGGCGGTGAGAAGGGCGATGCGCGGCGTGGATCGCGTGTTCCACGTCGCGGGCCTCACAAGCCTGCGGGCGCGGCCGGAGGTGCTCTTCCAGACCAACGTCGAAGCAACCCGGATCGTCCTGGAGGAGGCCCTGAGGGCGGGGGTGGAGCGGGTGGTGCACACCTCTTCGGTGGCCGCGATCGGGCCGGCGCCACGAGGCACGGTGGCCGACGAGCGCCAACTGTTCAGCCCGGGGGGTTACGGCATCCCGTACGTGGACTCAAAGCGCGAGGCGGAGGCGGAGGCGCTGCGACTGGCCTCCAGGGGGCTGCCGGTCGTGATCGTCAACCCGGCGTTCGTGTTCGGGGCGGGGGACGTCAACCACTCCTCCACCGAGCTGGTCCACCGCTTCCTGCGCCGTGAACTGCCCGCCTACGTGGACGGGGCGGTGAACGTGGTCGACGTCCAGGACGTGGCGCGCGGGCACCTGTTGGCCGACGAACGGGGAACGCTCGGCGAGCGCTACATCCTGGGCAACCGCAATTTCACCCTGGACCGACTGTTCGCGGACCTCGCCCGGCTCTCGGGCGTGGAGTCCCCGGCGGTGAAGTTGCCGTTGAACGCCGCGCTGGCCTTTGCGCACGTGGCCGAGAGTCTGCCCGGGAGACCCGCGGTGACCACCAACGAAGTGCGTGCGGGAGCGCTGTGGTGGGCCTACCGCAGCAACAAGGCCAAACGCGAGCTCGGCTATGCGCCCTCACACCACGAGGACACGCTGGTGAGCACGATCGAGTGGTACCGCGAGCACGACGCCAAGCTCGCCCCGGTGGGCGCGCGCCAGGCGCTGCCGCTGCGGGCGGCCGGTTTTGCGCTGCGTCAGGCGGGTGGCGTGCTGCGCGGACTGGGCATCTGAGCCGCCGGGCACCCGAGCGGCGCTCGTGCCGGCGAGGGATCGCGTGCCCGTGACGGATTGCGCACCGGATCGGGATTGCGCGCCGGATCGCGGCTACCGCATCCGGGCTGTCCCTAGCCGAGCCGGTTTTCGATCGGTGTGAAGCCCGCGGAGGACTGAACCTCGGCCATGAGCGGCTCGGCGTGTGGCTCGGCGGCGCCCTCCAGCCCGAGGGCCTCGGCCAGCTCGCCGGACTCGTACATCTCAAGCACGATGTCGCAGCCGCCGATCAGCTCGCCGCCGGCGAACAGCTGGGGGATGGTGGGCCAGTCGGAGATCGCCGAAAGCTCCTGGCGAATGCGGGGGTCGGGCAGGACATCAACGGCGGCAAACGGGGCGTCGAGGGACTGCAGGGCGGCCACGGTGCGCGCGGAAAAGCCGCAGGCGGGCGCCTCGGGGTTGCCCTTCATGAAGAGGATCACGGGGTGCTCGCGGATCGCCTCGGCGATCGCGTCGCGGATGGGGTTGGACTCGGTGCTGGACATGGCAGGGGGCTCCTAGCGAGTCTGGGTCTCGGTCTGGGTCTTGAGGGACAGTGCGTGGATGGGCCCGCCGATCTCATCGCCAAAAACGTCATAGACGAGGCGGTGCTGCTCGATGCGGCTACGGCCCGCAAAGGACGCGGCGGTCACGACGGCGCGAAAGTGATCGCCACCCCCGGTGTAGTCCTCGACCTCGGCCTGGGCGCCGGGAATGGCGTGCTCGATGCGCTGCTTGATGTCTTCGGCTGTGGGCATGCTCCAGCTCAAGATTAGTAGAACATCGCCGCTATACTTTGGAAAGCAATGATTACCATCAGTGACAAGGGCGCAGAGAAGGTGCGGGAGTTTCTTGCCGGACAGTCGGCCGACGTGACGCTGGCCGGATTGCGCGTCGGTGTTCGTGGCGGCGGTTGCTCGGGATTTCAGTACCAGCTCGCCTTCGATGAGCAGCGCGAGGATGACGCGGTATTCGAGGATCACGGGCTGAAGCTGCTCGTCGACCAGGCCAGCCTGCCGTTCGTGCGGGGCTCGGTGATCGACTACGAGGAGAGCCTCCAGGGCGCTGGCTTCAAGGTGAGCAACCCCAACGTGGTGGCCGCCTGCGGCTGCGGCTCCTCTTTCCGGGTCGCCGACGAAGAGCAGGTCTCGGCGGTCTAGCTGAGGGTTCCGGCTGCACCGGCAGTGGCGCTGCTCGCGGTGCTGTCGATGGGTGGCTGGATGGTTGGCTGCGGCGGCTCGCACGCCACGAGCGGCGGCCCGTCCCAAGATTCCCCCTCCGCGCCGCTTTCGCTTGCCCCGCCGCCGTCGGTCAAGGGGCCCGCGGGCGGTTTGGCGATCGGCCTGACCGAGGGCAACGCCAACCTGCTGCTCGCCCCGCCGCGCCCGGTGCCCACCGGCTTTGAGCACGGCCGCGGTCTGCTCGCGGCGCTCGCGCCGGGCTACCTGCGGGTGCTCGTCGATTGGGCGAGCCTTGAGCCGACCCCCGGCACCGCGCCGCTGCTGGATCGGGTGCAGTCGGGTTGCGCGCGCACGGTCCCGCCCTGTGGCGCCTACGGCGGGATCGACGCCCTGCTGCGGGCGATCGCGTCGAGATCCTCGGGAATGGGCAGCGCTCCCCAGGTCGTGATGGTGCTGTTCGACACCCCCGCGTGGGCGGCCCGCCCGCCGTCGGGATGTGAACGTGCCGGCGCCACACCCGGAGCGAGGCCGGCCACGGCGGCGGGCCTGCGGGCCTACGCCAAGCTGGTGGGATCGCTGCTCGCGCTGGGACACCGCGACGGTGTGGATCTACGCTGGTGGAGCGCCTGGGACGAGCCCAATCAGCCGCTGTTCATCGGGCCCCAGCGGGCCGACTGCGACACCGGCTCACCGGCGCTTGCGCCGGGGACATACGCCACGCTCGTGCGGACGCTGGCGGGGGCGCTACGTGCGGCCGGGGGGACCCACGAGATCGTGCTCGGCGATCTCGCTGACCTCCCCAATCCACGGCCGCAGGCGGCGGGGATCGAAGAGTTTGTCCACGGCCTTCCCGAAGACGTACTGTGTCTCTCGGCGGTGTGGGCGCAGCACGAGTACCCCAAGGCCGGCAAGTCGGTGGGTCTCCCCAACGGCGGCTCCGGTGACGTGAACATCCTCGAGCGGGCCCTGGACTCACGTGGGGCCTGCGGCAGGCGGGCACGCATCTGGGTGAGCGAGACCGGGGTCGGGAATGCTCACAACGGCGCCACCCGCTCAACCTCTGTAGCGGCGCTCACGGCCTCCTGTCGCCTGCTGAGCAACGCGCTACAGAACTGGTACCGCGACCCGCGGGTGGACGTGGCGTTTCAGTACAGCTTCCGCGAGGACGCCTCCTTCCCGGTGGGTGTGCTCTCGGCGGACCTCAACCGGGTTTACCCGACCTACGATCTGCTGAAGGCATGGGCCCACACGCGTCGACCCTCCGCGTCGGCGCCCGCGCCGCCCGCCGGTTGCGCATAAGTTCTAAGCTGCCGCGGTGCCCGCGCCCCCCGCACTGCCCAGGCTACCCGCAAGGCTGCGTCGCCTCACGCCGAATCGCCTGCGCGACGAGGTGCGCGTGCGGGCCCTGGCGGTTGCCCTGGGTGTGATCCCGCCCCGCACGATGCACTCCGATGAGGACGCCCGCGTGCTGCTGGACGGCGTGGGCGACGCGCGGCGGGTGGTCGAGATCGGCGTCTACGAGGGCTCCTCGGCGGTGGTGCTCTGCGCGGCTCTGCCCGCGGGTGCGGAGCTGCATCTGGTCGATCCCTTCGGGCATCATCCCGACGCCCTGCCCAGCGGCTGGGGCGCCACCGAGTGGGCCACCCGCCGCGTAGTGGCTCGTGCGGCGCGTCGGCGTGGCCGCAGTGCGCCGCAGATCAGCTGGCACGTGGAGCTGTCCCATGAGCTGGCCGCGCGCTGGTCGGGCCCCGCGCAGGCGGTGTTCATCGACGGCGACCACAGCGAGGCCGGCTGCGAGCTGGACTGGAAGTGCTGGCGCGAACACGTGCCCGTGGGCGGCAGCGTGATCTTCCACGACGCTCGCTTGGGCCGGCCCGGGGGTCGCGGTCTGCCGGGTCCCACCGCCGTCGTCGATCGTCACTTCCGCGAGCAGGGCACACCGGGCTGGGAGATCACCGCCGAGGCCGACCGCACGGTCGCCGTGCGTCGCGTGTCCTAGCGCTCGCTCCGTATCCGCCGGTGCAAGGCGCGGCGGGGTCCAGTCGGTCCCGCGAGGTCAGCCGGGTTCGTTGTCGAGGCTGCGCCACAGATAGCGACAGGCCAGCGAGCGATGCGGCCGCCAGGGCTCCGCGATTCGCTCCAGGGTGGCGGGGTCGGGCAGGCCCTCCAGGCCGTAGGCCCGTTCGACGGCGCGGCGGATGCCGAGATCGCCGACCGGTAGTACGTCGGGGCGATCCAGGTGAAACATGAGGAACATGTGCGAGGTCCAGACCCCCAGGCCCTTGACGGCGGTCAGCTCGGCGATCACCTGCTCATCGCTCAGCTCGTCCAGTAGCTCCAGCTCCAGCTCGCCCGAGATGACGTGCTCGGCCAGCGAGCGCAGGTAGGAGGTCTTCGCCCTTGAGAGTCCCGCGGCGGCGCGCAGCTCTTCGGGCTCGTCGGCGAGCACCTCGGTCGGCGTCGGCGTGCGCCCTTCGAAGCGATCGGTGAGGCGGGCAAAGATGCTGCGGGCGGCCTTGGTCGAGAGCTGCTGTCCGACGATCGCGCGCATCAGCGCCCCGTAGTGGTCCTCCGGGCGATCGGCGCGCGTGTCGCCGGGACCATCCGGGCCCACCGTCTCGATGACGGCCGCGAGTACCGGGTCGGCCTCGCCGAGCGCGGCAAGGGCCTTGCGCTGTCGGGCGCTCGGTGCGCGACGGCGGGCGGCGGGCATCGATCCTCAGACGGCCGGCGAAGTGGTGTCGAGCGCGACCGGCTCGCCGTCGAGCGCGTTCAGGGCCCGCGGCAGCGAGGCGGCTATGCAGGTGAAGCTCGGGGTGTCGCGCACGGTGAAGCGCGAGGCCTCGGTGCTGCGCAAGCGCTGAACCAGGTCCAGGAACGTGCCCACGTCGTCGGTGTCGAAGGCCACCACGAACTCCTGGTCGTCCAAGCCGAAGGAGTAGGTGGTGTGGTTGTCCACGCCCGGGTATTCGCGCCCGACCTCGATGTGTCCCTGCATGATCCGCCAGCGCTCCTCGGCGGGCAGGGCGTACCACTCGCGGGACTTCACGAAGGGGTACACGAACACGTACTTGCCGCGAAACCCGCGGGGGGCGGTGCGCAGATCGTCGGAGTACTCCGAACTCTTGCGCATGCCCAGGAACGAGTAGGGGGTCTCGGCCCACTTCATCAGACCGCTCTGCAACAGCACCACGTGGAACTCGTGGATGCGATCGAGATTCTCGGCCTCGGAGATCAGCAGCAGCTCGGCGTCGCCGCGGGTACCCACGAGCGAGAAGGCCTGCAGGAGGTGACCGTCGGCGAAGTCCTCGCAGGCCGCCATGAACTCGCGCTTGTCCTGCGCGCGGCGCTCGTCGTCCAGCCGACGCCAGGCCGGATCGAACTTCAGGAACGTGTACTTCACGAAATGACGATCGCTCATGACTGGCTGAGAGGCTACAGTTTGCGTGTGCGGATCGCGCTCGTCTCGCCCTATTCGTGGACTTATCCGGGCGGTGTCACCCGTCACATCGAGGCGCTCAGCAACGAGTTTGCGTCCGTGGGCCACGACGTGCGGATCCTCGCGCCGTTCGATCCTCCCGACCGGCTCGCCGTCAGGCTGCACCGGGGTGCGCGCCCGCAGCCGCGGGAGATCCCGGAGAACCTGATCTCCCTGGGGCGCACCGTGGGCCTGCCCGCCAACGGCGCGGTCTCGAATCTGGCGCTCTCGCCGCGGTCGGTGTCGGCGCTGCGCCGCGAGCTGCGCGAGGGCGGCTATGACGTGATCCATCTGCACGAGCCCGTGGTGCCGCTGGTCGGGTGGGACGCCATGCGCTCCACCCGGGGCACCCCGCTGGTGGGGACCTTCCACACGTTCTCCGAGAACGCGCTCACCAACGGGACCGCGGCGCTGCTGGGCGCCCGTCGGCGGATGAACCATCTGCACGCCCGGATCGCGGTCTCCGAGGCCGCGGCCTGGACGGCCGAACGGTTCTACGGGGGGCGCTACCGGGTGATTCCCAACGGCGTTCATCTGCGCTCGCCCGGCGCCGCTGAGAAGGACTTTGGCGTCGGCCTCGGGGACTTCGCTTCCGGTCTCGGGGAGCGCACCGACAGTGCCGCTGCTGAGCACGGCGAGCAGATCGCCTCCCCGGCGTCGCTGCGGATCCTGTTCATCGGCCAGGCGGTCGAGCGCAAGGGGCTGGGGGTGCTGCTGCGGGCTTTCGAGGCCCTGCGCGAGCACGTGCCCGCCACGCTCACCCTGGTGGGGGCGAGCGCCGAGGAGATCGCGCCGCTGCTGCTGGACGATCGCGGGGTCCGGGCCCTGGGGAAGCTCTCCGAGTGCGACAAGCACGCGCAGCTCGAGCAGGCAGACGTGCTGTGTGCCCCCTCGCTGGGAGGGGAGAGCTTCGGCATGGTGCTCACCGAGGCCTTCGCCGCGGGGCTGCCGGTGGTCGGCTCGGACATCCCGGGCTACCGCGACGTGGTGCGCGACGGGGTGGACGGTTTGCTGGTGGCGCCCGGCGACGCCCTGGAGCTGGCCGAGGCGCTGCGTCGGCTGGCACTGGAGCCCTCCCTCCGGGCGCAGATGGCGCGCGCCGCCGTCGAGCGTGCCGAGCGCTTCTCCTGGTCGCGGGTCGCCGCTGAAGTGATGGCCTCCTATGAGACCGCAATGGCCGTGGGGGAGCCGCGGGGGCGGCTGCGCAAGGCCGCCGTGCGGCACGGCCTGGCGCCCGCCGATCTGCTGGAGCCGGTGCGCCCGCGGCGACTGCCCAGCCTGCAACCGGTGCCCGCCCCGCCGCCCCGCCGCCGAGCGCTCGTGCTGGCACGGCGTCTGGCTTTGATGGGCGTGTCGCTGGCGGGGCTCGTACTGGCGCTGGCGGCGCTCGCCCGGATCGGCGTCGACCGTGTGCTCGCGAGTCTGCTCGCGTCGAGCCCGGGCCTGGTGGCGGCCGGTCTGGCGCTGATGTGCCTCTCGATGTTCGCGCGCGCCATGGCCTGGCATGCGATCCTCGGTGCGGCGCCGACTTGGCGCAAGGCCAAGCGCAGGGATGCGTTGCAGGGGACGTGTATCGGGGTGCTGATGTCGGCCACCCTGCCGGCGCGCCTGGGTGAGCCCTCACGTGCGTTGATCGTGGCGCGGCGGCTGGGCCGGGCGCGGGAGACGCTGCCGGTGGTGCTCGGCACGATGGTCTCCCAGACACTCCTGAACCTGCTCGCGCTCGCGATCCTGGGAGTGGCGATGTTCTCGAGCGTGGACCTCTTCAACGGACATCACGGAGCCCTGGTGGCCGCCGCAATCGCGCCGCTGGCGATGCTGCTGATCGTGCTGCTGGCGCCCGCGCTGTTGCCGCGTGCGGCAGACCGATCGAAGTTCGGTCACCACTCGGCGCGCCTACAGGGTCAGCTGCTCGCCCTGCGTGGCTCGCTGGTGCGGGTGCGCGAGGGCTTGAACGTGTTCAGCCATCCTCGCCCGGCGGCGATCGCGACCGCCGCCCAGCTTGGGGCCTGGGGGCTGCAGCTGGTCTCATGCTGGCTGTTGCTGATGGCGCTCGGCCTCGCGGGACGGGTCGGTCTTGCAGGGGCCGCGGCGGTTTTGTTCGCGGTCAACATCACCGCCGTCGTGCCGGCCACCCCGTCGAACGTCGGTGTGTTCCAGGCGGCCTGCGTGGCGGTGCTGGCGGGCGCCTACCACGTGTCCACCCCCGATGCCCTGGCTTACGGGATCGTGTTGCAGGCCGTCGAGGTGCTCACGGCGCTCGTGATGGGGGTCCCGGCCTTACTCCAGGAGGGCCTGTCCTGGAAGGACGTGCGCCTGCGCACCATGCACGCCGCGCCGGTCAAGCTGCCCGCGCTGCCCGAGCGCCCCGAGATCGGCCAGCGCCACGGCGTGGCCGCATCCAAGCACTAGTGTCGCGAGTCAACTAGATGCCCGAGGCCTGGGTGTACATGCTGCGCTGCCGCGACGGCTCGCTGTACACCGGCTGGACCAGTGACCTGGAGCGTCGCCTGGAGCGCCACCGCGCGGGCAAGGCCAGTCGCTACACCGCCAGCCGACTACCGGTGGAGCTGGCCCTGGAGCTGCCGATGGCGGATCGCACCGCCGCACGCCGCGAGGAGGCGCGTATCAAGCGGCTGCCGCGGGCCCAGAAGTTGGCGCTGCTGGAAGCGGGAGCCTAGCCCTAGTTCCTAGCCGTCCTCGCTCAACGCACCGGCGCCGCTTCGTCCTCTGATTCGACGGCCCCGTCGGGCGGGTCCTCGTCGGCCAGCTCGCCGAACAGCGAGGGGTCGCGGTAGGAGCCCTTGATCAGATCGTCGGGCGAGCCGTTCTCGAGTAGGCGGCCCTGACGGGTGCCGAAGTAGATCGCCTGGGGGTGGTGGGCGACGAGCGCCAGCGTGGACTGCTCGGGTTCGGGGGCGTAGCCGTCGGTGATCCGCATCCCGATCTGGGAGAGGTTGAGGAGCTGCTCGACCTTCAGGTGCTCGCTCTGCTCGGGCACCGCGGGGTAGCCCCAGGAGTAGCGCCGGCCCTGGGTCACGGGGATGCCGAGCTGCTTGCGGACCTCGTGGTGCAGCCACTCGGCCAGGCCCTCGGCGGTCTGGACGCCGAGACCGTGCACGAACAGCTGCTCGGCGAACTCGCCGTCGGCCTCCAGCTTGGCCATCAGCTCGGTGACCTCGCCACCCACGGTCACGGCCTGGACCGCGATCACGTCCAGCTGCGCGGGCGGCTTGCCGTCGACGGCCGGACGGTAGAAGTCGGCGAGGCAGATGCGGTCGCCCTTGGGCTGGCGCGGACAGACGAAGCGGGTCAGCTCTCCGTTGCTGGGTGACGCGGCCCTGACGGCCGGGTCGGGGTCCAGCAGCACGATCTCGTTGCCCGCGCTGTAGCAGGGGAAGTAGCCCAAGAGCGCCCGCGGGTGCAGGTAGGTCTGCTCGCTCCACATGCGCTCAAGCCGTGGGCGGAAGTCGCCTTCGACCAGCTCGCGCCAGGCCTCGCCCTTCACGCCACGCCCGCCCCAGTGCAGCTTGAAGAGCACGTGCGTGTCGAGGTGGCTATACAGCTCCTCCATGTCGACCGGGATCTCGCGCACCCCCCAGAACGGGGGGGTGGGAATCGGCACGTCGGTGCGCGCCGCCGAGCGCACCGAGTCATCGGCGAAGTTCAGATTCTCCACGGGTTCCTCGCCCTTTTCGCGAAACGCGGTGGCGCCGCTGCGCAGCTTCTCCAGCAGCGCCCCGTGGGCCTCGGCGTCGATCAGCTGGTCCATCACCGAGAGGCCCTCGAAGGCGTCCTTGCAGTAGAAGACGCCCGGCTCATAGACCTCCTCGGATTCGCGGCCACCCGGGTAGAGCGTGCGGTAGCTAAAGGCCCGGTTGATCGCGGCGCCGCCGATCAGCACGGGGTATTTCAGACCCTTGGAGTGCAGCTCCTGGATGCAGGCCGGCATCTGCTTGGAGGTCGACACCAACAGCGCGCTCAGGCCGATCGCGGTCGCCTCGTGCTCCTGGGCGGCGTCGAGGATCGTCTGAATCGGGACCTGCTTGCCGAGGTCCACCACGGTGTAGCCGTTGTTGGTGAGGATCGTGTTGACCAGCGACTTGCCAATGTCGTGCACGTCGCCGAACACCGTCGCCAGCACCACGGTGCCCTTGGTGTAGCCCTCGATCTTGTCGAGGTACTTCTCAAGCTGGGCCACCGCGCGCTTCATGACCTCGGCCGACTGGAGCACGAACGGCAGGATCAGTTCTCCCGCCCCGAACTTGTCGCCGACCTCCTTCATGGCGGGCAGCAGCACCTCGTTGAGGGTGGGTACCGCGCCGATCTTCTCCACGCTCAGATCGATCCAGTCCTCCACGCCCTCGCGGCGGCGGCGCAGGATGTGGAAGTGCAGGGCCTCCTCGGGCTCCATGCCCTCGGTGGGGTTCGCCGTCGTCTGCGCCTCCTCCTCACCCTTGGACTCGAAGTGCTCGATGAAACGCTCCAGGGCGTCCTCGCGGCGGTTGTAGACCAGGTCGTCGGCCAGCTCGCGCTCGGTGTCCGGGATCTCGCCGTAGGGAGTGATGTGGTTGGGGTTGACCATCGCCAGGTCAAGGCCGGCCTGTACGCAGTGGTGCAGGAACACCGAGTTGAGCACCGCGCGGGCGCCGGGGGAGACCCCGAAGGAGACGTTCGAGACGCCCAGCGAGGTCTTCACGTGGGGAATCTCGGCCTTGATGCGGCGGATGCCCTCGATCGTCTCGACCGCCGAGGGTCGCCACTCCTCATCGCCGGTCGTCAGCGTGAACGTGAGGGCGTCGAAAATCAGCAGCTCGGGGTCCAGACCGTGCTCCTCGCAGCAGAGATCGCGGATGCGCTTGGCCACCTCGACCTTGCGCTCTGCCGTCTTGGCCATCCCGATCTCGTCGATCGTGAGCGCGATCAGCGCCGCGCCGTGGGCCAGCGCGAGCGGCACCACGCGGTCGAGCTTCTCGCGCCCGGCCTCCAGGTTGACCGAGTTGACGATCGCGCGGCCCGGAACCTGCTCCAGGGCGGCCTCGATCACCTCGGGCTCGGTCGAGTCGATCTGGATCGGCGCGGGCTGGGTGAGCGAGACCTTCTTGGCCACGAGGCGCATCTGTTCGTCCTCGTCGGAGCGCTCGGTGAGGGCCACGCAGAGGTCCAGCACGTGCGCGCCGCCCGTAACCTGATCCTCGGCGATCTGCACGAGCCCGTCGTAGTCGTCGGCCAGCAGCAGCTCCTTGGCCTTGCGCGAGCCCTGCGAGTTGACGCGCTCGCCGACCATCGTCGGGCGCGGCTCCTGCACCAGCGGCGTGGCCGCGATCATCGAGGAGAGATGGGGGGGACGCGGCGCCGGACGCGGCTCCACCGAGCGTCCGCCGACCTGCGCGGCGATCGCGGCGATGTGCTCGGGGGTGGTGCCGCAGCAGCCTCCCACGACGCCCACGCCGTAGCGCTCCACGAACTCCTTCAGCGCCTGGGCCAGCGGCTCGGGCTTCTCGGGGAAGATGGTCTCGCCGTCGGGGCCCTGGAGGGGCAGCCCGGCGTTGGGGATGCAGGCCACGGGCACCGTGCAGAACTCCCCCAGGAAGCGGATCGCGTCACGCATGTCCTCGGGCCCGGTCGAGCAGTTCAGGCCAATCACGTCGACCTTGAGCGCTTCAAGCGTGGCCAGCACGGCCGAAATGTCGGTGCCCAGCAGCATCTTGCCGCCGTTGGGCAGCAGCGAGACGGAGGTGTGGATCGGCACGGCGCGACCGGTGCTCTTGAATGCGGCGCGCGCCCCGAAGACGGCGGCCTTGACCTCCAGGATGTCCTGGGCGGTCTCGATGATGATCAGGTCCACGCCGCCGTCGATCAGGCCCTCGGCCTGCTCGGTGAAGACCTCCACCAGCTCGCCGAAGCGGATCTGCCCGAGCGAGGGGTCCTCGGAGGCCGGCAGGTGGCCGGTGGGGCCGATCGAGCCCGCCACGAAGCGGTGCTCGCCCGCGGCCCGGCGCGCGATTTCGGCGGCCTTGGTGTTGACCTCGACGGTGTACTCCGCCAGCCCCCACTCTTCGAGCTTGATCCGCGAGGCCTGGAAGGTGTCGGTCTCCAGCACTTCCGCGCCGGCCTCCAGCATCGAGGCGTGCACGCCCTCGATCACGTCGGGGCGGTTGAGTACGAGCGCCTCGTGGCACTTGCCCTGGAGCCCCCCGTAGTCCTCGGCGGTGAGGTCGAACTGCTCCAGCGTGGCGCCCATGCCGCCGTCGTAGATCACGACGCGGCTGGCGATGGCTGCTCGGTAGTCCCGCATGGGGCCGGATGCTAGCAGCGAACTCGCAACCTTGACACGGCCGTGAGAAGGTTCGCGAAGTGGCCGCCCGGGGTGTGTCGTACGCATGGGACGACATCCGCAGACCCCGATCGGGCAGCCTCGCTGCCCCTTTAAGGCCACATGCCGGGACCCTCTAGTGAATACGCCTCATACAGCTGTCCGTTAACGCTGCAAGGCGCCGCTCATTGGGTAATGGTGCCGCCCCACAAGAACCGGATCAGAGAACTGACTCAAATATTTGGGTCGCTCGGGTTTCGGTGAGAAGAGGAAACCCGGACCGTCCCTGCGGCATCCGGGCCACCGCTTCGCTTGACATTGACCAAGCCGGGACAGACACAGTCGAGTCAGGAGAAGTCGCGCATGGTGCCATCAGAGGTGCTGACCGTCGCTGCCCCGGAGCGGGAGCTGCTGACGGAGACCATTCCACCCCTCGCTCCGATCCTCACGCCCCGGGAGGCCGGTCACACCGTGGTGGCCGTGGTGGGTCTCGGCTATGTGGGACTGCCCACCGCGATCGCGATGCGCAATGCGGGCTGCCGGATTATCGGGATCGACGTATCCGGTCCGCGTCTGACAGCGATCCGCAAGGGTCGGGCCGAGCTGCTGGAGTCCGAGCGGCGTGACCTCAGCCGTCACCTGGTGGGGGACGGTTTCGTCCTGACCAGCCGCATCAAGGCGCTCGACGCGGCCGACCTCGTGCTGATCTGCGTGCCCACCCCGGTCGACGAGCGCCTGCAACCCGACCTCGAGATCCTGCGCGGGGCGTGCGCCTCGGTCGTCAAGCACGCCCGGCCCGGGCAGACGTTGGTGCTGACCTCGACCACCTACGTCGGCACCACCCGCGAGCTGCTCGTGGAGCCGCTGCAGCAGCGCGGCCTCGTCGTGGGCGAGGACGTGTTCGTGGCCTTCGCCCCCGAGCGGATCGACCCCGGGGTCACCGACCACGAGCAGCTGCAGACGCCTCGGGTGATGGGGGGCGTCAGCGAAGAGTGCTTCGAGCGTGCCGCCGCCGTGCTGCGACACACCTGCAAGTACTTGCATCGCGTCTCATCCCCGGAGGCCGCCGAGATGGTGAAGCTCTATGAGAACACCTTCCGGGCGGTCAACATCGCATTGGCCTTCGAGATGGCCGAGGCCTGCCGTACACACCGGCTGGACCCGATCGAGGTGACCGAGGGCGCGGCCAGCAAGCCCTACGGCTTCATGCCCCACTACCCCTCGGCGGGCGTCGGCGGGCACTGCATCGGCGTGGACCCCTACTACCTGCTGCACGACCTGCGCGAGCGCGGACGCCCCGCGCTGGTGGCCGAGCAGGCCCTGCGCGAAGGTCTCCGGGCGTCCGCGGCACGTGGCCTGGCGCGCGCACGAACTGCTGGCCGAGCTGGGACGGCCGCTCGGGGAATCGCGCATCCTGGTGGTCGGTGTCTCCTACAAGCCCGGCGTGGCCGACACCCGCGAGGCGCCCGCCGTGGAGATCATCGAGCGCCTGCGCGTCGAAGGGGCCAAGGTGGACTACTTCGACCCGCTCGTGCCGAGTCTCAAGCTCGGCGAGGCGCGCCTGCGCGGGGTGCGTCCGATCCCCGAGGACTACGACCTGGCGATCGTCGCCACGCTGCACCCCGAGCAGGACTACGAGTGGCTCGACCGCTGCTCGGCGGTGCTCGACTGCACCTACCGCGCCGACTTCGGCCACCAGCGCTTCCTGCCCTGAACAGGATGTCAGTCGACCCTCCTCAGCAGGCGGCCGTGTCAATGGACATCCCGTCCGCCGATTGCGCTCAGGCATCGCTCGCGCCACCCGCGGGCCGCGCTCCGAGCTTGCAGGCCAGGCTCGTCAACCGCGGGCTCAAGGCGCTGTCGGTGCTCTACCTGATCGGGGTGCTCGTCGCCGTGATGTCCTACAAGGCCGCCTTCATCGACCTGATGTTCTCGAACGTGTTCTTCGGGGTCTACAGCGTGTGCGGTCACCAGCTACATCCTCAGTCGCTTCCTCTTCAGCCTCTTCTACCGCTCCAAGCCCGCGGCGGGGATCGAGCCCCACATCGCGATCGTGATGCCCGGGCTTCAACGAGGAGGAGGCGATCGCGGCCTCGCTGCGCTCGCTGCTGGCGCTCGACTACCCCGAGTCAGAAGCTCGAGCTGGTGGCGGTCAACGACGGCTCCACCGACGGCACGCTCGCCGAGATGCAGCGCGTGGCCGGCGAATGCGACGGGCGCGTGCACGTGATCGACTTCCCCGTCAACCGCGGCAAGCGCGCCGCGATGGCGGCCGGCATCCGCGCCACCTCGGCCGAGGTGGTGGTGTTCGTGGACTCCGACTCGGTCGTCGAGCCCGACGCGCTACGCACGCTCGTGCAGCCGCTGGCCGACCCGCGGGTGGGCGCGGTCTGCGGTCACGCCAACGTGCTCAACGTGCGCGAGAGCTGGCTCACGCGCATGCAGGCCGTGCGCTACTTCGTGGCCTTCCGCGTGGTCAAGGCCGCTGAGTCCGTCTTCAACGCCGTCACCTGCTGCTCGGGCTGCTTCTCGGCCTACCGGCGCGAGGCGATCCTGCCGCGGCTGGAGTGGTGGGAGAGCCAGACCTTCCTCGGCGATCGAGTCGACCTTCGGCGACGATCGCTCGCTGACCAACTGCGTGCTGCGCGACTGGCGGGTGCTCTACGAGAAGCGCGCCGTCTCGCACACGATCGTGCCCAGCACCTTCCGCTCGTTCGTGATCCAGCAGACACGCTGGAAGCGCTCCTGGACACGCGAGTCGCTGATGGCGGGCAAGTTCATGTGGCGCAAGCACCCGGTGGCCGCGTTCTTCACCTACGTGGGGATGATCCTGCCGCTGCTCGCTCCGGTGGCCGCGGTGCACTCGATCGTGTGGGGGCCGCTGATGCACGACGCCGGCCTGCCGCTCACCTATCTGGCCGGGGTCTACTCGCTGGCGCTCGTCTACTCGCTGTACTTCGTGCTCTTCCAGGACGAAGTACAGCGTGATCTGGATCTACGGGGTGCTGTTCGTGTTCTTCTACCTCGCGATCATGCTGTGGCAGACCTACTACGCGATCGCCACCTGTCGCACCGCGTCCTGGGGCACGCGACCCGCGACGGCCGGACTCGGCGAGGCTGGGCCATGAGTGCCGCCGTCTGGCGGTTCGCGGGCCGGGTGCTGGGCAAGCTCCTGCTGGTCGGGTCGGTCGTGCCGATCGTGCTGCTCGGGCCCTCGCTGCTGCGGGCTCCCGCGGCGCTCTGGCACGAGCTTGCCGTGCGGGTGCCCGCGCCCTGCGTACGGCTCGCCCCGCGGCAGGTGCGGATCATCAGGATGGCCGGGCCGCGGGTGCGGCTGGCGTGGAAGGCTCCCGTGGGCGTGCACCCGGCGGCCTACCGGGTGCTGCGCTCCGGGCACACCGTCGCCCAGACCCGGCACCGCTCGATGGTGGTGGCGGTCAAGTTGCGTCGACGTACCACCTTCACGGTGCAGGCCCGCTACGTGAGCGCTCCGCACGCCTGCCCGGCGGTGCTCCACAGCACCCTCGCACTGCGCCCCCCCGGCGCGGTGAGTTCACTGAGCGTCGTCTCGCAGGCTGCCGGGAGCATCACACTGCGTTGGCAGCGGGCCCGTCGCGGCGATGCTCCGCTCGCGGGCTACCGGGTGCTACGCGACGGCGGCGTGGTGGGGCAGACCAAGAGCACCGTCTACACCCTGCGCGTGAGCGGCAGCCGCCCGCACAAGCTCGCCGTGGCCGCCGTGGACACCCGCGGGCACATGGGTCGCGCGAGCAACGCGATCCAGCTCGACGCCCAGCAGCGCGCCCCCCAACCGGCGCCGGCGCCCCATCGCACCGCCACGGTCGCGGTGCATGAAGAAAAGCCGCCCCCGCCCGAAGTGCCGCCGGGCATACCCGCGGGTGTGGCCTATTCCGAAGTCGTGGACCAGAGCGCGACCGTCTCATGGTTGGCAGCCACCCCGGGCTCGGACCGGATCATCGGCTACCGGGTCTATCGCGACGACGAACTGGTCGGACAGACCCCGAGCACGTCGCTGCGCCTGACGAACCTCTCCTCCAACCAGAGCTACTCGATCACGGTCAGCGCCGTCGACGCCGCCTATCGTGAAAGCGCGCGCACCGAACCGCTCACGCTGCTGACCACGCACACCCCGCCCTCGACGCCCACGGGCGTCGCCACGACCGCGATCACCTCGCAGACGGTGGCCCTGGAATGGTCTGCGAGCACCCCGGTCAGCGGCAACATCATCGGCTACCGGGTGTTCCGCAACGAAATCCCCGTGGGACAGGTCTCCGCCACCCAGATCACGCTCACCAACCTCTTTCCATCGACCGACTACGAAATCACGGTGGCCGCGGTGGATTCGCTGGGGGCGATCAGCGCGCCCTCCACACCGCTTGCGGTGCAGACCGCCGAACCTCCGCCCACGCACGGGACGGCCCAGGTGTTCCTGCTCGCCTCCACCGACCAGAGCTTCGAAGACTTCGAGGCCCACTATCAGCAGATCGGGGTGGTCTATCCGACCTACTTCGATTGTGCCGCGGGCGGGACCGTCACGGGTAACAACGATCCGCTGGTGACCGGTTGGGCGCAGGCTCGCAAGGTCGAAGTGATGCCGCGCCTGAACTGTCAGAAGCCGACGCTGGAGCACCAGATCCTGACCGACATGCCGACGCGCGAAACGTTCATCGGCGAACTGATCTCGAAAGCCGAAACCTACGACTATCAGGGGATCCAGATCGACTTCGAGGCCGCCCCGGCGAGCGATCGGGGCGCGTTCACGGCGTTCATCACCGAGCTGGCCGCGCGCCTGCACGCGCAGGGACGCAAGCTCTCCACGGTGGTGACGGCCAAGACGTACAACGTGATGAGCGGCCGGGCCGCGATGTATGACGACGCCGCCCTCTCGGTCCCCTCGGACTACATCTTCGTGCTCGACTGGGGGCTGCACTGGACGACATCGGCGCCCGGCGGGATGGATGAAATGGTGTGGTGGACCAAGGTCGCCGACTACGCCGCCACGATGCCGAACAAGAGCAAGTTCACGATCGGCATGCCGATGTACGGCATCGACTGGCCGGGTGCGGGCGGTTCGTCAAATCCGGGAACCGCTCTGGAATACAGCAACATCGTGACGCTGGCCAACCAGTACGGGGTGCTTCCCCAGTTCGATTCGGTGGCCCAGGACCCATATTTCACTTACACCGATCCCGAAGGCGTGCTTCATACCGTCTGGTACTCCGATCGGCAGTCGATCGCGGCCCGGCTGGAAGTCATCGACTCGCTGGGCATGGGCGCCGGGCTGTGGCATATGGGCACCGAGGATCAGAGCATCTGGGAACTCCCCGGTTTGGGCGGTGGCGGGTAGCGCCCACCATGAAAGTCAGTCGCTCAGTTGTGGTCGCGCTGTTTACCCTGCTCGCGCTCTGCGGCGCGGCGCCCATTGCCGATGGCGCGAGTGGCAAGGCGCGCGGGCTGGCACTCCAGGCGTTCCTGCTCTCCAGTGCCCCCGACTCGCTGGCCGATCTGCGGGCACACACCCGTTCGGTCAAGGTGGTCTACCCGACCTACTTCGACTGCGCGATCCCCGGCGGAGGGTTGACCGGCAAGGACATTCCCTCGATCGATGTCTACGCTCGCCGCTCGCACCTGCGACTGATGCCGCGCTTCAACTGTCAGGACGCGGCCACGGTGCACCTGATCCTCACCGATCCCCAGACGCGCGCGCGTACGCTCGCGAGCCTGCTGCGGGTTGCCGCCAACCCGGCCTACGGCGGTTTGAACCTGGATCTCGAGAACGATGGAGTCGGGGATCGCGAAGCGCTCAGCTCGTTCGTGGTCGACCTGGCCAAGGCCCTGCACGCGCGCGGGCGGCGGCTGGCCGTGGACGTGGACGGGGTCGTACAGGACAACCTGCGGCTCTCGACCGGCTTCTATGACGACCGCGCACTCGCGGCGGCGGCGGACACGATCTTCGTGATCGCCTGGGGCACCCACTGGGCGGGCTCCGTGCCGGGGCCGATCGGCAGCCTGCCGTTCGTGCGGGAAGTCGCGGCATACGTGGCCTCGCTGCCCTACAAGCGCAAGTTCGTGCTGGGCGTTCCCATGTACGGCTTGGACTGGCCCGCGGGCGGAGGGCCCGAACATCAGGCCACGGCCTACCAGTACAACGGCGTGGTAGCGCTGGCGCACAAGGTGCACGCCACTGCGCTGCGCGACCCGATCTCCGACGAGCTGGGCTTCAACTATCAAAGCGCCGGTGTCACACACCAGGTCTTCTACCTCGACGGGCAAGCGATCGTGGACCGGTTGCGCGTTGCGCGTTCCTACGGGCTGGCGGTCGGCCTGTGGCGTCTCGGCAGCGAGGATCAGAAGATCTGGTCATCCCGCACGGTCGCCGGGTGATGCGTCCAGAGCGCCAATTGAAGCGCTCTGGACAGCTGTCACCGATTGGACCGTTACTTGATGAAAAGCATCTCCGAGTACTTCGGCAGCGGCCAGAGGTTGTCGGCCACGAGCTTCTCCAGGCGGTCTGAGACGTCGCGCACGTCGTCCATCGCGACGATCACGGTGTCACGCATGTACGTCGCCCACTTCAGCGGCGGGTGCTCGGGCTGGTTCTCTTCGAGGTTCGCGTCCTCGAGCTTCAGCAGCGCGAAGTGCAGCTCCTTCACGAGCGGCTCGATCTCGCCGATCAGCTCGTCTAGACCGGTGGCCTTCAGCTCGTTGAGATAGCGCACCGCCGCCGGCAGCACCATCGTGCGCGCGATCGACGCGGCCGTCTCGGCCTCGATGTTGATGTTCACCGCGTACTGCTCGGTGAATACCTCGTAGCGGGCGTCCAGCTCGCGCTTGGAGAGCACCTTGTACTTTTTGAACGCCGCCACCGTCTGCTTGTCGACGAGCCACGGCAGCGCGTCCGGTGTGGTGCGCAGGTTCAAGAGGCCCCGCTTCTCGGCCTCCTTGTGCCAGGCATCCGAGTAGCCGTCGCCGTCGAAGATGACGCGCTTGTTCGCGGTCCAGCTCTCCTTGACGACCTTGGTGACCGCCTTCTCAAGCGTCGCCCCCGAGGCCTTCAGTGCGATTTTGAGCTTGTCCGACAGCTCATCCACGGCCTCGGCCACAATCGTGTTCAGGACCGTGTTCGGCATCGCCGGTGAGGAGTTTGAGCCCAGCGCCCGGAACTCGAACTTGTTGCCCGTGAACGCGAACGGGCTGGTGCGGTTGCGGTCGCCGCCGTGCAGCGGCAGCGGCGGCAGCACCGGGGTGCCCAGCCCCAGGAAGGACCCGGGCTTTGAGGCCTGCACCTTGCCCGCCTCGATCGCGCTGAAGACCTTCTCAAGCTCCGCCCCGAGGAAGATCGAGATGATCGCCGGGGGCGCCTCGTTGGCGCCCAGACGGTGGTCCTGTCCGGCGCTCGCGATCGACGCGCGCAGCAGCGCCTGATGCTTGTTGACGGCCTGGATCACGGCGGTGCAGAAGAACAGGAACTGTAGGTTCGCCTCCGGGGTCGCGCCCGGCTCAAGCAGGTTCAGCCCGGTGTCGGTGCCCATCGACCAGTTGTTGTGCTTGCCCGAGCCGTTGACGCCCGCGAAGGGCTTCTCGTGCATCAGGCACACCAACCCGTAGCGACGCGCCGTGTTCTGGAGGATCTGCATCGTGATCATCTGGTGGTCGGCGCCGACGTTCGAACTCTCGAAGATCGGGGCGACCTCGTACTGGTTCGGCGCCACCTCGTTGTGGCGCGTCTTGATCGGCACGCCCAGCTTCGCCAGCTCCAGCTCGACCTCCAGCATGTAGGCCAGGATCCGCTCCGGGATCGACCCGAAGTAGTGGTCGTCCAGCTCGTGGCCCTTGGGGGGCTTGGCGCCGAACAGCGTGCGTCCGGTGGTCACCAGGTCGGGACGTTCGAAGTAGTACTGCTCGTCGATCAGGAAGTACTCCTGCTCGCAGCCGATCGTGGTGAACACCCGCTTGGCGTCGTTGACGTCCAGCAGCTCGAGCGCCCGCACCGCCGCACCCGAGAGCGCGTCCATCGAGCGCAGCAGCGGGATCTTGTGGTCCAGCGCCTCCCCGGTCCACGAGGTGAACGCGGTCGGGATGCACAGCAGCGCACCGTTGGGGTTCTCAAGGATGAACGCCGGCGAGGTCGGGTCCCAGGCGGTGTAGCCACGCGCCTCGAAGGTCGCGCGGATGCCACCCGTGGGGAAGCTCGACGCGTCCGGCTCGCCCTGGATCAACTCCTTGCCCGAGAACTCCGCGATCGCCGTGCCGTCGCCGGCGGGGCCGTAGAAGGAGTCGTGCTTCTCCGCCGTGGAGCCCGTCAGCGGCTGGAACCAGTGCGTGTAGTGGGTCGCGCCCTTCTCCATCGCCCAGTCCTTCATCGCCTGCGCCACCTGGTCGGCGAGCGAGGTGTCCAGCGCCTCGCCGCGCGAAAGGGTTTTCTGGAGCGCCTTGTAGACGTGCTTGGGCAGACGGTGGCGCTGGACGATCGGGCTGAACACGTTCGAGGCGAACACCTGGTTGCCGGGAAGGGTCAGGTCCGGTGAGCCGAGCGCGCTTCCGTTGGCGCTCCACTGCGCTGCTGTGACGTTCTGCTGGCGGGTCCGTGGCATGGGCGGCTTCGATTCCTCCTGGAAGAGATGGGCGTAGGGCCGAACCGCATCGTAAACCGAACAACGAGTTGCGGCATCGCTCGACTGGCGAAACCGCTCCCGCGATCTTTCGACAAACGGCCAAACGGACGCGTTCGCGGTGTCCGGTGAGTAAGAGACAGCCGCTTAGGAGACCGGCAGCACGGGGCCGGGGACGACCTTGCCGGTGCGGGGGTCCACGTGCCGCACCGGCGGCTTGGGCGCTACCGCGACCGTGATCCGTCCCGTGACCGGGCCGCCGGCCTTCAGCTGCGCCCGGGCCTTGCCGTTCAAGCCCGCCGCCACCGTGAAGTTGACGGTGTGGGTGCCCGCCTTCACCGGGGTGACCCGCCAGATGAAGCTCTTGGAGTGTCCCGGCGCGATCGCGCCGAGCGCCCACGTGTTCACGAACGCCGTGCTGCCGCCGCCGGGGTTGTTGACCGTCTCGCTTTCCACCGGACGCTTGGGGTGCGCGCCGGGGCCTTCGTCGATGATCCAGACCGGGCGCTTGTCGCTCGACAGGCGCGGGAAGGTGTTTGTGTAGGCGAATGAGTCGACGCTCACCGCCACGTTCGGAACCGTCTGCGTGCCCGTGTTGCGCACCGTCAGCACCAGCTTCGCCGGTCGGGCGATCGCCTGCTTGGCGGGGAAGCTCGAACGCACCAGCGCCACCGCGAAGCTGCCCTTCGGTTCGTGCTTGTCCTGCGCGCTGCCCCCGCCGCAGCCGCCGAGCAGCAGGCCGACGGGCGCACAGCCGACGCTGAGCAGAACTACCGACAAGACTCGACTCCCCCTCACAGCCGGGCCACGATACCAGCGACGGGGGCGTCTCGTCAGGGCCCCCGGCACCGTGCCGTCAGCGGCCAGGCCCGCATCCCGTCATCGGTCCCGCGCGAGGTGCGTCCGCAGCTGATGGTGGCGTGCCGTCATGGCATAGCGTAGAGTTCGTGCAACAGTCATAGTGGACTGGCGAAGCTCACCGAGGAGGGGCGTCGAAGATGGTTCGCAGTGTCGCGGAGCGAGCATTCCTTCCCACGAGGAATCTGCTCGAGGAAATCGGGGACATGATGGTGCTGACCGGCCGGACGATCATGTCCGCGCTGCGCCCGCCCTATCCCTACGGGGGCGAGTTCGTCTCGCAGTTCCTCTTCGCCCTGCGGCTCTGCTGGTTCCCGCTGCTGATCTCCACCGTCTGCATCTGTTACGCCGCCCCAGGGCTACAGGCCGCGAACTTCCTCACGATCTTCGGCGCGCTGGATCGCCTCGGCGGGATCTTCGTGCTCGCCGCCATCCGCGAGATCGGCCCCAACGTGACCGCGATCGTGCTTGCCGGGGTGGCGGGCACCGCGATCACCGCCGACCTCGGCGCCCGCAAGATCCGCGAGGAGCTTGACGCCCTCCAGGTGCTCGGCGTAGACCCCGTGAAGAACCTCGTTGTCCCCCGCTTCCTCGCCCTGATGCTCGTCACCGGACTCTTCGACATCTACGCGATGCTCTTCGGCATCTTCGGCGGCCTGCTCGCCGAGCTGGTCAACGGTCAGCCGCTCGGGCCCTTCTGGGCGACCCTGTTCGCCAACGCCTCTACCACCGACCTCTGGGGCTCGGTGCTGAAGACCACGATCTTCGGGGCCATCATCGCGATCGTGTGCTGCTACAAGGGCATGACCGCCTCCGGTGGCGCCGAGGGCGTCGGACGCGCCGTCAACCAGGCCGTCGTGATCTCGTTCCTCGCGATCTTCGCCTTCGACTACGTGTTCACCCAGACCCTGCTCGCCACCCACCCGCAGATCCTGGTGATCAAGTAATGAACGAACTCCTGATCGGTCCACGCGAATGGTTGGCCACGGTCGGCGAGCTGGCCCGCTTCACGAGCAACGTGGTGCGCGACGTCTGGGGCTTGCGGGTCTTCCGCTTCTTCGGAGAGGCCCTGCGTCAGTCCGGGATCCTGATCGTCTCCTCGACCGTCGTGATCTGGTCGCTCATGTTCATCCTCGGCCTGGAGTGCGGGATCGAGGGCGCCTACTTCCTACAGGCCCAGGGCGCCCCGGCCTATTCGGGCGTGTTCACCGCCTGGTGTGACCTGCGCGAGATCATCCCCTACGCCTTCGGCTACATGATGGCCGCCAAGGTCGGCACCGGGATCGTCGCGGAGCTGGGGGCGATGCGGATCTCCGATGAGATCGACGCCCTTGAGGTGATGGGCATCAACTCGATGACCTTCCTCTGCGCCACCCGCCTGCTCGCCGCCTGGGTGGTGCTGCCCTTCCTCTACCTCGCCGGCGTCGGGGCCGCCTTCTTCGCCTCCTACATCGCCGTCGTCCAGCAGGTCCACGTGGTCTCCGCCGGGGGCTACTTCCTGATCTTCTGGCAGTTCCAGAACCCGCCCGACTTCTTATACAGCCTCGTAAAGGCGATGGTGATGGCTACTGCCATTGTCCTTGTCGGCTGCTACTACGGCTACAACGCCAGCGGCGGACCCGTCGGCGTGGGTACCGCGACGGCCAAGTCGATGGTGCTGAACCTGGTGCTCGTGCACCTGATCGGCATGCTCGGGACCCAGGTCTTCTGGGGCGCCAACCCACGAGCCCCGATCGGGGGTTGAGCATGGACGCCGAGGAGCCCGCAGCCCAAGACACCGGCGCAGGCGCCGTGGAACCGAGGGACGCCGCCGCCCGGCCCGGCGCGGGCTACGTCGATCCCAAGCTCGCCGGGTCCCAGCGCACCGAGGGCGAGGAGTTCGAGTTTCACACCGGGGTCACCCGTCCCTCCTCGGTGCCCGACGCGATCGAGTTCGTCGACGTCCACAAGGCCTTCGGGCACAACAAGGTGCTGCGCGGCCTGAACCTCGGTATCCCCGAGGGCCAGATCTCGATGATCCTCGGCCCCTCGGGCACCGGCAAGTCGGTTTGCATCAAGCACATGGTCGGTTTGCTCTACCCCGACCAGGGCGACGTGATCGTGCACGGGCAGTCCGTCCCCAGCCTCCCCGACGCCGAGCTGTTCGAGATGCGCAAGAAGTTCGGGGTCCTCTTCCAGGATGGCGCCCTGTTCGGCTCGATGAACCTCTACGACAACGTTGCCTTCCCGCTGCGCCAGCACACCGAGAAGGGTGAGGATGAGATCGCCGAGATCGTCAATGGGCGCCTGCGCGAGGTCGGTCTGGGCAACGCCAACGAGAAGATGCCCAACGAGCTGTCCGGCGGCATGCGCAAGCGCGCCGGCTTCGCCCGCTCGCTCGTGCTGGACCCCGAAATCGTGCTGTTCGACGAGCCCGACTCCGGGCTTGACCCGGTGCGCACCGCCCTGCTTTGCGAGCTGATCAAGGAAATCCACGCCGAGAACGGCGGCGCCTACGTGGTGATCACCCACGACATCATGAGTGCCCGGCGCGTCGCCGAGCACATCTCGGTGCTCTGGAAGGGCCGTATCGTCGAATCGGGACCCGCGCAGGAGCTGTTCGACTCCGAGAACCCCTTCGTGCGCCAGTTCCTCTCCGGTGATTCCGCCGGCCCACTCGGCATGGAGTGAGCGTCTCGCGACTGCTAGCCGCCCTGGCGGGCGGTGCCGCTCGGCGGCCACGGCCGGTGCTCGCCGTCGCGCTCGTGCTCGGCTTGGCGGGCGCCGCGCTCGCGCTGGGGCTGAAGCCCACCGCGGCCACCGACAGCTTCGTCGGGCGCTCCAGCAGCTCATACCGGGCCACCCAGAGTTTCTATCGCAGCTTCGGCGAAGAGCCCGTCGAGGTCTTGGTCAAAGGCAATCTCCAGCAGCTCGTGCTCAGCTCCGACATCGAGCGGTTGCTGGGGTTGGAGGGCTGTCTCTCCGGCAACGTGCCCGCTGCCGCCCTGCCGGCCGAGGGTGGCAGTGACGGACCCTGCGGCCGGCTCGCGCGCGCCCACACCATCAAGGCCGTGCTGGGCCCCGGCACCTTCCTCAACGAGGCCGCCGGCCAGATCGACACCCAGCTGAAGGCTCAGGAAAAGCAGGCCAAGACGCTCGCCAAGGAATCCGAACGGGCCGTCTACGAGGAAGCGCTCGCCCGTCACCTGAGCGTCGAAGAAGCCCACAAACTCGCCCGCAACGCCGCCAAGGCGACGCTCGGACGCTTCGCCGAGGGACTCTTCGTGCTCGGGCTCCAGTACGGGCTCAACTCGGCTCCCAGCCTCGAAAACGCCAACTTCATCTCCAAGGTCGTCTTCGACGGCGCCGCCAAGGTCGCCGGCACCCCTAAGCAGCGCTTCGCCTATCTCTTCCCCAGCCCCGAAGCCGCCCTCGTGTCCGTCCGCATGAAAGCCGGGATCGGCGAGGATGCGCGCAAGCACACCATCGCCCTGATCAAGGCCGCCACGCGCATGCCCCAGTGGCGCCTACAGCACGGGGGCACCTACCTCCTCACCGGCGAGCCCGCGATCGTCTCCGAATTGGCCGGCTCGATCTCGCGCTCCATCGAGCTGCTGCTGATCGCCGTGCTGATCGTGATGGCGCTCGTGCTCAGCCTCATCTTCCGTGGTCGCCCACGGCTCTTGCCGCTCGCGATTGCCGTGCTCGCCACCGCCCTCACCTTCGGTGCGCTGGCGCTCGTCGGGGCGTCTCTCACCGTCGCCGCGATTGCCGTGCTGCCCGTGCTCGTCGGCCTCGCCGTCGACTATGCCATTCAGTTTCAGTCGCGCGTCGCGGAGGCCGTGGAGGGGGGAGCGGGCGACCTCACAGCCGCCATCGTCCACGCCGCCACCGTCGGGGCTCCCGCGATCGCCACCGCCGGGCTCGCCAGTGCGGGCGCGCTGCTCGTGCTGCTGCTCTCGCCCGTGCCGATGGTGCGCGGCTTCGGGCTGCTGCTCGTGGTCGGGCTCGCGATCGCCTTCCTGTGCGCATTGAGCGCCGGCTCGGCGCTGGTCGCGCTCACCGCCCGGCATGGTGGGATCCCGGATGCCCGCGGTGGGGGGAGGCAGACGGCGGGCGGTCTAAAAATTAAGTTCCTCACGGGGCGAAACGCTCGCCGCGGGGGCAGCGCTCGTGTGCTTGGCGGCATCGCGGCGGCCTGGGGTGGGGCCCGCGAGCTGCTGCTCGACAATCCCCTCACGCGGTTCGTCTCGGGCGCCGCGCTCGTGTATGCCGTGCGGCGGCCCGGGCGGGTGCTCGCCTGCGGGCTGCTGCTCGCCCTGCTCGGCTGGGGCCTTGACACCCAGACCCGCGTGGAGACCGACATCACCAAGCTCGTCCCCCAGAACCTCCCCTCGTTGCGCAACCTCAGTGAGCTTGAGCGTCTCTCCGGGGTCGGCGGCGAGATCGACCTGATGGTCTCGGCCCGCAACATCGGCTCGCCCCGGACGATCGAATGGATGAGCGCCTACGAGCGCGCCGTGCTCGCCCGCTACGGCTACACCCCCACCCACGGCTGTGGTCGCGCCCGCCTCTGTCCCGCCTTCTCGCTGCCCGATCTCTTTCAGAACCCCAAGCCCAAACAGGCCGAAGTCGATGCGCTGCTCGGCGCAATCCCGCCCTACTTCTCCCAGGAGGTGATCACTCCCGACCGCCGCGTCGCCACGCTCGCCTTCGGCATCAAACTCCAGTCGCTCTCCTCCCAACAAAGCCTGATCGAAGGCATGCGCGCCGAGCTGCATCCGCCCAAGGGGGTCAGCGCCCAGCTCGTCGGGCTGCCCGTGCTCGCCGCCCAGTCCGGCACCCAGGTGGCCTCGCCCTGGCGGCGTCTGCTGACGCTGCTCGCCGGGCTCGTCGTCGTGGCCCTGGTGCTGCTCGCCGTCTTCCGCGGCGAGCGCCCCCGCGCGCTCGTGCCGCTCATCCCGATCGCGCTGGCCACCGGCTGGTCCGCGCTGATCCTGTTCCTCATCCGCGTGCCCCTCAACCCCATGTCGGTCACCCTCGGCGCGCTCGTGATCGCCCTCTCCACCGAGTTCAGCGTGCTGCTCTGCGAGCGCCACCGCCAGGAGCTGCTCGCCGGACACGGCACCATCGAGGCGCTGCGGCGCACCTACCGCCACACCGGCGCCGCCGTCGCCGCCTCCGGCGTGACCGCCATCATGGGCTTCGGCGTGCTCGTGCTCTCCGACATCCGCATGCTCCGCGACTTCGGGCTCGTCACGCTCGTCGACCTCGCCGTCTCCCTGATCGGCGTGCTGGTCGTGCTCCCCGCCGCGCTGATCTACACCCGGCGCGAGCGCCATGAGCCCCACTGAGCCCCGGCCGGCCCCCTTCGCCACGCCCCACTACGGGCGCTACGTGGGCCTGCTCGCGCTCCTCATCATCGGCCTGATCACGCTCAACACCGCGCTGACCAAGCCCAACGGCGGCAGCGGCGTGGTCCCCGGGCAGCTTGTCCCACCCTTCGCCGCCCCGCTTGCCACCGGTCACCTCTCCGGCGACGCCGACGTCGCCACCCACACCGATCAGGGGGCGGCCGGCAAGCGCGCCGCCTGCACCGTCCGCGGTCCGGAGATTCTCAACATCTGCGAACTCTACGAGCACGGACCCGTGGTGCTCGCCCTGTTCGTCGACGGCGGCTCCTGTGCCTCGATCCTCGATCAGCTCCAGGCGCTCGTCGCGTCATATCCCCAGGTGCGGTTCGCCGCCGTCGCCATCAAGGGCGGTGGGGACGTGCGCAAGCTCGTCCTCACGCATCGCCTCACCCTCCCCGTCGGGCTCGACCGTGACGGCATCATGGCCGCCCTCTACAAGGTCTCAAGCTGTCCCCAGGTCAGCTTCATCTATCCCGGCGGGGTCGTCCAGAGTGCCGCCCTCCTGGACGAACATCCCTCCTCCGGCGTCCTGCGCGCGCGCATCGACGCCCTGCTCAAGGCCTCCCGCGCCCGCGGCTGGAGGCCGTCCGCGTGAGCGCGCGCAAGGGTATCCCCGCATGAGCGACAGCGTGAGCGCCGGCTCGGGCGCCGCCTCCGAGCCCCTGATCGGCTGGTGCGATCACGAGGTCCAGCAGGAGCTGCCCGGGCTGCGGGTCATCGGCGCCGAGGTGTCCGTGGGCAAAGCCCGTCACTCGCTGCGCGGGACCTCGCCGCGGCCCATCCTCCAGCGCCTGCGCGAGCTGTCCAACCGTTGGGGCGGCCCGCGCGCGGTGATCCTTCGCCAGAAGCCCATCCCCGCCGCCTACCGCGTGTTCTTCCGGCACATCGGGCTCGACCCCGACGTCACCCGCACCCCCGTCGAGGCGGCCGTGCTCGACCGCATGCTCCACGGCGGCTTTCTGCCCACCGGGCTGCTCGACGACGTGCTGCTGATCGCCCTCGTCGACACCGGGGTGCCCGTCTGGGCGCTCGACGCCGATACCCTCGACGGACCCCTCGGCCTGCGCCTCAGCCACGAAGGCGAGCCCCTGGGGCGGGCGCCCGACGCTCCCACCCTGCTCGGTGGGCGTCTCGTGGTGGCCGACGCCCAGGGTGCCCTGGGCGTGCTCTTCGGGGAGCTGGCCCCCGGGCACGAGGCCCACGCCGCTACCACCCGAATCGCGCTGTTCGCCGTCCAGGTCGTCGGCGTGCCGACCCTCCACGTCGAGGAGGCGCTCTGGATGTGTATTACCGCACTAGAACAATCTTTGCCCCTGGGGTAAGATGGATTCTTCGGAAGGCATCGGGAGGAGGTGAGCGTGCCCAGGGCCGAGCAGCTGACGATCGATCGTAAAAGCAGCGCCCCGCTGTCGTGGCCGGAGTCATCCGGCGCGGTCTCGCCCGTCGCCCACCTCGCCGCCCGCAAAGCCCTCAAGGCCCAGATCGCGCGGCTGGAGCACGAGCTGTCGGGCTTCGTCGCCGGTGGCTTTCCCCACATCTCGCCGACCCACGGTGTTACCCACGGCGACGCCTCCTTCGGCGAGCACCCCGCGGCGCGCGGCTCCCACTCCCATCACGGGGCTCGGGGCGCGGGGCTCGGCTCGCTTGCGGGCCCGCGGCTGCTCAGCCTGGGAGAGCTGGAGGCGGCTCGCGATCGGCTTGCCGCGCGCGTGGCCGACACCCGGCAGCTCGTCGCCCGGCGCGCCGAGTTCGAGCGCGCCTCGCGGATGCTGCTGGAGGAGATCAAGCTCGAACCCGGCCGCTACAAGTTCGCGCGCCTACCCGTCGCCGACCTCGGCGAAGGCGGATGCGGAGTCTGGGAGGTCCGGCCCCGCCTCGGCCTGATCGGCATGCTCGCCGGTTGGTGGCACGTCAAGCTGTCGTCCGGCTGTCCATTAGCCAGGGGTCGCGCTGCGGCGCGACCCGCCCCGAGGAAAGCAGGCCGGCGAGCGTCAGGCGTTGACGCTCCGTCATCGAGCCCACCGTTTTCTTCTCCGACATCGGGATCTGCGCCAGGAACTTCCGGCAGCGGCTCTGGCCCCAACGGCGCTGACTCATCAGCAGGTCCGCCACCGCCATGCTGTCCGCCTCCCAGGGGCACTCCAAGATCACCTCGGCCACATTCACCTCGCCCGTGGCGATCTCGCGTTTTAGCTCCGCGCGTGCCAGGCGCACCTTGTTGGCGCGCTCCAGGGCTCGCATGTATTGGGGGCCGGCAGGGGCAACCACCGCTGTCGCGTTCATAAGTGCACACTCCCCGTTGCCGCCGCGAAGGGCATCGCGGCGCACAACATCCTTGCTGTTTGACCGAGTATCGCGCCCGCCCGAAACCGGTCGGTTCTCACCCACGAAAGTCCTATCCGGTCGCCGGCACCCCTCTGCCGATGACCATGGATCTGAGTCCGAGACGGATCCTGCGGAGCGCCCACTGAAGCTATGTGAGGCGGGGGTCCTCGGTCAACCGCTGTCCGCGCAAATGGTGCGCTAGAAGCGACCTTTTTCTAAACCCGCTCGCCCGGGCCGGGAAGGATTCCGTGCTCCGCCTCGAACACGCGCTTGACCTCCCCGAAGACCTTCAGCGAGCGGTCCAGGGTGGCCCGGTCGTGGGTCGCCATCACGCTCGTGCGCAGCATCGCTCCCCCCGGCGGCACCGCGGGGTGCAGGGCGGTGTTCACGAACACCCCCGCCTCATACAGCGCCTTCCACAGCAGCGCCGCCTTCCAATCATCGCCCACCAGCACCGGCACGATCGGGGTCACGATCGAGCACGCGCCCACGGCGTCCGTGCTCACCCCCGGGATCGGGCCCGCCGCGTCGATCCCCGCCGGCAGCGACTGGGGGGCGACCACCGCGAAGCCCAACGCTTCCAGCCCGTCGCGCAGGTGGCGGGCGTTCTCGAGCACCCGTCCTAGCAGTGGCGGCCCCTCCGGGGAGCGCAGCACCCGCAGTGCGCTCAACGCCGCCCCCAGCGCCGCCGGTACCGCGGAGGCCGTGAACAGGAACGAGCGCGAGGAGATCCGCAGGTACTCGATCACGTCCGCCGGTCCCGCCACGAAGCCCCCGCAGGAGGCCAGCGACTTGGAGAACGTGCCCATCCGCAGGTCCACCAGCTCCTCAACGCCCAGCAGTTCGGTGGCCCCCGCGCCGTGGCGGCCGAGCACGCCCGCGCCGTGGGCCTCGTCCACCATCAGGCGCGCCCCGTAGGCCCGGCACAGCTCCCCGATCTCCGCCAGCGGCGCGATGTCGCCCTCCATCGAGAACACCCCGTCCACCACCACCAGCACGCCGCCCCCATCCTCCCGCGCGCGGCCCAGCATCTTCTCGAGCTTCTCCAGGCGGTTGTGACGAAACGGCCTGAGCTTCGCCCGCGAGAGCAGACAGCCGTCGAGGATCGACGCGTGGTCGCCCGAGTCCACGATCACCGTGTCGCCCGGGCCCAGGATCGTGCCCAGCGCGCCCAGGTTGGCCTGGTGGCCCGTCGTGAACACCAGCGCGTCCTCGGTGTTCATCCACTCCGCCAGCTCGCGCTCCAGTTCCAGGTGCAGCGGGATCGTGCCGTTCAGCAGCCGCGAGCCCGTGAGGCCCGTGCCGTAGCGGTGCAGGGCGTCCTCCGCGCCTCGCATCACCCGCTCATCGCCGGTCAGGCCCAGGTAGTTGTTGGAACCCAGCATGATCCGCTCGGAGCCCTCCATCTCCACCACCGGCATCGCCGGCGAGGTCAGCACGTGGAAGTAGGGCAGGATGTCGGCCTCGCGTGCCGCGGCCAGCAGCGCCTCGCGCTCGTGACCGTGAACCTTGGCGAAGACGTCTGTGTGGGTCTGCATGTAGGGTCCCTCGGCAGTGGGCGTCGAAGTCAGAGCGGTGTCGGGTTGGCGTGAGCTCAGGGAGTTCATCCACCTCCCTTTCCGGCTGCATGCTAGCCACCCCCTGTGGGTGCCACTGCCCAAACTTGAGCGCTGGCTCTTCCTCAACAGGCGGCTGAACGCCTTCTTCAGTCACGGCGAAGGCGAATACTTCCTGGCCCGGCGCGACGGGCGGGTCGTGGGGCGCATCACCGCCCAGGTCAACCACGCCTTCAACGACTACCAGAAGAAGAACTGGGGCTGGTTCGGCTTCCTGGAGTTCGAGGACGACCAGGAGGTGCTCGACGCGCTGCTCGCCGCCGCCGAGGCCTGGCTGCGCGGGCGCGGCTCAGAGCGCATGGTGGGCCCCGCCGACTTCTCGATGAATGAAGAGAGCGGCGTGCTGATCGAGGGCTTCGAGCTGCGTCCCATGATCAAACAGCCCTGGCACCCGCCCTACTACCAGCAGCGCATGGAGCGGGCCGGCATGAGCAAGGCCATGGACCTCCTGATGTGGAACCTCGAGGTCGCCGACCGCGCCAAGGTGCTGCCCGTGATCTTCGAGTTGGCCGAGAAGGTTCAGAGCGAGCACGGGATCCGCGTGCGGCCGATGCGTCGCCGCCAGCTACGCAAGGACATGGACGCCTTCGCCGAGGTCTACAACTCGGCGTGGTCGAACAACTGGGACTTCGTGCCCTTCTCAAAGAAGGACCTCGACGCCTACGCCCAGGAGCTGCACCTGGTTTTCGACAAGCACTGGTTCATGATCGCCGAGCGCGAAGACACCGGCGAGGTGGTGGGCATGGCGATCACCCCGCCCGACCTCAATCAGGTGCTCATGAAAATGAACGGCCGCTTCTTCCCCTTCGGCTGGTGGCACTTCCTGCGCAAGAGCAAGACCATCGACCGGGTGCGCGTCGGCTTCCTCGGGGTCAAGCCCGAGTACCAGCACACCGGGGTCGCCGCCAAGCTCTACGTCGAGCACTTCAACGCCGCCGCCGTCCGTCCCCAGAAGGGCGGCGAGATGGGCTGGATCCTGGAGACCAACACCGCCATGAACCGCGGCATGGAAGCCATGGGGGGGCGCGTGGTCAAGCGCTACCGCGTCTACGAGCGGGTGCTCCAGCCGCCGGTAGCCCCTCTAGACTCGGCCCAGTGAGCGAGTCTCAAGAGCCCGACACGCCCGTACCCAACGTGGTCGCGGGCGACACCGAGGAAGTCGATGCGGTCGTGGTGCTCTCCGCGCCACACCCACTGGTAGGCAGCGCGCCCACGCGGGCGATGGTGCCCGTGGCCCAGGCCGCCGCCGTCGCCGCCGGAGGTTTTGTGGCCGGCGCCGCCGTGGTGGGGCTTGTCGGACGCCGCCGTTCGCGGCCCGCCAAACGCTTGAGCGCTCGCCGCCGGGGCAAGGAGATCTCACGCGCGGGGGAGCTGCTTCAGATCGTGGGCAGCCGCTCGCTGCTCCTCGACGTGCATCTCCTCGGTGGCCGCGACTAGCAGCGCGCCGGTCGGTGGCGTGTCCGCCGCCCCCCGCGGGCGGGCGCATGGTTCAGGGCAGTCTGGTTTGCAGGAGCGGCGGGTGGAGGAGCTGCGGGTGGAGGTCACGCCCGCGAGTCCCTTTCGCCTCCCGCGGCGCAGCGGCGTGGACGGTGTGCTGCGTCACCGCGGCGGGGTGCTCGAACGGCTGCTGCACTGCCAGGATGAACCCGTCGTCGTGCGGGTCGCGCAGACGGCGCCGGACCGCGTGTTGTTCGGGGCGCGCGCCCAGACCCGCGCCGGGGCGGAGCACGGCATCGCCAGGATGCGCTTCGCGCTGGGGGTCGACGACGACCTGCGCCCGTTCTACCGCCGCTTCGTGAATGACCCCGTGATCGGGGCATCGGTGCGTCGGCGGCCGTGGCTGCGGGTCAACCGTCGCCCCGAGCCCTTCGAGGCGCTCGCCTGGGCGGTCTGCGAGCAGCTGATCGAGTTCGAGCGCGCCGCCGCGATCCAGCGGCGCGTGGTGATGCGATTGGGCAGGCGCGCCGCCGGATGGCACGAGGCTGGAGACCGCGACTTGCGCGATCTACCCTCCGCCGCGACGCTCGCCGGGGTGGCGCCCGTATTGCTCCAGTCCATGGACCTCGCGGGCTCGCGGGCCGTGGCGCTGGTGCGGGTCGCCCACGAGGTAGCGCAGGGACGGGTGGACCTGCATGGGGAGGATCACGAGCACGGCTGGCGGCGACTGCGGGCGATCCCCGGCATCGGGGCCTGGACCGTGGAGATGCTGGCCCTGTACGGGCAGGGGCGCCATGACCAGGTGCCCGCCGGAGACCTCGGGCTGCTCAAGACTGTGGGGCGGCTGCTGGGCGGAGGGGACCCCAGGGCGCGGGCCCTGGAGGGTGAGGTGCGCGAGTTCCTTGCGCCCTACGGTGAGTGGGCCGGGTTGGCGGCGGGGCATTTGATGGGGGTGGGGTAGCGGCCCCATAGTCAGTCGAGGCGCTGTCAGCGAGGCAACAGCAGCAGGTCGGTGTATGGGGCTACAGGGTCCTCATGGTTTGTGGCCGTGTAGCGATCGGCCAGATCGGCGACGCTTGCAGCGTCCATCACAACTGCTGGCTCGTCCAGCCCGGTGCGTAGGTCGATGACGATGCCGTAGCGCTGCTTGACCAGCTCATGGAAACGGTCGAGAGTGCCAACCCGGCGCAGTCCGTAAGGCCAATACTCGGTGAGGATCGGAATGCCTGCGGTCGTCAGCCGCTCGGCGCCGGCGAGAATGTGTGCCTCGTGACCCTGAGCGTCCATCCAGAGAAGGTCGATCTCGTCGAGATCGATGTCGCCTGTCTCCGCGAGCGTGTCGAGCCTATGTGCCGAGACTCCGACCGTGGTGCGCCCGCCCTCGTCACGCAGGTCAGGTCCAGAGGGGCTCGGACTGCGAACTCGGTGATCGCCCCAGTTCTGCTCGGAGCACTCAAGGATGACTACACCGTTTGTGTCGGACAGTGCCATCTCATGGATCGTGACGCGATCCTGGACTCCGTTGAGTGCCAGGTTGGCTCGCAGAAAGCGGACGTTCTCCGAGTGTGGCTCGATTGCTGTCACGCGCTCGACCCCGTGGCGCACGAGCATGGAGACCGTCTCTGTGCCGATATTGGCGCCCACCTCGAGAACGTGTAAACCGCTCAGGGTTGCGATGCCCATGTGCGTGTTGAGCGCCCTCGCCATGCGACGGAGGGTCTCCTCGTCGAACGCGCCATGCAAGAACGTCGTAAAAGCGACACCCTCCGTCTCGGCAGTGCTGACCACGAATCGCACGCCATCGCGTTCGACTCCAATAAATGGAACCAACCGGCCTGCAGCAAGAAACGTACCTGCGCGAAACGCCAGCCGTCGGGCGCCATCATCGTCGCGCACAAAGCGGATGAGGTTCCGTCGATTGAGCGTTATCGGCATTCGATGCTACCCGATCGCGGAGGTTCAACCATATAGGAATCGAAAATACAGAATTCGTGCAATAATATGAATGACCTACCAGTCGGCGCGCGTTCTTTGCTTTCTTGATCCCCGGGGGCGTGCGATGTGGCTTGTCGGAGTGGATCAGGTGGCCGAATGGCTACAGAGCCAGAAATACAGATTTAGCCCTAGTGTGTCTCCAACTCGGCCACGGCTGACAGCTACAGCCCTTCCCCCGGCAAAAACTCGTTCGTGAACGGCGGCAGCCCCGCGCCGGGGTCTTTCTTGAGCAGACCGTGGCTGAACATCCATTGGCCGAAGGCCGCCCAGGCGGGTGGGTCCTGGTAGCCGAAGGGCTTTGAGCGGTCGCTCGGCAGCGCGGCGGGGAGCGTCTGCTGGATCGAGGCCAGCTGGAGCTTTTCTTCGAGGTCGGGGTTGGCGGTCTGCAGCAGCTTCGCGGCGGCCGCCGGGTTGGCGCGCACCTCGCGCTCGCCGTGCGTGAGGGCCTGCATGAAGGCGCGCAGGTCCTGTCCTCGGGTGCGGGCCTCGTCCTCGCGCACCACCAACACCAGCTCGTCATAGGTGGGCACGCCCGCCTGGTCGATCGGGATCACCACGGGGTGCTTGTGCAGCAGCTGTAGCTGGATGCCCTCGTAGTTCCAGAAGCCTCCGAGCGTCGCCGCGACCTTGCCCGAGAGCATCGCCGGCACCAGGTTGAAGCCCACGTTGGTTTCCTGAACTCTCGCCGGGCTCACGCCCGCGGCCTGTAGGGCGGTCTTTAGCTCGGCCGCCTGATAGGGAATGCCCGCCGTTCCCACCCGCTTGCCCGCCAGGTCGCCCACGCGCGCCACGTGCTTGCCGGGCAGCGCGATGATCGAGGTCAGGGGACGCTGCACCAGCGCGCCGATCGCGACCAGCTTCAGTCCCTGATCGCGGGCGAGCAGCAGCTCGGGCTCATAGGAGATCGCCATGTCCGCCCGTCCGGCCGCCACCAGCTTCAAAGGCGCCGAGGGGTCCGACGGAGCCTGGGGCTGGACATCGAGGCCCGCCGCCCGGAAGTCGCCGTCTGAGATCGCGGAGTACAGCGCGGCGTGATCGGCGTTGGGGAAGAAGTCGAGCACCACCGTGAAGCGCTTGGTCGCCGTCGCCGAGGTCGCGTCCTGCTTCTCGCCGCAGGCCGCGAGGGCCAGCACACAGGCCAGGATCAGGATGCCCGGCAGTGCACGCCGGCGGGCAAGGGACGGGACGGTCAAGGTTGCTCTCCTCTGGATCGATGTGCCCACGGAGCCAGACGGCGCTCGGCGAGGGCCAGGACGTAAAAGCAGGCTATTGCGAAGGCCCCGAGCACGACGGCCGCGGCGTACGCGCGGGCGGTCTGTAGGGCAGTGATGTCGGTCACGATCTCGTGGCCCAGCCCGGAGGATGTGCCGATCCCCGTGGTCTCCGCGATGAACGCGCCGATCACGGCCACCGCGAGCGCGATCTTGGCGCCGCTGATCGCGGCGGGCAGCGCGGTGGGGGCCTCGGCGAAGCGAAATATCTGCCAGCGCGTCGCATCGAGGGTGCGCAGCAACTTGATTTGATCGGGGTCCACCGCGGCCAGGGCATCGAGCGTCGTGACCAGCACTGGGAAGAAACAGATCACCACGATCACCGCGAGCTTGGGGAACACCCCGAACCCCCACCAGATCACCAGCAGCGGAGCCACCAGCACGATCGGCTGAGCCTGTGAGCCGACCGCCAGCGGATACAACGCCCGTCGCAGGGTGAGCGAGAAGTGCATCGCCATCGCCGCCACGAAACCCGTGCATAGCGCCAGCACGATCCCCGGCGCCACCTCCGCGGCGGTGGTCTGGAAGTTCGACCACAACAGCCCGCCATTGCTCCACAGCGCCACGGCGATCGCGTGGGGCGCGGGGAGCACGAAGGCGTCGACTCCCCCCACGTCGACATACAGCTCCCAAGCGCCCGCCAGCGTGAGCAGGACCGCAGCGGGCAGCAGCACGCCGCTCGCGCGCGAACTCACGGACGCGCCGCCGCTGGGTCGGGTGAGAGTGCGTTCAGTGCCTGCTCGCGCAGGGCCACCACCGCGCTGTCGGTGCGCGAGCGGGGCCGTGGCAGCGCGACCTCAAGCGTGCCGACCACGCGTCCCGGGCGCGGGCTGAGAACGGCGATGTGGTCGGCGAGCAACACCGCCTCCTCGACGTCGTGGGTCACCAGCACCACCGTGCGCGGCTCGTGGCGCAGGGCGTCGGCGAGCCATGCCTGCATCTCCGCGCGCGTGATCGCGTCGAGCGCGCCAAAGGGCTCGTCCAGGCACAGCACGGGCTTGCCCGAGAGCAGCGTGCGCAGGAAGGCCACGCGCTGGCGCATGCCGCCGGACAGCTCATGGGGGTGGGCCTGCTCGAATCCCGCCAGGCCCAGCTCCGCGAACAGGTGTGCCGCCAGCTCGCGTGCCTGGGCACGCGACTTGTGAGCGATGCGCGGGGCCAGCGCCGCATTGTCGATCGCGCTCAGCCAGGGCAGCAGCAGATCGCGCTGGGGCATCAATGCCGCCGGCGCCGCGCTGACCGTGCCGCTGTCCGGTGTCTGCAGGCCGCAGATCAGGTCGAGCAGGGTGCTCTTGCCGCAGCCGCTCGGTCCTACCACCGCCAGCAGTTCGCCGGGCGCGGTCTGGAGGCTGACGCCCGCGAGCGCCTGGACGCTACGACCGCGGTTGTCGCGGTAGGCGCGACTCACGCGGCTGACGGTGACTCCGGCCCCCGGCTGACCTGACCGGGTGACGCTCGGGCCGGGTTGCAGTCCTGTCGGCACGCTGCTCCCTTCGCGGGCATTACCCCACAGGTTCTAAGGGTCGGCGCCGGGGAATCACTTCCGGTGCGCCATCTCAGCCAGCCTGCCCGCCAGCACCCCTGGTGTCTTGAAACCCCAATGCTAGCGCGTCACGGCCAGAGCCGCCCGCGCTTTGCGGGCCCGGGGGAGCCCGGCCAGGAGCAGCCCGAACCGCAACAGCAGCGCCACCGCCGCACCGAGCGTGACGATGCGTCCAAGCACCACCGGCGGGGGGTTGGCGGCGCTCACCGTGATCGTCTCGGTGCGGGGCCCCGTTGGGTCCGCCCCCGCCTTGGCCGGCGCCGGGTCGACCCTGAGCAGCGCGTAACCAACCCCGTCCAGCGCGATCATGCGCGCGCCGTGGATGCTCACCAGATGGTCGTAGGTGAAGAGGTTGCTGTCCACCAGCTGGTTGGGGCGCAGGTGAACGGTTATGGAGACCCGCTCGCCGTGTAGCGCGGCGGCGGGAAACACGACTTTGCTGAGGTGTCTCGTGTGCTTGTTGAAGGGCAGGTCGACCCCGACGTAATCGCCAAGTTCGGCGTCGTAGGCACGAAGCGCCGCCATCGAGATGTGGCCCTCTTTCAGATATGCGCTCACCTGTTGCAGCGCGCCCACCAATGACGCCGCCAAGATCGGGACGAGCGCCAGTCGCCATGCCTGTCGATGCCTGGGCAGGTGTTTCGTGAGAACCAGCACCGCCAGCACCGCGCCGCTGATACCCAGGAAGACGTATTGCTCCAGGCGATGTGTGAACTGAAGCAGGGTGTAGAGGCGTGGCAACGCCAGCACCAGGCCGGGATGGGTCATGAGCACGCCGACTGCGGTCGTCGCGATCGAGACGATCAGGAGGATGCGCCACCACATCAACCGGCGCAGGCGCGGGGCGAGCAGCAGCAGGGCCAGCATGATCCACGCGATCGCGAGTAGGGGCAGCGCGGTGTCAAACGGTGCCGGGGTGCCGCCCGGAACCCTGATGAAGGTGAAGAGGTTGCTTGCCCAGACCGACGAGACGGTTTCACGCAGCCATACGCTCCAGACCTTGTACTTCTCCGCGATGTTGGTGTGTGACTGATAGCTGAGGTCGGGCAGCAGATACCAGGCGTTGAGCAGCGCCGCCGGCAGCACGACGCTCGCCACACGGCCGACGCCACGAGCGCTGATCGCTTGACGTGTGGCCGGCACGAGGATCACCAGTGCCAGCCCGAGGAGGCCGAGGATCGTCGTGCACCACAAGAGCGTGAGGTTGTGACTGCCGGTGAAGAGCAGGGTGCTCGCCGCGAGCGCCAGCGCCGGAGCGAGTCTCAGTCGCTCCGCCCGCAGGACGCTGTACCCCGCAGCCAGCAGCAGCGGGATCATTGACACCGCGATGAATTCGGCCCAGTCGCCGCGGTTGTAGATGGTGGTCAGGTAGTAGGAGGAGGTGATGAAGAGCGTGCCCGGAACCGCGGCCAGCCAGCGTCCGAGACCGGCCATGCGCGCCATCCAGTACCACCCTCCGTAGGCGGCCGCGAACCCCAGGACATACATGCCGACATAGGCGCTGCGCAGCGAGAATCCGGGCATCAGCGAGAGCGCTCCCGTCAGTGCGTAAAGGGTTCCGCCGTAGAACGCATACAGCGGGTAGAACAGCTTGTACGGCAGGTACAGGAAATAGCTGGGCGTGTGGTTTGCGTGCAGCGCGAGGCTCTGCTGCCAGATCATCCAAAGGTTTTTGAACCAGTCGCCCGCTTGGATCGAGTCGGTGAAGAGCAGCGGCCTGCAGAGCGCGAGGATCAAGGCCCCGGAGGCCGCGATCAGCGCCAGTCGCTGGGCGAGCGCCCCGGTGCGCTTCATCCAGGGCCCTGTGGGGCCCTGCGTCGTCCGCCGCTGCCGCGGCGGGGGCGGACGGTGTGCCGGCGGGAACGGCCGACCAGCAGCGCGAACCGCGCGATCAGCGCCAGGGCGGCGCCCAGCGTGATGATCCGCCCGAGCGCGATCGGCAGCGGGCTGGCGGGGCTCAGCGAGATCGTCTCGGTCTGAAGCGCCCGGCGAGCCCCCGCGGGCCGGGTCAGCCGTGCGGGACCGACCTTCAGGACCGCAAAGCCTTCATCGTCGATCCCGAGCATCTTGGCTCCGGCGACGTGGACCATGTTCGAGTAGGTGTACAGGTTGGTGTCGATCAGCTGCCCCGGCGAGAGGTGCACCGTGACCGAGGTGCGGTTTCCGTGCAGGACGCCCGAGGGAAACTTGATTTTGGTCATGCCTTTGGCTTCACCGAAACTACGCAGATGGATGTTCAGGTAGTCCCCGATCTGGGGTGTGAAGCTCGCCAGCTTCGTCGCCTCCAGCGTGCTCGACCGGCCGTAGGTGCCCACCTGCTGGAGCGCGCTGAACACCGAGAACGCCGCGATCGGCAGCAGCGCCAGCTGCCACATCCGCCTAGGACCCGTGAGAGCTTTGCCGAGCACGAGACCCGCCAGGATCGCCCCGCTGAGCCCCATCAGCACGAAGCCCTCCAGGCGGTGGGAGAACTGCAGCATCGTGTAGGGGCGAGGCAGCGCGAGTATCAGGTCGGTGTGGGTCATCATCACGCCGACCCCGACCGCCGCGGCCGAGCTGAGCGCGAGCAGTCGCACCCACAGCTCGCTCCAACGACGCCATGCCAACAGCGGGAAGCTCAGGAGCACCCAGGCGATGGCGAGCACCGGCAGCGAGAACACGTCTGGGGTCCGCGCCGGTAGCCCGGCCGGGAGGCGACTCAGCGCAAAGAGATTTTTGGCCGACACCGAGTCGACCGTGAAGTGCAACGCCCGGCGCCATTCTTCGAAGTGTTCCGCGATATTGGTATGAGACTGATAGACAATGTCGGGCAGTAGAAACCAGGCGTTAAGCAGTGCCGCGGGGAGTATCAGGGCCGCCAGGCGGAGCACACGCCTGAGGGAGATCTGCCGACGGGTCTCCGGCACGAGCACGATCAACGCCAGCAGGAAGATCGTCAGGATCGAGGTACCCCAGAGCAGCGTAAGGTTGTGACTGCCCGTGAAGAGCAGGCTGCTCGTCGTGAGGGCGAGCGCGGGGCCGATCCGCAGCCGCTCGGCGCGAAACACGCTGTAGCCCGCGGCGAGCATCAGCGGCACGCTCGATATCGCCAGGAATTCCGGCCAGTCGCCCCGCGCATAAACGGCTGTCATGTAATACGAGGAGGTGATGAAGATCGTGCCCGGCAGGACCGCGAGCCAGCGCGCGATGCCACTCATTCGCGCCAGCCAGTACCAGCCGCCGAATGCCGCGGCGAACCCCAGGATGAAGGTGAATACGTAGGCTGTGTGGGGCGAGGACCCGGGGAGCAGCGCGAGCGCTCCGGTGAGCACGAAGATGGTGCCCCCGTAGAAGGCGTAAAGCGGATAGAGCACCCCGCTCGGGATGCTGATGAAATAACTCGGCACGTGGTTGGCCTGGATGGAGAGGCTCTGGCTCCAGACGCTCCACAGGCCCTGTAGCCAGTCACCGCCCTGGATCGCGTCGGTGAACAGCATCGGCCAGCAGAGTGCGAGGATCAGCAGGGCCGAGACGATCGCGACGGCCAGTGGCTCTGCCACTGCGCGCAGACGGCTGCGCGTCCGCTCACGCGTCGCGGCGGGCGCGTTGCGTTTGGAGTGGTAGGGCAGCGCGCTCATTTCACGGTGCTCATCGTCCCCTCGGTCGACGGGGGAGCCCTGGGTTTCAGATCCCGGCGTCGGCGTCGGAGTCGAGGGCCCACGAGCAGCGGTGCGCCCAACCTGACCAGGAGCGCCGCCATTCCGACGATCGTGAGCAGATGCCCCAGGCTCACCGCGGGCGGGTTAGCGGGGCTCAGCGAGATCGTCTGAGCGTTGCTGCCCGGTTCGCTGGATTCGGGGGAGCCCGCACCGACTTCCAGCACCAGCTCGCCGTGTGGTCCGTATCCGAGCACGCCCGCGCCGGAGATGTGGACGAGATCGGTGTAGGTCAGCAGGTTCGTGTCGACGTGGGTACCGGGGGGCTGAGAGACCGTCAGTGAGGCATGGTCGCCGCGGGTCACCTCAGGCGGAAAGCTGACCCTGGGCAGTTTCGAGACATTCGCGATGAAGGGCAGGTTGATGTTGACGTAGTCGCCATATTCGGGGTCGAGCTTGGCGAGGTCCGCCAAGCTGGTTTTGCCCGCAGTCGGTGAGGAGTCGACCTGCTGGATCGCGCCGATCACGGCAAGCAGCAGGATCGGGAGCAGCACCCATCGCCACAGGCGCATGCTGCGTGCGCGCCCGTCCGTCGCCGCGAGCGTTGCCAGCAGCGCGCCGCTGATGCCCAGGAGCACGTAGCTCTCGAGGCGGAACGTGAACTGCACGTCCGTGTAGGGACGTGGCAGGAGCAGCAGCGCTCCCACGTCGGTCATGATCAGGCCCATCGCGAGCGTGGTCGCCGTGACGATCAGCAGCGCCCGGGTCCACGGATCGCGGGTTCCCCGTCGCAGCAGGATCGCGATCGTCACGCACAGCCACGCGATCACCAGGACCGGCAGGCCCACCGCGATCGGCAGGCTTTTGCTTGCCGCCGGAACCGTCAGGGACAACCTGAACAGATGGCTCGTGGAGAGGAAGCTCGAAGTGCTTTCCGCGAGCCGATGCCACACCGGGGCCTTGGCGGCGATGTTCGTGTTCCCCTGGTACACGAGCGCCGGCAGCAGAAACCAGGCGTTGACGAGGATCGAGGGCATCACGATGCTCCCCAGTCGCAGCACGCCACGACGCGTGATCCGCGCTCGCGCGCTCGGCACGCCGATCAAGAGGCCCAGGCCCAGCAGGATCATCAACGTCGATCCCCACAGGATCGTGAGCGAGTGGCTACCGAAGAAGACGATGGCGGCGGCCGCCAGCGCGAGCCCGGGGAGCAGGCGCAGTCGCTCGGCGAACAGCACCTCGCAGCCCGCCGCGATCAGCAGCGGGATCGTCGAGACCCCGATGAATTCAGGCCAGTCGCCCCGCCCATAGACGAGCGCAAGGTAGTACTGGGAGGTGATGAACGCGGTGCCCGGCGCCAGCGCGGTCCAGCGCCCGAGCCCGGCCAGGCGCGCCAGCCAGTACCACCCGCCGTACGCGGCGGCGAACCCCGCCAGATATGTGAGGACGTAGGCGGTGTGGGGTGAGTGCCCGAAGGGCAGCGACAGCGTTGCGGTGAGCGCATAGAGGGTGCCGCCGTAGAACGCGTAGAGCGGGTAGAACGCCGTTTTGGCGTCGTGGAGGAAGAACGTCGGTGCGTGGTTGGCCCGGATCGCGGCGGCCTGATGCCAGAGCTGCCAGAGGTGTTTGAGCCAGTCGCCGCTCTGGGCGGAACTCGTGAACAGCATCGGCCGCGCGAGCGCGAGCAGGAGCAGCGTTGAGCCGGCGATCGCCACCGGTGCCTTGGCGAGCACCGACCTGTAGTGAGATGAAAGCTCGCTCATCGGTCTCGAAAAGCTTGCTCCCAAGGAGCCGTGTTATTCCGAGAACATGAATAAATGGGCGCATTTTATTAATCCATGCGATCTTTTTGCAGGCGTTTTGCGCGATCTGCACGCAAACGCCGAAGATCGGTGTGTCTCTGATTTGGTGAGCCGGGGGGATGGCTCACTGTCATTGCGGGCTAACGACCCGCCTGTACGACCGGACGGGTGAGCGCCTTCACGAACTCCTCCAGCTGCGCGGTGGTCCAGCACTCAAAGGCCGTGCAGTGACGCTCATAGGCCGCGATCACCGAGTCGCCGTAGTTCCAATACAGGTGTGGCTCGGGGTTGAGCCAGAAAGTGCGCCCCGCCTTGGCGGCCACCGCCGCGAACAGGTCGGCGCGCGGATCGCGCCCGTTGGTGCGTGCGTCTCCGAGCACGATCACGGTCGCGCGCGGATGCAGGTCGTCCTCCACCAGCCGCAGGAACTCCGACCACACCCGCCCATAGTCGGTGTAGCCCGAAATGTCCGCGACGCCCGCGTCGCCGGCGATGCGTTCGCTGACCGTCTTGAAGTCGCGCTCGTGGGCGAAGATGTCGGTGACCTCGGAGATCCGCTCGATGAACACGAACGAGCGCATCTTGCGAAACGAGTCGTGCAGGGCGTGCATCACCGAGAGGAAGAAGACAGAGGCCGACGTCACGCTGGTCGAGACGTCGCAGAGCACATAGATCTCAGGGCGGCGCGGTCGCCGCGGACGGTACTTGAGCACCACCGGCACGCCGCCGGTCTGTAGCGAGGCGCGCATCGTGCGTTGCACGTCCACGTGAGCGTGGCGCTTGTGCCCGCGCGCCTGTAGGCCCTGGGTGGCCAGGCGACGGCGTAGCTGAGTCACCACCCGGTGGACCGCCGCCAGATCCTGAAGCGGTCCCGAGGGCAGCGCCCGATCGAGATCCCCGAGCGGGCGGGCCGGCGGCAGAGTGCCGCTACGCTCGACCTGGCCGCGTTCCAGCTCGCGCCTGAGCAGCGCCTCGAAGCGCCTCAGACCGTCGCGCGGCAACCCCTCGCGGCGCGGGTCATCGGCGGGCAGCTCTGGCTGGGGCTCGCCGCGCAGTCCCAGCGAGCGGCGGATGCGCTGGACGTCGACCCCGAGCACCCCCGAGCCCTCCTCTCGGCGCCCGAAAGCCGCGATCGCCATGCGCGCGAGATCGCGCATCGCGCCCTCCGAGCCGTCGCGGATGGCGGCCGCGATCTGGCGGCGCAGCGCGTCCATGTCCTCCGCGGAAAGCTCCTCGAGCGACGTCCGGCCGTCCTCATCCTGGCCCTCGCGCACGCCCTCGCGCAGCGCCGCGACCTCCACGGCGCGGAAGAAGAAGCGGTCGAAGACCAGCTCGAAGATGCGGCGGTCATCCTGGCTCTTGGCCAGCGTCGCCGCGAGGGCCTCGCGGAAGTCGCGCTGGGAGGTCCAGTCGATCTCGCGGAGCACCGCGAACGCGTCCAGCAGCTCCGAGGTGCCGAGCGCCACGCCTTCGCGGCGCAGCTCCTCGCCGAGTTCGAGCAGCCGGGCGTCGAGGCCCTCAGACGGCATCGGCGGGCTCGCCGAGCTTCAGCCCCACGCGCTCCGCCACGAGATCCATGTCGGTGCGGTGCTTGACGATCACCGACATCGTTTCGTTGAAGGTCGCGGTATCGATGTTCTTGGCGCCCAGCAGCAGCAGCGCCCGCGCCCAGTCGATCGACTCCGCGATCGAGGGGGGCTTCTTGAGGTCCAGGGCACGCACCATGCCGACCACCTCCACCAGCCTGCGGGCGACGGTCTCGGGCAGGTCGGGGGTGTGCAGGCGCACGATCTCAAGCTCGTGCTCAAGCTCCGGGTAGTCGAGCCACAGGTACAGGCAGCGGCGCTTGAGCGCCTCGGTCAGCTCGCGCGAGTTGTTCGACGTCAAGAGCACCACGGGGTGCGTGCGCGACTCCACCCGCCCCAGCTCGGGGATCGAGATCTGGAAGTCCGAGAGCACCTCCAGCAGCATCGCCTCGAACTCCTGGTCGGTCTTGTCGATCTCGTCGATCAGCAGCACCACCGGCTGCTCGGAGGCGATCGCCGTCATCAGCGGGCGGGCCAGCAGGAACTCCTCGCCGAAGATGTCCTCCTGCACGGCATCCCAGCCGGTGTCCGAGGCCTCGGCCTGGATGCGCAGCAGCTGCTTGCGGTAGTTCCACTCGTACAACGCCTTGGCCTCATCCAGCCCCTCGTAGCACTGTAGGCGCACCAGCTCGCGGCCCAGGTAGGCCGCGAGCGACTTGGCCAGCTCGGTCTTGCCCACGCCCGCGGGGCCCTCCACCAGCACGGGCTTGCCCAGGCGGGTGGCCAAAAATGACACCAGCGCGGTCGAGTCGCCCGGGAGGTAGCCCACCGAGCGCAGGCCCTCGGCGACGTCGGTGACACTCGCTGGTCCCGTGGTGGGCGGCATGCTCGGAGGAATCATAGGACCATCGCGCTAGGGGGACTCCGGCGGGGTGGTGTCCTCGAAGGAGAGCTGGTCGCCCGCAGGCGGCTTGGGCTGGGCTGCGCGCTGGGCCGCGCGGGCCGCCACCGGCCCGGTGCTGAGCGCGGGTGTCGGCGCGCGGGCGACGGTCGTCTCCTCCCCGGGGTCGAACGCGGAGGACTCAGGTCGGCGGGGCGGTGCCGCAGGACGCGCGCGCCGGCGCAGCGGTGGCTCGGGTCGCTCCAGCGCACGCATGCGCGAACCCGTGTAGGACAACAGGCCTGAGCAGGCCAGCGCGAAGAAGATGCCCCACTGGATGCCCACGTTCGCGGCGATCCCGTGGCTGATCACGCCGGGCTTGTCGAACAGCCTCCAGATCAACAGCGCCGCGATCCAGGCGCCGGCGGCCAGGATCACGCTGCCGTCGCTGCCGGGCAGGTGGAAGGTGCGTCCCTCTGCGCGAGCGTAGAGCAGGTAGAGCACCGCCAGGGCGACCAGCAGCACGGCGGCCTCGACAAAGGAGAAGACCTGGAAGGCGGTCAGGTTGCGGCTCACCAACGGCGCCGTCCGGGGCGCGCTCACGACCGCGTTTTGCTGATACCAGGGCAGGAACATGGTCACGAACATCAGCGCGGCCGCCACGGCCGCCAGCCGCTGCTCGGCCTTCAGGGCGCTCCAGAGGTGCACCAGCCGCGGCGAGCCCATGCTCAGACGCTCACGCCCGCCCGCGCTTGCATCCGCCGCATCAACAGTTCGGCGTCGGCGGGTGAGAAGGTGCGCAGCTGCCCCTGGAAGGCCAGCTTCCAGTGCTCGCGCGGCCACTTGCGGATGTGCTCCAGCTCGTCAGCGAGAGTCTCGGCGTTGAGGCGGTGCTCCTCGTCGAGCACCAGCTCGGGCGCGGTTTCAAAGCGCCAGGGGTAGGCGTCGGGATTGCCCGGCTTCCCGGGCCAGATCTTGCTCCGATCCTCATACAGCGGGCCGGTGATGCGGATCGCCGCCGCGAAGGCCATCACCTTCGTCAGGTACAGCACGATGCGATCTCCCGGCTCCATCTGTAGCGCCCGCGCGCGATTGCGCTCCTTGATGCCGATCACGGCGAAGCCGTGCCGGCGGGTGGCCTCGTAGTTTTCGGGGGATCCCGTCAGGACCCAGGTCGCGGGGGCTTCGCTGGACACCCCTCGATTGTACGGTGGGGCGGTTGGGAATCCGTGTGCTCCCACCCGTCGGCCCTGCCCGTCAGAGAATCGGGATGTCGACCTCGCGCGGCTGCTCATGACTCGCGCCCGAGCGCTCGCCGCCTCCGACGCGCTGCTCGGCCAGGTCGAGCAATGCCTGGGCGACAGCCAGCAGTTGACGGAAGAGGTTGATCAGCTCGATGAGCAGCTCCTCGGGTGAGCGGTGCGCGCCTGCGGTCCCACCGGCGGGCGCAGCAGTCTCCCAGCCGCTGGGAGGCGTTTGTCGATCGGCTGGGTCAGGGGCGGGGTCAGGCACTGTCGGCCATGCTCCCGGGGGCGATGAAGTGCACCTGTAGCGTCCCATCGACGAAGCGTGCCTCGCCCGGGTGGTGCTCGGCGAGGGCCGGGGGTAGCACGATCGTGCGTTTGTGCTCGTCGACCTTGACGATCAGCTCGCAGCCGATCTTCTTCATCGAGATCCGCTCGCGCTCGGCGAAGGGCAGATCCAGGCGCAGCAGCGCGCCGTCGCGTGAGACGGTCAGCTCGTGGGCGAGGCGGTCGTGCAAAATCGCCGCCGGCTCGCGGTTCTCGAACAGCTCCGCGGCGAGGCGCTCCAGCATCTCGGGCCCCTGGACCTCGCGGTCGAAGTAGGGCGCGCACAGCACCGGCACCGGGGAGAAGGCCTCGCGCACCGACTGTAGGTGCTGCTGCTGGCGCGAGCGCCAGCTCTGAAAGTAGGCGCCGACCTCCTCGGGGAACACGCGGTTGACGATCACGGCATCGGTGAGGTAGCCGTAGAGGTTCAGGTAGGTGAACGTGCGCCGGGCCTCGTCGATCACCATCTGGTCGGGGTTCATCACCAAGCGGATTGTGACCCGCCGGTGGTCTGAGAGGATCTCGTGTAGCGCGATCAGGTTGTGCCCCAGGCGCTGCACGTCGTCGAGCACCTCCTCGCCCGGCAGCGAAAGATCGAGCACCGCCCGGGCGAATGGGCGGGCGGCGGCCATGATCTGCCCCTGAGCCGGCATCACCCGCTCGAGCCACCAGCGGGCCACGTCGGGGAACGCGAGCAGCCTCAGGGTCTCCCCGGTGGGGGCGCAGTCGACCACGATCACGTCATAGTCGCCACTCTCGTGATGGCGCTTGAGGGCCAGCAAACTGAACAGCTCATCCAGGCCGGGCGGCACGGTCAGCTCGGCCGCGGAGATCCGGTTGACGCCCCGGGAGACGAGCAGCTCCCCGAGCCAGTCCTGGACGCCCGACCAGTTGCGCTCCAGCTCCTCCTGGGCGGATACCTGCTGTCCCCAGAGCAGCGGGCCGATCGCGCCGGGCTCGCCGGTGAGCGTCACGCCCAGCGAGTCGGCGAGGCTGTGCGCGGGGTCGGTGGACATCACCACGGTGCGCAACCCGGCCGCGGCGCAGCGCAGGGCGCTGGCGGCGGCAACCGAGGTCTTGCCCACGCCGCCCTTGCCGGTGTAGAGGATCGTCCGGGGGGCCATTGGCTCCTAGTCTAAGGAGACCGAGCCGCGGCGGCGGGATCGGCCGGTGGCTTGTGGGAAACATCGGACGCCGAACGCTCAATTCAAGCAATCCGATTGCTAGGATCGGTCGCCTCCCTCATGCGTGTGGTGAAACAGTGAAACTCGGATTCTTCATCGAGCCGACCGGCGCCGGTGGCTACTACCGTGTAATAATTCCGATGCTGGAGCTGGAGCGACGCGGGCACACGGTCGTATGGGTGCCGGATGCGCAGACGGACGCACCGATGGCAGCCCTTTCGAGCTGTGAACTGGTTCACTGCTATCGACGTTTCGACAAGCTGGATCAGCTGCGGCGTCTGTCTGAGCTTGGGGTTGCGATCAGCTTCGACAATGACGATGACTTCGAAGCGCTGACGGTGACCGCCGAGGATTCCGGCAAGATAACGGGTGGGCTCAAGAGCCGTCGCCACAACGCAAAGGCGGTACAGAGCGTCGCGCGGATCCTTCAGTTTGCTGATTTGGTGACAACTCCGAGCGCCGTGCTGGTGGAGAAGTACCGCGATGCCGGGGGTGCTCACGTGGCGCTGATCGAGAACCATTTGGATGAGGGGATGCGCTGCTTCGGGGCGCGCGGGGATCACGATGGGATCGTGGTCGGCTGGGTGGCCGGGCTCGAGCATGCCGCGGACCTTCCGCAGCTGACCGTGGTCAAAGCCCTCGCGCAGCTGCTGGAGCAGCGTGCCGATCTGCGTGTACAGAGCTTCGGGGTGCGCCTGCCACTGAATTCGGACAGGTACGAGCACCGCGCGAATGTCGACTACTACGATCTGCTGGAGGTCATCGGCAAATTTGACATCGGGATCGCGCCGCTTGCGGACACGGCCTTCAATCGCGCGCGCTCGAACGTCAAGCTCAAGGAGTACGGCGCCGGCGGGGCGCCGTGGCTTGCCTCGCCGGTTGGCCCCTATGCGGCGATGGGGGAGCGTGAGGGCGGACGGACTGTCGGGGACGAGCACTGGCCGGCTTCGTTGGATGAGCTGATCTCAAGCGAGCGCAAGCGCAAGCGACTGTCGCGGCGGGGCCTGAAGTGGGCCAAGAGCCAGACGATCGCTCGCCACGTCTCGGTCTGGGAGGACGAGTTCGCGAGTGCGATCGAGCGGGCCGGTGTGCGGCTGCGCGAGTCTCGCCGGGTCCTCCGCTAGTTGCCGGTGGCCGGCTTCTTCGCGGCGCTGAGCGCGATCGTGCCGGTCGTGCCGGCGCCGTTGCCGGCGAGGTCCACCGCGCGGAGGGAAACCGTGTAAAGCCCGGCCTTGGCGGGGGTGATCCAGAGGATCTTGGGCTTGCCGCGCGTCACCCGGGCGCTGTTCGTCCAAACCGTGTGACCGCCCCGGATGACGGTGATGCTGAGCCGCGAGACCTTGGAGAGCGAGACCTGTACGCCCGCGCGCGTACCGCCGCGCAGGGCGTGGGTGAGCAATTCCACCACCGGTGGCGTGTGCAGGTAGGTGGTGAAGCGTTCGGCCGTGGTGCAGTAGATCTGATCGGCGAGGATCGCGTTCGGCGATGCCTTGACGGCACTGACCTTGGCGACGCTGGTCGTGGCACTGGTCCCGCCCGCGGTGGTGGTGCCCGCTTCGCCCGGCGGGGGACTCGGTGTCGGGGCGGGCCCGGGTGCCGGCGCGGGGGTGGTGAACGGCGGGCCCTGCTGGGTGCGCTGGCAGAGGTGTTGGAGGAATTCGGTGAGCAGGTTGTGGTAGCTCAGATCGGACTCTTCGCGCTGGTCATACAGCGACCAGGCGCCGGTGTCGTAGTGGGGGACCTCGGCGCGGGCCTCGGCGTCGCCGGCCTGGAAGAGCTGGAGGCCGAGCGGATCCTTGGTGATCGCGGCGTAGTCGTAGAGGCCGACCAGCGACTGTAGGAAGCCGTTGAGAATCCGCTCCTTGGGAGCGTAGGTGTACTGGAGGTAGTGCGCCCCGGCCGGGGTGGGCACGCGGATGCCGTCGGGGGGCGGGGTCTGGAAGATCCCGAGCGCCTGTTGGGCAGCGGTCAGGTAGAGCGGTTCCTTGAAGCGTGACCAGGCGCGCGCGAACACCTGGAGGGCGGTGCCCTGGGAGAGCCCGCTGGTCCACGGTGGCAGGCCGCCGTCGAACTGGAACATGTACTCCCAGGCGATGCCCCCCGCGCGGCTGGTGGCCAGCGGCAGGATTTCGCCCAGGACCTGGCGGAGGTTGGCGTTGTTGTTCCCCGAGAGGTAGTAGCCGTTGGCCTCCCCGAAGGTTCCGAGCCACTGGATCTCGATGCCCTGTCCCGGGTAGTACTGCCACACCAGCAGGCTGCCCGGGAAGCTGACGCGCTGACCGTAGGAGAGCAACGCGCCGCTGCTCCAGTACTGACGGTTGCGTTCCAGCGTCAGGAAGAGAGCCGGGAGCCTGGAGGGGATGAACCCGCCGGCGGCCGCGATCGCCTGCATGTTGGCGATCACCCCGGCGAGTTGGGCGCGGCGGGTGCCCTTGAGCTTCTTCAGGGTGCGCTGGGCCGCCTGGTAGGCGGCGCTGTCTGCCTGATAGGTGGCGGGTGTGATCTGCCCGCTGCGCTGGAGACTCTGCAGCGCCGCGGTTACCGTCGGGCTGCGGGTCGCGGCGGCAGGAGTGGGGCGCAGGGTCCCGAGTCCACCCACGGCGAATGCCAGGAGGAGCGACAGGACACCTGCACCAAGGAGCTTCGCGCGCATTGGGGTGATGCTAGCCACGCGCGAGGAGCTTCGCGCTAGGCCTCACTTCGCGCTAGGCCTCAAGCTCCTCTGGCTCGATCTCATCCTCGTCCTCGTCATCCGCATCGAGATCGTCGTCCAGGTCGTCGTCGTCCTCGGAAAGCTGATCGCCGCCGCGGTGGGTGGCGCGAAAGCGCTCCAGCAGCTCATCGCGGCGATGCTCGTCCACGGCGGACTCGTCGGAGATCAGCACCCACTCCTCGCCCTCGAAGTCGTCCATGTCGAAGATCTCGTGGTCGAGTTCGGGCGAGTCGTCGACGACCAGCAAAACCTCGGTCTGGGGGTTGAAATAAGTGCCCGGACGGATGGTCAGCTCGTCCAGCTCGAAGCGACGGTGATTGGCCATGGCGCTTTTATACCTGAGGAGGGGCTTCTCAGGCGCTCAGCTCGCGCAGGGTGCGCTGTACCTCGGCCTCCACGTCCAGGGGCTCCTCGCCCCGGCGCAAACGGCGTTCGTTGCGGGCCAGCACGAGCTGGCGCACCTCTTCGCTCAGTCCGGCGTCCGTACCGGCCGATGACGCGCCCGAGGGCTCACGGGCGTTGTCCGGGTCGGTGAGCCGGGCAAGCTCCGCGTCGATGTCGATCGGCTCCTCGCCCAGGCGCTGGCGGCGCTCGCTGCGGGCCTTCAGCATCTGGCGGATCTCCTGCTCGCGCTCGGCCTGGGCGACGGGAGAGTCCGGGGCGGGCTCCCAACCCTCGTGGGACTGACGCTCGTCCATCGAGAGCCCACCCTGGCCGATCTGGTCGTACATGCTGCCGCCCCCGCGCATGAGGAGCATCACGAGCGACATCACCAGCGAGAAGGCCACGGTGCCGAACACCACGAAGCTGAGCGCATTCTGCATACCTTGATTGTTGCGGAATTCGCGGGCTCCGGTACCCTTCTTCGCACGGTTGTTGACTGACTAGTCAATCTATTCTCAGGAGATCACGAAGAGACATGGTCGATTTCACGCTCACCGACGAGCAGAAGAACCTGCGCGAGTTGGCGCACGATTTTGCCGAGAAGGAGATCCGCCCGGTCGCCTGGGAGTACGACAAGGACGGTCACTGGCCCCAGGAGGTCCTCCAGAAGGCGTGGGACGTGGGCCTCATGAACACCCACATCCCCGAGGAGTACGGCGGCCCCGGTCTGGGCTACCTCGACGGCTGCCTGATCGAGGAGGAGCTTTCATGGGGCTGCTCGGGCATCCAGACCTCGCTGGGCTGCAACGGCCTGGCGACCGCGCCGATCATGCTGGGCGGCTCGGAGGAGATCAAGAAGAAGTACCTGGGGGCGCTCACCGAGGAGCTGAAACTGGCCTCGTTCTGCCTGACTGAGCCTGACGCGGGCTCTGATGTCTCCGGCATGCGCACCACCGCGGTCAAGCGCGGCGACAAGTACGTGATCAACGGCTCGAAGTGCTTCATCACCAACGGCAGCCACGCGGACTACTACACGGTCTACGCCAAGACCGACAAGGAGGCCGGTCACCGCGGCATCTCGGCCTTCGTGGTCGAGCGCGAGTGGGGCGTGGTGGTGGACAAGAAGGAGGACAAGCTCGGCCAGCGCGCTTCCAACACGGCGACGATCACCTTCAACGACGTCGAGGTGCCCGCCGAGAACCTCCTGGGCGAGGAAAACAAGGGCTTCAAGCTCGCGATGATGACCCTCGACCGCACCCGCCCCGGCGTGGCCGCGATGGCCACCGGGATTGCGCGGGCGGCGTTTGAGTTCGCCACGACGTACTCCAAGGAACGCGTCCAGTTCGGGGTGCCGATCGCGATGCACCAGGCGATCCAGTTCATGATCGCCGACATGGCCACCGAGATTGAAGCGGCCCGGCTGCTGACTTGGAAGTCGGCCTCGCAGCTGGACAACGGCGAACGCAACACGCTGGTGTCGAGCCACGCCAAGCGGTTCGCCGCGGACACCGCGATGAAGGTCGCCACCGACGCGGTGCAGGTGTACGGGGGTTACGGCTTCATCAAGGAGTACCCCGTCGAGAAGCTCTTCCGCGACGCGAAGATCATGCAGCTCTACGAGGGGACCTCGCAGATCCAGCGGCTTGTGATCGCGCGCGAGACGTTGCTGCCACGGCGAGTCGAGGAGCCCGCTGCGGCTCTGGCTTAGGCCGCGCCGGGAAACGGGGTGGCTGCGGTCAGCGGCCACCCCCGACGTGTCGCGACGTTTGCGTCGTCTTGACGCGGGGCGGTGTTATTTCCGCTTGACTGCCGGGCCGCTTACTTCTTGCGTGACTTCTTAGGTGTCGGGTAGGCCTTGTGGGCGCGCTTGACACATGCGGCGCGCTGCTTCTTCGGCTTCTTGGTGCACGCCTTGAGCGCCTTCGCCAGCTTCTGAGCCGCCGTCAGGCGCTTTGGAGGCTTCGGCTTGGTGGGCACGGGAGGCAGCAGGTTGCCGACGCCGTTGAAGGTAGCGGTCGCAGGCGTCGCGAAGATCGGGGTTTCGGCGGGCAGACCCTGACAAGCGGTGCCGCTGCACGCGGTGGGAGCCACGTGCGCGTAGCCACCGTTTTCGCGGGCATCGTAGACGTCAACCTCCTGGTCGGTGTCTGCACCGGCGAGCTGCTGACGCGTGGCGAAGAAGACGTTGCTGCCGTCAGCGCCGGCGTCGAGGAAAGCCGACCCTTCGCTGCTGAGCCCTCCCGAGATCAGGCCGAGGCAGCCGCCGGCTTCCGTGCAGCTGTTCGTGTTGGCTTTCTCCCACTCGTATACATCCTGCTCGCTGTTCGTGTCGGAGGCGAGCAGCGCGTCGGAGCTGTTGAAGAATATGCGGCTGCCGTCGCCGGAGACGACGCGGGACTGGTACATGGCCTGCCCGCCCGAGTAGTCGGTTGCACCGGGGATGCTGGATGGTCCAGCGGGCGCTGCGCTGTCGGGGTTGCAGGACACACAGATGGGTGCCGAGGTACCGAACTCATACGTGTAGACCTGCTGGCACTTGCCTACGCCAAAGCCGACCAGGAGACCGTTTTCGTTGATTTCCGGGACGCAATGGGAGCCGTTGTTGTTGTATCCGGTCAGGCTGGCTTCGGACATGAACACCACGTGGCGACCATCGGAGGAGACCCGTGCGGTGCGCTCGGAGAAGGTTCCCCAGTCGTGCGCGTCCGGGAACCCTTCTTCAAGGAACCCTTCGTCACCGCTTGACAGTCGCGCGACGAACGTCAGCACCGGAGCGCCCCCCGAAGCGGTGTGCAAGGCGTAAAGATTGCAGCCTGTTGTCGTGCTCGCGGGTTCACATTCCTCGGGCGCGGCGCCGGGCGCGAATGCTCCGGCCGCGACGAAGTAGATGTAGGAGCCGTCGTCGCTGGCTCCCAGGACACCGCGTACTCTGGCTTCTCCGGGGTTTTCGGTTGGCGTGAGGTCGGTCAGCGTGTTGCTGTCGAGGGCATAGCGGTAGAGATCGCCGGTGCCGTTGGTGCCCTGTGTGAAGAACACGTCTGAGGCGTCAGCCCCGGCAGCCAAGAAGCGACCGTTTCCGCCGATGGCGGCGTCGACCTGAACGGTGCAGGCATCGGTGGGTACCGTGCAGGCGCCGCCTTCGCCGATCGGACTCTGTGGAGCGGCCACGTTCTCACGAACATAGAGTCCCGTGCCGACGGAGCCGGCGCCACCCGGGGCCGTGGAGAAGATCACGCGTGAACCGTCGTCGGAGAGGCCCGCCAAGCGCGTTTCGACGGTGGCGGTTGCGCCGTTGGTTACGCCCGGCAGCACGTTCGCGACATGGAACACGCCGTCGGAGACCTCGTACAGGTTCCAGTCGAAGGAACCTTCGCCGGCCAACGCCCCGGGAGTCAGCGCCGCTTCGCTGTTGAGGACGATGTGCTTGAGGTCGGGTGTGGCGGCTGCGCCTTCCAGGAAGAAGCCGAAGGCGGTGGAGGGGATGGGAGGGTTCGTGAAAAGCGCCGAGACGCTGTTGTCATCAAGACCGCGAAGGTAGTAGTTGTTGTAACCGGCAGGCGCGCCGCCGAGCGGCGGGTTTGCCAATTCGTCGTAGGGCATCAGCCCGCGTGTCAGGTCAGTGGAGAATGCCTTGTATGGGGTACCTAGATTCTTGAGGTGGCTCGGGGTTTCGAGTCGGAGGGTGACGTTCTTGGTGTTCCAGCCTTCGCTGGTGCGGGCCGAGAGGTACTGGCTGCCGACCGGCGCGCCTTCCGCTTCGTCGCCGAAGGAGGAAAACGAGACATACGTGAGCTTTTCGCCGTCCGGCGTGGCCTGCACCACGCCACCGTTGTTGGCTCGGTCGATTTCGGCGATGTCGCCGCCGTTCTTGTTGAGCGGCGAGACCAGCTCATAGGCGCGGCAGTCAAGCAGGTGGATCGATCGATTCTGCGCCCGGGCCTGTTCGTTGGGGCAGCCTTCCGCTCGCACCACGGCGGTGGGCAGCAACAGGAGCGCCAGCGGCAGCAGGGCAATACGGCCGGCAAGGCTTCTCAGTGACATCTGGCACCCAATCGATCGTTTTCTCATTTCTTACCCTTACCGTTCGTGTGCTTGTGTGCCTGCTTCGCTGTGCGCGACGTCTGCTTTGTCTTTGGACAGCCCGTGACCGTGACCTTGGTGGACTGGTGAATGACCGCGCCGTTCTGGCCGGTGAAGGCCGTAGGCATCGCCAGTTTGCTCCTGCAGAGGTTCCCGTTCGCCGTGAGCGCTGAGAACCGACCCTGCGGGAGCGTCAGAGCAAAGTCGGTGAACGGAACGTCGGGGACTGTCTTGAACGTGCTGCTGGTGATTCCGGCCGGGCTGATGAAGGTCGTGCCGATGAGATCCACTCGGATGCCGTAGCCCTGCAGCACGATGATGAGGCTGGGAAACGCTTCGCCCCCGTGGGAGACGAAGTAAGCAGGCCCGGTCAGGGGCACGGGCAGTACCGGCGTAAGCACTCTGGCGTGCCCGACCAGGGAGCCCGCGGGACAACTCGCGGGGTTCGCTTCGAAGGTGGCCGCTGTGCAAGCCTTCTGGAGCGTAGTGAGCCTGGAGGGGAGCTGTTTGGGCAGGTCGACCTTGACGCTCGCGACGTTTGACTGACTGCTCGCCTGGTTCGCTCCGGGCACGATCTTCGGATAGGCGATCGTGACGTTCAGGCTCGCACCGTTCTTCCTGGAGGTTTTACCCGACGTGGAGACCTTGAAGTCCGGCTTGAATGCCAGGCTACGGCACGAGCCGACCTGGAAGTGAGTCGAGATCGGAGCGCTCGCGCCTTCGGTGCTCGTCGCGGTGCCGGAGAATGACGTGGGGTTGCAATTGGTGGGGTTGAACATGAACCCGGGTCGATCCACGACCGCGTTGATCGAGCGCAAGTCCGTGGGTATGCCGGCGATGATCGACGGCAGCGGATCGGTTGAGATCGTCAACTGCGCGGTGTGGGGGTCAACCGCGATCGCAGACCTCACGACCACGGTCCCGAGGTTGAACGGTCCCGCGATCACCGGGACGGCGATCGAGAGTCCGTACGGCGCGCCCTTGTAGGAGCCGGTCAGGTAGATCGGCGCCGCCGGCTGTCCGGGCTCGGGGACAACCAGTGGAAAGGGCCCCGGTCCGGCGGTCACGACCGTGTGGCCGATCTGTGACGCCGCCGAGCACTTTCCCTGAGCCGCCTGCGGTTCTCCGCAGAGCGGGACACGCGAGATCATCCCCGAAAGCCCGGGTGGCGTCCTGAAGCGTAGGCCCGAGATCCGCTGCTGCCCATCCCCGCGCTGTAGGAGCAGCGAGAAGTTCGTGAACCCTCCCGCCTGATCGGTTGTGCCGCCGGCCGTCATCACCGGATTGAACGGCAGCGGAGAGGCGCAGGCCGAGCCGCCCGGCCCGCTGTCGATCCTGAAGCTGTTTGTGGCGAGCACGTCTCCCGACAGTGGGGCGCTCCAGGGAGTGAAATCCGAGGCGGTCGTATAGAGCCCGCATGCGGGTGGCGTGGTCAGAGCCGCCTGGGCGCCGCCGCTGAACACCAGCTTGAAGTCGGTGAATGGCAGCTGAGGAGTGTTCGCGACGGTGGTCCTCACCTGTCCTGTGGCTTCGTCGAGATGGACCTGCGCGGGAAGCTTGACTTCCACACCGTCGGCGGCGGCGACGATCAGAAGTTCGAGGTTCGGCGGGTCGGACTGGCGCACATAGACGTTGCCTTTCAGCGGGTCCCTGAGCAGCGGCGATTCGATTTCGACCGTGCCGACCTTGGAGGCGGCCGGGCAATTCGCGGGAAACTCGCTGCCGATGCCGTCCTGGTAGGTCTGGCAAGCCTGCAACCCGGCGGCCTGGCCGGGGTTTATCGCCATCCCGACAGGCAACGTCACCGTCGTGCTCAGGATGTTCGCCGGTGCGATGCCCTTCGCGCTCAAGAGGCCGTCCTGCGGGGCGATCACCTCGGCGGTCAGGCCGGCGGGCGAATCCGCGTCAGACGTGTCGGGCGCTGCCGTCAGAGAGGGCCCGAACGACGGCCGATCGCAGCCGTTCATCGGGGGCAGCTGCGAGCCGGCTGAAACCCAGCTCGGATCGGTCAGATCGGGCGTACCGTCGGGGTTTCGGCGTCCGGGATGCTGCCATGAGTCGGCTCGAAAGGTCGCCTGGATCGGACCCGTGCAGCTCGTGGGCAGCGTCAAGAACGGCTGTGGCCGTGAGTCGGTGGCGCACTGATGCGGGGCTCCCTCGACGGTATGCGGGATCGTGCCATGGGCGCCGAGACATTCGCCTCGCAGCGCATCGTGACTTGGGTCGCCCGGAACGCCCCAGAACGTGACCGTGTTACCGCCGATCTTCAGCAGCTGGGGGATGTTGCTCGCGGTGATCGTCAGTCCGTAGTCGCTGCGAGTGCGGACTGACGGCCGGAAAAGCACCGGGATCCGCTGTGGGCTGATGCCAAACTGTGCAGGGGCGCCCGGCGGCGGCACCAGGTTGTAGGCATCGACATAGACGTCATTCAGCGCTCCCCCCGCAGATCCGGTGCGAAGCCGCAAATCGGTAAAGCCAACCTGAGTGCTGGCGGGGCAACTCGCCCCACTGAAGCCGTAGTTCGTGCCGGGAAGGTGGAGTTCGGGGAACTGCGTCTCGAACTGCTTGATCGAGCACTGCGGAAGCACGTTCACGTCGCCGACGAGGCCGGGTGGCAGTTCGACGAGGAGATCCTTGACGTCTCCATCGGGAATCAGCGAGCCGCTTGCGTCCGTGGTGGTGTTGAAAACGAAGCTTGTCGTCAGCTCATACGGGTGCGAGCCGGCCTGGACATCGCGTGCGCCGAGTTCGCCGCGTTCGAATTGTTCGGCTGTAGGTTCTTCGGTCGCGGAGAACCCGACTGAAGCGAAACCAAAGCTCGCGCCCGCAACCCCCGAGATCACAAAGAACGACACGAGTGCGGTCGAACAGCCCGCAAGCAGCTTCCTAATCACAATTCCTCCCGATTTCCGGCTTGCCTACAAGCACGCCTCTAACCAAACACGACTCAGGAGCCAGGTGTCCCCATAGACACTCTGGCGACGACCCCGCACGACGACCTCTCATGTGGTCATGACCTCTTCTACGCACCCAACGGACCCATCGACAATGGTACCAAGGCGCGACATCAATCCAGGGCGATGTTTCTCACTCTCAGCTGACCATCACACAACCCGAAACGGCTCATCAGAAACGTTCCGGATCAATGACAGATCGCGCGATTTAGGCCGAAGTCAGCGGCCAGACAATCAGCAATAGCAGCGCAAAATAAGGAATGCCAACCCCGCGTCTGAGCGTTTCCTACCCGTCCATCAGTGTTCTTGATTGACGAGGCTTGATTCTCGGACGACACTAAACGCACCCTCGGAGAGCAGGGGGTAGTGCCCGGGAGGGACGCAGCACCAACTCCACGCAACGCCCCTCGGGCCAAATAAAACAACGAAAAGGGAGCGCTTACCAATGAGTAAGGCAAGGCTACTACTCGGCCTCACGGCTGTCCTCAGCATCTTTGCTGTCGTCGCTTCGCCGGCGGCCGCAAAATTCGTCAGCAATAATGCCGGCACGACGGGGCCGCTTCAACTAAAGGCTGGCACAAGTGCCGTCTTCACACTCGAAAACGGGACAGAAATCCAGCTCGAAGTCAAATGCGCGGAACTCACCAAAGGCGCTTGGGCAGTCAGGACTCTGACTAAACAAGAAGCGGCAAAAGAAGGCGATCACCTCGCGCTGACAGGTCAGTTCTCGAAATGTGTAGAGAAAGTCGCCGGTGTCTCAGGTGCGGCGACCGTGAACAGTACGTGTGAACTTCAGGTCGAACAAAAAGGTACGAAATTTACTGGTGGCGTACTTTCGACCTGCGTCGTGACCCAAGCTGCATCGGGATGTGTTGTCACGATTGAACCGGCGAGCAACACCGGTCTCTCCGAAGTCAAAGCTGTCAACGTCGAAACCAAAAACACAGAATTGCTTTCCAACGTCAAAGGCTTTACCGCGAAACCCAACGCGACTTGCATTGGATTGGGCGTTACGGCGACCGGCGGTGGATTCAAAGCCACAGCGATCGCTCACGAAGTAAAAGTAGTGTAACGCCGAGCGCAACGTAGTGGTAGCAGTCGGCTGGGGCGGTCACCAATGTGGCCGCCCCGTCTGGCCGTTAAGACGCATGACCAGTCGGCTGCGATGAGCTTTCGGCTGCGGGAAGAATCGGCGGTTGGCGGTCGGCCTCGCGGCGTTCGCGCGCCCAGGGTTGGCGGGATCGGTGTCCTCGAGTGGGGCCGGGCATGACTCGGCCGGTAGCGAGGTCACGCTTGACGGTCGAGGGCGTATCGCGCCGGTGTCGATGCGGGCTGTTGTGGGGATGGATAGGGAGGATTGATGAATGTTGGGCCACGTGCCGAGGAGCGCGTGTACAGCTGATGTCCAGCGACTGTAAGAAACAAAGGTTGTTATGTAGTTGGATGCCGGGTACGTTCTTCTTGTATGCGTATATCGGCATGAGGTATGGGGCAGGGGAGCCACAGCATGCGAGCCGAGCCCTGGGAGAAGAGGTCGAGCTGCGTCTCTGTGTAGAGAATCTCTACTAGAGATCGAGCCGCGTGTATGCCACGGCTCTTCTAGATGCTCGCCGTACGCGTTATATCCGCAAAACAAGTAGAAAGAATAATTATGAGTAAGAGCTATATGGGCCGGCGGGTCGGCGGGCGAGGTTTCGTCGCCGTCGTAGCCGTACTGGCCGCGCTGCTGGTAACAGGAGCATCAGCATCCGCACTGCCGTTTCATCCGACCGGCGACTATCACAACTTTGGTGATTGTCCGCTTGGGAACTCGGCTGTCATCTCCTGTATCTACAGCACGACCACTGGTGGCGAAGTTAAGATCGGCAGCACCGCGGTGCCGATCACGAACGCGATTCTGCTCCAGGGTGGTCTGACGCAGAATGAAGAAACCTTCGAAACGAGCTTCGTGGGCGCCGCCGACGGCAACACGCTGTCAAAGCCGGCGCAGACCGTTCCCGGAGGGCTGCTCGGGATTGTCGCGCCTGAATTCTTCCCCGAATGGCTGCGGACCATCTTCAACGAAATCATCAACCACGGTCCGACCGGCGTCACGGCGACGACGGAACTCGTGGGCAACCCGACGTACGACTTTGGGGCCCTTCAGGGTCACAGGCCGAACGGCGTGATCCTGCCCGTGCGTATCCACCTGGAAAACGCGTTCCTGGGAAGCGCCTGCTACGTAGGTTCGAGCGGCAGCCCGGTGAACCTTGCGCTGACGACCGGAACGACGTCTCCGCCGTCTCCGAACACCCCCATCACGGGTACTTTGGGTACGGTCACGCTGAAGCACAGCGGCGCGCTTGTGATCGCCGTGGGCGACAGGCTCGTTGGCAACTCGTTCTCGGTGCCCGCGGCCAGCGGTTGCGGCGAATGGTGGGACACCCTGCTGGTTGACGGCGCCATTGACCTGAAGCTCGGTCTCCCGTCGGCGGCAGGCAAGAACACCGCGATCCTGACAGGCAACCTGGAACAGGCGGAAGCCGAAGCGGTGAAATTGAGCGAATAGCAGTATTGCGTTGATGTAGACGCCGTGTATGGAGGGGCTCGCCGTGTCGCACGGCGAGCCCCAGCGGCGTTGAGGCTCCTCACACGGCGCTCTGTCCCGGTGAGCAGCAGAGGTGAGCGGCAGACGCGCGGCGCTCAAGCCGGCTGGTGCCCCGGATCTCCGCGACCCAGGTAGGCTCCCCGCCGATCCCAACAGTCAGAGGAGAGCTGAAACTTTATGTTCGTGTTTAAGGCCGCCGTCGTCGGCGCCGGAACGATGGGCGGACAGATCGCCCAGACCATTGCCGCCGCGGGCATCCCCGTGGTGCTCAAGGACATCAACGACGAGCTTGTCCAGGCAGGACTGGACGAGGCTCTGGGTGTCACCAAGGGCCAGATCGGCAAGCTGGCCGAGAAGGGCAAGATCACGGCCGCGCAGGCCGAGGCGCAGATCGCCGAGGTCGTGGGGCGCATCTATGGGACGACCTCCTACGAGCGCTTCGGGGACGTCGACTTCGTGATCGAGGCCGTGCCCGAGAAGATGGAGATCAAGCAGGCCGTGTTCGCTGAGCTGGATGCCGCGACGCCCGGTCACGCGATCCTGGCCTCCAACACCTCGTCGCTGTCGATCAGCGAGATCGCCGAGGCCACCTTGCGCCCGGACAAGGTGATTGGGTTCCACTACTTCTACCCCGCCTCGATCATGCCCCTGATCGAGATCGTCGAGGGCGAGGAGAGTTCCGCTGAGAGCGTGGCAGCCGCCATCACCTTCGCCCAGACCATCCGCAAGCAGCCGATCACCTGTGCCGAGGTGCCCGGCTTCGTCGTCAACCGCATCCTCAACTCCGGCATCTCCGAGGTTTGGCGTGAGCAGGAGCAGAAGGGGCTCTCGATCAAGAAGATCGACGAGGGCGTGGGCGCCGCGAACGTGGTGCCGATGGGTCCCTACTTCCTGGTCAACCTCCTGGGCCTCGACACCGTGCTGCATGTAGCCGAGCACCTGGCCGAGTCCTACGGCGATGAGCGCTTCTACGTCCCCAAGGGCATGCAGCGCCTGGTCTCCGAGCGCAAGCTTGGCGCCAAGACCGGCGGGGACGGCTTCTACAACCCTCAGGGAGAGTCCAACATCGAGGGCGACGCCGAGCCGGACATCGAGCAGCTCGTCGAGCTGCTGACGCTGAAGACGTTCACCGAGGCCTGCCTGGTGCTGGAGGAGGGCGTCGCGACCCACCGCGACATCGACTTCGGGATGATGGCCGGCGCCGGGCTCGATCCGCGCCGGGGCCTGCTGCCGCCGTTCATGAAGGCGGACATCGAAGGTCTCGACACGATCCTGGAGCGCCTGGAGAACGCCGAGGAGCGTCACGGCGAACGCTTCGCGGCACCCACCATCTTGCGTCGCCTGGTCGCCCAGGGGCGCCTCGGTCAGAAGAGCGGCCAGGGCTTCTACGCCTACCCCCAGGCCGACGCCGAGCAGCCCGCGGCGTCGTCATCGCATGCGGAGGTCGTCAAGCTCGAGACCCGCGCCGACGGCGTCGCGATCGCCTGGCTCGCGAACGGTCAGATGAACTCGATCTCCCCCCAGGTGATCCAGGACCTCGGCAAGGTCTGGCAGAAGGTTCAGGACGCGGGCGTTCGTGCCCTGGTGATCGCCTCATCCAACCCGTTTCTGTACTGCGCGGGGGCGGACGTGAAGGCGTTCACGACGATGGACGAGGCCGCAGGCGCCGAGCTGATCCACACCGCCCATGCGCTGTTCCGCGAGCTGGAGACGAAGGGCATCGCCACGATCGCCGCCGTCAACGGCTTGGCTTTCGGTGGGGGTTGCGAGTTGGCGATGGCCTGCGACGTGCGCATTGCGGCACGCTCGGCGATCTTCGGTCAGCCGGAGATCAAGCTTGGGATCATCCCCGGCTTTGGCGGTACCCAGCGCCTGCCGCGCCTGGTTGGAGAGAACAAGGCCCTTGAGATGAATCTCGTGGGCGACCCCGTGCTCGCCGAGGAGGCCTTTGAGTTCGGGCTCGTCAATCGCGTCGTCGAAGATCACGAGTTGCTCGACACAGCGCTCGCCTGGGCGCGGAAGCTCGCCGGGCAGGCGCCGCTCGCGGTGGCCCAGATCAAGCAGGTGTCGGCCGCGGGCGACCTCGACGCGGGGATCGAGGCCGAGAAGCAGGGCTTTGCCACGGTGTTCCAGAGCGCGGACGCCAAGGAGGGCATCACTGCCTTCCTCGGTAAGCGCGCCGCCAGGTTCCAGGGCAAGTAGCCGCAGCGTCGGGGCACGCCGCCGGGTTCCCCAGAGGCTCGGCGGCCAACTCCGGGCCGGCTGAGGCACGCTAGGTCAGCTGAGGCATGCTAGGCCGGCTGAGGCGCGCGGGACTTGCGCAGATCCCGCTCGGGGGAGATGCCCCACCGCTCGGAGAGCCGCTCCAGTTCTTCGTCGAGCGCCCAGCGGTCAGCCAGCGGAGCGCCCTCGTGTTCGGTGTTCGCGCCCTTCAGCGCCATCGACCCGTCGTTGTCGCCGATCGCTCTCAGCTCCGCCAGCTCCTCGGGGCTCAGCAGCAGCTCGCCGGGCAGCGCGGCCAGCTCGGCGCGCTTGTCCTCGACCGGGCGAGCCCCCGGGCCGCTCTCCTGGATCAGCGTGGGGGCCACGCAGCGCACCGCTGTCTGCGCAAGGTCCCACTGGCACGCCAGCTGGAGCATGCTCAGGCCGTGTCGTTCGGCGTAGGGGCGCATAAGCTCGAGCTTCTCCCGACCGGCCTGCACCCATCCGTCCGGTCGGAACTTGCGATGGTCATATGCGGCGAAGGCGTGACCGGGATGCACGTCGTCGTGGAACATCCCGCCGTAGTCGACGACCCGTGCGATCAGGCTCACGTCGTTTGCCGCCGCGGCCTCGAGTACCAGCTCGCCGGGCCAGGGCTCCATCGGGCTGAGGATGATCATCGCCCAGTCGATCAGCTCGCCAAAGCGCTCCAGTGAGTCGATCAGGTCGAGCGTGAAGCCGTTGGCCGGTCCCGGGGCGATTCCCAGGGTATCGGTGAGACCCGCCTCGCGGACCGCCCGCATCCCATCCCAGACGGCCGCGCTACGGTAGCCGGTGCGGTCCGGGTTGTGCAGCAGCAGCACGTCAAAGCGCTCCACGCCGATGCGTTCGAGGCTCCGCTCGGTCGCCATGCGAATGTATTGCGCGTACTCCTCGGCGGGGCGCAGCCGTGCGTCGGTGAAGCGCGGGAACCCCTTGGCGCCCTCGCGCTCGCCCGTATAGAAGTCGTGACCGATCGCTCCGACGAGGCAGTAGCTCTCGCGGCTCAGACCGTCCAGGGCGCGGCCGACTACGCGATCGGCCTCCCCCGCGCCGTAGGCGTCGGCGGTGATGAGCGTGTCGATCCCCGCGCCCGGACGTAGCAGTGCGTGCAGCCGGGAGTCCTCGAGGGGCTCGCCGAAGTGCATGAAGCGCCCGCCGCTCCAGGCGCCGACCGCGGTCGTCGTGGGGTCCATCGCGGGAAGTCTAGTCCGCCCTAGACCGCGTATGGACCCCCGAGACTCAGGGTCGCTTGTATTCGAAGACCAGCAGCGCCAAAGGTGATTTCTTGTTCACTTTGTTGAGCAGCACGACGCCGTTGTATCCGGAGTGCACCGTGAGCCGCTGCGATAGGGCGAAGACTCCCAGGCCGTACTGCCCGTTGGTGTGTTTGGCGGGGCACACCGAGTAGCCGGTCTTGCCGTTGCCGTTGCGACCCAGGACCGCGCCGGGCGGAACGCTGCCCGCCTTCAGCCCGGTGAGGGTCGGTTTCAGGCCGACGATCGACCAGTCCGTCTCGCTGCCGTGCCCGGGCTCGTTGTGGGCGATGAACACGGCCAGCTCCTTGGTGCCGGGCGGGACGTTGCTCCACTTCAGCGGTAGTGAGGCGTTCGTGCCCCCACAGGTGTACCGCGCAGGGAGCGCATGCCCTTTCAAGGCGGGGCTGGAGACAGCGAAGGTAAGCGGTTTGGTCGCCGCGGTGGTTGCGCTGCTCGTTGTGCTCGTCGAGGTACTCGTCGGAGTGGTGGTCGAAGATTCGGTGGTGCTCGATGTGGCGGCCTGCGTTTTCGAGCCCGAGCCGCCACAGCCCGAGCCGACCAGTGCCAGCGCCATCAGTCCTATGGTGAACGTCGTCGATCCTCGGCCCAATCGCATCTTCACTCTCCCACTCGTTCGGTACGCGCACGCTACCCCGCCAGTTCGAAGAATTCGAGTGATTCACCAAAGTGTCTCTAGTTCAACCGATGCCATCCCACCGCCGTGCGTGCCCGCAATGCCGCCTCCAGGCGCTCCAATGCGTGGCGGACTCGCTCCTGCTCGGCGTCGTGCGGGCTTTCCTGCGGTGAGTTTGAACCGCCGGTCAGTGCTGCTTGCGCGGCCTGCTTGACCCCCTCGCGCAGCTCCCGCAACTCCGCGACGCGCGGGGCCAGGTCGGCACGGCCCTCGGCCGCCAGCTCCGCGAGCGCCGCGGTGTAGGCGACGTCCAGCTCGATCGCCGCATGCGCGAGGCGCCCCCGATCGAGGTCCAGGCGTGCGCGCAGCGTGTGCTCCTCGCACACGAGCGGTGTTTCACGGCCCCCGAGCAGGACGGCCAGGCGCTCCTGCGGTCGTAGCGCCGCCGTGCGTCGCCCCGCGCGCGGCTCACTGAACGTCAACTCGCGGGCGTGCGCGAAGTGACCGCCGGCGACCTGCTCGCCGATGCCCCAGCCCGCTCTGATCACGAGCGCCTGCGCGGGGGACAGCTCTCGCAGGTAGGGGTCGGCGCCGGCTATGCGATGGGCGAACAGCATGCGGTTGAGCACGCCAAGCGCGGCCCGCGTCTGATGCTCGGCATCCAGCTCGTCCAGCCACCTGCGTGCCTGAACCTCGGCGGAGACCGATACCGGGTCGATCACCGTGGCGCGCGCCGTCGGCACCTCGGTGGGTTCGGGGCTCGCCTCCGGCTTGCGCAGACGCGCGGGCAGCGCCCGGCGCCGCGCGGCCCCGACCGTGTCCAACACCACCACGTGCTCGGCTTCGCCGTCGGCCCGGTCACGCAGCACGTAGCGACCGTCGGCGGGGCCCAGCTCCCAGGGGAACTCCATCTGCACGAAGAGGAACAGTCGCTCTGCCATCACCTCACCGTATCCTTACTGTCCCGTCCGCGACCGACACGAGGAGCGCCCCGGATGTCTGAGGAGAGTTCAATCAAGAGCCTGCGCGACCGTTTGACCGCGGGTACCGAGGACAAGCTGGGCCGCGCGCTCACCGAGCTGCTGGAGAACCCCCTGCTCACCGGAGCCATCGGCCGGGCCTTCGATGCGCGTGAGAAGGCCGCCCAGGCCCAGGAGGTCGCGATGGGGGCCCTGAATCTGCCCTCGGCCGCCGACATCGAGCGGCTCACCCGTCGTTTGCGCTCCGTCTCGCAGCGTCTGGAGGGCATCGAGGATGGTGTTCAGCGTCTGGACAACTCGCTCAGGGGTCCCTCCGTCGAGGAGCGCCTGACGGGAATCGAGGAGCAGTTGCGCACCCTTGCCCGCGCGCTCGGAGACGTACGCGAGCATCTGCCCGGTCCCGCCGCTCCGGTCTCGCGCGCCCAGGAGCGGCTGCGGGTCGAGGACGCGGCGCCGGCCACCGCCCCCAAGCGAGCTGTGGCCGAGCGAGCCGCCCCGACGCGAGCCGCGGCCAAGCCACGTGCTGCAAACCCCAAGCCACGCAAGGCGAGCGCCAAACGCAAAGCCCCGGCTCAGCAGTAGAAGCGCGCCACCTCCAGCAGCTGGCTGAAGCCGTCATGCGCGACGATCAGCAGCACCAGCAGCACGCCCAGGACCATCGCGGCATAGACGGGCAGCTCGGCCGACGCTGAACGAAGTCAGCCGTGCGCCGCGGGGAGCGCTGCCGCGGCCATCCGGCCGAGGGTCTCAGCCGCGCCCAGCAGCGTCTCCTCGCCAATGCGCTCGCGCCCCTGGGGGCGCAGCAGGTCCGAGACGATCAGCGCACAGGCCACCGGCAGCTCGGCCCGCGCCCCCACCGCGAACAGGGCGGCGGCCTCCATCTCGACGGCGACGGCACCCGCCGCGTGCCAGTGGCGATTGTGTCCTTCATCGGGGTCATAGAACAGGTCGGTGCTCACGATCCTTACGGCCTCGCGTCCCGTGGACTGCTCCAGCGCTGCGGTGAGGCCTGCATCCGCCGCCACGCGCTCGCCCGCCCCCAACGCGCGGCTGGTCCCATCCGCGGCGATCGCCTCGCGCGCCACCAGCACGTCCCCCAGCGCCAATCGCTGATCCAGCGCTCCACAGGTACCGACGCGGATCGCGCGTCGCACTCCCAGTGCGATCAGCTCCTCCAGCACGATCGCGGCGCTCGGGCCACCCATGCCGGTGCTCTGGATGCTGAGCGGCTCGCCGTCGGCCGCCTTGCCCGTGTAGCCCCACAAGCCGCGGTGGTGGTTGAACATCAGCGGCTTCTCCAGCAGCCACTGCGCCAGCGCCAGCGCACGCCCCGGATCGCCCGGCAAAAGCACCCGCTCGGCCAGCGTGGCGGTGGGTCTCAGATGGATCGGCTCGCGGTGCACCGCTCGCGACTCTAGACTGCGGGACATGGCGAGCGTCTTCGCATCCCCCACCGAGTTCCGCGAGGTCATGGACCGGCTGTTCACGATCATGAGCGAGGACCCCGAGATGGGTCCCGCGCTGCGTGACGCCGACGTGCCCCAGCGCTTCGAGTTCGACGACGTTGACATGGTGATCAACATCCGCGCCTGCCGCCCCGGGGAGCCGGGAAACCTGCACTGGGAGTGGTCGGATGAGATCGACTGGGACCCCAAGGTGCGCATGAAGATGTCCTCCGAGGTCGCCAACCGCTACTTCCAGGGCAAGGAGAACGTGGCCCTGGCGATCGCCCGGCGGCGCATCAAGACCGGCGGGGACATCAAGGCGGCGCTCGCTCTGATCCCGATCACCAAGCCCATCTACGGGCACTACCAGACGATCGTCGCCGAGGAATACCCTCACCTGAAGGTCTGAGGGCGCCGCGATGAGCGAGCCCACGCTCACCCAGGTGGCTGCCCGCGCCGACGTCTCACCCGCCACCGTGCGCCGCTGGATCAGGGAGGGACTGGTACCGCAGTACGACGGTGGCTGGACCGCGGCCGCCGCCACCCAGGTGCGGATCATCGCGCGCCTGCGCGCGCGTGGGCACACGATCGAGGAGATCCGCCAGGCCAGCGACAGCGGACGGCTGGCCGTCAGCGACCTTGCGGACTTCCTGCCGACCTCCGAGGGTCGCCACACGCTGCGCGAGGCTGCTCGTGCCACCGGCCTGAAGGCCGACGTGATCGAACGCATCTACGGGGCCATGGGTCTCGAGCGCGCTCTCGCTTGAGGCCATCAGCGAGGAGGATCTCGAGATGCTGCGCTACGGCGCCGCCGTGCTCAGCGCGGGCTTCCCGCTGGTGGCGCTGGTTCAGCTGCTGCGCGTCTACGGCCAGGCGCTCGCCCAGATCGCTGACGCCGAGGTGCGCCTCGTGCACATGTACGTCCACGAACCGCTGCTGCGTGACGGCGTGCCCAGCCTCCAGATCGCCGATGAGATGGGCGGTCTGGTGCGCGAGCTGCTGCCCTTTGCCACCCCGTTCATGACCTACCTGCACGGCCACTATCTCGCCCACTTCGTCGAGCAGGACGTGGTGGGACACATGGAGGCCGATATGGCAGAGCGGGGGCTCGCAGAGGGACGCCTGCGCGTGGTGATCGCTTTCGCCGACCTCGCCGGCTACACCCGTCTGACCGAGGAGCGCGGCGAGGAGGTCGCGGTCGGGGCCGTCGAGCGCTTCGTGGAGGGCGTCGAACGCACGCTGCCGATCGACGCCCGCGTGATCAAGTCGCTGGGCGACGAGGTGATGATTGTGGGCGCCGACCCCGTGGCCCTGACCGAATGGGCCGTGGGCTTCCAAGCCGCCCTGCCCGCGGGCGCCCCCGCCCCCCGGATCGGCATCCATCACGGCGAGGCCCTCTACCGCGACGGCGACTACTACGGGCGTGAGGTCAACCGCGCCGCCCGCGTCGTCGCTCGCGCCGCCGGTGGCGAGGTGCTGGTCAGCGCCTGCGTCGTCGATGCCGCCGCCTCCTCCGAACGTCTCCAGTTCGAGCTGATCGGGGGTGTGGTTTTGAAGGGATTCTCAGAGCCCACCGAGCTGTACCTGGCCTACGGGCGGGGATGAGCGACACCGCCGTCGAGCCGGTTCTGGACGCGGTTCGCGCGGGCGGTCTGCTCGCGACCGATCGACCTGTGCTCGCGCTGCTCTCCGGTGGGCGCGACTCGGTGTGCCTGCTCGACGTGGCCGTCAGCCTGCGTGGCTCCGCGGAGCTGCGGGCACTGCATGTCAACTACGGGCTGCGACCCGAGGCCGACGCGGAGGAGCGCCATTGTCGCGCGCTCTGTGAGCAGCTCGGGGTCGCCCTGGAGGTCGTGGTCGCCCCATCCGTTGTGGCTGCCCCGCCCGGCGTGGCCGCATCGCACGGCGTGGCCGCCGATCCAAGTCGGGGGCGGGCAACGAGGGGCAACGTGCAGGCCTGGGCGCGTGAGCTGCGCTACGGCGCCGCCGAGGATCTGGCGGCGCCGCTTGATGGGCTGATCGCCGCCGGGCACACCGCCACCGATCAGGTGGAGAGCATCCTCTATCGCCTCGCCGCCTCCCCGGGGCGTCGCGCCCTACTGGGAATGCCGAGCGCCGAGGGACGCCTGATCCGCCCGCTGCTCGGCGTCACCCGCGAGCAGACCGCCGCCTATTGCCTGGCCCGTGGGCTGTCCTGGGTGGATGACTCCAGCAACGACACCGACAAGTACGCGCGCGGACGCGTACGCGCGGGGCTGGTGCCCGCGCTGCGCGCGGTGCACCCCGCGGCGGAGGCCAACGTGCTGCGCACCGCCGGGCTGCTGCGCGAGGAGACCGAGCTGCTCGAGCAACTCGTCAGCGCCGAGCTGGCCGGCGGGCGGAGCATCGCGCTGACGCGCCTGGGGGAGCTGCCCGCGGCTCTCGCCCGGCTGGTCGTGGTGCGCCTCGCTGAGCAGGCCGCCGGACGCTTCGTGCCCCAGGCCGGCGATCGGGTTGGCGAGCTGCTGGCCCTCGCCGGACGTGGTGGGCGCAGCGAGCTGCACGTGGGGGGGCTCGTGAGCGCCGTCGTCACCGGGGGCCGTTTGAGCATGGTCGCGATCGAGCCGCACTACCCCGGAGCAGAGGCGCACTAGACTCCAACATCTCCATGGCGGATCCACTCGTGGCGGCGCAAGCCAACCAAGCCAACGGCTCTCCAGCCGCCGATGAGGACATCGGCGAGGTACTGGTCACCGCCGATGCCCTGCAAAGCCGCGTGGCTGAGCTGGGCGCCCAGATCTCGCGCGACTACGCCGGGCGCTCGCTGCTGCTCGTGGGCGTGCTCAAGGGCGCCGTGTTCTTCCTCTCCGATCTCATGCGCTTCATCGACATTCCCGTCGAGGTCGACTTCATGGCGGTCGCCTCCTACGGCTCGGCCACCGACTCCTCGGGGGTCGTGCGGATCCTCAAGGATCTAGATGTGGTGATCGAAGGGCGCGACGTGCTGATCGTCGAGGACATCGTGGACTCGGGCCTGACGCTGCAGTACCTGTTGCGCAATCTCGGCTCGCGCAACCCCGCCTCGCTCGAGGTCTGCGCGCTCCTGACCAAGCCCGAGCGGCGCAAGGTCGACCTCCCGACCCGCTACGTCGGCTTCGAGATCGCCGACCGCTTCGTGATCGGCTACGGGCTGGACTACGCCGAGCGCCACCGAAACCTTCCGTTCGTCGCGGCGTTGAACAGGTAGATGACCACCCTCGCGCTGCCGGGAAATCCGGCCCCACCGTGGTACGCTAGGCGCCTGGTGAGCACCTTCTCAACCGTCGCCAGGACCCCCCGGATTCAGCTATGAGCAGATTCTTCAAGAGCGCCGCGTTCCCAATTCTGATCGTGGTCGTGCTCGCGTTCGTTGCCACGAAGTTCATTCACTCGAACACCAGCAACGGCCCGAAGCACACCTATCAGACGCTGATCTCCCAGGACATCCCGCAGGGGAACGTCAAGGAAGCGATCATCAAGAACAAGGGCAGCGTCGTGCAGGTCGAACTCTATAAGAAGGCCGGCGGCGCAAAATACGAAGTCGGCTTCGTCGACCAGGCCGCTCCCGAATTGATCAAGCAGCTCAAGGAAAGCGGCGCGAAGTTCAACATCGAATCCAACAAGAGCAGCGTGCTGCTGTCGCTGCTGACCTACATCATCCCCTTCATCCTCTTCTTCGGCCTCTGGATCTTCCTGATGAACCAGGTCCAGGGCGGCGGCTCCAAGGTGATGTCCTTCGGGAAGTCGCGCGCCAAGCGCCTCTCGGCGGACTCGCCCAAGATCACCTTCCGTGACGTCGCGGGGGTCGACGAGGCCGTCGAGGAGCTGCACGAGATCAAGGAGTTCTTGGAGAACCCCAAGAAGTTCCAGGCGCTCGGCGCCCGCATCCCCACCGGTGTGCTGCTCTACGGACCGCCCGGCACCGGTAAGACGCTGCTGGCCCGCGCCGTTGCGGGCGAGGCCGGGGTGCCGTTCTTCTCGATCTCCGGCTCGGACTTCGTTGAGATGTTCGTCGGCGTCGGCGCCTCGCGCGTGCGCGATCTCTTCGAGCAGGCCAAACAGAACTCGCCCTGCATCATCTTCATGGACGAGATCGACGCCGTTGGGCGCCACCGTGGCGCCGGCCTGGGCGGTGGCCACGACGAGCGCGAGCAGACCCTCAACCAGCTGCTCGTCGAGATGGACGGCTTCGAGGCCAAGGACAACATCATCATGATCGCGGCCACCAACCGGCCCGACATCCTCGACCCCGCATTGCTGCGGCCCGGTCGCTTCGACCGTCAGATCGCCGTCGATCGCCCTGACCGCAAGGGCCGCGCCAAGATCCTCGAGGTCCACACCCGCGGCAAGCCGCTGGGCAAACAGATCGACATCGACGCGCTCGCCGGGCAGACCCCGGGTTTCACCGGCGCCGACCTCTCCAACCTGATCAACGAGGCCGCGCTACTCTCCGCGCGCACCGGCAAGCGCGAGATCGGCCAGGACGAGTTGGAGGAGGGGATCATGCGCGTGATCGCGGGCCCCGAGAAGAAGACCCGCGTGATGAGCGAGAAGGAGCGCTTGATCACCGCCTACCACGAGATGGGCCACGCGATCGTGGGGCACTACCTCGAGCACTCCGACCCGGTTCACAAGATCTCCGTGATCTCGCGCGGGCAGGCCCTGGGCTACACGATCTCGATGCCCCAGGAGGACCGTTTCCTGACCACCCGCGCTGAGCTGAACGACACCATGGCCATGACCCTCGGCGGACGTGCCGCCGAGGAGATCGTCTTCGGCGAGATCACCACCGGCGCCTCCAACGACCTGGAGAAGGTCACCGCCACCGCCAAGCAGATGGTGATGCGCTTCGGGATGAGCGAAAAGCTCGGCCCGCGCGTCTTCGGCCACGAGCACGGTCAGCCTTTCCTCGGGCGCGAGTTCTCGACCGAGCCCGACTACTCCGACGAGATCGCCCGCGAGATCGACGACGAGGTGAGGCGCATCATCGAGTCCGCCCACAGTCGCGCCACCGGCATCCTCACCGAACATCGCGAGAGCCTCACCCGCATCTCCGAAGTCCTGCTCAAGCGCGAGACGATCGAGAAGGAAGAGTTCCTCGCGCTGCTCGAGGGCAAGGCCGAGCTGGATGTCTTCGGTCCCGACGAGGAGCCCGCCCAGCCCGAGCTGCCCGCACCCACCGCGCCTGCCGACCGTGCCGGTCGCGAAGCACCCCGCCCGCTGCCTCGTCCCGGGCTGGCCGGTGGTACCGCCGAGATCCGCGGTACCGATCCCGAGCCCGCCTAGCCTCCCCGGCGATCACAACGACATAGGTCTCGGCGTGAGTCCCGCTTTTCGCCTGATGGGCGTCGTCAATGTGACGCCCGACTCCTTCTCCGACGGCGGGCAGTTCCTCGACCCCGCGGCCGCCGTGGCACACGGGCGCGAGCTGGTCGCCCAGGGGGCCGACATCCTCGACGTGGGCGGCGAGTCCACGCGACCCGGCGCGCAGCCCGTGGACGTCGCCGAGGAGCTGCGGCGCGTCGTGCCCGTGGTTGAAGGGCTCGCCCGCGAGTGTCCGGGCACACAGATCTCGATCGACACCATGAAGGCCGCCGTCGCCGAGGCCGCGCTCGCCGCCGGGGCAAGCCTCGTCAACGATGTCAGCGCGCTGCGCGCCGACCCCCGGATGGCCGCCGTGGTGGCCGCGAGCGGCGCCGACTGCTGTCTGATGCACATGCTCGGCGAGCCTCGCACGATGCAGCGGGACCCCCGCTACGAGGATGTCGTGGACGACGTTGAGGCCTTTCTCGGGGAGCGCATCCGCTTCGCCGTCGGCGAGGGCATCGCCGTGGAGCGTCTGCTGCTCGATCCCGGGATTGGCTTCGGCAAGACCGTCGAGCACAACCTGGAGCTGTTGCGGCGCCTGGATCAGCTGTGCGCGCTCGGGCCGCCCGTCGTGATCGGGACCTCCCGCAAGGGCTTCCTCGGGCGGATCCTCGCCGGTGCCGAGGCGGGGGAGAGGCTGCCCGGAACGCTCGCCACCAACGTGATCGCCTTCCAGCGCGGCGCCCGCGTCTTCCGCGTGCACGACGTCGCTCCCGTCCGCGCCGCCCTCACCGTGGCTGCTGCTACCTTGAGCGGCACATGGACCTAGACGACACCGGCCCCGAGGACTCCGACGCCGAGGACCCCGACATCGACAGCCCCGGCCTCGACGACGCCGAGGAGGACGACGGTCGGCTCGACGACGACGAGCGCGAGGAGGCCCTTGAGTCGGTCACCATCGAGATCAGCGGTCTCTCGCTCTACACCCACCACGGCGTCAGCGCGGCCGAGCGCGAGGTCGGGCAGCGACTCGTCTTCGATCTCCGCCTCGACCTCGGCGAATCCGACGCCACCGTCACCGATCGCGTCGAGGACACCGTGGACTACGGCGAGGTTTGTCAGCTCGTCGCCCTCGTCGCCCAGCAGCGCTCCCACCGCACCCTGGAGCGCCTTTGCAGCACCATCGCCGACCGGCTACTCGCCGATTACGAGCTGGAGGGCGTCGGCGTCAAGGCATCCAAGCCCGAGCCCCCGATCCCGCTCACCGTAGATGAGGTCTCCGTCGAGGTCTGGCGCGAGGCCGAGCGCTAGCACCAGGCCCGCTCGTTCATCACCGGGTCGCGCATGGTCGCGCCCCATCCGCTATGGGTTCTCGAAGCCTCGCACCGTCCGGTCGCGGAGCAACGGGGGCCGCCCCTCCTTGACAAATTAGTTAGCAGTCACTCATAATGATGCTCATGATCGTGCGCTTGACCGAGCTGGCCACCCGCCGCACCCGCCGTGTCCTGATCGGCGCCGGGGTGCTCTTTCTGCTCGCCGCCGCCGTCGGGGCACCCGTCACCGGGGTGCTCAAGGGCCGTTCCACCGACTTCCAGGACCCCCGCGACCAGACGCTCGCCGCCAAGGCCGCCATCCAGAGCGCCACCGGGCAGTCCGCCGACTACGGGGTTGCCGCGCTCGTGCGCAGCGCCGGTGACGTGCGCAAGGATCCCGCCGCCCAGCGTCAGAGCGTGCGCGTGGCCTCGCTGCTGGCCAAGCAGCCCGGCTTTCAGCGCGCCCTGGACTACCCCGCCACCCACCTCGCCCAGCTCGTCTCCCGCGACGGGCACGAGAGCGTGGTGCTCGCCGCCTTCGCCACCCAGGACGAGTCCGCCGACGCCGTTAGCCGCCTGCGACCGCAGCTCGCGCCCTCCGGTGTGCGCTTCGGCGGGCAGGACGTGGCCTTCAGCGAGATCAACACCCGCACCTCCTCCGACCTCGAGCGCGCCGAGCTGCTCGCCTTCCCGCTGCTGCTGTTGCTGTCCCTCTGGGTCTTCCGCGGGCTGATCGCCGCCGCCCTGCCCCTGCTCGTCGGGGGCTTCGCGATCGTGCTCGCCTTCCTCGGGCTGCGCCTCGTCAACCAGTTCGCCGGGCTCTCCATCTTCGCCGTCAATCTCGTCACCGGCATGGGCCTCGGGCTCGCCATCGACTACAGCCTCTTCGTGCTCTCCCGCTATCGCGAGGAGCTGGCCGCCGGAGCCGACTCGCGCACCGCCGTCTCGCGCACCCTCCAGACTGCCGGGCGCACCGTGCTCTACAGCTCCCTCACCGTCGCCGGCGCGCTCGCCTCGCTGCTCGTCTTCCCCCTGCGCTTCCTCTACTCCATGGGGGTCGGCGGCTGCCTCGTAGCGCTCGCCGCCGGGGCCGTCTCGCTGGTGGTGCTACCCGCCGTGCTGATCGCCCTCGGGCCCCGCATCGACGCGCTCGCCCCCGCCTGGCTGCAGCGTAGCGCCGCCCGTGGTGCCCATGCTGACGCCGAGGGCGCCTGGGGCCGGCTCGCCCGTGGCGTGATGCGCCGACCCGGGCTGGTCGCCGTACTCACCGCGCTTGTGCTCGTTGCCGTCTCGCTGCCCTCGCTGCGGCTCGCCCTCGCCCCCGCCAATGCGGGCGTGCTCCCGGCCTCCTCGGAGACCCGCAAGCTCGCCGACACCCTCGCCCGCGACTTCGCCGTCGACGGTTCGCAGGCCGTCAACCTGGTGGTGCACGGCACCCGCGCCGAAAGCCGCCGTATCGGCGCACTCGCGAGCCAGGCCCAGCGCGTCGTCGCCGGGCGCGCCGGTGGGGCGCCCCCACGCTACCTCGGTCGCGATACCTGGGAGATCGACTTCCTGCCCCGCGGTTCCGGAGGGTCCCCCGCCAACCAGCAGCTCGTGCGCGACCTCCGTGCCTTCGCCAACCCCGGAGGGGCGCTCGTCGGGGGGCCCACCGCGGGCTTCATCGATCAGAAGTCCGCCATCGCCTCGCACGTGCCCCTCACGCTCTTGATCCTCGCGCTCGTGACCGGCGGCTTCCTCTTCCTCATGACCGGCTCGCTGCTGCTACCCGTCGTGGCGCTCGCCATGAACGGGTTGACCGTCGCCGTCGGAGCTGGGCTGCTGGTGCTCGTCTTCCAGGACGGCCACCTCTCCTCGCTGCTCGGCTTCAGCCCCATCGGGGGCCTGGAGGAGTCCAACCTCGTGCTCCTCTTCGTGGTCGCCTTCGCCCTCTCCACCGACTACGGTGTGTTCCTCTTCGCCCGCATCAAGGAGGCCCACGACGCCGGTCTACCAGCCCGCGAGGCCGTCGCCCAGGGGCTGGAGCGCACCGGACGCCTCGTCACCGCCGCCGCGCTGCTCTTCTGTGTGGCCATCGGCGCCTTCGTCACCTCCCACATCTTCTTCGTCAAGCAGCTCGGCGCCGGGGCCGCCCTCGCGGTCGCGATCGACGCCACCGTTGTCCGCGCGCTGCTCGTGCCCGCCATCATGGGGGTCCTCGGGGAGCGCGCCTGGTGGGCGCCCCGACCGCTGCGCCGCCTGCACGCCCGCATCGGGCTGCGCGAGAGCGGGCTCGCCGAAGCCGGCGCCTAGCTCGAAGTCTGCGCCTGGATCGAAGCCGCCCTTTCCCGAAGTCGGTGCCTGGGTGCAAGCCAACGCCTAGCCGTAGTAGCGCGCGATCACCAGCAGCTGGCTGAACACGTCGTGGGCCAGGATCAGGAGCACCATCAGCGTGCCCGCCACCGCGCCCCAGCGGCGCCCCACGCCGCGTGCCGCCAACGCCACCCCGGCGGCGGCCAGGGCCAGCAGCGGCAGCATGTAGCGCCCCAGCCGGTATTCCATCGCCCCGCCCGGGTACACCTCGTAGGAGGAGATCGCGATCACCACCAGCAGACCGGCCGCCATCGTCGCGTAGACCGCGATCTCGGCGACACGGGCACGCAGGGCGCCGCGGCTCACGATCAGCGCGCGAGCGCACAGCGCGGCGATTCCCAGGGCCGGGATCAGCGCAAGCTCGTTCACCCGGTCGGAGAAGTAGATGTCGTCCCAGCCGTAGTAGCCCAGCAGCTCGGGGAACCACACTTCCCGCCACACCGACACGCCCGGGAAGATCCTCGACATCCCCGGCAGCGGCGGCAGATAGGCCTGCCACACGTAGCTCAGCTCGCCCACCGACCCCGGCCGCCGGGGGAATGGTGTCGGGATCGTGCTCCACAGCCGCTCCAGCCCCACCGGGTCTCGCACGACCGCCAGCACCGCGTACGCCGCGATCGGAGCGGCGAGCACCAGCAGCACCAGCGCGAGCCGACGATAGACCGCCACCCCCGCCGAGCGAGCAGCGCGTGCGCTCAGCAGCAGCAGGCCCAGCAGCGCCCCCGGGGCCAGCCCGATGAAGTTGAGCTTCGTGAGCAGGCCCAGCGCGATCACCGCGCCGATCGCCACCGCCAGCCTCCGGGTCAGCCCCCGCCGAAACCCGCGGGCGAGCAGGTAGAAGCACGCCGCCGCGACCGTCGCGAGCAGCGCATCCGGGTTGATCGCGCCGGACATCGTGCCCAGCAGGGGAGCCAGCGCCGCCGCGAGCCCGCCCACCGCCCACAGCCACCGCGCGCCCGGCAGCAGCTCGCGCAGGAACAGGTAGACCAGCAGCGCGCTCCCCGCCCCCAGCAGCGCCGAGAACAGCCGCATCAGCTCCATCCGCGCGAGGATGCTGCCCCACCAGCCCGCCGCGTAGGGGACCGTCTCAAGCGCGTAGTAGAGCGGTGGCTCCGAGGCCGCTACGCCGGCGTTGCCGGTTCCGCGTCGGGCGGGGTCGGCGTTCAGCTCGCGGGTCAGCCGGGCCTGCTGGTTGCGCGCGCCGATCGTGTGACTGATCCCGTCGAGTCGCAGGTCGTTGAAGTGCAGATCCCGCATCGCCGTCTCCTCCTCGATCGAGAACAGCTGGGTCAGGCTCGCGTGGGGCAGCTGCCTCGCCTCCGCCAGCTGCTGCACGTAGGCGAAGTGCGCCTCCTCGTCGTTGACCTGAAACAGCGGCGAGATCAGCGACCAGCTCGCCGCGCTCAGGAACGCCACCGCCATGCACACCAGCGCCGGTGTCGGCAGCGCCCCCCAGCGTCCGGGCAGCGCGCCCAGGCCGTCGCCCGCCAGCTCGCGCAGCAGCAACCACGCCGTCAGCACCGCCGCCGCGATCATCGCCAAGGCCGGCAGCAGCGCGCCCCAGGCGCCGCCCGGAGCGTGACCGAGGCCCATGCGCCGCGCCACCGAGCGCGCCGTCGAGAACCACGAGCCCGGGTTCCGTCGCAGGTAGCGGATCTTCATCCTGCCCGCCACCCGTCGCCCGTCGCTGATCAGACCGACGGCCCGCGCGGTCTTCTCCCCGCGCATGCCCAGCATCTCAAGCAGCGTGCCCGTGGTGAAACACACCGTGGCGTGGGGGACCGTGTGCGCGATCGTTGCGACCCGCACCGTCAGCCCCGGGCCGCGCCAGCCCGCCGCCCGGCTGCCTTCGCTGATCACGCGCCCCCCCGAGAGGACCCTGACCGTCAGCGCCGGGCCCATCGTGTCGGTTCGCGCCGACAGATCGATCGCCGAGGTTCCCGCGGGCACCAGCTCGTCTTCCTGACACACCCGCGCTTTGCCCGCGGCGATGCCGGCTATGTGTGGCTCGATCGATTCCGCCGCCGGCTGGTTTGACCGAATCACCTCAAGCGGCGCGCGCGACAGCGTCGCGAGCAGCGCGATCGCCAGCAGGGCCAGCCCCGCCGCCAGCGCGATCCGTACTCGCACCGTCGCTACCGGGGCTCTGTGTGGAGGGTCCGGATCGTGATCCGGCCAGGTTCCCCGACCTTGAGAAATCCGTCAATTAGAAGGAAACAAGTCAGTGAAATCAACCGGCATGCGCGTCGGTGCGCGGTCGCGCGGCCCTCGTCCCTCGCCGCCGGATAGCGTCTCCCGCGATGTCCCCGCCAATCGGCTACCTCGGTCTCGGTTCCAACGTCGGCGAGCGCCGCTCCCAGCTGCAGGCCGCCGTCGATGCTCTGCCCGGGGTCGGGGTGCGCGTGCTGGCCTGCTCCTCCGTGTACGACACCGACCCCGTGGGCGAGGTGCTCGACCAGCCCAGCTTCCTCAACGCCTGCCTACGCGTGGAGACCGAGCTGGGCCCGCTGGCGCTGCTGGATGCCGCCAAGCTCCTCGAGCGCGAACAGGGACGGGTGCCGGCGGGCTCCGGGTATGTGCGCCATGGGCCCCGCGCGATCGACATCGACGTGCTGCTGCTCGGCGGCCTGGAGCTGGAGCACGAGCGCATGCGCCTGCCCCACCCGCAGGTGCTCGCGCGTCGCTTCGTGCTGATCCCCGCGCTTGAGCTTGACTTCGAGCTGGCGGTGCCCGACGGGCGTCTGCTCGCCGATGCGCTGGCCGCGCTGCCCGTCGGTGAGGGCGTACGCTGGGCCGGGTTGCCGCTAAGAGTAGGCTGAGCGCAGGACATGGACGCACAGCACAGCACCGCACCGCACGGCATGAGCCCCAAGGACCACAGAGCATGAACCCCGAGCACTCCATCCAGCTGCCCCAGGGCACCATCCGCTACCGCGACAGCGGCGAGGGACCCCCGATCGTGTTCATACACGGCCTGCTCGTCAACGGCCTGCTCTGGCGCAAGGTCACCCCGCTGCTGGAGGGCCGGTTCCGCTGCATCGTGCCCGACTGGCCGCTCGGCTCGCACAGCGTGCCGCTGTCCGTCGGTGCCGACCGCTCGCCGCGGGGCGTCGCGCACCTGATCGCCGACTTCCTCGCCGCCATGGACCTGAACGAGGTGACGATCGTGGCCAACGACACCGGTGGCGCAATCGCGCAGCTGCTCGTCACCGAGCGCCCCGAGCGCATCGGGCGACTGGTGCTCACGCCGTGTGACGCCTACGAGAACTTCTTGCCGCCGTTCTTCCGTCCGCTGCAGTGGCTGGCGCGCGTTCCCCCGGTCCTCACCCTCATCCTCCAGGGCATGCGCATCCCGGCCCTGCGTCGCTCGCCCCTGGGCTTCGGGACCCTCACGCGGCGGCCGATCCCCGATGAGGTGCTCGCCGCCTGGGTGGCGCCCTGCCTGCGTGACGCCCAGATCAGGCGCGACACGATCGGGCTGCTGCGCGGAATTCACCCCCGCGACACCCTCGCGGCCGCCGAGAAGCTCCGCAGCTATCAGCGCCCCGTCCTGATCGCGTGGGCGCCCGAAGATCGCTTCTTTAAGCTGCGCTTCGCCGAACGGCTCGCGCAGGCGATCCCCGATTGCCGCCTAGAGCGGATCGATGACAGTTACACCTTCGTCTCAGAGGATCAGCCCGAGCGCACCGCCGAGCTGATCCGGGAGTTCATCGGCTCAAGCTGACCCCTCGGGGCAGGCTAGTGGAGCGTCGCGCGCGACGCTCCGCGCGAGCAGCTATAGACACCCTCCGACGAGCTAGAGATCCGCGGGTGCAGCATTGGCCACCGCCGCCGCGCGGGCGGGAATCCACTCGGCGGGGAGGGTGCCAACCTTGACCGCGCCGACCATCGGCGGGAAGTAGCTCGACAGGCGCTGCGCCGGGCGACCCTCAAGCAGCGGGGCCACGTCGCCGATCGCTTCCAGCAGGCGCACCGTGCTGCCGATCTGAAGATCAGCGGCGTTGGGGTGCTCGCCGCCCAGGATGCCCTCCGCGATCCAGGCGTCAATGCGATCGAGCTTGGCCGGGAGCGCCGCCAGGTCCGCCCGCGCGGACTCCTCGCGGGCCTTGTTCTTGAGCGCCATCACCCGTGCCGTCAAGGGCAGCGCGGGGCGCAGCAGCGCGCGCGGCAACGGCAGCTTGGAGTCGCCCGCGAAACTCTCCATCGCCGCGGCGTCGTAGAGGAAGGCCACGTCGATGATCCGGCGCGGGACCGCCTGCAACACCTCATCGCCCCAACGCTCGGCCTCCAGCACCAGCGCCCGAGCGGGGTCGTCCGCCGCCGGCAGCAGGGGAGGATCGGGGACCAGCGTGTCGAGGTGGCGCATGATCGTGCGTGAGCCCACCAGCCGCGCCCCGTCGATGCGCAGGCCCGGGACGGTGCTGCCGCCGTAGCGCAGCGGGCCGACCAAAAGCTGGGTCATCGGCAGTAGATCCACACGGCGGTAGGCGATGCCCTTGGACCTCAGAGCCACCGCCACGGCCTCGCATGGATGCGAGCCCGGGAGCACGTAAAGCGTTGCCGTCATCTCCGCGAGCATAATGCCTGCCGTGCTACTCGTCGTCGATGTAGGAAACACCCAGACCCATTTCGGGACGTTCTGCGGCGAGGAACTCCGTGAGCACTGGCGTTTCGCGACCGTGCGGCAGTCCACCGCCGACCAGATCGGAGCCGCCCTGCGCAACCTGCTGGAGCTGCGCCAGGTGCCGATGGGGGAGATCGACGCCTCGATCGTGTCCTCGACGGTCCCCGTGCTCGGCCCCGAGTGGTGCGAGATGGCCGAACGCTACCTCGGCCACAAGATGATCATGGTCGGGCCCGGGGTCAAGACCGGCATGGCGATCCGTTACGACAATCCCCGCGAGATCGGTCCCGACCGTCTGGTCAACGCCGTCGCCGCCCACGCCCACCTCGGCGGGCCCTGCGTGGTGGTCGACTTCGGCACCGCCATCACCTATGACCCCGTGTCCGCCGACGGCGAGTACCTCGGCGGCATCATCTCCCCGGGTGTCGAGATCTCGCTGGAGGCCCTCACCGAGCGCGCCGCCGCGCTGCCCAAAGTCGACGTCACCCCGCCCCGCTCGCTGATCGGTAAGACCACCATCGACGCGATCCGATCCGGCATCGTCTACGGCACCGCCGGGCAGGTCGACGCGATCGTGAGGCGTCTGCGCGTCGAGCTGGGCCAGGAGACCCGCACGATCGCCACCGGCGGTCTGGCCCGGGCGATCGTGCCGTTCACCGAGACCATCGAAGAGGTCGACGACCTTCTCACCCTCACGGGCCTGCGCCTGATCTACGAGCTGAATTCGTAGGCTCGCCACAATGGGGGGACATGGCCGCGCTCACCGACCCCTGGATGCTCGGGCCTCTGAGGATCCCCAACCGCGTGCTGCTCGCCCCGCTGGCCGGCATCGGAAACGCTTTCGTGCGTTTGCAGGCCAAGCGCTACGGCGCCGGCATGGCGGTCTCCGAGATGCTCTCCAGCCACGCCATCCACTACGGCAACGAGCGCACCTGTGTGGAGATGCTGCGCATCGATCCTCGCGAGCGCGACGGCGGGCCGGTCTCGATCCAGCTCTTCGGCCAGGACCCCGAGGTGATGCGCTCCGCCGCCGCCCAGGTCGCCGAGGCCGGGGCCGACGCGATCGACCTCAACATGGGCTGCCCCGTCCCCAAGGTCTGCAAGACCGGCGCCGGGGCCGCGATGCTCTCCGATCCCGACACCGCCGTCGCCGTGGCCCGCGCCGCGCGCGAGGGCAGCGGCCTGCCGGTGACCGTCAAGCTGCGCTCCGGGCGGCGCCCGGGTGAGACCAGCGGCTTCGATCTCGCTCACCGTCTCGTGGACGAGGCCGGTGTGGCCGCGATCGCCTTTCACCCTCGCTCTGCCGCCGTGCACCACCGCGGGACCCCCGACTATGAGCTTGCCGCCCGGCTCGTGGAGTCCCTGGATGCCCCGGTGATCCTCACCGGTGGTTTGAACGACCCGCAGGGCATCCGCGAGGCGTTCCGGTACACCGGGGCCACCGCCGTGATGCTCGCCCGCGGCTGCCTCGGCAACCCCTGGCTCTTCGCGCAGCTGCTAGGGGGCCGTGAGCGGGCACCCACGCCCGAGGAGGTGCTCCGGGAGCTGGACTGGGTGATCGGGCGTGCCGTGGAGTACATGGGGGAGCAGCGCTCCGGGCGCTACCTGCGCAAGTTCTACCCCTGGTATGTCGCCCGTCTCGGCCTTGAGCGCCAAGCGGCCAGGGGCCTGCAAGAAGACCTGCAGAGCGCCCCGACGCTCGCGGACGCCCGTGAGCTGCTGGCGGCGGCGTCGGTCGCGCTCCCCGCGGCCCTGGCCTGCTAGCCGGCCGCCAACGCCGCCGCCGGGCCTCGCTATACTGCTGCGCTCGCTGTAGCCCACTGGGCTGCGAACCGCCGGCCGTCACGGCCGGTTTTGTTCGTCTCCGGCCCAAAAATCAACCCGCGCGAGGGTCACATGCCGAAGGACGTCATCCTCACCCCAGAAGGCCTTGAGAAGCTCAAGAGTGAGCTTGAGCTTCTGTCTACCGCCAAGCGCCGCGAGGTCGCCGAGCGCATCAAGGAGGCCCGCGAGTTCGGTGACATCGCCGAGAACTCCGAGTACGACGACGCCAAGAACGAGCAGGCCATGCTGGAGAGCCGGATCGCCACCTTGCAGGAGAAGCTGCGGATGGCGACCGTGATCGAGGCCAAGGACCTCTCGACCGACATCGTGCAAATCGGCTCCGTGGTGCACGTCAAGGACGAGAAGACCGGCAAGTCGGCCAAGTACACGATCGTCGGCTCCGCCGAGGCCAACCCCGAAGAGAGCAAGCTCTCCAACGAGTCCCCCGTGGGTCGTGCGCTGCTCGGCCACAAGCGCAACGACACCGTGGCCGTGCAAGTTCCGCGTGGCCCCGCCCGTCAGCTGAAGGTAACCAAGATCGACGTCGGACTGAAATAGTTTCGCGGCGCCCCGCCGGCGCCCCTAACATCTTGTAGTAGATGAGCAAGACCGAGGAACAGCTGGCGAGCGATCTACCCGTAACCAACGGGACGCAGCCGCATGTCCCCGAGGAGCACGGGCTCGCGGAACTGATCGCGGTCCGGCGTGCCAAAGCACGACAGATACTCGCGCCCGGCGAGACGGTCTTCCCCTACTCCTTCCCCGGCACGGAGCCGATCGAGCGCGTCCGCGAGCAGTTCGCGCACCTCGCCGAGGGGGAGGAGACCGACAGCGCCCACCGTGTCGCCGGACGCCTGGCCGCGCGTCGCGGGCAGGGCAAGGCCGCGTTCCTCGATCTCGTGGACCGCAGCGGCCAGATCCAGCTGCACGCACGCGTGGACATTCTCGGCGAGGAGGCCTTCGAGCGGCTGCTGGCGCTCGACCTCGGCGACCTGCTCGGGGTCGACGGCACCGTGATGCGCTCCAAGCGCGGCGAGCTGTCGCTGCGCCTCGACGGCTTCTCGGTGCTCGCCAAGTCGCTGAGGCCCCCGCCCAACAAACACTATGGCCTCGCCGACGTCGAAACCCGCTACCGCCAGCGCGAGCTTGACCTGATTGCGAGCGAGGACGCGCGGCGACTGTTCGTCGATCGCGCCCGCATCGTCAGCGCCGTGCGCGCCTACCTGGACGGGCAGGGCTTCATCGAGGTCGAGACGCCCGTGCTGCAACCCCTCTACGGGGGCGCCCTGGCCCGGCCGTTCACCACGCACCACAACGCCCTGGACCGGACTCTTTATCTGCGGATCGCCACCGAGCTGTACCTCAAGCGCTGCATCGTGGGTGGTCTGGAGCGCGTCTACGAGCTGGGCAAGGACTTCCGCAACGAGGGCATCTCCTCCAAGCACAACCCCGAGTTCACGATGGTCGAGTGGTACGAGGCTTATGCCGACTACATGGACGAGGCGACCCGCACCGAGGAGATGCTGCGCACCGTCGCGCAGGCCGTGGGCTACTCGGGGGAGATCGACTTCTCGGCGCCCTGGCGGCGGCTGGGCTTTGTCGAGGGCGTCCTCCAGGCCACGGGGATCGATCTGCTCGCCCTGCGCGAGACCGAGGCGCTCGCGGCCGCCATCGCGGAGCGTGACCTGGGCCTCGACACCGAGGGCGCCACCTGGCCGCAGCTCGCCGACGACCTGCTCTCCAAGTTCGTCGAGCCCGGCCTGCAGCAGCCGACTTTCATCGTGGACTACCCGATCGAGCTATCGCCGTTCGCGCGGGCGCACCGCACCAAGCCCGGGCTGGCCGAGCGCTGGGAGGCGTTCGCCGGGGGCATGGAGATCGCCAACGCCTTCAGCGAGTTGAACGACGCCGACGTGCAGCGCGAACGCTTCGAAGCCCAGCGTCGCCTCGCCGACGAGGGGGATGAAGAGACCCAGCCCTACGACGCGCTCTTCATCGAGGCGCTCGAGTACGGGATGCCTCCCACGGGGGGAGTCGGGCTGGGCATCGATCGACTGGTGATGCTGCTCACGGGGTGCCGCTCGATCCGAGAAGTAGTGCTGTTTCCGGCAATGCGCTCCTAAACGGACCGTGTTTCCCGGGCTCTTGCAGAGACAGAGCCAAGGCTATCGGCGCCCGCCGGTCGGTTGGTAGACTGTGATCCGGCGTCGATCAGATCCCTCGATTCATCTTTCTCGACGTTTTCGACGAAGAAGGGGGTAGCGGGCAGTACATCGTCCGGAGCACAGCAACGCGGGAAGGAAGCAGCATGTTCGAGCGATTCACAGAACGGGCCCGGCAGGTGGTCGTTCTCGCACAGGAAGAGGCGCGAACGCTCAAGCACAATTACATCGGCACCGAGCACATCTTGCTGGGTCTGCTGCGCGAGGAGGAGGGCCTGGCGGCCCGCGTCCTTGAGAGCCTCGACATCACCGTCGAGCGCGTGCGCGCCCAGGTCGTGCGCATCGTCGGCTCCGGTGAGGAGGTCACCTCCGGGCAGATCCCGTTCACCCCGCGTGCCAAGAAGGTCCTTGAGCTTGCCCTGCGCGAGGCGCTGAGCCTCGGGCACAACTACATCGGCACCGAGCACATCCTGCTGGGCTTGGTGCGTGAGAACGAGGGCGTCGCCGCCCGCATCCTGCTCGACTTCGACGCCGACTCCGAGAAGATCCGCAACGAGGTCATCCGCATGCTCTCCGGTCCCGGCGGACGCCGCCAGGGTCAGGGCGGCTCGGGTTCGGGCTCCGGTTCGGGTTCAGGCGGCGGCTCCGGCTCGGCCGAAGGCAAGAAGTCCTCGAAGCTGCTCGACCAGTTCGGTCGCAACCTCACGAAGCTCGCCGCCGAGGGCAAGCTCGACCCCGTGGTGGGGCGCGAGACCGAGATTGAGCGGATCATGCAGATCCTCTCGCGGCGCACCAAGAACAACCCGGTGCTGATCGGCGAGCCCGGCGTGGGCAAGACCGCCGTGGTCGAGGGCCTGGCGCAGCGGATCACCGCATCCGACGTGCCCGAGTTGCTCAAGAACAAGCAGATCTACACGCTCGACCTGGCCGCGCTCGTGGCCGGCTCGAAGTACCGCGGCGAGTTCGAGGAGCGCCTGAAGAAGGTGATGAAGGAGATCACCCAGCGCGGCGACATCATTCTGTTCATCGACGAGCTTCACAACCTGGTCGGCGCCGGTGCCGCCGAGGGCGCGATCGACGCCGCGTCGATCCTGAAGCCCGCGCTCGCGCGTGGCGAACTGCAGACGATCGGGGCGACCACGCTCGATGAGTACCGCAAGTACCTGGAGCGCGACTCCGCCCTGGAGCGCCGCTTCCAGCAGATCCGCGTCGAAGAGCCCACGATCGACCAGAGCGTCGAGATCCTCAAAGGCCTGCGCGACCGCTACGAGCAGCACCACAAGGTGCAGATCACCGACGAGGCCCTGCGCGCCGCCGGTGAACTCGCCGACCGCTACATCTCCGACCGCTTCCTGCCCGACAAGGCGATCGACCTGATCGACGAGGCCGCCTCGCGGATGCGCATCAAGTCGATGACCTCCCCGCCCGCCAACCGCGAGCTGGAGGACCAGATCGAGACGACGCGGCGCGAGAAGGAGGCCGCGATCGAGGCCCAGGAGTTCGAGAAGGCCGCCGCCCTGCGCGACAAGGAGCGCAAGCTCACGAACAAGAAGCGGGAGCTTGAGGAGGAGTGGGAAGCGGGCGAGTCCGCCGAGCGCCCCTCGATCGGCGAGGAGGAGATCGCCGACATCGTCTCGATGTGGACCGGCATCCCCGTGTTCAAGCTCACCGAGGCCGAGACCCAGAAGCTGATGCGCATGGAGGAGGAACTCCACAAGCGCGTGATCGGCCAGCACCCCGCGGTCGAGGTGATCTCGAAGGCGATCAGGCGCTCGCGCGCCGGCCTGAAGGACCCCAAGCGCCCGACGGGCTCGTTCATCTTCCTCGGCCCCTCCGGGGTCGGCAAGACCGAGCTGGCGCGCACGCTCGCCGAGTTCCTCTTCGGCGACGACGACGCGATGATCCGGATCGACATGTCGGAGTACATGGAGAAGCACGCCGTCTCGCGACTGGTGGGCTCGCCTCCCGGCTACATCGGCTACGACGAGGGCGGCCAGCTGACCGAGGCCGTGCGGCGCAAGCCTTACAGCGTGCTGCTGCTCGACGAGATCGAGAAGGCCCACCCCGACGTGTTCAACATCCTGCTGCAGATCCTGGAGGACGGGCGGTTGACGGACGCTCAGGGACGCACCGTGGACTTCCGTCACGCGATCGTGATCATGACCTCGAACATCGGGGCCAGCGAGATCGCGCGCAACACACCGCTGGGCTTCGCGGTCTCCGACGATGAGACCGGGATCACCTACGACGACATGAAGAACCGGATCATGGGCGAGCTGAAGAAGGTCTTCCGGCCCGAGTTCCTGAACCGCATCGACGACGTGATCGTCTTCCACAAGTTGCAGAAGGAGGAGATCAAGCAGATCGTCGAGCTGCTGTTGCTGCGCATCCGCCAGTCGATGGCCGATCGTGAGCTACAGCTGGAGCTGACCGATGCCGCCAAGGATCTGCTCGTGGAGAAGGGCTGGGACCCCTCGATGGGCGCTCGTCCGCTGCGTCGCGCGATCCAGCGCTACATCGAGGACCCGCTTGCCGACTTCGTGCTGCGCGAGCAGCTCACGCCGGGCGCGACCGTGGTCGTGGACCCCGGGCCCGAGGGCGAAGAGGGCGAGGTGCGCCTGCGCGTCGTCAAGTCCAAGCGGCAGAAGACACCGGTCGGTGTCGGCGCCGAGGGCGCCGCGGAGCTGCTCCCCGCCGGTGAGGTCGACGGCGTGAGCGAGGGCGAGGACGATCCCACGCCCGCCGATTCGCCCCCCGCCGAGCAATAGGCACGGGCAGCCGGCTGGCGAATTCGGTTGAGCAGTTGACGGTCTCGCGGATGGAGGCCGAGGATTGGCCCGCCGTCTCGCGCATCTATGCCGCTGGGATCGCGGGTGCAAACGCAACGTTCGAGCACATGGTCCCCTCGTGGGAGGAGTGGCTCGGCGCGCGGGTGAGCGAGTCCTGCCTGGTGGCTCGCGATCGTGACGGTCTCGTGGTCGGGTGGGCCGCGCTCAGCCCGGTGTCCGCGCGCGCGGTCTACCGCGGGGTTGGGGCCGTGAGCATCTATGTGGATCCCGCCCTCACGGGGCGGGGCATCGGCAGCGCGCTGCTCTCAGAGCTGATCGCGGCATCGGAGGCGGCTGGGTTCTGGACGCTGGAGGCGGGGATCTTCCCGGAGAACCTTGCCAGCGTCGCGCTGCACGAGCGCTGTGGGTTTGAGCTGGTCGGCACCCGGCGGCGGGTCGGGCGCCAGCAGGATGGGCGCTGGCGTGACGTGGCGCTGTACGAGCGGCGCAGTCGCGTGGTCGCCGTCCAGTAGCCGTCGGGGGCGCTGCGTAGGCTGCCCAGATGGCTCGCCCTCAAAAGTCGGCTCGCCCGCAAAGCGTCTACGTCTGTTCGGAGTGCGCGGGGGAGTCGGCGAAGTGGCATGGTCAATGCCCGAGCTGCGAAGCTTGGAACTCGCTGGTGGAGGAGCGTCAGCAGAGCCGTCGTGTGAGCGCCGGTGCACAGGTCCCGGTGCGGCTGGCCGAGGTTGGCGCGGCGCCCGTCGCGCGCCTCTCGACCGGGATCGGAGAGCTGGACCGCGTGCTCGGGGGCGGGCTGGTGCCAGGCTCGCTGGTGCTGTTGGGAGGCTCCCCGGGGATCGGCAAGTCGACGCTCACCAACATGGTGCTGGGCAATTTGGAGCAGGCCGGGCACAGCACGCTGTACGTGAGCGGGGAGGAGTCGGCCGAGCAGGTCAGGCTGCGGGCCGAACGCTTGGCGCCCGGTGCGCTCGACGTCCCGATCCTCGCGGAGACCGATCTCGATGCCGTGCTTGAGACGCTCGCCGCGCTGACTCCGCGTGTCTGCGTGATCGACTCGGTGCAGACGCTCCGTGCCGCCGAGCTGTCGGGGGCCCCGGGGTCCGTGGGTCAGGTGCGCGAGGTCGCCGGGCGGATCATGGAGCTGGCCAAGGCCAAGGGAATCGCGGTGGTGCTGGTCGGGCACGTGACCAAGGACGGCGCGCTGGCGGGGCCACGCGTGCTGGAGCACCTGGTGGACTGCGTGCTCCAGTTCGAGGGCGAGCGCGAGCGGCCCTATCGCGAGCTGCGGGCGCTCAAGAACCGCTTCGGCTCCACCAACGAGGCGGGACTCTTCGAGATGCGACAGGGCGGCCTGGTCGAGGTGCTCGACGCCTCAGCGCGTTTCGTCGCCGAGGCCACCCGCGCCCCGGGCAGCGTGGTGCTCGCCGCGATGGAGGGCTCGCGGCCGCTGCTGGTCGAGGTGCAGGCGCTCGTGGTGCCCTCTGAGCTGGAACAGCCCCGCAGGGTGGTGTCGGGCTTGGATCGCAACCGTCTGGCGCTCGTGCTCGCGATCCTCGGGCGTCATGGCCGGCTGAGCACGGCCGGCTCGGACGTGTTCGTGAACGTGGTGGGCGGCGTGCGCGTCGATGAGCCCGGCGTGGACCTCGCGATCGCGCTCGCGGTAGCCGGCGCCAGCCGCGGCGTGCCCTTGCGTGGGAGCCCCCGCGCCTGCTTCGGCGAGCTTGGCCTGACCGGTGAGTTGCGCTGGGTCGGGCACCCCGAGCGCCGGTTGGCCGAGGCCGCCAAGCACGGGCTGAAAGAGGTGCTCGCGCCACCGGGAAGCGGTGCGGGCGCCTGTGAGGTCGCCACTCTCGCACAGGCCCTCAAGGCGGCCCTGCCGGTCGTCGAAGCGCGCCGCGCAAAGGCCGTCGCCTAGACTCATACGAATAATCCGAACTATTGCGCTGCGTCCTGGTCGCGGGAGGTAAAACGCGACTGAATGCCCTAGAATGTCTAGTCGTGGCTTCAAGATCCGGGGAAGAATTCGACACGGACGTTCGGCCAGAGCCCGGGTTGGTCAAGGCGCTTGAGATGATCGCGCCGGGGACCGCACTGCGCGAGGGGATCGACAGCATTCTGCACGCCCGCACCGGCGGCCTGATCGTGATCGGCGAGCCCGAGGATCTCAGCTTCCTGAATTCGGGTGGGATCAAGCTCGACATCGACTACACGCCCGCGCTGCTCTACCAGGTGGCGAAGATGGACGGGGCGATCATCCTGAACGCGAACTCGACCAAGATCGCGATGGCCAACGTCCAGCTGATGCCCGACCCCACGATCCTCTCGCAGGAGACCGGGACTCGCCATCGCACCGCCGAGCGCGTGTCCAAGCAGACCGACGCCCTGGTGATCGCGATCTCCCAGCGTCGCGAGGTGGTCTCGCTCTACGTGGACGCCACCAAGTACATCCTCGAGGACATTCCGGTGGTGCTCGTCAAGGCCAACCAGGCGCTCGCCACCCTCGACAAGTACCGCTCCCGCCTGGATCAGGTCTCGACGCGGCTCACGGCGCTCGAGTTCGAGGGCGGGGTCACCCTGCACGACGTCCTCACCGTGCTCCAGCGCGCCGAGCTGGTCACCCGCATGGCGGTCGAGATCGAGCGCTACATCGTCGAGCTGGGCACCGAGGGGCGACTGATCGAGATGCAGCTGGAGGAGACCATGGTGGGCACCGCCGCCGAGAAGGCGGCGCTCGTGAACGACTACCTGGCCGACTACTCCGACGAGGCCTTCGCCTCGGCCTTGGATCAGATCGGGCGCCTGGCCCACCAGGATCTACTCGACTTCGGTCGCCTGGCGGAGCTGTTGGGCTACGACCGCAAGCTCAACACGCTCGACTACCCCGTCACTCCGCGCGGGCACCGGATCCTCGGTCGCATCCCGCGCCTGCCGAAGCTCGTGGTGAGCGAGATCGTGGGGGTGTTCGGGGGGCTGGATGAGCTGTTGGCCGCCACCGACGCAGAGCTTGAGGCGGTTGAGGGAGTGGGAGAGATACGGGCGAAGGACATCCGCGAGGGCCTTCGCCGGCTGCAAGAGATAAATCTCGTGGACCGCTACCTGCAGACTTGAAGCCATGGCCGCCGCCATGGCTGGCCGCAACCAAGGAGGACACCATTCCCCAGGCAATTGAAGACGTGTTGATCGAGGATCTTGAGACCGTTCGCGAGGTCGAGTTCATCGAGTTCGAGTTGGGCGACCAGGTTGTCTACCCCCATCACGGGGCGGGCAAGGTCCTCAAGAAGGAGGATCTCGAAGTAATGGGCGAGAAGCGCGAGTACCTCACCATCAAGATCTTGCACAACGACATGACCGTCAAGGTCCCCACCGAGAACGCCGCGATTGCCGGGCTGCGTCGCGTGATCGACGAGGAAACCGTCAAGAAGGTGCTCGACGTGCTCCAGGCCGAGGTCTCCGAGATGCCCAAGAACTGGAACCGACGCTTCAAGCACAACCGCGACAAGATCAAGACCGGCGACATCTACGAGCTGGCCGAGGTCGTGCGCAACCTGGCTTTGCGCGAGAGCGAAAAGGGCCTCTCCACCGGTGAGAAGCAGATGTTCACCCGCGCCAAGAAGATCCTGGCCTCCGAGCTGATGTATGCGCTCGACAAGGACGAGGACGAGGCCGAGGGCTACCTCGACACTCTGCTCGCCGATTCGGCCGCCAGCCAAATGGCAGTAGCCAAGTAGCTGCCGTTGCCCTGATCGTGGCCGCCGGGCGCGGCGAGCGCCTGGGAGCCGACCGTCCCAAGGCGTTGGTCGAGCTGGCCGGCCGGCCGCTCATGCAGTGGAGCATCGAGGTGCTTCAGCGCGTGGCGGCCATCCAGCGGATCGTGGTCGCGCTGCCCCCCGGGGTAAGCGCTCCCGCTGGAATCATCGGCGTACCGGGTGGGGCCACGCGTTCGGAGTCCGTGCTCCACGCGCTGGCCGCCGCGGGCCTGGGAGACCCGGTGCTCGTGCACGACGCCGCCCGGCCCCTGGTGAGCGTCGAATTGGCCGAGCGGGTGCTCGCGGCCGCCGAAGCCGACGGTGTGGACGGCGCGATCGCCGCCGCCGCGGTGACCGACACGATCAAGCGCGCCGACGAGCGGGGCGTGGTGAGCGAGACCCTCGATCGATCCAGCCTGTGGGCGGTGCAGACGCCCCAGGTATTCCGGCGCGCCGCCCTGGAGCGGGCGCTGCGGGCGCCCGCGGATGTGCTGGCACAGGCCACCGACGACGCCTGGCTGATCGAGCGCTCCGGGGGCACCGTCGTGACCGTGGAGTCTCGGGCACCCAACCTTAAGGTCACCACATCGCTCGATCTGCTGCTCGCGGAGCTGCTTCTCACCCAGTAGCAGAGCCAGGTTCGCGATGGTGGACCTTTTTGTACACAAACCATTGTAGTGTCAATATTGCGTGATATTCGTATAAAGGAAACACGCCTTGCGAGCCTACCGTCCCGCGGGTACGGTGCAAATGCGTGATCAGTGGGTCTTGGTCCGTGGACCGGTGTGGGTTTCTGGGGACTGTGTTGACATTGTCTTCACTGTCGTTTGTTCCCGTGCAGCAACCCCGTGCTCGGGCTCGTGGTCGCGCGATATCTAACCTGTCCTTGACAAGTCATAGGAGGGAATCGTGATCCAGAGCATTCTGGCACGTAGGCGTATGTCGGTCGCCGGCCTCGTGGCGTCGGTTGCCGCGATGTTGGTGTTTGCAGTTGCTGGTTCCGCTTCGGCTAGTGAATGGAGCGTCTTCAGCAAGTGCCCGACGGCGAATCCGGAAACGTTTGACTGTATTCACAGCCTCACGACCGGCGGTGAAGTGAAGGTCGGTAGCACGGCGGTGCCGATCGTGAACCCGATAACGCTGCAGGGCGGTATCAGGAACCCGATCTCCTCGACCAACGCGGAATTGATCCCGGCCAGCGACGGCAATACGCTGTCGAAGACGCCGCAGCCGGTTCCCGGCGGTCTGCTTGGGATCGTCGCGCCCGGAGGGTGGCCCGCGTGGCTACAGGCGATCTTCAACAACTTCATCAATGAAGGTATTACCGGAGTGACTGCCACGACCGAATTGGTGGGCAAAGCAGAAGTCCATCTCTTCAGCTTCATCGGCGGAAGCGGTACCGGTGTCGCGCTGCCGGTGCGAGTCAAGCTCAACAACGCGTTCCTTGGGAGCGGCTGCTTCGTGGGCTCGGCTGCCCACCCGATTCAGCTCAACCTGACCACCGGAACGACGGCACCTCCGCCCCCGAACACCCCGATCACGGGTAGCCCCGGCACGTTGTCGGAAAATGCAGAAGGGAACATCCTGTTCGACACCGGCTTCAAGCTTGTCGACAATTCCTTCGCGGCGCCCGGTGCCAGCGGTTGCGGTGGGTTCCTCCTGGAACTCCTCATCGACCCGGCCGTGAACCTGAAGCTGGGGCTCCCCTCGGCCGCGGGTCACAACACGGCGGTCCTGACCGGCGAACAGCAGATCGCCACGGCAGAAAACGTCAGGACGCACCCGTAGTAAGTAGAACCTGGATCGAATAAGCACTAGAAGTACAGTTGCGAGGGGCCTGCCGACGAAAGTCCGGTGGGCCCCTCGCTCGTTGCCCCACACCGCGTCGTTGCGCCCGGCCTGCTTGAATCGCGCGGGCATGCTCACCGACTATCACGTCCACCTCCGTCCCGACGAGCCCGGCACCGGCCCGGAGCTGTACTTCACCAGCGCCAACGCCCAGCGCTACCGCGAGGTCGCCCGCGAGCGCGGCATCGCCGAGCTGGGGGTCTCCGAGCACGTCTACCGCTTTCAGCAGTCCCTGGAGGTCTGGCGCCATCCCTTCTGGGTGGCCAACGCCGAGGACGACATCGAGGCCTATTGCGAGTTCGTGCGCGAGCACACCGACCTGCGGCTCGGGATCGAGGCCGACTTCGTGCCCGGCAGTGAGGACCGCATGGCCAACCTCCTGGAGGCCCACGACTTCGACTACGTGATCGGCTCCGTGCACTTCATTCGCGATCAAGCCGTGGACATGGACGACTACAGCGTGTGGGCGCAGGGTCACGATCCCCACGAGATCTGGGTTCGCTACTTCCAGACGCTCGGGGAGGCCGCGCGTAGCGGCCTGTTCGATGTTCTGGCCCACCCCGATCTGGTGAAGGTCTGGGGGCGCGAGCGACCGCTGCCCGAGGGTGATCTGCGCCGCTACTACGAGCTGGCCATGGACGGCATCGCCGAGTCCGGGATCGCGATCGAGGTCTCCACCGCCGGTCTGCGCAAGCACGCCGCCGAGATCTACCCGGCCCCCGCGTTTCTGGAGATGTGCCTCGAAGCCGGAAACCCGCCGGCGCTCTCAAGCGACGCGCACCGACCCGAGGACATCGGCGCAGACTACGAGGCCGCGCTTGAGCTGCTCGGGCGACTCGGTGCGCGCGAGCTTTGCGTCTTTGAGGGTCGCGAGCGGCGGCTGGAGCCGATCGGGGCTGCGGCTCACAGCGGGTCGCCGGGTGAGGCGACATGACCGTCCGCGACATGACCGTCGGGCTCCCGCGAGGAACGGCTGCATGAGCCTCACCGGGATCGGCTACGACTCGCACCGCCTCGTCGAGGGCCGGCGGCTGATCCTGGGCGGGGTGGAGATACCCCACGAGCGCGGCCTGGAGGGCCACTCCGATGCCGACGTGCTGACCCATGCGATCATCGACGCCCTGCTGGGGGCGGCCGGACTGGGAGACATCGGCCAGCACTTCCCCGACACCGACGAGCGCTACCGCGACGCCGACTCGCTGCAGCTGCTCGGGATGGTGCTCACATCGGTGATCGCGGCGGGTTTCAGCGTCGTCAACGTCGATGCCACCGTCGTGATGGAGCGCCCCAAGCTCGGTCCTCACCGCGAGGCGATCAGGACGCGGCTGGCCGAGGCGCTCGGGTTGGAGGCCGCGCGGGTCAACGTGAAGGCCACCACCGGCGAGGCCATGGGTTTCGTCGGGCGTGGCGAGGGTGTCGCGGCGCTGGCGATCGCGAGTCTCACCGCCGCGACCTAGAGGGTGAGCGCTAGGGTTGCCCTGCCGATGACCCCTCCGCGCGAGATCCGCCTGCACGACACCCGTACCGGGGAGGTTCTTCCCCTGCGTCCCCGCGATCCCGGGCGGGTGGGAATCTACGCCTGCGGGCCCACCGTCTACAGCCGCATTCACATTGGCAACGCCCGGCCCTTCGTGGTCTTCAGTCTGATGAAGCGCTTCCTGGAAAGCCAGGGCTTGGCAGTGAATCTGGTGGTCAACGTCACCGACGTCAACGACAAGATCTACGACGCGGCCCGTGCGGCGCCCAACCATCCCGATCCCAAACTCCGGCAGGAGCGCTCAAGCGCCGAGCTGGCCGCCGAGATGACCGCGCTCTATCGCGCCGACACCGACCTGCTGGGGCTGGGGCGCCCCGACCACGAGCCCCTGGCATCCGAGACCATGGGGCCGATCGTCGACTACATCCAGACGCTGATCGAACGCGATCACGCCTACGCGGTCGAGGGTGACGTGTACTTCAGGGTTCGCTCCGACCCCGACTATGGCTCGCTCTCCCATCGCCGCGTCGACGACATGGACCAGGGGGAGGGCGTCGAGGGCGCCACCCGCAAGCAGGACCCGCTGGACTTCGCGCTGTGGAAGGCGTCCAAGGCGGGCGAGGACACCTCTTGGGATGCCCCCTGGGGGCGGGGGCGGCCCGGCTGGCACATCGAGTGCTCGGCGATGGCCGAGCAGCTGCTGGGCGTTGGTTTCGACATCCACGGCGGGGGCTCTGACCTGGTCTTCCCCCACCACGAGAACGAGGCCGCCCAGACCCGGGCCGCGCGCGGGGAGGAGCTGGCCCGGCTGTGGGTCCACAACGGCATGATCCAGTTCACCGGCGAGAAGATGGCCAAGTCGGTGGGCAACATCGCGCTGCTGCACCGGGTGGTCGAGCAGTACGGACGGGAGGCCGTGCTGATGTACATCGCCGGTGGCCACTACCGCCAGCCGCTGGCCTTCTCGGACTCGGAGCTAGAAGACGCCGAGCGCAGGGTGCAGCGCATCCGCGACGCCCTCAGGCGCACGCGCGCCGACGCGCCGAGCCCGGCGGACATGTCTCCTCACCGCGATGCCTTCTTCGACGCGCTGGCCAATGACTTCAATACGCCAATGGCGCTGGCGTCCCTGTTCGAGTGGGTTCGCGAGGCCAACCGCCGTGGCGAGGATGTGGGCGACGCCGACCTGCGCGCGATGCTGGCGGTGCTCGGGCTCGGCGAGATCACCCCGCTGGAGGCCGTGGGGGACGTCGAGGCGATCGATCCCGAGGCGATGCGCTTGCTGGAGCGCCGTGAGGCTGCCCGCGGCGAACGCGACTTCCAGGCGGCCGACGCGCTGCGTGCTGAGATCCAAGCTCGCGGCTGGGAGATTCGTGACGGGCCCGCTGGACCCGAGCTGGTTCCCGCCGCATCCACGCCGTGATCATTTACGGTCGCAACCCCGTCAAGGAGGCCCTGCGCGGACGGCGGGCGCACGCCGTGAAGGACGTCTGGGCATCCGGGGGCGCCGCGGGCGAGCCGTGGCTTGAGGGGCTGAAGGTCAAGCCGGCCTCCGCGGAGGAACTTGAGCGCCGCTGCGGGTCCAGTGCCCATCAGGGGATCTGCGCCGAGGCCGGCTCTTACCCTTACGTCTCCGCGGCCGAGCTGCTGAGCAAGCCCGACCCGCTGCTCGTGGCGCTCGACCAGGTTCAGGATCCCCAGAATCTCGGGTCGATCTGCCGCACCGCCGAGTGCACGGGGGCCGGCGGGGTTGTGATCCCCGAACGCCGCGCCGTCGAGGTAACCCCGGCTGTCTGCAAGGCCTCGGCGGGCGCCGTCGAGCACATGCGGATCGCACGCGTACGCAACATGGCCGACTTCCTCGCGGAGGCGCGTGAGGCGGGCTGCTGGTGCTACGGGGCCAGCGCCACCCCCGGGGCCGTGCCCTACGACGCCCCCGACTACCGCGGTGGGGCGGTGCTGGTGCTTGGCAGCGAGGGCCACGGCCTGCGCCCCCGGGTGGCCGCCGCCTGCGATCAGCTGATCGTGCTGCCCCTGTTGGGGCGGATGGAGTCGCTCGGAGTCAGCGCCGCGGCTTCCGCCGCCCTGTATGAGATCTTGCAGAATCGGCGCGCCGGCCTTGACAAGACTCCATAACTGTGCGAGTCTCGCGACACATAACGCTGAACCTAAGGTTGACTAGGCCTTAGGGGACGTTTTCCATAGCTTTGGCGCCAGGGGAGGAGTGCGCCACTGAGCAATTTCGGCCTGCAAACGGCCGAGAAAGGATCTGCTCGTGGCACGAGTCTTCAGTAACCCTCAATCTGAGGTCAAGGTCGATGACGGGTTTCTCATCGCCCTCGCAAAGCAGGGCGATCGCAACGCCTATGACCGTCTGGTGCGCCGCTACCACGGTTTCGTGCGTCTGAAGGCCTCCTCGTACTTCCTCGCGGGCGGGGACTCCGAAGATCTGATCCAGGAGGGCCTCGTCGGTCTCTACAAGGCCATCCGCGACTTCCGCTCCGATCGCGAGTCGAGCTTCCGCAACTTCGCCGAGCTGTGCATCACACGACAGATCATCACCGCCGTGAAGACCGCGACCCGCAACAAGCACACCCCGCTCAACCAGTACGTGTCGTTCTCCTCGACCCCCGCCGGGGCCGGCGATGACGTGCCCACCCTCGACCAGGTGATCCCTGGGCCCAGCGTCAACGATCCGGTCAACCAGGTGATCTCCTCCGAGGAGCTGCGCTCGCTCGTGGGCTGCCTCTCCTCGGCGCTCTCCGAGCTTGAGAGCCGGGTGCTCTCGCTGTACCTCGACGGCTGCTCCTACGAGCAGGTCGGCGAGCGGCTGGCCTGCGACACCAAGACCGTGGACAACGCCCTGCAACGCGTCAAGCGCAAGGTGGGGGCGCACCTGCAGTCACGGGCCGTGGCCGTCTGATCCAAGGCTTCGCGGTTGATGACGGCCCGCGCATGGTGGCCACGCGGTCGGGCGCCGCGGTCGGGTGCCGCAGCCGAGTTGCCGGGATGCGCTTTCCGGGGGCTGGAGCCTCAGAGCCCGCCGCCCACGAACGCATCGACGGCCGCGCCCACGTCGGCGGCTGGGACGGGACCGAGGCGGATCGTCCAGGCATCGTCCAGCTCACGCCGGAACTGGTAGCGAATCCCCGCTGTCGTCAGCTGCTGCTCGTGGCGGTGCGCCCTTTCAAAGCCGCTCGCCCCGGTGAAGGTCGCGTCGATTCCGAAGCGGCCACTCTCCACGGGCCAGATCGACAGCTTGTCGGGGACGGGCCGTCCGACCTCACCTGGCACGCCCCGGATTCTACTCGCGCGGGCGCCCGTTGTGAGCGTATGTCCGCACGATTCGGATCTCACGATCGTCATGAAATCGTTATGCCCCTGACGTAAATCGTCACGTGGCCGTGATGTACTGCGCGCCACAGTCGGATGGTGGCGCGTCTCAGCGAGCATGGTCTGCGCAGATCGGTCGGCGTTCCCGGCCTGTTCGCGACCGCCTACGGCAACGTCGGATCCTCGATCTACTACGCCCTGGGGCTCGTGGCTGCCCATGCGCTGGGCCTCACCCCGCTGGTGTTCGTCTTCGCCGGAGGGCTGTTCGCGCTGACCGCCAAGACCTACGCCGAGGGCGCCGCGATGTTCCCCGAGGCCGGCGGGTCCTCCTCCTTCGCGCGCCACGCCTTCAACGAGGTCGTCTCGTTCTTTGCCGGCTGGGCCCTAACCCTCGACTACATCCTTACGATCGCGATCTCGGCGTTCTTTGTGCCCCACTACCTGAGTGCCTTCCCCCATCTGCACGGGTTGGAGCACAACCCCGGGGACATCGTGGGCGGCCTGATCACCGTGGCGGTGCTCGCCACCCTCAACATCCGTGGTCTGGGGGAGTCGGCCAAGCTCAACTTCATTCTCGCCGTCCTGGACCTGGCCACCCAGGTGATGCTGGTTGGTTTGGGGGCGGTGCTCGTGCTCAATCCGGCCCTGCTCATCCATCAGGTGCACCTCGGGGTGGTGCCGCACTGGAGCCAGGTGATCTTCGCGCTGTCGCTGGCGATGCTCGCCTACACCGGGATCGAGACGGTCTCGAACATGGCCGAGGAGGCCAAGGACCCCGGTCGCGACGTGCCCAGGGCGGTGAACCTCGTGTTGATCGCGGTGCTCGGGGTCTACGCCGGCATCTCCGTGATCGCGCTCTCCGCATTGCCCGTGGTCGCGGTGGCGGGCCATCCGCACGAGTTCCACACTCTGCTCGGCGACCAGTTCCAGAACGACCCCGTGCTGGGGATCGTCTCACGCCTCGGCCTGCACGGCACCGTGCTGCACCTCACCCAGTACTACGTCGGCATCCTCGCGGCCACGATCCTGTTCATCGCCACCAACGCCGGGATGATCGGCATCTCCCGTCTGTCCTGGTCGCTGGCCGAGCATCGCCAGCTCCCGAGCCTGTTCTCGCGCCTGCACTCGCGCTACCGGACCCCCTGGTTCACGATCGTGTTCTTCTCGTTCCTCGCGGCCCTGCTGATCCTGTACGGCAACACCAACGTGCTCGGCAACCTCTACTCGTTCGGGGCGATGCTGTCGTTCACCACCGCCCACGCGGCCGTGATCGCGCTGCGCATCAAGGACCCCGAGCGCGCGCGGCCCTACCGGATGCCCGGCAACGTCAGGATTCGCGGCCACGACATCCCGCTGACCGCCGTGGTCGGGGGGATCGGCACCGCTGCCGCCTGGGTCGCGGTTGTGAGCCTGCATCCCGAGGCCCGCCTGGTCGGCATCCCCTGGATGGTCCTGGGCATGGGCGGCTATCTGCTCTACCGCCGTCGCCAGGGGCTGGACCCGTTCAAGAGCTACCGGATCGCCCGCCCCGAGCGACCGGCCGACTTCGAGGAGCTGGACTACCGCACCGCGCTCGTGCCAATCTTTGGGGAAGACGTCAGCGCGGCCGCCCTCAGGAGCGCCGCGAAGCTGATCGGCGAGGAGGGCCTCCTCTACGCGGTGTTCGTGTTGCCCGTACCCAGTCAGCTGTCGCTCGAGGCCGGGCTGGAGGTAGAGGAGAGCGAAGGGCGCTCGGTGCTCGAGAGCGCGCGCATCCAGGCCCGCCGCGCGGGAATCGAGATCCACACCGGCCTGATCCGCACCCGCAACCCCGGTGCGGCGCTGGTCGAGGAGGCCCGGCGCCTGGGCACGGACATCATCTACTGGTCGACCATCCACGCGCCCGTGGGCGAGCGCGGAATCGGACCGACGGCCGCCTACCTCTTGAGCCACCGACCGTGCAGAGTGATCATCGAGAGTGAAAACCAGTCCGCCAACGGTCGTGTGGGCGCTATGGTCGGCGCGTAGCGCTTGGGTGCCATTGACAACTGGCGAGCCGCTTTTGTCAGGACTGGTTGAGGTGCGGCGTGATGAGCCGTCGACTGTTGGCTCGGCTGAAACTTTCCGCTTGGGTCTACTAGATGACGTATCCCTTGTCTTTAAGCGGTGTTTGGAGGCGATGTATACCGGTTGCCCGGGACTTCGGCTGGTGTCGCGGTGAAAATATTCGGGCGCGCGGGTTGACAATGGGGCGGACATACGCTTATGATTGCGTGGTCTGGTGCTTCGTTGTCAAGGGGTCTCCAGGCTCGTCATAGCTGGTCGTTCGGTGTGCCTTCTTGGGTCGACCATGTAGCGAGGTGCGCTGGGGAGCGCTGGACGGCTGGATGGGTTGATTTTTTGAGGGTTTGAGCATATGAGGGATCTCACTGCTACCGCACCTAATGCGGCTCACGTTGTTACTGCCCAGGGTGGGGCGTTAACTAGATGCATCAGCATCGCTGATGCATCTCTCTCTCTCTCTCTCTCTCTCTTGGCCGGGCTGGCTAGCAGCTAGGCTCTCCCACCGGGCGCGCTCGCGCCGCGCACTACCCCGCTCGGGCAGTGCCGGCGGCTCGTGTCTTGCGGGCCGGCCCGCGGGTGCGTCGTTTGCTGCTCTGGGCCTGCGTCGTGGGCGGTTGGGTGCGCTGTGATGGGCACTAGGAGCGAGAGTGGGCCGCGTCATGCGCGTCGGGCGGGGGAACCTCGCGCCGCGAAAGCTCGCGCCTCCTATCCGGCGCGCGGGGTGTCGGGGGTCTCGGAGGTGCAGCGTTCGAGGATGCTGAGCCTCTGCGGTGCAGGTCGTGATGGAGCGGGGCTATGGGCAGATGTCTGTGGCGCGTGTCACGGGGCGCGCGGGGGTCTCGCGGCGCACGTTCTACGAGCTCTTCGATGACCGCGAGGGGTGCTTTCTCGCGGCCTTCGACGAGACGGTCGGCTTGATGGTGAACGTCGCCGCCCGGGGTTGGCGGCGCGAGGCGCTGTGGAGTGAGCGGGTCAGAGCTGCGCTGGGGCTCCTGCTCGAATTTCTTGATCAGCACCCGGGGGTGGGTCCGCTCGTGGTGGTCGAGGCGTTGGGCGCCGGCCCGCGGGTCCTTGGGCGCCGCGCACAGATCCTCAACCAACTGGCGGCGCTGGTGGATGAGGGTCGCCGGCAGGCGCCGCGCCGTGAACCCCCGCCGCTCACCTCCGAGGGCGTGGTGGGGGCGGTGCTGGGTGTTGTCCACGCGCGCCTGTTGGAGCAGCCCGCGGTGGCACTCGAGGGGTTGCTGAACCCGCTGCTGGGCATGATCCTCGCGCCCTATCTCGGGGACGCTGCGGCTGCGCGTGAGCTGCGGCGGGTCGCCCCTCAGCGCACAGAAATCCAGCCGCTGGCCACTGATCCGCCGGAGGGCTCGCGCGGTCTGCTTCAGGGCTCCAGCAATCCGCTCGGGCGTTTGAAGATGCGGGTTACCTACCGCACGCTCCAGGTGCTGAGCGTGATCGGGGAGACCCCTGGTGCGAGCAACCGTCAGGTCGCTGACTTCGCCGGAATTACTGACCAGGGCCAGATCTCAAAGCTCTTGTCTCGTTTGGAGGCACTGGGGCTCCTCGACAACCGGGTTCCGGGTCAACCCACGGGGGAACCAAACCAGTGGCATCTCACGCCACAGGGAGAAGAAGTGCAGCAGATGATCCACGCCAGGCCGGGCAGCACCGATATTCACACGAATGCGACAGGGGAGTCACGTTGATGTATTTAGACGCAGGGGACGTTCTTATGGCTGCTCGTCGGCTGGTGGTTTTGATGCTGGTATCGCTGTGCTCGCTCGCTGGTCTCTCCCTGCTTTGGGGCACGCCGGCGTCCGCCGCGACGGGCCATTCGTTCCTGGGCTCCTTTGGGTCTTTCGGGGCTCTGCGTGGTGTCGCGGTGAGTGAAGCGACGGGCGCTGTGTATGTGTATGACGGGGCCAGCGAATCGGTGCAGAAGTTCAACGCCGCGGGCGAACCCGTCGATTTCTCCGCGCTCGCGAGCAACAGGATCGAAGGCGTCGGAGCACGCGAAGCCGGTGAAGGGGAGATCGCGGTGGATAACTCTTCAGGGCCGGCAAGCGGAGACATCTATGTCGCCAACGGCTTTGAGGTCGGTGTCTATGGCGCCGATGGCTCGTTCCTGGGGCAGCTGACCGAAGCGGTCCAGTCCGAAGTCCCGGGCGCACCGTGGGGTGAGCCCTGTGGTGTCGCGGTCGATCCCACGGGCCACGTCTACGTCGGGCTCTATGGCTTCGACGTAAACAAGTACACGCCCGCCGCGAGCCCTGTGACGAACGCCGACTACTCCTCCTCGCTGATGGGCCTTCAGGGGATCTGCAACATCGCGGTGGACTCGGTTGGCAGCGTCTATGCCGACAGCTTCTCGCAGGGTCCCGTTACGAAGTATGAAGCGCTGCAGTTCGGTTCGTTGGAAGCAACTGGTCTGCTGCTCGACGAAGTCGGCAGCACCCTCGCGGTCGATCCCTCAAACAACGACGCGTATGTCGACGAGGGCAGTCAGGTCTCCCAGTATGACTCCCTCGGGAACCCGCTCGGCACGTTCGGCGCCAGCGGCGCTGGTGCGCTCTCGGAGTCCTTCGGCGTGACCGTGAATGGCGCGAGTGGGGCGGTGTACGCAGCGGATAACGCCAGCGGTCACGTCAACGCCTATGGGCCCGGTGTCACGGTCCCCGACGTCACGACGGGCCCGCCGAGCGCTCTGCGCACGAACGCCGTCACGCTCACAGGAACGGTCAACCCCGATGGCATCCAAGCCAACTGTGTCTTTGAATACGGTCCCTATGTCCTGCACGAACACGGCGAAGGAGTGCGGGAAGAAAGCTTCGACGGCTTTACTAGCAGCATCCCGTGCGCGTCGAGCCCCGGCGCCGGCTCGAGCCCTGTCGAAGTAGCGGCACAGCTGGCAGGACTCACCCCGAACACGAGATACCGTGTGAAGCTCCTGGCCACGAACACAAACGGCTCCAACGTCGGGCAGACGGTGGAGTTCACGACAACGAGCGCACCGCTCGTAGGCGAAGAGTCCGTCCAAGGGGTTGGGTTCACAGGCATCACGCTTGGCGCTCAAATCAACCCGATGGGTCTTGATACGACTTATCGCTTCGAGTACGGCACGAGCACGGCCTACGGAACGAACACCCCCGTCCCCGACGGTCAGATCGCCGCGGGGAGCACCGCGCAGTCCGTCAGCCGGACGATCGGCGGCCTGCAGGCCGGAACCACCTACCACTTCCGCGTGGTGGCGGGGAGCGCCAACGGCATCACCGCTGGTCCGGACCGCACGTTCAAGACCTACACGGGCCAGGAAACCGCGGGTGATACCTGCCCCAACGCGCTGATCCGCCAGGCACAGTTCTCGAGCTATCTGCGCGACTGTCGCGCCTACGAGCAGGTCTCCCCGGTCGAAAAGGGTGTCGGCGGAGCGAGTATCGCCGCGTCAAACAACGGGATGACGGAGAAGCTCGACCGACGGCAACGCGATCAAGTATGTCTCGGTCATCGCCTACGGCGACGCCGTGGGCGTCAACGGACGCGGCGAGGACTACGCCAGCGCTCGCACTACAGAGGGCTGGACGAGCCACGCAATCACTCCGCCTCAGGAATCGCTCACCTTCGGGGTCGAAACAAGCGACCAGTACGAGGCGTTCTCCGAAGATCTCTCCAAGGGCGTGTTCCTGGCGTTTAGGCCGATAACCGAAGGGCACGCGGATGTCGCGCGTGTCGCAAACCTGTATCTACGCACGAACGTTCTCTCGGGACCGCCCGGGAGTTATGAGCTGCTGAGCGACTCGGTCCAGCCTCTACCGCCCCAGCCGGCGTTCCATCCCAAACCCGAAATCCACTTTGTATCGGCGTCGACTGATTTCAGTCACATCCTGTTTGAGTCTCTTCACAACCTGACTCCTGAGGCGAGCGGGTTCGACCCTGGGCTGCCCAAGCTGTATATGTGGGTGAATGGGACATTGAGTCTCGCGGGCGTCCTGCCCGACGGCAGTCTCGCCTCGCAGTCCATGCCGGCTCGCTCAACTGCGCTCCTCGACATCGGGCCCGGCTACTCCGGCCAGGGCACGATCTCACCCGATGGCTCACGCTATCTGTTTCTGGCCGCGCCTTTTGAAGGGGTACAGCATGCGAATCTCGTCGAACACTATGGAAACCTGTATCTACGCGATCACGAAAGCACGATCCTGTTGAACGTCAGCGAGCGCTCCACGCCGGACCCGCATGGGCATCAGGGTGCGATCTTCCGCGGAGCGACACCGGATGAGTCCAAGGTGTTCTTCAGCAGCCACGAGCTGTTGACAAACAACGCGTCGGGCGCCAGCCCCAGCGGACAGAACGCCGACAATCTCTACCTGTATGACATGAACGCCCCTGCCGGTCACCACCTCACGCTGATCTCCGTTGACGAAGAACCCAGCGACAACAGCACCGGGTCCTGTGAATGCGGCGGAGCCCACGGAGAGTATGTCGCTTTCGACGGGATCAGCAAGGATGGCAGCTACGTGTACTTCCTGTCGTCCAGCAAGCTGCTGCCCGGACAGCCGGACCTGCTCAACGAAGAAGAGCTCTACGTGTGGCATGACGGCCGGATAAGGGCTGTGACCGCGCACAGCGAAAACGGTGGCTTCGGTGAGTACCCGATTGGAAGTCCCAATGTCTTCAGACTTAGCGATAGCGGTCGCTACGCGGCGTTTGTGAGCAACCTGGAATCCACGGCACACCAGGCTGGGGTAACGCTCCACGGCACCAAACAGGTCTTCGTGTACGACTACGACACTGACAAGTTGACCTGTGCGTCCTGTAGTCCGGGCGGGGCGGCGCCGACCCACTCGGCCGGATTCGAAGAGAGCTCGGATACCGCCGTCGTGAACGGCATCACCTCGCATCTGGCGAGATCGTTCAGCAGCGATGGTCGGTATGTGTTCTTCGATACCGAAGAAGCTCTGGTTCCGCAGGACACGAACGGCAAGCGCGACGTGTATGAGTACGATGTCGAAACTGGCGAGACGCAGCTGATCTCCAATGGCACGAGCCCGTACGCTTCGACGTTCGTCGATGCGAGCGCGGACGGGAGCAACGTGTTCTTCGCCTCGCGTCAGCGGCTGGTGGCCGCAGACGTCGATGGCGCAGCCGATCTCTATGACGCGCGTGTCGATGGTGGGATCGCGGGGCAGAACGTGGCGCCACCCGTCCCGTGTGAAGGCGATGACTGTCAGGGTCCGGCGCGGAGCGCGCCGGGCTTCTCGCTGCCGGGGTCCTCGACATTCTCCGGCGTTGGCAATCCCCCGGGGGCGCCATCGAGTGCGCCCGTGAAGAGCAGGGTGAGACCCCTGACTCGGGCGCAGAAGCTCGCCCGCGCGCTGAAGGCGTGCAGGAAGAAGTCCAAGCACAAGCGCGGGACATGCGAAGCGCAAGCCCGTAGGCGCTACAAGGTGCAGCGTGCTGCAAAGTCGGTACATAGGGCCGCAAAGTCTGTGCGTACGTCACGTCGAGCTGGACGCTAAAGGGGGATCTGGAGATGTCAGTCAAGACGATGGTGAACCTGAGGCGTGACCTGAGGCGTGTTGTGGGGCTATTCCTGGCGGGCGCCGCGCTCGCGATCGTGATGATGTCGAGCGCTGTGTCGGCACGCGCGGATTTCGGGATCGCGGCGTTCGATCAGCAGATCACGGCCGATTCCGCGGGCAGCCTATTCACGCAGGCCGACGGGCATCCTTACGCGATCACGACGGAGGTCGATTTCAACGCCCATCGTGAACCAGAACCACCGGAATACATGAAGCCCGATCAGGATGTCCGGGATGTCGCGGTCGAACTGCCGCCGGGGGAGGTCGGCAACCCGGCCGGGCTGCCTCAGTGCACGATGGCGCAGCTCAGCACGCATCATGGAGAATGCCCGGTGGGCGCGCAGGTCGGCTTCATCACGGTCAGGACGAATTTCATCGTGGGGACGGTCTCGTTGTACAACCTGGTGCCGCCAACGAATTCACCGGCTTTGTTTGGGTTCAACTTCTTCGGGACGATCGTGACGATCACGGGCAACGTGCGCAATGGTGGCGACTACGGCATCACGGTGCTCTCGCCGGATATCCCCACGTCGCTTCCGATCGACGGGTTCACGTTGACCTTCTGGGGCACGCCGGCGGATCCATCGCACGACAGCCAGCGCTGCGTACTGCAGGTGTTCGCGCCCTCAACAGTCGAAGCCCCGGAAATCGGGTGTCCCGGGGCGCCTGGCAGCGAAAGTGGACCGAACCAGGATCCCGTGCAGCCCACTGCTTTTCTGACTATTCCGGGGCAGTGCACGGCGCCGGGCGTGGGGATGAAAACGACGCTACAGGTGGACTCCTGGCATGACTCGGGCGTTTGGTTGCAGCAGAGCATCTTCAACCATCTCGCGCCCGGCTACCCACTGCAGCCGGCAGCGTGGGGTGAACAGCAGAACTTGACGGGTTGTGATGTGATCCCGTTCCAGCCCTCAATATCGGTGCAGCCGACGAACACTCAGGCGGATACGCCGAGTGGGTTGAACATCGACATTTCGCTACCCCAGGATGGATTGCTCAATCCGGTGGGAATCGCGACGGCTGATGTGAAGAAGGCTGTCGTGGTGCTGCCCGAAGGCGAGTCGGTATCGCCCTCCGCGGCCGATGGATTGGGCGCTTGCTCGCTTGAAGAGGTGGCGTTGAACGACAACCAGCCGGCGGCGTGCCCGGATTCCTCGAAGCTCGGGACCGTTGAAATCGTGACGCCGCTGTTGACCGACCCGCTGAAGGGCTCGGTGTTCCTCGGGCGTCAGGGCGAGAACCCGTTTGGTTCGCTGATCGCCTTGTATATCGTCGTCGAAGGCCACGGCGTGATCTTGAAGCTCGCGGGGCGTGTTGATCTCGACCCGGTATCGGGGAGAATCACGACGACGTTCGATAACAACCCGCAGCTTCCGTTCAGCCATTTGAAGCTGAACTTCAAGGGCGGTCCGCGCTCGCCGCTTGTGAACCCACATGAGTGTGGTACGTATTCGACGGACGCGGTGTTCACGCCGTGGTCGGGCAACGCGTCGGTGAGTGTCGCTAGCAGCTTCCAGATCACCAGTGGGCCGAATGGCTCTGGCTGTCCCGGCTCGCCGCAGGCTTTCGCGCCAGGTTTCAGCGCGGGCACTACGAATGTCCAGGCCGGGGCCTTCAGTCCCTTCTCCTTGACGTTCACGAGGAACGACGGCGAACAGCAGCTGGGTGGCGTGTCGCTGAGGATGCCGCTGGGGTTGCTGGGCACGCTCGCGGGGATCCCGCTCTGCGGGGACCCCCAGGCGTCCTCGGGGTCGTGTGATGCGGGATCGCAGATCGGGAACGTTACGGCGGGTGCGGGCGCGGGTGCGAACCCGTTCTACGTGCAGGGTGGGCGGGTGTATCTGACCGGTGGCTACAAGGGTGCCCCCTTTGGCCTCTCGATCGTAGTGCCCGCCATCGCCGGCCCGTTCGACCTTGGGCTTGTCGTGGTGCGAGCGGCGATCATCGTTGACCCCCATACCGCGCAGCTGACGATCGTCAGCGATCCGTTGCCGACGATCTTGCAGGGCATACCGTTGGATCTGCGGGTGGTGAACGTGAACGTCGATCGACCGGGGTTCATCTTCAACGCAACGAACTGCAACAAACTAGCGATCGCTGGAACCTTGACGGGTGGCGCGGGTGGCAGCGAGGCGGTGTCCTCCAGTTATCAGGTCACGAACTGTGGGGGGTTGGGGTTCAAGCCGAAGTTCTCGGTCTCCACGAGCGGCCGGACCTCCAGGGCGAATGGTGCGAGCCTTGACGCCAAGATCGTCTACCCCCGGGGTGCTCAGGCGAACATCGCGAGGGTGAAGGTGGATCTCCCCAAGCAGTTGCCGTCGAGGCTGACGACGCTCCAGAAGGCCTGCGCCGCGGAGGTATTCGCGGCGAACCCGGCCAGCTGCCCCACGGCATCTCTGGTCGGCAACGCGACCGCTTCGACCCCGGTGTTGCCGGTGAAGCTGAGTGGGCCGGTGTATTTCGTCTCCAATGGTGGAGCGGCGTTCCCGAACCTCGTGCTCGTACTTCAAGGCTACGGTGTGACCGTCCAGCTGGTCGGGGACACGTTCATCAGCAAGACGGGGATCACGAGTTCCACATTCAAAAGCGTCCCGGATGTTCCGATCAGCACGTTTGAGCTGAAGCTCCCCCAGGGGCGCAACTCGGCGCTCGCGGCGAACGGGAACCTGTGCAAGGCAAAGCTCGTGATGCCCACAACGCTCGTCGCGCAGGACGCGAGCGAAATCCATCAGAGCACCAAGATCGCGGTGACCGGGTGCCCAAAGGCCAAGCAGCCCAAGAAAAAAAGCAAGCGCCACAAACCGAGCAAAAGATCCGCCAAGCGCTGAGCACAAGACGGGTCGACCCCTAGGCCTTGGACGGGTGGATTGGTGCTCGCCAAACGCAATCCAGCCCGCCAAGGCGGATGTCTCAGCTCAGTGCGACGGACCGAGCTGGTGGGGGTGTGTCAGATCAACTCTCCCCGGTTTGTGTGGGAAATTGTTCCAGAAACCATGCAAGGGACTCGGTCAGCTCCAGTTCCGAGCAGCCCGTGCCACCACTACTGACGGCCTGGCCACCGGAAAGAGTCATCGTAAACGTCGACAGTCGTTCGCCTGGGTTGGTTTTCACGTCCGTCCACTGAATTTCTTTCAATTTCTGGTTGGATTCTGCCGGTATTTTGACTGTGCATTCAGATTTTGCAGACACAATTTTTATCAGCATGTCTTTTGCGAGAGTGACGAGGATGCCTTTGAATTTGGTTTCAAGTTCGCTGCCTTCCCGGGCCGACAGTTTATAGTTGACTTCTGGACTGATGGTCACTTTCACTGCGACTTTGCTGAGTGTTCCCGCGCACCCCGAATAGGTTGTGGTCAGTCCTTGTTCTTCGGTGACGAGTTCTTTGCTCGTTGCGTTTGGTTGTTTCATGGTCGCTTCCGAACAGGAGAAACTGCCAGCTGTGCCCAGGGTGAATACAGTTTTCGAACTTACCGCTTTGGCGCCGCCTGGATCGATCCGATATGGGTGCGCCCCCAGTGCGGGAGCGCTTGACACGGCAGCCATGCAGAGAAGGGTGAATATGGATAACGAGAGTACTGTCTTCCTCATGTGGACCTTTCAGTAATGGTATTGGGCGTTCGGGCCGCCGATGGGGAATTGCCCGCGAAGTCGTCAGCGAGCAGGGTCTCGCGGTGCTGACACCAAAAACAGTCCGATGCATGGTCTACCAAACCATTGCCGGGGTCGAGCGCGAAAACAAATGTTCAACCAAAGGCCCCGAAAGTAAGCGTCATGGTTCCGGGTAGATATCGCCCGGTGTCTCCAATCCTGGGAGTTCAACCGAACTGGGCCAGAGCGGCACCGCGTCCTCGCGGTTGTGACTCAGGTCGGGGGCGGCGTGACAACGGCAAGCGGAGTGGTGCCCGGGTAGAGCTTCGCGATCAGGTCACGCAGCGCCTCGAAGTCGTGGCGATTCTCGGTGGCTATCTGTCGGCCATGAGTCCACGCACAGGCCGCGATCTGTATATCGAGAACCCACGCGGCGCGCTGCTCAGGCTTTACACCCTTGCGACGCGGGCCGGTGGGTGCGACGGGCTGGGTCGCGCGCAGCCGCCCCGCAACGATGGCTGCCGGCCGATCAAAGGCGAGGATTTCCACCAGCTCACTTGCGACAAGCCCTATAAACCAGGGCATAGCCGCCGCGATCCTCGGGTTGCTGGCTGCGGTGGCCTGAAGACCGCGAACCACCTCCATGACAGTTGGGGCTGTGATGGCGACCGGCTCGTCTACTCGGGCGCAATCGAACAGATGGCGCTCCAGAGATCCTCCCGGATAGACCCGCGAGACAAGCGTCGTGTCCCACGCGAGCGTCAATGATCGCGCCGACCCGCCAGCATCGCGTTATGGAGATCATCTGGCGATGGGAATGCATGCGTGTCGTGTAAGCCAACACGCTCGACCGCACTACGACGCTCGGCGGCCACCGCAGCGATCCGCTCATGACGCTCACGAGCCGATACGCCCTCCTCGGCCAGTTGCACGATCGCATCATTCGCCGAAGTGCCCAGATCTCGCGCCAACCGGTCGGCCGCATCCAAGACTGAGCGAGGCACCGTAAGAGTTGTCCTGTGCCCCTCGCGGCGAGGTGCTCTGCTTCTCGACTCCATGATAGTGCATCATAGCGCATCAACTATGCTTCGCGGTGACTCCTCGCGCCCTATACCGGTAGACCTCGACCTCGCCAAACCCGGCGCCGGGTGCAGCTAGCGCCGACTCCGCGAGACCGGAATTCGGGAGCAGTGCGATCTGCTCGGGTGTAGTCCCGAGGATGTCGGCGGCGACATCGCAGAAGTCGCCAAACTCCGGGTAGGTGATCGCCACTGGTTACTTGCCGAGGCGGCGCAGCGTCTCGCGGTGCTCCTCGGTGAACCTGCGGCGCTGCTCGGCGCGCTCACGGTCGGAGCCCGGAAGCCCGCGCGTTAGATCCTGCTTGGGCTGCGTAGGTGTCGGCTTGGGACTGGCAGGAGCCTTTGGTCGAGCTGCACTCATGGGCTTAAGTCTAGCTGGGGCAGGCGTCGGCAATGGGCTGATGTGGATAAGGCCACGTTGACGATGACCCTCAGTGGCTTGTTCGGCAGCCTCCTCGATCATCGGTCTGAGGGCCTCCCCCCTGATGTGGCGCCACTCAGGCTGGGGGCCGCCAGGACGGGAGGGGTATCGGCGCAAGCGGCTCACCGCTGTAAATGACGGGTGGGGCGTTTACAAGCCCGACCCGCGTCCCATGTCTACTCGACGCTTCTGCCGGTTCATCCTTCGGGGTGTTCCTGCTTCGCCTCCGACAGCAGTTGACCATCGTCGGGCAGTGTGGCGCAGAACTCCTGCCAAGCGGCGAGACAGTCCCTCATTAGCTCATCGACATACCTGAACTCAACCTCTCCGTCGTGACCCTCGAAGACTACCCAAGCCGGGAGGGCGGTTGATCATCGGAACTCGCGTTGTCCGCCAAGCGCTGGCTCAGCGTCTCCAGTTGCGGGCGCAAGACCGGCAATTCGCGCTCAACCACGTCCCAGACGAGTGCGAGATCGACACCGAAGTATTCGTGGATGACCTTGTCGCGCATACCGGCGATCTGCCGCCAGGGGACGGCAGGCTCAAGGGCGCGTGTGTCGTCCGAGATTCCCTTGACCGCCTGGCCGATGATCTCGATGTTGCGGATGACGGCATCTTGGGTCTTGCCGTCTGAGAGGAACGCTTCGCGGCCATCGACGGTGTAGCTCAAGATCGCGTCGATTGCTTCGATGGCATGAAGCAGGTAGACGCGCTCGTCCTTCACAGGGTCACGGCCTCGGCGTAGATGCGTTCGCGTAGGTGCGGGCTCACGCCGCCGTCGCTGAGCACATCGACATGGGTGCCGAGCATGTCCTCCAAGTCCTGCCAGAGCCCTACGAGGTCGATCAGGCTGCGCCCAGGTTCCATCTCGACCAAGAGGTCTACGTCGCTCGACGCATTCGGCTCGCCGCGCACCACTGAGCCGAACACACGCACGTTGCGCGCACCATGCTCCGCAGCGAACCCGAGGATCTCCTCTCGCCGGGCGCGCAGTCGTGGAAGGTCGATTTGGGCAGATGCGGAACTCATGCTGAGGATCACGTTACCGTCGCTGGGGGCGTCCCAACGGTAACCACCCTGAGTCTCTCGCGAGGCGTCAATCGTCGCTCAGTCCGCCTCGGCTCCCGAAATGCTCCCGATCTTGTCTCGTCAGATACGTGCAGCAAATACGGCGGAGGTGGCCAACATCTCCCTTGGAAAGCGCAATCTTCTCGGGCGCTGGCCCCGTCTTCCGCCCCGGGACATCCTGTCCTCCAGCGGATCGACATGATGGGAACAATTGAGTCTGCGAAGCAAAGCGCGCGTCGGCAGCCCGTGACACGCTGTTGACACGCGACCGTGCGAAAAGCAGCTCCTTGTGGCACGTTCTTGACCTCATGTCTTTCGAGTCAAGACCAAAGAAAAGCCCCGCAACCACAGGCTATTCCTCAAGAGCCGAAGGCGGGATTCGAACCCGCGACCCCCTGTTTACAAGACAGGTGCTCTGACCAGCTGAGCTACTTCGGCGCCGACGGCCGAGAGTAGCGGAGGCGGCACCTTATGGGTCCTGGACGGGCCTTACGGGCCCCGGATGTCTCCCTCTCAGCGCGCCGCGGCGATGTGCTCGCGACGGCCGTGTCCGTTGGTGGACACCATCGCCGAGTAGTCCGGCACCTCAACCGGGTCCTGGGCGTTGAGCCGATGCTCCAGCTCGCCCAGCACCACCCCGAAGAGGATGTGGCGCCACGTCGATTGCGCCAGCGCGCGCGGACTGGCGAAGACGCTGGGCATCTGCTTGCGGGCGGGGTGCAGGTTGTCGGTGAGCGCCGTCAGCGGCCACGTCGCAAAGTTCTCGGTCAGTGCCGCCGCCGGGCCACGAGCCCAGGATGGCAGCGGCAGCCGCGGCGCCACGTTCGCGTAGACCGCCCCGAACAGCGCCCCGTTCTGGATGTGCAGCGCCCAGCCCGCCACCGGCCAGGCGGCGCTCCGGGTCACGGCCTTGCCGAGCAGCTCGATGTCATCGAAGTCCGAGCCGAACACCCGCTTGTCCAAGGGGATCTGCGCTGCCCACACGCCGGCGGCCACGGCGCCCGCGATGGCTCCGCGAATCGTCTTGGCACGGTCGAGGCGCATCTCACCTGCACTGTAACGGTGTCCGGGCATTCGGGTATCCAGTTGTATGGGCACCAACGTCGAAGCGACACGCACCGGTGAGCCCCCTGCCGCGCCTCACGATGAGCCTGCCACGGCGTTGGGGGATTTTCGCGAGCGCTCGCTCAAACGTGGCGTGAACCCCGTGCTGTATCGGGTCGTTCGCTTGATCCTGGTCCCGTTCTTCCGCGTCTACTTCCGTCTGGAGCGCATCGGCGCCGAGCATCTGCCGCGTTCGGGCCCGCTGCTGTTGGCCGCCAACCACCGCAGCTTCCTCGATCCGTTCGTGATCGGCGCCCTCGCTCGCCGCCCGGTCTACTACGTCGCCAAGCGTGAGCTTTTCGAGCATCGTTGGCAGGCCTGGATCCTGAACGGTCTGGGCGCCTTCCCGGTGGACCGCGGTCGTGGCGATCAGGACGCGATGGCCACCGCCCGCGCGATCCTGCGGCGCGGGGACTGCGTGGTGATCTTCCCCGAGGGCACCCGCGTGCGCTCCGGCGCGCTGGGTGCGCCCCGTCGTGGGGTTGGGCGGCTGGCGCTGGAAACCGGCGCCCCCGTGGTACCCGTCGCTGTGATCGGCTCCGAAGAGGTTCGTCGGGGCTGGCGGATCCGTCCACGCAAGGTGAGTATCCGCTGCGGGCGCCCACTGCTGTTTCCCACAGTCGAGCAGCCCTCGCCCGAGCTGGCCGCGGGCGTGACCCAGCGGATCTGGGCTTGCATCAATCTTCAGTGGGCCTGGCTGGGGGGAGCCGCGCCGGCCCGCAAAGAACTCGGTCACACGCGCGCCCTCTCATGCGCGAGCGGCCACCGGGAGGCGCCGCGCGAGCGGGCACGAGCGGCCTGAGCGCGCGAGCGGAGCCAGAGGTAGGGTCTCATGGGTGGTCGAGCCAGTCACGCAGAAGTCCAAGGCGCAGCTCGATGCGGAGTTTGCCGATCTCTATCGTGCGCATCTGCGCGATGTCTACAGCTACGCTTACTACCGGATCGGCGATCATCACGACGCCGAGGATCTGACCGAGCAGACCTTCCTTCAGGCCTACCGTCACTTCGAGCGTGCCCAGCGCGAGTCCCAGGGGCGCCCGCTGCGACCGTGGCTGATTCGCATCGCCCACAACCTCGCGGCCAACCTGTATCGCGATCGCTCGCGCAAGCCGGCCTCTCCGATCGACGACACCACGGTGCTCGCCGCGCCGCACACCACCGAGGAACTCGTCGAGGGTCGGGACGAGCTGAGTCGTGTGCTGAGCGGCGTGCAGGAACTGCCCGACGACCGACGCGAGGCGCTCATCATGCGCTTCGCCCTCGGCATGGACAATCGCGAGATCGCGCGTGCCCTGGGGCGCTCCGACGGAGCCACCAAGGTGCTCATCCATCGCGCCATCAAGCAGCTGGAGGGGCTCGTGGGCGAACCGTCGGGCGAGGTGGACGAATGAGCTACGGCACTACGCGCGCGCGTCCGATCGGGAGGGGGGCCGGGGTTTGAGCCAGGCGCTCCCCAACTTCGAGGGCTTGCTGCGCGAGGCCCTGGCTCCCGTCGAGCCTCCCGAAGATCTCGCCAGGCGGTTGCAGAGCACGCTCACCAGCCTCACCGAGCTGGCCGCCGAGGAGTTGGAGGCGTGGGAGCTGTCGGCCATGCGCGACCCTCGCAACTGGGCGCGTCCCGCGGCGGCCGTTGTGGTTGGCGGCACCGCCGGCGCTGCTCTGGTGCTGCTGCGCGCGCGTCAGCGTCAGCGCTCGATGGGTGGCCTGAAGGGCACGCGCGAGGCCGTAGAGCACCTCGGCGAGGAGGCCCGCGGAGCGGCCACGCGCACCCTGCGCGACCTGGGCCAGGAGGCCCGGCGACTGATGGGAGATCGCTGACGCGGACGGCTCGCAGCGGACCGCACGATCAACCTGAACCATTCCGTATATTCGCTTTTGTTCCGTCTCTCCCATCCGATCGCGATGATTGAATGGTGTGCATGTGGTGAAGAACTTGCGGGTACCCTGATCCGCAACTCCGCCCTTGAACGTATCTATGGACGAGATGGCCCGTTACAAACGCTCCGCGGAGTCTGCCGCCGCTGCCCTTAGGGGCTTGGCGGATGAGGATCTGATGCAGCTCGTTCGCGAGAACGACTCCGCTGCGTTCGCCGTCGTCTATGAGCGTCACTCCAACGCGGCCTTCTCCCTCGCCTTCCGCATGTGCGGCAAACGCGGTCTCGCCGAAGACATCGTTCAGGAGGGCTTCCTGTCGCTGTGGCGCAGCGCGGCGCGCTATGACCGCACCCGCGGGAGCGTGCGCACATGGGTGCTGGGGATCGTGCACAACCGGGCCATCGACGCGTTGCGGCGCAGCGTCGTGCGCGACCGTGGCCAGATCAGCGACGAGGGCATCGAGGAGCACCTGGAGGCCCCCGACCGCACCGACCAGGAGGTCGGTCGTCGTGACGAGGCACGCGAGATTCGAACCGTCGTGGAAGCTTTGCCCGCCGAGCAGAGTCGTGTCATAGAGCTGGCCTATTACGGCGGCTTCACGCACTCGGAGATAGCCGCAATGCTCGACACGCCGATCGGGACGATCAAGGGACGAATGCGCCTCGGGTTGGAGAAGATGCGCTCACAGCTCGCAGCGGCCGGGGTGCTTTCATGAGCGCGCACGAGCACGACCCCAAGTGCGAGCAGAGCGTGGACGCGGCCCCCTACGTGCTCACGGCGCTGGAGGAGCACGAGGCTCAGACGTTCGCCGAGCACCTGCTCGGCTGCGATGCGTGCCGCGCCGAGGTGGCCGAACTACAGATGACCGCCGACTCGCTCGCGCTCGCCCCGCCCCAGCTGATCGCGCCGATCGACCTGCGTGCCCGCATCATGTCCACCGTTCACGCCGAGGCCGAACTGCTCAGGGCCGCCGGCCACGAGGCCGACCGTCCCGTACGCGCCCGTGCGCGGTGGCGCTGGCGGATGGCACCGACGTTTGCCGCGGCCGGTGCGATGGCCGTCGGCATCTTGATCGGGGCTGTCGCGATCAACGGTGGAGGCGAAGCCCAGCGTCCCATCGTGAGCCATTCCACGCGAGTGACACAGGCGCTCGTCACGAGCCCGGGCAATCGCGCGACAGCCGCGCTACGAAGCTCCGACCTGCACTTCCAGTTGGAAGTCGCCAACCTGCCGGCGCCTCCGCGCGGGCGAATCTATGAGGTTTGGTTGCTCAGGCGAGGAAGTACCGAACCCACCCCGACCGACGCCTTGTTCTCAGTCAACACCCAGGGGAACGGCCTGATCGGCATCCCGGGCAATCTGCATGACGTGGTCAAGGTGCTGGTCACCGACGAGCCGCTCGGCGGCAGCCTCAAGCCGACACGCACCCCGATCATCGTCGCCACGGTCTGAGCCACGACTCCTCGCGGTCGAGGCCTGGGCGGTCGGTAGATGCGGGTCGTCTAGGCTCTGCTCGGAGATGGCCACCTGTTACCGACACTCCTCTCGCGAGACCGGCGTCTCCTGCTCAAACTGCGGCCGGCCGATCTGCCCTGACTGCATGACCACGACTCCCGTTGGGATGCGCTGCCCCGAGTGCGCGCGCCAGCGCACCGTGGTTAAGACGCTGCGCAACACCATGAGTCAGCCCGATGTCACCTTCGCGCTGATCGCCCTCAACGTGATCGCGTTCCTGGCCGAGGGCAACCTCACGATCTCCGGTGGGGGCAGCTCCACGAGCGTGTACCTAAAGGGCTCGCTGTTGGGCAGCAGTGACAACCCGCTGCTCGCGGGCCAGGGCGTTGCGCACGGCCAGGTCTGGAGGATTGTCGCGAGCGGGTTCCTCCACGACGGATTGCTTCACATCGGCTTCAACATGTACATCCTCTACTTCCTCGGGATGATGCTCGAGCCCGCGCTCGGACGCCTGAAGTTCGCGACCATCTATGCGGTCTCGCTGCTCGCGGGCTCCTTTGGGGCGCTGCTGGTTGAGCCCCACTCGCTCACCGTCGGCGCCTCGGGCGCGGTGTTCGGGCTGATGGGTGCCGCCGCCATGGAGATGCGCGCCCGCCAGATTCCGATCATGCAGAGTCAGATCGGGGGGCTGATCGTGATCAACCTGATCATCAGCTTCGCCCTGCCCGGGATCTCCTGGGGCGGGCACGTGGGGGGTCTGATCGGTGGCGCGCTCGCGACGCTCGCGATCCAGCTCGGCGATCGCTTTCGCTCGGTCGCGCTCGCATTCGGCTGCTGTGTGGTGATCGCCGTGGCCTCGGTGGCGGGTGCAATCGCGGTAGCTAAGTCGACCGAAGTCGAATCCCAGACGTCCACTCAGCAGCTGGTCTTCCCCGGTCAGTGAGTCGAGGCGGCGCCCGGGCCCGCCGCGAAGGCGGCGGCGGACTGCATCAGCTCCTCTGAGAGTTCGAGCGCGAGCGTCCCGTGTGGTGCCTCCGTGAGGGCCTCGGGGTGCAGGATGTGCCCCAGCAGCTCCAGCCCCTCGACCAGCCGCGGTCCAGGACGTGAGAAGTAGGCCGAGGCGTCCACCGCTACCACCCGCTCCGCCCCCAGCGCGAGGAGCCTGGCGGCGTGCGCACCCAGCAGCGCCTCCCGGCGGGCCCGCGGGGCGTCATAGCCACAGGGCATCACCAGCACGATCTCTGCCGCGGCCGCCGCCACGGCCTCCCAGGTGACAGTCGTCGATGGCCGGCCCGGCCGGCCCAGTACATTCTCGCCACCCGCCAGCTCGATCATCTCGGGCGTCCAGTGGCCCGCCACGAACACCGGGTCCAGCCACTCCAACGCCACCACCCGCGGCCGCCGCCGTCCGTGCACCGCGAGCCTGACTCGCTCGATGCGCCGTTCGATCTCCGCCACCAGCGCCGCGCCGCGCTCGGGGTGCCCCGTGGCGCGCGCCACCGTCTGCACGTCTCCGAGCGTCTCGGTGAGCGTTTCGGGGTCCAGCGCGAGCACCTCGGGGCACGAGGGCAGCGTCTGAGCCAGCTCGGCGACCTCGGTGTAGGAGACAGCGCACACCGGACACAGGGCCTGCGTGAGGATCAGCTCCGGGCTCAGCTCGCGCAGGGCATCCTCGTCTAGCTGATAGATCGCCTCGCCCGCCTGCGTGCGCTCGCGTACCGCCGCGTCGATCTGCGCCGCGCTGAGGCCCGGGGGAAGCGCGTCGCGTGTCACCCGCGGCAGCCTCCGGGCCGCGGCGGGATGGTCGCACTCGTGCGTGACCGCGATAACCTCGGGACCCAGGCCCAGGGCGAACAGCAGCTCGGTGGCGTGGGGGACGAGGCTCACGATGCGCACCACACGACCTTAGATGGTTAGAACGCACGCGATCATGGAACAAATCAGCTGATGGCGAAGCTCACCGAGCAGGAGATCGAGAGTCGGCTGCGCGCGGGCGCCGACCGATGGACCCGCGAGGGCGAGAGCATTGTGCGCGAGTGGAGGCTCAAGGACTTCGAGGCGGCGCTCGGCTTCGTCAATCGGGTCGGCGAGTTGGCCGAGGCGACCAACCACCATCCGGACATCCTCCTGCACGGTTGGAACAAGGTCAGGCTCACGCTCTCCACGCATTCCGAGGGTGGGCTCACCGCCGCCGACTTCGAGCTGTCCGCCCGGATCGACGGCTCCTCCTGAGCGCCTGTTCTGAGCCCGACCGTCTGCCCTGCTACCTTTGGCACGTCGGCAAACGATGAACGAAGACGAAGAACTTCCACGAAGTAGCGTGGCCCAAGCCCAGGCCAGTGGCGCCCCGGCGTGAACGGCCTGAAGCTCATATTCACGGTCGTACTGATCGCGATCAACGCCTTCTTCGTGATCGCCGAGTACGCCTTGGTGCGCTCCCGTCGTGCTCGCCTGGAACTGATGCGCGAGGAAGGCCGAGGGGGCGCCGCACGGGCGCTGGGGCAGCTGGAGGACATCAACCGCTACATCTCGGCGGTCCAGATCGGCGTCACCATGACCTCGATCGGTATTGGCGCCCTGGGCGAGCCCGCCCTGGCCCACCTGCTGGAGGGCGCCCTCGGAGGCACCTTCAGTCACGGTCTGGCGGTCGCGCTGACAGTGGCGGTCGCCTACCTGATCATCACGATCGCCCAGCTCATCGCCGGTGAGATGGTGCCCAAGTTCTACGCGATCGACCGCGCCGAGAACGTGGCGCGCCGCGTGGCCCGCCCGCTGGAGGTCTTCAGCATCGTCTTCCACCCCCTGATCGTCGCGCTTACCGCGGTCGCCGATCGGATCCTGCGCCTGCTCGGGGTCGACATGAATCGCGTGGACGGCGGCGGCTCACCCGACGAGCTCAAGCGCCTGATCGCCGAGTCCCACGCGGGCGGGCACATCGACCCAGGGGAGGCCGGCATGCTGACCGGCGTCTTTCATCTCCACGAGCAGGAGGCCCGTCAGGTGATGACCCCGATCCCGGCGGTGGTCACCGTTGACGTCTCCCAGGACGTCCAGAGCGCCCTGGAGCTTTGCATCTCAAGCGGTCACACCCGCTTGGTAGTCACCGAGGATGACAACCGCGACCGCGTGCGCGGACTGGTCCACGCCAACGAGCTGGCCCGCCAGCTGATGCGCGAGGGACCCCACGCTCCCGTGGCGCCGCTCGTGCACGACGCGCCGATCGTGCCCGAGACCAAGCCGCTGGACGACCTGCTCGCCGACCTGCAGCGCCAGCGCACCTCGCTTGCCGTGGTCGTGGACGAGTATGGGCGGGTGGTCGGGATCGTGACCGTCGAGGACATCATCGAGGAGGTCGTGGGGGAGATCGCCGACGAGACCGATCCCGCGGCCGGTGAGGTGCGTCGTCTGGCCAGCGGCGATTGGTATGTACGCGGGCACGTCGCAGTCACCGACCTCGCCGACTACGGCCTGGATCTTCCGATCGACAGCGACGCCTACAACTCCGTCGGCGGCTTCGTGTTCGCCGAGCTGGGGCGCCTGCCCCGCAGGGGCGACACGGTGACCTCCAACGGCTACTCGATCAGGGTGGAGTCGGTGCGCGACAACCGCATCGAGGCCGTCCGCATCAGCGAGCGCCGTCCCGTGGCCTCACGCGAGGCCGAACCGCCGGCTTAGCGAGCGGAGTGTCCGATTAAACAGCTCCGGCCCGCGGGGGGAGCGGGCCGGAGCATGTGCACTGGGAGGAGGCGATGTGCGTTGCGATCGATGTCGCAGTACCCAGTATCCGTGGGTTGATGAACGGCAGCTAAAAGTCAGCTGAGAAACGGATTAATACGTGTGAAAGCCGCGCCCGCTCTTGCGGCCGAGGGCCCCTTCGGAGACCAGCTGCTCAAGGCTCGGGGGGATGCTCTCGCCGATCGTCTCGCCGATCGCCTTGGAGACGTCGAGGCCCACAAGGTCGAGCAGCGCCAGCGGACCCATCGGGTGGCCGGCGCCCATCCGCATGCAGGTGTCCACGTCGCGGGCGTGCATGCCGGTCTCTTCGATCAGGCGCACCGCGCTGAAGAGGTAGGGGAACAGCAGCCGGTTGACCACGAAGCCGGGCACGTCGGGGACCTCGACCGCGGTCTTGTCCAGGGCCTGACAGAACTCGAACGCGCGTGTACGGGTGCGCTCGGTGGCGGCCTTGGGAAACACCAGCTCGACCAGCTTCATCTTGTTCACCGGGTTGAACACGTGCAAGCCCACGAAGCGCTGGGGGCGACCGCTCTCGGCGGCGAGCTGCTCGATCGAGAGCGAGGAGGTGGTGGTGGCCAGGACGGTCTCGTGCGCCACCCGGCGGTCCAACTCGGCGAGCAGCTCGGCCTTGATGTCGTGGTCCTCGACGACGGCCTCGACGATGAACGTGGCGTCGGCCAGCGCCTCGGTCTCGGTGACCACCTCGATCCGCATCGGGCCGGCCTCGGCGCCCGCGCGGCTCCAAAGCTTCTCCAGGGTGGCCCGGGCGCGTGTGGCAGACTGTTCGGAGCGTGCCAGCAGCAGCACCGGCCCGTGGTGGGCTGCGGTGGCCGCCAGGCCACAGGCTATGGCTCCGCTACCGACGATGGCAAGGCGTTCGTTCACGCAGTTCCTTCCGCTCCGACAACGTTGACTGACTAGTCAATCTACTCAGGTAACGCGGTACAGTAGGGAATGGAGGCGCCGGGCACATTTCAGAGGCCGCCCCGAGTCCTCCACTCCCCAACGCCGGGCAACCGAAGGAGGACTTTCCCATGAGGCATCCAGAGGGACGCGAGGTCGTGATCGTCGAGGCTGTGCGTACCCCGATCGGTCGCGGTCACAAGGAGAAGGGCTACTACAAGGACACCCACCCCAACGAGCTGCTGGCCAAGGTCTACACCGAGGTCATCGAGCGCGCCGGGATCGACGCCTCCGAGGTGGAGGACGTGATCGCGGGCTGTGTGCAGCAGTTCGGCGAGCAGGGCTTCAACATCGCCCGCAACGCCTGGTTGCAGGCGGGTCTGCCGATCGAGACCCCCGGGACCACCGTCGACCGCCAGTGCGGCTCGGCCCAGCAGGCCCTCAACTTCTCCGCCGCCCTGATCGCGGCCGGCGTGCACGACACGATGATCGGTGGCGGCGTGGAGCACATGGGCCACTTCCCCTTCGCGGCCGGGATGAAGACTCAGGAGGACTTCGGCTTCGCCTTCACCCCCGAGCTGATGGCCAAGCACAACATCGTCGGGCAGGGACTGGGCGCCGAGATGATCGCCGATGAGTGGGAGATTCCCCGCTCGGAGCTGGATGAGCTGGCGGTGCGCTCGCACAAGCTCGCCCACCAGGCCACCGAGGAGGGTCGCTTCGAGCGCGAGATCGTGCCCTTCCAGGTCAACGGCGACACCTACGTCACCGACCAGGGGATCCGTCCCGAAACCAACCTCGAGACCCTCTCTCAGCTCAAGCCGGCCTTCAAGCCGGACGGCAAGGTGACCGCGGGCAACGCCTCGCAGATCTCCGACGGTGCGGCCGCCGTGCTGCTGATGTCGGCCGACAAGGCCAAGGCGCTGGGCCTGAAGGCACGGGCACGGATCGTCGATCAGACCACCGTGGGCTGTGACCCCGTGAAGATGCTCGAGGGTCCCATCCCCGCGACCCGCAAGATCCTGGACCGCAACAACATGACGATCAACGACATCGATCTGTTCGAGATCAACGAGGCCTTCGCCCCCGTGGTGGCGGCCTGGCGTCGGGAGCACAACCCCGACATGGATCGCGTCAACGTCAACGGCGGCGCGATGGCGCTCGGACACCCGCTGGGATCTACCGGTGCGCGTCTGATCACCACGCTGCTGCACGAGCTGGAGCGCTCCGACAAGGAGATCGGCTTCGTCACGATGTGCTGCGGCGGCGGGCTCGGCACCGGCACCCTGATTCAGCGGGTCTGAGCGGTAGCCACGCTGAACCAATAGCTGCTTGTTTCACCGGCCTGCGCTGTGCTTGGCGCAGGCCACATGCGGGTGGCTAGCCCGTAGGTCCCCCGCCGGTCCAGTCCACTGCGACCGGCGGGAGGGCCAGCAGCGCCGTCCAGGTCGCCGGGTCGGTCTGTCCGCTCACGGCGATTGCGTGGGAGGCCTGGAAGGCGCGCAGGTTGGCTTCGGTTTCGCTCGCGAAGTTGCCCGTCGTCTGCTGGGTCGCGATTGCGCTTGCGAGGTGCTCCTGCATCCAGAGCACCTCATCCCCCTTGGCGCCCTTGCCAAGCAGTGGCTCGCCCTGTTCGACGACGGCGCCTTCCACGGGCCCCAGCGGGGCGGCCAGCGTCGCCCAGCCGTCGGCGGGCGTTTCCTGCCAGTCCCAGAAGGAGAGGCCGGTCGCGCCATAGACACCGGCCAGCTCGCGGAAGCGCAGCAGATCGGCGTCGGCGGGGTGTTCGTAGGTTTGCCCCAGCGGATAGATCGGCCGCCCGTAGATGCGGTTGTGCAGGTAGGTGTGCGCGAACACGGTGTCCACGCTCGTGCCGATCGCCTTCCAGTACATCTGGGGGAGGTTGAACTGTGCTCCCCCGGGACCCATGAAGACCGAGTAGGGGAAGGACTCGTGGTAGTCCACGTAGGGGAAGCCGGCCAGGCCGATCGGGTAGGCGAGTCCGACCCTGGCACGCAGGTCGGTGATGTAGGTCTGGGCCGAGGAGTAGCGGCGTTCGTACTCGGTCTCGGCGTCGATCACGAGACAGTCCGCTCCCGCGGCGACCGCCTGGGCGCCCAGGTTGGCCTCGCCCGCGGGGTTGGTGCCGTAGACGTACTGCCAGGCGCACACCTTCAGCCCACCGGCGTGCAGTTCGGCCACCAGCTGGGGGGAGAACTGACTCCAGTAGTTGGCGGAGCCATCGGAACTCTTTACGTAGACGGTGCCGACCCCGGCCGCGTGGGCCTGGGCGATGATCGCCGCCACGCTGCCGCCGCTGGACTGCCCGACGTACCAGATCCACATCCCCTGCACGTCGAACGCTGTGGCCCCGACCACACCGGCGCCCAGGCCGGTGGGGTTGACCGCGGCGGGGCGCTTGGGCGCCGGGGGATGCAACGCGCGGTGCACCACGTAAAGCGGCCCGAAGGCGTTGGACCGGCGCCCATGGCTGAGCAGCACCGCGATGTGGCCCGAGTGGGCTTTGCCGGGCACCGCGACGACCAGCCCGAGTGAGGAGTGGTGCAGGTGCGCGGTCGGGGAGCGGCTGTTGATCTTGGCTCCCCCGGCGCGCGGAAAGCCCACGGCCATCCCGCTCTTCAGGCCGCTGCCGCTCAGGACCAGGCGCCCCCTCACCGTGACCTGATGGAGGTTGCCGCTGCAGTTGTTCACCGGTACACAGCGGACCTCGACGATCTTCACACCGGAGGTCTTGCGCGCGGCGCTCGGCCGCTGCGTCACGGGCTTGCTCGGCGTGGCTGTCGCGCGGACCCCCGGGGTCGAGGGCGCGCTGGTCCCGCCCGGGTTGGCCGAGCCGAGGGCGCCGGGGGCGCCAATCAGGGCACACGCCAGCGTGAGGGCCACCGCCCCGATCGGAAACCTGGATCGCTTGTGGGCACCTTTGCTTGCCACGAACAAAACCTCTCGGGCTCTCCCCGGTGTCAGGAACACGCGCTTCACACCCTCGCACTTCTTAGCGGCTGTGTCCGCCCAAACCGATGCGCGCCATAGAAGTTGCGTTTGCCCGCCCGCCGAGCTGTCGCCCGGCTGGGCCGCGGTCCGACTCAGCCGCCCGCAATCTCCCAGCGGAAGCCCGCTGCCGAAGGCGCAGGCGCAAGCGGGCTTGCGGGCAGGCCCGGGGGAGGCTCGGGCAGGTTGAAGGAGCTGGGCGCCACGTCGTTGGGGGCGTCGGCGTGGAAGAGGGAGGCGAGGTACTGGATCTGCCCGCGGCCCACTCCCAGCTCGAACTGACCGCCCCCGTAATTGCCGATGGCGCGCTCGGCGCAGTAGTCGAAGGCGTCCAGCAGGTTGCGCAGGCCGCCCAGGCGGGAGGGCTTGATGTTGACCATCTTCGGCGGGTAGGGCAGGGCCTGGATGTCGGCGATCGAGTGGATCGGGGCGTCCCACGAGAAGCGCTCGCGGTGCCCGGCGAGCACGGCGTCCGTCTCTGGGCTGAGGGCTGGATCCTCGATCCAGGCGTCGGGGAATGCCTCGGCCACCCGCCGGTAGAGCACCGGGTCGGCCGGCTGGTCGACGATCGAGCCCACGTAGTAACCCTTGAAGTCGACCGAGTCCACCGCTCTGAGCGCGACCAGTTCCTCGATCAGGCGCTCATCCCATGAGCTGGTGGGGTCGAGCTTGAAGCGCATCCACGGGTAGCGCTCCAGACGACGGCGCAGCGGGTCGAGGCTGGGCGGCTCGCCGAGACGCAGCGAGACCACGAAACGCACCGGCCGGGGCTCGCGCCCCAGCACGGCGTGCAGGGTGGTGTCGGCCTGGCGCAGCGCAAGGTCGAGCGCGGCCGACTCGTATGCCCACACGCGGTAGCGGCGGGAGACCTCACGCTGGGGGGCCTCGGGGAACAGGTCGAGTCCACCGACGTGCTCGGCGAAGCTCGCCATCGTCCAGCGTCCCGCGAGCGGCAGGGCGGGGCCGTGGGCCCACTGGACCCCGTGGTCCACGGCGTCGTAGGTGACGTCTTCGCCGAGGCCCTCACACCCCTCGCCGCGCAGGCCTATCACGGTGCTGGCGCGCTCGAACTCGCTTGAGACCTGTGCGATCAGGGGCTTGAGCGCATAGTCCTCGATCTCAAGCTCCAGCTCGGCGAGGCGCTCCCAGGTGCTCACGCGTTCGCGCTCCCCGTGGCATCGGCGGCGGAGCCGGCGGCCGCGCCGCTCTCCAGTCGGCTGACGAGATCCTCCAGGCGCAGCTCCTCCAGGGCGGCGCCCACGGCCTCAAGCTCGCGGGCGCACAGTTCGATCAGGCCCTTGCCCTCCCTGACCAGCTCCAGGGTCTCGTTGAGACTGGCCTCGCCGGAGTCCAGGCGGCGGATGATCTCCTCCACGCGCGCCGCCGCCGCCTCATAGGTGAGGGCTGCGCTCGCCGGTGACTGTGCCGGCTGGGATCGCTCCGTCTGGGACTGTTCCGTCTGGGTTTGCTGCGCCCGCTGCTGCGTCTGAGACTGCTCCGCCTGGGATGGCTGCTGCTCGCCGCTCATGGCTCGATCCGGGCAGGCAGGGTCTCATCGACGAAGCGCAGCCGCAGCTCGCCGACCTCCCGCGCCTGTGCGCCGGTCGCGATCGGCTCCCCGGTGGGTGTCGCCACCAGCGCGTAGCCGCGCTCCAGGGTGCGCTGGGGATCGTGGGCGGCAAGTGCCATGGCGAGTTGCTGTAGCTCGCGGGGGCGACGCCCGCGGCAGTCCAGCACGGCGGCCCGGGTCTTGCGCTCCAGCATCGTCAGCCGCCGCTCGGAGGCCTGGCGCTCGGCGTCCAGGCGTCGGCGCATTCCGGCGCGGGTCTCTCGCAGCTGCTGGTGCAGTCGGGTGCGCTGGCGGGCGAGATGCTCGGTGGGGGCCCGCGAGAGGGCGGCGAGCGCCCGCGCCCGCTGGAGTAGCGCCCGGCGCCCGTGCTCGCGCAACTGCTCGGCCTCGCGCAACAGCTCGGTGCGGGCCTCGGTGCAGTGGACCCCGACGGCCTCCTCGGCGGCGTGGGTGGGGGTGGAGCAGCTCACGGCCGCCACGTCGTCGAGCAGCGTGCGGTCGGTGTGGTGTCCGACCGAGGCGATCACGGGCACGCTGAGTAGCGCCACCGTACGACAGAGGGTCTCCTCGCAGAAACACCAGAGGTCCGCCAGCGAGCCACCGCCGCGGGCGACGATCACGACGTCGACCCCACCGAGGGCGGCGAGATCCTGAAGGGTGCGGGTGATCGCGGGCGCCGCATGGCGATCCTGCACGGGCGCGAAGCCCCAGACCACGCGGCCCGACCAGCCTCGGCGAGCCAGGGCGGCGAGCACGTCGTCGCGGGCCTTGCCGCTCTCGCCGGTGACGACGCCGATCGTGCGGGGGAGCCGCGGCAGGGGGAGCAACTTCTGGCGCGCCAGCAGACCCTCGCCGTCGAGCACCTTGCGCAGCCGGTCGATCCGCGCCAACAGGTCGCCCTCGCCGGCGACACGGAGGTCGGTGACGCTGAAGGAGAATCCCGGGGAGGACGTGGCGCTGCCGGGGTAGTAGTCACAGCCCCCGGCGACCACCACCTGGACGCCCTCCGCGACGGAGCCGGCACGCGCCAGCATGGCCTCCCAGTCCTGGCGCCAGACCGCGCAGGCGATCGCGCCGCCGGAGTCCCGCAGCTCGAAGTAGACGCGGGCGCGCGCCGAGCGCAGGTTGACCAGCTCGCCGACCAGCTGCACGCGGGTGAAGGAACGCAGCTTCACGCGCAGGGCCGCGGCGTACTCGCCCACCGGGAACGGGCCCGAGAGCGCGCTGCCCGGAATGCCCGCGGGGGCGACTTTGGAGAGCGTGGACATCAAGCCTCAGCATAGGACCTGCCTCGGCGCTAGGATCGCGGTCGAATGTACGCGTGCGGCGAACCACGGCACTGCCACTAGCGCGGCTGCGGTGGCCAATCGCAAGAAGTCCCACCGGGGTCGCTCGCGCAAGCCACGCCCCGATGGCACCCGGGTGCCCGCCACTGCGCAGACGCAGGACGCGGGCCCGCGTCCCAAGGCCAAGCCACGGGCGGCGCAGCGCTCGAACAGACCGGCGTCGGCCACCACCAGGACCTACGGGGAGCGCCCCCAGGCGCCCTGGCATCCGCTGCCGCTGGCCGAGCTGCTGATCGTGATCGGCGCGGTGGGCGCCTGGATCGGTCTGAGCCGCGGGGTCTCACACGGCGGTCCGCCGCTGTTCGTGGGTCTGGGGGCAGTCCTGATCGGCACGGTCGAGGTGACGCTGCGCGAGCATCGCGGGGGCTACCGCTCGCACACGCTGCTGCTGTCGCTGCTGCCGGTGGTGGCGCTCCACACGCTGGTGGTGCTCTTGATCTCGGCCTTCACCCGCCTGTCGGCGGTTCTGAATCTCGCGCTGCTGGCGGTCGACCTGGCGCTGTTCGTCGCGCTCTTTAGGCTGTGGCGGTCTGTCTTCGTGGACGCCCGCCGGGCTCGTGCCTTCGGCGGGCGTTGAGAGCGCCTGCTAGAGGCCGCTGAGCGAGGGCAGCGGGCGCTCGCTCTCGTGCAGACCCTCACCGCGGGTCTCGCCGTCGAAGCCCAGACGCTGCAGACGCGCGATCTCGCGCTCGCCTTCGATGCGGGCGGGGTGCTCGGCCGGGAGGTCGGCAATCAGCCCGAGGATGCGGTTGCGCAGCTGTAGCGCGAAGTGGGGGGTGGAGGCGCCCATCAGCCGGCGGACGTCCTCGACGCTGACCTCGAGTGCGTTCAGGCGGCGGGGGTCTTCGGCTTGGCTCATGGGGTGGGGGCGCTTTCGGTGGGCGTGGGTGCGGTGGGGCGGGGAGCGATCTCGAGCATGGCGTCCAGTTCGGCCTGAGTGGTGGTCGAGATCGCCAGTTCGTCGCCGATCAGCCAGCCGTGATTGTAGACGCCGTGGATCGGCCGGTAGGCGGGGGCTTCGGTGTAGCCGGGCTGGATGTTGCTGAGATAGCGGGCCAGCGGGCGGGGCAGGCTGTGGGGGCTTTCGAGCAGCAGCAGCGGCCCATAGTCGCCACCGGCCGAGAGGGAGGCCGCGGCGGGCGCGTCGAGCGGGCGCGAGGCGTTGGCGAACACCAGGCCGTGGCCGGGTTCGGTGATCCCCCAGCCGAAGGCGCCGTTGCTGAAGCGGGCGACGGCGATCGCGTTCTCGACGGGGTTCCCCGCGCCGACGCGCTTGACCGCGCCGAAGCGTTCGAGCCGGGTCGCGACCTTGTTGCTGACCGCGCTGACGGGTCCCACCACGTAGATCGCGGGGCGGTGCAGGCCGCGCAGCACCGCGCTGGTGGCGGCCGGGATCGAGGTGGGTCCGACCATGAGGATCGGCGCGCCGGCCTCGGCGGCGAGACCCGCGGCAGGCATCGAGAGCGCCGCGGGCGCGTCCTGCCCGACGACGATCACCTGATGAGGGGCTGTCCCCCGGATGGTGCGCGCCAAGCCCTCGATCGATGCCGCCAGGGCGCCGGGCGCGGCGCTCCCACGCAGGGCAAAGGTGCTGTAACCCGTGGTTATCGACGCGGCGGCGCCGATCGCGATCACCTGGGCTTTCACCGATCGGGCGCCGGTCGGCGTCATCGCGCGTAGCGCCTGGCGAGTCGCGGCGGGCAGTCCGCCGGCTTCGGTATAGAGCAGCGGTGCGTGCAGGGGGGCGCCCGCCAGGGTCGCCGCGGCGAGCGCCGCGGGCCAGTCGCCCCGGTCGACCAGCACCACCGCGCCCGGGCGTGTGGCCGGGGTCAGCCCGGGGTTGGTCGCGAGCGCAATCGCGGCGGCGTCGATCACGGGGTCTGCGCCCCCGAGCCTGGTGGTGTTACGGGTGGCCAGTCCCCCCGCCCCGTGGGGGCTGACGGGCGCCAGCGGGGCGGCCGTGGCCTGCTTTCCGGTGCCCGTCGAGGAGCTGCCGCAGCCCGCGGCGAGCAGCGCGCCGAGCGCCAGGGCGATCGTCGGCGCGAGGGCAGCCGGGCGCTTGGAGGCGATCGGGCTTCGGCGGGGCTGGAGGATGCGCATCGAGCACGGACACTAGCTCGTGGGTCAGCCGGCAAGGTGCGAAATTCCTGGCAAATGCGGGAAGATTTGGTGCGAGCGGGCATGCATGCGATGCAAGCGTCGTTGCACCTTGCTAGTCTGCCGCGCAGAACGCCGAGTCCTTGATCAGACATCAGGGAACGGGGGACCCAAGTTGTTGGGGCGAATTCCACAAGTGAGTTGTGGAAAGCGCAGGCTCTTTCAGCGCTAGCCCGTCAGCTAACCCCGCAGGCCGACGAAAGAGGTTGTTTTACGGATGCGAGCTTTTAGCGCGACTCTGTTAAGCATGGCTATTGCGGCTGCTGCCGCTGGACCCGCATTCGGGTCTACGCACGCTCCCTCCACGGGAGGGGTGGCGCCTGTCGCGGCAAATACCCCGTCGTCGGCCTCGGCAACCCCGAAGGCGCCCGCCAACGCCTCACCGGTCGTGGGTCGCTCGACGAGCCTGGCCTACCACGGACCGGTCTACCAGAAGATCGCCACCGGTCAGCTCGTTCCCTACGTGTCCCCCGCGGCCTCCGCCTCGGCCAACGTGGCCACGGGTGGCAGCGCGGTCGCGCCGAGCGCCCCGGCCAAGCCTGAACTGCTCGTCCCCGGTACCCGTGCTCGCGTGGTCAGCGGCCTGGCGGCCGCGCCGATGTCGGCGCCCGCCCCGGTCCAGCAGATGATCTGGACGGCGAACCAGATCATCGGTCTGCCCTACATCTATGGTGGCGGCCACGCCTCCTTCGTCTCGCGGGGCTATGACTGCTCGGGCACCGTGTCCTACGCGCTGCACGGCGCGAGCCTCCTCTCAACGCCGGCCGACTCCTCGGAATTCATGTCCTGGGGCGGCGGTGGCATCGGTCAGTGGGTCACCATCTTCTCCAATCCCGGTCATGCCTACATGGATGTGGCGGGACTCCGCCTGGACACCAGCGCGGCCGACGATCCCACCAACCAGCAAGGCCCTCGCTGGCGTCCGCTGCGTCACGCCAACGGCGGCTACACCGTCCGTCACCCCGTCAGTCTCTGAGAACCTGAGGCCGGGGGACCGCCCGGGCGCAGTCAGCTACCCTTGATCTCTCCCGCAAGACCTCGATAGGAGGATCAGATGGCCGGCTTGACCGGGCGCATGTCTACCGTCGTGAAGGCGAAGGTCTCAAAGCTGCTGGACCGGGCAGAGGACCCCGCCGAGACGCTGGACTACAGCTACCAGAAGCAGCTAGAGCAGCTCCAGAATGTCAAGAAGGGCATCGCCGACGTGGTGACCGCCAAGAAGCGCCTGCAGATGCAGGAGAGCACATTGCAGCAGCAGGTGGTCAAGCTCGACACCCAGGCCCGCCAGGCGCTGGCCTCAGGCCAGGAGGATCTCGCGCGAACCGCGCTGGAGCGCAAGAACGTGGCTCAGACCGAGCTGCAGTCGCTCGACCAGCAGGTCACAGAACTTGAAGATCAGCAGCAGAAGCTGACCGACTCCGAGCAGAAGCTGCGCGCCAAGATCGAGGCGTTCCGCACCAAGAAGGAGGTCATCAAGGCCCAGTACTCAGCCGCCGAGGCCCAGGTGCGGATCTCCGAGGCCGCGACCGGCGTGGGTGAGCAGATGGCTGACGTCGGCCTCGCGATGCAGCGCGCGGTCGACAAGACCGAAAACATGAAGGCCCGCGCCGACGCGGTGGGAGAGCTGGAGGCTGCGGGCACCTTCGAGGATCTGACCGCGTTGGGATCGGGCGAAGACGACATCGACCGGCAGCTGAAGGCGCTGTCGAGCAGCTCGGCGGTTGACGACGAGCTGGCCAAGATGAAGGGTGAACTCGGTGGCGGCGCCCCCGGGCAGCTGGAGTCGGGTGCTCAGGCGCCCGCGCAGCCCGCCGCCGGTGAGCCGGCCGGGGGGCAGTCGGCATGATCGTGCGCATCTCGGGTGAGAACCAGTACCGCGTGGACGCCGAGCACGACGAGCGCCTGAACGAGCTTGACAACGCCGTGGTCGCGGCGGTCGACCAGGGCAGCGAGTCGGGCTTTGAAACGAGTTTCAAGGCGCTGCTTGAGTACGTGCGCGCCAACGGCACGCCGGTGCCCGACGACGAGATCGAGACCTCGGCCCTGATCCTGCCTCCGCCCGATCTCAGCATGGCCGAGGCCGTAGCGGGATTCACCGGCGAGGGGCTGATACCGGACTAAAGCGGCCGCCCCGGCTGCGGTCGGTTGGCGGCCTGTGGTGTGTGGAGTACCGTATTGGTCATGAGTGAGTCTCTGAGTCTGACGATCCTCTACGAGGACGATGAGAATGGCTGGATAACTGCCTCAATCCCTCAGGTTCCGGGTGCGCATAGCCAGGGTCGAACACGAGAGGAGGCACGCACGAACGTCATTGATGCGCTGCTGGGTATTCTTGAGCTTCGATTTGGCAGCCAACCAGACACAGGGCCACCTCGTGACAGTGAGGCGCTTGAGCTGGTCATAGCTGCGTGAAGCGCCGCGATCTCGAACGACACCTCGCTACACACGGCGCCCGCTTACTTCGGGAGGGCGGGAGCCATAGCTTTTGGGGATTCGACGCCGAGCGGTCCAGCGCGGTTCCTCGGCATCGCGAGATCGGCTTCGGGCTGGCACGCAAGATATGCAAGGACCTCCGGCTTCCGCCGCCAACGGGAGCCCGCTGAGCGCACCTCCAAAACTTTGCAGATCAGGCAGTTTTGTCCTCTTAGCGAGCGTTTTCTGCAATGTTTTGCAGGTGTCCGGCCTGTGGTGTGTGGCCGGGCGTCCGGCGCGGTCTCTCAGATCGGTGTGCCCCAGAGCGGGAACCAGCGCTCCAGCTCTGGCTCCATCGGCAGCTCGGGGCCCATCTGGGCCTTCAGCTGTAGCTCGCGCTCGGTGGAGCGCTCTCCCGCCTGGGTGTTGGTGCTGCCGGGCTCGGGCACGAAGGGGTACCAGGCGCCGCGCTTGTAGTTGTAGATGAAGTACATCCGGCGCTTCTGGGAGTCGACGAACGCGAACACCGCGCAGAGCAGCCGCTCGCCGTGCCCGGCCGTCTCGATCGAGCTGGAGACCGCATTGATACCCACGGCGAGGTCTTCCACGGAGTCGTCGCGCAGCACCATCCAGCGGTAGCCGAAGCTGTCGTCCTGGGTTGAGACCTGCGTGCCGGTCTCTCCGCCGGTGGCCCTCACCACGTCTTCCATTTCGCTGATCGTGGCCTCGAACTCGCTGGTGTGCAGTGGCTGGAAGACGATCGCGGCGGCGCCGGCCGGGTCGATCTGGTGCTCGGACTGGAGCGTGATGTAGGCCGTGGAGATCGCGAACAGGCGATCGGGCGCGGGTCCCTTGACCTGCCGGCGGCCCGTGAGGATGTCGCGCAGGCCCATCGACAGTCTGAGATCAGGCGGTGCCCTGGAGCTGAGACTCCAGGCGGCTGAGCGCGGCCAAGCGCTGCTCCAGCGGGGGGTGGTCGGCGAAGATGTTCATCAGCGACTTCTTGGTGCGCGCGGGAATGATGAAGAATGCGCTCATCCCTTCCGCGGTGCGCAGGTCGCGGCTGGGGATGCGCTCCATGGTGCCGCTGATCTTCAAGAGCGCCGAGGACAGCGCCGAGGGGCGTCCGGTGAGCATCGCCGAGCCCCGGTCGGCCGCGAACTCGCGGTAGCGCGAGAGCGCCCGCAGCAGCAGGAAGGAGATCGCGTACACCACGACCGACACGAGGATCACCATGCCCAGGCTGTTGTCCTCGTCGTCATCGCCCCCGTAGCCCCCGCCGAACCCGCCACCGAAGAAGAAGCCGAACTGCACGATGAACGAGGCGATCGTGGCGAAGAAACTGGCCAGGGTCATGACCATCACGTCGCGGTTGGCCACGTGGGTCAGCTCGTGGGCCATCACGCCCTTCAAGCTCTGCCGGGTTGAGCAGCTGCATGATCCCGGTGGTGGCGCACACGGTGGCCGACTTCTGTGAGCGACCCATCGCGAAGGCGTTGGGCATCGAGGTGTCCATCACGAACACGCGGGGCTTGGGTAGGTCGGCCTGCACGCACAGCCGCTCGATCATGCCGTGCAGCTCGGGCTCGTCGGCGGGCGAGACTTCCTTGGCGCCCATCGAGGCCAGCGCGATCTTGTCGGAGGTGAAGAGCTGAAGTCCGAAGAGCGCCGCCGCGATCACGAGGATGCTCACCGCGCCCGCGCCCGCCGCGAACAGCACTCCGATCAGCACCGCGTACACGAGGCCGAGCAGGAACATGGTCAGCAGCATCCGCGCCTGGAGGCCGGTGTCGCGGCCGAAGTTTGAGCGTCGTCGCACCGAGGTGGTTGCCATGGCCGTTGATTGTCGCAGAAGCAGTTAGCGATTCCCTAAAGGACGGGCCGATCTCGATCGGGACACCGACCTCTCGGCCCGCGCGCCGATACGCTCGCCTAGAGTCCCTGCACCTGATGTTCAGTCTGCGCCTGCCATGAACCCCGAAATCGACATCCTGGGTATCTCGGTCAAGACCTTCGGCGTGATGTTCGCCCTGGGCTTCCTTGCGTGCGGCCTGGTCATCGCGCGCCGCCTGCGCGAGCTGGAGCGCCCGGTCGACTGGGCTTATGAGATCGTCTTCGCCGCGCTCTTCGGTGGGGTGGTGGGGGCGCGGGGCTACTTCCTGGTCGAGAACTACGATCAGGTCAAGCACGACCTGCTGGGGAGCGTCTTCTCGGGCTCGGGGCTGGTCTGGTACGGCGGCGCGATCGGCGGCGCGATTGGGGTGCTGGCGTGGGCGCGCTGGCGGCGGGTGCTGGAGCTACAGATCGTCGACATGTGCGCCACGGTGCTCGCGTTGGGCTACGCGATCGGGCGCATCGGCTGCCAGGTCTCCGGAGACGGGGACTACGGGATCCGCTCGCATCTGCCCTGGGCGATGGGCTATCCGCATGGCACCGTGCCGACCCCGCCCGGGGTGAGGGTGCAGCCGACCCCGATCTACGAGACCCTCGCGATGTGCCTCGTGGCGTACCTGCTGTGGCGACTGCGCGACCGGGTGCGCCCGGGGGTGATCTTCGCGCTGTACCTGCTCCTCAGCGGGCTGGAGCGGCTGCTGGTCGAGTTCGTCCGCCGCAACCACGAGGTCTTCGCGGGCCTCACCACGCCGCAGTTGGAGAGCATCGGACTGTGCGTCGTGGGGCTCGTGTGGCTGGCCGTGATGGTCCGCGGCCGTGGGCTTGCGGGGCTGCGCGGGGGAGCGCCCGCCGGGCAGCCGCGTACCGCCTGAGAGTCCCCCGGCCGGCTCGCAGGCGATAATCCACCTCGATGCCAACCCCTGGGAACCTTTCGCCGGTCTATCCGCAGGACAGCCGCCTCAACGAGCGCGGCCGCCTGGAGATCGGGGGCTGTGACACGATCGAGCTGGCGGAGCAGTTCGGAACGCCCCTGTATGCGGTGGCCGAGGACGATCTGCGCGGCCGCGCCCGTGCTTTCCTGGCCGCGGGCCGCGCGGCGGGCCACGAGGACTTGGGCGTGGTGTTCGCCTCCAAGGCCTTTCCCTGCACGGCGGTGCTGGCCGTCTTTGCCGAGGAGGGGCTCTGGTGTGACGTGGCCTCCGGCGGGGAGCTGTATCTGGCCCTGAACGCCGGCTTTCCCGCGGAGCGTCTGGTGCTGCACGGCAACGCGAAGTCCGAGCAGGAGCTGCGCGAGGCGCTCTACAACCACGTGGGCCTGATCGTGATCGACAACTTTGACGAGATCGCCCGTCTGGAGGGACTGCTGGCCGCGGACGAGTTCGCCGAACGCGCCCCCCAGCCGGTGCTGATCCGGGTTACCCCCGACGTGCGCGGCGAGACGCACGAGAAGATCTCCACGGGCCAGGCCAACTCGAAGTTCGGATTTGGGATCGACGACGCCACGATCGCGATCGCGCGCATCGAAGGTATCGAGGGGCTCTCGCTGCGCGGGGTGCACGCCCACATCGGCTCCCAGCTGCTCGATCTGGAGCCCTTCCGCCGCGAGGCCGCCGAGCTGGCGAAGCTCGGGGAGTTCCCCGTCTGGGATCTGGGCGGCGGCCTGGGGGTGGCCTACACCGAGGCTCAGCACCCACCGGCGGTCGAGGATTACGTGGGCACCGTCGTGGAGGCCGCGCGCGAGCACCTGGGCGAGCACTCGCACCTGCTGATCGAGCCCGGCCGCAGCCTGGTGGCCAACGCGGGCGTGACGCTGTACACGGTGCAGAGCGTCAAGCGCAACGTCTCCACCTGGGTGGCGGTGGACGGTGGCATGTCCGACAACCTGCGCCCGATGCTCTACGGCTCGGTCTACGAGGCCCAGGTGGCCGACCGCTTCGGTGGTGACACGAGCTGTGTGCTGGCCGGCAAGCACTGCGAGTCGGGCGACGTGATCGTGCGCGAGGCCACGCTTGAGGACCCCAAGTCGGGCGACGTGATCGTGACCCCCGCCACGGGCGCCTACGGCTATGCGATGAGCAACAACTACAACGGCGTGCCCCGACCCCCCGTGGTCTTCTGCAAGGACGGTGACGCACGGTTGGTGGTGCGTCGCGAGAGCTTCGAGGATCTCACTGCGCGCGATGTCCTCTGAACCCTTCAAAATCGGGCTCCTGGGAGCCGGCACGGTGGGCGCGGCCTTCGCCGAGCTGCTGGCCGAACGCGCGGGGCACATCGAAGGTCTGACCGGACGACGCCCGGTGCTGAGCGGCGTGCTCACTCGCAGTCAGGGCGATTTTCAAGAGATTCTCGACGCTTCGGAGCTGGTGGTAGAGCTGATGGGTGGGATCGAACCGGCCCGCGAGTACGTGCTGAGCGCCCTGCGCGCGGGGCGTCACGTGGTGACGGCCAACAAGCAACTGCTCTCCCAACACGGCGAGGAGCTGTTCGACGTCGCCCGCGAGCACCGCGTCCAGCTGCGCTTCGAAGCCGCGGTGGCCGGTGTGGTGCCGGTGATCCGGGTGCTCACCGAGTCGCTGGCGGGCGCCCACGTGGAGCGCGTCCACGGCATCGTCAACGGCACCACCAACTTCATCCTGACCGAGATGGAGCGAGGCCTGAGCTATGAGGAGGCGCTCGCGGCCGCCCAGGGCCAGGGCTACGCCGAGGCCGATCCCAGCGAGGACGTCAGCGGTCGCGACGCGGCCGCCAAGATGGCGATCCTGGCCCGCCTGGCCTTCGGCACGCCCGTGCGTCTGGATCAGGTGCCCTACGAGGGCATCGAGCACCTGCGCGCCGACGATCTCCAATACGCCCGCGAGCTGGGGCTCGGTCTCAAGCTGATCGGCACCGCCGAGCGTCTGAACGGAGGGCTCTCGGTGCGGGTCCACCCCGCGTTCCTTTACGCCGGGCATCCGCTGGCCTCGGTCAGGGGCCCCTTCAACGCGGTCACCGTGGAGTCCGACGCGATCACCGAGATCACGATGTCCGGCCCCGGGGCGGGGGGGCGGCAGACGGCGAGCGCCGTGATGGGAGACGTGGTGAGCGTGATGTTCCCACCCGCCACGCCGCCGCCTCCGGCCTCGCCGCTGGAACTGGTGGAGGACGTCTCGAGCGCCTTCTACATTCACATGGACCTGGACGACCGTCCGGGCGTGCTGGCCGCCGTCGCGCAGGTGCTGGGCGAGCAGGGCGCGTCGATCAAATCGGTGCTCCAGCGCGGCTTGGGGGAGAATGCACGCCTGGTGATGGTGATCCACCCGATAGCCGAGTCGCGGTTGCGCGAAGCCTTGAAGCTGATGGGGGAGCTGGACTTCCTGCGCTCCGCCCCCCGCGCGATAAGAGTGATCGAAGAGGAGTACACATGAGTCAGGACCGCGTCGCATGACCCGCCGTCACGTCCCCCTGATCGAGCGCTACCGCGACCGGCTGCCGTTCGCGGAGGGCGACCCGCTGATCACACTCCAGGAGGGTTCCACGCCGCTGCTGCGCGCACCGCTCCTGTCCGAGATGGTGGGGGCCGAGGTGCGCCTGAAGCTGGAGGGCGCCAACCCCACGGGTTCTTTCAAGGATCGCGGCATGACCTGCGCGGTGTCCGCCGCGGTGCGCGAAGGGGCCAAGGCCGTGATCTGCGCCTCCACCGGCAACACCGCGGCCAGTGCCGCCGCCTACGCGGCGCGCGCCGGGATCACCTGTGCGGTGATCGTCCCGGAGGGCAAGATCGCGACGGGCAAGATGGCCCAGATCCTGATCCACGGCGCGCGGGTGATCTCGCTGGACGGCAACTTCGACCGGGCCCTGGAGCTGGTGCGGGAGCTGACCGACAAGCACCCGATCGCGCTCGTGAACTCGGTCAACGAGTTTCGTATCGAAGGCCAGAAGACGTCTTCGTTCGAGATTCTGGAGGATCTCGACGACGCCCCCGAAGCGCTCTTCATACCGGTCGGCAACGCGGGCAACGTGACGGCCTACTGGCGGGGCTTCAGTGAGATGGGCGCCGCCCCGATGATGTTCGGGATGCAGGCCGAGGGCGCCGCGCCGCTGGTGCTCGGTCATCCGGTGGAGAATCCCGAAACGGTGGCCAGCGCGATTCGCATCGGCAGCCCGGCGCGCTGGGAGGACGCGATGGCGGCGATGACGCAGTCGCGCGGCAAGATCAGGTCCGTGAGCGACGAGGAGATCCTGGTCGCCTACCGTCTGTTGGCGGCCAAGGAAGGGATGTTCTGCGAGCCCGCCTCGGCCGCGTCGGTGGCGGGGCTGCTCAAGTACGGAACCGACGGCGCCAAGCAGGTCGTGTGCGTGCTGACCGGCCGCGGGATCAAGGACCCCCAGACCGCGCTGGAGCACAACGGCGGCAAGATCATCCCCTGTGCGCCCGAGATGGCCCCACTCGAGGAGGCGGTGCTCGGGTGAGCGCTCGAGCAGCGCGGTGTGCAGCGGCAGCGTGCCGCGGGTGGGGTGTTACTCACATGGCGTGGGGCGAGGCGGCAGCGCGGGCATGATCCGTCGGCGCGTGGTGCGCGTGCCGGCCTCCTCGGCCAACCTAGGCCCGGGCTTCGACTGCCTGGCGGCCGCGCTGACGCTGCACCTGGAGCTGGAGGTCGAGGAGACCGGGACCTTCGCCGTGGAGACCGACCTGCCGGTCGCCCGCGGGCGCGAGAACCTGTGCGTGCGGGCCTTCGAGCGCCTGCATTCCGCCGACGGGCTGACCTTCCGGATTCGCTCTGAGATCCCGCTCTCGGGCGGACTGGGCTCAAGCGCCGCCGCGATCGTGGCGGGCCTGATGGCGGCCGACCACATGTTCGAGCTGGACGCGGACCTGCTCGGAGCGGCCACCGAGATCGAGGGTCACCCCGACAACGTGGGCGCCGCCCTGCGCGGGGGCTTCGTGATCTGCGCCGACGGTGAGGTCGTGCGCTTTGAGCCGCCCACGGGCCTTGAGGCGCTCGCCGTGGTGCCCGGGGAGGCCGTGCGCACTCATGCTGCCCGCGCGGCCCTGCCCGCGGAGGTGCCGATGGGCGAGGCTGTCTTCAACGTCGCCCACGCCGCGCTGCTGACCCTGGGCCTAGCGCGCGGTGACTGGGACCTCGTGGGCCGCGGGCTGCACGACCGGCTCCACCAGCAGCGTCGCTCACCGCTGTTCCCGCGCTCATACGAGCTGGCTCGCCGGGCCCGCGAGCTGGGCGCCTTGGGCGCAACGATCTCCGGCGCAGGCCCCACGGTGCTGGTGTGGTGCTTCTATGAGCAGACCGGGGCCGTGGTCGAGGCTCTGAAGAGCGAGATCGAGGGCTGGGCGACGTTGATACGAACCCCGTTTGAGCCCCAGGGGGCCTACGTGGTGGGACTCTAAAGTTTCCCCAGCTTGCGTCGCGCCCCCGCCATCCCCGGCAGTCGCCCCAGCACTTCGTCGGCCACCGCGAGATAGTCGGCCCCCAGGTCGGGGCGGTGATCGAGGATCGAGATCGCGCGCTCGGCCGACTCGGCGTAGGCGATCGAGGAGCGCACCACGGTGTCCAGGACGTCCTTGCCGAAGTGCTCGCGCAGCGAGACGAGGGCCTCGCGGGAGTGCACCGTGCGCATGTCCGCGAGGTTGAGCAGGATTCCGAGCAGCGCGAGGTCCGGGTTGAGGCTGTCGCGCGCCAGCGTGATGACCTCCATCGCCTGCTCCACGCCTTGCAGCGCGAAGTACTGAGCCTCCGCGGTGATCAGGGCATAGTCGGCCGCCACCAGCGCGTTGACCGTCAGCAGGCCCAGCGAGGGCGGGCAGTCGATCAGGATCACCTCGTAGACATCCGGCACCTTCGCCAGCGCGCGGCGCAGGGTCAGCTCGCGGCCCATCTTGCCGCCCAGCATCAGCTCGGCCTCGGCCAGACTGAGGTTCGCCGGGATCACGTCCCCGTGGATCGCCTTGCCGGCACTCGCCCGGCCGGAGAGCACGTCGGCGATCGTCGGCTCGGCCTCCGGGGGCACGTCGAAGTAGTCCGACAGGTTCCCCTGGGGGTCCAGGTCGACCGCCAGCGTGCGCAGGCCGGCTCGGCGCAGGGCGTCGGCGAGCGTGCGTACCGTCGTCGTCTTGCCGGTACCGCCCTTCTGGGAGAGCACCGCGATCGCGATCGGGCTGGAATCGGGCATCCGCACGCGATCTTACGCAGTCGGCAGGGCCTACCGGGGCGCCCTCGCCGGACGCCCCGATCAACGGTCCCCCAACGGGCCTAATGGACCTGCTGAAGCGGGGTCTCTCGCGGCATGAGGCCGCTGCTCGCCGGCTGGCACACGAGGAACATCAACCGGTAGCGGCCCACGGTCACCTCGTCGCCGTCCGTGAGCACGCGCCACTCGACTCGCTCGCCGTTGACGAACACCCCGTTGAGGCTGCGGTCGTCGAGCACGCGAACGCCGTCGGCCTGGCGCACTATCAGGGCGTGGCGGCGCGAGACGGTGGGGTCGTCGAAGCGCACGTCGGCCGCCAGGCTGCGACCCACACGGGTCCACTCGCGGGTGAGCGCCACCACGAAGAGCTTCTCGCTCTCCTCGTAGACGAGGTAGTCGCCGGGTATCTCGATCTGCTCGCGGGCCGCCCGCAACCAGGCCTCCTGCTCGGCCGCGTCCAGGGCCGGCAGCTCATCGGTTTGCGTCGTGGTCGCGCGGCTGAACAGCGAGGCGCGCGTGAAATCGTTGCCCCCACACCCCGGGCAGTCGGTCAATGCGTCGGCGGCGGCAAGCGTGAGCACGTAGCCACACTGCTGACAGCGAAATGAGCCCATGCCGGCCATGGTGCCCGAAGTCAGTGACTCCATTTTGGATCTCCCTTTCGTCTCGGCGGCGCTCCAGGGACATTCCGAGGGCTGAAACCTCGTAGCGATCATAACGAGATTGTCAACCACCGACCTAAGAGTTCCCGAAGTGCGGTGTGGATACTCGAATCCGTTCGATCACCGCACCACCAAAGGCAAGATGGGGGTGGTCGAAACGCAGGCGAGCACCACTGTTCTACCCCCGGAGCGCAACCGACAAACTCGCTGGGAGCATGGCAGGAGGAGTACGCGCGACGGCGAATCCTCAAGGGAAGATGGCCTCGGCGATCACCCACATCGAGCAGTTCGAGCGCGTGCTCCTGCGCCGTGGCGTGGGGGCCCTCAAGGCCGATCGTCACCGCTGCCGGGACTGCGGGCGCACCCCGCTCGTCGGCGAGCGCGTGCACCTCTACGACAAGCAGCATGGGATCGTCTGCGAGCTGTGCCGGACCACCCACCGCCAGTCCCCCGTGGTGAGTCAGATCGTGCGCCACGCCGAGTACGGACAGACGGTGCGCCTCACCGCTCACGCCGCATAGGGGCCCTCGCGGGCCTTCCCGGGAAGGCCCTTATAGACTGACCCGGCCCCCATGGACCCAGTCTCCGTCTCGATCGTCATCGACGCCCCGCGCGAGCAGGTATTCGACTACCTGCAGGATCTCGCCAACCACTCGGAGTTCACAGACCACTACCTCGTGGACTGGCATCTGACCCGTCAGGATTCCGTCGGGGTCGGCGCGGGCGCCCGCTTCCGCGTCAAGGCGCCCCGCAACCGCTTCGCCTGGGGGGACGTCACGTTCGCCGAGGTCGACCGCCCCCACCGGATCGTCGAGGTCGGTCGTGGCGGCAAGGGCAACCGCGTGCGCTCGCTCGGGCAGTACGAGCTGTCGCCCGCCGCCGCGGGCACCACGCGCGTGCGCTTCACCTTCGAGACCGAGCCCGGCACGCTCTCCGATCGCATCATGGAGTCGCTCGGCGCCCGGGGCTGGATGAAGCGCAAGAACACTCGGGCGCTGCGTCGTCTGCGCTCGATCATCGAGGATGACCGGGGGCGCGGGCAGCGCGTCACGGTCGCCGCCGGGTAGACTGCCGCCCCGCGATGTCCAGCGTCTTGCGCAAGTCCATCCTCGCCGCCGCCCTGCTCGTGCTCGCGGCGCTCGCGCTTGGCGCGTGCGGTAGCTCCCACACCAAGGTCAGCACCGGCACCTACGCCGGGGAGTCCGGGGAGAACGCCCCCTACCTCGACGTCGGCCCGCTCGTCTACGAGGTGCAGCTCTCGCGCGAGCTGAACCCGACTGAAATCGAGGACAGCTCCTATCTGAAGGGCCTCACTCCGGCCGAGGCCCAGCTCGAATCCGGGGAGGAGTGGTTCGGGGTCTTCATCCAGGTCTACAACCACAGCGATCAGTCCCATCCGGCCGCCACCGGGATCACGATCTCCGACACCCAGAGCAACGTCTACACGCCGCTGGTGGCCGATCAGACCAACCCCTTCACCTACCGCGCCGGCAGCGTTCCCGGCAGCGGTCAGCTGCCCGCGCCCGGCTCGATCGCGTTCGCCGGTCCCACCCAGGGCGCGCTGCTGCTCTACAAGATCAAGATCGTCTCGCTCGACAACCGGCCGCTCGAGCTGAAGATCGTGGATCCCACGGACTCCTCCGTGAGCGCCACCGCCGAGCTTGACGTCTAGCGCTGCTGTAGCGCCGCTTCGATGACCTGACGCGCCACGGGCGCCGCGGTGTCGCCGCCGGCCCCGTCTTCGACGAGCAGCACTGCGACCACGATTCGCGGGTGCAGCGCCGGGGCGAACGCCGCGAACCAGGCGTCGGTGTTCTTGGGGTTCGACGCTTCGCCGGCGCAGCTGTGGGCTTCGCCTTCCGCTTCGGCTTCGGGCGGGCTTTCGGGGGTCGACTGCTTCGCGCATTCCGCGGTCGCGTTCCTGAGTTCGGCGGTGCCCGTCTTGCCCGCCACCGTCACCCCCGGGATCGCCGCCGCGCGGCCCGTCCCTTCGCGCACCACGCCCGTCATCAGGCGCCGCACGGTGTGGGCCACCGTGGTGCTCATCACCGTCGTGCGCGAAGCTTTCGCCGCGCGGTCCGCGCCCGGGAGCACCGTGAAGCTTGGCTGCGGGCGGCGGCCGCCGTCGGCGATCGTGGCCGCCACGGTCGCCATCTCAAGCGCGCTGGCCTGCACCCGGCCCTGGCCGATCGCGGTCGAGCCCACGTCCAGTTCACCCTGAATCTCAGAGGCCGCCGGCAGTGTGCTCTCGACCGCGCCCGGGATTCCGGGCGCGTGGTTGAAGCCGAAGCGTTCGGCCATCGCCACCAGCCGCGGCGCGCCGACCTTCACGCCGAGGGGCGCGAACACCGAGTTGCACGACACCGCGAAGGCCAGTGCCAGCGAGCCACCGCAGGACTCGCCGTTGGCATTGTTCAGCTTCACCCCGTCCAGGGTCGCCGCGGTCTCATAGGGAAAGCTGCTTTGAGGCCGGGCCAGCTTGGCCTCCAGGGCCGCCGTGAGCGTGATCATCTTGAACGTCGACCCCGGGGGCTGCAGGTCGTTGAGACCGATGCCAGCCACCGCCAGGATCGCTCCCGTGGCAGGCGCCATCGCCACGATCCCGCCGTACTGACCGCCGAGCGCGGTGACCGCGGCGCGTTGCAGGGCGGGGGAGATGCTCGTGCGCACCGCCGCGGCGGCACGGGGCGCCACGCTCGCGAGCACCCTGCCCGGCCTGCCGGAATCGGGGTCGACCGCCAGCAGCTGTCCACCGGGGGAGCCGCGCAGGCGATCGTCCAGGGCACGCTCCAGGCCGCCGGCGCCCACCACCGCCTGCGCGGGCACCCCCTGGGCTTCCAGCGAGGCCAGCCGGCTCGCCGCGATCGGTCCCAAGCTCCCCACGACCGCGCTCGCCGAGTTGCCCAACGGCGAGTAGCGTTCGCCCGCCGACTCCCCCGAGCCATCGGCCAGCGTCGAGCCGTCGCGTGCCAGCAGCGCCGCGCGTGGCGGTAGCGAGGTGTGGCGCACCAGCTGCTCGCCCGTCCGCAGGCCGGGGAATGCAAGCGAGCGCTCCCAGGCGATGCCCGTGCCCTCGCCGCTGCCCCCGATCCGCAGCCTGTAGCTGCTCAAGAGCACCCCGAAGAGCTGGGTGCGCAGGCGTACCGGGATCGCGACCACCCCGTCCGCGCCGTCGCGCGGGCGGCCCGTGACTTCCGCGCGCGTGAGCGTCGCCGCGGTGTCCGCCCGGCTGTACAGCTCTGCGAACTCGCTCACGGTCAGGCCGCGCTGGGAGGCCGGGTCCAGCTCTGAGTACATGGTGGCGTAGTCGCGGCGCGCCCAGGCTGCGGTGAAGCGCGCCGCCAGGCGATGGGCCGGCGAGGAGCCGTGGTTCGCGCCCGCGATCGCGCCGATCAGGAACGCCACCGTGGCGATCGCGACCACGGGAGCCGCTCGCATTCTGCGTGCGCGGGTGCTCGCCGCAAATCTCGCCGGGTGCCCGTCGCCCGCCGCCCGCAGGGGCGAGGAGGTGCTCATCGCCCGCCCCCGAGGTGGTTGTTCACATCGCGGAACGGTAGAACATGGCTGATGACGCAGCTGGATTGGATCATCGTGGCCTTCGCGGGGCTGCTGGCGTGCTTCGGATTTCGACAGGGCTTCATCGTGGGCGCGCTCTCGTTTGGCGGTTTCGCCATTGGTGCATTCCTCGGAACTCGCCTGGGTCCTCTTCTGCTGCCGCGCGGGTCGGCTTCACCATACGCCCCCGCCTTCGGCCTGTTCGGGGCGCTGCTCGCGGGCGCGATCCTGGCGAGCGGCCTTGAGGGGCTGGGCTGGCGTCTGCGGCGCGTGCTGAGAATCCCCGGGCTTGGGCTGCTCGACGGCGCGCTTGGGGCATTGCTCAGCGCGCTGGTGGGGCTTGCGGTCGTCTGGATCGTGGCTGCGGTGGCCGCGCAGACGCCGGGGCAGTCGCGGTTGCGCGACGACATCCAACGCTCGGTGATCCTGCGCGACTTGAACCAGCTGCTGCCGCCTTCCGGGCCGATCCTCAACGCGCTCGCCCGCCTGGACCCGCTGCCCTCGATCTCGGGCCCGCTACCAGACCTCGCCGCGCCGCCGTCGCGGATCGCGGGTGAACGCGGCGTGCAGCTCGCCTCACGCAGCGTGGTGCGCGTGCTGGGCACCGCCTGCGGGCTGGCCATCGAGGGCTCCGGCTGGGTCGCGGGGGAGGGGATCGTGGTGACCAACGCCCACGTGGTCGCCGGTGAGCAGGACACGACGGTGCAGGTCGGCGGTCACGAACCGGGCCTGCGCGCCCAGCCGATCGCGTTCGATCCCGCCGACGACGTGGCGGTGCTGCGCGTGGCGGGCTTGCAGTCGGCGCCGTTGAACTTCGCCCGCGACACCGGGTCGGGTAGGCCGGGGGCGATCCTCGGGTATCCAGAGAACGGGCCCTTCGACGTGCGCTCGGCCCGGATCGGCGAGACCCGCAAGGTGAGCACCGAGGATGTCTACGGGCGCGGGCCGGTGCTGCGCCTGCTGACCCCGCTACGCGGCGTGGTACGACCCGGGAACTCCGGTGGACCGGTGGTCGACTCCGAGGGCCACGTCCTCACCACCGTGTTCGCGGGCACCACCGGCAGCGGCCCCCACGGTGGCTACGGCGTCGCCGACGCGACCGTGGCGCGCGTGCTGGCTCGCGCCGGGCGGCCCTTGGGCACCGGTCCCTGCACGGGCTGAGCGGGCTGTTTGGGCTGATCGGACGCGCCGTCGATCGCGGCCTGGATCGCCGCCAGACGCCGCACCAGCTGGGCCTGCACCGCTTCCAGCTCGCCCACGTTCAGCAGGCGGGGGCCACTGCCCTGGCTGCTGCGGGTCGCGGCGGGGGCCGGGGCGAGACCGGGGTGCCCCGTCTCAAGCTCGCTCAGGGTCTGCTCGAGGGAGGCGATCTGCGCGCGTAGTCGACGCCTGCGGTCGGCGTCGGAGTCCGCGTGCTGCTCCTGGGCCAGGCCCGCGGGCGTCACGTAGAGCGCCGCCGCCACTTCACGCGGGTCGACCCCGGTGTCGTGTGCCGCGCGGGCCGCGTCGGCTGCGATCGCGCCTACCGCGGAGGGCTTCGGCGGGTCGCTCGCCACAAACGTGCCGCTGCCCTGCTGGCTGTCCACGATCCCTTCCTGCTCCAGGCGCTGGAAGACCGCGCGCACGGTGTTCACGTTGACCCCGAGGCCCTCCGCGAGGTCGCGCAGACCCGGCAGTCGCTGGCCCGCCACGAGACGCCCGTCGTGGACGCGTGCCCGCAGCGCCCACGCGAGCTGCACCCCGATTGGGATGTCGGCATGGCGGTCGATCGCGATCCCGAGCACGTCATCCCGGGGCGCCTGAGACGCAGTCATGGCTCCGACGTTAGCGGTTGGGGCGGATCAAGACCACATTTTTGCCCATCCGGTCGCGCTCGCGAATGGCTGCCGTTGTGGGCCGCCGCGCTCAACCGGTACGCTGGAGCACATGTCAAAGACTCTGGTGATCGCCGAGAAGCCCTCCGTGGGACGCGACCTGGCGCGCGTGCTGCCCGGCCCGTTTCAGAAGCACGAGGGCTGGCTGGAGGCCGAGGAGCACGTGATCACCTGGGCGGTCGGGCACCTCGTGCAGCTCGCCGAGCCCGACGAGTACGACGCCAAATTCAAACGCTGGCGGATGCCCGATCTGCCGATCGTGCCCGACAAGTTCAAGCTCGTGGTCCGCGACGAGCGCTCGCGCAAGCAGATGTCGGTTGTCTCCAGCCAGCTCACCCGCGAGGATGTCACTGAGGTCGTGAACGCCTGCGACGCCGGACGCGAGGGCGAGCTGATCTTCGCCTACCTCTTTGAGAAGGCCAAGGCCAAGAAGCCCGTGCAGCGCCTGTGGTTGAACTCGATGACCAACGCCGCCATGAAAGAGGCCTTCGCCAACCTGCGCCCCGCCGAGGAGTTCGCGCTGCTTGAGGCCGCTGCCCGCTCGCGCTCGGAGGCCGACTGGATCGTGGGCATGAACGCCACGCGCGCTGCCACGATCCGGCTGCGCACCTCTTTCGACGGCGCGGTCTCGCTCGGACGGGTGCAGACCCCCACGCTTGCGATCGTCGCCCGCCGCGAGGAGGAGATCCGCGCGTTTGTGCCCGAGCCCTACTGGCTGGTGGACGCCACCTTCGCCGCCGACCCCCTGGAGGGCGAGGAGGCCGCCGGTGAGCGCACCTATCTTGGGCACTTCCATGCGGGCGCCAAGCCCAGGATCGCCACCGCGGAGGAGGCCCTCGCGATCGTCGAGGCCTGCCGCTCCCAGCCGGGCACGATCACCAAGCTCGAGAAGAAGGAGCAGCGCGAGAAGGCGCCGATGCTCTACGACCTCACCACCCTGCAGCGCGAGGCCAACACCCGCTTCGGGTTCTCCGCCCGGCGCACCCTGGCCGCCGCTCAGCGCCTGTATGAGGAGCACAAGGCGCTCACCTATCCGCGTACGAACTCGCGCTATCTCACGACCGACATGGTCGAGGAGATCAAGCCGATCGCCGAGCTGGTGGGGGAGCGCAAGGAGTACGCCGCCGCCGCCGCGTACGTGACCGGCCTCGACCTGCTGCCGCTGGGGCGCGTGGTCGACGACAGCAAGGTCACCGACCACCACGCGATCATCCCGACCCGCTCCGAGCACATGGTCGATCGCATGAGCGACGACGACAAGCGCGTCTACGACATGGTGACCCGCCGTTTCCTCGCGGTCTTCCATCCCGAGGCGGTCTTCGAGAACACGCGCGTGGAGACCACGGTGCGCGCCGCAGGCGCCTCCGCTGCCGACGAGTCGGCCGGGAGCTACGTCTTCCGCACCCGCGGCAAGCTCCTGATCGTGCCCGGCTGGCGCGCCGCCTACGGTGAGCTGCCCGCCGACGCCCGCAGCACCGACGGCGATGAGGAGGAGGTGGCCGATCAGCAGCTGCCGCGCCTGATCGAGAGCGAGACCGTGCAGACGCGCGAGATCGAGAGCGCGCGCAAGGAAACCAAGCCGCCGCGACGTTACAGCGACGCCTCGCTGCTGGGCGCGATGGAGACCGCGGGCAAGCTCGTCGACGACGAAGCGATGCGCGAGGCGATGAAGGACTCCGGCATCGGCACCCCGGCCACCCGCGCCGCGATCATCGAGCGCCTGATCACGGTCGGCTACGTCGAGCGCGACGGGCGTGCCCTGGTCGCAACCGAGAAGGGCCTGAACGTGGTGCGCCTGCTTGACGGGCACCCCCTGACCTCGCCCGACCTGACCGGCGACTGGGAGAATCGTCTCGGCAAGATCGAGCGCGGCGAGGACAAGCGCGAGGTCTTCATGAATGACATCGCGGGCTTCGCGAAGCAGACGGTCAACGAGCTGGACGAGAAGCTCAAGGACATCCGCATCCCCCGCGCCACGCTCGGCCCCTGCCCGGTGTGCGGGCACGAGATCGTGGAGAACCGCAAGGGCTACTCATGCTGGGCGCGCGAGGACCCGGGCTGCGGCTTCGTGATCTGGAAGGCCAAGGCCGGCAAGCAGCTGCCGATCTCGATCGCGCGCGAGCTGATCAAGACGGGCTACACAGCGCGCCCGGTCACCGGTTTTCGCGGGCGCAGCGGACGCAGCTTCCGCGCGCACCTGGCGCTCAGCCAGACCAAGGAAGGCAAGTGGCGGGTCGAGTTCAACGAGGCCTGGGCCAAGGAGGGCGCCAAGCCCCCCGATCACGAGACGCTGAGCAGTGCCGCCGATGCCGACGCCGTAGCCAAGTCCGGCGAGCGCGTGGCCGTCAGCAGCGCCGCCTGAGGGCGCCCGAGCCCGCCCAGCGGCCGTCCGAGGTGGCGGCGCAGCCAGCGCTCGCAATCCCCGGCCGGTAGCGGCGGGCTGTGCAGGAAACCCTGGAGCAGGTCGCAGCCGTGGGCCACCAGCAGGCGCTCCTGCTGCTCGGTCTCCACGCCCTCGGCGACGGCCTTCAGGTTGAGGTCGTGGGCCATCGAGATCACTGAGCCCACGACCGCCTCGGCGTCGCGATCGTAGGCGGCCTGGCAGATGAAGGAGCGGTCGATCTTGATCGTGTCCAGCGGGAAGCGGGTGAGGTAGCTCAGCGAGGAGAAGCCGGTGCCGAAGTCGTCGATCGCCACCCGTACCCCCAGCGCGTGCAGGCGCTCGAGGATTCTGGTGCTCGTCACGGGGTCAGCGAACATGCTCTCGGTCAGCTCCAGCTCTAGGCGGTCGGGACGCAGCCCGGTCTCGCGTAGGGCCTGTTCGACGTGGCCCACGAGGTCGGGGGCGCTGAACTGGCGCGCCGAGAGGTTGACGGCCATCCGCACCGGCATGCCCTCCTGCTCCCAGGCCTTCGCCTGCCGGCAGGCACGCATCAACGCCCAGCGGCCGATCGCGACGATCTGGCCGGTGTCCTCGGCGGTGGGGATGAACTCCAGCGGCGGGATCAGGCCCCGCTCGGGGTGCTGCCAGCGAATCAGGGCCTCGACGCCCGTGACGTCGCCGTGGCGCATGTCCAGCACCGGCTGGTAGTGCAGCACCAGCTCGCCGCGCTCCAGCGCTCGTCCCAGGCCCTCGCGCGCCTCGCGGTCCCAGCGCTCCTCGGCGTCGAGGTCGGCCGAGCTGAAGGCCAGTCCCCCGGGAGCGTCGCTCAGCGCTCGCCTGGATGCCTCGTCGGCGGCCGCCAGCAGCATGCTCACGCCTTCACCGTCGCGCGGGTACATGGCGACCCCGGCGGTGGCGTGCATCTGCACGGGTGCGGCGCCCAGCAGCAGCGGGCGGCGGAAGGCTTCGAGCAGGCCGTGGGCGAGCGCGGCCGCGCCGCTGGGGTTCTCGGCGGTCTCGATCACGGCGGCGAACTCCAGCTCGCCGAGGTGGGCCAGCAGATCGTTCTCACCCAGACGCGCCGCGATGCGTTCGATGCAGGCGCGCGGTGCGCCGAGGAGCGACTCGCCTGAGCGAACCGGGTCGAGGGCCGGGGTCACCGTCAGGCGCACCACCACCAGCGGGCGCCCGTGATGGACGGCGAGCGCCATCGCACCCTCCAGTTGCAGGCTCAGTTCGCCACGGGTGAGCACACCGGCGACCGAGTCTGGGCGCCGCCGCCGGGGCCTGCTCGTCTTCGTTAGGAGTAAGCCCCCGGAGGGTGACACTCGCGCTCCTCGGAAATTGGCATCGTCACTGCGTCGAATGCTCGCCCGGGCGAGCAGCGTGTGAATCGGGGTTTATCTCACTGAGCTGAACTTTTACGGTTGTTCGTGGCCGTCTGTTCGTCATGTTCGATTTAGGGCGCCGTTTCGCGAGGCGGTTCGTCGGCTGGGTGCGTCCGTCCGTCTGGTCACTCGCCCGGTCAGGCACGGGTGAGGGACCACACTGCTGGGGGCGCGTCGGGTGCTTGCGCCAGTATGGGAGTCCGATGCCGATCACACTCATCACGGGCCCCGCCAACGCGGGCAAGGCGCGCGAGGTGCTCGAGGCCGTGCGCGCCCACCTCGCCCGGGGGGAGGAGCCGCTGCTGGTGGTGCCCACGCGTGCCGACCTCGATCACTACCGCCGCGAGCTGACCGCCGGCGGTCTCGTGCTGGGAGTCCGCGTGGAGCGTTTCCGCGAGCTGATCGGCGAGGTGACGCTGCGTGCCGGCGTACGGGAGCGCGTCCTCAGCCCACTCGCGCGTGAGCGGGCGCTCGCGACGGTGCTGGGTAGCGACTCGTTCCCGACCCCGGGGCTGGTAAAGGCGCTCGCCGCGTTCGTGGCCGAGCTTGAGGTCGAGCGCGTCAGCCCACGACGCCTGCGCGAGGCGATGGCTGCCTGGGCCGCTCTAGATCGGACGCGCGGCGCGCGCGCGGAGGGCCTGAGCACGCTGTTTGAGGACTACCACGGGCTGCTGCGCAAGCTCGGGCGGGTCGACCCCGAGCAGCGTGCGGCACGGGCGCTTGACGCCGTGCGGCGCTCCCCCGCGCTGTGGGGGGGCACGCCGGTGCTGTTCTACGGCTTCGACGACCTCACGCCGCTACAGCTCGACGCGATCGAGACGCTCGGCACGGTGGTCGACGCCCCGGTGATGGTCTCGTTGGCCTATGAGTCGGGACGTCTCGCCTTCGCGGGTCGCGCGGGGGCCTTCCAGACCCTGCTGCCACTTGCTCGCGAGCATCGCGCGCTGCAACCGCGCGCCGAGCACTATGCGCCGGGTGGGCGCAAGGCGCTGCATCACCTGGAGCGCTCGCTGTTCGAGACAGACCGGCCGGTCGGCCAGAGCGACGGGGCGGTGCGGCTGCTGGAGGGCGGCTCCGAGCGCGCCGAGCTGGAGCTGGTGGCGGCCGAGATCAAGGCGCTGCTCGATCGTGGCGTGGAGGCGGGCGAGGTTGCGCTCGTGCACCGTGCGCCGGAAGCCGTCGCGGAGCTGCTCGCGGAAGTGCTCACGGCCGCGGAGGTGCCGTTCTCGCTGCAACGGCGACTGGCGCTCGCGCAGACCGCGATCGGCAGGGCCCTGCTGGGACTGCTGCGCAGCGCGTGTGGCGGCGTCGGCGGGCTGCCCGCGGGCGAGGCGGGGGACCTCCTGGATTGGTTGCGGGCACCCGGACTGCTCGGTCACCCCGAGCTGGCCGACCGCCTGGAAGCACGGGCCCGTCGCAGCGGTGCGGCAAGCGCAACCGCGGCGCGCGCGCTGTGGGAGTCCGAGCACTGGCCGCTGGACACCCTGGATCGCATTCGCGAGGCCGCCGTACGCGGCCCGGCGGCGTTGCTGGAGCGGGTGGCCCGGGAGCTGAGCCGGCTCTTTCACGCGCCCCGGAGCGGGCGCGCGAGCATTCTCGGGGGTGCCGACCTCGACGAGGCCCGCGCGCTCGCGCTCCTGCGCGGCGTCCTGGGCGAGCTGTCCGAGCTGGCGCGCGCCGCGCCCGCGCTGGCACCCGACGCACGCGAGCTGATCGCGATCCTCGCCGCGCTGGAGGTTGGGAGCGGCGAGCCCCCCGGTCCCGGCGCGGTCGCTGTGCTCGACCCGCTGGCGCTGCGCGCGCGGCGGGTGCGGGCGCTGTTCCTCTGTGGTTTACAGGAGGGGGTGTTCCCGGCTCCCGCCCGACCCGAGCCGCTGCTCGCCGAGGAGGAGCGCCGCCGCCTCGCCGAAGCCTCGGGCCTACGCCTGCACCGCCGGGAGGACGCGCTGGCGGTCGAGCGCTACCTGCTCTACGCCACGCTCTCGCGTCCCGAGGAGCTGCTCGTGCTGAGCTGGCACACGGCGGATGACGACGGCGCGCCCAGCTCCCAGTCACTGTTCGTGGAGGACGTGTGCGATCTGTTCGGTCCCGCGCTGCGGGAGGGGCGCGCACGGCGCTCGCTGGGCGCTGCCGGTTGGCCGGGGCCCGGCGATCCACCCGCGCGCTTTCAGCGGCGCGAGCAAGCGCTCACAGCTGCGCGCGAGCCCGCCCGGCCGCTTGAGCCGCTCAGCGACGAGTTGCTGCTCGCCGAGCTGGAGGAGGGCCGCCTGTGGTCGGCTTCCTCGCTGGAAGTCTGGGCCGCCTGCCCGGTGCGCTGGTTCGTGGAGCGCCTGCTACACGCGGAAGACCTCGACCCCGACCCCGAGCCGCTGGCACGCGGCGCGCTCGCGCACGCCGCGCTCAAGGACACCCTGGAGGGGCTCAGATGCCTCACCGGATCGGCAAGGCTCACGCCCGAGCGCCTCGCGCTCGCGCACAGCCTGCTGCACGCGGCGCTGCGGGAGCACGCCGAGGAGTTCCCGCTATCGGTGGCGCCCGAGCGCGTACCGGGGGTCCGGCGGCGCCTGGAGGCGGACCTGGCGCGCTACCTGGAGCACGCCGCGCAGCGGGAAAGCCCGCTTGAGCCCACCCACCTGGAGCTGTCCTTCGGCTTTCCCGAGGAGCGCGACGGCGTGGCGGCACTCGATCTGGGCGAGGGACTGCTGATCCGCGGGCGCATCGACCGCGTCGACGTGGGGTCCGGCGCGGCGGCGGTGGTGTACGACTACAAGGGCCGCACCGCGCCCGACGCGGGCAAATGGGCACAGGAGCGGAGCTTGCAGGTGGCGCTGTACATGCGTGTCGTCGAGCAGCGCCTCGGGCTGCGCGCCGTGGGCGGCTTCTACCAGCCGCTCTCCGGGCGCGATCTGCGCGCGCGGGGACTGCTCGACGCCGACGCCGAGCTGGGGCTTGAAACGGTCAACGGCGACGTGCGTGAGCACCCAGAGTTCGACTCGCTGCTGGAGGAGGCCGTGGCGCTGGCCCGGCAGGCCGCCCACGAGGCCAGAGAGGGTGCCCTGGAGCCTCGGCCCGACAGCTGTGCCTACGCCGGCGGCTGCCGCTATCCGACGATCTGCCGCTGCGAGCGCTGAGCGCGATGCGGGCGCCGACAGCGGAGCAGGAGAAAAGGGTGGGGGACGGCGGTGGTTCGCCGGTGCGTGCGCTGACACCGGAGCAGGAGCAGGCGGTCACTCGGCGCGAGGGTTCGCTGCTCCTGGCCGCGGGCGCGGGCAGCGGCAAGACCTCGGTGCTGGTCGAGCGCTTCGTGCGGGCGGTGCTGGAGGATGGCATCGCCCCGGGGCGGATCCTCGCGATCACCTTCACCGAGCGCGCGGCGGGGGAGCTGAGAGCGCGCGTGCGGGCCCGCTTCCTGGACCTGGGCGAGCGTGAGGCGGCGCGTGACACCGAGGCGGCGCACATCAGCACGTTTCATGGTTTCTGTGCCCGTCTGTTGCGGACGCACCCGCTGCTCGCGGGCCTGGACCCGGAGTTCACGATCCTCGAAGAGGGACTCTCCGGGCGCCTGCGTCTGAAGGCCTTCCGGGCCGCCGTGCGCGACACTCTCGCCGGTGAGGGTGAGGGTGAGGGTGAGGGTGAGGGTGAGGGTGAGGCAAGCTGGGGTGGCGGGCCAGGGAGTGAGGGCGAGGCGGCGGTGGAGCTGCTTGCGGCATACGGCATCGACCGGCTCCGGGGCATGGTGCTGGGCGCATACTCCGAGCTGCGCAGCCGTGGGCACAGCGACCCGCGGCTTCCGTCCCCGCGACCCCGATACGACCCCGCGCTGACGCGCGCGATCCTGCTGGAGGCCGTCCAAGAGCTGGAGCCCGAGCTGATCGAGGCCCATGCCGCGCGCCCGGGAAAGCGCCTCGAAGGGGCCCTGGCGCGGCTGGCACGAGCCCGAGCGCTGCTCGTGGGGGTTTCAGCGCTGCCGTTGGGGGCCGTCCCCCGGCCTGCGGAGGTTCCATCCCAGCCTGGGGTAGTCCCATCCGTGGGCGCGCTGGCCGCCCTGAAGCTGCCCGGGGCCGCCTCGGGCGCATTGGCGAGTCCCGCCTGCGAGGCCTATCGCGAGGCGCTCGCGCGCTTCACCGAGGCTTGCGCCGATCACCACGGGGCACGCGCCTGCGCGTTGATCGACGCGCTGCTCGGCGGCTTCTCAGAGCACTATGCCGCGCTCAAGCGCGTGCGCGGCGCCCTGGACTTCGACGATCTCGAGCTGCACGCGCGCTCGCTGCTGGAGAACCATGAGGACGTGCGGGCCGGTTGGTCGGAGCGCATGCAGCTGCTGATGGTGGACGAGTTTCAGGACACCAACCACCGCCAGCTCGCGCTACTCGGGATGCTGGAGCACGGAAACCTGTTCACCGTGGGCGACGAGCTACAGTCGATCTACGGCTTCCGCCACGCCGACGTGGAGATCTTCCGCGAGCGCCGACGCACGCTGGACGCGCAGGGCGCGAGCCTTGAGCTGGCGCGCAACTTCCGGTCCCGCCCGCCTTTGATCGAGGTGGTCAACGAGGTTTTCGCCGCCCGCTTCGGGGATCGCTACATGCCGCTCCAGGCCGGTCGCGAGGCGGACCCCGAAACTGCCGTCGAGGACCCCTCGATCGAGCTGCTGCTAACCGACAAGGCGGGTTGGGAGGCGCAGGAGGAAGGGGTCGGCGGGGACAGCGTGGGGCAGGCTGATGCGGAGGAGGCTGGTGCGGAGCAGGACGCCCGGCCGGGTGCTGGGGTGTGGCCGACCCACTGGCGTGAGGCCGAGGCGCAGCTGCTGGCCCAGCGCGTCGCCGAGCTGGTTCAGGACGGTACGGTCAGGGCGGGGGAGGTCGTGCTACTGCTGCGCGCCCTTGGCGATCTCCCGGTTTACGAGCGCGCCCTCCAGGAGCAGGGCCTCGACACCCTGGCGTCGGTCGGGAGCTTCTTCTCACAGCAGCAGGTCGGCGATCTGCTGGCCTATCTGCGCACTCTGGCCAACCCACTGGACGAGCTTGCGCTCTACTCCACGCTCGCCTCGCCGCTGGTGGGGCTCTCTCCGGACGCGCTCGTGCTGCTGGCCCAGGCCGCCCGTGCGGGGGGCAGCGGGTTGTGGGCCACCGCGCTCGGCGCCGACCTCGCCCTGCACGCGCGGCTGGGCAGCCGCGACAGCGCTGCGTTGAGCGACTTCCTCACACGCATGCAAGCCGAGCGGGCCGCGGCCCCCGGCCACGGCGTGGCCGAGCTGTTGCAGCGTGCGCTCACGGCGAGCGGCTACGAAACCCATGTGCTGCGCCGGGACCGGCCCGAGCGGCGTCTGGCGAACATCCACAAGCTACTGCGTCTGGCGCGCCGCTACGAGGGGCAGGAGGGCCGCGACCTGCGGGGCTTCCTCGACCACGTATCCCACCAGGAAGACTTCATGGAGGGCTCCGAGCCGCAAGCGCCGGTGGCCGACGGCGAGCACGACGCGGTGCGCCTGATGAGCATCCACGCCGCCAAAGGCCTTGAGTTTCCCGTGGTGTGCCTCGCCGACCTCGGGCGCACCGGCAACCTCGGGCTGGGAGACCTGCTGCTCGACGAGCGGCGCATCGGGCTGCGAATCGTGGGGCTCGACGGCCAGGAGTCGGTGCCCTCGCTCCAGTTCGAGCGGCTCGCCGAGGAGCGCCGTCGCTCCGAAGCCGAGGAGGAGGAACGGATCGTCTACGTCGCCATGACCCGTGCCCGCGAGCGGCTGCTGCTCAGCGGGGCAGTCGACTTCGCGCGCTGGCCGGAGGTCAAGGCGGGTGCCGCCCCGATCGCCTGGCTCGGCCCGGCCCTGGTGAGTGACCTGCCCGCCCGGGTGGCCTCAAGCGAGGAGCCGGTGCAGCAGCCCGCGGGGCTGCGCCTCTGGCTGAACACGCCCGGGAACGTGGGCCGGGTGCTGCGCGAGCGGCCGTCAAGCCCGGCCGTCCGGGTATCCGGGGTGGGGGGCGATGAGTCCAGAGGGCTGGGCGAGCAGTCGGGGCGTGTGGGCGAGCAGCAGCGGTGTGGTGGGGATGGGCCCGGTCGTGTGGGTGAGCAGTCGGGGCGGTCCGAGCGCACGCCCGCCGGTGTGTTGGATCCCTCTATCGCGCTGAGCTACACGGCGCTCAGCGAGCTGGAGCGTTGCGGCTACCGCTACTACCTCGAACGTGTGCTGGGCTTTCCCGAGGATCGCGCCGCCGTGCGGCCGGCCTCGGGTGGGCGACGCCTTGAGGGACGGGTGCGAGGCACGATCGTGCACCGACTGCTTGAGTCCTTCGACTTCGTGTGTCCCACCCGACCGACCGCCGATCACGTGGCGGCGGTCGCGGGTCGGCTCGGGCTGAGCGCGAGCGCGCAGGAACGCGAGGAGATCGCGGCGCTGGTGGGGGCGGCATCGGCGACGACCCTCGCTGAGCGCCTGGGCGCGGCACCGCGCGTTCGGCGCGAGTTGCCCTTTAGTTTCGCCCTGGGCGCCGAGGGGACGCTCCTCACCGGCGTGTTGGACGCGGTTGTCCGGGATCTCGCCGGGGGCACGTTGATCGTCGACTACAAGAGCGACCGGGTTTCGGCCGAGCAGGATCTGGAGGCGCTGGTGGAGCGGGAGTACGGCCTACAGCGGCTGATCTACGCACTGGCCGCGCTCGGCGACGGGGGGCAGGAGGTCGAGATCGTGCACTGGTTCCTCGAGCGTCCCACCGAGTGGGTCACGGCGCGCTTCGCGGCCGCTGAGCGCACGCGCCTTGAAGCACTGCTCAGCGCGCGCATCGAGCGCGCCCGGGCGGGTGGGTTCGCGGTCAGCCCGGCGCCCCACCGCGCCCTCTGCCTGACCTGTCCCGGACGCGGTGGAATGTGCTCGTGGGACGAGGCGGAGACCCTGCGCGATCCTCCCGCGGCGCTCGCGGGTGCCGTGAGCGACTCCGTTCTGACGATACGCTCGGGTCAGTGAACCTGGGGGATGAGCATCAGCCGCAGGCGCTCGCGGTATCCGACGCGGAGCTGTTCGCCCGTGCCCGCGGCGAGGGCGACAGCGGGGCGCGCGAGCAGCTGATCAAGCGCTATCTGCCGCTCGCGCGGCGCCTCGCGCGTCGCTACCAGCGTGCCGAGGAGCCCCTGGAGGATCTCGTCCAGGTCGCCTCGCTGGGCCTGCTCAAAGCGGTCGACCGCTTCGACACCGATCGCGAGGTGGTGTTCTCGAGCTACGCCGTGCCCACCATCCTGGGCGAGCTGAAGCGCCACTTCCGCGACCGCACCTGGTCGGTGCGGGTGCCGCGCGACCTGCAGGAGCTGGCCCTGCGCGTGGATCGCACGATCACGGCCCTATCGGAGGGCAAGCGGCGTTCGCCCTCGGTGAGCGAGATCGCCCAGGCCGTGGGGGCCGGCGAGGAGCAGGTGCTCGACGCGATGGAGGCGGCCGGCGCCTACCGCGCGGGCTCGCTGGACGCACCGCGCGGCTCCCAGGGCGAGGATGCCGGCGACACGCTCGCGGACACCCTCGGCGGCGAGGAGAGCGGCTTCGACCGCGCCGAGGAGCGCGCCACCCTGGAGCCGCTGATGACCCGGGTATCCGAGCGCGAGCGGGTGGTGCTGGAGCTGCGCTTCGTGCAGGACCTCACGCAGGCCGAGATCGGCGAGCGCATCGGGGTCTCCCAGATGCAGGTCTCGCGGCTCATCCGCCAGGCGCTCGCGCGCCTGCGCGCCGGGCTCGACGAGCAGCCCCCAGTCAAGGGTCCTTGACAGCAGATTGTCATCGGGGGTTGACAATCGCGAGATTCGCGTAACACTGAGTACATATGCCACGCTCGATGTGGACAGGAACGCTCAGCTTTGGACTGGTCAGTGTGCCGGTGAAGCTTTACAGCGCCGTGGTTCACAAGAATGTCCACTTTCACCAGCTGCACGGGCCGGATCACTCGCGCATTCACCAGAAGCGGGTCTGCTCCACCGACGGCGAGGAGGTGCCCTTCGCGGAGATCGTCAAGGGCTTCGAGATCGCCCCCGAACGGTACGTGATCGTCGAGCCCGAGGAGTTCGCCGCCCTGGAACCGGCGTTCTCGCGTACGGTCGACATCGAGGACTTCGTGGAGCTGGATGAGATCGACCCAATCTACTTCGACCACCCCTACTTCCTCGTGCCCGGCAAGGGCGGCGCCAAGTCCTACCGGCTGCTGCTGGAGGCGATGCGCGATACCGGCAAGGTCGCGATCGCGCGGATCGTGCTGCGCTCCCGCGAGCGGCTCGTGGCGATCCGTCCCCACGGGCGCTCGATGCTGATGACTACCATGAACTTCGGCGACGAGATCCAGTCGACCGCCAATCTACGCGAGCTTGAAGAAGCCGACGTCACGCTCGGCGAGCGCGAGCTGGCGGTCGCCAAGCGCCTCGTGCAGTCGATCGCCGAGCCGTTTGAGATCGCCAAGTACCACGACCTCTATCGCGAGGCCCTGCTGGACCTGATCGACCGCAAGGCCAACGGCGAGGAGGTCGCGCTGGCGCCCGCACCGCGGCGCGAGCGCCCCGAGACCGCGGATCTCATGAGCGCGCTTCAGGCCAGCATCGAAGAGGTCCGCGAGCGCAAGAACGGTCATTCGGCCGCGGACGAGCTGCCCGAGGGCTTGGAGATGATCGACGAGGGCGCGCTGTTGACCGAGGACCTACTGCTGGAGGACCAGGCGGACGAGGAGGAGTTCGAGCTGGCCTCAGGCGAACGTGAGCGCGAGGATCAGCTCCTCGCGTGATGGGTCACTCACTGACGCGACCCGCAATTCGTCGGAGACCCGCTCGAGCACGTTGCCCACGCCCGGGACGTCGGCGTTGCGCAGCAGCTTCTGCCCTCCTTCGGGGCTCAGCTCGCTGACGCGCAGCTCGACCATGCCCTTGCGTGCGGTGACTTTGAACGTCAGGTGGCCGTCCAGAGCGTGCAGCGGGGCGTGCGCCGCGATCGCGTCGCAGATCAGCATTGCGTCATCCAGACGATCCATCGGGCAGTTGGCCCGGGCGAGCACCATCGAGACCACCCGGCACAGCACCGGGCCGGCCAGCGGCCCCGTGGAGAGCCGCAGCGACGCCGAATTCTCCGGCTCCGAGACGCTCGCTTGCGGGTCTGGCTCGTCGATCACGGTCGCAGCGGTGAGTCCGTCAAGGAGAAGGTCATGCGCACCTCGGTGCGGTCGTTCTCATCGCGCCCCAGCTGGACGGACTCAGCGAGCGAGGCGATCAGCGGCAGCCCGAGTCCCAGCCCGGGGCTGTCGGGCCTGGGGGTGACGCCGTGGCCCTCGTCGCGCACCAACACCGTGAGCTGCTCCTCACAGAGGGAGGCCAGCACCTCGAGCGGCCCTTCGCCGCCGTCGGGGTAGGCGTGGACGACCACGTTGGTGCAGGCCTCGGTCACGGCCAGGCGAATGTCCGACAGCGTCTGGGCGTCGACGTCGAACGCCTCGCCGAGCGCGCCGAAGGCGTGCCTGACGATCGCTATGTTCTCCGCGCGCGCGGGGAGCGTCAGCTCCATGTCGGCCATTATCGGTTCTCCCGGGGAATATGGGCGAGCACCTGTCATAGGTATGGTCCCCCGCAAGGGCCGTTTTCACACATCGAAGTCCCCCAGCGAACACGACTCTCGTCCAACCCGGACGGAGCATGCGCCGCCGATAGCATCGCCAGCATACGCGAGAAGCACGACGGACGGGCCTGCTCGGAGCTGGATTTCTCGGGCTTTGCACTGCTACGCTTTCAGGCCAAGCCTCAGGTGCCCGCCAACGCTCGCACGGATTGATCCCCGACCGTGCGAGGACGCACCGCCTCCCGGGAGCACTTCTATGACTTCGCACATCATGCAGCCGCCTAAGGCCGTCGGACTCTACGACCCTCGCTTCGAGCACGACGCGTGCGGCGTGGGCATGGTGGCGAGACTCGACAACCAGCCCACCCACGAGGTGATCGCGCGGGCGATCGGGGCCCTGAAGAACCTCGAGCACCGCGGCGCCTCGGGCGCCGACCCCAGCACCGGCGACGGCGCGGGGATCCTGATGCAGATGCCCGACGAGCTGCTGCGCGCGGTGACCGAGTTCGAGCTGCCCCCGGCCGGGCGCTACGGGGTGCTGATGTGCTTCCTGCCCACCGACGGCGAGGCCCGGGGGCGCATCCAGGAGCTGCTTGAGCAGACCGTGCGCGCTGAGGGCCAGTGCGTGTTGGGCTGGCGTCAGGTACCGGTCCGCGAGGAGCACATGGGCAAGACCGCCGGGGCATGTCGCCCGGAGATCGCCCAGCTGTTCGTGGGCGCCGGCAGCGAGCAGGGTGGCGCGGACGCGGGGCAGGGCGCAAACGTGGACCCCGGGAAGGGCACGGGCGAAGACTCGGGCTTTGATCAGGATTCCTTCGAGCGCAAGCTCTACGTGATCCGGCGCATCGCCGAGCTGAACGCCGAGCCCGGCCTCTATGTGACCTCAAGCTCCTCGCGCACGATCAACTACAAGGGCATGCTGATCAGCTACCAGCTGGCCGGCTTCTTCCCAGACCTCGAGGACGAGCGCGCCAAGAGCGCGCTGGCGCTGGTGCACTCGCGCTTCTCCACGAACACCTTCCCCAGCTGGGAGCTGGCGCACCCCTACCGCGTGATCTGCCACAACGGCGAGATCAACACCGTGATGGGCAACGTCAACTGGATGCGCGCCCGCGAGAGCGAGTTGCAGAGCGAGCTGTTCGGCGATGACCTGCGGAAGATCCTGCCCGTCGTGAGCGCCGGCAACTCCGACTCGGCCACCTTCGACAACGTGCTTGAGCTGTTGATGCTCGGCGGCCGCTCGCTGCCGCACGCGGTGATGATGATGATCCCCGAGGCCTACCGCGACCGCGAGGATCTGCCGGACGAGCTGAAGGGCTTCTACGCCTTCCACTCCTGCCTGATGGAGCCCTGGGACGGACCGGCGGCGGTGGCCTTCACCGACGGGCGCGTCGTGGGCGCCACCCTGGACCGCAACGGCCTGCGCCCCGGACGCTGGGTGCTGACCAAGGACGGTCACGTGGTGCTCGGCTCGGAGGTCGGACTCTTGGACGTGCCGGCCGACCAGATCGAGCGCCTCGGACGCCTGCAGCCGGGCAAGCTCTTCATGGTCGATCTGGAGCACGGGCGGATCGTCGAGGACGGCGAGGTCAAGCACCAGGTGGCCTCCCAGCGCCCCTACGGCGAGTGGTACCTGCGTAACTCGGTGCACTTCGACGACCTGCCGCCCTCCGATCAGGTCACGATCTCCGACCAGCCCCTGCACACCCGCCAGCGCGCCTTCGGGTTCTCCCAGGAGGACCTGCGGATCCTGCTGGCGCCGATGGCCCGCGAGGCGCAGGAGCCGATCGGCTCGATGGGCAACGACGTTTCCCTCGCGGTGCTCTCTGACCAGGCGCCGCCGCTGTTCTCCTACTTCAAGCAGCTCTTCGCCCAGGTCACCAACCCGCCGATCGACCCGATCCGCGAGGAAATCGTGATGAGCCTCAAGACCACGTTGGGGATGGAGCGCAACCTCTTCGACGAGACCCCCGATCACGCCCACAAGCTGGTGCTCGACCAGCCGATCCTGCTCAACGGCGAGCTGGAGACGCTGCGCCATGTTTCTCACGACGTGTTCTCGGCGCGCACCCTCGACATCACCTGGCCCGTCGCCGAAGGCGTGGAGGGCATGTACAAGGCGATCGATCGCATCTGCGCCCAGGCCCACGACGCGATCGCCGACGGCATCAACATCATCATCCTCTCCGACCGGTTGCTGAACGCGCGCCGCGCGCCCGTGCCCTCATTGCTGGCGGTCGCCTCGGTCCAGCACCACCTCGTGCGCGAAGGCACCCGCCTGCGCGCCGGGATCATCCTGGAGTCGGGCGAGCCCCGCGAGGTGCACCACTTCGCCACCCTGATCGGTTTCGGGGTCTCCGCGATCAACCCCTACCTGATGCTCGAGACCCTCGACGAGCTGGTCTTCAAGGGTTATGTCACGCGCACCGGCCCGGATGGCCAGAAGCAGTCGCTGAGCGCCCACGAGGCGGCTCGCAACGTGGTCAAGGCGATCGACAAGGGCCTCCTGAAGACGATCTCCAAGATGGGGATCTCGACGATCCAGTCCTATCGCGGCGCCCAGATCTTCGAGGCCGTGGGCCTGGAGCGCGAGCTGATCGACAAACACTTCACCGGCACCGCCTCGCGCATCGGCGGCATCGGCCTTGAGGTGCTGGCCACCGAGACCCTGGAGCGCCACGCCCGCGCCTGGCCGTTGCCTCATGACGACGTGCTGCCGGTCGGCGGCGTCTACGCCTGGCGGCGTGACGGCGAGCACCACCAGTGGAACCCCGAGACGATCGCGCTCGTGCAGCACGCCGTGCGCGCGCCCGGGGGCGAGGGCATCGGCGCCGCGCTCAACGGCGACCGCGCGGCACACGAGGAAGTCAGGGCGAGCCCGGCCTACGCGAAGTACCGCGAGTACGCCGCGGCGATCAACGAGGACGCCTCGCGCAAGGCCACGCTGCGCGGCCTTTTGAAGATCGGGGCCGGTCCCGCGGCCGCTGCGCTTGAGCCGATCCCGCTGGAGGAGGTGGAGCCGGCCAAGGAGATCGTGCGCCGCTTCTGTACGGGCGCCATGAGCCTCGGCTCGATCTCGCGCGAGGCCCACGAGACGCTCGCAATCGCCATGAACCGTCTCGGCGGGCGCTCGAACACGGGCGAGGGCGGCGAGGACCCCTCGCGCTTCACGCCCGACGCCAACGGCGATCGGCGGCGCTCCTCGATCAAGCAGGTGGCCTCGGGGCGCTTCGGGGTCACGATCCACTACCTCGTCAATGCGGATGAGCTTCAGATCAAGATGGCCCAGGGCGCCAAGCCCGGCGAGGGTGGCCAGCTGCCGGGACACAAGGTCGACAAGTACATCGGCTCGATTCGCCACACCACCCCGGGCGTGGGGCTGATCAGCCCGCCCCCTCACCACGACATCTACTCGATCGAGGATCTCAAGCAGCTGATCTACGACCTGCGCTGCTCCAACCCCAGCGCCCAGGTGTCGGTCAAGCTCGTCTCCGAGGTGGGGGTCGGCACGGTCGCCGCGGGCGTCTCCAAGGCCAACGCCGACCGCGTGCTGATCGCCGGCCACGACGGCGGCACCGGCGCCTCGCCCCTGTCCTCGATCCAGGCCGCCGGCGTGCCCTGGGAGATCGGCCTGGCCGAGACCCAGCAGACGCTGCTGCTCAACGAGCTGCGCTCGCGCATCATCGTGCAGACCGACGGCCAGCTGAAGACCGGCCGCGACGTCGTGATCGCCGCGATGCTCGGCGCCGATGAGATGGGCTTCTCGACCGGGCCCCTGATCGCGACCGGCTGCATCATGATGCGCGCCTGTCACCTGAACACCTGCCCCGTGGGGATCGCCACCCAGGACCCCGAGCTGCGCAAGCGCTTCCAGGGCACCCCCGAGCACGTCGTCAACTTCTTCTTCTTCGTCGCCGAGGAGGTCCGCGAGATTCTGGCCTCGCTCGGCCTGCGCTCGCTGGAGGAGGCCATCGGCCGCGTCGATCTGTTGGGCGCCGAGGAGGCCGTCGAGCATTGGAAGGCGCGCGGGGTGGACCTTTCGCACCTGCTCACCCACATCGAGCTGCCCGAGGGCTCGCCGCGCCGCCGCGTGGAAGCGCCGCCGCAGGTGCTGGAAGACGCCTTGGACTGGAAACTCGTGGAGGACTCCCGCCGGGTGATCGCCGGCGAGCAGGGCGAGGTTCACATCGAGGTTCCGATCCGCAACGTAAACCGCTGCGTGGGGGGCATCCTCTCTAGCCACATCGCCACCGCGCGCGGCGCCGAGGGATTGCCGGGCGACTCAATCGTGGTCGACCTCAACGGCTCCGCGGGCCAGAGCTTCGGCGGCTGGCTGGCCCCGGGGGTCACCTTCACGCTCTACGGCGACGCCAACGACTACGCCGGCAAGGGGCTCTCCGGGGGCGTGCTCGCGGTGCGGCCGCGTCCCGACATGGACCCCGCCTTCGTGGCCGAGGACAACGTGATCGTGGGCAACACCGTGCTCTACGGCGCGACCTCCGGCAAGGCCTTCTTCCGGGGTCTGGCGGGCGAGCGCTTCGCGGTGCGCAACTCGGGCGCCTGGACGGTCGTGGAGGGTGTTGGCGATCACGGCTGTGAGTACATGACCGGCGGACGCGTCGTCGTGCTGGGCCCCACCGGGCGCAACTTCGCGGCCGGTATGAGCGGGGGCGTGGCCTACGTGCTCGACCGGGACGGGGCCTTCGCGAAGCGCTGCAACATGGGCATGGTCGGTTTCGAGCCGCTCGCCCCCGCCGACGCGATCGAGCTGCGGGCGATGATCGCCGAGCACGAGCAGCGCACCGACTCCCCCGTCGCCCGAGAGGTGCTCGCCTCCTGGGAGGGGCTGCTCAAGGACGGGGCGTTCGTGAAGGTGATGCCGCACGACTACAAGCGCGTGCTGCGCGAGCTGGCCGAAGAGGAAGGCGCGAACGCCGCAGTCGGCGCGGGCGCCACGGATGTCGCGGCCGAGGGCGCGCGGCCGTCCAACGGCGGCGCCTCGCTACAGGGACACGGGGGACACGGCGAGGACGGCGTGGTGCACCGCCGCATCCTGCGCCACCCCGGCGACCCCGAGGATGACGGGGGGCTGCGCGCGGAGGGCATCGACGTGCTGGGCGCCCCGCACGTGATCGGCGAGCCCGAGGAGACCGTCTGATGGGCAAGCTGGGTGGGTTCCTCCAGATCGAGCGCCACGGGGTCTCCTACCGCGACCCCGCCGAGCGTGCGCGCGACTACCGGGAGTTCGTCAAGGAGCGCCCCGCGGCTGAGCTGGCCGAACAGGGCGCCCGCTGCATGGACTGCGGCGTGCCCTTCTGCCACAACGGCTGCCCCCTCGGGAACCTGATCCCCGACTGGAACGACCTCGTGTACAACGACCGCTGGGAGGAGGCCATCGCCCAGCTGCACGCCACGAATAACTTCCCCGACTTCACCGGCCGGCTTTGTCCGGCGCCCTGCGAGGCCGCCTGCGTGCTTGAGATCCGCGAGGGCGAAGCCGTCACGATCAAGCAGATCGAGCACTCGATCATCGATCGCGCCTTCCAGGAAGGCTGGGTACGTCCCGAACCGCCGCGCACCGAGACTCCTCACGCGGTGGCCGTTGTGGGCTCCGGTCCGGCCGGGATGGCCGCCGCCCAGCAGCTGCGCCGTGCCGGGCACAACGTCGTGCTGTTCGAGCGCGACGAGGCCGCCGGGGGGCTCGTGCGCTTCGGGGTGCCCGACTTCAAGATCGAGAAGACCGTAGTCGAGCGGCGTGTGGAGCAGCTGACCGCCGAGGGCGTCGAGTTGCGCTGCGGCGTGGACGTCGGCCGCGACGTGACCGTGGAGGAGCTGCGCGAGCGTTTCGACGCCGTGGTGCTTGCCACCGGATCGCGTGTCCCGCGCGACCTGCCCGTCGCCGGCCGCGAGGCCGAGGGGGTGCACTTCGCGATGGATTACCTCTATCAGCGCAACCGCTGGGTGGCCCGCGAGATCGGCCCCGTCCCGACGACCGCCCAGCCGCCGCTCGAGCATCAGATCAGCGCGCGCGGCAAGGATGTGGTCGTGATCGGCGGCGGCGACACCGGCGCTGACTGCGTGGGCAACTCGCTGCGTGAGGGCGCGCGCTCGATCGTGCAGCTGGAGCTGCTCCCCGAGCCGCCCGCCAAGCGCCCCGACGACCGCACCCCATGGCCGCAGTGGCCGCTGAAGTACCGCCTGAGCTATGCCATGGAGGAGGCCCGCGGGGTCGACCTCGGCGAGCAGGACTACTCGGTCGCCACCACCCGCTTCAGCCTCGATGAGCAGGGAGGGGTGAGCGCCGTGCACATCGCCCAGGCCGCCGCCGCGCCGCCGTTCGCGGCCGTGGAGGGCACCGAGCGCGAGCTGCCCGCGCAGTTGGTGCTGCTGGCGATGGGCTTTCTGCACCCCGAACAGGAGCTGCTCGACCAGCTCGGCGTGGAGAAGGACCCGCGCGGCAACGTCAAGGCCGTGACGCCGTACACCACCTCCGTGGACGGCGTGTTCGCCGCCGGGGACGCCCGCCGCGGTCAGTCGCTGATCGTGTGGGCCATCAACGAGGGTCGCCAGTGCGCGCGTATGGTCGATCGCTATCTCACGGCCCGCGCCGGGGGCGCCGCCGCCAATGCGGGCCACGAGGACGAGGGCCGCAACGGGCACGCCGACGCCGATGAGGGTCCCGAGGGCCCGCCGCAGCACGTCGGTCCCGGGATCGGCGCCGAGTAGCGATGCTGCCCCGCACCTGCATCATCGGCGCGGGTTCATCGGGGATCGCCGCGGCGAAGGCGCTCCAGGATCGCGGTATCCCCTTCGACTGCTTCGAGAAGTCCGACCGCGTGGGCGGCAACTGGGTCTTCGGCAACAAGAACGGCATGTCCGCGGCCTACCGCGAACTGTTCATCAACGTCTCGCGCGAGCGGATGCAGTACGCGGACTACCCGATGCCCAAGTCGATCCCGGACTTCCCTCACCACAGCCACATCGCGGCTTACTTCGACGCTTACATCGATCACTTCGGGCTACGCGAGCGGATCACGTTCGAGACGGGCGTTCGGCATGTCTCGCGACGCGAGGACGGTGTTTGGGAGATAACCCTCGACACGGACGGCGAAACGCGGCTGTATGACGCTCTGCTGGTAGCCAACGGACACCACTGGGATCAGCGTTGGCCCGAACCGGCCTTCCCCGGCGCCGATGACTTTCAGGGCGTGCAGATGCACGCCCACGCCTACAGCGACAACTCGATCTTCGCCGACAAGGACGTGGTTGTACTCGGGATCGGGAACTCCGCCATGGATCTCTCCGTCGAGAGTTCCTACGTCGCCCGCAACACCTGGCTCGCGGCCCGGCAGGGAGCCTGGATCATTCCCAAGTACGTGTTCGGGCGCCCGGTGGACCAGCTGCCCCAGAACCCGCGCATCCCCTTCAAGATCCGCCAGCGCATGATCCACCAGGTGGTCAAGACCTACACCGGCAACCCCGAGCGCTACGGGCTGCCCAAGCCCAACCACAAGTTCGGCGAGGCCCACCCCACGGTCTCCGGGCGCATCCTCGACCGCATCGCCCACGGCACGATCGTGCCCAAGCCCAACATCGCCGCGCTGGAGGGCGATCGGGTGCGCTTCGCCGACGGCAGCTCGGTGCACGCCGATGTCGTCGTGTACTGCACCGGTTACAAGATCACCTTCCCGTTCTTCGACGAGGACTTCGTGGCGGCCCCCGACAATCACATCGAGCTGTATCGGCGGGTGTTTCATCCCGAGATCGACGGTCTCTACTTCATCGGCCTGCTACAGCCGCTGGGGGCGATCATGCCGCTCGCCGAGGCCCAGAGCAACTGGGTCGGCGATCACCTGCTCGGCGAGTACGCGCTGCCCGAGCCGGGGCTGTTGCGCAAGGACATGCGCGCGGACCGCGAGGCGATGGCCAAGCGCTACGTGGCCTCCAAGCGCCACACGATCCAGGTCGACTACGACGACTACCTGCTCGCCCTGGAGCGGGAGCGCCGCGCGGGCGCCGAGCGTGCACGACTGCGTGGTCTGGCCCCGCCGCTGCCTGCGCGCGCGGAAACAGTCGGCGCCTGAAGTTTCTCCCCGCCCGCCGGGTTCGCCGATCGGGAACAGCGCTTGACGGGTTCTCGGCCGACGTGAATAGTAGTCATCGTTCCAATATTTGGATGTCTGATGACTGGGCCGCGGGTGCCGAGACCTCTACCGAATCACGCACGCAAAGCTCCAAGCCCCGCCGTGAGCACACCGGTGGCGCTTGGCGGGGCCCTCGGCCTGATCGGAATTGCCCTGGTGCTGGTCTTGTCCAGATCGCCGCTGACCGTTGTGGCGAAAAACATGGTGACCAGTCAGATGCCGGTGACCACCATCGAAGGCCGCTCGGAAGTGTGTCAGGAAGAAGCCACGCTGCCCCCGGGTACGAGCGCGATCCGGCTCTTCATCGGGAGCGTGATCGGCCCGCGGCTGGCCGTACGGGTGAAGTCGGGGTCGCGGACATTGACCCGCGGTGCGATCGCCGCGGGCTGGACCGGGGGGGCGGTCACGATCCCCGTTGCCCGAGTCGCGCGCGCAGCGCGGCACGTACAGGTCTGTGTCGCGCCGGGGCCCGGCGCCGAAACGGTCTATCTACGCGGTGCCGCGGCTCCCGTGTCCGCGGGGATGATCGTCGCGGGCAGACCGCTTGCGGCCAGGATGAGGATCGACTACATGCGCCCCGCCGCCCGATCCTGGTGGTCGCTGCTCGGATCGGTTTCGCGGCGGATCGGCTACGAGCGTGCCTCGGGGGGCTCGTGGGTCGCGTTGCTCATGATCGCGCTGATGGCCGGCGCCCTCGGCCTCTGCTGCCGGGCCTTGCTGCGAGAGCTGCGATGAGGCGCCTGCCGCCCGGTGCCTGGGTGTGCGCGCTCGTCTGCTTCCTCAGCAGCGCCTGCTGGTCATTGATCGCGCCCCCCTTCCAGGTCACCGACGAGCCCGACCACTTCGCCTACGTACAGCAGCTCGCCGAGACCGGACGGCTTCCCGACCTGACCGTCCCCGCCACCTACTCGCCGGAGCAGTTTCGGATCCTGCTGGACGTCTACTACTTCGAAATGCGTCGCAACCCGGAGAACCACGGGATCTCCACCCCGCAGCAGCGCGCTCAGCTCAAGCACGATCTCGCCGCCCGGCTGTCGCGACGCAGCAACGGCGGCGCCGGGGTCGCGGGAGCCGAGCCGCCGCTCTACTACCTGCTCGCCACGATCCCCTATCGACTCGCCTCTCACGGCAACCTGCTCGTGCGCCTACAGGCCGTGCGCCTGTTTTCGGCGCTGCTCGGCGGGATCGCCGCGCTGTTTGCCTATCTCTTCATCCGCGAGGCGCTCCCCGGGACCGCGTGGGCCTGGGTGCCCGGAGGGCTCGCCGTCGCGCTCGCGCCCGCGCTCGGTTCGCGGGCCGGGGGTGTGACGCCCGACGCGCTGTTGATCGCCGTCTGCGCGGCGCTCTTCTACTGCCTCGCGCGGGCCTTTCGCGGCGGGCTCTCGGTCGCGCTCGCCGTCGCGCTCGGGGCCCTCACCGCGGCTGGTCTTGAGACCAAACTCACCTTCCTCGGGTTGGTTCCCGGCGTGGGGCTCGCGCTGCTCGTGCTGGCGTGGCGCATGGCCCGTCGCTCGCAGCCCGGCGCTGTTCTGTGTCTCACGATCGCCGTCGCCATAGCGGTCGCCCCGGTTGCGCTCAACAGTCTGCTGGGGCTTGACTTGGCCCAGGTCGGGCTGGACATCGTGCCCTCGACCCCCGTGGGACACGGATCGCTGACCGGCGAGCTGAGCTACATCTGGCAGCTCTACCTGCCCGCGTTGCCGGGGATGCGGATCGTCTTCCCGGGAATCTCAACCACCCGCGAGCTGTGGTTCAACCACGGCGTCGGCCTCTACGGCTGGGTCGACACGTTCTTCCCGAGCTGGGTGGACGACCTGGCGTTGATCCCCGTCGGCCTGCTCGGTGCGCTCGGCGCCCGGGCGCTGCTGGGCGGTCGCGCGGCGCTTCGTCCGCGGCTGATCGAGACGCTCGTCTACCTCACGATGGGCCTCGGTGTGCTGGTGCTCGTGGGCGGGGCCTCATACGCCGAATACCCAGGGTTCCTGACCACCTACGTGAACCCGCGCTACCTACTGCCCATGCTCCCCCTGTGGGGCGCCGGGCTGGCGCTCGCCGCACGCGGGGGCGGACGCCGCTGGGGACCCGTGATCGCCGTGCTGATCGTCGTGCTGGTGTTCGCCCACGACCTCTTCAGCCAGCTGCTCGTGATCTCCCGCTACTACTACGGGTAGGTCTCGACAGTACGTCGCTCGCATGCTCCGGGCATATTGCCTCGGGTTTGTCGGTGAGGGCGCTGAGCGCGGGTGAGGGCTCTGAGCGGCCCCGCTTGTCCCGGCCGCACCGCCAGCTAGCGTTCCACGGCCGCAACCCAACACGACCGCCGTCCATCGTCCGCCGGAGAGGCCGACCCACATGTTCAAGCATCGCTTAGCTCCCAGGCTCCCCACGCTCCTAGCGCTGCTCGCGTCCATGACGCTTGGCCTGGCGCCGGCGCCGGCCGGGGCGAGCTATTTGACGGGCATCGGCGACGAGCAGCCCGCGATGTTCACGAACCCGCTCTATCAGCGCCTGGGCACCAGGATCGCGCGCGACATCGTGCCCTACGACGTGGTTGACCGGCCCGCCGACCTCGCCACGTTCGAGCTTTGGTATGAGGCCGCCCGCGCCGACGGCGTGACCCCGCTGGTGGCCTTCTACCACTCCCGCGCCACCCCGCTGGTGATGCCGAGCCCGGCGGGCTACGGCCGGGAGATCGCTAAGTTCATAGCTATGTTCCCCGCGATCCGCTCCTACCAGCCCTGGAACGAGGCCAACCGCGGCAACGTGGCGGGTCAGTTCGCCAGCCCGAGCGCCGCGCTCGCGGCCAAGTACTACCTGGCGTTGAAGGCAGCCTGCCACGGCTGCCAGGTCGTCGGGCTGGACGTGCTCGACGGCTCGAACATCAAACCCACCCTCACCTACGTCAAGCGCTTCCAGGCGGCCCTGCGCGCCTCGCACCGTCCCCTGCCCACGATCTGGGGGCTGCACAACTACTCCGACACCAACCGCCTGCGCTCCGCCGGCACCAAGGCGATCCTCAAGGCCGTCGCCGGGCAGGTCTGGTTGACCGAGACCGGCGGCATCGTGCAGTTCGGCTCTGAATTCCCCAACCGCGCCGGCAAGGGTCTCGCGCGGGCCGCCAAGGCGCTGCGCTACATGTTCACGCTGGCCGCCAGCAGTCCGCGGATTAAGCGCCTGTACATCTTTCAATGGACCGGCTCGGTCGCGGCCGTGCACTTCGACGCCGGTCTGATCGGCCCCGAAGGAGCCCCGCGGCCCGGCTACCTGGTCGTCTGCAAGCATCTACTCGGTGCCCGCGGCGCGGCCTGCGCGGCGCCCGCCTCCACGGGCAGCCCCTCCTCGCCCTCCTCGACTTACGGCACCCCGCTGTCGCTGAGCTTCCCCGCACCACTTCCCGGAGGTCTACCCGTCGGTGGCTCGCTTCTGTCGTCATAACCGCTTCATCGAGCGCTGCCCGATCTGCCGGGAGACCCTGCCCGAGAACATCGCCCCCCAGGGCTCCCCGGGGGGCGCCCGCGCCAAGCGACCCGCGAGCGGCGCCGCGGCGAGCAAGCGTCGACGCATCAAGGGCGCCGGTGGGCAGGGCGTAAGGGTCTACAACGAGCGCTCGCGGGGCGGCGAGGACGACGGTTTTCGCTGCGGCCTGGTCCCCGGCCTGCGCTCCTCCGAGGACGCCCTGCGGCTCGCCGACGAGATCGCCTTCGCGAGCGGTCGCCTGCTTCAGCTCACCACCGCGCCCCCGAGCTTCTATGTGGCCGCCCGCGAGGAGCGCGACCCCGAGCAGGCCGCCTGGATGTGCTTCCTGGCCGCCTACCTGTCCCCGGTCGAGGGTGAGGACCCCTTCGCGGGGATTCGCCGGGCCCTCCAGGTGGACTGGCATTCCGACGACCTGCCGGACCTGGAGGGGGTGGAGCTGGGCCCACGCACCTCCCACGACCCCGCCCGCGGCACCGCCACGATTGCGGCCTACCGTCAATGGGCATCACGCGCCGGCTCCCAGGTGCAGGCCTACACGGGCGATGCTGCCTGGAGTCGTCCGCGGCGCTTTGAGCGGGTGTTCGAACGGCTCACGCTGCCCGGCTTCGGTCGCATGGGTCGCTATGACCTGTTGGTCACACTCGGGCGCCTCGGCCTCTACGACCTGCGCGCCGACTCGCTGCATCTCACCGCCGTGGGCGCCACCCCGGGCGATCACGCCACGCTCGCGGCCAAGCGCGTCTTCGGGATCGGCGATCCGCTCAACCTCGAGCGCCGCGCCCAGGATCTGGCGAAAACGATCGCCGTGCCGGTCGAGGTCCTGGACCTCGCGCTCGCCAACTGGGGCACCGGCGAGCGCGCCACCCTGGGTGTCGGCGCCGATACCCACGACGCGCACTCCTTCGAGCGCACCCGCGCCGCTCTCGGCATCTGAGGGGCGCTGAAAAGTGCCGTCCACACCGGTGCCTAGAGTCCTTGTTGTTCATCTTCCTTCCAGCGCACGGGAGCAGCGATGCCGCTCTGTTTCATCGAACCGCAAGACGCCATTCGAGTGATCGCCGAGTCGATCGGCCGCGAGGCGCGCCGCCAGCTCGTCGGTGAGGTCGTGCGCGCCTGGGTCGATGACATCCCCGACCAAGAGCTGTGCATCCACTACGCCAAAGCGATCGCCGACCTCGACGCCGACGATCTGCACTTGCTCGCCGCCTGGCACGCCTCGTTGGAGGTCGGCCAGCCGATCCCCAACACCGACTTTCTCGTGGGCGTGTTCCCCAGCCTCGGCGAGAATCGCCGCGAGGCGCTGAAGATCGCCGCGGGCTTCCGTGGCGAGGAGGCGTTTCAAGCAGGCGTCGCCGAGGACCAGGCGCTCGACACGGTGCTCCCGCGCCTCTCCTGCGAGCGGGCCACCGAGCTTGCCAACGAGTGCATCCAGCTGTACCTCTGGGATCGGCTCGGCAGCGACAACTAGTCCGGACGCCGGTAGAATCGATCGTCGATGCCCACCGTTGACGATGTGATGGACGCCCTGTCCAACGTGATCGACCCCGAGCTAGGCTTGGACTTCGTAGAACTCGGCCTGATTTATGGTGTCGAGGTCTCCGAGGGTGACGTACGCGTCACGTTCACTCTCACCACCCCGGGATGTCCGATCGGGCCGCAGGTGACCGAGCAGATTGAAGAATTCGTGGGGGAACTCGACGGGGTGCTCACGGTGGAGTCCGAGATGGTCTTCACGCCACCCTGGTCGCCCGAGAAGATGACCGAGGACGCCAAGTTCGCACTCGGTTTCTGAGCATCCCGGCGACGCTGCTGCTGTTGGGCAGCGTGGGGTCCGGGCCCGCGACCGCCAACGGCCGGGGGGAAGAGTCCAGGGGGGGCGAGCGTTCCGGGGAGAGCGTTCCAGGCGCCGAGCAGACCCCGCTGACCGGGCGACTGCTGGTCTCCCTGCGCGCACCCCGCCACGGTCGCGCGCACGCCTCCGCGGTCGAGGCCGTGCTGGCGCGCTCACGAGCCACCCTCGACGGGCCCAGCCTGCCGGAGATCGACATGCTCACGGTGCGTCCCCCCGCCGGTGTCAGCGCCGCGAGCATGCTGGGCAGGCTGCGCGCGCAGCCCGGTGTGCGCTCGGTCAGCCTTGAGCGGCGCTTCAGCTTTCGCGACGTGGTGCTCGCGGGCGTCAACGATCCGACCCTCAGCACCCTGGAGACCGCGCCGGGCACCCCCGCGAACATCCCGATCGAGTGGTGGGCGCCGCGCGAGAACTTTCCCCAGGCCTGGGGCATCACCCACGGCGCGGGCGCCAAGGTGGCCGTGATCGACTCGGGCATCGACGCCGCCCACCCCGAGTTCGCGGGCAGGATCGAGTACTCAGCCAACTTCGACAGCGACGCCGCGGACGGTCCGGCGCTGAGCGACCAGGCCGGGCACGGCACCCACGTCGCGGGCCTCGCGTGCGCGGACGCCAACAACGGCATCGGTCTCGCCGGAGCGGGCTATGAATGCCAGCTCCTGATCGAGAAGAGCGACCTCACCGAGTCCAGCGTGATCCGGTCGATCATCGACGCCACCAACCACGGGGCCCAGGCGATCAACATGAGCTTCGGCACCCAGGGCTCGGCGCCCGCCCCGTCGCAGCTCTATGAAGCGGTGCAGTACGCCTACCGTCACAACGTGGTGATGGTGGCCGCCGCGGCCGACCAGGCGGTGACCGAGCAGGGCGACCCCGCCAACGTGCTCCAGCCTCCCGGCAGCGGCCCCGAGTTGCCCGTCGGGCTAGGTCTCAGCGTGACCGCGGCGAACTTCGACTCGCAGCGCTCGGCCTTCGCGGGCTTCGGGAGCGAGATCTCGATGGCCGCCTACGGCTCGTTCTACGACCTCGCCTCCCAGGGTGGGCCGCCTGGGCTTCTCAGTACGTTCCCGAGCAACTCGACCACGATCGAACGCGGCACCGCCAACCCGCCGGCACCCGCGTGCGAATGCCGCACCAACCTGGGGGGCGATCCACGCTACGCCTATCTGGAGGGAACCTCGATGGCGGCGCCCCAGGTCGCGGCCGTCGCCGCGATGATCCGCCAGCTGAACCCCGGTTTGACCGCCGGTCAGGTGATTCAGCTGCTCAAGCAGACCGCCCAGCGCCCCGTGGGGGTCGGCTGGACCGAGGACCTCGGGTGGGGAATCCTCAACGCCGGGGCCGCCGTCACCGGTGCCCGCGACATCGACACGCTCGCGCCCGTGTCCCGCCTGGTCAGTGTGCCGCGCAGCACGCGGCACACCGTGATCACGATCAAGTGGTCCGGGAGCGATCCGGCACTGCCCGGAATCCATGCCCCGGGGATCGGGCTGTATGAGGTGTTCCGTAGCATCGATCGCGGTCGTGCCGTGAGGATCGCGACAGTGCCGTCAACGGTCACCTCGCTCAAGGTGCGGGTGAAGCCGGGGCACCTATACGGGTGGTACACGATCGCGATCGACAACGCCGGGACCCGTGAGCCGTCCAAGGCGAGGGCGCGGCAGAGCCTGACGTTGGTGCAGGCCGCGGCACGAGGACATCGAGCACGCAGTCGGCGGCGCGGGCGTCGGTAGAAGGTAGGGCGGGGTGGCCGCGAAGCGGCCACCCCGGGGTTGGTTGTGTGGGTTAGTGGTTGCTACTCAACCAGTTTCTGTTGTGATTATGGTTCGATGAACTCGCTGTGGGCGATAGTTGTCGCTTTGAATGTGGATTCTTTGTTGTTTTTTATGCCAGCTACTCCGCACGCTGCGCCTTTGACCACGACCGTAACGCCTTCGACTGTTGCCGTGGTCTTTGTGCCTCCACCTTCTTTCGTGACTTCGACATTGAAGAGTTGAAAGTTTGCGTTTCCGGCTTCAACTTCTATTGTGCATTCGGCGGTTTTGATTATGCATTGTTTCTTGACTACGCCGTCAAATTTGGTTTGGCTGAGTTGGACAGCTTGTATTTCGCATTCGGTGTTGACGGTTGCTGCTCCGAGGGCTGAGTTGACGCATTTGGTAAAGAGTCCGCTAAACGCTTGGTGAGGTCCGTCTTTAGTCAGGTCTTGTTCGACTTTGGTGTGGCCGTCAGGGCCTTTACCGATTTTCGAGAATTTTGTTTGGATGTGCCATTCGCCTTTGCTGAGTTCTTCGCATTTTACGTTTGCGCCGATGAGCCCTAGCGTGGCGGGGCTGGTGGCCCCGTTTGCGAGTTGGGCGGGTCCTTGTGTGGTGTTTGGTTGGCTGGCTTGGAATTCGGCTGGGGCTGGTGTGGCGGTGATGGCTAGGATGGTTAGTAGGCCTGTGAGGCCTAGGAGGATTCGTAGGGTCTTCATGGGTTGGTTGTGCTCCTGTTTGAGGTTGGCTAGTTGCCCCGGGGGGTGGGTACGTATTCCCGGGTGCTGTGTTGGCCCCGTTGTGTAGGTGTGGCTCGGTGGGGCGGGGTGTAGTTTTGAGGGTCGGTGGCGTTGGGTCAATGAGGTGGGTGTTGGGTGTATGGGGTTTTGAGGTGCTGTTGCTGGTTTTGGCCCGTGGTTGTCGTTTGTCCATTTCTGGACTTTCGTTTGTCCGCTGGTGGAACATTGGTCGAGATGTTTCCGACCGAGGTGTTAAGAGGTGGTTTGGGGGAGTTGGGAACCGGGGGTGGCGAGTGGTTGGGGGGTGTGTGGTACGGTCGTGTTCGGCCCATGGGAGTGTCGTGAGGGTGTGGGCCTCTTTGTTCGTGCGAGAGGTGAGGGGTTTGCGTGGTTTTCAGGCGACTGGTGTCATCGCTGCTGGTGGTATTTGGGGCGTGTTTGGTGTTGGCGGGTCCTGTGTTCGCGGGGTTTGGTTTCTCCTCGGTGGGGTTCGCGGCGACCGAACAGCCGACCGCTGGGCAGGCTGTTGCTGGTGAAGTGGGTGCTTTGGATTTGCGTGCGGGGTCGCATCCGTGGGCTGCGACTGCGGTCTTTACGTTGAATTCGCGTTTGAATGTTGCGGGGGAAGTGGTGCAGGATCAGGACGTGAAGGATGTGTTCGTGGAATTCCCGCCTGGTTTGGTGGGTAATGTGACGGTGACGCCGCAGTGCACGATCAAAGACTTTGATACGAAGCCTGCGATTCCGTTTGAAGAAAGCAACTATGTGTTTAGTGGCGCGAGTTGTCCGCAGAGCACGCAGGTCGGGGTCTCCGCGCTAAAGATTCGCTCCTCAAGCGGCGGTCTCGCAGATTTCTGGACCGACGCGTATAACCTTGTGCCGCCGCCGGGGTCTCCTGCGGAGTTTGGGATCAGCCCGGTGAGTATCCCCGTGATCTTCCGCCCGACAGTGCGTACGGGCTCGGATTATGGGCTGACGATCGCTTCGAAGAACATTTCGCAGACTCGTCCGATCGGGGGGTTCTCAACGACGTTCTGGGGTGTCCCGGCTGATGCGTCGCATGATTCGCTGCGAGGACCATGCCTCGCAGCGTTCGGGTTGCTGCCCTCGGTCCCGCGGGCGGTGCAGACCGAATCCTTCCCAGGGTCTGGGGAACTCGTGGACCGCTCCTGTCCTACCGACTCAGCAGCACAGCCCTTCCTGACGCTCCCAGAGGACTGCTCGGGCCCACTACATGTGGTGTTTCGTGCCGACTCTTGGCAGCACCCAGGGTCCTATAAGCCCGACGGCACCCCTGACTACAATGATCCGGCTTGGGTCAGAAGCGAAGCACAGACTCCCGCTCTGACGGGCTGTGAGCACACAGCATTCACACCCACCATCTCAGCAGCAGCAGATACCGCAGCAGCGGACACACCCGCAGGACTGACGGTGGACGTCAAGAACGCCCAGGACGGTCTGCTCTCCGCCTCGGGTATCGCGTCGGCGGCGATCAAGTCGACGACGGTGGTGTTGCCGTTGGGTATGTCGATCAACCCAGGGCAGGCCGCAGGACTAGCAGCCTGCCAGGACACTCAGACCGGCCTGGGCTCAGAGGACCAGCCATCGTGTCCAAATGCCTCGAAGGTCGGGATGGTCCAGGTCACGAGTCCCCTGTTGCGGGACAACCTAGTCGGCAACGTGTATGTCCTCCAGTCCAATCCGCCGAATCTCCAGTTGTTGATCCAGGCCTCAGGGGACGGCGTGAACGTAAAGCTCAAGGCAAACGTCAGTCTTGACGAAGAAACCGGTCAGCTAACAACCACCCTCACAGACCTACCACCGCTACCCGTCACTGACTTTAGATTGTCATTTAGTGGTGGTGCGCAGGCAGCACTCGTGACACCCCCAGTGTGCGGCGACTATCAGACCCAGGCACTGTTCGTCCCCTCAAGCACACCCTTCGGAGCATCCTTCTCCTCCAACAGCAACTTCAGTGTCCAGACCGGTCCCGGCGGCAGCGGGTGTAGCAACCCGCTCCCCTTCTCGCCGGTGCTCACGGCTGGTGGGACGAGTGATCAGGCCGGGGGCTACACGGACTTCACGCTGCTCTTACAGCGCGGCGATGGGCAACAGCGCATCAGGAGCTTGCAGTTCAGGACACCTCCAGGGCTCTCGGGGATGATCAGCCGCATCCCGTTGTGTCCTGAGCCGCAGGCATCCCAGGGAGCGTGCAGCCCAGCCTCCCAGATCGGGCACACGATCGTGACAGCAGGCCCAGGACCCTACCCCCTCGTCGTACCGCAGCCCGGGCAGCCAGCAGCCCCGATCTACCTGACCGGTGCTTATCGTGGCGCTCCCTACGGTCTGTCGATTGCGGTGCCTGTTGTTGCCGGTCCGTTCGATCTCGGGACACGCGTCGTACGAGCATCAATCGCAGTGGACCCTCATACCGCGCAGCTAACGATCACTACAGACCCCTCAGGCCCGTATTCGATCCCGAGTGTCCTTGACGGCATCCCGACCGATCTACGCACCATCAATGCTGTGGTTGACCACCCCGGGTTCATGTTCAACCCGACGAACTGCAACCCAAACACGTTCTCGGGCACTGCGACAAGTACTGAGGGTGCGACGGCGGGGATTTCGACGCCGTTTCAGGTCGGGTCGTGTCGCAGCCTCGTATTCAAGCCCGACTTCAAAGTCTCGACCTCCGGGAAGACCTCAAGGAAGAACGGGGCAAGCCTGTCCGTATCGATCAAATACCCCAACATCTCGCCCGGTCTGAACCAGGCTGCTGGTCAGGCGAATGTTGCGAGCGTGAAGGTCGATCTCCCCAAGCAGCTGCCCTCGCGTCTGACGACGCTCCAGAAGGCGTGTCTTGCGAGTGTCTTTGATGCGAATCCCGCGAACTGCCCATCAGCCTCCCTGGTAGGACACGCCACCGTCATCACGCCGATATTGCCCGTCCCGCTCACCGGACCCGCATACTTCGTCTCTCACGGCGGCGAAGCGTTCCCGAGCCTCATCATCACCCTCCAGGGCTACGGCGTCCGCGTCGACCTGATCGGCACCACCTTCATCAGCAAGAACGGAATCACAAGCAGCACATTCAAAAGCGTCCCCGATGTCCCGTTCACGAGCTTTCAACTGACGCTCCCCACTGGCCCGTTCTCCGCGCTGACCGCAAACGGGAACCTCTGCCAGACAAGGCTCGTGATGCCGACAGCCTTCGTAGGACAGAACGGTCTCGCGATCCACCAAGCAACACCCATCACCACCACCAACTGCCCCAAAACCCGGAAGAAACCGAAGCCCGCTAAAACCAGCCGTACACACACAACGCACCACACCGCACCGGGCAAGGAGACCAAATGAACACCCACCCACCCACCCCCGCCCACCGCCCTTTCCTTGCCCTCCCGGTCCTTCTCATACTCCTCGTCCTGCTAACCATCGCAGGCACAGCCACTGCTGCTGACTGTCCCAACCAGCAGGCCCGCGAACAGAACAACTCAACACTCCTCCCCGACTGCCGCGCCTATGAGATGGTCTCCCCACTCGACAAGAACGGCGCAGACATCTCAAACCCCGAAGAAAATACGATGGGGATGGTCGGCGTGATTCAGTCCACGCCTGACGGCAGCAAGATCACCTACCACTCACTCGGCGCATTCGGCGAAAACCCAGGCGGACTACCCGTACAGAGCCAGTATCTCTCAACCCACATGCCCGCAACGTGGACCACACAAAACATCACCACACCAACATACACACCGAGCACCGTTATCAGCACCAACCTACTGCCCTACGAGGCGTTCAACACCGATCTCACCGAGGGACTACTAAACAACGGCGTTGACGGGCACGAAACGCTCGAAGAACCGCCTCTCGGAGGCGCACCCGCAGGTTATCGTGACTACCTACTGCACGACCTAACGACCAACGCCTACCAGGCGCTCATGATCACACCACCATCAGAAACGCCTGAAGCCTTCAACATCAAAACAAGCCTTAAGCTAGAAGGCTACGCAACCACCCCTGACCTGCATCAAGTGATCCTCCGCAGCAAGGCTGAACTCGTACATGGTGTGACCCTGGGGGGGAATAACCTCTACGAGTGGGCAAACGGACACCTGGAACCCATAAACATCCCTCCTGGCGCTATCAACAGAGAAACCGCCATCGAAGCCAAGCTTGGCTCACTTAGCGGTAATCAGAGCCACACTCTGTCCGATGATGGCTCCCGTGCCTTCTGGAGCGTCGGCCAAAGCGGGGTTTACGCTCGTGAGAACATCGGCACACCGCAGGCAAGAACAATTCAGATCGATGCAGGGCTCGGGGGGAGCGGAGTCTTCCTTACGGCCAGCTCCAACGGTAGCAAGGTGTTCTTGAGACAAGGCACTAGTGGAGCTGGTGACCTCTATGAGTACGACCTCGAAAAGCCTGAAAGTGAAGCACTCACAGACCTCACACCCACGCCACATCCCGGAGAAGCCAAAATACAGGGAATATTAGGCGCAAGCGAGGCTGGTAGCTATCTATATTTCGTCGCCAGCGGAGCGCTCGCTCCCGGGGCGACCAGTCAGGAATGCCAGATAGGAAATCCAGCAACGGGATGCAACCTCTATATTTGGCACGCTGGCGATGGCATCACATTCATCGCGCGGCTGGCGAGCGGCGATGAGGAAGGAGGGTCCGTGGCACACAACTGGGTCGAAGGTTATTATCTACGCACGGCACGGGTTTCTCCTGACGGGCGGCATGTAATATTTATGTCGGAAGCGCCCCTTACCTCGTACGATAATGCCGGTGCACAGGAGATCTATGAGTACTCTGTCGGCTCCGCTGGTCCTGTATGTGTCTCATGTAATCCTGATGGGGCGAAACCCGTAGGTTCCTCAAGTATCCCGGGCGCTACCCAGTACGAACACGAATCGGGCTCGGCGGTCTATGCTCCGCGGGCACTCTCGGCGGACGGCAGCCGCGTCTTCTTCAACAGCACCGATGCCCTCTCAAGCGCCGACACAAACAACAACCAGGACGTGTACGAGTGGGAGAGCCCGAACTCTGGTAGCTGCGGGCAGCCAGCCGGCTGTGTGAGCCTGATCTCCCAGGGCACGAGCAGCGAAGGATCGACGTTCCTTGATGCCAGCGAAAGTGGAGGGGATGTGTTCTTTACGACGCGTCAGCCCCTCACGCCGGGCGATACGGACCAGCAGGTGGATATCTACGATGCCCATGAGAACGGTGGGTACACGGTCGCGAATCCTCCGGAATGCACCGGGACGGGCTGTCAGGGCTTGCCTAGCGCCCAGCCGATCTTCGCTACCCCACCAACTGCGACGTTCCACGGTGTGGGTAACTACCTGCCGACGAAGCCTGTTACGCCCAAGGGGCTAACGCGTGCGCAGAAGCTCTCCAGAGCGCTGAAGGCCTGTGCGAGAAAGTCACGCAAGCAGCGTGCGGCGTGCCAGAAGCGCGCTCGCCGCACATACGGCTCGGCCCACACGACAATGCGAAAGTAGACTCCTGGGTAGCTCGACCTTATAGCCACCAGTCGGAAACAAACTAGCAGCCCTCGGCGGGGTCCCCGAACACGAAAGTCCAGAAATGGACAAACGTCAACGACGCTCCGAATTGGTCATATGGCCATCCGCACGGTCTAGGATGCCGACACGGCTAATGTGCGCCCGGATTGACCCACGGCGGGCAAGCCCCAAACTACAAAAGGCCCCCACACCACCAACAATCAAGGGGGGCCTAACACCGGAGCGATCACACATGAAACGCGCAATGGTCTTACTCGGCCTCGCGGGGCTTTTCGTCATGCTGGCCGTCGTGGCCGCACCCGCCCCAGCAAACTTCCAAGCAAACCAACCGAATACCACGCAAGGGCCCGCTCAATTCGAAGCGGGAACTGCGGCTACTCTCGGGGTTGGCGGGTTCACGATGAAATGCGAAGAATTCAGCAAAGGGCAATGGCACATCCAAACGAAATTCTCGAAAATAGGTAAAGGCCCTGACGGCCACACCAAAGTCGAACAAGACCTGACGAAAGACGGGTCTCACCAAGCATTCAGTGGCGCATACACGAAATGCATGAATGCTCTGGGTGTAGTAACGGTCAACACCGAATGCGAAATACAAGTCATCCAACTCAGCCAGACAAAATTCGACGGTGCGGTCAAGAAACAATGCATCATCAAAACCTCTGGATGCGAACTAGAGATTGAAGCAGGCAATTCAAACTTCCAACTCGTCAACATCGAAGCCTCGAACGTGACCGGAGGACAACGCGCTATCTCAGAACTAACAGGCATTACCGTCGTGGCCACAAGCGCACCATGCTCAGTCCTAGGCATAAAAACCAACAAAGAATTCACGATCAAACAGACAATGATCGCTCACAGCGAGAAAGTCGAATAGCAAAGCACGACCAACCATAGCCACGCCCGGGTGGCCGCCAACGCGGCCACCCAACCTTCACGCCAACCGAGCAGAACCTAAGCGACCGGCGTGCGCTCGCGCGCCAGCGAGACCAGCGTGGCAAGCTCCTTGGCGATGCTCTCACCGACGGCATCAATGTCGGCCAGGGCGTCGAAGTCGCCGAGCAGGCCGAAGTTCATCTGGCCGTTGTAGGACATGATCGCGATCGCGAGGGCGTGGTGCTGGGGGAGGAAGGCGACCGGATAGGCCTCGAGCATCTCGCGGCCCAGCACGTACAGCGGGAGCTGGGGTCCGGGGACGTTGGTGACGATCAGGTTGAACAGGCGGGTGGAGAAGTTCAGGCGCGAGGCCTGCGCGAGGATCGTGGGGGGTGCGAAGTTCTGCACGCCCGCGATCACCTCGGCGCCCAGTGCCTGCTTGGACTCCTTCAGGCCGTCCATGGCCTGCTTGACGAAGCGCAGGCGCTGGAGCGGGTCGGCGATGTAGACCGGCAGTGGTCCGCGCATCGCCACGATGCGGTTGCCGAGCTGGTGGTGCTCGTCCTCGGTGCGCACCGAGACCGGCACCAGCGCCCGTAGCTCAAGCCCGGCGGTCTGCACCCCGCGCGAGACCATGAAGGTGCGCAGCGCTCCCGCGACGGTGGCGAGCACCACGTCGTTGACGGTGCACCCGAAGGCGTTCTTGACGAGCTTGAAGTCCTCCAGCTGACTGCCGACGCCCACGAAGCGCCGGTGGGGGCCGATGTCGACGTTCAAGGGGGTCTCGGGAGCCGGGTTCAGTCCGGCCCAAACGATCTCGCCGATGCCCTCGGCGGCCTCACGGGCGTTGGCGAGGGCGCGCTCGGGGTTGGTGAGGGCGCTGATCACCCCGCTCGCCAGATCCACCCCGGCGCGCAGGGCTCCGCGCAGCCCGGTGGCCACCAGTCCGACCACGCCCGGCTCGGGGTGTGGCTGCCAGGGGCGCAGCCCGGACTCTTTGACCGGGGGAGGGTCGGGGGCGAGGTCGAAGAGCAGCGTCGCGAGGTCGACGCCCGAGATGCCGTCGATCAGGGCGTGGTGGGTCTTTGAGATCAGCGCGAAGCGATCGTCGGAGAGCCCCTCGATCAGCCACATCTCCCACAGGGGCTTGGAGCGATCGAGCTGCTGGGAGAAGATCCGGGCGGTCAGGGCCTGCAGCTGATCCCAATCCCCGGGGGTGGGTAGCGCGGTGTGACGCAGGTGGTAGTCGAGGTTGAAGCTCGGGTCGTCGATCCACACCGGACGCCCGCTGTCGAGGGCGGTGTGGGTGAGCTTGTGGCGGTAGCGCGGCACCAGGTGCAGGCGCCGTCGGATCTGCTCCAGGAACGCCTCGATCGACGGCGGCGGGCCTTCGACGATCGTCAGGCCACCCACGTGCATGTGCAACACCGGGCTCTCCTGATGCAGGAACGAGGCGTCTACCGGGGTTAGTCGATCGAGGTGGCTCTGCGCCATCGCCGTAGGTTACCCGTGCGGGCCGGTATCCTGAACTGTGAAATGACGCACATGCTGAGCGACACCACCAGCCCGCCGAACACGGTCGAGAAGCTGCTGCTGGCCGCGCCGCGCGGATACTGCGCCGGAGTGGACCGTGCGGTGCAGACCGTCGAACGTGCCCTGGAGATCCACGGGCCCCCGGTCTACGTGCGCAAAGAGATCGTCCACAACAAGCACGTGGTCGCCCAGCTGCGCCGCCGCGGGGCGATCTTCGTCGAGGCCGAGACCGAGATTCCACAGGGCTCGGTGACCGTGTTCTCCGCCCACGGGGTGGCCCCCAGCGTGCGCACCAACGCCGAGGCGCTGGGCCTGCGCACGATCGACGCGACGTGTCCGCTGGTGACCAAGGTGCACGTCGAGGCCAAGCGCTTCGCCGAAGAGGGCTACACGATCGTGCTCGTCGGCCACGAGGGTCACGAGGAGGTCGAAGGCACCATGGGCGAGGCGCCCGAGCGAATGGTGCTGGTCCAGAGCGAGGCCGACGTCGAGGTGCTCGAGGTCGAGGATCCCGAGAAAGTCGCCTACGTCACCCAGACCACGCTGTCGGTCGACGAAACCACATCGATCATCGCGCGGCTGCGCGAGCGTTTCCCGAGCATCGTGGGTCCCCGCACCGATGACATCTGTTACGCCACCACCAACCGCCAGGCCGCCGTCAAGCAGATGGCCGACCGCTGCGACCTGGTGCTCGTGATCGGCTCGCGCAACTCCTCCAACTCGGTGCGCCTGGTTGAGGTGGCCCGCGACTGCGGCACCGAGGCCCACCTGATCGACAGCGAGGACGAAGTGCGCGAGGAGTGGCTCCAGGGCAAGCGCGTGGTGGGGGTCTCCTCGGGCGCCAGCGCCCCCGATGAGCTGGTGGACGACCTGCTGAACTTCTTTCGCGCCCGTGGGGTCGAGGACATCGCCGAGTTCCAGGTGGTCCGCGAGGACGTCCGCTTCATGCTGCCCAAACAGATTCGCCAAGCACTCACCGGAAAGCCGTCCTAGCGCAGCAGCCGCGCTGATCCGCGTGCGCACCCTGATCGTCTCCGACCTGCACCTCGGTGCGGCATCCCGCGTCGACCTGCTGCGTCGCCCGGAGGTGCGTGCGGCGCTGCTTGAGGAGCTGAAGGACGTCGAGCGCCTGGTGCTGCTGGGAGATGTGCTGGAGCTGCGCCACGGGCCTCGTCGTGAGGCGCTTGCCGCCGCCCGCCCGTTCTTCGAGGATCTCGGCCGTGTGCTGGCCGGTCGCGAGGTGGTCGTGGCTGCAGGCAACCACGACCACGCCCTGGTGGAGTCCTGGCTACAGCGTCGCGGGGAACACCAGGAGCCCCCGCCTTTGGGAACCGAGCAGCGTCTGAGCGCCGCGGAGGCCTCACCGATGCTCGCGCTGCTCGCCGAGTGGACGGCACCGGCGCGTCTCACGGTGGCCTACCCCGGTCTGTGGGTGCGCCCCGACGTGTACGCCACCCACGGCCACTACCTGGACTGTCACATCACGCTGCCCACGATGGAACGCCTGGGGATCGCGGCGATGGGCCGCATCCTGGGACGGCCCGCAAAGGACTTCGATCGGGCGGAGGACTACGAGGCGGTCGCCGCGCCCGTGTACGCCTGGCTTGACGCGGTGGCCCAGCAGCGCTCAACCGGCGACCGGCAGAGCGGCGCCGGCACGGTGCGCGCCTGGCGGACGTTGAACGGCAGCAAAAGCAAAGCTCGGCACGGGGGACGGGATCGTCGTGGCCGGCTCGGCGGGTTCGTCCGTAGCCGTGCCCTGGCCACGGGCTTCCCGCTGGCGGTCGCCGCGCTGAACCGAGCCGGTCTGGGGCCGCTGCGGGCCGAGATCTCAACCGACGAGCTGCGTCGCTCGGGCCTGCGGGCGATGGGGGAGACCGCGGCACGCCTCGGCTTGGGCGAGGCTCACGTGATCTTCGGGCACACCCATCGCACCGGGCCCTTGCCGGGAGACGATCGCCACGAGTGGCGGGGTCCCGGCGGAGCGCGTCTCATGAACACGGGCTGCTGGACCTATGACTCCGTTTTCCTGACGGCCACTCCGGGTGAGAGTCCGTACTGGCCCGGGGGCTGTGTGCTCGTGGAGGACGACGGACCGCCGGTGCTGAAGCGGCTGTTGGAGCGGCGCACGCACGCCGAGCTAAGGCCGCAGTAGCTCGCCGGTCGGTGGTGTGTGTGGGTGCTGGGGCGGTTGGTGCCGCCCCAGCGGAACCGGTTTGTCCTTGTGGTTATTCGACTTTCGCGCTGTGGGCTATGACCGGCACTTTGATCGTCGTGGTTTTGTTGGCTTCAATGCCGCCGATCGCGCAGCCCGCGCCTTTGACCGTGGTCGTGACGCCTTTGACATTGGCAATGCTTTCCTCACCTCCGGTGATGTTGGCCAGTTTGGCTTCTTCGAGTTCGCTGTTTGGGTTTCCGGCGCCGACGATGATTTCGCAACCGATGGCTTCGGACTTCTCAATGCATTCAGACTTCACGACGAGTCGCGCCGTGTTGGGGCCGGTTTGTACGAATTGAATCGAACAGGTCGAGTTTACAGTCATGGCAAAGGCGCCGTCTGTGCATTTGGTGAACTGACCCGTGATCTGTAGGTGGGGCCCATCTTTGGTGAGGTCTTGCTTGATTTCGACCGGGTTACCCACGACTTTGGTGAATTTGGTTTGGATATGCCATGCTCCGTTCTTGAGTTCGGTACATTTTTGAAAGCCGGCTCCAAGGGATAGATCGTAGCTCCCTCCAGGAGAGATCTGCGCTGGACCTTGAGTGGTGTTTGGTTGGCTCGCTTGAAAGTTGGCGGGTGCCGGTGCAGCTGCGACCGCCAAAGTCACGAGCAGACCTGTGAGGCCGAGAATTAGTCGTGCCGTCGTCATTTGTGTTTCCTTATTGTTTGGCTGCGTATTGGGACACTTTCAGTATCACGCGCGGAGGGCGTGGTAAACGAGGAATGCTGAGAATGCGCTCCCGGGATGTGTCCCCGCGTGGTTTCCCCCGTGGCTGACGTTTGTCCACCAGCGGACTTTTGCTACCGCGTCCGGCGTATTCGCGCGAATGTCTCCGACTCGAGGGTCCGGCGCCGACTACGGCTGTGGTCTGTAAGGGGTTGCGAGGAGGGCTATATGGGTGAAGCTCAGCCCACGCCCGGCGTAAAACAGGTAGCCAGACATTCCACCCCGGCGCCGATCTCCAACTGGAGTACCGCCGCGGTGTGGCGCTCGTGCTCGATCAGGCAGTAGGCGCCCGGGTGGGTGATCGCGATCTCGACGCCGTTGACGCCGATGGTGCCGGTCCCGTCGAGCACCGCCCACGCGCCGCCGGCCTCGTAGGGCCCGGAGTAGGCCCCCTCGTGATCTCCGGTCTGGGGTTCGAGCACGGCGTGCTCGGCATCCTCGGCGCGCACGGGGCCCACGAGTGGACCGCTGAGGCCCAGCAGCTCCTGGATCGCCAGCTCGGTCTCGTGGTAGGCGCCCTCGCCGTAGTGGTACTCGAATAGGTGCTGGTCGCGGTCGAAGAGGTAGCGCGCGGGCCAGCCCTGGTTTCCGTACTCCTCCCACATCTCAAGGTCGGGATCGATGAGCACGGGATAGTCGATGGCGAGACGCGCCACGGCGTCCTTGACGGCCTGGCGGTCCTTGCTCGGCTCGAAGCCGGGGGAGTGGATGCCGATCACGTTCAGCCCGTCCGCTTGGTAGCGCTCGTGCCAGGCCTTCAGGTAGGGCAGGGTGCGCAGCGAGTTGGGCCGGCAGAAGTCCCAGAACTCCACCAGCACGGGACCCTCCACGCGGTCCAGGCGTACCGTGGGCACGTTGACCCACTTCAGGTGCACCAGGAACGGCGGTGCCGCAATCGTTGTCTCGCTAGGCGCGCGCAAGGATCTAGTCTCCTCGATGGCCCGCTATTGCGCGCTGGACAACGGATTTTCCCAACGTAGACCGCGAAAACGAGCAAAGTCGCCGTCACTGCTGCATAGCGTCAGTCCGTGCTCAATCGCTAGTGCGGCAAGGTGTGCATCGGGAATCAGGTCGCCCCGGATGTCGTCGCCGAGCAATTCGGAGAGCACGGCTTGATGACGCCCGGTCGGCGTGGGAATCCAAGCGGGGCGTTGAGCGAGCCAGTCCTCGATGTGTCGCCACGCCTCGCGCGTGGGCATCGGTCGTTGAAACACGCGGGGATTGGTGCTCACGCGCAAGAAGCCGAGCAGCGAATGCCAGGGCAGGCCAACTTTGGCGGTCGATTCGAAACGCCCCTCCAGCCATGTGCGTGATGCCTCGTGTTGGGGCATGGATTGCACTGACGCGTAGAGCAGCAGGTTGGTGTCCAGCAGGATCAGCGGTGGTCCTCGCCCTCGACGAGCGAAATGACCTCGGCTATGTTGTCGAGATTCGGCAACAGGCATTCGCCGGCATTCCACGGCTCAACCCGGAGCCCCGGGCCGGCGGGGTGATCGTTTTCCACGTTCAACAGGCCAATGCGCAACAGCTCGTTGACCTCCTGCTTGAGCGAGTGCTGACGCTCGCGGCGACGATGCTCCACAGCCGCGGCCACATCGTCGTCAAGCGTAAGTGTGGTCCTCATGACATCAAAGCATAGCAACGCTGATGTCTTGATGCCTAACTCAGCCGATTGAGCCGACCATCTCCAACTGAATGAGACGGTTGAGCTCGACGGCGTACTCCATGGGCAGCTCCTTGGTGACCGGCTCGATGAAGCCGTTCACGATCATCGCGGCGGCCTCGTCCTCGGTGAAGCCGCGCGAACCCATGTAGAAAAGCTGGTCGTCGGAGATCCGTCCGACGGTGGCCTCGTGGGCGACGGTCACGTGGGGGTTCTGGATCTGGATGTCCGGCCAGGTGTCCGAGCGGGATTCGCCGTCCATCATCAAACCGTCACACTGCACGCGGGCCTTGGAGCCGGCCGAGTTGTGGCCCATGCGCACGAGGCCGCGGTAGCCCATGATGCCGCCGTCCTTGGAGATCGACTTGGCCAGGATGTTCGAGGTGGTGTTGGGAGCCAGGTGCACGACCTTGGCGCCGGTGTCCTTGTGCACGCCCTTGCCCGCCACACCCACGTTGAGGTGGTCGGCGCGGGCGCCCTCGCCCATCAGGAACGAGCCGGGGTAGAGCATCACGTACTTGGCGCCCATCGAGCCGCCGACCCACTCGACGGTGCCCTCGGCGTCGACCACGGCACGCTTGGTGTTGAGGTTGTAGACGTCCTTGGACCAGTTCTGGACTGTGGTGTAGCGCGCCTTGGCGCCCTCGTGCACGAAGATCTCGACGACCGCGGAGTGCATCGAGTTGACTGAGTAGGTCTGGGCGGTGCAACCCTCGATGTAGTTCACCTCCGAGCCCTCGTCGGCGACGATCAGGGTGTGCTCGAAGGTGCCCTCGCCGGCGCCCTCCATGCGGAAGTAGGACTGCAGCGGCAGGTCGCAGACGACGCCCTTGGGTACGTAACAGAAGGCCCCACCGGACCAGACCGCGCCGTGCAGGGCGGAGAACTTGTTGTCCTGCGGCGGCACGCACTTGTTCATGAAGTACTTCTGGACCAACTCGGGGTACTCGGTGATGGCGGTGTCCATCGAGCAGAACAGGATGCCCTGTTCGCGGTACTTCTCCTTGAGCCCCTCATACACGGGCTCCTGGCGCCACACGCCGACGACGCCCGCGAGGTGCTCGCGCTCGGCCTGGGGGATGCCGAGGTCCTCATAGGTCTGCTTCATCTCCTGGGGCACGTCGTCCCAGCTGTCGAAGCGCCCCGCGGTGGGGGGCGAGTAGAGCACGAGGTCGTCGAGGTTGAGGCCGCTCAGATCGGGACCCCAGGTCGGCAGGGGCTTGCGTTCGAAGATCTCAAGGGCCCGGATGCGCTTCTGGGCCATCCAGTCGGGCTCGCCCTTGATCTTGGACAGCTCGCTCACGACCGCGCGGGAGATGCCCTGACGGGCGCGCAGCTGACCCTGGTCGTCCTCGACGATCGGGCTCGGCTTGGTGATCTTCGTGCGGTCAGTGCTGGCCATGAGACTCCTCGCTTGTCAATCCTGTGCTCCGAAGTAGGGATTGTACCGAGACCGTGCGTCGGCATCCAGCGAAAGCATTCCCAGATGATGGTGTATGCTCTACACATGACACGCACCAATCTCGAGCTTGACCACGAGCTGGTGGGTCGGGTCATGCGGCGCTACGGCGTAACCACCAAGCGTGCCGCGGTTGACCTCGCGCTGCGCCGCCTGGACGTCGAGCCGATGAGCCGTCAGGAGGCGCTGGCGATGCGCGGATCGGGGTGGGAGGGGGACCTCGATGAGTTCCGTGCGGGCTCGCCGCGGACCGCTGCGTGATTCTTGTCGATAGCTCCGCCTGGATTGAGCTGCTGCGGGCCACCGGCAGCCCGGTGGAGTTGAGACTCACCGGCGCGATCGAAGCGGAGGAGGAACTCGGGACGATGGGCCCGATCGTGTTGGAGGTTCTGGCGGGCGCGAGGGATGAGCGCCACGCGAAAGATCTGCGTGCGCTGCTGGCGCGCTGTCGTCTTGTTGGGCTTCATGAGCCATCCGACCATGAAGCCGCCGCGGCGCTCTACCGCACCTGTCGCCGCGGGGGCAGCTCAATCCGTCGGCTGCCCGACTGCCTGATCGCCGCCGTGTCCATCAGAGTCGGCGCCGAGTTGCTCCACCAGGACTCCGACTTCCAGGAGATCGCGCGCCACGCGCCGCTGGATGTCGTCCCGGTCGTCGGCTTCGACTAGCCGCTGATCATTCGGCGTCGGTAGGCCAGCTGTTGTCGCCGGTGACCGCGCCGCGCACCACCTTGAGGCTCAACAGGGCGCACTTGCGGCGGGTGGCCGACACGTCGATCCCCAGCAGGTCGATCATCCAGTCGGCTCCGAGCGCGCCGACCTCGGTCAGCTCCATGCCCATCAGCTCCTCCGAGGCGATCGAGGCCGAGGCCTGCGAGATCGCGCAACCGTGGCCGTGGAAGCGCAGGTCCTCGATGCGGCCGTCCTTCGTGCGGATGTGCACGCCCAGCTCGTCGCCGCACAGCGGATTGTGCTCCAGGGCCTCGAGATCGTGCGGATCCAGCTCCCCGAAGTTCCGGGGGCGCTTGTAGTGGTCGAGGATGTAGTCGCGGTAGAGGTCGTCCATGGCTCAGCTCTGGCCGTACCCACGGCCGACTCAGATATCCTACCTGAGGACTAGGGTATCAGCCGGCAGGGGGCTTCAGCCGCTCTGGAGCCCCGCTGCCGGCGTTTGGGTTCGCTGACGCGCTAGATGACTTTTTGGCTGTGGGCAATGAGTATCGCGTTGAAGGTGGCGGCGTTGCTGCTGACTATGCCGACGACTCCGCAACCAATCCCGGCGGCGATGGCCCTGAGGCCTCTGGTTTCAAATTTGAATTCCAGGCCGCCGACGATGTTGGCATAGAGAACCATTTCGAGTTCGTTGTTGGGATTTCCGGCCGGGACTTTGACAACGCACGTCCCATTTTCGAATTCGAAAATGCACTGATTCTTCACCGCGACCCTGCCTTGAGTCGCGGTTATTTGAATAGCTTGCACTGAGCAATCTGAATTTACGAACGTCACTATTCCACCCGTTGCTGTGCAATTGGTGTACTGGCCGGTGAATTGCTCATGAGGCCCATTTTTGGTGAGATCTTGTACTACTTTGGTTGTGCCTTCTGTCACTACGACTTTTGTGAATTTGGTTTGGATGTGCCAGGCACCGTCGACGAGTGATGTGCACGTGACGGCGCCTTCCCCAAATCCAAATACAGCGGATGTGCCTCCCTTGAGTTGGGCGGGGCCTTGGCTGGTGTTTGGTTGGTTCGCCTGGAAAACCGCCGACGCCGGTGTGGCTGTGACGGCCAGGATTGTGAGGAGGCCGGTGAGGCCTACCAGGAGTCTTGCTGCCTTCATGGTGGTGCTCCTTGGGTTGCTGATCTTCTCGGGAGACCGATTCTGAGGAGCGGCGAGGCCCGGTCAACGGGGATGTGTTTTCAGCCGTAGGCTGGTGAGCTATTGCGGGAGCGGTACGCGCGGCTAACGTTTGTCCGCTTGCGGAATATCGATTGTCCGCTCGGTGAAGTACTGAGCAATGTTTCTGAGCAGAGGTGAGTGAACCTCGCCCGGGTGCTTCTCGCGGCGGCCGCTCAGAGTCCGAAGACTGCTCGCCCTGCGAGCAGGGCCGCTACCAGCGCGTCGATCTCCCTGGGCTCGTTGTAGACCCCAATGCTGGCCCGGGCCGTGGCGCCCACGCCGAGGCAGCGCATCAGGGGCTGGGCGCAGTGGTGACCGGCACGGATGCAAACCCCCCCGCGGTCGGCCAGCTCGGCGATGTCGTGGGGGTGCATACCCTCGATCGTGAACGACGCCAGGCCGCCCCGGTCCTCAGCTGTGGGGGGGCCAACGACTCGTAGGCCGGGGACCTCGGCCAGGCGCTCCAGCATGTAGGCGGTCAGCTCGCGCTCGTGCGCCCGCACCCGCTCCATGCCCAGCTTGGCGAGGTACTCGACGGCCACGCCCAGGCCCACGGCCTCGGCCACCATCGGGGTGCCGGCCTCGAACTTGAACGGCAGCTCGTTCCAGGTGGCCCCGTCGAAGTCGACCGAGGCGATCATGTCCCCGCCGGTCAGGAAGGGCTCCATCGCTTCAAGGATCTCGGCGCGCCCGTGCAGCACCCCGATCCCGGTGGGCCCCAGCGCCTTGTGGCCGGTCCAGGCGTAGAAGTCGGCCCCCAGCTCGCCCAGGTCCACCGGCATGTGCGGGACCGCCTGGGCGCCGTCAACCAGTGAGACCGCGCCGGCTGCCCGGATGCGGGCCGTCATCTCGGCCACTGGGGTGATCGTGCCCAGCACGTTGGACACGTGCGTGAACGCCACCAGCTTCACGTCGCCCCGCGCCAGCTCCGCGTCGAGCTGATCCAGCGAGAGCCGGCCCTGCTCGTCGACCTCCAGGTAGCGCAGCTCGGCACCGCGCTCGCGGCACAGCACCTGCCAGGGCACGATGTTCGCGTGGTGCTCCATCTGCGTGATAAGCACCGCCTCGCCCGGGCCCACGTTGGTGCGGCCCCAGGCGTAGGCCACCAGGTTGATGGCCTCGGTCACGTTCTTCGTGAAGATCGTCGTGCGGGGCTCGCCGCCCACGAAGCCCGCGATCCGCTCGCGGGCGCCCTCGAAGGCCGCGTCGGACTCCTGCGCCAGCGCGTACACCCCGCGGTGCACGTTGGCGTTGCTGCTCGACAGGTAGTCCGCGACCGCCTCGATCACCACCCGCGGCTTCTGCGAGGTGGCCCCCGAGTCCAGGTAGATCAGGGGCCGCCCGTCGAACTCCCGCGCCAGGATCGGGAAGTCCCCGCGGACATCCAGGCTCGTGGCCGTGTCGCTCACCACGTTCCTCCGCCCGCCCCGCGAGACGTCGCGGGGACCCCGGTAGGGGTCCTTATAAAAAGGCTTTCAGCGACTGGTCGCATAGGCCTCGATGTCCTCGCGGGCCGTCGCCAGCTTCGCGGCCACCTTGCCCCGCACCACCTCTTCCAGGGCCTCGTCCTGCAGTTCGGTCACCAGCGGCTCGAAAAAGCCCTCCACGATCACCCTGACCGCCGCCGGGCGATCCAGGCCGCGGCTCTGCATGTAGAAGATCGCCGCCTCGTCCAGCTCACCCACCGTGCCCCCGTGGGAGGCCGACACGTCGTCAGCCGACACCAGCACCGATGGGATCGAGTCCACCCGGGCCTTCGGCGAGAGCATCATCGCGTGGATCTGCAGGTAGGTGTGGGTCTGCTGGGCCCCCGGGTCGATCTGGATCAGACCCTCGAAGCTCGCCCGGCTGGAGCCCGTGGCGGCGCCCCGCCAGTGCACGTCCCCGCCCGACGGTCCGGTCTCGTGGAGGTCCACCGCGAACACGTCCAGGTGCTCCTCGGCCTCCGTGAAGAACAGTCCCCGGAACGCCATGTCGCCGCCCTTCTCGCAGATCGCCAGCTCCAGGTGCTGGCGGATCAGGTGACCCCCCAGCAGCGCCGGCAGCCAGTGGCAGTAGGCGTCGCGGCCCACCCCCACGAAACGGGTGGTGGCGTCAAACACCTCGCCCGCGCCCCAGTCCTGGACCTGGGCCACCCGGCAGCGGGCCCCGTCGTTCAGGTACAGCTCGAACGCGCCCGCGTGCAGCGCCTGGCCGGCGAAGTCGGGGGCCAGGTCGTACTCGTGTACCCGGAACTCGCTAGAGCGTTCGCCCACGATCAGGGTGCGGCCGTACTGCGCCACGCCCGGGCCGTCGATCGCGTAGATCAGCTGGAACGGGTCCTCGACGACCACGCCCGCCGGGACGTACAGGAAGATCCCGCCGCTCCACAGCGCCGCGTTCGCCGCCTCCAGCTTGTGGCGGTCGATCGTGAGACGCTTCGAGTACCACTTGGTGAACAGCTCCACGTGGTCGCGGGCGGCGTCCTCCAGCGAGCACAGGATCACGCCCTTTGCGGCGAGCCCGGGGTCCAGCTCGCAGTGGGTCACCGAACCGTCGTGCTGCACGATCCGTCCCGCCCGGGGGCCGTCGGGGACGGTCCCAGTTACTATCTGCGGCAGCTCCGTACCGGGTGCGTGGTGGCGGATCTCAAGGGCGTCCAGGTCCAGCTCGGCCAGGCTCGTGGTCCAGAAGCCCGAGCGCCGCCACACCGGCAGCTCAGAGGCGTTATAGCTATTGAGCGCGACGTCTCGCAGCTCGCTCAGTGAGCGCCCGTCACCCGCTCCGGCGCCGGCCAGCGCCGTGTAGAGGCTCGCCTCGCGGTGGCGGCCCGGCTTGACCGCGACCTCGGCGGTTCCGTTGGTCGAGGGGGCCTCAGGCACCTGCGTCACCCGCGCCCGCCACGACCTGCTCTGAGCCGAACTCCTTGCGGATCTCGTCATAGCCCTCGCGCTCCAGGCGTTCGACCAGCTCCACCCCGCCCTCGAGCACGATGCGACCGTCCATCAGGATGTGCACGAACTGGGGCTTGATGTAGTGCAGGATCCGCTGGTAGTGGGTGATGATCAGGGCGCCGAGGCCCTGCTCGTCGTGCAGGCGCTGGACCCCCTCGGCCACGGTGCGCAGCGCGTCGATGTCAAGGCCCGAGTCGGTCTCGTCGAGGATCGCGATGTCGGGGGCCAGCATCGCCATCTGCAGGATCTCGGCGCGCTTCTTCTCGCCGCCCGAGAAGCCGTCGTTGAGGTGGCGCGAGGTGAACGTGCGGTCCACCTCCAGCAGGTCGATCGCCTTCTGCAGCTGGTCGCGGAACTCCTTGACCTTGATCGGCTCGTCGCGCTTGGCGTTGATGGCCATGCGCAGGAAGTTGGCCACCGACACGCCGGGGATCGAGACGGGGTACTGGAAGGCCAGGAACAGCCCCGCCTTGGCCCGCTCGTGCGGCTCGGCCTCCGTGATGTCCTCGCCCTTGAACCGGATCGTGCCCTCGGTGATCTCATACGAGGGGTGACCCAGCAGGGTGTTGGCCAGCGTGGACTTGCCCGAGCCGTTGGGGCCCATCAGGGCGTGGACCTCGCCGCGGCTGATGTTCAGGTCAACGCCCCGGAGGATCTCGCGGTCATCGGTGCGGACGTGCAGGTTCTTGATCTCAAGGTCGGCCATGTTCGGTGCTCAGGCTCCAGTGGTCAGGGGTTCTTTGTCGGTGAGGAGTGCTGCGGTCGGTACAGGCGGGGTCTTCGGTGCGTCGGGATTCGGCATGGGCAGCGGCAGCGGTGTGAGCGCCGCGCCGGTCAAGAGGTCGGCCAGGGTGGTCTCCTGGAGGGTCTGAACGATCGAGAACCGCACCCTGGTCCACAGCAGCTTCGCCGGGCACGCGTGGCCGGGGTCCGATCCGTTCAGCTCCCGCGAACACACGATGCTCCCGTCGGCGTCCTGCGAGATGCACTCGATCGGGGCGATCGTACCCTCCAGGGCCTCCACCACCTCGGCCATCGTGATGTGGGCCGCGGGACGGGCCAGCATGTAGCCCCCGCGCGAGCCCCGGCGGCTGTCGACCAGTCCGGCCTTGCGCAGGCGGGCCACCAGGTGCTCCAGGTAGGCCAGCGGCAGCCCGTCGTGCTCGGCGATCTCGGCCAGCGGGACCACCGCTTCGGTGCCCTCCGGGGTCAGCGAGGCACGTCGGGCGAGCCCGACCATTACGCGTACGCCGTACTCGGCCTTGGTTGAGAACATCATCAGCTGAAATCCTACCTGGGGGCTAGGGTATCAGTCGGGGTAGGGGGTCTTCCCGAGTGGGGCTCCCGTGGCCCGGGGTTAGTCGGCCTGGAGCTTGCGGATGTCGTGGGCCAGGGACTCCGGGGTGAGCTGTTCGATGTAGAAGCGGACCCGCTGGACGCCCCGGGGGTCGATCAGAAGGACGTAGGCCGAGCGGTCGGGGGCGGTGTGGCCCGGGTGTGGAGGGGTGATGTCGTAGGCGTGCCAGACCTCGCGGAGTTGGGTGGGGGTGCCGGTCAGGTACTGAAGGCGCGTGGTCAGAGAGACGCGGCGCAGGAACGCGCGGATGTGGGCGGGGGTGTCGGCTTTTGGGTTGGTCGTGACCGCGAGGACTGGGATGGGTGTGGGAAGCGCGTCGAGGGCTCCGCGGATCTGCTGGGCGATCAGGCGCGAGGTGCGGGGAGAGGCCGTGGAGAGAAAGGTCAGGATCGTGACTTGGCCGCGGTAGGCGTGGAGCGAGACCCGGTGGTGCTCCGGAGTGGTCAGGGTGAAGTCCCCGGGAGGCGTGGTGGGGGGGAGGAGAGGGCCGTCGAATGCCGAGGGGGCGGGGGGTTGGGAGGCGTGGTCGGAGCCGCCGAGGGACACCGCGAGGGCGAGAGCTATGGCTAAGGCGCTCACGAGGGTCAGCGCGGTGAGGCGCAGGGGGGGGCGCATGGGACGCAGGTTACGGAGTTAGGTCGCTACGGTGCGGGGCGCTGGGTGCGTGCTCGACGACGTTGGGGTGGCTAGAGCCGGGTGACCGCTTTGCGCGGCCACCCATTTTTGCTCGTCTGATGGGAATAGTTATTCCACTTTTTGGCTGCTAGCTTGAACAGTAGCTTTGAATTCCAGGGCTTTGCCGCTTGCGATGCCTAGGATCCCGCATCCTCCGCCAGTAGCGGTCTCGGTGATGCCTTTTACTTCAGATTTTACTTCGACGTCGCCGATACCGTTTCCGTAGGTAAGTCTTTCAAGCCCGACATTCTGGTTCCCGGCTGGGATTTTGATGGCGCAAGTGAGTCCGAACCCGGTGACTTCGATGATGCATTCGGACTTTACCGCGCCTGTGCCTAACGTTGAGGTGCCTTGGATGACTTGTACCGAACATCCAGGATTTACGGTCGCCGCGAAGCCGCCGGTTGCTGTACAGCCGTTGTACTGGCCGGTGAACTGCTCGTGTGGCCCCCTTTTGGTCAAGTCTTGTTCTACTTTGGTCGGGTTACCAGATACTTTTGTGAATTTGGTTTGGATGTGCCACGCGGCTTTTTCAAGTGTCGCGCAACTTAGCGCAAAAGACCCGATCCCAAAAACGGGTTCGGTCCCAATTTGCTCTAGGGGGCCTTGGCTTGTATTGGGTTGATTGGCTTGAAAGGTCGCTGACGCGCTTGTGGCCGCGATAGCCAGGATTGTGAGGAGGGCGGTGAGACCTACCAGAAGTCTCGCTGTCTTCATTCTGTTACTCCTTTGCTGGTCTTCTGAGAAAGGTCATTGTGGTGCGGCTCGCTCAGTGTGTGCTCGCAGGGGCGCCGAGGTGACCGAGTTTTCGGTGAGCCAACCAAATTTGATCTCGTGCGGCAGTCGTTGGGTTGGCTAGAAGCGGGTGGCCGCACTGTGCGGCCACCCATTTTTGCTCGTCTGATGGGAATAGTTATTCTACTTTTTGGCTGCTAGCTTGAACAGTAGCTTTGAATTCGCCCGCTTTGCCACTTGTGACGCCTAGCACCCCGCATCCTCCGCCAGTAGCGGTCTCGGTGATGCCTGTTACTTCAGATTTTACTGCGACGTCGCCGACGCCGTTTCCGTAGGAGACATTTACAAGCCCGACATTCTGGTTTCCGGCTGGGATTTTGATGGTGCAAGTGAGTCCAAACCCGGTGGCTACAATGATGCATTCGGACTTTACCGCGCCTGTGCCTAACGTTGAGGTGCCTTGGATGACTTGTACCGAACATTCAGAATTTACTGTCGCCGCGAAGCCGCCGGTTGCCGTACAGCCGTTGTACTGGCCGGTGAACTGCTCGTGTGGCCCGTCTTTGGTGAGGTCTTGTTCGACTTTGGTTGGGTTACCGGATACTTTGGTGAATTTTGTTTGTATGTGCCATGCTGCTTTTTCGAGCGTCGTACAAGTAACCCCTACTGAACCAACGGAAAACACTGGTGAGGTCCCGATTTGGGTAGCGGGACCTTGGCTTGTGTTTGCTTGGTTGGCTTGGAAGTTCGCTGATGCGGGTGTGATTGCCAGAACTGTGAGTAGGCCGGTAAGGCCTACTAGGTTGCGTATCGTCTTCATGTGACAATGTTCCTTTCTTCTTTGTTGTCTCCGGGGCCCCATTGGGCTCAGGAAGTTGCAGTTTGCCGGTTGTGGCTCGAAGGTCAAGAAGACCGACCAGGCCAGGTCTGGGTCGATCGCGCTTGTTGGGCTTTCGGCCCGTATTTGCCGTTTGTCCATTTGCGGAATATCGTGATTTGCGGCAAAGGTGGTTTGCGTCTAGTGTTTCTGATCCCTGAAGCCTGGTTAGGAGTAGGAGACGCTGGTTGTAGAGGCGTTGAGTATCTGTGGTACGCTCGTGTCTGTTGCGAATATGGAGCGTTCCGTTCAGGACGAGGTAAGGGGTCGTGTGGTGTTCAGAAGGTTTGGGTGCTGGGTTTTTGTTGTTGTCGCGGCGTGCTTGTTGCTCGCGAGTCCGGCAGTCGCAAAGTTTGGGTTCTCATCGGTGGGATTCTCGGCGACCGAAGAACCGACCCCAGAACAGGCTGCTGCAGGCCAGCCCGGCAATCTAGATCTACAGGCCGGGTCTCATCCCTGGTCAGTGACGGCAAGCTTTGTGCTTAACACGCATGAAAATACGTCACACAGGGTAGTGCCGGATCAGGATGTCAAGGACGTATTCGAGGAATTCCCGCCGGGGCTTGTGGGTAATGCTACGGTCGTCCCTCAGTGTCCGATCGGCAGCTTTGATATCCCGCTGAATTTTTTCAATGGCACCAGCTGTCCGGAAAGCACGCAGGTTGGGGTCTCGGATGTGAGATTGCTGTTTCTAGGTACTTTGATTGATTTCTGGCTCGATGCGTATAACTTGGTGCCCCCTCCGGGGTCCCCAGCGGAGTTCGGCGTCAGTCCGGTTAGGATCCCAGTGATTATCCGCCCGATGGTACGTACTGGCTCAGATTATGGTTTGACGCTGGCAGCGCGAAATCTTTCCCAGACTCGACCGATTGGCGGGTTCTTGGGTACCTTTTGGGGAGTTCCGGCTGACCATTCCCATGATCCGCTGCGTGGAACATGCCTCGCAACGATTAGCGCTATTCCGTCGTTTCCAAGTTCGACAGGTCAGTCTTGCCCGACGGATTCCGCACCCCAGCCGTTCCTGACCTTGCCAGAGAACTGTTCTGAACCCCTGACGGTCGTGTTTCATGCAGACTCCTGGCAGCATCCGGGTACGTATAAGGCTGATGGTAGCCCGGACTACTCTGATCCGAATTGGATTTCGGCGGTGGCGGGGATGCCTGCGCTTCATGGTTGTGAGCGTACGGCGTTTGCGCCGACGTTGAGTGCGGCTGCTGATACGTCGGCGGCGGATACTCCGGCTGGGTTGACGGTGGATGTGAAGGTGCCGCAGGATGGTTTGTTGTCTGCGTCGGGTGTTGCGGCTGCGGCGATTCGGGAAACGACGGTGAGGTTGCCTGTGGGGATGTCGATCAATCCTGGGCAGGCGGCTGGGTTGCAGGCGTGTCAGCCTAGTGAGGATGGTTTGGGCTCGGAGGATCGGCCGTCGTGTCCGTCGGGTTCGAGGGTCGGGACGGTGCAGATCACGAGTCCGCTGTTGCGGGACAAGCTTGAAGGCGGCGTGTATGTCCTTCAGTCCAATCCGCCGAACGTGCAGCTGTTGATCGATGCGTCGGCGGACGGCGTAAATGTAAAGCTCCGCGCGGATGTGCAGTTGGATGAAGAGACGGGTCAGTTGACGACGACGCTGAGGGATTTGCCGCCGCTACCGGTGTCGGAGTTCAAGCTGTCGTTTAGTGGTGGCGCGCAGGCCGCGCTCGTGACGCCCCCAACATGCGGTAAGTACACGACGAATGCGTTGTTTGTGCCGTCGAGTACGCCGTTTGGCGCGTCCTTTCCGTATGCCAGTACGTTCGACATCACCTCTGGGCCTGGTGGTGGGGCGTGTGTTTCGCCGTTGCCGTTTGCTCCAGTGTTGACTGCGGGTGGGACAAGTGATCAGGCTGGGGGCTATACGGATTTCACGTTGTTGTTGCAGCGAGGTGATGGGCAGCAGCGGATCTCTAGCTTGCAGTTCAAGACTCCCCCGGGCCTCTCGGGGATGATCAGCAAGGTTCCGTTGTGTGGCGAACCGCAGGCCGCATTAGGCACTTGTGGTGCGGCGTCGCAGATTGGGCATACGATTGTGACGGCCGGTCCGGGTCCGTATCCGCTGGTGGTGCCTCAGCCGGGGCAGCCGCCCGCGCCGATCTATCTCACGGGCCCGTATAAGGGTGCGCCGTATGGTCTGTCGATCGCGGTGCCTATTATTGCGGGGCCGTTCAACCTGGGGACAAAGGTCGTGCGTGGTTCGATTGTTGTTGATCCGCATACTGCGCAGTTGACGATCACGACGGATCGTTCGGGGCCGTATGCGATCCCGACGGTCCTTGATGGGATCCCGACGGATTTGCGGACGATCAACGCTGTGATCGACCGGCAGGCGTTCATGTTCAACCCGACGAACTGCAACCCGAACGCGTTTAGCGGTAGTGCTGTCAGCACACAGGGCACAACCGCCGCAATCTCCAGCAGATTTCGGGTCGGGTCGTGTCGCAGTCTTGCGTTTAGGCCGAGTTTCAAGGTGTCGACGTCTGGCAGGACGTCGCGTAAGAATGGTGCGAGTCTGGCGGTGGCGATTAAGTACGCGAACATAACGCCGGGTGCTAGTCAGGCTAGTGGTCAGTCGAATGTTGCGAGCGTCAAGGTCGATCTTCCCAAGCAGCTGCCATCTCGTCTGACCACGTTGCAGAAGGCTTGCTTGGCAAGCGTCTTTGACGCGAATCCTGCCGGGTGCCCTTCGGCCTCGTTGGTGGGGCATGCGACGGTTCTGACGCCGATCTTGCCGGTTCCGTTGACTGGTCCGGCGTATTTTGTCTCGCATGGTGGGGAAGCGTTCCCGAGCCTGATCATCGCGCTACAGGGTTACGGCGTGCGTGTTGACCTCGTGGGGACGACGTTCATCAGCAAGCAGGGGATCACCAGCAGCACGTTCAAGCAGATCCCGGACGTGCCGTTTACGAGCTTCGCGCTGACGCTCCCGACAGGGCCGTTCTCCGCGCTTACTGCAAACGGGAACCTTTGCAACGCGAATCTCGTGATGCCGACGGCATTCACCGCACAGAACGGGCTCGTGATACACCAGTCCACGCCCATCACCGTCACAAGCTGCCCGAAAAAGAAACCCAAGCTCGCCAACAAAGCAGACGTTCGGCGCGAGGGTAAGGCAACGCACGGCAAGGAGACCAAATGACACACGCCACGAACTCTCCTTCTCGGACACTCAGCGCCAGACGTATGATGCCCACGAACCGCAGAGCTTGCCCCACCCTCCTGCTCAGCATCGTCGTGCTCTTCCTCACCAGCCCAACCACCAAAGTCGCTGCTGCCGGTTGTTCCAACCAGCAGGCTCGCGAACAGAATAGCTCAACTTCGCTCGCCGATTGCCGTGCTTATGAGATGGTCTCTCCGTTGGATAAGAACGGCGGAGACATCTCTATCCCAAACGAAAGAAAGAGCCTCGGTTTTACCGGAGTCGTGCAGTCCACCCCAGACGGCACCAGGATCACCTACCACTCACTGGCAGCTTTTGGTGAGCACCCCGGAGGGCTACCCGTACAGAGTCAGTATCTTGCCGCCCGCGACGCGGGCGGCTGGAGCACGGAAAATATTACGATCCCAACCACTACAGCAAGTAGTCCGAACAACACCTCGCTCCCGTACAAGGCATTTAGTACAGCCCTCACAGAAGGTTTGCTCTGGAACAACGCGGCAGGAGTAGAAGGGGAAGCGTTCGAATTAGACGAAGCACCGATTGGGGGCGCCCCCGCAGGCTATCTGGACTATTTCGTGCGCAATTTCGCAAGCAACACCTACACTGCGTTGCTGACGGCGAGGCCGCCGGTAGACCCGACAGTTTTCAACATACCCAAGAATCTAGACGTCGAAGGCTACGCGGTTACGCCGGATCTTCGTCACGTCCTTGTCGGTAGTAAGGTCGAACTCGTGCCAGGTGTGACCCTCGGCGGATCAAATCTCTACGAGTGGGCACATGGTCAATTGGAACCGGTCAATCGTTTACCCGGGGCCGGCCCAGCCGAAACCGCCATCAGAGCAGAGCTTGGATCCAGTGGCGGTTACCAGAGCCACACGGTTTCAGACGATGGCTCTCGGGTCTACTGGAGCATTGGTCAGAGCGCTGAAGCGCTATATCTCCGGGAAAACGTAGGTACACCGCAGGCGAGAACTGTTCAGGTGGACGCTTCGCAGGGAGGTGCCGGGAGCGGGCACGGGCTTTTCCTCACCGCCTCGGCAGACGGCTCAACGGCTTTCTTCATGAGTCATCAGCGCCTCACCTCCGATGCTTCCACCGCGGCGGACGGAAATGCGACAGGCCCTAGCGATCTATACAAGTTCGATGCAAATAGCGGGCATATCAGCGACCTGACCGTCGACCACAGCGATCCGGGTGGTGCCGATGTCCAAGGAGTGCTGGGCTCAAGCGAAGACGGTAGCTACGTGTACTTTGTTGCCAGTGGGGCACTCTCGGGCGCTGCCGAGCCCGGAAACTGCGTGGAAAAGAATCCCGCTACGGCATGCAACCTGTATGTCTGGCACGCGACCACGGGTATCAGCTTTATAGCCCGCCTGAATGGTGGTGACGAACAAAAGATCGAAAACGCCCGGAACGATTGGGACGAAGTGTTCGCGTTACGGACCGCCAGAGTGTCTCCTGATGGGCATCATGTGGTGTTTTTATCGGCAGCGCCGTTGACGGGATATGACAACGCTGGTATGTCTGAGGTCTATGAGTACGATTTCGGTGCTGCGGGACCGATATGTGTGTCGTGTAACCCGAGTGGCGTAAAGCCAGAAGGGCCATCAAGTATTCCTGGTGCAGTTGAATACACGACGCTTTCTGCGGTATATGCGCCTCGCTCTCTCGCGGCTGATGGAAGTCGGGTGTTCTTTAACAGCAGCGACTCGCTTTCCAAGGAGGACACAAATGGCAAGGAAGATGTGTATGAATGGGAGCGAAGGGGCGTCGACGGCTGTGAAGGGGCGTCGGGGTGTGTGAGCCTTATCTCGACTGGCCGAGCTAGCGAACAGTCTACATTTGTTGATGCCAGTGAAAACGGGAGCGATGTGTTCTTTACAACGCGTCAGGAGCTTACGCCCGGTGACATAGATCAGCAGGTAGATCTCTACGACGCCCGCGAAAATGGCGGCTATACGAGTCCCAATCCGCCGGTGTGCACGGGGACAGGCTGTCAGGGTCTACCCAGCGCTCCGCCTATCTTCGCTACGCCGCCGACTTTCACGTTCGAAGGCGTGGGGAACTTCCCAGCGCCGGTGAAGCGCACCGCGTCGAGGACGCTGACGCGTGCGCAGAAGCTCTCGAGGGCTTTGAAGGTTTGTGCGAAGAAGCCTCGAAGGCAGCGACCGGTGTGCGAGAAGCGCGCCCGTCGGAGATTTGGGGCTGTTCGGAAGACCACGCGGAAGTGAGGCCCTGAGAGGCCGGAGGTTGAGTGGCTGCGGGGTTGCTCCAGTGGGAGACATTCACGCCCAGCCGCCCCCACGATTGGCCGACGATAGTCCGCCAGCGGACAAACGCCAACGACGCGGCAAACGACCTCAACGCGCACGGAAACACCGCGCGGTGGCCAGTCGCCGCCAGGCCTGAACTTTGACAGCACTCCCGGCGAGCCAAACACTGGACGGACCCTAACGAATCGGGTCGTCCTCTGAACAGGCGACCACAAGACATCGACTGGAGCCGCCGAACATGCACACCACGAGAGTCCTGCTAGGCCTCACCGGCCTACTGGCCGTCCTGAGTATTGCGGCCACGCCCGCCGCAGCCAACTTCCAACCGCTTCAACCGAACACGACTCAAGGCCCCTATCAACTCGCCGCCGGAGGGAGCGTCGTCTTGGGGGCTCCCGGGTCACCGAATGAAATTAGATGCACCGAAATCAACAAGGGCGAATGGCACATCCAAACCAAATTCACCAAAATTGGAGTTAGCCCAACAAAAATAACACAAGACCCAACAAAAGTCGGGCCTCACTTGCAGATATCGGGCCAGCTAACGAAATGTACGGCAGATGGCGGGCTGACGGCTGTGAGCGCGAACGCCAGCTGTTCGTTGCAATTCGAGCAAACAGCGATGGCCACAGTAGGAACGCTCTCGGTGGTATCCCGATGCACGTTTCTCATCCCGGGGGCCAGCTGCACGATCAACCTAAACGCGGGCAGTCCGGACGTGAGCCTCGGGAAAGTCGCGTTGTCAAACATCGCCGAAGGCCAAGAAGACAAAGACGAAATCACGGGCGTCACAAGCAGCGTTGAAGGTGCCGGCTGTGGCCTGCTCGGCTTCGAAAACACCAAAGCAAACACCTTGGCCGCAAGGGGGATAGCTCACAGCCAAAAAATCGAATAGTCGACTACAACCGCGCTATGCCAACGGACTTCGGGGCGGGCCTGGCCGGCCGCCCCGAGACGAACGAGCCCATGTATCGCGTGCGCTGATCTCCTCGGGCGGATGGGGTTCGACGCGACACGCGCGCGCCTCCCCTGGGCATACGCGACGGCCCAAGCCAGCCGCGCTATACTTTGTGAAGTCCCCATGAATTCCGACCGCCGTTTAGGAGTTTTGCAATGAGCCCGTCCGGGGCGGAGGTCCTCCGCCAAATCAAGAGCGAGATAGAGCAGGTCGATCCTGGCGCTGTGCACGAGTCCTTGGCGCACGCGGCAAACGGGACCCTTTCCACGCCCAACGGCAACGGCTCCAGCCCCAACGGGACTACCGGCCCGGTCGCCCCCCTCCTTATCGACGTCCGCGAGACCGAGGAGTTCGGTGCGGGCCACATTCCGGGTGCCAAGCACGTTCCCAAGAGCTACCTGGAGACACGCATCGAACTGGCGGTGCCCGATCGCGACGCCCCGATCGTGCTCTACTGCCAGTCCGGCAATCGTTCGGCCTGGGCCGCACGCACTCTGATCGACGACCTCGGCTACACCGACGTCGCCTCGATGACCGGCGGGATCACACTCTGGAAGGACCGCGGCTACGACGTGGAGGTGCCCACGGTCGCTCACCGCCGAGCAGCGCGACCGCTACTCACGTCACCTGCTGATCCCCGAGATCGGCATCGAGGGTCAGCAGAAGCTGCTGGACGCCAAGGTGCTGCTGCTGGGCGCCGGTGGGCTGGGCTCGCCGACCGCGCTCTACCTGGCCGCTGCCGGGGTGGGCACGCTCGGGATCGTCGACGACGACGTGGTTGACCTCTCGAACCTCCAGCGCCAGGTGATCCACAGCACCGAGCGTGTCGGGGTCGCCCAAGGTGGACTCCGCCGAGGAGACCATCAGGGCCCTCAACGCCGACGTGAAGGTCGTCAAGTACCCCGTCCGGATCGACGCCTCGAACATCATGGAGATCATCGCGGGCTACGACGTGATCGTCGACGGCGTGGACAACTTCCCGACTCGCTATCTGCTCAACGACGCCACCGTGCGACTTCAGATCCCGGTGGTCTCGGCCTCGATCCTGGGCTTCGACGGGCAGCTCTCGGTCTTCAAGCCCTACGACGGCCCCTGCTACCGCTGCCTCTTCCGCGAGCCCCCGCCGGCCGAGCTGGCCCCCTCCTGCGGCGCCAACGGCGTGCTCGGCGTGCTGCCCGGCACCATGGGGCTGCTGCAGGCCACCGAGGTCGTCAAGCTGATCCTCGGCATCGGCGATCCCGCGATCGGGCGGCTGCTGCTCTACGACGCGCTCGGCGCCACCCTCACCGAGGTCAAGGTGCACCGCGATCCCGAGTGCCCGATCTGCTCACGCGATCCCTCTGACATCTCGGACGAGGAGATGGGCGTGTTCCCCGACTACGAGGCGTTCTGCGCCGCAGCCGGGTAGCCTCCAGGCAATGGCCACCATCAAGATACCCCCAGTGCTGCGCGCGTCCGTCGGCGGCGAGAAGCAGGTCGACGCCAACGGCGAGAACGTCGGCGACGTGCTGCGCGACCTCGCCCAGAGCCACCCCGCCACGCAGAGCCAGCTGTTCTCGGCCGAGGGCGAGCTGAACCGCTACGTCAACGTGTACCTCAACGACGAGGACGTCCGCGTGCTCGACGGGCTCGACACCACCGTCGGCGAGAGCGACACGCTGGTCATCCTCCCGGCGATGGCCGGCGGGCGGTAGCCCGCAACTGCGGGCTACCCGGCACGGCAACTCCCGGCACCCCGGCTCGCAGCGTTTCCGCCGGGGCGCCCTCTAGCCTTCGCGTCCAGTACTTCCCCGCAAGCTAAATCGTTTCCGTTCTTCGAACGATCACCCCCGTGATGAGAGCTGCCCTCGCCTCTACGAACCCCGCTTGGCGCGCGCCGTGCCTGGCGGCGCTCGCGCTCGGCGCCTGTCTGCTGCCGGCCGCCCCCGCGCTGGCCTCCACGCAGCCCACGCACCCCGAATACTTCCTCTCGGTCGTCGAGGGCGTGACGACGCGCCCCGAAGAACCGATTCTCAGCACCAGCGCCAGCGTCAGGCACGCCCACGGGCTGGCCCTTTCGATCACGCGCGGCGGTCTGGAAGTGGCGCTGGACAGCGGCAACGAAAACACCTGGCTCTCCCAGGTGCCGCAGGTCGGCGACCAGGTGACCGTCAAGGACCAGAACGGTCAGGTCGTTGGCGCGATCGTCTACGACGGGTTGCCCTCGATCGACCCCACGGTCTGTGCGGGCGCCACGAACTTCTCCGGTCAGCGCTCCGAACCGTACACCGTGGAAGGCGGCTACTACTCCTACGGCTCCCACACCGACAACTACGGCCACACCAACTGGTTCAGGACCGGATCGGGCCAGGCCCAGGTCACGGCGCTCACCGGACCGGCCTTTGCGGGCAACTTCCTGGTTCCGCTTGCGATCGGGCAGACCGTCTGGGCCGGCGAGTCGCTGACCACCACCCTGGCGAGCGGCGCCACCTTCACCTACTCCAGTGAGACCGATCGCCCGGTGGGCGCCTGTCCACTGCCGCCCGTGCCGATCGCCGCGCCCGCCCCGCCCGCGCTACAGGGCACGCTCCTGAGGCTCGTGCGGACCACGATCCACAAGTTGCTGACGTCCGGCTGGACCAACCACGTGACCATCAACCAGCCCGGGAAGGTCATCCAGGACCTCTACCTTCAGGGCGGCACGCTGCCGGCCTTCGCCTCCAGCGCGAAGAGCAAGAAGCACAAGCGCAAGCCCGCCGCGCTGCTGCTCGCGCGTGGCTCGGTCACCACAGCCGTCGCGAGCGTGGTCAGCGTGCACATCCGCCTGACCTCGCGGGGTCGCACGCGCCTGAAGCATGCCAACAAGGTGAAGGCGGTCCTGGTCACCACGCTGGTCAGCCGATCCGGCGCCAAGCTGAGCCTCGGCCGCCGCACCGTCTCGCTGCACCGATAGCGTCGATCTGCGCCGCGGATCATCGGCATCGGCAACTCAACCGCTCTCGCACTCCTCACGGCAGCCGTCGCCTGGTTGCAGCCCCCACCCGTGCTGCCGCTGCCCTCACGCACCGGCCCCGACGGTCCACCGCGGCCCTTTGGCCTTGCTCCCCCACCCGGGAGCGTCCCGGCAGCCACCAGTCCCAATCTCGTGCGCGCCCAGAACCGGGCGCTGCGCGACGGGCCCTTTCCGCACGGCGGGCTCAGCCGCGGGATCTCCGACGGCGGGCTCTTCCTGAGCGGCGAGGAAGGGGTTCGCCGCCTGGCGATGGACAAAGCCCGCGCCGCGGGCGCCACGGTCGTGCGCCTGCCGCTCAACTGGGCCAGCCTCGTCAGGACGCCCACGCCCGCGGGCTTCGATCCCCGCGATCCCGGCAGTCCGATGTACGACTTTGCCTCGATCGACGTCGGCGTGCGCAGCGCCGCGGCCGCCGGATTGACACCGTTGCTCGTCGTCACCCACGCCCCCGCCTTCGCGGAGGCCCCCCACCGCTGGCGCTACGCCTACCCCGGCAGCTGGGCGCCGGACCCCGCGGCCCTACAGGCGTTCGCGACAGCCCTCGCCCGCCGCTACAGCGGCAGCTTCTCCGACCCGCTCGCCGTGGGGCGCCCGCTGCCCCGCGTCAGGCTCTATCAGGCCTGGAACGAGCCCAACCTACCGCGCTACCTGGAGCCGCAGTGGACCGTGCGCGACGGTCACTGGAGCGCCTTCTCGCCGCTGGTCTATCGCGGACTGCTGAACGCCTTCTATGCCGGGGTCAAGTCGGTCGACCCCGGCGACCTGGTGGTCGCGGCGGGCGTCGCCCCCAACGGCGACCCCGCCGGTGTGGGGCGGATGGCACCCGTGTCGTTCCTCACGGCGATGCTCTGTCTGCGCACCCGCGCCGGCTGCCCCGAACCCCCGCGGCTGGACGTGCTGAGCTTTCACCCGCTCTCCGTCGGGGACCCCGATCGAGCCGCCGCCGCCTCGCTCGACGTGTCGATCGCCGATGCCGCCAAGGTCACGCGACTGTTGCGGGAGGCCGAGCATCGACACACCGTGCTGCCCGCCGGTCACAAGTCCGTCTGGGTCACCGAGCTGAACTGGGAAAGCTCGCCCCCCGCCCCCGGGGGGGTGCCCGCACGGCTACAGGCCCGCTGGGTTTCGCGCGCCCTGCACCGCCTGTGGGTCGCGGGCGTGGGGCTGGTGGACTGGCAGTTCCTGATGGACCCCTATCCCTCGCTGCGCCTCGGCGAACCCAACGGCGCCACATTCACCGTCTCCCGGGCCGCCGGGCTCTACAGCGCTGGACCCGGCGGTTCGCTTGCGGGCGCCCTGCCCAAGCCGTTTCTCCAGGGGTTCACGCTGCCCTTCGATCCGCTGCGTCTGGATCGGGGGCGCCTGCGGGTCTGGGCCCTGCTCGGGAGCCCCCGCGCACCCGCGCTGCTGCAACGCCAGGGGCCCGGCGGGCGCTGGTCAACCCTCGCCCGCCTGCACGCCGACGGGCGCGGCGTACTCAACGTGCTGATGTCGCTGAGGGGCTCCGCGCTGCTCCGTCTACGGTGCGGGACGCTCACCAGTGCGTCCGTGCGTGTGCCCCGAGGGCGAACACGGCTCTGAGGGGCGCTTGCTCCTCTAAAGCGACGCGAATGCGGCCGGCTCGGGCGCCGTCTCGCCCGCCGCGGGGATCCGGCTCATCGCGTGCTCGGCCAGCGCCGTGATCGTGAGGCTCGGGTTCACGCCCACGTTGGCGGGAATCGCCGAGCCGTCGCAGACCAGCAGGTTTTCATAGCCGAAGACACACTGGTTGGCGTCGATCACGCCGTGCTCGGGGTCCGGGGCGATCACCGCACCGCCCAGGATGTGCGCGGTGGTGGGAATGTTGAACAGCGCCTCGGTCACCGAACTCTGGGGGATGCCCCCGGTGCGCTTGGCCAGCCATTCGGCGGCCTGGTTGGCGACCGGGATGAACGTCGGGTTGGGGCGCTCGGGGTCCTGTTCGGTGCGCAGCCACATGCTCCCGAACGGACCGCGGCGGGGCCGCAGGGCGATCGCGTTGTCCAAAGTCTGCATCACCAGCAGGATGATCGTGCGCCGCGACCACTGCTTCGCGAACAGCACCTGCGCCAGGCGCTTGGGGTGCAGCAGCATCTGGACCAGCAGCTTCAACGGGCGCGTCACGCGGCTGCCGTCGCCCACCAGCAGGGTGTAGAACGTGCGCATCGAGTCGCCGTCGCGGCCGTAGCTGACGGTCTCGATGTGGGTGTGCGGGTCCGGGTAAATGCTGGAGCTGATCGCGATCCGCTTGCTGAGGTCATCGGGATAGTCCTCGGGCACCGTGACCGTCAGGATCGCCTCGCTGTTGGTCCGCACCAGCTCGCCCAGGCGTGGGGAGATGCGCGGCAGCGAGCCATGAAGGCGGCAGCGCTGAAGCAGCGTGTTGGTGCCCAGCGGACCGGCCGCCACGACCACCCCGCGCGTGCGGTGCACCTGGCGTTCCTTGCGCAGCCACGCACCCGAGCGCACGCTTTCGACCTCATAGCCCTCGCTGCCGTCACCGCCGCCCAGCGGGCGCACGTCGATCACGGTCCGTTCGGGCATCACCTCCGCGCCACGATTCTCGGCGAGATACAGGTAGTTCTTCACCAGTGTGTTCTTGGCCCCGTGCGGGCAGCCCACCATGCAGCGCCCGCACATCTGACAACCCGTGCGATCGGGGCCCTCGCCGCCGAAGAAGGGGTCGGGCACGGTCTTGCCGGGCTCGCCGAAGAAAACCCCCACCGGGGTCTTCTGGTAGGTGTCGGAGACACCCAGCACCTCGCCGAACTCGCGCAGCAGCTGGTCGGCGGGGTCGTCGTGGGGGTTGCGGGTCACCCCCAGCATCCGCTGGGCCTCGGTGTAGTGGGGCTCAAGCGCGCTGTGCCAGTCCTGCATCCCCGCCCACTGGCTGTCCTCGAAGAACGCCTTCGGGGGGACGTAGAGGGTGTTGGCGTAGCCCAGGCTGCCGCCGCCCACGCCACAGCCTGAGACCACGGCCACGTCGCGGAAGATCGTCAGGCGGAAGATGCCCTTCATCCCGAGCTTCGGACGCCACGTGTAGCGGCGCAAATCGCCCGTGGAGCTGGGGAACTCGTTGTCCGCGAAACGGCGGCCGCACTCCAGCACGCCCACGCGGTACCCCTTCTCCGAGAGGCGCAGCGCCGAGACGCTGCCGCCGAAGCCGGAGCCGATGACCAGCCAGTCGAAGTCGAAGTCCCCCTTCATGGTACCCCCCTCATCCTAGTGATTATCCGGCGCCCCGGTGAGGGTCGCTATATTCCGTGAAGTAATGGCTGTGGAGCACTTGCGCAACAAGCCCTGCGGAGGTCGCTACGGCGACATCGTGCAGTCGATCGGCAACACGCCGCTCGTCGAGCTGCCGCGGCTCTCACCCAAGCCGGGAGTGCGGATCTGGGCGAAGCTCGAGTCGCGCAACCCCACCGGCTCGGTCAAGGATCGCGTGGCCCGCGCCCTGATCGAGGACGCCGAGGAAAAGGGCGCGATCAGCCCCGGGCAGACGATCCTCGAACCGACCTCCGGCAACACCGGCATCTCCCTCGGCATGATCTGCTCGCGCAAGGGCTATCCGCTGAAGGTCGTGATGCCCGAGAACGTCACCCCCGAGCGCACCGAGCTGCTGCGGATGTACGGCGCCGAGATCGTCTACTCCGAGGGCTCCAAGGGCTCCAACGGGGCCGTCGAGCTGGCGCTGGACATGGCCGAGTCGGACTCCTCCTACTACATGCCCTACCAGTACGGGAACCCCGCCAACCCGCTGGCCCACTACAACGGCACCGCGCTTGAGATCCTGGAGGAGCTGGATGAGATCACGGCCTTCGTGGCCGGGCTCGGCACCGGGGGCACCCTGATGGGCAACGGACGCAGGCTGAAGGAGACCTTTGGCGACGCCGTGAAGATCGTCGCCGCCGAGCCCATGCAGGGCGAGCCCGTCCAGGGTCTGCGCTCGCTCGATGACGGCTTCATCCCGCCGATCATCGACATCTCGCTGCTGGACCGCAAGATCTTCGTGACCAACAGCGACGCGATCACGTGGACGCGCAAGCTGCTCGACGAGGAGGGCATCTTCGCCGGGGTCTCAAGTGGCGCGATCGCGAGCATCGCCGTGCGCATCGCGGGTGAGATCGACGAGGGCAACGTGGTGTTCATCGTCTGCGACGACGGCTGGAAGTACCTCTCAAGCGGTATCTACACCCGCCCGCTGGAGGAGATCGAGAACCTCGACTCCACCGTTTGGTGGTAGTCGTCCCATGAGGATCTCCGCCGATCTGCTTGAGCAGATCGTCGCTCACGCGCAGCAGGAACCGACCGTGGAGGTCTGTGGCGTGGTCGCCGTCGAGTCCGAGGGCCCACCCACAGCGGTGCGGGTGCATCGTGCCGTCAACGTCCACGCGAGCGCGCTGAAGTTCGAGATCGACCCGCGGGAACTGCTGAAGCTCTACAGCGCGATCGAGGACGACGGTCACGAGCTGGGCGCGATCTACCACTCGCACGTGCGCAGCGAACCCTATCCGTCGCAGACCGACATCAATTTTGCCGCCAGCTGGCCCGGGGTGGAGTGGATCATCGTCGGTCTGGCCGCTGGGCAGGAGCCCGCGGTGCGCTCCTATCTGATCGAGGGCTCAGACGTCGAGGCGGTGACGATCGAGCTTGTGCCCTCCGGCGAGCGTCAGCTGCTGGCACGCAAGATCAAGCCTCAGTACACCGAAGGGCGACTGGTGAAGGTCGCTTACGCGACGCACCAGGCCGAGGCCGAGCTGATCCAGGGGATTCTGATCGAAGAGGGCATACCGAGCATGCTGCGTCGCGCGCGCGGCTTTGACGTGCCCGACATGCTCGCGGCGGGTCCCCGCGACATTCTGGTGCCCGAGTCGGGGGCGCAGGCGGCTCGCGAAGCGCTGACGCCGCTACGCGACTAATCGCTAACCGATCCGCGCTAGGCGACTAAACGAGGACCGGCTGCGCGGCGCCGCTGGTGATGCTGCCGATTTCCTCGGCGGCGCGCTCGAACTCGCTGTCGGAGAGCACCGGGGTGCCCTCGAAGGGGAGTTCGCGCTGTAGTTCAAGCCAGGAGCTGCCACCGCGGTACTCGTCCTTGACCTTCACCGTGACCGGCCGCGGGATGCGGTAGGTGCGCAGCAGCAGGACGTGCAGCGGGTGGCGCCGCTTCCACGCCAGGCGCTTCTCGGCGTAGTCGGTGGTCCAGACGTAGAAGGGGGAGAGGGCATCGACCGCGCGCGGGTCGGTGACCGTGAAATGACCCGCCACTTCGGCCCAGGCGCGGATGCGCACCCGGTCGGGCTGCTGGACGGTGCCGGCGCTCAGCGCGTGCAGGGGCGGCTCGCCGTCGCTCCACACGCCCTCCTCGAGCGCGCGGCGCAGCTCGGGCTGATGGGATTCGCGCACCAGGTCGTTGCGCTGGTGGTCAAAAGTGGGGTACAGGAAGAAACGCTCGTGGTCGAGCTGGAAGTTCTTCTCAGACTCACGGATCCCACCGGTGCGGAGGGTTATGAGCTGCTCGCCTTCGGCGAGGGCGCGGACGGTGACCGCCCATTCTTTAAGAGCAATTGGCATAGGAGAGAAACAGGGAGGGGGATAAGCGAGCTGCGGGGGAGACCCGGAACTGCGACCGGAGCGATGGTCAATGGGTCCCCTTAAAGATACGAAATCCGAGCGAAAATCCCAAATCGCCTGCAAATCAGCCGTTTTTTTGGCCGGTTTCGTTTACAAGCGTCGCCCGGCGAAGCCCTCTGCGGCCTCAATAATCGCTGCATAATCGCGCTCTCCGTGGCCGCGGCCCATCGCGGCGCAGAGCAGGTCGCGGGCGTGCGCGGCGGCCGGGAACGGCACACCCGCGCGCTGAGCCTCCTCCAGGCAGAGGCGCACGTCCTTGAGCATGTGCTCGGTCTTGAATAGCGTCGTGTAGTCATGTGTGCGCATGGGCCCGGACTTCAGCTCCAGCTGAGCCGAGGCGCCCGACCCCGCCGAGGTCACGGCGACGAACGCATCGAGGTCCACCCCCGTCGCGTCGGCCACCAGCAGCGCCTCGGCGAGCGCCGCCGCGTTGGCCGCCCCCAGCGCGTTGTTGATCAGCTTGAGCGTCTCGCCCTGGCCCAGCTCGCCCACGTGCACCACCAGCTTGCCCATGCTTTCAAGCAGCGGCGCCACCCGCGCGAAGTCCCCCGGATCGCCGCCCGCCATGATCGTGAGGGTGCCCGCCTGCGCGCGCGGTGAGGAGCCGGTCACGGGCGCGTCGAGCATCCGCACGCCCCGCTCGCCGAGGGCCTCGGCGATCCGGCGGGTGTCGCCGGGGGCGATCGTGGACATGTCCACGCACAGCAGCCCCTCGTGGGCGGCCTCGATCACACCGTCTGAGCCCAGCAGCACCGAGGCGACCTGCTCGCCGTCGACCACCATGCTCACCACGACGTCGCTCGCCCGCGCCACCTCAGCGGGAGTGGCAACTGCGGTGGCGTCGTGCTCGGCGGCCCAGGCCGCGGCCTTGCCGGGGGTGTGCGTCCACACCGTCAGCCCATAGCCCGCGCGGCGGATGTTGGCGGCCATGCGCGAGCCCATGATCCCCAGGCCCAGGAATCCGATCCGCTCAGGCATGTCCAAATCCTCCACCGCCGGGGGTTTCGATGAGCAGTCGCTCACCCGCGTGCAGCGTACCTGTGGACTTTGCCGGCAAGCCTCGGGCCTCGCCTGACGGTGCGATGAGCGCGTCGTGTCCCACTGCCCCCGGCTGTCCTCCCGACGCGCCCGGGGGCGGGTGTCGGCGGCGCTCGGCGATCAGCGAGTAGGTCATGTCCGTGAGGGCCTCGATCTCGCGAATCACGCCGTCGCCGCCGCGGTGGGCCCCGGCGCCGCCCGAGCCGCGGCGACGCTCGTAGCGCACCACCCTCAAGGGAAATTCGCGCTCCAGGGCCTCCACGGGGGTGTTGAGGGTGTTGCTCATCGCCACGTGGACCCCGCTCGGACCGTCGGCCTGCGCGCACGCCCCCTGACCGCCGCCGAGCGTCTCGTAGTAGCTGAACTGCTCGCTGCCCAGCGTCAGGTTGTTCATCGTGCCCTGTCCCAGTGCCCGCCCGAAGGCGCCCAGCACCAGGTCGGCCACGCGCGAGGAGGTCTCGACGTTGCCCGCCGCCACCGCCGCGCCCGGGCGCGCGTTGAGCAGCGACCCCGGCGGTGCGCGCACCTCCACGGGCCGGTGGGCCCCGGCGGAGGCCGGGATGTCGGGGTCGCCCAGCACCCGCACCGCGAAATAGCACGCCGAGCGCGTCACCGCCAGCGGGCAGTTGAGGTTCCCCCCGTGCTGCGCGGCGCTGCCCGCGAAGTCCAGGATCAGGCGCCCCTCGCTCAAGCTGGCCCGCAGGCGCAGCACCAGGTCGCCCTCGATCGCCTCCAGCACGTCCTCGGCGTGGCGCTCGCCCTCCCCCAGAGCCATCAGCGCGGCCCGGGTGCGCCGCTCGGCGTAGTCAAGCACCGCGTCGGTCGCCTCGCGTAGACGCTCCGGGCCGACCCGCCGGGCCAGCTCCACCACGCGCTGGGCCCCGATCCGGTTGGCTGCCAGCTGCGCGCGCAGGTCCGCGCGGCGCTCGTGGGGCTGGCGCATCCTCGCCACCAGCGCATCCATGCTCTCCTCGGTGAGCGGCTGCGGCGAGATCACCACGCCCTCCTCGGCCAGCGTGCGGCTGTCGGCGGGCATCGAGCCCGGCACCCGGCCGCCGACGTCCGCGTGGTGCGCACGGCTGGCGGCGAAGCCCAGCAGCCTCCCGTCCGCGAGTACCGGCGTGATGAGCGTGATGTCCGGCAGGTGGGTGCCCCCGGCGAACGGGTCGTTGAGGATCCACGGGCGACCCTCGGAGTGGTCCTCCTCCAGCACGGCGGCCACCGCGGCGGGCATCGCACCGAGGTGCACCGGGATGTGCTCGGCCTGCATCACCATCTGCCCCGCCGCGTCGAACAGCGCCGTGGAGGCGTCGCGGCGCTCCTTGATGTTCGAGGAGTGCGCCGAGCGGATCAGCACCGCGCCCATCTCCTCGCAGGCCGCGCTCAGCGCGCCGCTGAGCACCTGCAGTTCGATCGGGTCGATCATGCGGCGATGTCCCGCAGCCGCACGGTGCCGTGCTCGTCGACCTCGCCCTCCCAGCCCTCGGGCACGTACAGCGTGGCCGCTCCCAGCGCGTGGGTGCTCGGGCCGCTCAGGCGGGTGCCCGGCGCCCGACCCGCTCCCGCGAGGCTCAACCGGGGCGCCCGGCCCGTGAGCGACACCCGGATCGTGACCAGCTCGATCTCGGCTTCGTCGTCGCGATAGCCGTAGCGCTCCTCGTGGGCCCGCGCGAACGCTGCGCCCAGGATCGCGGGGTCCACCGCCTCGGGCTCCTCGATCGCCAGCTCGAAGGACTGGCCGCGATAGCGCAGCTCGTAGCGCACCCGGCACTCGGCGGGGGTCTGCGCGAGCTGCTCCTGCGCGCGCGCCAGCAGCGCATCGCGCTCCCGGGCCACACGCGCGGCGCTCAGATCCTCCCCGGCGAGCATCACAGTGCGCGCCGCGTCGCGCCGGGGCGCGGCGGCGGCCAGCCCGAGCGCGCACAACACCCCCGAGGCGCCGGGGCACAGAATCCGCCGGATGCCCAGCTCGCGTGCCAGCGCGGCCGCGTGCAGCGGACCCGCGCCGCCGAATGCCATCAGCGCGAAGTCTCGCGGGTCAAGCCCCCGCTGCACGGTCATCACCCGCAGCGCCCGCAGCATCTCGGCCTCCGCCACCCGCACGATTCCCTCGGCACAGCGCCTGCCGTCGAGACCCAGGTCGCGCGCCAGCCCCGCCACCGCGCGCTCCGCGGCGTCGCGGTCGAGTCGCAGCCCACCCGCCAGGGGCACGTCCGCCGCGAGCCGCCCGAGCAGCAGGTTGGCGTCGGTGACCGTCGGGCGCTCGCCCCCGCGGCCGTAGCAGGCCGGTCCCGGATGGGCGCCCGCCGAACGCGGTCCCACGCGCAGCGCCCCACCGGGGTCGCGCCAGGCGATCGAGCCGCCGCCCGCGCCGACCGTGTGGATGTCGAGCATCGCCAGCGCCAGCGGTCTCCCGGCCACTTCGCGTTGAGTGCTTTCCGCCACGCGGCCGTCCTCGATCAAGCAGACGTCGCATGAGGTTCCACCCATGTCAAAGCAGAGCACGTCACGCTCGCCCGCCAGCTCCGCCAGCAGCAACGCCCCACCGACCCCGCCCGCGGGTCCCGAGAGCACCGTCAGCGCCGCGTGGGCGGCCGCGGTCGCCGAGTCGGTCAGGCCACCCGAGGACTGCATGATCTCCACCGCCGGCAGCCCCGCGCGCGCCGCGTCCTCGCCGAGGCGCCCCAGGTAGGAGCCCAGCAGCGGCGAGAGCGCCGCGTCGACCTCCGTCGTGACCGCCCGCTCGTACTCGCGGAACGTGCCCACCAGCTCGTGGGAGAGCGAGAGATGAACCCCGGGCAGCAGCTCCGCGATCAGCGCGCCCAGCGCCAGCTCGTGCTCGGGGTGGGCGTAGGAGTGCAGCAGCACCACCGCCACCGCCTCGGGGCGGGCAGCGGCGAGCCGCCCCACCAGCTCGCGGGCCGCGGCGGGGTCCAGCGGGCGCAGCGGCCCCGTGGGCGTCATCCGCTCGGGCGCCCCGAAGCGCAACTCGGCGCCCACCAGCGGCGCGGGAGCCGCCACACACGGCCGGTACAAGTCCGGACGGGCCTGGCGAGCCAGTTCAACGACATCGGTGAAGCCCGCCGTTGCGATCAGCGCACAGCGCGCAGCGCGACCCTCAAGCAGCGCGTTGGTGGCGACCGTCATGCCGTGCGCAAAGCGCTCCACCTGCCGCGCCGGGACTGCGGCTGCGGCGAGCACCTCCCGGATCGCCTGAAGCACGCCCCGGGACTGCTCGGCGGGGGTGCTCGGCACCTTCGCGGTGTGCACCACGCCCGCCGCGCTCAGCAGCACCGCGTCGGTGAAGGTACCGCCCACGTCGACTCCCAGGAGCATCCCCGGAGCCTACGCCCGATCAGGCCGCCGCCAGCTCGCGCTCCTCGGTGTCGGCCAGATGCTGGTGGGAGGGGCAGTAGCCGTTGTGGGGCAGCGGCGTGCGCTGGCAGGCCGCGCCCTTGCGCGTGGTGGCCCGGCATTCCAGGGGCTTGCCGCTGACCGCGGTGTACGCCGCCAGCGGGTTCTCGGTCAGGAAGCGTTCGGCCAGACCCATGTAGCGCGAGACCACCTGGTAGACCCGCTCCTGGGCGACCATCGGGAAATAGCTGCGGATGTCGCTGAACAGCGTCCGGGCGGGGCGGGCGAAGAAGTGCCGGTCTGTGGCCAGGCGCTCGACCGCGGCCTCGCAGGCGTGCAGGACGTGCTCGTGGTTGGCGCTGCCCACGGCTCCCGCGCCGGTCGGCTGGGAGACGTAGGGAGCAAGCTCCCGGTAGATGGCGCGGCTGAACTGGTACATGGCGACCCCTCGCCTCCTTCGATTCTGGACCAAGGGTTTTGGGAGTAACCCGCCGACACTCAGGGACTCCGCTTGACCCCGAGACCTTTCAATAGGAGACAACACGCCTGCTGGGCGAAAGGACCGAGATTTCGGACAATTACCTGGTGTAACCAAGGTTCGCGATCTACCTAAGCCCAGGATGAAGCGGGGAGAAGATATTTATTAAGCGTGGATCGCCCCGAGCGGCTATGTCCACGTCTGCCAGGCCACATCCTCGGTCCCCGAGATCACCGCGTGACGGCGATCCAGCTCGGGGTTGGGATCGGGATACTCGACCCGTCGGTGGGCTCCACGGCTCTCCTCGCGGGCGATCGCGCTGCGGGCGATCATGCGCGCCAGCGGGTGGGGGTCGCCCGCCAGCTGCCGAAGCCCCTCCGCGGAGCGCTCGATCCCGGCGTTGCTCCACAGCGCCGCCCGCGTCGAGGCGGTGGTCGCGGGCGGCGCCCCGATCCCGACCAGGGCCTCCAGGTCACCCGGCCCCGGGGACGGCGCGGCGGGCTCCGCGAGGGCGCCCAGCGCCGCGCGGCGGGCGAACACGAAGCACTCGCTCAGCGAGTTGGACGCCAGGCGGTTGGCGCCGTGCAGGCCTGTGCAGGAGGACTCGCCCACCGCGAACAGGCCGTCGAGTGTGCAGCGCGCGTTGAGATCGACCACGATGCCGCCCATCGTGTAGTGGGCCGCGGGGGCCACCGGCACCAGCTCGCGCGTCGGATCCAGCCCGGCCTCGCGCAGCGCCGCCACCACGTTCGGGAACAACGCCGGGTCGATCGCGCGCATGTCCAGGCCCACCGAGCGCTCACCCGTCTCGTGCAGACGCGTCTGGATCGCCCGTGAGACCTCATCGCGCGGGGCCAGCTCCTCGACGAACCGCTCGCCCGTGGAGTCGTGCAGGGTGGCGCCCTCGCCGCGAATCGCCTCGGTGATCAGGAAGCCTTCGCGCCCCCGGATCCCGATCGCCGCGGTCGGGTGAAACTGCATGAACTCGAGGTCCGCCAGCTCAGCCCCGGCGGCGTGCGCGAGCAGTAGCCCCACGCCCTGCGAGCCCGGCGGGTTGGTGGTGCGCGCCCACAGCGCCGCCGCCCCGCCCGTGCTGATCACGACCGCGCGGGCGCCCACCACACGGCCGTCTTCGCAGATCACCCCCCGGCAGCGACCGTCGAGCCTCCAGAGCGCGCGGGCGCGGGCGCCCTCCAGCACCGCGATGCGCGGCTCGCCCACTACGAGCGCCGATAGCTGGCGCACCACCCGCCGTCCGGTCGCGCTGCCCCCGGCGTGCACCACGCGGCGCAGCGAATGGCCTCCCTCGAGGCCCAGCGCCAGACGGCCGAAGCGGTCGGCGTCGAAGCTGACCCCGAGCGCCTCCAGGTCGCGCACGCACTCCGGCGCCTCGCGCACCAGGATCTCCGCCGCCGAGTGGCGGACCGCGCCCCGGCCCGCCTCTTCGGTGTCGCGCAGGTGCAACTGCGGGCTGTCATCCGCCGCCAGCGCCGCCGCGAGCCCGCCCTGGGCCCAGTAGCTCGCCGTCTGTGCCAGTGGCGTGGCGGACAGCAGCACCACGCTCGCGCCCTCGCGGGCCGCGCACAGGGCCGTGTAGAGCCCCGCGGCGCCGGCGCCGACCACGGCGACGTCGACCTCGACAGGCTCGGGCTTCACCGCTTTGGCGTAGTGCCGACGCGGGGAACCGTCGTGCGCGGCACATTGGCTCCCGGAAGCGTGGTGGGCGGCACGCTGCTGCTGGTCGACGTGGCCGTCGTGGTCGTGAGGGGCGGGTTCGGGGTCGTCGGCAGCGTGGTGCTCGGCAGCGTGGCGCCGGGGGTCGTGGCCGTGGGGGCCGTAAAGCCCGGCGCCGCCGCCCCCGGGGCGGTCACCGTGCGCGTCACCGGCGTCGAGGCCGGAGGTGCCCCCGCCAGCTCTACGAGGGCGGCCGTCAACGCGCCCAGGGCCAGCACGATTACGAGCCCCAGCCCGATCAGCGGCGCCCGCCAGCCGGGGGCCGCCGCCAGGCGCGTGCGGGCCGCGGCGCCACAGCTCAAACACCAATCCTGCTCGGGTCGAAGCGGGAAGCCGCACAGCGGGCAGCCCTCGACCGGCGGGGAGGCGTCGCTCGCGGCCGGAGCGGGCGGGCTTGCGACGCTCACTCTGGGGTCTGCTCGCCTTGCGACGGCTCGTCGGGCTGCGCCGGGACCACGGCTGGGGGGACCACGGCCGGGATCACCTGCGTGGGTTGCTCGGCTGCCGGGGGGCTCGCGGGTGCAGCGGGGGCAGGTGCAGGGGGGGCCGATGCAGCGGGGACGGGCGCTGCGGGGGCGGGCGCCGCGGGAGGTGATGGAGTGAGTGCAGCGGGCGGGGCCACCGGGAGTGCGGGCGGGATCGGCATCGCCGCAGTCGGGGGCGCAGGGAGGGCAACGGCGGGGGGAGCAGCCTGAGGAGCGGCCGGAGGCACGGGCGGGGTGGCGGCGATCGGGCGGTCGGCGTGGCGGCCCATGGCCAGCCCACAGGCCGGGCAGAAGCGATCCTCGCTGGCGTGGATTGCCGCACAGCGCGGACAGGCGGTGACCCCGGCCTCGCGCAACACCGTGACGTGCCCGAGTTCGGCGAGCGCGCGCTCCAGGGTGCGCAGCTCGGCGTCGATGCGGTCCAGCGTGGCGAGCTTGGCGCTCACCAGCTCGTCGCGACGTTCAGCGACGCGGTGCATCTCGAAGACCAGGCCGCCGAGGTCGCGGTAGGCCAGCTCGCGGGCTCGCCTGAGAAAGCGCAGGCGGCGGCGCATGCGTCCGCGCTCGCGAAAGCCGGGGGTGACGGGCTCGGCCGGAGCATCCAGACCCGCCACCGGGCTTGTGGCCGGCGTTGGCGGGTTGGCCGTCGTCGGACTCGTAGCTTGAGCGTCCATCGACCAACCCATGCTACCCACCCGGCCCGAGCAGCGCGCGCCATGCCTCGGCCAGCCGTTCCGCCATGCGCCCCGCCGAGTAGCGCTCCGCCCGCGCACGACCCTCGATCCGGGGGTCCGCCGCAAGCAGGTGGGGTGCCAGCGCGGCCCGCCAGCGATCCGCGTCGAACTCGGCGCACAGCGCGCCGGGGAGGCCATCGAGAACCTCGCGGTGCACGCCGACCGGCGTGGCGAGCACCGGCACGTCGCAGGCCAGGGCCTCCAGCACGGCCAGGCCCATGCCCTCGCGCTCGGAGGGGACCAGCACGGCGTTGGCGGCGTTGATCCACAGCGCCACCCGCTCGGGCTCCACACCACCGAGGCTCAACAGCTCCACGCCCTCGGAGATCGACACGGCACGATCGTGGCGCTTCTCGGGTCGCCCGGGATCGGCGGGAAACAGGAGGTAGGGACGCTCCGGGTCAAGGCCGAGCGCGGCACGGGCCTCGCGGCGCTCAAGCGGACGGAAGCGCGCGAGATCCACGCCGCAGGGCAGCACCTGGGCGCGGCGGCGCGCCGCCCGCCCGGGAATGTCGCTCACCAGCGACGGCGAGGCGGCCCCGACCAGCCCCATCAGCGGCAGCACCGCGCGCGTGGCCTGACGGGTGCGGGGATGGTGCACGTCGGTGCCGTGCAGCGTGAGCGCCCGCGCGCGGGCCTTGACGGCCAGCGCCGGCCAGGCGGTGAGCCCGAAGTGGGCGTGCACCACATCCAGGCGTCGTCCGCGGTAGCGCGCTCGCAGGGTGCGGGCCGCCGCCGCCAGCGCGCGCCCGCCGGGGGCGAACTCGAACAGCTCCACCTCCAGACCCTCGATCGCGCGCAGCGCTGCCACCTGGTCGCGTACGAAGCGGCCGCGCTCGGGATGGAGGGCGTCGGGGAGCATGTTGGAGACCACCAACGCGCGGGGCATCCGCTGAACCTAGCGCTCTGGAATGATGGCTCGCATGACCAACCCCTCTGTGAGCGCCGCCGGGTGAGCGCGCCCGAGCGAAGCTACGGCCGGGCCGCGGAGGATCTGCGGCCGATCGCGATCGAGCCCGACTTCATGCGCACCGCGACCGGCTCGGCGCTGATCTCGGCCGGGGAGACCCGCGTGATCTGCACGGCCTCCGCCCAGGAGAGCGTGCCGCGCTGGATGGCCGGCAAGGGCCGCGGCTGGCTCACGGCGGAGTACGGGATGCTGCCCGCCTCCACCGGCGATCGCAAGCAGCGCGACATCACCAAGGGTCGCCTCGATGGCCGCTCGGTCGAGATTCAGCGGTTGATCGGGCGCTCGCTGCGCGGCGTGATCGACCTCTCCAAGCTCGGGGAACGCACGATCTACGTCGACTGCGACGTGCTCCAGGCCGACGGGGGCACGCGCTGCGCCGCGATCACCGGCGCCTACGTGGCGCTCGCGCTTGCCTGTGCCAGGCTGCGCGCCGACGGCTTGCTGGAGGGCTCGCCGCTGACGGGCTCGGTGGCGGCGGTCTCCTGCGGCATGGTCGAGGGGGTCGCGTTACTCGACCTGGACTACTCCGAGGACTCGACCGCCGAGGTCGACGCCAACGTGGTGATGACCGGCGAGGGCGGTCTGATCGAGGTGCAGGCCACCGCCGAGCGCACGCCGCTCTCGCGCGCCCACCTGGATGAGCTGCTGGCGCTCGCCGGACATGGCATCGAGCGGCTGCGCGTCGCGCAGGAGCAGGCGATCGGACCGTCGCAGGAGCCGGGGACAGCACCGTCGCAGGAGCGGGCGATCACACCGTCGTGAGGCTGTTGCTGGCAACCCACAACGAGCACAAGCGCCGCGAGTTCGAGCGCCTGCTGGTTGGCCACGAGGTGGACGTGCTGCCCGCCGAGGTCACGCTGCCCCCCGAGGATGGCGAGACTTTTGAGCACAACGCGCTCGGCAAGGCCCGGGCGGCCGCGGCCGCGACGGGTATGGTCGCGATCGCCGATGACTCCGGCATCGAGGCCGAGGCGCTCGGGGGTGCGCCCGGTGTGCGCTCGGCGCGCTACGCGGGTGAGCACGCCTCCGATCGGGAGAATCTCGACAAGCTGTTGCGTGAGGCGCCCGCGGGCAGCGCCCTGGCATACGTGTGCGCGCTGGCCTACGTCGACCCGGCGGCGGGCGTCGAGCGGGTCTTCGAGCAGCGCTGCACGGGCACTCTGGCCGAGCGCCCCGAGGGTGAGGGGGGCTTTGGCTATGACCCCGCGTTCCTCCCCGACGACGGCCCCCGGGGGCTGACGATGGCGCGGCTCTCCGACGAGCAGAAGGACGCCATCAGCCACCGCGGGCGCGCGGCGCGCGCCCTGCTTCAGTGGCTCACAGCAGATTGATCGCGGCCGAGGCCCCGACGGCGACGCTGAGCGCGGCATAGCCGTTGTAGCCCGAAAGCAACATCAGCAGCGAGACGATCAGCGCGACCAGCACCGTGGCGATCCAGGCGACGCGAGCGATGGGCATCGACGCATTATCGTCGCTCGCGCCGACGCTCACGCGGACCACCTCGCGGCGACCGCGTGTTATGCCGTAGCGGCTGCCCGTCGCTGCGCGTGTGCGTACAACGTCTCGGGGGCGATGTCGGCGTCGTTGGGCCAGACGATCGTGCCGGCCTCGGCGTCCGCACGGAGTTGTGCGAAGTAGCCCGGGTCGCGCAGGGGCTCGAACACTCCGCCGTAGTCGAGCAGGTAGGAGAGATCCACGTCGGCGGTGGTGCCGTCCTCGAATCGAACGTGCACGGTGTACCCGTGCAGCGGCTGAGCCTCGATCAGAAGTGGTGTGCTGCGCACGGTCGCAATGGTAGAACGTTCAGCGCAGTGGCTCAATCGGGGCGAGCGGCTGGTGCCGGCGCGCGCGGACCCAGTTCTCGCGTAGCTCGGACTTGTGCGCTTTCGCCCACTCGACCACAAGCCGCTGCCCGCGGGGCGGTAGTCCCCCTGCGAGGGTCGCCAGGTTCTCGATATCGACGGTGGCCTCGTCCCCGCCGTAGCTGGCGTGGAAGTGCGGACGTCCGCTGTGGTGCGCCTCATCGTGGTACATCCAGATCACGATCCCGTAGAAAGCGCTGATCCTTGGCATCAAGCACCCCGCCCGACGGGTCTAGAGGTTGAGCGGACGGTAGAGGCACCGTGCCTCCGGCATGGCCGGGGCAGCCGATTCCAGAGCATCATGGCCGCGCAGACTACTTGCGAGAACCGATGCTTTAGTTCAATGGGCAGCAACCGATCCGCTGCCCGGGGCACGTCCGCGCTCGCTGTTAGCGTCGCGGCGACGTTTCTCACGAACGAGGAGGGCTAGGTGACGAAGTCCGAGTTGGTCGATCAGGTTGCCGATCGGGCCGAGCTGACCAAGCAGGACGCGGCCCGGGCGGTGGATGCGGTGCTGGCGACGGTCGAGGATGCCCTGCGCCGCGGCAGCGATGTCACGCTGTCGGGGTTCGGCAAGTTCCACGTGGGCGAGCGCGGCGCGCGCCTGGGTGTCAATCCGCGCACAGGGGAGCGCATTCAGATCGCAGCCTCACGCGTACCGCGCTTCACGGCCGGCAGCGGCCTCAAGAGCGTGGTCAAGAGTCGCTGAGGGTGGGGCAGGGGGGAGCTGACCGGGGGTCCTTCGGGGACGTACTGGCCCAGCGGGTGCTCGGGCGCGAGTCGCAGATCGTGCTCGGGCTCGACCCCCATCCGGCGGCGCTCTGGCCCGTGGCCGCGCAGGCCGCGGAGACTGGCTGGGGCACGGATTCCTCGGCGGCACGGGCGGCAGGCGCGGTGCTCGCGCACTGTCGCGCCCTGATCGACGCAGCGGCCCCGGCGTGCGTGGCGATCAAGCCGCAGCTGGCCTGCTTCGAGCGGCTGGGGGCTCCCGGGATCGGTGCGCTGGCGGCCGTGGCCGCGCACGCACGGGCGCAGGGGCTGCTGGTGCTCGCCGACGGCAAGCGTGGCGACATCTCGGTCACCGCCGAGGCGTACGGCGAGGCGCTCTTCGGCGGCATCGACACCCCGTTCGGAGCGGTTGCGGGCCTGGGCGCCGACATGGCGACGGTCAACCCCTTGATGGGACGCGACGCGATCGAACCCTTCGTGGCGGCGGCGCGCGCCGCCGGTGGGGGCGTGCTGGCGCTGGTGCGCACCTCCAACCCCGGAGCCGCCGACGTCGAGGATCTGGAGCTGTCCGACGGTATGACGGTCTGGGAACGGCTCGCGCTGCTCGTGGAGGAGCTGGGCCGCACCGGGGTTGGGGAGTCGGGCTTGACCGACGTGGGCGCGGTAGTGGGAGCCACCGAGCCCAAGCACCTCACCCGGGCCCGCGAGCTGATGCCCCACGCGGTTTTCCTGCTGCCCGGCGTCGGTGCGCAGGGCGGACGGGTCGAGGATCTCGCCGCGGCCTTCCTGCCGGGGCGCGCAGGCGGCCTGATCACGGCTTCGCGCAGCATCGCCTCCGCCCACCGCACCGGTGGAGCAGATCCGGCCACGGCGGCGCGGGTCGAGGCCGAGCGCCTGCGCGCGGCTGCCTGGGCATTGGCCTGAGGGCCGCTGGACAATCGATCCGGCGGGCGGCGTCGACCTATCCGATACCCTCTGTCGGGCAATTCCGGTATCTGGTGGTTGTTGGGTGTTGTCGGGGTCGCGGACGGCAGATGAGGAGAACGAGATGATCATCACGGTCACGCTCAACGCGGCGATCGACAAGTCACTGTCGGTGCCAAATTTTCGTCTCGGGCGGCGCCACCGCACGGTCGAGCAGCGCACCATGGCGGGCGGCAAGGGCGTCAACATCGCTCGTGCCCTGAAGATGCTGGGTCAGCCCGTGATCGCCACGGGACTGGCCGGTGGCGCCACGGGCACGCACGTCGTCGAGCAGCTCACCGAAGAGTCGATTCTCAACGACTTCGTACGCATCCGCGAGGAGTCGCGCACCAACACCTCGGTGCTCGACCCCACCAACGGCCAGCAGACCGAGATCAACGAGCGGGGGCCGTCGGTCTCCGAGCGCGAGGTCGAACTGTTCCGCGACAAGCTGCTCTATCTCTCCCGGGGCGCCGCGATCGTGGTGTTCGCCGGCTCGCTCCCGCGCGGGGTCGAGCCCGACATCTACGCCACGCTGATCAAGGAGCTACAGCGCACGGGTGTGACGACCGTGATCGACACCGACGGCGATCCTCTGCACCACGCGGTGCGCGCCGAGCCAGACGTGGTGTCGCCGAACGTGCTGGAGGCCGAGGAGCTGGTCGGCCACGAGTTCGGCAGCGACGAGGAACGCTCGCTGGCGGTGCGCGAGATCGGCGAGCTGGGTGCCCGCGAGGCGATCATGACGCTCCCCGACGGCTGCTTCGCCCAGGTTCTGATCGACGGTCAGCCGTGCCTGCGGCGGGCCCGGATCGAGCCGCGTGAGCCGGTCGCCACACGTGGCTCCGGAGATGCCTTCCTGGCCGGTTACGTCGCGGCCCGCTACACCGGCAGCTCGCCGGAGGAGTGCCTGCGTTTCGGCGTGGCCTGCGGAGCGGAGTCGACCAGCCGGCTTGGTGCGGGTCTGATCGACCCGCGCGAGGTCCACCGTCTGGCGGGCGACGTCGAGCTGAGCGCGGTCGACCTCTCGGCAAAGGTAAACTGATCCGCGAGATGGGGAGGGTCAGAATTCCGGGGGTGTTCGTCGTGCTCGCACTGGCGGTGCTCGCCATGCTCACGGGCTGCGGCGGGGGCTCTGCTACCACGACCGGCGCCGCCTCGACGGCGACATCCACGAGCACCTCCGCGAGCGCGACGTCTTCCAGCTCCTCGACCGATACGACCAGCTCGACCAGCACGAGCGCCACCTCCAGCGGGGCCTCCAAGAGCGCCAAGCCCGCGATCGGGATGATCACGCTGAGCAGCCCGGCCTTCGGCAAGGGCTCCAAGATCCCGACGCGCTACACCTGCGACGGAGCCAACGAATCGCCGCCGCTGAAGTGGTCCAAGGTCCCCGCGGGCACCAAGCAGATGCTGTTGTTCGTCCTGGATCTCGCTGCGGGGCCTCAGGGTGCGCTGCGCTGGGCGGTCGGCGGCATCGACCCGACCGCCAACGGCTTCTCGTCGAACGCGATCCCCGCGGGAGCGGTGCTGGGTAAGAACAGCGCGGGCAAGGCCGCTTGGGCCGGGATCTGCCCGTCGAAGGGCAAGCCGCACAACGTCGTGTTCCTGCTCTACGCGCTGCGCAAGAAGCTCGACCTCGCGGGCGGTTTTGACACCAAGACCGTCCAGAAGCAGCTCGCGGGCAACACGGACGGCGCGGGCGTGATGTTCGGAACCTACCAGCGCTCCTGACGCAGGGATCGCCCCGGGCGATCCCGACTCGCCACTTCACTTCACTCCAGTTCACTCCCTCGGGCTTAGCCGCGGATGCTCAGCCGCCGGTGACGTCGCGGCGGATCAGCACCAGGTAGGCGGCCGCCAGGGCCGGCCCAGCGTAAAGGGCGCAAACCCAGGCCGAGTGCCAAATCGGCGCCCAGTCGGTGGGGGTGCGCAGCAGGCCCTGCCAGCTCTCGTACTGGTGCGGCAGCATGTAGGGCGCGAGACCTTCCAACCCGGGGATCTGCGTGATCAACGCCAACAGCAGCGTGAGCGCGAGCGTGCCCACGATCGACGCGGCGCTGTTGTGGGTGACCGTCGAGAGCAGCACCCCGATGCACACGATCGTCAGCAGCGGGATCAGGTAGGCGCCGTTGGCGGCCGTGACCAGCAGCAGCGCCTTGGGCGCCGAGACGTAGGTGCCCGTGTAGGTGCGGATTCCGTGAAAGCCCCATGAGGCGATTCCGGCGACGGCGCTCGTGAGGGCCGACAGGTACACCGCGGTCGCGGCGTAGAGCGCCGCGGCAAGCACCTTGGCCGCGAACACCTGGCCGCGGTCGACCGAACGCGTGAGAATCGTCTTGAGCGTGCCGTTGCCGTCCTCGGAGGCCACGATGTCGCCCGCGACCAACGAGGCGGCCAGCGGCAGCATGAAGACCGACTCGAACAGCAGCATCAGCACCGGCGTGGCGAGCCCGGACTGCGTGATCTGGGACTCGAAGATGTCCCCGGCGCCCCCGTGGCCGCGTCCGCGCAGATGCTGGGAGATCACGAAGATCAGCGGCAGCAGCATCACGATCCCGAACCCCAGGTAGCTGCGCTTCTGGGAGAGCAGCTTGCGCAGCTCCCAGCGCGTGATCGTGAGCGTGGAAGGCCGCCGTGCGTCGCCCGCGGCGGCGGGGCTCAGGGGCGGCGATGCGGCGATGCTGCTCACGCGTCCACCACCACGGCCGGGCGTGAGAGACCGGCGCCGTCGGTCTCGCCGTCACCCTCGGTGAGACGGAAGAAGAGGTCCTCCAGGGTCGCCGTCTCGGGGCTCAGGGCGAGGATCTGGACACCGGCGCCCGCGAGCGCCAGCGAAAGTGCTCCCACGTGGTCCTCGTCGGCCTGGAAGCGCAGCTCGCGATCGCCGACGCTGACCTGCTCGATGCCGGGCTGGCGCAGCGCCACCCGCTCGGCCGCGGGGTTGTCGCTGGTGCGCAGCCGGTAGCCGCCACCGGCCTGCCGCTTCAGCTCGGAGAGGGCGCCCTCGTAGACGACGCGGCCGGAGCGGATGATCGCCACCCGATCGCATAGCTCCTCGACCTCCGGAAGCTGGTGGCTTGAGAGCAGCACCGTGATGCCCTCGTCGGCCAGGCGCCGGATGAGTAGGCGCATGTCACGCATCCCCGCCGGATCCAGGCCGGTGGCGGGCTCGTCGAGGATCAACAGGCGCGGACGGCGCAGGAGCGCCGCCGCGATCCCCAGGCGCTGGCGCATGCCGTGCGAGTAGCCCCCGACGCGGTGCTTGGCGCGCGCGCTGAGGTCCACCACGCGCAGCACCTCCTCAATCCGCCCGGCGGCGCCGTTGCCGTCGAGCGCCGCCAGCAGCTCCAGGTTCTTGCGTCCGGTCAGGTAGGGGTAAAAGCGGGGCGCCTCGACGAAGCCCGCGACGCCCTCAAGCGCGGCGGCGCCCCGGCGCAGGGGGTCGCGCCCGAAGAGTTCGACCGCGCCCTCGGTGGGGACGATCAGCCCGAGGGCCATCCGCAGCGTGGTGGTCTTGCCGGCGCCGTTGGGACCCAGGAAGCCGTAGACGTCCCCTGCCCGCACGTTGAGGTCGACGTGATCTACCGCCAGCACGTCGTCATAGCGCTTGAGCAGTCCGCGAGCGCGCACCGGGGGCGCATCGCTGTTAGGCCCGCCGTCCAAGGAGGGTGGCGCCACGGCGGCGGCCGGTGCCCGTCGATCCCTGATCAAGGTGCCGCCCGTGGGCGCGGCCACGCTACAGGCCCCGCGCCGCGGCCTCGGCGGTGGCGGGCGTGACCGATCCGACCACCAGGTAGTCGACGCCGGCGCGCTTGAACTCGAGCAGCGTGCCCAGCGCGGTGGGCAGCTCGGTGGCGTTGGTGCCGCCGATAGAGACGGTCGGGAGCGAGGCCCCCGGCGAGGATGAGGATCGGCCTGAGGCTCCGTCGGCCGAGCCCGCCCCGCCTGTGTCCTGGCTCTCAATGACCGCGAGGCCCCCGAGGCCCTTACCGTAGGTGACCAGTGCCGCGGGGTGGGAGTTGACGTCGATCGCCCGGATTTCGCTGCGGGCCATGCCCGCTAGCGTCGTGGGCGCGTCCAGCTTGAAGGGGAGGCTCGCCTGAACCGCCGTGGCGCCCACCACGGGCTTGTCGGCGCTACGGCCCGTGGATGCGTCGGCTCCCTTCGGCTTGCTCGGAGCAGCGATGTCGTGGATCGTGACTCCGGGTGGGGGGGACAACGCGAACACCGAGTCGGGGACCGCTTCGTAGGAGATTTCGGTGGCCGTCAGCTCAAGCACCGGCGCGCTGCTGGAGGTCGAGTACAGCGCGAGTCGCAGCGGGACGCCGCGCTCGGCGTCGAAGGCCAGCTCAGCCCCCCCGACCAGACCGCCGTCGTGGCTCGGTGAGATCCGCACGGTGTAGGCCGGCCGGCCCGCCACGTCACTCGGGGTCGCGCCGGAGAGGTTGGCGTGGCCCATCAGGTCGGTGATGGTCTTCTGGATCTCCTCGACGGTGGGGAGCTTGTGCTCGGCGGCAGCGCCCGGCGTCCGGGTGTCCACGCCGGAGCCCGGGGGCAACTGCATCCGGTAGAGGCTGTTGGAGGAGGAGTCGTAGACGGATACGGTCTGCCCGTCGTAGTACACCTGGGTATCTCCGCTCGCGGACTGAAGCTCCAGACGCAGCTTGCCGGTGGAGCCGATCCAGAGACGCCCGGAGGCGCCCGCGAGCAGGGGGCTGGTCTTGCTCGGGCCGCCGTCGCCGCTCTGGGAGGCGAGGCTCGCCCCTTCGACCAGATGGTTGGTGAGCTGGATTCGTGCGCTCACACCCGCCGGGGGTGGGGCCGCGAGTGCGTCGTGAACGGCGTTCGCCAGCGGCTTGGGGGGTGGCGTGGGACCGGTGCCCAGTGCCGCGGCGATGGCTGCCGCGCCGGCGCCCAGGGCGACCACGAGCGCGCAGGCGAGCAGCAGGCGGGAGAGCGGTAGGCGACGGAGAATGTTCATGGGATCAGCGCTTCCTCGATGGTTCTCTGACATCTAGGCTAGCGCCACAGATCAAGAGAACCTGAAGGTTGCCTGAAGAGGCTCGCACGATCGATCGGGTCTACGCGGCATCGATCGCGCGCGGCGCTCTCCGCGACGGCGAGACCCCGGCGGCGGGCAGCGTCGGCGCCCGCGCCGAGCGGTCATCCGGCATTCCGGCCCGGGCCTGATGTATCTTCCCGGCCGATGGTTATCGGCTTCGTCCTGTTCTGGGTCATCCTTGGCCTGTCGGTCTTCTTCCTGGCCATGCGCGGTGGACCTCGCGGGGCACGCGAGTCGCTGCACAGCGACTCCAAGCTGGGCCAGCGCGCGGTTGCGGGCGGGATCGTCCTACTGGTGGCCTTCGGACTGGTGGTGCCAACGCTGGTGCTCGCCTTCAACGGCGAGCACAAGGCGAGCGTCGCCGTCGGCGGGCTGCACCTGAACGCCGAGCAGCAGCACGGACGCGAACTGTTCGCGCACACGTGCGCCACCTGCCACACGCTGGCCGCTACCAAGTCGATCGCACGCGTGGGACCGAACCTGGACATCCTGCTGGGCGACGGCATCCCCACGGTCGCCAAGCGCCGGGGGCTTGTGCTCAGCGCAATCGCCGCTGGCCGCGCGGCCGGCAACGGCCAGATGCCCGCCCTGCTGTTCCAGGGTCGCGACGCCGAAGCCGTGGCCGACTTCGTGTCGGCCGTCGCCGGTCACTGACAGCGGGCCGTCACACCCAGCCCGGCCCTCGACCGCGGGCTCAACCGAGGCGCCGTGTCAACCGCCGCGTTTCCGCCGGGGCGATGGTTAGCCTGAGCGCCGATGCCACGAGCAGCCGAGGCCCGTGCCTGGTGGGCCGAAGTCGAGGACGTCAAGGAGCGCATCGAGCACCGCCGTGCCTCCGAGCGGCTTGCCGCTGCGCCGGAGCCCGCTGGAACCGCTGACGCACGACGCATGGTGAGCATCACCGGGCAGCCCTCTTCGGGCATGGGCTCCGCGCGCCTGCGCCTCGTGGAGAGCGCACCCCCGAGCACCGACGCCGAGGCCGTGCGGCGTTATCGGCATAGGCCGCGGCTGAACGCCGTCGAACGCATGGGCTCGCGCCCCGACCGGGTTGCCGGCCTGGCGGTGGCCCTCGGGTTCCTGCTGGTGCTGGCCGCGGTGCTCAGCGCTCACAGCTGAGTGTCGGCGGGCGCCCGTTGGGCGCAGGCGGGACCGCGGCCGGTGGTATGCGGGGCCGCGCGGGCCGGATGCACGCTTTGGCCAACCGTCGATAGCGGGCGCCCAGGCCATCGACTAAGGTCCGGCCGGATGGCTGAGCAACCCAAGACCGTCGAGGACGTCAAGGCGCTGGTGGCGGAGCGCGACATCCGCTTCATCCGCTTCTGGTTCACCGACATCCTGGGCCAGCTGAAGTCGTTCTCGATCAATGCCGCCGAGCTGGATGACGCGTTCGAGGCGGGGATGGGCTTTGATGGATCATCGATCACGGGCTTCAACGCGATCGAGGAGTCCGACATGATCGCGATGCCCGACCCCAGCACGTTCGCGGTGCTGCCCTGGCGCCCGGAGGAACAGGGCGTGGGGCGGATGTTCTGCGACGTGCTGACCCCCGAGCGGACCCCCTATGAGGGCGATCCCCGCCACGTGCTGCGCCGTGCGCTCGAGCGGGCCAGGGCGATGGGTTTCGAGACGTTCAACGTGGGGCCCGAGCTTGAGTACTTCCTGTTCCGCGACAGCCGCTCCACGGAGGTGCTCGACGAAGGCGGCTACTTCGACCTGACCACCCTCGACGCGGGCTCGGAGGTGCGCCGCGAGACGGTGCTGGCGCTGGAGCAGCTGGGGATCCACGTGGAGTACACCCACCACGAGGTGGGCCCCTCCCAGCACGAGATCGACATGCGCTACGCCGACGCCCTGAAGATGGCCGACGACTGCATGACCCATCGCATCACGGTCAAGGAGTACGCCATGAAGTACGGGTGGCACGCCACGTTCATGCCCAAGCCCCTGTTTGGCGAGAACGGCTCGGGGATGCACACTCACCAGTCGCTGTTTGCCGAGGGCAAGAACGCGTTCTACGACCCCGACGACCAGTATTTCCTCTCGGACATCGGCAAGGCCTTCATCGCGGGCCAGCTCAAGCACGCCCGCGAGATCTGCTCGATCTTCGCCCAGTGGGTCAACTCATACAAGCGCCTCGTGCCGGGCTTTGAGGCGCCGGTGTACGTGGCGTGGTCGCGGCGCAACCGCTCGGCGCTGGTGCGGGTGCCGCTTTACCACCCCGGCAAAGAGCGCACGACGCGCATGGAGCTGCGCTGCCCCGACCCGGCCTGCAACCCCTATCTGACCTTCGCCGTGCTGCTCCAGGCGGGCCTTGAGGGCATCGAAAAGGGCTATGAGCTGCCGGAGCCGATGGAGAAGAACCTCTACCACCTCTCCGGCGAGGAGCGCCGCCGGCTCGGTGTCGAGCAGCTACCCGAGACCCTGGGCGATGCGATCGAGCTGACCGCGAACTCCGAGCTGGTGCTGCGCACGCTCGGCGAGCACATGTTCAACCGCTACGTCGAGATCAAGCGGCAGGAGTGGGAGGACTACCGGGTGCAGGTCACCCAGTGGGAGCTGGACCGCTACCTCTCGATTCTCTAGACGCCCCGCGTACAGGCGACTACAGGCGGCTGCCGCGGGGCCCGTGCGCTCAGCCGGGCTTGCAGATCGCGGTGTGCAGCTCCTGGGTGAGCAGCGCCACCTGGCGGGTCAGTTCGGTGTTCTGGGTGAGCATCAGGGTGTGCTGCTCGGCCAGCTGCTTGTCCTGCGCGAGCAGCTTCTCCTGGTCGGCCTCGTACAGCTCCACGCGCTTGGCCTCGGCCTCACGGTGCTTCTGCATGGCTTCTTCGTGCAGGTGGTCGCGGTCGGCCTGACGGGTCTGGGCCAGCAGGATCAGCGGGGCGGCGTAGGCGGCCTGCAACGAGAACAGCAGGTTGAGGGCGATGAACGGGTACTTGTCCCAGGCGATCGTCTTTGAGAGCGCCAGCGCGTTGAGCGCGATCCACAGTGCCACGATCCCGCTCTGGCCGAGGATGAACTTGGGTGTCCCGAAGAAGCGCGCGAAGCGCTCCGCGAGCACGCCGAAGCTGTCCCCGCCAAAGGGGGTGTGGTGATCGGCGGGAGGCTGCGTGGCGTCAGGGGGTTGCGTGGCGCCGGGGGGTTGCGGGGCGATCGGCGCTGGGGTGGCGGCAGGATTCTGCTCGGGCACGGGGCCTGTTTCGGTCCCGGGCCGCTATGTCCTGCTCAGTCGCCGGATCCGCGAACGCGCCCGACGGCTGGAACGGCTGGAACGGGGCACGCGATCGGGCGCACGGGCGAGACGTGCCGGTGCAGCGCCTGTAGCGCGTGCGCGAAGGCGCCCGGATGCCGGGGGGCGATGTCAGCCACCAGCGCCAGCACCGAGAGGGCGTGGCGTTCGTACTCCGGCTCGCCCGTGAGCTGGGCCAGGCGCAGCAGTCCCATCGCGGCGCTGGAGGAGCCCGAGGGGATCGGGTTGTCCTCCAGGTCCTTGCGCCGCACCACGAGCGCTTCGGCGTCGATCGCGGTCGAGAAGAACCCACCGCGCTCGGGGTCGGGGTCGGCGAAACGGTCGATCATCTCCCCGGCGATCGCGATCGCCGCCTCAAACCAGCGCTCCTCGCAACCGGCTTCGAACAGCGCCAGCAGCGCCTCCAGCAGGAAGGCGTGATCCTCCAGGTAGCCGTCCAGGGAGGCCAGGCGCGAGCCGCCCGCCCCGTAGGTGCGTAGCAGTCGCCCCCGCTCGTCGCGCAGGTCGCGCAGCACGAACTCGGCGCACTCCGCGGCGGCGCTCAGATAGTGGGGTACCTCCAGCGCCGCGCCGCACTCCGCGAGTGCGCCGATCATCAGCGCGTTCCAGCTCGTCAGGCGCTTGTCATCGAGGCTTGGGCGCACGCGCCGCTCGCGCGCCGCGAGCAGTCGCTCGCGAATCCGGGCACGCTGCTCAGGTGGTGGCTCGGGGCCGCGGGACTCGAGCACGTTGGCGCCCGCCGCGAGTCCCTCCTCGCCGCTGAAGTTGCCCTGCTCGCGGGCTCCCAGCCAGGCGATGGCGGTCTCGGCGTCCTGGCCCAGGACGGCCCGCAGATCGGCGATGCTCCAGACGTAGAACTTGCCCTCGACGCCCTCGGAGTCCGCGTCCAGGGCGGCATAGAAGCCACCCTCGGGGGCCCGCATCTCGCGTAGCGCCCAGTCGCAGATCTCCTCGCAGGTGCGCCGCAGCGAGGGGTCGCCGCTGAGCTGCCAGCCGTGCAGGAAGGCGCGGGCCAGCAGGGCGTTGTCGTAGAGCATCTTCTCGAAGTGGGGCACCGTCCAGGTGGCGTCCACGGCGTAGCGATGGATCCCGCCACCGATCTGGTCGTGGATACCGCCGCGGGCGATCGCGCGCAGGGTCTGGAGGGCCATGCGTCCCTCCGGGGTCTCGGTCGCTGCGGCCGCCTCGTCCTCCGCGGGGCTCACCGGCAGGCCGCCGGGGTTGCCGGCGGGGCCCTCGCTCTGTGCGGCGGCGCGCGCCAGCAACAGCTCGAGCGTCGAGCTGGGCGGGAACTTGGGGGCGCCCCCGAAGCCGCCGTTGTGCGCGTCGAAGGTCTCTCCCAGGTTCGCCACCGCCTCGGCCAGCGCGGCCCGATCCAGTGGCGCGGAGGAGGGGGAGAGACGCGCGCCCGCGCCGAGACGGCTGCGGATGCGCTCCCCCGCGGCGCGGATCTCCCCGTGGCGCTCGCGCCAGGACTCGGCCACCGCGCCGAGCACCTGGGTCCAGCTCGGCATGCCGTGGCGGGGGCCCGGGGGGAAGTAGGTGCCGCCGTAGAACGGCAGCTGTTCGGGGGTGAGAAAGACGTTCAGCGGCCAACCCCCGTGGCCGGTCATGCCCTGCACGGCCTCCATGTAGAGGGCATCCACGTCGGGGCGCTCCTCGCGATCCACCTTGACGCAGACGAAGCTCGCGTTCATGAGGGCTGCCACCTCGGGGTCCTCGAAGGACTCGCGCTCCATCACGTGGCACCAGTGGCAGGCCGAATAGCCGATCGAGACCAGCAGCGGACGGTCGAGCGTGCGGGCGCGCTCCAGTGCGGTGGGGCCCCACGCCAGCCAGTCCACGGGGTTCTCGGCGTGCTGGCGCAGGTAGGGCGAGGTCTCCTGCGCGAGTGCGTTGGCCACACGCTGAGCGTAGCGTCAGGGCGTGCGGGCCAGGGCCGGGTAGGGGAACCCGCTGTGGCCGACGGGCCAGGCGGCGCCCGCGGCGCCCATGCGCGAGAGCGTGGCCTTGGTGATGCGGGCGCTGAAGCGCTTGCCGCTGAGCGTGCCCGTGACGCGGTTGCCGCTGCCGAGGCTCAGCGTGCCGGTGGCCGCCGCGGGCCCTTCGATCCGCACCGCGGTGCCCTGGAGCTTGCCGTCGTGCAGCGTGAAGGCTCCGCTCAGCTCGACGCCGGGGAGCAGCGAGTAGCGGCTGAGGCGCACCGAGCGGCCGTTGACCCTGGCATAGCCGCCGCGCAGCCCGCCGAAGCCCGCGCCGCTGGGCAGCGTCTGGTTGGCCTGCAGGGTGGCTCCCACGATCTGGCGGTCGATGTCGAGGATCGTGTCGAGCGCCGCGGTGAGCGTACGCCCGTTGCGACCGCTGACCCCGGGGGTGGAGCGGACGTACTGAAGCTTGGTTGGGGTCACGGGCGTGGGCGCGAAGAGGTCGGGCCCCGCTTTACAGGGCTGCACGGGGGTCCCCGCGAAGAAGGCGTTCACCGCGGTCTGGGCGCAGCCGCTGAAGTCGGTGCCGAGCACGGAGTGCCCGGTGTAGGGCACCGTCAACAGCTGCGCGTCCGGTATCCGGGCGGCGACGGTGCGCGCCACCGAGGTGGGGGTCCTGAGGTCCTGCTCGCCCGAGAGGATCAGGGTGGGGACGTTCGGGAGTGGGCCCGGCGCGGCGGGGGCCGGCGCGGCGTCCGGCCAGCCCACGCACTCGGGCAGCAGGCTGTGGGCGAGCGCGACTTCGGTGTCGAACGGGTAGAAGGCCGTGGCGCCCAGCGCGCGTAGGGCCGTCGATGCCTCGGTCATGCGGGCCGCCGGGGGGTCGCTGCGCACCCACGGAAACGTGGTCTCCTCGCAGCGGGTGGCCCAGTACAGAGCGTTGCCTTCTTCGCGCTGTTCGGGCGGCGGCTGCGACGGTCCGGGCTCGCTCGGCGAGAGGCCGTCGGCGAGCAGGTTCAGGCGCAGCAGCGGCTGTGGGTCGTGCCTCAGGGCCGAGCGCACCGCGGCCGGCAGCAGCGAGCGCAACACCGGGTTGAGGTCGCCGGCCTCCAGGATGTTCATGAGGTCCAGCTCGCCGAAGGCGCCGGTGTGGCGGTGGCCCGAGCCGTCGTAGACCGAACCGGTGATGGGGCGCGCGCGCAGCCGCGCGGCGAGCTGTGCCACGTCCTTGAGCGGGTTGGGGCTGACGCGCGCGCAGGCGCCCGCGGAGCACAGCTCGCCCAGCACCGGGCCGATCGCCTGGAAGGTGGGCAGCTCGAAGGCTTCGGGGCCGTCGGCGGCGACAACCGAGTCAAGCAGCAGCGATTCGACGTTCTGGGGGTAGCGTTCGGCGTACTGGAGCGCGACCTTGGTGCCGTAGGAGACGCCGCGGAGCATCAGCTTTTCATAGCCCAGGGCCTGCCTGATCGACTCGATGTCCGCGACCGAGGCGGCGGTCGTGTAGGACCCGCGTACCGCCCCGATCTGGAGCGCGCACGCTTCGAAGACCTGTGCGATCGAGCCGGCCCGTTCGAGCGTCTGTTCGTTGCTGAGCGCCGGGCAGTTGAGGGGCCCGGACTGCCCGGTCCCGCGCTGGTCGAAGACCACCAGGTCGCGGGTTCCGAGCGCCGGCGCCATCGACTTGGCGACGGCCGCGATGCTCGGGAGCGCGGCCTGCCCGGGGCCGCCGGAGAGCGCGATCAACGCGTTTTGGCTCGGACCCATCCCGGCCTGCTTGCGCTCGAGCTTCAGCGAGACGGTACCGGGGAGCACGCCGCTGCGGTCCAGCGGCACGACCAGGGTGGCGCAGGAATACCCGAAGTGTTCGGGGCAGGGGGTGAATTCGACCGCTGCGGCCGTCTGGGTCCACGCTGTGGCGAGCGTGAGCGCCAGCGGCAAACTCACCAGCGCCAGTTGTCTCGCTCGTTGGCGCATCGGTTTCGACAATAGCGACCGTCGGATAAGAGGACTTGAAGTTCCAGGGGATCGATAGACGCGAAGCGGAGGGTCCCGGAGAGCGGCGCCCAGAGTTGGGCGAGACGCTTGGCGATGACCGCGCCGGGTTGGGCCGGCGAGCCGGTGGGGGAACGCGCGCCGCGCGCCGCGGTCGCGGTGGGGGTGCTCGCCAGGCGCACGTGGCGGCCGCCGAGCGTGCCGATGAGGGCGTGACGGGCCCCGAGGTGCAGGATGCCGTGCGCCGCCGCGGACCCGCCGATGTGCAGGGTGAGCGATTCGGAGCGCACGGTGCCCGAGATCGTCACCCCCGGTACGTAGGAGTAGCGGTGGAAGCTCAAGCCCCGCCTTGACTCCTGGGCCCAGCCCGCGCGCAGGCCGCCGCTGCGCAGCGCGCCCAGGGCGGAGGCGGAGGACTGCCCGGAGCTGAGCTGGACGGCGAGCTGGAGCACCAGCTGGCGGGAGAGGTCCCCGAGCGTGAGCCGCACGGCGCGCAGGGTCTCGCCGGTGCGTCCGCGATAGCCCCTGGCGGGGGGAACTTCGCTGAGGTGCGCGGGTGCCAGCGGGGTGGGCCTCAGGATGGGCACGGGGGCCGCGGCGCGGCAGGGCTTGATCGTCTTGCCCGCGAACATCGCCTCAAGTCCCCGCTTGGCGCAGGCGGTCGGCTCGGTGCCGAGCACGGCGTGGCCGTCGTTGGGTACCACCAGCAGATGGGACCCGGGGATCTGGGCGGCCACCGCCTGCGCGTTGGCGGTCGGCGTGCGCAGGTCGTCGGCGCCGCTGAGGATCATCGTCGGCACGTCGGGCAGCGGAGCGTCGTCGAGCGCGGGCGCGGGGGTGGCGTAGGGCCAGTACGCGCAGGCCCCGACGTCGCTGAAGGCCAGGCCGTTGGCTGCGGTGAAGGGCGCGAAGGCGGCGGCCGGAAGTCGCTTCAGCTGGTCGCGAACCTGAGCGAGACGAGCGGCTGGGGCGGCCGTGCGGGTCCATCCGAACAGCTGGTCCTCACAGGTGGTCGCGAGATAGAGCGGCGAGTCGATGCCTTCGCCTTCGTCTTCGGGTGCGCTCTCGGCGCGGTTGAGCAGGCGTGCCAGCGCCGCGGTGTCGCCGTATGAGGCGGAGTGGGCGGCGGCGATGAATTCGGAGCGCAGAATCGGTTCGAGGTCGCCCTCGACCAGCAGCCCGAGCAGGTCGTTGGGACCGATCTCGAGCTTGTGGGGGTGGCCGCGGTCGTCGATCACGCGCCCCGGCACGAAGCCGCCGCGCATCCGTCGCAGCAGCCTGGTGAGGTCGCCCACGGGGTCCGTGGTGATGTGCGTGCAGTCGCGGAACTCGCAGAGCTGGTGCAGGACGCGGGGGATCGCGGCGAAGGTGGGCCGACCGAGCGGATCGGGCCCGTCGGGTGTCACCACCGAGTCGAGGATCAGGGCCTCCACGTGGCTCGGGTACGCCTGGGCGTAGTCCTCGGCGACCCTGGTGCCGTAGGAGGTTCCGAAGAGCACGAGCTTGTCGTAGCCCCCGGCCACACGGATGGCCTCGATGTCGGCCACGGTGTCGGAGGTGCTGAAGAGGTTGCGGGTCGGGCCGAGCTGGCTCGCGCAGGCTTCGATGAAGGGCCCCAGGGCGTGAAAGTGGCTGCCCTGTTCATAGGCGTGGCAGGAGAGCGGGTGCGAGAGCCCGGTGCCGCGCTGGTCGTAGACGATCAGATCGCGCGTCGAGGCGATCCGGCCGAGGATTTCCGAGAAGTCTTCGGCGAAGGGAATCGCGGACTGCCCGGGACCGCCCGCGAGCGCGAGGACCGCCGACCTGGACCCTTCGACGGTGGCGCGGTGACGGCGGATCGCGAGCGTGAGCGTCCCGGGGAGGGCGCCGGTCGGATCGATCGGGACGGTGAGGTGCCCGCAGGCGAAGTCGTTGCTGTCGCCGCACGGCGCGAATGCAATCTGGGCCTCGGCGGGACGCGCCAGGACACTCGCGCCGAGGCCGGCGGCGAGCAGTGCGGTGGCGAGGACGGCACCCAATCGTTGCACCAGTCGGAATCTAATGGATCGGCTTTGGGCGTGCGGCAGGGGCTGGCCACGGGTAGGGTCTGCGCGAATGGGCAAATCGCGTGAGATCGTGGACTCCGCGCAGGCGCCGCGGGCGATTGGCCCTTACAGCCAGGCGGTGCGTCACGGCGAGCTGCTGTTCTGCTCGGGACAGATCCCGCTGGACCCGGCGAGCGGCGAGCTGGTGGGCGCCACCGCGGGCGAGCAGGCACGCCGCTGCCTGGAGAATTTGAGCGCGGTCTGCGCGGCGGCGGATGCCACGCTCGCCGACGCGCTGCGGCTCACGATCTACATGACCGACCTGGGGGCCTTCGCGGAAGTCAACGAGATCTACGCGTCGTTCTTCGCCGCGGCCGGTCCGCCGGCCCGCGTGACCGTCGGGGTGGCGGCGCTGCCAAAGGGCGCCCAGGTCGAGATCGACGCGATCGTCGCGCTTGAGACCGGTTCTTAGGGCTGCCCGCGCAGCTCGGCCCGTTTGACCTTGCCGCTCGGTGTCTTGGGCAGCTCGGGGGCGAACTCGAGGATGCGGGGGTACTTGTAGGGCGCGGTCTCGGCCTTGACGTGCTCCTGTAGCTCCCGCGCCAGCGCGGGAGAGGGCTCATAGCCGTCGCGGAGCACCACCACCGCGCGTACGACGGCGCCGCGCTCCTCGTCGGGCGCGGCGACCGCGGCGGCCTCGGCGACGGCCTGGTGGGCGACGAGCGCCGACTCCACCTCGAAGGGGCCGATGCGGTAGCCCGCCGAGACGATCACGTCGTCGGTGCGCCCCTCGAAGTAGAGGAAGCCCTGCTCGTCGCGGTGCACCCGATCGCCGGTGTGCCAGGTGGTGGCGGGGTCCTGGCGCTGCTCGCCCAGATAGCCCAAGAAAAATGTTGGGATGGTGGCCGGGTCGGCCACCAGCTCGCCGTCTCGCAGCGAGAGTCCGATTCCCGGCAGGGGACGACCCATGGAGCCCGGTCGCGGCGTCTCTCCGAGCGGGGTGCCCGTCAGCTGCCCGGTCTCGGTCTGTCCGTAGCCGTCGCGGATCCAGAGGCCGGTGGCCTGCCTCCAGCTGTGCAGCACCTCCGGGTTGAGGGCCTCGCCCGCGGCCACCAGACCGCGCAGGTCGGGCAGTGGCCGGGGGGTGGCGCGCTTGGCGATGACGCGGTACTCGGTGGGTGCCATGCAGAGCACATTCACGCGCTCGCGCTCCAGCAGCTCAAGACGCTCGGCGGGGTCGAAGCGGGCGTCGTGCAGTAGCGCCGCGGCGCCCGAGAGCCAGGGGGCGATGAAGACGTTGCGAGCCGACTTCGACCATCCCGACGCCGCGGTGCACCACACGAGCTGTCCGCTTGTCGCTCCCAGCCAGCGCTCGGCCTGCAGGCGCTGGCCCGAGAGGTAGCGCTGGGCGTGCAGCACGGCCTTGGGCTCCCCGGCGGTGCCGCTGGTGAACGTGATCAGGCACGGCTCGTCGCCGGTCAGCTCGACCGCGGCGGGCGCCGGGCGCTCGGGCAGCTCCCCCCAGGGCGCGAACAGCGTGGGGCCGCTCCAGCCGGCCTCGCTCAGCTCGGCGGCGTTGCGCTCGTCGCAGACCACCAGGCTCGGTCGGGCTACCTGCAATCTCAGGGCGAGGTCCTTGGCGCGCAGCTGCTCGGTACAGGGCAGCACGATGGCCCCCAGGCGAAAGCAGGCGGTCATGCTCAGGACCCACTCGGGGCGGTTGCCGATCAGGGTCATCACGACATCCCCGCGGCGCACGCCCAGCGCCTGGAGATGCGCCGCCAGGAGACCGGTTTGGTGGGCGATCTCGCCGAAGCTCCACTCGCGACGATCGCCCTCGCGCGATAGCTCCACGAGGGCGCGCCCGGATGGGGGCAGGGCCTCGATCACGTCCCGTGCGAAGTTCACGCCGGTATTCTCCACCTACAGACACCGCGCTGCTGTCCCACGCACGGCGCGGCTGTCAACCACAGAGCTTGCCGAAACCGACACCGGAGCCCCAAAGACATGGCCGTAGCCCCCGCCCCGTACACCGAGAAGACCGAAGAGCAGAAGCTGATCACCGAGATGGTGCATCAGTTCGCCGACGAGCAGATCCTGCCCAACGCCGAGCACTACGACCACGAGGATCTGTTCCCCGAGCCGATCGTGGAGCAGATGAAGGAGTTGGGGCTGTTCGGGGTGACGATCCCCGAGGAGTACGGCGGCATGGGCCTGGACCTCACGACCTACGCGATGATCGTCGAGGAGCTCTCACGCGGCTGGATCTCGATCTCGGGCGTCATCAACACCCACTTCATCGGCTCCTACCTGCTGATGAAGTTCGGCTCGGAGGAGCAGAAGCAGAAGTACCTGCCCCGCATGGCCACCGGTGAGATTCGCGCCGCCTTCTCGCTCTCAGAGCCCGAGCTGGGCTCCGACGTGCAGGCGATCAAGACGCAGGCCAAGAAGGGCGAGGATGGCAAGTACGAGATCAACGGGCAGAAGATGTGGGTCACCAACGGCCTGATGTCCGACCTCGTGTTCGTGCTCGTCAAGACCGACCCCGACGCGCAGCCGCGCCACAAGGGCTTCACCTGCTTCATCGCCGAGAAGGAGGGTGGCGTCTCGGAGAACACGGGCGACTATGCCGGGCTGGTGGTGCCGCCGAAGCTCAAGAAGATGGGCTACAAGGGCGTGGAGTCAACCGAGCTGGTGTTCGACGGCTACCGCTGTCCCGCGGAGAACATCCTCGGGGGCGAGCAGGCGGGCCTCAACAAGGGCTTCTCGCAGATGATGGACGCTCTGGAGGTCGGCCGGGTCAACGTCGCCGCGCGCGGTGTCGGCATCGCCCAGCGGGCGCTCGAGCTGGGGCTGCGCTACTCCCAGGAGCGCAAGACCTTCGGCAAGCCGATCGCCGAGCACCAGGCGATCCAGTTCAAGCTCGCCGACATGGCCACCCAGGTGGACGCCGCCAGGCTGCTCACGCTGCGCGCCGCGCGCCTGAAGGACGCCGGGGAGCGCTCGGACCTGGAGGCCGGGATGGCCAAGCTCTTCGCCTCGGAGGCCGGGCGCTTCTGCGTCGAGGAGTGCTTCCGCATTCACGGCGGCTACGGCTACTCCAAGGAGTACGAGATCGAGCGTCTCTACCGCGACGCCCCGCTGTTGTTGATCGGCGAGGGCACCTCGGAGATCCAGCGCATGGTGATCGGGCGCAAGCTGTTGCAGCGGCACAAGATTTGATGAACCGAATCGTGTTACCGTCTCGTCCCTCGCAAGAATGGATGTCGGGAGAGGAGGGGTTGACATGGCCGAGGACGCCAAGACGCTGATCGAGATCGCGGTACGCAGGTTCGTCAAAGAGGTCCCTGCGCTCGAGCCCATCAAGCTGGTGGTCGGCGTCGAACTGCGGGGGCGGGGCGACGTGCAGCACTTCCGCCTGGAGATGCCGGACGTCAAGGTGACCAAGGGCCCCGCGGCCGACGCAAAGATGCGCGTGGAAATGCGCCGCGAGTTCTTCAACATCATGGCCAAGGAAGCCAAAGTCGCCGACTGGGTGGAGGCGTTTAGCTACGGGCAGGCCAAGGCCACCGGGCCCGAGCAGTTCCTGAAGCTGATCGTCAACGTGGTCGAGCGCCACGAGGAACGCCTGCGCACCCGCCGCGCAACCCAGCACTGAGAGTCAACCGGCCGCCGGGTCGGGTTGTTGGGGGCGCGCGGGCTGTAAGGGAGGGGGTCGGGCTAAGCGTTTGGCCTGCGCGGCCGACCGCTAGCGCGGGCGCTTGGCCTGCTGGGAGAGCACCTTGCCGAAGGCGCTCTCCATCTGGGCGGTCATCCGCTGCTTGAACAACGCCAGCAGCGCCTCCGAGGCGATCGGGCGCAGGGCGTCGATCGCGGCGATCACCTCGTCCCAGCGCTCCTCGGGCTGTCCGGCCTGCTCGAAGGGCTCCCAGATCTCTCTGAGGAACAGCTTCACGAAGGCGCGCGAGATCGATTCGGAGTCGCGGCTGACGCGCTCGACGAGCGCGAGCGCGGCATGCAGCGAGATGCCCAGCGCGGTGACGTCTTCGGCGGCCTTCATCAGGGCGGGGCTCGGGATCTCAAAACGCCCGTCGCCGAGCGGGATCAGCAGCTTGAGTTTGCGCACCCGCTCGATGTCCCGGTCGTCCACCTCGCCGAACCGCTTCAGCAGCTCCTCGGTGGTGATGACCTCGGGGGTCTCGGTCTCAAACGGTGTCGTGAAGGCGTGCCGCAGCCCGAGCAGCCGTCCCGCGACCCCGCCGGAGGAGCCCATCAGGCGCTCGATCGCCGCCAGGTTGAAGCCGTCGGCCTGGAGGTCGAGGATCAGGCGCAGGCGCTCCACGTGGTTGGCGTCGTAGTACCCCACGCGGGCGTGAACCTCGGGTGCCGCCAGCAGGCCGCGGGACTGGTGGTTGCGGATGTTGCGCACCGACATCCCGACCTCGGCGGCCAGTTGCTCGATCGTCAGGCCATGCTGGGCGCCTGCGGCGCCCGCGCCGGGCGCGGAGCTGGGGCGCGCAGAGCGCCGCTTTGCGGGTAACCCTGTCGTATCTGTCTCGGATTCCGCCACTTAGGATAAGGGTACCATGTTTGATGTAACCTCATTTGAGGTAACATAGGGTCATGGCTGAGCGCGGAGCGGTTCCAAGGGTCTCTGAAGGGCGGCGTCGCGTGATGGGGCTGATCCGCTCCTTCACCTCGCCGCTGCTGCCCGACGACTACCTGGAGTTGATCAACCCGCTGTGGTCCACCCGCGAGCTGCGCGGCCGGGTGCAGCGGATCGAGCGCGAGACGCCCAGCGCGGTCACCGTCCTGATCAAGCCGGGTTGGGAATGGGAGGGCCACCAGCCCGGGCAGTATCTGCGGCTGGGCATCGAGGTCGACGGGATCCACCACTGGCGGGCCTACTCGCTGACCTCCGACCCCGAGCGTCCGGACGGGTACATCTCGATCACGCCCAAGTTGGTGCAGGGCGGCAAGGTCTCGCCCTTCCTGTTCAACCGCGTGCGCCCCGGCACGATCGTACGACTGGGCGGCGTGGAAGGCACCTTCGTGTTGCCCGATCCCCTGCCCCCGCGCCTGCTGCTCATCAGCGCGGGCAGCGGGATCACGCCGATCATGAGCATGCTGCGCAGCCTCGCCCACCGGGGGCGCATCCAGGACGTGACGCACGTGCACTGCGCGCGCCGCGCCGAGGATGTGATCTTCGGCCGTGAGCTACACGAGCTTCAGGCCCGCCACCGCGGCTATCGCCTACACGAGTGGCTCACCGGCGAGCAGGGCCGCGTGACACCCGCGCAGCTCGACGCACTGTGCCCCGACTGGGCCGAGCGCGAGGCGTTCCTGTGCGGTCCGGCTGGTTTGATCCAGGCGATCAGCGAACACTTCGAGCGAGACGGCGATCCTGCTCGACTGCACGTCGAGCACTTTCAGCCTGACATCGGCATGGGCGACGGCGAGCGTGGCCTCGGCGGCACGATCCACTTCTGCTCCAGCGATATCCGTGCCAGCAGCGACGGCGAGCAGCCGATCCTCCAGGCCGGCGAGGACGCGGGCGCCACGTTGCCCTACGGCTGTCGTATGGGCATCTGCCACACCTGTGTCGGGCGGCTGCGCGCCGGGCAGGTTCGCGACCTGCGCACCGGACGCGTTCACGGTCAGCCCGGGGAGATGCTGCGCACCTGCATCAACGCGCCCGAGGGCGCGGTCGAGATCGATCTCTAACTCCATCCAGCAAAGGAAGACAGCCATGTCCATCGCGGCGGCCGAGAGTCCACCACCCATCCCCACAGACACCCCCAACATCGATGAGATCGAGAGCCCCCTGGCGCGTCTGACGCCCGCGCAGATCGAGCAGCTGGGCCGCGAGTTCGACGCGATCCACGACGAGGTGTTCGCCGAGCTGGGCGACCGCGACTCGCGCTACATCCGCAGCACCATCAAGTTGCACCGTCACCTCGTGCTGGCCGCCCGCGCGCTGCTGCTCGGCTCGCGCTACAAGCCGCTGTGGCTGGCCGGTACCACGGCGCTGTCGGTGGCCAAGATCCTGGAGAACATGGAGATCGGGCACAACGTGATGCACGGCCAGTGGGACTGGATGAACGATCCGGACATCAACTCCCAGAGCTGGGACTGGGACACCGCCTCCCCGGCCGAGGCCTGGCGGCACTCCCACAACTACGAGCACCACACGTTCACGAACATCCGCGGCAAGGACCGCGATCTCGGCTACGAGATCATGCGCATCGACCCGCATCAGCCCTGGCACCCCATCTACCTGCTGCAGCCCTTCTACAACCTGCTGTTGATGGGGTTCTTCGAGTGGGGGGTGGCGGTGCACGACATCAACGGCGAGGCCGTCCGCACGGGCGAGAAGTCAAAGGCGCAGGTGAAGGCCGAGCTGAAGGCGATCGGGCTCAAGGCGCGACGGCAGATCGTCAAGGACTACATCGCCTTCCCGGCGCTCTCGGGTCGTGCGTTCAAGTCGACGCTCGCCGCGAACTTCACGGCCAACATCGTGCGCAACGTGTGGGCCTACTCGATCATCTTTTGCGGGCACTTCCCCGACCAGACCTACACGTTCAGTGAGGAGGAGGTCGCCGAGGAGACCCGCGGTGGCTGGTACGTGCGCCAGCTGCTGGGTTCCGCGAACATCGACGGCGGACCGCTGTTCCACCTGATGGCGGGCAACCTGAGCTTCCAGGTCGAGCATCACCTCTACCCCGACATGCCCTCCAGCCGCTACGCCGAGATCGCCCCGCGGGTACGCGACATCTGCCACCGCTACGAACTCCCCTACAACACCGGGCCGCTGCGCAAGCAGCTCGGCAGCGTGCACCGCACGATCCTGCGGCTGGCGTTCCCCGGCGGCAAGCCGCGACGCAAGCCGGGGCCCTACAAGCCCGAGCGGGCGTAGGGGTGCTCCGAGGGCCTAGTGGTAGGCCGTGATCTGCTCGGCGAGGAACGCGAGCGAGGCGATCATGAAGATGCACATCACTATGAGCGAGACATTTTCGTTCATGCTCCCCCACACGATAGAGCACGGCGCGGGGGTCGCGCTAGTGGCCCCGCGAACGGCCCCCGCCAGAGGTCCGGCTAGGCCAGCACCGCGTCGTTGTCGTAGAGCTTGACGATCTTGATCGCGCCCGCGGGGGAGGCGTCGAGGCAGAGGCGGCAGAGCACGCACTCGTCGAGGTTCTGCTCGACGATCTCCACGCCGCTCTCGCCCTGGGCGAAGATGTCCACCGGGCAGGCGTCGCTCAGCTTGAGCGCCAGCTCGCGGTCGTTTGCGTACTGGTCGTCGACCTCGACGGCGATGAATGTGGCGTCGGCCCTCATGCCGGACTCCTCTCGGCTCGCTCTGCGATCTTGGCTTCGATCAGGCCCGGGATGTCCTCGATCCGCTCGGCCACCGTGATTCCGGCCTGGGCGAGACGGGCGATCTTCTCGCCGGCGGTGTCCTCCTTGCCTTCCACGATCGTGCCCGCGTGGCCGAAGCTCATGCCGGGCATCTCGTCCATGAAGCGACCCGCCATGAACGCCACGATCGGCAGGCGCGAGTTGTTCTCGGTCACCCAGCGCGCCAGCTCGGCCTCCATGCGGCCACCGGGCTCGGTGTAGATCACGATGCCCCTGGTCTGCTCATCGGCCTCGAACAGCGGCATCAGCTCGGCGTAGCTCTGGCCGATGATGGCGTCGCCCCCGATCGAGACCGCCGTGGACTGTCCCAGCCCGGCGGCGCTCAGCGTCGAGGACATCTCGGTGGTCATGCCGCCCGAGCGCGAGATCACGCCGATCGGGCCGGGCGTGTAGGCCTGCGCCGCGTTGCGCGCGGGGCCGCCGATGCCGCCCATCTTGATCACGTCGGGGACGATGATCCCGAGGCAGTTGGGGCCGATGATGCGCGCGCCCCGCAGATTGGCCAGCTCGACCATCTGCGCCACGTCCCGGCGGGGAATGCGCTCGGTGACGATCACGATCAGCTTGATCCCGTTCTCGACGGCCTCGAACACCGCATCCTTGGTGAAGGCGGGGGGGACCGTCACGACCGAGCCGTAGATCGGCGAGCCGTGGTGCGCCACGGCCTGGGCGACGGTGTCGAAGACCGGCACCCCGTGGACCTCGCGGCCCAGGCGCCCGGGGGTGACGCCGCCGACGACCTTGGCGCCCGCGCCGTAGTCGAGACACTCACGCGTGAGGTTGACGGCCTCGCGGCCGGTTATGCCCTGGACGATGAAGGTCGTCTCGGCGTCTATCAGGATGCTCATGATGTGGTCTCCGTTGCTGTGTCGGTCGCTGCGGCGCTTGTGCCCCCCTGGATCTTCTCTACCGCCCGCCTGGCGGCCTCGTTCAGCGACACGCTGCGGTCGGCGTACTCGACGCCGTACTTCTCGAGGATCTTGAAGCCCTCCTCCTCCCAGGCTCCGGGAATGCGGAAGATCGCGATCTTCTCGGCCGGGTCGTGACCCAGCTCCAGGCAGGCCTTGATGACGCCGCGCGCCACGATGTCCACGCGGGTGTTGGAGACGATCGACATCATCACGGCGATCTTGTCCACGCCGGGCTTTCCCAGCACCAGCTTGGCCAGGCCGCACGCCTTGGAGACCGAGGGATTGCCGCCGATCTCGCAATAGTTGGCGGGCTTGCCCCCGTGGGCGCGCACCGCGTCGAACAGCGTGAGCGAGCCGCCCCCGGCGCCGATCACGAGGCCGAGGTTGCCGTCGAACTCGGTGACGTTGCCGGCCACGCCGCGGTGATCCTGGGAGTCGACCTTCTCGCCCGCCAGCTCGAACGGTGTGGCCTCGCGCGCCTGGCGGGTCTCATCCTCGCCCACGCCAAGGTCCTTCAGCAGCTGCTTGTGGCGTCCGCGGGCCTCGTTCTCGATATCCATGTGGGCGTCCAGTGCGATGAACGAGCCGTCGGCCAGGCGCCCCAGCGGGTTGATCTCGGCGAGCGTCATGTCGTTCTCGACGAACAGCTTCGCCAGGCGGGTGAGGATCGGGACGAGCTTGTTCAGCGCCGAGCCGGTGACGCCGGTTGAGGCGATCACCTCCTTGGCCTCAAAGTCCCCGAACGGCAGGATGTTCGAGAAGTGCCGGCGGCCTACCTTGTCGGGCTGCTCCTCGGCGACCTGCTCGATGTCGATGCCCCCGACGGGCGAGAAGATCATCACGGGCTGCTTGCGCGTGCCGTCCCAGACGACGCCCGCGTAGTACTCCTGCTCGACCTCGGCCTTGGGGTCCACCAGCACCCCGCGCGGCATGTGCCCGCCAATCTCCAGCTTGAGGATGTCGGCGGCGTACGCCTCGGCCTCCTCGGGGGTGTCGGCGAACTTGACGCCGCCGGCCTTCATGCGTCCCCCGGTGAGCACCTGGGACTTGATAACCGTGGGTCCACCGATCCGCTGCGCGATCTCACGCGCCTCGGCGGCGTCGGTGGTGAATCCATAGTCGGTAACGGGGATACCGGCGCGCTTGACTACCTCGCGGGCCTCGTACTCAAAGAATCTCATCGTCTCGCGTCCAGTCGGGGGATCGGCGTGGGCGTGGGCGCTGGAACCCTATATGACGAGCGCTCTATACGGCCGCGGGCGTAAACCCGTAGGCCTCGGCCAGCTCGGGGTCCTTGCGGGCCAGCATTTCGGCCAGGCCCACCATCACCTGGCACTGCTTCCAGGTGGCGTCGTCCTGCATCTTGCCGTCGATCATGTGCACCCCGCGCCCGTCGGGGATGGCCTCGATGACCTTCTTGGCGAACGCCACCTCGTCGGGGTCGGGTGAGTAGACCTTCTTGGCGAGGGCGATCTGGGCGGGGTGTAGCGACCAGGCGCCCACGCAGCCCAGCAGGAAGGAGGCACGGAACTGGGTCTCGCAGCCCTCGAGGTCCTTGATGTCGCCGTAGGGGCCGTAGAAAGGCAGCGCGCCGACGGAGGTGCAGGCGTCCACCATGCGGGCGATCGAGTAGTGCCAGGGGTCCTGCTGATAGCTGGGGCGCGGGGCCTCGGGGTGCTCCGGGTCGGGGTCCGCGATCGTGCGGTAGCCCGGGTGCCCGCCGCCGACGCGGGTGGTCTTCATGCGCCGCGAGGCCGCCAGGTCGGCGGGGCCGAAGCTCATGCCCTGGATGCGGGGGCTCGCGCAGGCGATCTCCTCGAGGTTCGCCACGCCCTGGGCGGTCTCCAGGATCGCGTGGATCAGAATCGGACGGTCGAGCCCGGCCTTGGCCTCCAGCTGGGCCAGCAGCCGATCGACGTAGTGGATGTCCCAGGGGCCCTCGACCTTGGGGACCATGATCACGTCGAGCTTGTGGCCGATCTCGGTGACCAGTTCGGTGATGTCGTCCAGCACCCAGGGGGAGGCCAGCTCGTTGACGCGGGTCCACAGCGCGGTGTCTCCCATGTCGATCTCGCGACCCACCTTGATCAGGCCCGCGCGAGCCGCCAGCTTGCGGTCGACCGGCACCGCGTCCTCCAGGTTGCCCAGCAGGATGTCCACCATCGGCGCGATGTCGGGCACCTTGGCGACCATCTTCTCGTTGGAGAAGTCCAGGAAGTGGATCATCCGGGACGGCTTGAACGGGATCTCGCGCAGCGGCTCGGGGGCGTCGATGGCGAGGGGCTTGAGGAAGTCGCGGGGGTTGCGCAAGTCGGGTCTCCTGGGTCTGAGTGGGGCTGTGCTCTGTATATCGAGGGGTCCCTAACGGTACCGGCTCGCTGCGCCTCAATAGAGTTCCCCGCTCAAGCACCCCCCGCTCGAGCGTCCATGCTCAAGCGTCCATGCTCGAGCACACCTGATCCAGCGCGTACGCTGCGGCGCACGCGCCAACCGCAAGCCACACAGGAGACGATCGGCACCCCCATGAGTGAGACCACCACCGTCGAGACCGACCAGGCCGCGCGCGAGGCGAGCGGCGCCCACCCCTACGGCCGCTACCTCGAGGAGTTCGAGGTAGGCGCGGTGTACAAGCACTGGCCGGCCAAGACGGTGACCGAGTCAGACGACCACCTGTTCTGTCTGATCACCATGAACCACCACCCGCTGCACCTCAACGACGTGTACGCCAAGGGTTCCCAGCAGGGCCGCAACGTCGTCGTGGGCCCGCTCGTGTACTCGCTGGCGCTCGGCATGTCCGTCAGCGACGTCAGCGGCAAGGCGATCGCCAACCTCGCCACCGAAGAACTCAAGCATCCCGCCCCCGTGTTTCACGGCGACACCCTCTTCTGCGAGTCCGAGGTGCTGGAGAAGCGCGAGTCCAAGACCAAGCCCGACCGCGGCACCGTCAAGGTCCACACCCGCGTGCTCAACCAGGACGGCGTGCTCGTGGCCGAGTTCAAACGCCTGGTGCTCGTGCCGCGTCGCAACCCCGGAGACGGGGCCGCCGAGGGCAACGTCGAGTAGCGAAGAAGGATGCTTTTCGGTCCGGGGAGCGCTAGGCTCCCTGGACCGCTTTTCGCGCGGTGCCCGTAGGCATCGCTTGCGTCCGGGGCATGGATGACCCCGCGACGCGTCCTGAGCGTCCAACCAACGCGAGACTCGAGGAGCCGCTTTCACGTTATGGAGACCACCGCCCCCGCCAACGCCACCACCGAGAACAAACGCCTGCTGGCCTGGGTCGATGAGGTAGCGGCGCTGACCGAGCCCCGGGATGTCGTCTGGTGCGACGGGTCCGCCGAGGAGTACGAGCGCATGTGCGGCGAGCTGGTCGCCGCCGGCACCTTCCGCAAGCTCTCCGACGCCAAGCGGCCCAACTCCTACCTGGCCTTCTCCGATCCCGGCGACGTGGCGCGCGTGGAAGACCGCACCTTCATCTGCTCCGCGACCGAGGACGAGGCCGGTCCCACCAACAACTGGCGCGACCCCGCCGAGATGAAGGCGATGCTCTCGGAGCTGTTCGCGGGCTCGATGCGGGGACGCACCATGTACGTGGTGCCCTTCTCGATGGGCCCCCTCGGATCGGACAAGAGTCACATCGGCGTGCAGCTCACCGACTCGCTCTACGTCGCGGTCAGCATGCGGATCATGACCCGCATGGGCCAGGGCGCGCTCGACGCGCTCGGCACCGAAGGCGAGTTCGTCCCGTGCATGCACTCGGTCGGCATGCCCCTCGCCGAGGGCGTGGAGGACGTGCCGTGGCCATGCAACGCCGAGAACAAGTACATCGTGCACTTCCCCGACACCCGCGAGATCTGGTCCTACGGCTCGGGCTACGGCGGCAACGCTCTGCTGGGCAAGAAGTGCTTTGCGCTGCGGATCGCCTCGGTGATGGCCCGCGACGAGGGCTGGATGGCCGAGCACATGCTGATCCTCAAGCTCACCTCGCCCGAGGGCGAGGTGAAGTTCATCACCGGAGCGTTCCCCTCGGCCTGCGGCAAGACCAACCTGGCGATGCTGATCCCGACGATGGAGGGCTGGACGGTCGAGACGATCGGCGATGACATCGCCTGGATGAAGTTCGGCGAGGACGGCCGCCTCTATGCGATCAACCCCGAGGCCGGCTTCTTCGGCGTGGCCCCGGGCACGGGCGCCGACACCAACCCCAACGCGATGGCCACGATCGAGTCCAACTCGATCTTCACCAACTGCGCGCTCACCGATGACGGCGACGTGTGGTGGGAGGGCATGACCAAGGAGCCCCCCACTCACCTGATCGATTGGCACGGCAACGACTGGACGCCCGAGTCGGGCACCGCCTCGGCGCATCCCAACGCCCGTTTCACGGCGCCCGCCTCGCAGGATCCCGCGATCGCCCCCGAGTGGCAGGATCCGGTCGGGGTGCCGATCGACGCGATGCTCTTCGGAGGCCGTCGCTCGACCGTGGTTCCGCTGGTCACCGAGTCGCTCGACTGGGAGCACGGGGTGTTCCTCGGCTCTGTGATGAGTTCCGAGAAGACCGCCGCCGCCAGCGGCACCGTCGGCGAGCTGCGCTTCGACCCGTTCGCGATGCTGCCCTTCTGTGGCTACAACATGGCCGACTACTTCAACAACTGGCTTGAGGTCGGGCGGCGCGCGGAGCCGGGCAAGCTGCCCAGGATCTTCTACGTCAACTGGTTCCGCAAGGACGAGACCGGGCGCTTCCTGTGGCCCGGGTTCGGCGAGAACTCGCGCGTGCTCTCCTGGGTGTTCGCCCGCTGCGCCGGTCACGGTGCGGCCGAGAAGACCCCGATCGGGTACATCCCGCCGGTCGGCAAAGAGGGCATCGACACCCGCGGCGTGGATGTCACCCCCGAGGACATGGCCGAGCTGCTGCGCGTGGATGTCGAGGAGTGGCAGGCCCAGCTGCCCCAGTTCCGCGCCCACCTCGCCCAGTTCGACCGTCTGCCGGCCGAGCTGAACACACAGCTCGACGCGCTCGAAGAGCGGCTGAAGTAGCCCCACGGCTGGATTGGTGGCGCCCGGTATGACGATCCCCGCGATCGACCCCGACCGAGCGCCGTCCAAGCGCCGCAGCCTGGCGACCGAATTCGCGCTCTCGAAGCCCGGCACCTGGTTCTACTCCCAGGTCGCCGCGCGCTTTGACCCCTGGCTGGCGCGGGCCACGCGCGGGCGGCTGACCTCCGCGATGGGATTGCTGCCCGTGGTGCTGCTCACCGCCCGCGGCGCCCGCAGCGGCCTGGAGCGAACCGTGGCGCTGGTCTACTTCACCGACGGCGACGACGTGATCCTGATGGCCTCCAGCTTCGGGCGGCCCAAGTTCCCCGCCTGGTACCACAACCTCAAGGCCAACCCCGAGGCGCGCCTGGAAGCGATGGGTCGCCGCGGGACCTACGTGGCGCAGGAGGTCGAGGGCGCCGAGCGCGAGCGACTCTACGCGCTGGCCCAGAAGCTCTACAGCGGCTACGGCAACTACGAGCAGCGCACCAGTGGCATCCGCCACGTACCTGTGTTGCGGCTCACACCGGCGTAGGGCACTGCAACTAGCCGATCGTCGGTGCGCTCCGGGCGCGACCCCGAACTCCCACGGCGGACCTATTCGTGTCCGTGTGCCTCGCTGGCGGCTGCCGGCGGGCGGGACTCCTCGGCGAGTGAGGTGATCGTCAGGATGCCCCGTGCGGCTGATTCGAGCACGTCGGTGGCCTCCTCCAGCGAACGCGCGTAAAGCTCGACCAGCAGGTGCACGATGATGCGGGAGTCGTCTTCGTGCTTGTGGAAGCGCACGTGCGTGAAGAACTCCCTGACGCCGTGATCGCCGAAGGCCGCGTAGGAGAGGGCGTCGCCGGCCTCGGGGCCCGAGCAGCTCTCCACGTCGTCGGCGTCGACCGCGACCGTGCACGAGGCCACCCAGGGGGTGCCCGCGATCATGCGCTCCCAGCGATCCTCGATCGGCTCCACGCGGCCGTTGTTGAAGCCCAGGTGGGGCTGGTCGTGCATGCAGTCCAGGCACTGCACGACCGCCTCCTGCAACTCGTCCACGACTTCCGAGCGCTCGCCGGTTTCGGGATCGATCTTGTGGATCCCCTCGTAGTGGACCTGGACCTCCAGATCCTGCGACCAGCAGCGATAGCAGCGCAACCAGCTGCGCGCGGTGGTCTCTGGCATCGACCCCTCCATAGCATGCATTGTATGCCTCTTGGCGCTCGATCCCGCCCGGCAGGCAGGAGGGGCGCCTTGGCGGCGCCCCTCCCGGTATGTCCTTTAGCTGCCTCGGCGTGGCGCCGGGGCTACTTGCGGTGCTTCTTGTGCTTGGCCTTCTTGCCCTTGAGCGTGACCTTGTAGACGTGCACCGTGGGCGCGCCGCCCAGTGCCGAGGTGTAGGTCAAGGTCGCCGTCAGATGGACGGTCTTGCCCTTCTTCAGCAAGGCCTTGATCTTGCTCGACGGCTTCACGGCCAGCGTCAGGGGCACCCCGGCCGTACCGCCGGCCTTGGTGGTGCCGGTGACGGTCACCTTCGGGCGACACTTGCGCTTGATCCGGGTCAGACCCTTCTTGCACTTCTTCGCCTTCTTGGCCGCGATCGCGTTCTTGCGCGCGATCGTGCCGGTCGGCACCGTGACGGTCAGGCTCGCCGCACCCGACTGGGACGGCACGAAAGTGATCGTGATCGTGCCGTCGGGGTTGCTCTTGATGCTCTGAACCGTGTAGGTGCTGTTCGGTGTGGGCGGCACCGGGTTCCAGGTGACCTGCGCGGAGGACGCCGGGTCCTGCGAGGCCTGCGAACCGTTGCCGACGAGATCCAGGAACATCTGGATTGTGTCGAGACCCACGTTGGTGCCGACGTAGCTGATCGTCGCCACTCCGGCGGAGTCGGTCGTGACGCTGCCGCTCCTGGCGTTGGAGCCGCCGATCGAGTACACCAGCGGACGACCGGCGTAGGGGTTGCCCGCCGTGTCGAGCGCGGTCACCTTGATCGTCGCGGTAGCGCCGGCAGTCAGCGTCTGGTTCACCGGCTGCACGTTCAGCGTGGTGGGCACCTGCGCGCGATTGACGATCGAGAACGTCGCGTGCTGCCCGGCCGGTAGCCCGGTGGTCAGGAACTGATCCCAGCTCACCCCCGCGCCGTTGTCCATCAGGTTGGGGTCGATCGTTTCGTTGAACACCGGCAGCGACGTTGCCGAGGTGCGCACCGCGTTCCAGATCCCGTTGTTCTGAGGAATCCTCGGTTCCGGCGGTTCCGGGCCGTCCCAGTAGCCCTCCTGGAAGTTGGTCCAGGGCAGCGCGGGAGCGGCCGCCTCGATGAAGCCACCGAGCACGCCCGTGGTGTTGTTCTGGCCGCCGATGAAACGCGGCGGACCGGCGAGATCCACGCCGGTCCCGCGGTCGTCGTTGTTGACGAACAGGTCGCCCGCGACGATCGCGTGGAAGTAGAGCGTCGTCGCCGTCGCCGGTTCCAGACCGCCGGTGCCGATCGACCCGGTGATGTTCTGGACGTCGTAGGTCGAAGTGAACTGCGGCTGACCGGCGATGTAGGTCGTGGTGAGGGTGATCAGCGCGTAGTCCTTCGAGTCGCTCGCGCGCACCTTGAACGTGGTCACCTCGCTGTAGGGGTCCGCGGTGGTGCCGCTGCCCGTTGGCGCTCCCTGGGCGATCGCCGTGTAGACCGTCGACAGACCAGGTCCCGCGCTCCCGGAGAAGCCGTAGACCTTTTCCTTCAGGGGCGTCGGCTGCCCACTGCCCGCGGTGGGGAAAGAGAGGAAGAAGCCACAGTCGCCGACGGTCCCGAACGGGGGAAAGAAGTTGACGCCGGCATTGGCGTAGCTCGACTGGCACTCGCCGAGCGAGCCCACGGAGACGGTGAGCGGGCCGCCCGGGAGGGTGACCGAGCCATCGGCGAGGGCGTTTGTGCTCGACACCGCGAGCCCGCCGAGTACGAGGGCCAGCAGGATGGAGTGCCTGGACCACCTCGCGGCGCGTCGCGCCGGTGAGCCGGTGGGGCGAGCGTTTGTCGGCGGACGATGCCCGCCGTTCTCTGTACTGCGCATTTACCGCGCCTCCTTGTGCCACGGGGCGGTCGAGGCTCCGTGGCTCTTGACAGTTCGAACCTGAGCTTCGACAGGCTATAGGGTCGATCAACCGCGTCAAGCCGCGTTGGACGTGTCAGCTGGGGCCGGAATTCCAAGGCGCTCCGGCTAAGAACCTGTCTCAAAACTCCGGCGCGCGCCCCGCTAAGCGATCCCGGCTCGCAGGGTGGCGTCGAAATCGGTGCCGGCGATCGGGCCGATGCTGGGGTAGGTGGCGCCGGCCTCGCGGTAGCGCTTGACTCCCGCCTGCACCGCCTCAGCGTCGCCGACTGCTGTGAGCTGCTCCAGGAAGTCGAGCGAGATCGCCGCCTGCATTGCGTCGTAATCGCCCCCGGCGGCGTCGAAGGCCGCGATGTCCGCGGCGAAGCCCGAGCGCTCGATCATCGCCCGATAGAAGGGCAGACCGAAATAGGGCACCAGGTCACGGCGCATCGCTGCGTAGGCCGGCCCGGGGTCCTCGCTGAGCGCCGCCGGCACCGCGGGCACGATCTCAAAGCCATCCAGTGTCTTGCCCGCGCGCTCCCGTCCCGCGGTGACCTCGGGGACCACCACGTCGCGGATGTAGGCGGGGCTGCACAGCCACAGCAGCGCGCCGTCTGCGACCTCGCCCGCCAGGCGGAGCATCGCGGGGGAGAGGGCGGCGAGATAGATCGGCAGTCCCGGGCGAGGGTCAAGGCCCGCCAGGTGGAAGTTGCTGGTCCACTTCGACGGCACGCCGTCCGCCGGTCCGGGGCTCGGCGGGTCCTCGCCGCGCAGGATCGCCCGCACGATGCCCGCGTACTCGCGCATCTCCGCCACCGGGCGCTCGATGCTCTGGCCGTGCCAGCCCTCCACGATCGGGCGATGGGAGACGCCCAGCCCCAGCGTCAGACGACCGTCGGCAAGCTCGTCGATGGTGGCCGCCGTCTGCGCCATCGTGGCGGGGGTGCGCGTGTAGATCGGCACCACCCCGCTGCCCACCCGGATGCGCTCGGTGGCCAGTGCGTAGGCCGTCAGCACCGTCAGCGACTCGCGCCCCGCGATGTGGGTCACGTAGACCGTCTCGTAGCCCAGAGACTCCGCGAGCCGCACGCGCTCGACAGCCGCCTGTAGAGAGCGCCCGGTGGAGATGAAACATCCCGTTGCCACGCGCGCAGCATACCCGCCGCAGCCCGCCCCGCGGGCAGCTCGCGCGGCCTGTATTTGACCGCCGGCCCGTTTTTGGCGGGCGCGTCCGCCCGTCTACGTCCGCCCGTCCGCGTGGGCGCGCTCAGCGCTTGACGAGCACGTACACGACGCTCGCCGCGAAGGCCATCTGCCCGAACGCCAGCGCGGTGCCCAGGTTGGCGGCGCCGAGCGCACCAGCCACGGCGCTCGCCAGGGCGAAGGCACCCACCATGATGAGGAGGTCGCGGGCCATCTCAGCCACCCATTTTGCTCTCGAGCGCCGCCACGAGCGCCGCCGTGTCCAGGGCGGCGTCCTGCTTGGCCACCAGCCGCTCGGCCTCGCGTCGTCCACCCAGCGCCCGCAGGCCGCGCTCGCCGTGCTCGATCGCGAAGTCGGTGACGGCCCCCGCGCGGCGCGTGTTCAGCCGCCGCTTTGACAGCTCCAGAGCGCCATTCTCGGTCAGCGACTGCCGGTGCTGCTCAAAGCCCTCCACCAGCTCGTCGATCCCTGTGGGCGGCGCTAGCGAGGAGACCGCGATCACACGGGTCTCGCGCTTGCCGAGCGAGCGCAGCGAGGCACTCACGTCGCGCAGGGCGCTGATCGCGACCTGGCCGAGGTCGGCCTTGGTCACCACCAGCAGGTCGGGGATCTCCATGATCCCGGACTTCAGGAACTGCAGCACGTCGCCGCTGCCGGGCTGCACGACCACCGCGATCGTGTCCGCCACGTCGGCGATCTCGGTCTCGGCCTGGCCCACCCCGACCGTCTCGATCACCACCACGTCAAAGGCCGCCGCCAAGGCCTGGGCGGCGGTGCGGGTCGCCCAGGATAGGCCCCCCAGGCGCTCGCCCGCGGCGGTCGAGCGGATGAACACCCCGCGGTCGGCCGAGTCGAACTCGATCCGCGCACGGTCGCCCAGCAGCGAGCCGCCGGACCGGCGCGAGCTGGGGTCCACGGCGAGCATCGCCACCGTCCGGCCCTGCCCCCGCCAGGCGTGCAGCAGCGCCGAGAGCAGCGTGGACTTGCCCGCGCCCGGCGGGCCGGTGATCCCGATCACGTGGCCCGGCGCCTCGGCGCCGAGCGCTACGGGAGCGACCTCGCGCATCAGCGCGGCGGCCTGCTCACGGTCGGCGCCGACGGTGCTCTCCAGCAGGTTCAGTGTGGCCGGCGCAGCGCTCAGATCGCGCTTGCGCAGGCGGGCGCCCAGCGCGGCCCCGTCGGTGCTCACGCCGCCGAGGCGCTCGACCGGATGCTTGCCGACTCCAGCCCGGCCGGGTCGTGGCCGTTCGCGCCGCCGCCCACCAGCGCGACGATGTCGCGCATGATCTGGTTGATGTCGAAATCCTTTGGGGTGTAGACCGCGGCGACGCCCGCCTGCTTGAGCGCCGCGACGTCCTGGTCGGGGATGATCCCGCCGACCACCACCGGTGCGTTCACGCCGGCCTCGCGCAACGCATCCATCACGGCCGGGATCAGCTCGCGGTGCGAGCCGGAGAGGATCGAGAGGCCGATCACGTGCACACCCTCCTGCAAGGCCGAGGCCGCGATCTGCGCGGGGGTGAGCCGGATGCCTTCGTACACCACGTCCATGCCCGCGTCGCGGGCGCGCACCGCGATCTGCTCGGCGCCGTTTGAGTGTCCGTCCAGGCCCGGCTTGCCGACCAGGATCTTCGGGCGCCGCCCGAGCCGCTCCTGGAGGCTCGCGACCTGCTCGCGCAGGTCCAGCAGGCCCTCGCCGGCGCCTGCGCCACTGGCCTCGCCGACACCGGTGGGGGCGCGGTAGCTGCCGAACACCTCGCGCAGCGTGCGCGCCCACTCGCCCGTGGTCGCCCCGGCGCGCGCGGCGTCGATCGTGGAGAGCATCAGATTCTCCTGATCGCCCGCGCCGCGGGCGACGCGTGCCAGCTCCGCGAGGGCAGCGTCGACGGCGGCCTGGTCGCGCCCGGAGCGCCAGCGACGTACGGCCTCGATCTGCTGGGCCTCCACGGCGGGGTCCACGACCAGGATCCCACCCTCAGCGTCGGCGGTGAGCGGCGAGACGGCGGTCTCAACAAATCGGTTCTGTCCGACGACGGTCAGCTCGCCGGTCTCGATTCGTCCGATGCGGCGGCGGTGGGAGTCCACCAGGGCACCCTTCATGTAGGGAACCGCCTCGACCGCGCCGCCATGCTCGGCCACGACGGCCATCTCCGTGCGGGCGCCGTCGAGCAACTCGGCGACGAGCCCTTCCATCACCTTGGAGCCCTCGAAGATGTCGGGGTACTCGAGGATGTCGGTCTCGTAGGCCAGTACCTGCTGGATCCGCAGCGACCACTGCTGGTCCCAGGGACGCGGTAGGCCGAGCGCCTCATTCCAGGCCGGCAGCTGGATCGCGCGGGCGCGGGCGTCGCGCCCCAGCGTGACCGCGAGCGCCTCCAGCACGATCCGCTGGACGTTGTTCTCGGGCTGGGCCTCGGTGAGCCCCAGCGAGTTGACCTGCACGCCGTAGCGGAAGCGCAGGTGGCGCTCCTCGGTGACCCCGTAGCGCTTGCGCCCCAGCTCTTCCCAGAGGATCGACATGGCGCGCAGCTTGGCGTGCTCCTCCACGAAGCGGACCCCGGCGTTGACGAAGAAGGAGATGCGCCCGAAGACCTGGCCCATGCGCTCCGCGGGGACCCGCTCGCGCGCCGCGTCGAGCACGGCGATCGCGTTGCTCATGGCGTAGGCGATCTCCTGCACCGGGGTGGCCCCGGCCTCCTGGAGGTGGTAGGAGCAGATGTTGATCGGGTTCCACTTGGGGACGTGCTCGACGGTGTAGGCGATCATGTCCGCGATCAGCCGCATCGAGGGGGCGGGGGGGAAGGCGTAGGTGCCGCGCGCCAGGAACTCCTTGATGATGTCGTTCTGGGTGGTGCCCTGTAGCTGCTCCTGGGCCACGCCCTGCTCCTCGGCGGCCACGATGTACAGCGCCAGCAGCCAGGCCGCGGTCGCGTTGATGGTCATCGAGGTGTTCATCGCGTCCAGCGGGATGCCGTCCATCAGCGTGGCCATGTCGCCACGGTGGGAGATCGGGACGCCGACCTTGCCGACCTCGCCCCGCGACAGCTCGTCGTCGGGGTCGTGTCCGGTCTGGGTGGGCAGATCGAAGGCCACCGAGAGCCCCGTCTGGCCCTTGGCGAGATTGCCGCGATACAGCTCGTTGGAAGCCTTTGCCGTGGAGTGCCCGGCGTAGGTGCGCATCATCCAGGGGCGGTCGCGCTCGGGCAGACGCGGGGAGTGATCGCTGCTCATGTCCTCAATTGTAGGGTTCGGCGATAGCCACAGGCTCCCGGGCGCGACGTCGGCACGCCGTTCCGCCTGTCGGGCTTTATCCTCCGTGGCTGTGACCGAGACGATCGAGATTTCCCGAGCCCGCGGACCGGGCAGCAGCCTCGGCGATTCCTGGCGGGTGATCGTGCGCAACGACGACCACAACACGTTTGACCACGTGGCCCGCAGTCTGGCGCGTTTCCTGCCGGGCGTCACGATCGAGCAGGGCCACGGTTTGGCGTTGCAGATCCACAACAGCGGGCAGGCGATTGTGTATCAGGGCCACCAAGAGGCGGCCGAGCACTACTGGGAGCTGCTCAAGGGCGCGGGGTTGACGATGGCGCCGTTGGAGCAGGGATAGCTTGATGCGACGTTTGCTGCTGCGTGCCCTTGCGCTCGTCTTGCTGGCGGTGGTGGTGCTCAACTGGACCTACGGCCGCCTGCCCTCCGAGCCCAAGGCCTCGGGCAGCTTCGCGCGGGTGGGGAACCTGCGGATTCGCTACATCGAACACCCCGGCTCGGGGACGCCGGTGCTGCTCATACACGGCTTGCCCGGGACGGCGGAAGACTTCGAAAAGGTCACGCCGCTGCTTGCGGGTCACCGCACGATCGCGATCGACCGGCCCGGCTTCGGCTACTCGACGCAGGGCTATGTCCCCTTCGCCCGCCAGGTCCAGACGATCGACGCGTTGCTGCACCAACTGCACGCCGAAGGCGCGGTCGTGGTGGGCCACTCCTATGGGGGCACGATCGCCCTGGGTCTCGCCGAGCGCTATCCCCAGGACATTCACGGCCTCGTGCTGGTTGACGCTGCGGCCGCCGGGACGAAGCTGGGGCTCTACGATCGCGCGCAGGCCCGGCTGATCCAGTTCATCGGCCTGCCGGGGGTGCGACAGGTCGCGCAGGCCACGTTCTCACAGCTGCTGCGCAAGGTCTCCGCCGACCAGGGCGACAGCAAGGCCTTCGGCTCCCAGCCCGTCGACCCGGCACACAAGCACCGCTTGCTCGCGATCAACCTGACGAGCGGCAATCTGCGGGCCTTCGCGCACGAGCAGCTGGCCGCTAACGGCGTGATCGAGCGACTCGACCAGGGCCTCGGCGCGATCAGGCTGCCGACGGTGGTGATTCAGGGGGAAGCCGACAAGCTGGTGCTGCCCAAGTACGGTCGACGTCTGGCTGAACTGGTGCCCGGCGCGCGCCTGGAGATGGTCAAGGGTGGGCACATGGCCCCCTACACGCATCCGGCGGCTGTTGCCGCGGCCGTCGAAAGCCTTTAGCCGTAGCCCTCCAGCACGCGGTTGGGCAGCAGGCCGGGTGGTCGGCTCTCCCGCCGCAGGCCGTTCCCCAGACCGCTGGGCTTTCAGTTCGCGAGCAGGTGGGCGCCGTTGCCGGCCCCGTTGCCGCCCGCGGCGGCCGTGCCCTGGGCGATGGCGCCCTGGGCGGTGAGGTCCCACCAGCCGTAGAGCACCGGCACCTGGTACCAGCTGGAGTGCAGCACCCGGAAGTCCGTCATCTCCGGTCCGTCCCAGTAGCGTTCCCAGTCGAGCTTGGCCTCGAAGCTCGCGAGCTGCTGAAACTTGTAGCGGTCGTCCTGGGCGCGGTAGACGGCGTAGGAGCCGGCCCCGTAGCGCAGCGCGATCGCGGCGGCCTTGCCGAGGTCCTCCTGGAACTGATCGGCGCGAAAGCCCGTGGCGTACCAGGGCACGATCACGGTGCCGGCCATCAGGCGCCCACCTCCGCGTGGATCGCGCCCGGGCCCTCGGCGGTCTTGCCCTGGCCTTCGGTGTCGGCGCCCACCAGGATCGAGATCTTGCCCAGGTGCTTGTTTTCGAGCATCAGCTGGTGTGCTTCGGCGACGCCCTCAAAGCCGAGCGTGCGCCACAGCACGGGGCGGATCTGCCCGCTCTCGATCAGCTCGTTGGCCTTCGTGCACTCATAGGCGTTGGCGAAGTGCGAGCCCAGGATCTCCTTCTGCTTCATCCACAGGTAGCGCACGTCGAAGTCGAGGTTGAAGCCGGTGGTGCCCGCGCAGATCACGACCTTGCCGAACGGCTTGACCGTGAATACCGACGTCGGAAACGTGGCCATCCCGACATGCTCGAACACGATGTCGGGGGCGTCGCCGAGAATCTGCTTGACGCGCTTTGAGAATTCGCGCGAGACGCCGAAGCGGGCCTTGTCCTCCTCGGGGGTCTCCTTGCCGGTGCGCATCATCCCGGCGAACTCGGCCCGGTCGATGTAGTCCACGGCGCCCAGGCGCTTGACCAGCTCGCCCTTCTCGGCCGAGGAGACCACGCCCACGCACTGTGCCCCGGCTGCGGCGCAGAGCTGTGTGGCGAACACGCCGAGCCCGCCCGCGGCGCCCCAGATCAGCACCTTGGCGCCGGCCTGCAGCTTGCAGCGGGTGATCAGCATGCGGTAGGCCGTGAAGTACACGAGCCCGTAGGAGGCGGCCTCCTCCCAGTTGAGGGCCTGGGGCTTGGGCAGCAGCTGCTGGGCCTGGACCTTGGTGAACTGCGCGAAGGAGCCCCAGGTGGTCTCGTAACCCCAGATCTTCTGCGAGGGCGCGGCCATCGGATCAAGGCCGTGGACCTCGGGGTCCTCGTAGGAGGCCTGGTTGCAGTGCACCACGACCTCATCGCCGGGCTTCCAGCGGGTCACGCCGGCCCCGACCTTCCAGACGATGCCCGAGGCGTCCGAGCCACCGATGTGGTGGCCGAACTCGGGGTGGTCGCCGTACCGCATGACCGAAATGGGCTTGCCCAGGGCGGCCCAGACGTTGTTGTAGTTCACGCCCGCGGCCATCACGCGCACGATCACCTCGAAGGCACCGGGCTCGGGCACCTCGATCTCCTCGAGCTGGAAAGCGTCCTTTGGTTCGCCGAGGCGCTCCTCGCGGATGACCCAGGCGGCCATCGTCTTGGGCAGCTCGCCGGGCTCGGTGCTCACCTCGGAGATTTGCTGTAGATCGATAGCCACGTGCTCTAGAACCTCGCGTGTCGGGGGACGGGAAAAGGGACCGTGAATCCTACCCGGGGTTGGCGCTCAGAGCTTGCTCATGCTCTCGCGCCAGGGTCCCGGCGGGCTGGTGGGCGACCAGGGTCCAGGCCAGCACCGCGCCCAGCAGCGCCACCGCGGACCCCACCCGCAGGCCGCTCTGCAACGCGTAGACGAACGCTTCGTGGCTGGCGTCGAGCACCGTGGGGGAGACGCCGCGCAGCACACCGCCGGAGCCCAGGCTCGCCACGAGATCCGCGCGCTGGGCGGCGGGCAGGGTGGGCAGCAGGGCATCGATCTTGGAGCGCCCCAGCGTGCTGACGAGCGCGCCGAGCACCGCCACCCCGAAGGTGCCGCCGACCATGCGGTTCATCGAGAGGATGCCCGAGGCCACGCCCGCCTTGGTGCGGTCCACCGAGTTCATCGCCGCGGTGCTCATCGGCGACATCACGAAGCCCATGCCGAAGCCCATCAGCACGAAGCCCGGGAGCAACGTGCCGTAACCGCTTGAGATCGTCAGGTGGGACTGCCAGAACAGCGAGGCCGAGATCGCGACCAGGCCGAAGGTCATCAGCGGCCGCGAGCCCACGCGGTCGGCCAGGCGCCCGGCAAGCGGGCCCATCACGATGATCACCGCCGTGGACGGCAGGAAGCGAATACCCGCCTCAAGCGGCGTGTAGTGGCGGATGTTCTGCATGTAGAGCGCCAGGAAGAAGAACATCGCGAGCATCGCGAAGCTCACGATGAACGCCACGATGTTGGCCCCCAGGAAGGTGCGCGAGCGAAAGAAGCCAAAGTCCACCATCGGCACCCGGCGGCGAGTCTCGACCATGAAGAAGCTCACCAGGCCGAGCGCGGCTACCGCGAGCAGCACGATCTCCCGCGTCGAGCCCCAGTGCCAGCTGTTTCCCTCCACCAGCGCCAGCACCAGCGCGGCGAGGCCGACCGTCAGCGTCAGCACGCCCGGAACGTCGACGGTGCGCTCCACGGTCTCATCGCGCGACTCGCGCACCGCGAACAGCGACACCAGGATCGCGCCCACCGCGACCGGGAGGTTCAGGAAGAAGATCGACTGCCAGCTGACGCTTTCGACCAGGAAGCCTCCGACCACGGGGCCGATCGCGAGCGCCATCGCGGAGACTCCCGCCCAGGTGCCGATCGCCTTGCCTCGCTCGTGTGGGGGGAACGCGTTCGTGATGATCGAGAGCGTGGCCGGCATCATCAGGGCCGAGCCCACCCCCTGCACCGCGCGCCAGCCCACCAGCCACTCGTCGCTGGGGGAGAAGCCGATCGCGCCGCTGGAGCAGGCGAAGATCACCACCCCCGTCAGGAAGACCACGCGTCGCCCGAAGAGGTCGCCCAGGCGCCCGCCGGTGACGAGCAGCACCGCGAAGGACAGCGTGTAGGCGTTGACCGTCCACTCGAGCGAGGAGGTCGAGGCGTGCAGGCTGCGCTGGATCGAGGGCAGCGCCACGTTGACCACCGTGTTGTCGAGCATGATCATGAACAGCGCGAAGCACATCGCCCCAAGCGCCCACCAGCGGCGGTTCTCCTCGGTCATCCTCATGCCGTGGCTCCATCCCGGAAAGGCAGCTCGATCACAGTCGCGTGGGCGCCGACGCCGTGATCTCCCGCGCCGTGCTCGCCCACGCTCGGGGTGTCCCCGGGCTGGATGCCCGGCCCGCCCACGCTCAGCGTGTCTCCGGGCGCGGCCTCACGACGGATGAGCGCCAGTGCGATCGGACCGAGGCGTGGCGAGATCGCCGAGCTGCCCAGGCGTCCCACGGACCGCTCGCCGAAGAACAGCTCGGCGCCCGCGGGCACGGGCTCTGAGAGCCGCAGGCCACGCAGGTGGCGGTTGGGCTTGCCCTTGTAGAAGAGCCGCGCGACGGTCTCCTGGCCGACGTAGCAACCCTTGGTGAAGCTCACGGCGCGCTCGTTCAGGGCGGCCTCCTGGGGGATCGTGCTGTCGTCCATGTCGACCCCATAGCGCGGGCGACCGCGCTCGACGCGCACGATCTCCGCGGCCTGCTCGTCAACGGGCACCGCACCCGCCTCCCGCAGCGCCTCCCGCACGGTCTCGTGGTCGGCGGTCGCGAAGATCAGATCCACGCCCCGCTGATCGGTTGCCACGAGGCGGACCGGGCAGCCCGCCAGCGAGGCCGGGCGATGGGCATGCTCGGTGTCGGGGATCTGCGGATCGACGCCGAGCGCGCGGGCCAGCACGTCGCGGCTGTCGGGGCCCACCAGTGAGAGCAGCCCGGACTCCAGTGTGCGCTTGTGCAGCTCCACCGGGTAGCCGACCTTGAAGCGGCGGATCATGTCGAAGAGGCCCTGGAGGGCCACTCGCTCGGTGTCCAGCAGCAGTTCCGCCGGTGCCTGCTGCGCATCCGCTCCGACGGCCAGGATCCGCAGATCGCCGAGCATCTTGCCCTTGTGGGTCAGGAAGGCCGCGTATCTGCCTTCGCCCGGGTGCAGGTCGGCCAGCTCGTTGGTGACCTGTCCGTTCAGGAATTCGACCGCGCCCGTGCCGCTCAGCGCGAGCTTGCCGCGCTCGGAGCGATCGAGCATCCCGCAGCCTACGAGCAGCGCGCGGTACTCGCTCTCCACACGGCTGGTGTCCACGGCGCTCACCCTGCGAGGATAGCCCGCGGCGATCGGTGGACCCGGGACCCCGGGTGGCCTGACAGGCCCGGTAGGCCCAGGGAGCCCGGGTGGACCGCTAGGCTTTCCGGCATGGGCCTGGCCGACACCTTCCAGCAGATCGTCGACTCGCTGCCCGACGACTGGACCGATCTGGAGTTCGATCTGCGCCTCGCGGACGAGTCGCGCTACGTGGATGCCGCGGTCTATCTCGTGACCTGCAACGCCAAGCCCTACTCCAAGCACGACTGGCACTGGCGAATCCTGGTGGCCCATCGCTTCGGCCACGCCGCCGCGGCGCCCACCGTGCACGGCACGCTGCGGCTGCTGGACGACGCCGGGATCGAGGCCGAGCTGGTGCTGCGCGAGCAGCGCAGCGGCCGCGTCGAGGTCACCCAGATGTGGGGTCGGCCGCACTCGGTGCGTCGCGAGTTCAGCCGTCTGCGCGCCCAGTAGGAGGGGCCCGGCATGGCGCGCGTGGTGGCGCTGATACCCGACCTGCTGTTCGGCTCGCGCGTTTACGCCGCGCTTGCCGCCGCCGGGCACGAGGTCGAGCTGGTGGGGGACCCCGCCGCCCTGAGCGAGCGGCTGGCGGGCGCAGCGGTGCTCGTGGTCGATCTCACCCGAGATGAGTTGGACGGCGCGGGGATTGTGGCCGCGCTCGCGGGAGACGGTGCGCTCGCCGCCACGCGCACGCTGGGGTTCTACTCACACGTCGAGGCCGAGGTCCGACAGCGCGCCGAGGCGGCCGGCTTCGATCTGGTGGTGCCCCGCTCGCGCATGGCTCGCGAGGGCGCCGAGCTGGTGGGCCGCCTGGCGCAGACGCCTTAGAGGCGCCGGACGCGCGAGGTACGCGCGATGGGTGGTAGGCGCGAGGTCTTAGACGCGTGAGGTTTCCACGCGCCGGGCTCCGCGCGTGTCCAACGCGATCAGGGCCGCGTTCGGTACCGGGTCGGCGAGTGCCGCACGGTGTTCGGAGCGCTGGAACAGGGCGATTCGGATGACAACGCCGTGGCAGACCACCAGCGCGGGGGACTCGGCGTGCTTGATGTCGTGCAGCGCCGCCGCGACCCGTACCCCCTGGTGGGCAAAGGACTCGCCGCCCGGGAACGCGAACGTGGGGTCTCCCCCGATGAAGCGGGCGAACTCCTCGGGGGTCTCGGACTGGATCTCCGCGAACGCGCGGTCGGTCCAGTCGCCCGCGTCGGTCTCCATCAGGCGTGGGTCCTCGCGCGGTTCCAATCCTAGGCGGCGGGCCACGATGTCCGCGGTCTGGCGGGCGCGCAGCAGCGGGCTGCACCACAGCACCGAGAAGTTGTGCTCGCCGGCCCGCTCGGCCAGGTCGGCCGCCTGTGCGAACCCGGTCTCGTCCAGGGGTATCGGCAGCTGCCCCTGAAAGCGGCGCTCCAGGTTGTAGGCCGTCTGCCCGTGGCGGGCCAGATAGATGCGCGGCGTGCGGGACATGGCCGGGGAGGATAGGCGGTATTCGCTCCGATCCTCGCCCGGCGCGCTACATCAGAGTGCTCACCGGCGAGCGGTGAGCCGACGCGTTTAACCGGCCGCGGGCTCGATTACGCCGCTCTCGGGCGGGCCGACAGGCGCGGGTGCGAGGGGGCGCAGATAGAGGTACTCGTAGAGCAACGCCGCGACGGCTCCGCCGAGCACGGGGCCCGCGTACCAGACCCAGCCGTTGGCCCAGTGGCTGCCGATCAACTGCGGGCCAAAGGCACGCGCGGGGTTCATCGCGGCGCCGGTGTACGGGCCGCCGATGAGGATGTCGACAGTGATCGTCAGGCCGATCGCGAGGCCGGCGATCGACTTGAAGGTGCCGCGCGGGTCGACCGCGGTCGCGAACACGACGAGCACCAGGAAGAAAGTGAGGATCGCCTCAAGACCAAAGGCCGCGCCCGCGCCCACCCCGTGGCCGATCGCCGGCACGCCGAGTTCTACCGCGGACGTCGCCGCTTCGGGCAGCAGCGCCTTCAGCAGCAGCGCCGCGACCGTGGCGCCCGCGAGCTGCGCCACCCAGTAGAGGACGCCGAGCTTCGGCTCGATCCGCCTGGTGATCAGGAAGCCGAAGGTCACCGCCGGGTTGAAGTGGCCCCCGGAGATGTGCCCGAGGGCGGAGACCATGATCCCGATCGCGAGCCCGTGGGCGAGCGCAATCCCGATCAACGAAGGATCCTGGATGTCGCCCGCGGCGACGATCGAGCCGGCGCCGATGAAGATCAGGGTGAAGGTGCCGATGAACTCGGCGACGCTGCGGCGGATCGGATCCTCTGACATGGGGCGAATGTAGAACGCCCGTCGGACGGACCGGGCGAGCGACCTCATACACTGCGATGGATGCGCCGGAGGGTCACTTATTCGCGCAACTTGACGCTCTCGCTGTCGCGTACGTGTCAGTGCTACTGCAAGTACTGCGCGTTCGCCACACATCGTCCGCACCTTTACGCGCCCGACGAGGCGCTCGCGATCCTCGACGGGGCGATGCGCCGCAACGTCAAGGAGCTGCTCGTGCTGACCGGTGAGAAGCCCGAGGTCAACCGGGGCGTGGCCAACCGCCTGGCCGAGTACGGGCACGAGGATTTCACCTCCTACGTGGTCTGGGTCTGCGAGCGGGCGCTGGAGCGGGGCCTGCTGCCGCACACCAACCTCGGCGCACTTGACCGCGCGGACCTTGCGCGACTGCGCGAGGTGACGGCCTCCCAGGGTTTGATGCTCGAGTCGATCTCCGAGCGCCTGATGGAGACGGTGCACGCGGGCTCGCCCACCAAGCATCCCGCGCGGCGCCTGGAGACGATCCGGGCGGCCGGCGAACTGAAGATCCCGTTCACCTCGGGCATCCTCGTGGGCATCGGCGAGACCGAGGAGGAGCGCGTCGCCTCGCTGGAGGCCCTGGCGGCGGTGCACGCCGAATATGGCCACATCCAGGAGGTGATCCTCCAGAACTTCGTCCCCCACCAGCGCTACTACGGCCAGGAGCCCGCCGAGATCGCGGACGAGGCCGCACGCGAGTACTGGCGCACCGGCGTCGGCGATCGTCGACCGCAGCTGGAGCTGCCCGAGTGGGCCGCGGGTGGCGCGGGGCCGCCTTCGATCGTGGACATGAAGCGCCTGATCGCCGAGACCCGCCGTCTGCTGCCCGACGTCGGCATCCAGGTCCCCCCGAACCTCGCCGACTGGTGGCCCGAGCTGGTCGCGGCAGGCGCCACCGACCTGGGGGGCCTCTCGGCGAACGGCGATCACATCTCCCCGGAGCACCCGTTCCCCTCGCCCCACCAGGTGCGCAAGCGCCTGCAGGCCGACGGCGTGGCGCTGACCGAGCGGCTGTGCGTGTACCCCCAGTACATCGACGCCAACTGGGTCGCCCAGGGGGTGCTCGACACGATCAAGTTGAAGTACTGGAGCTTCATCCCGCGGCGGGGAAGCGGCCGTCGCCGGGAGCGCCCGATTCACTCCGAGCTGGTCGCCGGGGCGATCGCGAAGGGCCGCGCGGGGGAGTGGCTGAACGAGGAGGAGCTGACGGCCATGTTCGCCGAGACCCGCCCCGAGGCGATCGAGGACATGCGCCAGGCGGCCGATGAGCTGCGCGCCGAGCTGGCGGGCGAGGTGGTGACCTTCGTGGTCAACCGCAACATCAACATCTCCAACGTCTGCACCGTGGGCTGCGCCTTCTGCGGCTTCGGTCAGGGCAAGCGCTCGCCCGACGCCTACGAGCACGACGAGCGGGAGTTCGTGGCGCGCATCCACGACGCGCTCCAGTTCGGCGCCACCGAGCTGTGCATTCAGTCGGGCATCCACCCCGACTGGCAGCTGGAGGACTATCTGGGCTGGCTGCGACTGGCCAAGCGCACCGCGCAGCAGGCTGGGACCCCGCTGCATCTGCACGCCTACAGCCCGATGGAGATCGCCCACATGTGCAACATCTCGGGCCTGCCGCCGGCCGAGGTCTTCGCGCGGCTGCGCGACGCCGGGCTGGGCTCAACACCGGGCACCGCCGCCGAGGTCCTGCACGACGGGGTGCGCGAGCGGATCTCGCCCAACAAGCTGCCGGTGGCGCGCTGGGTGGAGATCATCACCGCCAGCCACGAGGCCGGGCTGCGCTCCACGGCGACCGTCATGTTCGGCCATATCGAGGAGCCCTGGGAGCTGGCCGAGCACATGCGTGTGATCCGCGCGCTACAGGAGCGAACCGGCGGGATCACCGAGTTCGTGCCGCTCTCCTTCATCCCATTCCAGACGCTCCTGGGTCGCACCCACGGCGTCGAGGAGATCTCCCGCGAGGAGAACCTCAAGCACACCGCGGTCTTCCGCCTCGCGCTCGGGCACAGCATCCCGAGTTTGCAGGCCTCCTGGGTGAAGATGGGCTTGGAGGCCGCCACGGAGTCGCTCAGGTGGGGCGTGAACGACCTCGGGGGCACCCTGATGGAGGAGTCGATCAGCCGTCTCGCGGGCAGCTACCACGGCACCCGCCTGGAGCCCGAGCAGCTCGTGGCCGCCGCCCACGCCGCCGGACGTCCCGCCGCGGAGCGCGGCACGCTCTACGAGATCAGGAACCACTACCCGCCGGTAAGCGACAAACAGGCTTGCGAAGCGCTCGCGGTCCCGTAGGATCCTTGGACCACGATCCCTCGATCTGCGCTACGGCGCGGAAGGTGGCAGACATGGCTGATACGGCTCTCCATTCGGGACCGACCGAGGCAACGCCCTCGGTTTCCTCGGACTACGACGTGGCGGTGGTGGGTGCGAGCCTCGCGGGTGCTGCCACGGCGATCATGCTCGCCCGCTCCGGCGCACGCGTGGCGCTGATCGAGAAGCAGCCCGACCCGGATGCCTTCAAGCGGGTCTGTAGCCACTTCATCCAGTCCTCCGCGATGGGTACGCTTGAGCGGCTCGGTCTGGTGGAGCCGATGGAAGCGGCCGGGGCGCTGCGAACCCGTGCCCGCATCTGGACGCGGCGCGGCTGGATCGAGTCGCCCCGCAACAGCATCGTGGGCAGCGGCATCAACCTGCGCCGCGAGGTGCTCGACCCGATGATTCGTGGCATGGCGGGCGAGACCCCCGGGGTCGAGCTGCTGCTGGGGTGGGGCGCGCACGCCCTGATCCGCGACGGGGAGCGCGTCAGCGGCGTCGAAGCTCGTGACCGCAACGGCGAGCCCCTGCGGCTGGGTGCTCGGCTGGTGGTGGGCGCCGACGGTCGTGGCTCCCGCGTGGCCGAGCTGGCGGGGGTCCGCGCGCGCACCTTCGAGCACGGACGCATCGCATACGGCGCCTACTTCGAGGGACCCAGCCCCGTGGACGCGCCCAACGGCTCGGCTTGGTTTCTGGACCCCGACTGGGGCGCGGCCTTCCCCACCGACAGTGGTCTCACGTTCTATGCCGCGATGCCCACCAAGGCTCGCACGGAGGAGTTCCGCCACGATCCCGCGGCGGCGCTCACGGCCTATATAGCGGCGCTGCCCGACCCCCCGCCGATCCTCGCCTCGCGCATGGTGGGCTCGCCGGTGGGCAAGGTCGACATGCCCAACGTGATGCACACCCCCACCGCGCCCGGGCTGGCGTTGGTGGGCGACGCCGCGCTCGCGACCGATCCGCTGTGGGGCGTTGGCTGTGGCTGGGCGTTGCAGTCCGCCGAATGGCTCTCGGACAGCGTGGCCCGGGCGCTGGGAGGGGCCGAGCCCCTGGAGCGGGGTCTGCGCCGCTACCGCCGCCGTTACGCCCGCGCGCTGCGTGGGCACGCGCTGATGATCCACGACTACGCGGGTGGGCGGAAGTTCAACGTCCCCGAGCGGATTCTCTTCGGGGCCGCCGCCGAGGACGAGCCTCTGGCAAGGAGCTTCGAGGCGTTTGGGACCCGCAACATCGGGCCGACACGGATGCTCGCCACGACCCTGCCGCGGATCGCGGTGGTCCTTGCGCGCCAGGGCCTGCGCAGAGGTCCCTCAGCGGAACAGGTCCTCGTCGACCGGTCGCAGTAGGGCGGCGGCTCCCGGGCCGTCCTCGAGGGTCACGAACCGCTCCAGCCCGTCGACGATCACGACGGGCTCGCGGGAGTCCTTGGCGCGCGCGAGGTCGGCCAGTGCCGCAACCGCGTCGGCCACCGCCAACCAGGTGGCGTTCAGCCGCAGCCCCCTGCTGTCGGTGCGTCCCCGCCAGTCCTCCAGCGGCTGTATCCCGGCGCAACCGATCGCGACGTCGCACTGACCGTGGCGCCACGCGCGCCCGAAGCTGTCGGTGATCAGCACCGCGGGGGCGCTGCCGGTCAGCTCGCGCAGGCGGGCGCGTAGCGCTCGCGCCGAGGCGTCGGGGTCCGCGGGCAGCACTATGAGCGTGTCCTGCGTGGCTGAGTTGGAGGCGTCGACGCCCGCGTTGGCGCACAGGAAGCCGTGATGGGTGCGGCAGATCAGCACCCCGCCCGTGGCCCGCACGATCTCGCGGGACTGGTCCAGCACGACCTGCACCGCGCGGGGGTCGCGACCCTGCTCGCCGGCCAGCGCCCGGGCGCGCTCGCCGGGCTTTACCCGGCGCAGGTCGACGACGGCGCCCTCGGCCTTGGAGACGACCTTGTGTGCGATCACCACGATCTGGCCGTCGCGCAGCGCCGGACCGGCTGCCTGCGTCTCTCCGAACTGGAGCGGCTGCGGGGGGTGCGTGTGCGTGTGTGGGTCGGGGCTCGTGTGCGCCGTGTGGTCGAGCGCCCTGAGGATCAGGGCGGCGAGGTCGTCCCCGCGCCCGACCTCCGGCAGGCCGCTCAGGCCGCGGGCGGAAAGGCCGGCCATGGCTCGCTCACAGCGTCGAGCACCGTGCGGGTGCGTGGGGCGCGCCCGTCCGCGCGGGCCGCGCCGGGTCGATCGCCGCTGAGGCGCTCGCGCAGGGCCGCCAGGTCGGCGCCGGTGTCGATGTCCAGCAACAGCGAGGAGGGTCGCTCGATGCGGCAGGGCACGCCCGCGGCCCGCGCCAACTCGCGGTGGCGCTCGCAGCTGCCGGGGCCGAAGCTGGGCGCGATTGCGTCCGCGGGGCAGAGCAGCAGGCCGTTGGTCCCGGTTCCGTGGCGGTCGGGGATGACCACCACCCCGCGGGCCTCACCGGCGGCTGCCAAGAGGGCGTCGATCTCGGCGGGATCGAGCGCGGGACAGTCGCCGGGCACGCACAGCGCCCGCTGGAAACCCTCGATCCGCGCACGCTCGAGGCCCAGCGTGGCGGCGGCGCTCTGGCCCTCCTCGGCGCTGTCGAGCACGACGATCGCACCCTGCGCCTCGGCGGCGAGGGCGACGCTCTGCTCGCGGGTCACCACGATCGTGCGGTGCACCTCGGCACACTCCTCGAGGGCGGCCAGCACGTCCCCGACCATCGCCCGGGCCAGCTCCAGGCGCAGCGGATCGGCCACGCTCAGTCCGAGACGCCGCTTGGCGCGGGAGAAGTGCTTGACGGGGAGGATCGCGACGGTGCGCATGGCCGGGGGCACGTTAGAAGGTTGCGCGGGAGATGGTGGGCCGGAACCCCAGTCGATGGAACGTCAGTCGATGGAACGTCAGTCGATGGAACGTCAGTCGATGGAACGTCAGTCGATGGAACGTCAGTCGATGGAACGTCAGTCGGCGGAACCTCAGCGCAGGGCTTCGGTGAAGCGGAGCGTCTCGGCCGCGAGCCGCGCGCGACCCTCGGCGTCGTCCATGCGCAGATCGGTGTGCAGCGTGGGCAGCCCGTCCACCTGGTCGTCCACGACCATGCCGTCGAGTAGGTCCCCGTAGAAGGCGGCAACGCCCGCGGCACTGCACTCAAGCGCCGCGAAGGCCATGAAGGACGCGGTGGGTCCCTTGAGCACCTCGCCCTCCACGATCGGGCTTACGGCCACCACCGGGGCGGCCGCAGCGCTGAGCGCCTCGCGGATTCCGGGGACCGCCAGGATCGGCCCGATCGAGGCCAGCGGATTGGAGGGGCCGATGATGATCGCGTCGGCCCGCTCGATCGCGGCGAGCACCTCGGCGCTGGGCACCGCCGGCTCGGCTCCCCGGAACTCAAGACCCTCGATCAGCCCCTTGGCCTGCTGGCGGATCATGAAGTGCTGGAAGGAGTGCCAGCCGGCTCGGGTGCGGACCCAGGTGTGCACCGGGTGATCGCTCATCGGCAGCACCCGCGCGCGCACCCCGATCGTGGCGTTCAGCTGTGTGAGCGCGGCCGTGGGAGTGAGACCCTCGTCGAGCATCCGTGAGCGCTCAAGGCACCACGCGAGGTCACGGTCGCCGAGGTTGAACCAGACCTCCGAGTGAAGCGCCCGCAGCGCGTCCATGACGGCGAAGGTGTCCTCACGCAGCCCCCAGCCGCGCTCGTCGATGAGGTCGGCCAGCCAGAAGGACACGAGGTCCGGATCGGGGGAGACGTGGGCGCCGTAGACGTCGATGTCATCGCCGGTGTTGGCGATCACCACCAGCTGCTCGTCGGCCACCACGTCCAGCATCCCGCGGGCGAGCTTCGCGCCGCCGGTACCCCCGGCGAGCAGCACTACCTTGGCTTGAGGCGCTATGCCCATCGCTCCTCCGGCAGGCCGGTGATTCTGATGCCCGCGTGGGCCTTGTGGCGGATGTTGATCGAGATCAGCATCGCCGTGAGCGACTCGGTGATGCGCGCCATCTCAAGGCGCCCGCAGTCCACGCAGCGCAACCCCTGGATCCGCTCGATCAGCACGGCGGCCCGGCGCTTGTCCTCGCGGGAGTCCCCGCAGATCAGGACGTCCTCGGAGAGTGGGTGCTCAAGCTCGCTCAGCGAGGCCGCGCTGACGGTGTGCAGCGCCGAGACCACGCGGACACCCTCCGGGACCATCTCCAGGGCCTGCTGGGCGGCGGAGCCCTGCCAGACGCCGAGCATGCGCGTGGCCTTGCCGCTCACGCTCGCCGCCAGCGGCACGCTCGCGTCGATCAGCAGCTGTCCGGGGCGCAGGGCCTGCTTGAGGTTCGTGAGCGTCTCGGACTGGTTGCGGAAGGGGACGCTCAGGATCACCGTCTCGGCCTCGCCCACGGCGCGCGCGTTGTCGTAGCCCGAGAAATCGCCGTGCGGGACTGCGGCCTGGGCGCGCTGAACGGCTTCTTTAGATCGATCGACGTCTCGTGATCCGATCACGATGGGCACCCCGACCCGACCGAGGCGCAGGGCGAGCCCGAAGCCCAGGGCGCCCGAGGCGCCGACGATGCAAACGGGGTCGGATGCTGCGGGGGGCACGGCGCCTCAGTATATGGAGCGTCCGCGGCCTATCCTGTGCCCCTGAGATGACGGACAGCGTGCGCATCAGGGAGGTCGGACCCCGCGACGGGTTCCAGAACGAGCCCGAGGTGATCCCCACGGAGCGCAAGATCGAGCTGATCGACGCGCTCGCGCGGACCGGCCTGCGGCGCCTTGAGGTGACGAGTTTCGTGCGCGCCGACGTGATCCCCCAGCTCGCCGACGCCGCCGCGGTGCTGGAGGGCGTCGAGATCCCCGAGGGGGTCGCGGTGAGCGTGCTGATCCCCAACGAGCGCGGTCTCGACGGGGCGCTTGAGCACCGCGCGCGGATCGACGAGATCAACGTCTTCCTGTCGGCCTCGGAGACCCACAATCGCAAGAATGTCAACCGCTCGATCGCCGAGTCGCTCGCCGGCCTTGAGGTCGTGCTGGGGCGCGCTCGCGAGGCGGGCCTGCGCTGCGAGGGCGTGATCTCGACCTCCTTCGGCTGCCCTTATGAGGGTCATGTGCCGTCCGCGCGGGTGCTTGAGATCGCGACGCGGCTGCGTGACTTCGGGGCGCAGGAGATCGGCTTCGGCGACACCACCGGCATGGCCAACCCGACGCAGGTGATGGAGTTCTTCCGCCGCGCCCCCGTGGAGCTGGGGGAGGAGGTCGAGCTGACGGCGCACTTCCACAACACGCGCGGCGCCGGCCTCGCCAACGCGCTGGCGGCCCTGATGGTGGGCGTCAGGAGCTTCGAGTCGAGCTTTGGCGAGCTGGGCGGCTGCCCCGTCCCGGCCGGGGCCACGGGCAACATCGCCAGCGAGGATCTCGTCTCGATGCTGCACGAGATGGGCCTCGACACGGGCATCGACCTGGAAGCGCTGCTCGCGTGCGCCCGGCGCGCTCAGGAGATCCTGGGCAGGCCGCTGGGGAGCCACACGCTGGTGGCGGGGCCGGTCAGCGCGGCGCGCTGAGGCGCCGCGATCGCTCCCAGTCACCGAAGCGATCGACGCTCGCGAACCGTAGAGCCTTCAGCTTGGCGCGCGTGAGCTTCAGCGGCTTGCGGTAGCGCACGGCGCCGGCCTTGCCGCTCTTCACGTAGATGACGGCGTGTGCCGCGCGGCTGGTGCTCAGGCGCACGATGAACAAGCGTCCCCGGCGTGTCACGTGCGCCGTCGTGTGAGGCTTGCCGTGCGCGTGCGTCGGCTTGAGCTTGCGGCCGTTGCGCTTGACGAGCGCTGCCCCGTCGATCGTGGCGCTGCCGTCGAGCGGCCCGTAGAAGCGCGCCGGCCCGCTGCCCTTCGCCAGGCCCTTGCCGGCGCTCGTGAGCGTACGGGTGTTGAAGACGATGCCCTTGCCGCTCAGCTGGAGGGTCGCCGGATGATGGTTGTCGGTCACGACGATCCAGCGGGCGCCGGCGTGGAGGACCTGGACGACGCCCTGCTTGACGGCATCTTCGAGCGTCAGCCTGCCCGTGGGGGTCACAACCGTCGCGCTGGTGCCCGCCGCGGTCTTGGCGGGCGCGCCGCTTGCGAAAGCCCCGTGATTGGGGATCGGCAGGATGTACCATTCGGTCTCAACGCCGCTGTAGGTGCATTCGTCGGTGCCGTTGACCGCTTCGCCTTTCAAAAGAAAGCCTTCGATGCGCGACTGCACGGCGGCGTTCCCGGGCAGCGAGACGTGATCGACGCCGCAGACGTAGTTGATCGGCACGTCCTCGCCGAGCGGCGTCTTGCTTTCGTAGGCACCCTGGGTGGCCGAGCGCGCCGGCACGGTGCCGTCGCCCGAGCCGAACCACACTTGCACCAGCTGGTTCTGGGTGAATTCGTCGAAGGAGAACCGCATCGCGGTGATCGTGGGTACGCCGTTGCCGACAACCACCCGGTAGTCGACGCCGTTGGTCTTGAAGCCGTCCAACTGCGCGTGACCGGACTGCGCGCTGTCCACCAGGGTGCGGGTGCCCCCGAGCGAGGCGACCCAGGGGTCGATCTGCGAGCCACCCACCCAGTTGCCGGGGTAGCCGGTGCCTTGGACTTGCAGCCAGGCCCCGTAGTGGGCCGAGGGGTAGAGCCAGTAGAGGCCCTGCATGTTGCGGGCGGCGATCTGTAGGTCCCGCGGGCTGAGGAACAGGTCCAGGCCGAAGAGTTCGGGCGCGGGTTCGTTGGAGTGGGAGGTGGCCAGGGCGGTGTGTGACTTGGGAGCGCCCCAGTAGGGCGTCCCCAGCGTGATCGCGCGCACCACCTTGTTGGCGTAGGAGGCGTTGGCGATGTAGGCCTGGGTCACCAGACCGCCCATCGAGTGCGCCATCAGCACGACCCGCGCGGCGCCGGTCTTGGCGAGCACGTCATCGACGGTCTTGTCGAGCGCGCCGAGCGTGATCAGCGGCGACTTGCGCCAGTCATACGGAAAGGCGTAGGCGCCCTTTTCGGGCTCTGCATAACCGGCGCGGGCCTCGATCCGGTTCAGGAACGCGAGCGCGGCGCCATAGATGTCGGAGTGGGCGGCCGTGCTGACGACGCCTTCCTGTCCCGGGATGGGTCCCGCGGTGGCGCTGCACGATCCCGGCGCCCCGGTGTTCGTCACGCCGTCGCGCTCCAGGGCCATGTCGGCGAAGTCGACGTTCGGGATGTTGGTCCAGGTTTCGCCGGTGCTGCACATGATGCGCGAACCGAGGAAGCCCGGGATGAAGATGATCGGGCAGCCGGTCGGGGGCTTGCCGTGCGGCAGGCGTTCGCTGGAGGCACAGTAGGTAAAGGTGAAGTTCGTCCTCCCCGTGGCGCCGACCGCGAGGTGGTTGAGGGTGCAGGTGGGCTCGCTCGCGCTTGGGGTGCCGTCGCATTCGGGGGCGTTGGGCGTACTCGGCGACTTGCGGACGCTCAGCTTGCCGCCGTTCTGGTCCTTGGCTTCGCCGCTCGCGGTGACCGTGTAGTCGCCGGGTGGCACTTCGATCGAGTAGTTCCCGGAGGCCGAGGTGGTGGTGGTTTCCGAGACCGCGGTCCCTTCTTCGCTCGTGCCCGCGACCTTCACCGCGACTTCGGGGGCCGGCAGGTCGCGCTCGTCGCGGACCTGGCCCGATACGGTCGCCTTTGTCGCCTGCCGGGTCGCCGTGTAGGTGCCGCTCGTGCCGTTGTTGTCGGTGACCGGGCCAGACCAGGAGAGACCGTCGGCGGAGATCGTGAGCGTGCCCCCGGCCACATAGCCGCCGGTCGTGCTTTCGTAGGAGAAGCTGTTGCCGCTGAGGGTTCCCGAGATGCTTTCGCTCCCGTTTGAGCCCGTCACGGCGCTGGAGCCTTCGGCCTGTGTGAGCACGTCGGTCGCCGGGAAGTCCTCGCCCGCGCACCAGCCGGCTTCGCAGTGGTAGTTGGCCTGCCAGGCGCCGGTCATGTTCAGCGCCGCGGCGCGGGCGGCCCCGACCGTCAGCACCAATAACGCCACGCCGCAGGCGGCCGCGACGGCGCTGCTCAGGCTGCCCGACATTCGTCGGCCGTGCGCCCACCGCGGCACGGCCATCCCCCACTTGCCATCCATGGACTCAGAAGGTACTGGATGCCAGCCCGGAGCGGGGTGCCGATTCGGGGCCGGATGCCGATTCGGGGCCGATGCCGGATGCCGTGATGCCCGGGCGCGCTTGCGCTAACGCCCGCTGAACTCGGGCTGGCGCTTCTCGGTGAAGGCGCGGGTGCCCTCGGCGAAATCCTCGCTCGCGGCGCAGATCTGCTGGATCGTGACCTCCTGCTCCAGGGTCGCCGCGAGCGCGGGCTTGGCGGCGGCGTCGATCACGCGCTTGGCGAGGCCCACCGCGACGGGTGCGCACAACAGCAGCTCGTTGACCAACTGGTCGGTGGCGGCGTCCAGCTGATCGGCGGGCGCCACGCGGTTGACGAGGCCGATCCGCTCGGCCTCGGTGCCGTCGATGATCTTCGAGGCCATGATCATCTCCTTGGCGCGCCCCAGGCCGACCACGCTCGGCAGGCGCGAGGAGCCGCCGACGTCGGGGATCAGGCCCACGCGGGTCTCCACCAGCCCGATCACGGCATCGGCGGCCATCGTGCGCAGGTCGCAGGCGAGCGCCAGCTCCATCGCCCCGCCGATGCAGCCGCCGTGAATCTGGGCGATCGTGGGCTTGAGCATCTCCTCGCACAGGTTCCAGGCGGCCAGCACGCCGGTGCGGAACTCGCGCAGGCGCTCGGGCTCTGCCGAGAGCGCGCCGAGTGAGGCGAAGTCCATGCCCGAGGAGAACATCGCGCCCGCGCCGCGGATCACCACGCACAGCACCGCCGGGTCGTGAGCGGCGGCGTGCAGGGCTCCGCCGATGCCCGCGATCAGCTCGTCGTTCATCGCGTTGCGCTTCTCGGGTCGGTTCAGGACGATGTGGCGGACCGCGCCGCGGTCCTCGGTGACGACGATGCTCATTGGGAGGTCCTTCCTGTTGGGCGGAGACCCAGGGTACCTGTTCCAATAGGCTCCGCCTCCGGCGAGAACCGACTGTGAAAACGAGACCGGAGCGGAGAGACGATGGCGGAGATCAAGAAGGTGGGAGTGCTGGGCGCCGGGCTGATGGGGCACGGCATCGCCCAGGTCGCCGCACAGGCCGGCTATGACGTGGTGCTGCGCGAGGTCGACGAGAAGACCCTGGCCAAGGGGATCGGCAAGATCGAGAAGCAGCTGGCGCGCGCGGTGGAGAAGGGCAAGGCCACGCAGGCCGACGCCGACGCGGTACGTGGGCGTATTCAGGGGACGATTCACTATCGCGACCTTGCCGCCTGCGATCTGGTGATCGAGGCGATCACCGAGAACCTGGCGCTGAAGCTTGAGATGTGGCGCGAGATCGACGAGATCGTCAAGCCCGAGGCCGTGTTCGCCACCAACACCTCCTCGCTGTCGGTGATCGACCAGGCCGCCGCCACCGGCCGCCCGCAGCAGTTCGTGGGCCTGCACTACTTCAACCCCGCCCAGATCATGAAGCTCGTCGAGGTGGTGCGTTGCGTGACGACCGCCGATGATGCCTTCGAGACGGCGCTCGCCTTCGCGCGCTCGGAGGGCAAGCTCGCGATCCCCACCAAGGACAAGGCGGGGTTCATCGTCAACCGCCTGCTCGTTCCCTACATGCTCGACGCGATCCGCGCCTACGAAGAGGGCGTGGGCTCGGTGGACGAGATCGACGAGGCCATGAAGGCCGGGGCGGGGCACCCGATGGGCCCGTTGACGCTCGCCGACTTCGTGGGTCTGGACACACTGGGCTCGATCTGCGACGTGCTCTTCGAGGAGTTTCGCGAGCGGCGCTTCGCACGGCCCCCGACGCTGCGCAAGATGCTCTCCGCCGGCTGGTACGGGCGCAAGTCGGGACTCGGCTTCTATGACTACTCAGGTGAGGCCCCCAAGCCAAATCCGGCGTTCTGAGGGGGACACGCCCGGTGAGCCGAAATCTGGGGGAAGCGCCTCGATGAGCGCTTTCGAGGAGGCATCCGAACGCTCGCTCGCGGGCGGCCCCGAGCGCCATCGCGCAAAGGCCCTGCAGCAGGGCAAGCTGCCGGTGCGTGAGCGCGTCGCGCGACTGCTGGACCCGGACTCCTTCGCCGAGGAGGGGCTGCTGGCCAACTGCGACGAGCCGGGGCTGGGGGCCGACGGCGTGGTCACCGGTGTCGGCTCGATCGACGCTCGCCCGGTGGCGCTGATGGCCAACGACCCCACCGTCAAGGCCGGCTCCTGGGGGCCCAAGACGGTCGAGAAGATCCTGCGCATCCAGGAACGCGCCCTGGAGCTGCGAATCCCGATGATCTACCTGGTCGACTCCGCGGGCGCGCGCATCACCGAGCAGGTACAGATGTTCCCCGGGCGCCGCGGCGCCGGGCGGATCTTCCACAACCAGGTCAAGCTCTCCGGGCTCGTGCCGCAGGTATGCGTGCTCTTCGGGCCCAGCGCCGCGGGCGGCGCCTACATCCCGGCGTTCTGCGACGTGGTGATCATGCGCGAAGGCAACGCCTCGATGTACCTCGGCTCGCCGCGGATGGCCGAGATGGTGATCGGCGAGCAGGTGACCCTGGAGGAGATGGGCGGCGCCCGCATGCACACCGGGGTCTCCGGTTGCGGGCACCTGCTCGTGAAAAGCGACGAGGACGGCATCGACGCCGCGCGTCGTTATCTGTCCTACTTACCAGGGAACTGGCAGCTGCTCCCGCCCTTGGCCAATCCAATCGCGCCCAGCTCGCAAACGTCGATCGCGGAGCTTATCCCCGAGGATGAGAACAAGCCGTTTGACATCAAGCTGCTGCTTGGGGCCCTGCTGGACGGCGACTCGTTCATGGAGATCCACGCCCGCTGGGCCAAGGAGCTGGTGGTCGGCTTCGGGCGCATCGACGGGCAGGCCGTGGGGGTCCTCGCCAATCAGCCCAAGTTCAAGGGCGGGGTGCTGTTCGGGGACTCCGCCGACAAGGCCGCGCGCTTCATCTGGAACTGCAACGCCTTCAACGTCCCGCTGCTGTTCCTGGCGGACGTGCCGGGCTTCATGATCGGCACCCAGGTCGAGCGCCAGGGGATCATCCGCCACGGCGCCAAGATGATCAGCGCGGTCTCCGAAGCCACGGTCCCGAAGATCTCGGTGGTCGTGCGCAAGGCCTACGGCGCCGGGCTCTACGCGATGGCCGGTCCCGCCTTCGACCCCGACTGCTGCCTGGCGCTCACGGGCGCCTCGATTGCGGTGATGGGGCCCCAGGCCGCGATCAACGCCGTCTACTACAACCAGCTACAGGCGATCGCGGACGAGGACGCGCGCGCCGCGAAGGTGGCCGAGCTGCGCGCCGAGTATGCCGCTGACATCGACATCCTGCACCTGGCCTCGGAAATGGTGATCGACGCGGTGATCGCGCCCGATCAGCTTCGCGGTGAGCTGATCAGGCGCTTCGCACACGCCGCGGGCAAGCTGCGCGAGTGGCCCGCCAAGCGCAACCCGGTGACGCCCGTCTAGCTAGAGCGTCACCGCCGTCGGCGTCGCTCCGGCGGCGCGGGTCTCCTCGTCCTGGAACGGGGGGTAGGTCTCGGTCAGCAGGTACAGGTAGGCGTCGCTGCGCGCGGTGTAGGAGTTGCCCAGCAGCATCACGTCGTGCAGCCCCCGCGGCATCTTGCCGGTGAACACGATCACGAACCAGGCCGCGAGTGCGCCGACCTGAACCAGCAGGCCCATCACGTAGCGCAGGACGACCAGGGGGATCGCGATGACGATCCGGAACAGGGTCTTGGCGCGGCTGTACTGCGCCAACGGGCCCGCGAACTCCATCCGCACCGGATAGGCCGGGTCGGGCGCGCCCCCGAACGGCGGGTAGGGGTCGCACAGCAGGGCCATGTACGCCAGCACCCGCGTGGCAAAGCGGGTGTAGCCGGCCACGAAGTCGTACAGCCCGCGTGGGTAGTGAGCGGTGATCAGAATCGCGAACCAGGCGATCACGATTGCGAACCAGGCCACGATCGCGTACAGGTACAGCCAGATCGCCACCGGTATCGCCAGGATCAACCTGAAGAACGTGGTCAGCCGACTGCGCTCCTGCGCATAGTCGGCCTCGAAGCTGACGGGATAGGACATGGTGCTCTCCCCTGTTGGCGATGACCGCCGCAAACCCCTCCCCGGGCGCGACGATGGAAACACTTGCGCGAGCATCCTACGGCGCCCCTCGGCGCTCGTGTTGTGTGTTTTTGCACTAGATTTCGCGCAATGGACGTCGTTGACCTCGCCTATGCCGGTATCGCCCGCCAGGCCGAGTTGATCGGCGTCGGCGAACTCTCCTCGCGCGACCTGGTGGAGGTGTACCTGGAGCGCATCGCGCGCCTGGACCCGCTGCTGAACGCCTTCCGCGTGGTCTTCCGCGAACGGGTGCGCCTGGAAGCCGATCAGGCCGACGCCCGTCGCGCGGCCGGCGAGGAGCGGCCCCTCCTGGGCGTGCCGATCGCGGTCAAGGACAACATCGACGTGGCCGGCGAGGTGACCGCGCTCGGCACCAACGCCTACGGTGACCCCGCCGTCGCGGACGCCGAGGTGGTGCGCCGCCTGCGCGAGGCCGGCGCGGTGATCATCGGCAAGACCAACGTGCCCGAGCTTTGCATCTGGCCCTTCACCGAGACCGAGACCTGGGGAGCCACGCGCAACCCCTGGGATCTGCAGCACGCCCCGGGCGGCTCCAGCGGTGGCAGCGGCGCCGCGGTCGCCGCCGGGTTGGTGGGCGCGGCGCTGGGCTCCGACGGCGCGGGCTCGATCCGCATTCCCTCCGCCTGGTGTGGGCTGTTCGGTCTCAAGCCCCAGCGGGGGCGGATATCGATGGCGCCGCAGGCCGAGGGCTGGCACGGCCTTTCGGTCAACGGCATCCTCACCCGCTCGGTGATCGACACCGCGCTCTTCCACGACGTGGCCTCGGGCTCGACCCCGATCGACCGCGATCGTCCGGCGCTGCCCGACATGCCTTTCCTGCAGTCCGCGCGCACGCCGCCGGGCGGCCTGCGGATCGCCTACTCCACGCGCCCGCCCGCGGGCGTGATCCCGCGGCGCGACGCCGACGGGCTGGCGGCGTTCACCGAGACCGTCGAGCTGCTGCGCTCGCTCGGGCACGAGGTCCACGAGCACGACCCCGACTACGGGCTCGACGCGATCCCGGCGGTGCTGGTGCGCTACCTGCGCGGCATCCACGACGAAGCCCACACGCTGCCTCACTTCGAGCGACTATCGCGGCGCACCCGCGGCATGGCCCGCCTCGGCGGCCTGATCCCCACCGCGGTGCTGGAGCGCGCGCGGCTCGCCGAGCCGGCGCTCGCGGGGCGCCTGAACCGGGTGCTGGTGGATCACGACGTGCTGCTCACACCGGCCACCGCCACGCCCCCGCCGCGGATCGGCCGGCTGGAGGGGCGGGGTGCGCTGTGGTCGCTGAACGCGGTGGCCGCGATGGTGCCCTACAACTCGATCTGGAACGTCACCGGCCAGCCCGCCGCCGCGGTTCCCGCGGGCTTTGGCGCCGACGGCCTGCCGCGCTCGGTGCAGATCGTTGCCCGCCCCGGGGCCGAGGGCACGCTGCTGTCGCTCGCGGCCCAGATCGAGGCCGAGCGCCCCTGGGCGCAGAGCCGCCCGCCGCTGTTCTCGTGAGCGCCGCCGAGCCCGTCTCGGCAGAGCTGCTGGTGGAGCTGCGTGAGATCGCCGTGGCGAGCGCCAGCGTGGCCGCCACGCTGCTGCTGGAGCGCTTCCAGGAGGGCGTGGCGCGGGAGGTGAGCAGCAAGAGCACCCCCACCGACCTCGTGAGCGCCGCCGACCTGGAGTCCGAGCGCTACATCCGCGAAACGCTCGCCGAACGACGTCCCCACGACGGCTTTCTCGGGGAGGAGGGAGGCGAGGAGCCCGGCAGCAGCGGCCTGCGCTGGGTCGTGGACCCGCTTGACGGAACCGTCAACTTCCTCTTCGGCATACCGCAGTGGTGTGTCAGCATCGCCGTCGAGGACCACGACGGGATGCTCGCGGGCGCGATCGTCGACCCGATTCGCCAGGAGGTCTTCTCGGCGGTGCGCGGTGGGCCGGCGGTCATGCAGGCGCCCAGCGGGGTATTGCCGCTCGGTCTTGCGCCGACGGGGCCGCTCGCGCCGACGGAGGAGCACACCCTGCGGGGCTCCCACCGCGCGCAGCTCGACAGCGCGATGCTCGCCACCGGGCTGGCCTACGACGCCACCGTGCGCGCCGCGCAGGCGCGTGTGCTCGAGCGTGTGATCCCGCGCGTGCGCGACATCCGCCGCTTCGGCAGTGCCGCCCTGGATCTGGCCTGGACGGCCGTCGGGCGCTACGACGCCTACTTCGAGCGCACCGTCAAGCCCTGGGACATCGCCGCCGGGGTGCTCATCTGCGAGGGCGCGGGGCTCTCGGTGCGGGAGCTGCCGGTCCACCCCAACCTTCCCTGGGGCATCCTCGTGGCGCCCGCGGTCATCTGCGAGCCGCTGTTACAGCTCGTCGGCGGTCCCGCCTAGGCTCACCGGTTTAGGAGATCTGGTGGCCTGCTGGGAGGCTGGAGCGGTCTGCTGGGAGACCCGGGGAGGGGACGGGAGGGAGGGGCTAGGAGATCGGGGTGGCCGGCCCGTGAGCGGAGACGAGCACGCCGGTGTCGGCGGGGAGCGCATCCTCGCCCTGCACCCTGGCCAGCAGCAGCTCGGTGCCGCAGGACTCGCTCGGGCGGATCCGCAACAGCGCGTCGTGACCGTAGTAGTCGCAGCGCTCCACCCGCCCCGGCAGGCCGCCCGTGCTCTCGCTTTGGCCCGCATTTGCGCCCGCGCCCGTGCTCTGGTGCTCGCGCCGGACGCTCAGCTGCTCGGGGCGCAGCAGCACCAGCTTGACGTCCTTGGTCAACGCTCGTGCCGTGGGGCGCAGCGCCAGGGCGCCCAGTGCGGTGTGAGCGAGCCCGTTCTCGAAGTTGGCGCTCAGCAGGTTCGCGGCGCCCAGGAAGCGCGCCAGGTCCGCGTCCACGGGCTCGTGATAGAGCTGCTCGGGCGTGCCCTGCTGGACGATGCGACCGTCGCGGAGCACCGCGAGCACGTCCGCGAGCGACAGCGCCTCCTCCTGGTCGTGGGTGACCAGCACGCTCGTCACGCCCTGTTCGCGCAGCAGCGTGCGGACCTCCTCGCGCATGCGGGCTCGCAGGCTCGCGTCCAGCGAAGAGAAGGGCTCGTCCAGCAGCAGCAGCGCCGGGCGACGCGCCAGCGCCCGCGCCAGGGCGACACGCTGCTGCTCGCCCCCGGAGAGCTGGTGGGGGTAGCGGCGCGCCAGCGCCCCCAGGCCGACGAGATCGAGCAACTCTGTGACGGTGTTCCCGCGGCGCTCGCTGCGCGAGAGCCCGAAGCCGACGTTGGCGGCGACGTTGAGGTGAGGGAACAGGGCCCCCTCCTGGGGCACGTAGCCGATGCTTCGCCGCTCGGGCGCGACATAGCTGCTGCCGCCGTCCAGGGTGATCCCGCCCAGCTCCACGACCCCGCGGTCGGCCCGCTCGAAGCCGGCGAGGACCCGCAGCATCGTTGTCTTGCCACAGCCCGAGAGTCCCAGGACGGCCGTGAGCGAGCCCGCGGGCACATCCAGGTTGACCCCTTCGAGCACCGGCTGGGTGCCGTAGCCCTTGCGCAGCTCCGTGACTTTCAAGCGGCTCACGGCGCTGCCCTGCGATCGAGTGTGAGCATGCGACGGCTCAGCAGGTAGGCGGGGATCGCGGAGATCGCGACCATCAGCGCCGCGTAGGGCGCGGCGGCGCCGTAGGCGAAGTCGGTCGAGTAGACCCAGAACTGTGTCGCCAGGGTGTTCACGCCGGTGGGGCGCAACAGCAGCGTAGCCGTCAGCTCCGTCGCCGAGGAGATGAACACCAGCGCGAACGCGGCCAGCAGCCCGGGCGCGATCAGGGGGAGGGTGACCCGCAGCCACACCGAGACCGGACGGCGCCCGAGCGAGCGCCCGATCTCCTCCAGGCGAGTCGGGGCCTGGCCCATCGAGGAGCGCACCCCGATCACCGCCAACGGCAGGAACAACACGGCGTAGGCCACGATCAGCAGCAGGGTGCTCTGGTAGAGCGCGAACAGGTAGTGCACCGAGAAGAACACCAGGCCGAGCGCCACCACCAGTCCCGGGAGCGCCTGGGGGAGATAGGCCAGTCGCTCGATCAGCAGGGTGAAGCGGTTGCGGTGGCGCGTCACCAGCCCGATCACGGGTAGCGCCAGCGCGGTCGCCAACGCGGCGGCCGCGGCGCTGTAGGCGGCGGTGTGACCCAGGGCCGTGAGAATCGAAGCGGCGGGCAGCGTGGTCGAGCCGCCGTGGATCAGCCAGTAGGCGAGCGAGCCCAGCGGGACTCCCAGGCCGAGCAGCGCCAGCCCGCCGAGCAGCGCCAGGACGGGGAGCGTCCAGCGGCCGAGTGCGATCCGCGGTGCGTGGCGCTGACTGCCCGCTCCCGAGCGCGTGGGGGCTCCACGGCCGCTCACGCGCAGCTCTCCGGCCAGCGCCAGCAGACCCACCAGAACCAGCACGAGCGACAGCGCGCAGGCGGCCGCCGTGTCGAAGCCGAGCTTGAACTCGGTGAAGATCGCGACCGTGAAGGTCTGGTACTGCACGATCTCAAAGGCCCCGTACTCGGCGAGCAGCCCCAGCGTCACCAACAGGCAGCCACCGAGCACCGCGGGCCAGATCTGGCGCAGCGTGACCGCCCAGAAGACCCGCCAGGGGCCCATGCCGAGGCTGCGCCCCACCTCGCTGAGCACGGCGTCCTGACGTGCAAGCCCGGCGGCCACGGGCAGGTACACCAGCGGGTACAGCGAGAGCGTCATGATCAGAACCGCCGCCAGGTAGCCGTGCATCCCCGGCTCCAGCGACACCCAGCCGAAGCTCACCACGAAGTCGGGGATGCCCAGCGGCAGCACCAGCAGCACCGACCACAGCCGGCGAGCCGGCAGCGCGGTGCGCTGCACGCACCAGGCGGCACCCACGCCGATCACGGCGCACAGGGCGGTGCACAGGACCGCGAGCCGCAGCGTGTTCCAGAGCAGCACCGCGACGGTGTGGCGGAACAGCAGTTCCTCGATCTGATTCCAGCCGGAGCGCTGGGCCTGGAGCACCAGGAAGACGAGCGGTAGCAGTACCAGCCCCGAGGCGATCAAGGCGCCCCCGACGCTCAGCAGCGGCCAGCGTCGGCGCCCGGACCAGGCGTGACCCCACGTGCGCGCCGGGCGCTCGATGGGGGCCAGGGCGCTCATCGCCCTATAAGAGACCGAGCTTCTGCTCAAGCGCCAGCGAGGCTCGGCCGTTGCCGAGGTCCGAGAGGCTCACCGGGGCGGGATGAAGCTCGGCAAAGGGACGCAGCGGCTTGGCGGTCTGCACCCCTGAGCCGATCGGGTACTCGTAACTCTCGCTGTGGGCGAGCACTTCCTGCCCGGCCTTGCTCACGAGGAAGGCGAGGAAGGCCTGGGCCGCCACGGGGTTGCCGCTGGACTTGAGCACCGCCGCGCCGGACACGTCCAGCAAGTTGCCGGGGTCGGTGGGCGCGAAGTAGTGCAGGGCGGAGTGAACCGCGCCGGCCCCCACCTCGTCGCGCAGCCGGTACCAGTAGTAGTGGTTGATCAGGCCCACGGCGCTCTGGCCGCGGTTGACCTGGGAGACGAGCGTCTCGTTGTCCGCGTAGACCTTGCCATTGGCCTTCAGCCCGCGTAGCCAGGCTTCGGCCTTGGCGGTGCCGTCGAGCTTGATGATCGCGCTCACCAGGGGCTGGAAGTCCGTCTCGGAGGGGGCGAAGCCGAGCTTGCCCTTGAAGCGGGGATCGGCGAGATCGAGGATCGAGGTGGGCAGTTCGGCTGCCTTGATCAGCTTCGTGTTGTAGACCAGCACGGACGCCCGCGCGGAGGTCCCCACCCAGGCCTTTGCCGTGGAGGAATATTGGCTCGGCACCTTCGCCAGCGTCGAGCCGTCGACAGGTGCCAGCGCGCCCTTCTGCGTGAGGAATTCCAGCACCGGGGTGTTCTCGGTGTAGAAGACGTCCGCGGGCGAGCTTGAGCCCTCTTCGGCGATCTGGCTGCCCAGCACCTCCTCGTCGTCGGAGCGAACGTGGACGCGGACGTGACTCTGGCGTTCGAAGGCCTTGACCAGGAGTGCGGTGGTCTGCTCGTGCTGGCCGCTGTAGAGGGTAATCGAGCCGCTGGGGGTGGAGACGGTCTTGCCGGGGGCGGGGGCGCTCTTCTGAGCCGTCCCACAGGCGGCGAGCGTCGTCAGGGTCGCGGCGCACGCCAATGCCCCGAGGCCTGTCTTTGTGAGGCGCTTGAGCAACATCGCGGCGGCAGCCTAGCACAGATGTTAGGGAGACCTAATTAGGCGTTCCTAACCGAGTCGCGAGTGCGGGCGAAGGGACTCGAACCCCCAAGGGCTTGCGCCCACCGGCTCCTAAGGCCGGCGTGTCTACCAATTCCACCACGCCCGCAAACACTGCACCGCGATCAACCGATTGGCCGATGACCAACACGGAGACCGTCCGAGATTGTATGGTCATAGTCACGATGTCGAGCACCACAACCGGCCGCGAGGCCCAGCCCGGCGTGGTCATCACGCACCCCAACCGCGGCAAGGCCGTCGTGCAGGCGACGCGGGCGACCGTGATCGCGTTGCTGCTGATCAGCGTCGCGCTCATCCTGATCGTGACGATCGGGGGCTGGAAGACGCTCCAGGGCGCCCTACCGGTGCAGTTCGGGTATGTCCTGGTCTATCTGCTGCTGGCGCTCTTCGCGGGGCGCTGGAATCGGGGCGTGCTGCCGGTCTCCGCCGCGCTGGCGGTGCTGCTTGCGATCTTCGCCCTGGTCGCCGGGCCTGCGTGGTTCGACCGCGACAAGACCGGATTCGCCCAGCCCGATCTGAACGCCGGTCTGCTCGGGGTGCTCACGCTGCTGATCATCCCGGTGCAGATGCTGCTCGTGGCGTTCGCCATGAGAGGGTTCTCGCAGGGCTGGAACGTCGAGCTGGAGCGCCGCGATCCCAACATCGGGGCGAGCAGCGGCTATCCGGACGCCTCGCCTTACCCGGCTTGAGATTTCAGCCCATCGCAGTCTGCTCGCGCGGAAGGGCTGCTCGCATATATTGGGGGTGCGCGCGTGCGGCGGTGGCGGAACGGTAGACGCGGGGCCCTCAAAAGGCCTTGTCCGAAAGGGCGTGTGGGTTCGAATCCCACCCGCCGCACCAATTTCCCTACGTGGTAACCGTAGGGATATGTTTCCAGCCTCCAGTTGTGGTTTGAGCAATCTTGTGTTTGAGCCGTTGTCGTTGTGTAGGCGAGCGACCAGGATGCTGGCATGCGACACACGGGAGACCCCGAGATCGACAACCAGCTCCACCAGTTTGGGCAGAATCTGCGCGAGGCGCGCCAGCAGGCAGGCCTCTCGCAGGTGCGTCTTGGCGTGGAGGCGAACCTCGATCGGGCGGCGGTTAGCTTCCTCGAGCGCGCCGAGCGCTCACCGGATCTCCCGACGATTCTGCGCGTGGCGCGCGCGACCGGCGTAAAGCCGGCGGCGCTGCTGAAGGACGTCGGCTCGGCGGGCTCGGGGCCACGACTGCCACGCGATCTCCCGGGCGCTGAGGCGGGGCCGGCGGGACGCTTCGGCGTGAACCTGAAGTGGGCGCGCAAACGCGCGGCGCTCTCACAAGAAGCGCTGGCCTACAGGGCCGAAGTCGATCGCGCGGCGATCAGCGTGTTCGAGCGTGGACGCCGGGATCCCAATTTGCGCACCATCCTCAAGCTCGCCCATGCGCTCGAACTGCCTCCGAGCCTGCTTCTACGGGGTGTCGAGTAGTCCGGTCCTCCGCGGTCAGGGGCCCGAGCACCCGGGTGCGCAGCAGCTCCAGCTCGTGCTGGGCATCGTGCTCGCGGGACTCGCTCACACGCAAGCGCAGCAGGGCACGGTCGCGCTCGGCGGCGGTTCGCGCCACCGTCGCTCGGAGGCGTTCAAGCTCGGCATGGGTCTGTGCGATCTCGAGTTCTCGATAGGCCTCCACCGGGTCCAGCTCGACGCTGAGGCCGCTCTTGAGCAGGGTGTGGCGAAGCTTGTAGGCGATCTCGCGGATCGCTCGGAACCCATACTCGTTCGTCTCGTCGTAGATCTGCGGGTGGCGGAAGCGGTCGCTGTCCCAGTCCCCGCCGGGTATCCAGATGCGGGCCGCCCCGTTGTAGGGGGCGCGCCGGTCGGGCATCAGACTCATCAGCCGGAACGTGAGACTGCCCGAGGGGATGAAGTAGACGCGGGTGTCCGCCGGCAGGATCCGGCGCAGCGTGTCCACGTCGATCGAGGGTACGTTCTCGTGTGGGATCGAGGTTATTCCCACCACGATGTGCTTGCGTTCGGGATCGGTCAGCTCGGTGGCGAGCGCCGTGACCTGCTCATGGGTGCGCAGCTCGACGTATGAGGCTCCTGGGCCGACCTCGGGTGGCGCTTTGAGATCCCACTCGGATGCGGGATTACGGTCCTGTCTCCATGGTCGACGTAGCCTCATCGCGGGCCCGTTTCGGACTCATGTTGTGAAAACACCACATATCGAAACTACACGACCGCTCGGCCGTTTGCGTCGCCCCCCGACCCGGCTTAGACACTGCGAATCGGGCGAAAAGCAGGTAGCTGCCGGATACTCAAATCCTTCGATTTACATCACCGCAATTTAGGGGCTTTCGGTGAGCGTCTCGCGCTTTACGAGCCACGCGGCATCGACGGGATTCAGGAAGTATGGGGGAGACTCGACCTGTAGACGATCGTCGTAAACGTAGTTCTTGGCGTAGCCGTGTGTGACGGTGCCACCGCTGTGCTGGCCGACGACACCACGGAAGATCTGGGCGATGGCGCCGTGAACGGTGAGCTGTCCCATCGGCTGACCGCAGTCATAGTTGTCCACGATGAAAGAGTGGTTGACCGCGAGGATCGCGGCATAGATTTCGATGTTGTTGGTCGTCCCCGGGCCGTTGCTTCCTTCGCAAGGGTGATAAACGCGCACGAAGTTGTTCGCGATCAGCCCCAGGGTCGCGTTGGTGGTGGGATTGCCGCCGGAGTTGGGCGTCGTGATGGTGCCGTTTATCACCACGTCGTTTTCGGCCGCGATCGTAAGCGCTCCGGTGTAATTGCCGTGCACGTACACGTTGCCGCATTCGGTGTCCCCGGTGTAGTCAGGGCCGAACGGGGTGTACGGCGTGGTGCACTTCTTGCTTGAGACGAAGATCACACCCTTGGGCGGGAACGGGACTTCGTTGGTGGTCGTGCCGCCGTTGGTGACGTCCATGGTGCTGCCGTGCAGCGTGATTTCGGTCTTGCCTTCATAGTGGTAGGCCGGTTCGGTGACGCTCAGCAGCGACGTGTTCGTGGGGGGCGGTTCGATCGTCTGGATGTTCGCCTTGGCGATCACGTTGCCCTTGTAGCGCGGGCTGTCGGCGCAGCCGTTGCCAAATGTCCCACCCTTGAATTCGATCGCATCCGACTTGCTGCGCCCGAAGATCGGTTCGCCGCAGATGGCAACCGTGTCCTCGGTGTGCATCGGACCCTGGATGTCGTCTTCGGAAATGAAGTCGATGGTGTTACAGAAGCTGGGTCGTTCTTCTCGCGGCCGGCCGCATTCGGTGTAATTGTGTTCCCCGCTGCTGTAGGTGCTCGGGTCCGAGGTCTCATACTTCGTGTAGTACACGAAGTTCAAAAAGCTGGTGTGAGCGTAGGTCGCCACGATCGTGCGCTTGTCGGTCTTGCCGTCGCCGGTCGCGTAGCCGGTTGACTGGATACGGAACGTCCCGGCGGGTGACCTGGCCTCGATGTTCGACTGCACCGGATTGGCGATGTCGCACTTCTTCGGGCTCGTTTCAGGGATCGAGCTGGCCGGAATCAACTGGATCGCGTAACTCTCATCGGTCGCGCCCGGCACCTGGCGAGTGCGCAGCGGCGTGTCGCCCAGATTGTTGACCACGGCCGGGAGCGGCACTTCAGTGCAATGGGTCCAGTAGTTCACATCGCCGTTGAGGTGGAAGCTGTAGTCGCTGATGCCCGCCTGGGCGGCGTACAGCGCCTTCTTCTCGAGCTGGTCGTTGCCGGTGAGGTGCAGGTCGCCTTCGGCGGCCGTGAACGCGGCGGTCATCAGCAGCCCGGCTACCACCAGCACCACCAGCGTGAGCAGCATCGTGAAGCCGCCCTCGCCCGCGAAGCGGTTGTGATTGTGTGAGGTGGAGGTCATGAGCAGGCAGCGTTGTTGGAGGTGGCCGCGGTCGGGTTGAAGCGCAGCAGGATCGAGTCGCTGAGGTTCGCCGAGCGGTTGGCGGCGGTGTTGCCCGAGGTGGGATTGGCGGTAAAGCTCACGGTGACCTCCGCGGTTGACTGGGCTTCGCTTTCGTTCAATTCGGGACCCATCGGCGTGGGGTTGATCTCGCCGAGTACGGGCGCCTTGTCTGTCGAGGTGTAGTAGCGGTAGTAGTTGAAGATCGGGACGGTGCTCGCCGGTTCGCCGGTCTGTGTCTGAGAGACGCTGTTGAGCAGCACCTGGTGGGCGCTCGGTTCAGAACTCACCGGCGGGAACGTCCAGGCGGGCGGTTCGCCGCCGTTGCTCTGGTAGGTGTCGTCGACCAGTTCGTTGCTTTCGGTCACATGGATGTAGTGCAGTTCGGCGGTCGCGTGATAGGCCTGTGAGCCGGGCACGCTGATGAACTGGATGCTCTTGTCGTCGCTGCCGGGCTGAACGGGCGTGACGCTCGCCGCGATGCAGCTCGAATGCATCTCCAGGGCGATCTTTTCGAGCGCGATCCGTCCCTGCTGATCGGCGTCCACCTTGTCGGCTATCCGCCCCGACTGGTTGATCGAGAAGTCCATGATGGCGAACAGCGCCATCATCACCACCACGCCCGATACCACGGCGACCAGCATCTCGATGAGCGTCAGGCCCCGCTCGTCGTGGAGCAGCGTCGATGGGAGCGAGGACAGGGTCACGGGCATTCCCCCGGCGAGGTCCCCGGGCTGGTGTTGAAGTTGATGGTCCCCAGGTTGACGCCCGCCTTGGTCTTGTTTTCGAAGATCTGGACGTACTTCCTCGTGGTCGGGACCTTGGCCCAGACACAGAGTTCATAGCGCCCGAACGGCAACGCCTTGTAGGGCAGCGCGCCGGCGGCCGTGGCCGCGATGTTCCGCTTGGCGAGCGGGCCGCAGTACGGTCCGGACTGGGGTGAGACGACGGGCGTCACGACCTTCGCGGGAAGGCCGGTGACCAATTCGTTGATGTAGCCGATCCCGGTGGTGATCTTCGTGACACCGTTGGTCGTTAGGAGCGCCGCGACGGGGGGCATTTCGAGCTTCACCGGCCCCACGTGGCCGCCCGGGTCCATCGTCACTGCCTTGTCGGCAGTCGGGACTTCCCAGCTGGCGGGGTCGTTGCTCGCGCATCCACCCGCGTACAGCGTGTAGGAGGGGGTTTCGGCCTGGTAGTAGAACGGGAACAGCGAGGAGGGCGGGGAGGCGACTTCAAGCGCGGCGGTGTTGGGCTTGCCGAACCCGCGCGGGAGGGTCATCAGCAGGTTGTTGGCCATGAACGTTTCGCCCGGCACGGCCACCCCGGTGGTCGCGTTCACGAACGTGGTCTTGATGTCCCCGGCGCGGTCGTAAGCGAGGGAGACGTTCGAGGATGAGCCCGCGACCAGGTTCCGCGTGGTGGAGTAGGCCTGGTTGCCGTCCTTTTCGACATAGCCCAGCTGGTTGACGCTGATCGCGTACTTGCCCGGTTCAAGCGTGGTGAACAGCGCACAGCCGTTCGGTCCGGTGGCCAGCAGCTTCGAGGTCGTGGCCGGTTCGGGCCCGGTCGCGGTCACGCTCACACCCGGTATCGGGTTGGGGCCGTTGTAGTCCTGCACCAGCAGCTGTCCCGAGACGGGCGGGGTGACCACGCTGGTCTCGCTGACGGGCTTGCCGGTGCCGATGCTGGGCCAGGTGACCTGGGTCGTGGTCTGGATGTAGTCGGCGCTGCCCGATTCCTTGCTACAGCTCCCGGCGCCGGAGGCGTCGGAGACGAACTTGCCGGTTGTCGTGACCGCGAAGATGGTGCCCGTGTAGCCCGCCACGGAGCCCGGGCAGGGGAGGCTCGGATAAACTTCGACGCCCTGGTCGTTGACGCAGAACGACTTCTGGAGGGCAGCGATGTCGGAGGTCTGGACCCCGCGCAGCCGCTCCTCCCACTGCTGGGCGATCGAGTCGGCCTGCGCCCGTGCCCGCTGGTTGGCGGTGACCCGGTTCGTGACGTCAAAGCCCGTGAACGTGCCGATCGCGATGACCGCCACCAGCAGGCTGCTGATCAGCACCTCGATTAGCCCAAAGCCGCTGTCCGAGGCCGCTTTCGATGCCACGGCGGGGCCGCGACCGCCGGGAAGCGGGGGGGTCGCTCGTCGGGGGCCGGCTGGCCGGATCCGGGGAGAAGGTGTATGGATCATCAAAAGTACCGTGCGCTCGTCCGTAGATAAGTTTCGGCAGACCGGGCGCGCGGCTTTAGCGCCTGAGGAACATCGGAGGCGATGCGCGGGTCGCTGAAGCCTGCAACGCGATGCCCGAGCGCCGTTTCTGCGCGGTTGTGCTCGCCGCCGGGTGGTGCGCTTCAAGGCCGGGCGTGCCCCACGCCCGGCCCGCGGGGGCCGGATAGCAAGCGAATGGGCTCCCGGGAGTGGCTGCACCGGCCCGCGAACCCCTACAATTGCCAGCCTCGGGGGACTGGTGTAACGGTAACATAGGGGTCTCCAAAACCCTTGCTCGAGGTTCGATTCCTCGGTCCCCCGTTTGGCTCTACAGAGCCAAACACAGGCTTTTCGGAGTAGTTCGGGTCGATGCCGGCGACCCCATCGCGACGCACCGCGACGCACCGAAACGCACCCGGTCGCGCAGAAGCTGCAACCCAAAACTGCAAACTGGGCCAAGTAGCGTCGTTCGCCTCTGTAGGCGCCCGCCTCGACGGGAACGCGCAGACGCAGCAACGGCTGCTGACAACCACTCAGCGGCTGCTGACAACCACCGGCGGTGGCGTTGACATGCTATTGTGCATAAAGTCGATCAACAATCTTTCATTTATGCGCAAAGCTACGCACACCACCACTACAGCCCGGTTGCGCCGATGAAGATCGACGTGCATCAGCACATCTGGACCGAGCCCCTGGTGCGGGCCCTGGCGCAACGGGAGGAACTGCCCTTCATCCGTCACGAGCAGGGTCTCACGGTGCTCTATCTCGCGGGTGAGCGTCCCTACGTGATCGACCTTGAGGCCGAATCGCTCGCACGGCGGCTCACGCTCGTGGAAGCCGACGGTCTGGATCGCGCGCTCATCTGCCTGTCGAGTCCGCTGGGCATCGAGTCGCTGCCGCGCGCGCAGGCGCTTGAGCTGATCGACGCCTACCACGACGGCGCGCTTGCGCTCGGTGAACCCTTCGGAGTGTGGGGTAGCCTTGCCCTCGATCGCGTCGACCCGGCCGACGTCGAGGCCGTGCTCGACCGCGGGTGCCTCGGCATCTCGCTCCCCGCCGGAGCGCTCGCGGACCTCGACGGTCTGAACCGGCTGGGACCCGTGCTGGCACGCCTGGAGCACCGCGGGGCGCCCTTGCTGGTGCATCCCGGGCCGGGGTTGCGCCTGAGCGTCGGCGAGGCGTCGCTGGGCGATCCACTCTGGTGGGCAGCGTTGACCCGCTATGTGGCCGACATGCACGCGGCGTGGCTCGCCTTCGTCAGCGTCGGGCGACGCGCGCATCCCCGTTTGCGGGTGATCTTCACGATGCTCGCCGGTCTGGCCCCACTACATGCCGAGCGTCTGCTGGCCCGTGGCGGTCCCGGGTCCGGGCATGATCCGCTGACCTTCTACGACGTCTCCTCCTATGGGCCACTGGCGGCACGTCAACTGGCGGAGGTCGTGCGCGCCGAGCAGCTGCTCTACGGCTCAGACCGCCCGGTGGTCGAGCCCCGTGACGTCGCCGTCTCGGCAGAGCTGGACTGGGGCAGGCTCGCCGAGGGCGCCTCGCGCGCCCTGGATGTCACGCGGACACGGGCGCGGGCGGTGATCGGCGCATGAGGCCGGGCCTCTCAAGCGTGCCCCGCCCACGTGGACGCGACCTCGGCGGGCCCGAGCTTCAGGCCTTCGCGCAGGAGCTGGCGTCCCGACCGGAGCTGTGGATCGACCTGGTGAAGCACGACGTCACCCAGCGGGTCTACGAGGAGCTGCTCAGCGACGAGCACGTCACCGCCTGGCTGATTTGCTGGATGGAGGATCACGACACCGGCTTTCACGACCACGACATCTCCGCCGGGGCTGTGGCGGTCATCGGCGGCCGCGTGCGCGAGGAGCGCCTCGCGATCGATCACCGCTCGCGCAATCGCGTCTTCGGGGCGGGGGAGAGCTTTCACTTCTCGCCCGCCGACATCCACCGGGTACGTCACGCGGGTGCCGATCCCGCGGTGACCCTGCATGTCTACTCGCCTCCGCTGATGCGCATGGGGGCCTACACCGTTGCCCCAGACGGGGTGCTCGAGCGCCATGCGGTGTCCTATGCCGAGGAGCTGCGCCATCGCGACGGCGCCGAGGTCTGAGCGCGCCGCACCAAGTGAGGCGTCGGTCGCCTGCGGGTAGCCGCCGGGCGCGCCGAGCGTAGTTTTCCGCCGAGTGCCGGCCTCAGCCGGTGGGCTTGCCGCCCAGCCGATGCTCCACGCCGTCAGCGCCCGCGATCAGGATGTCGCTGACAAGCTCCGGCTCGAAGAGGCCGTGCTCGACCACGCCGGGGGTGTGCGACAGTCGTCGGCAGAGGTCGGCGGGATCCCCGATCGCTCCCAGGTAGTCGGCGATCAGATTGCCGTCGGGGCTCAGCGGGACGTCGCGCAGCTCGGTCGGCGCGAGCGCGAGCAGGGTGCCGCGAGCGCCGAAGCGCAGGATCTCGACCGGCACCGGTGCGCTCAGGGCGGGCACGGCCTTCTCGGCGGATGCGATCACCACGAAGCGGCGCGCGGCACGGGCCACGATCTTCTCGCGTGTGTGCGCCGCTCCGCCGCCCTTGATGAGCCAGCCCGCGGGGTCGATCTGGTCGGCCCCATCGATCGCGATGTCCAGCTCGTCGAAGTCGTCGAGATCGGCTACCGCCAGGCCCAGCGCCCGGGCAGCCTGCTCGGTGGCGGGCGAGGTGGCGACGCAGCGTAGGCCGCTCAGTCCGCGCGCGGCGAGTGCGGGCAGGAGGTGAGCCACGGTCGAGCCGGTCCCCAAACCGACGCGCGCGCCCTCCTGCACCAGGGCGGCCGCGGCTACGGCGCTGTCGCGCTTGTAACGCTCGACATCGGTGGGCTGGGCTTGCATGATCGAGGCGACCCTACCGCCCGGCGCGCGACCCGGGGGCGATGCTCGTGGGTGTCAGGCGCCCGGGGCGCCGAGCGCACCGGCAGACTCGGGTCCCGTAGCCGCCGTGTAGGTGCCGTGCGGCTTAGCGGTTTCGTCGCCCTTCAGAAATCGCCAGACGGAGAGAATCGCAAGCAGGCTCATGATCGTGGCGCTGCTCACGCACCACGGGCAGATCGCGTGGATCGAGAACAGCTCGCGGCCGGTGAGGTACATCGAGAAGCCGAAGCCCCCCAGGATGAAGGTGACCGAGGCCAGACGGCTCGTCTCGCTGTCCGGGGCCAGCAGGGTCGCCAGGATGCCGATGTAGCCAAGCAGGCCGATCAGGGCGACCGGTATCCCCACGAGTTTGGAGTAGGCCGAGTGCTGCACCGTCTCACAGCCGCCGCCCTTCAGGCACAGAATGGGGCCGCCCGAGTAGTGCACGTAGGTCAGGTAGCTCGCCACGCCCAGCCCGATCACCGAGAGCACGAGCATCGTCAGCCTGAGGGTCCGCGAACTCATCGCCGCCCGCGCCCCCCGTTTGTGCTTTCGGCTCGATCGGGTGGAGGCTGACGTCTACTCATGGCTTGCCCCGTATCAGGCGAGCAGCTTGTTGATCGCCGTTTCGAACGGCCCGGCGTCGGTCAACGTTGTGACGGTGAAGGGACTCAGAGTGTCCCCGCTCTTGCCCAGCAGGAACGAGGGGGTGCCCGTGAAGCCGGCCTGGGTGGCGGCCTGCTCGTCACTCGTGACCTGGGCCGCGAGCGCCGAGGCGGTGCGATCGGAGGTCCACTTGGCGAGGTCCAGGCCGGTGATCTGCTTGGCGAGCCCCTGGAGGTAGTTTTCGGTCACGTAGCCCGAGTCCTCCTGGCCCTGCTCGCGGTAGAAGATCTCCACGAAGTCCCACATGTGGTTCTGCTTGCCCGCGGCCAGCGCGGCGATCTGCTGGTCGGTGAACACCGACGGTTCCCTCGTCGCCGTCTCCAGCGAGCGGTATTCGATCTTGAGCTTGCCGTTGCGGACGTACTTCTGGATCACCGTGGGCAGCGCCCCCAGCGTGAACTGCTGGCAGATCGGGCACTGAAGGTCTCCGAAGTACTGCAAGGTGACCGGCGCTTTGGGGCTGCCGAGGGTGGGCCCGTTCTGCGGGATCCCCTTCAGCAGGGTGCTCACGGCGCTCGCCTGCTGGGTGGCCGCATGGCCTTTGGGCGGAGTCTTCTTGGTGCCCCCGCCGGTCGCGGCGATGATCACGACGATGATCACGACGACTACGCCGATCAGGCCGCCCAGCTGCGTCAGGCGTCGACGCCGCGCCGCGCGCGAAGACTCGGCCTGCTCCATCGCTTTGCGCTGAGCGCGAGCTTCCTCACGGCGACCCTTGCGCGTGAGGTCCTTCTCGGTATCCCCGGCTGTGCTCATAGGCGCTACTTTTACAGAGTTCCGATCAAGATTGCTTAAGAGTCTTCCAGATTGCCGGATTTGGCCCCACCAGTCAGGCTCCGAGTCGGAAATGAATGCGTCTAACGGTTTCGGGCGAGCATTTGCGACGCACGTCATCATGCGCTCGCCGGGCAGCTTGTACGGTCATGCTTGCGTTGAGGCGCCACAGAGACTAGCCCCCGTAGCTCAGCTGGATAGAGCATCGGACTTCTAATCCGAGGGTCGCAGGTTCGAATCCTGCCGGGGGTACTACAAATCGCCTGGTAATCAGGACTTTTTTGAGGGATCTGCGGGTACCAGGCACCAGTCCGGGTACCAGGCGGGGACCAGAATTACAGGTCGGCCGAGGATTGGATTCGGATATTTGGGACGCTGGCAGGGGTTAGCCGACCAATTTGGTCCCGGCGACGGCTATCGACCGCCCCGGGACCAAGGACACAAGGAGCGACAACTCCCCATGCCCCATACCGATGGTACCCGCGACTACGACGACCGATCCGAGCTAGCGAAGAAGCGAAGGCCCTTTCATCCTCCGTCTGATGAGATGATCCTCGCCGCGGTTGAGCGTGCCGTGAGGCATGACCCCGGACGCAGGCCGGATGTCTCTTGGAGCAGTCTCGTTGAACACTTGGGGTTCGCCAAGGGCGTGTGGTCTACGCGCCGCTTGCGACCGCACGCCGAGGCGCTGGAGTCTGCTGGCATGTTGGAGCGCAACAATCGCCACAGCACACAACGATGGCGGTTGACTGATGAGGGCTGTGAGCGCCTGGACGCCGCCCGCTCGTTGCTGGCTGAGTTGCCCGAGGCACCACAGCACAGGAGGTGGCGCGAAGCACGCACCATCGCAGGAGGGCGGATTGATGAACTCCGTCAGGGACTGCGCGAGGCGCTGCTCGAAGCAGCCGACCTACTGGGCGCTGGCGATAAGACGGACTCCGAAGCGTGGTTCGGGATGAAGGGACGCCTGGAGTGGGCTGCTGAGAAGCTCGCTAGAGCCACGCACTGCCTGCACGAGTGGGTCGAGCCCGACGACGCGGTGGCAGACATAGACGACCACTGGAGGTCCGGACGTCGCATGGTGCCGCGCGCATGAGCGCCGACGAGAAGGGGAGAGACTCAGCAGGTGATGAAGCCTCAGCGCAAACGCCCTCGTGGGCTTTCAACCTGGAGATCATCCAGCGGAGCGTCGTCCTTGAGGTGCTGAGGACTGACCACGTTAGGAAGTGGTCTCGCGCGGAACTGGCAGTTGAGGTCTACGACGTGCCATCTGAGGCGCTCAACAACGCGATCGAGCGGCTACGAAAGGGAGGCGTCGTGCGAACGTCGGGCGAGGACGTGTGGGCCTCGCCTAGCACTCGGCATCTGGACGAGCTCGGGATGGTGTGTATATGACGCTCGATGAGGCGCAGGTGTGCGTGCTGGTCGAAATGACCGCCAGCGACCATCAGCCGCGCTGGACTGTCGCCGAATTGCAGGAGGCGCTGACCCCCGACGCCGAGCCCGAGCTGGTCCGCGCGGCCGTGTACCGACTGAAGCGCGCCAGGGTGATCCGCACGGGGGGCGATGACGAAGCGTGGGCCAAGCCGAGCGTGCGTTACCTGGCGAGACTCGGCCTGATCGAGGGATGAGCGGTGATCACCAGTGGCCTTCGGGGCAGCCACGAATGTATGCGGGGCTCTTGGCGACGCAGGTTCGAGTGATCGTGCCTTCTGTGTTCTTGATCGTGAAGACGTCTCCTGTGCCTTTCGAGACGGACTGGACTTCGTAGCCCGTGGCAGTCGGGGTGCCGACGATCGTGAAGGTCGCGGTGGTGTCAGCCTTTAGGGTCGGCTCCGTTTCTTGGAGCTTCTCCGTGGTCATGCCGGTGTAGCTGGCGTTGTTATAAGTCGAGTAGGTCTCGGCTGCGGTCTGGCCCGTTCTGGCCTGGATCTTGGCGGAGGCATCATTAGGTCGAGGCTTCGGGTTGATGAGACCTGGGGCCGCAATGATCGTGGTTGTTGAATTGGTGGTGCTCCCGCAGGCCGTAATGGACACACTAGGGATCACGAGACCGGCGATTAGAAGATGGCGAGCGTAATTGGTCATGCCCTCCGCTATCGGACAACTGTCTGCGAACCTTGAGTGGTCCCTGGACGATCCTGGACGTCCCCTGACTTTCGCCGCGGGCATGGCAGAGGCGATCCAGCAGGGCTGGATGGTCAGAGCCGCAGGGCGTCCCATTTCGTCGAGGCGCCAGACCCTCGTAGTAGCCAAAATGCAACGAGGGCGACATCTTCCACAACATCGTTCTCGGCGGTCTCCTTATATAGGAACGTGCGCGCGTACACGCGAGTATGAGTCACCTTTATCTGTTTTCACTCAAACGGATTCACATTAGTCGTGTGATATAGTGATTTATATGGTTTTAGGAGAGACGCCCCAGGGACGACCTAGGCACGCTCTAGCCGCATTACGACTTGAGCGTGGCCTGAGTCAGACTGCGCTCGCGGAACTGTCGGGGATGACACAAGTTGGAATCTCGCATATCGAGAGTGGGCGGAGTAATCCCCTTACTGTCTCGAAGCGGGCGCTTGCGCACGCGCTTGATCTAGAGGTTGAGGACATCTGGCCGAGCAAGAAGCGCAAGGTGAAGCGATGACAGATCGTGAGGAGGCTTTGATCGAGGCTGGGTACCAGGCATATTGGGCTAAGCAAGATCCCGAGTGTCCACCGTTAGTCTTTGAGGACGAGGCCGTGCCACTTTCGTTCGTTTGGAGGGTGTGGTCGGGGCGTGTGGCTCGTGTAGGTCCGTCTAGCCTGAGTCTGCTCATAATGCCGACGGTGAGGGTAGCTCGGCCACGTGAGCGTCGGGGTTCGTCGAGCAGTCGCGGCAGTCGCGGTTCACCCGACAGCGACTCAGATTTAGCCGAACCGGCGCGAGGCCGGCAAGCACAACCACGGGGGCGAGCATGAGTCGGCTCGTCGCGCGGAGAGCGGACCTCTCGAAGTCGAGGCCGCCACGGTGGGCATGGCGTCATCGGATTGTCATCGGGTACTTGAACCTGATCCTTGGTGACGAGGGTGTCGGAAAGGGGACACAGGCAGCGTGGATCATCGCTCGCCTGACTCGAGGTCAGCTACCGGGTGATCTGAAGGGTAAGCCCATCTCGGTCGGGATTCTGGGTGACGAGGACAGCTTCACGGACGTTTGGGTGCCGCGCCTGTATGCCGCTGGGGCGAACCTCAAGCGCGTCCGGCAGGTGGAGCGACCCGACGGTGGGTACGTGTCGTTGACGGAGTTCCGTAAGGACCTCGGGGAAGCGATCGAGAAATACGACCTAGGCTTTCTCTACCTGGATGCGCTGATTGACAACATCGGGGCTGGAACCGACGACTGGCGAGCGAAGCACGTCCGTGATGCACTCCAGCCTGCACGATCCCTCGCCCGCACATTTGACATTGCGGTGGTCGGGTCGCTTCACCCGAACAAGCGGGGTAACTCCTTTCGACAGCTCGTGGCTGGGTCCTCTGCTTTCAACGCAGTATCACGGTCGAGTCTGCTTCTAGCACAGCACCCGGATTATTCCGACAAGCGGGTCCTGGTTAGAGGTAAGGGCAATCTGTCCAAGCAGCCGATGCCCCTTGAGTTCGCCATCGAGTCGCACGAGTTCGAGGTGAGCGGTAATGACTTTAACGTCCCGCGTGCGTGCAGGTTTGGTCCGTCTGAGGTGTCGGTCGAGGATCTGATCGTAGCCACGGCTGCCCCGCCAAAAGCCAATACGCAAGTGGGCAACGCTCGGGCGACGATCGCAGCTCTGCTCCCGCGCGACAGTCGGTGGCATCCATCAAAGCCGATCTTCGAAGCGTGCGAAGACGACGGCATCGAGACCCGTACCGTAAAGCGAGCAAAGCAGGGACTCAGGATCGAAGATCGCCGCACACAGTCGTTCCCATCGACGGTTCAGTGGCGGTGGCCCTCATCCAGTGAGGACATCAGTGAGGACTAGTCAAATGAGCGTCCTCACTATCCCCACTGTCCTCAGTGGCCCACGCTTCTCGTTGCTTCCTCTAATTGGCAGTGGGGATAGTAGGGACAGTGGGGACAACAATTTCACTTGTCCTCAGTGGCGCCTCAGTGGCCAGGCACGTCCCAAAACGGGGATCAGCGAGAACCGGCTACGTTGCCCGCGCACGTACGCGAGGACGCGGTCCTGATGCTCTCAGGGAGGCGAGCGGCATGAATCCCCGCGCCAACTGCTCGCAATCGCCTGAGGCCGCTCCAAACGCCGCCAGGGAACGGGACGATCGCCTGCTTACGGCCGACGAACTCGCTCGGCGGTGGCAGGTGCGCTCAAAGCAGGTCTACAGCCTCACAAGGGCTGGCTCGATCCCGTGTGTTCGCATCGGTCGCTATTGCCGCTACCGCCTAGCCGCGATCGAGCAGTTTGAGCGTGACCAGGAGGTCGGGACGAATGCTTGATGCGTCGCCAGAGCCCGGTAGTACGGGCGAAATCACGCGCGGGCACCAAGGCAGGGACCACACCGACCCCTGTGCTGTCCGCGAGTCGATCACAGGAGGGCGGGCGCGATGAAGCCGCTGGTGACGATTCGGAACCGTGTCACGGGCGAGGTAATGACGCTCCGTGACGCCAGTCGGGAGCTGGTCGAACTCTTGCTGATCGAACAGATGGGCTTGCCGCTCTGGCGGCGTGTGAACCCAAGTCAAACCACACAAAGGAGCAGCCATGCCGAATGAAGCCGAGTACGACGCAACGGACCCTTACGACAGCACAATCGATGCCTTCCGGGCGGGCTACGCGCAAGCCCAGGCGGACGCCGAGCCCGGGCGCCTGACTGCCGACGATCTGCGGCAGATGAGCGCCGAGGAAATCGCAGCAGAGATGAGGTCGAACAAAGCCAATGTCGATCGTGCTCTAGAGGAAGGTTGATCCGATGACATCGAAGCTGAGAGCAGTTCCGAGTGAAACCACTGTGTCAGACGACACCTCACTGGATGACGGGCTCCGTTCTCGTCGGGCGAGACTCGAACAGGATCGTGTGAATTCTGGGCGCACTTACAGCGAAGCGCAGGATCTCAAGGTGAACGCAGAGCACAAGGCGCGAATGGCTGAAGCACAAGCGGAGTCCGCACGAGTAGCAGCGGCAAAGTCGGACTCGGGCAAGGCACGTACCCAGGCGCTGGCCGATGCGGCCGAGGCTGAGGGGATCGTCGTATTGGCAGCTCGTGATGCCCGCCAGGCAGCAGCGGACGCGGAGCACGCCTGGGCAACGATCGGCGCAAGTGACCGAGCGCTGTTTGACTTCATTAACGAGCACCTCGACCTGTTTGAACGGGACGCGGCGGTATTCAGCGCAGCCGCACAGGAGACGATCGAGGGGATGCGAGATGCCTACCTGAGCGCACATGCCACGTGGCAGGAGGCACGAAAAGCGTGGTTGCCCATTGCCAAGGCCGCGAAGGGGAATCACGTCCTGGAGCCGTTCCCCGAGTTCCCACTGCCAGAGCCGAGCAGCTTCTTCGCCCAGAACCAGAGCGGGGAACTGCCAGCTCGTCCCGGCAAGGTGCACAAAGAGGCCGAGCGACCGCACAGCACGGCGGGGGAGATGGCTCTCCATCAGGAGCAGGCTCGACCACCAGCGGAGCTGACCGAGGGCGAGGTCGAGGCGGGGCTGACACAGCAGAGCAAGGCCGAGGCGCTGGCACAGCCTGTGGTGCCGGTCGTGCGCCACCTGACCGAGCAGATGAAGGCCTCTACTGCGCCTGTGTCAGCGGATGTCAGGGATCGGGCGAAGGCGGCTCAGCAGCAGGCCGAGGAAGAGCTAGACGCGATGGGCTAGACAACTTCAAATCTTGTCGGCGGTTCGCTTGAGCGTATCCATGGCCGTCGACAGCCCCCGATCGATGGCGTCGTCGTGAGAGCGCTCCGCCATCGGTCGGGTTGAGCTTGTCCGCCTCGACGACTGATCGAGGTAGGCAAAAGTCCGGGCTTCCAGTCCCGGGCGCAGGACCCCCACCTTGGCGACGGCCGTCTACCTTCGCGGCCCGGCGCTGGGTGGGGCATTTGGTCCCCGCTGGCCCGTGTCCACGCCCCGATCATCAGGCGTGGTGCGGGCTGGCGGTGGGTTCGGGACGGACCAGCAAATCGTCCTAATATCGCCGCCCAACAATCGAAAGGACTCGAATATGCAGGCTCTACCAAGGGTTTCAGGGTCGGTCTATCAGCGCCAGCGCCAGTGTGGGATGGTTTGGTACGCCAAGTGGAGGGAGCCTGATCCCGCCAAGCCCGGACACCTCCGCCAGCGCAAGAAGCTCCTGGGACCAGTCGCAGCGAACGGAGGCCGGCCACAAGAGGGCTACCTGACCCGGAAGATGGCCGAGGCCGTGCTGGACGCCATCCTGACCGACGCCAGGCGAGGTGTGAGCGACGACCCGATCCGTGGTCGCCAGCACACCTTTCAACCCTCCTGTGATGAGTATCTGCGCTATATCGAGCACGACCGACGCCGGGGCACGACGACAGTCAGGGGCTACAAGGGAACGATCGATGGCCACCTCGTCCCGCACATCGGCGCAGACACCCCAGTGGCAACGATCACCACAGGTCAGATTGAAGACCTGCGGGAGAAGCTACTCGCCACGGATCTCAGCCCCCGATCGGTCCAGAAAATCATGGTCATCCTGTACGGCACCCTGAAGCGAGCAAAGCGGAAGGGTTGGACAACGACAAATCCCGCCGAAGACGTGGAGCGCGTCACCGTCCGACGCTCGGGTGACTTCTCGGTGCTCACGCCAGAGGAGGTTCAGGCCGTTGCCCGTGTGGCAGACGACAAGCAGGATGCGACCGTGTTCGTGGTGGCGGCCTTTACCGGCCTGCGCATGGGGGAGCTTCGTGCGCTGCGCTGGCGGGATCTGGACTTTACAGGGCGCTCGATTCACGTCAGGCGCAACTACACCCACGGCAAAGAGCACGAGCCCAAGTCCGGCAAGGTCCGATCGGTTCCTGTGATCGACCAGGCGGCCGTAGCCCTCGATGCCCTGAGTAGACGTGAGCGATTCACCGCGCCCGACGATCTCGTCTTCTGCCACGACCTCGGCGGCTTCATAGACGATGGCGATCTGCGCCAGCGCTTCTACTCGGCCCTCAAGAGAGCAGGGCTCGGCCACAAGCGCGAAGGCGACAAGCCGATGGTCTTCCATGACCTGCGCCACACCTTCGGCACGCTCGCAGTCAAGGTCTGGGAGCTAACGAAGGTCCAGGGCTACATGGGTCACGCCAACATCTCCACGACGATGATTTACGTCCACCACGTTCCTAAGGCGAACGATGCCGAGGCGTTGTCCCGACTCGTGGCACAGGAGTCATCCGCAACGCCTGGTGAGATCTCTATGACTGGTGGTGACCAAGCCAACAGAGAGGCAAGCTATGGCAAATGACGAGAACCCTTCAGAGGAACCGATATCGCGGGCGCCTGTGTTTGTAAGAGCCCTCGACGTTCAGAGAGACGCACGTCTTCGAGGTGGGCAGGAGGAGACCACGCCGGAGGAGTTGGAGCGGCTCGGTCGCTCGGGTCTTGGCGTGGAAGGCTGGTCGCCGGGCTATTGACGCGACTCCTCTGCGAACTCGCTGGCGGCGAGTAGCGTCTCACGCATGTACGCCCCGTCTGGAGAGCTTGCCGCGTGTGGCGTGGGCAATACGATGAGCGGTTCCGCCTCGAACTCGTCGCCTACCTGCGTTGTCGCGATCACGATGTAGGCGTGGCCTGGCACGCATGGTGTAAGCGAACGGTCGTCGCACCAGTAGGTGGCGGATTGGCCAGGGGAGAGCTGCAAGGGGAGCTGGTCGTGCGGCCAAGGAAAGGATCGTGGCTCCAAGTACTCTCGCTCAGCGTCGATTCGTAACTGGATCGAGTCGAGGAAGACCGCACGCTGGCCGAGGTTTCCCACGGTGACGTGTAGACCCTCGCACTGACCCCACGGGTCCAATGAGCGCTGCGCAATGACCATCAGCTTCGGCCGCGAGTCTCGGACTTTCGAAGCCACGAGCCATGCAGACGTCCCAGCTGACACGATCGCAGCAACGAGTGTGGCGATTGAGATGACCACCTTTCGAATGCTACGTACAAGGGCGGCTAGAAGGCGGGTACCAGGTACTCGACGAGGAGGCACCAGAGTGGGGACCAGACCAGGCGGTAACGGCAGGAACTGAGCGGCCCTCAGAGCCCGCAAACGCTGGGGTTCTAGACTGAGCGACCCCCCTTTACCTCGCCTTCTAATCCGAGGGTCGCAGGTTCGAATCCTGCCGGGGGCATCTAAAAGGCCAGCGAATGAAGAGCTACCGTGCCGAAAGGGCGACCGGCCGGCGCGATTCAGGGGTTTATGGGTGCAGCCCAAACGGCGAGAGGACGCAGATCGCTGCCACGAGCCGGCAGCAGTCGGACTGCTGATCGGCGCGATCTCCGCCTGCACATCAGACGCATGAAGGCATCCGATGTAGAGGGGAACCTGTCCTCGCCATGGCGAGCTTCGAGGAGCGCATATATCAACTTGGTGCGGATGCTCTCTCCGAGCAAGAGCGCCAGGTCTCCGATGTGCGAACCCGTGGATCGGCCCTACTTGCCGCCGGTGCCGTGATCGCGTCCCTACTAGCCAAAGCCGTCTTTCATGCCGGTCATCCCAAAGGCGGCGCGGAGGTGCTTGCCGCGGTTGGCGGACTGGTCGGCGCAGGGGGGCTGCTGGTCTTCGTCGTGCTACTGCTCCAGCCCTACGACCTCGCCTTCAGCGTCAATGCGCCGGCCACGTATCGCGCGCTCTGGGATCAGGGGATACTTGAGCAGCCGATGGTCGATCTTGCTCTTGCTGACGCATTTGAGGAGCAGCGAGAGGCAAATACGAAGGTGGTCAGGCGGTTGATGTTGCTGTTGGGCCTGGCCCTCTCCGCGCTCGTTCTGGAGACCACTGGTCTTGCCGTTGCGGCTGCGCTAGCCTCATAGACATGGCAGACCGCCCACTCAGCTCTCCGTCATCCCCAGCCAAGCCTGGCAATGCGCCTGCGCCTGGTTCGGTGCCCAAGCTGCCCAAGACGATCTTCAATCTAGAGAAGAAGGGCGGATCGGGTAGCAGCGGCACCGCGCGACGTACAGGGCACAAGTAGACCGTCGGGATCTGAGATCAGCATCGTGCTCGGGCGACGTCTCGGGCCGGGACTTATTTCGCTCTATGAAGCCGAATTGGCATGCGAGATCGCTTTGCGATTGACGGCCGCTCCCTATCCCGCACGCGTTGCCTTCATCGATGTTGATGCTCCGGGCATCGACTGGGCGATCGACAGAACCATCAAGGATGACCTCGCCGTCGTACTCGCTCCGCTGACGGCAGCACGCGCGTCCTGCGCGTTGATCCCGCCGCGTCTAAAACGGACGATCGCCTGGGCCTGTGGGTCTCAGAGTCGAGCGGTGCGTTGCGCTTGGGCGACGTTGCCGGCTGCGTCAGTGACCTTGGCGCTGATTTGGACCTCCACGATGTCCCTGTTGTGAATGAGGCTCTTGAGCCTCCGCAGTGCGCTGCCGCTGTACGTGTAGTGGATCTGCTCACTGCCGCCTGCGGCCGGTTTGATCGATATCGGCTTCGGGCTCAGGTCGAGTTTGGAAACACGAACGGGCTTGCCGTGGCGCCGCACTATCACGGCGTGGTAGTAGGTGTCGCCCGTGCAGCTCGCTGTGCAGCTGATCCTGTACTCGATGGTTGGATGCGCAAGATGGAACGCGCTTGGCGCGCTGAGGCTGAGGCGTGCGGGGGAAGGTGTAGCGGGAGGCGCAGGCGCCGCGATTGGCGCTGGCAGCGGGAGCACCGTCAGGGCGCGCACGGTGGTTATTTCAGTCGAAGCCGGCAGACCTTGGCATGCCGTGATGGACGCGGTTGAGAAGGATGCGTCCCAGTAGATGGTTCCTGGGGTTGCCGTCGCTTTGGCAGAGGTAAAGGTGTAGGCGTTGATCAGGGGCGGTCCGACTGAATACGGTTCGGGTAGGGCGCTCGCGAGACCGCTGTCGATATCGGGGATCGTCGCCAGCAGGGCACGCGAAGACGCAACCTCAATCGTGAGCGGTGACCCAGAGTTCCCCGAGAAGGTGATGGGGGTGCCAGCCTGCACAGTCGCTCCGTCTGACGGGCTGAGCCTGTTTTCCAGCACGCCGAGATTAGCCTGGCTGGCACTGGAGCACACCAGGGCGGGGGAGGGAGGCCCTACCGTGTATGCGGGCGCCTGGGTGACTGAACCGACCGCTAGCCATGCAAGCGCGCCGAACATCACGAACAAAGCTACGGCAGCAAACCGACGATGACGGAGAACTTCACGGCTTGATGGCCCCATTGCGCACCCCCGGGCGATCTTATGGACGGTCTTGCGGGAGAGTATCAACTGTTGGATTTTCGCCAGCGAGATACTTGAGTGGATCGGTGATGCCCTGAGGAGCAGAGCTGTAGACAGCAGGCATGTCCCGAAAGGCGAAGCGGCTGTTGCGCTCGGCACTGACGATCGCCGGTGTACCAGTCACTTGGTACACTCGAGGTATGACCACTACCCGTATTCAGGTCACGCTCGACGCGGAGCTTGCTGCTGCGGTCGAGGAGTTCGGCGGCACGGAGCCGCGGTCCCGCGCCGTACGGGATCTGGCCGTGCGTGGTGCCGAGGCAATTCGCGCGGAGCGCGCGGACAGACGCGACGCTCAAGCACACCTGCTGCGAATCGCGGCGGGAGAGGATGACGGCTACGACTTCGCCGTCTCAGAGCAGCTTCATGCCTCTCGCTGAGCCCTACGGTTCCGGCGGCCTGCTCGTATTCGACACCTCTGCCTGGAACCGTCAGCGAGACCCAGCGGTGCTTCCCCGCTGGATTGCCACCGCAGAAGCGGATTTATTCGCAGTGTGCCCCGTGGTAGCCCTGGAGCTACTCGCGAGCGCCCGTGACGAGTCGAGGTTTACCAACCTCGATCAAACCCTCATGGCCCTACCGGCCGCCCCCGTCACGCGCAGCGCCGGCGCCGCAGCCATCGGCGCCTCACGAGAGCTGCGCGGTGAGCGACGCATCCCCGCTGCCGACTACCTCATCGGGGCCGCGGCGGCCGGGCGCGGCGCCGGGGTACTGCACTACGACCATCACTTCGATCCACTCTGTCGCGCGCTCGGAATCGAAAGCATCTGGATCGCACCACCCGGATCCATCGACTGACCATGGCTCCAGCGCTTCAGAATGCGGAGGGCCGGCCTGTAGTGCCGCTGCGATGATCGCCTGATGCACGACCCTCACGTTCTGCCCCCGGACCTGCCCGTGCCGCTCGATGATGGCGCCGGCGACCATCTGCCGGGCCGTGCGCTGCCGGACGTCAGGTTGCCCTCGACGCTCGGTGGGGATATCGGCCTGGCGGGCGTGGGGGAGGGGTTGCTGGTGGTTTACGTCTACCCGCGCACCGGCCGCCCAGGTGAGCCGTTGCCCGACGGCTGGGACGCGATACCGGGCGCCCGCGGGTGCACGCCCCAGAGCTGTGCTTTTCGCGACCACGCCGCGGAGCTGGCTCGTCACGGCGCGGGGATCCTCGGCGTCAGCGCCCAGTCGGCCGAGGACCAGCTGGAGTTCGCGCGGCGCGAGCACATTCCGTATCCGCTGCTCAGCGACCCGGGGCTGGTGCTGGCGCAGGCGCTCTCACTGCCGACCTTCGAGGTGGCCGGCATGCGGCTCTACAAGCGCCTCACCCTGATCGCGGATCGAGGCACGATCGCGAAGGTGTTCTACCCCGTGTTCCCTCCGCAGCGCAACGCCGCGGACGTGCTCGCCTGGCTCGCCCAGCACTCGGGACAGCGCCGGACGCCGGGGTAGAGCGCTACTCCTCCTCGGACTGTGCGGGTCGCGTGTTGAACCCGATGCGCCAGTCTTCGTGGGCTTCTCCGTCGATCTCCATCCGGAACTCGAAGCGCCCGTCGGGTGGGAGCTGCATCTGCACCATGCTGATCGCGATGCACACGTTAACCGGTATCCCGCGGCGGCTGCCCGGGGGTGCGGCCACCGGGAGCGTGGCCTCGAAGCCGAAGGGGCCCACCATGCCGTCGCCCTGGGGCAGCTCGACCGGTATCCCGTCGCCGTCGATCAGGTCGAGCTTCACCATGTGGTCCTCGCCCACGGCCTCCCAGGGGAACTCCAGCACCATGCCGATGCCGAAGGTCGCCGGCTGTGGCCCCAGCCACCTGAGTCCTCCCCCGATGAGGTTGAGCTTGCCCTCGGCGCCCTGCACGTGGTCTGCCAGCACGATCGTGGCCTTGACGTTTGGTATCACCGGACCGGGTTCCTTCCTGTTCCCGCCGTGCGAGAACCGACGTACCGGCTGCCGCTCTGGGGATGCCGGGCTCATCGGCACTGTATGCCTCACTCTCGGGATCTGGCAAGCTCGACTTCGTGAGCGAGGACACGGCATCCGAGGATCTCCGGGCGCGACTGCGATCACTCAAGGTATTTGAGGGCCAACTGCCCGAATTCGCCGTCGCCGGCGCTCCCGCACATCCCGCCGATTTGTTTCTTGAGTGGCTGCTCGCGGCGATCGAGGCCGGCGTGTGTGAGCCCCACGCCATGACGCTCGCGACCGTCGACGAGCAGGGCAGGCCCAACTCGCGGGTGCTGATCCTGAAGGGTCTCGGCGACGGCCGCTGGGAGTTCGCCACCAGCAGCCTGAGTCGCAAGGGACGCGAGCTGGGGCAAAGCTCGTGGGCGGCCCTGAGCTTCTACTGGCGCGAGCAGGGCCGGCAGGTACGTGTGCGTGGCCGGGTGCTCCCCGCGGGGCCGCAGCGCAGCGGTGCGGACTTCCTGGCGCGCTCCCCCGCGGCGCGCGCCGAGGCTCTGGCGGGCACCCAGAGCGAAGTCCTCGACGATCCAGGCGAGCTGGAGGATGCCGTGGCGCGCGCCGCCCGCGAGCTGGGGTCGGACCCGGGCCTGGTGTCCGCGGAGTGGACCCTCTACGGGCTCGTTCCCGAGGAGGTCGAGTTCTGGCAGGCAGACCGCGAGCGACGTCACACCCGGCTGCGCTACCACCTGCGCGACGGCGCCTGGCTGCGTGAGCAGCTCTGGCCCTAAGATCGAGCGCATGTTCCACGTCGAGCTACGCCAGTTTCCGCACAACCTGTGTCGCTTCAACTTGACCGAGGAGCAGGTGCGCGCCACGGTCGTCGCGCCCTGGGCGCGCGAGCAGTGGGTTGAGCTGGGGGAGCGCAAGTGGAGTCCCCACCAGGCCCGGCTCACCGTGCTTGAGGGTCCCGCGCTGCCCGTCGCGCAGCTCTCGATGGGTCGTGGGTGGCGCAACGCCCAGCGCCAGGGCCAGGACGTGACCGAGCGTCTGCTGACCGACGCTCGTGAGGCCGACGCGACGGCGCGTGCCGCCGGGCCCGACCCGGGCAGCTCCGCGACCGACCCGAGCCTCGGGACCTCCTCGATGGGGAACATCCAGCTGCTGGGCGACTCGCTCGGTCTGGATCTGCTCTCAGCGCTCGGCGCCGAGCCCGCGCCGCTGCGGCAAGCGTGGGAGCTGGCCGACAGCCGTCACCCGGGGCGTGCCCCGAGCGAAAGTCTCGCGCTGGCCGAGCTGGCCGTGGGGTCGCTGCTGCGCGCGGGCCTGCTCGTCCTCTGCGGCGATCCCCGCGAGGCTGGTGCGCCGACGCCGCTGGGGGAGCACGACGCGGCACAGACCCTGCGCGCGATCGACAGCTGGGCCTCGCAGGGCACAGGCACGCGGGTCTGGATGCTCAGAAGCTAGACTCCGAACTCTCGCTTGGTGGGCGTAGCTCAGTTGGTAGAGCTCCGGGTTGTGGTCTCGGCGGTCGCGGGTTCGAATCCCGTCGCTCACCCTTCAGGCAGCAAGTTCGTGTTTGACAAAGAGTTCCAATAGAACTAATTTGGAACTCGTCAGCCAGGTGGACTTCGCCGGCTTTGGCTCCCCTGGCAAATCACGTGCTCTTGGGAGGCAAGATGGAATTTCGGACTCGTTCTCGCGCCGGTCTCATGACGTGCTGCGCGGCGCTCGTGCTGGTGCTCGCGTTGGGCTTGGCGCCGCTGGCCAATGCCGCCGGCTCACCGCCCAGCTATCTGGCACTCGGCGACTCGCTCGCCTTCGGCTACTCGCAGGCCAAGTTCAACAGCCTGTTCCCCAACGAGGATCCCGCCGCGTACCACACCGGCTATGTCGATGACCTCGGCTTTGTCCTGAAGGCGGTCAAGCCTGCTCTACAGGTCGTCAACGACGGCTGTCCCGGTGAGACCACCGACTCCTTCATCAACGGGCCCTGCCAGTACCAGCTCGCCTTCGCCCTGCATCACCCCTACAGCGGTGGCCCAGGTTCCTCGCAGCTGTCCGACGCGCTCGCCTACTTGGGTGCTCATCACGGCAGCGTCAACCTGATCACGCTCGACATCGGCGCCAACGATGCGCTCGGTGTGATCAAGACGACCTGCAACCTGGAACCGGCGTGCATCGCCGCTCACGCGCCCGCGTTGTTCGCTCACATCGCCGGCAACCTCGGCGCGATCCTCGCCCAGCTGCGCGGGGCCGCACCGCAGGCCCAGCTGATCGTGCTGGGTCTCTACAACCCGTTCGGCTCCACGATCGCGGGCGCCGATCAGCTCACCGCCCAGCTCAACGAAGTCATGGCGCAGGTAGCGACGGGGGCCGGCGCGCGCTTTGCCAACCCGCTGCCCCTGTTCAACCCTCCGGGCGCGGCCGAGCAGCCGACGCTGTGTCTGCTCACCAACATGTGCACCCCGCTCGTGGACATCCACCCGACCGACGTCGGTTACGGCGTGCTGGCCGGGGTGATCCTGGGGAAGTACAGCTTCGGGTAGAGCTTCGGCTGGACCCGATGTGCAGATGACGGCCTGAATGGGGAGCTGTGAGCGAGGACGGGCTCCCCACTCAGGTCACTGCGCGCGCTCCCTGCGCCTCGTAGCGCGCCGCCGCCTGTTCGAGGATCTCGAGCATCGCGGGCGCCGCGGGTGTCAGGCGGACCTGCGCGGGCATCGCCGCGATCACCTGGCGCACCGGCGTGCGCGGCGCGAGGGCACGGATGGCGATGTCCGCGCGCACGCTCGAAAGCGCCAGCTCGGGAATCAGCGCCACCCCGACCCCGGCGGCGACCAGGCCCTGCACCGTCTGGTAGTCGTCGCTTTCGAAGGACACGTTCGGCTCGAACCCCGCGGCGTGGCAGGAGCGCACCACGTGGCGCGCGCAGGGGCTGGATTGGGAGGTCTGAACCCACGCTTCTCCCTCCAGGTCCTCCAGGCGTACCGCCGCCTTTGCGGCCAGTGGGTGCTCGCTGGGGAGCGCCAGGTACATCGGGTCCTCCAACAGTTGCACACGCGTGAGGTCCCCTTCGACGAGTGCGTCGGGGCCCTCCCCGAAGTCGAACAGCAGCGCTAGGTCCAGCTCACCCGCATGCAGGCGCGGCGCGATCTCCTCGGGCTCGCCCTCGGCCAGCGTGAGGCGCACCTCCGGGTGGCGGGCCCTGAAGGTGGCAATCGCCAGGGGCATCAAGGTGGCGCCCGCCGTGGGGAAGGAGGCCATCCGCAGCCGACCCCCGTTCAAGCCCGCGATCGCCGAAAGCTCGGCCTCGGCGGCGTCGAGCCGCGCGAGGATGCCCTCGGTATGGGCAACCAGTGCCTGGCCGGCGGAGGTCAGCAGCACCCCGCGGGGGCGACGTTCGAGCAGCTTGGTGCCGGTTTCGGCCTCCAGCGCCGCGATCTGCTGTGAGATCGCCGACTGGGTGTAGGAGAGCGCCTCGGCCGCCGCCGAGAACGATCCGTGCCGAGCCACCTCGCGCAGCACGCTCAAGCGCGTCACATTAAGCATAAGTAACACTTATAACAGACATCATGAGATCCATTGGTACTGATGGCAGGAAGGTGTCACGCTGTTGCAGAACCAGATTTCGACAGCGCCGAGCCCACGCCCGGCACGCACAACATCAAGAGGAGAACAGTCATGCCAACCAAGGTGATCGTGTCCTACGACGGGACCCACAACGAGAACGACGCCGTTGTCTTCGGTCGGCTCCTTGCTCGTGCGGGCGCCGAGGTCTCACTGGCCTACGTCCGTCACACCCCCGAGACCAAGGATCTCCCCCAGCAGGACGCCGAGGCGCTGCTCCAGCGGGGCATCTCCCTGCTTGGAATCCCGGCGGCGGTCACCCACGTGGTCACCGACCCCTCGACTCCCGAGGGTCTGCGCAAACTCGCCGAGCGGGAGGGTGCCCAGCTGATCGTGTTCTGCTCGGATTCCCACACCGCCACCGGTCACATCGCGATCGGCAACTCGGCTCAGCGGCTGCTCGACGGCGGCACGGTCGCGATCGGGATCGCCCCCGCCGGCCTGGCCCAGCTCGCCGATGAGGGCGTCGGTCGGGTCGCAGCCACGGAGGACGCCGGTGGTGACACGAGCGCTCGCGCCACGGCCGAGGCGCTGGCCGGCGCGCTTGGCGCAGGGGTGACCTCTGCGGCCGATGCCGGCAGCGGACTGCTGGTCGTCGGCTCGCGTCCGGAGGCCGAGCAGGGACGGGTCGCGCTCAGCTCCGCCGCCGAGCGTCAGATCGAGAACGCCACCTGCCCGGTGCTGGTGGTGCCCCGTGGGGTGGCGCTGAGCTTCGGCGCGCCCGTCGCGCTCGCCGGCTGACAGAACCGCGCATCAAGAGACTCCTCGCCAGACGGCGCGGGACGCGATGGGGGCGTTCCGCGCCGTCCGTGGTCCGTGAGGGTGCACTGCGTCGTCCGGTAGCCGGTGTCCTGTGGTCGGGAGTGGCGTCCGTGGTCCGGGAGTCGGCGCCCCGTGGTCCGGGAGTCGGCGCCGATCCTGCTCGGCCTTACCCCGTACGTCGAGTCCGGCGGCGGGCGAGCAGATAGCGGGTCAGCGCCAGCGTGAAATCCAGGGTGACGCCCAGCAGGTGTCCCACCGGCCCGGTCCACAGCCACGCCTCGATACGCGCGCGCCGGGACATGCCGAGCGGTTCGGGATGGGATGGCATGAGGCGGCACGGTATCGTGGCGGTCGCGATCCACCCCCGCTCCCCGCGGCGAGGAATCCGCCGAGAACATGCCCGAGACCCTTACGACCACCGTCACCGAGCTGCCCGAGTCGCGTGTGCGCGTGCAGGTACGGGTGCCCGCCGGAGAGCTTGAGGATCGCGTCGAGCGCAAGGCCCGTGAGCTGGGCCGCGCACTAAAGCTTCCCGGCTTCAGGAAAGGCAAGGTGCCCGCGCCGCTGGTGATTCAGCGCGTCGGCCGTGGCATGGTGCTGGAGGAGGCCGTCAGGGACACCCTGGGCCACTGGTACGCCAACGCGATCGAGACCGCCGGGATCGTGCCCGTGGGCGACCCCGACGTCGATCTCGGCGACCTGCCCGCGGAGGGCGGCGAGCTTGAGTTCTCGATCGAGATCGGCGTGCTGCCCACCGCCGAGCTTGGTGAGTACAAGGGCCTTGAGGTTCCCCGCGGCGAGCCCACCGTGGCCGAGGAGCGCATCGACCAGGAGATCGACGGCCTGCGCGACCGTCTGGCCAAGCTTGAGAGCATCGAGCACCCCGCCGAGCAGGGCGACTTCGTGGTGATCGACTACGAGGGCTTCATCGACGGCGAGGCCTTCGAGGGCGGCGAGGGACGCGACCAGCTCGTGGAGCTGGGCTCGGGCAACCTGATTCCCGGCTTCGAGGACGGGCTGCTCGGTGCCAACGCCGGTGAGACTCGCGCGGTTGAGCTTTCGTTCCCGGCCGACTACGGCCACGAACAGCTCGCGGGCAAGCCCGCCACCTTCCAGATCACGGTCAAGGACATCAAGCACAAGCAGCTGCCCCCGCTGGATGAGGACTTTGCCGCCGACGCGGGCTTCGACACGGTGGATGAGCTGCGCGAGGACATCCGTGCCCGACTGTCCGAGGCCGAGGAGCAGCGCATTCAGGGCGAGTTCCGCGAGGCCGCGCTCGACGCGGCGGTCGCCCGGGCGCAGGTGCAGACCACCCCGGCGCTCGTGCAGGGTCGCGCCGGCGAGATGTTCGAGCGCACCGTGCACTCGCTCTCCCATCGCGGGATCACGCGCGAGGCCTATCTGAGCATTCTGGGGCGCACCGAGGAGGAGATCCTCACCGAGCTTGCCCCCGAGGCCGAGCAGGCCCTCAAGCGCGAGGCCGTGATCACCGCGGTCGTGAGCGCCGAGAGCATCAGCCCCACTGACGAGCAGACGCTTGAGGTGCTCACGCCGATGGCCGAGCGCGAGGGCGTGGAGCCCGGCAAGCTGCTTGACGATCTGCGCAGCTCCGGACGCCTGGACGGTGTGCGCGAGGAGCTTGCCGCCCGTCAGGCCGTGGAGCTGATCGCGGCCGAGGCGAAGCCGATACCGCTTGAGCAGGCCGAGGCGCGCGAGAAGCTGTGGACACCCGAGAAAGAGCAGCAGGAAGAGGCCGGCGAGAGTTCGGGCGGGAAACTATGGACGCCCGACAGCTAGCCTCTGAGGACCTCCTTCGAAGAGGTTCTAAAGGAATCCGACCGGCGAAGCGAAACTGAGCGAGGACCATGAGCCCACTAGTACCGATGGTGGTCGAGCAGACCTCGCGAGGCGAGCGAGCGTTCGACATCTACAGCCGCCTGCTCAACGAGCGGATCATTTTCCTGGGCACGCCCGTGGACGACCAGATCGCGAATCTGATCGTGGCCCAGCTACTGCACCTTGAGTCCGAGGACCCCGAAAAGGACATCTCGATCTACATCAACTCGCCCGGTGGATCGGTCTACGCGGGGCTCGCGATCTACGACACGATGCAGTTCATCAAGCCCAAGGTGCAGACGATCTGCGTGGGCATCGCGATGTCGATGGGCGCCCTGCTGCTGGCGGGCGGCGCCGAGGGCAAGCGCATGGCGCTGCCCAACGCCAAGATCCTCATCCACCAGGTCTCCTCGAGCTTTCAGGGTCAGGCGACGGACATCGAGATTCACGCCCGCGAGATCATCGAAGTGCGCCAGACGCTGGACGAGATCATCGCCAAGCACAGCGGCCAGGACCTCGAGAAGGTGCGCAAGGACACCGAGCGCGACTACTTCATGAGTTCCGAGGAGGCCAAGGAGTACGGCATCATCGATCGTGTGATCTCGGAGCACTAGCTCCGGACGCACGGGTAGCGCCCAAGGAGGAGACAAACATGGCCCGGCCTACCGATTCAAACGAGCAGCTCCTGTGCAGCTTCTGCGGCAAGTCCCAGCGGCAGGTCAAGAAGCTGATCGCGGGCCCCGGGGTCTACATCTGCGACGAGTGCATCGACCTCTGCAACGAGATCATCGACGAAGAGCTTGCCGCTCCCCCGATGTTCGACCTGGAGAATCTCCCCAAGCCGCGGGAGATCTACGACGTGCTCGACGAGTACGTGATCGGCCAGGACCCGTCCAAGCGCACCCTGTCGGTGGCGGTCTACAACCACTACAAGCGCGTGCAGATGATGCAGTCCGGCGACTCCGACATCGAGCTGCAGAAGTCCAACATCCTGCTGCTCGGGCCCACGGGCTGCGGCAAGACGCTGCTCGCCCAGACACTCGCGCGGATCCTCAACGTGCCCTTCGCGATCGCCGACGCCACCGCGCTGACCGAGGCGGGGTACGTGGGGGAGGACGTCGAGAACATTCTGCTGAAGCTGATCCAGGCCGCCGACTACGACGTCAAGAAAGCGGAAACCGGGATCATCTACATCGACGAGGTGGACAAGATCGCCCGCAAGGCCGACAACCCGTCGATCACGCGGGACGTCTCCGGCGAGGGTGTCCAGCAGGCGCTCCTGAAGATCCTTGAGGGCACCACCGCCTCGGTCCCGCCGCAGGGAGGGCGCAAGCATCCCCACCAGGAGTTCCTGACGCTCGACACGACGAACATCCTGTTCATCTGCGGGGGCGCCTTCGCGAACCTCGACAAGGTGATCGAGCGGCGCATCGGGCACAAGGGCGTGGGTTTCGCGGCCGCCATCGAGGCCCGCGAGGATCGCGACACGGGCGACATCTTCGAGCGCTGTCTGCCCGAGGATCTGATCGAGTACGGCCTGATCCCCGAGTTCATCGGACGGTTGCCCGTGATGTCGGCGGTGCATCAGCTCACACGTGAGGATCTGGTCTCGATCCTGGTCGAGCCCCGCAACGCGCTGGTCAAGCAGTTCCAGCGCTTCTTCTCCTTCGACGGGATCGAGCTGGTGTTCTCCGAGGACTCCCTGCTCGCCATGGCCGAGCGCGGGATCGAGCGCGAAACGGGTGCCCGCGGACTGCGCTCGATCATCGAGGAAATCCTGCTGGATGTTCAGTTCGAGCTGCCCTCGCGGCGCGACGTGAAGAAGTGCGTCGTCACCAAGGAGACCGTCGAGAAGGGCCTGACGCCCACGCTGGTCACCGAGGCGGCCCCCGAAGACGACCTGGAAGAGCCCCACCTGCACGAGGAGTCGGCCTGAGATGGTCGGCGACGCGGCCGAGACATCTGGCGAGGACCTGGAGCGGCTCAGCACCAAGGAGCTTCACGACCGCGCGGTGCACCGTGCCGAGAAGCACCTCGACGTCAAGTTCCTGTGGTCTGTGCTCCAGGCGATCCCGGCGGCCAAGGCGGCAAATGGAGAGCTACAGGAGGCCGACTTCGACATCCAGTACTCGCGCGGGCTGATCTTCGACGCGCTGCGCAGCGGCGACGGCGGGCTGGCCGAGGCCCTGCGCCCGCTGTTCGTCGAGTACCTGCGCAAGCACCCCGACGCGTAGCGGCAGGCGGGGCCCACTGCCCCGTCGGCGGGGGCCTTCGATTGGGTGGCCCGCCCGCGTACACTCACGCTTCTCATGAGTGACCGGATCGGAGAGCTTCAGACCCGCACACGCTTCGAGCCCTCCGAGGTCGAGCCTCGCATCACCGAGCGCTGGCATGCGGGCGGCCTGTTTCACCCCGACCCCGTGGGGGAGTCGGCCGAGAACTACTCGATCGCGATCCCCCCGCCGAACGTCACCGGTTCGCTGCACATGGGCCACGCCCTCAACGGCTCGATCCAGGACGTGCTGGTGCGCTACCACCGCATGCTGGGGCGGCCCACCAAGTGGATACTCGGCACCGACCACGCCGGTATCGCCACCCAGGCTCAGGTCGAGAAGGCCCTGCTGGCCGAGGGCACGAGTCGCCAGGAGTTGGGACGCGAGGCCTTCCTCGATCGCGTCTGGGAGTGGCGCGCGCACTACGGCGGCACGATCGTCGAGCAGTTCAAGCGACTCGGGGCCTCCTGCGACTACGAGGAAGAGCGCTTCACGCTCGACGAGGGCTATCACCGAGCCGTCGTGGCGGTCTTCACGGCGCTGTTCGAGAAGGGCTACATCTACCGCGACCGCTACATCGTCAACTGGGATCCCGGCAGTCGCTCGGCGATCTCGGACCTTGAGGTGGAGGAGCGCCGCGAGACGGACACGCTCTACTCGATCGTCTACGACGTCAAGGGTGGGGCCAACGAGACGGATGGGGCCGACGTGGGGGGTGGGGACACGGCGAAGGGTGGGGGCACCGTGACGATCGCGACGGTGCGGCCCGAGACGATGCTGGGAGACAGCGCCGTGGCGGTCAATCCCCACGACGAGCGCTACCGAGAGCTGGTGGGCGCCACGGCGATCCTGCCGCTGGTGGGCCGCGAGCTGCCAATCATCGCCGACGATTACGTCAAGGTCGACTTCGGCACGGGTCAGCTGAAGGTCACCCCCGCCCACGACCCCAACGACTTCGAGATCGGCCGACGCCACGGCCTGGAGCAGATCTCGGTGATCGGCGAGGACGGGCGCATGACCGCTGCGGCGGGCGAGCGCTTCGAGGGCCTGACCGTGATGCAGGCGCGCCAGGCCGTGGTCGAGGCCTTGGAGGCCGAAGGCCGGATCGTCGGGCGCGAGGAGTACCAGCACGAGGTGCCCTACTCCCACCGCTCAGGGCACCGCATCGAGCCGCTGATCTCGTTGCAGTGGTTCATGCGCATGGATGAGCTGGCCGCCCCGGCGATCACGGCGGTGCTCGACGAGCGGGTCAGGATCGTCCCGGCCAACCACCGCAAGGTCTACCTGGACTGGATGGAGAACATCCGCCCCTGGTGCATCTCACGCCAGCTCTGGTGGGGGCACCGGATCCCGGTCTACTACTGCGATGGGTGCCGCCATGAGCACGTCGCCGCCGACGCGCCGGAGCGCTGCGAGGCTTGCGGCAGCGGCGGCCTGACCCAGGAGGAGGACGTGCTCGACACCTGGTTCTCTTCGGCGCTGTGGCCGTTCGCCACGCTGGGTTGGCCCGAGCAGACCCCCGAGCTGCGCGCGTTCTACCCCACCGACACGCTCTCCACGGCGCGCGACATCCTGTTTCTGTGGGTGGCCCGCATGATCATGATGGGCATCGAGTTCACGGGGGAGCCGCCGTTCTCGGAGGTCTACATCCACTCGGTCATCCAGGCCCCCGACGGACGGCGGATGTCCAAGTCGCTGGGCACAGGCATCGACCCGCTCGTGGAAATCGAGGCCCACGGCGCCGACGCGGTTCGCTTCGGGCTGCTGGCGATGTCCTCCTCGCAGGACGTGCGCTACTCGGCCGAGAAGGTCCAGCAGGGTCAGGCGTTGGCCAACAAGCTCTTCAACGCCGCGCGCTTCGTGCTGCTCAGGATCGCCGACCTGGGGGTCCAGGCGCCGGAGGGAGCGCCGGCGGCTCCAGAGCCCACCACGGTCGAGGACCGCTGGATCCTCTCACGGCTACAGCGCGTTAAGGACGACACGGCCGCGCGGATCGAGAGCTACGACTTCTCTCACGCGGCGCTCGGTCTCTACGACTTCGTCTACGGCGAGCTGTGCGACTGGTATCTGGAGCTGGTCAAGCCCCGGCTGGCCGACACATCGAACGGCAAAAAGGCTGAGCAGAGCGCGCCGCTTGCCCGTACCCTCCTGCACGTGTTGGGGGAGACCGTCGCGCTGGCCCACCCTCTGATCCCCTTCGTGACCGAGGAGCTGTGGTCATATCTGGGCGGTGAGGGTCTGCTCGCCGGCGCGTCGTACCCGGTGGCCGCGAAGGAGCTGATCGACGAGCGCGCCGAGGCCGAGGTGCAGCGGGTGATCGAGGCGGTGCAGCTGGTGCGCGGGTGGCGCGACAGCGTAAACGCCCGTCCCGGCCTGATCGTGTCCGCGCGCCTGAACGCCGAGGGCTATGAGTCCACCGGTGACGCACTCGCGCGGCTGGCGCGTCTACAGCTGAGCGGGGAGCCCGCGAACGGCTCGGAGTCGATCGCCTCGGTGACGGTGCCCGGGGGCACCGTCGAGATCCTCTCGGCCGAGGGCCTGGACCTGGGGGCCGCCGAGGAGCGTCGCGCGAACGTCCGCCGCCGTCTGGAGGAGGAGATCGCCCGGGTCGGCTCAAAGCTCGCCAAGCCCGGGTTCGCCGAGAAGGCGCCCACCGCGGTCGTCGACGGCGAGCGCGCCAAGCTCAGCCGTCTGCAAGCCGAGCTGGAGGCGCTGTGAGCAAGCCGCGCGGTGAGCGATCGGCGGTGGGGGCCGGTGGCCCGGAGGCCTGGAGCAGCGAGCGCGCCGAGCGCCACCTGCTCTCCCTAGAGCTGTTCGGGATGCGCTTCGGGCTCGACCGGATGCACCGCATGATGACCGTGCTGGGCTCGCCCCAGCAGCGTTTTCGCTCAATTCACGTGGTGGGCACCAACGGCAAGTCCTCCACCACGCGGATGACCGCCGCGATCCTCGAGCGCCACGGCTTGCGCACCGGGGTCTACCTCTCGCCGCACCTGGTCTCCTACACCGAGCGCGTGCGGATCGGCGAGCGGGACATCTCAACCCACGCCTTCGCGGCCGCGATCGCGCGTGCGGCGTGGGCCGCGGAGCGCGTTAACCGCACGCTGGCCGAGGACGACCACGTGACGCAGTTCGAGCTGCTCACCGCGGCCGCGTTTTGGGAGCTGGCCGAGCAGGAGGTGGACGTGGCTGTGGTCGAGGCCGGGCTCGGGGGTCGCTACGACGCGACCAGCGTCGTGGAATCGAGCATCACGGTGCTCACGAACGTCGGCCTGGAGCACACCCGCTGGTTGGGCCCCACCGTTGCGGACATCGCCGCGGAGAAGCTCGCGGTGCTGCGTCCGGAGACCACCCTAGTGCTTGGCGCGAAGCTCGACCCGGAGGTGTTGGCACTGGCCGAGGCGATTGCCCGCGAGCGCTCCGCGCGGCTCTTACAGGTCGGTGAGGGGGGTGCGGCGGGCAGCGTGGAAGGTTACGTGGCGGGCAAGGGTGAGCACATGCGCCGGGGCAACGGCACGCACGAGAGTGAGGATGCGACGCCTGTGCTGTTGGCCCGCGGGGAGTTTCAGCGGCGCAACTTCGCGCTGGCGCGCACGGTGGCCGCTGCCTATCTGACCGGCCTGGGGATCGAGATGCGCGAGGATGCCGTGACGACGGCCGCCGCCCACACCGCCGTTCCGGGACGGCTTGAGGTGCTTTGCGAGCACCCGCTGACGCTGCTCGACGGGGCGCACAACACAGCTGCCGTGGCGGCTCTGCTCGAGTCGCTGCCCGAGCTGCTGGCGGGTCGCCCCCTGGGGCTGGTGCTCGGGGTGCTGGAGGACAAGGACGCCGCCGGGATGCTTGCGGCGCTGCTGCCCCACTGCACCCGCGTTTGGTTCACCGCGCCGCCGAGTGCCCGCGCGCTGCCACCGGCGACACTTGAATCACTCGCTCGCCAGCTGGGCTTTGAGGATGTCAGCTGCGAGCCCCAGCCCCGGCGGGCGCTGGAGGCCGCGCAGCGCTGGGCGCGCGAGCCTCGGGATGACGCTGAGGCAGCGGCGGGGCCCGGCGGTAGCCGCTCGGACGGGGCTCCGGCGGAGGCGGTCGTGCTGGCGGCGGGCTCGATCTATCTGGTTGGCGATTTACTGGCGCACGATCTGCAGGGCACCCACGAAGCCAGAGAGGGGAGGGCGGAGGGTTGAATGACGATGACGGTCCCTCGGTACTGATGATGGTGGGCGCGGTCGCCCTGGGCGTTGCCCTGGTGATTCTGGCGTTCTTCGCCGCCGGCTACGGGTTCGGGCGCCTGTTTCTTTAAGGGTCTGCAACCGGAGTCGCATATTCCTCCGGGATAGTCTCTAAACTCGGCCGCCCTATGGTCCCGCTCGCATACTTCGGCATCAACAGCAGTGGCCTGAACCTCGCCATCGATCTGTTGATCCTGTTCGTGGTGGTCCTGTATTTCTCGCTGATCTACTGGACCTACGCCGATGCCCGGCGACGGGTGATCGACCCGATGATGATCGGCTTCGCCACCGCCGTTTCGCTGTTCCCGTTCGTTGGCACGATGATCTACATGATCCTCCGCCCGCCCGAGTACCTGGAGGACGTGCGCGAGCGCGAGCTTGAGATGCAGGCCGCCGAGGCACGCCTGCAATCGCTCGACTACAACCTGTGCCCGCACTGCGACTACCAGGTCGAGCGCGACTTCGTGCGCTGCCCCAGCTGCCTGCGCAAGCTCAAGGAGCGCTGCGTGAGCTGCTCGCGCCCGCTGGATCGCTCGTGGACCATCTGTCCCTACTGCGAGACCGAGGTACCCGGCTCGATCCCCGCGCGCCGCACTCGCCGTCGGGAGGGCGCCGCCCCCACGAGCGCCTCCGCGGAGGCCGAGAGCACGATTTCCTCCGAGCTGGGCTCCCCGCCGAGTGGCACCCCGCGCGCGAGCCGACCCCGCTCAAACCCCTAGAACCCGTTCATCTCCACCGTAAAGGAACCCATGGACCGTACGTTGATCCTCGTGAAGCCCGACGCCTTCGCCCGCTCGCTCACCGGCGAGATAATCGCTCGCTTCGAGCGCAAGGGCCTGCGCCTGGTGGCGCTGCGGCACATGACGATGAGCCGCGAGCTGGCCGAGCAGCACTACGCCGAGCATTCAGAGCGCCCGTTCTTCGGGGAGCTGGTGGACTTCATCACCTCGGGCCCGCTGGTCGCGATGGTGCTGGAGGGCCAGGAGGCGGTCAAGGCGGCGCGCCAGGCGATCGGCGCCACCAACCCGCTGGAGGCCGCTCCCGGCTCGATCCGCGGAGACTTCGCGATCGAGACCGGACAGAACATGGTGCACGGCTCGGACTCCGCCGAGTCCGCCGCGCGCGAGTCGGCGCTGTTCTTCCCGGAGCTGTAGGCCCACGACAGGGCCGGGGGCGCGAGCGTGGTCGATCCCGGCGTGACGACGAGTGTTGGCACCCGGCTGATTCTGGCCTCGCGCTCCCCGCAGCGTCGGGCGATCCTCGAACGCATCGGGGTGCCCTTCACGGTGCGTCCCACCGATGTCGAGGAGCTACAGCGGGGCGATCCCGGCGAGGTGGCGCTCGAGAACGCCTTGCGCAAAGCGCGCGCCGCGCAAGCCGGATCTAAGGGTGAAGTCGAGGGTGTGGGTGAGGTTGTCCTGGGCGTCGACACCCTGGTCGCCTTGGACGGCGCGATCTACGGCAAGCCCGCGGATGTCGGGCAGGCGCGGGTCACCTTGCGGGCGCTCGGCGGCCGGACCCACCGGGTGCTCAGCGGGCTGGCCCTGCTGAGCGGCGCAGAGGCGCGCACGGCGGTGGTGGCGACGGCGGTCAGCTTCCGGGTGCTGGAGGAGCAGATGCTGGACTGGTACCTGGCCACCGGCGAGTGGCAGGGGCGCGCCGGGGGCTACGCGATCCAGGGTGCCGGCGCGGCGCTGGTGCGATCGATCGAGGGCGACTATGAGAACGTCGTGGGGTTGCCGCTGGCGAGCCTGCTCGATCTGCATCCGGGGCTCCTGAGAACTTCTCGCACGTGAGCGTGAGATCGGGGCGCCGGTTATCCGAAAACCCTGCAAGTAAGCTGGCAACCGTGTTCGGCGGTGATGGTCGTTCGCTACACTCACCCCCGGACATGTGCCGGCCGCCGGGCACGACGCCAAACATTGGTGTGGAGCCGAATCCGAGCTTGTCCTTTCTCTCTACATGGGCATTTTCAGCTATCTGACCGGATTCGGTGGCCGCGACATGGCGGTTGACCTCGGTACCGCCAACACCCTGGTGTACGTCCGGGGGCGCGGGATCGTGCTCTCCGAGCCCAGCGTGGTTGCGATCGACTCGCGCACCGGCGAGGTGCACGCGGTGGGCATCGAGGCCAAGCGCATGCTCGGACGGACTCCCGGCACGATCCAGGCGATTCGGCCGCTCAAGGACGGCGTGATCGCCGACTTCGACGTGACCGAGGAGATGCTCCGGCACTTCATCCAGAAGGTCCACCAGAACCGCTGGGCGCACCCGCGCGTGGTGGTCTGCGTGCCCTCCGGGGTCACCGGCGTCGAGAAGCGCGCCGTCGAGGAGGCCTGTCTCTCGGCGGGGGCCCGCACGGCCTATCTGATCGAGGAGCCCATGGCGGCCGCGATCGGCGCCGGGCTGCCCGTGGGGGAGCCCACCGGGTCGATGGTCGTGGACATCGGCGGCGGCACCTCCGAGGTCGCCGTGATCTCGCTCGGCGGGATCGTGGTCTCGCAGTCGATCCGGGTCGGTGGCGATGAGCTGGACGAGGCGATCATCAACTACGCCAAGCGCGAGTACAAGCTGCTGATCGGTCAGCAGACCGCCGAGGAGCTGAAGCTCGAGATCGGCTCGGCCTGGCCGATGGAGGAGGAGCTTCAGGCCGAGATCCGGGGGCGCGACATGGTGTCGGGCCTGCCCAAGACGGTGGTGCTGACCAGCGAGGAGATCCGCCAGGCACTGGATGAACCGGTGGTGCAGATCGTGGATGCCGTCAAGGAGACCCTCGACCGCACCCCTCCCGAGCTGGCCTCGGACATCATGGATCGCGGGATCATGCTCGCCGGTGGCGGCGCGCTCCTGCAAGGCCTGGATGAACGCCTGCGCGAAGAGACCCAGATGCCGGCGCACCTCGCCGAGTCGCCCCTGACCTGCGTAGCGGTCGGCTCGGGGCGCTCGCTGGAGGAGTTCGAGGCGATCCACCGCTCAAACCGCAACTCGCGTAGCCGACGGCGGCGATGAAGCCCGGGGAGACCCCAGCGGCGCGCCTCGGCGCCGGGACGGCACATCGCGGCGTCCCCGCGCGTACTCTTCACATGAAGACTTCGGAAGGTCGAGATTCGTGCACGACAAGACGGTCCGGCGTCGGCGAGCGGTGCTTCTGCTGCTCGTCGTGCTCTCCCTGATACTGCTGACTGCCTACTTCGGTGAGGCCCCCGGAGGGCGCCTGCACTCGGTGCAACGCGGCTTCCTGACCGTCATCTCGCCGATCCAGGACGGCGCCAACAAGGCGCTGAAGCCGGTCAGGGACATGTTTGGCTGGTTCGGCGACACCCTGCACGCCAAGGGTCAGCGCGACCGGCTGCGTCGCGAGGTGGAGCAGTTGCAGAAGCGGTTGGTCGCCAACCAGGCGATGGAACGCCAGAACCGCGAACTGCTGGCCCAGTTCCACCTCAACACCCAGATCGGCGCGGGCGGCTATGCGCCGGTGACGGCCACGGTGGTGGGCAAGTCGCCCAACCTCTGGAACTCGACGGTCGACATCGACAAGGGAAGCTCCGCCGGGGTGCACCGCAACGATCCGGTGATCAACGGCGAAGGGCTCGTGGGTGTGGTCACCCAGACGGTCTCCGACGGCGCCCAGGTGAGTCTCATCACCGACAGCCACGTGGGGGTGACCGCGATGATCAACGCGACCGGGGCCACCGGCATATTGGAACCCAAGGTGGGCGATCCCAACGATCTGCTGCTCCAGTACCTACCGCCCAACACCACGCCGAACAAGGGCGACTATGTGGTGACCGCCGGATCGGTCGCGGGCGGGCACTACTCGCTGTTCCCCCGCGGCATCATCATCGGGGAAGTCACCTCGGTCGATGCGGCCAGCCCGTTCAAGTCGGTCAACGTGCGTCCGACGGCCAACCTGCACAACCTCGACACGGTGGAGGTGCTCACCAACGTGCCGGGCGGCAGCCTGGAACGCATCGGCCGAGCGGTGGCGAGCCTGCCCGCGGTAGGGCAGAGCGGCGCGACGGGTCCGGGCAGCGAACAGCTCGCCGCGACCGGGGTGGGCGGATGAGCCTCCTCGCCCGCATCGCGGCGCTCTCGACGATCCTCGTGTTCCTACAGATCGGCGTGGTCTCCGAGCTACCCGTGCTGGGGGTCACCGTGGATCTCTCCCCGCTGCTGGTGGTGTTCACCGGTCTGCTCTGCGGCTCGACGCTCGGCGCGCTCACGGGCTTCGGGGTCGGCCTGCTGGTGGACCTGATGCTCGGGCAGACCCTGGGCGTGACCTCGCTGATCTTCACCGTGATCGGCTACTGGGCGGGACGCTTGCGTGAACTGCGCGACCCCCAGGCGGGCAGCACGCCGCTGCTGGTGGGCGCGGCCGCGGCCGCCACCTCCCTGGTGGGCTACTCGCTGATCGAGTTCCTGCTCGGGGTGGACGCGCCGGTGAGTTTCGAGCTGCTGCGCCAGATCGTGCTCGGGGTGCTCGTAGACATTGCGGTGGCGCTGCCCACCTGGGCGATCGTGCGGCGCTGCCTGGAGCGCGCGCTACCCGAGGATCCCCGTCGGCGGCGTCGGCGCGCCTACACCACGGGCGGACTCAGCCCGCTCTCGCGGACCACGAGCCGGGTGTCGCGATGAGCACGATGGAACGCCTACGACCCTCCGAGTCGAGGCTGCCCGTCTCACCCCAGCTGGCCCTGCGCGTGGCGATCATGGGCGGTCTGGCGCTCGTGATGTTCGGGATCATCTTCTTTCGCCTCTGGTACCTACAGGTGCTCTCCGGCGAACAGTACGTCCAGCAGGCCAACGCCAACCGCGTGCGTCCGCTGCCGATTCTGCCTCCGCGCGGGGAAATCCTCGATCGCGAAGGGCGGGCGATCGCGACCAGCCACATCACGAACGCCGTGCAGATCGTGCCCGCCCAGCTTCCCCCCGCGGGACATGCGCGGCGCAGGCTCTATGCGCGGCTGGGCCTGCTGCTGGGGATGAAGCCCTCCTACATCGAGGAACTGGTGGTGCACGGACGCAAGAACGTCCCCTACGCGAACGTCACGATCAAGACCGACGCGGGCCGCGAAGCCCTGACGGTGCTCGCCGAGCGCCAGCACGAATTCCAGGGCGTGACCCAGCAGCCGGTGTCGATCCGGGCCTATCCCGATCGCTACCTCTCCTCACAGGTGCTCGGCTACGTCGGGCAGGTCTCCGAACCGGAGCTGCGACGCAGCGTCTTCCGTGGCGTCAAGCAGGGCTCTGTGGTTGGGCAGACGGGCATCGAGTACTACTACGACCGCTATCTACGTGGCAAAGCCGGCGATCAGAAGGTGCAGGTCAACGCCGCCGGGCTGCCCGTGGCGGCGAACACCCCGATCGCGCCGGTCGAGCCCGTGGCCGGCTATGACCTGAAGCTCACGATCGACCAGGGGCTACAGCGCGAGGCCGAAGCGGGACTGGCCCAGTCGATCGGCTCGGGCACCGGCGACGCGGGCGCGTTCGTGGCGCTGGATCCTCGCAACGGGCAGGTGCTCGCGATGGGCAGCAGTCCGGGCTATGACCCCAACGTCTTCGCCCGCCCCCAAACCGAAGCGCAGTACGACCAGTTAGCCGGACGTGGCGGCGGTCTCGCGCCGCTGTTCAACCGAGCCGCCATGGGCGGTTATCCGACGGGCTCCACGTTCAAGCCGATCACCGCGATGGCCGCGCTACAGGCCGGTCTGATCACGCCGTCGACCACGATGGGCGGGGGCCTGTGCGTCCATATCGGCAATCTCTGTCTGCACAACGCCGGGCACGTCGACCTCGGCGACCAGAGCCTGATCAGCGCCCTGAAGATCTCCGAGGACACCTACTTCTACGAGGTCGGCGCGCTGGCCAACAGCGGCCGCAGCATCCAGCGGATGGCCCGCCAGCTGGGTCTCGGCGCCCCCACCGGCATCGACCTGCCCGAAGAGCAGACCGGGATCGTGCCCGACGCGGCCTGGCGCGCGCGTCGCGACCGGCTCCAGCGCGAATGCGAAGCCCATCGCCATCACAACCCCTGTCAGATTGCCGACGGGCGGCCCTGGACGGTAGGCGACAACGTGAACCTCGCGGTCGGTCAGGGTGACCTGGAGGCCTCGCCGCTACAGATGGCGGTCGTCTACTCGACGCTCGCCAACGCGCTCATGCACGGAGGCGAGGGCACCGTCGTGCGGCCGCACCTGGGGATGGAGATCGACGATCCCCAGGGTCGCCTGATCCGTGCCCTCTCGGTCGCGCCGGTGCGCCACGTCCACCTCAACTATGCCGATCTACAGGCCGTGATGACGGGGCTGCGCGAGGCCGCGATGGAACCGGGGGGGACCTCGGCCGACGTCTGGCGCGGCTTTGGGCGCACGGTTTACGGCAAGACGGGCACCGCCGAACACGCCACCGAAACCGATCAGGGCTGGTACCTCTGCTATCTGCCCGATCCGCGGCGGCCGATCGTGATGGCGGTCACCGTCGAGCAGGGCGGCTTCGGCGACGTCTCCGCGGCCCCGGTCGCGCGGCTGATGGCCTCCAAGTGGTTCGGCAAGCCCCTCAAGTTCGTCCACGGCTCGAGCACGGATCGCTGAGCGACCGATGCCGCTGAGCCCGATACAAGCCCCCGAAGAGGCGCCCGTGGCGCCCGCGCCGGGTCTACGCCTGCCGCTGGACCCGCTGCTGAGCATCGCGATCGTCGGCCTGGCGGTCTGCTCGATTGTGACCCTCGGCGCCGCCACGCGCAACCTGGTGAAGGGCCAGCCCAACTACTACGTCGACCGCCAGAGCACCTACCTGATCGTCGGCGGGGTGTTCATGCTGATCCTCTCGCGCATCGACTATGGGCGCCTGCGCGATCTCAAGCGCCCCCTTTACATCGTGCTGATGCTGAGCATCCTCGCGGTGCTCGGCCTGGGGCACACCGCCCGCGGCTCACAGCGGGCGATCAACTTCCCGTTCTTCTCCTTCCAGGCATCCGAGCTGGGCAAGGTGCTGCTGATCGTGGCGCTCGCGGCATTCATCGTGGACCGCTCGCGGCAGCTGCGCGACCGCGACACCACCGTGCGGGTGGTGCTGATCGCGCTGATCCCCGCGATGTTCGTGATCGCCCAGCCCGACCTGGGCTCGGGCATGGTGTACATGACGATCGCCCTCACGCTGCTGTTCGTGGCGGGCACCTCCTGGAGGCACTTTGGCGGCCTGCTGGCGCTCGCGGCGGCGTCGATCGCGTTCGTGCTGGTGCTCGCGCCGACCGCCGGGGTGCACCTGCTCAAGCCCTATCAGGTGGACCGTCTGACGGCCTTCCTGCATCCGACCACGAATGCGAGTAAGCAGGGCTATCAGCAGGAGGAGTCGAAGATCGCAATAGGCTCCGGCCAGACAACCGGCCGGGGCGAAAATGCCTCCCAGACAAAGCTCAACTTCGTGCCCGAGGATCACACAGACTTCGTTTTCGCCGCCGTCGGCGAGCAGTACGGCTTCGTGGGCGCGGCCTTCGTGCTCTCGCTCTATGCCCTGCTGATCTGGCGGGCGCTACGCATACTTACCATGGCCAAGGACCTGTTCGGCTCGCTTGTCGCGGGCGGAGTGGTGGCCATGCTGATGTTCCAGGTGTTCGTGAATGTGGGCATGGCTATTGGGATCATGCCCATCACCGGCGTTACTCTGCCATTGATGAGCTATGGCGGCTCGTCGGTGATCACGACACTGTTGGCCGTGGGTCTGCTGCAATCGATCTACGTCCGAGCACGTGCATCCGAAGCCTTGAAGGGTCGCGTGCTGCGCTACTGAACATGTTTGCCACTGAACTTGAGACATACACCCCAGCCGCGAATGCCGCGCAGACCGCACCGGTCTCGCCCGCCCGCCCCCGGGGCATGAACATCCATACCGAAAGACTGGATCACATTGAAAAAGCAAGTGCTTGTCAGCGTCGATCGCGCCGAGACGCGCGTCGCGCTCCTGGAGGCGACCGGAACGCCCGCCGCCTCATCCTCCGGCTCCCGACGTCGCCGGGGCAGCGGTGACCCGCCGCCCGGCGCGGGCTACCGCATCGCCGAGCTGTACCTGGAGCGTCGCGGAGCGCGCTCGATCGTGGGCAACATCTACAAGGGCAAGGTCGACAACGTGCTGCCCGGCCTGGAGGCCGCGTTCGTCGACATAGGCCTTGAGAAAAACGGCTTCCTGCACGTCGATGAGATCGTGCTGCCCGGCATCGAGGCGCCCAAGCGCGGTCGTGGGGGAGGACGCAAGATCTCCGATTTGCTCTCCCCGGGCCAGGAGATCGTGGTGCAGGTGGTCAAGGACCCCCTCAAGACCAAGGGTGCGCGCCTCTCGATGGAGGTCACGATCGCCGGTCGCTACATGGTCTACGCGCCCACCGGCGAGGGCATCGGCGTCTCCCGCCGCCTGGAGGACAAGGAGCGCGAGCGTCTGCGCCGCCAGACCGCAAAGCTCGACCTGGGCGAGGGTGGGGCGATCGTGCGCACCGCCGCCCACGGCGCCCAGCGCGCCGACTTCGAGCGCGAGCTGCTCTACCTGCACAAGCTGCACGACGTGCTGGTCAAGCGCGTCGAGGAAACGCCCGCCCCGGCGATGGTCTTCCAGGAGGCCGACCTGTCGGTGCGCGTGGTGCGCGACATCTTCTCCGAGCACTTCGAGCGGGCGATCGTTGACGACGAGCAGCAGCATCAGCGGCTCGTGTCGTTCTTCTCGCGCACTGCACCCGAGCTGGTTGAGCGTGTAGAGCTGTGGCAGGACCCTCAGCCTCTATTTGAGGCTTACCGTGTCGACGAGGCGATCACGGGCGTGCTCTCCCGCCGGGTGGACCTGCCCAGCGGCGGCTACCTGATGATCGACTACGCCGAGGCCCTGACCGTGATCGACGTCAACTCGGGCAGCTTCATCGGGCGCGGCAAGGGCGCGGCGCTTGAGGACACGATCACCAAGACCAACCTGGAGGCCGCCGAGGAGGTCGTCAACCAGCTGCGCCTGCGCGACATCGGCGGGATCATCGTGATCGACTTCATTGACATGGCGCGCGCCCGCAACCGCGACGCCGTGATGAAGACGCTGCGCAAGTGTCTCGACGAAGACCGCACCAAGACGTTCACGGCGGAGATCTCGAAGCTCGGCCTGGTCGAGATGACGCGCCAGAACGTGACCGAGGGCGTGCGCGAGATCATGAGCCGGCCCTGTCCCACGTGTGACGGCGAGGGCGTGATCCGCTCCGAGGAGACGATCGCGATCGAGTTCGAGCGCCGCCTGCGCGACGTCGCCACCGAGCATCCCGACGCGGAGGCGTTCCTGGTGCAAATCAACCCGCGGGTGACCGCGGAGTTCACGGGACAGTCATCGCGCATGCTGCGCTCGCTGGAGGCCGACACGGGCAAGTTCTTCCACTTCGAGGGCTCCGAGGGGCTGACGCTGGATCACTTCGCGATCACCTTCGAGGGGACCCGCGAGGAAGTGGAGGAGCGCGCGCTGCCCTTCCGCGAGGGCGACGAGGTGCTGGTGAGCATCGTCGAGCCGCACATGTACGACGTCGATGACGCGGTGGCCAAGATCGACGGCTACATCATCTCGATCTCCGGAGCCGCTCCCTATGTGGGCGAGAAACGAATGGTGCGCATCGATCAGGTCGGTCGTACAGCCGCCACGGCGCTGCTGCTCGACGAGTCCGGTGAGGTCGTCAAGCCCGCACCACGTGTCCGCAAGGCCGCGGCGCCGCGAGCGCGCAGGGCACCCGCCGCCGTCAAGGCGGCCGTCGCGGCGCCCGTGGTGGAGTCCGATGGGGCCGACGCGGTGGAGTCCGACGAGCAGGAGGCCGTGGTCGAGCAGCCGGCGCCGACGCGCCGCCGCCGCACGCGCAAGCCCAAGGTCGAGCCCGTCGCCGAGGAGGTCGTGGAGCGGGACAGCGGCGAGGTCGTGGAGCGGGACGCCGGTGAGGTCGTGGAGGCCCCGGAGTCCGAGAGCGCCGAGGATGACCTACAATCCAAGCCCAGGCGCCGCGGCCGCAGGGGTGGACGGCGCCGTTCGGCCGCCAAGACTTCGGCGGCCCCGGAGTAGACGCCCGCCTCTAGAGCTTTTACTGAGAAGGAAATCGAGACAAACATGTATGCGATCGTGAAGACGGGTGGCAAGCAGTACCGCGTCGAGCAGGGTCAGAGCCTGATCGTCGAGCGCCTGGCCGCCGAGGAGGGCGCGAGCATCCCCCTGGAGCCGATTCTCTACCGCTCCGAGGAGACCGTCTTCGACAAGGCCGGTCTGGAGAAGGTGCAGGTCACGGCCAAGATCCTCGCCCACGTGCGTGGCGAGAAGCTGCGTGTGTTCAAGTTCAAGCCCAAGCGCGGCTACAAGCGGCGCACCGGCCATCGTCAGGACCTGACGCGCATCGAAGTCACCGACATTAAGCTCGCCGCGCGAGCACCGGCAAAGAAGCAGTCCGAGGAGGCCGAGAATGGCTCATAAGAAGGGGCTGGGCTCCAGCCGCAACGGGCGCGACTCAAACGCGCAGCGGCTGGGCGTCAAGACGTTTGCCGGTGAGACCGTGACCGGCGGGGAGATCATCGTGCGCCAGCGCGGCACCCGCTTCAAGCCGGGCGTCGGGGTCGGCATCGGCAAGGACGACACGCTCTTCGCGAAGGCCGCGGGCACCGTCGAGTTCACCACGGGCTGGCGCGGGCGCGTCGTCAACGTGGTCGCCGCCGGCGAATGACCCCTCGCCAGGTGGCCCGCGGCGTCGCTGTGGGCCGGATGCTGTTCGGGATCGCGATGCTGATCGCTCCCAAGCGCGTCGCCGCGGGCTGGGTGGGCGCTGCTCATGCCGAGCGCCCCGCGGTGCAGGCGCTGATGCGCTCGATCGGCATCCGTGACCTCGTGATCGGGATGATCGCGCTGCACACCGTCGATCACCCCGAGATCGGACCCCGCTGGCAGGCCACCTGCGCGGCAGTTGACGCCGTGGATCTGCTCGCCACCGTCGCGGCTGCCGGGGATCTCCCCGCGGCGGGCGTCGCGGGCACCTCGCTGGTCGCCGGAAGTGCCGCTGCCGCGGGCCTCTGGTGCTCGCGGGAACTCAAGCAGAGCTGAGGCCCGCTCTCATTTCGGCTGGGTCTGCGCGCTCCGCGGGCGTTTGAGCCTGGGTGGGATCGCAGTGAGTGGTGCTTCGGGCTGCTGGGTAGGGGCCCGACCGAGGGCCCCGGTCCCTCTATCCTTGCTGGTCGGTGGGTCGCACCAGCACCTCGTTGACGTTCACGTGCGGGGGCTGGGCGACGGCGTACATCACGGCGCGGGCGATGTCGTCGGACAGAAGCGCATCGGTGGGGCGGTTCTCGAAGAACGGGGTGTCTGTCATGCCGGGCTCGATCAGGGTCACGCGGATGCCGGTGCCGTGCAGGTCCTGGCGGGCGGCCTCGCCCATGGCGGTCACGGCGTGCTTGGTGCACGAGTACATCGAGCCCGGTATCACCCGCCGGCCGGCCACGCTTGAGGTCAGCAGCAGGTGTCCGCGCGTGTCGGTCAGCGCCGGGATGCTCGCGCGCACCGTCAGGGCGGCGCCGTAGACGTTGGTGAGGACCATCTCGCGCCAGTGCTCGGGGGTGTCCTTCAGAAATCCTCGCGGTCCGCCGAAGCCCGCGTTGGCGAATGCCACGTCAAGGCGCCCAAAGGCGTCGAGGGCCTGCTGGACCATGCGCTGCTGGTCCTCCCACTCCGTCACGTCGCAGGTGACCGCCAGGGCGTGCTCGGGACCGCCCAGCTCGTGGGCGAGGGCGTCGAGGCGCTCGCGCGAGCGGGCCGCCAGCACCACCCGCCAGCCCTCCCGGACGGCGTGGCGGGCGGTGGCCTCGCCGATCCCCGAGGAGGCGCCGGTGATCAGAAAGACACGGTTGGAGGAGGTGGGGCTCTCGGCGCTCATGCTCTCGGGGCTCCTTTGGTTGGCAGGTTCGGTTTTCTGCCCGCGCGGTGCGTGGCTGTGCGAGGTGTCACGATGACAGGCATGCTGCACGATCGCGCGCGAATCCATGTCGAGGCCGGGGCCGGTGGTGACGGCTGCGCGGGCTTTCGCCGCGAAGCGCACGTGCCGCGCGGTGGGCCCGACGGCGGCGACGGCGGACGGGGCGGCGAGGTGGTGATCGTCTGCGAGGACTCCCTGCGCGACCTCCAGGCGTTCCGGCGCAAGGCTCACTACCACGCGCCCCGGGGCGGTCACGGGGAAGGCAGTCAGCGCCACGGGGCCGACGGTCAGACGATGCTGATCAGGGTCCCCCCGGGCACGCAGGTCGAAGGCGAGGACGAGGATCTCGCGGGATACCGCTGGGAGCTGCTGAAGGCCGGCCAGCGGGTCGTGGTCGCGCGCGGCGGATCCGGCGGACGCGGCAACAAGCGGTTCGCCACTCCCACGCGGCAGGCGCCGCGCTTTGCCGAGCGCGGTCTCCCCGGCGAGCAGGGCTGGCTCTCGCTGCGGCTGAAGCTGCTCGCCGACGTGGGCCTGGTGGGGTTGCCCAACGCCGGCAAGTCCTCGCTGCTCGCGCGCTTGACCCGCGCGGCGCCGAAGATCGCCAGCTACCCCTTCACGACGCTGGAGCCCGTGCTGGGGGTGCTCGAAAGCGAGGAGCGTCAGCTGATCGTCGCCGACATCCCCGGTCTGATCGAGGGGGCCAGCGAGGGCGCGGGTCTCGGGCACGAGTTCCTCGCGCACGTCGAGCGCACGCGACTGTTGGTGCACGTGCTGGACCTCGCCCCCGAGCTGACCGCCGAGGAGAGCGCGAGCGCGGTCGAGAACCACGCTGTGATCGAGCGCGAGCTGGCCGCCCATGACCCCCGTCTGGCTGCGCTCCCGCGCGTGCTCGCGCTGTCGAAGTCCGACCTCGTGACCCCCGAGCGTGCCGCGGAGGCGATGCGGGAGTGGTCTGAGCGTCTCGGCGGCGAGGTGCCGGTGCTCCTGACCTCCAGCGCCACCGGCGCCGGACTCGACGTGCTCGCGGGCGAGCTGCTGCGGCAGGTCCCGGCCGCCGGGGGAGCCTCGGGCGAGCCCGCTCACCACCCGGCCTCGGCGGCGCGGCTGGCCGGCCCCCACGAGCAGCGCGACGAAGAGGAGTCCCACCTGGCCGAGCACATGGTGTTCCGTCCCGCGGCGCGCACCGGGTTTTCGGTCGAGCGGACCGCCCCGGGTGCCTTCGCGGTGCGCGGAGGAGGAGTGGAGCGGCTGCTGCGGCGCTTTGACGTGGAGAACGACGACGCGATGTCCTACGTCGAGGGGCGTCTGCGCCGCCTCGGCGTGATCCAGGCGCTGGAGGCCGAGGGCTTCCAGGCGGGCGATGAGATCCAGATCGCGGGAGTCGTGCTGGAGCTGGACCCGAGCTGAGCCAAACTTCCGGGCGCGCCCGTCGTCTCTAAGCTGACGTGCGTCATGCGCAGAGTGGTCATCAAGCTGGGCTCAAGCATCGTGGCGGAGGACAGCGGAGAGCTGCGCGGCGAGGTGCTGGCGCACATCTGTGACGTCGTTGCCGGGCTGCACGCCGCGGGCGACGACGTGGTGGTGGTCTCGAGCGGGGCGATCGCCCGGGGCATGCGGGTGCTGGAGCTTGCGGCTCGTCCGAGTGCGATCTCCGAGCTACAGGCGGCCAGCGCCGTGGGGCAGGGCAAGCTCTACCGGGTCTATGACGAGCTGCTGCGCGAGCGCGGGGTGACGAGCGCTCAGGTGTTGCTCACCTTCGGCGACCTCAGCGGTCGCACCCAGTATCTGAATGCCCGCCAGACCTTCGCCAAGCTCCTGGACTGGCGGGTGGTCGCGGTGGTCAACGAGAACGACACCACCGCCACCGATGAGATCTCCTTCGGCGACAACGACTTCCTCGCCGCCCAGGTCGCGATCCTGCTCGGGGCCGACCTGCTGGTGCTGCTGACCGACATCGACGGCCTCCACAGCGCCGACCCCCGCATCGACCCTGCCGCCGAGCTGGTGGCGGAGGTCAGCGACTTCGGCGCGCTCCAGGAGCTTGAGATCGGCATCGGCACCTCGCCGCTCGGCTCCGGGGGCATGCGCTCCAAGGTCGTGGCCGCCGAGATGGCCACCGCGGCGGGGACCCGAACGGTGATCTGCAACGGCGTGAGCGCTGGAGCGCTGGAGCGCGTGATCGCGGGCGGCCGCGAGGGCACGGTGTTCCCCGCCCGCCACGAGGGGCACTCCTCGTTCAAGCTGTGGCTCAAGTACGCCAAGCCCAGCCACGGCACGGTGGTCGTCGACGCGGGCGCCGCGCGGGCGCTGCGCGAGGAGGGCACCAGCCTGCTGCCCGTCGGGATCGTGGACGTGCTCGGCGACTTCGATGCCGGAGACGCCGTGGAGATCGCCGAGCGAGTCGACGGTCAGGCGCAGGCGCCGCGCGCGCTCGCCAAAGGCGTTTGCAACTACTCGGCCTCCGAGCTGCGCCGGGCCAAGGGCCTGAAGTCCTCGGCGGTGCGCGAGATCCTGCCGCACGCCACCGACGAGGCCGTGCACCGCGACTATCTGGTGTTGGGATAGGACTGTCGTACCCTGTAGGACGATGACCACCACCGTCACATCGGTCGCCGAGCAGTGCCGCGCAGCGCGTCGTGCCGCGAGGGGGTTGGCGAGCGTCGACAGCGCGACCAAGGACCGCGCCCTGGAGGCGATCGCGGCGGCGCTGATCGAGCGCGCGCCGGAGATCCTGGGCGCCAACGAGCTGGACATGGCCGCCGGTCGCGACGCGGGCCTCGGCTCGGCGCTGCTTGACCGTCTGCTGCTGGACCTGCCGCGCCTGGAAGGCATCGCGCAGGCGGTGCGGCGGATCGCGATGTTGCCCGATCCCGTGGGGGAGGTGATCGACGGTCGGCGCCTGCCCAACGGGTTGGATGTGCGCAAGGTGCGGGTGGCGCTCGGGGTGGTGGCCGTGGTCTACGAGGCGCGTCCCAACGTCACGATCGACGCCGCCGCGCTGTGTCTGAAGTCGGGTAACGCGATCGTGCTGCGGGGCTCCTCCACAGCCGCCCACTCCAATGCGGCACTCGCCGCGATCGCCGCGCAGGCGGCGGTGCAGGCCGGGCTGCCCGAGGGCTGTGTGAGCCTGGTGGCCGGTGGCGGGCGCGCCGAGCTGGCGGAGCTGGCCACGCAGAGCGAGACGGTTGATCTGATCATCCCGCGCGGGGGAGAGGGTTTGAAGGCCGCGCTCAAGGAGGTGGCCACCGTGCCTGTGATCTACGCGGCCTCCGGCAACTGTCACGTCTACGTGGACGCCTCGGCGGACCTCGATGACGCCGAGCGGATCGTGCTGAACGCCAAGGTTCAGCGTCCGGGCGTATGCAACGCCGCCGAGACCCTGCTCATCCACGAGTCGCTGGCGGAGCTGTTCGTGCCGCGGATCCTCGGCGCGCTGGGAGCCGCCGGCGTGCTGGTGCGCGGCGAGCCGCGTATCCTCGCCCTCGCGGCAGCGGCCAACGGCGCCGCCGCCGGTTCTCGCCTGGAGGCCGCCGACGAGCAGGACTGGGCCACCGAGTACCTGGATCTGAAGCTCGCCGTGGGTCTCGTCGGCTCGGTCGAGGAGGCCGTCGAGCACATCGGTCGCTACGGCTCGGGGCACTCCGAGGCGATCCTCACCCGCGACACCGCCGCCGCCCGGGTCTTCCAGCTGGGGGTCGACGCGGCCTGCGTGTACGTGAACGCCTCGACCCGCTTCACCGACGGCGGCGAGTTCGGCATGGGCGCCGAGATCGGCAACTCGACCCAGAAGCTCCACGCGCGCGGTCCGATCGGCCTGCGGGAGCTGTGCACCTTCAAGTACCTCGTCGAGGGCGACGGGCACATTCGCTCGTGAGTGCTCCCCCGGGAGCGCACATCGGGATTCTGGGGGGAACCTTCAATCCGCCCCATCGCGGGCACGTCGCGCTCGCCGAGCACGCCCTCGGGCAGCTCGGGCTCACCCGGATGGTGCTGATGCCGGCAGGCACGCCGGCGCACAAGCACGGGGCGAGCGACCCCGGCGCGGAGCACCGGCTGAACATGTGTCGCCTCGCGATCGAGGGCATCGCGGGTCTCTCCGTGTCTACGCTGGAGAGCGAACGGGAGGGCCCGTCGTACACGGTGGATACCCTGAGATCCATGAAGGCCGCTACACCCGACGCCGAGCTGACGTTCATCGTGGGAGCCGACACCGCTCGTACGCTGCCGTCCTGGCACGAACCGCGGCAGCTGCTCGGGCTCGCGGGGCTCGCGGTCGCGGCGCGCCGGGGCACGGCTCGCGAAGAGGTGCTCGAGGCGCTCGACTCGCTCGACGGACGATCGAGCTTCGTCTTTTTGGAGATGCGAGACGTCGATATATCTTCTTCGATGGTCCGTGGCCGGGTGGCCCGGGGCGAGCCCGTGGAGGAGTTGGTAGGAGCCGCGGTGGCCTCATACATCGATGCGCACGGGCTCTATCGCGAGACCTCCCGGGTGCAGGCATGACGCCCACCGAGCTGGCCCTGAGGATCGCGGAGTACGCCGCCGACAAGAAGGCCATCGACATCGTGGAGCTGGACCTGCGGGGCGTGCTGGGGTACACCGACTACTTCCTGATCTGCTCCGGCAACACCGAGCGCCAGACCAAGGCCATCCACGACGGGATCATGCAGGGCTGCAAGCACGATCACGAGCTGTTGCCTCGCAGTGTGGAAGGGCTGAGTGAGGGACAGTGGGTCCTGATGGACTACCTCGATGTCGTGGTGCACATCTTCACTCCCGCCACGCGCGATTTCTACCGCCTGGAGCAGCTTTGGGGCGAGGCGCCCGCCCGGAGCGTGGAGTCGAGCGATCCCGCGGATACGGATAAACGAATTAATTCGGTTGAGTCGACTCTAGGATCGCGCTAGCGTCGCTTGCCCTGCGTCTCGCAGACGGCGCGGCGCACTTTCCTCTGAGGGAGGATCCAATGAATCGTTTGACAATGGCGCCCGCGGGTGTGAGGACCCCGTACGCCGTGCTCACTCTTGCGGCCCTGGCAGCCCTGCTCGTGGCCCTTTTCAGCGCCGCCTACGTATCGCCCGCGCGCGCCGACGGACCCGGCGAAGGCTCGGCGTGGGTCGCCAGTCTCGGCGACTCCTACATCTCCGGCGAGGCCGGACGCTGGGCCGGCAACACCAACGAAAGCTCCTCCTGGATCGACGCGCTCGGCGAAACCGCCTATTACGACAACGCCGGTCACACCGCCGAACTGATCGCCGGCTGTCATCGCTCGCAGTCGGCCGAGGTTTACATCGGCGGCACCGTCAGCGGCGAGAACCTCGCCTGTTCGGGCGCCAAGACATCGAGCTTCACCTCCGAAGAAGTCTTCAAGCCGGGGCTCGACTTCTACAACTCCGGCGGTCACGAAGGCCAGGCCCTGATGCTCCAGAACTTCGCGAAAACTCACAACGTCAAGCTCGTCGCGGTCTCGATCGGCGGCAACAACTTCAACTTCGCCGGCATCGTGCAGAACTGCATCGAGGACTTCCTCACCACCCCCGAATGGTTCCCCACCTACTGTAGTCACGAAAAATCGACCACCGACACGTTCGGGGCAACCAACGTCGCCACCCAGAAGGCCGCGATCAAGGGTGCCATCCAGAACGTCGGCACCGCGATGAGCAAAGCGGGCTACAAAAGCAGCCAGTACACGATCCTCGTGCAGGACTACCCCTCGCCGATCCCCAACGGCTCCGGGTTCCGCTACGAACAGAGTGGCTTCAAACGTCAGACCACCGGTGGCTGCGGCTTCTGGAACGAAGACGCCAACTACGCCAACTCGACGATGCTGCCCACGATCGACAAAACCGTATTTGGCGCGGCCGAAGAAGCGGGGTTCACGAACGTCAAGACACTGGAGCTGTCCGCCGCCTTCAACGGTCGGCGTCTGTGCGAGAAAGGCGTGGGGCTGTTGGAGGAGGAGGCGCTGAAATCATGGACCGGCGCGGGCGCCGTCGACAAGACCGAGTGGATCAACCAGGTCCGCACCATCACCGGGCTGTTCCCCCCATATGAAATCCAGGAAGACCTGCACCCCAACTACTGGGCTCAGCTGGCGCTGCGCAACTGCGTCACGCAGGCCTACAACGCAGGTACCCCCAAAGGTGGGACCTGCGCGATCTCAAGCAAAGGATTGAACGCCGCCGGCCAGCCGAACATGTTGCTCAAATAGCAAGGCGCCAAGCCTGTAGCGAGGGCTCGGCCCACGCAGTTGGGAGCGTAACCAACAGCAAGGGCGCAGCCTGTAGCGGACAGCTTGCGGGTCGCCGGTCCAGCCGGGCCGGCGACCTCGCTGTGGGCTCCTGCGCCGACTTTCACCGCCTGGGAAGATCAGCGGGTGAGCACCGCGAGCCCCAGTCGGTCACCGCGCATGAGCGCGGTGTTGCGCGAGAACGAGCGCGTGACCCCGCTTGAGCTGTTCTTCGACCTCGTATTCGTACTTGCCCTGACCCAGGTCACCGCGCTGGTGTCGGCGACGCCGACCTGGGAGGCGATGTTGAAGGGCATGCTCGTGCTCGGAATGCTCTGGTGGTCTTGGGTCGGCTACGCCTGGCTCACGTCGGTGGTGGACCCCGAGGAGGGCACGGTGCGCCTGGTGATGTTCGCCGCCATGGCCGGCCTGCTGGTCGCCGCGATCTGCGTTCCGGGGGCGTTCGGCTCGGAGGCCCTGCTCTTCGCCTGCGCCTACGGCGCGGTGCGTGTCGCCCACATCCTGCTGTTCGTGCTGGCCAGCCGCGGCGACCCGGGGCTCAGGCAGTCTGTGCAGGGGCTCGCGGGCAGCACCGCGGTCGGAGTGGGGCTGCTCCTGATCGCGGCCTTCACCGGCGGGGGGCTCCAGCTTGGGCTGTGGGGACTGGCGTTGCTGCTCGACGCCGGCGGGCCCTTCCTGTTCGGGGCCGATGGTTGGAAGCTCGTGCCCGGGCATTTCGCCGAGCGTCACGGGGCGATCGTGATCATCGCGCTGGGCGAGTCGATCGTGGCGATCGGGGCGGGCGCCGGAACACACGTGGACGGCGGGGTGGTGTTGGCGGCGGTGCTCGGCACCGCGATCGCGGGGGCGTTCTGGTGGCTCTACTTCGACGTGGTGGCGCTCGTTGCCGAGCGGCGCCTGACCCACGCAGCCGAGGGGCGCGAGCGCAACGAGATCGCGCGCGACTCCTATTCCTACCTGCACTTTCCGATGGTTGCGGGCATCGCGTTGTTGGCCGTCGGGCTAAAGCAGACGCTGGCCCACGTCGAGGACCCCCTGAAGCTGGTGCCCGCAGCGGCGCTGCTCGGAGGCAGTGCGCTCTATCTGCTCGCTCACGTGGCGTTCCGTCTGCGCAACATCCACCGCCTCAACGGCCAGCGCCTAGCCTGCGCGGTGCTGCTGCTCGCGCTCCTGCCGGCTGCGCTCGCGCTGCCGTCGCTGGCGACCCTGGGCATCCTCACGACGGTGCTCGCCGCGTTGATCGCCTATGAGGCCCGGCGCTTTGCGGAGCTGCGTGACCGACTGCGCCACCAGCTCGTCCAGGAGTAGATCCGCCGGTTATCCTCGGGGCCATGTGCGGGCGCTACACCAATACAGCTGGGCCCGAAGAGTTGAACGAGCGCCTGAAGGTCCCGATCGACACGAGCGAGGGCACGGGGCGCTACAACGTGGCGCCCACCCAGAAGGTGCTCGCGATCGTCGCCCCCGACGGCGAGCCCCAGGCGCGACTGTTGCGCTGGGGGCTGGTTCCGCCCTGGGCCAAGGATCTCGGTAGCTCCTACAAGATGATCAACGCCCGTGTGGAGACCGTCGCCACCAAGCCCTCCTACCGGGGCCTGATCCCCAAGGGCTCACACCGCTCGCTACAGATCGCCGACGGCTACTTCGAGTGGCTGAAGCCCGAGCGCCGCGGCGAGCCGCGCCAGCCGTTTCACTTCCGGGTCGACGGGGGCGTTCCCTTCGCGTTCGCCTCGCTGTGGACGACCTCGGAGATCGACGGTGAGCGAGTCGAGAGCTGCACGCTGCTGACCTGCGACTCGGCAGCCAACGAGGTGGCCCACCCGATCCACAACCGAATGCCCGTGATCCTGGCCGATCTGGAGGTCCAGCGGGCCTGGCTGAATCCGGCGCTCAGCACCGAGGACGTGCTGGAGCTGTGCCGGGCGCTGCCCACCGAGCGCCTCTCGGCAAAGGCCGCCAATCCCGCGGTCAACCGCGTGGATCGCAAGGCCGAGGGGCCCGAGCTGCTGGTCGCGCCCTCAGGCGCCGGGCAGGTTGTGTCTCACACAGAGGGCTGAGAGCTGCTCCATCGCCATGTCGGGTTCATGGGGCAGGGCGTCGAGGGCATCGAGCGCGAGCTGTAGATCGTCGAAGGTCGCCGCGGGCGCCTCCAGGGCGAAGCGACCGAGCCAGCGCAACGCGGCGCGCTCGTAGCGATCGGGGTCCTGATCGCGAAACATCAGACAGATTCGCAGGGCCTCGGAGAGGCGAATGGGGGGCAGCGCGGCGGCGTTCTCGCGGATGAACGCAAGATCGCCCGCGTCGAGGGCCGCGAGGAAGCGCGGCCGGGAGATACCCAGGCGCGACTGACGTGCGATGCGAGCGGACACGAACATATGTTCGCATATCTGTCAACGGCGTAAGTCCCCGCCCCGTGGGGCCGGTTGACGCCGACCCGCTTGTTTTGGGGTGCTTGCGATCAGCGCCGCGAAGGGCTAGTATGCGAACAGGTGTTCGGGTATGTGTCCTCGGCGGAGGACCGTGAAAGGCATAAGATGTCGTTCTGTATCGTTGAATCCATTGACGTATCTATTCGAATAAAGCTTGACCAGGCTGGCTCCGTGCGGCTTAATGGAGTCGGAAACATTTGCGCTGAACTGGCGCCGAGCGTGACGCGGGGCCGAGAATGAGTACGGAGAACGCAGGGATGCAAGAGACCATCGCGCCGAACGCCGGCGCGGGCAGTAATCCCGACTCAGGCGAGCAGCTGCTGGGCGAGATCTTCGACCTTATCTGCCAACGTCTTCCCCGCCTGCCCCTCGATGATCCTGCTCGCCCGGCGCTGGCGGCGCTGTCTCCGATGCTTGCTGAAGCGCTCGGGCGGCCTCGAGTAGTTGAGGCGCCAGCAACTCGGCCGCCCGCCTGATCTGGTCCGGGGGGAGTCCCTCCGTGGGCCACCGCACCAGGTCGTCGATCGAGTCTTGCAGGAACCACTCCACCGGGAGGTTGAGCAGGCGCGCGAGCACCTCCCGGCGCACCCGCGTGACCGGTAGCTCGCCCCGCTCGGTGCGGCTCAGCTCCTGTCTGCCCAGCCCGTCGGCGGCTCCCAGGGTGTCCAGCTCCTCCTGGGTCAGACCGCGCAGGATGCGCGCGGCGGCTATCCGGCGCTTTGCCTCATCCTCTGTAAGCACAGTCCGTATGTACCGGCCCGGGCGTCGGTGCCCGCCTTACCCCGTGCCATGCGTATCCAGTAATTGCCAACCGCTTGTCAGAATTACTTCGAGCTTCTAAACTAACGGCACGATGTCGAATCGATCGGCAGTCCGTCGAATCCATTAGCACCGTGTAGGGCGCCGGCGGACGTAGAAGGAGGGTTGCTTGTATGGGTTCAGGACCGTCGGATTACTGGACCGAGGTGAGCGCTGCCCAGATGCTCAAGCAGCTCTCCGAGTACACCTCCACCGTCGTGCGCCAGGAGGTCCGTCGGGCTCAGCTCGAAGGCAACATACCGCCTCGGCACCCCGGGGCTCCAGGTGGACCCTATGGTCCGGGAGGTCTGGTGGCGCTGCTGGGCATGGGTTCGCTGATGATGGCCGGAGCGGCCGGGCTGGCCAGCGTGCTCACACGGCGTCGCTCGGGGTGAGTCCGGTCGTCCCCTCGGGGTGAGTCCGGTCGTCCGCTCGGGGTGAGCCAGCGCGTCGCGAGCTGTGATCCCTCGTGGCGAGGATGAGGTCTATGACGGGGTAGGCCCAGCACCCCCTATCCGGTGCGCTGAACGACGGTCAGGCTGGCTGAGCGGTGACCGGCGGGAGCGTCGCCAGGAATTCCTTGTTCAGCCGCTGCGGTAGCTCGACCATTGAGCGCAGCGCCTGTAGGGCTGAGCGGTCGCCCTCGATCTGGGCTCCGAACTCGCCCGCCTGATCCGCGAGCAGGGCCGCCATCACCTCGATCGGGGTGCCGATCAGGGTCAGGTCGGGTGCGGCGGCGACACCCCGGGTGGCAGCGATCCAGCCATTCTCGAAGCACAGCTGGAAGCACTCGCCACCGGTGCGCAGCCCGAGGGTCAGCGTGTACTCGGCAGGGGGGTGGAGGATCACCCTCAGGCCGTTGGCGAGCGAGGCGGGGGCGAGTCCGATCACGTCCTCGATGCTCTGTAGCCCGACTCCCCAGCGCGCCAACTCGATCATCGGTCGCTCAAGACCGCGACCGAACTCGGTCAGCTCGTAGACGACGGCCGCGGCCGGGGGGTCCAGCTCGCGCCGCCTGACGATCCCGTCGTATTCGAGGTCGCGCAGGCGCTTGGTGAGCACGTCGGTGGGCGCTCCGCCCACGGCCCGCGCGAGATCCGAGAAGCGCAGTGGCCCGAGCAACAGCTCGCGTACGATCAACAGCGCCCAGCGCTCACCGACACTGTCGAGCGCGCAGGCGAGGCTGCAAGGCTGGCTGTATTCGCGCCTGGACACCAGCGCATCGTATCAGTCAGTTTGTTTTTCAAAGCACTTACTTTGAAATCTGGTACGGTGCCGAGCTGTGTTCGATCGTCTCGCCGACCTCACCTGGAAGCGGCCCAAGCTCGTGCTCGCGCTCGTCGCGGCCCTCGCCCTGGTTTCGGTCGCGTTCGCCCACGACGTCGAGCACCACCTGAAGGCCGCGGGCTTCACCGACAGCGCCTCGGAGAGCGAGCGCGCCACCAGGACCCTCAACGGTGCGCTCGGCTATGACCCGAATCCGGGCATCGTCCTGGTCGTTCGCTCCCCGGGAGGCGGCAAGCTCGACCTCTCCAGTCCCGCGGTCCGCCGGGAGGTCGACCGTCTCAGCGACGGCATGGCTCGCGTCAAGAACATCGGGCACGTGGTCAACCCTCTGCGCGACCCGCGGGGAGGGGCTGAGCTGATCGCCCGCGACGGGCGTTCGCTGGCGATCTCGGGGCACCTCGCGACCAGTGAAATCGAGGACGCCGGTGGGGTCGCGGCCGAACACGTCCGCAAGCTCGTCAAATCGAGCAGCCTGAATGTCTCGATGGGCGGATTCGCCCCGAGCTTCAACGAAGTCAACGACATCACCCGCAACGATCTGACGAAGGCCGAGCTGATCGCCTTCCCACTGCTGGCGCTGATGTTGCTCGTCATCTTCCGAGGCGTCGTGGCGGCCGGCATCCCGCTGCTGATCGGCGGGATCTCGATCGTGGGCACGCTGCTGGTGCTGCGGGTGATGTCGCTCTTCACCAACACCTCGCTGTTCGCGCTCAACATCACCACCGCGCTCAGCCTTGGGCTCGCCGTCGACTATGCGCTCCTGATGGTCTCCCGCTACCGCGAGGAGATCGCGCACGGGGGCGCCACGCGCGAGGCCCACCGTCGCACCGTCCAGACGGCCGGACGCACCGCGGCCTTCTCGGGCTTCACGGTCGCCGCCGCGATGGCCGCGCTGGTGCTCTTCCCGCAGCGCTTCCTGTATTCCATCGGCGTCGCCGGAGCCGCGGTCGGGGTGCTCTCGGCGACGATCGCGCTGCTCGTGGTTCCCGCGATGTTGGCGTTACTCGGGCCGCGGATCGACGCGCTCTCGATTCGCCGCGGGGCGGCGGTATCCGACGAGTCCGGCGGCTGGTACCGGTTGGCGCGGGGCGTCATGCGCCGTCCGGTGGTCGTGGCGCTCCTGAGCACCGGGCTGCTGCTCGCGGCCACCTCGCCGCTGCTCTCGACCCGGCTGACCGGCCCCAGCGCCCAGGCGGTACCACCGGGCGTTCCCTCCTACGAAGCCAACACGTACCTCGCAACCCACTATCCGCGCGATGTGAGCGAAGCCGCGACGGTCGTCGTGAGCGGGAGGGCCAGCGACGCTCAGCTGGCCGACTTCCACCGTCGCATCCTCGCGATCGGCGGAGTTGCGGGGGGCGCGCCGTTCATCCGCGGCTCGGGGACCGTCGCCTTCACCAACCTGGCGCTGCGCGGACCGGCGTTGACCGCCCTCTCCGAGCGCGCCGTCAAGCAGATTCGGGCGATGAGTCCCCCGGGGGCGGCAAACACCCTGGTCTCGGGCAACACCGCCCGCTTTCTCGACCAGAAGCAGAGCCTGCTGGATCACCTGCCGTTGGTGGCCGGCCTAATCGCGGCGACCACGCTGATCCTGCTCTTCCTGCTCACCGGCTCGGTGCTGCTGCCGCTGAAGACGCTGCTGATGAACGCGATGACGCTGGGGGCCACGCTGGGGATCGTCGACCTCTCCTTCCAGCGAGGGTGGCTCGATGGTCTCTTCGCCTACACCGGCCCCGCCGCGGTCGAGGTGACGAGCCTGGTCTTCATGTTCGCGATCATCTTCGGGCTCGCCACCGACTACGCGGTGCTCGTGATGGCTCGGATCAAAGAGCAGCACGACCGCGGGGAGAGCAACCGAGAGGCGGTCGCGATCGGCATCGCCCGCACCGGTCGCGTGATCACAGCCGCGGCCCTGATGATCGCGGTGGTCTTCATCGCCTTCGGCGTCAGCTCGATCTTTTTCATGAAGCAGATCGCGGTCGGGATGGCGGTGGGGGTGGTGCTCGACGCCACCATCGTCCGCGGCCTGCTCGTCCCCGCGCTGATGCGCCTGTTGGGCGAGTGGAACTGGTGGGCGCCCAGCCCGCTGCGCCGCGTCTATCTGCGTCTGGGGTTCTCCGAGGCCTGAGTCGCCGAGTTTTGAGACCGGTTCTTAGACCAGGCTCAGGTCGATCATGCTCTGCGCACAGTCGAGGATCGTGTCCTCGATCGGGCGGGGGGACCACCCAAGCAGGCTCTCGGCCTTCCGGCTTGAGTACTCGGACTTCTTGCCCAGCTGAGGGGCGATCGATCGCACCGCCGGGTCGAACAGACCCATTCCGCGCACGAGCAGGTCCGGTATGCCTCGCGTGGGGACCTTCGCGGCGCTCTCCCCGAGGCCGTTGCGAAGAACCTCGGCAACCTCGGCCATCCAGCGAAACCCGGCGACCGCGACAAAGCGCTCGCCGCCGGCCTCGGGAGCGAGCATCGCCCTGATGTGCAGGTCGGCGACATCGCGGACATCGACGACGCTGAACCCGATCCGCGGTAGGCCCGGCATGCCCTTCAGCAGCCGCTCGATCAGTTCGAGTGAGAACGAGCGATCCTCGCTCAGCACCGGCCCCAGGATCGCGCCCGGATTGACCGTTGCCAAACGTCGGCTCTCGCCCGCCTCGCCGACCAGCTCCCAGGCCGCCCGCTCGGCGATCGTCTTGGAGCGCACGTAGGGGCTCAGCTTCGGATGGTCGAGGTCTGTCCAGTCGGCCTCATCGAGTCTGGAGGAGGGCTTGGCCCCGCCCCCGACGGCGGCCACCGAGGAGGTGACGACGATGCGCTCGACACCGGCCGCCAGGGCGGCCCGCAGGACGCGCAGGGTCCCCTCGCGCGCCGGCACGATCAGCTCGTCCGGGTCCTTGGGCTGGGCGGGCGGAAACGGAGACGCGACGTGCAGCACGTAGTCGCAGCCCTCGACCGCCTGCTCCCAGCCCTCGTCGCTGCGCAGATCGGCGACGAGCACCGAGAGATTCTCATCGGCGTCCGCCACAGACCCGAGGCCTGCTCGCAGCTGTGGCTCGCGCGCCAGGTCACGCACGGTGGTCCGCACCCGGTACCCGCGCTGGAGCAGCTCGATCAGGCTCCAGCCCCCAAGGAACCCCGAGCCACCCGTTACGAGGACCGTCTGTGGCTGGGCTGCCATCGTTGGAGAATACTGTGACCGGCAGGGCCCCGTGCAAACGGCAACTCTTCACCGTCAACAGAAGGAGTCAAGTCGATGAGCATCGATGTCAGCGCCATCAAGGACGGGCAGCGCAAGATGTGGACCGTCGGGGACTATCCCGACATCGCTCGGACTCTCACCGGCGTCGCTGAGACGATCCTCGCGCGGGCCGACGCCGGGCCGGGAGTGAGCCTCCTGGACGTGGCCACCGGTGCGGGCAACGTCGCGATTCCCGCAGCCCTTGCCGGAGCCCGGGTGACGGGCCTCGACCTCACGCCGAAGCTGCTGGAGGTGGCTCGCGAACGCGCCGCCGAGGCCGGCGCGCAGGTGAGCTTCATCGAGGGCGACGCCGAGGAGCTGCCGTTCGACAGCGACTCCTTCGATCGCGTGACGTCCTGTTTCGGGGTGATGTTCGCGCCCCGCCAGGAGCTGGCCGCGGGAGAGCTGGTGAGAGTCGCGCGCCCGGGTGCCCAGATCGTGTTCACAGCCTGGACCCCCGAGGGTCTGAACGGGCAGATGTTCAAGACCGTGGGCTCATACATGCCCAAGCCGCCGCCGGAGGTCAAGCCGCCAATCATGTGGGGCAGCGAGGATCACGTCCGCTCTCTATTTGCGCCCACGGGGGTGGATCTCACCTTCGAGCGTCACATGGTCACCTTCGAGCACGAGTCCGCCGAGAGTTGGTTCGAGTACAACGAGCGGGTGCTCGGTCCCACGATCATGGCCAAGGCGGCACTGGAGCCCCAGGGCAAGTGGGATGCGCTGCGAGCGGAGCTGGTGAAGCTCTACACCGACGGCAACGAGGCCCAGGACGGGACGTTCCGCGCTCGCGCGGAGTACCTGCTCACGGTCGCCCGCGTGCCTGTTTGAGCGGCGCGATCACGGTCCCTGCGTGCCTGTTTGAGTGGGGCGCCGATTGGGACCGGCCGAGGGAGCCTGGCAGCTGTGACGGGTCACAGCTTTGGCGGCTTGGCGGCTGCGGCGGGGGTGACTGCTGCGGCGGCGGTTGTCACAGCGTGCCGCGTGGACAGAGCCATTCGCTCTTGAACACGAGGCTCGTACGTTGCGCGAGCACGTCGTAGTCGCCGTCGTAGTGAAGTACGCCAATACCGGCGGCGTGGGCGCAGGCAGCGATCACGACATCGGTGGGTGGGAGGCGGTGGTGCACGATCTCCGCGAGTTCTTGCTGCACCTGGAGCGCCAGCTGTTCCACATCTCGATCGATCGCCACTCGTGGCAGTCGCGCCAGGTCGGACATCATTGCCGCGTGCTCGCTTCCCGATCGTGCCGAGTAGCCGGCCTCCAGTAGGAACGGCAGGCATGTCGCCAGTTGCAGCCCACTCATCCATCCCGCGACTGCTTCGGCCCGGTCCCTGTCCATGCGGTCGGAGGCGAGCCGAGCCCAAGCCGAGTTGTCGAGAAGCAGCACCCGGTGTCCTTCAGTCCGCGCTCAGTCCGCGATCAAACCGAGACGCTTGACCTCATCGGCGGCTTGGACATCGACCGGGATCGAGTGTCGGCGAATCATCTCGGCCAGTCGCTGCGCCGCCGCGCGCGCCGCCTTGGCGTCGTCGGGTAGTCGGCGCGTCTTCGTCTGCGCGCCGAGCATCACCAGCTCGGCGTAGTCGATTTTCTCCCCGCCCAGGCGGGCACGCAACTCGTCCAGCGCTTCACGCACGGGCGGTGTCTCTGTGATCGTATGACGCGGGTGGGCCGTTGGCACGAGAGCAAGTGTAACACCGTGCAGCACCGGGCTCAAACGGCTTTGCCGGCCAGGCCGGCGACGAGCCAGATCAGCGCCCCCGCCCCAAGCAGACGACGGAACCAGTTGGCTCCGCTCACCGCCTCCTCCCACGCCCAGACGGCGAGGCCGAGTGTGAAGACCGCGCGACCCACCTCATGTGGGGTGCCGCCGGACTCGGCCGCGAGCCCCCAGCCCGCGGACGCGATCAGCAGCGGCGGGTTCGGGAACTGCGCAATGGGGAAGCGTCGCGGCCAGCCCATCTGGCTGCGACGCCAAAGCTCGGCGATCGTCACTGCGCTCATCCTCGCAGACCGCAGGCCGGCAGGGGGAGAGGCGCTCTTGCGCGTCTGAAGCATGCAGGTGAGCGGCAGCGCAAAGGCTAATTGGAGACATTGCCGAGCGCTTGGGCCCATCTCGTTCTCAGGCTGTCCCTGATGTGTTAACCAACGAGTTTGCAGGAGTACCGTTTAGCCTGCGACGGTTTCACCGAGTCAGGCTTGACAGCCTTTGGTCCTCTGATTGACACACCATACAGCCATTGCTACGTTCGGTGAAAATCCTTCTTCCACGGAGAGGGCAATCAGAGGAGATTGATATGTATCGGATTCGTGTTGTGATGGTCGCTGCCGTTGCGGCCATGTCGCTGTTGCTTGCCGCAGCTTCGGGCGCATCCGCTGCCTACCCCAGCAAAATGACATCGCTAGGCGACTCAATCACTCGTGCATTTCAGACCTGCCCTACGGCCTTTACTGATTGCCCAGAAAATTCATGGTCAACTGGCACGAATACCAAAGTCAAAAGCATATTTCTTCGAATAAAAGAACACAACACCAAAGCGACTGCCACTAATAGGGCGGTCACGGGCGCGAAGGTGGCGAATCTCAATAAAGAGGCTACAGAAGCCGTATCGGACAAAGCTGAATTTGTCACGATTCTGATCGGCGCAAACGATGCGTGTGCCAATCCGCCGACCACTCAGGCAGCGTTCAAAGCTAGCTTTCAGGAAGCGATTAACACCCTCACAAAAGGGTTGCCCGGGGTACGTATCTTCGTTGCCTCGCTCCCGAACCTGATGTATCTCTGGAAACTGCTCCACACAAATAAAGAAGCCGTTACGAAGTGGGAAGCCTTCAACCTGTGTCCGGGCATCATGACCGAACCCACATCTGAAGGTGAAGCGGCCAAAGCTCGCCGGCAGGCGACGCTGACCGCCGAGGAAAACTATGACACGACGATGCAGAACATCTGTGCCGCGACCTCGAACTGTCAGTATGACGGCGGGCTGTTCTTCAAAACCGAATTCGCGGTGTCTGAAGTGTCAACGGTGGACTATTTCCACCCGAGCATCACAGGTCAGGCGACGCTGGCCGCGGGTGCGAACTCACTGCTGGTGTTCTAAGCCATCGGCGTTTGAGGCATGGGCCGAGGCGTGAGCTGACCTCGGCCCACCGCGAGGTCGTTAGCGAGCCGCGGCCTGATCGCGTCCGTGGTGAGGAGACCCACCCGTCCGGACGCGTGGTTCCCAGCGGATCGGCAGGACGGTTGTGGTTCCAAGCTTCTGACCCCGCAGGCGGACTGAGACCCACAGCCGCCCCGCACGGACGCCGTGCAGGGCCACAAGAGTCGCCGCCGAGCGGCCGGCGCGCACGGTGAGCGTACGCAAGCCGACGCGGCGGCCGCCTCGAATCCGGCGGGCGTGTGTGACCGGAAGCCGGACCGTCACGGTCACGGCGCAGGCCGGGCCGCCCGCCGCGCACAGGAGACGCAGGTGCAGCCGCTGCTGCACGTCAACCGTCCAGCGGCCACCGGCTACCGCCAGCAGCGAGACGACCGCCTTTCGTCGAGCCTTCGCTGACGGAGATGTCTTCGGGCCGGACGCCGGTGTACTGGCCTTCCCTGAGGTCCCGGTTTCGGTTCCCGTTGAAGTGCCCGTCTGGCCCGTCCCCGTCGTTCCGCCGGCGGAGGACGGCAACCGTGTCAGGGTCGCGTCCGTCGAGCCGACCACCTGGCCGACCTGGAGCGCGATCACCTGGGCATCTGACGGCGTGGAGGCGTCGGGGTAGTAGATCGGCGCGTACTGCTCGGCTTGACCGGCGCAGTCGTCATCGACGAACTGCAGGATGAACCGGCCCGGGGGCAGCTGAGTGAGCGTGTAATCACCGTCCGCATCGGTCGGCTGGCGCAGGACCGGCCGGCCGGCGGTGTCCTCGAGCACGACACACACCCCCGACAGTGCGGACAGCCCGCCGTCGCGGACCGTTCCGGTGATTGTCGCCCCCGTGACGAGCGCACCGTCGATACCGGAGGTCGTCGCCCCAGCGGACACGCTGACCGCGGTGGCAGTGGCCGGGGTGCCGGCGTCGCGGTAGTACTGGATGGCCTGGGCGGTGTGATCGCTCAGGCAGCCGTCGTCGGGGTCGAACTCCACCGTCCAGGACCCGGGAGGTACCTGATCGACGGTGTAATCGCCGTCGTCGTCGCTGGCTGCGCTGGCCACCGCCTGTCCGGTCGCGTCGAGGACCAGCACGCACACCGGACCCGAGCCACCGGACACCGTCCCGCTGATCGACCCACTGCTGGCGGCGGAGGCGGTGCCCGCCGCGAACACAGCTGTGGTCGCGACCACCAGGACGAGACGGGCGATGCTCACCGCGGCGAGTGCGGCGTGACGCCCCCGTGTCTGCGGTCGCGATGCGCGTCGCCGCGATGCGCGCGAATCGTGGGCCGCAGCTGCCGCGGGTCTGGGCGGCCGACCCCGCGATGCGACACCAACGCCGTCTGCGCGCCCATCAGGCTGAAGGCCTCCAGACCGCTGCCCGTGCTGAAGAGCATGCCGTTGACGATCACGGGTGGAGCAGCGCAGTAGTCGCCACTCCACAGCCGACCGCCGTAGTAAGCCGCGTAGGCGGAGAGTGTCTGCCCGACGCAGGCATACAGAACTCCGTTGGCGACCGCGAGCCCCGCAGACGGGCCAGAGGTCGCGATCGTCCACAGCGCGGCGCCGGTCCCAGCGTCATAGGCGCCGAGCGACGTGCAGCCGGCGGCGTAGACGACGCTGTTGGCGTAGACCGGCATGGGTGGGGTGCACCCGGTTCCGCCCAGCGTGGTGCTCCAGCCACTGCCCCCGAAGCTATCGAGGTGGCCATTGGCCTCCGTGACGAAGCCGAGATCATCGGTATCCACCGCGACTCCCGATATCGCCGAGTTGGGGAAGAACCCGAACTGCCCGTTGAACGCGTAGGCTCCCTGGACGATCCACGGGTTGCCATTGGGCGAGAACGAGACCGGCGCAGTCACCGCACCGCTGCTGCCACCCGAAAGGGAGGTCCCGACAGCACCCGTGCTCGGGTTCAGGACGTGCACATGGCCGTCAGCCGCGGGGACGTAGAGCAGGCTGCCCTTCATGGATAGGGCAGCTGTAACGGCAGAGCCGATGTTCCGCGTCCAGGCCGGGGTGCACGCCCCTCCGTCGGTGCGGCATTGGGAGTTGTAGGCGGTGACGTTGCCTTGAGGATCCGCGACGAACACCTTCCCCGCACCTCCCACCGGTGGGTTTGCCGGGAACAAGAAGCCGGTTCCCGGCGCCGTCGCCGTCCACAGCAGCTTCCCCGCCGGGGTGAAGGCACGAACCGTCCTATTGCTGTCCTCGACGTAGACACTGCCGTAGTAGATGGGGTACTTCGAGTTCCCGAGGCCGTCGAGGCGCTGCCCCCACAACTCCGACAACTCGTTGACATTGCCGGTGTTGATCGTGTTCTCGAACGGGTTGTCGCCACGCCAGGAGGAATCGAAGCCGCCCTGCGTCCAAAGCGCACGGACCTGGAAGGAGGCCTGGGCTGCCGCGTGAGTGCGCCGCTCGTCCAGCGTGATCCAGCTCGTCCCCGGCTGTGCTGACGCCGGGATCTGAATGGAGGTGCTGAGCGTGCCGGTCGAACCGGTGGCCACCAGCGCGAGATCAGACGTGCCAAGGAACACGTCGACCGAGGCGCTGGCGTCGAAGCCCGCACCAGAGACGGTGACGTACGTCCCCGGGGTACCGATATTCGGCGACAACGCGATCGTGGTCGCAGCATCGGCGCTACTGACCCACGCAAGCGTGGTCATGAGCGCAACGCACAACGAGAGCAGCCAGCGCACTAGAACCCCTCGATCCCCCGGTCAGGTAAACGCGCCTGATCTTCCTACGTCACGCGCACGAGCGCGAAGAGTATCCCGGTCGAGGTCGGCAGTCAACGGCCCGCACCCTCGAAGAGCTACGCACCAGCCGCTGCCGTGCGGAGTTCGTGGGCGATTTCTAGGGACTCGGTCCACCCGTCTCTGCAACCCTCGTTCGTAGCATGATTCGTGCTACGTTACCCTGGTGAGTCGCTCTCTTCACGTGCGGTTGGACGACAGCTCGGCTGCTGCTCTTAGCGTCATCCGCAATGGTGGTCTGAGCGATTCCGAGGCGGTCCGCACGGCGCTCCGGGAGGCCGCTGCAAGACGCCGGGTTCGCTCATCTATCCTCGCTGAGGTCGAGCAGCTCGCTGCCGATGGGGCGGATCGCGCGGAGATGCGAGTCATCCGCGAGCAGATGGCAGACTTGGCCCCGGAATCGATCGACTGAAGTGGTACGTGGTGAGGTCTTCCGCCTGCCCTCACCACGAGGGGGGCGCGGCCACGAGCAACGAGGCGCGCGCTATGCCGTGGTCGTCCAAGCCGACGAGTTCCTGGCGTTGAGCACCGCGCTTGTCTCGCCGACCTCAACGAGCGCGCGACCGGCCAGCTTTCGACCTACGATCGAGATCGAGGGCGAGGCTACACGCGTTCTGGTCGAGCAGACGACAGTCGTTGACCCACAACGCCTGGGCCAATCAGCAGGTCGCCTCGATGCAGCGGAACTCCAGGCAGTAGACGACGCACTCACTCTCGTTCTAGGTCTATAGATCCCACGTAGACGGAAACCTGTAGCCATCAAATGCCAGGTCAGGCCGCCTCGCGCTTCGACGCGTCACGTGCGATGGACGCGGGCAGGCTAAGACTAAACCGTCGAGCACGGGTGGAGGCTTTGCGGCAAGCCCTCATTGAGAGCTACTGGCCGCAGGCAGAGCGACGGGACCATGCCTCCGTTCGACCGCCTAACCGGTGGAGCGTGCGCGTGCCGGGTTCCGTACGACCACCGTGTCAGAAATCTTTCCGGTGCGGTCCCTGATGCGGACCTCACCACCGCCATCTCGGCGAGCTAGCGTGCGCGCCTGAGCGACCGCCTGCTCCTGTGTAGCGGCGTGGGCGGTCGCGCGACGATGACCCTCCTTCACGATCTCCCAACCACCGTCGTTCTTGCTTGGCTGTACGTATCTTTTGCCAATCATCTGGGCATCCTCTTGAGAGCTTGATCGTAGTAGGAAGGATAGGGGGATCTGCGGATGTCTCGGTCGAACTCTAGTTGCGACGCGCCGCGATGCCTGGGTTACCAAGCGGATGCGAGGTGGCGTCGAAGAACACCAGCCTCTCGGCTTCGAGACGGCCATAGATGTCCGCCTGTCGGATGGCGAGATCACGCTTCGGTCCAGGGCACATAGAGAAAGCAATCGGACGCTCTGGATGCTCATTGAGGGCATCCGCAAGATGCCGGTCTTGTTCGCTCAGGCTGCTTCCGAAGATCACCATCGGTAGGTCGCATTCCCGTAGCCGAGCCAGAGCGTGGGTCAGATAGTCGTTTCCCTCGATAGCGCGCAACTTATCCTGCGAGGAGCCCTCGGTAACGAGCAGGGCGCGTGCCTGCGGATCTCCTTCGGTGGGCTGTCCGAACTGGTCGAGCAGCGTTCGGATCTGCGTGTTTCTCAGCTTCCAAGTGATCCCGGAGCCACCAACCACCAAGTGCAGCGCGCCGTGGAGAAAATAGACAGGTATCTCGCCAACCAAGACATCAGCCCTGTTTGGGTCAAACTCGCAGCGCTTGGCCCAGCGCAAGCAATCGACGAAGGGCTTGAAGTGTCCTTCGTAGCCCATCGCCCAATAGACGAGCAAATCGTATGAGGTCGTGAATACCCACTCGAACTTTTCGAGTACACCCCGGATCGTCTTGAGCGTCGCATCCGGAATCTGGGATCTCTGCACGTGGACCTCCCGGATCGCATGGCCGAGAGCTAGCTGGATACTGCGATACCTCGCATAGAGCAGGGATGTATCGATGCCTACGATGTCGCATATCCTGATAGCCACGTTGAGATCGGCGAGGACGCGCTCGAAGTTCGGGGTGTCCTGAAACAACGCGCGATCCTCGACCGTGAGGCCGCCGCCATCCTGCGCGTGATCGAAGAGCGAGTCGTAGACGAAATTCGGCCATACGTTGACGCTCAAACCATTGCCGAGCAAGAGGCCCTGCCATTCCGCAGCAGCAGCGACTTCCTCCCAGCTGACCAGCGAACCATCAATCGAGCTTGACTCCACGGGCGCAATTCCTAACACAGCACCCAGACAAGAATTCCAAAGATTTGATCGGCAAGCGTCACTTAGCCGAACTTCGCTGGTGGCCGCTGCCATCAGCACAGGACCCAGAACCCACGATGAAATGGAGCTAGTCGGGCTCGAACCGACGACCTTCTGGCTGCCAGCCAGACGCTCTCCCAGCTGAGCTATAGCCCCGGGATACCTAATGCTATCGAGCCGCGCCGCAGATGTCTGGACGGGTGTTCAGCGTGGCGGCTGCCCGGTCGTTCAGCCCCGGGGGATGAACTCCGGCACGTCCAGCTCTCCACCGGGACGCTCCTCATAGACCTCGTGGGTGGCGGGTCTGGTGGTCGCGTCGGTTGGCGCTCGCCCGGCGTCGCGGCTACGCGCGTGTGTAGAGGGAGGGTCGCCCTCCGGCAGCCCGGCGCCGGGGGCGCTCTCGTCTAGGCGGGTGGTCATGCTTCCGTGCGTCAGGCGCACGTCGCGCAGCAGCCGCTCGGCGTTGTTGCGCAGCGAGATCGACAGCTCCCGCAGGTTGCGTGAGACCTCGGTGCCGTCGCGCAGCACCTCACGGGCGACCACGTGGGCCTCACTCACGATGTCACGGGCGTCGGAGCGCGCGCGTGCGCGCATCTCATCGGCGCTCTCCTTGGCTGCTGCGCGTTCGCGCTCCTGCTCGTGCGCGCCGTCGGCCAGCAGCTGCTCGACCTGCCCGCGTGCCCCCGAGAGCAGCTCCTCGGTCTCTTTACGGGTCGCGTTGAGGGTGCGCTCGTACTCCTCGCGGGCCTCGGCGAGCAGGCGGGCGGCCTCGTCGTCGGCTTCGGCGTGGATCTCCTCGGCCTCGGCGCGCACCCGGGCCCGCGACTCCTCGGTCTCGGCCCTGGCCACCCCGCGCAACTCTTCGGCCTCCCTCAGCGCCCGGGCGCGCAGGTCCTCCGCTTCGGCGTGGATCTCGCCGACGGCCGCCAGCGCCTCGTTGCGCGCCGACTCGGCCTGCTCGCGGGCCGCCCGGAGTGTCTCGGCGGCCTCCTCCTCGGCGGCCTGCACCCGGTTGGTGGCCGCGCGGTCGGCTTCGGCGATGCGCTCCCGCGCGCGGTCCTCGGCCAGCCGGCGCACCTCGGCCGCGGCCTCCTCGGCTGCCTGGAGGATGGCGGACACCTGGGTTGAGGCCGAGCTTGGGTCCATCGGGGCATGGTAAACGCACGGCCCCGCGTCTCAGTGCTCCGCTAACGTGAACCGGGTCGAAGATCTTCCAAAAGGAGGAACACGGAATGCCATCGGATCGTTACTCGTCCGGCTCGAACGCACTGAGCGTTTTCGACACGCGCGCCGCGGTGCGGGCGGGCAGTTCGACCTTCGTGCTCGGCCAGGTGATGTTCCTGGTCGCCGTCGCGCTGGCCTTCGCCGCCGGGGGTACCTACCTCGGACGCGACCTCGGCTTCGGCACCGCTGAGATCTGCGAGCTGGGGGCGCTGGGGATGATCATCGTGCAGATGTTCGTGGGGGCGCTGCGCGAAGGCTCGATCGGGATGGGCTGGCTGTTCGCGCTGGCCCTGCTGCTGGGTCTGGGGCTCGGCCCGGTGATCGCCGAGTACGCCACGCTTGACCGCGCCGCGCTCTACCAGGCGGCGGGTGGAACGGCGCTGACGGTGGCCGCGATGGGCTCCTTCGGCTTTGCCACCTCGCGCGATCTGATCCGCTGGATGCGCCCGCTGTTCTGGGCGCTGATGGGGGTCTTCGCGATCAGCCTCGTGCTGATCCTGGTGGGCTCGGGCGAACACCTGGTGCTCAATCTCGCGATCTACGCGATCGTAAGCGCCTACCTGGCGATCTACTTTCAGATCATCAGGCGGCAGGCCACCGAGCGCGATGTGGTGTGGATCGCCACCGGTGTGTTCATCAGCATCATCAACATCTTCCTCACCCTCCTGCGGATCTTTGGAAACAGTCGCTAGCGCGAGTCGCTGGGACGGGAGGTCACGAGCGCGGGCTTGCGCGGGCGCTACGTACTCCGTGGCCGCTAACCTCCGCGGCTGAATGGCAGAGCACCGTTACGACCCGAGTGAGATCGAGCCCCGTTGGCAGGAGGTGTGGGCGAGCGAGCGCACCTGGGAGGTCACCAACGACTCCGGCTCTCGCCCCCGGAGCGATCGCGGTGCGGCGGAGGTCCCCACCTCCTATGTGCTCGAGATGCTCCCCTATCCCAGCGGTGAGCCTCACATCGGGCACCTGAAGTGCTACGCGGTCGGTGACGCCATCGCCCACTTCCACCGCCGCCAGGGATATCGGGTGCTGCACCCGATGGGCTATGACGCCTTTGGGCTGCCCGCCGAGAACCACGCGATCAAGACCGGGCAGCACCCCCGCGACTCGATCGCCGCCTCGGTCGCGTCCTTCCAGCGCCAGTTTCGTTCCTGGGGCATCTCGATCGACTGGTCGCGCGAGTTCGCCACCCACGAACCCCGCTACTACCGCTGGACTCAGTGGATCTTCCTACAGCTCTTCAAGGCAGGCCTGGCCTATCGCAAGGAGGCCGCGGTCAAGTGGTGCCCGAACGACCAGACGGTGCTCGCCAACGAGCAGGTGGTTGACGGTCACTGTGAGCGTTGCGGGGCGCTGGTCGAGGTCAGGCAGCTGGAGCAGTGGTTCCTGCGGATCACCGACTACGCCGAGCGACTGCTGGGCGACCTCGACGGGATCGACTGGCCCGAGCACGTAAAGACGATGCAGCGCAACTGGATCGGCCGCTCCGAGGGCGCCGAGGTGACCTTCCGCTGCGAGCAGCTGGGCGTGGACTACCCGGTGTTCACCACCCGCCCCGACACGCTCTTTGGCGCGACGTTCTTCGTGATGGCCCCCGAGCATCCCGATGTGCTGCGCCTCGCGGAGGGCACCGAGCACGAGCGCGCGGTGCGCGACTACATCAATCACGTGGTCACCGAGGCGGGTGAGGAGCGCGGCGATGTCGACCGGCCCAAGACCGGGGTGCCGCTGGGCCGCACGGTGACCAACCCGGTCAACGGCGAGCAGATCCCGATGTACGTGTCCGATTACGTGCTCATGGAGTACGGCACCGGGGCGCTGATGGCGGTGCCCGGCCACGACGAGCGCGACTACGCCTTCGCGCGCGCCTACGGACTACCGATCAGACGCGTGATCGAGGGCAGGTCGCAGGAGGGAGGGGACGAGCAGGGGCTGCCCTACGCGGGGGATGGGCCGCTGGTGAACTCACACGCGGACTTCGATGGCCTGGGCAATCGCGAGGCCCTGGCGGCGATCGTGCAGTGGCTGGACCGCGAAGGCAAGGGCCACGCCTCGGTCAACTATCGCCTGCGCGACTGGCTCGTGTCGCGGCAGCGCTACTGGGGCTGCCCGATCCCGATCATTTACTGCGAGGGCTGCGGGATGGTGCCGGTGCCCGAGGATCAGCTCCCCGTCGAGCTGCCGGACATCGAGGACTACGCACCCCAGGGCCGCTCGCCCCTGGCGGCGGCCGAGGACTGGGTCCACACCAGCTGTCCCTCCTGCGGCGGGGAGGCCAGCCGGGAGACCGACACGATGGACACCTTCGTGGACTCCTCGTGGTACTTCCTGCGCTACTGCGACGCCGCCAACGACGAGGCCGCCTGGGACCCGGCGGCGCTGCGCGAGTGGATGCCGGTCAACCAGTACATCGGGGGGGTCGAGCACGCGATTCTGCACCTGATGTACGCGCGCTTCTTCACCAAGGCGCTGGCCGACCTCGGCCACCTCGACTTCCAGGAGCCCTTCAAGGCGCTGTTCACGCAGGGGATGGTCACCAAGGACGGGGCCAAGATGTCGAAGTCCAAGGGCAACGTCGTCCCGCCCGCCTCGATCGTGGAGCGCTACGGCGCGGACACCGCGCGCAGCTACATCCTGTTCGTGGGCCCGCCCGACCAGGACGCCGACTGGTCCGATGACGGCGTGGAGGGGGTTCACCGCTTCCTCGGGCGTCTGTGGCGACTTGCCATGGAGGTCGCCGAGCGAGCGGGCGCGGGGCCGAACGTTGAGGGGCCAAAAGACGCGTCCGATCCCGAGGCCGACCTGGCGCTTCAGCGCAAGACGCACTGGGCGATCGAGAAGGTCTCCGCGGACCTGCGGCGCTTCGCGTTCAACACTGCGATCGCGGCCGTGATGGAGCTGCTCAACGAATGCTCGCGTCTGCGCGACAGCGCCGAGGTCTCCACGCAGAGCTTTGCGCTGGCCACCGGCGCCTCGCTGCTGTTCCCCTTCGCCCCGCACGTCTGCGCCGACGTCTATGAGCGTCTGACGGGCGAGCGGGTCTGGGAGCAGCCCTGGCCGCAGGCCGATGCCTCGATGCTTGAGCGCGAGGTCTACGAGCTGGTGTGTCAGGTCAACGGCAAGCTGCGCGATCGGGTCGAGGCCGCGGCCGACGCCGAGCCGGAGGATCTCAAGGAGTTGTGCCGGGCGGCGCCCAACATGCAGGCCCACCTCGACGGCAAGCAGATCGTCAAGGAGATCGTGGTCCCGGGCAAGCTCGTGAACTTCGTCGTGCGCTGATGGCCGAGCTGAAGCCCGCCTATCTGATCCACGGTGACGATCACGGGGCGATCGGGGAGCGTCATGCGCGGCTGCGCGCGCTGAGCGAAGCCAGCGGCGGGGCGGTCAGCGTGGAGCTGCTGGAGGGCGAGGACGCGACTCCGGCGGGTGTGGCGTTGGCGCTGAGCACCCTGACCTTCGCGATGGGACAGCGGGTGATCATCGTCGACGGCGTGGAGCGCTGGAAGCAGGCCGAGGTCGAGCGGCAGCTGGCGCCGGCAATGAGCGAGATGCCGCCCGATACCACGCTCGCGCTGTTCGCGCGCGAGGAGGGCCGGGCCAAGGCGCCGGCCGGGGTGCACAAGGCCGTCAAGGCCGCCGACGGGCCAGATCGCCGAGGAGTCCACGGTCAAACCCTGGGAGCTGCCGGCCTGGGCCCAGCAGCAGGCCGCGCGCATGGGCATCGCGCTCGATCAGGCCGCCGCCCGGGCGCTCGTGGGCCAGGTCGGCGAGCGCCAGCAGCGGCTGCTGCGCGAGCTTGAGAAGCTGGCGCTTGAAGTCGAGCGAGCCACGGCCGGCGGGGCACCGGGTCAGCGTGGAGGACATCGAGCAGCGCGCCGCCCACTCCACCGACTGGCGCGCCTTCTCGCTGGCGGACGCCCTGGTGGGCGCGGATGCGCCGCGCGGCCACGCTCTCCTATCTGCGTCTGCGCCAGCAGGGCGAGCGACTCTCGGGGCTCACCTATCTGATGGCCTCGCGCCTGCGCGAGGCGCTCGCCGTCTCGCTGCGCCTACAGGCAGGGGAGTCGGAAGCCGAAGTCAAGCGAGGATTGCGCATGCCGCCACGTGCTGCGACCCGTTTCGTGGCCGACGTCGGTCGCAGCGACCCCGAGCAGCTGCGCCGGGCGCTCGGCGCGCTGGCCGATCTCGAGCTTGACACACGCGGCGGCGCCGCCCTGAGCGCGGCCCGCTCGGCCTGGTGCTCGCTTGAAGAGGACACGCTGGCGCTGCGGGCGATCGAGACGATCAGCGCCTGAAACAGAGCGGGAGAGCGCCTGAAGCAGACAGGGAGCCTCAAGCAGGGCGGGTAGTAGAGCGCCTCAAGCAGGGCAGTTTGCGACGTGCCCAGGACGGGTGGGACGGGCTGCGGCTAGGAGGCGGGGCCGCCGGCGCGAACTCGTGCGGCACGGCTCTTCTTGCGGTCGCCCGTGTTGCGATGCAGGGCACCACGCTTGACGGCCTTGTCGATCGTGCTCACCAGCTCGCGATGCGCGCTGTCGGCGGTTGCGTCCTCGCCGCTCTGCACCGCCGACTCAAGACGCCGGAAGTAGGTCTTGATCGTCGAGGTGTAGTTGCGGTTCTCCAGGCGCTCGCGCTCGGCACGCAGGATCCGCTTCTTCTGTGAGTGAATGTTGGCCATGACAGGAGTCCCGGTGGCGAGCAGCGCCGCGGGGCGACGTACTATAGCGCCCTTGCCCGAGACCGAGAAGACGCCCCCGAGCAGGCCGCACCGGCGACGTCGACGGGCCGCGGCATCGCACGCAACACGGCCATCTTCTCGGTTCTGCACCGGCTTCTCGCGGATCGCGGGCCTGGTCCGCGAAATCGTGGTGGCGGGCTACTTCGGCACGACCGGGCCCGCGCATCGGCCTTCACGCTCGCCTTCAGGTACCCAACCTGGTCGCCCAGCTGTTCGCCAACGCCGCCCTGTCGGCGGCCTTCGTGCCGGTGTTCACCGATCTACTTGAGCAGGGCCGCACGACGCGAGGCCTTCCGCCTGGCCTCCAGCGTGTTCTGGATCATGCTGATCGCGCTGGGCGCAATCACCGCGTTCTTCGTCCTCGACCGCCGGGGTTGATCATGCCGGTGTTCACCGGGCCCACCTTCAGCAGTCGCCACCGTCGATCTGACCGTGGGGCTCTCGCAGGTGCTGTTCCCGGTGGTCCTGCTGCTGGGTCTCAACGGCCTGCTGGTCGGGCGTCCTGCAGTCCTATGACCACTTCTCGATCCCGGCGGTCTCACCGGCGGTCTGGAACATCGTGATCATCGTGCTGCTGGTCGTGCTGCGCCCGCACTTCCATGGCCAGGATCAGATCTACGCGCTGGCGATCGGCATCCTGGTCGGCAACCGGTGTCCAGCTCGGCGATGGCCTTTGGCGCCCTCACGGCGCATCGACTTCCGGCTTCAGCTTTCAGATCGACTGGCGCGACCCCGCATCCGTCGGGTCTTCACCTGATGCTGCCCGTGACGATCGGCTTGGGGATCGTCAACCTCGACCAGCTGATCAACTCGTCGTTCGGCACGCTGGTCTCAAGCGAAGCTCCCCGGGCGATCGACAATGCGTTCCGCATCTACATGCTGCCCCAGGGGATGTTCAGCGTGGCCGTCGCCACGGTGCTCTTCCCGACGCTCAGCCGTCTGGCCTCCCGGCGCGACGCGGCGGGCATGCGCAGCACGCTGGGCACCGGCATGCGTCAGATCAACCTGCTGTTGATCCCGGCCGCGGCCTTCATGATCGTGCTCGCGACACCGGTCATCCGCCTGGTCTTCCAGCGCGGGCCAGTTCAACGCCACTCGACCCATCTGGTCGCGATCGCGCTGTTCTGGTTTGCCTTCAGCCTGCCGTTCGGGGGTATCAACCTGCTGCTCACCCGGACGTTCTTTGCGCTGCAGACGCCCCTGGATACCGACCAGGCTGGCGGGGATGAACATGGTGGTCGACGTCGTGGTGCGCATCGCGCTCTACAAGCCACTGGGCATCGCGGGGCTGGTGATCGGCACGGTGCTCGCCAATGCGGTGATGACCGCGCTACAGCTTCATCGGCTGCGGATCGGCTTCAACGGTCGCCTGGAAGGCGGCGCAGACGACAATGATCACCGCCCGCATCGCGGTGGCCTCGATCCTGCTGGGCGCGGTCGCGTGGCTCCTGTGGTTCCTGCTGGACTCGCTGCTCGGGCGTTCGTTGCCGGCGCAGGTGGTGAGTGTGGGCGCCGCCGCCGCCGGGGGGCTGTGGATCTACATCCGGGCCGTGCTCGCGATGCGGGTTCCCGAGGCCCGTCAGGTTCAGCTGATGGTGATGGGTCGGCTGGGGCGGGCCTAGCGCGTCAATGCGGCCGGGCGAGCCAGAGGCCCGCCCGGTACCGCCCGGTCATAGATCGCCGCTTACTACTTACGTCCCAGGACTATGTGTCTTTGCCTGGGCGGCATGACACTCCCGACCACCAGGACTGGCCGTCGACCCGAGGGCCGACGCGTTGCCCGGCTGGGTCTCCGAGGAGACCCCGGCCGAGTAGGCAATCCGCCGGACCAGGAAGGCTAGCGCGCTTTGCAAGCGCCGGCAGCGGTCCCGGCGCGGGCCTTGACGGGTCCGGCCTTCTACCCTGTAGCGGCCCATGGACCAGGATCACATCCGCAACTTCTCGATCATCGCCCACATCGACCACGGCAAGTCGACGCTGGCCGACCGCATCCTGGAGCTGACCCAGACGGTCAACGCGCGCGACATGCGCGCCCAGCTGCTGGACTCGATGGACCTGGAGCGCGAGCGCGGGATCACGATCAAGGCCCAGGCGGTGCGCGTGTTCTTCACGGCCCGCGACGGCCAGACCTACCAGCTGCACCTGATCGACACCCCCGGCCACGTCGACTTCACATATGAGGTCTCGCGCTCGTTGGCCGCCTGCGAGGGCGCGCTGCTGGTCGTGGACGCCTCCCAGGGAGTGGAGGCCCAGACGGTCGCCAACACCTACCTCGCGGTGGACTCGGGCCTTGAGCTGATCCCGTGCCTGAACAAGATCGACCTCCCCGGCGCCGAGCCCGAGCGGGTGGCCCAGGAAGTCGCCGACCTGATCGGAGACGAGGCCGACTCGATCCTCAAGATCAGCGGCAAGACCGGCGAAGGCGTCAGCGAGGTCCTGGAGGAGCTGATCGCACGCGTGCCGCCGCCCTCCGGTGACCGCGACGCGCCTGCCAGGGCTTTGATCTTCGACTCCGAGTTCGACCAGTATCGCGGCGTGATCGCCTACATCCGGGTGGTCGACGGCTGCTTTCGCAAGGGCGAGCAGATTCGCGCGATGGCCACGGGCACGCAGGCCGACATTGACGACATCGGCTTCTTCAGCCCCCAGATGATCGCCACCAAGGAGCTGGCCGCGGGCGAGGTGGGCTATCTCATCACCGGCATCAAGGACGTCACGCAGCTGCGGGTCGGAGACACCCTGACCACCCGGGCCAGCGCCGAGCGCGGCGGCGCCTCAGAGGCCCTGCCCGGCTACCGCGAGGTCAAGCCGATGGTGTTCTGCGGCCTGTTCCCGATCGACTCCGACCGCTACCCGGATCTACGCGACGCCCTGGAAAAGCTGACGCTCAACGACGCGGCGCTCTCCTGGGAGCCCGAGACCTCCGATGCCCTCGGCTTCGGCTTTCGCTGTGGCTTCCTGGGCCTGCTGCACATGGACATCGTGCGTGAGCGTCTGGAGCGCGAGTATGACCTGGAACTGATGGCCACGATGCCGTCGGTGGAGTTCGACGTGACCCTCACCAACGGCGATGAGCTGGAGGTCCACAATCCCTCCGACATGCCCGACCCGGGCACGATCGCCGAGATCCGCGAGCCCTTCATCATGGCCCAGATCATCGCGCCGCGGGAGTACGTGGGGGCGATCATGGAGCTGTGTCAGGAACGCCGCGGCGAGCACAACGGCATGCACTACCTTTCGCCCGAGCGGGTGCAGATGACCTACGACCTGCCGCTCGCCGAGATCGTGCTCGACTTCTTCGACCAGCTCAAGTCACGCACCCGGGGCTACGCCTCGCTGGACTACGAGCTGAACGGCACCAAGCCGTCCGACCTGGTGAAGCTCGATGTGCTGCTCGCGGGCGACCCCGTGGACGCGCTCTCGATGGTGGTCCACCGCGAGAAGTCCTACGACGTGGGACGCACGCTCACCGAAAAGCTGCGTAAGCGCATCCCCCGCCAGCAGTACGACGTGCCGATCCAGGCCGCCGTGGGCTCGCACATCATCGCTCGCGAGACCGTCAAGGCGTTCCGCAAGGACGTGATCGCCAAGTGCTACGGCGGCGACATCACGCGCAAGCGTAAGCTGCTCGAGAAGCAGAAGGAGGGCAAGAAGCGCATGAAGCAGGTGGGTCGCGTGGAGGTGCCCCAGGAGGCCTTCCTGGCGGTGCTCGAACTGGGCGAGGAGTGATCGGGAGATGAGCGTGGGCCACACCTGATGCGCCTGCTGTTCGTGTGCCTGGGCAACATCTGTCGCTCGCCCACCGCCGAGGGCGCGATGCGCGGGCTGGTGCGGGAGGCCGGCCTGGATGGCACGATCACGCTGGACAGCGCCGGCACCGGGGGATGGCACGTCGGCAGTGCCCCCGACACCCGCGCGACCGCTGCGGCCCGCGCGCGCGGGATCGACCTGGAAGGCTCCGCGCGGCAGGTCACCCGGGAGGACTTCGAGCGCTTTGACTTGATTCTGGCGATGGATCGCTCCAATCTGCGCGATCTCCGGGAGCTGGCGCCCGACGAGCCGGCGCGCGAGCGGGTGCGGCTGCTGCGCGAATTCGATCCCGCGAGCGCCGGAGCGAGTGATCTGGACGTGCCCGACCCCTACTACGGCGGTCCGGGAGGCTTCGACGAGGTGCTCGATCTGGTGGGGGCCGCCTGCGCGGGCCTGCTGGCCGAGATCCGCGCCAACCGGGCCGTGTGAGCCTCCCGTCCGCAGTTCACGGTGCCCGCCGGGTCGGCGGCGGCGACATCAACGAGGCCTGGCGGGTGCTGCTGGCAGACGGAAAGGAGGCGTTCGTCAAGACGCGCCCGGATGCCGCCCCCGGCGAGTACGCCCGCGAGGCTGAGGCTCTGCGCTGGCTCGGAGAGCCCGGAGCGCTGCGCGTGCCGGGGGTTTTGGAAATCGCCCCCGATCGCCTGGTGCTCGAGTGGGTCGAGCCGGGGTCGTTGAGCGGGGCAGGGGAGGAGGAGCTGGGGCGCGGTCTGGCCGTGGTGCACGGTGCCGGCGCGCCTCATTTCGGGGACTTTCGAGGAGCCTCGAACTCTAAGGGTAAGGGTGAAGTCAAGGGACAGTCTCTAGAAGAGGGCGAGGCTCGCGACGCAACGTCCGGCTTCGGCTCGCTGCGGCTGCCTGACGCACCCATGTCGGACTGGCCCTCGTTCTATGCGCAGCGCCGTCTGCTGCCGTTGCTTGGCCATGCCCGCGATGCCGGTGCGCTCACGCCCCCCGGAGCCCGTGCCGTGGAGCGCGTGTGCGAGCGGCTGGTCGAGCTGGCCGGGCCGGCCGAGCCGCCCGCGCGGATTCACGGAGACCTGTGGAGCGGCAACGTCCACGCCGACGTCGACGGTCGCCCCTGGCTGATCGATCCCTCCGCCTACGGCGGGCACCGCGAGGTCGATCTGGCGATGCTGCGGCTGTTCGGGGCTCCCTCGGAGCGGATCTTCGCCGCCTACGAGGAGCTGACCCCACTGGCGGAGGGCTGGCGCGATCGCGTCGAGCTGTGGCAGCTGCTGCCGCTGCTCGTCCACGCCGTGCTCTTTGGCGGCTCCTACGGCCCGGCCGCCGAGCGCCTCGCCAGGCGCTACGCGGGCTGAGGGCGCCGTGGGCCGAGCCTCGACGTCGGGGCGCTGAGGTCGAAATTTCGGGTAGCGGGGTGCGGTGGTCGGAGTATTGAGTGTGCGCGACCGTACCCTCAGCGAGCATCGACGCCTCTACCTGCTCGCTCGGGCCGTCGTGGCGCGCGACTATCGCGATCCACTCACGCTCGCCTCGGTGGCCCGGGGGCTGGCGATCTCGCCGCGCCAGCTGCAACGGCTCTATGCGCAGTTTGGCCGGATCGGGTTCCGCGAGGATCTCGCGGCGCGGCGCCTGGTGGCCGCTGCCGCCCTGCTGGCGGAGGCGGGCACCCCGATCGGCGAGGTGGGTCGGCTGGTGGGCTATCGCCACACCTCCCACTTCGCGCGGGCCTTTCAGGCACGCCACGGCGTTTGTCCCCGAGACTTTCGCGCCCTGGCAAGCCCGGCTCTGGTGTCGGGGCGGAGTTCCGCCGGCGCGCGGCTCAGGTGAGCGAGTAGCGCGACTCCTCGCCGGAGTCTGCCACCGCCGGTTCGGCCCCGGGCAGGCGCAGGCGCATCAGCGTGCCCCCTCCGTCGGCGGCCTCGGCGCCGATGCTGCCGCCGTGCTGCTCGGCCACCTGGCGCACGATCGCCAGTCCCAGCCCGGACCCCGGCCTGCCGCGGGCCTCGGCGCCGCGGTAGAAGCGGTCGAACACGTGCGGCAGATCCTCCCCGGAGATCCCCGGCCCGTGGTCGCGCACCGTCAGCTCGCCGTCCCGCAGCAGCACCGCCACGGGCCGCGCGGGCGGGCTGTATTTGACGGCGTTGTCCACCAGATTCCTCACCGCCCGCTCCAGCCGCGCGGGCGCCCCCGGCAGCAGGGTGGGGTCCAGCTCGACCACGAAGGTGGTTGCCGGCGAGTGGCGCCGGGCGCGCTCGATCGCTTCGCCCACCACCAGGTCCAGACGCACGTCCTCGCTGTCGCGCACCGGCTCCTCGCCCCGGGCGAGGTCGATCAGATCGTTCATCAGCAGCGTTAATTCCTCAATCTGGGCCACCACGTCGCCCAGCAGGATCCGCCGCTCCCGCGGGTCCATGTCCTCGGCCTGCTGGAGGATCTCGATGTTCGTGCGCAGGCTCGTGATCGGGGTGCGCAGCTCGTGGGAGGCGTCGGCCACCAGCTGGCGCTGGGCGTGCACCGAGGCATCCAGGGCGCTCATCGAGTGCTGGAGGGTGTCGAGCATCGCGTTGAAACTCACCGCCAGGCGCCCGATCTCATCGCCTCCGCCCGGCTGGATGCGCCCGGAGAGATCCTGCGTGCGGGTCACGTGCTCGATCGCGCCCGCCAGGCGCCTGACGGGGCTAACGGCGGCGCCGGTCACCAGGCGTCCGAGCAGGGCCGCCAGCGCGATCCCGCCGAGATCCAGCAGCACCAAAATCAGTCGCAGACGGCCGAGCAGATGATCGACGTCTGTGAGTGGCTGGGCGAACTGTACGAGGCGACCGGACCCCAGCGGGTCGGCCAGGATTCGCACATGGATGCCCTTGACGTGGGCGTCCCTGAAGGAGGCGCGCCCGCCGTGCGCGGCGAGCGCGCGGGTGTGAGCGTCGACGGGCAGGGTGACGTCGGCCGAGCGGAACAGCACCCGGCCGCTTGAGTCGATCAGCTGCTGATAGCCCCGTACCTGGTTGGGATGGGAGGGCAGCCGGTTCAGCGGGAACGGCGGGGTGCCCGGCGGCAGCACCGTGGCCTTCAGCGGGACGCCCGTTTTGAGCGGAACCCCCGTTGTCGAGGGGGCGTCCGTCTTCGATGGGCCGTCCGTTTTCGACGGAACGCTGGTTTTCAGCGGGATGCCGGCTCCCAGCGTGAACGGCCGCGGCAGCTTGCGTCCGTCGGCCACGATGAAGCGCAGGTCCCCGCCCCGGCCGCGCAGCTGCGAGTCGACCTGGCCGCGCAGCTGGTGGTAGGTCAGCAGGTAGGTCAGCCCCGAGGCGAGCACGACCGCCACCGCGACCGCCGCGGCCGAGACCAGCGTGATGCGCCGCCTGAAGCTCATGGGCTGCGCAGCACGTAGCCCACGCCCCGCACCGTGTGCAGCAGGCGATGCTCCTCCCCGCACTCGGTCTTGCGGCGCAGGTAACCCATGTAGACCCCCAGCGAGTTGGAGGTCGCCCCGAAGTCATAGCCCCAGACGTGCTCGAAGATCACCGAGCGGGTCAGCACCTGGCGGGGGTGGCGCAGGAACATCTCAAGCAGCAGGAACTCCGTGCGGGTCAGCGGTAGTGCTCGCTCGCCGCGCCAGGCCTCGTGGCCGAGGCGATCCAGGCGCAGGTCCTCGTAGGTGAGGATTCGCTCCTGCTCGCCGTCCTCGCCGGTGCGGCGCATCAGGGCACGCAGGCGGGCCATCAGCTCGCGCAGGGCAAACGGCTTGACCAGATAGTCATCGGCGCCCGCGTCCAGTCCCGCGACCCGATCGTCGATGTCGCCGTGGGCGGTCAGCATCAACACCGGCGTGCGATCACGGGCCTCGCGCAGGCGTCTACAGACCTCCAGCCCATCGACGTGGGGCATCGAGACGTCGAGCACCACCGCGTCATAGGAGGACTCGCCGAGATGCTCCAGCGCTTGGCGGCCGTCGGCGGCCAGCGTTGTGTCATAGCGCTCCAGGGCGAGCGCCCGCGAGAGCGCCTGCTGCACGGCGGGCTCGTCGTCGACGATCAGGATGCGAGTGGTATCGGACATGATGGGTAGGAGCGGGTCAGCGGCGCCACGGTCCAGGTTAAGTCGAGAGTGCATGGGAAGCCGAAGAATCACCGAAGAGGACACCGCACTGGACCTCTCCAGGCAGTCCCGCACGCTGCGCAACAGCCTCATCAGCCTGGCCGTGTTCTTCGTGTTGATCGTGGGCCTGCTCTTCGCCGTCCCCAGCCTGCACTCGGTGCTGGCCCGCATCGAGGACGCGAGTCCGAGCTGGCTCGTGGCGGCGGGCGTGCTCGAGCTGCTCTCGTGTCTCAGCTTCGTGGTGCTCTTCGAACTGGTCTTCGGGAAACTCGGTCGGCGCCTGACCTCGCGACTGTCCCTCGCCGAGCTGGGCATGAACTCGGTGGTCTCCATGAGCGGCGTCGGTGGGATCGCGCTGGGCGCCTGGGTGCTGCGCAGCAAGGGGATCTCGGTGGAGCGCATCGCCAAGCGCTCCGTGCTGATGTTCGTGCTCACCAGCGCCGTCAACGTCGCGGCGGTGGTCGCGATCGGGGTGCCCATGTGGCTCGGCCTACTGCCGGGCTCGCGCAATCCGCTGCTCACCCTGCTGCCCGCGGCGCTGGCGCTCATCTCGATCCTGGGAACCCTCGCCGTGGCCAGATGGGCCAGGCGGGCTGCCCGGCGCCGGCCACTGGAGCACGGCCGCATGGCCGTGGCGCTGGCCGCGATCAGTGGCGGCGTGCAAGATGCCGTGGACCTCATCAAGTCCCCCGATTGGCGGCTGCTGGGCGCGGTCGGCTACTGGCTGTTCGACAACGTGACGCTCTACGCCTGCGTGGTCGCGTTCGGTCACGCGCCCTCGCTGTGGGCCGTGGGCATGGCCTACCTGGTGGGCATGATGGCCAACTCGATCCCCATTCCCGGCGGCCTGGTGGCCGTCGAAGGCGGCCTGGTGGGGATGCTGGTGCTGTTCGGCGCCAGTCCCGCCGCCAAGGTGCTCGCCGCCGTCGTCGTCTACCGGGCGATCTCGCTGTGGATCCCCGCGGTCATCGGCTCGCTGGCCTTCCTCAGCCTCAGGCGCGAGATCGGGAGGCCGATCAAGCGGGTGCCCGAGGGCGTCGGCTAGCGGGGAGGCGCCTTTTCCTGCAAGCGCTTGGCCAGCGCGATCGCGGCGTCGGCGTGCTGGCAGGCGCGGCGGGGCAGGTTGCTCATCACCCGGCTCACGGCCACGGGGATCGGCCCCGATAGTCCCGGGCAGTAGACCGGTGGGGGTAGCGGGCCGCTCGCGGAGCCCGCCGCGTTGAGCGTCCTCAGCTCCCGCGCGCCGCGCAGAGCCCGGGCGGGGTCGTCGGAGAACACGTCGATTGCGACCCGTCCGCTGTACAGCTCGATCGAGTGACCCTCGTCGTAGATCGTGGCGGGGACTCCGCGCAGAACGACATTGCGCTGGGAGCCGAGCGTGGTGTTCGAGTGCAGGCGGTAGATCACGGTGGTCACCTGCAGCGGCAGCTCACAGGTTCCCCCCAGCAGACCGCGCGGGGCGCCCTGGCCGCAGTCGCCGTAGTACACGCTGTCCCCGATCGAGGGCGAGTAGCCCTTGAGACCGTCCGCCGCCGTGATCGGATAGCCCTCGAAGCTGCGCCCCGCCCAGTACACCAGGTAGTACGGAAAGCTCCGGGCTTCCGTGAGGGCGCTCTCGCTCAGGGGCGGGGGATGGCTGGTGGCGCACCCGCCCGCGAGCACGATCGCCGACACGCCGCACAGCAGCGCCATCCGGGTGGCCAGTCGGTTGCGCGCGGTCTGCATTCGCCCCCGATTATCGGTGATGCCGTTTCCGCAGCGACTTCGGGGGGCATCAGGGGTTCAGGTAAGTAGGACCCGTCGTCTGGGCTTGAGTCGAGTCGACGGGGGAGGGCCGGGGTCTGGTGGGGTAGCACACCAGACTCTGCTCTTGTTCTCTCCGGGGCGCCTGCCGGGCGGGTAGGTAGGTTCATCACTTGCTCTGCACCGGGGAACCCAGTCGCCCACTCTCACGAGCCGATGCCCGGCCCCGCGCAGGGGCGCCGGGCATCCCCTGGGGTCTGTTGACGGCCGGTCTCGGGGTGCTCGCATGGGTGCTCATCCAGCCCCGCACCCCGGATCTGGCGGCCCAGGTCTACCGCGTGAATCTCTTTCACCAGCTCGGCTTCAGCGTCTGGGACGAGCGCTGGTACGGGGGGCATCACCTGCCCGGTTACAGCCTCACCTTTCCCCCGCTCGCCGAGCTGCTGGGCATCAGGACCCTCGGGGCGCTGGCCGCGCTGGCCTCGACGGGGCTGTTCGAACGGATCGCCCGCCTCGTCTACGGGTCCGCCGCCCGCTGGGGCGCCACGCTGTTCGCCCTGGCCGCCGTCGGCGATCTCTGGATCGGGCGCGTCACCTTCGCGGTCGGGGTGTCCCTCGCGCTGGCCGCGGTGCTGGCGCTGATGCGCGGACGGGCCGCGACCGCGGCGATCCTCGGGGTGCTCTGCGCGGCCGGCAGTCCCGTGGCGGGGGCACTGCTCGCCCTGGCCGCCGTTTCGCTTACGCTGGCACGGGGCCTGCCACGGATCGGGACGCCGCGGGGGGGCTCGGCGCGGAGTGGTGGGGTGGGGTCGACTGCTTCGCTGACCCCCGGGGGCTCGGTGGCGGTGGGCCGTGGGCAGACCCTGGGTGGCCCGCTGGCGCTGGGTGCCCCGGCGGCCCTTGTCGTGATCGCGCTGGCCCTGCTGTTCCCCGAGGGTGGCTTTGAGCCCTTCCCAACGCTCTCCTTTGCCGTCACCGCCGCAATCGTGCTCGGATTTCTCCGGGTGCTGCCGCGGGAGCGAGCGCTGGAGCGGGTGGGGGCCCTGGTCTACCTGGCCGCCTGTCTGGGCAGCCTCGCCCTGCACACCCCCATGGGCAGCAACATCGAGCGCTACGGCGTGCTGCTCGCCGGACCCCTGCTGCTCTGCTGCCTGCTCTGCGACCGCCCCGGGGCCGGCGCGCCGTCCGTATCGATCGCGGCCGGGTCGGTGCTGCTCGCCATCACCACCTGGATGCTCTGGGGACCCGTGCGCGAGACCGCCGCCGTCGCTCACAACCTCTCCACCCGTGCCGCCTACTACCTCCCCGTCGAGCGTTTCCTCGCGACCCACGGCGGCAGCGCCGTCAGGGTGGAGGTCCCCTTTACCCGGGGGCACTGGGAGGCCGCCTGGCTCGCGCCCACCGTGTCGCTCGCGCGCGGCTGGGAGAAGCAGCTCGACGAGCGCTACGACGGGGTGCTGCTGGAGCCGGGGCTCACCGCGTCGGCCTACCTGCGGTGGCTGCGCCGCGAGGCCGTGGGCTACGTCGCCCTGCCCGACACCCCCCTCGATCCCTCAAGCGCGCAGGAGGGACGCCTGATCCGCAGCGGCCCCGGCTACCTGCGTGAGGTCTTCCACGACCCGCACTGGCGGATCTACCGGGTGCTGGACGCCACGCCGTTGCTCCAAGGCCCCGGAACGCTCACCGCCATGGGCCACGACTCCTTCGCCCTCACCGCGCGCTCCCCCGGGAGCCTCGTGCTCAGGGTGCGCTACACCCGCTACCTCACCGTCATCCGCGGGCGGGCCTGCGTGAGCGAAGCCCCCGGTGGCTGGACCGCCATCGAAGTGATTGACCCCGGCAGTCTGACGGTGGCCGCGCGCTTCTCGCTGGGCCGGGGCCTCGGTCTGGACGGCGAGTCCTGCGCGCACCGCAGAGCCACCGTCGCGGCACCCGCCGCCGACTCCCACAGCCCGATCGTCGGCGCCCCGGCAAACGGCGCCCCCTCGGGGCGGAGCCCCGACCTTAACTAGCTTTTGCCGTTGTCCCTCAGCCCGTGGGGGTCAGGCCGTAGAGGCCTGTGTAGCCCGTCAGGTAGATGTTCTTGCCGTCCGTGATCACCGGGTCAAACGAGCCCGTGGGCTTTGAGAACACCACCCTCCCCGTCGAGATCCCCAGGCCGATGCTGTGGTGGGTGCCCAGGTCTGCGAAGTACACCGTGCGCCCCACGATCGTGCCCGACCCCGAGATCCGCCCGTGCGCGTCATAGCTCCAGTCCACGTGCCCCGAGCGGGCGTCCAGGGCGTAGAAACGCCCGTCGTAGGAGCCCACGTACACCGTCGGGCCCAGGCCCGGGGCATTCGTCACGGCCGGTGAGGCATACACGTAGGCACCCGTCTGGTAGGCCCAGTCCAGCTTGCCCGTCGCCGCGTCGTACGCGTACACCCGCCCGTCGGTGTTGCCCAGGAACACCCGGCCGTAGATCACCGCGGCCGTCGAGTAAAAGGTGCCGTTCCCCAGGAGCGCCCCGCCCGAGCCGCTCCTCCAGATCCTGTGGCCGTCCCGCTCGCTGATCGCCTGGATGTGACCCGAGTAGTCCCCGAAGTACAGCACCCCGTTCTTCAGCGTCGGGCTCGCCTTGACCGCGCCCTGGGCGTGGTAGGTCCACAGCACCCCCCCGTCGCGGGCTCTGAGCGCATAGACCGTGCCGTTCTGGGAGCCCAAGAACAGCCTCCCGTGGTCGACCAGCGGCGAGGACTCGCTTGCGCTCGGCAGGTTGCGCGACCACCGGACCTGGCCGTTGAAGAAGTTCAGCGCCACCACCCGGCCGCCGTGCACGTGGTGCCCCCGGGCCAGCACCGTCGCGTACACCGTGTGGTTGACCACCGCCGGGGACGACGCCGAGAGCACCCCCAGGCGCCGTCGCCAGAAGTCGTGGCCCGTGTGTTTGTTGATCGCGCTCAGCAGCCCGTCGTCGGAGAGCTGGAAGATCCGGTCGCCGAACATCACCGGCGGGAACTCCAGCAGCGCCCCCCCGTTGTGGACCCAGATCGTCTTCAGCGGCGGGTGCAGCGCGGCCGGGGCCGGGAAGTCGCGGGTGTGGTCCTTGGTGTAGCCGTAGAACGGCCACGCGAACCGGTCCGGGCCGTGGGTCGGTAGCGGCGGGGTGCTCTCCGGGACGAACCGGGCGTGGGGGTGGTAGATGCTGCCCGTGCGGTGGTGCTCGTAGAGGGCCACCCCGAGTACCACGGCGGCGGCGGTGAGCAGGAGGGCCGAAAGCGCGAGCAGCGCGCGCTTCACGCCGCGAGCTTGGAGGAAGTAGAGCCAGACACGGGCTCATCTTCCCAGCTACCGTCCTGCGAGACCGCAGGTTCAGGTTCGCCCCCGCGCGCCCCGGCCCCGCCACGACGGGCGCCCGCGCGAGAGCGGCCCCGCCGGGCGCCGTCGGTGAGCAGACGCGTCAGGTTCACCACTCCCAGCCACACCAGCGCGATCGCCAACGGCGGGAGCGTGAGTCCCGAGATCACCGCCACCGTGTAGTGGTCGCCTCCGAGCGACCAGTCCCACAGCAGGTAGTCCCCTCCGCCGAGCACGGCGACAAGGGCCAGGGGCCGATAAAGCACCGCCAAACCCTAACGCCAGGCCGGGACAGATGGAAGGAGCCCCGCCCCGCCCCGCCCCGCACCTGGACCGCCGTATGATCGAGCCCGCGATGGGCGACCCCCCGATCGAGACATCCCAGGTGTTCGCCCCCGGGCTCCTGGAGGGCCGGGTCGCCCTGGTCACCGGCGGGGGCACCGGCCTCGGCCGCGCCACCGCGATCGAGCTGGCCCGCTGCGGGGCCTCGGTCGTGGTCACCGGTCGTCGCCCCGAGATGCTCGAAGGCACCGTTGAGGCCATTGGCGAGCGCCACTCCTCCCACGTGGCCGGCGACGTGCGCGAGCCCCACGAAGCCCGGCGGATCGTCGACATGGTGCTGGAGCGTCACGGGCGCCTCGACCTGCTCGTCAACAACGCCGGCGGCCAGTACTTCGTGCCCGCCGAGGCGATCGCCGCCAAAGGCTGGCGGGCCGTCTGGAGGCTCAACGTCGACGGCACCCTCAACATGGCCCGCGCCGCCTTCGAGCAGGCCATGCGACCCGCCGGTCGGGGAACCATCGTCAACGTCACCCTCTCCCCACACCACGGGATGCCCGGCATGGCCCACTCCGGCTCCGCCCGCGCCGCCGTCGAGGCCCTCACCCGCGAGCTGGCGCGCCGGTGGCAGGCCGATCGAGTGACCCTCGTGGCGGTGGCCGCCGGGCACTTCGACACCGAGGCCATGGAGAAGTACCCCGACATCGTGCGCTCCGGGATGGCCCGCTCGGTGCCCGCCCAGCGCCTCGGCACCGTGGCGGAGCACGCCTGGCTGGTGGCGCTGCTCGCCTCGCCCCTGGGGCGTGCCTTCAACGGGTCCGTGGTCACCCTCGACGGGGCCCGCGACAACTGGTTCGGGCCCTGGCCGCCCGGCGGCATGGCCGGCGAGACCGGTCAGGTGCCCACCGAGGCGCGGCGGGCGCGGGGGTAGAGGCTCGCGTCGCGGAGGGACCGGGCGGCACGGGGTGGGGTGGGGGTGCACCGTGCGCGCTCGGTCGGGAAGCCCGGGGGTGTGGGTGCCGGTAAGATGGGCCCACGGGCCTGCGGGCGAAGTGTTGTGGCTGCACAGAAGCCTTCCAAGCTTCTAGGGCGGGTTCGATTCCCGTCGCCCGCTTGCAGTGCCATGTAGGGCCACGTAGGGCCACGGGGAGTGGCGCAGTCTGGTAGCGCACCCGGCTGGGGGCCGGGCGGTCGCAGGTTCAAATCCTGTCTCCCCGATTCGAAGAAATGCCTGGTAATTGGTGGGTTTTGGGAATTTGGCTAGGTAGCCAGTTTTGGGGTCGGGGTCCAATTTGGGGTCCAAAGTGCGGTCAACGCTGGAAGGTGGCTGTGGGGACCGGGTGGTCGCAGGTTCCAAATTCGGCATATTGGTTCTTACGGTCGTTTCTAGGATCGCGGAATGTTGGCTTGTGACGCACGCGTTGAGTTCTTGTTGTGGCCCCTCTGGGAGTCGTGGCGTTCGTCGCGCAGGGGATGCGACGATCCGTTACCGGGCGTGGCTCTACCGATGTTCCGCAGATAAAATCACGCCGACCTTTCGAAAAGGAGCCGCATCATAGATTTGGGACCCCGATAGAGGTTCTCGCGGCCTGAGCGCTTGAGGGCACTGGTCCACACCGACCGTCCACGCGCACGGTGCTCGGCACTCTCTCAATGTGGTTGAGCGTCCCGACTAGGTGCCTCTGTCCTGGACACGTGGCCCGCTGAATCGTCGTTTCTGGAGGAACCCCACGCGGGTCTTCATTTGGCTGGTTGTGATCCCGTTCTGCCTCGTTGTCGTCGCCGCGTTCAACTTGCTCATCGGCGCGACTGTTATGGGAGCGTTGATCCTCCCGTTCACGCTCATCTCGATCGTGCAGGCTGTGATCCACGCGCCACGGGCACTACGTGCCGCGAGAGAGCACGAACGATGCTAGGTCCTAGGCCGCGATGTCCCACGAGCCGCAACGAGGGCTCGTCAGCTGGCGTACGGGCCAGGCTTGACGGGCAGGGTGACGCGCAGAGTCCGGGCATTCGTGCGGCGCTAAGTTCGCTTGTCAGTCTGATATTTTCTCTACATAGGTTTCTATGTAATTTAGGAGGCGACTCTATGACGCGCGGAAGTCAAGCGAAGTCAAAGCCCGCACCGTCCCCCAGGGCGCGGGGGCGCGCGTCGGGCCGCGGTGCTGATGTGCCGTGGGGTCCGACGGAGATCCAGCGGGACTATCGGACGCTTTTGGATTGGGCGAAGGACAGTCCTCAGGAGGTTTTGGATGCTGATGGCGAGCTGCTCGTGATCCAGGGCAAGGGTGTGGCTGACTTCCAGCGGCGTCTTCAAGCTCAGGTGGCTGCTACCGGGCGCTTTCTCGCGGTCTTTAATGAGCATCGTGGCTCCCCGTCGAAGGGGTGGGCGATGCAGACCGAGTTTCCTTGGCTTGGGGCCTTCGCGTCTGAGGAGATCGAGGAGTTCGCTCAGGAGTTGGTGGCCTATATCTTGGATGCTGGGCAGCGGGGCACGTTGGAGCATCTGGAGGGAAACCTGCGGGCTTGGGAGTCAACCGCTGGCATCTACGAGCAGGCAGATGTGATGCAGGCGCTGGGTGTGTCGGTCGATCTTGGGAAGGTGGTCGAGGTTTTTCCTCCGTCTGAGGAGCAGGTACGGGTGGCCCGGGCGTGACGCGGGAGGTCCATGCGCCCAAGGGGCGCTACAAAGGGCGTCACAAGGTCTTCTCGACTGTCTACCGCGATTGGAACAAGCTCTGCCAGAACCGGCCTGGGCCGATGCGGCGCTGCTACATGGAGCTGGCCGACAACGCCTTTCCCTTGATGCCGACCAACCGCCATCATCAGTTAAAGGGGAAGCTCAGGGGCTTCTGGGAGTACGAGGTTGACAGCGGTGCCCGGGTCCGCTACAAGCGCGGACCGGACGACCAGGTCGTGGTGCTCGTCGTCTACGCCGGCTCGGCTCCATCAGATACCCACTGAGGGAACAATTTGAGCGTGCTCGGGGCGTACGCCTCGCCCCGATCCCCAGCAAGCACGCGCTTCAGCGACTGACCGTCACCCCGTCGCTCAGGCTGAGGGCCGGCGGTCGCAGGTTCAAAATCTAGCCTCCCCGACCAGATTCTCGCTGGATACTGGTGGGGCTAAGGGCGGCTGGAGACCGCGTGTTTGTCAGTCTTAGCGGCTGCGCGTCTCGCTGCGAGTTCTCGAAGCCGGGCTGCCTCTTGCTCTGGCGTGAGCCCAGGGTGCCCCCTCGCGAGCCGTCTTGCGCTGACGTCGGCGAGGATCTTCTTGTCGTACGCAATGGCCGCGGTCTCCGCCGCGGCGACGGCAGCAGCCTGCTCGTCCCTGTGTGCCGCGATCATCGCTCCGAGGCGCTCTCGCGCGGCGGTGCGGTCGGCGTCTGAAAACTCCGAGGCCCAGGGCGCATCAGCATCAGCCACAATTGCCTCCACCGTGCAGCTCGGAGCATCCAGCCGCGATGAGCGCGTTGTAGCTGGTCGTCGCCTGCTCATAGACCTTGTCCCGCGCATACGCCACGAGGGCGTCGCCATCGGCGGACCGCCTCTCGACGGCCTGCGCGAACCGGTTTACGTGCAACGGCTGCTTCGCCACGTTGAGCGCACCAGAGGTCGGCGTTTCCTTGACGATCTGACGGAGGCGTTCGAGCAAAGCCTCTTGACCTGAGTTCATGCGCCCGGCCCTCGCTTCATCGGCAAGCAGACGTTGCCGAAGATCAGAGCCGCCCAGATCAGGCCCATCCACATATTGTCAAGCTACCACGGCCGGACGTGGTGATGCGGGGTTTCTGCCCGTGTTGGGGCGCTTCGATCGCTCCGGCTTCTCAGGGAACCGGCACGGGCACGGCCGCCGACCTGCTGAGCGGGTGAGCGGGAGTGAGGTGCGCGGCGCGCCTCGTCGCGACTTCGGCTCCGGGTCTGTAAAGCCAGATGGAGAAGTAGGGGCCCGCCGATTCGACGGTTCCGTCGGTGGCGATTTCCGGCAGCGGCCCGCCCACTTCCTGTGGCCACGCGAGCTCCAGTGCGACTTCGCCGCTTTCCAGTCGTATCGCTCGCAGCCCCATCGAGGAGATGTAGCTGTAGGAGGTGCATGACGAGTCGACGGACGCGATCAGGCCGTCCCACTGGCCAGAACCCGTTGAGGTGATGTCGGTCATGACAAGCAGGCCAGGCCCTGAGACGCAGCCGTTGATGAAGTGCGTTTCGCCCTGGTTCACACCTGAGAGTGCGCCTTCGTCGTCCTGGAAGATGTTCAGGATCCAGCCGCTGCCGGACCACGATCCGACGTACGAGCCCGCCTTTTCAGAGTCGAAGCTGTTGCAGGCGACGGCGGCGGCGGCGTTCACGATCGGGATCCGATCAGCGGCTGTGAAGTTGACCTTGGGCGTGTAGGTGGTCGGGTGGGAACTCCGTTTTTCGACCCAACCCGTTTCTTCACCAGCGCTTTCGGTGATGCAGGTCGCCGCTTCGGCGGCGCCGAGGTCCGGATGCGCGTCGCGAACCAGAGCAGCGACGCCCGCCACGAGAGGGGCGGACATCGAGGTGCCACTTTCCGTGCTGTAGCTGCTGCAGAGCGATTTGCCGAACAAGCCACAATTCGTCTGGTAGAAGGTGCTCCACAGACCCACTTCGCCGGCGCTCACGCCTCCAGGCGCAGCGACCTCGACCCCGGGGCCGAAATCGGAAAAGCTCGCCAGTTCCCCTCCGTCGTTGGTCGCCGCGACGGTGATCACGTTCGGAAGGTCGGAGTTCTGTCCCCACGGGCTCGTTACGCCTTCGGCGCAGTTGTTGTTTGCCGAGATCGTCCAGACGATGTTGCGGCCGATCGGACCTTGGAAGAGGTGTCTGAAGCCGACGTCGAAGGCGGCGTACTTAGAGATCAGGCCCTGCTGTTCGCTCTGTGTGTGGCAGTAGTAGCCGTTCCTGTATCCCAGCGACATGTTGGCGACCTCCACGCCCGACAATGCGACGCCGGTGGCCGCGGCGAGGACCGCCATGGGGGAGCCGTCCGTGATCCCGCTGCTGACGATCGGGCAGCCCCACGCGGCGCCGACGACGCCGATCCCGTTCGCCTCGGCGCAAGCCAGCCCCGCGACGTCTGTCGCATGCTCTCCGATCGGTCCGCCGCCGATCTCTTCGGTCACGTCCAGATCCTCGTGCTTGGGGTACACGAGCGACTCGTCGATAATCCCGACCGGGACATTCGTTCCAAGGCTCATGTCCCACGCTTCCTGGGCGTGGATCTGGGTGAACGGCCATATCTCCTGCTCGCCGTCGTCGTTCCAGTCGCCCGGAGGCACACGGTCCGTCGAGGTCGCGCCCGGAAGCGCCGGCGAGACGATCGCACCACGAGCTTCCAGTTCTTCGGTTCGTTCCTTGAGGTTCTGCGGCCCCGTCCACCGGATCTCATACACGCCGAGGTCTTCCAGGCCTCCGGAAACCACTCCGCCGACGACCGACGCGTCGGCTTCGGCTTCCGCCCTCGTGCCAACCTCGTCCGGCGTGCCGAGCGTGACGTACAGCTCATCCGACAGTTCGGTCGCGCCTCCCGGGAGGTGCGTACCGGCCGACAGCCTTTCGGGCGACGGTGAGGTGAATTCCTCGAGCGGGCCCGCCGGTGCCGCGAGGCCTCGAATGTCGACCGTGAGCTCGATAGCGATCGGGGTCACACAGGCCGAGGCGGTGCAGCCTTCCCCAGCGAGGACGATCACGTGGTTCCCCGGCGAGGCCGCCGCGGTGGTGGAGACGGTCACGGTCCCTTCCCCCGCGACCACCTTAACTCCCGGAACCGCCGGGGTTGGGGGTTCGAGCGCTGTGATGACTTCGATCGGAGCTGGGGTGGCCAGGACCGACTCCGATCCAGGAGCAAGCGTCACGGTGCCGGCGGAGGCTTCGACCGGCACGAGCGGGGTCAGGGCCTGCGGGGTCGGGGCCTTTGGGGGGGCCACTTCTTTGAACCCCCCGAGCTGGTGAGAGCCGGGGTTGCCGGGCACCTTGAACCTGACCCGATGGATAGCCGACCGACGCCAGAGGCGACGACGTGCGATGAGCGAAACCCGAAGCCACTCCGTCTTACCTGCGAGATCTGCGGGAAACGTCACGGCGATCGTGAAGCGACCGTGTCTGACCGCCGTCTGTGCCAGACGCTTCCACCTGCGCCCTGCACGTATTTCAAGTAGTGCGTGAGTGCCGGCCGGGGCCCCGCGGATACGTCCGCCGAGTCGCGTCGCCGTCTGCACGACGGCCGCGGAGGGGAGCGATACCGCGAACGGTCGCGTCGCGCTCTTGCCGAGCGCGTCGGCTGGGCCCGCCGACAGCGCCAGGGCCGTCGCAACGAGACCCCACATCGCATACCGCCGTGAACGTTCCTTGTTTCCCATCATGTCCCCCCGATTCTTACTGTCGGAACCCTATCATCGCGATGCCTTCGTGCGGTGCACAGTGCACGACCAGCTGTGCGAGTTCGACGGGTTCGAGGCGGCGCGCGGTCGAGTGCGCGTGAACACCAACGAATCTCTGGGGTCCAATTTGGGGTCCAAAGTGAGCGCAACTCAGGAACACTCAGACCCACTGAAATCCAGTAAACACGGGCTCCTACAACTCAGCCACACCAGAACGCTCGGGCTGGGGGCCGGGCGGTCGCAGGTTCAAATCCTGAGATCGAGGACGGAGTCGAGAAGCTGCTGTCCAGAATCGAGGATCGTGCGGCCCCAATCATCGCTCGCGTTGTTGAGCAACCCGCCCGTGTGCCGGACCCTGAGGAGATCGTCGGTCTCAGCACGTTCGTGACGACGATGGCTCATCGGACGCCGGATGCTCGTGCAGACCTCGCGGCAGCTGATGTTGAGATCGCGAAGCTGATGGCGCAGCGACTTCTGTCAGATCCTGAGGCCATTCGGCGCGCGCTCGGGCCGCAGGCGACAGACGAGGAGATTGCCGCGATGCAGCGTCGGGTGCTAAATGACCTGCGCGAGAATCGGATTGAGTTCGAGTCCACCGCCTCGCGGGAGGTGGGATTCATGTTGGCAGCCATACAACCCGCCACGGAGTGGCTGATCTCACGGGCGGCGTGGCGTGTCCTCGTGGCTCCGCCCGATCGACAGTTCGTGCTGTCTGACGCCTGTGGCGCAATACGACCCAACTCCGAAAGTCCCGGATGCAGGAGCGGGGTTCGAGTCGTCGCCGAACTCCATGACGATTTTCGCGATCGATCCTCGGTTCGCGCTACTGATTCGTCCGTCTGGCGATCAGCTGCTCGATTGGCGCACGCGGGAGGTTGACAAGCGGACGCTTGATGACATCAATCTGCTCATCTACGCTCAGGCTGATGAGGCAGTTTTTGGATCACACCAAGCCATCGTCGCGGGGGTTCGTCGCGACGCGAAGCAGTCGCCAAGGCGAGTCGGTGAGTACCGGCGACGGCGCGCGCGGATCTGGGTGACCGAAATCGGGCCCGAGGATCGGCCAGGAATAGGAGGCGTCCGACGGTTCACGAGCGTCAATCGCGACGGTCCAGCGACCCGTGAGTTCTATACCGATCCAGCGACCGAGATAGAGGCGGAGCGCCGCGCCATATAGGAAGGGCGTGGCGCAATGTCGAACGGGCTCCGGGTTCGGTGCTCGCCCCATAAAGCTAACCCAGGAGCAGGCGCTGACCCGTGCTAAACAGCTCGCCGCCGATCTCCGTGGCGCATGACCCCGATCCATTCATGCCTGGCGCACTTGGGCGCCCGCTGTGGCTCGCGGTTGATGATTCGGTCGGTGATTCGTTGTCTTTGCGTCTCTTGGAGCAACTTGGCAGTCCGCCCAGTGCTCGCGTCCTGTGGACGAGTAAACCGGGTCCCGATTTCCTCACCATGAAGCCTGTCGTACAGGGGCGCGATTTCGTTCCCGTGCTTGTGGGGGTCGAGGACGAGGTGATCGAAACTGCCCTCCCGTCGGCGAGCGCGATCGCAGCGCGTAGCGAGTTGTTGGCGCGCGAGCACGGAGTTAGCCAGCTCGAGCTTGAGCGCCTCGTGCGATTCGCAGGTTGGCCAAGAGCATAACCTCGTCCGTCGGTCGCCGGGGCCGAGGTATGTCTACGCCCGGCTCGGTGACTGGCTACGAGTTGGCCGCCCAGTTCAATCCAGTGCACAAACACGACTATTCCAATTCTTGCATCTCATCCGTTCACGCGTACAGGTCATGGGACCGTGATAGATTGTCCATCTCGTGTGATGGCTGATCGTTCGAGCGTGGGGGACAAGTCGTGTTAGGCCAAGCCGGGTCCTACGATACCTCGCAGCATCAAGTGGATCAGCTTTGAGAAGAGCCAAGCTCAATGTCTAGTAAACACAAGAAGCGGAAGGCCAACCTCGATCTGCTGGCTCGTAGAATGATTGCGCGACACCTGCGCCTCGCGGTTCCAGACGGCACAGCACGAGATCATCTCGCTGGAGTCTGGAGTGCGGGCGATTTTCCTGTCAACCTGGTTGAGCGGGACCTGCGTTGCATCGCAGTTGTGGGTGCAGGAGGGAAGCGAGCCGCTACTTGAGCGTGGCAAGAAGTTGGCGAGCAAACTTGAGAAGGAACTCGGCCGTGATGATGTTGAACTCGAGCGCCTGAAGCTCGTGTACAATTTAGACCCTGATCAGTTCGAGACACGGTTGATCGCGTTGAGTACAACCCAGCCTGCGACACGTCATGTTCGTGAAGTAATCTCAAACAAGTACGATGTGGAGCACCCCACACTGCTGGGATACGAGCTACTTGCTCACCTTCTCAAGCATCGTTTTATTGACGCAATAATCAGTTTCAACTTCGACGAGCTGTTGGACCGGTCTCTAGACGATGAGCTTGAGCGTACTGAGTTTCGCAGGGTGGTCTCGGAGCGAGACTGCAACAAGATCCAAGCCGATCCGACTGCTCCTGACTATGTTCCGCTTTATGTAAAGCTGCATGGCACTGCGAGCGAGCCGGACAGCCTCCGGTTTTCTCGCGAGTCCTACTATGCGATTCCCTCACGTATTCAAGGAGTCGTCAGAGCGCTACTGCGCGCCGAGCACTGCGTGATCGCAAACGTGGGTTTCGGACTCGCAAGCTTCGACTTCCAGCGCCTCCTCGTGATGCCGCGGAAACTTGAGATATTCAACCTCAGCGCTACGTCGATTAAAGCAACGGTTCGGGACAAGATAGGTGAAGAGCGTACAAAGGCTAGCGGTAAGCCGGGCAAGAAGCGCAAGAAGGGGTCTTCGGGACGGGGTTCGCGCGAGGGGCGGAGCGGCAGCTCTCTGCGAATCAGAGAGTGCAACGAGAGCGACGTCAAGTGCGATGCTCTGCTAAAGCGTCTAACGGATGAGTTGCAACATCAAGCAAACATGGGCGCTCGAGCGAATCATTCTGTGAACGTGACCGCGAGAGATCTTGTCCAGTTCAGATCAGTCCGGCGACATGAAGCCGTAGCACAGCTTCTCGGGCCTGATACGTTGCACCCAGAATGGGCTGCTACGGCTGACTGGTCGGAGCGACAGCGCATCGAATACGCGAGGCGCCGCGCCATTTTGGAGCTTGCGTTTACAGGCGCAAAGACTCGCGGCCTGCTTTCGCTTGGGGCGCTAGCTGACGTGCCCAGGGACGTTGCGAACGTGGTTGTGGGGTAGGTCCGGGCCTGCCGAGAGGCTGTGGGTGTCAAAGCTCACTGACCTCAACGGAGGCCCGGAATGCAACACGCTAACGCTCCACTCACTCAGATCGGCAGGCTCCGCTTGGTGCTGCTGGTCGAGGAGGAAGGATTCACGTTGCAGGCGGCGGCGGATGCTTGCAACGTGGCGAAGTCAACGTGCTGGGAGTGGGTGCGCCGCTGGCGCGTAGCGCAGGAGCCCGATCGCGTCACGCTCGCGTGCTTGGAAGACCGCAGTTCGCGGCCGCACCGCAGCCCGAAGCAGGTGCCGGGCGAGGAGGCCGCGCGGATCTGTGAGCGGCGAGAGCACACCGGTTGGAGTCCGCGACGGTTAGCGGGCGAGCCAGACATCGAAAGGTCGCATTCGACGATCCATCAGGTGCTGCGTCGTGGTGGCTGCTCACGCCAGCCACGACCAGAGGCTCCCGCCGTGGTCCGCTACGAGTGGCCGTGTCCCGGCAATCTGCTGCACATGGACGTCAAGAAGCTTGGCAAGTTCACCGAGCCCGGGCACGCCGTGACCGGCGATCGCACCAAACGCTCAAGAAGGGTCGGCTGGGAGTACGTGCATTCGATCATCGACGACTGCTCACGGCTTGTCTACGCGGAGATCCACAACGACGAGACCGCCGCTACGGTCACAGCGTTCACGCGCCGCGCGCTGGACTGGTTCTTAGAGCAGGGGATCGTGTGTGAGCGGATCATGACCGACAACGCGTTCGTCTACACCCAGAGCAAGAGCTTCAGGCAACTGCTCAGGCAACGCGCGATCCTTCACATCCGCACGCGGCCCTACACGCCCAGGACCAACGGAAAGATCGAGCGCTTCCACCAAACACTGACACGTGAGTGGGCATACGCGCTCCAGTACGCATCATCCGACGCCCGCAGCCAAGCACTGCCACACTGGATCAACCATTACAACGAGCGCCGCACACACACAGCGCTCGGCAACCGACCACCCCGCACCCGCGTTCGGGACGTCACCGGGCACAACAGCTAGCGCAAGATCGTCCTGCCCGGTATTACGACGATTATCAAAGGCTCACAAAGGGGCGTGGTGAGGATTGGGCTGCGATGTGCTCGGCGGCTGGACTTGAGGAGAGCAGCGAAGTCCCAGACATCCTTTTGAGCGAGAAGGGGCTCCGGAGAGCGCCCCAGACAGCCCGAAAGCGCAAGAACGAGATGCGCCGGATCAAGAAGCGCAGGGTGGCGATTCGGAAAAGCACCGCTCGCTTGAAGAAGCGCGGCAGGCGACGAAAGAAGGTAGCAGCGACAAGGCGGGATCTGGAGGCTCTTGACCAGATGCTATGCAAGCAATTGCGGCTAGTTGAACGAGAGAGCAAAGAGACAAGGGTTCTTCATGAATTCAGCCCAGACAGGCTCGCGCGGCACGTCCTTGCTCGTGTCAAGAACCCTGCCGATACTGGTGATCTCAAGCTCCTCGAGAGAACCTTCAAGGGGCTCCAGAGAGAAAGCGATGTCGAGCTCCACATTCGAGACGATCAAGTGTGCTCTAAGGCATTCAAGCGGCCCGCTACGCTCCCCACCGATACGTCATTGGAGGCATATACCTGGCTCATGCTAAGCGATCTGGATCGCTGGGACAGGGTCTATATAAGCTCTGAGAATGGGGAGTGGCTCTTGCGAGAGCCGATCCGAACCTTGCTGAGGAAACAAACAAAGCTGCACCTATTGCTCGCGTTCTCTGACGAAGAGGAGGCGCTCGTCGAGGCATTTGGAAGCAGTGTAAGGACCGCAGTGATCGACCCCTGGCGCCACAATCGGCATATGACGATCGTCTGTGACGGGAAGAGTCCCCGGCGCGCAATCTATTTCGCTCGTCGTCTCCGTACCCCAGTTATTACAGCTGTGTATCTTGAGAGCATACGAGACGTTCAGCGACTCACCAAGATGTTTTGGCAGCGCTGGGAGGAGGCCAAGGCGGAGGAACGGGCACAAAGTCGACAATCACGTTGACGTGCCGAGCCGTCATTGTATGTGTGGATCTGCGCGAGCGGATCTTTACCGAGGCCATCGCGCTGTAAAGGACGAGTGGTCTACGTGCTCCACGCGATCGCGAGCTACACGGTCGATGGTCGTGAAGCGGTCCTCTCCGATGGCAAGCCCCAGGATGCGGTCATGACGGGGCCCGTGTGAGGAATCCAGGCCCGGGGCTCCGGCGGGGAGACACCGACAGCAGACTGGTGCTCTGCTGATGAGAGGTCGGAGACTTCCACATCGATCTCCCATGTCCACAACGCGTGCGGCGGGAGTGCCCGCTCGGGGAGGTCTCTTGGCGGCGCAGTCTACGGGCGTGCCTTATGTCTTTCTCATGTGCGAGGGTGACTCAGGCATCGTTTGCCACTGCGGTCGTTTCTGCCCGCGTGGTCTTGCGCTCGCGAGGTATCTTGGTAGCGGTGGAGCCCGCTCGGGTTCGCCTGCGCCGCATTGTGGCTGAATCCCCGACGCTGAGTGCGACGGTCTCCTCTGGAAACGCCGCTCTGATCTCGAGGTGTCCGCCGAGCGCCTCGACATATCGGCTGAGCGTGGATAGCCGGACGTCGGCCTTTCCGCGCTCGATCTGGGAGATGTTCTCCTGCGTGACATCGAGTCGGTCGGCGACTATCGCCTGGGTGAGGTCGAGCTTGCGCCGTAGCTCGCCGAGCATCGCCGTCTTGTGCTTTTCGACTTTCGCGCGGCGGGTAGGGTCGGCATCGATCTGCTTGCGCAGCTGGTCGAATCCCTTGCGGCTCTTTGTGGTTTTGGCGGGTGTCATGGGATTGCTCCTTCGTCGCGAAGTACATGGAGAAGCTGCGCCAGCGGTGGCTTTTGTCGCCGCCCATAAGCAGGATCGTCATGCGGCGAGGGTCGAACGCGAACAGCACGCGCATTGTCCGCCGTGGGGGCGTAGCTCCTTCATGTTCGGGCGGCGGGAACCTTTGAGGGTGTCCACGAGGGGCGGCCGAGCGCGGGCCCGCTCTGCTCCAGTGCCTCGACGGCGGCCGTGACGCGCTCCTGCTCGCCTTCGGTGAACTCATCCCACCACGATCCAAACGTGTCGTTACACGACTTCCCACACCCAACAAGTATAAGCTAAAACTTGTAGAAGTCAATCCTTATGACGTGCTTCGTTATAGAGATCTAGGCCTCGAAGGGTGGTGGCATAGGGGGATTGTCGGGGGAGTAGCGGAGCGAAACGCCCGTCATCATTGGTATGTCCGCCACTTTGAACCTGTCTCCCCGACTCATTTTCGGTCCGATGCCGGGAGGTGATCTGCTACCGCATCACCAGCAACAACACCGGCCGGGCTGGCACCAGCGAGCCCACGGACAGCTCGCCGCGATAGCTCCCTAGCCGAGCGTCGTCGTAGATACGCGCCTGCATGACCACGCGGTCAGGCGGGCTGCCACAGCTCGATCCGATTGCCCTCAGGATCGGTGACCCAGCCGAATCGACCGACACCCTCCATGTCCTGCGTTTCTTTGGCCACGTTCGCTCCCTTGGCGCGCAATTGCGCGAGCATCGCATCCAGGTCGCGGACCCGGAAGTTGAGCATGGCTTGCTGGGCGCGGGACCCGAAGTAGTCGGTCTCGGACTCGAACGTCGCGAACACCGTCATCCCGGCTCCCTGACGCCACAGGCCGTTCTCGTCGGCGTCTAGGCCCAGGCAATCGCGATACCACGCGCTCAGGGCCGCCGGGTCGGCGGCCCGCATGAAGTATCCACCGATTCCGAGCACACGCTCCATGCCGCTATCTTGCCAGGACGGCGACTGGGAGGGCTGACACCCGACCATCGCCCGCTTCACCCCGCATCGCTGTGAGCGGGCTGGGCTGGCAGTCATCGCGGTTCGCCCCTCGCGCTATGTCGCAGTAGGCGGTCCGAACCAGGTGGTCAGCGCTTCAGGGAGTCCGAGGTGGGTTTGGTCTCCGACCCAGGCAACGTATCCGTCGGGCCGGATCAACACGGCAGTGGGAGCGGTGACCGCGCCGAGTACCGGAAGCTCCCACGCGCCGACATATTCAGCATCGATCAGCTGGACCCGGTCAGCCCACGGAGTGATGTCAAAGTCGCCGGGCTCACCGAGGTTGAGCAGCACCGGCCTGGCGTCGTGCAGCAGCTCGAAGACTCGGAGCGGGCCGTCGGCGGTCACGAGGTCCAGATCGGGCATCCGGCGTCCGAGCAGGGGGTGGCCCTCGCCGAGGTCGTAGTGAATGTCCAGCCCGGAGATGATCCCGGCGAGCCGTTTGCGAGGCTCGTCCATGATCGCCAGCTCCGACACCACGTCGACCAGGGCCTTGATGCGCTCGTCCGGGCGCTGGAGCGCGGTCTGAGCCATCGTGTGCTGGAGCGCGCGGGCAGCGACCGGGTGGCGCTCGTCCTGATAGGTATCCAGGAGGCTCTCCGGGGAGGTCCCGTTGACCACCTGGGCCAGCTTCCATCCCAGATTCACCGCATCCTGCACACCGAGGCTGAGGCCCTGTCCACCCGCCGGGTAGTGCACGTGCGCCGAGTCGCCGGCGAGTAGGACTCGTCCCGCGCGGTAGGCCGCTGCCTGACGTGTCATGTCGGTGAACCTGGAGATCCACGTGGGACTGTGGATCCCGAAGTCGGTGCCGTACACGGCGATGAGCGCCTCGCTCAGATCGCGCAGGGTGGGCTCGCTGCTGGGCCCGAGCTGCTGCTCGGTCACCATGACCCGCACCGGCCCCCGATCCATGTAGATCACCTCGCCGTCGCGGATCTCGTACTCCAGCCTGCCGATGCCATGGATGCCCTTGTCGTCGTGGCGGATGCCCAGCTCCGGCTCCTCGGTCATCTCGACCTCGGCGATCAGGTTGCTCTTCGTCGGATCCCACCCCGGGAACTCGATGCCGGCTGCCTTGCGGATGACGCTGCGTCCTCCGTCGCATCCGACGAGATACTGCGCCCGCAGCGACTGGCCGTCGGACAGCTCGACGTCGACGCCGGTGTCGTCCTGCGCGAAGCCCGTCACCTCACATCCGTAGTAGATCCGCACCGGCAGCTCGGCGATCCAGGCGGCCATGATCCGCTCGATCTGGTTCTGCCAGATCCCGAGCGAATACGGATGACGCGTCGGGAAGTCGCTCATGTCCAACACGGTCGTGGCCGAACATCGCGGCCTGAGCCACCTGACCCTCCGCGAGGAACCGGTCAGCGACCCCACGCTGATCCAGCACCTCGATCGTGCGCGAGTGAAAACCGCCGGCCCGTGAGCCGACGAGCACGTGATCGGGACGCCGCTCGACGACCGCGACGTCGACCTTCGCCAACGCCAACTCAGCCGCCAGCATCATCCCCGTCGGACCGCCTCCGGCGATCACCACCGCATGCTCGGTCATAGCCATACCCCCGCGCCGAGTGTCCGCAACTGCACCGGGAGTTCCATCAGCGGTTCGACGTCCCCGCGCGACCCATACGTCGACAGCAACACACGCATTTCATGACTCCCTGTTCCGTAGGTTCTGGCCTGTGGCGGGGGATTATGCGGCACACCCCGGGGCTTGAATCAAGCCCCCCGGTGGGCTATAAAGTAAGAAGTGGAGGAGTGGGTGGCCTCCGTTCCCTCGCGGAACGAGACGGGTATTCACCCCTCTTCAGCAAGGCCGGGTTGGGCGGGGAACCAGATCACCTGCCAGCTCACATTCCTCGATGTTTCTGCCCGTTACGCTCAGCCAGCTGGCAGGGGGGCTAAATCAATGATCTTTGAGGTCTGCGTCGATGAGATTCCAAGGCCTGTTACTTGAGCATGCGCGGTCATGTCCGTAGGCCTAGCGGAGGTGGGGGCGGTTCGGCGATGGCGAGTGCCGGAGGGAGCACTGTGGCGCCGGTGACGTCGTTCTCGCCGCGGAACAAGCAGAGGACGCTGCCCGAGGGCTGCGCGGCGCTGCGTGCAAGCAGTCCCGCCCAGCCCTCTGCTGAGAGTTGCTCGCCGACATGTTGGTACGAGGGCCAAGCGCCGCTACTTGGGCTGGGGCGTGCGAGTCCGACAGCTGCGAGTTTCTGGTCGGTCGATAGATCTGCAACCTCGACGTCGACTTGCCACGTCCAGATATCGCGCGGCATTTGGGCTAGCGGTGGAATGGCGCGCTCGGCGAGATGTCGATACCACTCGGCCCACGCGGTTTCCTCGCTATCGGCGAGGTAGAGAGCATCGATGACATCTCCACGTTGCCAGCGGTTGTCTGGCGGTGGGTCGCGCTTGGCTAGCGGCAGCGATCCTGGGTAGGTGTGCTTGACCCAGCGTCCGCGCACGGCGATCGCTGTGACGTCTAGCGCCACGTCAGCTTGCGCCTGGGTCCTCGAGGCCTGAGATTAGGCGCGCGACCGAGCGATAGTCGCCTTGCGCGATGCGGTCGATCGGCTTGTCGTCGTCGAGTGCGGGAATTGGCTTGCTGAGCCAGACGGGGATGTAGCTGGGGCGGATCACTCGTGCTAGGCGTTCGACCAGGGAGGAAAGCTCGGCCAGTCGCTCAGCGCGGACTCCACTTGGGGCACTTCTGCGGGCGAGCCATTCGCGCACGGTGCTCGGGGCCGCGCCGGTCGCTCGCGCGATCTCACGGTCGGAAAGGTGACCGGTGTCGTGGACGTGGATCGCCTCTTCAGCGTATGCGAGTGTCATGCCCATAGGCTATCAGACCGGCGCGAAACCGACAAGATACTGGCAGATGATAGAACAGACGATAGTCAGCAGTCTTTACACCGTTACCTGAGTCAGATCATGCCGACGGTCACGCTCGGGCCCGCCTAGCTTGCGTGATCGCGTTCGTCGACGAATGGTCGGGTGCTGTTCTGGTCGCCGAGACCAGCTATTGCGAAGTGCGCAGTGAGGTGAGGTCGCGCCGACCAGCCTCACTGCCGTCGGGGCTCGGCGTTTGCGGTGCTGTGTACCCGGAGCCCTTCGAGGATGCTGGTGAGCACGTTGCCGACGTCTGCTCGTGCGCGAACGGGGTCGTCGGCGTCGGCGATGGCCATGCATCCTTCGAGGAACGCGCCGGTGAGCATCAGCGCGAGGGTCTTGAGGGGGAGTGGTTGGATGACGCCGGCGCGGATCGCGCGTCGTAGTGCGCCGCGTAGTACGACCGCGCCGTAGCGGGTCTCTATGCGACGGAGCGTGTCCGCATCGAGTACCGCCTGTGCATCGTGGAGCAGGATGCGTCTTACGAGGGGGTCGAGGTGGGCGTCGAGGATTGCGTGGCATCCGGCGCACAGGTCCTTCCACGGGTCGGGCTCCAGGAACGCTGCCGCGGCGTGCTCGGAGACCTCCCGCTTGACCTGTTCGTAGACGGCCCCAAACAGCTCCTGCTTGCCTCCGAAATGGTGGTAGAGCGCTCCCTTTGTCACCTGGGCGGCCTGCACGACCTCGTCGAGCGATGTCGCCGCATAGCCGCGCTCACCGAAGAGCGTGCGTGCGGCATCGAGCAACGCCAGGCGGGTCATCGCGCCCTGCTGGACCTTCTTGTTCTTGACATTCATACTCTGAGTATGCATGATGGATACCTTCAGTATGTTAGCGCAGGTCAACGACAGGAGACACAAATGCCCAAGTACGTGATCGAGCGCGATGTTCCTGGAGCCGGGAACCTCAGCTCCGATGAGTTGCGAGGCATGGCCGCGAAGTCCAACAAGGTGATCGGCGAGCTTGGTCCGGAGATCCGCTGGCTCACCAGCTATGTCACGGACGACAAGCTCTACTGCGTCTACGTTGCGCCGGACGAGGACATCCTGTTCGAGCACGCCCGCTGCGGCGCCTTCCCCGCAGATCGCATCTCCAAGGTGGCAGTCGTCATCGACCCATCGACAGGCGACTGATGGAGTCCTATGACTGTGTGATCGTCGGTGCGCGCTGCGCGGGGTCGCCACTGGCCACGTTGCTCGCCCGTCGCGGGGTGCGCGTTGCCGTGGTGGAGCAGGCCACCTTTCCCCGCGACACCCTCTCCACGCACCTCATTCACGCGCAGGCGCTGGCGTTCCTGGACCGCCTCGGGGCTATGGAGAAGATCCGTAAGACCGGTGCGCCAATCGTCGGTCGCTTTGGCACGCGCCAGGAGAATTTGGAGTACTACACGCCAATTCCCCAGCAGCCGGGTGACGTAGGCGGCTTCACGTCGGTCCGTCGTTCACTGCTCGACCCGATTCTGGCGGAGGCCGCCGCGGATGCCGGCGCCGATCTGCACATGGCAACCAAGGTGACCGGCCTCGTGGAGGATCACGGCCGAGTGGCCGGCGTGCGCGTCGTACACGACGGCTCAGCGACCACGCTCAAGGCGCGACTGGTGATCGGTGCCGACGGTCGCAACTCCACGATCGCGAGTCTCGCTGGGGCTCGCAAGTACAACCTCACCCCGAACGAGCGCTTCATCTACTGGTCCTTCTTCGAGGGAGCCGACCCGGGCTCCGACCCGGCGTCGATCTTGCATCACTGGGGCGAGCGGATCGTGATCGCGAACCCTGCCGACAGCGGGCTCTATCAGGTCATAGTCGCTCCAGATCTCGATGAACTCCCTCGCTTCCGGGAAGACCTGGAGGGCAGCTTCTTGGAGTACGCCCGCACCTGTGAGCCGGTGGCCCAGGCGATCGAGAGCGCGCGCCGCGTTGGAAAGATCTTCGGGATGCTGCGCTGGGAGGGATTCTTCCGCGAGGCCTGCGGCCCCGGCTGGGTACTGGTGGGCGACGCCGGCCATTTCAAGGATCCGATGCCCGGCCAGGGAATCCAGGACGCGTTTCGGCAGGTCGACGCGCTTGCGCCGGCGATCGTGGGCGCGTTGGATGGCTCCGCAGAGGACATGGACCGCGCCCTGGCGGCCTGGGGTCGCTGGCGAGACAAGGATGCCGCTGAGCACTACTGGTTCGCTACCGATATGGGCAAGGCGGGCGCGCTGGACGCGGTGGTGCCCGAGATTCAGAGGCGGCTACTCAAGCGGGGCAAGATAGACATCCTCACGAACCTTTTCACCCACCGCTCGCGGCCCTCGCAGGTTTTCACGCCACCGCGTCTGCTGAGCGCCACGAGTCGGCTACTCATGCGGCCGGGATGTCGGCGACGGGAACTGTTGCGCCAGGTCGGCGCGCTCATTGCCGCGGACATCCGCCGCAAACGTCTCAACCGGCGGCACGCGTACGTCACGGCAGGCACGGCGCTCGACGCCGGCCCAACCGAGGTTGACGCGAGCGTAGCGGCGTGACGCTCAGGCCCCGGGTGGCTGAGTCCGTCTGCATCGAAGTCTGGTGGGCCAGGCTCTAGGATCGCTGAGATGGCCTACGACCAGGATCTCGCCCATCGCATCCGCGAGCAGCTCGCCGAGGAGCGCGGTGTAAGCGAGCGGGCCATGTTCGGTGGGCTCGCATTCATGCTCGCGGGCAACATGGCGGTGGGGATCTCAAACGGCGGTGAGTTGATGGTCCGTGTCGGCCCCGACAGCTCCGAGGACGCGCTCGCCCGACCTCATACGCGCACCTTCGACATGACGGGTCGCCCCATGAAGGGGTGGATTCTCGTTGCTTCGGAGGGATTCGCGACCAAGCGACAGCTTGCTGCCTGGGTGAGGCGCGGCGTGGCGTACGCGCATACGCTGCCGCCGAAGGGTTAGCGCCTATGATGTGCCCGTGAATCGACTGTCGCTCTGGTCTGAGGATTCCTTTCTCTCGATCGCCTCCAGTGGCTCTTTCGCGTCGATCGGGTCGGTCGGCTCGGCGTTGTCGATTGGGTCCGTGGGCTCATTCGGTTCGGCTTTCTCGATCGGCTCAGCCGGGTCGCTCGGGTCGGTGCTGTCGGCCAGAGCGAAAACGTCGGTGCTGTCGCACCGCGCACACGGGGGGATCCTGGGGGAGTCAGAGCATCGCCGGGGCGCCACCGCGCTGAGCGGCGCGCTGCTGGCGATCACGGCGGGTCTGATTCTCCGTCGAGCCCGATCCGGGCGAGCCTGACGCGAGCGAAGGTCGCTGAGTCGCCGGGTAGGGCTGGATATATGCTTGCCCGATGAAGAGGCGTGTGCTGGTGCTCGGGGCGGGTTTTGGGGGTCTCGAGCTTGCGACGGTCCTGTCGGAGGCGCTCGGCGAGGATGTCGATGTGACCCTGATCGACAAGAACGACTCGTTCGTCTTCGGGTACTCAAAGCTCGACGTGATGTTCGGCCGCGCCACGCTCGATGCGGTGCGCCTGCCCTACCGTCAGATCGTCAAGCCCGGGGTGCGCTTCGTGCAGGACACGATCACCGCGATCGATCCCGAGGCCCGGCAGGTCACGACCGAAGACGCCGTGCACGAGGCCGATTTCCTGGTCGTCGCGCTCGGTGCGGATTACGACATGGACGCCACGCCGGGGCTCGCAACCGGGGGCAACGAGTTTTATTCCGTCGCCGGCGCCGCGCGGCTGGCCGAACTGCTGCCCACGTTCTCGCAGGGGCGCGCGATCATCGGCGTCTGCGGAGCGCCGTTCAAGTGTCCTCCCGCGCCGAGCGAGGCCGCGTTGCTGCTGCACGACTATCTCTGTGCCCGGGGTGTCCGCGACGACTGTGAGATCTCATTCACCATCCCGCTCGGGAGCCCGGTGCCGCCCTCGCCCGAGACCTCCCGCGCGCTCGTCGGCGCCTTCGCCGAGCGTGACATAGCGTTTGTTCCCGGCCGCCGTGTCAGCTCGCTGGACTCCTCCCGTGGCGTCGCGGTGCTCGACGACGGCAGCGAGATGCCCTATGACCTCTTCCTCGGGGTGCCCAAGCACCGCGCCCCCGACGTCGTGATCGCCGGCGGCATGACCGACGACGGCTACGTGCCCGTGAACCCGCGGACGCTCGAGACCCGATATCCAGGGGTATACGCCATCGGGGACGTCGCGACGATCGGGGTCCCCAAGGCCGGGGTGTTCGCCGAGGGAGCCGGTCGCGTGGTCGCCGAGCTGTTGATCGCGAGCGTGAGCCGCGGCATGCAGCCGGACGCCTACAACGGCCTGGGCTCCTGCTACATCGAGTTCGGCGCCGGTCGCGTGGGCCGCGTCGACGTGGACTTCCTCTCGGGACCCAAGCCCACCGGCACCTACCACGAGCCGTCCCTGGATCTCGTCAGCGAGAAGCTGCACTTCGGCTCCAGCCGCCGCGCCCGCTGGTTCGACCTCTAGTCTGCGGGGCCGCCGCTTACTGCCGGCTTGACCTCTAGCGAGGACCCGGCTCCTCGGCAAGCCGCTCAACGCGCAGCGAGGTCCGGCTCAGGCGTCGCGGCGCCCAGTACGTCCCAATCCCCACGCCTGAGAGCGTCTAGCAGTGAGGAAACGTCGCGGCCGTCTTTGACGGCATTCGTTACATGCGGTGAATCCTGTTGGCGGGCGATCAGGATCGCGCCCACGATCCGGTCCCGCTCGATCACGAGCTTGCGGTAGCTGTGCTCCTGCTCGTCCTCCAGCACGATCACCGTGTCGCCCTCCTGCTCCTGAAAGCGCCCGATCGAGAGCAGGTCGACGCCCACGACCTTCAGCATCGTCACCGGCACCGTGCCCGCGTAGAGGCGCGTCCCGCCCAGCGCGTTCTCGGCCGCGATCTCGCCCTGCTCGACCGCCGCGGGCCACAGGCCGTAGATCCGCCCCGAGTGCTCGGCGACGTCGCCCACCGCGAAGATCGCCGGGTCGCTGCAGCGCATCGCGTCGTCCACCACGATGCCCCTGCCGACCTCCAGCCCCGATCCGCGCGCCAGCTCGACCAGCGGCGTGATCCCGGCCGCGACCAGGAATACGTCAGCCGGGAGCGTCGAGCCGTCCGCCAGCGCCACCTCGCGCAGGCGCCCCTCGGAGGCGTGCAGCGCAGCGGTCTCGGCGGCGAGTGAGATGTGCAGTCCCAGACCCTGTAGGTAGTCGCTCAGCAGCTCCGCCGAGCGCCCGTCGAGCTGGCGTGAGAGCAGCGTCGGACCGCGCTCGAGCACGGTCACGTGCAGGCCGATCTTGCGCAGCGCGTAGGCCGCCTCCAGGCCGAGCAGGCCCCCGCCCGCGATCACCGCGTTCTGGGCCCCGTGCTCCTGGGCGAACGTGCGGATCGCGAACGCATCGGCCGCCCGGCGCAGCACGAACGTACCCTGAACCCCGTAGCCCTCGATCTCGGGGAGGAAGGAGTCGCTGCCCGTCGCCAGGATCAGGCGGTCGTAGGGGAGCGTCTCGCCGGTGCCCAAGGTCAGCTCGCGTCGCTCGCGGTCGAGGGCCGTGGCGCGCGTGTTCAGCCAGCACGTCACCTGGTTGTCCTCGTACCACGCGTCCGGCAGCAGCTGCAAGCCCACCATCGCGGAGCGGCCGTAGACCAGGCGCGCGATGCCCATGCGGTTGTAGAGCGGGTACGGCTCGTCGGCGACCACGTCGATCTCGCAGTCCGGGTGGCGTCGGCGCACGTGGTCGGCCGCCGTCACGCCGGCGATGCCGTTGCCCACGATCACCACGCGCTGCACCTCGGGGTCGTACTCGAAGCCCTCCACGCGCTGGCTCGGGGCCGCGCCCGCACGTTCGGGGGTGAGCGAGATCGTGACCGGGCCGTTGATTCGGGCACAGCACGCCATCCGCGTGTTCTCCGCGTAGCCGAGGCGCTCGAGCGTCGCCTGCTCGTCGTCGGAGACCGGGGAGAGGTGCTCCATGCCCGCCACGACGCAGACCGGGTCGGCGCCGCAGACGCCCATCCGGCAGCCGGCCTCGATGCTCTGCTCGGCGCTTTCGGCGATCTCCAGCAGCGTCGCGCCCGGCTTCGCCACCAGTCGCAGGCCGCTCGGCTCGAACGTGATCTCGGGGTTGCCCGCCTGCTGGGCCCGGGCCGCCTGCGAGCCCTCGCCGCCGAGTCGCACCGGCGGGGGTGCCGTGGCCTGCTCCACGAAGACGGCCTCCTTGCGCCACGTGCGCACCAGCCACACCGCCGCCAGCGCCCACACGACCCCGCGCAGGCCCCACACGAACCACCCCGTGCTCGTGCTCCCCGTGAGCGTGCCCGCGAGCACCTTCGAGCTGTACCAGTAGAAGAGGCTGATCGCGACCGCGCCGTAGACCGCCGTGATCTTGTTGACCGTGACCTTCAGCAGCGTCTCGGCCAGGAAGAAGCTGCCCGCGCTCGCCCCGACGTAGAGCGCGAAGCGCGCGTAGTCCGCGCCCGCCGAGATGTCCGCGGGCAGCGTGAAGTAACACAGGATCAGCCCGGGGAAGGCGCCGACGAAGAACTTGCGATAGCCGGTGTAGTGGCGGTCCTCCTCGTAGAGGTCGGCCAGGTAGGCGACGCGCGGGTTGAAGTCGTAGCAGTTCTTCGTGCAGCCCACGCACGGCTGGCAGTGCGTGTTGGGGACCGTCGCGAACGGCGTCTGGCCGTAGATGCGCTGCACCGGCAGCAGCGGGCACATCGAGGAGCACCAGCCGCTCTTGCCCTTGAACACCACCCCGCCGACCAGCGCCCCCGCCAGTGAGGTCCCGATCAGGACCGCCGTGGCCACCCCGCTGGTGTTGAACAGCGGCCCCCGCGAGGCCACCAGCAGGATGAACGCCGTCATGCCCACCACCGGGGCGTACTCGCGGTACCAGTCGGGGATCGTCAGCCCGCGGGTGAAGCGAAACAGGCGCGGCGTCTGGTTGGAGGCCGCCAGCGGGCAGATGTTGCGCCACAGTCCCGGGGCCGTCAGCCACACCGCGGCAGCAGCGGAATCGCGAGCTTCCACCACAGTTCGAGGCCCGTCGCGGGCTTCACCACCAGCAGGATGCACAGGCCGATCGCGCTGCACACGCTCACCACGCGACCCACGTGCCACGCCCACAGCGGCAGCCGCCGCGGCAGCTGGGTGTAGTTGGGGAACGGGTTCGTGTTCGCCGTGCGCGCTGTACGTGTCGTGCGTGTCGTGCGTGTCGTGCGTGCCGTGCCTGTCATCGCCGACCGCCTAGCCGCCCGTGCGCGCGATCACGTCGCTGGCCAGGCGCAGGCGCTGGGTGACGATGCGCGCCAGGTCCAGCAGGATCGCCCGCCCCAGCTCGGGCTCACGGGCCGCGAGCACCTCGAAGCTCTCCATCCGCAGCCGCTCAAGCTCACCGTCGGTGATCGCAAACAGGGTCGCCGAGCGCGGCCCGCCGTCGATGAACGCCACCTCGCCCACCACCGAGGGGGCGTCGATCGCCTTGAAGGTCTTCTGCTGGTCCTCGTGCAGACGCACCCCGAGCGTTCCCTCGGTCAGCAGGTACAGCGTGCGGTCGGTCTCGCCGATCGAGATGATCGTCTCCCCGCGCGAGAAGCGCCGCGTCTCGGTGCACGCCAGCACCTTCGCCCATTCCGACTGCGAGCGTCCCGCGAGGAAGACCAGCTCGTCCGCCCGCTCGCGGACATCGACGGTCTCGTAGTTGAAGAAACCCGCCGCGAAGTCCGCGCTCATCGTGGCCTCACCCTACCCCGAGCACCCGACCGACCGCGGGCGCCTTGCACCGATCTGGACGAAGTGATGAGCTATCGCGATGCCAAGGCCACCGAAAAACAGGACGCGGCGCCCCGCGCGCTGCTGGAGCACCCGCTTCGCCGACCTGCTCGCGGCCCACGCGCTGGCGGATTTCGTGTTGCAGACCAACTCGCAGGCACGCTACAAAGCCGGTGGCTTCGGCGGCGACGCCCGCTCCCGGCGCGCGCTCGGCTCGCACGTGGGCGTCTACACCCTGGCCTGCGCCGGTGTGCTCGCGGGGGTCGCCCGCTCCCGCGGTCCCGCGGTGGCGGTGCTCACGGCCGGGGCGATCGCGCTCCCGCACGCCGTGATCGACGACAAGCGCCTGATCACCCGCTGGATGAAGCGCGTCAAGAAGGTCGACGTCGAGCATCCGCCCGCCAACCTCGCGATGATGGTCGATCAGAGCGTGCACCTGCTGAGTCTCTGGGCCGTCGCCCGCGCGCTCGGAGACGACTAGTGCCCCCTCGGGCGACGGTGGCCGACAGTCACGATTTGATCCGCGTGCACGGCGCGCGCGTGAACAACCTCAAGGATTTCAGCGTCGAGATCCCAAAGCGGCGGCTGACGGTGTTCACCGGCGTCTCCGGCTCGGGCAAGAGTTCGCTGGTGTTCGGCACGATCGCCGCGGAGTCGCAGCGGCTGATCAACGAGACCTACAGCGCCTTCGTGCAGGGCTTCATGTCGACGCTGGCGCGGCCCGAGGTCGACGTGCTCGAAGGTTTGACGACCGCGATCATCGTCGACCAGCAGCGGATGGGTGCCGACGCTCGCTCCACGGTCGGCACCGTCACCGACGCGGGCGCGATGCTACGCATCCTCTTCAGCCGACTCGGGCAGCCGCACATCGGCTCGCCCGGCGCGTTCTCCTTCAACGTCGCCTCGGCCCGGGGCAGCGGCGGGTTCACGGTCGACCGTGGCGCCGGCAAGACCAGGACGGTCAGCCGGAGCTTTAGTCGCATCGGGGGCATGTGTACCCGCTGCGAGGGCCGCGGCTCGGTCACCGACTTCGACCTGTCGGAGATGTACGACGAGCGCAAGTCGCTCAGCGAGGGTGCGCTCACGATCCCCGGCTACAGCGTCGACGGCTGGTTCGGCCGGATCTTCCTCGGCTGCGGCTTCCTAGACCCGGACAAGCCGATCCGGAAGTTCAACAAGAACGAGCTTCACGACCTGCTCTACAAGGAGCCGACCAAGATCAAGGTCGACGGAGTCAACCTCACGTACGAGGGCCTGATCCCGAAGCTCGAGAAGTCGATGCTGTCCAAGGATCTCGACGCGCTGCAGCCGCACGTCCGCGCGTTTGTGGAGCGGGTCGTGACATTCACCGTTTGCCCCGACTGCGACGGCACCCGGCTTAGCGAGGCGGCTCGGTCGTCGAAGATCGAGGGCATCAACATCGCTGAGGCGTGCGCGATGCAGATCAGCGACCTCGCCGGGTGGGTGCGGGGTCTGGACGAGCCGTCGGTGGCGCCGCTGCTGGCGTCGCTGGGGGAGACCCTCGACTCGTTCGTCGAGATCGGGCTCGGCTACCTCAGCCTCGACCGCTCGTCGGGCACGCTGTCGGGCGGCGAGGGGCAGCGCGTCAAGATGGTCCGCCACCTCGGCTCCTCGCTCACCGACGTCACCTACGTCTTCGACGAGCCCACCACGGGCCTGCACCCCCATGACATCGAGCGGATGAACGACCTGCTGCTGCGGCTGCGGGACAAGGGCAACACGGTGCTCGTCGTGGAGCACAAGCCGCAGACGATCGCGATCGCCGACCACGTGGTCGACCTCGGCCCGCGCGCCGGCTCCGAGGGCGGCGAGGTGATGTTCGAGGGCACCGTCGAGGGGCTACGCGCCGCCGGCACGCTCACCGGGCGCCACCTGGACGACCGCGCCTCCCTGAAGCCGTCGGTGCGCACGCCGTCGGGGGTGCTGGAGGTGCGCGGCGCCGGCATCCACAACCTGCACGACCTGGACGTCGACATCCCGCTCGGCGTGCTGGTGATCGTCACCGGGGTCGCCGGGTCGGGCAAGAGTTCACTGATCCACGGCTCGGTGTCCGGGCGCGACGGAGTGGTTTCGGTCGACCAGACCCCGATCCGCGGCTCGCGACGGAGCAACCCGGCGACGTACACCGGACTCCTCGACCCGATCCGCAAGGCCTTCGCGAAGGCCAACGGCGTGAAGGCGGCGCTGTTCAGCGCCAACTCCGAGGGCGCCTGCCCCAACTGCAACGGGGTCGGCGTCACCTACACCGACCTGGCGATGATGGCCGGCGTGGCCACCGTCTGCGAGGAGTGTGAGGGCAAGCGCTTTGAGGCATCGGTGCTGGACCACCACCTCGGCGGCCGCGACATCAGCGAGGTGCTCGCGATGTCGGTGACCGAGGCCGCGGAGTTCTTCGGCGCCGGCGAGGCGCACACGCCGGCCGCGCACGCCATCCTCGGGCGGCTCGCTGACGTCGGGCTCGGCTATCTCAGTCTCGGCCAGCCGCTCACCACGCTGTCCGGCGGCGAGCGCCAGCGGCTCAAGCTGGCCACCCGCATGGGGGAGACACGGTCCCGCCCACCCGAGGTCTACGTACTCGACGAGCCGACCACCGGCCTGCACCTCGCCGACGTCGAGCAGCTGCTCGGACTGCTCGACCGGCTCGTCGACTCCGGCAAGTCGGTCATCGCGATCGCGCACCACCAGGCGTTGATGGCGCACGCCGACTGGATCGTCGACCTTGGCCCCGGCGCCGGCCACGACGGCGGCCGGATCGTCTTCGAGGGCACGCCCGCCGACCTCGTGGCCGGGCGGGCGGGAATCCCGTCATCGCTCACCGGCGAGCACCTCGCGGCCTACGTCGGCACCTGAAGGAGGGCCTCGGCGTCCGTTTCCGCGAGCGCCCAGACCGCGATCCGCGCGGCGCGGCCGCGCACCTCGGCCTCGCCGACCGAAACCAGTCTTGCCGGGCGCTCGCTCAGGCCTGCGTAGGTGGTGTCGGCGATGTAGAGCTGATGCGGCGTGCCCTTGGTCATGCCCTCCAGGCGCGCCGCGGTGTTCGTCGTGTCGCCGAGCGCCGTGTACTCCAGGCGCCGCTCGGAGCCCACGTTGCCCGACATCACCGGGCCGCTGTTGAGCGCCGATGCCCATCTTGAAGCCCTCGCGCGAGCCCTCCGCCGCGCAGCCAGTCGTTGAAGCCCTCGCATCCGCGTCGAGCATCTCGCGCGCCGCCTCGAGCGCGCGGTCGGCGTGGTCGTCCTGGGCGAGCGGCGCGCCGAACACGGCCATGATGCCGTCGCCCATGTAGGCCACGAGCGTGCCCGCCGTGGTCGAGGATCGCCTCGCTCATCTCGGTCAGGTAGCGGTTGAGCGACTCGATCACTCGCTCCGGCTCGAGCGTCTCGCTGAACGTCGTGAAGCCCGCGCAGGTCGCTGAACATGCACCGTCGCCTCGCGGCGCACGCCGCCGAGGCGCAGGCCGTCGGTCTCGGCCAGCACCTGGTCGACGACCGACTCGGGCACGAAGCGCGCGAACGCGTCGCGCGTCCTGCTCACGCTCGAACGCCGTGCGCAGGCCGGCCACCGCGAGCGTCGCGAGGCTCGACAGCAGCGCCGCCGCCGCCGGGTAGACGAACCCCACGATCCGCCCCGAGTCGAACGCGAGCTGCGCAGGCGAGCGCGAGCGCCGCCACGCCCAGGAGCGCCGTGCCCGCTGCCCACAGCGCGCGCAGGCGCAGCGCCGAGAGTGGGGCCAGCCCCGCGCAGAGCACGATCAGCAGCACGTTCAGCCACCCCGGGGCCGAGCGCAGCGGGAAGCCGTGCAGCGCGGTCTCGATCGCCGCGGCCTGGATCTCGGGCCCGGACATCGGGTAGCCCCCCGTCGAGGTCGGGTGGTAGTCCTGTAGCGACTGGGCCGTGGCGCCGACCACGACCACCTTGCCCCGGAAGGCCCCGCTCGGGAACCTGCCCTCCAGCACACGCCACCAGGAGACCGAGGGGATCGTGCCGGGTGGGCCGGGATAGTCGATCCAGGCCGTGGCGTCGGGTCCGCCTGGAAAACGAGCCTTTCTGTCCACGGCCGGAGCGGCGCTCGCGACGGCGAAACTCGTGAGTCCCCGCACGCGCGCCGGGAGGCGGCGGATCACGCCGCCGCTGTCCTGGGGGAGCTGCGTGTCCGCGGGGGTCGCGCGGCTGTAGGCGAGCCCTTCCTTGCCGCCCAGGATCTGAGTTTCCCCGCCCTGGGCAACCTCGGTGGTCCCCAGCACCACGTTGCCCGCCGCGCGCACCGCTTCGATCAGGGCGTCGTCGTCGGTGGGGTCGGTCTGCTCGGTGAACTGCACGTCGTAGGCGATCACCCGCGCGCCCGCGCGCTTCAGGGTGGCGATCACCCGCGCGTCCAGGCGGCGGCGGAACGGAAAGTGCGCCTCGTGCGGGAGGTGGGCGTTGAGATAGTCGAAGGTCGGCGTGTCGATCCCTACCACCGTCACATCGCGCGGCGGCCGCTGCGCCCCGCGGATCGAGAAGCGCGCATCGACCGAGGAGAGGTCCGCCGCGCGCAGTGCGTGCAGCGCGTCCGCCCCCAGCACCAGGCCGCCGGTGACGAGCGCGATCAGGACCAGCAGCCAGCGGTAGAAGCGCCGGATCCGCAACCGGGACTACCCGCCCCGGCCGGGGTGCGAGAGAAAGCCGTGGGGCGCCCGCAGCAGGAAGCCGCGGTGGTGGGGGAAGTCATCGACGCTCACCACGCCCCGAGCCACGCGCACCTCGGTACCGTCACAGGTGTCTTCGGTGAGCCACTTGGTCCCCCGCACGGTCGCCGAGGCGTCATGGCCGACGGTACGGAAGTTGCCCTTGGCGTTGCCCCAGAGCCTGCGTGCCGTGCCGTGCCCGCTCTTGGCGGCCGCGGTGCGGGCCCGCCCGTGACCGACGGCGATCGTCTTGCCCCCACAGCCGCTGGGGAGCGCTCCCACGAGCGTGAGGACCGTGAGTACCACGGTATGTCCGCCGCGCACGCCCGAGCGGGCGCGTTCCTGGGTGACACGGAAGACCCCGGCGTAGAACAGCCCGGTCTCGGTGTGACCGTTGGCGTCCTTCGCGGAGGTCAGCTGCACCGTCCCGTGGGTGGCGTCGATGATGCTCCCCAGCGGAATCTGCTGGGCTTCGGTGAGCGGGATGAAGCTGCCCTTGCCGGGCAGGCGGATGCGCAGATGACCCCCGGCGGGCTGGACGTTGAAGTTGTGCCGGATCGACGGAGGGGGCAGGGCAGGATGAGGACCGCCGTTTGTCGGTGTGGATGTGCTTGGGGCGGGGATCGCACCACCCGCTGCGGCGGGGCCCGCTGCGCTCGGCGGGGGACCGCAACCCGCGGGGAGCCGCAGAGCGTTGCGCTCCGCCTGGGGCCAGCTGCTGGAGTCGTAGAAACAAAGGAACTCGGTCTCGGTGAGCGGTGCGATCAGGCCCCCGGCGGGGATCGTGAGGTCGATCGAACTCAGGTTCGATCTCTGGGGCGGACCGGCCCCGATGATTTCGATGCTCTCGATCGCGACCTTGGCCGGGAGGCTGTCGCCCGCGTCGCGCAGCACGATCATGCCCGAGCCGAGGCTCGCGTCGCCGATCGTCGCGTCGTTGATCGCAAACCAGCCGTTGGAGAATTCGACCGGGCAGGCCACTTCGAGGCACTGGCTCGCGTTGAGCTGCTTGAGGGCGCCCGCGGAGGGGTAGAGGATCTCTCCGTACTTGCCCAGCGGCAGCTGGGGGACATAGGCCCGAAACCCCTTGTCGCTCGCGGGCGGTCCGGGTGCGCCGAAGTTCCAGGTTCGCTGCACCTCGATCTCGCTCGCCTGTGGCTCGGCGTCGAAGTAGGTGTAGGTGGTGGCGACCGGTACCGAGGCCGTGTAGGCCGAACACTTCACCGGATATTCGGTGTTCGTCTGTACCTGGTTGGTCGCCGGGCTCGTCCATGTGCCGCTGGCCCCGGTGAGCACGAGCTTGGGGTTGTCGTTGGCGAACACGTCGCCGTAGGACCCTCCCCAGAAGTTTGCGGGATCCGGCAGCGCTTCCTTGCCGCAGGTGCCGGCGCCGCTGTTTTCCACGAGGTTGGCGCCCACGGTCCCGGCGCTGTCGGCCCATTGCAGCGCCTTGACCACATCCGGCCCCACGAGACTGAAAGCCATGCTCAGGCGCGCCGCCTGCACGCTGCGCGCGCTCGTATCGATCGTGACCGCCCGGGCCGGAGCGCTCGCCAGCACGCACGCCGCGGCGAGCGCTGCCACGACGGCGCCGAGCGCACGCCCAAGCAGGCGCGTGAGCGTGGTTGCTGTGGTCCCGGTTCTCATCGGCGCCACCATACGGTAGCCCCGCTCACGGACCGCTGCTCAGCGCAGGATCGCGGGCAAGGACTTTACCGTCAGCCGTCGAGGATCGCCTGTAGCTCTCCCGGCAGCGCCATCGGGTCAAACGGCTTGGCGAGCACCCCGGCGGCGCCGAGTGAAAGCAGGTGCTCGCGGTCCGCGCTGCCCACCTTCGCGGTGAGGAAGACGACCGGCACCTCGGGTGGGAGATGATTCGCGCGCAAGCCGTTCAGGGTGCTGGGCCCGTCGAGGCCCGGCATCATCACATCCAGCAGCACCACGTCGAAGGGCCCGTCATCCTGTGCCGCTTCGATCGCGGCCTGTCCCGAGGCGACCGGGATCACGGTCCAGCCGGCGAGGCGCTCCAGGCTGATGCGGGCGATCGTGCGGATCGCGTCCTCGTCGTCGACGAGTAACAGGCGGGGGCTCATGTGGCGTGGTCTCCTCTGTGGTTGCCCTGTGCCGCGACCAGCTCGCTGACACGGCGCTCGATCTCCTGTGGTGTGACGGTGGCCTTGGAGAGGAACTCGGTGTGCCCGAGCTGTAGTCGTTCGCGCTCGCCGGGGCCGAGGTCAAGCGCGGTGTACACCAGCAACGGGATCTCGCCCAGCAGCCCGTCGCCGCGCAGGCGCTCCACCACGGTGAAGCCATCCTCGCCCGGCAGCAGCAGATCGAGCAGGAGCACCCGGGGCTGGGAGTGCCGGATCGCCTCAACCGCGTCCTCCGCCGTGCGCACGAGTCGCGTGGGGATGCCCTTCACCCTGAGCGCCTCGATCAGCACCGCGCCGAGTGAGAGATCGTCCTCCACGATTAACACCGTCGCCGAACCCAGCAGTGGCGCCATCGCCTGTAGCTCGATCAGGCGACGGTCGACGCCGTTGGGCTGGACCTCCTCGCCGCCGCACAGCAGCATCGTCAACTCTTCGCGGATCAGGGGCAGGGTGAAATGCAACGTGCTGCCGCTGCCCTCCTCACTCTCAGCCCACATGCGCCCGCCGTGTTGTTCGACGCCGGCACGAGCGATCGCCAACCCCAGGCCGGTGCCGCCCTTCTCGCGAGAGTCCGAGGAGTCGACCTGGCGAAAGCGCTCGAAGATCGTCTCGATGCGGTCCGCCGGGATGCCGCGGCCCGTGTCCCTCACGGAAAACCGCGCACACCCCCGCTCGGAGACGACCGTGACCCTGACCGTACTCCCGCGGTCGGAGAACTTGATCGCGTTGCCGAGCAGGTTGACCAGAACCTGCACGATGCGGTCCGCGTCGGCCGACACGGCCAGGTTCTCCACGTCGGCCTCGATTCGCACCTTGGCCTGCGTCGCGGTCACCTCGACCACCTGGATTGACTGATCCACCAGCTCGGAGGCTTTCACCGGCGCGCGCTCGATCTCGATGCGTCCGGCGTCCATGCGCTCGATGTCGAGGATGTCGTTGATCAACCTCACCAGGCGGTCGGTATTGGTGATCGCCAGCGCCAGCATGTCCGCGGCCTCGTTGGGCAACTCGCCCAGCACTCCGCCCGCCAGCAGCCCGAGCGAGCCGCGGATCGAGGTCAGGGGCGTGCGCAGCTCATGTCCGACGACCGAGATGAACTGATCTTTGATCTGTTCGGCCTCCTTGCGCTGGTCGATGTTCTCGAGCACCCCGATCACATTGCGTGGCACCCCGGCCTCGTCGCGCGAGACCGAGAGCGTGAGGTGACCCCAGCGCGTCGTGCCGTCGCGGTGAACGAAACGGATCTCGGACTGAAAGCCGTCGAGCGTCGCGGGTGTCAGGGCTCGGTAGATGCCCTGCTCCTCGGGGTGGGTGACGAGTGAGAAGTCATCGCCTTGCAACTCCTCGACCGAGTAGCCGACCATGTTGGCGAACGCCTGGTTCACATCGATGATCGAGGGCCCCTCGATGTCACTGAAGGTTATGCCCACGCCCGCGTTGTCAAAGATCGCGCGAAAGCGCCGTTCGCTCGCGCGGAATGCGCGCTCGGCCGTTGTCAGCTCCCGCAGCGCGAGGGACTGGCGTGCGGCCACCAGACTGCCGATGACCATCACGATCAGCACCAGGCTCAGCTCGGGGAAGAACGGCCTGTCCCACGCCACGCCCACCAGCAGGCCGAACCCGATCGGGGCCGTGAGATACGGCAACCAGCTCGCGCGTGAGCTGGGCAGTCTCCAGTCGGCCTTCTGCGCTGGTATGTCTCCCTCGGCCACCGGCCTCTGGGCCATGCCCGCCAGCGCGAAGGCCGTGAACTGCACCAGGTACAGAGTGTCGATCGGGTCTCCACCGGTATAGGTTCCGTGCAGCACCCCGTTGCCGTACATGACGTCGGCGACGATCGCGCTCAGCACCCCGCCCGCGATCAGCAGCAGCGGTACCCGCACCCACGTCGGACTCTGGCGCAGCAGCAGCGCCGCCAGCCCTGCCAGCAGGATCAGGTCGCCGATCGGGTAGGCCAGCGACACGATCGTCGCCCACGTGTCGCGTCCACTCACCTCGGCCGTCGGGCCCAGCACGAAATACCACACCACGGCACCGCCCCCGAGCACGATCGTGGCGCCGTCGATCATGAACCTCACGAGGTTCGCCCGGCTCACACGCGCCACCGGGACTCGCACGAGCGCGCTGAAGAGCAGCACGAAGAAGGTGAGGAAGAAGGGGTCTGCGAGTGTCGGGAAGGGAGCGCTGTCGTAGTGAATGTCGTATGCCAACAGCAGACAGTCGGCAATCAGCTCCGCTGCCATCGCGGCGCTCATCAGTCGCCAGAAGGCGCGTAACCCCGCGAACCCCCGACAGCGCTCTGCCGCGGCCCACGCGCAGACCAGCGCAAACGCATCCATCGGCGGCAAAAATGCCTGGCCGAGCGCCTGCTTGCCGGGGAGCCAGTGAAGCAGCTGCCAGCTTCCGTACACAAGCAGATACGACCCGAGCGCAGCGAGCGTCACTCGCACCCGTGAGCGATTGAGGTCGATCAGAGTGACATCAACCTATCCGTCGGCGACCCCGTTCGCAAGATCCTCGTACGTTTGTTGACAGGGCTTCGGCCCTGTCAGAAGTGTGAAAGTCAGCTGCGCGTGGCCGCCAGCCGCGCGGTCCGCACCGCGGTGGTGAGTGCGGCCACGTCGTACACGCCGTGGTGGCGGCGCCCGTTGATGAAGAACGAGGGTGTGCCCGAGACGCCGCTGGCATCCGCGCCGGCCACGTCGGCGCTCACTCGTTGCCGGTGGCGATGGTGGCGCAGATCCTCGCTGAAGCGCTCCACGTCGAGGCCGAGCTGCTCGGCGTAGCCCCGCAGGTCGGCGGGTGTGAGCTGCTCCTGGTTTGCGAACAGCAGGTCGTGCATCTCCCAGAACGCGCCCTGGTTCGCGGCTGCCTCGGCGGCCTCGGCGGCCAACGGCGCGCGCGGGTGCACGTCGCTGAGCGGCAGGTGACGAAACACGTAGCGCAGCTCCTCCTCACAGGCCGCGAGCAGCTCGCGGATGATCGGCTCGGCCCGGCCGCAGTATGGACATTCGAAGTCCGCGTACTCCACCAGCGTCACCGGCGCCCGCGCGCTCCCGCGCACGTGGTCGCGCTCGGGATCCACGTCGTCGGCGAGATCCACGATCTGCTCCGCGGTGCGCCCCAGCTGCCTGGCCATCATCCCTTCCGGGAGCCGCGCGATCACCCTGAACGCAAGCCAGGAAAGCAGGGTCGAGCAGATCGCGGCGGCCAGCACCCCGAGCTTGGCCTGGTCGAGGCGCTCACCCGTGAACGCCAGGCTCGCGATCAGCAGTGAGACGGTGAAGCCGACACCTGCCGCCGCCGCGGTCGCGATCAGACCCGGCCAGGTCACGGTCAAGCGCGTGCCGCCGAGCAGCCGCCTGCTCGCCAGCCAGGAGGCGCCCGTGATACCCAGCGGCTTGCCGAGCACGTAGGCCAGGAAGATCCCGATCGTCACCGGCGAGCCGATCGCGGCGCTCAACAGGGGCTCGTCGATGTGGATGCCCGCGTTCGCCAGCGCGAACAGGGGGACCACCACGAAGCTCGTCCACGGGTGCAGCCGGTACTGCAGCCGCTCGTTCGCCGACAGCGCCGAGGTCAGCCCGCGCTGGGCGGTGTAGGCGAGCGCCGGGGTGGGCTGCTCGCGAAAGGAGCGGGTGAGTTCCGTGGCGCGGTCGAGATCGTCGCGCGCCGGGGGATAGGCGCTGGTCACCAAGCCGATCGCGAGGCCCACGATCACCGGGTCGATTCCGGACTTGAACATCGCCACCCAGATCGCGATCCCCACGATCACCGCCGCGGGCCCCCGCCAGCGCCCCGCCCAGCGCAGCGAGATCAGCACCCCGAACAGCGCGATCGCGACCACGAGCGCGGACAACGAGAGGCGGCCGCTGTAGGCGATCCCGATCACCAGCAGCGCACAGAGATCGTCGATCACGACCAGCGTCAGCAGGAACACCCGCAGGCGGGTCGCCCAGTCCGGTCCGACGAGCGCGAGCACCCCCAGGGCGAGGGCGGTGTCGGTCGACATTGCGGCTCCCCATCCCCCCGCGCCGGCGCCACCGGCGTTGAATGCCAGATACACCGCCACGGCGAGCGCCATGCCGCCGAGCGCCGCCACGATCGGGACCGCGATGCGCGTGCGCTCGCGCAGCTCCCCCAGGTCCAGCTCGCGCTTGGCCTCCAATCCGACGACCAGGAAGAACAGCGCCATCAGCCCTTGGTTGACCCATTCGCGCAGATCTGCCGTGAGCACGTGCCGGCCGATCGCGATCGTGAGCTTGCTCGCCCAGAAGGAGTCGTAGGAGTGCGGCCACGGCGAGTTGGCCCACAACAGCGCCGCGAGCACCGCCGCCAGCAGCGCCAGCGAGCCGCCGGTCTCGGCGTTCAGGAAGTCCCGGATCGGGGCGCCCAGGTTGCGGGCCCAGGCGGTGCGGCCCCCCGGGGTGGCAGCGGTGGCGGACTCCATGGGTCTAAGTATCCTGACCGGGAAGACCGGAAACGCTCGCGACGGCGCCCACCAACCTTGGAGGATCAGATGGCGACCTGCACGCACCTCGACCAGATCACGATCACCGAGCCCCCCGAGCCGGTTGCCGGCTGTGAGGAGTGCCTGAAGATCGGCGGACGCTGGGTTCACCTGCGCATGTGCGAGTCCTGCGGCAAGGTTGGCTGTTGCGATGACTCGCCCAATCGCCACGCCAGCGCCCACTTCGCCGAGACCCGCCATCCCGTGATCCGCTCGCTGGAGCCCGGCGAGCAGTGGAGCTGGTGCTTCCTGGATGAGGTCGCCTTCGTGGTGGAAGACCGGTGAGCGCCGCGCCCGCCGATTCCGCCGCCGCCGACCCGGCCGCGGCAGCCGTGGACTCGGCGCAGGAGCACGCGCCGCGTTCGTCAGAGGCGGCGCTGGACTCGGGGGAGGAGCGGGCGCCGCGCCCGGCGATCCTGGTGGTCGACGACGAGCCCTCGGTGCTGCGCGCCGTGCAGCGCGACCTGCGCCGACGCTTCGGCGAGGACTACCGGGTGCTGCGCGCCGAATCGGCCGCGCAGGCGCTTGAGTTGCTCGACGAGCTGGGGCGCCGCGGCGAGCCCGTGGCGCTGCTCGTGGCCGATCAGCGCATGCCCCAGATGGACGGCGTGCAGTTCTTGACGCAAGCCCGCACGCGCGTGCCCGATGCGCGCAAGGTGCTGTTGACGGCCTACGCCGACACCGAGGCCGCGATCAAGGCGATCAACGACGTCGCACTGGACTACTACCTGCTCAAGCCCTGGGATCCGCCCGAGGAGAAGCTCTACCCGGTGGTCTGCGACCTGCTGGAGGACTGGAAGGCCCAGGCGAGCGCCAAGTTCGGCGGCGTGCGCGTGATCGGCCACCGTTTCTCGCGTGACTCCCATGCGGCCAAGGACTTCCTCGCGCGCAACCAGATTCCCTACCGCTGGGTCGACATCGAGCAGGACGACGAGGCGCAGCGGCTATTGGAGGCCAGCGCACTCGCGGACAGCCGCCTGCCGGTGGTGCTGCTGCCGGACGGGCAGGCCCTCGCCCAGCCGAGCATGTTGACGCTGGCCGAGCGGCTCGGGCTGAGCACCGAAGCGCAGCTGCCGTTCTATGACCTCGTGATCGTGGGTGGAGGCCCCGCCGGGCTCGGCGCGGCCGTCTATGGGGCCTCGGAGGGCCTGCGCACCGTGATGGTCGAGCGCGAGGCCCCCGGGGGACAGGCCGGGCAGAGTTCGCGGATCGAGAACTATCTCGGCTTTCCCACCGGCCTCAGCGGCGGCGAGCTGGCGCGCCGGGCGACCACCCAGGCACGGCGCTTTGGCGCGGAGATCCTCGCGGTTCAGGACGTCACGGCGATGCGCACCGAGGGTCTCACGCACGTGCTCACGCTTTCCGACGGCAACGAGATCTCGGCACACACCGTGCTGATCGCCACCGGTGTGGCCTACCGCATGCTCGACGCGCCCGGCATGGCGGAGCTGACCGGCACCGGGGTCTACTACGGCGCCGCGATGACCGAGGCGCTGTCGTGCAGCGACCAGGACGTGGTGATCGTGGGCGGCGCCAACTCCGCCGGGCAGGCCGCGGTCTACTTCTCCCGCTACGCCCGCCGGGTGACGATGCTCGTGCGCGGCCCCGATCTGAAGCGCAGCATGTCCAGCTACCTGATCGACCAGATCGCCGCGATCGAGAACATCCTCGTGCGCACCGGCGCGCAGGTCGCCGCCGTCAGCGGCGAGGGACATCTGGAGCGCGTGCAGGTCAGCAACGGCGACGGTTCGGAGGAGGAGCTGGCGGCGGCCGCGCTGTTCGTGTTCATCGGCGCCGCCCCGCGCACCGACTGGCTCGGCCCGCTGGTCGAGCGCGACGAGCACGGTTTCATCCTCACCGGCCTTGAGCTGCTGCGCGACGGCAAGCCGCCCGCCGACTGGCCGCTGGAGCGCGATCCGTTTGCCCTGGAGACCGGGACCCCCGGGCTGTTCGCGGCCGGTGACGTGCGCAGCCGCTCGATCAAGCGCGTCGCCTCCTCGGTGGGCGAGGGCGCGATGGCGGTGCAGCTCATCCACCAGTACCTGAGCACCCAGTGACCATCGTGAGCTGTATTGAGCGGCGTGAGCCGTCCATGGCCGGGGCGGGGCACCCGTGACCATTGTGGGGGCGGACATCCGCCGCATCGACCTGTTCGCCGAGCTGGACGACGCGGCCCTGGAGGAGCTGGCGGCGCACACCGACGAACGCCTGCTTGAGCCCGGGGAGGTGCTGGTTGAAGTCGAGGACGAGGCGAGTTGCTTCTTCCTGCTGCTCCAGGGCGAGCTTGAGAGCTGGCGCCCGCCCGCGCCCGGCGAGCCCGGGGAGCTTGAAAAGCTGCACGTCGCGCCGACCTACGCCGGTGCGATCCCGCTGCTGACCGAACGCCCCTGGATGGTGATGTTCCGCGCCCACACCCCGGTGCGCGTGGGGCTGCTCTCGGGCGAGGTGTTCCGCAGGACCCTGCACGCCCACCGTTCGGTGGAGCGCACCGTGATGCGCACCTTTCAGCCGGTCTTGCAGCGCGTCGAGGCCGCCACCCGCCAGCGCGAGAAGCTGGCGGCCCTGGGAACCATCGCCGCCGGGCTAGCGCACGAGCTGAACAATCCGGCGGCGGCCGCGCGGCGCACCGCCACCGACCTTGCGGCGGCCCTCGACACCGTTCAGAACACGCTCAGCATGTTCGTCGAAAGCGGCGTCGAGCGCGACCAGGCCCAACAGCTCGTCGATCTCCAGCGCGAGGCGATCCGGCGCAGCGCGCAGGCCCCGTCGATCGATCAGCTCACGGCCTCTGAACGCGAGGAGGATCTCTCCGAGCGCCTGGAGGGTCTGGGCATCGCCGAACCGTGGACGCTGGCGGAGCCGCTCGTGGCGGCCGGTCTGGACGAGCAGTGGTTTCAGAGCGTCGCCCGGTTCGCCGGTCCCGCCCAGGGGGCCGCGCTGCGCTGGGTCGCCGCCTCGCTCAGCGCCCAGGGGCTGGCAGACGATCTGCGTGAGAGCACCGCGCGAATCTCCGAGTTGGTCTCGGCGGTCAAGGAGTACGCCTACATGGACCAGGCCGGCGAGCAGGAGGTCGACATCCACGACGGCATCGAGAGCACCCTGAAGATCCTCGGCCACAAGCTGAAGGCGGGCTCGGTCGAGGTCACACGCGATTACGACCACTCGCTGCCGCGGATCGAAGTGCACGGCTCCGAACTGAACCAGGTGTGGACCAACCTGCTGGACAACGCGATCGACGCGATCGACGGCCAGGGGACGCTGACGATCCGCACCTCGCTGTCTAACGGTCAGATCGAGGTTGAGATCATCGACGATGGGCCCGGCATCCCGGTGGAGGTCCGCGAGCGGATCTTCGATCCGTTCTTCACCACCAAGGAGGTGGGCAAGGGCACCGGCCTGGGACTTCAGACGGCGCGGCGGATCGTCGTCGAGCGTCACGGCGGCGACCTCAGCCTGGACTCCGACGAGCGCGGCACCACCGCGCGGGTTCTGCTGCCGCCGAACGCCGCGGTTCGACTGAACCCCACGGTGCGCTGAGCGTCTCCGCGGTGGCCGTCGAGCTGGTCCAGAGCGGCCCCAACGTCAAGCTTCGGCGCCGCGCCGAGGTCGAGCCGCTGGTCGTCCTTTGCTTCCCCTACGACCCCGAGATCGTGGCGCTCGTGCGCACGATCCCGAACCGGCGCTTCGATTGGGACACGCGCGAGTGGTCCGCGCCCGCCGACGACTGGGCGGCGATCAAGGTCGCCGAAGCGCTGGAGCGCTTTCCGGAGCTGACGGCCACCCCCGAGGTGGCGGAGTGGGTCGCGGGGATCGAGCGACGCTGGATCGGCTACGTCCGCACCGTCCGTCACGACGGCCGCGGCTGGTGGGTGCTCGACACCCGCGCCGGGAGCGTGCCCGAGACGCTGCTGGAGGGCGCGGTCGAGGTCGACGGCAGGCTGCTGGCCCCGCTCACCGCGGCCGGTGCCCGCGAGCTGCGCGAACAGCGCTCCGTGCGCCTGGACCAGGGCGCCGAGCGCTGCGTGACGAGCTTGGAGCTGGGGGAATCCCCGGCTCCCGCCCGGCTGGTGCTGGCCGAGGGCGTGGAGGGCGAGCGCCTGAAGCTGGAGGTGATCTGGGATCCCGAGATCGGCGTCGCCTACGAGCAGCTCCCGGGCGCCGCCGGGACCCGTTCGGTGCCGTTGGACCCCTGGCTGGCCGAGCAGCTCGACGCGTTCCTCGCGCGCCACGAGGTGCAGGTCTACGGTCCCGCGATCGAAGTGCTCGGCCGGCTGCTGGGCGAAAGCAGCGAGGCCTCCGTGGCGATCCGCCGCTCGCGCCAGGACCGTGCCGAGCCGATCGCCGAGACCGCCGCGGTGCTGGGCGGCGAGCTGGCGCCCTTTCAGTGGGCCGGGGTCCGCTACATCCTTCAGGCCCGGCGCACGTTCCTGGCCGACGAGCAGGGTCTCGGCAAGACCGTCGAGGCGCTCGCGGCGCTCGAGGCCGACGGAGCCTACCCGGCGATCGTGGTGTGCCCCGCCTCGATGAAGCTCGGCTGGCAGCGCGAGGCGGCGCACTGGCTGCCGCACCGTTCGGTGGCCGTCGTGGAAGGACGCGGCGCGGTGCCCCCGGGCGGGGAGATCACGATCCTCAACTACGAGATCGTGGCCGCCCATCGCGAGGCGCTCGCGCGGGGGAGGCCACGGGCGCTGGTCGTCGACGAGTCCCACTACTGCAAGAACCCCCAGGCCAAGCGCACCCACGCCGTGCGGCGACTGGCCGGCGCGGTCGCGGAGGATGGCCTGCGCCTGGCGCTCACCGGTACGCCGGTGCTCAACCACGCCGACGAGCTGATCGCCCAGCTGCGGGTGATCGGACGCCTGGAGGACTTCGGCTCCGGGGCGCGCTTCTCGCGCCAATTCCGGGGCGAGCAGAGCGAGGAGCGCCTGCACTGGCACCTGCGTCGCCGCTGCTTCGTGCGCCGCCTGAAGTCCGAGGTGCTGCCCCAGCTGCCCGCCAAGCGCCAGGTGGTGGTGCCGATCGCGCTCACCAACGAGTCCGAGTACCGCTTGGCCGAGAAGGACGTGATCGAGTGGCTGCGCTCCCAGCCCCTGGACCTCTCCGAGCTGAACGCCCGCATCGCCGCGACGCTGCGCGCCAAGCGCCTGGCCCAGCTCGGCGCCCTACAGCGCCTGGCCGCGCGCGGCAAGCTCGCGGCGGCACTCGCCTGGATCGAAGACTTCCTGGCCTCCGGCGAGGCGCTCGTGGTCTTCGCCCGCCACGTCGAGGTCCAGCAGGCCGTACTCGCGCGCTTCCCCGACGCGCTGCACCTGCTCGGCGGCGACTCGATCGCCCAGCGCGAGCAGTCGATCGCGGCCTTCCAGGAGTCCGATGGCCCCGCGCTGCTCATCGGCGCGACCCGCGTGGCGGCCCAGGGCATCACGCTCACCCGCGCCTCGAACGTCGCTTTCCTAGAGCTGGAGTGGACCCCCGCGATCCACGACCAGGCCGAGGATCGCTGTCATCGCATCGGCCAGCGCGACGCCGTCACCGCCTGGTATCTGCTGGCGGCCAACACGATCGACGAGACGATGGCCGAGTTGATTCAGCGCAAGCGCGAGATCGTAGGGGCGGTCACCGATGGGCGACGCGTGGAGAGCGACGGCATGGTGCAGGCCGTGGTGCGCGAGCTGCGCGACGGGCGGCCCTTCCAGCACCTGCGGGTCGTAGGCGCCTAGCGGAACAAGCTGCTCGGGTCTTACGCCTAGCCGCGGTCCGCGCCGTTGGTGGTCTCAAACAGTTCCCCGAGCCGCTCGAGCGTGGTGGGCGTCCCCATCGCCATCACCACATCCCCTGGTTGCAGTGCCGTCTCGGCGGGCGGCTGGGGCTGAAACGCCGAGTCCCGGCGCAGCCCGACGATGATCGCGCCGCCGCGAATGTCGCCGATCGTCTGACGGACGCCCTCACACCCCTCGCGGACCTGTATCTCCTCCATGCGGTACTCCGCGTCGACGTCCACGATGCCGCTCAGCTGGGGGTGCAGCGCCAGCTGAGCCATCTCGGTGCCGCTGGACTTGTACGGCGAGATCACGCGGTCGGCGCCCGCGCGCTTGAGCTTCTTCTCGGAGTCCTCGGCGGCGGCCCGCGCCACGATCACGATGTCGCCGCGCAGCTCGCGCGCGGTGAGCGTGATGAAGATGTTCTCGGCGTCGGAGTCTGCGCACGCGATGATCGACTGAGCCCGCTCGATCCCGGCCTGCGTGAGCACACCGTCGTCGGCGGCGTCGCCTTCGATGAAGCGCACCCCGACGCCGTGGGCAAGATTGTGGTTCTTGGCGTTGGTGTCCACCACCACGTATTTGGCGCGCGCGGCGCGCAGGTCCCGCGCGACCTGGCGTCCCACACGGCCGAAGCCGCAGATGATGTGGTGGTCTGAGAGCGAGTCGATCATCTTCTGCGTCCGGCGGGCGGCCAGCAGGTCCCCGAGGTGTCCCGCCACGAAGAACTCGGTGACCGTGGCGAGCGCGTAGAAGAGCGTACCGACGCCCAGCACGATCAGCACCACGTGAATGATCTGCCCGGCGAGCGAGTGCGGTTGGTCGAAGCCCCCGACCGTGGCCACCGTGTCGAGCGCCCAGCGAAACGCGTACCAGGCGCCGACGTGCTCGGACAGCTCCAGCCCGATCGTGCCGAGTGCCAGCAGCCCCGCGACCATGCTCACCAGCAGCGCGACGCGCGTTGCGAAGCTCCGCAGCTGGCGCTGGGTGGCGACCCCGGAGCTGTCCGGCACGCGACGCAGCAGGCGGTCGAGGTCGGACATGGCTGTGCTCTACGCTAGCGCCCCGCGCGGCGGGGCATCAGGTCTGTAGCTGTGGCGTCGGCGCGCCGCGTGCGATGCGTCCCCGCTCGGTGGCGACCACCATCTCGAACTCGCGTATGCACGAGCCCCGGGTGAGCCGGGGTGGGAGCGAACGCGTGGCAACTCGCGCGATCTGAAGCGCCGTGGCACAGCCCGCCGCGTGGGCGGGGGTGTAGGAGAGGCCGTACAGCTCGCGCACCCGCGGCGGCAGCGAGCCCAGCATGATCAGGTCGTGCACGCGCTTGGCCGGCTGGTGCAGCGTCGGCATCGGGATCTGAAACGCGGCCGCGTGACCCATGTAGCGGGCCTCCTCGGTGAGGTGCAGGTCGGCGCCGTCCAGCTGCCGCTCGTACCAGTCCCGGAACTCCGGGTAGCTCGGTGGCGCAACCTCGCGCGGCATCCCGAACAGCGCGCCGAAGCTGATGTAGTCCTGCCACAGCGCTTCGCGCTCGGTGTCGTGCAGCCGGCGCACCAGATGGTCATACAGCCACTCGGCCGAGTCGGCCATCACCGCCAGCGTCCACAGCATCAGCTCGGGGTCGAGCGCCGAGTAGGGGGTGCCCGCGGGGTAGTGAGCGCCGGCATCCTCGGGCAGCACGCCGCTGACGCGCTCGTGCATGCGCGCGACGATTTGAAGCACACGGTCGGCGTCCGCGCGCGTGCCGAGCAGGATCGTCTCGAACATCGCTCCCGTGTGCGCCAGGCGGCGGAAGGGGGTGCGCTTGTTGCGGGTGTGCTCGCTGGTGCCGACGTAGTTCAGCGGCTTCAGCGCCCCGATGCAGAGCGCACGCTGCCCGTAGAGCAGGCCCACCGCCTTCTCGCGGTGGACGCGGTGAGCGATCGAGCGCGCGGATGGAAAGTAGCCGTCGTCCATCCGCACAGCCTATCGTCAGGAAACGACCGTTGTCAGTTCTGGGGACGGCGGCCGCCGTCCGTGCTCACCTTTGTGGGCTCGCGACGCTCACGCCGCGCATCAGCATGCCGGGCGTGGTGTCCAGCCCGTGGGCGAGCTTGGCGATCGTCGTCATCTTCGGATCGCGCTTGGCCTGCTCCAGCAGCGAGATGTGGGTGCGGTGCAGTTCACATGCCTCCGCGAGCCCTTCCTGGGTGAGTCCCCGCGCGAGCCTTGCCCGCCGGAGATTCTGAGCGAAACGTTGAACCATTGACATGGGGAGGCAGTCTGCGTCGCCTCGGACAGTTCGTCTACAGACAATTGTCTGACTTCTTCGAAATTGCCACTTGCGATCCAGTGCCAGCCATGTCGGCGCGGGCGGCTTCCAGATAGGGTGCCGGACTTGACCCGTCGTGTGCTGATCCTCTCCTGGGAGTATCCCCCCGTGATCGAGGGTGGCCTCGCGCGGCATGTGCGCAAGCTCGCCGAGGAGCTGGTCCGCCAGGGGGTGGCCGTCGACGTGCTCACCCGCGGCGGCAGCGATGCGTTGCTCACCGAAGAGCGCGCCGGGGTGATCGTCCACCGCGTGCGCGAGCCCAGCTGGCCGCGCGATCTCGACCGGTTCGTCGCCTGGGTGGAGCGCATGAACCAGGACATGCTCGTGGCCGGCGAGGCGCTCGCCGAAGAGCACTCCTACGAGCTGGTCCACGGTCACGACTGGCTCGTCGCCCACGCCTCCGCGGGGCTCGCGGACCGCCTCGCGATCCCCTACGTCACAACGGTCCACGCCACCGAGCACGGGCGTCATCAGGGCTGGGTGGACAAGGAGCCCCAGTCGCACATTCACGCCGTCGAGCGCTGGATGGTGGGGCGTGCGGACTCGGTGATCACCTGCTCGCACTACATGCGCGGGCACGTGGCCGACATCTTCGACATCGACGAGCGCCGGATCACCGTCATCCCTAACGGGATCGACCCCGAGGACCTGCGCCCCGTCGGCGATCTGCAGGCGCTGCGGCGCGAGTTCGCGGCACCCGAGGAGAAGCTCGTGCTGCTCGTGGGGCGCCTGGTCTACGAGAAGGGTTTCCAGCTCGCCCTGGAGGCCCTGCCGAACGTGATTCAGCAGGTCGGCGGCGTGCGCTTCCTGGTCGCCGGCAGCGGCACCCACGAGCAGGAGCTGAAAGATCAGGCCGAGCAGCTCGGCTTGATGGAGCACGGCATCTTCCTCGGCTGGATCGGCGACGATGCCCTGCACTCGCTCTACCGGATCGCCGACCTCTGCGTGGTCCCCTCGATCTACGAGCCCTTCGGGCTGGTCGCCCTGGAGGCCATGGCCTCGGGCTGCCCCTGCATCGTGGCCGACACCGGCGGCCTGCGCGAGGTCGTGCCGCCCGGCGAGCGGGTCGGTCTGCGCTTCAACGGCGGCGACGCCGAGCACCTCGGGGTCATGATCGAACGGCTGCTCGTCGACGAGGCGCTGCGCGACCGGCTGGTCGCCGAGGCCTCCGAGCACGTCCTGCGCTTCGACTGGAGCGACGTGGCCCAGCGCACCCGCGGGGTCTATCGCGAACTGGCCGGCCCCACGGCCGACCGACCCGCCGGCCAGCGCGCCTGAGGTGCACGGCCTGCGCTTGGCGGCGCTGCGTCGGCTCTATCGGGTCGCCTACCGCCTGCTGTGGATCCGTGGACGACTGTGGCCGCGCCGAGGGCGCGGGGTCAAGTGCATCATCACCCACCAGGGGGAGGTACTGCTCGTGCGCCACACCTACGGTCCGCGTGGCGTCTGGCAGCTGCCCGGTGGCGCCGCCCATCGCGGTGAGTCACCGCTACATACCGCCCAGCGCGAGATGCAGGAGGAGCTGGGGCTGAGCGAGCTGCCCTGGCGCGAGCTGGCGCGCACCGACCTGCGCCTCGATCACATCTCGGTCGACCTCACCTGCCTACACGTCGAGGTCCGCGACCCCGCTGTTCGCCCCGACCCGGTGGAGATCGAACAGGCGCGCTGGTTTGCCCTGGCGGACGTGCCCCGCGACCTCGGCGGCGAAGAGCGACGGCTGCTGCGCCTGCTCGACGGTTGGGAATAGCGATTGGCGCGCGGCTGCGCACGCCATAACATGAGAGCCAACCGTCGAGCGATCGAGCATTCGGGCCAGGGGAGGAAGAAGCACATGCTTCAGGGACTCATGCAGGACGACTTTCAGCTCAACCTGCACCACATCCGCCGCAGGATGCTCAGCTGCCATCCCGACCGCGAGGTCGTGAGCCTCACCGACCACGGCACCGTCAGGGCCAGCTACGGCGAGATCTCCGAGCGCGTGGATCGTCTCGCACGGGTGCTCGGCAAGCTCGGCGTGGAGCAGGGCGACCGCGTGGGCACCTTCGCCTGGAACAACCAGCGTCACTTCGAGCTATACATGGCGATCCCGTGCGTGGGCGCCGTGCTGCACACCCTCAACGTGCGCCTCTTCGCCGAGCAGCTCACCTACATCGTCAACCACGCCCAGGACGGCGTGATCTTCGTCGACGACTCGCTGGTGCCGTTGCTGGAGCCGCTGGCGAGCAGCTTCCAGGGTGTGCGCCATTACGTGGTGATGGGCGACGGCGAGAGCGGCTCGCTGCCCAACGTCCTTCGCTACGAGGAGTTGCTCGCCGAGGCAGACGGCGGTCCATATGCATATCCCGAGATCGATGAGCGCCAGGCCGCGGCGCTCTGCTACACGAGCGGTACCACCGGCCATCCCAAGGGCGTGCTCTACTCGCACCGCTCGATCAGCCTGCACTCCTCCGCGACCCTCATGACCGACGCGCTCGGTCTCTCGCGCGATGATCGCGTGCTCGCGGTCGTCCCCATGTTCCACGCCAACGCCTGGGGCCTGCCACACGGGGCGGCGCTCGCCGGTGCCGACCTGGTGCTGCCCGACCGCTTCCTACAGGCCGAGCCGCTGGCCAAGCTGATCGAGGCCGAGCGCCCCACGGTCATGGGCTGCGTGCCCACGATCTTCGCGGACCTCCTGCGCTACGCCGACGCGCGGGTCGACACCGAGCCGGTCGACCTCTCCTCGCTCACCAACGCCGCCTGTGGGGGCTCGGCGGTGCCCAGGCAGCTGATGAAGGACTTCGAGGAGCGCTACGGCGTGCGCATCTTCCAGGCCTGGGGCATGACCGAGACCAGCCCCGTGGCCAGCTACTCACGGCCCGACGAGCAGGGTGAGCACGACGACGCCTACTGGGATGCCCGCGCCAAGCAGGGCCGGCCGTTGCCGTGGGTGGAGGCCCGCCTCGTCGACGACGACGGCGCCGAGGTGCCCTGGGACGGGGAGTCCACCGGCGAGCTTGAGGTGCGCGGCCCCTGGATCGCGGCGCACTACTTCAACGACGAGACCGGCGAGGAGAAGTTCGACGCCGGCTGGCTGCGCACCGGCGACATCGCCGCGATGGACGAGCACGCCTTCATCCAGATCACCGACCGCTCCAAGGACGTGATCAAGTCCGGCGGGGAGTGGATCTCCTCGGTCGAGCTGGAGAACGAGATCATGGCCCACCCCGACGTGATCGAGGCCGCCGTGATCGCCAAGCCCGACGAACGCTGGGCCGAGCGTCCCCTGTGCTGCGTGGTGCTGTGCGAGGGCGCCGACGCCGACGCCTCCCAGCTGCTGGAGCACCTGCGCCCGCGTGTGGCCAAGTGGTGGCTGCCCGATGAGTTCGCCTTCATCGCCGAGGTCCCCAAGACCAGCGTCGGCAAGTTCGACAAGAAGGTTCTGCGCCGCCGGTTGGAGGAGGGCACCCTGGAGGGCCGCGTCAAGCTTTGACGGCCACGGTGCCGCAGCTCAGGCGCTGGAGCGTTACCGGCAGCTGTGTCCGATTGGCCCGCTCGGGGTAGTTTAGATGCAGCAAACGCCGCCAACCGCGAGCAACCGGCAGGAGAACGACGCTGTACGCATAATGGGTCCTGAATAGACTCGTCCGATCGCTTGATGAGACTTTGCTATGAAGGTTCCCGGTTTCTGGGGGCCTATGAACGTCGACACCACACATTGGAGGTGCGCATGACGCGGACCGATTTGATGGCCTCGAACAGGCCCCACGCAGTAGCAGCATCCAAGATCACCGGGCTCTCGCGTCGCCGGGCCGCACGCGCGCTCGTCGCCGTGCCCGTGGCCCTCGCCCTGCTGGGACCCGCCACGCCGGCGTTGGCCCAGAGCAGCACCTCGGGCTACAGCCAGACCCCGCCCGTGACCACACCCTCGAACGGCACCGGGCCCTCGACCTCATCGAGCCCCGCCACGACCACCCCGGCGACCTCGCCGGCACCGGTGAGCCACGCCACGGGCTCGCCCTCCAGCAGCTCGCAGCTGCCCTTCACGGGTCTCGACCTGCGTTGGATCGTCGGCGGCGGCGTGCTCCTGATCCTCGGCGGTCTGTCGCTTCGCATGATGCAGCGCAAGGAAGGCAGCGGCCTCGGCCGCTAGCACCCCATCGGGCCCCCGGGCGGCGGCGCATGCGTGCGTGTCCGCCCGGGTTGGCCCCGGCGTAGTGCCGTAGTGCGCTTGCCGTGTGCGGGTGCGGTGACTTGTTGAGTTTCGGGGACGCATAGGACTCATCTGGCGGGGCGACGGTTGCCAAACTGTTTCCACAAGAACCCCGCTACGTATATACCGGCAGAAAATGGTATATATTGCCTTGATGGCCAAGCACCTAGTTGACATAGACGAGCAGGCCCTGCGGGATGCGCGTACCCAACTAGGCGCCACCACGATCAAGGAGACGGTCAACCGTGCGCTGCGTCTGGCGGGTGGCGAGCACAGTGCGCAGGTAACGGAGCGCCTGGACGTGCTCGCCCGCGCTGATCTGCTGCCGCGCGAGCAGGCATGGCGCTGACGCATCTCCTGGACACGAGCGTGTTGACCCGCCTGCGCGAGCGGGCTGTCCGGGAGGCAATCGAGAAGCGGGCACAGCGGGGCGAACTTGCTCGCGCTGGGATCAGCGACCTCGAGATTGGCTTCTCGGCACGTAACGACGCCGAGTGGGACTGCCTCGTCGGTGCCATGGAGGCCTTCGAGCTGGTGGAGAGCACGGCCGAGCACATGCGTCGCGCAAGGCAGGCCCAACGGCTTCTGGCCTCGCGCCGTCAACGAGGTCGGAAGATCCCCGACTTGCTGGTAGCCGCGGCTGCCGAGGCTCGCAGTCTCACGATCCTGCACTACGACACGGATTTCGACCTGATTGCTGCGGCGACTGGACAAGCCTGCGAGTGGGTAGTGCCGGCCGGCTCGATTGACTGAGTCGCCCCGATTGCCTTGGGGGTCTTGCCACGGGACTGCTTGCATGAGCGCGAATCGGTGCTCCAAGTCGATTATGGGCGCCAACGGCATCCGGGGGCGCGCTACTCTGTTTCCGTGGCGTCCTCAATTGACTTCACGATCGCTTTCGATGAGCCCGACGAGGACGGCTGGATCGTCGCACGCGTGTTGGAGGTCCCGGGAGCCCTAAGCCAGGGCCGCACGCGCCAGGAGGCGCGGGAGAACGTGCTCGACGCGCTGCGCACGGTGCTCACACCAGACGATGAGCTTGCCGGGCGAAGCTCGGGCGAGGATTTAGAGCATCTGCGGTTCGTCGCTGCGGCGTGAAGCGCCGCGACCTAGAACGTCACCTCCGCGAGCAGGGTTGTCGGGAGGTTGGAGGCTCAAAGCACGCCAAGTGGCGTGGACCGAAGGGTGAGGTCTCGGCTATCCCACGTCACAAGGAGATTGGGGCGGGCCTGACCCGAGCCATATGCGAGCAACTCGGCGTTCCAGCACCGTCGAATCCGCGTTGACTGCGGCCCAGCGGGGCGCATCATCTTGAGGGCCCCGAAAGGCGCTGGCAATGCCCGACTACGGTCGCTGGGAGTCCAGAGGACAGCTGAGCATCACTAAACGGAACTAAAAGAACTAAAGACCACTAAAGCGTGGTGGTAGGCTGCAGGGGTGGCCACCAATAATCCCTTCACGCCGACGTTCGGCTCGTCGCCGCCACTGCTCGCTGGGCGCGAGGAGCTGATCGAGCTGTTCGGCGAGGCACTCGACGACGGGCCCGGTTCGGCGGGGCGCGCGACGCTCTACACGGGAGCGCGCGGCACGGGCAAGACCGTGCTGCTCAACGCGATCGAGGACACCGCCCGGGCGCGTGGTTGGCTAGTCGTCGCCGAGACCGCGACGCCGGGGTTTCTCACCCGACTCACCGATGATCATCTGCCGCGGTTGCTCGCCGAGCACGACCCGGACGCACTGAAGCGGCGCCTCAGGGGCTTCGGGCTGCCGGCGAACCTCGGCTCGCTCGACTGGCAGACCATCGAACGGCACACGCGCACGCTCTCTTTCCGCTCGAAGGTCGAGCTGCTGACAGACTTGCTCGCGGAGAACGAGACGGGGCTGCTGATCACACTCGATGAGCTCCACTACCGCCATGCGAACGAGCTGCGCGAGTTCGGGACGGTAGTGCAGCACGCGTTCCGCGAGCGCCGCGAGTTCGCGTTCGTGGGCGCCGCGTTGCCAGCCGCAATCGACGAGCTGCTCAACGACGAAGTTCTCACGTTCATGCGTCGCGCCGACCGCCACCATGTCGGAGCCGTCGCTGCCGCTGCTGTCAGGGAAGCGATTGCGCAGCCGATCGCGACGCGCGGGAGGTCGATCGCCGACGACGCCCTCGACGCGATGGTAGTCGCGACCGAGGGGTATCCGTTCTTCATCCAGCTCGTCGGCGATCAGGTGTGGCGCAAGGCTGGCGCTGCCGATGAGATCACGCTCTTAGCGGCGCAGGAGGGCATCACCGCCGCGCGGCGCCGGCTCGGTCAGCTCGTGCACGCGCCGGCGCTCGCCGAGGCCTCCGACGTCGACAAGTCGTTTCTTCTTGCGATGACCCAGGATGACGGCGCGTCGCTCCTCGGCGACATCGCCAAACGACTGAAAGTAGACTCAAACTACGCAGGCCAGTATCGGCTGCGACTGCTCGCGCATGAGCTGATCGCCCCCGCGGGATACGGGCGGGTCCAGTTCGCGCTCCCCTACCTGCGCGACTACCTGCGAGAGCACGCCGCCGCCCGTGGGCTGCCTGTGCAGCCCGGTTAACCGCAACGTGTCGGGTCGTCCTTCCTGCCCATCGCCGTCAATGTTGCCTTGCCGCTTTGGCTTCGTACTCATGACCACCTCCGCGAGCACCGCGGCTCTGGTCGGAGGTCTCTATGCGGATGAGAGGACTCGAACCTCCACCGGGTTGCCCCGACACGGACCTGAACCGTGCGCGTCTACCAATTCCGCCACATCCGCTGGTGGGGGCGAAGATATCGCACCCGCCGCCGGTGCCGCCGTCCGGCCGCCCCGGGGGCCACGGCCGATCGGGTTTTGCTAGCCTCGAACTGCCGTTAGCGAGCCGCCATCGTCTAGGGGACTAGGACGCCGCCCTCTCACGGCGGTAACACGGGTTCGAATCCCGTTGGCGGTATTTTCTCAGCAGGCCCGGGTCCCGCAGGGGCGCCGGGCCCGCCCGGCTGCGGGCCGCCGGAGTGCTCGGGAGGCTCTGTTTGGCCTTCCTCCAAGCGGTCTTGGCAACTGTGTGTAGCCCTGTTTATACGGGCACAAAAGCGCGCGTTTCTGACCCGCGAAAGCGAATTCCGTGACACAACGTTTTATGAGTATCAACTCATAGGCGTCACGCGGCCAGTTTCTAATAAGTTAAACCGGCGGTCGTCGGTTTGTTCGAAATTGGGCCCAAAAGGGCCCGGCGGACGGCCTCGTTTGGGTACCGCAGAAGTCGGCCAATCGGAAGTAGGAGACGGGGCTCGACTTCCAGGCGTCAACCCATGAACCTCTCTGGTGTCGCTGAACGAGGTTCGCCGCGCAACCTCGCGATGTGATCCCACCGGGCGCCGTGGCCCAGATGGGCTGTTGGTGGTCGTTTCATCGTCGAACTGTTGAACAAGACTGGTAGGCACGAACAAGATGGCTTCTAAGGATGAGACGCGCTTGAGGACCCTGAGGCTGCGTCCGGGTCCCAATGGCCTGCCACGTGGGCAGGTAACCGAGATTCAGCGCAGCAGGATGCTCACCGCCACCGTCGAGGCGGTCGAGGATGTCGGCTATGCAGGACTGACCGTGGCACAGGTCATCAGTCGCGCCAAGGTGTCGCGCAAGACCTTCTATGACGTGTTCACCGACCGTGAGGACTGCTTCCTGGCGGCCTTCGATCAGGCGATCGCCCAGGCGAGCAACGCCGTAAGCGAGGGCTACGACGCTGACAGTGGCTGGCGTGAGGGCCTGCGAACCGGGTTGTTCGCGCTGCTCGCCTTCCTCGACGAGGAGCCCGGCCTGGCGCGGCTGTGCGTGGTCGAGGCGCTCGGCGCCGGGCCCCGCGTGCTGGAGCGGCGTGCCGAAGTCCTGGAAACCCTCAAGGAGGTCGTCGATCGAGGCCGGGACGAGGGTGGCGCCCGTTCGGCACGCAGCACCAGCGAGGCCCCCAACGTGACGGCCGAAGGGGTCGTCGGCGCCGTGTTCGCGGTCATCCATACCCGTCTGCTGGGTCGCGGAAACGAACGGCTCACCGACCTGCTCGGTCCCTTGATGAGCATGATCGTGCTGCCATATCTGGGCGCCCGGGTGGCCAGCAACGAGCTGACCCGCAGGCCCCCCAAGGTCTTCAGGCCCTCCCGCGCGCCACAGCGGATCAGCAAGGATCCCCTGGAGGGGCTGGAAATGCGCCTCACCTATCGCACCGTGCGGGTGCTGACCGTGATCGGCGATCGCCCCGGGACCAGCAACCGCGAGATCGCCGAAGAGTCCGGAATCTCCGATCAGGGGCAGATCTCGAAGCTCCTGACCCGCCTGGAGCGGCTGGACCTGGTTCGAAATACCGGCGAGGGCCAGATTCGAGGCGCATCCAACGCGTGGCATCTCACCGACCGTGGCGCGCAGGTCGAGCGGGCGACCCGCCCGCGTTGATCCTCGCCCGGTTTTAGCTCCTCGCCCGATGGCAGGCGACGATCGGTCGTCCGGCCACACGATCTCGGGGTTGCGTTGAGGCCACCCTTAGGCGTTGCGTGGCGCCGGTGACAAAGCAGCCGTTAGACAGCGACATCCGGTAGCCGGCGGCAAGCATCCGCGCTCGCGCTCGCGCCCTCGCTCCAGGCCCGCGTATCTTTCCGAGCGTTTTGGTGGCCCCCGTCGGAGTTACTCCAGAGGGCCCTCAATCGAGTGGGCCGTCGGACCGACCAGGAGCCGCCGAGATGACCCGATTCGTACAGTCGCCAGGACACTTTTGCCCACGAACGCTCGCTGTGGGGGTTGCGGGTTCGAGCGCTCCGCCCGAGCCCGTCGCGGGCGGCGTCGGGGAGGCGATCCTGGCCTGCTATCTGGACTCCGCCGGGCGACGCCGCGAGGTGCTGGCGCGCTCCGGTTCGGCCGGCAGCCTGCTCGTGCTCGATCGCGACGGCGCCACGCTCGATGATCGTCGCCTCGTCGCCCACCTGCCGCCCGACGAGCCCGCCGGGAATGCGGCGCTGATATGTCGCCACTACCTCCACGACGCTCCCCGCAGGCGCTGCCGGCACGTCACCGTGGAGGACACCGCGATCGTCCCGTTCGCCGCCGAAGAGCAGGAGCTTTATGCGGCAGCCCCGCCGGGCAGCGGCGAGTTGCACGACCGTCACGGCTGGACTTACCGTCTGGAGCCCCAGCCCCCCGAGTACCAGTGCTCGCAACTGCGCTGGTGTCGCAGCAAGCCTCGCGACCCTCTGGAGGCGCCCGTGGCGGTGAGCGTGCGCGAGGTGATCGGGGCGCTCGAAAGCTACCGCGCGGTGCGAGTGCTGACCGTCGCGGCGCTGGTGCGCCATCGCGGCGCGCGAGACGTCTCGGTCGTGCGCCTGCGCGCCGAGCTGGAGCGGGCCAATGCGAGCCGCATCCTGCTCAATCGTGGTCTGCGTCGGGCAGTGCTCACGGTTGTGCGTAGCCAGGACGTGAGTCTCAGCGAGATCGCCAGCCGCTGTGGACGGGTGAAGTACGACGCCCGCGGCAATCCCAGCGGGGAGACCAGCTGGCTCTCACGACGCGTGGGCCTCGCGCCCGAGGGTGGGCGGCACCTGACCACGCCCTGGATCCACACCGAGGTGCTGGCCCTGATCGCGCGTCGCGGTCTCGGGCTCACCCCGCGCGAGGTCGAAGTCGACTGAAGGCGGCCCCGACCGATGTCCTCCCCCGATGCTCTCCCCGACCTGAGCGGCGGCCCGCTCGCGCCGGCTGTGCGGCTCGCTCACGCGGCGATCGGCGCCTGCGAGCACGTTGCTCTGGGTTGGGTTCTCGGTGTGCTCCTGGCCCGGCTCATGCGGCGCTCGCCCCTGCACTGGAGCTGGGCGCTGGTGGCGTTGGCCTGCGTGCTCGTGCTGCGAGCGCTGTTCGCGGGTGCGATCACGACGGTCCCGGCAGTCGCGCTGCTCATCGCCGCCGGGCGAGGTGCGCGCCACCACGGGAGGGATCTGATGGACGGGGCCGATCTCGGCCGGGCAGCGCGGGCGCGGGTGAGCCCGTTCCAGGCGCTCGGTCGTCGTCTGAGCAGCGCCCAATCTCGCCGGGGCCGCTTCACCCTGGCGGCGAGACTGCCGTGGCGGCGGATCGGTGCACCGGCGGATGGGTGGTGGCCGGTCGCGGACCGGCTGACCGTGGGCGAGGATGCTCGTGGGCGCCCCGTCGCGATCCCGCTGGGCGGTATCCACGGGGGTACGCACACGCTGGTCCTCGGCGCCTCTGGATCCGGCAAGACGGTCACCCAGGCCTGGATCGCCGTGCGTGCGATCGAGCACGGGATGGGCGCCGTGGTCGTCGATCCCAAGGACGACCGCGACCTGCGCGCCGCGCTGCGAGACACCGCGCGCCGCGTGGGGCGGAGATTCGTCGAGTGGACCCCGCAGGGCCCCTGGATCTACAACCCCTACGGTCGCGGTGGCGATACCGAGATCGCCGACAAGCTGCTCGCGGCCGAGCGTTTCACCGAGCCCCACTACCTGCGCCAGGCCCAGCGCTATCTCGGCCACGAGGTGCGTGCCCTGCGCGCCGCCGGAGCCCACAGCAGCCTCGCGGCGCTCGTGCGCTACCTGGAGCCGCGCGAGCTGCGGGTGCTCGCTCGGGAGCTGGAACCGGAGCAGACGCTGCCGCTGAGGGCTTACCTCGACTCGCTCAGCGCCCGCCAGCTCGCCGATCTCACCGGGGTGCGCGATCGGCTGGCGATCATCGCCGAGTCGGACATCGGGCGCTGGCTGGAGCCCCAGGCGCACGGTCCGCCGTCGTTCGACCTGCTGGAGATCCTGCGCGAAGGGGCCGTGGCGTACTTCAGTCTGGAGTCCGACCGCCGTCCGCTGCTCACCCAGATGCTGGGCAGCGCGATCGTCCAGGACCTTCAGACCACGGTCGCCGCCATGCAGGGAGCCCCAGTCGCCTCGCTCGCGGTGATTGACGAGTTCTCCGCCGTCGCGGCCGAGCAGGTGGCCAGGCTCTTCGGGCGTGCCCGCGCCGCCGGCATGAGCCTGCTGCTGGGCACGCAGGAGCTGTCCGATCTCAGGCTCCCGGGGCGTGAGCTGCTGTTGGAGCAGGTGCTCGGCAACGTCTCAAGCGTGATCGCTCATCGCCAGGTGGTCCCCGCTTCGGCGGACCTCATCGCGCAGCTGGCCGGAACGGCGGGCTCCTGGAAGACATCCTGGGCCCACGACGGCAGATTCACGCGCACTCGCGTGCGCGAGCCGCTGCTGCGCGCCGAGGAGCTTGCGGGACTGGCCCGCGGCCGCGCCGCGGTGATCACGCTCTCGGAGGGGACGAACGTCAGGCTTGCCCAGATCCACTCGATCTCCGCCCGTGGTTGAGCGCGTGCAGCCCAGTGCCGCTCGCATCGCGCTGCTGGAGTGGGTGGCCCGCCTCGGCGTGGTCACCGCCGAGGCGCTCGCCACACGGCGGGGAGTGGAGCTGGGCACGGCAACGAGTCAGCTCGCCGCCGCCGAGCACGCCGGGCTGCTCCTCCGCCGTCGAGTTCTGACGGGGAGACCCGCGCTGTACACGCCCACCAGCGCCGGGATGCGGGCCGTCGCCGAGCCCGCCTCGGCCCCCTGCCGGGTCAATCCCGCCAACGCCCGGCACCTGATCGCCTGCGCGGCCGTGGCTGCGATGCTTGAACGTCTCTATCCCGAGCATCGGGTGCAGGGCGAGCGCCGGCTCCGCAGAGACGAGCGCGTCGCCGGCCGCCAACTCGCCAGCACACGCCTGCCTCGTCCGGGGCGAGTTGAGGCGTCGCATCATCCGGACCTCGCCGTCTGGCCCCCGCCTGCCACCGGCCTCGGGCCGGTCGCGGTCGAGGTCGAGCTGACCGTCAAGGGGGCGCCTCACCTGACCGAGATCTGCGAGGCCTGGGCGGCGAGCCGCTGCGTGGCGGGCGTCCTCTACGTCGTGGCCCCCGAAGTCGAGCGTCCCCTGACCCGAGCGATCGGGGCGGTGGCCGGGCAGCGGCGCATCGCGGTGGTAAGGCTCGACGCGTTCATCGCCCACTCGACGGGACGAAGGATTCAGCGAACCGTCTCAAGCGCGCCCTAAATTCGTGAGATGGGGATCGAACACGATGGGGATCAAACACGGCAGGCAAAGGAGCAAATCGATGTCCTTCTCCAACATCAACCGCGTGGTGCTCGTGGGTCGTCTCACGCGCGATCCGGAGCTGAGGGCGCTGCCCTCCGGTCAGAGCGTTTGCGGGTTGCGGGTGGTCTGCAACGGCACGCGCCGCGACGCCGACGGCACCTATCAGGGGCGACCGAACTACTTCGACGTGAGCGTTTTCGGCGCCCAGGCCGAGAACGTCAGCCGCTACACCCGACGGGGCAGCCTGCTCGCCATCGACGGGCGGCTGGAGTGGCGCGAGTGGGAAACCGCCGAGCAGCAGCGTCGCCAGACGGTGAGCATCGTGGCCGACAGCATCCAGTTCCTGGAAAGCGCCCACGCAACCGATCGCGGTGGGGAGGATGACAGCGGCGGCGCAAGTGGCGGTGTGACTGGTAGCGCGGGCGACGGCGACGGCGACGGCAAAGGCGACAGGGACGGGGATCGCGACGGGGATCGCGGTGGCGACGGGGACGGCGGTGGTGCGGAGGACGACGGGGAGCCCGCCCCGGCCTCCGGGGCTCGTGCTGAGCAGGCGCTCGTCTTCTGAGATCCCGGCGATAGAGAACGCGGGGGCGGCAGCGCGCCGGGGTGGATCGCGCCGGGCCGCGCCGGGCTGAAGGGCTCGCGCGCGTTGCAAGGCGTAGACTGCCGCCTCCGAGTCACCAGCATCGAATCACCCGCATTGAGTCACCAGCACTTTGTCCCGTGCGCACGCAAGGAGACCCAACCGTTGCCAGTCAATACGCAAGCGATCGGTAAGAACTACGAGCCCACGCTCTACGCGGTGGGCCGTGAGAAGATCAAGGAGTACGCCCGCGCCGTGGGCGAGAGCAACCCGCGTGCACCTCGACGTCGAGGCGGCCCGTGCGGCCGGCTACGCCGATGTCGTTGCGCCGCCGATGTTCGCCGTCGTCTACTGCGCCCCCTCGGTCGGGCCGCCCGATCTTCGACCCCGAGATCGAGCTGAACTTCGCGATGATGGTCCACGGCGGCCAGGAGTTCGAGTGGGGTCCCGTGGTCGTCGCCGGCGACGAGATCACCACGACTGCCAGCGTCAAGGACATCTCCGAAGCGCGACGGCCGCGGCTACTACGTCTTCGAGTCAGTCTCCACCAATCAGCGCGGCGAGCAGGTCTGTCGCGGGACGTGGACCAACATCGTGCGAGGAGTGTGAGCACCATGGCCGACCTTCAGGCGGGAACCCGATTCCCGAGGTGCGCGATCACGCCCGACAAGTATCCTCACGGTCCGCTACGCCGGGGCCTCCGGGGACTACAACCCGATCCACATCGACGAGGAGTTCGCTCGCGCGGTAGGGCTGCCCGGACGCATCCTGCACGGTCTCTGGAGCATGGCCCAGGTGGCGCGCGCGCAGACCGAGGCCGCCGGTGGGCCCGAGCACCTCAAGCGACTCGCCGTGCAGTTCCGCGGCATGGGCTGTGCCCGAGCAGGAGGTGCGTCGTCACCGGCACCGTCCGCGAGCGTCGCCGAGGGACACGCGATCGATCGACACCGTGGCCGAGCAGGACGGCAAGCAGATCATCCGCAACGCCGAGGCCGAGCTGACGATCTAGCTTTTGCCGGCGATCTAGCCGCAGTTCCCGTAGTTCCCAGGAGGGTTCGTCCGCGGGCGGGCCCCGCGCAGGTGCGGCGGGTGGCTGTTTGCCCGCCCACCCTGCCCTACAATCAGATCCATGCTGACACCGCCGCCAGGAGCTGATCCTGTGGAACGTCGTCGACGGCTACCTGCGCAGCGGTCAGCCCGTGGCCTCCAAGGTGATCGCCGCCGACCCCGAGCTTGACTGCGCGGCCTCCACCGTTCGCAACGAGTTGGCGCTGCTGGAGGAGTACGGGCTGCTGGCCCACCCCCACACCTCCGCCGGGCGGGTGCCCACCGACGCCGGGCACCGCTACGTGGTCGATCGCATGCTCTGCACCGGTCAGGGGCTCGTCGCCGCGCCCCGACCCCAGCTGTCGCTGACCCGTCGCGAAGTGGAGGACGCGATGCGGTCGACCACCGAGACCCTCTCGCAGGTCACCAACCTGCTGGCCGTCGTCTCCGCGCCCTCGCTCAACACCGCCACCATCCGCCACCTCGAGGTGCTCGTCGCTCCAGCCGCAGGTGGTGATGGTCGTGATCATCACCTCGACCGGAGGCGTCTCCAAGATGCTGGCCACCTTCGAGGGGCCCGTCGACCCCGGCCTGGTGACCTGGGCCGGGGAGTTCTCAACGAGCGCCTACAGGGTCTCGGGCTGGGCACCCGCATGCTCCAACAGCGACTCTCGAGCCCACGCTCTCGGGCACCGAGCGGGCGTTCCTCGATCGACTTGCACCCGCCTTCAGCCAGCTGGCTCCTGGGAGTCGGAGGACACCATTTACGTCGAGGGCGCCGCGCGTCTGCTCTCGGAGGTTCCGCTCGCCGACGTCACCCAGATCAACGAGCTTTGGAGTCTGCTCGAGCGGCGCGTGGTACTGCTCGGCGTACTGCGCTCAGCGCTCGGCGAGCCCGGCGTATACGTACGCATCGGCCAGGAGAACGAGATCCCCGCAATGCGCTCGATGGCGCTCGTCGCGGCGAGCTATGGTGTGGCCCAGCGCAAGCTCGGCGCCGTCTCGGTCATCGGTCCGGTGAGCATGAACTACGCGCACGCCATCCCGATGGTCCGCGACATCGCCCACGAGCTGTCGCGGTTCCTTGAAGACGCCTACGCCGAGAGCTGAACACCAACCCCATGCCGCGTGATCCCTACGAGGTGCTCGGCGTCGAGCGCGACGCCAACGAGCAGCAGGTAAAGAAGGCCTTTCGCGGCCTGGCGCGCGAACTGCACCCCGATGTCAACGCGCACGACCCCCAGGCCGAGGAGAAGTTCAAGGAGGCCGCCGAGGCCTACGAGATCCTCTCAGACCCCGAGCGCCGCGCCACCTATGACCGCTACGGCCACGACGGCTTGCGCTCCGGCGGGCAGGCCCCCAACTTCGACGGCTTCGGGTCGATCAGCGATCTCTTCGAGACCTTCTTCGGCGGGCAGGCCGGTTTCGGGGGCAGGGGCGGTGGGCCCGCGGCCGGAGGTGACGTGGCGGTCGCCGTCGAGATCGACCTGGTGGAGGCCGCGCGGGGCAAGCAGGTCAACGTCGCCTTCGAGGCCGTCGAGCGCTGCGAGCACTGTCATGGCAACGGCGCCGAGCCCGGCACCCCGATCGAGACCTGCAAACGCTGTGGCGGGGCGGGGCAGCTGCAGGCCATGACCCGCACGCCCTTCGGTCAGATGGTCCGCACGATCGCCTGCGATGTCTGTCACGGCGACGGGCGCATACCCAAGCAGCCCTGTCGCGACTGTCGCGGGCGCGGTCGGCGGTCGGCCCGCGCTCGAGGTCGAGGTCGACGTGCCCTCCGGCATCTCAGACGGCCAGCGCATCCGGGTCGGCGGGCGCGGCCACGCCGGTGAAGCCGGTGCTCCGGCGGGCGACCTGTATGTGCACGTCAGCGTGCGCGCCGACGAGCGCTTCGTGCGTCAGGGCGACGATCTGATCACCGCGCTGGACGTGCCCGCGCCGCTGGCGGCGATCGGCAGCACCCAGGAGGTGCCGACGCTGGAGGGCACCTCCGCTGTCGAGATTCCCGCCGGGACACAGCCGGGCGACGTGCTCACCCTGCGCGGCCAGGGCATGCCCGGCTTGCGACGCGGCGCCCAGGGTGACCTGCGGGTGGTCGTCAACGTGCTGATTCCCCGGCGGCTCAGCGCCGAGCAGCGGGAGCTGCTGGAGCGCTTCAACGAGACCCTCACCGCGGAGAACCTGAGCACCGAGGAATCGATGTTCGCCAAGCTCCGCCGCGCCCTGCGTAGCCAGGCCGCGTGATCCGCCTCGCGCTGCGCGTCCGCCGCGAGGATGCCGAGCTGGTGCTCTCCGAGCTGCTCGAACTGGCTCCCGCCGGGGTGGAGGAGACCGAGCTGGACGGCCGGGTGGTCGAGTACGCGGTCTACGGGGCGCCCGGCGAGCTGCCCGAGCTACCCGACCTGCGCGCCGCCGCCGGGCGGAGCCCTGGTCGAGATCTCTACCAGCGAGATCCCCGACGACTGGTCGGAGCGCTGGAAGGCCTTTCACCGCCCGGTGCTGCTCGAGGCCGTCCCGGGCGCGCCGGATGTGGCGCTGCACGTACGTCCGCCTTGGGAGGGGCCCAGCGAGCGCCCCGGCGTGCAGGAGATCGTGATCGACCCCGGTCAGGCGTTCGGCACCGGCGCCCACGCGACCACCCGTCTCTGCCTGGAGCTGCTGCTGGAGTTGGCCGCGGCGCTCCCCGAGCGTGGCCCACTGCTCGACATAGGGACCGGCTCCGGGGTGTTGGCGATCGCCGGGTCGCGTCTGCGCTTCGCGCCCGTGCTCGGCCTCGATCACGAGCGCGAGAGCGTGCAGGCCACCCGCGAGAACGCCGCGGTCAACGCTGTCAATTTGGAGGCGCGACACTGGGATCTGCGCAGCGAGGAGCTGCCCTGGATCGGGAGGGGGAGCCCCATCCGACCGTCGTCGTCGCCAACCTGCTGCGCCCCCTGCTGCTGGAGTTGGCCGCCGGCATGACCCTGGCGCCACCGCACCTGCTGGCCAGCGGACTGCTCGTGGCCGAGGTCGACGAGGTGGTGAGCGCCTTCGCGGAGCATCTGGGGCTGCGCGAGCGCGAACGGCGCACAAGCGGCGAGTGGGCGGCCGTCTGGCTTACCAGGGTCTAGCGCCAGACCCTCCTAGCCGGGTATCCCGCTCTGCTGACCCTAGGCCGGGTCCTCCGCTCTGCTGACCCTAGGCCGGGTCGGGTCGCTCGGTGGCGGCCTTGATGACCGAGCGGTAGAGCAGGTCGATCGCCCGGGGACCCCACGAGCATCGGGGACGCGCAGCAGCTCGCGGGAGCCGCCAAGCGCGCTCCCCATCACCTCCAGGGCCTCGCCCACGTCGCCCGGCTCGGGGTCTCGGCAGGCCGCCATCGCCATTTCGAGCATCGCGACCGCCGCGTCCATGACGCCCCCGAAGAGCGCCGGGCCGGTCAGGCTGCCATAGCCGTACACCCGCGCCAGGCGCCCGGAGAGCGTGATCGAACGTCTCCCTCTAGGCGGCTTGGGGGCCGGTAGCCCGCGCCCGTCGATCAGTCCCGCCATCGTCTCGCCCAACAGACCCCTGACGGCTGTCTCATCCAATCCCACGTAGGCGGCGGCGCGCAGCGCCATGTAGAGGCTGCTGGACGGGAACCCGTACGGCGGGTCCGAGGCGAACACGATGCGCTCGGCCGGGACCCGCGCGAACAGCTCCAGCACGTCGATCGGGAAGAAGCAGGAGATGTCGTAGAGCACGCCGGGATGGTCTGCCAGACGCGAGGTCAGGATCCCCTGGTCGCAGATCGCCCCGTGGGCCAGGATCAGCACCACCTCGGGGTGGCGCAGGGCGAGGTTCGCCAGACCGTCGGCGATCGGCGGCATGCCGCGTCCCGCGTGGATCAGGATCGGCACGTCGGCTTCGCCCGCCAGCGAGAAGATCGAGTCCATCTCGGGGCCGTCGAAGGAGAACGCCTGGGCGCGGGGATGCAGCTTGATGCCCCTGGCTCCCGCCGCGAGCGCTCGCTCGCCCTCCGCGCGCGCGTCTTCGGCGGGGTCCAGCCGGCAGAACGGGATCAGTCGACCGTCGCTTTCGGCGGCCCAGCCGAGCACACGGTCGTTGGGCACCCGGTAGGCGGGGTGGCGCTCGGGGTCGTGCAGCGGGAACACGCAGGCCCGGCGCGCACCGGCGCCGTCGAGCTGCTCCAGCAATGCCGGCAGGCTGAGCGAGCGCCCATCCTCGTCCAGCCCCAGGTGCGTGTGAGCGTCGAAGACTTCCGCATCCGCCGGGCGCAGGGTCTGCACCTCAGCCTCGAAGGGCGCAAGCGCGGTGGCATAGATCGACTGAGGGGAGCGGTCCATGTGCACTGCACCTTATTGTGCGTGTATGGCTTGGCACGTTGTGATCGCCGGTGGCGGCTTCGGTGGCTTTTACGCCGCCCGCACCCTCGAAAAGGTGCTGCCCCCGCACAGCACGCGGGTGACGCTGATCAACGAGGCCAACTTCATGCTCTACACACCGCTGTTGCCGGGGGCCGCTGGGGCCACGCTTGACCCGCGCCATGTGATCGTCCCGCTGCGCTCCCAGCTGCGGCGCACCGACCTCGTGATCGGGCGGGTCACTGCCGCCGACCCCGCCGCGCGCACGCTCGCGGTTCGTCGGATCGACGGCGAGCACCTCAAGCTCGACTACGACCAGCTGATCGTCGCGTTGGGCTCGGTCTCGCGGACCCTGCCGATTCCCGGCCTGGCCGAGCACGCGATCGGCTTCAAGTCGCTCTCGGACGCCACCGCGCTGCGCAACCAGGTGCTGAGCGCCCTGGACATCGCGGAGTCGCTGGAGGACCCCGAGCAGCGCGCCGAGTACCTCGGCTTTGTGTTCGTGGGAGCCGGCTACGCGGGTCTGGAGGGGCTCGCCGAGCTTCAGGACTTCGCGGCCCAGGTGATCGACCTCTACCCCCGCTGTCGTGCCGACGGGATGCGCTGGGTGCTCGTGGAGGCGCGCGAGCGAATCATGCAGGAGATGTCGCCCAGCCTCTCCGAGTTCGCCGCGCGCGAGCTGCGTGGGCGCGGCATCGAGGTCATGACGAGCACCACCATCGAGGAGATCACCGATCGCAGCGCCACGCTCTCCACGGGCGAGGCGATCAGGGCCCGCACCGTGGTCTGGACCGCCGGGGTGAAGCCCAGCCCGGCGGTGGCGCGCCTGGGATTGCCCCTGGAGGGCGGCGGTCGGCTGGCGGTGGACCGCATGCTGCGCGTCGAGGGCCACCCCGGAGTCTGGGCGCTGGGTGACTGTGCCGCGGTGCCCGACCCCGCCAGACGCGGACAGCCGTGCCCTCCGACCGCCCAGCACGCCATCCGTCAGGGTCGGCTGGTGGCCCGCAACGTGGCCGCCACGCTCGGCAGCGGCAAGCTGCGCCCGTTTCGCTACCGCACCGCCGGGGTGGTCGCCGAGTTGGGTCACAACGAGGCCGTAGCGATCACGCTGGGCATCCGCTGGCGGGGACTGCCGGCATGGTTCATCGCCCGCACCTACCACCTGCTGCTGATGCCCGGTCTGGGCCGCAAGTTGCGACTGTTGATCGACTGGAACGTCGCGCTGCTGTTCGGACGCGACGCCTCCGCGCCGGGGCGTCTGGGCAGCCCGACGCCACTTGAGCACGGCGAGGAGAGCTGAGCGGCGTATCCTGAAGTTTGGATGAGCGCGATCGACGACATCAAGGGCGACCTGAAGAACGCGATGCGGGCCGGCGAGAAGGAGCGCGTCGGTGCGCTGCGGCTGGTGCTCTCGGAGCTACAGAAGTCCGCCAAGGACGGTTCGGCAGACGAGCTGACCGTGCTGCGCCGCGAGCGCAAGCGCCGCCTGGAGGCCGCCCGCGCCTACACCGACGCCGGGCGCGCGGAGCTGGCGGCGACCGAGGAGTCCGAAGCCGCGCTGATCGCCACCTACCTGCCGGCCGAGCTGTCCGATGCCGAGCTGGAGGCGATCGTCGAGCAGGCCGTGCGCGACAGCGGGGCCGCCGGCGTGAAGGACATGGGGGGCGCCATGAAGGCCGCCATGGCCGTCGTGGACGGACGCGCCGACGGCAAGCGGGTCTCGGGGTTGATCCGGGCGGCGCTGGCCGGATGAGGACTCAGGTCGAGCTGCCCAACGAGGTCGCGGCCGAGCTTTCCGGTACCGAGGACGCGGTGTTGCGGGCACTCGAGAGCCAGCTCAGCTGCCGGGTCTTCCTGCGCGGCAATCTGCTCACACTGGACGGCGAGGAGCAAGCGACCCGCGACGGCGAGCGGGTGGTGCGCGAGCTATCCCAGCTGGTCTCGCGCGGCCATCAGCTGAGCCCCGGCACGATCTCCGCGGTGACCGGGGCTCTGGAAGCGGACGAGTCGCCCGCACGGGTGCTGGAGGACGTGGTGTGGCGTCATCGCGGCCTGCGAGTCGCCCCCAAGACGGTCAACCAGAAGCGCTACGTGGACAGCATCCGCGACAGCACCATCACTTTCGGCGTCGGCCCCGCCGGTACCGGCAAGACCTTCCTCGCGGTCGCCATGGCCGCGGCGGCGCTCTCCCACAACCAGGTCAACCGCATCATCCTCACCCGCCCCGCGGTGGAGGCCGGCGAGCGGCTGGGCTTCCTGCCGGGCGACCTGATGGCGAAGGTCGATCCCTATCTGCGCCCGCTGTTCGATGCCCTACACGACATGCTCGACCCGGAGAAGGTCTCGGGCTACATCGAGCGCGGCGTGATCGAGATCGCGCCCCTGGCGTTCATGCGCGGACGCACCCTGAACGACTCCTTCGTGATCCTCGACGAGGCCCAGAACACCACGCCCGAGCAGATGAAGATGTTCCTCACCCGCCTTGGCTTCGGCTCGCGGATGGTCGTCACGGGCGATGTCACCCAGGTGGATCTGCCGCGCGAGCAGCAGTCGGGCCTGATCGTGGTCGGCGACGTGCTGGAGTCGATCGAGGGCATCGACTTCGTGCGCTTCGGCGGGGAGGACGTGGTGCGCCACAAGCTCGTGCAGCGCATCGTGGAGGCCTATGACGTGCACGACCAGCGCGGCGCGCCGGAGCTGCGTACTGCCGACCTGCGTACTGCCGACCTGCGTCGCGCCTGAGACAGTCGGGTGGCGATCGAGGTCGAGGTCTTTGGCGCCGCGCAGGTTGCCGGGGCGCCCCCACGTGAGGAGATCGAGCGCCTCTGTGTGCTCACCACCGCCGCGGCCGCGATCGACGAGGGTCATCTCGCGATCGAGTTCGTCGACGCCGAGCGCATCGCCCGGCTCAACGCCCAGCACCGCGGCAAGCAGGGCCCGACCGACGTGCTGAGCTTCCCGATCGACGAAGCCGCTCCCTCCGACGGCTCGCCCCGGGAGTTGGGCGACATCGTGATCTGTCCCGAGCACACCGCGGATCTTCGCGAGGCGGTGGTGCACGGCGCCCTGCACCTGCTCGGGTTCGACCACGAGGTCGACGACGGTGAGATGCTCACCGTTCAGGCCGAGATCCTCGCCGAGGCGTCGCGATGACGCGCAGCGGGTTCGTGGCCCTGGCCGGTAGGCCGAACGTCGGCAAGTCCACGCTCGTCAACGCCGTCGTCGGCGGCAAGGTGGCGATCGTCTCAGACCGTCCGCAGACGACCCGCCGTGCGATCAGGGGAGTGCTCACCGCGGGCGACTGCCAGATGGTGCTCGTGGATCTCCCCGGCGTCCAGCGCCCGCGCGACGCGCTCACCTCGCGCATGGCTCGACGGGTGCAGCACGAGCTCGAGGAATCCGACGCCGCGCTGCTGGTGCTCAACGCCGAGCAGGGGGTGGGACCCGGCGATCGTTTCATCGCGCAGGCCCTCGCAACCGCACGTACGCCCGTGACGATCGCCGTCAACAAGGTAGACCGTCTGGCTCGAGCCGCGACGATGGCAGTGCTCCAGGAGGCCTCCGAACTACAGGTGGGGGATGAGATCTTTCCCATCTCTGCGCGCACCGGGGTCGGCGTGGCGCCTCTGATCGAGCATCTTTCGGCCCTGCTGCCGGAGGGGCCGTTCATGTTTGCGGCGGGTGAGCGCTCCGACCAGTCGCGCGAGGTGCTGCTGGCCGAGCTGATCAGGGAGGCCGTGATCAGGCGTACCTTCAACGAGGTGCCCCACGCCGTCGAGGTGATGATCGAGGAGATCGAGAGCCTGCGCGCGGACCTCGTGAGGGTCCGGGCATTGATCTGGGTCGAGACCGATTCACAGAAAGGCATTCTCGTGGGTGCCGGAGGCCGCATGGTCAAGGCGGTCGGTATTGCCGCGCGGCGTGAGCTACAGCGTGAGCTGGGCTGTCAGGTGCACCTCGACGTCTCGGTGCGTGTGCGTCGCGATTGGCGAGCCGACGACGGTTTGCTGGACCGTCTCGGCATCGACTGACAACCGCTGTTCAAAAGGTTAACCCAGTGCCGAATCTATGGAACAGTTCGCTCTAGCACTGCAGAGTTGTGATGTTTTCGATACGGTCCGTGAATTGAGTCGGATGGTTTGTGCGAGAGGGATCATCGGGGATAAATGTCCGCAAAGATCGCAGTCTTGGGATTGGTCATCGAGGAGCCCGCACCCGCTTACCGGTTGACCGCGAAGTTGCGCCAACGGTTGGCCTCCGCCGGGTTCGTTGACTCCAACGTATATTCGGCTCTGACCAGGCTCGAACGTGACGGATTGATACGCGGCGTGATGGTCCATGTCGACAAGGGTGAGGCCGCAAAAGGCAAGACCAAGAAATCCGCCGACTCCGGCTCTGCCACACAATACTTCGAAGCAACCGCGGCGGGCGTCCGCGTCTTTGAGGAGTGGCTGCTGGAATCCTCGGTCGCGCCGCCTCTGCGCGACGAGCTGCATATGAAGATCGCGCTTTGTCAACCACGCAACCTGTCGCGTATGATCGAGCTGGTCCACGGTCAGGAGATCGTGTGTCTCGCCCATGTGGAAGGGCTCCAGCGAGCCTATCAACAGACTCATCCCCCCGATCCCCACCGCTGGCAGGGACTGGTGATGACGCTCGCCAAAGATGCCGAGCTGTCCTTCTGGAAGTCCCGCGTCACCTGGTTGCAGGGTGTGCGCGCCTCGCTCGAGCGGGTGCGCGAGGGCTTTGAGGGCGTTGGCCCGACAAAGCCAAATAATTTGAACTGAACAGATACTCTTTTTGAGAGTATCGGCCATTGGAACGGCCTGGATCTTCCGAATAAATTTTCACCTGTGTATTGAGTGTGACCACGGTTTGGGTCATGATCGTCAAAACACGATGAGCGATCAGCGGATCAGCCGGACTTTAGGCGTCAAGCGGGGAGTCCCGAAGGGGTCGCGCCCGAGTCTTCTCGCCCGGGGGTTCGCTCGCGAGAGTTCACGCTCGGGGGGTCATAGATTGCGGCATTCCCGGCGCGCCATGGGTGATCGTGAAGATCGCGGGCGCGTGTTCCTTCAACTATCCGAGGAGCAGGTCGACGGCATCATCGAGGGGGTGGCGGTTTCGGAGCGTCGCTCCGGTGCAGGCGCGCCCCAGGGTGATTTCAACGCCGCGGAGGCGGGCGGTTCCACGCAGTGGATATTCGCCCCCCTGATGGACGACAAGAGCTTTTCGCATTCGCTGCTGATCGGGCTGGAGGTGCTCACGTGCTTTCCGCTCGACGGGACCGAGCGTGGCGTTGCCGACGTGGCCGGACAGTTGAACATGAATAGCAGCACGGTGCACCGTTATATGAGTACTTTGTTAAGAGTTGGCCTACTCGAACGAAATCCTGATACGAGATTGTACAGGGTTGCGAACGCCGGGCCCGGTGGCGGGAGAGACCGCTAGGAGCAGCATGTCCGAGGTCGAGCACGCAGAGTTACAAAACGGCGGTGACTCAACCGTCGTTGCCCGCAAGGAAGTCGAGCGCTCGCTCCGTTTCTCCTCCTCGCTGGCCGCCGGTCTGTCACTGTTGAATTGCTTCAGCGCGAGCCGCCCGGTGATGAGTATCGCGAACCTGGCGGACGAGTTGAACATGACGCGTTCCACCACGCATCGCTATGCCTCCACGCTGGTGGCCCTCGGTTATCTGGAACAGGACCTTGCGCGTCAATATCGGCTGGCCCCACGTGTCGCCAATTTCGGGCTGTCGATGCTGGGCGCGATGTCGCTCCGTCAGCACGCCGGCGAGGATCTGCGGGCACTGCGCGAGCGCACCGGACGCACCGTCTCGATGGTGATCTTGGATGGCACCAGGATCAGGTACGTGGAACGGCTGGGCGGCTGGCGCAAAGGTCAACACGAAATCGGCCCCGACATCGGTTTGGCCACGCGGCTGCCGATTCACTGCACGGCCACCGGCAAGCTGCTGCTCGCCCACCTTCCGCCCCCCGAGCTTGAGGAGCTGCTGGGCCGTTTGACGCTCGCGAAGCACGGCCCCAAGTGCATCACCGATCCGCGCAAGCTCAGAGCGGAGTGCAGGCGGCTGCGCTCGGGCGGGCTGGCGATCGCCGACGAGGAGCTGGTCGAGGGTCTACGTGAGATCGCCGCGGTCGTCTTTGGCAAGGATGAGGTCGCGGTCGCGGCGATCGGCATATCCGTGCCCATCGAGGCCTTCTCGCGCAGGCAGCTGTTGGCGAGCATGGGCCCCGAGTTGAGCGCGGTCGCCACCCGCATCTCCGCCGCCCTGAAGGCGGATCTGTAGCCGCGTTCCTCAGAGCTTGCGCTCCAGCAGATCGGCGATTTGCCGCACATCAGCCAGTTCCAGTTCGGGCTGAAAGATGAAGGGCACGCCGAGCACCCGTGCGGGAGGGTCCTCCCCGGAGCGGCGCCGCCGCAGGCGCGCGATCTGATTCTGCTGGGTGCGCCCGCGCTCGTGCGCGGCGCGGGCCGCCCGTGCGGCGGTGCTCAGGAGCACGTGATCGCGATCGGCGCTCAGGGCCTCGATGCGCGCAAGCTCCCCACCGTCGAAGCGCTGCGCAAACGTGCCGTTGAGCAGTGTGGCGTCCAACTCGCGCCCCAGCTCGCCGCGCAGCCTCCGCGCCAGCTCCAGCGTCTCGGTGACCGCCAGCTCCGTTCCCAGGGCAACCGCCAGATAGCCCGAGCGCGCGGGGTCGTCGAGCAGCTCGTGGACCCGACGGGCCTGTCCCGCCAGCGGACCGACCCGTGCGATTGCGGCGAACGTGCGTGGCGAGCGCATCATCGCCAGCGCGTGCCCGGTGGCGGGGGCGTCGAGGATCACCAGGTCATAGCCCGCACCCAGGCGCCCCCGCGTGTTCTGCGTCAACTCCCACAGCTCGACCATGCTCAGCATCTCCCGCGCGCCGGGGGCCGCGGCGACGAAGTACTGGAAGGTCGAGCTGGAGCCGAGCACCCGCGCCGAGACACGCCCCCCGAGCTTGGCCAGCCAGCGGCGCAGCACGCGGTCGGGGTCGATCGTGAGGCTGAAGAGCCCATCGCCGAGGTCCACCTCGACGCCGTGCTCGGCATCGGAGGGTCGACCCAGGAGCGCCGGCAGGCGCCGCTGCTCGCCGACCTCGACCATGATCGTGCGCAGCCCGCGGCGCGCGCCGAGCAGGCCCAAAGCGGCGGTCATGGTCGTCTTGCCGACGCCGCCCTTGCCGGTGACCACGAGCAGCTCGCGTTCGAGCACCGATCCCATTCGAAGCATGATGGCGCGATTGCGAGCGGCACGGACCCACCGGGGACCTACAATTCCGCGGATGAGCACCCCCGAGGCAGATTCGATCGACGCCCAGGTCCGCTTCGATGAGCGCGGGCTGGTGCCGTGCGTGATCCAGGACTGGGGCAGCGGCGAGGTCTTGACCCTGGCCTACATGAACGCCGAGGCGCTGCGCCTGACCCGCCGGTCCGGTGAGCTTCACCTCTACAGTCGCTCGCGCCGGGAGCTTTGGCACAAGGGTGCCACCAGCGGCAACGTGCAGCGCGTGCGCGCGCTGCGCCTGGATTGCGACGGCGACACCCTGCTCGCGCTGGTCGTGCCCGCCGGCCCGGCCTGTCACACGGGCGAGCGCACCTGCTTTCACAAAGGCGATCTGACACCGGCGCCCCACGAGACGCTCCCTGGGCTGGAGCGCACGCTCAGCGAGCGCGCGCGGGAGCGACCGGAGGGCTCCTACACGGTGCAGCTGCTGGAGAACCCGCCGCTGATCGGCGAGAAGGTTATGGAGGAGGCCGAGGAGGTCGCGCGCGCCGCGCGCGAGGAGTCCGACCTGCGCGTCGACGAAGAGGCGGCCGACCTGCTCTACCACCTGCTCGTGCTGCTGCACAGCCGCGGGCGCGTTCTGGGCGATGCCGAGCGGGTGCTCGATGAGCGCCGTCGCCGATGAGCGCTGTCGCTGACTCGGCCGTCGAGGGTCTCGCACCGGGCCTGCCGATCGAGCCGGGGCTCGAGCAGGCGCGGGCGCTGGTCGGGAATGCACCCACCCACAACCTGATCCCGCTGCGTCACAGCTTCATCGACGACTGCGAGACACCGGTCTCGGCATTCCTGAAGCTGCGGGCGCTCGCACCCTCCGAGCCGGCCTTCCTGCTGGAGTCCGCCGAGCAGGGTCACGTGGGGCGCTGGTCGTTCATCGGCGTTCGCCCGCGGACGGTGCTGCGCTGGTCGCTCGCCGACGGCGGTGACCCCTACGCGCTTGCGGCCGAGCAGGTGGGGCAGTTCAGGCAGGCCCCGATCGCTGACGGCCCACCCTTCACGGGCGGCGCGGTGGGCTTTTTCGGATACGACCTCGTGCGCACCGTCGAGCCGCTCGGCGAGCCCGGCCCGGACCCGTTGGGTCTACCGGACATGGCGCTGATGCTCTCCGAGGTGCTGGTGATCTTCGACCACCTCAAGCACACCGTCACGATCCTCGCCAACGCCGACCTACAGGCCGAGCCGGATCTCGACCGCGCCTACGCCGCCGCGGCACGCTCGATCGCGGAAGTCAGAGAGCGGCTGGCCGGCCCCGTGCCCCGCCCGGAGCCCGCGAGCGAGCCGCGGGCGCTGCCGGACTTCCAGTCGAACATGCCCCGCGAGCGTTTCGAAGGCATGGTCGCGCGGATCGTCGAGTACATCTACGCGGGCGACGCCTTCCAGGTGGTGCCCTCCCAGCGCTGGTCCGCGCCGGTGCCCGTCGAGGCCTTCTCGATCTACCGGGGGCTGCGCACCGTCAATCCGAGCCCCTACATGTACTTCCTGGACTTCGGCGACTTCCAGGTCGCGGGCGCCAGCCCCGAGCCGCTGCTGACCGTCAGTCGGCGGCGCGTGAGCACCCGTCCGATTGCGGGCACCCGCCCGCGCGGCGAGGACGCCGAGGCCGACCGGCGGATCGCCAAGGAGCTGTTGGAGGACGAGAAGGAGCGGGCCGAGCACGTGATGCTCGTCGACCTCGGCCGCAACGATCTCGGCCGCGTGTGCGAGGCGGGCAGCGTCGAGGTCGAGACCTTCATGGCCGTGGAGACCTACTCGCACGTGATGCACATCGTCTCCTCGGTCGCCGGGCGGCTGCGCGAGGACGTCACGCCGATGGACGCCCTGCGTTCGGTGCTGCCCGCCGGCACCCTCTCGGGCGCCCCCAAGGTGCGCGCCATGCAGATCATCGACGAGCTGGAGCCAATCAAGCGCGGGGGCTACGGGGGGGCGATCGGCTACCTCTCCTACACCGGCGAGCTGGACACCTGCATCCACATCCGGACCGTCGTCGTCAAGGACGGGGTTGCCCACATCCAGGCGGGCGGGGGCACCGTGGCCGACGCCCGGCCCGACTACGAGTTCGAGGAGTCGCTCGCCAAGTCCCGCGCCGTGCGTCGCGCGATCGAGCTGGCGGTCGCTCAGCCGGAGTGGCCATGAGCGCCGAATGCCCGGTCAGGGGCGCCGCGAGGACGACCTGTGCGGTCAGCGGCGCCGACCCGCGGGGGGCGCGGGCATGAAGCTGCTCATGATCGACAACTACGACTCGTTCACCTACAACCTCGTGCAGTACCTGGGTGAGCTGGGGGCCGACGTGCACACCGTGCGCAACGATCGCGCCACCGTCGAGGAGCTGCTGGGGGAGGGGTATGAGCGCTGCGTGGTCTCACCCGGGCCCTGCACTCCCAACGAGGCCGGCATTTCGCTCGAGGTCGTGCGGCGCATGCCCGAAGCGGGTATCCCGACGCTCGGGGTCTGCCTGGGACACCAGGCGCTCGCCCAGGCCTTCGGCGGGACCGTGAAGCTCAACCCGCCCGTGCACGGCAAGGCGACCACGATCGAGCACGACGGGCGCACGATCTTCCGGGGCATCTCCTCGCCGCTGACCGTGGGTCGCTATCACTCGCTCGTGGTCGACCCCGACCTGCCCGACTGTCTGGAGGCCTCGGCCCGCGGCGGCGGGGTGCTGATGGCGCTGCGTCACCGCGAGCTGCCCGCCGAGGGCGTCCAGTTCCATCCCGAGTCGGTGCTCACCGACGAGGGCAAGGCGCTGCTGGCGAACTTCCTGGCCTGATGCCCAACGAGATCCTCACGCGGGCGATTGACGCGCTCGCCTCCCACCGTGACCTGAGCGCCGAGCAGACCGCCGAGGTGCTCGCGGAGATCATGCACGGCGAGGTCGCGGAGATCCAGATCGCGGGCTTCCTGATCGCGCTACGCACCAAGGGCGAGACCGTCGAGGAGCTGACCGGCCTGGCCCGGACGATGCGCGCGCTGGCCGCACACGTGCCGACCGAGCGCGGGAATCTGCTCGACACCGCCGGTACCGGCGGGGGGCGGCGCACCTTCAACGTCTCGACCACCGCCGCGCTGATCGCCGCGGGCGCGGGCTGCGCGGTGGCCAAGCACGGCAATCGCTCCGCCACGAGCACCTCGGGGTCGGCCGACTTGCTGGAGGCCCTGGGGGCGCGCATCGACCTCGCCCCCGAGGGCGTCGCGCGCTGCATCGAGGAGGCCGGCTTCGGCTTCATGTTCGCGCCCGCCCACCATCAGGCCACGCGTTTCGTGATCCCGGTGCGCCGCGAGCTGGCGGTGCGCACGATCTTCAACCTGCTCGGGCCGCTCACCAACCCCGCGGGTGCCCGGCGCCAGCTGATTGGGGTGTCCGACCCGAGCTTCCTGGAGACGATCGCGGGCGCGCTGGCGCGACTGGGTGTGGACCATGCCCTGGTGGTGTCCAGCGAGGACGGTCTGGATGAGATCTCGACTTCGGGAGCAACCCATGTGGTGGAGGTCCAGGGTGAGGACATCCAGCGCTACACCGTGGCTCCGGCAGACGTAGGTCTCGACCAGGCCGACCCCGACTCGCCCGCGCTCGCCGGTGGCACCCCGGATCAGAACGCGGCTCTCACCAGCGCGATTCTCGCCGGTGAGAGCGGCCCGGCGGCCGACCTTGCCGTGATCAACGCAGCCGCGGCGATCTATGTCGCGGGCGTGGTGGACAGCCTGGCCGACGGCGTGCAGGCGGCGCGCGCCGCGCTCGCGGACGGCAGCGCCGCACAGGCGCTCGCGGGCTACACGCAGGCCAGTCACCGCCACGCCCCTGCGGACAAACACGCCTGAGCATGGGGGACCGGGGCATACCCACGGTGCTGGAGCGCATCCTCGCGAGCACCCGCGAGGAAGTCGAGCAGCGCGAGCGTGCGATCCCGGTCGAGCAGCTGACGGCGAGCGTCACGTCGGGCGCGGGTCCGCTCACCGCCGCAGGAGATGGTTCGTCCGCTGCGCCAACCGGCGAACCCGGCCGGCCCTTCCACGACGCGCTCACCCGCCCCGGCATCGGGGTGATCGCCGAGTTCAAGCGCCGCTCGCCCTCGGCCGGTGAGCTGCACGAGCATCCCGACCTGGCGGCGATCGTGAACGCCTATGAGCGTGGCGGGGCCGCCGCGCTGTCGATTCTCACCGAGGGACCGCACTTCGGGGGCTCCCTCCACGACCTGCGCGCCGCCCGCGCGGCCGCCGCGCTGCCGATCCTGCGCAAGGACTTCATCCTCGACCCCTACCAGCTGCACGAGGCCCGGGCGGCCGGCGCGGACGCGGTGCTGCTGATCGTCGCGGCGCTCGACACCCCGACCCTCACCGCTTTGCACGAGCAGGCGCGTGCGTTGGGCCTGGATGTGCTGGTGGAGGTTCACGACAGCGAGGAGCTGGCCCGCGCGCTCGGCCTGGGAGCCGATCTGATCGGGGTCAACAACCGCGATCTGCGCGACTTCAGCGTGGACGTGCAGCGCACCGCGCGGCTGATGGGCGAGATTCCCGCCGGGGTAGCCGTGGTCTCGGAGTCGGGGATTGCGCACGCCGCGCAGGTGCGAGAGCTACACGAACAGGGCATCCAGGCGGTGCTCGTGGGAGAATCGCTGATGCGCTCAGGCCAGCCCGAGCAGGCACTGCGCGCGCTGCTTGAATTTAACCAATCAGATGACCAGCTTTAGACCGCCTTCATACCCGTCGACAATGCTGCAGATCACATGAAGCGCCTCTTCGTAATCCCCTTCATCTCGGCGCTCGTCGGCGGTGGCGTCGTCGTCGCGGTGATCGCGGCGGCCGGTGGCCTGAAAACGTCGCAGAAGACGGTCACCACGATCCAGTCCACGCCGCTGGCGCCGTCGAACCAGAACGCCGCCCAGACCCACGCGGTCCTGACCCCGCACGACATCTATACGCGCGACGCCCCCGGCGTGGTGTTCGTGACCTCCACGATCGTGCAGCAGACCGCCTCGCCCTTCAACCTGGAAGGTGGCACCCAGCAGCAGGGGACCGCCAGCGGCTCGGGGATCGTGATCGACGACAGCGGCACGATTCTCACCAACTACCACGTGGTCGAGAACGCCGTCAAGGTTACCGTTAGCCTCGAAAACAAAAAGACGGTCAACGCCCAGGTGGTCGGCAAGGACCCCTCCAACGATCTCGCCGTGCTGCGAATCCCCACCGACGGTCTCACGCTGCACCCGCTCACGCTCGGCAACTCAAGCGGCGTGCAGGTCGGCGACCCCGTGCTCGCGATCGGCAACCCCTTTGGCCTCGATCGCACGCTCACCACCGGTGTCATCTCGGCGCTCCAGCGCCAGATCACGGCGCCCAACGGCTTCACCATCTCAAACGTGCTCCAGACCGACGCGCCCATCAACCCCGGCAACTCCGGTGGGCCGCTGCTCGACTCGGCGGGCCGCGTGATCGGCATCAACTCGCAGATCGAGACCGGCGGCAGCAGCAACGGCAGCGTGGGCATCGGCTTCGCGGTCCCGATCAACACCGCCAAGAACGAGATCTCCGAACTGGAGAAGGGCGGCACCGTGCGCGGCGCCTACCTCGGCCTCACCTCGCTGACCGTCGACGGCTCGCTCTCGGCGCTCAACCTGCCCGTCAAGAGCGGGGCCCTCGTGCAGAGCGTGCAGAAGGGGACCCCGGCCCAGAAGGCGGGCATCCGCGGGGGCGAAATCAACGGCCAGACCGCGGGCGGCCAGGTCGCGGTGGGCGGGGACATCATCGTGGGCATCGACCACAAGGCCGTGCACAGCTCCGAAGAACTGTCCGCCGACATCGGCGCGAAGAAGTCCGGCCAGAGCGTCAACATCGAACTCGAACGGGCCACCGGCAACGGTCACTACGAACACAAGACCGTCAAGGTCACGCTGGGCGCGCGCCCCAACTCGGTGCCCAACCCCAACACGCCGCAGGGCTGAGGGCGACGGCCCAATCGAGCGGGCCGGGCGGTCGAGCCCCACTGCCGACCCCGACCGGCTACCGTTGGGTGATGTCCGATCCGAGCAGCCCCCGTGTCAAGATCTGCGGGATCACACGCCTAGAGGACGCCGAGCTGGCCGTATCGCTCGGCGCCTGGGCGATCGGCATGGTCTTTCATGAGTCCAGCCCGCGTTGCTGTTCGCTGATCGAGGCGCAGCGCATCACCGCCACGCTGCGCCGGCAGGTTGAGCTGTGCGGGGTGTTCGTCAATGCCACCCTGGAGCACGTGGTCGGTGTCAGCGAGCAGCTCGGGCTGACCCTGCTACAGCTGCACGGCGACGAGGGACCGGCGTTCTGCGGCGAAGCCGCGCGCCGCACCGGCACACGCGTGATCAAGGCCGCCCAGATCGCCGGCATGGGCGACGTGCGCGACATCGAACGCTTCCACGTCGACTACCACCTGTTGGATGCCCGCTCCTCCGATCCCGACAGGCACGAGTTGCGCGGTGGCACGGGAGAGACCTTCGACTGGGGCCTGCTCCGCACCCGGAACTCGTCGATCCCGATGATCCTCAGCGGGGGGCTCGATCCCGAGAACGTCGCCGAGGCGATCGCGGCCACGCACCCCTACGCGGTCGACACCGCCAGCGGCACCGAGGCGGCCCCCGGACAGAAGGACCCCGGCAAGCTGGAGCGATTCTTCGAGGTCGTGCGCGCTACGGCGAACGCCGCGATCGCGCCGGACCCCACGCCGGTGCCGCAGGAGACGATGGTGTCGGAGGAGATGGCGGTGCCGCAGGAGACGATGGTGCCTCAGCAGACGGTGGTGTCGGAGGAGACGGTGGTGGCCGATCCCCCGATCGTCCCGGACCCCACGGCGCCCGCTCCGGCGTGAGCGCCGCGGCCGACAGCACCGTCGAGCATCGCTTCGGGCGCTACGGCGGCCAGTTCGTTCCCGAGACCCTGATGCCGGCGCTGGCCGAGCTGGAGCAGGCCTGGGTCGCGGCGCGCGCCGACCCCGGCTACCGGGCCGAGCTACAGCTGCTGCTGCGTGACTTCGCGGGGCGTCCCACGCCGCTCTACCGCGCCGGGCGGCTCTCCGAGCGCGTTGGTCGCAGCGTCTACCTCAAGCGCGAGGATCTCAATCACACCGGCTCGCACAAGCTCAACAACGCCCTCGGGCAGGCCCTGCTCGCCAAGCGCATGGGCAAGAGTCGCATCATCGCCGAGACCGGCGCCGGGCAGCACGGGGTGGCCACCGCCACCGTCTGCGCCCTGCTCGGCCTTGAGTGCGTGATCTACATGGGCTCCGAGGACACCCGCCGTCAGCGCCCCAACGTGCAGCGCATGGAACTCTTGGGCGCCACCGTGAGGCCCGTGGACGCGGGCGCCAAGACTCTGAAGGAGGCCACCTCGGCCGCGATCCGCGACTGGGTGACCAACGTCGCTCAGACCCACTACGTGATCGGTTCGGCCGTCGGGCCCGCGCCCTACCCCGCGCTCGTGCGCGACCTACAGATGGTGATCGGCGAGGAGGCCCGCGCCCAGCTGTTAGAGCGCGAGGGACGCCTGCCCACGCGCGTCGTGGCCTGCGTGGGTGGCGGATCCAACGCGATCGGCACCTTCACCGCGTTCCTCGAGGACAAGGACGTGGAGCTTGTGGGGGTCGAGGCCGGCGGCGACGGCATCGACACGCCCCGGCACGGCGCCCCGCTGACCGTCGGCGCGCGCCCCGGCATCCTGCACGGCTCGTTCTCGGCGATCATGCAGGACGAGGAGGGACAGGTGATCGAGGCGCACTCCGTCTCCGCCGGCCTGGACTACCCGGGCACCGGCCCCCAGCACGCGTTCCTGCGCGACAGCGGGCGCGCGCGCTACGTGGCCGTCAGCGACCGCCAGGCGCTCGAGGCTTTTCGCGAGGTCACCCGTCTGGAGGGGATCATCCCGGCGCTCGAGACAGCTCACGCGCTCGCATGGGTACTGGCACAGCGAGACGGCGAGCTTGATCTTGTCTGCCTCTCCGGGCGCGGCGACAAGGACCTTGCCGAGGTTCTGGCCCTCACATGAGTCAGCGCCCGCCCGCGGCCGCAGCCGCCGAGGTCGCGGGCGCTCAGCGCATCGCCGCCGCCTTTGCCGAAGCCCCCGGACGCGCCGCGTTGATGCCCTACATGATGGGCGGCTACCCCTCGCTCGAGGAGTCCGCCCGCATCGGTGCGGCCTGCGTGCATGCCGGTGCCGACATCATCGAGCTGGGGATGCCCTACTCCGATCCGCTGGCCGACGGCCCCGTCATTCACGAGGCGGGGACGCGCGCGCTCGCGGCGGGCGCGAACGTGGCGGGGGTCCTGGAGGTCGCGCGTGCGCTGGCCCCCAGCGTGCCTGTGGTGCTGATGTGTTACGCCAACATGGTTTTCGCGCCCGGGGTCGAGGCCTTCGTCGCGCGCCTGGCCCAGACCGGGGCCTGCGGGCTGATCGTGCCCGACCTCCCCGCCGAGGAGGCCTCCGAGACGCTCGCCGCCTGCGACCGCAACGACATTGCGCTGGTGCCGCTGGTGGCGCCCACCACGCCGCCCGAGCGCCTCGCCCAGATCGGGGCGCGCGCACGTGGATTCCTCTACACCGTGTCCGTCGTCGGGATCACCGGTGAGCGGGCCACGCTCTCCGAGCAGTTCGCCGCGGTGATCGCCCGCGCCAAGTCCGCCACCGAGGTGCCCGTGGCGCTCGGTTTTGGCATCAGCACCCCCGAGCAGGCGGCGCAGGCGGCGCAGGCCGGGGCGGACGGCGTGATCGTCGGCACCCGGCTCGTGCGGGCCGCCGCCGAGGAGGCCGGTCGCGGCGATGGCGACCCCGCCCGCGCGGTGGGGAGCATCGTGGCGGAACTCGCCACCGGACTCGCGCGCGAGCCGAGCTGAGGCCCTGAGACGTTCTGCTCCCGCGACCGCTAGGATTCCCGGCCAATGGGACTGATTCTCACCGTCACCACCGGTCTGTTCGTCTGGATCGTGCTCTGGGCCCTGGGCAGCAAGGGCTTTGACGCCTTCATGCTCGCCACCGCCATCATCCTGGTCGGCGCCTCGGTCAAGATCCTCTCCGGCTACCTGCCCGGTCGCCGCAGCTAGTCGGCCGGTGCGTCACACGCGCCGGCTCCGCCCGGCCGCTCCGGGACTCGCTCTCGCCCTGGCTCTCGCCCTGGCTCTCGCCCTGGCCTTCGCCGGCTGCGGCGGAGGGGCCGCCGCGAGCAACACCGGCAATCAGCTCACGATCTATTCGAGCCTGCCGCTCCAGGGTCCCTCCGGGGCCAACGCCGCACAGGTCGTGGCCGGTGAGAAGCTCGCGCTCGCCGAGGCCCAGGGGCACGTCGGGCAGTTCCGGGTCAGCTACGCCTCGCTGGACGACTCGAACCCCGAGACCGGCGAATACGATCCCGGGATCACCGCGACCGACGCCAAGACGGCGGCGCAGGACAACAGCACGATCGCCTATCTGGGCGACTACAACTCGGGCGCGAGCGCGCTGTCGCTGCCGATCGTCAACGCCGCCGGGATCCTCCAGGTCAGCCCGGGGAGCCCCTATGTCGGTCTGACCTCCTCGCTGGACGCCGGTCAGGACGAGCCCGATCGCTTCTACCCGACCGGCAAGCGAACCTTCGGCCGGCTGATGCCCGCCGACCCCGTGCAGGCGGCCGCCGTGGTCACGCTGATGCGCAAGCTGCGCGTGAGGCGCGTGTACGTGATCGACGACCAGGATCCCTTCGAGGTTCCGCTCGCACAGATCGTGGCCCGCGACGCCGAAGCGGCCGGGATCAAGGTCGCCGGTCTCGACGGTCTCGACCTGACCGCCGCCACCGAAGCCACCGAATTCGGCGATCAGCTCGCCAAGGTCCGTTCGAGCGGTGCCCAGGCGGTGTTCTTCAGCGGCGGCACCGGACCCGGCACGGTCGCGCTCTGGAAGCAGCTCTATGCCGCGGACCGCAAGCTGTTGCTGCTGGGGAGCAACACGATGGTCAACAGCCGGTTCACCACCGCGATCGGGGTGGCCGCGACCAACACCTACCTGACCACGCCCGCGCTGCCCGTGCGCCTGTATCCCGGCGCCGCGCGTGTGCTCCGTGCCTACCGGCGCGCGTTCGACGAAACCCCCGGTCCCTACGCCCTGTATGGATATGAGACGATGAGCGCCGTGCTCGCCGCGATTCGCCAGGCGGGCGCGCGGGGCAACGATCGCGAAACCGTGATCAAGCGCTTCTTCGCGACCCACGACCGTGACTCGGTGTTGGGGCGCTACTCGATCCAGCCCAGCGGCGACAGCACGCTCACCACCTACGGCGTCGATCGCATCGTCGGTGGGCAGCCCGTCTTCTATGCCGCGCTGCCTGGTGGCCCCTGAGCGGGTCCTGAACGGGTTCTGGGGTCCCGGGGCCCCGGGTTTCCCGAGCGGCGTGGAGTCAGGCGAGCGCGTCTTTGAGCGCCGCCGCGAGCCCGGGGTACTCGAAGCGATAGCCCAGCATCAGCGCCTTGGCCGGCAGCACCCGGGCCCCGCCCGTCACGATCTCGGCCATCTCGCCGTACAGCGCTCGCAGGGCAAAGCCCGGTACCGGCAACAGCGCCGGGCGATGCAGGACACCGCCGAGGACGCGTGAGAACTCACGGTTGGTGAGCGGCTCGGGCGCCGTAGCGTTGACCGCGCCCGTCCAGCTCGCGTCGGTGAGCGCCGCCAGCATCATGCCCACCAGGTCGTCGCGGTGAATCCAGGACACGTACTGTTCACCGCCCGCCACCGGGCCGCCGATTCCGAGCCGAAAGGGGGGCAGCATCTTCGCCAGCGCGCCGCCGCGGCGGTCGAGCACGACGCCGGTGCGAACCTGGACCACGCGCAGGCCGAGCCGGGCCGCCTCCTGGGCGCCGGCCTCCCAGGCGACGCAGACATCGGCCAGGAAGTCGCTGCCGGGCGGGGTCTCCTCATCCAGGGGCTCGGGCCCGTGCGGCCCGTAGTAGCCGATCGCCGAGGCGCTCACCAGCACTCCGGGGCGCCCGCCCTGCGTGCCATCCCCCGCCAGCGCCCGCAGCCCGGCGATCAGGTTCTCGGTGCCGCGCACCCGGCTCTCACGGATCGCGGCCTTGGCCTGGGCGCTCCAACGCTGGGCGACGTTCTCGCCCGCCAGGTGTACCACCGCATCGCGACCCGCCAGGCTCTCCGGCGGCGCGGGCTCGCTCATGGAATCCCAGGCATGGACCTGCACCGCGCCGTCCCCGATGCTCGCCCGCGCGCGCTCGGGGTCGCGCGAGAGAACCGTGACCTCCGCGCCCTCTGAGCGCAGCCGCTGAAGCAGCGTCCCGCCGACGAGCCCCGTCGCTCCGGTGATCGTGACCCGCATCGAGCCGACTCTCCTCTGTTGGACTACGTGGCGACTGTCTGGGCGCCGCCGCCCGAGGCTTGTCCTACCCGTTTCTCAGGCGGGCATGCCGGTCAGGGTATCGCCCTGTGCGAATCCGACCTTCTGCCCGGCCAGCGCCGTGCCGCCCGCGCGTGCCTGCTCGGCGACCGCGGCCGCCACGGCGGGAGCGACGTCACGGTTGAAGACCGAGGGGATGATGTAGTCCTCGCGCAACTCCTCCTCGGGGATGATCGCCGCGATCGCGCGGGCGGCGGCCATCTTCATCGGCTCGGTGATCTTGGGGGCGCGCACGTCCAGGGCGCCGCGGAAGATGCCCGGGAAGCAGAGCACGTTGTTGATCTGGTTGGGGTAGTCCGAGCGCCCGGTGGCCATGATCCGCACGTACGGAGCGGCCTCCTCGGGGTTTATCTCGGGGTTCGGGTTGGCCATTGCGAACACCATCGCGTCGGCGTTCATGCGCCCCAGCGCCTCCGCGGGCAGCACGCGTGCCCCGGAGAGGCCGATCACGAGGTCGGCGCCGTCGATCACGTCCGCCGGCTTGCCCGCACGGCACTCGGGGTTGGTCGACTCGGCATACCAGCGCTTGATGGTCGTCATCGAGTCGCTCAGGTAGTCCTCGCGCCGCACGTGCAGGGCGCCCTGGGAGTCGGCGCCGATGATGTGCGAAACCCCGGCCTCCAGCATGATCTTGGTGACCGCCACCCCGGCGGCGCCCAAGCCGATCACGAGCACCCGCAGGTCCGCGAGGTTGCGCCCGGTCAGCTTCACGGCATTCAACAGCGCCGCCATCACGACCACGGCGGTGCCGTGCTGATCGTCATGGAAGACCGGGATGTCCAGCTCGTCGATCAGGCGCTGCTCGATCTCGAAGCAGCGCGGCGCCGAGATGTCCTCCAAATTGATCCCGCCGAAGCCCGGGGCCATCAGCTTGACGGTACGCACGATCTCATCGGGATCCTTGGTGTCCAGGCAGATCGGGAACGCGTCGACCCCGGCGAACTCCTTGAACAGGCAGGCCTTGCCCTCCATCACGGGCATCGCCGCCGCCGGGCCGATGTCGCCGAGGCCGAGCACGGCGGTGCCGTCTGAGACCACGGCCACCGTGTTGCGCTTGATCGTGTACTGGAAGGCCTTGTCGGGGTCGTCGTGGATCGCGTGACACACGCGCGCCACACCCGGGGTGTAGGCCATTGAGAGATCGTCGCGCGTCTTCAGCGGATGCTTGTTGTGCTGTTCGATCTTGCCGCCCACGTGCAGCAGGAAGGTGCGGTCCGTGGTATCGATCACCTCGACGCCCGCGAGCGCCCCGATCGCATTCAGGATCCGCTCCCAGTGGGCGCGACCGGATGCATCGACGACGACGTCTCGCACACTGCCCGTGCTGTCGGATTCGATCAGATCGACGGCCGCCACAACGCCGCCGGCGTCGCCGATCGCGGTGGTCACCAAGCCGAGGTTGCCGCGGCTCTCGTCCAGTTTGACGCGAATGGTGAGGCTGTACTGCGCACTGGGGGTGACGCTCACGGGGCGAGGCTCCTCGATTGATGGCCGACCCACCCATGTTATTTGCTATCGCCCCGACGCTCTCCACGGCTGTCACTAGAGTGCCGGGCGTGGAGCCCCGCCTGTTCCTGATCGACGGTCCCAGCCTGGCCTACCGGGCGTTCTACGCGTTGCCCGAGTCGATCGCGACCTCGACCGGCATCCCGACCAACGCGATCTTCGGCTTCGCCTCGATGCTCGTCAAGATCGTGACCGAGTACGGGTTGGCGCCCACCGTCGTGGCCTGGGACACCGGCACCTCGGGGCGCACCGAGCTGTACTCCGAGTACAAGGCCACGCGGCGCTCGCGGCCCGATCTGCTCAAAACGCAGTGGCCCGCGCTGGAACCGCTGGTGGAGGCCTTCGGGTATCGCAACGTGCGCGTCGAGGGCACCGAGGCCGACGACGTGATCGCCTCGATCGCCGAGCGCGCACGCCTGGCCGAGGTGCCGGTGATGATCGTCACCGGCGACCGCGATGTCTTCCAGTTGATCGACGAGGCCGGGCTCGTGAAGGTGATGGCGACCGCCCGCGGCATCACGGACACCAAGATCTACGACCACCAGGCCGTGATCGACCGCTACGGCATCCCGCCCGCGCTGATCCCCGACTTCTACGGCCTCAAGGGCGACAGCTCGGACAACATCCCCGGGGTCCCCGGGATCGGCGACAAGACGGCCTCGGATTTGCTCCAGCGCTGGGGCACGCTCGAGGGCGTGCTGGGACACGTGCGCGAGATCAGCGGGGCCAAGCGCAAACAGAACCTGATCGACCACGCCGAGAACGCGCGCATCTCAAAGCAGCTCGCCACCGTCGATCGGGGACTGCCCGTCGAGTTCGATCCCAAGGCCGAGGCCGCGCGCGAGCCCGATCGCTCAAGGCTGCGCGAGGTCTTCCGCGAATACGAGCTGCGCGACCCCCTGCGCCGTCTGGAGGAGGCCCTGGGAGATGCCGAGGTGGCCGCGCCCGCCGCGGCGAGCGAAGTGAAGTTGAGAGCCCGCGTGCGCGCCGGAGGAGTGGCCGATGTCGCGGGGCTCGGAGGCGTGGGCTCGGATGCGGAGCTGTTCGTGGCCCTGACCGAGGTGCAGGCGCCCGAGGGGGCGCTGTTCGCCAAGGGTCCCGCCTGGCGCTTCGCGGTGGCCTGCGGGGGCGAGGTGCTGGCCGGTGATGCCGAGGGGCCCCTGGAGCTGCTCGCGGCGCTGGGCGAGCGCGCGGTGGTGGCGCACGACGCCAAGGATCTCGACCTAGTGGCTGTAGGCCTTGCCCACGACACGCTGCTCGGGGCCTACCTGCTCGAGCCCGCGCGCCGCGGATACCCGTTCGCGGAGCTGTGTGAGGAGCGCGGCCTCGCCACCGACCTGGAGGACCCCGTGGCTGCGCAGGCGCTGCTGCTGAGCGCGCTGGCCGAGTGGCAGCGGGAACAGATCGTGGAGCGGGGCCTACAAAGCGTGATGGCCGAACTGGAGCTGCCGCTGGTCAAAGTGCTGAGCGACGTCGAGCGACTCGGGGTCCGCCTGAACGTGCCCCGCCTGCAAGAGATCACGGGGCGGGTGCGCGAGGAGGTCCTGACCCTCGAACGAGAGATCTTCGTGTTGGCGGGCACCGAGTTCCTGATCGCCTCCCCACAGCAGCTCGGCGAGATCCTCTTCGAGAAGCTCGGGCTCTCACGCAAACGCCGTGGCAAGACCGGGTACTCAACCGACGCCCGGGTGCTGCAGGCGATCCGCGAGGAGCACGAGATCATTCCTAAGATCGAGCGCTGGCGCGAGCTGAGCACGCTCACCAAGACCTATCTCGACGTACTCCCCGCAGTGATCGACGAGCGCTCGCGAATCCACACCACCTTCCTGCAGGCCGTCGCCCAGACCGGGCGCCTGTCGAGCACCAACCCGAACATGCAGAACGTCCCGATCCGCACGCCCTTGGGCCGCGAGATCCGGGGCTGCTTCGAGGCCGACCAGGGCAGCGTGCTGATCTCCGTGGACTACTCCCAGATCGAGCTGCGGGTGCTCGCGCACATGGCCGGCGAGCCCGTGTTGAAGGAGATCTTCCGGCGCGGCGACGACGTGCATACGGCGACCGCCTCGCAGGTCTTCCAGGTCGCCGCCGAGGACATCGATCCCGGCATGCGCTCGAAGGCGAAGATGATCAACTACGGGATCGTCTACGGCCTCTCCGACTACGGTCTCGCCGACCGTCTGAACATTCCGCGCGAGGAGGCCAAGGAGTTCATCGACGCCTACCTCGCCCGCTTCCCCAAGGTCGCGCAGTTCATGGCCGACACGATCGAGCAGGCCAAGGAGGAGGGGCACGTCAAGACCCTCTGGGGACGGCGGCGCCAGATCCCCGAGCTGCAGGCCCGCAACTACCAGGTGCGCACCCTCGGCGAGCGCCTCGCGGTCAACACCGTGATCCAGGGCACCGCCGCCGACATCATCAAGCTCGCGATGATTCGCTGCCACGACGTGCTCGCCGTGGCCGACCTACAGACCAGCCTGATCCTCACGATCCACGACGAGCTGCTGTTCGAAGGCCCGCCCGCGGAGGTGGCGGTCGCACGCGAGCTGATCGAGCGCGAGATGGTCGGCGTCTGGGAGCACACCCCGTCGCTGGCCGTGGACGTCGGGGTGGGGGAGAACTGGCTACAGGCCAAGTGAGCGCTCAGCCGAGCGCCGTGCGAAAGCCCTCGCGCCAGCTGGCGTAAGCAGGCTCGAAGCCCAGCTCGCTCTTGGCCAGCTCATTGGACGCGCCCTGCGATTCGGTCATCACCGAGACGCCGTAGCTGCCGGCGGCCAGGCGGGCGATCGCCGTCGGGACCCGCCAGGGGCGGGGCGCACCCACGGCCGCGGCGAGCGCGGGCAGCCAGGCCGAGACCGGCGCGGGCTCGTCGTCGACGATGTTGAACACGCCGGAGCGCTCGCGATCGAGTGCCCGCAGGGCTGCCCGGGCGGCGTCGTCGACATGCAGCAGCGACCACACGCCCGTCCCGGCGCCCACGATCGGCATGCGGCGGCGCCTCAGGTCTTCCACGATCGAGCCCGACGGCGAGAGCATCGTGTCCGGCCCGTAGAGGAAGCCGTAGCGCAGCACGACCCCCTCGGCGCCGAGTACCGACTGCTCCAGGTCCGCCAGTGCGCGGGCGGTGCGCTGGAACGACTTGGGCGCATCCAGGAACAGCGGATCATGCTCGTGATGCAGGGTGCCGGGTGTCCCCGGGGCGTAGGCGAAGGCGATGCTCTCAGCCACTATCCGCCGGGTGCCGGCGGCGCGTGCGGCGGCCACGAGGTTGGGGGTGCCCTCGCTGCGCAGCCGGTCGTTGGCGGCCAGGTCGCGCTCCATCTTGCGCGGGTCAAGGCGCGGTGGCAGCGAGGTGAGCATGTGGATCACGGCGTCGGGCTCTGCCTCCTTGACCGCCGTCGTCAGAGCGGTTGCGTCAAACGCGTCGACCACCACCGGCTCCGCGCCCGCGGCGCGCAGGACCTCCGCCTTGGCGGGGTAGCGGGTGGTGCCCGTCACCCGGTGGCCCTCGGCGAGCAGCATCGGCACCAGCCGTCGGCCGATCACGCCCGTGGCTCCCGCGAGAAAAACTTTCATCGGACCACCTTGGGTTCGAGTGTTGCCTTGCGCCAAAGCCAGGCCAGCAGCACGCTGAGCGCGGCGAGCGAGAAGAAGTCGAAGTAGCCGTTCCAGGCCGGGTGGGCACGGTCGATGTCGACCAGATGGTTGATGCTGTGCAGCGTGAACTGGACCGTCGTCAGCGCCAGCACCGGGACCCGCCAGGAGGGCCTTCTCACCGCGACCGCGAACGCAAAGGCGAGCGCCCCGTTGTAGCTGGCCACGTCGCGGATGTAGTGGGGGTTGGCCGCGCCGAAGGGGCCGACGTTGGTGTAGAAGGCGTGCGGGGCGATCGCCATGAAGGCCCCCACCAGGAGGTGATAGACCGCGAAGCCCGCCACCCCCGCGGTCACGATCGTGGGCCCGGGGGCTTGCGTGAGTAAGGGCTGGGACTGCGAGGGCTTCTGGCTGAGTGTCATGGTTGGCACCCTATGGGCACCGGCCCGGCCGCGTAAAGGACCACTCTGCGCATTGGGGGCCGTACCACTTGCGTGTCGGGTGCGGCAGGTGGGCGTCGGGTGCGGTCGGTGGCCTAACGCGCGGTCGGCTCGTCGCTCAGGTTCGATTGCTCACCTCGTTGAAGGCTTCGCCCACCAGACGCACGCCCTGCTCGATCGCGGGCTCGGAGAGATTGCCGTAGCCGAGCAGCACCCCGGGTGCTCCACCCCGTACGAAGCGGTGCCAGGAGAGGCCCTCCATCCCGACCCCGCGTTCGGAGGCGGCGCCCAGCAGCGCCGCCTCATCCAGGCCCGTGGGCAGCATCAGCAGCTCAAACAGGCCCGCCCCGCTGCCGGGCCGCACGACACCCTGTGGCAGCCAGCGCGCGAGTGCCGCCAACAGCGCCTCGCGTCGCTGCTGGTAGCGCAGGCGCATGCGGCGCACGTGGCGGTCCAACTCACCGCGCTCGATGAAGTCGCAGAGCGCGAGCTGCCCCACGACCTCCGAGCCACCGTCCTCGACGGCCTTCGCCGAGACCATTCCCCAGGCGATCCACGACGGCATCAGCACCCAGCCCAGGCGCATGCCCGGCACCAGCCGCTTGCTGGCCGAGCCGATGTACACCACTCGCTCGGGCGCGAGGCCCTGGAGCGCCCCGACCGCGATCCGGTCGTAGCGAAACTCCCCGTCGAAGTCGTCCTCCACGATCAGCCGGTCGCCGTCCTCGGCCCATTCGATCAGCGCGGCCCGGCGCTCGCGACTCAATACGACGCCGGTGGGGAACTGATGGGCTGGCGTCACCAGCACCGCGCTCACGTCCGCGGCGAGGAGCGCGTCGACGCGCAGACCCTGCTCATCCACGGGGATCGGCACGGCTTCAAGGCCGGCCTGTTCGACCGCCAGCCGGTGCACGTGCCAGCCCGGGTCCTCCAGCGCGATCCGCTCCACGCCCTGCTGCACCAGCCAGCGGCAGAGCAGCGAGAAGCCCTGCATGAAGCCGGTGCAGACCAGCATGTGCTCGGGGTCGGCCACCGCGCCGCGGACCCGGCCCAGGTAGCTGGCGAGCGCTTCACGCAGCTCGGGCACGCCGCGCGGGTCGACGTAGCCCACCGCCCCCAGCGGGGACTCGCGCCAGGCTGCGCGCAGTGAGCGCAGCCAGCGGTCGCGCGGGAAGCCCGCCAGGTCCGGCAGCCCCGAGTGGAAGTGGTAGGGGAAGCTCGGCAGCAGCGAGCGCGCGGGGGCCGGCGGTGCGGGAACTCTCACGGCTCGCGCCACCCGCACCGCGGCGCCCTGCCTGGTCTGGAGGTAGCCCTCGGCCGCGAGCTGGCCGTAGGCCTCGCTCACCACGCCGCGGGAGACACCCAGCTCAAGCGCCAGGGCGCGTGTCGAGGGTAGGCGCACCCCGGCCGGGAGGCGTCCCGAGCGGATGCGCTCGCGCACCAGGCTCTCAAGCTGCTCGTGCAGCGGCAGCTCGCTGCTGCGGTCGATCTCGACCAGCAGCTCCGGCCCGGTAACTGGTCCTGTGCTCCCAGTCATAACTGGAACTGTATACAGGGCCAGTACGAGCGTAGTGTGCCAACTGCAACAGCTTGAGGAGGAGATCCCCGTTCTCGCCGGTTCAAAGGAGGATCGTCATGAGTCAGCAGATCACGGTCGTGGGTGGAGGGATCGCCGGTCTCGTCACGGCGATCGAGTGTGCGGAGGGCGGCGCGACGGTAAAGCTGCTGGAGGCTCGGAGTGAGCTGGGTGGTCGCGCGCGCAGCACCGATGGTCCCTACAAGGCCAACCTCGGACCGCACGTCCTCTACAAGGACGGACCGTTCTGGCGCTGGATGGCCGAACGCGAGCTGCTGCCCACCATTGCACGGCTGCCGCTGGCCGGGTTCAAGCTGCGCTGGAAGGGCGAGCTGAGGCGCACCCCGCCGCTGGGTGCGATCCCCTCCGTGCTGCGCCTGCGCGGTCGTGAGGCCCCCGTGGACATGGATTTTCGCTCCTGGGCCGCGAGTCACACCGATGCCGAGACCGCCGCGATGCTCTCCGCGGCAGCCGGTGTGTACACCTTCCACCACGACCCCGGCGAGTTATCGGCGGCCTTCGTGTGGCCCCGCACGGTCAGGACGCTGCTCAGCCCGCCGCCCTCGGTGCGGTATGTGACAGGCGGCTGGAACGCGCTGATCGCGTCGCTGGAGCAGCGTGCGCGTGATCTGGGGGTCGGCATCGAGACCGGCCACAGCGTCACCGAGCTGCCACCGGAGCCGACGGTGATCGCGACCGAACTGAGCCAGGCGCGGGCGCTGCTCGGGGACGACAGCCTCACGGGACTCAGCGGGCATACGGTGTGCCTGGACATCGGTGTGCGCCACCGTCGCGGCGATCCGTTCGTCGTGGCCGACTTCGACGAGGCGGGTTGGATCGAGCGCTTCAGCGCGCCGGACTCCTCGCTTGCGCCGAGTGGCGAGGAGCTGGTGCAGGCGCAGATGCCGATCCGTCCCGAAGAGAGCGCCGATCACGCGGCCCTACGGCTGGAGCGGTTGCTCGACGCCGCCATGCCGGCTTGGCGGGAGCGCGAGACCTGGCGTCGGCGCCAGGTCATGGATGCCCGTTCCGGGGCGCTTGACCGTCCGGGGACCACCTGGCGCGATCGTCCGGCGATCGATCGTGGTGACGGTGTGTTCCTCGCCGGTGACATGGTGGCCGCTCCCGGGCTGCTCTCGGAGGTCTCCTGGGCCAGTGCGGTCGAGGCGAGTCGGCTCGCGTTGCAAGCCGCCGGTGCAGCGCGCCCGCGCCTGCGTGAGGTCGCCTGAGCGTCCGGGTCACGACACAGCGGCGCCCCGTCAGGAGTTCAAAGGGCTTCAGCAGACCGAGGCGTCAGGAAACCGCAGCCGTCAGGAGACCGCGGCCACCGTGCGCAGAGGACGCTTGGATGCGCTCGGCGGGCCGCTGCCCACGAAGGAGGGCGGCGCGATCTTCAGATAGTGCTCGAAGGCCCAGGTCGACAGCGGGCCGTTTTCCAAGGCCCGCACGATCCCGCTCACCGTACGGCTGGGCGTGATGCGCCCGACCGCGCGCTGCGTGCGCAACAGCCAGTCGAACTTCCAGGCGTGCGAGTCCGAGAACGCCCCGTAGCGGTTCAGAGCCTCGGCGCGGGTGCGTTTGCCCTCCAGCACCGCGCGCAGCTCGCGTCCGCAGGCCAGGCCGAAATACAGCGCGGTGCGGATGCCCTCGGCGGTCAGCGGCAGGCAGTGCCCGGCGGAGTCGCCCACGAAGAACACCTCGTCCTCGACCGCGGGGCGGATCTGGTGGGGGATCCAGTTGCCCTGGTAACCCTCCGCGGGCAGTCCCAGCTCGCCCGCCAGGCGCACCGTGGGCTCCTTGACGTGGTGGGAGGGCCAGAAGGAGCCCACGCCCACCCGCAGCTCATCGCCGGCGGGAAAGCTCCAGGAGTAGCCCGCGCGGATGTAACGGGCGTCGATCCACAGCTCCATCTCCTCGCCCCGGCCCGCCGGATGGACCTCCAGGCCGCGCGAGAGACGCGCCGCCGGTGGCTGGATCGCGGGAGCGTTGGAGAGCACCCGTCGCCAGCCCAGTCCGTCGACGATCAGCGGGGCGTGCAGCTCTCCGCGATCGGTGTGCACGGTGCAGCCGTCCCTGCCGGTGACGGTGGCCGTCTCGAACTCGACGTCGCCCTGCTCGCGCAGCAGCGCGCACAGCTCGCGATAGTCGAAAGTCGAAAACGTCCAGGGAAGTGTCCAGCGCCCGGTGCGCCACGGGGTGTGCACCACCAGCTCGTCGAAGGTCTGACGCAGCGAGCCCCGCAGGTCCAGCGCATCCAGCCAACCCGTCGGAATCCCGCAGGCCGAGGTCTGGCGCTCGCCGATCTCGTAGCGGTCGACCATCAACACACGCGCGCCCGCGCCGGACAGCTCGCGGGCCACCGCCAGGCCGGCAAAGCTGGCGCCGCAGATCAGCACGTCGCAATCGCGCTCCAAGCGGGTGCGGTCGGCTCCCCGCTTCGTGGCTCTCTCGGGCATCGCGACCTCAATCATACGAGTGGCGGGCGCAGGCGAGTGTCGGCGGTCTCCGCGGGCCACCCGGCTGCGCTAGGCTTCGACCGGTGCAAGCACTCATAGATAATCCCCAGGCCCATGTGGTCGAGGGGTCCAACGGACTCCTGCTGGAAATTGATGGGCAGATAGTCCCCAACTACGACGCCACCCTTCGTCCCTTCGAGGAGGGCGAGGTTGTCACGGGTCACGTCGTACGCATCGACAAGGACGAGGTTCTCGTCGATATTGGTTACAAGTCTGAGGGCGTGATCCCAGCCAACGAGCTGTCGATCCGCAAGTCGGTCGATCCTCACGAGGAGGTGACGCTCGGCGAGGAGGTCGACGCGCTGGTCCTCACCAAGGAGGATCAGGACGGGCGTCTGATCATGTCCAAGAAGCGCGCCCGCTTCGAGAAGGCATGGCGTCGCATCGAGGCCGCCGCCGAGTCCGGCGAAGCGGTCGAGGGCACCGTCATCGAGGTCGTCAAGGGCGGTCTCATCATCGATCTCGGCGTGCGCGGCTTCCTGCCCGCATCGCTGGTCGACATCCGCCGGGTACCCAACCTCGACGAGTACCTGGGCACCAAGATCGAGACCAAGGTGATCGAGCTGAACCGCTCGCGCAACAACGTGGTGCTCTCGCGCCGCGCGGTCTTGGAGGAAGAGCGCAAGGAGGTCCGTCAGCAGATCCTGGACCGCCTCCAGCCCGGGTTGGTGGTGGAGGGTCAGATCTCCAACATCGTTGACTTCGGGGCGTTCGTCGACCTCGACGGCATCGACGGCCTGATTCACATCTCCGAGCTGTCCTGGTCCCACGTCAATCACCCCAGCGAGATCCTCGCGATCGGTGACACCGTGCAGGTCAAGGTGCTCGACATCGACCGCGACCGTCAGCGCATCTCCCTGGGGCTCAAGCAGACCCAGGAGGATCCGTGGCAGCGGATCGTCGACACCTACAACGTGGGTGACGAGCTTGAGGGCAAGGTCACCAAGGTGGTCACCTTCGGCGCCTTCGTCGAGATTCTCGACGGGGTGGAGGGCCTGGTCCACATCTCTGAGCTGGCCGCCCATCACGTGGAAAACCCGCGTGAGATCGTGCAGCCCGGCGATGAGATCAAGGTCAAGATCCTGGAGATCGACTCCGAGCGCAGGCGTCTGTCGCTTTCGGCCAAGCGCGTGGAGGGGCAGATCCTGCCGCTGCACGGCTTCGTCCCGCCCGAGGGCGGAGGGGAGGGGCAGGACGGCGAGCAGCCGATCTACTCCGCCTCCGGTGAGATCGCCGAGGGTGACGGCGAGCCCGTCGGGGAGACCGCCTACGCAGAGACCGCCTACGCAGAGACGCCCGCTGCCGAGGCTGCCCCGGAGGCCGCTCCCGCCGAGGCGGCGGCTGCCGAGGCCGCTGCTCCCGCCGAGACACCTCTCGCCGACGCTGCAGAGGAGGCTCCGGTTACGGACGCTCCCGCTGTCGAGGAGTCCCCGGTGGCTGAGGTGCAGGAGGCGCCGGCCGTCGAGGAGACCCCCGAGACCCCGGTCGAGGAGGCTCCCGCTGTTGAGGAGTCGCCCGCGGCGGAGTCCGAGGAGACCCCCGACGCCGAGGCACCGGCGGACTCCGAGCTACAGGCCGCGGCCGAGCCCACACAGGACTGACGCGCTCGCAACGATGACCGATCGGGTCGTGCCGTTCGTCGGCCTGACCGGAGGCATGGGGGCCGGCAAGTCGACCGCCCTGGCCGCGCTACAGCGGCTGGGGGCGGCCGTCCTGTCAACCGACGCCGTGGTGCACGAGCTGTACGGCGGGGAGCCCCTGCGCCGGGCCGTGGTCGAGCGTTGGGGGGCTGAGATCGCCCCCGCCGGAGTGGTCGACCGCCAAGCGATCGCCCGCCGCGTCTTCGCCGACGAGGACGAGCGCAAATGGCTGGAGGGGATGCTCTGGCCGATGGTGGGCGAGCGGATCGCCGCCTGGCTCGAAGAGGCGCGCGCCCGGCAACCGCCGCCCCTGGCCGCCGTGGTGGAGACCCCCCTGCTGTTCGAGGCCGGGATGCAGGACGCCTATGAAGCCACGATCGCCGTGGTCGCCTCGGAGGAGTTGCGCAGTCGGCGCGCCGCCGGCCGCGGGCACGCGTTGGTCGACGAGCGCGACGCCCGCCAGCTGCCCCAGGCCGAGAAGGCCCGGCGGGCGAGCTTCGCGGTATCCAACGACGGGACCGAGGAGGATCTCCAGCGCGAGCTGTCGGCTGTTCTTGACAAGCTTCGAGCATGAGTGTCCATCGGCGGCGTCGCCTGCTCGGGACGATCGTGGCGATCGCCTTCACCGCATTATTCATCGCGGCAATCGCGCCGCGCTTCAACCACGCGGTCAACCAGTTCAGGCTGCCCCTCAGCCACGCCGCCATCATTCGCGAACAGGCCGCCGCCAAGCGCCTGGACCCGGCTCTGATCGCGGCCGTGATCTACGCCGAGAGCAAGTTCGAACCGCGCACCTCCTCCGCCGGTGCGGAAGGGCTGATGCAGATCGAGCCCGCCACCGCCAAGTTCCTCGCGCACCTCTCGGGCGGCTATCGCTTCACCACCAGCGACCTGGGGACCCCGAGCGTCAACGTGGCCTACGGCAGCTACTACCTGCGCTACCTGCTCGACCACTACAAGGGCCGCGAGCTGCCCGCCGTGGCCGCCTACAACGCGGGCCTCGCCAACGTGGACCGCTGGGTGGCCGGCGCCTCCGACGGCACGCTGACGCCCGCCCGGATCCCGTTCCCGGAGACCCGCGCCTACGTCCAGCGGGTCATGCGCGCACAGCGCGAATACCGTGTCACCTACGCGCGCGAGCTGGGGCTTTAGCTTCGATTTCCCCGCCCGCTAGCGTCCGCCACCGGCAGACGCCGCGCTGAGCTACCGTAGGTAGCGCTCCTCTATGCCTCCCTTCCGCCTCGACAGCACCTTCGCTCCGGCCGCCGACCAGCCCAAGGCGATCGCCGGTTTGGCTGCGGGGATCGAGGCCGGCGAGCGCTTTCAGACGCTGCTGGGGGCCACCGGCACCGGCAAGACCATGACGATGGCGGGCGTCATTCAGGAGGTCCAGCGTCCGACGCTCGTGATCGCCCACAACAAGACCCTTGCCGCCCAGCTCTGCAACGAGTTCCGCACGTTCTTCCCCGACAACGCCGTCGAGTACTTCGTGTCGTACTACGACTACTACCAGCCCGAGGCCTACGTGCCCAGCCGCGACCTCTACATCGAGAAGGACTCCGCGATCAACCAGGAGGTCGACCGGCTACGCCACGCCGCCACCGCCGCCGTGTTCGCGCGGCGCGACGTGATCGTGGTGGCCTCGGTGTCCTGCATCTACGGCCTGGGATCGCCCGAGACGTATGAGATGAACATGCAGATCCTGCGCCGCGGCGAAGAGATCGACCGCGACAAGCTGCTGCGCAAGCTCGTCTCGATCCAGTACACCCGCAACGACACCGCGCTGGGGCGGGGCACTTTCAGGGTGCGGGGGGAGACGCTTGAGGTGTTCCCGGCCTACGCCGAGACCGCCTTCCGGGCGACCCTGTTCGGGGATGAGGTGGAGCGACTTCAGCACTTCGACCCGCTCACGGGGGAGCTGATCGAGGACGACCTGGAGCACGTCGCGATCTGGCCGGCCACGCACTACAACGTCAAGGAGGGCACGATCGACGCGGCGGTCGCCGAGATCGGGCGCGAGCTGAACGAGCGCTGCACCGAGCTGGAGGCCGAGGGCAAGCTGCTCGAGTCCCACCGCCTGCGCCAGCGCACCCAGTACGACATGGAGATGCTGCGCGAGATGGGGTTCACCTCGGGCATCGAGAACTACTCGCGCATCCTCGACGGCCGTAAGCCGGGCGAGCGGCCCTACTGCCTGATCGACTACTTCCCCAAGGACTTCGTGTGCTTCATCGACGAGTCCCACCAGACCGTCCCCCAGATCGGAGGCATGTTCGAGGGCGACCGCTCGCGCAAGCAGACCCTCGTCAACTATGGCTTCCGGCTGCCCAGCGCGATGGACAACCGCCCACAGACCTTCGAGGAGTTCCTGTCGATCACGCCGCAGCTGATGTTCGTCTCGGCCACCCCCGGCGAGTACGAGCGCACCCGCTCCGGGCGGGTGCTGGAGCAGATCGTGCGGCCCACCGGCATCGTCGACCCCGTGGTCGAGGTGCGCGCCACCCGTAACCAGATCGACGACCTCATGAACGAGATCCGCGGGCGCGTGGACCGCAACGAGCGGGTGCTCGTGACCACCATCACCAAGAAGATGAGCGAGGATCTCTCCCAGTACCTGCTGGAGATGGGCTTCAAGACCCGCTACCTGCACTCCGAGATCGACACCCTGGAGCGCATCCAGATCATCCGCGACCTGCGCCTCGGGGAGTACGACGTGCTCGTCGGCGTCAACCTCCTGCGCGAGGGGCTGGACCTGCCCGAGGTCTCGCTCGTCGCGATCCTGGACGCCGACAAGGAGGGTTTCCTGCGCGGGGAGACCTCGCTGATCCAGACCATCGGTCGCGCCGCCCGCAACATCGAGGGCACCGTGCTGATGTACGCCGACCGCGAGACCCGGGCCATGAAGGCGGCGCTCGGCGAGACCGACCGCCGCCGCGCGATCCAGCTGGCCTACAACGAGGAGCACGGGATCACCGCCGCCACGATCGTCAAGGGCATCTCCGACATCGCCGAGTTCCTCCAGGGCGAGTCCAAGGTGCCCCGCGGCCGGGGGCGCGGCGCCGCGGCGGCGCGCAAGCGCAGCAAGGAGCTGCCCCCGCACGAGCTTGAGCGGCTCGTGATCGAGCTGGAGGAGGAGATGGCCGAAGCATCCGAGGCCCTGCGCTTCGAGCAGGCCGCGCGGCTACGCGATGAGATCCGCGAGCTGCGCCGGGAGTTACGCGAGGTGCACGGCAGCGAGGCGCCCGCGGGCGGGCCCGCGTGAGCCCACGGGGAGCGCAAATGCTCCAAGCGCATGGATACGCCTAGCCGTTCGCTAGGCTTCGCCACAGTGGAGCTGGACCGCCAGAACATCGAAAAACGAGACTTTCCGATCGGCCGCCGCGGCTACGACCCGTCCGCCGTGGATGCGCATCTCAGGGCCCTCGCCAGAGATGTCGACGAGCTTCAGCGCGCCGCCGCCGGTCGCGGTGGCGAGTCGCTCGGGTCCGCCGCCGGAACCCAGGTTCAGAGCATCCTCGAGGCCGCCGAGACCACCGCGGCCGAGATCGAGCGCCGTGCGGCCGAGAACGCCCAGCAGGTTCGTGACGAAGCCGCTCGCGATGCCGAGCAGACCCGCGCCGAGGCCGTGGCCCGCGCCCGCGCTCACGTCGAGGCCGTCTCCCAGGCAACCGCCGTACTGCTCCAGCAGGTCGAGTCGATGGACGAGGAGGTCGGCGGGCTCGTGCAGAGCCTGCGCTCCGGTGCCGGTCGCCTGGCCTCCGATCTGGCCTCCGTCGAGACCAACATGGGCGCGCTCTACGACGCCGCCTCGGGCCAGGCCACGACTGCCGCCAGAGCCGAGAACGGGCCGGGTGCAGCCTGGTCCGGGGCTCCTCCCGTGCAGCACGAGCCGCCCGCGCCTGCACCCAGCGTGCCGCCCGCATTCGAGCCGCGCGCGAGTCCGCCCCCCGCTCCTGTCCAGACCTTCGCGCCTGTTGCGGCACGGGCTCCGAGCGAGCCCCAGGCCCCCCTTCCCGGGGCGGGCGGCGGCGATCTCGACGGGGCGCGTCTGATCGCGCTCAACATGGCGCTCAACGGCGAGTCTAGGGTCCAGACCGACCGCTACCTCGCCGAGAACTTCGAATTGACCGACCGCACAAAGCTGCTGGACGAGGTGTACGCGGCCATCGAGGGCTAGGCCTCTCGAACGGAAACAGCGCGTGGCAGCATTGCCCGTCGCGCTATATGCTGAGCGGGTCTAGGGCGGCAATAAAAGAGCCCGGAAGAGGCCTGCTGTCGCTCCAGCTCGAGAAGATCGGGTGGGGGACACGAGTCGCTAACGGGTGGACCACCCTGGTACGTGCGCCTGTAGCTCAGTGGTCAACGGCAACCGCGAGGGTGCCAAAGAGCGGCGGTCTTTCAAACCGCAGGTCGAGGGTTCGATTCCCTTCAGGCGCATTGGCGGAAGGCTGCAAGGATGGGGCCTGGATGCCAGCCGCAGTACAGCAGCCGGAACCCCTCTACCGCATGTAGATCGCCGGACGGTACTTTGGCTCGGGAATCGGCTTGTTCGCTTCTCGTGCTGCGGCGAGCCATGCTTCCTTGGCGCGCTCGACTTCAGCCAGAGCCTGTTCGGGGCTAGAGCCGAACGCCGAACAGGCCTCCAGATCCGGGATGTCGGCGATATAGCTTGAGTCCTCGTCGCTGTAGAAGACGTTGATGTGATAATCGCTCATCGCTAGTTCTCCAGCTTTAGATCGTAGCGCTCGACCAGCCTCAGAAACTGGCGGATCTGGTAGGGCTTGGCCTGGCCGCGCACGGCTTGAAAGTTGATCAGCTCCGGAACTGCGGGGTGAGCAAAGAGATGGTGGCTCCCGCTGACCCGGCGCAGTTCGAAGCCGAAACCTTCGATGAGCTTCTGCATGTCGCTGAACCCGACATTGGTCAGCGCTCCATGCACCAGGCGCGCAAGCAGTTTTTCTCGATCCATCGAGAGACCGTAGGTCTCGCTTGGGACGCAACTCTTGTATCGCCCGCCCCGGCGTCAATGGATAGCGCTGCGCCCAGGTGATAGCGAACATATGTTCGTTTTCCGTCCATCGGCCGGTCTACCCTCAAGCTCTCGGTTCGGAAGGTCGCCCGAGCCTGGCTCTCGGGGGAGGAGGGGATAGTGCGACCGTAGTAGGAGGATTTGAGATGCAGCATCCCCTTATGCGTGTACACGAAGGTGGATTGGCGGCAGTCGATGCGGGCGAACTCGCGATGCGCGAGGCCTCCCGTGAGGTGGTGGAGGGCCTGGCTAGGGCTTGTCTGACGGAGGGCTTGACGAATGCTGATCGCGCGCTGCTGGTGCGGACTCAGCGGTGCTTTGCTCGGATTGGAGGGATCGCTGCTCGAGATCTCCTTGGAGGGTCACCAGGTCTGGGTCCTTCCCATCCCCGGAGAGGCGACTGAGCAGATCCTTGAGCGTGTCTTTCACGTCGTCAACGGTGCTCTCAATGCGGTCCAGCTGGTTTTTCGTGTGGGCCTCTGGAAGGAAGAACTCACTTATGTCAAAGCCGAACTCGGCCCCGATGCGTTCTAGGGCGTCCTCATGAGGCATGTTTTCGGCGGCTTCCCATCGTTGCCACTGCCGCGTTTCCGCTCCGACGCGCTCGGCCGCCTCGTCCTGGGTGAGTGGTTTTCCGCCTCGGCCATTCTCTATTCGTGCTCGCTGGAGTCGTGCTGCCATCCGCTCCTTTGCCTTAGCCATATGCGACTTCACGCTAGGTCCCATCGTCCTAGCCCACAACGTCACCTTTTGCCGTATATTTGCCAGAAAATGACGCATAGATCGACAGACGCTTGTCTGCGTTGACAAGGATCGAGCCTGGCAAGCGCGACGCACGCTCGCCAGGCTGGCTAAATGGACTGGAAGTCGCCTGCGGAGATGCTGCCGGGCGGACTTACAAAGCAGGATCAGTCAATCGAATGAGTCTTTGACACACTCGAAAGTACTTTCGATATATTCGATGCTCGAAGACTTTCTTTCGAGCTTGAAGCAAAGTGCTGGACCCGGAACCGCGCCGCCTACTTGATCAGGGCGGGAGGCGCGGTTCCTTCTGTTTTTAAGGTCGCCTCCAGCTTCCAGCGGAGCTTGCAGAGATCGACCGTCTCATGTTGTGGACATCGGCGACGCAGAATAGCTGGACTTCAACACGGGACTGCGACACGAACATCCGTTCGCTCTCCTATTATGATCGGTACATGCCGGTTGGTAATCAGATCGTCGTTTCGGGGGCGCGTGAGCACAACCTGAAGGACATCTCGCTTTCGCTGCCCCGCGATGCGCTTGTGGTGATCACGGGGCTCTCCGGCTCGGGCAAGTCCTCGCTGGCCTTCGACACCATCTACGCCGAGGGGCAGCGGCGCTATGTGGAGTCGCTCTCGGCCTACGCCCGGCAGTTCCTCGGGCAGATGGACAAGCCTGACGTCGACTCGATCGAGGGGCTCTCGCCCGCGATCTCGATCGACCAGAAGACCACCTCGCGCAACCCGCGCTCGACGGTGGGCACGGTCACCGAGATCTACGACTACCTCCGGCTGCTCTGGTCGCGCGTCGGCAAGCCGCACTGTCCGATCTGCGGGCTGCCGATCGTGGGTCAGTCGGCCGAGCAGATCATCGACCAGGTGATGGAGCTGCCCGAAGGCACCCGCTTCATGGTGCTCGCCCCGGCTGTGCGGGGGCGCAAAGGCGAGTACGGCAAGCTGCTCGACGAGTTCCGCGCCGAGGGCTTCGCGCGCGTGAAGATCGACGGCAACGTGCGCATGCTCGAAGAGTCGATCGTGCTCGACAAGCGCTACAAACACGACATCGCGGTCGTCGTGGACCGTCTCGCGATGCGCCACGACCTGCGCAAGCGCCTGGCCGACTCGATCGAGACCGCGGTTGCCCTGGCTGACGGGCTCGTCGAGATCGAGATCGTCGGCCGCGGTGGGGAGTCCGGGAAAGCGGGCGCCGACGGCGACGGGTCCGCTGCGACCCCGGAGCGCGCGCACTCCTCCGGCGCCCTGGGTGTGCGGGCCGCTGCCGCGCAGATCGTGCCCGGGCAGACGCCGACGGCGGGCACCCTCTTCACGTTCTCCGAGAAGTTCGCCTGTCCCGAGCACGGGCCCTCGCTCGTCGAGCTGGAGCCCCGGATCTTCTCGTTCAACTCCCCCCACGGGGCCTGCGAGCGCTGCACCGGGCTGGGCTCGCAGATGGAGATCGACCCCGAGCTGGTCGTGCCCGATCTCTCGCTCTCGATCTCCGAGGGCGCAATCGCCCCGTGGACCAACAGCGCGTCCAACTACTACGAGCAGGTCACCGAAGCCATCGCCAAGCGCTACGGAGTGGATCTCACCGCTCCCTGGGAGGAGCTTCCCGACGAGCAGCGCGACCTCTTCCTGCACGGCACCAACGGCGAGCCCCTCCAGATCACCTACCGAAACCGCTACGGGCGCACCCGCTCCTACGGCACTCGCTTCGAGGGCGTCGTGGCCAACCTCGAACGGCGCTACCGCGAGACCGACTCCGAGTGGACCCGGGAGAAGATCGAGGAGTTCATGTCGCTGCGCGCCTGCCCCGTCTGCGGCGGCGCGCGTCTGCGGGCAGAGTCACGCGCCGTGCTCGTCGGCGGCACCCGCATCGAGGACTTCTGCGGTCTCTCCGCGCGCCGTGCGCTTGAGTGGTTGGAGACCGTCGAGCTTTCCGAGACCGACCGGCATGTCGCCCGCCTGATCCTGCGCGAGATCTCCGAGCGCCTACAGTTCCTGGAGAACGTCGGCATCGGCTACCTCTCGATGGACCGCGCCGCCGCTACGCTCTCCGGCGGGGAGGCACAGCGCATCCGCCTGGCGACCCAGATCGGGTCCTCACTGGTCGGCGTGCTCTACATCCTCGACGAGCCCTCGATCGGCCTACACCAGCGCGACAACTCCAAGCTGATCGGCACCCTGGAACGCCTGCGCGATCTCGGCAACACCGTAATCGTGGTCGAGCACGACGAGCAGACCATGCGCGCCGCCGACCACCTCGTTGACCTCGGGCCCGGCGCGGGCGAGCACGGCGGGCGAATCGTCGCGCAGGGCACCGCCAAGCAGGTCCAGCGCGTCAAGGACTCGCTCACCGGGCAGTTCCTCGCCGGCACCCGCACCGTGGAGGTGCCCACGAAGCGACGCACACCCACCGGCTATGTGGAGATCTCGGGGGCCACCCAGCACAACCTGCGGGCCATCGACGTGCACGTGCCGCTCGGTGCGCTCACCTGCGTCACCGGCGTCAGCGGCTCGGGCAAGTCGACGCTCGTCAACGAGGTGCTGCTCAAGGCCGTCGCCAACCGTCTGCACCGCGCCCGCCAGCGCCCCGGAGCCCACCGCGCGATCCACGGGCTGGAGCAGCTCGACAAGATCATCGCCGTCGACCAGTCGCCGATCGGGCGCACGCCGCGCTCGAACCCCGCCACCTACACGGGGCTCTTCGACGTGATCCGCGACCTCTTTTCAAAGACCCAGGAGGCCCGCGCGCGCGGCTACAAGCCCGGGCGCTTCAGCTTCAACGTCAAGGGCGGGCGCTGCGAGGTCTGCCGCGGCGACGGGCAGATCAAGATCGAGATGCACTTCCTGCCCGACGTCTACGTGCCCTGCGAGCAGTGCCACGGCAAGCGCTACAACCGCGAGACCCTGGAGATCCGCTTCAAGGGCAAGAGCATCGCCGACGTGCTCGACATGCCCGTCGAGGAGGCCCTGGTGTTCTTCGAGCACATCCCCAAGGTGCGGCGGCGCCTGGAGACCCTGCACGCCGTCGGGCTCGGCTATGTGCGCCTCGGCCAGCCCGCCACCACGCTCTCCGGGGGGGAGGCCCAGCGCGTCAAGCTTGCCACCGAGCTGTCCAAGATCGCCACCGGGCACACCCTCTACATCCTCGACGAGCCCACCACCGGGCTGCACTTCGCCGACGTACAACGTCTGCTTGAGGTGCTCCAGCGGCTCGTCGACGCCGGTAACAGCGTGGTCGTGATCGAGCACAACCTCGACGTCATCAAGTGCGCCGACCGGCTGATCGACATGGGGCCCGAGGGTGGGGAGGAGGGCGGCATGGTGATCGCCTCTGGAACCCCCGAGGACGTGGCCGCCGAGCCCGCCTCGCATACCGGCCAGTTCCTCGCCGAGATTTTTGCCGCGACCCCCGGCGGAAGTGCCGGCAAGGCCGTTCCCGCCAAGAAGCCGCGCGCTACCCCGCGCAAGCCGCTGGCGAAGGCCACGGCTTGAGCGATCTCGCCGGCCAGGCGCGCCTCTGGGTTCAGAAGTGGCGTTGGTATGAGCGCAACACGCTGCCCTGGAACCGGGCCGCGATCCACTGGGAGTTCATGCGCCGTGAAGCCTTTCTGCGCTGGCCCGTCCACGGGAACGTGCTCGAGGCCCTGCGCGAGGGACGTCTGGAGATCGGGGCCGGCACGCTGCTTGAGCCTGGTGTCTGGATCACCGCACCCGGTGAGGCCCGCGTACGCATCGGCGCGGGGTCATTCCTGAACATGGGCGTGATGATCGCCTCCGAGCGCCTCGTCGAGATCGGCGAGCACTGCATGATCGCCAACGGCTGCTTCATCACCGACTCAAGCCACCGCTACGACGATCCGGTGAAGCCCGTCACATGGCAGGGCTTCACCTCCAAAGGACCCACGCGCCTCGGCGACAACGTGTGGCTCGGGACCAACGTCGCCGTGATGAGCGGCGTCAGCATCGGCGAGCGCTGCGTGATCGGCGCCGGCAGCGTCGTGACCGGCGACATCGAGCCCTTCTCCGTCGCCGTGGGAGCCCCGGCGCGGGTCATCAGGAAGATCGAGTACCCCGGCATTCAGGAAGTCAGCAGCACCAACCCGTAGACCACCGCGGCCACGCAGCCCGCGAGGCTCAGTACCCCCAGGCACGCGTAGGCCATCAGCGCCGGACCGTTGCCGGCCGCGCGCGTGTCCGATACGCGGGTCAGGCCCAGGATGGCCAGGGAGAACAACACCGTCACGCCCACTCCCGCCAGCAGCGCCGCCGCCACCACGTTCGTGAGCTTGCCCACGTCCACTGCGCCCGCGATTACGAGACCGGCCTTCACGAGGCCACCGGGCCCGTGCTCAGCGTGTCCAGCGAACCCGCTCCGGGGGTCCGCGCGCGCCGCGCGAAGATCGCCGCCAGCAGCGCCAGCAGTGACACCGAGATCAGCAGGGGCCCGAGCGCACCCTTGCCGAAGATCCGCGAGATCCCGTAGGCCAGTGCGCCGATGCTGGCCGCCGCCGGCAGCGTCAGCACCCAGGCGATCACGATGTTCGATGCAACGCCCCAGCGCACCGCCGAGAGGCGTTTGGCGGCGCCCGCGCCCATGATGCCGCCCGAGATCACGTGGGTGGTGGACAGCGGATAGCCAGCCGCCGAGGCCGCCAGGATCACCGCCGCGCCCGCGCCCTGGGCGGCGAAGCCCTGGGCGGAGTCCATCTTGATGATCCGCGAGCCCATCGTCCTGATGATGCGCCAGCCACCGCTGAAGGTGCCAAGCGCGATTGCGCCCGCCGCCGAGAGCACCACCCACGCTGGGACGTGAAAGCCCTTCGCCGAGAGGCTCCCGTGAGCGATCAGCGCGAGCGTCATGATCCCCATCGTCTTCTGGGCGTCGTTCGTGCCGTGCGAAAGCGACAAGAGGCTCCCCGAGGCGAGCTGGCCCAGCCGGAAGGAGCGGTTCACCGGGCCCGGTCGTAGACGCCCCACGATCCGGTAGGAGATCGTGATCGCCGCCGCCGCGGCCACGAACGCCAGGATCGGGGCCAGGATCGCCGGGACGATCAGCTTGCCCAGCAGGCCGTCGCCGTTGATCGCGTCGGGACCGTGGGCGACGAGCATCGCGCCGACCAGCCCGCCGATCAGGGCATGAGAAGAGCTGGACGGCAGCCCGAAATACCAGGTCGCCAGGTTCCACGCGATCGCCCCGATCAGCCCCGCGAACACGATCGTCGTGTCGATCTGGGCGGTTTCCACGAAGCCCTTGCCGACCGTCGCCGCGACCTTCAAAGAGATCAGGGCCCCCACGAAGTTCAACAGCGACGCCACCGCGACCGCCACCCTGGGCGCCACCGCGCGTGTGGAGATCGCGGTCGCCACCACGTTCGCCGTGTCGTGAAAGCCGTTGGTGAAGTCGAACGCGATCGCCGTCGCGATCACGATTACCAGGATCAGGTCAGCCTGCATCGGCGGCCGTGCGGCAAGCGCTCAGATCAACCATCTAGGCGTTCTTGATGACGATGCCCTCGAGGATGTACGCCGCCTTCTCGGTGGCGTCGATCGCGTTCTCCAGGCGCTCGAAGATGTCCTTCCAGCGGATCACCACCATCGGGTCGGTCCCACCCTCGAAGAGCGCGCCCACCGCCTCGCGCACCACGCGGTCGCCTTCGTTCTCCAGCCGGTGGGTCTCCACCGTCTGGGCGCTGATGTCGCGGAAGTCGCGCATCAGCGGGATCGCCTGGGCGATCTGCCGCGTCGCGGCCGCCAAGATCTGGGCCATCCGCTGGGCCTGCTCCATCGGCGCCTCGATCTTGTAGACCCCCAGATAGTCGGCGACCTCCTCAATGAAGTCCACGATGTCGTCCAGCGCCGAGGTCAGCTCAAGGATGTCCTCGCGGTCGATCGGCGTCACGAAAGTCTGGTTCAGGCGGCCGATCACGCTGTGGACGATCCGGTCGCCCTCCTGCTCGCAGTCGCCGATCTCTCCCGCCAGCTCCTTGGAGTCGGGATAGTTCGCCAGCAGTCGCTCCAGCAGCTCGGCCGCACGAACATTGTTCTGCCCGGAAAGCTCGAAGAGATCGAACAGCTCCTGATCTGTTCCCCTCAGGATCCTGGCGAGACCGGCCACATGTGAAGGATATGTGAACGGCGCCCAGCGGGGGCGCTGCCCCCCGATGTCGCTCAGGGGCCGCGGAGTCGCTCAAGCCTGGGGCATCCGCAGCTCCGCCAGCTCCGCGGGGTCGATCGAGTAGGTGTGCTCAGGCCCCGGATAGCGGTGTGAGCGCACATCCTGCGCGTAGGCTGCCACGCCCGCGTTCATCTCCTCCTGGAGGTTGGCGTAGCGCTTGACGAAGCGTGGGCCCAGGCCGTCGCGGATGCCCAGCAGATCGTGGAACACCAGCACCTGACCATCGGTCGCCGGGCCCGCGCCGATCCCGATCACGGGGATCTCCATGGCGCCCATCAGCTCCTCGGTGACCGCGCTCGGGATCGCCTCGAAGACAATCGCGAAACAGCCCACCGCCTGTAGGGCGAGCGCCTCGGAGGCGATGCGCCGCGCCGCCGCTGCCGTACGACCCTGGGCCTTCCAACCCCCGAGCGCCGTCGAGGTCTGCGGTGTCAGGCCCACGTGTCCCATCACCGGGATGCCGGCGCCCACGATCGCGCGCGCCCGGCTCGCCGAAGCCTCGCCGCCACCCTCCAGCTTGACCGCATCGCAGCCGGCCTCCTTGACCAGGCGCAGGGCGCTTGCGACCGCCTGCTGATCTGAGATCTCATAGGAGCCGAAGGGCAGGTCGCCGATCAACAAAGGGGTTCGCAGTCCACGCCGGGCGGCCCGCGCGAGCACCAGCATGTCGTCCAGCTCCACCGGCGTGGTCGAGTTGTAGCCCAGGATCGTTGTGGCGGCAGAGTCGCCCACCAGCACCAGGTCGACACCGGCCGCCTCGGCCGCGCGCGCACTCGGGTAGTCATACGCCGTCACCATCACCAGCGGCTCGCCCAGGCGCTTCTTCTCGGCCAGCAGCGGCAGGGTCATGGGCAGGCGCCCCGGGTCTGACGGGATCTTCACATCTGGATGGCTGGACATGGCTGGTGATTCCTCTCTGACGGGGGAGTTGGCGCTCGCTAAGACAGCAGGGTCGCCACTGCGTCGTCGACGGTGATGATTCGGTTGGACTGTGCCTCCACGTGGACCACGCGGGGCTCGTAGTGCTCCATCTCCACCCGGTCGTACTGGCCGTAGGAGATGACGATCACGGTGTCGCCGCGGTGCACCAGGCGCGCCGCCGCACCGTTGACCTTGATCTCGCCCGATCCCCGCTCACCGGCGATCGTGTATGTCTCAAAGCGGGCGCCGTTGTCGACGTCCACCACGTGCACCTGCTCGTGCTCCAGGATGTCCGCGGCCTCAAGCAGTTCCGGGTCGACCGTGATCGAGCCCACGTAGTGCAGGTCGCAATCGGTGACCGTGGCCCGGTGGATCTTCGACTTCAGCATCACACGCTGCATCTGGGGGTTGCCTTTCCTGGGTTGGGGTGGAGGGTGCTCGTCGCGATGGGGTGCAAGATCACGTTGTCGATCAGGCGCGTCGCGCCCACCTGCGCAGCCAGCGCCAGCAGGCCCGGCCGATCCAGGTGCTGGAGCGGCTGTAGCGTCTCGGCGTCGACGAGCGCCAGGTACTCGGGGGTTACGCCGAATATGCCCAGTGCGCGGCGTGCCTCCTCGAGCAGAGCCTCGGCGTCGTGCTCGCCCGTGCCCGCCAGTCCGCTCGCGGCTCGCAACGCCGCCGAGAGCGAGAGCGCTCGCGCGCGCTCCTCTGGGTCCAGACGCGCGTTGCGGCTCGACATCGCCAGGCCGTCGGGCTCGCGCACCGTCGGGCAGACCTCGATCCGGACCGGCATGTTCAGGTCGCGCACCATCCGCCGGATCACGACCACCTGCTGGGCGTCCTTCTGGCCGAGGTACATCACATCCGGCATCGCCATGTTCAGGAGCTTGGCCACCACCGTCGTGACGCCGCGAAAATGCTCCGGCCCGCGGGCCTCGCCCTCAAGCGGCGCGCTGACCCCGAAAACCTCCACAGAGGTCGCAAAGCCCGAGGGATAGACCTCATCCAGCGTTGGCGCGAACAGGAGGTCGGCGCCCGCTTCGGCTGCCATCCCCGCATCCTGCTGCTCCTGGCGCGGATAGCGCTCCAGGTCCGAGCCCTCGTTGAACTGGGCCGGATTCACGAACAGCGAGACCACCACCTGCCCACACTGCTCGCGCGCCCGTCGGATCAGTGAGAGGTGACCCTCGTGCAGTGCGCCCATCGTCGGGACCAGCCCGATCGAGCCGCCCGTGCGCCGCGCCGGACCGAGCGCCGCTCGCAGCTCGCCCACTGTGCGGATCGTCCTCATGCCGCCACCGGCGCAGTCGCCAGCTCGCGCGTGGCGTCTCCCAGGACATCGAACAACTCCAGCAGCCCCGGTGCCCGCTCGGCCACCGCCTCGCGCTGGCGCTCCACCGTCGCGTCGTCCCCGCGTGCGATCGGACCCGTGAGCGCATCCGCGCCCGCCGCACCCCAGTTCTCGACCGTCGCCCGCACCAACGGCAGCAGCGCCTCGCGGCCTACTCCGGCGCTCCCCGCCAGGCGCTCCGCGCAAAGCTCCAGGGCGATCAGATAGTTGCTGGCCATCGAGGCCGCGGCATGATACGCAGCGCGGTCGCGCTCGTCGATGCTCATGGCGACGAGGCCGAGTGTGCGGGCCAGCTCCATAGCGGTGTCCAGGGCCTGCGGGCTGAAGGCCGCGACCGCGGCGGCCGCCCCGTCCCACCGCGGCTCGCCGGTCCCCGAGAACGTCATCAGGGGGTGCAGCGAGAAGCGCGCCGCGCGGGGGAGGGGGTCCAACAGCTCAAGCGTGCCCGCGCCCGAGCAGTGACCCACGAGCGGACATCGATCTCCAGCCCGATCTTCAGCGTGATCCCCAGTCCGATCGCCGGCTGCGATCCGCGTGGAACGGAGCCGCTCGGATAGGACCCCGGCGGCCACGGGGATCTCCCGGTCCGGCACGCACAGCAGGACCAGCTCCGCGCCGCTCAGATCCCCCGCCTCGTAGTTGCGCGTCAAGGGACCGACCACGCGATGACCGGTGCCGGTCAGACGCTGCGCCAGCGCGCTGCCGAGATGGCCGGCGCCGACGATCGCGATCTGACGGGGGTGAGTGACGTGAATCACAAGTTTCGGTCCAGTTCCCTTGGGGATACCGGCGCGACGGGTAATGCAAAGCAATCAATGAACGGTCCGGCCCGAAACATCTCGGTGCCAGCCAACCAAGATGATAACGCCGTTTGCAGTCTCCGCAAGGGCAGCGAGGGCTGTGTGCTTATTGTCACATAGGCGACTGAGCGGGGCCGAGCGAGGGGTGGCCGCGGCTCTCGACATCATGAAGAACCTAGACAGTCGACATCTGAGTGGCCGCGCCTCTCGACATCTTGAGGAAGCCTTACCATCAGTGATCGTGTCCCCAGGGGAAAGCCAGGCCTCAGCGGTGGAGCGACGCGAGCGCCTCAAGGAGGTCTTCGAAACGGCGCGTGGCTGCGTTCGCTGCCCAGAGCTGGCCGCCACCCGCAAGACGGTCGTCTTCGGCGCCGGCAACGCCGACGCTGACCTCATGTTCGTGGGCGAGGCCCCCGGCGCCAGCGAGGACGAGCAGGGCGTGCCCTTCGTGGGCCGCGCCGGCAAGCTGCTGGAGAAGCTGCTCGTAGAGATCGGCATGGCCCGCGCCGACGTCTTCATCGCCAACGTCCTGAAGTGCCGTCCGCCGGGCAACCGCGACCCGCTGCCCGTCGAGATCGAGAACTGCCGCGAGTACCTGTACCGGCAGGTAGAGCTGATCCAGCCCCGCGTGATCTGCACGCTCGGGAACTTCTCCACCAAGCTCCTGCGCGGCGACCCCACCGGCATCACGCGCCTGCACGGTCAACCCGAGGTACTCCTGCTCGGACGGCGCGCGGTCCGCCTCTACCCGATCTATCACCCCGCGGCCGCCCTCTACACGCCGCGCATGCTGGAGACCCTGCGCGAGGACTTCGCGCGGCTGCCCGAGTTGCTCGCCCAGCCCGAGCCCGAGCAGCCCGTGGCCGGCGAGGGTGAAGAACAGGCCCCCGAGCCCGAGCCCGGCGCGCTGGCGGGGGCCGGTCTGGAGGGTCCCGGCGCAGCGGCCGGGTCCAGCGCGTCCGGCGCGGGTGCCGAGCCGGACCAGCTCGGCCTCTTCTGAGTGGCGTCCGCGAGGGCTCGGGGCGTCGCCGCGGCTAGAGTTTCAGGAGTGTTCGTCGTCGAGACCTCGGACCCGACGGAGACCGAGGCACTGGGTGCCGAGCTGGCCGCCGAGCTGGGCGACGGCGAGGTGGTCTTGATCGCAGGCGAGCTGGGGTCGGGCAAGACCACGCTGGTTCGCGGCGCCGCGCGCGCCCTGGGCGTGGTGGACCCCGTGACCAGTCCCACCTTCAGCATCGGACACCGCTATCGGGCGGCCCACGTCACGGTCTCCCACCTCGATCTCTACCGGCTCGCCGGTCTGGAGGACGAGGATCCCGCCCTGCTCGCCGACTACATCGGTCCCGGGCGGATCGCCTTCGTGGAGTGGCCCGAGGCCGCGTCGGGCGAGCTGGCTGAGGCCCGCATCCGCGTGCGGCTCGCCCACGCCGGTGGCGATCGTCGCCGCATCGAGGTCTCCGGCGCCCGCTGCCTGGAGGGTCGACCATCGCGATGATCGTGCTTGGCTTCGACACCGCCACTTCCGCCACCGCCGTGGGCTTGCGCCTCGAGGACGGGAGCACCCTGTCGGCGCGCGATGACCCGCCCGCGGGCGCGCGCCCCGGACACAGCGCCCAGCTGTTGGCGCTCGCCGCCGAGTTGCTGGAGCGCGCCGCGCTGCCCTGGAGCGCCGTCGAGCGGATCGCCGTCGGGCTAGGGCCCGGCACCTTCACCGGTCTGCGCATCGGCGCCGCCACCGCCCACGGGCTGGCACGGTCGCTCGGCATAGAGGTGGTCGGGGTCTCGACGCTGCGGGCGCTCGCCGTCGGCGCCGAGACCGATGTCGCGGCCGCGAGCACGGGGCAGGCAGGGACCTGTGTCGCCGCCGGGAGCGGGGGCGCAGCGGGGCATGACCGCGCAACCATCCCCACGGGCGTGCTGGGCGTGATCGACGCGCGCCGCGGCGAGGCCTTCGTTGCCGCCTACGCGCACGGGCAGGAGCTGACCGTGCCCCGCGCCGTCGCGCCCGAGGATCTCCACACGGTGGTGTCCGCAGCCGAAGCGTCCGCTGAGTGTGCGCGTTCCTGGATCGCCGTCGGGGACGGGGCACTGCGCTACCGAAGCCGGCTCGAGGATCGCGGGATCGCGGTCGCGGCGGAGGATTCGCCGATGCACCTCGTGGGCGGCGAGGCGCTCTGCCGCCTGGGCCTGGAAGCGCAGCCCGTGGCCCTCGCCAAGATCGTCCCCGACTACCGGCGTCGCCCCGACGCCGAGATCGCGTTGGAGGGGGCCCGCAAGTGAGTGAACCCTTCATCGATCCAGCCGTCGAGCCCGCCGCCCTTCGGATTCGCAGGCTCTCCTACCCGGACCTGCCGCAGGTGATCGGGATCGAGCGTCGCGCCTTTCCCACGCCGTGGTCGCTGGCGATGTTCGTGCTCGAGATCTCCAAACCCTCCGGCATCTGCCTCGCGGCCTGCCGTGGCGAGCAGCTCGTCGGCTATCTGATCTGCTCGCGCTATGAGACCGTGTGGCATGTCATGAACATCGCGGTCGACCTCGACCGGCGCCGCGCGGGTGTCGCCTCGGCGCTGCTGAGCGATCTCTACCGACGGGTCGACGATCGGCACGCCCGCTACACGCTGGAGGTACGTCGCTCCAATGACGCCGCCATCCATCTCTACGAACGCGAGGGGTTTCGCGCGGCCGGGCTGCGGCGTCGCTACTACCAGGACAACGGCGAGGACGCCCTGATCATGTGGCGTACGCCCGCCACGCTGGCGGGCTCGCTCGACGACGTGCCCAACCCGGGGCCTGTATGAGCGGCGCCCCGACGATCCTGGCGCTGGAGACCAGCTGCGACGACACCTGCGCGGCCGTCCTCGATGGGGCCGGGCGGCTGCGCGCCAACGTGATCTCCTCCCAGCAGGTCCACGATCGCTTCGGCGGGGTGGTGCCCGAGATCGCCTCGCGCCAGCACCTCGAACTGATCGACGTCGTGATCGAACGCGCGCTCGCCGACGCCGGTATCGGCCTCGATCAGATTGACCTCGTAGCCGCCACCCAGGGCCCCGGCCTCGTGGGGGCGCTGCTCGTCGGGCTGTCCACCGCCAAGGCCCTGGCCGCCGCCCGCGAACTGCCCTTCGTGGCCGTCGATCACCTCCAGGGGCACGTCGCCGCGAACTACATCGACGGCTTCGAGCCGCCGTTCGTGTGTCTGATCGCCAGCGGCGGGCACACGCTGCTCGCGCACGTGCGCGAGCACCAGGGCTTTGAGATCCTCGGCCGTACCCTGGACGACGCCGCCGGTGAGGCCTTCGACAAGGGCGCCCGCATGCTCGGCCTCGGCTATCCCGGAGGGCCCGCGCTTGAACGTCTGGCCGTCGGGGGCGACGCGCGGGCGTATGACTTCCCGGCCGGCGGTTCGCGCAAGCGCCCGGGGCAGGGGGTCGGCCGCCAGGCCTTCGCGCGCAGTCTCGACTTCTCCTTCGCCGGACTGAAGACCGCGCTGCTCTATCGCCTGCGCGAGCTTTCAGAGGCCGAGGCCGCCGCGCGGGCCGCCGATCTCGCGGCCTCCTACCAGGCGGCGATCGTCGAGAGCCTGCTTGCCCGCGCCGAGCAGGCGCTGACCGCCACCGGCCTGGACCGCCTGGCCGTCGGGGGCGGCGTGGCGGCCAACGGCGAGTTGCGCCGACGCCTGGGCGAACTGGACGCCACTGTCCACGTCCCCGTGCCGGTGCTGTGCACCGACAACGCCGCGATGATCGCGAGCGCGGCGCGCTACGCGCCGGTGCTGTCCTACCCGCGGTACCTCTCGCTCGACGTCTTCGCCACCGGCGAAAGGGCCGCGTGAGCAAGAGTCCGGTCACGGTCACGGTGTACTCCAAGCCGGACTGTCATCTGTGCGTGCGGGCGCTCGAGGAGCTGGGCGAGCTGCGCTGCGAGCTGGGCTTTGAGATCGTCGAGCTGGACATCACGGCCGACGAGGCGCTGCACCGCGCCTACTTCGAGCGGATACCCGTGATCCTGCTCGACGGGGAGGAGCTGTGCGAATACTTCGTGGATGCCGAGGAGCTGAGAGCGCGCCTGCAAGCTTCCTCTACAGTCAGGGATCGATGAGCTACCGCGAAACGACCGCCCCCGCGGGCGAGCAGCGAGACGGCGCTGTCCCCACCACTGAGCGGCTCTCGCTGGGCGTCGCGGCACGCCTCTCGCGCTACCTACAGGTGCTCACCCAGGCCAAGAAGATGGGCAAGGAGACGATCTCCTCGCAGGAACTCTCCGACTACACCCACGTCAACTCGACCCAGATCAGGCGCGACCTCTCGGGCTTCGGGAAGTTCGGCAAGCGCGGGGTCGGATACAACGTCGAGTCGCTCGTCTCGCAGATCCGCAAAATCTTGCGCACCGCCGGTCAGCACAACATCGCGCTGCTGGGCGCCGGGCATCTGGGCAAGGCGATCGCCTCCTCGGACATCTTCGCCGACCACGGCTTTCGCGTGGTGGCGATCTTCGACGTCGATCCCGCCAAGGTTGGCGGCAACGTCGGCAACCAGGTGGTGCGAGACACCAGCGAGCTGCGCCAGGTCGTCGAGGACGAGGACATCGTGGTCGGCGTGCTCGCCGTGCCCACCGCGGCCGCCCAGGAACTAGCCGACCAGCTCGTCGCCGCCGGGGTGAAGATCATCTTCAACTACTCCGAGTCGTTGCTGGCCGTGCCCCCCGAGGTCACCGTGCACACCTCCAGCCCCGCCGTGGACCTGCTCTACGCGCTGTACTTCTACCTGACCTGACGCGGAGCCCAGCGAGCATGACCAGCCTAGACCTCGACCTGGCCACGAAAGCCTTCGCCGAATCCACCGATTTCACCGTCGGACTGGAGGAGGAGTTCGCGATCCTCGACCCCGGCACGCTGAACCTCGTGCCCCGCTATGAGGATCTGAGCCGCGCCGGGCAGCAGGACGAGATCCTGAGTGAGAGCATCTGCGGGGAGCTGATCTCCTCGGAGATCGAGATCGTCTCGGGTCGCGGCAGCGACATCCACGATGCCTTCGAGCGCCAGCGCGAGCGTCGCAGGCGTCTGTTCGCCCTCGCGGGCGCGCAGGGTGTGGCGCTGGGGGCCACCGGCACGCATCCCTGGGCCGACTACCGCGAGCAGCCGATCATCGACACCGAGCACTACCGTCGCGTCGAGGAAGGCCTCAGGTACGTGGCGTGGCGCAACAACACCTTTAGCCTGCACGTCCATGTGGGCATCCGCGACGCCGAGCGCGCCGTGAAGGTCTGCGATCGGCTGCGCCCCGTGCTGCCGCTGCTGCTGGCGATCTCGACCAACTCTCCCTATCTGGACGGTCGCGACTCGGGGCTGCACTCAGCGCGCACCCAGAGCTTCACCAAGAGCTTCCCCCGCTGTGGCGTTCCCGACGCCTTCGGGAGCTGGTCGGCCTACCGCGAGTACATCGAGTTCCTCGTCGCGAGCCGCTCGATCGTCGAGTTCACCCAGGTGTGGTGGTCGGTGCGCCCCCATTTCCGCTTCGGCACGGTCGAGGTCCGCATCTGCGACGCCCAGACCACCGCCGCCGAGTCCGAGGCGCTGGCCGCGCTGATGGTGGCCTGCGTGGCCCAGGCCGCCCGCGACGTGGACGAGGGCGTGCCCGTCGCCGATCACCAGCCGCGGCTGATCGAGGAGAACATGTGGCGGGCCGTGCGCTTCGGCCTGGACGGGCGGCTGCTGGACCTCGCCCGCGGCGAGGAGTATCCGGCGCGCGAGGCGATCGAGCGGCTCGTGCAGTGGACCGCGCCGATGCGTGAGGAGCTGCGGATCGACCCGCGCTTTCCCGAGCGCAACGGCGCCCAGCGTCAGCGCGAGCTGATCGAGGCCGGTGCCGCACGTGAGGACGTCTTCGCGGCCACGGTCGCAGAAACCAGGCAAACCTACGCACAGGAGGTGGCGGTGTGAGCACACCACCAGGAGCAGGCGCAGAACCCACAGAGCAGGAGCTACGCGCGGCCTATGAGGCCGAACTCAGTCGCATCACCAGCGCCGACGTGATGCTCCAGGCCGCCGTGTCGCTGCTGAACATCGGCGGCATGCGCCTCGGTCTGGCCGCCGCCCCCGGCTCCGGGCCCGAGCCCGACCTGGAGCAGGTGCGCGAAGCGATCGACGGCGTGCGCGCCCTGCTGCCGATCCTCGAGCGCAAGTCTCCGCAGGAGCTGCGTCCGCTGCGCGATGCGCTCTCGCAGCTACAGATGGCCTACACCCGCGAGACCGGCGCTGTCACACAGGACCCCGCGGCTGAGGCGGGCCCGACGGGCGCCGAGCAGGTACCCGCCCCGACCGCCGGGCAGGCGGCCCCTGCGCCCGAACAGACCGGTGCAGGGCCCGATCCCGCGCAGCCGCAACCGGGAGCGAGCGAGCGCCCGGCCGATCCCACTGCCGGACCGGCGGTGTCGAGCGGCAGGCTGTGGGTGCCCGGGCGCTGAGCCGACTTCCGGTCTGCACGATAGACTGCCACGGCTTTCCGCCCGGACGCTCGAAATTGTGTGCTCTGGGCAAGACCTGTGCGCGCAGACGTTGGTGCGCAGCACGCTAAACAGACTGCGGAGGACATTCACTTGAGTAGCTTTCTGACGGACCATGGGGTTGTCGTCGCCCTCGTATGCGCGGCAGCTGCCGTGGTGTACGGCCTGGTGACGACCCGGGCCCTGCTCGCGCTCTCGCCGGGCAACGACCGGATGCAGAGCATCTCGCTGGCCGTTCAGCAGGGTGCGCGCGCCTACCTGAACCGTCAGTACACCACGATCGGTGTGGTCGGGATAGTGCTGTTCGTCGCGCTGATCTTCGTGCAGGACATCGCCGTCGCCGGTGGCTTCGCGATCGGCGGAATCCTCTCCGGCGCCGCCGGCTACATCGGCATGAACGTCTCGGTGCGTTCCAACGCGCGTGTCGCCGAGGCCGCTCGCGGCGGTGTCGCGCCGGCCCTCAGCGTGGCCTTCCGCGGTGGCGCGATCACCGGCATGCTCGTCGTGGGACTCGCCCTGTTCGGCGTCGCCGGCTACTACGGGCTGCTCACCGCGGTCTTCAACGACAGCCCCAAGACGGCCGTCGACGCGCTGATCGGCCTCGGCTTCGGCGGTTCGCTGATCTCCGTGTTCGCTCGTCTGGGCGGCGGCATCTTCACCAAGGCCGCCGATGTCGGCGCCGACCTGGTTGGCAAGGTCGAGGCGGGCATCCCCGAGGACGACCCGCGCAACCCGGCCACGATCGCGGACAACGTGGGTGACAACGTGGGCGACTGCGCCGGCATGGCCGCCGACCTGTTCGAGACCTACGCCGTGACCGCGGTCGCCGTGGTGCTGCTGGGCGTGCTCACCTTCCAGGAGCAGACCCAGGTCGCGCTCTACCCGCTCGTGCTCGGTGCCGTGGCCATCATCGCCTCGATCATCGGCACGTTCGCGGTGCGTTCGAGCACCGGCAATGTCGAGCGCGCGCTCTACCAGGGCCTCGCGGTCTCCGGCCTGCTCTCGGCGGCGGCGTTCTACCCGATCACCAAGTGGCTGATGGGCGGCGTCAACGGCTTTCGCAACGCCGGTCTGAACGTCCAGACCCCGAGCGTCGGCGACTTCTACCTCTGCTCGATCATCGGCATTGTGGTCACCGGCCTGCTGTTCGTGATCACCGACTACTACACCTCGACGCGCTTCTCGCCGGTCAAGAAGACCGCCAAGGCGTCGATCACGGGTCACGCCACGAACATCATCCAGGGCTTCGGCTCCGGCCTGCAGGCCACCGCGCTGCCCGCGATCGTGCTCGCGCTCGGCATCCTCGGCTCGTGGAAGCTCGCGGGCGGGGGCGTCACCGGGATCTACGGCATCGGCGTCGCCGCGATGGGCATGCTCTCGCTCACCGGCCTGATCGTCGCGCTCGACGCGTTTGGCCCGATCACCGACAACGCCGGTGGCATCGCCGAGATGGCCGATCTCCCCGAGGAGGTTCGCACCGTGACCGATCGTCTGGATGCGGTTGGCAACACGACCAAGGCCGTCACCAAGGGCTACGCGATCGGCTCGGCCGTGCTGGCCGCCGTGGTGCTGTTCGCCGGCTTCCAGCAGTTGCTCGCGGAAAAGACCGGCAAGCCGGCGTCTGGTCCAGGCTCACTGTCCTTCGGCATCAACGAGCCGCCCGTGCTGATCGGGCTGCTGCTCGGCGGCCTGATGGTGTGCCTGTTCGCCTCGCTCTCGATGGAGGCCGTCGGTCGTGCCGGTGGCGCGGTCGTCGAGGAGGTCCGTCGCCAGTTCCGCGAGAAGCCCGGCATCATGGAGGGCACCGAACAGCCCGACTACGCCGCCTGCGTGGACATCGTGACGCGCACCGCCCAGCGCGAGATGATCCTGCCCTCGCTGCTGCCGATCGCGATGACGCTGATCGTCGGCCTGATCGACCAGCAGGCCCTCGGCGGACTGCTGATCGGGGTGATCGTCGTCGGCTTCTTCTTCGCCGTGATGATGACCGCCGGTGGTGGCGCCTGGGACAACGCCAAGAAGCTGATCGAGGACGGCGCCTTCGGCGGCAAGGGCTCCGACGCCCACGCGGCCTCGGTTACCGGCGACACGGTGGGCGATCCCTTCAAGGACACCGCCGGACCGGCCATCAACCCCATGATCAAGGTGGCCAACATCGTCGCCATCCTGATCATCCCGCTGATCACCTGAGATGAGCGAAGGTCCCGCCCGCCCGGCCGCGCAGACCGCGGTCCGGGCGGCAGGCTTCCTCCCGGCCTCCGTGCGTGGTGCAGGGTCTAAGCTCAGCTTGAGATGACCGCCGGCAGACAGGCCCACCGCTCCGGCACCATGGTGCTCTCAGTGCTGATGGCTGTCATCGGGGTGGCGCTCATCGTGGAGACCATCGCGGTTCACGGCAGCGTGATCTCACCGCGGATGCTGCTCGGCGTGCTGTTCGTCGCCGCCGGCGTGGGTCGCGGCTACGTCGAGATCGGACGGGGGCGCGGCGCGTGAGCGCTCAGGGTGGGGGAGCAGGAGGGGAGGACGCCCCGGGCGAGGGCTCGGCCGCTCACTCCGCGGGCGCCGGTGCGGACCTCTCGGCCCGCTCGCGGGTGATCCTACGCCAGAGCATCGGCTCGCCCGTGCTGTTCGCGATCGTCTACGGGTCGCTCGCCAGCGCCGTCTACTTCTCGCTCGGCGTGGTCGCCGGGCACGCCCTCGGGCTGACCCCACTGGTGTTCCTCGCGGCCGCCGGCCTGTTCGCGCTGACCGCCATGACCTACGTCGAGGGCGCCTCGATGCATCCCGAACGCGGCGGCTCCACCGTCTTCGCGCGCTACGCCTTCAACGAGCTTGTCAGCTTCATCGCGGGCTGGGCGATCCTGCTCGACTACACGATCCTGATCGCCGTCACCACCTACTCGGCGACCCAGTACCTACGCGTCTTCTGGAGCCCCCTCGGGCACCGCTTCGAGTCGCTGGGGCTGGCGCTCGTGTTCATCGCCTTCGTGGTGCTCGCCAACATCCGCGGTCTCAGCGCCCGGCGCGTGCGCCGCATCGGGATGCTCGCGGCCGCCGACCTCACGGTGCAGCTGGTCGTCGTCGGGCTCGGCCTGGTGCTGTTCTTCAACCCCCACAAGCTGATCGACCCGATCCACCTCGGCAGCGCCCCGGGGTGGTCGGACCTCGTGTTCGCCCTCACCGTCACCACGATCGCCCTGACCTGCGTGGAGTCCGCCTCGGGCCTCGCCGGAGAAGTCAAGATCGGGCGCCAGGGACTGCGCCGCCTCGTGGCCAGCGGAACCGCGCTCGTGATGGTCGGCTACGTCGGCATCGCCCTGGTGGCCGTCACGGCGCTGCCCGTGCACGCCGGTCACACCGCCCTCGGCGACCGCTTCGAGAACGCGCCCGTGATTGGGATCGTCATGCAGATGCACCCGCACTGGCTCGCCGAAACCCTCAAGTACCTCGTGGGCGCGATGGCCCCGATCACGCTCGTGGTGGCCGCCAACTCGGCGATGCTCGGCCTCTCGCGGCTGGCCTACTCGCTCTCCACCAACCGCCAGATCCCCAGTGGCCTGGGGCGCCTGCACCCCCAGCGCTCCACGCCCTACGTGCTGATCGTCCTCGCCGGCCTGATCGCGGCGGCGCTCGTGGTGCCCGAGGACCTCGACTTCCTCGTGGGCATCTATGCCTTCGGGGCGATGCTCGCGTTCACGATCGCCCACCTCTCGGTCTGCCGTCTGCGCTACTCCGAGCCAGACCGCGATCGTCCCTACCGCGTCCCGCTCTCCGTGCGGGTGCGAGGCGGAGAGCTGCCGCTGCCCGCCGTACTGGGCACGCTCATCTGCGGTCTCGGCTGGCTGGCCGTGATGGTCGTGCACGAGCCCGCCCGTTATGTCGGGATGGCCTGGATGGCCAGCGGACTGGCGCTCTACGTGCTCTACCGCCGCGGCGATGAGAACTCGCTGCTGCGGCGCGTCACCGTCTCGCCCGAGATGCTGCGCTCCGAGAACGTCCGTGAGCAGGACTACGGGTCGATCCTCGTGCCCCTCTTCGGCAGTGGCCTGGATGAAGACATCGTGCAGACGGCGGCGCTGCTCGTCGCCGGCGAGCCCACCGACGAGGCCGCGATCGACACCGCCACGATCGAGGCCGTCTGGATCTTCGAGATCCCGCTCTCCCTGCCGCTCGACGCCCGGCTGCCCGAAGCCCAGGTCAAGCACGCCCGTCAGGTGCTCGCGCGCGCCAAGATCGTGGGCGAGGAGTATGCCGGGGTGCACGTCGCCACCGCCACCGTCAGGGCCCGTCGCGCGGGGCCCGCGATCGTCGAAGAGGCCCGCCGCCGGGGTGTGGAGGCGATCGTGCTGGGCGCCGAGGAGCCCTCGCGCATCCGCGGTGGCGCCCGCCTGGGCGGCGCGTGGCGGGCCACTTGAGAACTTCGTGGGAGAGATCACCAAGTACGTCGTGAGCAAGGCCGGCTGCCGTGTGATCGTCACCGCGCCCCCGGGACCCGACTCACAGACGTCGGCCTCGCTCCCGTCAGCCGCAGAGGTCTCTCCGACCGGGTCATGAGGGAAGCCGTGCCAGGGGACCCCCATCGTCTAACCTGCGGCTCATGTTCGTCCTGATCGTCGGAGCCGGGCGCGTGGGCTCGGCCGTGGCCAAGTCAGCGCTTGCCGCCGGCCATGAGGTGTCGGTGCTCGACGAGGATCCACTCTCCCACGAGCGCCTGGACGCCGGCCAGCACAAGACCTGGGAGGACGCCCACGGACAGTTCACCGTCGGCACCGCCCTGGAGACCGACGCCCTGATCCAGGCCGGGATCGAACGCGCCGACGTCTTCATCGCCTCCACCGACGGCGACAACACGAACCTCATCATCGCCCAGATCGCCCAGAAGCGCTTCGGTGTAAACGAAGGTCCTGGCGCGCGTCATGGACCCCGCGCGCGCCGGCTGGTACGGCGAGCAGGGGCTGCACACGATCTCCCCGACCCAGCACGCGATCGACATGTTCGAGAGCGCGCTGCAGGTTGAGACGGCCTAGGCGAGCATGTACGCGATCATCGTCGGAGCAGGCAAGGTCGGGCGCAACCTCGCTCGGGAGCTGATCGTCCAAGGGCCACGAGGTCACGGTGATCGAGTCCTCGCGCTCGCGCTACCTCTCGATGGAGGAGGAGTTCGAGCACGCCGCCCAGTACGGCGACGCCACCGAGCTGTGGGTGCTCGAGCGCGCCGGGATTCAGCGCGCCGACCTCGTGATCGCGGTCACCGGCGACGACGAGGACAACATGCTCGTCTGCCAGGTCGCCAAGGAGAAGTACCTCTGCGACCGCATCATCGCCCGCGTCAACAACCCCCGCAACCACGACCACTTCCGCCTGCTCGGGATTCAGCCCGCCGTGTCCGCCACCGACCTGATTCTGCGCCTGATCGAGCACGAGGTGCCCCGCTACGGGCTCGTGCACCTGCTCGCCCTCGAAGAGGAGCGCCTTGAGATCATCGAGCTTGAGGTCAGCGTGGACGCGCCCGTCGTCGGCATGCGGGTCTCCGACATCGAGCTGCCCGAGGGCAGCCTGATCATCTCCGTGCTCCGCGGCGGGACCGGCTTCGTGCCCAAGGCCGACACCGTGATCGAAGCGTGGCGATGAGGTGCTGCTGGTGCTGGACCTGGGTCTGGAGGAGGCGATCACCGCCTTCTTTGCCCCCCAGGGCATATCGCATTAGGCGCGCCCCCACGGCAGTCTCCCGGTGCTCGTAGCTATCCTTCCGCTCTCGGTCCGGGATGGTGTAATTGGCAACACGCGTGCCTCTGGAGCACGAATTTGGGGTTCGAGTCCCTGTCCCGGAGTTGCGTCCGCGTCCGCTACGCCGCGGCGTGCGTGGACCAGTCGCGGTACAGCTCGTAGTAGCGCCCGCGGCTCTCGATCAGCTCATCATGCGTGCCCTGCTCGGCGATGCGACCGTGCTCCAGCACCACGATCCGGCCCGCCTGGCGGATCGTGGAGAGGCGGTGTGCGATCACGATCGAGGTGCGTCCGGCAAGCAGACGGCGTAGGCCTTCCTCGATGCGGCCCTCGGTGTGCAGGTCGACGTTCGAGGTGGCCTCGTCGAGCACCAGGATGCGGGGATCGGCGATCAGGGCCCTGGCGAAGGCGATCAGCTGACGCTGACCCGCGGAGAGCTGCGCGCCGCGCTCGCCCACCTGCGTGTCGTAGGCGTCGGGCAGCTCGGAGATGAAGGTGTCGGCCCCGACCGCCGCCGCGGCCTCGTGGATCTGGCGCTCCTCAGCCCCGGGGCGCCCGAAGGCGATGTTCTCGCCCACCGTGCCCGCGAACAGGAAGGCCTCCTGCGGCACGATCCCCATCTGCGAGCGCAGCGAGGCGCCGCTGACCCCGCGCAGGTCGTGCCCGTCCACCAGCACCCGCCCGGCCGTGGGGTCGTAGAAGCGCGCCACCAGCTTGGCCATCGTGGACTTGCCCGCGCCCGTGGCTCCCACGAGCGCCACGGTCTGTCCCGGGGGCACCTCCAGGCTCACCCGGTCCAGGGCCAGCACCGGTGGCATCTCCTCGGCGTTGGTGGGGAGGTCGGCGTTGACATGGGCACTGGCGTCGCCGTCGTTCTCGCTGATCTGGGCGTCCCGGGCGGCCTTCTTGCTGCGCCGCCGCGGCTGGTAGGCGAAGGAGACCTCCTCGAAGCGCACCTCCCCCCGGATTCGCTCCAGCTTGAGGGCGTCCGGGCGGTCCTCCAGATCGGGGCGCACGTCCAGCAGCTGGAAGATCTTCTCCAGGGCCGCCATCCCGGACTGGTAGTTGGCGTACAGCTGGGAGAGCTGCTGGATCGGGTCGAACAGGTTTGCCAGCGCCGCCATGAACGCCACGATCGTGCCCAGCGTGATGTGCCCGTCGATCGCCTGGTAGCCGCCGTAGAGGACGATCGCCCCGACCGCCAGGCCCGAGAACATTTCCACGGTCGGGAAGTACGCCGCGTTGAGGCGCACCGTGACCATGTTGGCCTCGCGGTTGTCCGCGTTCAGCTCGGCGAAGCGCGCCTCGTGCTGGGGCTCCTGGCCGAAGCTCCGCACCACGCGGATGCCCGAGAGGCTCTCCTGGAGGTAAGCCGTGATCGAGCCGATCGTCTCCCGGGTGCGGCGGAAGGCCCCCGCCGAGACGATCCGGAACCACAGGCTCCCGCCCGCCACCAGGGGAAACACGCAGAACGTGATCAGCGCCAGCTTGAGATCCAGGATCAGGAGGAACACCACGGTCCCGACGAGCGTCAGCCCGGACTGGAACAGGGTCACAACCGAGTCGGTCACGAGGCTGTCCAGGGCCTCCACGTCGTTGGTCATGCGCGAGATCAGCACGCCCGCGGGGCGACTCTCGTAGAACCCGATCGGGAGCGTCTGCAGGTGGGTGAAGATGCGGATGCGCAGGTCCGCCAGGGCGCGCTGGCCGACCAGGCCCACCAGGTAGGTCTGCGCGTAGGTCATGCTCCACACCAGCAGTGCCGAGACCAGGAAGGCCACCACGATCAGCACGAGCGCGCCCGTGTCGTGGCGGTTGATGCCCTTGTCGATCGCTTCCTTGGCCAGCAGCGGCGGCGCCAGCGAGGCCGCCGTGCCCACCAGCAACGCCACCACCATCACCGCCGCGCGCAGACGGTAGGGGCGCAACAGCGCGAGCAGCCCGCGCAGGTTGCGTCCACGGCTGGCGCGATCCGAGCGCGCGCCGTCCCACTGGGGGCCGCCCGGGCCGCGACCTACCACCGGGCTCACAGGCCGCTGCTCTGCGGTTCGCGCGGCTTGCGGGTCAGGAAGACCTGCTCGGGCAGGCCCTTCTCGACGATTTCCCGATAGAGGTCGGAGACCACGAGCAGCTCGTCGTGATTGCCGTGCGCCACGATCCGGCCGTGGTCGAGCACCACGATCTCATCCGCCAGCGCGATCGTCGAGAGGCGATGGGCGATCACGAAGGTGGTGCGCCCCTGCATCGCCTCGGCCAGCGCGAGCTTGATGTTCTGCTCCGTGGAGGCGTCCACCGCCGAGGTCGCGTCGTCGAGGATCAGCACCCTCGGATTTGCCAGCAGCGCCCGGGCGATCGCCAGGCGCTGGCGCTGGCCGCCGGAGAGGCTCAGGCCGCGCTCGCCGACGGTGGTGTCAAAGCCCTGCGGCAGCCGCGAGATGAAGTCGTAGGCCTGAGCGCGCCTGGCGGCTGCTTCGATCTCGCCGAGCGGTGCGCCCGGGCGGGCGTAGGCGATGTTCTCCGCGACCGTGGCCGAGAACAGGAACGGGTCGTCGCTGACCACCGCGATCGCTCCGCGCAGGGAGCTGAGGCTCACGCTGCGCACGTCCGCGCCGTCCAGCAGCACCTCCCCGGCGCTCACGTCGTAGAGCCGTGAGATCAGCGCGACCAGGCTGGTCTTGCCCGAGCCGGTGGCGCCCACCAGCGCGACCGTCAGGCCCGCCGGAACGTCCAGGTCGATCTCGCTGAGCACCTCCCGGGCGGGGCGGGTGGACGGCGCCGTGGGCGTGGGGGAGGGGGCGCTGCCGTCCTCCGCCGGGTAGGAGTCCTCGCGTGCGCCGAAGTCGTCGATGCTGGCGTCGTAGCGCAGGCTCACGCCGCGCAGCTGCACGTGCCCGTTGCCGGCCGGCAACGCCGGTGCGCTGGGGATCTCAGTCAGTCGGGGGTCGCGGTCGAGCAGCTGGAAGATGCGGGCCCCCGAGGCCGTGGCGCGCTGGGCCAGGCCCAGGATCACGCCCAGCGAGCGCATCGGCGCGATCAGCATGTTCAGGAGCAGGTAGAACGAGCTGAACTGGCCCAAGGTCAGATGACTGTGGATCACCGAGCGGCCCCCCAGCAGCAGCACGGCCGCGAGTCCCAGCTGCGGCAGAAAGCCGATCATCGGGTTGTAGCGGGCCTCCAGGCGGGTGGAGACCATCGCCTGGTCGAACACCCGCGAGACGCTGTGGCGGAAGCGGTCGAGCTGGCGGGGCTCGCGGGCGAAGGACTTGACCACGCGTACCCCCGAGATGTTCTCCTCGGCATCGGCGGTCAGCTCGGCGATGCGCTGCTGCACCTCCTGGATGGCCGGTCGCGCACGATGCCCGTAGCGCTGGGAGATCACCACCACGAACGGCACCGGCGCCAGGCAGATCAGCCCCAGCTCAGGATTGATCAGCACCATCGCCACCCCGGCGAGCAGGATCGTGAGGATCGACTGCAGGATGAACACCAGACCGTAGCCCAGGAAGAAGCGCACCGCCTGTAGGTCCACGGTCGCGCGGGACATCAGCTGGCCGGTCTGCTGACGGTCGAAGAAGCCCAGCTCCAGGCGCTGGAGGTGTCCGTAGAGCAGCTCGCGCAGGTCGTACTCGATGCCCAGCGAGACCCGTCCGGCGATCATGCGGCGGAAGTAGGTCAGTAGCCAGCGGGCCAGCACCACGCCGATGATCACCAGCGTCAGCACCAGCAGGGTGTGGCGGTCGTGCGTGGCCGGCTGATGGGACTGGGTGTGGCGATAGCCCGTCTTGATCGCGTCGATCGCGGAGCCCGTGAGCTTGGGGATCGCAACCGTCACCACCATCGCGAGGCTCGCCAGCACCCATGAGGCGGTCAGTCCGCGGCGGTAGGGGCGCAGGAATCCGAGTAGTCGATAAAAGGTGGTCATAGTTGCTTGGTCAACGATTATTGCAGCGACGGGAGGTGTGCGCGGGCCGTGGGGCGTTTACCCTCCCGATCGATGCCATCTCCGGCGCGTCCATCACCGAACGGCGCCCCCCGGGCGGGGCTGTGTGACTCCTGCCGATATCAGCGGCCGGTGCCCAACACGCGTGGCTCCACGTTCTCGCTGTGCACGCGCTCCAAAGACGATCCAGCTTATCCGCGCTACCCGCGTCTGCCGGTGCTCGCCTGCCCCGGCTATGACCCCTCGCACCGAGAGCAGTAAGCGGGCGCGTCGTCCCGGCGAGGCTCAAGCGGCCGCGACTCCCGCCGGCTCGGGCTCGTGTGCGACCACCGGTGGACCGGAGGCCACGAAGTCGCGGCCGCGGATGAGCACGAAGGCCAGTAGCGAACCGACGAAAGCCAGCACGGCGCCCACGATCAGGATGTCGGTGAAGGCATCGGTGAAGCCCACCCGGTAGGAGCTGAGCAGAGCGGCGTGGGCGCCGGGGGAGAGGCTGTGGGCGATCTGGTTGACGTTGCCGGACTCCAGCAGGACGCCCAACCGGCCGTGGGCCGCGCCGAGAATCTCCTGGGCATGCCCGCCCGCGTGCAGCGCGGCGGCGGTGCTCTTGGTGACGCTGTGCTGGAAGATCGCTCCCAGCCCCGCGATCCCGGTGGCGATCCCGACCTGACGGAAGGTGCTGTTGATGCCCGAGGCCATGCCGCTGCGCTCGTGCGGCACCACCCCCACCGCGGCCGCCGCCAGCGGGGGATTGACCAGGCCGATGCCGACGCCCGCGACCGCGAACCCGGGGATCAGGGTCGTCCATCCCGAGGTCGCGTCGACGGCGGTCATCGCCACCAGTCCGGCGCTGATCAGCAGCAGGCCAACCCCCAGCAGCATCCGGATCGGCACGTGCACGCTCAAGCGCCCGGCCACGGGCGCGACCACGAAGGACAGCAGCGTGATCGGCAGGAAACGCAACCCCGCCTGTAGAGGGGTGAAGCCCAGCACGTTCTGGATGTAGAGGGTCAGGTACAGGAACATCGCGAAGATCGAGCCCGACAGCGCGAAGGCCACGATGTTCGCGCCCGTGAAGGCCGGTCGACGGAACAACGTCAGGTCGAGCATCGGCCGCTGCTGCACACGCTCGACGATCACGAACAGCACGATCAGTACCAGCGAGGCGAGCAGGAACGCGACGATCTGAGTGGAGCCCCAACCCTTGTCGTTGCCCCGCACCAGCGCGAAGACCAGCAGGAACAGAGCCCCGGAGAACGTCAGCAGCCCCGGCCAGTCCACGCGCGTGGACTGCGGGTCGCGCGACTCGCTGACCTGCGTGAGCGTGAGAATCACCGCCACCATCCCGATCGGGACGTTCACGAAGAAGATCCACTCCCAGCCGATTCCCGAGGTGATGATGCCGCCGACCAGCGGTCCCACGGCGACCGCCGCGCCGGTGACCGCGCCGAAGACCCCGAAGGCCGTGCCGCGCTCCTTGCCGTGGAAGGCCTGGGCGATCAGCGCCAGCGAGGTCGCGAACATCATCGCTCCGCCGGTGCCCTGGACGCCGCGGGCCAGGTTGAGCATCAGCGAGCTGGAAGACAGCCCGCACACCACCGAGGAGGCCGTGAACACCACGAGCCCCGCGATGAACACGCGCTTGCGCCCCAGCAGATCGGCCAGCGAGCCCGCCGTCAGCAAGAAGGCCGCGAGCGTCAGCGAGTAGGCATCCACCACCCACTGGAGATCCTGGAAGCTCGAGTGCAGCGAGCGCTGGATGTCGGGCAGCGCGACGTTCACCACCGTGATGTCCAGCAGGAGCATGAAGATCGCGATCGACACCGCGATCAAGGTCCACCACTTGCGTTCCATGAAATCGTGTTCCTTTCACTGCGGCTCGTGCGTCCGCCTCACCATAACGGGATCGCCGTTTCGCTCTGTATTCAGTGTTGGGGGGTGGCTTGCGGCCGGCCCACGCTCAAGCTGCGTTCCACGCTCAGGTGTCCAGCCGACGCAGGTGGCGGCGTACCCTGGCACGCCGCTCGCTCAGGTCCGCGCGCAGCTTTGCAAGCTCACCCGCGCGATGGTCCACCAGCTCCAGCTGACGCTCCAGGTGGCCCAGTGCCTCGCTGAGCAGCTCCCGGCGGCGCTCGGGAACCACGTCCTCGCGCCGCAGCTGGGCGCGCACCGCCGCCCGCGCCTCCTCGGCGGAGAGCAACGTCTTCAGCTCTTCGAGGCTCACCCCCAGTAGCTCCTTCAGGCGCATCACCTCACGCAGGCGCTCCACCTCGGCGTTGGTGTACACGCGGTGCCGGCCCGAGGGTCGCGCGGGGGCCTGATCGAGCAGCCCGATCTCCTCGTAGTAGCGAATCGTGCGCGGGGTGGTGCCCACCAGGCGCGCCACGTCGCCAATCCGCAGGTTGGGCTGAGCGGTCGCGACGGTCGCGGTGCTCATGCGCGCACCCCCGCTCCGAACGCGCCCGCCTCGGCCTCGAGCGTGAGCGGGTCCTCGGCGGAGGTGGCGCCCACGTGCCGTGGGCGCATCAGGCAGACCAGTGCGCCGAGCACCGAGGTCGCGGTGAGCGCCCAGAGGGCGATGTGCATGTTGGCGATGAATGGGGCGAGCTTCTCGGCGGAGAGGCCCTTGGCGAGACCGGAGAAGATCGCGAACAGTGTCGGCTTGGGCACGGCCGAGGTGACGATCGCGAGCACGAACGCGATCGAGAGCACCGCGCCGCTGTTCTGGAGCAGCGTGCGCGCGCCCGCCGCGATCCCGCGTCGGCGAGCCGGGACCGTGCCCATCATGGCGGCGGTGTTGGGGCTGTTGAACATGCCCGAGCCCACCCCCACGATCAACAGCCACAGGCCGCTCTGCCAGTAGGCGGTGTGGGTCTGAAGCGTGGTCATCGCCGCCAACCCGAGCGCGGTCACCGCCATGCCCGCGGCGGCCAGCCCGCGGGAGCCGTGACGGTCGGCGTAGACCCCCGCGATCGGGGAGGCCACGAGCATCCCCAGGGCGAGCGGGATCAGCTTGATGCCCGCGGTGATTGGGTCATCGCCCTGGGCGCCCTGGTAGTAGAACACGAACAGGAACATCAGCGCGAAGCGCGCCAGGCCGCTCAGGAACGCCGCCGCGGTGGCGGCCGCGAAGAGCCGGTTCTTGAAGATCGAGAGGTCGAGCATCGGTGCGCGCGAGCGGCTCTCGATCAGCACCCACAGGGGCAGCAGCAGCGCGGCGAGGATCAGGCCGACGATCACGATCTCGTCGTTCCAGCCGCTGATTCCTCCGCGCGAGACCCCGAGCACGAGGCCGGTGAGGCCGATCACGAACGTCACGGTGCCCGGAACGTCATATCCGCGCACGGTGTCGGGTTTGGCCTGCTCGTGCAGGATCAGTCCGCCCCAGGTGGCGCCCGCGAGCGCGAGCGGGACGTTGAACCAGAACACCCAGTGCCAGGAGATCGACACCAGCGCGCCTCCGAGCACCGGCCCCAGCACGAGGCCCACCGCGGCCACCATCGTGTTGGCGCCCATCGCGAGTCCGAGCTGCTCCTTGGGGAACGCATCGGTCACGAGCGCGGCGGCGTTGGCGAATAGGAAAGCCGAGCCGATGCCCTGCAAGATCCGCCACAGGATCAGCACCGTGGCGTCGGGGGAGAAGCCCGCGCCGAGCGAGGCCAGCGCGAAAACGAGGAACCCGCCGACGTAGGCGCGCTTGCGCCCGAACAGGTCCGATAGGCGCCCGGCGGTGAGCACCAGCACGGTCGAGGCGATCATGTAGGCCAGGATCACCCAGACCAGCGCCAGCAGGCTCGTGTGCAGCGAGCGCTCCAGGTCGGGCAGCGCGATGATCAGGGTTCCCGAGTTGGTGGCCGCCAGCAGCATCCCGAGGCTGGTGCATGAGAGTGCCCACCACTTGTAGCTGGCGCTGGCCTCCGCGACGCCGAAGCGGCGATCGGCGGTGGGCGCTGTGGTGGCGGGTGGATTGCTCAAGCTGCTCCTTCGATAAAACTTACGTGAACGTAAGGATTAGGATAGCAGCGTCTCGGAGTGCTAAAAATGACTCCATGAGCGACGATACGGTGGTCAAGTCAGAGCAGGAGTGGCGTGCGGAGCTGACGCCCGAGCAGTACGACGTGCTGCGGCGTGCCGGGACCGAGGCTCCGTTCTCGGGCGAGTACGTCTACAACAAGGCCAGCGGCAGTTACCGCTGCGCGGCCTGCGACGCGGAGCTGTTCAGCTCGGACACCAAGTTCGAGTCCGGCACCGGCTGGCCCAGCTTCACCGAGCCCGCGATCGCCCGAGCGGTCGAGCTGCGCCCCGACAACAGCCTGTTCATGCGTCGTACCGAGGTGCTCTGCCGACGCTGCGGGGGACACCTAGGGCACGTCTTCGACGATGGCCCCGGCCCCAGCGGGCAGCGCTACTGCATCAACTCGGCCGCGCTGGCCTTCGCGCCTGAGCCCGGACAGAGCGGGTCCGGACAGAGCGAGCCCGGGTTGAGTGGGTCCGAGCAGAGCGAGTCTGGGCAGAGTGGGTCCGAGCAGAGCGACTGACGCGCGCGGGGCGCCAGGCCCTATGCTTTTACGCGCATGGTGATGATGGATCAGTCACGGCGGCTAGCTGAACCCCTGCGCTGGGGTGCTCGCGAGAAGTCGGCGATCGTGGCCCTCGTGGCGTGTGTGGTGATCGCCGCGGGCGGGCTCTGGGCCTCGGGTGTCACGAGTGGCGAGCCTTCGGCGCCCGACTGCGTGAACGTCACGTTCGCGAGTACGCTCGGCGCTGCCAAGGTGCACGCCTGCGGCGCGCGGGCGCGGTCCATTTGCGCCGCTCCGGAGGCCTTTTCCAGCAGCATCGACGAACTGACGAAGTCCTGCCGGAAGGCAGGCTACCCGGTCGGTCGCAAGGCCTGACGGCGCCCCCGGGCGGGGGCGTCTATACAAATGTCGAAAGAGCCGGCCGAAGTGTTGGCCCGGGTGTCCCTACCCGTGATCGATCGGGACGGATTTCATACGTACTTGCATTGGGTGCGCTGCCGTCACGTCGGTTGACGGGGTTTGTCACCTGGACACAACGGAAGGGGACATAGACTCATATGCCCACATGGGTTCCATACGTTGAAGGTGCACATCAGTGGCTGAATCCTGGCGACAACGCCTGGCAGATGACGGCGGCGACGTTCGTCGGGCTCATGAGCCTTCCCGGCCTCGCGATCCTGTACGGCGGGGTCATGCAGAAGCGTTGGTCAGTCAACAGCATGATGCTGACCTTCGTGGCGTTTTCCCTGGTGCTGGTGGCCTGGGTGCTGTGGGCGTTTAAGATGGGCTTTGGCACTCCGATCGGGAGCGGCCACGGGTTCTTCGAATCGTTCTGGGGTAAGCCGGGCAGCGTCCTGAGCCAGGCCTCGGAGGAGGGACAGGCGGCGATTCCGTCGATCACGACGGGGCCACCCTTCCACTTCCCGCAGTCGACGTTGGTCTACTTCCAGTTCGTGTTCGCTGGGATCACCCCGATCCTGATGCTGGGCTCGGTGCTGGGGCGGATCAACTTCAAGGCGTGGATCCCGTTCGTGCTGCTGTGGATCACCTTTGTCTACACGATCAATGCGTTCCTGATCTGGGGTGGCGGCTACTTCGGCTTCCATGGCGCCCTGGATTACTCGGGTGGGTACGTGATCCACCTGGCCGCAGGTATCTCGGGCTTCGTCGCGGCATGGGTGATCGGCCCGCGCTTGCAGCGAGATCGAGAGGTCGACGCGCCGAACAACCTGCTCATGGTGGCGGCCGGTGCCGGTCTGCTGTGGATGGGTTGGAACGGCTTCAACGGTGGAGACTCCTACTACGCGGGCGCCAACGCTTCGGCGGCGGTGCTGAACACCAACCTGTGCACCGCCGTGGCGATGCTGGTTTGGATCGGGTGGGACTACATCTTCCGTGACAAGCCATCCCTGATCGGCAGCGTCAACGGCATGATCACCGGGTTGGTCGCGATCACCCCCGCGGCCGGCTTCATCAACGGGTATGCCGCGATCATCATCGCTGTGATCGCCTCCACGATCGTGTGGATGTCGATTCGCTTCCTCAGCCGGGCACCGGTGTTCCGCAATGTGGACGACACCCTTGGTGTGATCTACACGCACGGGATCGCGGGGCTGACGGGCGGCCTGCTGGTCGGGGTGCTCGCCGATCCGCATGTGATCGAGTACATCGGCGCCGGAGGCGGTGCGACCGATCTGCCCGGACTGGCGGGTCTCGCGCACCACGGTGGCTGGACGCTGATGCGCTGGCAGGCCGAGGCGGGCCTGTGGGTGATCGTGTTCAGCGCGATCGGTACGTTCATCCTGCTCAAGCTGGTCGGGATCTTCGTGCCGCTGCGCCTCTCCGACGAGGAGTTGGAGATCGGCGATCACGCGATCCACGGCAACGAGGTGTATCCCTCGGACGTGCCGACCCTCGGTGGTCCGCACGCCCCGGGGTGGGCTACTCCCGCGCCAGGAACGGCGGCCTTGGGGAGCGCCACGTAAGGCACAACGCAAGGACGCAACGCTTGGGACACCTTCCCCTCTCTCCAGGGTGCTCCCGGGCGCAAGGTCAGTACCCACGACAACACGACACGCGGCCCCGCTTCGGCGGGGTCGCCGTCGTTAAAGAGATCGACCCGCCGGGGGAAGCGGGCCGATCCGGGAGGGATGAGGTAGGGATGCTCCTCACATGAGTTTTGCCCACACGGAACAAACTCAAACGTCAATCTGGACGTTTGGTTGAGGTCCAGTGGTTTGCGGGCCGAACCGGGGGGAGCGGCGCGGCCACGCGGCCAGACAGCTATGCGCCCACGCGGCGGCGCGGCGGCGGCGATCGGCTAGCCTGGAGTGATGCTCTCCTTTGGAAAATCCAAGTCGCAGATGGTGGAGCCCGAGGCGGCGCTGCCCGGTCGTGAGCAGGCGATCGTCATACCGGCGCGGCACGAGGTGCTCGGCACTCCCCTGCTACCGCCGTTCCCTGACGGCATCGAGCAGGCGATCTTCGGGATGGGCTGCTTCTGGGGAGCCGAGCGGGTGTTCTGGGAGGCCCCCGGGGTGTACAGCACCGCCGTGGGCTACGCCGGTGGGATCACGCCCAACCCCACCTACGAGGAGGTCTGCTCGGGGCGCACCGGCCACACCGAGGCGGTGCTGGTCGCCTTCGACACCGCGACGAGCAGCTTCGAGGACATGCTCAGGCTCTTCTGGGAAGGGCATGACCCCACCCAGGGGATGCGTCAGGGCAACGACACCGGCACCCAGTATCGCTCGGCCATCCTCTGGCGCGACGCTACCCAGCGCGATCAGGCAGAGGCCTCCCGGCGCGCCTATCAGCAGCAGCTCACCGCCGCCGGCCACGGCGAGATCACGACCGAGCTGGCGCCGTCCGACGCGGCCCACCCGTTCTACTACGCCGAGGACTACCACCAGCAGTACCTCGCCAAGAACCCGGGCGGCTACTGCGGCCTGGGCGGCACCGGCGTGAGCTGTCCCGTGGGCCTGGCCCGCGGCTAACGCGCCCTGCTCGCCCGCTCAGGAGGAAAGCGGCGCGGCGGCCGCGATGACCCGGCGCTGCTCGAAGACCATTGCGAGCAGCTCCTCGCCCAAGAGGGGCTTGGCGAAGTGAAAGCCCTGACCAAAGGCGCATTCGAGGCTCTGAAGGCGCTTGAGCTGGCCCTCGTTCTCGATGCCCTCGGCCACGGCCTGGAGCTTGAAGATCTGGGCCAGCTGCACGATCGCGGCGGTCAGCTCGGTGACCTGGGGGCTTTGGTCGGCCAGGAAGGACCGGTCGATCTTGAGGATGTCGACGGGGAATTGACGCACGTAGTTCAGCGATGAGTAGCCCGTGCCGAAGTCGTCGATCGCGAGCTTGACCCCGAGCGCACGCAGGGCCTTGAGCCGCAGGATGCTGAGGTCCATGTCGCGCATCATCACGCTCTCGGTCAGCTCGAGCACCAGGTTGGCGGGCCCGATCCCGGTTTCCTCGAGCACGGTGCGCACGTCGTCGATGAACTCGGGGCGCTGCAACTGGAAGGCCGAGACGTTGACGGCCATCGAGAGCGGGGGGTCGTGGGGGCATTCGGCCTGCATGTGGGCGGCCCATCTACAGGCCTCTCTCAGGATGTGCTGCCCCAGCGGCACGATCAGACCCGTGTCCTCCATGAGTGGGATGAAGTCCAGTGGCGGCACGAGACCGCGCTGCGGGTGCTCCCAGCGCACCAGCGCCTCGACCCCGACCATCTCGTTCTTGGCCAGGTCCATGATCGGCTGGTAGCGCAGGGTGAACTCCTCGGCGTCCATCGCCCGCTGAAGATCGGCCTTCAGCTCGAGTCGGGCGAGCGCCTGCGCGTGCATCTCGGGCTGGAAGACCTGGTAGTCGCCCTTGCCGCTTTCCTTGGCCATGTACATCGCCGCGTCGGCGTTGCGCAGCAGCTCGTCGGCATCGCGGGAGGAGAGCATGCCCCGGTCGCTGAAGGCGATCCCGATGCTGGTACCGATCGTGACCTGCCGGTCATCGAGTGCCATGGGGACCGCGAGCGCGCTCATCACGCGGTGGGCGATCTCGATCGAGTGCATCTCGTTCTCGGTCTCGTGGATGAGCACCGCGAACTCGTCTCCGCCGAGGCGCGCGGCGGTGTCGACGGGGCGCATGCAGTCCTCCAGGCGGCGCCCGACCTCTTGCAGCACCTCATCGCCCGCGCTGTGGCCGAGGCTGTCGTTGACGTTCTTGAAGTCGTCGATGTCAAGGAAGAGGACCGCGACCGGCAGGCCGTCGCGACGCTGGCTGACCAGGGCGTGCTCGACACGGTTGCGGAACAGGGCGCGGTTGGGCAGGCCGGTGAGGGTGTCGTGAAATGCCTGGTGCTCAAGTTCGGCCTGGAAGGCCTTGCGCTCGCTGATGTCGCGGATGTTGAGCACGATCCCGTCGATGGCCTCGTCGCTGAGCAGGTTGGTGCCGAGCGCCTCGACCTCGCGCCAGCCCTGCTCGGCGTGGCGCACGCGAAACTCCGCGAGGGCGGGCTGGCCCGGGGGTGCCGCCGCGACCATCGCGAGGAACGCGAGCACGCGCGGCGAGTCGTCGGGGTGCACGATTTCGATCAGTCTGCGGTCCACGATCGCGCCCGGGAGATGCCCGAACATGCCCTCGATCGAGGGGCTCAGGTAGCGCACGACGGCCTCTTGGTCGGCGATGCAGATCACGTCGGAGGCGTTCTTGATCAGCGAACTGAGCCGCGCCTCGGAGCGCTGGTAGAGGGTCTCCTCGGTCAGCGCGGCGCTCTGGAGGGCAAGCGCGACCTCGGTGGCCAGGGTGGCGAGGCTCTCTTCGGTGGCCCGCTTCAGGCGCACCCGGGGCAGCACGGTGAGGATGCCCCTCAGCTCGTCGCGGATGAACAGCGGCGAGAGGCAGAGCAGCTGCTCAGGCGCCTCCAGGGTGATCACGCGATGTCCGGAGAGGCGCCTGCGCACCTGCTCGGGAAGCTCCGCCAGGCGCAACGGCGCGACGCTCGCGAGATCGCCGTCGGTGCTGTCGACCGCGATCAGCGTGTCCTCCTCGCCCTCGCGCAGGTACAGGCAGGCGCTCACGCCGGGGTCGACCACCGCACGGGCCGCGAGCAGCGCCGCGGAGTAGATCTCCTCGCGCGTGATGGCCATGACGAGCGCCTCGCCGGCGACGCGCAGGGCGGCCTCGCGGCCCAGGGCCTCCTCATGCCGGTGGACGATGCCGGTGAGTCGCATCAGCACGAGCGCGAAGAGGATCATCGAGGCGGCGACCATCACGTAGAGATCGAGGGATTCGTGCAGTGTTCCGCGCACGATGATCAGGGCGGGCGCGGTGAGGCTGGCGCAGGTGAGCAGCACCAGGCGCCGGCGCGTGAGGCGGCCGTCGTGGTCGGGGGCCCGCTCTGAGAGGTTGCGCATCGAGGGGTGCAGCGCCGCTGCCCCGAGCAGCGCGTAGAAGCTCGCCCAGCCGACGTCCAGGATGCCGCCCGTGTCGTAACCGCCGTGCAGTAGCTTCCATCCGTAGATGGCGTCGGTGATCAGCAGTACTCCGGTGCCGGCGAGCAGAAAGTCGAAGGAGCGCCCGCGGCGACTACTGCCAACCGCCAGGCGCAGCACCACGCCGAGCACCAGGATGTCCATCATGGGGTAGGCGATCGAGGTGAGCTGCGTGGGCAGCGACAGCGTGGGATCGTGGGCGTAGGGGGCCATCAGGTAGACCCAGGAGAGTGCCGCGGCGGCCACGGTGAGGATCAACGCGTCGATCAGGCTGGCGCGGTCGCGGGTGTCGCTGCGCTCGTGGATCAACAGCAGCAGGCCGCCCACGAGCAGTGGGTAGAAGGCCAGGTAGAAGGGGTCGGCGATCGAGGGGAAGGGCAGTTCGGACCCGAAGAAGCGCTGGTAGTTGTAGGCCAGGATGTCGCCCAGGACGAACAGGGCCTGGCCGAGCGCGAAGAGGTACCAGGGCAGGCGCCCCTTCTCGGCGTTGCGCTTGGCGCCGTAGATGAGCGCCACGACGGCGGAGCCGCCGATCGCGTTGTAGACGGGGCCGCTGTTCAGCCAGCGTGGCCCAACGAAGTGCCCCAGCATGTAGGTCGCCGTGAGCAGCGCGATGCCGACGAGATACAGCGACCAGACGTAGGGCGGTAGCGGGCGTGCCTCCCCGTTCGCGGTGTTCACTCCGGTCTTTGGGCGATTCGGGGTGGGGCTTGAGAGCGGCATGGCGTGATGAGCTGGGTGGTGCTAGCTGTGGTCGAGGTCCCCGGCCGCGATCGGCGAGGAGCGAAGCTGAAAGCGGTTGGCGACCTCCCCGAGCACGTCACACAGGTAGTCGACCTGGGCGTCGGTGTTCGCGGCGGTCAGCTGTAGGCGGAAACCGACCTCCTCGCGGGGGACGAGCGGGTAGGCGGCGATGGTCACGTAGATGCCCCGGTCAAACAGCAGGTCTCCGACCTCGCCCACGGTGTCGGGGTCGGCCAGGGGGATCTCCACGATCGGGAAGCCGGACTCGTTGGGGGTGGCGATGCCAAGCTCGCGGGTCTTGTTCAGCACGCGCGCGGTCAGGCGCTGAAGCTCGCCCCGCAGGCGGTCGCCGCGCTGCTCGTTGACCCGCAGGCCCTCCAGCACGCTCGCCAGCGAGGCGATCGGCGAGGGGCCCGAGTAGAGGTAGGGCGGCGCCGCGGTCTTCAGCACCTGCTTGATCGCGGTGGGGCAGGCGATGAAGGCCAACAGCGAGGAGTAGGCCTTGGAGAACCCGCCGACCAGGATGATGTTCTCGTAGCTCTCACCGGCGTGCTTGACGATGCTGTTGCCGCGGATGCCGTAGCCGCAGGGCTCCGTGGGCGAGCGCTCGCCGATCACGCCGAAGCCGTGGGCGTCGTCGACGTAGACCAGCACGTCGTGCTCGCGGGCGAGGGCGGCGAAGGCGGCGAGGTCGGGTGGGTTGCCGGTCATGCTGTTGATCCCGTCGAGGCAGATGATTCCGGGGCGTGCCCAGTCGCCGCGCAGAAGTTGCTCCAGCTGGTCGAGGTCGTTGTGGTGAAAGCGCACGACGCTTGCACCGTGGGCGCGGGCGGTGGCGCAGCCGTCGTAGATCGTCTTGTGGGCGCGGCCGTCGAGGAAGATCGTGCCGGCGCCGGCCAGGACGGGGATCACGGACATGTGGATGTGGGTGATGGTGGCCATCACGAGGCTGTCCTCGCAGCCCAACAGCTCGGTCAGCCGGGTCTCGATCTCCTCGTAGAGGGCGGGGCTGCCCAGCAGCCGCGACCAGCTTGGGTGGGTTCCCCAACGAGCCAGGTAGGCGGGTATGGCGGCGATGATCTCCTCGTCCAGGTCGAAGCCGAGGTAGTTGCAGGAGGCGTAGTCCGTGAGCCACTGCTCCCCGACCCTGATCTCACGCCCGTTGATCTCGTCGATCACGGCGTCGACCATGCGATGGGAGTACTGCAGGCGCGCGAGGTCGGCGGTGGTGCCGATCCAGCGCTCGAGCCAGGAATCCTGGCTACGTCTCAAGGTCTTGACGTCGGAGGGACGGCTACCGTTGCCCTCGGCGCCGTTGCGGGGTCGCCTCGCACTGGGCTTCTGAAGGGGGGCCGCATGACGCATGCAGCGCCCATCGGCTGCTGTAGTCAGAAACTAAAGATTTTGACCCAACATTTGCCTTAAATCCGATTGCTCAAGTGGTAGCGGGCTGATGGTCGATGCTCGGTAGTGCTCGCGCGCTATCGCACCCTGTTCTCGGTACCGGGATTCACCCGGCTGCTGCTCAGCTCTGTGCTGGGACGGCTGCCCTCGGGGATGTTCTCCCTGGCGATCCTGCTGTTGGTACGGGGCCAGAGCGGGTCGTTCCTGGCCGCCGGCCTGGCGGTGGGCGCGTTCACGCTGGCGGGCGCAGCGATGGCCCCGCTACTGGGCAGGCTCGTGGACCGGCTTGGTCAGACCAGGGTGCTGCTGCCCTGCGCGGCCTTCCAGGGAGTCCTGCTCGTGGTGCTGGTCGCGGTCGCGCGTGCGGGCGCGCCCGTGGTCGTGCTGGTGGCGCTGGCGACCGTGGCGGGGGCGCTGCTGCCGCCGGTGTCGGCGTGCATACGGGCGCTGTGGCCGGTGGTTGCGCCGGAGGCGGCGACGCTCGAGGCGGCGTACGGCCTGGATGCGATCACGCAGGAGGTCATTTACATGCTCGGGCCGTTGCTGGCGGGCTCAGTGGCGGTGGCCGTCTCACCGTCGGCGTCGGTGCTCCTGTGTGCCGCGATCACGGTTGGCGGGACGGTCTTCTTCGCCGCCTGCGCGCTCTCCCGCGACTGGCGGGGGGCGGCGGCTGAGCGTGCTCGCGGCGGCGCGCTGATCAGCCCCGGTCTGCGTGCCCTGCTGCTCTCGGCGCTGCTCGCGGGCGTGCCGATCGGGGCGGTCGAGGTGGGCCTGCCGGCGCTGGCGGTGCGTTTGGGCTCCCGCGGGTCGGCGGGCCTGCTGCTCGCCCTGTTCAGCCTGGGCAGCATGGCCGGTGGCCTGCTCTACGCCGCGCGCAACTGGAGCATTCCGGTCGGCGCGCGCTACGCTGCGATCCTGCTGGCCGTCGAGGTCTGCCTGGCGCCGCTGGTGCTGGTGCACTCGTTGGCCGCGGGACTGGCTCTCAGTGTGCTCGCCGGGCTCGGGGTGGCGCCGATGCTTTCCTGCCAGTTCTCGCTTGTGGGGGCGCTGGCCCCGGCGGGCACCACGACCGAGGCGTTCACCTGGCATCGGGCGGCGACGGTCGGCGGTATCGCCGGCGGCTCGGCATTGGGGGGCGCGCTCGTCGATGCCGCGGGTGTGGGCGCCGCGTTCGCGCTGGGGTGCACCGGTGCGGCGCTGGCGTGTGTGCTGGTGCTACTGCGGGGCGCTCGCATCGAGTCCGCGGGAGCGGTGGGCGAAGCGGCCGCGTAGCGGTGCGTGGCTCAGGCCGGGGCCTGGCCGAGGACGCTCTGCACGTAGGGCCCCAGCAGCCGGGCCACGGAGGCGGCGGTCATGGTCGAGGACGCGGAGGGCAGTGCGGCATAACTGATGGCGAGGCGCACCACGACCTCGGCCAACAGCCGGGCGTCGGTGGGGTGGACAGTGGGAAAGCCGGCCAGAAAGAAGCCGGTAAGACGCTCGGTGGCACGCTCCAGCACGGGCTCGCCGTGGGTGGTCACAAGGGGCAGCAGCTCCTCGCTGCTGTCGCCCGAGGTGATGGCCCTGACCATGGTGTTCTGGGCGGCGGCCGCCAGGAAGACCTCGAACGCGGCGGCGACCGCGGCGGGCGGGTCGTCGAGGTGCGCGGCGATGGCCTGCTCGACGGCTGCGAGAAAACGATCGACCTCGCGCAGCACGAAGGCCTGGGCGAACTCCTGGCGTGAGCCGAACTCGTTGTAGAGGGTCTGGCGGCTGACCCCCGCGGCGGTGGCGACCTCTCCCATCGTGACCTGCGCCCAGCGCCGGCTCTGAAGGCGCTCGCCCATGGCGTCCAGCAGGGTGTTGCGCAGCAGCTCGCGGGCGGCCTGTGCATAGGGGGTGGGCGTGCGGGCTTCGGGGGTCAGGCTCTGTAGGCCCGCGTTGCTCACGAGCCCTGCTCGCCGGGAAGAAAGTCGACCTTGTCCTCGACTCCGCAGTCGGGGCAGTGCCAGTGGTCGGGCACCTCACTCCAGGGGGTGCCGGGCGGGAAGCCCTCGCGGGGGGCGCCGTGCTGCTCGTCGTACTCGTAGCCGCACTCGGGGCAGCGGAAGCGGCTCATGGCGTGCCGGGGATCGTGTCCTGACCGACGCCGGGTGTGCCCGGGCCCCCGTAGCGGCGCAAGAGCTTGCGGCGCTTGGCGGGATGGATGTTGGCGAGGCTGAGATCGCCCTGATAATGGGCCACCACGCGGGGATCCATGACCCTTCGCCAGAGCGGTGGGAACATGGCGAGCAGGATCATGGTGGCGTAGCCGGAGGGCAGCTCGGGGGCCTCGTCGAAGTGGCGCAGCGCCTGGTAGCGGCGCATGGGGTGGGCGTGATGATCGCTGTGGCGCTGGAGGTGGTAGAGCAGCACGTTGGAGGAGATGTTGTTGGAGTTCCAGCTGTGCTCGGGCTGGGTGCGCTCGTAGCGTCCGTCCTCGCGGCGCTGACGCAAGAGGCCGTAGTGCTCCAGGTAGTTGACGACCTCCAGCAGCGAGAACCCGTAGACGGCCTGGATCAGCAGGAAGGGCAGCACGACGGGGCCAAAGGCGATGCTGAGCACGGCGAACAGGAGGACCGTCATGGCCCAGGCGCCGAGGATGTCGTTGCGCAGCGTGTAGGGGCTGCGCTGCATGCGACCCAGGCGCTCGGCCTCAAGGCCCCAGCTGGAGCGCAGGCTGCCGACCACGGTACGGGGCCAGAAGCGGTAAAAGCTCTCGCCCATGCGTGAGCTGGCGGGGTCCTCGGGGGTGGCGACGCGGACGTGGTGCCCGCGGTTGTGCTCGATGAAGAAGTGCCCGTAGCCGGTCTGGGCGAGCGCCACGCGGCTGAGCCAGCGCTCCATGCTCGCGCGCTTGTGGCCCAGCTCATGAGCGGTATTGATGGCGATGCCGCTCACCGCCCCCACGGTCAGGGCGAGGCCGATCTGCTCGATCAGGCTGAGCCCGCCGTGAGCCCACAACGCGCAGGCGACGAGGAGCGAGGTGTACTGGATGGGGAGGTAGAGATAGGTGCACCAACGGTAGTAGCGATCCTGCTCCAGCCACTTGATCACGCTGTCGGGCGGGTTGGCACTGTCCTTGCCGACGAGGGTGTCCAGCAGGGGCATCGCGCCGAAGACGAAGATGGGGCCGAAGAACCAGAAGATGCCGAGGCCGGTGAGCGTGACCATGCCCCAGGCCATGAACGGCAGCAGGGGCACGAGCAGCCCGAGCAGCCACAGATAGCGCTTGGGGTCGTGCCAGGTGGCCGGCCGCAGCGGTGCGTCGGGGTCCAGGACGATCCCATCGTGGTCGTGGGCTACTGAAGCTGTCATCTCCGACGTCTCCCTCTTGTCGTGGAGCTGGTGTGCGTCGACAGTATGGACACACAGTGATGGTTTGTCAAGAGGACCGTCAAGGGCGCCGGGGGCGAAGCCCGGGACATTGACAGGTGACTAGATAGTCACATATAGTGGGGGCATGGATGCCGTGTTCAGAGCGCTCGCCGATCCGACTCGCCGGAGCCTCCTGGATGAGCTGTTCAAGGAGGACGGGCAGACGCTCGGTGCGCTGGAGGGGCGTCTGCCGATGACGCGCTTCGGGGTGATGAAGCACCTCAAGGTGCTTGAGGAGGCGGGTCTCCTGACGACCAGGCGACGGGGCAGGGAGAAGCTTCATTTCCTGAATCCGGTCCCGATCCGACTGGTCCACGACAGGTGGGTGAGCAAGTACTCCGAGCCCTGGGTGGCGACGCTCAGTGGGCTCAAACGACAATTGGAGGACAGAACGATGGAGAAGGTCTACGAGATCTACATCAAGACCACGCCGGAGCGCCTCTGGGAGGCAATCACGGACTCGGGGCTACGCGCCAAGTACAGCTTTGGATTGGGCGTCGTTTCGGACTGGACCCCGGGCTCGCGCTATGAGGGCACCAGCCCGGCGGTCACCGCGCCGCTGGTCGAAGGCGAGAACCTGGAGGTGGAGCCGCCACGGCGGCTGGTGCAGAGTTTCACGGCGCTCTGGGGCGAGGCGGTCAAGAGCGAAGGCGTCTCCAGGGTCACCTGGGAGATCGAGCCGGTCGGCGACTCATGCCGGCTCACCGTCACCCACGATCAGCTGCGCGAGGACGCCAACGCAGAGCTGTACGGCGGCTGGCCGATGATCCTCTCGGGGTTGAAGACCCTGTTGGAGACCGGTGAGCTGCTGACGACGCCGGGATCGCTGCGGTACTCACAGGGCGGGGAGGGTTGGTGAGGAATCGGACGAGGCTCTATGAGGAATCGGACGAGGCTCTAGACAGAGCAGGGGCGCGAGCGACGATCGACGCCCACTTCGGTGATGCCCGCCGAGGTGATCTTGATCCGCGTGGGCACGCTGCCGCGCTCCAGCAGCTTGCGCAGCACGGACTCGCCCTTTGACTGGATCCCCGAGCGCAGCGGCTCCTCGAAGGCCTCGGCTTTGAGCGCGTCCGCGATCTGCACATACACGTGCTTTTCGGCGGGCCCGTGTTGCACTTTCCAGCGATAGGTGTCACCGGGCCGAGGGGCGCGGATCGGAGTTGGTCCACCGATGATCTCGGGGTCGTCAGCCATGTTCACAGGGTGCCGATCTCCGGCTGGGGATCGAACGGCCCGCTGGCCAATATTTCCGAGGCGTCTTTGGACCTGTGCTCAATCCGACCCCAGGCGCTTGCGGGAGAGGGCGCGAGCGCCGGCCGGTCAGCCTCTCGCGAATCTCAGCTCCTCGCCGGTCAGCCGTCCGCCCTCACCAATCAGCTCCTCGCCTGTCAACTCAGCCGATGAGCGCGATGAGGACCAGGGCCCCGACGAAGTAGACCGTGCCCCAGTCGATTTCGTACTCGTCTTTGTCATCTTCGTCTCCCCGAGCAAGTGCCTGGCCTCTGGCGTCTGCCACGGCCATGAGACTGCGAATCGCAGCCATGGTCGCCGGATCGCCTGCGAGCCGGACGACCTGCGGGAGGGACTCGAGGCCCTCGGCGCGGACGGCGAGGATCGACTTGTGGATCCTGCTGATGTCCTCCGGACAGCTCTCGGCTGCGACGGCGAGACCCTGCAAAGTGTGAGTCAGGCTGACGGTGTTGGGCTTGTTCTTGGTCATGGTTCCCTCTGTTGGAGATGTCGATTGATGTGACTGTCTTATGGTTGGTGTCTGTTGTTGTTGCTGCTGTTGCTGGGGCTGCTGCTCCGGCCCGGCCTGGCTGTGACTTTTCTCCGCCGTGGCGACTCTCTGTGAGCATCGGCGTCAGGTACGGGAGTCCTTGGGTCCGCCGCAAGGCCGATCTCGGCCGCGCGATTCGCGTCGTCGGTGACGATCTGCGGACAGCGCCGACACGCTGCCGCCCCCTCCTGTGCAAACCAGCGACAGCGCGGTCGGATGTCACAAGCGGGCAATGCCTCCTGGACCTCGGGCAGCATCTGAACGATCTTCGTGGCGAGCTGACAGCTCGAGTCGGCGAAGTGACTACAGCCGGTGCAAAGGCAGGGTGCGGCGAACCGAAAGACCTCGGTCGGCCGGGCGGGCTCGGCTAGCCGCAACAGCTCGGCGGTCACCGGCATCGGCTGCTCCAACGGGCGTACACGCGGAGCCTCCGCGCTACCCGCCACTACACCGATGGCCACCGCATCGCTCGCGCTCGGCTGAGCGCTCGGGCAGAGCAAGGGCTGCGGGCGGCGCCTGTCAGTCACCCTTCACTCCTCACGCGGAGCCCCGCCGCTGCCCAGGATCTCCGGTGGTGGTCCCGGCCAAGACCCGGCCGTGATCTCGAACTTCACGAACAGGCCGTTGTCATGGGTGAACTCACGCGCGCTGACCTTCCGTGCCTCAAGCGCACGCAGCACGCCCTCGGTGGCTGCCTCCACCACCTGATCGATGGCAATGGGACGCTGCTCATCGCTGGACATACCACTCCTTCCAGATTAAATGAATAATACTTACGATTCGGATAGAACGAATCTAAGGTTTAGCACAGGTCAGCCGGTTCTGCCAGTGCTTGAGTGCTTTTGTGGTCCACAGCCGTGGCCTTCAGCTCCGTGCTGACCTGCTCGGGGAGGCGCGGGAATACCTCGCGGCGAACGTTCGACCGGCAGGTCGGGTCTCCCAGGGGAGGAGGAAACTGACGGTGACGCTCGTGGGTCACGAGGATCACGTCCTCGGAGCGGAACATTTCCGCGGCGTGAGCTGTGGCCCGCTGGTGGAAGCGGACAGCTAGGTCTTAGGCTGTGGGTCCGATTAGGCGCTCGGGTGTGCCGATCCGACGCAGGAACTCAGCCTCGGCGCTGTCGCGTGGCTTCTCGCGCCGTGCCGGGGGGAAGCCCGCGAGGATCTGCGTGCTCTTGTCGCGTAGCTGCGGCGCTTCGCACCGCCACTGCTCAATAGTGATCGTTTGAGTCTTCATGGTCTGTTTGGAGGGTACTCGGATCGAAGGGCGGTTCGGGCGATCTCGTGCAGCTCGCCACTGTCTGGAGGGGTGCGGCCCGCCCTTAGATCATCGGCGAGTTGGCGGGTTGCGTTGAGGATGCTCCCCACACCCCGGTTAGCCGCACGGGCATCAAGATCGACGACCTCATCTTCGGATAGGCCTGCAAGGAGCGCAAGAGCTTGCTGTGCGGGTGTCTCGTGGCCGGTGGCCTGGAACTCGTCCAAGCGGACGATGAGTACATCGACGCGCGAGAGGACCTTCGCTGTACGGCCCGATTGCAGCTTGACGATGGACACGACCGCGTTGGCATCCAAACGCGAGCTGGGTGCCTCCAGGAAGATGTCGGTCCCCTCCAAAGTCCAGTGGCGGCGGTCTGGAACGCGAACAAATCCGAGTTCGGCGAGCTTTGCGGCGAGGCTCTCGGGAACATCCATCACGACGTCTATGTCATAGGTCAAAAACTCGTCACTGGCGGTCCAGAAATAGACCGCCATACCCCCGACGACGACTGGGTGGATACCCAGCGGCGCAGCGACCGACTCGATGACGGCGACGACCTCAAGGGTGCGCTCTGCCAGATTCGCCATCCGGGCCGCCCGGGCAAGCTCGGCGCGAAGCTCAGAGATGTCGGCTTCGTAGGCGCTCATGGGAGCGACGGTACTCCCGTGGGCGGCGGCATCGCTCGGTCCGGGCGGGGAACCCTGACCGCCGGTGCGTACCGCTCGATCAGCCGCCCGTCTGTGTCCGTCTGCGACGATGCGGGCATGGGACTGCTCGCCGTGAAGCTCACGCTCGCGCCTGCTTTTGTCGTGGGCGTCTCGCTCGCCTCACGCCGTTTCGGGCCGCGTGTTGGTGGGCTGAGCGCCGGTCTGCCCGTGGTGGCGGGCCCCATCCTGCTTGTCTACGCGCTCGGCCAGGGGCGGGTGTTCGCGTCGGGTGCGGCGGGGGGTGCGCTGCTCGGGCTTGTCTCGCTGACGGCTTTTCTGGTGGTCTACAGCCGTGTGGGGGCGCATGCCTCCTGGCGTGTCGCGCTGCTCGCCGGGTGGCTGACTTTCGCGCTGGCGACCGCGGTTCTGAGCACGTTCTCGATCTCCGTTGGCGCTGCGCTAGCAGTCGCTGCGGTGGGCGTGATGGCGGGACTCGTGACGCTGCCGTATCCCTCTGGGGCTGAGTCCGCTCACACGCTGCCGCCGCCTCGTTGGGATCTCCCCTTGCGCGCCGCGTGTGCGGCGGCTCTGGTGCTCACGCTGGCGGCCGTGTCGGGCTGGCTGGGGCCGCGGCTCAGCGGCCTGCTCGCGCCTTTTCCGGTGATCGCGACGGTGCTGGCGACCTTTACTCATGCACAGCGCGGCGTGGATGACGTGCGGCGGATGGCGCGCGGCATGGTCACCGGGTTTTGTGCCTTCGCCGCGTTCTGTTTCACGGTCTCCGTGACCCTGCGCTCGCTGGACATCGCAACATCGTTCGTGCTGGCCACCGTCGTTGCGCTCGCGACCCAGGCCGTGATGCTCGGCCTGCTCACCCGCGGTGCAGATACCTCATCACAGCCCGGCGGCGTGGACACGGTGGAGCACTCGGCTGCGCGCAGCCAGGCCACTGCGTGGAGCCAGATCTGACGACGGGCTCGTCAACGATAAAACCTCGCATAAGCGGGGCTTACAGAAGCGGACGAAGGACCAACCCTCCACATGGCAAACCGCAAAGCACCATTAGCTCCCCAAAAGTCCGGGAGAACAGGGCTTCGACCCTCGTGAACGTCCAGGCCATGATGGGACACGCCGGCTCGTGAGCGCCGATTACCACGCCTTATCGATCGCACGCGCCGGGTCTTCCGGCACATCGAGTTCAGGACGATGCGTCGCGCGGTCATCGATTACGCGATCGTGCTGCTCATCGAAGTAGCGGGCGACCTGGAGACAGTCCGGGTCTATGACGGGGCTCATGGCGAGAATGAGTTGCACCGATACACCAAGAAAGCGGGAAAGCAGGCTGCCGAGGTCTTCCATCGCGGTACCCTTGGTGCAGGAATGCGGGGCGCCATCGAAGAGGCCGAGCGCGGATACGAAGCAATGATCGACTCTTGGGAAAAGCAATGAGTGCAGATAACGGCAAGTCACCGGCAGCGCGGGTCATGGATGAAGCGGTCGAGCTGGCCATCGAAGAACGTTCGCCCTACCCGGAAAAGTCCGCCTTCGTGGATGCTGATGAGCCCTACGTAGGCATCGAGATCCGTCGCGCGGCCGACGAAGGCCGTGCGGTTGTGCTGGTGGCCGCGGACGGCAGCACTCGCACACTCCTGCCCGAGCTGGCACCTCACTAAGTTCGCAGGTAGAGCTGGGTGTGCGCCGACCTACGGGAGCGCTGCCTCCCAGCGCGAGACGGCGAACGGGACGCCGGTGGGTCCTCCGACCATGAGGATCGTCGTGTCGTTGGCGGTTGCTCGGGCGGCGCGGAGCAATGCCGGATCGCGCACGAAGACGATCGTCCCGGCCGGCGCGTCGATCTCCTTGCCGTCGACTGTGAAGAGCGCGTGTCCGGTCATCACAACGAATAGCTCCTGATGGCCGTTAGTTAGGTTCTCCTCGTCGTCGGCCTCGTGATGCTGCTCGATCATCTCGTCGCCGGCGTTTCCGTGCGCAGCGTTCACGCCGAACGCCTGGATGTCGAAATGGCGACGGACGAGATGGAACGCGCCGTCGTTGATTTCTGGGTTCCCGGGGTCGACCTGGGCCAGGGTGTCCACGTCGGCTAGGCGGACGAAGCCGTACGGTGCGGTGCGAGGATCGCTCATGGCGCCGATAGTGCCACATTCGCGATCGCCGGCTTCGACACCACGTCGGCCAGGGCCCTGATGCGTTCGTCCGGGCGCTGGAGCACGGACTGAGCCATCGTGTGCCTCCCTAGAAAGCAGAAAACCCCGCCATGAGCGGGGCTTTCCAGAAGCGGATGAAGGGACTCGAACCCTCGACCTTCTGCATGGCAAGCAGACGCTCTAGCCAACTGAGCTACATCCGCGGGGGTCGCATAACTATAGAGGCGCTTGGCGCAAGTTGCAGCCCTCCGTGCCGGTGGCCCGTGGGTGGCAGCCCGCTCACGCTTGTCGCAGCAAGACGGTGAGCTTCAGGCACTTGACACTCGGTGCTCACAGCGCCGCTCCCACGGTGCGGCCGAGTGCCGCCGCGCCGATCCCGACGGCCACGCTGAGCAGCACGTTCGCGAGCGCCGCACCCGCCCGCCCGTCCTCGCCGAGGCGCTCGGTCTCGAACATCCAGGTTGAGAACGTCGTGTAGGAGCCGATCGTTGCCGAGCCCACCAACAGCAGGGCGTCGCCGCTCAGCGCGAGTCCCGCCACCAGGCCCAGCGCGAGCGCGCCGCCGGCGTTGACCACGAACGTCCCCACCGGTAGACCCCGCGAGGTACGCGAGAAGATCAGCCGGTCCAGCCCGAAGCGCGCCAACGCGCCCACGCTGCCCAGCAGCGCCACGGCCACCCAGACCGCCCAGCCCATCAGCTGCTCCTCACCCGGCGGGCCAGCGCCGAGCCCAGCAGCACCGCGAGCAGTCCACCCAACACGCTCGCCGCGACGTAGGCAAAGGCCAGCCCGTAGCGGCCGTGGTCGATCATCCCAAGCAGCTCCACCTGCACGGTGGAGAAGGTGGTGAAGGTCCCGCACAGGCCCGTCGCCAGCAGCGGTCGGTGCAGCGTTGAGAGCGGCAGGCGCTTCTGGAGGCGGGTCACGATATACCCGAGCAGCAAGCTGCCCACGACGTTGATCGCGAACGTCACCCACGGCCAGCGTCCGGGGGTAGTCGGGAATGTCTGGCTCAGCCCCACCCGCGCGAGCGCACCCGCGGCGCCACCCGCCGCGATCGCCAGCAGTTCGGCGCGAACGGCGAAGGTCCCGGCCCGCGATCGGGAGGGGCGCTCCACGGGGCTCACGAGATCCACACTCACACTCGCCTCAGGCCGTGGTGACCACGATCTCGGCCATCAGCTCGCGCAGGTCGTGGTTGGCCTCGAACACCACCCGTTGACGGTGGGCGCCGATCCCGTGCTCCAGCAGGTCCCCGATGCCCGCCAGCTCGTGCCCGCAACCCAACTCCTGGGCGTGCGGAGCGAGCCGCTCAAGCAGGGTCGTGGTCAGCTCGCGCACGCCGTGGCGAGCCCCCGCCCGCGGGTCGACCAGCTCGGCCTCCAGGCCATAGCGGGCCGCGAGCCAGCGGTTCTCGTCGAGGATCTCCCAGGGCGCCTCGACCATCGTGGTCCCAGCCTCGAACTCCTCGACCAGCTCCTTCACCAAGGAGACGATCAGGGCGCTCAGGGAGATGGTGTGCTCCACGCGCGTCTGGGAGTCCATCGCCCGGATCTCGATCGTCCCCAGGCGGGGGTGCGGGCGCACGTCGTACCAGAGGTAGGTGTAGTCCTCGATCAGGCGGGTGCTGCGCATCAGCTCGACCCGGCGCTCGTAGTCCGCCCAGTCGGCGTAGTGCGGGGGCAGCCCCACGCGGGGGAAGGCGCGGAAGATCGGCACCCGGCTGGACATCAGGCCCGTCAGCTCACCCCGCCACAGCGGGGAGTTGGCCGACAGCGCGATCAGCACCGGTATCTGCGCGCGCAGGCCGTTGGCCACGTAGATCGTCTCCTCGGGGTCGGCCATGCCCACGTGCACGTGCATCCCGAACACCAGCTCCTGGCGGGCCACGAAACCCAGCGAGCGCACCAGCGCGCGGTAGCGATCGTCACCCACGATGCGCTGCTGCTCCCAGCGCGCGAACGGATGGGTGCCGGAGGAGCCGATCGCGAAGCCGTTGCGCTCGGCGCGCTCGCGCACGAGGGCCCGCAGCGCACCCAGGTCCTCCGCGGCGCTCGGCACGTCCGGGCAGGGGGCCGTCGCGATCTCCAGCACCGACTCCAACAGCTCGGCTTGGATCTTGCCCGAGGGCGGGTCCTCACCGAGCATCGCGTCGATCCCGTTGACCAGATCGAGCGAGGAGGAGTCGAGGATCATCAGCTCCTCCTCGATGCCCACCGTGTAACGGGGACCGTGGAATTGGTGATCCATGATGGCGCTCACCCTATCCACCGAGGAAATCCCCCGAGGGCACGTAGCGCCCGCCGTCACCACGGGTCAACGCCCCCAGGGCCTCCAGCTCGGCCAGTTCCACCAGCAACTTGACCCCGGCCTCGCCGCCGTGCCCGAGCCTGCCCGGGGTGTCGGCCCCGGCTCCCACCCGCTCCAGCAGTCTGCGCAGACGTGGCTCAAGCCCGGTCGCCCCTCGCGGCGTCTTCCCCGAGTCGACCCCGTAGATCAGGTCGAGGACATCCTGGGCACCTCTGATGAGGGGCGCCCCCGCGATCAGCAGCGCGTGGGGCCCACTCGACAGCGCCGAGCCGGCGCGACCGGGGACCGCCGCGACCAGCGCTCCGGCCGCATGGGCCATCGTCGCGTGCACCAGCTCCCCCGGCCGGTCGCGCGCCTCCACCACCACCAGCACCGCGGCGAGCCCCGCCACGATCCGGGTGCGCGCGGCCTGACACCAGCGGTGCGCGGGCGAGCCGCAGGGCAGCTCCGAGATCGCGCCTCCGGCGGCGCACAGACGCGCATACAGCTCGCGGCGGGCCGCCGGATAACAGACGTCAAGGCCACCCGGCATCACGGTGAGCGTGGGGCCTCCCACCGCCAGCGCGCCCGCGTGGGCGCTCGCCGCGACACCCTCGGCGAGTCCGCTGAGGACCGTGACCCCGGCGCTGCCCAGCCCCCGGCCGAGCGTCCACGCCATCTCCATCCCGTAGTCGCTCGCCGCCCGCGACCCCACGATTGCGACCACCGGCCCCGCGAGCAGCTCCTCCAGCCGATGGGCCCCGCGCGCCACGTGCAGCAGGTGCGGCGCAGCGGCCAAGCCGCGCAGCGCCCCCGGGAAGCCCGGGTGGTGCCGACAGACCCGCCGCACCCCGCGCGCGGCCCTGAACCCAGCCGGATCGAACGCCCGGTAACGCTCGGGCAGGCCCGCGGTGTGCGCATCCCCGAGGGCCGCCAGCAGATCCTCGTCGTCGAGTCCGAGCACCGCCGCCAGCCGCAGCGGATCGTGGCGCTGATAGTCCAGGGGCTTGCGCAGCTCGCTCAGCAACCAGGCGCGGCGCACACACTCCCCGCAGGCCTCGTCTGCCCCGGTGTGCGCACGGGTGCCCGCGGGCGGGCTCATGGGCTCCGCCTGGTAGCCCGAAAGGCCTCCGAGCGCAGCGCCAGCGCGACCGCGAGATGCTCGGCGCCGACCCGTCCGCCGCCGCCGAGGTCCGCCACCGTGCGCGCCACGCGCAGCACGCGGTGGGCTCCCCGAGCACTGAGCGCCCCACGATCCTGGGCGCCGCGCAGCAGCGCCTCGCCGCGCTCGTCGAGCGGTACGTGGCGGGCGAGCATCCCCACGTCCATGTGCGCGTTCACCATCACCCCTGGGCGCTCTTCGCGCAGCCTCGCGGCCTGACGCTCCCGGGCTTCGATCACCGCTTCGCGGGCGCGCGCGGAGGTGCAGAGCGGCGGGCGCCCCAACTCGGCCGCCGTGAGGCGCTCCAGATGGGTGAGCAGATCGATGCGGTCCAGCAGCGGGCCGCTCAGTCGGCGGCGGTGGCGGGCGAGATCGCTTTCACTGCACCGGCAGCGATCGACGGCGCCGGCATATCCGCAGGGGCACGGGTTGGTGGCGCCCACGAGGATGAAGCGCGAGGGGTACGCCGCGCGGTGCCCGGCGCGCACGATCGTGACCCGGCCGTCCTCGAGCGGCTGGCGCAGGGCGTCGAGCGCGGGCCGCGCAAACTCTGAGAGCTCGTCGAGGAACAGCACCCCGTTGTGGGCCAGGCCGACCTCGCCGACCCAGCCCCGTCGTGCCCCGCCCACCAACCCGGCGGTAGTGATCGAATGGTGGGGAGCGCGAAACGGGCGCTCCTCGAGGAGGGTCTCCCGCTCGAGCTGCCCAGTGATGCTCGCGATCCGCGTCACCTCGATCGCCTCGCCGCGGCTCATCGGCGGCAGGATCGAGGCCAGGCGCTGGGCCAGCATCGTCTTGCCGGTGCCCGGCGGCCCGCTGAGCAGCAGGTTGTGAGCCCCGGCGGCCGCGATCACGAGCGCGTTTAGCGCCTGGCTCTGCCCGCGGATGTCACTGAGGTCGCCCCTGCACCCACGCTCCGGCACGGCATCGGTCTGCGCGCGGGCGGGCAAGGCATCGACCGCTCCGCCGCCCAGCACCCGCACGGCGCTGGTCAGCCAGGTGGCGGGGAGCACCTCGGGACCCTCCACGAGACTCGCCTCCCGAGCCCGCTCGGGCGCCAGCAGCAACCCCCGCAGCCCGGCCTCGTGGGTGGCCTGGGCGACCGCCAAGGTGCCGTGGCAGGGCCGCACCCGCCCGTTCAACGAAAGCTCGCCGTAAAACGCGAGGCCCTCCAGGGACCCGCCCGGCAGCTGTCCGCTGGCCGCCAGCACCGCCACCGCGAGCGCCAGATCCAGGGCCGGCCCGACCTTGGGCACGTCGCCGGGCGCAAGGCTCGCGGTGATCCGCTGCGCCGGGAACTCAAAGCCCGAGTTGAGGATCGCCGCGCGCACGCGATCGCGCGCCTCACGCACCGCCGCGTCGGCCAGGCCCACGATCGTGAACACCGGCAACCCCGCGCGGATGTCCACTTCCACGGTCACCCCGCGGGCCTTGAAGCCGTCAATGGTGAACGTGTGTGCCCGCGCGAGCATGGTCTCTCAGCTGTCGTTGCAACATGCCGATGACGCTAGGGGGCACTTGGGATGCGACGCTTACAAACGTCGATCTTCTATTAAGCAGTCAGGCCAGCCAGAATCGCCAGGCCATCGTGCAGGGGCAATGCCCCCCGGGCGCGGCGCAGCGCGTGCAACGGTCCCGGGTCGAGCCGCTCTACAGGCCGGCGGGGTGACGCGCCACGTAGCCCGCGGTGGAGCTGAGCGAGCCCGACCAACGTGTGCCGGTCTCCTGCTGGGCGATCGTGTCAAAGCGCCGCCCGTCGATCACCATGAAGGCGTGTCCGGAGTTGGCGTAGATCGTGATGTGGCGCCCCGGGCCCGCCTCGCCGAAGGACTCCAGCTGCGAGGAGTCCTCGGGGGAGCTGAGCAGGCCGCCCCCGTGCAGCGCGTAGGAGACCGAGCCCGAGCAGTCATAGCCGGAGGACACGAACGATCCGTGCCCACCTCCGTACACATACGGGCGGGTGGCGATTTCGTTGCCGGCCGCGATCACGCGCGCCACGACGCCCGCGGCGCCGCTTTCCCCACCGGCGCTGCTCACCGAGCGGTAGACGCCGGTCGAGTCGCGTTCGTCGTCCCCGGTGCCGTGCAGACGGTGGTGGGGGAGGGCCGAGGCGGGCGGCTTGAGGACTTCCTGCTGGTGCATCCCGAGCACGCCCCAGGTGGCGGGGCCCACGATGCCGTCGACCGTGAGACCGTGGCGGGCCTGTAGGCGTCGGATCGCCGCCTCGGTATGCGGTCCGAAGCTGCCGTCGGCGGGAAGCTGTAGGGCCCGCTGTAGGCGCGTCACCGGATCGCCACCGGAGTTTGAGGCCGTGGTGGTGAGCGTCGCAAAACGCCGCCCCGCATCCCCGGCGGATTCATCATTAGATGATTCGACGTTTGCCAGCTCCCGGGCCACGGTCGCGGGGGACACCACCGCCGGTGCGTGGCGGGCCAACGCGGAGCTGGTCTGCGAACCCACGATCCCGTCGACCCCGAGGCCGCGGCTGGCCTGAAACTTGCGCACCGCCGCTTCGGTCTGGGGGCCGTAGATGCCGTCGACCGCGATCCCGAGGGCGGACTGAAGCAGACGCACCTGGCGCCCTTCGTCGCCCGCGGTGATCTGAAGCTGGTGTTCGGTCGTGGTCGGAGGCTCCGTGGAGGGGCCACCGCCGCCCGCCGCGTTGCCGCTGGCATCCGCCAGGCTCGCGGTCGGCCCGGCCGTCAGCGCAGCCAGGGCACCCAGGGAGATCCGCTTGGCGAGCGACCCGGCGGGCACGAACTGCAGCTCGGCCGCGCGACGGCGGGCACGCGAACGACCCAGCGACAGCTCCCAGGGCTCGCTCTCGGCGAGGTCGCGGACTCGGCGCAGACGCTCACGCGCGCCGATCATCGCCGCGAACGTCGGGGAGGCCTGCGTGCGCCGTCCCGCGGCGCGCTCGCGACGTGCGCGAGAACGGGAGAGTGAGGACTCCCAGGGGTCATGGGCAGCAAGATCGCGCGGGTATCCCGACATGTAGAAGCGTCCTTTCGTGTTGCTGGGCGCCTACGGGGTTAGCTGTCGGGCTCGCGTATGTACGCTACGCCACAAGTAGTGGCGATTCGCCCCCGCAGCCTCTCGGGCTGCATTTGGGTCCCCCGCTCCTCTTCCTCGAAAGGAGGAGGACTCGGCACTGAACGAGCCCGAAGGTACCAGCTTGGCCTGCAAGATGCATCACATGAGAAGGACTGCAAGGTTTCTTGCCGACGCGTGGGATGGGCGTCTGGGGGTACCCGAGCGCCCATGGAGCCCGGCGCGGCGGGCGCCCCGCGATGCTAAGTTCGACCCAATGGCGGGTCATGACACGTCTGCTGCGGGGTGGCGCGGGTGAATCCCCGCGGGCTGCTGGCGCTCGTCGTCGTGCTCGTGATCGCGGGCGGGTTCGCGCTCGCGGTGGAGGGCGGCAGCGGCAACGGATCGAAGACCGCCACGACCACCCGCACGGGTGCGAGCAGCGAGTTCAGGGCCGCCGGGCTCCTGTCACCGGTCCACGCCGCGCCCCCGCTCCGGCTGCGCAACTACCTCGGTCGCCCCGTCAACATCAACCAGTACCGGGGCAAGGTGCTGCTGGTGACCTTCCTCTACACCAACTGCCCCGACGTCTGTCCGCTGATCACCGCCAACCTGCACGCCGTGCTCGGGCTGATCGGACCCCGAGAGGCCGCCAGGGTCCAGATCGTCGCGGTCTCGGTCGACCCCCGCGGGGACACCCCCAAGGCCGTCGGGGCATTCCTGGCCCGCCACCGCATGACCGGCCGCATGCAGTACCTGATCGGCTCGGCCTCCGAACTGGCGCGCGTCTGGAGCGCCTGGGGGGTGGGCTCCGAGAAGGACGCCCAGCAGCCCCAGTTCATCAACCACTCCGGTCTGGTCTTCGGGATCGACCCCGCCGGCAAGCAGCTCACGGTCTACGACTCCGAATTCAAGCCCGCCGACCTGGCCCACGACGTGCCCTTGCTGGCGGCGCAGTAGCCCCGGGTCGATCGTGCGCCGCGGTCGAGTAGTCGTCTGGGCCGTCGGGGTGGCCCTGCTCGTGGGAGCGCTCGTGGTGGGCCTCGCCGGTAGCGGCGGCGGAACCGGACGCGCGGCGCCTGCACTGCCCCGCGAAGACCTCGTGGCCCCGGCCGTGACCGTGGCCGCCCTGCGCGGGCACCCCGCGTTCCTGACCTTCTGGGCCAGCTGGTGCGGTCCCTGCGGGGAAGAGGCCGCGGCCCTCGAGCGTTTCTCACGGCAGCTCCCCGGACGGGCCCGACTGGTCGGAGTCAACTGGGAGGACGCACGCTCCGATGCCCGGGCCTTCATCCGCGAGCACCACTGGACCTTCACCAGTCTCCGCGACGGCAGCGGGGAAGTAGGTAGGGCCTACGGGGTCGCCGGGCTGCCGACGACCTTCGTGCTCGACGCCCGCGGCAGGGTGCGAGCGACGCTGCACGGACCACAGAACGCCCAGACCCTCACGCGGGCGCTGGCGGGGGTCACCGGATAACTGTCCTTTTAGAGGCGACGACCGGAATCGAACCGGTGTAGACGGCTTTGCAGGCCGCTGCGTAACCACTCCGCCACGTCGCCACGAAGACGACCAAGGGTACCGTGCCGTTGATAGGCTTGGCTCTTCCCAGGGCGATTAGCTCAGCTGGGAGAGCGCCGCCTCGACAAGGCGGAGGTCACTGGTTCGAGCCCAGTATCGCCCACTGGTTTAAAGGCCTGCAAATCGCGTGGTTTTGGGCCAAGGATGGGCGCCCGTGGTTCCGGCGCGCGCTTCGCAGGCCGACGCGCCGCTCCAGCTTCACGCATGCTCGCTGCAGGGTCTGCGGCGGTGCGGTGCGTCGGGTGACAAGTACGGCCGAATCGCTCTATTGGCAAGGTGAGCTGATCGCGCTGCGCTTGAAGGACGTGGATCGGGATGCGCGGCGGGTCCGGGTACGCCGTAGTCATGTCACTCGGCGAGTTCGATACGCCGGGGGTCCGAAGGCGTGGGTAGCCTCGCCGGCCATGCTTGGAGACTCATACTGCAAGGAGATTGGAGCGCGTCGGGAACATTGAAGCGGGCACGCGTTCATGAGCGAGCGCCTGATCCTTGCTGAGACGCGCACACCCGACGGGTTGCGTGTGGTGCTCTTCGAAGACACGTGGCTGCTGCACATCTTGAACCCGCACGACGGTCACGCCGAGCTTGAGCCGCATCTGAAGGCGGTGCTCGACACGCTTGAGTCGCCCGACCATCGGGAGCAAGAGCAATGGCCCAGTCGAGAACGATTCTTCAAGCGCGAAGCCGGACCTACCACCTGGCTAATGGTCGTCGTAGACTCTGCAAAGGAGCCAGCACGGGTCGTTACGGCATTCGGCTATCGACACGGGCGCTCCCCGGACGGATGGACACCATGAACGTCAAGATCGATGACCTCATATTCGACCGCGGCCACTACGACGCCGAGGGCGACGTGCTCTACCTAGGACGTGGAGACACCAATAATGCGTCGGATGCCGCGCTCACGCCGGAGGGGCACGGGGTACGCTACGACGATCACGGTGAGGTGATCGGGGTCACGATCATCAATGCGCGACGGATTGTCGAGCATGATGGGTATCTGACGATCACGCTGCCGCACTCGATACGGGTCGAGGCGGGGGAGTTGGCTGCGGCTCTCAGTTAGGAAGATTCGAGCTTCTCTGGCAGCTCAGCCAACAGGGACGGGGAACTGGCACCAAGAACGCCCGCAGGCGCGTCAGTGGTGGAGAACGCCGAGTGACGGCGCCGATAGGCGCGGACGGCTAAAGCTCGGTAGGGCCGCCTACCCAGTTCAACCCCAACTGGATGCCTTTCTCGGCCGCTTGCGCGATCATCTCGGGTGCACCAGCTGTGGTGCCTTGCATGAACGCGCGGGCAAGCGCGTCGCCCACGGCCTCGATGTCGGCGGGATCATCAACACCCAAGGCATCAACAAGGTCTTGGGCGACCGGCGGTAGTACCTCGGCCGCTGTCTATGGGAAGATGAAGCGCAGATCGTCCGGGCTTGCCATGCACCCGCATCATGCTGGCGGCCGAGGATGGCTCCGCCGCTGGCGTTCGGATGCCTACTGCGTGATGCGGATTCGGCCCTGTCGCACAAGGCCGTCGAAATCCGCGCGTGTGAAGCCCGTAGCGTCGCGCGGCCAGTCGGAAATGTAGAAGCCTGACTGCTGGCGTAGCGATCCCCGGATGGACTTCTGCGCTGGCCGCTCAGCCCGGCGCAACGTGCCGAGCGCCGTGCGGATCGCCGTGCTCTCGGCTTGCGTGAATCTGTCCTTGCCCTTCATCGACACGGAATCCATCGTAGCCGGGCGTGCCGGCTCAACTGCCCTTGCCGAGCCACGGCCGCACCGTGACCGGCTCGTCACGTGCTCGCCACACCGGCTCGAATCCGACAAGCGACTCGGGCGTGATCGGCGGCATCTGCCCGCCGAGGTACACGCACAGGTTGCCGAGAAGGATTTGGTAGCCAGGTATCGGTATCTCGCATTCCTCGCCGTAACCCTTGGCGCCGTGATGGACCGCGGAGGCGTGCCCTGTAACGGGTCGCTCAGTGAAGGTCGCCGTCCTGCCATTCGGGTTGCCCCGGTGGCAGCAGCATCGGGACTTCCGTTGCGACCGCGACTATACCGTCAAGCGCCTCGCCAGCGATCAGCAACGCCATGAACGTCGCACTCAGCAGTTTGTCGATGCTCTCGCCGTCGAACGGTGGGCGCAGGATGTGCGTCGGTATTCCATCGGGGCCAAGGTCGGTGCCGGCCTCAAACGCAGTAAAGCCCGGGTGTGTCCCGCCGCTCAGCGGTCCGTACATCATTTCTATGACTGCAGCCGGGTCGTCGGCATCGGGGAAGTTGGCCGCCATCCATCGCTCGGCGGCACGGTTCAGCGAGGCCGGTTGAATCGGACGAATGGAGCCGTAGCCTTCGGCGCGGTTCGTGCCAAGGCCGAGGCGCCACAAAAGCCGATGCACGTCGTTGACCCGTGCCTTTCGTAGACGGGGCAAGATTTCCTGGGCCATGTAGCAAGTCACGCAGGATGTCTCGTGGAGTGCTCGAACGACGGCAGGCGCTGCCGACACGTTGTCTTCGATGGCGAGCGTGATGAAGCCCTCCGTCAACCTGACGATGCGTCGGGCGATTTGCGTGGCGTTCAGCGTGATAAGCACACACGCAGTCTGGCCCCCCTGCTCCGTTGCTTCGATTGCGTCCTGCTGGTTCCGCTCCTTGTACGAGTTGAACCGCTCGATCCAATTAGCAAGGTTTTCCTCGATCGTGTCCATCATCGCGGAGTGCTCAGGTGTCGTGAGCACCGCGCGCAGGGCCGGACCGAACCGCGCGTCGGTCATGGTTCGGTGCAGACGGTTGCCCGTTCGATCCACCGCGCGAATAACGACCACGCCGCCAACTGCTCCAGCGCTTCCTGCTCCGTGATGTCGTGTTGATCGTCGGGCAGGTGCCCGATCGGGTTGCGGATCGCCATGAAGCAACCCACCCCGAAGTTCATGGCGCCGACCGTCACCGAATCGCGCGTCTGCTCGTTGGTGATGTCGGGGAACCGTAGGCGCCACGCGCCCGAAGCCGGCGGGCTCTTTGAGTACGCTGCCTGAACAAGCTTGACCTCGGATATGTCGTCGCGGCCCACCTTGGTCTGCAACATCGAGTTGAGGGCGCGCGACGCGGCCATCACCGCGTCGCGTAGGTGTCCAGCGCCCATTCGCGGCTCTGCGGCTGCCCACACCACCGGGTGCAGCTCGTCGAGCTTGGGTGCTGGCGTTGACGCATCCCGGCTCTTGCGCACAGGCTCACCGATGACGAGCCGGCCGTCCGTCACGAACCAGCCCTGTCGGGCAAGCAACGATTCGGTCCGTTCGCGCTCATCGTCGGACGGACCAACGTAGAGCCGGTCATCCAGCCATGCCCCGACGAACTGCCGAAGCTCGCGGCGATGACCCGAAGTGCCTTGTGACAGGGTGAGTAAATAGACCAAGAGCCGGTCCGTGAACGAGCCTTTGTGTTCTGGGAACTCGTGCTCGCCCGAAATCCCACCTTCAACGATTAGCTGCGCAACCTGGACCTGGTCCAACTGGCGCGTGATGCTTTTCGCAACGTATTCGAGAGTCAGGCTGGCGATCATCCGGCCATCGTCCTCGTCGGGATCTGGCCGGGGCACCTGGATCACGCGCCCGCGAGCTTGGTTGTGGCCCTCGTAGGTCAGCGTGAAGTCACGGATGTTTTGGAGGTAGTCGTTTGGGTTGTCCGGCGTAATCGGCTGAAGCCGACCGACCGAACTCATCTCCAGCCACGTCAGCAGCCGGGCGTGGTGCAGCACCAGCAACTCGCGGACGAACGACTCTTGATCGGTGGGCGTCGGCGCACCCTGGTCGCGCTCAGCGGCAGCAGCGGCCATCAGGTCGCGGCCGTTGAAAATGCCGGAGCGTTTGCCTTGTGCGGCTTCGTCAACGATGCGCAGAATCTCGATGTCGTTCCAAATCACGGTCATGCCGGGGCCAGCCTACCGCGCCTCCTGATTTCAACACGACATGATGGTCCGCTTGGCGTGGTGGTTGTAGTAGAGCCGGCGTCGGAACGGTCACAGGACGCACGACGATCGTCGGATGCGAACCTGTGATGGTGAGAGCCACCAGCAGCGCCGTCAACAACATCATCACGACCGCACACACCGCCGTCGCCTTCGTCCACACATCGACTTTGACGCGGTGTGGACCGGCGTCGTTGAAGTAGATGTTGGTGGTGTTGAACATGACGAAGTTGGGGTGTGCTCTATTAGTTATGTCTGCGGTCGCACCGCTCTTAGGGTGACCGTAGGGTTAGAGTCATTACCGACCGGACTAAATGTTGACGGCCGGTGTGACATCCAACGGTTATCCGACGGATGGTGAGAAAGAAAAGGCGGAGGGAGGGTCGCAACGTGAAAACAGGCCGCCCCCATCACCCGGCTAAGTCAACACGAAAACTCTGGCGTTTTTCACGTGTTTCAGGGACTCCCTACGCGGATGGAACTCCACCGGACGCGACAACCATGCTGTTGTCAACGTGGCGTGCGTGACCACCCGTGTCGCCGAGGGCTGAAATCGACTCCCAATCAGCTCCCGGACATGCCAGGTCTTCGACGCTGGACACCGGCATGTTTACGTCGGGGCGAGCTTCCCTCTCGCAAGGTTGGCCGGCGCCGGCTCTACATCCGGCAGAAGATCGACGCGCTGTTGACGAGCGACGACGACAGGTAGCGGGCGCCTACACTCGTGCTGTGCCGGCGACTGAGCCTGAAGTCCAACTGATCGTGCCATGCCCGACGTGCGGCGGGACAGGCGAGCGCCCCCAGGCCCAGGAGCGCTATCCGAGTGGCGGTTGGGAGATGGCGGCGGGCGGTGGGCCGCTTCGGTGTCAGACCTGCGACGGCAAGCGCGAGGTTGGGCAGCGCGTAACGCTCGCCAAGCTGCGCGACATGCTCAAGTTGTAGCGGTCACGCTGAGACCGGCGCCGCGTCGGCCGGCCGCGACCTGCGCAGTCGATCGGATAGTCCCTCGGGCTGGCGGCCTACGAGCGATGGCACCGATAGGCTTGGTATGCATCGACGAGTCTCGTGGTTCCATTTGTGGTTCCGTTTTGAGCAAATCTCAGCGAATCTGAGAGCAGCCAAGGCCAGTAAACACGGGGGATAGCACCCAAAATAAGCCCCAGGCTAGTTTTCGAGCCCAGTATCGCCCATCGTCGGATTTGGCTCTAGGGCAAGGATTGTCCTGCCTCGGAGAGCGGGCTCGATGGCGCGACGTGGACTGGACCGCTGGCCGGATCAGGGTCCGGCAGAACTATGTGCTGGGCGAGTTCGGCACTCCGAAGTTCCGTCGTTCGACGCGCAGTGTTCCGATGGCGGACGAGGTTGCGGGAGAGCTTGACCGGCTCAGCCGTGCAGCGGGGGAGAGCAGTGGCGATGCTCTCGTGTTCGCCGATCCCCACACGGCCGGGCCGCTCGACAAGGCGGCGATCTTGCGGCGCTTCTGCCGGGCGCTCAAGGCCGCGCAGCTTGCGCAGTCGCACCGCTTCCACGATCTGCGCCACACGTTCGGTAGGGCTCGTGGTAGGGCGTTCGAGTGAGCAGGAGTGGCCCTGCCTCTAAAGTTGGCTCTACTAGGGTGGCGGTGATCCGCGGCCTGAATGCGAGGATTGTCTGATGGACGCTGACGAGCGACTACGTGCTGGCCGTCTGGCGGCGCAGCGGCTGACGCCGGCAACGGCGTGCAAGAGCGCCGAGGAAGCGGCGTTGGCTGTAATCGGCGTCCAGGCTCAGGATCTGCGCGCCGCGGCTCTTGCACTGCGCTCGCGCGTGCCCGGCCTCACCCGAAGCGCCGTCCGCGCCGCGCCGCTCCTGCGCACGTGGACGGTCCGCGGCACGGTGCACCTGATTGCGGCGTCCGATCGCCCCTGGCTGCACGCGCTATTCGCGCGGCGAAATGCCCGCGTGTTCGGCGCGCGCTTCGCGCGCTTCGGCATCGTTGAGGAGGTAAACGCCATGCGCGGGGATGTCGTTGAGCTCTGCGGCGAGCGTCCCCGCGACCGGTCGTCGGTGCTGCGCGCGCTGGTCGAGCGCGGCCACCCGTCGCTCGAGCAGGGTCCGATCAACACATTCGTTCCGTGGCTCTCGACGCAGGGGCTCATCGTCACCGACACTGCCGGCCTGCTGCACGCGGCCGATCCGCCTCCGGCGGTCGACCTCGACGAGGCACTCGCAATCCTTGGCGCCCGCTACCGCGCAGGCTACGGCCCCTGCGACGCAACCGACCTCGCGAAGTGGTCCTCGCTGCCCATCACACAGGCGCGCCGGGCGCTCGAAGCCGCCGGACCGCCGAGCGACGTTGACCTGTTGTCCACCGATGACACACCGCCCTGTCTGCTGCTCGCCGCCTTCGACACACTCATGCTCGGCTACCGCACTCGCGAGCCATTCGTCGTCGCCGAGGACGACCATCACATCCTGAGGGGCGGTGGGATGCTCAAACCCGTCGTACTCAATCGCGGAGCAGCAACGGGTACTTGGTCCATCAAGAAGGGCCGTCCCGAGCCGGCGTGGTTCGCGCGGCCCACGCCCGCTCCGGCGCTCGCCCGCGAGATTGCGGACATCGAACGCTTCCTCGCATCGTAGCTGCGGGTAGCTCCATGGAGCAGGTCGCGCGGCTCCCGCTTTCGGCTGCGAGCAAGCGCCTTCACGATCAAGCGCGAGACGGTCGCCCTGGACGAACAGGAGGCGTGCGAGCGATGGTCACCAGCGCCACGAATCGCGCGGGCTCGGCTGCAAGTTCGAACTCGGCATGGGCGCCGCCGATAGTGTATCCAAACGTGTACACACCTGCTACGATTCTGTTATGAGTCCACGATTGCATGAGGTGCTTCCAACACGTGAGGCACGGGCAAAGCTGCCGTCGATGCTGGCCGGCTTCCGGGCTCGCGGCGCGAAGGCGGAACCGGTGGTGATCGGTGCGCACAGGCGCCCGGAGGCGGTCGTGTTGTCGTACGAGCGCTATCTCGCGCTCTTGACTGGCCGTGAACGGGTCAAGGCGATTCTGGCTGATCGTCGCGCGTCCGCAGAGGGCATGGGGGAGGACGAGGCGATGGAGATCGCGGTCCGCGAGCAGCACGCTTCCCGCCGCTGAGTGCGCCGAATCGTTCTCGACGCCAACGTCTACGTGTCTGCGCTGCTCCCGCCGACCGGTAGTCCGGCGCAGATCATGGAGAGGTGGGCCGATGGCCAGTTCGATGTGGTCGTGAGTCCTCTGCTGCTCGCTGAGCTTGAGCGCGTGCTCCGGCGTCCCAAGTTCAAGAAGTCAATCCCGTTGGTTCAGGTCGACGCTCTGCTGAGCGCGCTCTCCGAGGAAGGTGTCTGGACCGCTGACCCAGAGGCTCAGCCAGGCGCGACGCCCGACCCAGGCGATGACTACCTCGTCGCCCTCGCGCGGGCAGGCAATGCCGAGTGCATCGTGTCCGGCGACACGCACCTCACCCAGCTCAGCGACCCGCGCCCGCCGGTGCTGACGCCACGCGAGTTCCTCAACAGTCTCGGCTGACGGCGCGTCCGAGAGGGGTCGTCCCGGCATATGCGCACGCCAGCGTTCGTAGCCCACCCCGCGATAGGCTCTAACAAGCCAACTTTCGCACCGCCAACCAGTATTGCCCATTTCACGAAAGCCCTGCTAATGCAGGGTTTTTGTTGCCCAACAGCGGGATGTAAAGCGGGCGCAAATAGTGCTGACCCCACAGGTGACCCCAAGCAAACACCGGACCCCGCTGACCAATGGAAATGCCGGGAGGCGGGGTAGGCGGCGGTTGGGCCGTCTCGTCGCCTCAGAAACGGCTTTGGTGGTCCCCGCGGGGCCTATTTGCCTGGGCTCGGTTAGCGCGGTGGCCAGCGAGTGAAGTGTTGCTAGTGGACGCGCGTCTTGCCGCCCGTGCATGCCAGGCGATAGATACGAACGATTCCAACTGGCAGTCACTGCGCTATTTGTGCATGATTGGGCTGTGACCGGGATCGCGATCATCGATTTCTTCGTGAGCTACACGAGGCCTGACGTGGGGTGGGCGGAGTGGATCGCGTGGCAGCTTGAGCAAGAGGGCTACACCACCACGATCCAGGCATGGGACTTCAGACCTGGCCAAGACTTCGTCCTAGCGATGCAAGATGCTTCGGTCGGGGCCAAGCGCACGATCGGGGTGCTCTCGCCTGCGTTCTTCGGGTCGCCTTATACCCGCAGGGAGTGGTCCGCAGCGTTCAAGCTGGACCCGGACGGCAAGCTAGGCAAGTTCGTCCCGGTTCGCGTCCGAGATTGCCAGCCTCCCGGCCTACACGGGTCGGTCGTGTATATCGACCTCGTGGGGCTGGGTGAGCGAGCCGCACGCGCGAAGCTATTGGAGGGAGTGCGCCTGGAACGGGAGGGAGTGCGTTTGGAACGCACCAAGCCTGAGAGCGCGCCGACCTTCCCAGGCGCCGGTCGTAAGTTAGCTGAGGCGCCGGGCTACCCGGGCGAGGCGCCCCCGATTTGGAATGTTCCCATCGCGACGCGCACCTTCGAGGGACGCAGCACGGCTCTCACAGCGCTCGCAGGCGAGCCGGCAGACGATGGTCGTGCGGCCGTAACACAGACGCAGGTAGTGCACGGCCTGGGTGGCGTGGGCAAGACCCAGTTGGTTGCACGCTTCGCGCACGAACATCGTGGCGAATACGATGTCGTGTGGTGGATTCGCGCCGAGCAGGAGGCAACACGGCTGGAAGACTACGCCGCCCTGGGTGCCAAGCTGGGGCTAGCCGAGGCGATCGCCACGGACCAGGGAACCCTCGTGGCAGCCACGAAAGCGTGGCTTGAGCGGTCGCGGCGCTGGCTACTGATCTTCGACAACACGCCAGAGCCCGAGGCGATCGCCTCTCTTCTCCCTGCTGGTAAAGGTGGTCATGTGATGGTCACCTCGAGACGTCACGCCGACTGGCGCGCGCTCGGAGCCACGCCACTACAGCTCAATGTCTGGGAGCGCCAGGAATCCGTGGACTTCCTGAGCCGGAGCACCGGCTCGCTAGATCGCCAGGCCGCCGGTGAGATCGCAGAACTACTCGGCGACCTACCCCTCGCGCTCGCACAAGCCGCTGCCTACACAAACGAGCAAGTGATCACTCTGCGCACCTACCACGCCCGACTCGCTGAGCGTGCCGGTGCGCTCCTGGCCCGGGGCAAGCCGCTCGACTACGAACACACGGTCGCGACGACATGGGATTTGGCATTTGAGCAAATCGGTGAAAGACAACCGGTCCGCAGCATGTTTGCCACCTGCGCATACCTAGGTCCCGAACGAATACCACGTGAGCTGCTGAGCAAGCAAACCATCGTCGAGCCGAACACGCCTGCAGGTCTATCAACCGAAACGCTCGCTGATGACGCGATCCAGGTGCTCCTCAACTACGCGCTCCTCACTCCTGCCGCAGACGACACACTGGACATGCACCGCCTCGTACAGCGCGTCATACGCGAGCGCGAAGCTGTCGACACTCAGAAGGACTCAGCCGCAGCAGCGGTCAAACTCGTCCAGCAAGCATTCCCCGACACGAGGCTGGAACCCGAGTCGTGGCCGCGCTGCAGCCGCCTACTAGCACACGCCCTCGCAGCCACCAAACATGCACAGGCGCTGGATACGGCGCGCCCAGAGACAGCGTCACTACTTGCAATGAGCGCGATCTACTTGCAATCGCGCGCCGACTTCCAACAAAGCAAAGACCTACTGAAACGCGCGCTCAAGATCAAGGAACAGGCATACGGCACAGACCACCCCGGAGTCGCGAGCGCGCTCGGCGAACTCGGCATTGTCCTCCACGAACTCGGTGAGCTGCCGGCTGCCCTCGCGGCCCACGAACGCGCGCTCAAGATCAAGGAACAGGCATACGGCCCAGACCACCCCGACGTCGCCAAAACGCTCGACCACTTTGGCATTTCCCTCCGAGAACTCGGTAAGCCATCGGCCGCCCGCACGGCCCACGAACGCGCGCTCAAGATACGGGAACAGGCATACGGTCCAGAGCACCCCGACGTCGCCAAAACGCTCAGCAACCTCGGCATGGTCCTCCAAGATCTTAATGAGCTGCCGGCTGCCCTTGCGGCCCAAGAACGCGCGCTCAAGATCGAGGAAAAGGCATACGGCCTAGACCACCCCGACGTCGCCAAAACGCTCGGGAATCTCGGCAACGTCCTCCAAGATCTTAATGAGCTGCCGGCTGCCCTTGCGGCCCAAGAACGCGCGCTCAAGATCGAGGAAAAGGCATACGGCCCAGACCACCACGTAGTCGCCAAAACGCTCGGGAATCTCGGCAACGTCCTCAAAAAGCTCAAAGAGCTGCCGGCTGCCCTTGCGGCCCAAGAACGCGCGCTCAAGATCGAGGAAAAGGCATACGGCCCAGACCACCACGAAGTCGCCAGAACGCTCAGCAACCTCGGCATGGCTCTCGAAGATCTTAATGAGCTGCCGGCTGCCCTCGGGGCCCAAGAACGGGCGCTCAAGATACAGGAACAGGTATACGGCCCAGACCACCACGAAGTCGCCAGAACGCTCAGCAACCTCGGCGACGTCCTCAAAAAGCTCAAAGAGCTAGCAGCCGCCCGCACCGCATTCCAGCGTGCAGCAGAGATCTTCGAGAAGACATATGGGCCAGCTCACCCACTGACGCGACAAGCACGCTCTGCCAGTCAGCGCCTAGGGTCCCGCTAGTACCCGATCAGATGAAGTTCGCCGAGCGCGGTCCCAAAGCGCGCTTCGCTCTTGTCCACCTTCTCGCGCGCGGCGGCGTATCGCGCTGAGCCCCCGAGCCGGGCGGCGTCGGCGAGCTTCGTGTAGGCGTCGCGAACGCTGGTCAGGGATTCGATCAGGGTCAGGTGCATTGCGCTTGCCGTCGGCGGGGGTTGTGCGCTGCCGAGTGCCGAAAGCGGGCTTGCGATCCCGGCCGCGAGGCGTGTCGCGAGGGTCGAGACCGTGGCCCGTGTCGGACGCCCCGCGAGTTTCGCTCGCAGCCGCACGCGCAGCGAGTCGATCGGGCCGATCACCGCTTCGAGCTGCTTGGCGTAGGCTTGGCTGGGGACCAGGACGTTGCTGTTGATCTGGGTGTTCAGGACCAGCGCGGCGACCATCCGGTCGCATTCCCGCAGATAAGCCGGTGAGCTGGGAGGCGCGTAGCACGCGACCGCGGTGGCGTTGCCCGTCGATGCCGGGATCGAGTAGAGCGTGAGGCTCTCGTCAAAGCCCGCGAGCTTGACTTCGCGGTAGCGGAAGGCTTCGGCTCCACGGAGGCCCACCACTTCGGCGCTCGGAGCCTGCCGGAGCGCGCTCACCAGCTGTGGCGGAAGCGGAGTGGTGCTCGTCTCGGCCAGGCGCCCCGCGAGCAGCCCCGCATGTCCGGCGTCACCGTGGGGAGCGAGCCGCAGCGGGTCCTCGAACGTGAGGCCCGGTATCGATTGCCCCGAGGTCATCGGGCCCCAGGAGCCCGGGTACTGGATCGTGACCATCGAGTTTGCCGCGATCAGCACTCGGGGCAGCGGGCTTTCGGACTTTCCATGCCCCGTGACGTATCCGAGGATCGCCACCGCCACCAACAGGCTCGTCGCGATCAGCGCGCTGCCGAGAGACCTGCTCATCGACTCATCCTGAGCTGTCGAAGGAGCCGTTGCCTTCGGCTGAGCCCGCTCCATGTGGCGTGGTGCCGTGGCCTGTCGCGGCCGGCGCATGGGGTCGGGTCGGGGTCACGGAAGGCCGGCGCTGCACCGTCGGCGGTGGAGTGGGCACCACCGTTGAGTGCCTCACCACGGGTGTGGAGACGGCGGAGCTGACGCTCGAACCCTTCACGGCGTTGGTCCGGCGGGCGTCTGAGGACTTGCTCTGGCCACTGGACAGGCGCACCGCGAGGGCAGGAACGTCGCTCAGCCTGTCGTGGACCATCTGGTCCGCGCGTGAACTCTGCGTGATCGGCAGCAGCGCTTCGGCGCGCGCGCCCGTGTCCTGCCGGTGACCCAGCTCGAAGAAGCAGGCGAACACGGCCACCGCGCACAGCAGCAGCACCAGGACTTGTCCGCCTTCGAGCTGCCGCCATTCCAACGTCGTCGTCGTCCAGCCGCCGGTGTTGTGGGCGTTCCTCATGAGGCGGGGCACGCGATCGGTTTCACCCCGGCCGGGTCGAGGCAGCTGTCGGTCCGTAGCGGCAGCTTGCGGCGGCGCACCGAGAAGCGCGTGTACTTGCCGATTTCGCCCGTGCGGGTGACACGGATTTCAAGCGTCACCCCGGGTGGCAAGCGGCGCTTGAAACTCCGGAACGTCACGGCGACCGGCCCTGCGGCGCTGCTGGCGGCGGTCCGCTTGAGGACCTTGATCGGGCAGCCCCGTCCACGGCAGCGGACTTCGATCCGCGAGCCACCGGGTGCCTGGACGCTCAACGTTGTCACCCGGGCACCCTTGGAGTTGGAGGAGCCGGCGATGCGCACGATCGGGAAGGGCTGCATCAGCGGCGGGTGGGATGCGACCACATCGACCTCGGTGGTGGCCACGCTGCTGAGGCCGTCGGCGGCGGTCACCCGCAGGTGCACCAGGTGAGGTCCGGCCGTCGCGAACGAGGTTGTCAGTTCTGTGCCCGCCGGCTGGTAGATGCCGGTGCCTGAGAGATCCCAGGCAAACGTGACGATCGGGCTCAAGCTGTCGGTTGAGGTTGAGATCAGCGAAACCGTTTCGCCCACCTTTGGGTTCTTGGGCAGCACCGTGAACGATGCGGCGGGAGCTGAGTGCACCGCTGGCGGCGGCGGGGGCGGGGGTGTGGTTTCCACCGGCGTCTGGACGGTGAAGCTGCGGGCGCTGCTGATTCCAAGGTTGCCGAGCGCGTCGCTCTGCTTGGCCCGCAGCGTGTAGACGCCATCGCCGAGCCCTCCCACGGAGGCCGACCACTGGCCTGCGCTGGCCGCCACCTGGATGCTCTCAAGCGGTGGCTGATTGCCGACGCTGGCCCCCGAGAAGAGTTCGATCGTGATGCCGGGCAAGTCTCCGGTCGCGGTGCCCGCGGCGCCGCTGACCGTGAGTGAGCCGGTGCTCGTGGACGCGCCGTCGGCGGGTGTGATCAGGGTGAGGGCCGGCGGGGTGGTGTCGACCACGAAGGTCGAGGGTGCGCTCACACCGGTGTCACCGGCGGCGTCGGACTGTTCGGCGCGGGCCGTGTAGGTGCCATCGGCCAGGTGGGCCGCCGGGTTGCTTTGCCAGGTCCCGTCGTTCTGGACGGTGGCCGTCAGTATCTGCAAGGACGCTCCGGTTGGCTGGGTACCGGCGTAGAGCTTCAGAGTGACCGTGGGCAGATCGCCCGTCCGGATGCCGGCGCTGCCGCTGAAGCTTGGCGTGGTGTTGAACGTCGGGGTGGTGAGGGCGTTCAGGGTGACCGTGGGTGCATGGCTCTCGATGGTGAAGGTGTGCGTTGTGCCGTGCCCGACGTTGCCCGCTGCGTCGGTCTGTTCGACGCGGGCCGTGTACGTGCCGTCGTCCAGGTGGGGGCCGGGTGCTCCCGTGCTCCAGGTGTCGTCGGTGCGGATCAGCGTCAGTTCCTGGGCCGGGGTGCCGGTCGGGCTCGTGCCGGGATAGATCTTGAGCGTGACTTCGGTGCTGTCACCCGGTGAGTCGCCCGCGGGTCCCGTGAGCGTGGGGTTGGGGTTGTTCAGTTGCGCGCCGTTGGCCGGTGTGGTGATCCCGGCCGCCGGTGCCGTGCCGTCCACCGTGAAGGTGACGGGTGCGCTGAGGCCGGCATTGCCCGCTGCGTCGGTCTGTTCGGCCTGGGCGGTGTAGGTGCCGTCAACCAGCGAGGGTGAGGTGGCGCTCCAACTTCCGTTGCTCGGCACCGCGGTCGTTGAGGCCGCTTCGCTGCCGAGGACCGATTGGCCGTGGTAGATGGTGATTTTGACGAGCGGATCGTCGCCTTCGGCTGCTCCCGCGGCGCCCCCGAGCGTCGGGGTGCGGTCGTTGCCCAGGCTCGGCGGCTGGGTGAGCGTCACGGCCGGCGCCGTGGTGTCCACCGTGAACGTGACGGGTGTGCTGAGGCCGCTGTTGCCCGCTTCGTCGGTCTGTTCGGCCTGGGCGGTGTACGTGCCGTCGTCCAGGTGGGGGCCGGGCGCTTCGGTGCTCCAGGTGTTGTTGTTGCGAACAAGGGTGAGTTCTTCGGTGGGGGTGCCCGTTGGGGTTGTGCCGGGGTAGACCTTCAGAGTGATGTCGGTGTTGTCGCCCGGCGCGTTTCCGGCGGGTCCGCTGAAAACAGGGTTGGCGTTGCCCAGCAGCGCGTTATCGGCGGGGCTTGAGAGCCCGACGGCCGGTGCGGTGGCGTCGACCGTGAAGGTGATCGCTTCGCTCGTGCCGGTTTCTTCGGCGACCAGGTCCGTCTGGGTGGCCTGTGCCGTGTATTCGCCGTCTGCGAGGCCCGTGAGTGGCGCGAGTGCCCAGAGGCCTTCAAGCGGCAGCAACTCGGTCGCCGTCTGGATGGGCACGCCGCTGGCCACGCCGCCTTCGAAGATTTCGAGGGAGATCGGATCAAGGCTGTCGGTAGTGGTCCCGCTGAACGGGGGCTGTGTTTCCTTGGTCGGCGGTGCGGCGGGAGGGCCGAGGATCGTGATCGTGGGCGCCTGCGCCGCCGCGTTGGAGATCGGCAGGAGGATCAGCAGTAGCAGTAGGAGCGCGCCCACGCCCGTGAGCCTGGCCGTCAGTCCGCTGTGTTTGCGCCAGCTGTGTTTCCGCCAGGGGTCACCTAGCAGTGCTTGCCCGTCAGGCATTGCCGGTCTCCCTCCCGAGGATTCAGTGCCGATAGTTGTCCGCTGCGTGTGCTTATTAGCAGCTATGGGGAGAATTTAGCTGCTTTGAAAGGCTTCGACCACACCGAGTGGAGCGTGACGCCTGCGGGTGGGTCTAGTGAAGCTGGCCCGTTGAGCTGCTCTGAGCCGCCGCGAAGTCCTTGTTGAGCAGGGCGTCGACGGTGTCCGCCGGGGTGGGCTCGCCCAGGTAAAACCCCTGAGCCATGGTGCAACCCATGGTGCGCAGGGCGCCCAGCTGCTCGGCGCTCTCGACTCCCTTGGCGATCACCGTCAGCGAGATGTCTCGCCCGAAGTGGAGGATGGCCTCCAGCAGCCAGCTGCGGTAGTCCTCGTCCTCGGAGGCCGCCAGCGAGCTTCTGTCGACCTTCAGGAAGTCCAGCGGCATCTGCTGTAGGGCGGAGCGGTAGGCGTAGCCGTTGCCGAAGTCGTCGATCGCGACTCGTACGCCCAGCTGCTTGATCTCCCGAATGCGCTCACCGAAGGCCGCGACGTCGAGCATCACCGTGGTCTCGGAGATCTCGAGCGTCAGCAGCGCGGGCTCGATGCCGGACTGCTGTAGGGCGCGCCTGACATCCGTGGCAAAGCCGTCGCGATTGAGCTGGGCGGTCGAGACCATCACGGAGACCCCGACCCGGTGGCCCGCCACGGTCCATGCCGCGGCGCGGCTACACGCCTGCTCGAGCACCCAGCGACCGATCGGCACGATCAGCCCGGTTTCCTCGGCCAGCGGCAGGAAGTCGGCCGGCTCCAGCACACCCTGCTTGGGGTGCTGCCAGCGGATCAGCGCCTCCAGACCCACGACCCGCTGGCTGTTCAAGTTGTAGATCGGCTGGTAGAGCAGGAAGAACTGCTCCTCTCCCAGCGCGCTGTTCAGGTCCAGCTCCAGCATCCCGTGACCCTCGGTGACCGAGCGCATGTTCGCGTTGAACAGGGTGTAGCGGTCCTTGCCCGCGACCTTGGAGGCTTGCAGGGCCAGTTGCGCGTCGCGCAGCAGGTCATCGGGGGTCGAGTAACGCCCGAAGGCGACGCCGATGCTGGCGGTCAGGAAGAAGCTCGGGCCGAAGTCGTCCAGCTCGACCGGTGTGTGCAGGGCCTCGATCACGCGTCGGGCCAGGGAGTCGAGCCGTATCCCGCGGGCCTGTGATTCGACGAGCACCACGAACCGGTCGCCCCCGAGGCGCCCCACGGTGTCGCCCGCGCGGACCACGCCCTCCAGTCGTTCCACCAGGATCTTCAGAGCCTGATCGCCGGCGGTCTGCCCGAGCTTCTCGTTGACGTCCCGGAACCAGTCGACGTCGATCAGCAGCGCGCCCGCCAGCATTCCCGACTGGCGGCCGGTGCGTGCCACCACACGCTCGGCGAGGTCGAGCGTGAGCGCGCGGTTTGGCAAGCCGGTCAGGGCGTCGTAGAGGTCTTCGTTGGGGGTCTCGATCGGCTCTGGCAGCGGTGCGCGCCCGCGAGTCGTGCCGAGGTCGTAGGCCAACAGCCCGAGCAGCGCGCTCAGCAGGATTCCGGCGATCAACAGCGCGAGCGCCTGTCCGTCCGCGAGCACGCCCGCGTCGATCGGCGCGCCAAAGATGGTCACGCTCCAGCCGTTGTGAAGGTTGACCGCGGCGCTCTGCGCGCCATGTCGCGGCACGCCGCTGCTGGATGTCACCGTCCCCGAGCCGCTTCGATAGCTCAGGCGCGCGCTGCTGCCGGGGTGGCCCTGCAGGGCCCGTTGCAGAACGGTTGCCGGTTGGAGCACCTCGTGCAGCCACCCGACGAAAGCGCCCTTGCGGCTCGCCGCGGTGGAGGGTCGCCCGCCTCTGTACACCGGGGTCTCGATCGCCAGTGCCTCGGTCTTGCCCGTCAGGACCGGCAGGAAGCTGCGCTTGCCGCTGCCGCGCGAGGCCAACAGCCCGGAGATCTGAGTGCAGTAGTCGAGGCCCACCGGGGGATACTTGGCAAGGCCCCTGGCCAGTCCGGCAGCGGCGAGGCAGTGGTAGGGGCCGGCGGGGCTCGCGGCAGGGGCGACCCGGGATCGGCCCGCAGCGACCTGGGTTCCACCCCCAGCGACCGGGGCTCCGCCCGCGGTGACCCGGGATCCACCCGCGCCGACCGAGGTCGATCGCGACGGCGCAGCTTTGACGGCACGGCCGCTGAGCCGCGCCTTGAACGCGGCAAGTTCGGGCGCCCGCACCAGCGAGACGAGGCCGAGCCGTTCAAGCTCGGGATAGCTTCGCAGCGGGTGCGTCCACCTCGCCCACGCGTTGAATTGCGCGGGGGAGGTCTTCGGGTTGCCCGCAAAGAAGGTGCTTGCGGCGATCGCGAGGTCTTCCTCACGCTGAATCGCGAGTGTCAAGGTCGAGGAGATTCCCGCCGAGGTCTGGTTGAAGGCCTGACGCGCCTTGGTGGCATCGCTGTGGGCCAACGCCCGGGCTCCGAGCACGGAGGCGACGATGCCCGCCGCGACGCACAGCAGCGCCACCGCTGACCAGATGCCCTTCGGGCTCGCGGCGAGTGCCTTGACGCGTGCAAGGCGGCCGGCGGCTGAGGTCGTGGGCGCTGCCGACCCCGGGTCGACGTCGGTGCTCGCCGGTGGGGTTACGGACGGGTCCGGGCTCTCGCCGGCTTGGGGTGGCGTGCCGTTGACGGGCCCTGCTACCGCGGTCTCGGGCGTAGAGCCGTCGGTGGGGTCAACGTCGGGGTTGGTTTGGGGGGCTTCATTGTCTGACATGGCGCTCTCATCTGTTACCAACGTGCGCGCATGCGCTTACCTGTCTGATCGAGTCCGATCGCCGATGCCTGTCCGAGTCGTACCACTATCTGGACGAATAGCTGGATAGGACCCTGTCGTGACTGGATGTGTGACACGGCAGCGGGCGACGCCCCAAACGCTGGGGGGTGTTCGACCTTCGGAGGCTCAGGCCGATGCCAGCCGATACTTGCGGGTCTTGGGGCAGCGCTCCAGCAATCCCAGCTCCACGAGCGTCGTCACGTAGCGGTGGGTGGTGCTGGGACTCATGCCCAGCTGGGAGGCCAGGTCGATGATGCCGCGCGACTCGCCGTGGCCGTTGAAGCAGGTGAGCACCGACAATCCCCGCAGTAGCGAGCGGGAGAGACGCCGATCGTCGAGTGTGGGGAAGTACCCCTCGTCGGTGGCCCGCTCGGGCTCTTGCTCCCCGTTTGGGCCCGCGGTGATCCGGTCATGGTCTTCGCTGGTAGTGCTCAGGACATTCGAGATCAAAGTCGCGAAGCCCGGGGTGCGTCCGGAGCCGGCGGCGCGAACCACCTGGTCGACTTGGGCGGGGGAGAGGGTTATTGAAATCTGATCGCCGTTCATCATTTTGCGATCATGGCAGATCATGCAGACAGTTGTCTACACATCGCACTCGCCCTGAAATTTTGCCCAGAGAGAGCTTGCGCGCACAACCAAATTGTCGAACTCGGGCGCGACGCCGGCTCTCAATCCGGCCTGCTTCGCCGTCACCGACGGGCGGGTAGCCTCCAGCCCCAGCGATGTCACTCACGGTCACCCTCCCCGACGGCAACTCCCTGCAACTGGACGACGGCGCCACCGGCGCCGACGCCGCGGCGGCCATCGGGCCCGGCCTGGCACGCGTGGCGCTGGCGATCGACGTCGCTCACCTTGATCTCGGTGAGCGCGCCGAGCTGCGCGATCTCTCGCGCGCGCTGCCGGATGGCGCCCGGATATCGATCCTGACCGCCAAGAGCGAGGCCGAGCAGGCGCTGGCGCTGATTCGTCACGACGCCGCCCACGTGCTCGCGGCCGCCGTGATCGACCTCTACCCGGGCGTCAAGATCTCGATCGGCCCCGCCATCGACGACGGCTTCTACTACGACTTCGAGTTCCCCGAGGGGGTTTCGATCTCCGAGGCTGACTTCCCCGCCATCGAAGAGCGCATGCGCGCCCACGTGAAGGCCGCCGAGACCTTCGAGCGCTCCGAGCTGCCCGTCGCCGCCGCCCGCGAGCGCTTCCTCGCCGAGGGCCAGGACTACAAGGTGGAGCTGATCGACGATCTCGTCAAGAACGAAGCGGTGCAGAGCGTGTCGCTGTACACCAACGGACCGTTCACCGACCTCTGTCGGGGGCCCCACGCGCCCACCACGAAGACCGTGGGGGCGTTCAAGCTCCAGTCGGTCGCCGGGGCCTACTGGCGCGGGGACTCCTCGCGCACGATGCTGACCCGCATCTACGGCACGGCCTTCTTCTCCAAGACCGAGCTGGCCGAGCATTTGGAGCGCCTGGAGCAGGCCCGCGCGCGCGATCACCGCAAGCTCGGCAAGGAGCTGGGGCTGTTCACGTTCTCCGACGTCTCCCCGGGCGCCGCCTTCTGGTTGCCCGCCGGGACCAGCATCTACAACGCGCTCGTGGCCCTCTCACGCGAGATGGGATCAGAGCGCGGCTACAACGAGGTCAAGACGCCGCTGATCTACGACGCCGAGCTGTGGAAGACCTCGGGACACTGGGGCAAGTACCGGGAGAACATGTTCATCGTCCAGGTCGAGGACCGCGAGATGGGGGTCAAGCCGATGAACTGTCCCGGGCACGCGCATCTGTTCGGCAGTCGCCGCCATTCCTACCGCGACCTGCCGGTCCGCTACTCCGAGCCGGGGCTGCTGCACCGCAACGAGGCCTCGGGGGTGCTGCACGGCCTGCTCAGGGTCCGTCATTTCGCCCAGGACGACGCGCACATCTTCTGCACCGAGGAGCAGGTGGCGCAGGAGGTACGCGGCTGCCTGGAGATGGCCTTCGCGACCTATGCCCTGTTCGACTTCGAGGTACGCCTGGAGCTGTCCACGCGCCCCGAGCAGCGCGTTGGCACGGATGAGATGTGGGATCGCGCCGAGCAGAAGCTGACGAGCACGCTCGACGAGCTGGGGCTGGAGTACGAGTTGAACGCGGGCGACGGCGCCTTCTATGGGCCCAAGATCGACATGCACATGACCGATTCGCTGGGACGCTCCTGGCAGCTGGGCACGGTCCAGCTGGACTACTCGATGCCGGAGCGATTCGAGCTGACCTACACGGGCGCCGATAACCAGGAGCACCGCCCGGTGATGATCCATCGCGCGATGTTCGGCTCATACGAGCGTTTCATCGGGATCATGATCGAGCACTACGGCGGGGAGTTCCCGCTCTGGCTGGCGCCCGTGCAGGCGATCGTGCTGCCCGTCTCCGATCGCTTCAACGACTACGGCGCCACCGTGGCCGAGCGGTTGCGCGGCGGTGGACTGCGCGTCCAGCTCGACAATCGCAGCGAGTCGATCGGGCGCAAGATCCGCGAGGCCGAGCTGCAGAAGGTTCCCCACATGCTGGTCGTCGGCGAGCGCGAGGTCGAGCAGGACACGGTGAGCGTGCGTACCCGCAAGGGCACATCCCATGACGGGGCGCACCCTGAAGGGCACAGGCAGGCAGGCGAGCGCCACGACGGAGACACCGGCGCCGACACCGTTGAGGCACTGCTGGAGCGGCTTACCGGACAGATCGCGCGTCGCAGCGCGAATTAGCCGACTTGCGCGTCCTGCGCTCACCGCTATACTCGGCCGCCTTGAAGCTCCGCACCCACTCAATGCGCCGCGCGTAACCCTAGCTTGACGCGCGTTCACACAAGCTAGTGCCGGTTCCTCGCAGATTCGACCGGCGTCCGCCTGAGCGGGACCTCACGAGGATCAACGAGCGCATTCGTGTGCCCGAGGTCCGTCTGATCGACGATCAGGGCAACCAGGTGGGCGTGCTGAAAACCCCGGATGCGCTGCGCTTCGCCCAGGAGCGCGATCTCGACCTGGTGGAGGTGGCCCCCGAGGCGCGCCCGCCCGTCTGCCGCGTCTTGGATTACTCCAAGTACAAGTACGAGCAGGCCCAGAAGCTCAAGCAGGCTCGCAAGCACCAGCAGCAGATCACGATCCGCGAGATCAAGTTTCGCCCCAAGATCGCCCAGCACGACTACGACACCAAGAAGCACCACGTCGAGCGCTTCCTGCGTCACAAGGACAAGGTCAAGGTCACGATCATGTTCCGTGGCCGCGAGGTCACCCATCCCGAGCGCGGCACCGCGATCCTGGACCGCCTCGCCGAGGAGCTGGCCGAGCTGGCGATCATCGAGCAGCGCCCGATGCAGGAGGGCCGCAACATGACCATGATGCTCGGCCCCTCCAAGGCCGTGCTCGCGGGTCGTACCGACGGCGAGCACGAGGATAAGGCGACAGAGGTTGGCGAGGCTCCTGAGGCGACGGAGGTTCTCGACGCTCCCGAGGCGATAGAGGTTGACGAGACTCCTGAGGCGATAGAGGCCGGCGACGGTTCCGAGGCCCAGGCGGCTGCTGTCATCGAGGCTCCCGAGCCACCGGCGACAGAGGTTGGCGAGGCTCCCGCGGTCGACGCGTCCGAGGCTCCCGCGGTTGACGCGGTTGATGAGTCCGAGTCTGCCGAGGCGCCCGCCGCCGAGGCACCCCCGAGCCCGGCCTAACTGCTCGAGCGCCCCTTCATCGCGAACATCGCGGCGTCGGCATGGTGCAGCAGATCCTCCGCCGTCCTGCCGTCATGGGGGTAGATGCTCGCGCCCAGGCTTGCACCGACGCGGACCGACCCGGCTTCGATCGGGATCGGCTCCGACAGCGTGACCCGCATCCGCTCGGTGAACGCCTGCACATCGCTTGAGGGGTGGCGCAGCATGCTGAGCAGGGCTACGAACTCGTCGCCGCCGTAGCGTGAGATCAGCTCCTCGTCGCGGGTCGCGGCTGTGAGGCGCTCGGCGATCGCGCGCAGCACGAAGTCACCCGTGCGATGCCCGAGGGTGTCGTTGATGCGCTTGAAGCCGTTCAGGTCCATGTAGACCAGCGCGACCGCGCAGCCCTGGCGCTCCGCCCGGGAGATGGCGCGGTCGAGTTCCTTGTGGAACAGGCGCCGGTTGGCCAGGTTGGTCAGCTGGTCGTGGTGGGCCTGGTGCTCCAGCTGCTCCAGGATGATGCGCCGCTCGGTGATGTCGCTGAAGGTCGCGATCGCCCCACAGGGCCGACCATGCTCGTCGAGCGCCGTACGCGAACTGTGCGAGATCCAGGTGAGCGAGCCGTCGGACTTGTAGGTGCCCATCACCACGTTGCGATGGGTGCGGCCCGTCTGGAGCGTCTCGGCCGTGGGGTAGCTCGAGATCGGCCAGGGGGTGCCGTCTTCGTGCAGGATCTTCCAACGCCGATCGCGCGCATGGCGGGAGAGCAGCTGGTCGTGACTCATCCCCAGGATCCGCGCCGCGGCGTTGTTGGCGTAGACCACGCGGCCGTGGGTGTCGAACACCAGCACACCCTCCGCGACCATCTCCATGGTCACCTGTAGGCGGTTCTCGAGTGTCCGCAGCTCCCCGCGTTGGTCGCGTAGTTCGGTGCGCAGGCGCTCGGCGGAGGCCAGCGACTGGGCCAGCTTCTCGCAGGCCGTCTCCAGTGCACGCTCGATGTCCGACCCCGTGCCGGCCATGTCTCGCAAGACGTGGGCGATCACGTTTGGGGCATCCTCTGAGCGACGGGAGTCATGCTCCTCGTCGGCATGCACCACCGAGGCTCGATCCATGTTCCGCTAATCGGCTCACCCGAGCCACTGCATAACCATCAGGGGGGGTGGACTGGACGTCCGAACAATGAAATTCGTGTTCAATCGCTCCCGGCGGTGCTTCGCCGGCAGCTTCTGCCATAATCCCCGCTCGTCATGCCCAAGATGAAGACTCACTCCGGCGCCAAGAAGCGCTTCAAGGTCACCGGCACCGGCAAGGTGCGCGGGCGTCATCCCTTCACGAGCCACATCCTCGAGAAGAAGTCGCCCAAGCGCAAGCGGACGCTCGGTGCCCCGGCGATCATGTCCGATCACGACACGCCGCGGATTAAGCGGATGCTGGGGGTGGGCAAGTGACCCGCGTCAAGCGCTCCGTCCACGCCCGCAAGAAGCGTCGTGCCACGCTTGAGCTGACCAAAGGCTTCCGCGGCGAGGCCAACTCGAACTACAAGCGCGCCAAGGAGGCCTTGATCAAGGCTGACTCCTACGCCTACCGCGATCGGCGCAACCGTAAGCGCGATTTCCGGAGGCTGTGGATCACGCGCATCAACGCCGCCGCCCGCCTCAACGGCATGAGCTACTCGCAGTTCATGCACGGCCTCGCGCTGGCCGGAGTCGAGCTGGACCGCAAGGTGCTCGCGGATATCGCCGTGCGCGACGCCGATACTTTCCGACGTTTCACCGAGGTCGCCCGCGAGGCGTCGGCTGCTGCCTAGATCAGGCAACCGACATCGTAAGCCTCCCGGGCGCCGCTCCTAAAACAGGACGGCGCCCTTTTTTGTGTCCCAAGCACCGAGGAAGATCCTCCAAACACCCGAAAACCCCGAGAACCGATCAACTAATGACCCCGATCAGCTCAACCCACAATTCCCGTCTGAAGGAGGTTCGTCGCCTCCAGCGTCGCCGCGAGCGCGAGCGCAGCGGACGCTTCCTGGCCGAGGGCGAGGATCTCATCGGCGCTGCCCGGCGCGCCGCGCGCACGCCGGTGGAGGGCTACCGCGTCGCCGGTAGCGATCTCGGCGGCCCCGCGTTCACCGATGTCGAGCCCGCGGTGCTCGCGGGCGTGTCGAGTCTCGGCTCCGGCTCGCGCGTGATCGGGGTCTACGAGCAGCGTTGGATCGAGGCTCCGGTGGGACCGGTGTGCCTGTACCTGCACGGGGTCGGGGATCCCGGCAACGTCGGCACCGTGCTGCGCTCGGCGCTTGCCTTCGGTGCCGCCTGCGTGGCGCTGGGGCCGGGCTGCGCCGATCCACACTCCCCGAAGGCCGTGCGCGCCAGCATGGGCGCGATCTTCGAGGTTCCACTTGCGCGCGCCGCCGCCGTGGATGAGCTGCCCGGCGAGCGCATCGCGCTGGTCGCGGGCGCCGGTGAGCCGCTCGCGGGGATCGCGGTGAAAGCGCCGATCACGATCCTCGTGGGCGCCGAGCGCGAGGGGCTCCCGGCCGAGCTGACCGGCGCCTGCGAGCGGGTCGCGCACATCCCGATCGCGTCGGACTCGCTGAACGCCGCGATGGCGGCCACCATCGCCCTCTATGAAATGACTAGGGTCCTTCAGTCGTGATCGAACGGATCGAACAATTGCGTGGCGAGGCCGAGGCTGCGATCGCCGCCGCGGGCGCCAGCGACACGCTCGAGCAGCTGCGCGTCCAGTACCTGGGCCGCAAGGCGGAGCTGCCCCTGATGCTGCGCGGCGTCGCCGAGCTGCCCCCCGCCGAGCGGGGTGCGGTGGGGCGTGCGGCAAACCAGGCGCGCCAGGCGCTCGAGGCGCTGATCGAGGCCCGCGCCGAGCAGCTCGGCGGCGAGGAGTTGGAGACGCGGCTGCACGCAGACCGGGTTGACGTGACCCTGCCCGGCGCCCCATCCCAGCCACTCGGCGGGCTGCACGTGCTGAGCGCCACGATGCGCGAGCTGGAAGACATCTTCCTGGGGCTCGGCTTCACGGTGCTGGAGGGTCCCGAGGTGGAGACGGTCCACTACAACTTCGACGCCCTCAACCACAGCCCCACGCACCCCGCGCGGGCGCGCACCGACACCTTCTACGTCGAGCGCTCGCCGGCCCTTGCCCGCGATCAGACCACGGGGCAGGGCGCCCGGCGGGGCTCCGCAGATGAGGTCGTGCTGAGAACCCACACCTCGCCGATGCAGGTGCGCGCGATGGAGGCCCACCCACCGCCGTTGTACGTCGTGATCCCCGGGCGCGTCTACCGGCGCGACCTCGATGCCACCCACACCCCGCAGTTCCACCAGATCGAGGGTCTCGCGGTCGATGAAGACATCACGCTCGCCGACCTCAAGGGCACCCTGCTCGCGTTCGCCCGAGCGGTCTTCGGGGACGAGCGCGAGGTGCGCCTGCGCCCACACCACTTCCCCTTCACCGAGCCCAGCGTCGAGGTCGACGTCTCCTGCTTCAACTGCCGGGGCAGCGGCTTCCTGCGCGACGGCGCCCGCTGCCACCTCTGCAAGGGCGAGGGTTGGCTTGAGATCCTCGGCGCGGGGGAGGTCGACCCGAACGTTTACTCCTACGTGCCCACCACCGCGGCCAACGCGCCGGGGTATGACCCCGAGAAGGTCCAGGGCTTCGCCTGGGGCATGGGCGTCGAGCGCATCGCGATGCTCAAGCACGGCATCCCCGACCTGCGGCTCTACTACGAGAACGATCTCAGGTTCCTGGAGCAGTTCGGATGAGCCCCGGCAGGCACCCCAACGCCGGCAGGCACCCCAACGCGCACCGCAACGGGCTCCGGGAGGTGGAGGCATGAGAGTTCCGCTTTCCTGGCTGCGCGAGTACTGCGACCCCGACCTGGACGCCAAGGGGGTCGAGGAGCGCCTGACGATGACCGGCACCAAGGTCGAGGCCATCCACCACCACGGCGTCGAAGCGATCGAGAACTTCGTGATCGGACGGGTCCTCAAGTGCGAGCGCCATCCCGACGCCGACCGGCTGAGCGTCTGCGAGGTCGACCTCGGCGCGACCCGGCCCGAGGGGCCCGCGACGATCGTCTGCGGCGCCGCCAACGTCGCAGCCGAGCAGCTCGTGGGGGTCGCGCGCCCCGGCTCGATCATGCCCGACGGCACCAAGCTGAAGCAGGCCAAGCTCCGCGGCGTCGCCTCCGAGGGCATGATCCTGGCCGAGGACGAGCTGGCGATCGGCGTCGATCACGACGGGATCATGGTGCTCGGCGAGCTGCTGCCCGATGCTGCACTTGAGCCCGGCGGGAGTCTGGCCGAGGTGCTCCCGATCGCCGCCGAGGTGCTGGAGCTTGAGATCACGCCCAACCGCCCCGACTGTCTGGGGGTCTACGGTGTGGCGCGAGAGCTGCACGCCGCCACGGGTGCACCGCTCGCGCCCGCCCCCTGGAGCGAGGATTTGGGCTCCTCCGGGCCCCTGGCCGGCGCCGAGGTGCTGGTCGAGTGTCCCGACCTCTGCCCGCGCTTCACCGCGCGGATCTTCGAGAACGTCACGGTCGCCCAGTCTCCGCCCTGGTTGAAGGCGCGGCTGATGGCCGCCGGGCAGCGCCCGATCAACAACGTCGTCGACATCACCAACTACGCGATGCTGCTCAGCGGGCAGCCGCTGCACGCCTTTGACCTCGACCTCATCGCCGGGGGACGGCTGGTGGTGCGCCGCGCCCGGCCCGAGGAGCAGGTGCAGACGCTCGACGGGCAGACCCGCACACTCGACGAGCAGATGATCGTGATCGAGGATGCCCAGGGTCCGACCTCGATCGCCGGTCTGATGGGCGGCGCGCGCTCGGAGGTGAGCGCCGACACCACCCGCGTGCTGATGGAGGTGGCCAACTGGAGCGGTCCCAACATTCACCGCAGCTCCTGGGCGCTGGGGCTACGCAGCGAGGCCTCCTCGCGCTTTGAGAAGGGGCTGGCACCCGAGCAGTGTTTGCACGCCCAGGCGCTCGCCACGCGCCTGATGATCGAACTCGCCGGGGCCACCGTCGTGCCCGGCACGATCGACGTGGCGGCGGAGCCCGCGGCGACCCCCGTGATCCTGCTGCGCGAGCAGCGCGTGCGGCGGATTCTGGGCGTCGAGATCGCCGCTGAGCGCCAGGCTGAGATCCTGGGGGCCCTCGACTTTCAGACGCTCGCGGTCCCCGAGGGCCTTGAGGTGAGCGTGCCCGCGGTGCGCCGGGAGGACGTCACGCGCGAGATCGACCTGATCGAGGAGGTCGCGCGCATCGACGGCGTCGATCGGCTGCCGGCCACACTCCCCGCCCGCCGGGGCGCCGCGGGCGCCCTCACCCATGCCCAGCATGTGCGGCGTGCCGCCGAGGATGCGCTCGTGGGTCGGGGACTTCACGAGATCGTGGGCTGGAGCTTCACCGACCCCGGGCTGCTCGACCGCTTGCGGATCCCCGCCGAGCATGGCCTGCGGCGCGTGCTTGCGCTGGAGAACCCGCTCTCCGAGGCCCAGTCGGTGATGCGTCCCACGCTGATGGGCTCGCTGCTCGACGCGGCCGCCCACAATGTCTCGCGGGGCCGGCCCGATGTGGCGATCTTCGAGTCAGGGGCCGTCTACCGCGCGGCGCAGGAGGGTCCGCTCGCCGACGAGCACCATGCCCTCGGCGCGCTCCTGACCGGTGCGCTGGTCCCCCGCGCCTGGCGCGGCGGGCCCCCCGAGGAGTCCGATTTCTTCGCCGTCAAGGCGCTGCTCGCCGCGGTGCTCGACCGTTTCGCAGTGGACTGGGCCGTGACGCCCGAGCAGTGGCCCTTCCTGCACCCCGGCCGCAGTGCCGCCGTGCACGTCGGGGATCGCAAGCTCGGCTTCGTGGGCGAGGTCCACCCGCTCGTCGCCGGGCGCTGGGATCTGGGGCGCACCGCGGTGTTCGCGATCGACCTCGGCAAGCTCGCCGCCGCCGCCGAGCCGGTGGCCTCCTTCAAGCCCTTCGCCTCGGTTCCGCCGCTGCGCCAGGATCTCGCGGTGACGCTGCCCGAGAGCGTCCCGGCCGCGCAGGTCCTCGACGCCGTGCGCAAGGCCGGTGGCGCCACGCTGGGCGAGGTCAGCGTGTTCGACGTCTACACCGGTCCGCAGGTGGGGGAGGGCAGACGCTCGCTCGCGCTGGCCCTCACCTTCCAGGCCCCGGACCGGACGCTCACCGACGAGGACATCGCCCCTCTGCGCAAGCGGATCGTGGCAGCCCTCGCCGAGCTTGGCGGTGAGCTGCGTGGCTGACTCGCCGGGCACCCAGTCCTTCGAGCCCGGGGCGCCGCGGGTGATGGTTGCCGGCGCCACCGGCTTCGCCGGAGCGCTTGCGGCGCACCTGCTCTGGCGCCACCCCCGCTTCGAGCTGGTGCTGCTCACCGGTCGCTCGGAGGTCGGGCGGCGCCTGGACGATCTCTACCCGCGCTACCGCGTGCCGTTGAGCATCCAGGAGTTCGACGCCGACGCGGTGCGCGGCATCGATGCCGCAATCGTGGCCTACCCGCACGCTGCTGCCGCCCCCACCGTCGCAGCGCTGCGGGAACGCGAGATCCGGGTCGTTGACCTCAGCGCCGACTACCGCCTGCAAGCGCTGTCCACCTATGAGCAGTGGTACGGCGAGCATCCCCGGCCCGAGCTGGTGGGCGAAGCCGTCTACGGCCTCACGGAGTTACACCGCGAGCGCATCGCCGCCGCCGCGATCGTGGCCAACCCCGGCTGCTACCCCACCGCGAGCCTGCTGGCGCTCGCGCCGCTCGCCCGCGCCGGATTGATCGCCGACGTCGTGATCGACGCGAAGCAGGGCATCTCGGGTGCCGGCCGGGCGCCTACCGACACCACGCACCTGTCGATCGCCGGGGAGAACATCACCCCCTACAACGTCGCCGCCCACCGCCACACCCCCGAGATCGAGGAGCAGCTCGGTTTGCTGGGGGCGAGCCTGGCGGTCCAGTTTCAGGCCCACCTCGTGCCGCTCGACCAGGGCGAGCTTGCCAGCTGCTACGTCACGCCCACCCGCCCCGTGGCCGCCGGGGAGTTGCGCGATCTCTACCACGCCGCCTACGCTGCCGAGCCCTTCGTCGAGGTCGTGGAGGGGGCCCCCGGTGTGCGCGAGGTGCGCGAGACCAACTACTGCCGCCTGTTCGCCGCCACCGATGCCCACACCGGCAAGGTGCTGGTGTTCTCGGCGATCGACAACCTCTGGAAGGGCACCTCCTCGCAGGCGATCCAGAACCTCAACGTGATGTTCGGCCTGCCCGAGACCGAGGGGCTGCTGTGAGCCCGGCCGCAGACCCAGGCGCAGAAGCAGGCGCAGAAGCAGGCGCAGAGGCAGGCGGCGCGGGCCGGGGCGGCGAGGTACGCGGCGACCAGACCGCCCAGGGCCCCCCGCAACCCTTCTTCCACTCGCGCTGGGTGCCCGCGCCCGCGCACGTGCGCGATCTCGGCCCCGGGGCCGGGCTGCCCGGCGGTTTTCGCGCCGCCGGTGCCGCCTGCGGGATCAAGCCCAGCGGCAACCCCGACGTGGGCCTGCTGGTGTGCGACGCCGAGCACCCCGTCAGCGCCGCGCGCTTCACCGCCACCGCCACCCCCGCCGCACCCGTGCTGCTCAGTCAGCAGCGCTGCGATCTGAACGGCCTGCGCGCGATTCTCGCCAACTCGGGGTGCGCCAACGCGGCCACCGGCAACCGTGGCATCGAAGCCGCCGCCAAAACCCAGGGTGCGGCCGCGCTCGCCGTCGGGTGCAGCGAGACCGACGTCGTGCTCGCCTCCACCGGTGGCATCAGCCAGGACCTGCCCGTGGACCTGGTGCTGAAAGGGATCCTCGCCGCCGCGGGCAAGCTGCGCGTGGACGGTGACGGCGAGTTCCAGCAGGCCATCCAGACCACCGACGCCTTCGAGAAGCGCGCCAGCCTTGAGGTGGACCTGCCCTCGGGGCCCGTGCGGCTCAGCGCTCAGTGCAAGGGCGCCGGGATGATCTCGCCGCTGTTCGCCACCATGTTCTGCTTCATCCAGACCGACGCCGCCCTGGAGCCCGAGACCGCCGAGCTGCTGCTCGGGGTTTGCCTCAAACGCTCCTTCGACCGCGCCTCGGTGGACGGGCAGCTCTCCACCAACGACACCGCCGTGCTGATGGCCTCCGGCGCAAGCGCCGTCAAGGTTGAGCCCGAAAGCGAGGACGAGCTGCGCCTCGGCGAGGCCCTCGACGCGCTCCTGCGTCAGCTCGCGATCCTGATGGTCGCCGACGGCGAGGGCGCCCGGCGGATCGCCCGGGTCGTGGTGGAGGGGGGAGACCAGCACACCGTCGAGGTGGCCGCCCGCGCCGTGGCCAACTCGCCGCTCGTCAAGGCCGCGCTGCACGGCGGGGACCCCAACTGGGGGCGCATCATCCAGGCCGTCGGCGGAGCGCTGCCCGGCCGGGGACCGCTGCCGGTCGACCTCTTCATCGAGGGCACCCAGGTCTGCTCCGCCGGCGCCGCGCTGCCGACCGATGAGCAGGCGCTCGCGCAGGCCGTCTCCGGCAGCGAAGTCGAATACATGGTTCGGCTCCCCGGCGAGGGCGCCGAAACCGAGGTCTTCTTCTCCGATCTCTCCCACGAGTACGTGACCATCAACGCCGACTACACCACCTGATGTCCGCACCCACCCCAACCGGAGGTCCAGCTGATGCGTGACGTCGGAACGCTGCTCGAGGCGCTTCCCTACATCCGTGAGTTCCACGGCAAGACCGTGGTCATCAAGTACGGTGGCGCCGCCATGGAGGACCCCGAGCTGCGCGAGGAGTTCGCCCGTGACGTGGTGTTGCTCAAGTACGTCGGGCTCAAGCCGATCGTGGTCCACGGCGGCGGTCCCGAGATCACCACCTACATGGGGCGCCTCGGCCTGCCCGTCGAGTTCGTCGGCGGCCTGCGGGTCTCCGACGCCCAAACCGTCGAGGTCGCCAAGATGGTGCTCGTCGGCAAGGTCAACAAGGAGATCGTCACGCGCCTGAACCAGCACGGCCAGCCCGCGATCGGGCTCTGTGGCGATGACGGCTCGCTTTTCCGCGCCGTGCGGCGCGCCGGCCCCACCGGCGAGGACATCGGTTTCGTGGGCAGCATCGAGCGCGTCAACGCCGACGTGCTCCAGCACGTCGCCAGCGACTACATCCCCGTGATCGCCTCCGTCGGATCCGACCGCGAGGGCAATTCCTACAACATCAACGCCGACGACGCCGCCGGTGCCGTGGCCCGCGCCATGGGCGCCTACAAGGTGATCTTCATCACCGACGTCCCCGGCTGGCTCGCCGACCAGAACGACCCCGCCAGCCTGATCGCGCAGGCCACCGTGGGGGAGGTCCAGGCAGCCCTGCCCGATCTCCAAGGCGGGATGCGCCCCAAGCTCGCCGCCTGCGTCGAGGCGATCCAGGGGGGCGCCAACTCCGCGCACATCATCGACGGCCGCGGCGCTCACACGCTGCTGTTGGAGTTGTTCACCGACGCCGGCATCGGCACCAAGATCCGCTCCGGGGCATGAGCCGCGAGACGCCGCCCGGCGGAGCGTAAGCGGAGCCCCTAAAAATGTCCTTGACCGAGCTTCAGGCAATCGAGCACGATCATCTGATCCGCTCCTACGCGCGCTTCCCCGTGGAGTTCGTGCGCGGCGAGGGCGCCCTGCTGTGGGACGCCGAGGGCAACGAGTACCTCGACTTCCTCTGCGGGATCTCGGTCACCAACGTCGGGCACTGCCACCCCGCCGTGGTGGCGGCCGTGCGCGAGCAGGCCGGACGGCTCATGCACGTCGGCAACCTCTTCTACACCGAGCCCGCCATGCGCCTCGCCCGGCGACTCTCCGAGAGCGGTCTGGGGGGGCGGGTGTTCTTCGCCAACTCCGGCGCCGAGGCGATCGAGGCCGCGCTCAAGCTCGTGCGCAAGGCCCGTCCCGGCGGCGACATCGTGTCGATCCACGGCGCCTTTCACGGACGCACCTACGGCGCCCTCTCCGCCACCCCGCAGGAGTCCAAGCAGGCGCCCTTCGCCCCGCTGGTCCCCGGCTTTCGCGCCGTCGCGCCCGACCCCGAGGCGCTGCGGGCCGCCGTCGATGAAAACACCGCCGCCGTGCTGCTTGAGCCGATCCAGGGCGAGACCGGCGTCAACGTGCTCTCCGAGGAGCTGCTCCAGACGGCCCGCGCGGTCTGCGACGAGCACGGCGCCGCGCTCGTGTTCGACGAGATCCAGTGCGGCATGGGCCGCACCGGCACCCTCTGGGCCTACGAGCAGAGCGGGGTGCGGCCCGACGCCTTCGCCACCGCCAAGGCCCTCGGGGGCGGGCTGCCGATCGGCGCCCTTCTCACCGGTGAGCGCCTCGGTGACGTGCTCGTCCCGGGTGACCACGGCTCCACCTTCGCCGGGGGTCCCGTGATCGCCGCCGCCGCCCTGGCTGCCCTGGAGATCGTCGACGACCCCGTGCTGCTCGGCCGGGTGCGCGAGCTGGGCCTGCGCCTGGCATCCGCCCTGGAGCAGCTGCCGCACGTGCTCTCCGTGCGCGGGCGCGGGCTCATGCTGGCCTGCGAGCTGGATGTCTCCGCCCCCGACGTCGTGCGCCGCGCCCTGCTGGAGCAGCGGCTCGTGGTCAACGCCACCGGGCCCGCCACCGTGCGGCTGCTGCCCCCGCTGATCCTCACCGAGCAGCAGGTCGACAGCGCCGTGGAGCGACTCGGGGCGATCCTCTCTAGTCTTCCCGCCTCATGAGCCAGGACCCCGCCAGCAAGTTCCCGCCCCGCACCGCCAGCTACGAGGCCGACCCCGAGCAGGTCGGGCGCGTCCTGCTGCTCTACTCCGGGGGCCTCGACACCAGCGTCATGCTCAAGTGGATCCAGGACGAGTACCACGCCGAGGTCGTCTGTCTCACCGTCAACCTCGGCCAGCCCGGGGAGGACTACGCGGTCATCGAAGACAAGGCCCGCCGCCTTGGCGCGATCGAGTGCCACGTCGTCGACGCCCGCGAGCAGTTCGCCCAGGAGTTCGTGCTGCCCGCCATCAAGGCCAACGCCCTCTACGGCGGCGGCTACCCGCTGTTCACCGCCCTCGGACGGCCCCTGATCGCCAAGCTCGCCGTCGACTACGCCCGCTCCTCGGGCTGCGACACCATCGCCCACGGTTGTACCGGCAAGGGCAACGACCAGGTCCGCATCGAGGCCACCGTCGCCACCCTCGCCCCCGAGCTGGGCGTGATCGCGCCCGTGCGCTCCTGGCAGATGGGCCGCGAGGAGGAGATCGCCTACGCCCGCGAGCACGGCATTCCCGTCAAGGGCGGCACCGAGACCGCCCCCTACTCGATCGACGACAACCTCTGGGGGCGCTCCTCCGAGGGCCGCTGGATCGAGGACCTCGACCACGCCCCCGAGGACGACGTGTTCCAGCTCGTCACCCCGCCCGAGCGGGCCCCCGACGCGGCCGAGACCGTGCGGATCGGCTTCGAGCGCGGCGTGCCCGTGGCGCTCAACGATCAGCCCCTGGGGCTCGTGGAGCTGCTCGAAGCCGTCGCCGAGATCGGCGCCCGCCACGGCGTCGGGATCGTCGACCACATCGAGGACCGCATCGTCGGCCTGAAGGTCCGCGACATCTACGAGGTGCCCGCCGCCGCCATCATCCTGCCCGCCCACCAGGAGCTAGAGAAGCTCGTCGGCACCATCCACCAGAACCAGTTCAAGCACCAGCTCGACCGCCAGTGGGCCTACCTCGTCTACGCCGGCCTCTGGTGGGAGCCCCTGCGCGGCGACCTCGACGCCTACATGGGCTCCGTCAGCGAGCAGGTCACCGGCACCATCGGCATGAAGCTCTACAAGGGCAGCGCCCGGGTCGTCACCCGCGAGTCGCCCAACGCCGTGTATGACGCCGGCCTCGCCTCCTTCTCGGAGTCCGGGGGCCTGTTCTCCCAGACCGCCTCGCCCGGCTTCATCGAGCTGTGGTCGCTACAGTCGCGGATGGCCTGGCGTCTGCGTAACGAGCAGGACTAGCGGGTACAGCGACAGCGATGAACTCAACCACCTACCGATTCCTTGGCTTCGCCGTCTGGCGCGGCGCCCGCTGGTATGTGCGCCAGAAATATCTCCGCCGTCTGCCCTCGGCCCGCAAGGCCGCCGGGCTGGGACTCGGTGCGCTCGCCGGTGCCGGGGCCGTCGTGATCCTCGCGCGTCGCGCCCTCGGCTGAGTCGCTCGCCAGCCCCGCTGAGCGCCGTCCCTCGACGGCTTTCGCGTCCGGGTGCATCCATACGCTGGAGCGCACCGTGATGGCTGAGGGAAGCGAGACGCCCGGCAATGAACCCCCCGAGGGAGGCGACCTCGATTTTCTGGCCGCCCGGCGAGCCCGGCGCGCCGAGTTGAGCGACCCCGCCCTCGTCCGTCGCGCCGAGGTGGCCGAGGCCACCGTGCGCACCCTGGAGACCCACATGGCGAGCCTCCAGGCCCGCCTGCGCGAGCTGGAGGAGGAGCAGCGCCGGACCGCAGAGCAGCTCGGCGAGCGCGAGCAGGAGATGCGCCGCGTCAAGCAACGCGAGTACGCCGAGCAGCAACTACGAGTCGAGGCCGAGGAGAGCCGTGAGCGTCTCGGCCGCGAGCACCGCGCCGAGGTCGACCGTCTCAGCCGTCGCCTGGCCGGCGGCGAGCGTCACGCCCGCGAGCTGGCCGAACAGCTGGAGAGCGCCCGCCGTGAGCTGGCCGAGACCGAGCAGACCGCCGCCGCCGAGCGCGCCCAGCTGCGCCGCACCCAGGAGGAGCTGGTGGGGCGCGAGGCCGACATCGGCCACCGCGAGCTGGCCCTCGATCGCACCCGCGCCGAGGTCGAGCGGCGACTGGGGGAGGCCCGCGCCTTCGAGCGCCAGGCCCAGGGGCTGCTGACGCGTGCCGAGGAGGACTCCCGGCAGCTCGCCACCCGGCTCGTCGAGCTTGAGGGTCGCGCCGGTGAGCTTCAACAGGGCCTTGAGAGCGAGCGTGCCGCCCGCGAGCGCTCCGAGCAGAGCCTCGCCCTCGCCCAGCGCAGCTACGCTCGCCTGGAGAGCCTCGTCGGCGAGCTGAAACTCACCGCGCTGCATCTGCGCGAGGCCGTCGAGCGCGAAGGCCGTGCCCGCGGCCCCGTGAGCGCTCCGCCGCCCGCCGCCGCCGCCCCTGTGGTCCCCGAGGAAGACGCGCTGCGCCGCGCCGAGATGGCCGAGGCGCTCGCCGCCGCCGTGGAGCGACTGCGCGCCCGTGTCGCCGCCGTGGGCGAGCTGGAAGCCGAGCCGCCCGTTAGGCCCGCCGAGCCGCAGGCGGCCCCCCTGGACCAGCCGCTTGCCGTTGACGACCCGCCCGCCGTAGCCGCGCCTGTTCCGGCGGCGCCGCCCGGTGTCGAGGCGGAGCCCGCGGGGCCCGTGACCGACGTCACCCCCGAGGTCGGCCGGGTAGCTCAAGGGGATCGAGCCGATCCAGTGGAGCCCGAGCCCGACACCGCCGAGATGACCAACTTCAGGCCCCGCATCATCTCGCCGCCCGGGGCCGCCCAGCCCTGGCTCGCCCCGGCCATCCGCCGGATCGCCGCGCGGCGTGACGCGAAACTCGCGGGCGAGCTGATCGTGGAGCTGCTTCCCGCCCAGTGCCTCGCGCTCGAGGACACGCTGACCTACCGCCTACAGATCACCGAGCTGGGCCTCTTCGAGGTGCGCCTCCACGACGGTCACGCCAGCGTCAAGCGGGTGGCGTCCGAGGAGTCACGCGACGCAGGCTCGAGCGAGAAGCCTGCCTTCGTGCTCGAAGGGCCGGCCGCCGCGTTCAGCGAGCTGGCCGCCGGGGGCGCGGGGCGACGCCTCGCGGGGATACGGGTGAGCGGCAGCCGCCGCCGCGCGCGACGGCTGCTGAGGGCGCGACGTCCCCCCGTCGCGCTGCCCGACCTCGTGAGCGCGGGCATGCGGATCTGGCCCGGCCTGCTGCTGTTGGCGTTGACCGAGGCGATCGATCCGCACTGGACCGTCGGCAGCAGCTTCGATGTCGCCTTCGCGATCGAGGGGTCGGAGGGCTCGGAGACGGTCATCTACGTGCGGGTCCGCGACGGCGAGCCAGTCGGGGTCACCCGCGTGCGCGGCGAGCGACCGCGGGCGGTGGCCCACCTGAACGAGAGTTCCTTCCTGCGCGTGCTCGCGGGGCTGCCCCTGCCGGCCGGGGAGCAGGTGCTGATCGAGGGCGACGCCGGCCCCCTGCAACAGCTGATCGGCTGGGCCGACCGTGCCCAGGGACGTGGCATCCCCGGCTGAGCCGGGCGCTTTCCGGGAAGCTCCGCACTTCGCGCCGCCGGTCGAGCCCGATCGCCTCCTGCTCCGCCGCGACGACGCCTAGTATCCAGTGCGGTGACCACCCCCTCCTGCGCCCATCTCCATGTGCACTCCGAGTACTCCCTGCTCGACGGCGCCTGCAAGATCGACGCCCTCGCGGCGCGCGCCGCGCAGTTCGATCAGCCGGCCCTGGGCCTGACCGATCACGGCGTCATGAACGGCGCCGTCGAGCTGTACAGGGCGTGCGCCAAGCACGACATCAAGCCGATCATGGGCTGTGAGATCTATCTCGTGGACGACCACGCCGCCACGGGCTCGGGTCGCGTGGAGCGCAACCACCTAACGCTGCTGGCGGAGAACGACATCGGTTACCGCAACCTCGTCAAGCTCTCCTCGGCGGGTTTCCTGGAAGGGCTCAACCGCGGCAAGCCCACCGTCGACCTCGGCCAGATCGAGCGTCACTCCGAGGGCGTGATCGCGCTCACCGGCTGCCTGGCCTCGCGCTTCTGCCAGCGTCTGCTTCAGGATCGCCCCGACGACGCCCGCGCGCACGCCGACGACCTGATGCGCATCCTCGGCCCCGAGCACCTCTACTTCGAGGTCCAGAAGAACGGCCTCGCCGACCAGGAGAAGTGCAACGAGGGGATCGTGCGCATCGCCCGTGAGATGGGCGGCAGCCTGGTCGGGACGGGCGACGTGCACTACCTGCGCCGTGAGGACTACGACCACCACACCGCGCTGCTCTGTGTGCAGACCAAGAGCACGCTGGCCGCGCCGAAGATGACCTTCGAGACCAACGAGTTCTACTTGAAGGACAGCCGGGAAATGGCGAGCGCCTTCGCCGAGTGGCCCGAGGCGATCGCCAACACGATCGAGATCGCCGAGCGCTGCAACGTCCAGATCGAGCTGGGCGGGCAGCTGATCCCCAGCTATCCCACGCCCGCCGGGGAGCCCGAGCGCGAGTACCTGCGCGCACGCGTCGAAGAGGGCTTGCGCCTGCGCTACGGCGACCCCCCTTCGGCGGAGGCCGTGGCGCGCATGGAGATGGAGCTGGGCGTGATCGATCGCATGGACTACAACGCCTACTTCCTGATCGTCTGGGACTTCGTGAAGTTCGCCAAGGAGAACGGGGTCGCCGTCGGCCCCGGCCGTGGCTCGGCCGCCGGCTCGATCGTGGCCTACTGCCTGTCGATCACCGATGTCGACCCGCTGCGCTACGACCTCCTGTTCGAGCGCTTCCTGAACCCCGAGCGCGTGTCGATGCCCGATATCGACATCGACTTCTCGGTGCGCGGGCGTGAGCGCGTGATGCGCTACGTGACCGAAAAGTACGGTCGCGAGTCGGTCGCCCAGATCGTCACCTTCGGCAAGATGTTCCCGCGCGCCGCCACCCGCGATGCGGCCCGCGTGCTGGGCTTCGACTACGGCGCCGGGGATCGCCTGGCGAAGCTGATCCCCGACCCGATCATGGGTCGCTCGCCGTCCTTCGAGGACTGCCTGAAAGAGGGCGAAGCGCTGCGCAAGGCCGTCGACGAGGACCCCACGGCGCGCCAGATCGTCGACGTCGCCCAGGGCCTTGAGGGGATCGTGCGCAACTCCTCGATCCATGCCGCCGCGGTCGTGATCGCCGATCGGCCGCTCACCGACATCGTGCCGCTCCAGCTCGCCGACGCCGGCACCGGCGAGGACGGCGAGCGGATCTTCCGCACGGTCACCCAGTTCTCGATGAAGCCGATCGAGGAAATCGGTCTGCTCAAGATGGATTTCCTGGGGCTGCGCAACCTCGACGTGATCGAGGACGCACTGGACATCATCGAGCGTTCAAGCCTCGATGCCAACGGGCAGGCCCGCGCCCGACCGGACATGACGACGCTGCCGCTGGACGACGCCAAGACCTATGAGATGCTCGCCCGGGGCGACTCGATCGGGGTCTTCCAGTTCGAGTCCGAGGGCATGCGCGAGGCGCTCAAGAAGGTCCGCCCCGACGAATTCAACGACCTCGTGGCGCTCAACGCGCTCTACCGGCCCGGCGCGATGGACCAGATCCCGGTCTATGCCCGCGGCAAGCGCGACCCCGAGACGATCTCCTATCCCGACGAGCGCCTGCGCGCGATCCTCGAGTCATCCAACGGCGTGATCCTCTATCAGGAGCAGGCCATGCAGATCTCCAAGGAGCTGGCCGGCTTCTCGGGGGCCAAGGCCGACGATCTGCGCAAGGCGATCGGCAAGAAGAACCGCGAGGCGATGGCGGCGCTGAAGCCCGAGTTCATCAAGGGCTGCGAAGCCTCGGGTACGAGCCGTGAGACAACCGAGTTCCTCTGGCAGACCAACGAAAAGTCGGCCGACTACTCGTTCAACAAGTCCCACGCGGCCTGCTATGGGCTGATCGCGTACCGCACCGCCTGGCTGAAGGCCAACTATCCGGCGGAGTACATGGCGGCGCTGATCTCCTCGGTGATGTCCACCAAGGACAAGGTGCCCTTCTTCGTGGCCCGCTGCGAGGAAATGGGCATCGAGATCCTGCCCCCCGACGTCAACCTCTCAGACCACGAGTTCACCGTCGTCGAGCGCAACATTCGCTTCGGGCTGGACGCCGTGAAGGGCGTCGGCTACCAGGCCGTCGAGGCGATCAAGCGCGCCCGCGAGGAGGCCGGCGAGTTCAAGTCGCTGTGGGATTTCTGCGAGCGGGTCGACAACCGCACCGTCAACAAGAAGGCGATCGAGGCCCTCGTCAAGTGCGGGGCCTTCGGGTCCACCGGCGCCACCCGCCGGGGGATGCTCGCGGTCCTGGAGCAGGCCCAGGGCGCCGGCCAGAAGGCCCAGCAGGACGCCCTGATCGGCCAGGGTTCGATCTTCGACCTCGGCGACAGTGGCTCGGGACCGGCTCCCACCGCGGCGGGCGCGGGGCTGCTGCGCCCCAGTCACCCGCCGATCCCCTCCGAGGAGTTCGATCAGGCCGAGCTGCTCGCGGTCGAGAAGGAAGCGATCGGGCTGTTCATCTCCGCCCACCCGCTGAAGCCCTTGCGCGAGGCGCTGAGGGCCCGGGTGGACTGCCCCTTGAGCGCGCTCTCGGATCGCCGCGACAAGGATTGGGTGACCGTCGGCGGGATCATCACGGAGGCCAAGCGCATCCGCACCCGCAACGGGGATCACATGATGTTCGCAACGCTCGACGATCTTGAGGGCGCCGTGGAGATCCTGGTGTTCGGCAAGGCCATGAACGAGCACGAGGCCGCGCTCGCGGTCGACCAGGTGGTGCTGGTGCGCGGGCGCGTCGACCACAAGGAAGCCGGCAAGACCTGCGTCGTGGTCCAGTCGGTCGAGGGCTTCGCGCCCAGTGAGGAGGAGGTTGAGCAGGCCAAGGCCAAGGCCGTCGCCAAGGCCGAGCTGGCGGCCGCCCCGCTACAGCCGGTGCGTCTGCGCGTGGACGCCACCCGACTGCGGGCGGGCGTGATCGACGACATCAGGGTCACGATCGAGAGTCACCCCGGCTCGGCCCAGGTCGAGCTTGAGATGGACACCAGTGCGGGCCTGCGGGTGCTGCGCTTCGGGGAGGCCTACCGGGTGGCTCCCACACCGGGCTTCTGGGCCGACATGGAGTCGCTGCTCGAACCGGCCGCCCTGGCCGCCGCCGGCTAGATCGCCAGGCGCCAGAGCGCCCCGGCCGCCGCGGGCGCCCCGGCCGGCGCCGGTCACTAACTCCGCTTGCGCGCGCCGATCCCGCGCTCGCGCAGCTCCATCGCGAACAGCACCTCATCGCGCGTGGGGCCCGAGCGGTTCTCGCCCGGGGTCTCAAGAATGCAGGGCAGGCTCTGAAGCGAGGGCGCCGAGAGGAAGGCCGCGCAGCCCTCCTCGCCCAGCTCGCCCGCGCCGATGTTGGCGTGACGATCCCGGTTGGAGCCCAGGGGGGTCATCGAGTCGTTGAGGTGCAGGGAGCCCACCCGGCCCGCGCCCAGCTTGGCCTTGGCCGCTTTGAGCATCGCGCCCATGCCCGCGGCGGTGCGGATGTCATGGCCCGAGGCGAACAGGTGACAGGAGTCCAGACAGACGCCCAGGCGTTGCCCGTGGCTCGCTCCCGAATCTTCAGCGGCCTCCAGCAGCGCGGCCAGCTCGTCGAAGGAGCGCCCCAGGGTGCCGCCGGCGCCCGCGGTGTTCTCCAGGTGCAGGGGGCAGCCCTCGCTCTCCGCGAGGGCCTCCCTGATCGTCGCCCCGGCCCGGGCGATCGCCGCGGCGGGGTCCCCGGTCTTGGCCGAGCCGGGGTGCAGCACCACCGCGTGAGCCCCGATCCGCCGGCCGACCCGCAGCGAGTGGGTTAGCGAGGTCAGCGACTTCGAGCGGATCTCGGGGTCGTCGCTGGCGCAATTGAGGAGGTAGACCGCGTGGATCAGCACCGCGTCGACGCTGCTCTGGGCCATCGCCTCGGCGAACGCCGCGACGTCCTCGTCGCTGAAGTTCGTGGGACGCCACATGCGCGGCGACTGGTTGAAGATCTGGATCGCGCGGGCGCCCCGTTCCAGGCCCCGCTCGACGGCCTTGGCGAGACCGCCCGATGGTGAGACGTGGGCTCCGATTAGCATGGGGGCGATCCTATGACCATGCGCGTTCGCTTTGCACCGTCCCCCACCGGGGCCCTCCACATCGGCGGGGCCCGCACGGCGCTGTTCAACTGGCTGCTCGCCCGTGGCGGCGGCGGGAAGCTGGTGCTGCGCATCGAGGACACCGACCGCGAGCGCTCCACGCCCGAGAACGTGGAGCAGATCCTCGATGCCCTGCGCTGGCTGGAACTGGACTGGGACGAGGGCCCGATCCTCCAGTCCGAGCGCGCCGAGCGCCACCGCGAGGTGCTGGAGGAGCTGCTGGGGTCCGGCCACGCCTACCACTCGGGCGCGACGGCCGAGGACGTCAAGGCCTACAAAGCGCTGCACGGCACCGAGCGGGGCTTTCGGGGCGAGGCCGAGCGGGAGGGGGCGATCCGCCTGCGGGTCCCCGACGAGGGCGCCACGGTCGTGCACGACGTGATCCGCGGGGAGACCCGTTTCGAGCACGTCCACCTCGACGATCCCGTGATCGCCCGCTCGGATGGCTCGGTGCTCTACAACTTCGCGGTCGCGATCGACGACCTCGACGCTCACATCACGCACGTGGTGCGCGGTGAGGACCACCTCTCGAACACCCCCAAGCAGCTGCTGGTGCTGGAGGCCCTCGGGGCGCCCCAGCCGCTCTACGGTCACCTGCCGCTGCTGCACGGGCCCGACGGCAAGAAGCTCTCAAAGCGCCACGGGGCGGCCTCGGTGCAGGAGCTGCGCGACGCGGGCTACCTGCCGGAGGCGGTGCGCAACTACATCGCCCTGCTCGGCTGGGGCGCGGGGGATGACGCGACGGTGCTCTCGACCGAGCAGCTGATCGAGCGCTTCGCCCTGGAGCGCGTGAGCCGCAACCCGGCGCAGTTCGACGAAGCGAAGCTCCGCTGGATGAACGGGATCTACATTCGTGAGCTGCCCGACGAGCAGCTGACGGCCCGGCTGGAGAGCTTCACCGGCCACGAGGGCCTCGGCCCCGCCGCCCGCATCAGCCGCGAGAAGATCCAGACGCTCGCCGACTTCTGGCCGCTGGCGGGATTCTTCTTCGAAGACACCGAGGAGGACCCCGGGGCCCGCGAGAAGTGGCTGGACGAGCGGGGACGGGCGACGCTGACGGCGGTGCGCGACTCGCTGGCGGGCAGCGAGGACTTTGACGAAGCCGCGGTGGAGCGGGCTCTGGCCGGGGTGATCGAGCGCCTGGGAGTAAAGCCCCGGGAGGTCTACCAGCCCCTGCGGGTGGCGCTCACCGGGGGCACGATCTCGCCGGGCATCTTCGAGAGCGTGGCCCTCCTGGGGCGCGATCGGAGCCTGCGGCGGATCGACGCCGCGCTCGCCGTGCCCCACGGCGGCTAGCCCAGCCAGAACGCCCCACGGCAGGAGCCCGATCGGCCCCGCGGTGCGGCCCGAGCGGCGGTGAGGCCGGATCGCCGGGTTGGAAACACGGGCGAGCGCGAAGATTTCACTAAGAGTTTCGGGGCCGGCTGCCGATACGGACCAGACACGAGCCCAGGGAACGGGCTGGTTGACTATTCCAAGGTGGGTATGACGAGCCGATGCCGGTAACAGCTTCCAAGTCTCAGCAAAGGACCAAGACCGTCTCCGCACCCGCACCCGCATCCGCACCCGCGCGCGGACCGGCCGGGGCTGCCCCCGCGCCGACCGGGGTACGCCACCAGAACGAGGGCCACGGCCGCCGTCTCACGAAGGCTTTTGAAGCGCTGGAGGCCTATCCGGCGCTCGCCGAGTCGCGCAAACGCCTGCTCTCGGTGATCGCCAAGGACCACGTGGCCACCGCCGACGTGGTTAGCGCGGTCGAGTCCGACGTGGCGCTGATCATCTCGGTTCTGCGCCTGGCCAACCAGGTTCAGGGCACCCGCGGCCGGGTGGACACCGTGGTGGGCGCCGTCGAGCTGCTCTCCCCGCAGGCCGTCCAGGGGCTGGCCAACCGCGTACGCACCTTCGACTTCTTCGAGCGCTCCAGCGTCTGGGACGCGGCCCCGGAGCGTTTTCGTCTGCACGCGCTGGCCACCCAGCACGCGGCGGACCGGCTGGCGGCCGAGGTCGGCTACGAGCACCGCGACCGGCTCACGGTCACGAGCCTGCTGCACGACATCGGCAAGCTCGTGCTGATGCACGCCTATCCGGGATACCCCGGCCAGGTGCACCAGGGGGCCAAGACGCCCGAGGAACGCATCCACCAGGAGCGCCGCGAGCTGGGCGTCGATCACGCGCTCGTCGGCGGCGTGCTGGCCCGGCGCTGGGGACTGCCCGCGACGGTGGCCTCGGTGATCGAGCGTCATCACAGCGCCGACGCCGTTGGCGAGGCCGCGTTCGTGCGCCTGGCCGACATGCTGGCCCACTATGAGCAGGGCGCGCCGGTCTCGCCGACCGAGATGCTGGCGAGCGCGCGCATGATCGGGCTTGGGCCGACCGAGCTGCGCCGGGTGATGTATGAGCTGCCGACCCCCTCCAACCAGCGTCAGCGCCACGTCGATCCGTGCCCGCTCTCGGGCCGCGAGCTGGGCGTGCTGCAACGGCTGGCCGAAGGCAAGGTCTACAAGCAGATCGCCCACGAGCTGACGCTCTCGACGAGCACGGTGCGCACCCATCTGCACAACATCTACGGCAAGCTGGGCGCCGTGGATCGCGCCCAGGCGGTCTTGATCGCCACCGAGCGCGGCTGGCTGTAGGCGCCGCGGCGGACAGTCCGGCGGGCGCCCCGGGCCCACCCCGGGGGACTTCTCGCGTACCATCGCCGTGTGATCTCGATCACGAGCAAGTCCCCTTACGCGGTGCTGGCGCTGGCCGAGCTGGGGCGCAGCGCGGGCACGGCGCCGGTGCCGATCGGCGAGCTGGCGCGCCGCCGGGACGTGCCGGTGCAGTTCCTGGAGCAGCTCTTCGCGGTGCTGCGGCGCTCGGGCATCCTCAGCTCCCAGCGCGGGGTCAAGGGCGGCTATCGCTTTGCCCGCGAGCCCTCCGAGGTGAGCGTGCTGGAGGTGGTGGAGCTGCTCGACGGGCCGCTCGGGCGCGACGCGGAGGGCGTGTTCTGCGATGCGGCGGCGGCGGCGCGCAAGGTGCTGGCGGAGACCACGATCGCTGACGTGATCGAGCGCGAGAGCCGCGCGGCGGGCGCCAGCATGTACTACATCTGAGTCACGCAGCGGCTCTGTCAGGGCAACGCAGCGGCCCGTCCCACGTTATTGTCGTGGGATATGCCCCGAATTCCGATCAACATTGCGGAGCTGGTGGGGGAGACGCCGCTGGTGCAGCTCACGCGGATGCTCGCGGGGGCGGCGGCCGAGAACGGGGTGGAGCTGTACGCCAAGCTCGAGGCCTCCAACCCGGGCGGCAGCGTCAAGGATCGCATCGGGGTGGCGATGATCGAGGCGGCCGAGGCCGAAGGGCGGATCGAGCCGGGCCGCACCACGATCGTGGAGGCCACCAGCGGCAACACGGGGATCGCGCTGGCGTTCGTGTGCGCGGCCAAGGGCTATGAGCTGATGCTGACCCTGCCGCAGGGCATGAGCCGCGAGCGCGAGAGCCTGCTGCGGCTCTACGGCGCGCGCGTGGACATCACGGAGTCGCTGGGCGGGATGAGCGAGGCGGTCAACGCGGCCCGCGAGCTGGCGCGCTCGGACGACGTGTTCCTGCCCGACCAGTTCTCAAACCCGGCCAACCCCGAGGCGCACCGCCGCACGACGGGCCCGGAGATCGAGCGGGCGCTGGACGGTCGCGTGGACGTGCTCGTGGCGGGCGTCGGGACCGGCGGGACGATCACGGGCACCGGCGAGTACCTGCGGCAGCGCAACCCGGGGCTGCGGGTCGTGGCGGTCGAGCCCCAGGGCTCCGCGGTGCTCGGCGGGGGCGAACCGGGGCCGCACCGCATCCAGGGCATCGGCGCGGGCTTCGTGCCGCCGGTGCTCAACCGGGAGCTGCTCGACGAGGTGATCGCGGTGAGCGACGAGGATGCGATCCAGACCGCCTGGAGCTGCGCGCGCCGCGAAGGCCTGCTGGCGGGTATCTCCTGCGGGGCCGCCCTCTGGGGGGCGCTCCAGGTCGCCGCGCGCCCGGAGTCGCGGGGGCGGCGGATCGTCGTGATCATGCCCGACTCCGGCGAGCGCTACATCTCGCAGGCGTTCTTCGCCCCTTAGCGGCTTTTTTGAGGAGGGACCCACAAGGGGTCCCGGGCGGCGTCTCGCCGGGGGAGTCGAGATGGGGTCGTACCCTCTCCCCGCTAGGCTGTGGGCATGCTGGGAGTGGGCACCTTCGCGCGGGTCGCCAAAGAGCTGCGCCGCGACGTGGCCGCCGCCCGTGATCGCGATCCCGCCGCGCGCGGGGTCGGGCCGGTCGAGATCCTCGCCACCTGGCCCGGGATTCAGGCGCTGCTCGCCCACCGCGTGGCGCACGCCCTGCACGACGCCGGGGTGCCGCTGTTGCCGCGCTCGATCTCAGTGAGCAGCCGGGCGCTGACCGGCATCGAGATCCACCCGGCGGCGAGCATCGGCAAAGGCCTCTTCATCGACCACGGCTCGGGTGTGGTGATCGGCGAGACCGCCGACGATCGGCGACGACGTGACGCTCTATCAGGGCGTCACGCTGGGCGGCACGGGCTTTGCGACCGGCAAGCGCCACCCGACGGTGCAGGACAACGTGACGATCGGCTCGGGCGCCAAGTTGCTGGGTCCGATCACGATCGGTCACGGCGCCAAGATCGGCGCGAACAGCGTCGTGATCACGGACGTGCCGCCGAACTCGACGGTCGTCGGCAACCCCGGTCACCCGGTACGCGTCGACGGCCGCCGCCCCGAGGGCCCCGACGCCGACTGGATTCACCTGCCCGACCCGATCGCCGACGCGATCCAGGGCCTGGCCAGCCGCATCGGCGCGCTTGAGCGCGCGGTGGCGAAGCTCTCCGGCGAGCAATCCGAGGAGACCGCCGAAGTCAGGACGCTGCGCCCCGTGAAGGGCCAGAACCCCGCCGGGGGTTAGCGCCAGCGCGCGCCCGGCTCAGCAGCACGCGGCGCCGCTTCGCGCGTGAGGGCGACCCGAGTGCTTGGTGTGATTGGGCGGCCTCAGTAGAAGACGGTCCGGCAGCGATGGCGCGGGCGCGCCTTGTACTCGGGCGCCTGGCCGCGGTTCCAGAGCCAGTTGTCGAGCTCCGCGGCGCGCACCCCGCTGCGCTGGCGAGATCAGCTCGCAGGCGTGCACGGCACAGGCGCGGATCTCGCGCTCGGCTCCGCCGGCCCGCAGGATCGCACCCGGCGTCGATCTGGGCTGCCAGCTCGCTCGTCGTAGACGAGCACGCCGTCGCAGCGCAGCACGTGGGGCACGAGGTTGTCGGCGAAGATCGTGAGGCGGTCGAGGTCGCCGAACTCGGCCACGCCCGCGAGCGGCAGGTCGCGCCGCGACGATCTGGGCGCGCTTGTAGAAGCCGCGGTCGTCGAACATCGCCATCGCACGCCGCGAGGCGTTCCGCCAGGCGCTCGGCCGAACCATCGCACTCCGCCACGAGGTCCAGCGCGCGCCGCTCGCCGAGGAAAACTCCGAGCGCGCGCAGCGCCTGCGCGTAGAGGCTCATCAGCTCGTGGTCCGGGCGCTGGCCGAGGATCGCGGCGATCTCGGGGGTGCTCACCGCGCGCAGCCGGCCGCTCGTGGGGGCCCGTGCGCGCGCACGTGGTCGGCCAGCGCACCAGGCGACGGTGTAGTAGCCGCTCACCGGGCGCCGCTCGAGGCCCGCGAGGCGCTTGCGCAGCGTCGGAAACCAGCCGGAGCCGAAGTTGATCGCGTCGAGCGCCAGCAGGTAGTCGCGCGACGTCCTCCGGCTCGCCCTCGAGGTAGTGGCGCTCGGGGTCGAGCGGTCGGCGCCGGCGCCGCGGTGAGCCCGGCGCGGTAGCTCCGCGGCGCGCTCGAGATCGATGCGCACCCGCGCGGGCACCCGCCGCGACTACAGCGGCAGCCGCGGCGCACGTCGCTCCAGCAGGGGCATGGTGGAACCGTACGCCGATTGGCTCGCCGGCGGACATATCTATCCTGGGGTGGGATGCCCGACGACGCCCAGGCCGCAGCAGCTCGAGGAGCTGCTCGAGCGGCCTCAACGAGCCCCAGCGCGAGGCGGTCACGCACGGCGAGGGCCCGCTGCTGATCCTCGCGGGCGCGGGCAGCGGCAAGACGCGGGTGCTCACCCATCGCATCGCCTACCTGCTGTTCACCGGGCAGGCGCAGGCGGGCGAGATCCTGGCGATCACGTTCACGAACAAGGCCGCCCAGGAGATGCGCGACGCGCGTCGAGCTGCTGCTGGGGCGGCGCACCCGCGGCATGTGGGTGCTGACGTTCCACGCGGCCTGCGCGCGCATGCTGCGCTCCGATGGCGCGACAGGCTGGGCTACACCCGCCAGTTCACGATCTACGACCAGGCCGACGCACGGCGGCTGATCAAGCGCTGCATCGACGAGCTCGGGATCGATCCCAAGCGCTTCACGCCCGCCGCGATCCACAGCCAGATCTCCGACGCCAAGAACAAGCTGCGCGACGCCGCGGAGTACCGCAGATGGTCGGCTCGCTACTTCGAGCAGACCGTGGCCGACGTGTACGCGCTCTACGAGCGCGACCTGCATGCGCATGAACGCGATGGACTTCGACGACCTGCTGTTCCGCACGGTCAACCTGCTGGAGCTGTTCCCGGAGGTGCGCGAGCGCTACGCCGCAGGCGTTCCGCCACGTGCTGGTCGACGAGTACCAGGACACCAACCACGCCCAGTACCGCTTGCTACAGCTGCTCGTCGGCGGCGGCCGACGGCCCGTGAGGGGCGAGGCGGTGGACCTGCCCGGTCATCGCAACCTGGCGGTGGTCGGCGACGACTCGCAGTCGATCTACGGCTTCCGCGGCGCCGACGTGCGCAACATCCTCGACTTCCAGGACGACTTCCCCGACGCGCGCGTGGTCAAGCTCGAGCAGAACTACCGCTCGACGCAGCACGATCCTCTCGGCGGCGAACACGGTGATCGCCAACAACCGTGGAGGGATCGCCAAGCGCCTCTGGACCGAACTGGGCGACGGCGATCACGATTCATGTCCGCGAGCTGGACGACGAGCACGCCGAGGCGCGCTTCGTGGTCGGAGAGATCGAGCGGCTCGTGGACGAGGGCGTCAGTCGCTCGGAGGTCGCGGTCTTCTACCGCACCAACGCGATGTCGCGGGTGCTCGAGGACACGCTGGTGCGCCGCGAGATCGCCTACCAGGTGGTCGGCGGCACGAAGTTCTACGACCGCGCCGAGATCAAGGACGCGATCGCCTACCTGCGATGCTCGCCAACCCCCAGGACGTCGTGAGCTTCACGCGCGTGGTCAACTCGCCCGCGGCGCGGCATCGGCGACGCTTCGCTGGCGCGGGTGAGCAGCCACGCCAACACGCACGACGTCTCGATCTGGGACGCCGCCGCGGACGCTCAGGCGATCGGCGGCCTCGGCCCGGCCGCCAAGAAGGCATTCGGGCGCTTCATGGACACGATGGCCGAGCTGCGCCACCGCATGCAGCAGCAGGTCCCGGTCGGCGACCTGCTGGAGGCCGTGCTGTCCCAGTCCGGCTATGTCGAAGCGCTGGAGGCCGAGCGCACGATCGAGGCCCAGGGACGCCTTGAGAACCTTGAGCAGCTGGTCGAGGTGGGCCGCGAGTTCGACGCCACCGCCGAGGCCGAAGAGGACACCCTCGACGTGTTCCTCCAGCAGATCGCGCTGGTCGCCGACGCCGACTCCCGCCGCGAGGACGAGAGTCTCGTGACGCTGATGACGCTGCACAACGCCAAGGGCCTTGAGTACCCAATCGTGTTCGTGGTGGGCTGCGAGGACGGCGTGTTCCCGCACTCGCGCGCCCTGGACGAGGGCGGGCTTGAGGAGGAGCGGCGCCTGTTCTACGTGGCCGTCACGCGCGCGATGCGCTCGCTGTATCTCAGCTATGCCCGCCGCCGTGCCGTGTTCGGCGCGCAGACCTACGGGCTGCGCAGCCGCTTCCTGGACGAGATTCCCGTCGAGCTGACCGACCGCGAGGACGAGCCGGTGCTGCGCCCGGGCTCCGGGGGGCGCGCCGGGATGCTCGGGTCCGCCGGTGCGGGCCGGGCGACGCTCGGCTACGGATCGTCGGAAAATTGGTCTGCCGCCGCGCGTGCCGCGCCCGCCTCGACCGTGGGCGCGTTCCGGCTGGGCGAGGACGTCATGCACCCCGCCTTCGGCGAGGGCGTCGTGACCGCTGTGGAGCCCGGCGGGATCATCGTGGTGCGCTTTGCCGGCGAGGGCGTCGAGCGCAAGCTGATGGCCGAGTACGCGCCCGTGACGCGCCGTTGAGGAGTGGGCCGCGGGCCCTGGCAAAGCCTTAGGATCAGGTTCACATGAGCGCCACGATCATCGACGGCAAAGCGATCGCCGCGAGCGTCCGCGGCGAGGTCGCCGAGCAGGTGCGGGCGTTCACACAGCAGACCGGTCGCCCGCCGGGCCTGGCAACCGTGCTGGTAGGCGCGGACCCGGGCTCCGCGGTGTATGTCGCGGCCAAGCAGCGCGCCTGCGCCGAGATCGGCATCGCCCCCTTTGACCACCGGCTCGCGGCCGCGGTGTCGCACGAGGAGCTGGCCGAGCTGCTGGCCTCGCTCAACCGCGATCCGGCCGTGAGCGGCGTGCTGTTGCAGCTGCCGGTGCCCGAGCACCTGGACGGCGCGAGCCTCACCGGCCTGATCGACCCGGGCAAGGACGTCGACGGTCTCACGCCGGTGAACGCCGGGCTGCTTGCGCTGGGGCGCCCGGGGCTGCGACCGTGCACGCCCTCAGGCGTGATCGAGCTGCTCGCGCACACCGACGTCACGCTGGCGGGCGCCGAGGCGGTCGTGGTGGGCCGCTCGAACCTGTTCGGCAAGCCGATGGCGCAGCTGCTGCTGGAGGCCAACGCGACCGTGACCGTCTGTCACTCGCGCACCCGCGATCTCGGTGAGGTGTGCGCGCGGGCGGACGTCCTGATCGCCGCCGTCGGGCGCCCCCGGATCATCGCCGGGGAGTTCGTCAAGCCCGGCGCGGTCGTGATCGACGTGGGCATGAACCGGCTCACCCCCGAGCAGGCGCAGAACAAGAGCGGCCTCCTCGGCGACGTCGACTTCGCGGCCGCCCGCGAGCGGGCCTCGGCGATCACGCCCGTACCCGGCGGCGTCGGCCCGATGACGATCGCGTTCCTGCTGCGCAACACGCTGCAGGCCGCGCGCCGCCAGGCGGGGTTGGAGGCCTAGATGCGCCTCGGCAGGATGCGGCTGGGGGAGAGCGTGGCGCTAGTCGGCGCGATCTGCCTGATCGTGGCGCTGACACTGCGGTGGTATCAGACCGACCGGGGCAGCATCGACGCGTGGAGCACCTTCGGGCCGGCCGTGGTGCTGCTGATCTTCTGCGCCCTGGCCGGGCTCACACTGGCGCTGGCGACGGTCACCGAGCGCTCCACCGCGCTGCCGGTCGCCGCCGCGATCTGGACCACGCTGTTCGGGCTGACCGGAACGATTGCGGCGCTCGTGCGGGTGCTGGAGCGTCCCCACGGCGCAAGCTCGCTGTGCGTTGGCGCATGGCTCGCGCTCGCGGGCGCCGTGCTCGTGTTGGCGGGCGGTTGGCTGTCCCTGCGCGACGAACGCCCCGGGCTCTACCCGCCGAGCGACGTCAAGCCGCGGCCCGCGCCATAGAATCCCGCCCGTGATCGATCGCGAGGAGGTTCTGCACGTGGCGCGCCTGGCGCGTTTGCGCCTGAGCGACGAGGAGATCGAGCTGATGGCCGGGGAGCTGTCGGCGGTGCTCGACCACATCGCCAAGATCGGCGAGCTGGACCTCGACGGCGTGGCGCCCACCGCGCACGTGGTCGAAGTCGGCGACGGCTTACGCCCCGACGTGCCGCGGCCGTCGTTGCCACGCGAGGTGGCGCTGGCACAGGCCCCCGCCGTCAGCGGCGACGGCTTCCTGGTCCCGAGTCCCCAGGCATGAGCGCCACGGACATCGCAAGTCTCACCGCGGCCCAGGCGGCGGCGGCGATCAAGGACGGCGACGCTCTCCGCGACGGAGCTGTTCGAGGACTACCGCGCGCGCGCCGCCGCGGACGAGCTGAACTGCTTCACCTGGGTCGCCGAGGCGGCGCCGCTGCCCTGCGCCTCCTCAGACGGCGCGCCCGGCGCGCTCGGCGGCGTGCCGCTGGCGGTGAAGGACCTGTTCTGCACCGAGGGCGTGCCAAGCCAGTCCGGCTCGCGCATCCTCGAGGGCTACCTGCCGCCGTACACCGCGACGGTCGTGCAGCGGCTCGCCGAGGCCGGTGCACCGCTGCTGGGGAAGACCAACCAGGACGAGTTCGCGATGGGCTCCTCGAACGAGAACTCGGCCTACGGCCCGGTCCGCAACCCCTGGGATCGCGAGCGGGTGCCCGGCGGCTCCTCCGGCGGCAGCGCCGCGGCGGTCGCCGCGGGTCTCGCGCCGTGGGCGCTCGGCACCGACACGGGCGGCTCGATCCGCCAGCCCGCCGCGCTCTGCGGGATCGTCGGCCTGAAGCCGACCTACGGGGCGGTCTCGCGCTACGGGATGATCGCCTTCGCCTCCTCGCTGGACCAGGCCGGGCCGCTCACGCGCGACGTGACCGACGCCGCGCTGATGTTCTCGCCAGATGGTGGGCCGCGACGAGCGCGACGCGACCTCGCTCGCCTTCCCGGAGGAGATCGCGCTGCCGAGCGCCGAGCGGCTTGCGGCGGGTAAGACTGGGCGTCCCGGAGGAGCTGAGCGGCGAGGGCATCGACCCCGGCGTGCTGGCGGCCTTTCAGGCCACGCTCGCCCGCGCCGCCGATCTGGGCGCCGAGGTGCAGCGCGGTGCGGACTGCCGCACGCCCCGCACGCGCTGTCGGCCTACTACGTGCTGGCGCCCGCCGAGGCCTCCTCGAACCTGGCGCGCTTCGACGGGGTGCGCTACGGCCGCCGCGCCGAGCAGGCGACGGACCTGCTGGACATGTACACCCGCACCCGCCACGACGGCTTCGGGCGCCGAGGTCAAGCGGCGCATCATGCTCGGCACCTACGCGCTGTCCTCGGGCTACTACGACGCCTTCTACGGACGCGCGCAGCGCGTGCGCACGAAGATCGCCGAGGACTTCCGGGCCGCCTTCGGCGAGGTCGACTTCATCGTCACGCCCGACCTCGCCCGACGGTCGCGTTCCGCCTGGGCGAGAAGACCGGCGACCCGCTCTCGATGTACCTCAACGACTTCTGCACCGTGCCGATGTCGCTCGCCGGGATCCCCGCGATCTCGATTCCCTGCGGGCTCAGCGAGGAGCTGCCGGTGGGCTTCCAGATCGCCGGGCCCGCGTTCAGCGAGAACCGGCTGCTCGACGTCGCCTACGCGCTGGAGCGGGCGATCGGCTTCGACGGATCGCGGGCACGGGCATGAGCACTGAGCTGGAGCCGGTGATCGGGCTTGAGATCCACGTGCAGCTTGCCGACGGCGACGAAGATGTTCTGCGGCTGTGAGCTGTCCTTCGGCGAGCCCCCGAACACGCGCACCTGCCCGGTCTGCCTGGGACTGCCGGGGAGCCTGCCGGTCGCCAACGCCGGGGCGGTGCACTTCGGGCTGATGATCGGGATGGCGCTCGGCTCCACGCTGGCCCCGCGCTCGATCTTCCACCGCAAGAACTACTTCTATCCCGACCTGCCCAAGGGCTACCAGATCTCCCAGTTCGACGAGCCCCTCTGTCTCGGGGGGGATCTCGGCGAGGTGCGCATCCATCGCGTGCACCTGGAGGAGGACGCGGCCAAGCTCGTGCACGAAGGCGCCAGTGGGCGCATCCACGGCTCCGACGCGAGTGTCGTGGACTTCAACCGCGGCGGCACGCCCCTGGCGGAGATCGTCACCGAGCCCGACCTGCGCTCGGGCGAGCAGGCCCGCGAGTGGCTGACGCTGCTGCGCACCACCCTGCGTCAGCTGGGGGTCAGCGACGTGAACATGGAGGAGGGCTCGCTGCGCTGCGACGCCAACATCTCGGTGCGCCCCGTGGGCAGCACCGAACTGGGCACTAAGACCGAGCTGAAGAACATGAACTCCTTCCGCTTCATCGAGCGCGGCATCCGCGCCGAGGTCGCCCGCCAGCGCAAGCTGATCGAGGGCGGGGGCCGGGTCGTGCAGGAGACGCTGCACTTCGATCCCGCGAGCGAGCGGATCACCTCGCTGCGCTCCAAGGAGGAGGCACACGACTACCGCTACTTCCCCGAGCCCGACCTCGTGCCCGTCGCGATCAGCCGGGAGATGCTCGACCGCGCTGCCGCCGCGATGCCGGAGTTGCCCGCCGCGCGCGCCCAGCGCCTGCAGGAGGCGCTGAAGCTCAGCGAGGAGAGCGCCTGGCAGCTGGCCTCCCGGGCCGAGCTGGGGGACTATTTCGAGGCGGCCCTGGCGGCAACCGTGGACTCCGCAGCGCCCGCCCAGTCGCTCGCCAACTGGGTCACCGGCGAGCTGGTGGGACGTCTGGAGGATGGGGCGGACCCGGCGGCCTCGCGCGTGGCGCCGGCGGCGCTGGCGGCGCTGGTCGGCCTGGCCGCCGCCAAGGCGATCAGCGTGGGGGCCGCTCGGCAGGTGCTCGACCGGCTGGTTGCCGACGGCGGCGACCCGCTTGAGATCGTGCAGTCCGAGGGCCTGGCTGCGATGGACGGCGGCGATGAGCTGGCCGGAATCGTGGCCGCGGCGCTGGCCGCCAACGCCGATGCCGCCGAGCGCGTACGGGGCGGCAACGCCAAGGCGATCGGGCCGATCGTGGGCTACGTGATGCGCGAGACCAAGGGCCGCGCCGACGGCGGCGAGGTCACGCGCCTGGTCAACGAGCAGCTCGGCATCTGACACACCGGCCGCATACGCGACCGATCTGGTCTGGTATTCGCTGCCGTGTTCGCCGCCTGACCGTCTAGGCTTAGAAGCATGAAGGAATCCTCCAGATCCCTCGGCCGGACGGTGGTCGCCGTTCTGATCATGCTGGTGGCGGCCTGGGTGCTGCTGCACTTCTTGATCCACATCGCGGTGGCGATCGCCAGCATCGTGGTGTTCGTGGCGGCCGCGCTGGCGCTGATCTGGGCGCTGCGTGTGTTGCTGTAGGCGCGGGCGCGATGGCGTACGTCATCATCGCGATCTGCTTCGGGTTGGCGGGCGGGATCGTCGGCAAGATCAAGGGCAGCTCCTTCCTGCTGTGGTTCCTGATCTCCGGCCTGGTGCCCGTGATCGGCCTGGTCACGGCGATCGCCTACCGCTTCGAGCGCGACGAGCTGCGCCGCGCGTGTCCGCGCTGCGGACGGGTGACCAAGATCTACGACGCGATCTGCACGCGCTGCGGGACCGAGCTGGACTTCCCCGAGGTGGTCCTGGCCCCGGAATCGTGGGAGCGGGAGCCTGCGCCCCACGGATGAGCGCCGGCGCATGAGCACACAAGTGAAGAGCACTCACGCAGACTCCTCGCTGATCGTCCGCCTGATCCACCGGGCGGGCTACCGGGACGAGCCCGACTTCGTGCTGCGCGTGGTGCAGCCCGCGCTGGTGGGGCTGATCGACGGCACCGTCTCCTCGTTGGCCCCGATCTTCGCCGCCGCGATCGCATCCAGCTCGCGCACCGCGCTGCTGGTCGGTCTCTCAACTGCGCTGGGCGCGGGGGTGAGCATGGGCTGGTCGGAGGCGCTGTCGGATACGGGCGAGCAAACGGGCCGGGGTTCGGCGGTCGTGCGGGGGGCGATCACGGGTGGCATGACCACGCTCGGCGGGCTGTTCCACACGCTGCCGTTCATCATCAGCAACGTCAACAAGGCGCTGCTGGTGGCGGGCTGCGTGGTCGCCGTCGAGCTGTTCGCGATCGCCTGGATCCGCAACCGCTTCCTGGAAGTCTCGATGCGCTCCTCGCTGCTGGTCGTCACCGTGGGCGGCGCGATCGTGCTGGCGATCGGAATCGCGATCGGCTCTTCCTAGCGGGCGCGGGCAGGGCTTGGGGAAAGTAGCCCGAAACCCGCTGGTACACTGACTTTTTCCCTGATTCTCTGAACACTCCACGAAAGGAGGTCGGTGATGCGTGCGGTAGATGCCGTGATGGAATGCCTGAAGGCGGAGGGTGTCGACGTCGTCTTCGGCCTCCCGGGTGGCGCGAACCTCCCGACCTACGACGCGTTCGTGGACGGTGGAATCCACCACATCCTGGTGCGCCACGAGGCCGGGGGCGGTCACGCGGCCCAGGGCTACGCCAAGGCCACCGGCAAGGTCGGCGTGGCGTTCGCGACCAGCGGCCCGGGCGCGACGAATCTGATCACCCCGATCTGCGACGCGATGATGGACTCGGTGCCGGTGGTGTTCATCACCGGCCAGGTCCGGACCGAGCTGCTCGGCACCGACGGCTTTCAGGAGGCCGACACGATCGGGATCACGATGCCGATCGTCAAGCACTCGTTCATGATCCAGGACCCCCTGGAGATCCCGCGCGCGATCCACGAGGCGTTTCACATCGCGCGCAGCGGTCGCCCGGGCCCGGTGCTGATCGACATCCCGCAGGACCTCTCGCGTGCCGAGATCCCCTATGAGCCGGTCACCGACGTGCGTCTGCCGGGCTACCAGCCGACGCTAGAGGGCAACCAGAAGCAGATTCGTCAGGCCGCCAAGGCGTTGGCGGCGGCGCAGCGACCCGTGATCTATGCCGGTGGTGGCGTGGTCAACGCCGAAGCCTCCGCCGAGCTGGTGGAGTTCGCCACCTGCGACCGCTTCCCGGTGACCTGCACGCTGATGGGCCTGGGGGCCTTCCCGGCGCCGCATCCGCAGTGGTTGGGGATGCTGGGCATGCACGGCACGCGCGCCGCGAACTACGCGATCGACGAGGCCGACCTGATCTGCGCGGTGGGCGCGCGCTTCGACGACCGCGTGACGGGCAAGCTCTCCGAGTTTGCGCCACGGGCCAAGTTCATTCACATCGACGTCGACCCGGCGGAGATCTCCAAGAACGTCCCGGCGCACATCCCAATCGTGGGCGACGCCAAACACGTGCTGGCGAAACTACTGATCGAGTACCGGGCGCTGCACCCGGAGTCGGCGCGCCTGGATGCCTGGTGGAGCCGCATCGAGGGCTGGCGTGAGAAGTACCCGCTGGGCTACGAGGACTCGACCGACTCGGAGATCAAGCCACAGTTCATGATGCAGGCCCTGTACGAGGCCACGGGCGGCGAGGCGATCGTCACGAGCGACGTCGGGCAGCACCAGATGTGGGCCGCCCAGTACTACAACTTCCCCAAGCCCCGCCGCTGGATCAACTCGGGGGGCCTGGGCACGATGGGCTTCGGCCTGCCCGCGGCGATGGGCGCCGCAGTGGGCTGCCCCGACCAGGTGGTGTGCTGCATCTCCGGGGACGGCTCGGTTCAGATGAACATGCAGGAGCTGGCGACGTGCGCCCAGGAAAAGATCCCGATCAAGGTGTTCATCATGAACAACGGCTATCTGGGCATGGTGCGCCAGTGGCAGGAGCTGTTCTGGGATGGGCGCTACAGCCAGGTCGACACCGGCGACTATCCCGACTTCGTGAAGTTGGCCGAGGCCTACGGCGCGACGGGCTTTCGCATGACCGACAAGGGCACGCTCGTGGATGACATGAAGCGCGCGATCGCCACCGAGGGCCCGGTGCTGGTGGACGTGCGGGTGACCCGCGAGGAGAACACCTATCCGATGATCCCCACCGGCCACGCCGCGCGCGAGATGGTGGGGTGAGCGCTATGGGTGAGCCGGCCACAAGCGCACCGCTGAGCCTTGAGGAGCTACAGGCCTCGGGCAACCTGCGCTCCGGGCGCAAGCACGTACTGTCGATCCTGGTGGAAAACAAGTCGGGTGTCCTGACGCGGATCGCGGGGCTGTTCGCGAGGCGGGGGTTCAACATCGACACCCTCACGGTCGGTCCGACCGACGATGAGCAGGTTTCGCGGGTGACCCTCACGGTAGACGGGGCGCTGCACCCGATCGACCAGGTGACCAAGCAGCTGCACAAGCTGATCAACGTGCTCAAGATCCGCGACCTCGAGCCGGCCGATACGGTCTCGCGGGAGCTGGCGATGTTCAAGGTCGCCGCCGACGGCGTGCAGCGCGGCGAGCTGATGCAGATCACCGAGATCTTCCGCGGCAAGGTCGTGGATGTCACGAAACGCTCGGTGATCATCGAGGTCACGGGCACCACCGACAAGATCGAGGCTTTCGAGGGCATGGTTCGTCCCTTCGGGCTGGTCGAGATGATGCGTACCGGCGAGATCGCGATCTCCAGGGGCCGCGGGGAGACATGAGGCGCCCCGTCCACAGATGCCCCCTATGGGGTAAATGACGGTCCGGGATTCCTCGCGGAGTACTGAGAGCGCTCCCTTTGCGCTCTCAGCCCAGGATCGCGGTCGCCTGCTGGCGCGGCTTGAGCTGGCGGTGCAGCGCGCGCGTCGCAGTGGGCAGCAGACACTCGCGACGCTGACGCTGGCGCTGCCCGTCGCAGTGGATCCAAGCGCGGTGGTGTGTGCCTCGCGACGAGCGGGCGAGCCCTGGTTTGTGTTCGAGCAGCCCGAGCGCGGCAAGGTCGCTCTGGCCGGCCTGGGCGAGGCGATCGCGCTGACGGCCTCCGGTCCGGAGCGCTTCGCGACGGTCGCAGACCGCTGGCGCGCCCTCGCGGCGGCCGCGGTCACCGATGCCCCGCACGATTCGGGTCGCGGCGGGCCGCTGGCGGTGGGTGGCTTCGCGTTCGCCGACGACGGCGGCTCCTCACCGGCGTGGAGCGGTTTTGAGCCCGCTTCGCTGGTGGTGCCCGAGGTTGCCCTGACGCGCAGCGAACGCGACGGGGTGCACCTGAAGCTCTCCGCGCTGGCCGCCGCGGACGACACCGCCGAGGACTTGCTGGCGGCGCTCGAGCGTCGACTTGAGGAGTTGCGCAACGGCTCACTGCCTCTGCTCGACCCCGATCCCCGCGGTCGCCACGTGGTTGCGGGCGCGATGCCGCCGGAGCACTACGAGGCGGCGGTGGCGCGCGCGGTGCAGCTGATCCGCGAGGGTGGGCTTGAGAAGCTCGTGCTGGCGCGCGAGGTACAGGTGCACGCGCCGCGGGCGTATGACCCGGCGGCCGTGTTCGGGGTGCTGCGTGACGCGTTCCCGTCGTGCTTCGTGTTCTGCGTGGGGCGCGGCGAGGCGACGCTTGTGGCGGCCAGTCCTGAGCTGCTGGTGCGGCGTGAGGGGCACCGTGTGAGCACCCTGGCGCTCGCGGGGTCGACGCGGCGCAGCGCCGACCCGGCCGTTGACGATCACCTCGGCGAGCAACTGCTGCGCTCGGAGAAGGATCGCGAAGAGCAGGCGATCGTGATCCGCCGCATCGAACGTACGCTGCGCCAGCACGCCCTCTGGGTCACCGCGACACCAGAGCCGGTCTTGGTCAGGGTCGCGAACATCCAGCATCTCGGTACCCCGATTCGTGCCCAGCTGGCGCGTCCGCTCGATGCGATCGAGCTGCTTGCCCTGATGCACCCGACGCCCGCCGTCGGCGGCGAGCCTCCGCGCCGCGCCAAACCGTTGATCCCGGCGTTGGAGGGCATGGACCGGGGCTGGTATGCGGGTCCGGTGGGCTGGACCGATGCCACGGGCGACGGAGAGTTCTGCGTGGCCCTGCGCTGCGCGCTGCTGCGCGGGGAGATCGCCCGCTGTTACGCCGGGGTGGGGGTCGTGCGCGACTCCGATCCCGCCGCCGAGCTGAGCGAGACCGAGATCAAGCTCGCGGCGCTGCTGCCGCTGCTCGCCGGTTAGCCGACTGCTCGGCGCGGGGCTTGCTCGGCGGGGCGTTGCTCGCCACTGTCCCAGCTGCCCACCGTCCCAGCTCGCCGCAGGGGCTTGCTCGGCGCCGATTGTTTCTAGAGCTGGTCGGCGTGGGCGTCCGTTGCGGGCCCCGGGATACCGCATGGTTGAGCCACGGAGATCGCCTGGCCCCGTCCGTGTGGAGCGTTCCGGGAGGCACGGCTGCGCGTCTGCTTGACGACGGTACGGCAATGTTCGACACTCCGTCCGAATATATGATTTAGACGAACTAGCGGATGCGGAGGAGCGTTTTGCCTAGGGATGAGACGGCGTGTGCGAATCGTGTATCTAGCTGGTTTGGCGCTCGTCGCCGCGGCGCTCGTCGTGACGCTTTCGCGCGCTCCGCTGACCCTCGCTCACTCCAACGCTGTACCCGATGAAGGCCTGCTGAGCATCTTCCACAGCGGCGCCACGGTGTGTCAGCCCGAGGATGTCTTGCCGCAGGGCACCACGGCGATTCGCTTCTCGATCCTGATGGCGATCGGCGGCGGCGTCACCGCGAAGGTGCTTGCGCGGTCGCGGGTCCTCACGCACGGCAGCCGTCCGCCGGGCTGGAGAGGGCGGATCGTGACGGTCCCGGTGAGCCGTGTGAGCCGCACGGTCTCTAACGTGACGGTTTGCCTGCGGCTGGGGCCGACGAGTGAACCGGCGGGTCTGATCGGCACGCCCGGCTCGGCTCGGGTCGTGACCGTGGACGCTCACCCCTCGACCGGTCGGATCAGGATCGAATATCTGCGTCGGGGGCCCGGCAGCTGGTGGTCGCGGGCGCAGGCGATTGCGCGCCGCATGGGCCTTGGTCGGGCCTGGACCGGCGCTTCAGTAGCGCTGGCCGCGGTGCTGCTGATGGGCGCGATGACCCTGACGGCCTCATGGTTGGTCATGAGAAGGCTCTACTGAGGCGCCGTTCATGGGGAGGCTGGCCAAAGCTGTTCGCCGGGTGCCCTCGGAGGCCTGGATCTGCGCGGCCGTCGCGTGCCTGAACGCCGTCTGCTGGTCGCTGATCACGCCACCGTTTCAAGTCCCGGACGAGCCGGATCACTTCGCCTACGTCCAGCAGTTGGCCGATACCGGCAGTCTGCCCGTGCCCAAGGCGCGCCCCCACTCCAAGGAAGAGGAAGTCGCGTTGAAGGATCTGCATTTCGTGGACGTTCGCCAACGGCCCGGCCCCGGGGTCACGCTTCGCTCGCAAGCTCAGCAGCGCAATCTGGAAAAGGGTCTGCGCGCATTCAGCGCCGGTGCTCCACGCGCTCAGCACAGCGCCGGGCTGGCCGGGTCAGAGCCGCCGCTCTACTACGCGATCGAGGCGATTCCCTACAAGCTTGGCTCCGGCGGCACGCTGCTCGATCGCCTGGCTCTGATGCGACTGGTCTCGGCGCTGATGGCCGGCGTGACCGCGCTCTTCGCCTTCCTGTTCCTACGCGAGACGCTGCCCGCGTTTCCCTGGTCCTGGATCGTCGGAGGCCTGGGGGTGGCGTTGTTCCCACTGATCGGCTTCATGTCGGGTGCCGTGACCCCGGAGGCGATGCTCTACGCGGTCTCGGCCGCGCTCTTCTACCTGCTCGCGCGCGCGTTTCGGCGCGGACTGACGCCGAGGCTCGCGACTGCGATCGGACTCCTGCTCGCGGTGGGTCTGCTCACGAAGCTCAACTTCATCGGCTTGATGCCGGGCACGGGTCTCGGCCTGGTCCTGCTCGCGATCCGCGCGGCGCGCAGGTCGCGTGCCGAGGCGTTGCGAGCGCTGCTCCTGGCGGCGGGCATCGCCGTGACACCGGTGCTGGCCTTCATCATGATCAACTTGTTGTCCAACCGCGCCGCTTTCGGGGTCGTGACGGCGGCGAGTCGCCAGACGCTCAGGCACGGTGGCATTGTCAGCGAGCTGAGCTACATCTGGCAGTTCTATCTCCCGCGCCTGCCGGGCATGCGACATGATTTCGTTGGGCTTTTCACCACTCGCCGGCTCTGGTTCAACGGCTTGGTTGGGCTCTACGGATGGCTCGACACGAGCTTTCCCGCCTGGGTCTATGACCTGGCACTGCTGCCGGCGGGGGCGATTGCGCTGCTCGCGGCCAAGACGCTGCTCGGCGTTCGCTCCGCGCTCAGGGCCCGGATCGCGGAGCCGCTCGTCTATCTGGTGATGGCCGCCGGCCTGATGGGGTTGGTCGGGGCCGACGGCTTCCTGGAATTTCCCCGCGAAGTCGGGAACTACGCACACCCCCGCTATCTGATGCCGCTGGTCGTCTTCTGGGGCGTCGCGCTGGCGTTGGCCGCGCGAGGCGCGGGGCGCCGCTGGGGACCGGTGCTCGGGGCGGCATTGGTGGTGCTGGCGCTCGCGCATGACATCTTCAGTCAGCTGCTCGTGGTCTCGCGGTACTACGGCTGATCGTGAACGGCCTCGGAGACCGCCCGCCAGACACGGCGGTGAAGCTCCACGTTCGCGGGACGCTCGGTGCGTATCTCCACGATGTTCGTGCCCGGGTCGGCGAGCGCGCGCTCAAGCGCGCCACGGAAACCGAAGAGGTCTGACACGCGCTCGTGGCCGAGACCGTAGAGTGCCGCGGCCTGGGCGAAATCGAGGCCGGTCGGCGTCGCGATGTGCCGGGTGTAGATGTCCTGCGCCTCGCCGGTAGCGGTACGGGCCACGGGCAGGAAGTCGAAGATCCCACCGCCGTCGTTGTCGAGTAGCACGATCGTCAGCGAGAGCCCCAGGCGGCCCGCCGCCAGCAGGCCGCCGATGTCGTGCGCGAGCGTCACGTCCCCGATCAGCAGCACCACGGGTCCCGCACAGGCGACCGACGCGCCAAAGGCGCTCGACACGGTGCCGTCGATGCCGTTGGCGCCACGGTTGCACAGGACACGCGGCGGATCTTCCAGCACGGGCCAGAAGGTCTCGATGTCGCGTACCGGCATCGAGGAGGCGACGAACAGCGTCGCCGCGGCGGGCAGCAGGCGGCCCAGCTCGGCGGCGAGCACCGGCTCGGAGAGCCCCGAGGGCGCCAACGTCGCGGTGATCGCGCTCGTGGCGCGCTCGTCGGCCGCGCGCCAGCCTCCCAGCCAGTCCGGATCGGCGGGCATGAGCCGCTCGCCGGTGATCAGCTTCCCCAGCGCCCGTGCGGGCTCCAGCGGGAGCGAATCGGAGATCACGGCATCGGGGTCCTGCCAAGAGCCCTCCGCGTCGAGTGTCACCTGGGGCACGTCGCCGAGCGCCGCGAGCCAGGCGCGCAGCGGCTTGGAGGTGGGCAGGTCGCCCACCCTGATCACGAGGTCCGGTTTGCTGCTCGCCGCGAACAGCGGGTCGCGCAGCAGGGCGTCGTAGCAGGCGATCGCGGCCGCGCCGCGGCGTGCGCCGGACAGTGGGTCGGCCAGCAGCGGCCAGGAGGCTGCGGTGCAGAACGCCGCGGCGCTGTGCCCGAGCCCGTCCTCACGCTCGTGGCGTCCGGCGACCACCACGCCTCGGCGGGCATGGCCCACCAGCTCGTGCAGCCTCGCGGTGGCCGTCTCGCTGCCCAGTCGTCCCGCCGGGCGGAACACGTATGGCACACCGTCGGGGCGGCCGCTGTCGTCGGCGGGTAGGGGCTCCTCGCTCACGAGCGGCTCGCGCAGCGGGAAGTTGAGGTGGACCACGCCCGGCCGACCGTCGAGCGCGCTCCAGTAGGCCCTACAGGCCAGCGTTCGCAGCCAGCGCAGCCGCGCGGGGCTCGCGGCATGGTTGCCGACCTCGAAGAACCACTTGGCGGCGTCGCCGAAGAGCTTGAGCTGGTCGATCGTCTGCCCCGCGCCACTCTCGCGCAGCTCCGGCGGACGGTCGGCGGTCAGGATTAGCAGCGGCACCCGCGCCTCGTGCGCCTCGATCACGGCGGGCAGCAGCTCCGCGGCGGCGGTCCCCGACGTGCAGGCCACCGCGACCGGCAGTCCTGAGGCCTTGGCGAGCCCGAGCGCGAAGAAGCCCGAGCAGCGCTCGTCGACATGGGAGTGACAGCGCAGGCGCCGATCGCCGGCCAAGCTCAGCACGAGCGGCGTCGAACGCGACCCGGGCGAGGTGCAGGCGTCGCGCAGCCCGCAGCGGGCCAGCTCGTCGACGAAGGCCCTCAGCAGCAGATAGGTGTCGTTTGGGGCGGTCACGTGACTAGGATGCGCGGTGTGCCGGAGACCATCGTCCTGTTGCACGGATTCGGTGGAACCCAGCGCGCCTGGGACGGCGTAGCGGCGTCATTGCCCTCTGAAAGCTACCGTCCCCTGGCGCTGGATCTCCCCGGGCACGGCGCCGCCGCCGACGCACCGCGCCCAATCACGTTCGCGGGCTGTGTCGAGCACGTGCTGGCTCGCAGCCCCGAGCGCTTCGTGCTGGGCGGCTACTCGATGGGTGGCCGTGTGGCCCTGCACGTCGCGCTTGCCGCTCCCGAGCGGGTGCGGCGTCTGGTGCTGGTGTCCGGCACCGCCGGGATCGAGGATGGCGCCGAGCGAGCGCTGCGCAGCGCGTCCGATCACCGGCTTGCCGAGGAACTCGAACGGATCCCGTACGAGGACTTCATCGAGCGCTGGCGCTCCCAGCCGCTGTTCGCTGAGGACCCTGCAGCGGTGCGGGAGCTGGCCGGCGAGGATCAGCGGCGCAATTCTCCGGCAGCGCTGGCCGCCGCGCTGCGCGGCATCGGCACGGGGGAGATGTCCCCGCTGTGGGAGCGCCTGGGAGAGCTGCGGATGCCGGTGAGCCTGCTGGTGGGGGAGCGCGACGCGAAGTTCACGGCGCTCGGGCGACGCATGGCCGGGCTGATCCCCGCGGCCGAGCTGATCGTGCTCGCCGGTGGGCACAACCTGGCGCTGGAGAATCCGGCCGCGGTCGCGCGGGCGCTCAGCGAGGGCCCGTAACCACGGCTCATTCCCCGGGCCACTGGACCCCCAGGCCGCCCGCGGTAGGCAGCGCGATCCGTCCGTTCAGCACGGGCAGGGGATCTTCCAGATCCGCGAACAACCCGAGGGTGGCCAGCCCGCACGCTGGAACCGGTCCGCGCGAGGCCAGGGCGGCGGCGGCGTGCAATGCCGCGGCGACCCCCAGCGGACCGTCGAGCGTGGAGGCCAGATAGACCTCGGCGCCATACGCACGTACCAGCGTGGCGGCGGCGATCAAGCCCGAGATCCCCCCGCAGCGCGAGATCTTCAGGCACACGGCGTCGGCCACACCGGCGCCCAGCGCGCCGTGCTCGGCGGCGGTCTCGTCGATCGATACGCGCACCGCGACCCGCTCGCGCACCTGACGCATCGCCTCCAGGCCGTGGGTGGGCTCCTCGACGAACTCCAGGCCGGCGGGTGCCAGCGCCTCGATGTTCCGCACCGCCTGCTCCACCGTCCAGGCTCCGTTTGCGTCCAGGCGCAGATCGATCTCTGGTCCCATGGCCGCGCGCACCGCCGCCACGCGGCCCGCGTCGTCGCCCACGCCGACCTTCAGCTTCACGCACGCAAACCCCAGCTCGGCCGCCCGCGCGGCCTGCCCTGCGGCCGTGGCCCGGTCGGTTGCGGCGACCGTGGCGTTCACGGCCACCCCATTTGACGGCGAGTCGGTCAGCAGGGCCGCCACCGGGCGTCCGGCTCGCCGCCCTGCCCGGTCCCACAGGGCGAGGTCGATCGCAGCGAGCGCCTGGGGCAGATCCTCGACCCGGCGGCACGCATCCACCAGCTGCGCGCCGTTGAGATCGTCCGACTCGGCCAGCACCGGGCGATAGCGCTCAAGCGCCGCCCTCACCCGCTCGAGGCTCACGCCGTCGTACTGCTCTAGCGGAGCGGCTTCGCCGTAGCCGCTGAGACCATCCTCGTCGGTGAGGCGAACTGTCAGCAGTGCGCGCTCGCGCACGGCGCCGTGCGCGCTGTCGAGCGGCCTTGAGAGCCGCAGCACCCGCTGCTCGACGCTCAGCTCCAAGAAGGGCTGCCCCTCACGAGCCGATGCCCCCGCCGGCCAGGATCCCGGCCGCGAACAGCAGGCAGAACACGAGCTGTAGCGCCCCGGTCTTCGCCAGCGCGCCGTTCAGCGAAGGGCCGTCCACGCGCGTGCGCACCACCCCGAGCACCGAGGCGGCCAGGGGGATCGCGGCCCAGCAGAGCATCAGCCAGGCGCTCATCGAGCCCAGCAGCCAGGGGAGTGGGGCGAGCACGAAGGCGCCCGCGATCATCGCCGCGTACAGGAGCCGGGTGCGCTCGCGACCCAGCCGCACCGCGAGTGTGCGCTTGCCGGCGCGCCGGTCGGTGTCGATGTCGCGCACGTTGTTGACCACCAGGATCGCGCTCGCCAGCAGTCCGACGGGGACCGCGCACACGAAGGGCTGCCAGGGCAGCGACTGCACCTGTACGAAGTAGGACCCGACGACCGCCACCACCCCGAAGAACAGGAACACGAACACCTCGCCGAGGCCTTCGTAGCCATACGGTCGCGGCCCGCCCGTGTAGAGCACCCCCGCGAGAATCGAGGCGGCTCCGACCGCGATCAGCTCAGGTCCCGCGACCGCCACGAGATACACGCCGCACAGCACCGCCAGGCCGAAGGTGATGTACGTGGCCAGCAGCACCGTGCGCGGTGGCACCAGGCCACCCGCCGTGACCCGCACCGGGCCGAGGCGGTCCTCGGTGTCCGCGCCGCGGCGGGCATCGGAATAGTCGTTTGAAAGGTTGGTTCCCACCTGAATGAAGATCGCGCCCAGCAGCGCGGCCACGAAAGCGAGCGGGTGGAAGTGCCCGGCGCCAAGCGCGAGCGAGGTGCCCACCAGCACCGGGGCGATCGCCGCGGGCAGCGTGCGCAGGCGGGCCGCCATGACCCAGATGTGGATGGTCCCCACGCCGCTAGGCCCGCTTGGGGAACTTGGAGAAGTCGGGCTTGCGCTTCTGCTTGTAGGCCTCGCGGCCCTCCTGGGCCTCCTCGCTCATGTAGAACAGCAAGTTGGCGTCGTGCGCGAGCTGCTGGATACCGGCCAGGCCGTCCTCGGCCGCATTGAAGCTCGCCTTCAGCAGCCGCAGCGAGAAGGGCGAGAGGGCGAGCATCTCCTTGCACCACCCGACGGTCTCCTCCTCCAGGCGCTCCAGTGGCACCACCGTGTTGACGAGGCCCATCTCCAGCGCCTCGGCGGCCGAATACTGACGGCAGAGGAACCAGATCTCCTTGGCCTTCTTGGGTCCCACCATGTTGGCCAGCAGGCCCGCCCCGAAACCACCGTCGAAGGAACCCACCTTGGGGCCGGTCTGCCCGAAGCGCGCGTTCTCGGCGGCGATGCTCAGATCGCACACCAGGTGCAGCACGTGCCCGCCACCGATCGCGTAGCCCGCGACCATCGCCACGACCGGCTTGGGCAGTCGTCGAATCTGGATGTGCAGGTCGGTGACGTGAAAGCGCCCCACGCCCGCCCGGCCCGAATCGTCGTCGGCGAGATAGCCCGAGTCGCCGCGCACGCGCTGGTCGCCGCCGGAGCAGAACGCGAGCGGGCCCTCGCCGGTGAGGAGGATAACCCCGATCTCGGTGTCCTCGCGGGCGTCCTCCAGGGCCTTGGAGATCTCGATGATCGTCAAGGGCCGGAAGGCGTTGCGCACCTCGGGCCGGTCGATCGTGATCTTGGCGATGCCCGCGTCGGGATCGGCGGACTTCTCGTAGCGGATGTCCGTGTACCGGCCGGCGGGAATCCACGTGGTTGCGGGCAAGATCCTCTGCGCTCCTATCTGGGTTGCGGTGGGGGCGAGTGCGAAGGCTAGCCTGTGGGGATGCTTGTGGAGAGTTGGCTGGAGCGCGCCGCGCGGGTGAGCCCCGGAGCAGCGGCTGTCGAGACCCCGAACGCAAGCGCCTCCTACGTCGAGTTGTTGGCCCAGGCCCGCGCCGCCGCCGGGCAGCTCAGCGAGCGCGGGGCGCGAGCTGGGACGCGGGTCGCGATCGCCCTGCCCGCCGGCATCGAGTTCGCCCGTGCGCTGCACGCCTGCCTGCTCCTGGGTGCGGTGGCCGTGCCCGTCGATCTGCGACTGGGGGAGTCCGAGCGCGCGAGCGTGCAGGCCGGGGCTGCCGTGGTTGTCGATGAGCCACTGTCCACGGCATCGTCCACGGCATCCGGGTCGCAGCCGGACACGGGGCGCGTGCACGATCTGGATGCCACGGCGGTGATCGTTCACACCTCGGGAACCACCTCCGCGCCCAAGCCGATCGAGCTGACCTATGGGAACTTTCTGTGGAGCGCCCTGGGCTCGGCGGTGGCGCTCGGCTTGGACCCGCGCGAGCGCTGGTTGTGCACGCTGCCGCTCGCCCACGTCGGAGGTCTCTCGATCCTCCTGCGCAGTGCCGTCTATGCGACCACCGCGGTCGTGCATGAGCGCTTTGACACCGAGCGGGCGCTGGCCGCGCTGCGAGACGATGGCATCACGCTTGTGAGCGTCGTGGCGACCACGCTCGCGCGGCTGCTCGACGCGGGCCTTGAGCGGCCCCCGGCATTGCGCTGTGCCCTCACCGGCGGTGGCCCGGTGCCGCAGGCGCTGCTCGAACGGGCGCAGGCCGCAGGCGTGCCGGTGAGCCAGACCTACGGGATGACCGAGAGCTGCTCGCAGGTGACCACCACGCCGCTCGCCGCGATTGGGCCGAACACGACGAGCGAGGCCGGGCTTTCCCGGGACACCGCCGGACGGTTTGCGGCCGATGCCGGGCTGCCTGCCGACGATGCCGGGCTACCCCTGTTCTGTACGCGGGTGCGGATTGTGGGCGAGTCGGGGAGCGCAGCGCAGGCCTTCCAGCGGGGCGAGATCATGGTCTGCGGACCTACCGTCGCACCCGGCAGCCGCGATGCGGAGGGCCGGCTGGTGACCGGCGATTTGGGCGAACTGGACGAGACAGGGCGTCTGCGGGTCACCGGGCGCAAGGCCGACACGATCGTCAGCGGCGGGGAGAACGTCGCGCCCGCCGAGGTCGAGGCGGCGCTTGAAACGCACCCCGGGGTGCTCGAAGCCGCGGTCGTGGGGCGCGTGGATCCCCAATGGGGTGAGGCCGTGGTGGCGATTGTTGTCAGCCGTCCGGGCGCGGTGCTCGATGAGCAGGCGCTGCGCCTACACTGCGCCGAGCGTTTGGCGCCCTACAAGGTGCCAAAGCAGATTGCGCTGGTCGCGGGGCCGCTTCCGCGCACGCGCTCGGGCAAGCTATTGCGGCGGGAGCTTCAATGACCCTGGACGCTGAAGAGCACCGCCGTCGCAGCCTGGAGAACTGGGAGGAGGCCGCACCCGGCTGGGTGCGTCGCCGCCGTGAGATCCGCGAGTTCGGCGCGCCGGTCTCCCACTACATGGTTGACGCGATCCAGCCGCAGCCGGGTCAGCGCGTGCTGGAGCTGGCCGCCGGGCTCGGCGAGACCGGGATGCTGGCCGCGGAGCTGGTGGCGCCGATGGGAGGCGTGATCATCAGCGACCAGGCCGAGGCGATGCTGGAGGGCGCGCGCGCCCGGGCCGCCGAGCTGGGGATGAGCAATCTGGAGTTCAAGGTGCTGGGCGCGGAATGGATCGATCTTCCCGTCGCGAGCGTCGACGCGGTGCTGTGTCGTTGGGGCTACATGCTGATGGCCGATCCCGCCGCGGCGTTGGGGGAGACACGCCGTGTGCTGAAGCCCGGGGGTCGGGTGGCGCTGGGCGTGTGGGATGCGATCGCCGCCAACCCGTGGGCAGGGCTGCCGGCGCAGGAGCTGATCGAGCGTGGCCTGAGCGAGCCCCCCTCCGGCGAGCAGCCGGGGCCCTTCGCGCTGGGCGATGCCGAGCAGCTCACGGAGATGCTCGCGCAGGCCGGCTTCGTTGAGATCGCGGTGCGGGCGGTCGACGTGGTTCGTCGCCACCCCAGCTTCGAGGACTTTTGGGAGACGACGCTCGACATCTCACGCTCGCTGCACGATGTCGTGCTCGCCCAGCCCGCGGCCGAGGCGACGGCGATTCGCAACGGTGTGGCTGCGCGTCTGGCCCCTTACACCGCCGCGGACGGGTCGCTCGGCATTCCGGGATGCTCGCTGGTGGCCGTGGCGAGCGCGTGAGGCGCGCGACGCGATAGCCTGCCCGGCAATGATCTATGACGACGACGCAGACCTAAACCTCCTCGACGGCAAGACCGTCGCCATCATCGGCTATGGCTCCCAGGGCCACGCCCACGCCCTCAACCTGAAGGACTCCGGCGCAAGCGTCGTGGTCGGCCTGCGCGAGGACTCGGCCTCCGTCGCCGAGGCTCGCTCGCACGGCCTGGAGGTGCTGCCGGTCGTCGAGGCCGCCAGCCGTGGCGCTGTCGTAATGATGCTGGTGCCCGACGAGCTTCACCATGACGTCTGGGAGCAGGACGTGCGCGACGGCATCGCCCCGGGCAACCTGCTGCTGTTCGGACACGGCTTCTCGGTCCACTATGGCGAGGTCGAGCCCCCCGCGGGCGTCGACATCGCGCTGGTCGCCCCCAAGGGCCCCGGGCACCTCGTGCGCCGTCAGTACACCGAGGGCAGCGGCGTACCCGGTCTGATCGCGATCCACCAGGACGCGACCGGCAACGCTCGCGCCCTGACGATGGCCTACGCCAAGGGCATCGGCTGCACCCGCGGCGGCGTGATCGAGACCACGTTCAAGGACGAGACCGAGACCGATCTCTTCGGCGAGCAGGCCGTGCTCTGCGGTGGCGCCTCCGAGCTGGTCCAGGCCGGGTTCCAGACGCTGGTCGAGGCCGGGTATGACCCCGAGATGGCCTACTTCGAGTGCCTGCACGAGCTGAAGCTGATCGTGGATCTGATGTACGAGAAGGGCCTGGCGGGCATGCGCTACTCGATCTCCAACACCGCCGAGTACGGCGACTACACCCGCGGCACCCGCGTGATCACCGAGGAGACCCGCGCGAACATGCGCAAGATCCTCCAGGAGATCCAGTCGGGCGATTTCGCACGCGAGTGGATCGCCGAGAACCGCGCGGGCCAGGAGAACTTCAAGCGGATGCGCGCCGAGCAGGCCGCCACCAAGGTGGAAACGGTCGGCAAGGAGCTGCGCTCGCACATGGACTGGATCAAGCCCTCGTTCTAGCGAGGGGACGGCGGTGCTGGCCTACCTCTCCTGGCACCGTCCCGCCGTCGGCGTCGAGCAGCAGGTCTACGAGCAGTCTCTCGAGCGTTTTCATCGCTCGCTGGCCCACCGGCCGCCGAGCGGGTTTCGCGGCTCGGTGAGCTTTAGGGCAACCGAGCTTCCCTGGCTCGATCGGGGCGCACAGCCGTCCGGGACTGCCGCCGGGCTTACCTCTGTGGGCTATGAGGACTGGTATCTGCTGGACGGCTGGTCCGCGGTGGGCGTGCTCGAGGAGGGCGCGACCTCCCAGGGGCATATCACCGCGCACGACTCGATCGCCAAGCTCGCGGGCCCGGCGACCAGCGCTGTCTATCGCCTGGTGGAGGGGCACCCGGCGCTCGCGGAGGCGAAGCTGGCGGTTTGGGTGGCGCGTGAGCGCGGGTATGCGTCCCCGACGATGGCCGACCTGCTGGGAGACGGAATGGACCGCGCGCGCGGCGGACTCTGGAGCCGCTGCCTGGGGCTCGGACCGGCGCCCGAGTACTGCCTGCTGGCGGGCGAGGCCCCGGCGGGGGTCGCGCCCGAGCGCCTGCCGCCCGGTTGGAGCGCCAGAACGTCCGCGCGCGAGGTGCTCTTCGGTGGCTGACGTGCTGCTGGAGCGGGAGTTGAGTAGCGGTGCGTTCGAGCGCCAGCGCAGTCACTTCCGCGACTGGGTGGGCCTCGACCCCAGGACGGGCGAGCAGAGCGAGTATGCGGTGCGGAGCGGGCGCTATCACCTGTACGTCACGCTCGCCTGCCCCTGGTGTCACCGCACCGTGATCGTGCACGAGCTGGCCGGCTTGCACGACGCGGTAAAGATCTCCTACGTGGCGCCCTTCCGCGACGAGCGCGGGTGGGCGTTCAGCGGCGAGCGCTTCCAGGTCGGGCGGGCACACAGCCCGGAGGGCTGGGTCGGGGAGTTCGTCGATTCCCTGCACGGCTGGCAGCTGATGTCCGAGGCCTATCGTGCGAGCGACCCCGATTTCCAGGCGCGGATCACGGTGCCGGTGCTGTGGGACACCGAGACCGCCAAGATCGTCAACAACGAGTCCAGCGACATCATGCGCATGTTCGCCTCCGCAGACTCGCTCGGGGCGCTTGCCGCCAACAAGCTCGATCTCTATCCCGAGCGCCTGCGGGGCGAGATCGATCAAATCAACGAGCGGGTCTATGAGACGGTCAACAACGGCGTCTACCGCGCCGGGTTCGCGCGTCGCCAGGAGGCCTATGAGCAGGCCTTCGCCGAACTCTTCGCGAGCTTCGAGTGGTTGGAGGGATTGCTGGGGCAGCGGCGCTACCTCACGGGCGAGCGGGTCACCGAGGCCGACTGGCGACTGTTTCCGACGCTCGTGCGCTTCGACGAGGTTTACCACCTGCACTTCCGCTGCAACCGTCGGCGGATCGTGGAGTACCCCAACCTCTGGGGCTACACGCGCGAGCTGTACCAGTGGCCCGGGGTGGCGGGCACGGTCGCGATGGAGCAGATCAAGCGCCACTACTACACCACGCACGATGAGCTGAACCCCAAGCGCATCATTCCCGTCGGGCCCGACCCCGACTGGCTCCAGCCCCACGGCCGGGGCTAGCCTGACGTTCGCTACACTCGGCTCGTCGCGACTGGCGCTGGGGTGGAGTTCACCACCGGGAAGCGACGAGCATTGACGCCGCGCGCCTGGGCACCTCACTTCATCGAAACTCCGAGCCCGACAGAGCGAGGACGCCCACATGACGCCGAACACCGACACACCTCAGACCACGCTGCCGATCCCCGAGCAGCTCAAGCCCGCCGACGGCCGCTTCGGCTGCGGGCCATCGAAGGTTCGTCCCGCCGCGCTCGCGCGTCTCGCCGAGCAGGGCACCGCGCTGATGGGCACCTCTCACCGCCAGGCGCCCGTCAAGGCGCTCGTGGGGGAGATTCGCGCGGGGCTGGGTGAGCTGTTCGCGCTGCCCGACGGCTACGAGGTGGCGCTCGGCAACGGCGGCGCCACCGCCTTTTGGGATGCCGCGGCGTTTGGCTTGATCGAGCGCCGATCGCTGCACCTCACATACGGCGAGTTCTCATCAAAGTTTGCCCAGGGCACGCTGGAGGCGCCGTTCCTTGAGGATCCGATCGTGATCTCGGCCGCGGTCGGCGATGCGCCGAGCCCCGAGGACGCGGGCGCCGCCGTGGCTGACGCGGATGCGCTGGCGTGGGCCCACAACGAGACGTCGACCGGTGTGATGGTGCCGGTTCGCCGACCGGCGCAGGCCGGCGATGCGCTCGTCCTGATCGACGCCACCTCCGGCGCGGGCGGTCTGCCGGTCGATGTCGCCCAGGCCGACGCCTACTACTTCGCGCCCCAGAAGGGCTTCGCGGCGGACGGCGGCCTGTGGGTGGCACTGCTCAGCCCAGCCGCCCAGGAGCGGATCGCGAAGCTACATGCCTCCGAGCGCTGGATCCCGGCGTTCCTCTCGCTGCATACCGCGCTAGATAACTCGCTCAAGGACCAGACCTACAACACGCCCGCCGTGGCGAGCCTGTTCCTGCTGGCCGACCAGATCCGCTGGATGCTCGACCAGGGCGGGCTGGCCGGCTGCGTGGCGCGCAGCACCGCCTCCTCGCAGCATCTATACGCGTGGGCGGAGCGCACCGCCTACACCACCCCCTTCGTGAGCGACCCTCTGAAGCGCTCGCTGGTGGTCGGCACGATCGACTTCGACGACACCGTGGATGCGGCCGCGGTAGCCGCGACGCTGCGCGCCAACGGGATCGTGGACACCGAGCCCTATCGCAAGCTGGGGCGCAACCAGCTGCGGATCGGGATGTTCCCGGCCGTGGACCCCGCCGACCTACAGGCGCTCACGGCCTGCATTGACTGGGTAGTCGAGAGGAGCGCACGATGATGAGCACGAGCACGAGCGATGAGCGTCTGAAGGTTCTGGTCAAGGAGAAGATCGGCGACTCCGGCGTGGAGCTGCTGCGCGAACACTTCGACGTCGACCTCGGCGTCGACTGGACCGACGAGCAGCTCGCCGAGCGCATCGGCGCCTATCACGGCATCCTGATTCGCTCCGCCACCAAGCTGAACGCCGAGCTGATCGAGCGGGCCACGAGCCTGCGCGCGATCGGCCGCGCGGGCGTGGGTGTGGACAACGTTGACGTCGAGGCCGCCACGAAGCGCGGGATCATCGTCGCCAACGCGCCGCAGTCGAACGTCGTGACCGCGGCCGAGCACACGATGGCGTTGCTGCTGGCGCTGGCGCGCAACATCCCACAGGCCTACGCCTCCTTGACCGCCGGCAAGTGGGAGCGCTCCAAGTTCTCCGGCGTCGAGGTCTACGAGAAGACGCTCGGCATCGTCGGCTTCGGCCGCATCGGGCAGCTCGTCGCGATCCGGGCCCGTGCGTTCGGGATGCGCGTGCTCGCCTTCGACCCCTTCGTGAGCGCCGAGCGCTACCGCGAGCTGGGCGTGGACAAGGCCGAGAACAGCGAGGAGATCTACGCCGAGGCGGACTTCATCACGATCCACCTGCCCAAGACCCCCGAGACCCAGAACTGGCTGAATGCCGAGGCGTTCGCCAAGATGCGCGACGGCGTGCGCATCCTGAACGTGGCGCGCGGCGGGCTGATCGACGAAGCGGCGCTCAAGGACGCGCTCGACTCCGGCAAGGTCGGGGGCGCCGCGCTGGACGTGTTCCCTTCCGAGCCCATCACCGAGCACCCGCTCTTCAGCTATCCCAACGTCGTGGTCACCCCGCACCTGGGCGCCTCCACGGCGGAGGCCACGGATCGCGCGGGCTACCAGAGCGCCGAGCAGGTCGTGGCCGCGCTCAGCGGCGGCGTGGTCTCCACCGCGGTCAACGTGCCCGCGATCGGCGCGGAGGACATGGAGGTGCTGGGGCCCTTCCTGCCGCTCGCCACCCAGCTCGGTCGTCTGGCGATGGAGCTGGCCGAGGGCAGCTCGGTAGAGCGCATCGAGGCGGCCTTCATGGGTCGTATCGCCGAGTTCGACACGCGCCTCTTGACGCTCGCGGTGATCGTCGGGGCATTGCAGGGACGCACCGAGGAGCAGGTCAACCTCGTCAACGCGCCCAGCATCGCCGAGGAGCGCGGGATCGTCGTGGAGGCCAAGGCGGTCTCCGAGGCCCAGGACTTCAACGAGCTGATCCGCGTCACCGTGGTCGCCTCGGGCGAGAAGGTCGCGGTCGCCGGCACCGGCATCGGGCCGAACCGCGTGCCGCACCTCGTGGAGGTGCAGGGCCGGCGCCTGACGATCGAGCTTGAGCCCTTCGTGACCGTGTTCCGCTACGCCGACCTGCCCGGCATGATCGGCCGCGTCGGCACCATCTTCGGACGTCACGGCATCAACATCTCCTCGGCGGCCGTGGGGCACACGCCCGACCCCCCGTTCGGGGGGCAGGTGGCACTCACCGGCGAGCAGCAGCCCTCGGCCGCGATGGTCGTCACGACGGACGCCGCGGTGCCCAGCGAGGTCGTGCAGGAGATCGTCGCCTCCGACGGCTTCCTCGACGGCTGGGCCGTGGTCCTCCGCTGAGCATCGCGATCGAGTAGGTTGAACCCATGCGAGCAGTTGTCATCACAAAGCACGGCGGTCCAGGGGTACTGGAGGTGCGCGAGCAGCCCGATCCGAGCATCGGCCCGGGCGAGGTGCGGATCGCGGTCGCCGCCTGCGGCGTGAACTTCGCCGACGTGATGGCCCGTATCGGCGTCTACCCCGACGCGCCCGACACGCCCTGCGTGGTGGGCTACGAGGTCGCCGGCACCATCCTTGAGCTGGGTGAGGGCGTGGAGGACTTCAGCCACGGCCAGCGTGTGATGGCCGGCACCCAGTTCGGGGGCTACGCCTCCCAGGTGGTGGTGTCCGCAAGGGACGTCACCCCGCTCCCCGATGAGCTGACCTTCGAGCAGGGCGCCGCGATTCCCGTGAACTACGCCACCGCCTGGGCCGGGCTGGTCGGCTACGGCAACCTGCAGCCCGGCGAGCGGGTTCTGGTCCACTCCGCCGGTGGGGGCGTCGGCATCGCGGCCACCCAGATCGCCAAGCGTCACGGCGCCGAGGTCTACGGCACCGCCTCTCCGGGGAAGCACGCACGCATCCTCGAACTGGGCGTCGATCACGCGCTCGACTACACCCATGACGGGTGGGAGACAGGGCTACCCAAGTTCGACCTCGTGCTGGACGCGATCGGCGGCAAGAGCTTTCGTCGCAGTTACGGGCTGATGCGCCCGGGCGGGCGCCTCGTGGCCTTCGGGGCCTCGGCGGTGCTCTCGGGCGAGAAGCGCAACGTGGTTTCGGCGCTGCGTACCGTGCTGCGTATGCCACGCTTCAACATGATCAAGCAGATGTCCGAGTCAAAGGCCGTGATCGGGCTGAACATGCTGAGCCTCTGGAAGGATCGCGAGACGCTTGAGCCCTGGATGGCACCGTTGCGCGAGCTGCTGGCGGACGGCACCGTCAAGCCCGTTGTCGCCGGTGACTTCAGCTTCGAGCGGGCGGGCGAAGCGCACACGATGCTCAGCGAGCGCCGCAACGTCGGCAAGGTCGTGCTCGTTCCCTAGATTTGGCGCCGCGCAAGCACGGTGCTAGGCTGCTCAGCAGTCATGTCGTTCCAGGATTCTCTTCGACTTCTCCTCCTCCCCCCTCGGGGGGAATAGCGCGTGGCGGCCGCGTAGCCGCATACCCAGCTGGAGGAAGTCCGAACGAGACCTAGAAGGAGCAGAAACGACATGAGCAACGACGTCCTGATTTTTGACACTACGCTGCGTGACGGTGAGCAGTCGCCCGGCATTTCGCTGAACACCACCGAGAAGCTGGAGATCGCCCAGCAGCTGGCGCGTCTGGGCGTCGACGTGATCGAGGCCGGGTTCCCGATCACCTCGCCCGGTGATTTCGAGGCGGTGCAGGCCATCGCGCGCGAGGTCGTCGAGCCGGCGCCACCGATCATCACCGGACTGGCACGCACGCACGTCGCCGACATCGACGCGGCCTACGAGGCGGTGCGCGACGCCGAGCGCCCCCGGATTCACACTTTCATTTCGACGTCAGACATTCACATCGTGCACCAGCTGCAGACCACGCGCGAGGACGTCAAGGGCCAGGCCCGCGCGGCGGTCGCCCACGCCAAGCAGTACCTGGAGGACGTCGAGTTCTCACCGATGGACGCCACCCGCTCCGAAGCGCAGTTCACCGCCGAGGTGATTGCGATCGCGATCGAGGAGGGCGCCACCACGATCAACATCCCGGACACCGTTGGCTACGCGATGCCGCACGAGTTCGAAGCCTTCCTGGCGGAGCTGTACACCCTGGTGCCCGCGCTGCACGACGTGGTGCTGTCCGTTCACTGCCACGACGATCTGGGACTGGCCGTCGCGAACTCCTTCGCGGGCGTGCGCGCTGGCGCCCGGCAGGTGGAGTGCGCGATCAACGGGATCGGCGAGCGCGCCGGCAACGCCTCGCTGGAGGAGATCGTGATGCTGCTGCGCACCCGCCGCGCCGACATCGGTCTGGACACCAGGGTGAACACGCCCGAGCTGGCCCGCACCAGCCGGCTGGTGTCGCGTCTGACCGGCTATCCGGTACCGCCCAACAAGGCGATCGTGGGACGCAACGCGTTCGCGCACGAGTCCGGCATCCACCAGGACGGTGTGCTGAAGGAGCGCTCGACCTACGAGATCATGGACGCCACCACCGTGGGGCTGGCCGCGAACTCGATCGTGCTGGGCAAGCACTCCGGTCGCCACGCCCTGCGCCAGGCGCTGGAGGAGATGGGTTTCAAGGTCGAGGGCCAGGCGCTGAACACGGCCTTCAAGCGCTTCAAGGAGATCGCGGACAAGAAGAAGTCGCTGACGGCGATGGACCTGGAGGCCCTGGTCACCGAGGAGCTGCGCGACGAGATCGCGGGCTACACCCTGGACTCCTTCGAGGTCGAGTCATCCTCCAAACGGCCCCCGCACGCGCGCGTCGCGGTGGCGCTCCCCGAAGGGGGCACCGTCGAGGGGTCCTTCACCGGCGATGGTCCGATCGACGCGGTGTTCCATGCGATCGATGCCGCCACCGGCATCGAGACGAAGCTGCGCGAGTTCACGATCGGGGCGGTCACCGAGGGCCAGGATGCGCTCGGCGAGGTTTCCGTGGTCGTCGAGGTCGAAGGCCAGTCGGGATCCGGGCAGGCCGTCTCGACAGACATCATCGAGGCCGCCGCGCGCGCGTATGTGCGGGCGCTCTCGGTCGCGGTCAGCCGCTCGCGCGAAGCCGACTCCGAGGTCGTGCCGGTGCCTGCCTCGGCCCCCTGAGCGACGCTACCCGAGCCGGTTGGTCTTGCGGGTGATGGTGCGGCGCAGGCGGTGCACGCGGCGCAGCTCGTGGATGTCGTCGGTGATCGCCGAGAGGTCACCGAGGCCACCCGGTTGCAGCAGCTCGGGTTCAAGGCGGGCGCGCACCAGCTCGCCGCCGACCGCATCCACACGCTGTGCGCCGGCTCCCGGACGGGAACTCACGACCCGCTCCAGGCGGGTGCCCTTGAAGAACAGGCCAACGCCGTCGTCGGCGGCCCAACCGCCCGGCAGGGTGCCATCGCGCACTGCGGCGAGCCACACCGGCAGGCGCTCGGGCTCGCCGTCGGCATGCACCGTGAGCGAACCCGGCAGCATCCCGAGCCCGGCAAACGGTTCGGGCGGTCCGCTGGAGCGTGTCACGCCGCCTTCAAACCAGCACATCGCACCGGCGCTCAGGCCCGCGAGGACGATGCCCTTGCGCCAGGCCTCCTCCAGCATCCGGTCCAGCTCGTGTGCCCGCCAGATCGCGAGCAGATTGCGCATCGAGCCGCCGCCGACATAGATGATGTCCTGGTCGAGCACCAGCTCCCGCAGGGGACGCTCCAGGTCCCGCAGGTGAAAGAGCGAGAGGTACCGGGGTACGCAGCTCCGGTTTGCAAAGCGGCCGTAGAACGCGTTGATCTGTGCGTTCGGGTCGCCGGAAGCGGTCGGCAGGAACAGGATTCGCGGGCGTCGGGCGGGCGTCAGTGAGAGCAGGAAATCATCCAGCAGCGGGTTGTCGGGCTCCATCGTGAAGCCTCCGCCACCCATCGCGAGGATCGCGCGGGCGTCGCGCTCGACTGCTCCCGGCGCTGCCGACGGGCTCACGCTACGAGGCTCGCGTGCATTCGGGTGCTCGTCCCGACCGACTTGCCGGACCCGCCGGATCCGAGGTAGCAGACCTCCAGCGGTGCCTCCACGATCTCGCCGCCCAGCGGATGCACGCGATAGGCGCGTCCTTCCGGTCGCGAGCTGACGACTCGCTCAAGCTCGGTCCCGCGGAAGTGCAGGGCCACGCCGTCGTCCGCGGCGAACCCGGCGCGCATTCCGTCGCCCACGAAGCGCCGGTACTCCTCGCGTCGGGCGGGCTCGGCGTCGTAGTGCACGCAGTTCGAGTAGGGGAGGATCCCGAGTCCCTGGACGCGCTGGGGCGAGCCGTGAAAGGCGCTCAGGGCCTCGGCGAACCAGCACAGCGACCCGGCTGAGGGGCCGCACAGCACGATCCCTTCGCGCCAGGCCCGGCGCAGCACGTCATCGAGGCCATGCGCACGCCACACGCCGAGCATGCTCACCACGTTGCCGCCGCCGACGTAGATCAGATCCTGGGCCAGGAGGTGGGTTGCCAGGTCGCTCTCCACTCCGCCGCCGCCCTGGTCGCGCCGGAACAGCGAGACGTGGCTGGCCTCGCAGCCCGCGGAGAAGCGGCGGTAGAAACGCACCACATAATGGTCGGCGTCCCCGGAGGCGGTGGGCAGGAAGCAGACGCGCGGGCGCGGGGTACCGGTCAGGGACAGGATGTAGTCGTCGAGCAGGTGGTTGCCCTGCTCCATCGAGAAGCCTCCGCCGCCGAGGGCGATGATCTGTGGGATTCGTGGGCGCATTGCTCCGTGAGGGGGGTCGTGCGTCGGGTGCCGATTTCGTATGACTCTCGCGGTTGGCGGGGTTTCTCGCCATGGCCCGGCGTCCGAGAATCGTCCCGGAGACTTGGACACGTGTGTCTGTGATAACGTACGCACGTATGGCGACGGCGATCCATGATCCACTCGACCCGGCGGTGATCGGAGCGCGTGTACGCGCGCTGCGCGAATCCTCCTCCCTGTCGCTGCGCGACCTCGCCGCTCGTAGCGGTGTGAGCGCCCCGATGCTCTCGCAGGTGGAGCGTGGGGAGACGAGCCCGACACTGGCCGTCGCCGCCCGGATCGCCGCGGGGCTGGAGCTACGGCTCTCCCAGTTTCTGCGCCTCGACGAGGGCGGTGCGGTTACGGTCGTCCGTGCCTCCGAGCGCCAGCACGGCGGCAATTCCAGGCGCGGGCACCACTTCGAGGTGCTGACCGCAGCCCAGCCCGGGCAGCGGGCCGAGCTTTCGCGCCACACGCTGGCTCCGGGCGGGGCCACGGGCGCCGCGGACGATCCGCCGATGCACGAGCCCGGCAGCCGCGAGACGGCGCTGGTCGAGCAGGGTTCGGTCGTGCTGGTCTGTGACGGGCAGCGCCACGAGCTGGGCGAGGGCGACTGCGTGACCTTCGATGCCGATCTGCCCCACCACTTCGAGAACCCCACCCGTGTCGAGGCGGCCCTCTTGGCCGTCGTCAGCGCGGGACTGAGACGCAGCTAGGAGAGTGACCATGCCGAAGACGCTGTTCGACAAGATCTGGGAGGCCCACGAGGTGGATTCGGGCCCACCCCCCCTGCTCTACATCGACCTGCACCTAGTGCACGAGGTCACGAGCCCCCAGGCGTTCGACGGGCTGCGCCTGGCCGGGCGCAAGGTGCGCCGGCCCGACCGTACGCTGGCCACCGCCGACCACAACACCCCGACCGATGGCACGCCCGTGGCGGCCCGGATCAAGGACGAGCTCTCGCGCGTGCAGGTCGAAACCTTGGAGCGCAACTGCGCGGAGTTCGGGGTGCCCGTGTACTCGCTGGGCTCCGACCGTCAGGGCATCGTGCACGTGATCGGGCCGGAGCTGGGCGTCACTCAGCCGGGCATGACGATCGTCTGCGGCGATTCCCACACCGCCACCCACGGCGCGTTCGGGGCGCTGGCTTTCGGGATCGGCACCAGCGAGGTCGAGCACGTGCTCGCCACACAGTGCATGGTGCAGCACAAGCCGCGCTCGATGCGCATCCGCTACGAGGGCGAGCTGGGCTTCGGGGTCACCGCCAAGGATCTGATCCTGGCCACGATCGGCCAGATCGGCGTGGGCGGCGCGACCGGGCACGTGGTCGAGTTCGCCGGTCCCGCGATCGAGGCGCTCTCGATGGAGGGCCGCATGACGGTCTGCAACATGACGATCGAGGCCGGCGGGCGCGGCGGCATGATCGCCCCCGATGACACCACGTTCGCCTGGTTCACCGAGCGTGAGCGTCCGGGCGCGCCGCGTGGGGCGGAGCTTGACGCCGCGATTGCGCGCTGGCGCGAGCTGCGCACCGACGAGGGCGCGAGCTTCGACCGTGAGGTCGTGGTGGACGCAGCGGCGATCTCGCCGCAGGTGACCTGGGGCACGACGCCGGACATGGTGCTGTCGGTTACCGACAAGGTGCCCTCGCCGACTGACTTCGACAGTCCGGCCGATCGCGAGGCGGCCGAGCGGGCGCTGCACTACATGGCGCTTGAGCCCGGGACGCCGATCGAGCAGATCGCGGTCGACCGGGTGTTCATCGGCTCGTGCACCAACTCACGCATCGGCGATCTGCGCGCCGCGGCTGAGGTGGTCGCCGGACGCAAGGTGGCGGCGAGCGTCAACGCGATGGTGGTGCCGGGCTCCCAGCAGGTCAAGGCGCAGGCCGAGGCCGAGGGGCTCGATCAGGTGTTCCGCGACGCGGGCTTTGATTGGCGTGTCGCGGGCTGCTCGATGTGTCTGGGCATGAACCCCGACATCCTCGCTCCCGGGGAGCGCTGCGCCTCGACGTCCAACCGCAACTTCGAGGGTCGTCAGGGGCGCGGCGGGCGCACGCACCTGGTCTCCCCGCAGATGGCTGCCGCGGCCGCGATCGAAGGACATTTCACCGACATCAGGGATTGGAGCTAAAAGACCGTGGATCCGATAAGCATCGTCGCCGGGAAGGTCAGTCACCTGGACCGCTCCAATGTGGACACCGACCAGATCATGCCCAAGCAGTTCCTCAAGCGGGTGGAGCGCACGGGCTTCGGCGAGTTTCTCTTCTACGACTGGGCCAAGGAGCCCGACTGGGATCTGCCGGCCAACCCGATCCTGGTGGCCGGCGAGAACTTCGGCTGCGGCTCCTCGCGCGAGCACGCCCCCTGGGGTCTACAGGACTACGGCTTTCACGCGATCGTGGCGCCGAGCTTCGCCGACATCTTCTACTCCAACTGCACCAAGATCGGGCTGCTGCCGGTCGTGCTCGGCGCGGAGGACTGCCAGGCCCTGACGCGAGCGGGCGAGGGTGAGGTCGACCTCGACGCCCAGGAGGTCCGTTTCGCGGGGCGCGAGGTGGCCTTCGAGATCGACCACGAGATCCGCCGCAGGCTGCTGGCGGGCCTGGATGACATCGGCGTGACGCTCGGCAACGACGGGCAGATATCCGCATATGAGAGCGATCGCGAGCGCTCCGGTCCGCTCACCACCGCTCTATGAGCGCCCGCATAGTCACGCTCCCAGGGGACGGCATCGGGCCCGAGATCATGGCGCCCGCGCTTGAGCTGCTGAACGCCGTCGGAGACTTCGAGTTTGAGGAGCACCTCTTCGGGGGTGCCGCGATCGACGCGCACGGCACGGCCCTGACCGACGAGACGCTGAAGGCCTGCCGGGAGTGCGACGCGGTGCTGCTGGCGGCCGTCGGCGGTCCCAAGTGGGACACCACCGATCCCGACAAACCCCGGCCGGAGCAGGGCCTGCTCGGCCTGCGCAAGGGGCTGGGGCTCTATGCCAACCTGCGCCCCGTGCGCCCGGTGCCGGCGCTGTATGAAGCCTCGCCGCTGCGGCGCGAGCGGATCGAGCGCACCGATCTGCTGGTCGTGCGCGAGTTGACCGGCGGGATCTATTTCGGCGCGAAGACGCGCACGGCGGACTCGGCCTCTGACGCCTGCGTCTATAGCAGGGGCGAGATCGAGCGGATCGCGCGCACGGCCTTCCGGGCGGCGCGCTCCAAGGTCACGAGCGTGGACAAGGCCAATGTGCTTGAGACATCGCGGCTGTGGCGCGAGGTGGTGAGCGATATCCACTCGCGCGAGTTCCCCAACGTGGTGCTGGAGCACGTGCTGGTCGACAACGCCGCGATGCAACTGGTGTCCGCGCCGCGGCACTTCGACGTGATCGTGACCGAGAACATGTTCGGGGACATCCTCAGCGACGAGGCCGCGATGATCACGGGCTCGATCGGGATGCTGCCGAGCGCTTCGCTGGGGGACCCCGAGTCGCGCGCGCCCGGGCTTTTCGAGCCGGTCCACGGCTCGGCGCCGGATATCGCCGGGCAGGGCATCGCCAACCCGCTTGCAATGTTTCTGTCTGCCGCGATGATGCTGCGCCACGGGCTGGGCTTGGCAAGCGAGGCGGCGGCGGTAGAATTGGCCGTCGACCGTGCGCTTGACGGCGGTCTGCGCACTCCCGACCTCGGCGGTGATGCAGGCACCGCGCAGGCGACCGTGGCCGTGCTCGAACACCTCTAACAGGAGCCTTGAAGAGTGAATCCCACCGACCTCATCTGGATGAACGGAGAATTCGTCGCCTGGGAGGACGCAAAGGTTCACGTCCTGACACACGGCCTGCACTACGGCACGGGCGTTTTCGACAGCATGCGCTGCTACGACGGCGAGCTGGGTCCGGCGGTGTTCCGCAACACGGAGCATCTGGAGCGCCTGCTGCGTTCGGCGGAGCTTTACTACATGCCGGTGCCCTACAGCGTCGAGGAGCTGCGCGCGGCGACGCTCGAGCTGGTGGCCCGCAACGGCCTGCGCTCCTGCTACATCCGCCCGATCATCAACCGGGGCTACGGCCAGATGGGCTTGAACCCGCTGGAGGCGCCGGTGGACGTGACGATCGCGTGCTGGGAGTGGGGCGCCTACCTCGGCGAGGACGGCAGCAAACACGGCATTCGCGCCAAGGTGTCGTCTTGGCGGAGGATCAGCCCCGACTCGCTGATCCCCCACGCCAAGGCCTCGGGCCAGTACCTGAACAGCGTACTGGCGAAGGTCGAGTCGCTGAAGGCAGGCTATGAAGAGGCGATTCTGCTCGACGACCACGGCCACGTGTGCGAGGGAACCGGCGAGAACATCTACATCGTGCGCGACGGCGAGATCGCGACCCCGGGTCAGCACAACTCGATCCTCGACGGGATCACGCGCCGCTCGCTGATCCAGATCGCGGGCGACCTCGGCTACAAGGTGGTCGAGCGCAACGTGGCTCGCGCCGAGCTGTACCTGGCCGACGAGGTGTTCATGTCGGGCACCGCCGCCGAGCTGGTGCCGGTGCGCGAGGTGGACGATCACAAGATCGGCACCGGTGAGCCCGGTGAGGTGACACGCGTGTTGCAGAGCGCCTTCGTCGATGCCATCAACGGACGCTCGGAGCGCTACCGCGAGTGGCTCGACGTCGTGCAGGCACCTGCGCTGCATACGCCCACGGGCGATGGGCCGACGCCGAGCGCCCAGGCGACAGCCACGGGCTGATGTCCGCGATACAGCTCTACGACGCGACCCTGCGCGACGGCATGGGCGGCGGCGGCCTGACGCTGACCGCCGAGGAGAAGGTGCGCGTGGTGCACGCCCTGGACGCGCTGGGGGTGCACTTCATCGAGGCCGGCTTTCCGTCCTCGAACCCCAAGGAGCTTGAGCTGTTCGAGCTGCTCGCCTCAGAGCGGCTACAGCAGGCGCAGATCGTGGCGTTTGGGATGACCCGTCGCCGCGAGACGCGGGCCGCCGAGGACGAGGGTCTGCGCACCCTGGCGGACTCTTTCGCGCCGGTCTGCACGCTGGTGGGCAAGAGCTCGGTACTGCACGTCGAGAAGGTGGTGCGGGTCTCGCGTGCGGAGAACCTCGACATGATCTCCGAGTCGATCGGGTTCCTGGTGGGGGCGGGCAAGCGCACGCTGCTGGACGCCGAGCACTTCTTCGACGGCTATGAGCTGGACCCGGACTACGCGCTTGACTGCGTGCGCGCCGCAGCCGAGGCGGGCGCCGAGCGGGTGGTGCTCTGCGACACCAACGGCGGCACGCTGCCGACGCGCATCCACGCTGTCGTGGGCGCGGTTCGTGCGGCGCTGGCGGACTGTGCGCTCGGCATCCACACCCACGACGACGCGGGCTGTGCGGTGGCCAACACGCTGGTCGCGGTCGAGGCCGGGGCCACGCAGGTGCAGGGCACGATCAACGGCATCGGTGAGCGCACGGGCAACGCGAACCTGCTCACGATCATCGCCGACCTCCAGCTGAAGATGGGCCACGAGGTGCTCGCGCCGGAGCGTCTGGCGCGCCTCACCGAGACCGCGCACTTCGTCGACGAGCTGCTCAACCGCGCCCCGAACCCGGCACAGCCCTACGTGGGCAAGCACGCCTTCGCGCACAAGGCCGGGCTGCACGCCGCGGGCGTGCGCGCCTCCTCCGAGACTTTCGAGCACATCGATCCCGAGCGGGTCGGCAACCGTCGCGACGTGTTGATCTCCGAGCTTTCGGGCAAGGGCACCGTGATCGAGAAGGCCGGCGAGGCGGGGGTGCAGTTGGACGAGGCGGGGGCGCTGCGCACGGTCGAGCGCGTCAAGGAGCTGGAGCATCGAGGCTTCCAGTTCGAGGCGGCCGACGGCTCCTTCGAGCTTTTGATGCGCAGGGAGTCCGGCCAGTACGAGCCGCTGTTTCGCCTGGAGTCCTGGCGGGTGATGGTCGAGAAGCGCGCCGACGGCCACGTCGAGACGGAGGCCACCATCAAGATCTGGGCGCCCGCGGGTCCGGAGGGCGTGCGGTACGTGCGCACCGCCGAAGGCAACGGTCCGGTCAACGCGCTCGACAAGGCGCTGCGCGACGCGATCGGCGAGATCCACCCGCATCTGCGCGACATCGATCTGGTGAACTTCAAGGTGCGAATCCTCGACGAGACGAAGGGCACCGGCGCGGTGACCCGTGTTTTGATCGACGCCTCGGACGGCCAGCGACTGTGGGGCTCGATCGGGGTCTCGGAGAACGTGATCGAGGCCTCCTGGGATGCGCTGGTGGACTCGCTTGAGTACGGGGTGCAGCCGGGCGGACGCCGTTCGTGAGCGTGCAGGAGACGATTCCGCTGGCCCGCCCGGTGCTGGGGGAGGCCGAGGAGCAGGCGGTGCTCGACGTGCTGCGCTCGGGTCAGCTCTCACTGGGGCCGCGGGTGCCGACGTTCGAGCAGGCGTTCGCCCGGTTCGTCGGCGCGCCGCTGGCCAGCGCGGTCTCCAGCGGGACCGCCGGGCTGCATCTGGCATTGCGCGCCGTCGGGGTGCAGGCGGGCGATGAGGTCATCACCAGCCCGTTCTCGTTCGTGGCGTCGGCCAACTCCGTGCTCTACGAGGGCGCGCGCCCGGTGTTCGCGGACATCGACCCGCAGACCCTGAACCTCGACCCGCCGGCCGCGGCGGCCGCGGTGAGCGAGCGCACGCGGGCGCTGCTGCCGGTGCACATCTTCGGCTACCCCGCGGATCTGCCGGCGTTCGAGGGGCTGGCCGCGCGCCACGGGCTGGGGATCGTCGAGGACGCCTGCGAGGCACTGGGCGCCAGGCACGCCGACGGTCCGGCTGTCGGAGGGCGCGGTCATCCGGCGGTGTTCGGCTTCTACGCCAACAAGCAGCTCACCACCGGCGAGGGGGGCATGATCACGCTCGGCGAGGAGGCGCTCAAGCGGCGCATCGACTCTGAGCGCAACCAAGGGCGCGCCCCCGACATGGGCTGGCTCGATCACGATCGCCTGGGATTCAACTACCGGCTCTCGGACATTGCGTGCGCGCTGGGGCTCGCGCAGCTGGAGCGCCTGGAGGAGATGCTCGCGGCGCGCGCGCGGGTGGCCGGGCTCTACCGCGAGGCGCTCGCGGGAATCGAGGGCCTGGGGCTGCCGTGTGAGGATCGTGGGGGAGATGTGCGGGGCTGGTTCGTGTTCGTGGTGCAGGTGCCCCACGGCGTCGATCGCGACGCGACTGTGCGCGCGCTGGGCGAGCGGGGCGTGCAGAGCAAGCCCTACCTGCCGGCGATCCATTTGATGAGCTTCTACCGCGAGCGCTTCGGGCACCGCGAGGGCGAATTTCCCGTTTGTGAGAGCGTGGCGGCGCGCTCGCTGGCGCTGCCGTTCTTTCCGGCGATGAGCCCGGGTCAGGTGGAGCGGGTGGCGGCGGAGTTGCGCGCGGTGCTCGGCCTCTAGCAGCTACCCGGTGGCGATGAGTGCCGCCTCATCGGCTCCGATGAAGGGCGCGAGCACCAGGTAGGTGGCATCGGTGGCGATCAGGGGCAGCTCGTGGACGCGATTCTGCACGACGTGATCGAAGAGGATCTCGGCCAGGCCGCTGGCGATCGCCTCGATCGTGACCGCGGGCGGGTGATGCTTCTCGGCGGCCACGAGACCGGGGACGAGCAACTGGGCGTAGGCGGTGATGCCCAGTTCGGCGCGGTGGGCGGATTCGGAGGTGGCGACGTGCGCATCGAGCAGGGCCAGGTGCGTGAAGGCCGGCTCGCCGGCCAGGAACTCGAGCAGCGCGTGGACCGCGGCGCGCACGCCGCTGGCCCAGTCGGGCTGCGCCCGGTAGGCGTGCTCCACGATCGCGAGCCCTCTGAGGTGCCCGATCTCGTAGGCCACGAGCACGGCGTCCTCCTTGCCGGTGAAATGTTCGTAGAAGGTCTGGATCGACACGCCGGCCTCGCTCACGATGTCCTCGATCTTGAGCGCGGAGTAGCCGTGGTCGGCGGTGATGTTGGCCACCGCGTCGAGGATCCGCTCGCGCTGGCTGTGCACGATGAAACTGCGTGAGCGGTTGCGATCGGCGGCCTCGTTGCCACGGTGGCCCGTGCGGGGGAACCCGAGTGAGAGCGTTCCCGGCGCGCGCCTGCCGGGGGCGGGCGGTCCTGTGATTTTCGGGCGGCGCTGGCGGGCGAGGCGGGCTGGGGTGGGGTAGTAGGAGGTGGCCCACGTCACCAGGGCGGGGAGCACCTCCATGAGGTCGTCGCTTTCCTCGCGCCGCACGTATCTCCAGAGCATCCCGTTGAGCCCGCCGACGACCATTCTGAGTGCCGTGTCGGGGACCGCCCCCGAGCCCGGCGCCAGCTCCAGGGCGCCGCGGATGACGCGCTCGTATTCAATGATCGCCTGCTCGCGCCGCTTGATCCCGGCCGGGCCGGCGGCCGCGATCTCGATCATTCCCAGGCGCACCGCGCTCGGGTTCTCGATCGCCGACTCGAACAGCGCCCTGATTGCCGCTTCGACACGATCGGGCCAGCCGCGGGCCTCGCGGTAGGCGCTCATCACCCGGCGCCTGCTCTCGTCCGCGACCGCATCAAAAGTTGCAAGGAAGCAGTCGTCCTTGCCGGTGAAGTGCTCGTAGAAGGCCTTGCGCGAGACCCCGGCATGGCGGATCACGTCCGCGACGGTCGTGGCAACGTATCCCTTTTCGCCGATCGCGTCGACCATCGCCAGGATCAGGCGCAAACGCTGGTTGGCGGCTACCTCCTCGCGCGAGAGCGAGTGTGGCCCACGCGGCAGTGCATGTGGGGGAGGGGTACGTGGGTGTCGAGTTTCGCGAGGCATACCGGACGGTCGAACTGGTTGCCCCGTACAGGATAAAGTACAAATGTAAATGATAGTTTTTTTAGATGCCAATCGCGGGGCTTGCGGCAGGGCACGACACCGTTGCAAAGGGCTCTACATAGACTTACCCGTCGGTGTCCCGCTTTCATGAGCCCCAAGATCCCGTCTTCCAGCGCCTGAACGCCTCGATCGACTTCGATCGGCGCCTCTGGCCACAGGATCTCGCCCAGTCACGCGCCCACGCACGCATGCTCGCCGCGCGCGAGATCATCGGGGCTGAGGATCGCGACGCCCTGCTTCTGGGGCTGGATGCGGTCGAGCGGGAGCTGAGTTCCGGGAGCTTTCCGTTCCACGCCGACGACGAGGACATTCACATGGCCGTGGAGCGGCGCCTGACCGAGATCGTGGGCGCCGTCGGGGGCAAGCTGCACACCGCGCGCTCGCGCAACGACCAGGTGGTGACCGATCTCGCGATGTACACCCGTGAGCGGGCCCGCGAGGCGCGGCGCATGCTCGGCGAGCTGATGGGGGCGCTGCTGGCTCGCGCGGAGGAGCACCTGGACTGGCCGATGCCGGGCTACACCCATCTGCAGCGTGCCCAGCCGGTCTACCTGGGGCACCATCTGCTGGCCTACTTCTGGATGCTCAGGCGCGACCGCTCGCGCTTTGCCTTCGCCGAGCACGAGGCCGGCCGCCTGCCGCTGGGAGCCGGTGCGCTGGCGGGTGTGAACTTCGACACCGATCGTGGCCAGGTCGCCCGCGAGCTGGGTTTTCACGAGGTGGTGCCTAACTCGATCGATGCGGTCTCGGGCCGGGACTTCGTGCTTGACTACCTGAACGCCGCCGCGACCTGCTCGACGCATCTCTCGCGCCTGGGAGCCGAGCTGGTGCTCTGGTCAAGCGAGGAGTTCGGCTTCTGCGAGCTGCCCGACGCCTGGAGTTCGGGCTCCTCGATCATGCCCCAGAAGAAGAACCCCGACGCCGCCGAGCTGCTGCGCGCCAAGGCGCCGCGCGTCAGCGCCCATCTCGCGGCGTTCCACGGCGTGCTGCACGCGCTGCCGCTCACGTACAACAAGGACATGCAGGAGGACAAGGAGCACCTCTTCGACGCGGTGGACACGATCGAGCTGACGCTCGCCGCGGCGCGGGGCATGATCGCGGGGGTCCGGTTCCGCTCCGAGCGTCTGCTGGCGGCCGCCTCCGACGAGCTGATCGCGGCCACCGACGTGGCCGACCTGCTGGTACGCCGCGGAGTCCCGTTCCGCGAGGCCCACGGGGTCGTCGCCGGTCTGGTGCGCAGCGCCGTGGACAGCTCCAGACGGCTTTCCGAGCTGACCGTCGAGGAGCTGGCGGCGCACAGCGAGGTGCTCGACGAGGAGTACTACGAGGTGCTCGCCCAGCGCTCGTGGCTGGAGTCCAAGGTCTCCGAGGGCGGCACCGCCCTGGCGCGGGTGCGCGAGCAACTGAAGATCGCCCGGGAGCTGTCGCTGCGATGAGGACGCTGCCGCCTGAGTTCTACGCGCGCCCCGTGGTCGAGGTGGCGCGCGAGCTGCTCGGCTGCACGGTCGGGCACGGCGACACGGCGGGGGTGATCGTCGAGACCGAGGCCTACCACGAGTGCGAGCCGGCCTGTCACGCCTTCATCGGCCTCACCCCGCGCACTCGCATCCTGTTCGGAGAGCCCGGCCTGGCCTACGTCTACCGCTCCTACGGCATCCACGCGCTGCTCAACGCGGTCTGTGAGGAGCCCGGGGTGGGCGCGGCGGTCCTGATCCGGGCGCTTCAGCCGCTACACGGGATCGAGCTGATGCGCGAGCGTCGCGGCCGGATCGGCGTCGGGCCGGCACGCGATCACGACCTGTGCTCGGGGCCCGGCAAGCTCACCCAGGCGCTGGGCGTCGAGCTGCGCCACAACGGGAGCGACCTCTCCAAGGGCCCGGTCTCGATCGGCCCACGCACAGCTGCGTGGCGCGCTCCGCAGATCGTGCACGGCGAGCGCATCGGCATCACCAAGGCCGTGGAGCTGCCGTGGCGCTTCTGCGTGCAGAGCAACCCTCACGTCTCGCGACCGCGACCCGGCGCGGGTGGCCTTACCGGGTCTGCCGATCTCAAGGGGTCGGCTGCGCCGATTGGCGCTGTGGCCGGCGGTCGGGGATCTAGCCGCCGGCGCCCACGCCGCCGGTCGGGGCGCCGGTGCCGCCGCTGGGGGCGGTGCTCGACGGCGTGGAGGGAGCACTCGGGGCGGGTGTCGCAGGTGGGTTGGGAGCGGGGCTCGCGGGCGCGCCGGCTGCCGGGGGGACACTCGGAGAGCCCTGGTGTTCGCTCGGTTCGCCGCCCGTGGCGCCGGCGCCTTCGGGGGTCGCGGGTGCGCCCTTGCCAGTTTCCTTCCTGCCCTTCGGGCTCGGTTCCCCGGTGGTGGAGGAGTTGTCGGTGCCCGTGGAGGTGCGTGCCGGCCCCGAGGGCTTCTTCGCCGCCGCCGCCGCTCGCTGCGCGCGCGGCGGCGCGATTCGCGCGATCCTTTTCGAGCTGGAGGGCGGAGAGCATGAAGTTGTGCCAGATCAGCGCGGGGAAGGTGCCGCCGAGCACGGGACCGCCCTGGAACTGGGTGGTCATCGGGATCAGACGGTCGGGATAGCCCACCCAGACGGCCACGGTGTACTTGCTGTCCCAGCCGACGAACCAGGCGTCGCCGTAGTTGGAGGTCGTACCCGTCTTGCCCGCCGCGAACTGGCCGATGGCGGCGGCCTTGGCGGTCCCGGACTGCAGCACGGTCTCAAGGATCGCGGTCTCGGTGCTCGCGATCCCCGCGGGCAGCACGCGTTTGAGCGTGGTGCGGTCCACGTCGCGGTGATGACCATCGGGCAGCACCCGCGTGCCGGCGTCGACGGCCTCAATGCCGACGGGGGCTTCTTCGTCCACGAGCGTCCCGCTCACCCGCTGGCCGCCGTGGGCGATGGTCTCGTAGGAGTGCGCCATGTCCAGGGGCGTGACGCCGACGTTCAAGCCGCCGATCGTCATCGCGTAGTTGGTCGAGATCGGGGTGCGGATGCCCATGCGGTGCGCGAGGTTCGCGATCCGGTGGGTGCCGACCTTGATGCCGACTTCGGCATAGATCGAGTTGTCGGAGTAGGTGGTGGCGCCGGTGAGGGTGTTGCTGCCGGTGTAGTTGCCCTCGTCGTTGTGGACCACGAAGCGCTCGGAGCTATGGGGCACCTTGAATTCCTTGAGCTTCGAGGTCCACTGCGAGTTCGGCGAGATCCCCTGCTGGAGGGCCTCGGCGAGCACGAACGGCTTGAACGAGGAGCCGGGCTGGCGCTCGCCCTCGGTGGCCAGGTTGAAGGGGCTCTGGTTGTAGTCCCGGCCCCCGACCATCGCGCGCACCTGGCCGGTGGCGTTGTCGATCACCACCATCGCGGCGGACGGGCTGCTGGGGCTCGCCAGGTAGGTGCTGACGGCCTGCTGGGCGGCGCGCTGGAGGTCGAGGTCGAGTGTGGTGTGGATCTTCAGGCCCCCCGTGAAGGCCCGCTGGGCGCCGTAGCGGTCGATCACCTGCTGCTGGACCCAGCTCGTGAAGTAGCCGACGTCGAGGCCCTCGACGAGCCGCTGATGGGGTGCCTGGATGTCCTGGGGGGCGGGCAGCGACTGAATGACGCTCTCCTGGTACTCCGTGGGGCTCAGATAGCCCTGTTCCTGCATCTGCTTGAGCACCAGGTTGCGTCGTGCCCGGGCCGCGACGGGCTCGGTGATCGGGTCATAGGCGGTCGGGGACTGGATGATCCCCGCGAGCAGCGCCGCCTCCCAGGGCTCCAGGTGGCTGACGCAGAGGTTCTTGGGGGTGCCGCAGCCCATGTGGTTGACGTCCTGCCCGAAGTAGGTGCGGGCCGCCGACTCGATGCCGTAGGCGCCGTTGCCGAAGTAGATCGTGTTCAGGTACTGGGTGATGATCTTGTCCTTCGACCACTTGTGGGCGAGGTGGAAGGCGAGGGCGGCCTCGCGCAACTTCTCGAAGACGGTGCGGTGCGACTGGGCCTGCAGCGCGGTCTTGACGAACTGCTGCTCGATCGTCGAGGCGCCCTGGATGGCATGGCCGTGCAGCAGGTCCTGGGAGAAGGCCCGTCCGATCCCGCGCAGGTCGATCCCGCTGTTGCTCTCAAAGCGCTTGTCCTCGATCGAGATCACGGCCTCCTTGACGAGGCTCGGTATCTGGCTGGGGGTGAGCAGGATCTGATGCTGCTTGCTGAGCACCCCCAGCGTGCGTCCCTGGTCGTCGAGCAACACCGAGTTGCGGGCGTTGTTGAACTCCTGCTTGTTGTCCAGCGAGGGCAGGTCGGACGCCACGGCCATGAACATGCCGAACGCGAACGAGACGAGGCCCAGCAGCAGGACTGCGAGGAGGATCAGCAGAAAACGCAGCCTCTTCAATCGCGGTCGGCTGCGAGCAGACGATGAGTCCAGCTCCACCGGGGGCGAGAGTCTAGCATTGGCCCTCGATGCCGACGCCGCCCGACGCCCCCACTACAGCCGAGATCGAGCAGGCCACGTGGCTGGGGCGCAATGTCGCCAACAGCCTGCCGGAGGGAGGGCTGGCGAGCAAGCTGCGCCAGGCGCATGCTCAGAGCCGCCCGCTGAGGGTCAAGCTGGGGATCGATCCGACGGCGCCGGACATCCATCTGGGCCACGCGGTGGTGTTGGGCAAGCTGCGCGAATTCCAGGACGCGGGACATCTGGTGGTGTTGATCATCGGCGACTACACGGCGCGTGTGGGCGACCCCTCGGGACGTTCGAGTCTGCGCCCGATGCTTTCCGACGGCGAGATCGAAGCGAATGCCGGCGACCTTCCAGGAGCAGGCTCTGAAGATCCTCGACGCCGATCCCCGGCGCCTGGAGGTGAGGCGCAACAGCGAGTGGCTGGACATGTCAATGGTGGAGCTGCTCGGCCTGGTGCGCACGACGACGGTGGCGCAGCTGCTGGAGCGCGAAGACTTCGCGCTGCGCTTCGGCGCCAACGAGCCGATCTCGATGCTCGAGCTGATGTACCCGCTGCTGCAGGGCTATGACTCGGTGGCGGTGCGCGCCGACGTCGAGCTGGGCGGGACCGACCAGAAGTTCAACCTGCTGCTGGGTCGCGACATCCAGCGCGCCTACGGCCAGCCCGAGCAGGCGATCCTGACGATGCCGATCCTGGTGGGCACCGACGGGCACAAGAAGATGTCGAAGTCGCTGGGCAACCACATCGGGATCACCGACGCGCCCGAGGAGATGTACGGCAAGACGATGGCGATCCCGGACGAGGCGATGGCCGAGTACTACCGCCTGCTGCTGGGCTCGGAGCCGCCCCAGCGGACCTCTCCCCGCGGGACGCCAAGCGAACGCTGGCACGCAGGCTGGTGGCCGCGCCTCTGCTCCGAGCAGGCGCCGGCGCCGCCGAGCAGGCGTTCGACCGGATGTTCGTCGAGCGGGGGACTCCGGAGGAGGTCGAGGACGCGTCGTTCGAGGCAGGCGAGACGGGTCTGGTGCACCTGCCCGGGGCTGATGGCCGAGGCGTTCGGGATCTCGCGCTCGGAGGCCCGCCGGCTGATCGACCAGGGCGGGGTCACGCTCGGGCGAGGCGCCGCTGAGCGCCGGCGAGCACGACGTGGCCGTCGATGCGTGCCGACGGCGAGCTGCTGAAGGTCGGCAAGCGTCGCTTTCGCCGCTTGCGGCCGACTGATCCCACGGCCGCGGCGCCCGCTTCGCGCCTGGGTGCCGGCTGATCCGGCCTCGGGCTCGGTCTCGCCGCGAGGCGTGCGCGCGATCCGTCCACGGGATGTCCTAGTATGCTCCGCCATAGCCGCTGGAGGCTGAAAGCGGAGGACTAAGCACGGGCTTGCCTCCCAATGTCTCGAAGCGCTATACTCCCCGGTCGGCCCAAAGGCGCCTCAGGGCGTGGGTCGGATCGGTCTCCTCAGAGAGAAGCCCTTTCCGAGAGGTTCGACGGTCTTTGAAAACTCAACAGCATGCGCACCTACGATCGACTCGATCGTGGTGTGCGTCCAGGTTCGACCCGCCGGCGGGAGCGACACGATCGCAAGATCGGCCAGCATCCGGTGGCGGACAAAGAGTCAAGTAGATGAAGTACCCCGTTATGGTTCGAGGCCAACGTGTATAGGGTCTCGAACGTCTGGTCGTCGCGTCAAGCGATGGCCAGCAACTCCATGACAGCTTTTCGTGAAGTTCTTCACGGAGAGTTTGATCCTGGCTCAGGACGAACGCTGGCGGCGTGCTTAACACATGCAAGTGGAGCGACGAACCGGGGCTTGCCCCGGGGCAGAGCCGCGAACGGGTGAGTAACACGTGGGTTACCTGCCTCGATGACCGGGACAACCCGAGGAAACTCGGGCTAATACCGGATGTGCCCGCAAGGGGAAAGGAAGCTTCGGCCTCCGCATTGAGATGGGCCCGCGGCCCATTAGCTTGTTGGTGAGGTAACGGCTCACCAAGGCTTCGATGGGTAGCTGGTCTGAGAGGACGATCAGCCACACTGGGACTGAGACACGGCCCAGACTCCTACGGGAGGCAGCAGTGGGGAATCTTGCGCAATGCGCGAAAGCGTGACGCAGCAACGCCGCGTGGGGGAAGAAGGCTTTCGGGTTGTAAACCCCTTTCAGTTGGGACGAAGCTCCGCCGGTTAATAGCCGGCTGGGGTGACGGTACCTTCACAAGAAGCACCGGCTAACTACGTGCCAGCAGCCGCGGTAATACGTAGGGTGCAAGCGTTGTCCGGAATTATTGGGCGTAAAGAGCGTGTAGGCGGTCAGATAAGTCTGCTGTGAAAGTCCAGGGCTCAACCCTGGAATGCCGGTGGATACTGTCTGACTAGAGTCCGGAAGGGGCGAGTGGAATTCCTGGTGTAGCGGTGAAATGCGCAGATATCAGGAGGAACACCAATGGCGAAGGCAGCTCGCTGGGACGTGACTGACGCTGAGACGCGAAAGCGTGGGGAGCAAACAGGATTAGATACCCTGGTAGTCCACGCTGTAAACGATGGCAACTAGATGTGGGGGGTGTCGACTCCCCCCGTGTCGAAGCTAACGCATTAAGTTGCCCGCCTGGGGAGTACGGCCGCAAGGCTAAAACTCAAAGGAATTGACGGGGGCCCGCACAAGCAGCGGAGCATGTGGTTTAATTCGACGCGACGCGAAGAACCTTACCTGGGCTTGACATGTGAGTGACCGCCGTGGAAACACGGCTTCCCTTCGGGGCACTTTCACAGGTGGTGCATGGCTGTCGTCAGCTCGTGTCGTGAGATGTTGGGTTAAGTCCCGCAACGAGCGCAACCCCCGTCGCATGTTGCCAGCATTTAGTTGGGGACTCATGCGAGACTGCCGGTGACAAACCGGAGGAAGGTGGGGATGACGTCAAGTCCTCATGCCCCTTATGTCCAGGGCTACACACGTGCTACATTGGCGCGTACAGAGGGCTGCGATACCGCGAGGTGGAGCGAATCCCTTAAAGCGCGTCTCGGTTCGGATTGCAGGCTGAAACTCGCCTGCATGAAGGCGGAGTTGCTAGTAATCGCGGATCAGCATTGCCGCGGTGAATACGTTCCCGGGCCTTGTACACACCGCCCGTCACACCACGGGAGTGAGCAACACCCGAAGCCGGTGGCCTAACCCGCAAGGGAGGGAGCCGTCGAAGGTGGGGCTCGTGACTGGGGTGAAGTCGTAACAAGGTAGCCGTAGCGGAAGCTGCGGCTGGATCACCTCCTTTCTAGGGAGCACATACGGTGCCCCGATTCCTGCGGCCGCCAGACTCCTTGAGATCCGGCGGTGTCCAAGCGGAGTCGGGCCTAGCATGTCGACCGAACCTGGCTGGAGGGTCGTCTGGACCGTCGATCTCCCTGTACTACTTGGGAGACCGCGGGACAAAGGCACACAATCAACACCAGCATGCTGTTGAGTTTTGAGAGACCGGCGTCCGTCGGTGCGTTGGCGCAGTGGCGATTTAGAGATCGCCACCGCATACAGCCCGCTAGCCGGCCGGCGTTATCGCCTCTCCACGGTCCTTGAAAACTGCACAGAAGCCACATCAGCCGCCATCGATAAGCGGCGGCTGAATAACGGGTATCACCGGGCCCAGGACTGCCTGTATCCCCGCAAAAGGGATATGGACACATTGGGCCAGATCACCGTCAAGATAGTAAGGGCACATGGTGGATGCCTAGGCACTAAGAGTCGATGAAGGGCGTGAACGGCTGCGATAAGCCACGGTTAGGCGCTGAATAGCCTTTGACCCGTGGATGCCCGAATGGGGAAACCCAGCGCTGGTAATGCGGCGTTATCCCCGGCTGAACACATAGGCCGGCGGAAGACAAGCGGGGGAAGTGAAACATCTCAGTACCCCGAGGAAAGAAAATCAACCGAGACTCCCTGAGTAGTGGCGAGCGAAAAGGGATCAGCCCAAACCTGGTAAGTGTAAGCGGACATGCGTTGCTGTACTGGGGGTTGTAGGGCAGCTGTTCCGAGCCATGTCCGGCTCGGCGGAAGTTACAAATTCATGTGGTAGTCGAAGCGTGTGGAACCGCGCACCATAGAGGGCAATCGTCCCGTAGACGAAACTGCATGAACTTCCGTCAGACGTTCCTGAGTAAGTCCGCGCCCGTGAAACGCGGACTGAACCTGGGGGGACCACCCTCCAAGGCTAAGTACTCCTTAGTGACCGATAGCGGACTAGTACCGTGAGGGAAAGGTGAAAAGTACCCCGGAAGGGGAGTGAAATAGTACCTGAAACCGCGTGCCTACAAGCGGTGGGAGCAGACTTGTTCTGTGACCGCGTGCTTTTTGCATAACGAGCCGGCGAGTTACTCGTCTGCGGCAAGGTTAAGCGATGAGCGGAGCCGTAGCGAAAGCGAGTCCTAATAGGGCGACATAGTCGTAGGCGGTATACCCGAAACTGAGCGAGCTACCCATGGGCAGGCTGAAGCGGGGGTAAGACCTCGTGGAGGGCCGAACCGACCTAGGTTGAAAACTGGGCGGATGACCTGTGGGTCGGAGTGAAAGGCTAATCAAGCTCAGTGATATCTGGTTCTCTCCGAAATATATTTAGGTATAGCCTCGGATAAATTACGTGGTGGCCGTAGAGCACTGTTTGGATTAGGGGCCCTACCAGGTTACCGACTTCAGGCAAACTCCGAAGACCATCACGTCTACTCCGGGAGTCAGTTGCTGGGGGATAAACTTCAGCGTCGAAAGGGAAACAGCCCAGACCGCCAGCTAAGGTCCCAAAGTACTAGCTAAGTGGTAAACGATGTTCGAGTGCATAGACAACCAGGAGGTTGGCTTAGAGGCAGCCACCCTTGAAAGAGTGCGTAACAGCTCACTGGTCAAGTGTTCGAGCGCGGACAATGTAACGGGGCTCAAGCTAGTCACCGAAGCTGCGGGTGCGTGAGACTTTCGAGTCGATCGCGCGGTAGGAGAGCGTTCCCATGCCAGTAAAGCGGCGGCGTAAGCCAGCCGTGGAGGCATGGGAAGTGAGAATGCCGGCATAAGTAACGAAAGAAAGGTGAGAATCCTTTCCACCGATTGCCCAAGGATTCCTGAGTAAAGTTCGTCTGCTCAGGGTTAGTCGGGACCTAAGGCGAGGCCGAAAGGCGTAGTCGATGGCCAACAGGTTGATATTCCTGTACCACGTCGCTTCCGTTTGACCGATGGGGGGACGAGGAAGGCTAAGGGACCCCAGGCGATGGTCGTCCTGGGACAAGCATGTAGGGGTGGCCCTAGTTAAATGCGGGGCCGCATAACCTGAGGTGCGATGTGAGCTGGCTGTAAGCCGGCGACTCCCCGACGCCATACCTCCAAGAAAATCCTCTAGGGAGGAAGCGCGTGCCCGTACCAAAACCGACACAGGTGGGCAAGTAGAGAATACTAAGGTGATCGAGATAACCATCGTTAAGGAACTCGGCAAAATTGCCCCGTAACTTCGGGATAAGGGGCGCCCCAGTAAGGTGAAGGACTTCGCGTCCGTAGCCTGAGGGGGCCGCAGTGAATAGGCTGAAGCGACTGTTTACCAAAAACACAGGTCTCTGCTAAGTCGCAAGACGACGTATAGGGGCTGACGCCTGCCCGGTGCCGGAAGGTTACGTGGAGTTGTTAGGGCTTGTCCCGAAGCAGCGAAGCTAAGCCCCGGTAAACGGCGGCCGTAACTATAACGGTCAACATAGAGGCTGTTACAAAATTCAGCTATATGCTGGGACATCCGAGTATCCCGCATTACGAGTTCCGTCCCAAGTGGACGGTACCGTGAAAATATGACGGGTGCGGACAATCAGCAGGAAAGACTGTCGAGTACAGAGGCGCGTCGCTGGTTTATGGCCGGCGTCGTGGAGGGCGAGGGTAGTTGGTGTCTCTCGATAAAGAGACATCCGACTGCTGCGCTCGGCTTTTACGTTCAACCGGAGTTTTATGTTTATCAGCACCGGTGTCGACGTGAACTCCTCGAAATGGCTCAGGAGATCTTTGGTTGTGGGCGTATTTGGCCCAAGCCGGGAAATCCAGATGTGCTTGTGTTCGCGATTATGTCGCGTTCGAAGATCCGCGAGCACGTGCTGCCGTTCATGCGGCAGTACATGGGCTTTTCATCCAGAAGGGCAGACATGGAGCTTTTTGAAGATGCGATGCATCTTTTCGAGCAAGGTCTGCATCTTCGTCCGGCTGGGCTGGCTACCATCGTTGAAATCGCGTATGCGATGAATATGAATGGCAAGCAGCGCAAACGGTCAATGGATGAAGTACTGGACAGAATCCTCAGAGGCCATACGCTGGACGCTCTCGATGTTGAGAGTGAAGATATGGTCCGACCTCCATGGCGACATGGAGAGCTAGGCGGAACTAGAAACGACCTAGCCATCTCTTGATTTAAGAGATGTAACAAAAGTGCCTAAGGTAGCGAAATTCCTTGTCGGGTAAGTTCCGACCTGCACGAATGGCGTAACGACTTCAGCGCTGTCTCAACGATGGGCTCGGTGAAATTGCAGTCTCGGTGAAGATGCCGAGTACCCGCGGCTAGACGGAAAGACCCCGTGAACCTTTACTACAACCTGGTATTGGAGTTCGGTGCATTTCGCTCAGGATAGGTGGGAGGCTTTGAAGCATCGGTTGCGGCCGGTGTGGAGCCAACCTTGAGATACCACCCTTGGTGTATTGGATTTCTAACAGCATTCCGTGAATCCGGGTGCTGGACAGTTCCAGGCGGGTAGTTTGACTGGGGCGGTCGCCTCCCAAAATGTAACGGAGGCGCACAAAGGTTCCCTCAGCACGGTTGGAAATCGTGCGTAGAGCGTAAAGGTAGTAAGGGAGCTTGACTGCGAGACTGACAGGTCGAGCAGGTACGAAAGTAGGTCTTAGTGATCCGGCGGTAGCAAGTGGAAGTGCCGTCGCTCAACGGATAAAAGGTACTCCGGGGATAACAGGCTTATCGGGCCCAAGAGTCCACATCGACGGCCCGGTTTGGCACCTCGATGTCGGCTCGTCGCATCCTGGGGGTGGAGTCGCTCCCAAGGGTTGGGCTGTTCGCCCATTAAAGCGGTACGCGAGCTGGGTTCAGAACGTCGTGAGACAGTTCGGTCCCTATCTGCCGTGGGCGTTGGAGAATTGAGAGGATTTGTCCCTAGTACGAGAGGACCGGGATGAACGCACCTCTGGTGTATCTGTTGTCCTGCCAAGGGCATAGCAGGCTAGCTACGTGTGGATCGGATAACCGCTGAAAGCATCTAAGCGGGAAGCCGGCCTCAAGATGAGTTCTCCCATCCCCTAGAGGGAGTAAGACCCCTGGTAGACCACCAGGTTGATAGGCCGGATCTGGAAGGACGGTGACGTCTGAAGGAGACCGGTACTAATGGGTCGAGGGCTTGACGGATTTTTTACGTGCCCCGTATGGGGTATTGATCCCCGAAAGGGGAGTGGTACTCGTTGTGGCAACTGTGCAGTTTTGAAGGTCCTGGAGAGGCGGGTCTCTCGTCTTTTTCCGGTGGCTTTGGCGAGGGGGAAACACCTCTTCCCATTCCGAACAGAGCAGTTAAGCCCCTCAGCGCCGATGGTACTTGGCCCGCAAGGGCCTGGGAGAGTAGGACGCCGCCGGTTTCTTCATGCGAGCCGCCTTCGGGCGGCTCGCTCTAGTTAAACACCCGTGGCCCTGCCGTCACGCTTCAGGCAGGATGCTTGACTTCGCCATGAGTCGGCTTAGGCCCTGTTCGGCGCTGGGTGAGGACTGCTCAAGCGCGGCGAGAAAGCGCTGCGCGGTCTCGTGATCAACGACGTAGCGGGTGCGCTCAGCGAGCGTTGGCTCGGCCTCGCGACGTGCCGCCTGGCGCACGAACTCACTCCGGTTATATGGCACCCGTCTGGACATCGCAACGGAAGCTTAAGCCAGCGTGACGGTTCCGTCCGGGCCCAACGTCCAGCCCGGATTGTGGGCGATCTCCCACGGGTAGCCGGCTGGGTCCAGGAAGACCCCGGAATAGCCGCCCCAGAAGGTTTCCCCGGGCTCGCGCGAGATCACGGCGCCTGCGGCCCGGGCCTGCTCGATCACCTCGTCGACCTCGGCGGGCGAGGCCACGTTGTAGGCCAGGGTCATTCCGCCATAGCCGCTGCCCAGCTTGACGCCGCTGTCCTCGGCGTTGCTCGCCCGGCTCCAGAGCGCGAACACCATCCCGCCGGCCTGGAAGAACACGACCTCGGAAGCCGGGGCGCAGGAGCTGCGCCAGCCGAGTGCTTCGTAGAACTCGCGCGTGCGCTCGAGGTCGTCGACCCCGAGCGTGATCAGGCTTACGCGCTGATCCACGGCGCGCTCACGGACGCGGGATGGCCAACGTGGCCTCTGCCCTCGCAGGCGAGCGGTCGTGTAGCGGCGCCGTCCGGCGCAGAGGCCCAGTCCGGCTCGTAGCCGTCCTCCAGCGTGAGGAAGTCCAATGCGAGTCGTCCGAGGTCGCGGAGGCGCTCGCCGAGGGTGATCCTCGGGGCCTGCGACTGCGGTTGGTTGTTCTCGGTGGTGTAGAACATGTGTTCGTAAGCTACGGTCGCCGCCGGACGTAAACGACGCGAACGTGTGTACGGATTTGCCGCCGCTCTCCAATTTGGCTTCGGCAAGCCAAATGTTCACGGTCGACTCTGCAAGGCTGCTTGCATCCTACCCCGATCGGGGCGCCGCGACGCGTTCGCGACCCAGCTCTTTGTCGGCTTGGGGAAGGGTCCGGGACGGTGCGGGCGAACTTGTCCCGCAGAGATGGCTGTTACGCTTGATCAGCGCCACACCAGCGCCCCATCGCGGGGTCGACGGCGGCGCATCCAGACCATGGAGAAGTTCGTCATCGAAGGTGGCGCACCGCTTTCCGGCACGATGGTTCCGGCCGGCAACAAGAACGGTGCCCTGCCCATCCTTGCTTCGGCCGTCCTCACCGAGGACGAGGTGGTCGTGCGCAACGTTCCCCGCATCCGCGACGTCGAGGCGATGCTCGCGATCCTGAGCGCGATCGGGGTCCAGGTGAGCTGGCGCGGGCCCAATGAGGTGGCGCTGTGTGCGGCCGGGGTTCACGACGTCCAGATCGAGCCCGAGCTGGCCGAGCAGATTCGTGCGTCCTTCCTGCTGGCGGGGCCGCTGCTGGCCCGCTTTCGCCGCGCCGTGATGCCTCCGCCCGGGGGCGACGTGATCGGGCGTCGGCGCCTGGATCCCCACCTGGACGCGTTCCGTGCGATGGGCGCCACGGTGGAGTGCGCCCGCGAGATCGTGTTGAGCGCCCCGTCGGGGCTGCGCTCCACGGATGTCTTTATGGACGAGCCCTCGGTGATGGCCACCGAGAACGCGCTGCTGGCCGCGGCGCTGACCCCGGGAACGACGGTGATCGGCAACGCCGCCTGCGAGCCTCACGTGCAGGACCTGGCGCGGATGCTGGTGAAGATGGGTGCCGACATCCAGGGGATCGGCTCGAACCTGATCACGGTCCACGGCGCCGAGCGGCTGCACGGCTGCGAGCACGACGTCGCCCCGGACCACATCGAGATCGGCAGTTTCATCGCGCTGGCCGGGGTCACGGGGGGTGAGCTGCGCATCAAGGACACGGTGCCCGGCGACCTGCGCATGATCCGCCTGGTGTTCGAGCGCCTGGGCCTGCGCACCGAACTGGACGGCAACGACGTGTTGGTCCCGGGTAACCAGAAGCTGGTGGTGCAGGCCGACGTGGGGGAGTACAAGAGCAAGATCCAGGACGGTCCCTGGCCGGCGTTCCCCGCCGACCTGACCTCGATCGCGGTCGCCCTGGCCACCCAGGCGGAGGGCTCGATCCTGGTGCACGAGTGGATGTTCGAGAACCGCCTGATCTTCACAGACAAGCTGATCCTGATGGGCGCCGACATCGTGATGTGCGATCCGCACCGCGCGATCATCACGGGGCCCCGCAAGCTGCGCGGCGAGCGCGTGGAGTCCCCCGACATCAGGGCCGGGATGGCGATGCTGCTGGCCGCCCTCTGCGCCGAGGGGCAAAGCGTTATCGGCAACATCCGTCAGATCGACCGCGGCTATGAGCGCATCGACGAGCGTCTGCGCGAGCTGGGCGCCAACATCCAGCGCGTGGCGACCGAGCCGGTCTACTCCTAGCGAACCCCGGCAGACGCCTTCCAATAGGCTCGTACGGTGATCCACCCGATCCCCAGTGGCACCCGTGACGTCCTCCAAGACGAGACCCGGGAGCTGCGCGTCATCACCGATGCCCTGCGGGATGTGTTTGCGGGCCACGGCTACGGCGAGGTCTCCACACCGGCGCTCGAATACGAGTCGGTGATCGCGCGGGCCGAGCTGGTCGATGCGCAGCCGGCCTACCGGCTGTTCGACGAGACGGGGGCGGTGCTGGTGCTGCGCTCGGACATGACGGTGCCGATCGCGCGGGTGGTCGCCACGCGCTACCCCACGAGCGAGCCGCCGTTGCGCTTCTGCTATTTCGCGCACTGCTACCGCGGGGTGCGTCCCCAGCGGGGGCATCAGCGCGAGCTGCTGCAGGCCGGGATCGAGCTGGTGGGCGCTCCCGCGCCGCAGGGCACGGTCGAGGCGCTGACGGTGCTCTGCCGCTCGCTTGAGGCCACGGGGCTCAAAGACTTTCGCGTGGGGCTCGGGGACGCCTCGCTGTTCCCGGCCCTGATGGGCACCCTGCGGGTTCCGGGCGAGGCGCGGGCGAGCCTGCTCGACACGCTGGTGCGGCGCGACTTCGTGGAGTTGGAGCAGCGTCTGGCTGAGATCGGTCTCTCCGGCGAGGATGCCCAGACCCTGCTCGACCTGCCCCAGCGACGCGGGGGACCGGAGGTGCTGGCGCAGGCGCCCGCGGTGGCCGCCGGGGCGGTGGCGGGGATGCGGATGGTGCACGAGCTGCTGCCGGGCGACGTGGCCGAGCGGATCATCTTCGACCTGGGCCTGGTGCGCAGCATCGGCTACTACACGGGCGCGGTCTTCGAGGTGTACGACCCCGCGATGGGCGCCCCGGTGGGCGGCGGCGGACGCTACGACGACCTGCTGGGCCGCTTCGGCCGGCCACTGCCCGCGGTGGGCTTCGCGCTGGACGTCGACCGCCTGCACATCGCCCTGGCGGGCGAGGAGCGCGGCACGGGGAGGCTGGCGGGATGAGCCCAATCAACGGTCTCACGATCGCGGTGCCCCGGGGCGCGCTCTTCAAGGAGACCGCCGAGTTGCTGGCGGCGCTCGGGATGGATACCGAGGAGCTGAAGGCCAACGACCGCAAGTTGCTGTTCGAGGACATTGGCGTGATCACGATGCGCCCCTCGGATGTGCCCACCTACGTGGAGGCGGGGGCGGCGGACCTGGGGATCACGGGCAAGGACGTGCTGCTGGAGCGCGCGGGCTCTGCGGGCCACGGTGACGGGCGCGAGGTCTACGAGCTGATGGACCTGGGCTACGGACGCTGCACGATGGTGTTGGCGACCACCGAGGGCGATGACCCGGCGGCCGAGGCGCTGCGGCGCCTGGGCGTGATGCGGGTGGCCACCAAGTACCCCCACATCGCGGCGCGCCACCTGGAGGAGACCGGTCGCCAGGCCGAGATCGTCGAGGTCAAGGGCTCGGTCGAGCTGGCCCCGCTGACGGGCATGGTGGAGGCGATCGTCGACCTCACGGCGACCGGCACCACGCTACGCGAGAACAACCTGGTGGTGCGGGAGGAGATCCTGGTGTGCACCGCCCGCCTGATCGCCAACCCGGTGGCGCACAAGCTGAAGGCGGCCGCCGTCGACGACTTCCTGGAACGCCTGCGTGCAGCCTGAGCGGCTGAGCGAGCAGGACCTCACACGACTGGGGGGCCCAGCCGCAGTCGCGGCTCATCTGCGCTCGCTGGTGGCGGCCGGGGACTCGGTGGCGGAGGCGGTCAGGTTCATCGTGCAGAGCGTGCGCGAGCAGGGCGACGAGGCGGTGTTCGACTGGACCCGGCGCTTTGATACCGCCAACGCCGACCCGCGGCCGCTGCTGGTCGCAGCGGAGGAGTTGGACGCGGCGATCAAGACGCTGCCGCTCGATCTGGTGGCGGGCCTGCAGGTGGCGATCGCCAACGTGGCCATGGTGGCCCAGGCGGGCGTGGGCACGGACGTGAGCGTGGACCTGCCCCAGGGTCAGCGGGTGACATTGCGCGAGCTGCCGGTGGGCGCGGCCGCGATCTACGTGCCGGGCGGGCGGGCGCCCTACCCGAGCACGGTGGTGATGGGTGTCGTGACGGCCCGCGCGGCGGGCGTGCTGGACGTGGCGGTCTGCGCGCCCCCCGGGCCGGACACCCAGATCGACGCCACGATTCTCGGCACCTGCCGGCTGCTGGGGGTGGAGCGGGTCTACCGCATGGGTGGCGCCCAGGCGATCGCGGCGCTGGCGCTGGGAACCGAGAGTGTTCAGCGGGTGGACGTGATCGTGGGCCCGGGCAATCTCTATGTGCAGGAGGCCAAGCGCCAGCTCTCGGGCGAGGTGGGCATCGACGGTTTCGCGGGCCCCAGCGACCTGCTGGTGATCTTCGGCGAGGATGCCGACCCGCGGCTGGTGGCGCTGGATCTGCTGGCCCAGGCCGAGCACGGCGCGGGCAGCCTGGTGGCGGCGGTCTCCGACTCGGCGCAGGCGCTCGACGCGCTGGCGGCCCAGCTCTCGGAGCTGGCGTCAGGATACCCCGACCTGGAGCCCGCGGGCTGCGCGCTGATCGAGGTGGCCGAGCTGCGCGACGGGCTGACGCTGGCCAACGCGTTCGCGCCCGAGCACCTGGAGCTGGTGGGCGCGGGCCCGGAGGCGCTCGCACCGCTGGTGAGCACGGCGGGCTGCCTGTTCGTGGGCGCGGGCGGGGCCACGGCTTTCGGCGATTACGTGGCGGGCTCCAACCACGTGTTGCCCACGGGCGGCGCGGCGCGCTTCTCCTCGGGGCTCTCGGCGCGGCACTTTCGCAGGCGGATGTCAGAGGTGCGCGTGCCGCCACAGGCCGCGGCCAAACTGGCGGGGGCGGGTGCCCCGATCGCACGCGCCGAGGGCTTTGCGGCGCACGCCGAGTCGATGGAGGCCCGCATCGGGCAGAATGGGGAGTCATGAACCGACAGGCCACGATCGAGCGGGTCACGGGCGAGACCGACGTGCGTCTGTCGCTGTCCCTGGACGGCAGCGGGGCGGGCAGCCGCGAGACGGGGGTGGGCTTCCTGGATCACATGCTGGATCTGCTGGCCCGTCACGGGCGCCTGGACCTGGAGGTGAAGGTGAGCGGCGACCTGGAGACGGGAGCGCACCACACGGCGGAGGACACCGCGATCGTGCTGGGCCAGGCGCTGGACCGGGCGCTGGGCGACCGGGCGGGCATCACCCGCTACGGGGCGGCGCTGGTGCCGATGGACGAGGCGCGGGCGAGCTGTGCGCTGGATATCTCGGGGCGTCCGTTCACGCTGTTCGAGGCCGAGCTGCCGCCGGGCGCGACGGGGGGCTTTGAGCACGAGCTGACGGAGGAGTTCTTTCGGGCGCTGGCCAACGCGGCGAAGGTCACGCTGCACCTACAGGTGCAGGCGGGCACGAACGCCCACCACATGATCGAGGCGGCCTTCAAGGCGTTCGCGCGGGCGCTGCGCCAGGCGGTGGCGATCGACCCGCAGGAGACGGGGGTGCCGAGCACCAAGGGAACGCTCACGGGATGAACGGCTCGCCCGAGCAGAGCCCGGTGGCCCCGCTGGGAGCGGGCAATCCGCCTCAGATCGCGATCGTGGACTACGGGATGGGCAACCGGCGCTCGGTCGAGAAGGCATTGCAGCGGGTCGGGGCGCGGACCGTGATCAGCCGCGATCACGCCGAGCTGCGTGGCGCGGACGGCCTGTTGCTGCCGGGGGTGGGGGCGTTCCCGGCGGCGATGGCGGTGATCGCCGAGCTGGGCCTGGACGAGCTGCTGCGCGAGCGCGCCGCGGCGGGGGTGCCGCTGTTCGGGTCGTGCATGGGCATGCAGCTGCTGTTCGAGCACTCTGAGGAGCAGGGCGGCTGCGCGGGCCTGGGGGTGCTGAAGGGCGAGGTCCGGCGCTTGCGGGCTCCGGGCTTGAAGCTTCCCCACATCGGCTGGAGCGCGGTAGGCTGGCGCGGATCGTCGCCCTTGAACGCGGGCCTGCCGGATCCGATCTTCCTGTACCACGTGCACAGCTTCGCTCCCCACCCAAGCGACGAGAGCGTGATCCTTGCGGGCGGCGAGTACGGCGAGCCGTTCGTGGCGATCGTGGGCCAGGGCAACGTCTACGGCGCCCAGTCGCACCCGGAGAAGTCCTCGACGCACGGCCTGGCGCTGCTCGCGAACTTCGCGCGGGTCTGCGCGGCCCGCGGCCGGCGGGGGGCGGTGGCGGCGTGATCCTGTACCCGGCGATCGACATCATGGGGGGCAACGCGGTGCGCCTGGTCAAGGGCGACTTCGAGGCCAAGAAGGTCTACGACACCGATCCGCTGGCGGCGGCGCGGGGCTGGACCGAGGAAGGGGCGCGCTTCCTGCACGTGGTCGACCTCGACGGGGCCCGCGAGGGGCGCCCGGTGAACCTGGGGCACATGCGGCGGATCGTCTCGGAGCTGGGCGTGCCGGTGCAATACGGTGGCGGGCTGCGCACGGTGGGGGCGGTGGGCGAAGCCCTGGAGGCGGGCGCCGAGCGGGTGATCCTGGGAACGGCGGCCTTTGCCGACCAGCGCTTCCTGGATGCGGTCGTGGAGCGTTGGCCGGACCGGGTGATGGTCTCGGTGGACGTGCGCGGGGGACGGCTGACGACGGCGGGCTGGACGGAGACTTCGGACATCACGACGGCGATGATCGTGGAGAGCCTGCACGAGCGCGGGGTGCGCAACCTGGTGTACACGAACGTGGATCGCGACGGCATGCTCGAAGGCCCCGACTTGGAGGAAGTACGCGAGGTCGCCGAAACGGTGCGGGGGCGTTTCCTCTACTCGGGGGGCATCGGCCAGCTGGCGGACCTGGAGGGCCTGGCGGCGCTGCGCCAGGTGAACCTGGCGGGCGTGATCGTGGGCAAGGCGCTGTACGAGAAGCGCTTCACGGTGGCCCAGGGACAAGTCGCGCTCGGCGACTGACGGGGCCTTTGAACGGATTGAGTTGGGCCGCCCGGGGGGCGGCCTGCGCGGCGTCTGTGGTCGGCGTGCCGGGCGGCGGGTCGCTACGGTGGTGCGCGTGCACCTGAAGCGCGTGATCCCCTGTCTGGACGTGAACGCCGGCCGCGTGGTCAAGGGCGTGGAATTCGTGGACATCCGCGATGCGGGCGACCCGGTGGAGCTGGCCGCCCACTACGACCGCGAAGGCGCCGATGAGCTGGTGTTCCTCGACATCACGGCGACGCACGAGAAGCGCGACACGATCGTGGAGCTGGCGCGGCGCACGGCGGACGAGGTGTTCGTGCCGTTCACGATCGGCGGTGGCATCCGCTCGGTGGCGGACGCCCAGGCGGTGCTCGACGCGGGCGCGGACAAGGTTTCGATCAACTCGGCGGCGCTCGCGCGCCCGCAGCTGATCGACGAGCTGGCGCGGGTCTTCGGGACGCAGTGCGTGGTGCTCGCGGTCGACGCGCGGGCACGCCGCGGCGCGGAGGCAGAGGGCCGAAACGGGGAGTCGGCGGCCGCGGAGCAGGGCTGGGAGGCCTACGTGGCGGGCGGGCGCACCCCGACGGGCCGCGACGTGATCGAGTGGGTGACCGAGGCCGTGGAGCGCGGGGCGGGCGAGATCCTGCTGACGAGCATGGATCGCGACGGGACCAACGCGGGCTATGACCTGGGTCTGACCGCGGCGGTCAGTGGGGCGGTGGCGGTGCCGGTGATTGCATCGGGCGGGGCGGGCGAGCTTGAGCATCTCGCGCAGGCCCTGAAGGCGGGGGCGGACGCGGCGCTGTGCGCATCGATCTTCCACTACGGGCAGCACACGATCGGCGAGGCCAAGGCGTTTCTCGGCGCGGCCGGCATCCCGGTGCGCGTCGCCTGAGATGCGCGACGGCTGCGAGCTGCTGGAGCAGGTGCGCGCGCTGCCCGGGGGCCGCGAGCTGCTGGAGTTGGCCGACGGCCGCGAGGACGTCGAGCTGGTGGGCGGCGCGGTCCGTGACCTGCTGCTGGGCATCACTCCGCACGAGCTTGACGTGGTGGTGGGGGGTGCGGAGCAGTCCTTCGGGAGCGATGCCGCGCTGTTCGCGCGCGAGCTGGCCTCCCGTCTGGGGGCGTACGCGGAGGTCAACGAGCATGAGAGTTTTGGCACGGCGCTCGTCAGGTGGGGGAGCAGACGTGTCGATGTCGCCACGCGGCGCACCGAGTCATATGCCGCACCCGGGGCGCTGCCGACGGTGAGCCCGGGCACGCCCGCGCAGGACCTGGCCCGCAGGGACTTCACGGTCAATGCGATCGCGGTGTCACTCGGGGGTTCGCGCCGGGGGGAGCTGCGCCACGTGCCCGGAGCGCTGGATGACCTGGAGGGTCGTGTTCTACGGGTGCTGCACGAGCGGAGCTTCAGCGATGACCCGACGCGGCTGCTGCGCCTGGCGCGCTACGCGGGCCGCCTGGACTTCACGATCGAGGCGCACACCGCGGAGCTTGTGGACCGGGCGCTGCACGCCGGGGCGCTCGCGACGGTCTCCGGAGCGCGCCTGGGCAGCGAGTTGCGTCTGGCCCTGGGCGCGCCCGAGGCGTTTGCCGTCGTCGCACAACTCGCGCGCCTGGGGCTGTTGGGCGCACTGCACCCGCGCCTGCGCTTCGATGAGTCCCTGATCCTGCGGGCACTCGCCTTGCTGGACGAGGACGAGCTGGAGGAGGATGAGCTGGACGACGGTGGGATGTCAGCCGTGCTGCTGCTCGCCGCGGTCGGGATGCCCCTGATGTTGCGGGCCGGGGAGGAGCGCGGCGGCGAACTGCGGGAGCTGCTGGACCGGCTCCAGTTCCCGGCCTCCACTCGCAACCTCGTGGTGGCGAGCGCCCTGGCGGCGCCGGGCCTGGTCGAGGAGCTGGCCGCGTGTACGTCGGCGTCAGAGCTTTTCGCCGTTGCCGTGAGGGCGCCGGCGGAGGCGATCGCGCTGGCGGGCGCGCTGGGCGGCGAGGACTCCGCGGCTGCCGTTGCGGCGCGGCGCTGGGTCGAGGAGACGCGTCTGGTGAGCCTGCAGATCAACGGCGACGATCTGATCGCCGCCGGTATCCCCGGCGGGCCCGAGCTTGGCGACCGTTTGCACGCCACGCTGATGCTGCGTCTGGACGGGGAGATTCCCGAGGGCCGCGAGGCCGAGCTGGCCGCGGCGCTGGCGTGGGTGCCCCGATGACTTTCGCCGAGCCGCAGATCCTGGAGCCGGTGGCCGCGGTGTCGGCGGGGACGCCGCGATGAGCTTTGCCGAGCCGCTCACGTTGGAGCTGGCCGCCGGGGCGCGGGTTCGCTTCAGCACGCGGGCTGAGGGCAACCTCTCGAGCACCACGGGTGTGGACGCCGATGGTGCCGAGGCCGCGCGTGAGCACTTGCGCGAGGGCCTGGGCCTGGAGCGACTGGTGGGCTTGAAGCAGGTTCATGGCACCACGGTGCTCCGCGATCGACCGGTGGACACGCGGGGCGCCGAGCCGGGGACGGTGCCGTTCGCGGCGCTCGACTCCGCAGCGCTCGACTCCGCGGCGATCGTGGCGGCCGACGGTTGCGCGACCGCCACACCCGGGGTGGGGGCGATGGTGCTGGTGGCCGACTGTCTGCCGGTCGCCCTGGGCACCCCGGGCGCGGTCGCGATGCTGCACGCGGGCTGGCGGGGTCTGCGGGCCGGTGTGCTGGAGGAGGGGGTGCGGGCGCTGCGCGAGTTGGGCGGCGACGGCGAGATCGCGGCGGCCATCGGTCCCGGCGCGGGGGTCTGCTGCTACGAGGTCGGGGAGGAGGTCCACACGGCGTTCGGCAACGCTCACCGGCAGGGACGCCGCCTGGATCTGCGCGCGCTCGCACGTGAGCGGCTCCTGGCCGCGGGCGTCACCGAGGTGCATGAGGTCGAGCTGTGCACGATCTGCGAGCGGGGTCTGTTCTCTCATCGGCGTGAAGCGGAGCGCTCGGGGCGTCAGGCCGGTGTGGCATGGCTCAGTTGATCACGGGCCTGCACGCGCGGGCGATCCGCGAGAACCTCGAACGGGTGCGCGAGGAGATCCTCCACGCCGCCGCCCGGGTGGGCCGCGATCCGCTCGGCGTCGAGGTGCTGGCGGCGAGCAAGTACGTGGCGGTCGAGGATCTGCCGAAGCTGGCGGAGGCCGGTGTGCAGTCTCCTCGGCGAGAACCGCGCGCAGGATCTACAGGCGAAGGTCGCGGCGCACGGCGAGCTGTTCACCTGGGACTTCATCGGCGCCTTGCAGAGTCGCCGGGTGCGCCTGATCGTTCCGCACGTGCGTCTGATCCACTCGGTCGCGAGCGACTCGGCGCTGCGCGAGCTTGAGCGTCACGTCGAGCTGGCCCGTCCCGGCTTGCGGATCTTGATCGAGGTGAACGTCTCGCGCGAGCCCGGCAAGGCAGGCGTGGCCCCCGACGAGCTGGATGGCATGATCGCGCGCTCGCCGGTGCCCGTGGCGGGTCTGATGACGATGCCGCCGCTCTCGCCGGACCCCGAGGACAGCCGCCGCTGGTTCGCGGCGCTGCGCGAGCTGGCCCACGCCCGGGGTCTGAAGGAGCTGTCGATGGGGACGACCCAGGACTATCTGATCGCCGTCGAGGAGGGCGCCACAATCGTGCGGATCGGCACTAGACTGTACACCTGACGCCACCGCCGCGAGGTGGTTGATGAGTAGCATGAGCAGGGAAACACCTCGCCCCAGCGAAAACGCACTGAACAAATGGCTTTCCGTGACTCATGGCACCGCGCGCTCGTCTACTTCGGCCTGGCCGAGGAGTATCACGACGACTACGAGGAAGACGCCCCGCCCGAGGTCGAAATGGAGGGTCGCTATCGGGAGCGTCCCAACGTGAGGCGTCTCGCCGCCCGCAAACGTCGCGATGAGTTCGACGACATCTTTGCCGATGACGACCGCGCGGAGGCCGGCCATCGCGCCCGCCCGACGACGGTGCTGCGTCCGGTGGGCCAGGGCAACGGCGACGTGCGCGTGCACCTGGTGGTGCCCAAGTCCTTCAACGACGCGCAGCAGATCGCGGACAAGTTCAAGGACTCGATCCCAGTGATCCTCAACCTGCAAAGCTCGGAAACCGAGCTGTCCAAGCGCCTGATCGACTTCGCCAGCGGGCTCACCTACGCGCTGGACGGCGGCATGCAGCGGATCGCCGACAAGGTTTTCATGCTGACCCCGCGCAACGTCGAGATCTCGGCCGAGGAGCGGGCCCGCCTGATCGAGAAGGGCTTTTTCAACCAAAGCTGACCGGCCCCGGGCCGCTAGTCTGGACGTCTCATGCAGATAGGACTCATCGGCGCCGGAAACATGGCGCGGGCAATGGCGCGCGGTTGGGGTGAGCCGGTGCTGTGCGCCGACCCCGTGAGCGCCCGCGCCCAGGCGCTGGCCGCGGAGACCGGCGGTCGGGCGCTGTCCTCGAACGCCGAGGTGGCCCGGCAGGCCGATCTGGTGGTGCTCTGCCACAAGCCGGCGCAGCTCGACAGCGTCGCGGGGGAAGTCGCTCCGCACGCCAAGGCGGTCGCCTCGATTCTCGCGGCCACACCGCTGGTGACCTTGAAGCACGCCTATCCGGACCGTCCGGTCTACCGCTTCATCCCATCGCTGCCCGTCGAGGTGCGTCAGGGCGCGGTGGTGCAGGCGGCCGACCCCTCCGGCGAGCACACGGAGCTGGATCAGGCCGTCAGCGCGCTGTTCGCACAGCTCGGCACGCTCGTGACGCTCGACGATGGGCTCGTCGATGTGGCGATGGGCTTGATGTCGTGTGGCCCCGCCTACGTGGCGCTCGTCGCGGAGGCCCAGGTGGACGCAGGCGTACGTCACGGGATTGCAGCCGCCCAGGCCGCCGCGCTCGTCACCCAGACGCTGGCGGGGACCGCCGAGCTGCTGCGCCGCCGCGACTACGACACCCTGGCGGTCCGCCGCGAGGTCAGCTCTCCGGGCGGCCTGACGGCGCGCGGCACCGACGCTCTGGAGCGCGGCGGCCTGCGTGCGGCCTTCAGCGAGGCGATGGACGCCGTTCTGGGACACCGCCCGTGAGCGTGCTCGCGACGGCGCGCACCGACATCGCCGACTACGTATCGACGCTGATCTACGTCTACACGCTGCTGATCATCGTCCACATCGTGCTCCAGCTGCTCTTCTCGCTGGGGCTGCGCCCGCCCTACTCGCGCGCCGGCGACGCGATCCTGAGCTTCCTGCGCGACGTCTGCGAACCATTTCTGCGGCTCTTCCGCCGGGTGCTGCCACAGATGGGTCCGTTCGACTTCAGCCCGATCCTGGCGATCCTCACGCTCCAGATCCTCAACGGCCTGGTGGTCCAGGGCGCGATTCACGGTTGAGCAGCCGATGCGCCGCCTCATCGCCTGGGCTCGCGCCGGGCTGGTCCTGTCGGTTGTGGTCGGGGCGGACCGGCTCAGCAAGCACGCCGTTGAAAACTCGATCGTTCCGGGTGAAGAACGCGGGTTCCTGCCCGGCATTGAGCTGGTCAACACCCGCAACCACGGGGTCGCCTTCGGCTTCCTGCCCGGGCATCACATCGCGGTCACGCTGATCGTCGGGCTCGCGCTGCTGGCGCTGCTGATCTACTTCCTGCGCCACTGGGCCCGACGCCTGATCTGGCTGCCCACCGGGATGCTCATGGGCGGCGCCGCCGGCAACATCCTCGACCGTCTGCGCCACGGCTCGGTCACCGATTTCGTCAAGTTCCCGCTCGGCTGGCCACCGTTCAACCTGGCCGACGCCGCGATCACGCTCGGGGTGCTGATCCTGGTGGGCCTGATCGAGAGCGAGGCGGCTCGCAGGAGCACGTCGAGCCCCGACGCGGGGGTGCCCGGGCCAAGCTCCGACCCGGGTGTGCCGGGGTGAGCGCGCCGGAGCCGTTCACGGTCCCCTACCGGGACGCGCATCTGCTGGTCGTGGACAAGCCCCCCGGCCTCGTGGTCCACCCGGCGCGCGGGCACCGCGAGGGCACGCTCTCGCAGCTGCTCTCCGGCGAGGCCGCCGGGGGCGAGGACCCCGAGCGCGCCGGGATCGTGCACCGGCTCGACCGCGACACCTCGGGGCTGCTGGTCGTGGCGCGCTCGGAGGAGGCCCACCGGCTGCTACAAGCCGCGCTCTCGGCGCGCGACATCGAACGCGAGTACCTGGCCCTCGTGGAGGGGCGCCCCCCGGCCCGCACCGGCACGATCGAGGCGCCGATCGGACGCGACCCGCGAATGCGCACCCGCATGGCGGTCGGCGGCAACTTTCCCCGCGAGGCCCGCACCCATTTCGCGTTGGAGCGCGCCCTGGCGGGCTTCTCGCTGCTGCGCCTGAACCTCGACACCGGACGCACCCACCAGATCCGGGTGCACCTCCAGGCGATCGGGCACCCCGTAGTCGGAGACCCCGAGTACGGAACCGCGGGGCTGCTGGGCGCCGAGCGTCAGTTCCTGCACGCCACCCGCCTGGCCTTCGATCATCCACTCACCGGGGAGCGGATCGAGGTGATCTCGCCGTTGCCCGCGGACCTCGCGGGCGTGCTCGCCCACGCCGAAGAGCTATCCTGAGCCGTTCAAAACAGACCCTCTACCCGCACGGGCCCACAATCGATGGCCCTGCCCGGAGTCAGGCGAGCAGTACTCGCCTCTACCGGGTCCACGATTGCCGCGCGGACGACATGCCCAACTCACCCAAAGGGAGCAACCACATGGCTCAAGTCGGACTTGCGGAGCTGCTGGAGGCCGGCGTTCATTTCGGCCACCAGACACGCCGCTGGAACCCCAAGATGCGCCGCTTCATCCATGGCGAGCGCGACGGCATCTATCTGATCGACCTGCTGAAGACCTCGACCCTGCTCGAACAGGCGCAGGAGTTCGCGGGATCGCTCGCGCACAAGGGCGGCACGGTGCTGTTCGTGGGCACCAAGAAGCAGGCCCGCGACACCGTGAAGGACGTCGCCGAGGCCGCCGGTATGCCCTACGTCAACAACCGTTGGCTCGGGGGGCTGCTGACGAACTTTCAGACCATCAACCAGCGCATCCGTCGCCTGCACGATCTCGAACGCTACGAGACCGAGGGTCAGCTGGCGCTGTTGCCGACGCGCGAGCGGATGGCCGCACAGGCCGACCTGGCCAAGCTGCGCCTGAACCTGGGCGGGGTCAAGAACATGACCCGGGTCCCCAGCGCGATGTTCGTGATCGACCTCAAGACCGAGGTGATCGCCGTGCACGAGGCCCAGCGGCTGCGGATCCCGATCATCGGCCTGGTCGACACCAACTGCGACCCTGACGGCATCGACTACGTGATTCCCGGCAACGACGACGCGATCCGCTCGTGTGCACTGATCACGAAGGCCATCGGCGGCGTGGTCTCCGAGGGCTACTCGGTGTTCAAGGCCGAGGAGGAGCGTCTGCGCAAGGAAGCCGAGGAGAAAGCCCGTATCCAGGCCGAGGAACGCGCCAAGCGCGAAGCCGAGGAACAGGCCAAGCGCGAGGCCGAGCAGGCCGCCAAGCGTGAGGCCGAGGAGAAGGCCAAGGCGGCCGCAGAGGAGAAGGCCAAGCAGGAGGCGGCCGCCCAGGCAGCCGCTGCACCGGCTCCAGCCGCGCCTGAGGCGACCCCGGCCCCAGCGAAGGCTGAGGCCCCGAAGGTCGAGGCTCCCGCGAGCACGCCGTCCGCGCCTGATGCGACGAAGGCTGAGGCCGCTGCGCCCGCGAAGGCAGAGGGTCCTGCGACCCCGGCCCCGGCCGAGGCGCCCGCGAGCACGCCGGTCGCGACCACCGAGAACCAGACCCCACCGGCCGCCGAGGCTCCCGCCGCCGCAGAGCCGGCCCCGGCTGCCGCCGAGACCGCCGAGGAGGGCAGCGCATCGTGAGTGCAGTCGAGATCAGCGCCAAGGACGTCAAGGCCCTGCGCGACCGTACGGGCGCGGGGATGATGGATTGCAAGAAGGCCCTCACGGAGGCCGAGGGGGAGATCGACAAGGCGATCGAGATCCTGCGTCTGAAGCAGGGCAAGAAGGTCCAGGATCTCGGCGAGCGCGTCGCCACCGAGGGCTCGGTGCAGGCCTACGTTCACGCGGGCGCCAAGGTGGGGGTCCTGATCGAGGTCGACTGCAACACCGACTTCGTGGCCACCAACGAGGACTTCGTGGGCTTCGCCCGCGACGTGGCGATGCAGATCGCGGCCACCCCGACGGTGAAGTACGTCAGCCGCGAGGACGTCCCCGAGGCCGACCGCGCCGCGGAGGCCCGCATCTACGAGCAGGAGGCGGCCGACAAGCCCGAGAACGTGCGCGAGAAGATCGTGACGGGCAAGCTGGACTCCTGGTACAAGACGATCGTGGTGCTCGAGCAGGAGATGCACAACCCCAAGTTCGAGGGCAAGACCGTGCAGCAGCTGCGCGACGAGCTGACCGCCAAGACCGGTGAGAACGTCGTCATCCGTCGCTTCGCGCGCTTCGCCGTGGGCCAGTAATCCCGGAGAACAGCGGGCGCTTCGCTGAGCGGCGCCCTGGGTGGATAGGCTCCACGTCGTAATGGCAGCTCCGGCTTTCAAGCGAATACTGCTGAAGCTCTCCGGCGAGGCGCTGATGGGAGAGCTTCAGTACGGGACCGACCCCGAGCGGATCGCGATCGTGGCGCGTCAGGTGACCGCGATGCGTGACCTCGGGGTGCAGGTCGCGATCGTGGTGGGCGCGGGCAACATCTACCGCGGCATGAAGGGCGCGGCGGCCGGCATGGACCGGGCGACCGCCGACTACATGGGCATGCTGGCCACGGTGCTCAACGCGCTGCCGCTCCAGGACGCGCTGGAGAAGATGGGCACACAGACGCGAGTGCAGTCCGCGCTGGGGATCTCCGAGGTCGCCGAGCCCTACATCCGTCGCCGCGCAATGCGCCACCTTGAGAAGGGCCGTGTCGTGATCTTCGCGGCGGGCACCGGCAACCCCTTCTTCACGACCGACACGGCGGCCGCGCTACGCGCCGCGGAGATTCACGCCGAGATCATCCTGATGGCCAAGAACGGCGTGCAGGGCGTCTACACCGCCGATCCCGCCCTGGACCCCGACGCGCAGTTCATCCCCGAGATCACCCACATGGAGGCGATCGAGCGACGCCTGCGGGTAATGGACTCGACGGCCCTGGCGCTGTGCATGGAGAACGGCATGCCGCTCAACGTCTTCAACATGGACGACGACAGCAGCATCTCGAAGATAATCTCCGGGGAGCGCGTGGGAACACTTGTGAGGACAGTGGGAGGAGAGACAGACCATGGCCGCTGAGATGATCGACGAGCTGATCGAGGACGCCCGCGGGCGGATGACCAAGTCGGTCGAGTCGACCGTGCACGAGTTCTCGACGGTTCGCACCGGTCGGGCCAGTCCGGCGTTGTTGGATCGCGTGCTGGTGGACTACTACGGCGCGATGACCCCGCTGAACCAGCTCGCCACGATCTCGGCGCCCGAGGCCAGGCTGATCGCGGTGCAGCCTTATGACAAGTCCTCGATCAAGGCGATCGAGAAGGCCATCAACGAGTCCGACGTGGGCCTGAATCCTTCCAACGACGGCAACATGGTGCGGCTGGTGGTCCCCGAGCTGACCGAGGAGCGTCGCCGCGAGCTGGTCAAGGTGGTGAAGAACCTGGCCGAGGAGGGCCGCGTGGCGATCCGCAACGTGCGCCGCGACACCATGCACGACCTGCGCGAGCTGAAGGAGGCCGGCGAGGCGGGCTCTGATGACGAGCACCGCGGCGAGGTCGAGCTGCAGAAGCTCACCGACGCCAAGATCGGCGACCTCGACGGTGTGCTGAAGGCCAAGGAAGAGGAGATCCTCGAGGTCTGATGGACGCTGCCGCGAGATCGGGTGGGGAGGCCGATCAGCCGGCGGCTCGCTACGTCGCCATCATCACCGACGGCAACGGTCGCTGGGCGCAGGCACGGGGCCTGCCGGTCAACGAGGGCCATGACGCGGGCGCCGACACGGTCAAGGCGAGGCTGCGCGACGCGGTTGAGTTTGGCGTGCAGGAGCTGACGGTGTACTCGTTCTCGACCGAGAACTGGTCGCGCTCCCCCGAGGAGGTGGCCGGACTGATGGAGATGTTCTCGCGCCGGGTTGCGAATGAGAGCCCCGAACTGCACAAGCAGGGGGTGCGCATGCGCTTCATCGGGCGCCGCACGGGCATCTCACGGGAGCTGGTGGCGCGCATGGAGTGGGCCGAAGAGCTGACCGAGGCCAACACCCGCATCACGCTGTTCGTGGCCTTCAACTATGGCGGGCGCTCGGAGATCCTGGACGCCGCGCGGCGCTTTGCGGGTAACACCGAAGAGGAGTTCCGCGCCTGCCTCTACGCGCCGGAGATGAACGACCCCGACCTGATCATCCGTACGAGCGGCGAGCGGCGGCTCTCCAACTATCTGCTCTGGCAGTCGGCCTATTCAGAGCTGGTGTTCCGGGATGAGCTGTGGCCCGACTTCACGCGCGAGGCCTTGCAGGAGTCGCTCGCCGAGTTCGCCGAGCGTCGACGCCGGTTCGGCGGACGATGAGCGCCCAACGCTCTGACCTCGGGGCCCGTCTGATCGTAGCGGTGCCCGCGATCGCGCTGGCGCTGTTCCTCGTGATCGAGGGCGGCCTGATCTTCACGCTCGGCGTGATGGCGCTCGGCGTGATCTGCATGCACGAGCTGTATTTGATGTACGACCGGGCCCATCCGGTGCGGCTGGCGGGTTTTCTCGGTCTCGCCGGGCTGATGCTGGCGGGGCTCTACGGCAGCCAGTACCAGGTGCTGCTGGTGGCGGTCGCGATCGTGCCGGTGCTGTTCGCATTGACGCTGGTGCAGCGCCGGCCGAGCGTAGCCGGGATGGCCGTGACGCTGCTCGGGGTCTACTGGATCGGCTTCGGGCTCACCCACGCGGTGCTCCTGCGGGGATTGCCCCACGGCCAGGGCATCGTGATCGACGTGCTGGTCGGCACCTTCCTGGGCGACACCGGCGCCTATCTGGGCGGCCGACTCTTCGGCCGGCGGCCGCTGGCACCGCGGATCTCGCCGAACAAGACGGTCGAGGGCCTGGCAATCGGGATGCTCTTCGCGATCCTGGGAGTCTGGTTCGCCGGGCGCTACCAGGACTGGCTGCCGGGCGCGCACGCGCTCGTGCTCGGGCTGGGCGTGGCGCTCGCGGCGCCCGTGGGGGATCTGTTCGAGTCGTTCATCAAGCGCGAGGCCGGCACCAAGGACACCGGCCGGATCTTCGGCGCCCACGGCGGCGCTCTGGATCGGCTCGACGCGGTGTTGTTCACCGCTGTCGTGGGCTATTACATCTGGTCCGCGTATGCGTAGCGGCGAGCCCCGGACACCCCGCGGATGCGGCCTGACGTGCGATGCCTAGACGCCTGCTGATCCTGGGCTCCACCGGGTCGATCGGGACCCAGGCCCTGGACATCCTGCGTACCGAGGACGACCTGGAGCTGGTGGGGCTCTCGGCGGAGCGCTCGTGGGAGGCGCTGATCGAGCAGGCCCGGGCGCACGGGGTACGGCGGATCGCGCTGGTCGACGAGCACGCCGCGGCGCGCGCCGCAGAGGCCTGGACCGACGGCGAGGTGCTCCACGGGGCCGAGGGGCTGGTGCGGCTGGTGGTGGAATCCGAAGCCGACCTCGTGCTGAACGCGTTGGTGGGCTCAGCGGGCCTCGGACCGACGGTGGCGACGCTCGGGGAGGGCATTGACCTCGCCCTCGCGAACAAGGAGTCGCTGGTGGTGGGAGGCGAGCTGGTGGTGGCGTTGGCTGAGGCCACGGGCGCCCACATCGTGCCGGTGGACTCCGAGCACACGGCCCTGCACCAGTTGCTCGCCGGGCAGCCCCCGGGCTCGGTGGACCGTCTCACGATCACCGCCAGCGGCGGTCCGTTTCGCGGTCGGACCCGCGCCCAGCTGGAGCAGGTGAGCGTCGAGGACGCACTGGCGCACCCGACCTGGGCGATGGGCGGCAAGATCACGATCGACTCGGCCACGCTGATGAACAAGGGCCTTGAGCTGATGGAGGCCCACCACCTGTTCGGGACGCCCTATGAGCGGATCGAGGTGGTGGTTCACCCCCAGTCGCTGATTCACGGCCTGATCCAGCTCGCCGACGGGGCGATGCTCGCGCATCTCGGACCGCCCGACATGCGGATCGCGATCTCCTATGCCCTGCACGGCGCCGCGAGCGTGGACCTGCCGATCGAGCCGCTGGACCTGGTGGCGGTCGCGCAGCTGACCTTCGAGGCGGTCGACGACGAGGCCTTCCCCTGTCTGCGCCTTGCGCGCGAGGCCGCCAGGGCGGGAGGCACGGCGCCCTGCGTGCTGAACGCGGCCAACGAGATCGCGGTGCACGCCTTCCTGGAGGGCCGGCTCCACTTCAACGGCATCCCGGCCGTGATCGAGCAGACGCTGGGCCTGCTGGGCAGCTCTCCGGTGCGGGCCTTCGAGTCGCTCTACGAGGCCGATCGCGAGGCCCGCGAGCTGGCGGCCGAGACGGTCGCGACGCTCGCCTGAGCGCCCTCGGCCGGGCCGGAGCGTTCCCCGCGGCCATGCGGTCCGCGACATTGGCGGGTGGGAGCGGCGGGTGGGAGCGGCGGATCGGGCCCGCGGGCCTGCCAAACTCAGGGGCATGAGTTGGGTGCTGACCTTCCTGGGCTTCATCAGCCTGATCATCCTGCACGAGTTCGGCCACTTCGCCGCCGCCAAGGCCGTGGGCATGCGCGTGGAGCGCTTCTCGCTGTTCTTCCCGCCGAAGCTCTTCGGCGTGCGTCGTGGCGAGACCGAGTACATGATCGGCGCGATCCCCGCGGGGGGCTACGTGAAGATCACCGGCATGAGTCCCAACGAGGAGATCCCCCCGGAGGTCGCCCATCGGGCCTACTACCGTCAGCCCGTGTGGAAGCGGTTGGTCGTGATCGGGGCGGGCCCCGCGATGAACCTGCTCGTGGCCTTCGCGCTGCTCTGGGGCGTCTACGCGTTCAGCGCCCAGAAGCCGCGCACCGATCGCGCTCAGGTGGTCGCGGTGCAGAAGTACCGGCCCGCCGCGCAGGCGCTCAGGGCGCATGACGTGATCATCGCCGTCGACGGCCGCTCGGTGCAGGCCGCGGGCGGCTCCTACAACTTCATCGGCGCGATCTCCTCGCACCGCTGCGCGGGCCGTCCCGTGGAAGGCTGTAGCGCCACGACGCCGGTGCGTCTGACGGTGCTGCGCGGCTCACAGCGGCTGACGCTCGCGGTCACCCCGCGCTATGACGCGAAGGCGAAGCGCACGCTGATCGGGATCGAGACCGGCCCCGCGTTGATCGGCGAATCCGCGGGCGAGGCGGCATCGTCGAGCATCAGCGAAATGTGGAACGTGACCACCACCACCGTTTCGCGCGTGGCCGAAGTGCTCTTCAACAAGCACGCCCGCGAACAGATCCACAGCGTGGTCGGCGTCTCCGACGTCGCCAGCCAGTACTTCAGCTACAGCACGCCTGCCGCCCTCTACCTGCTGGCGATCATCTCGCTGTCGCTGGCGATCATCAACCTGTTTCCCTTCCTGCCGTTGGACGGCGGGCACATCTTCTGGGCGCTCGCCGAGAAGCTGCGGGGTCGCCCGATCGCCTTCTCGGTGATGGAACGGGCGAGCGTGGTCGGCTTTGCATTGGTGATCCTCTTGTTTATGGTGGGATTCACCAATGACATCCACACACTCTCAAACGGCGGCTTCCACGTTCACTGAGTCGGCTTCGTCGAGCGCCGCGGGCGCGAAGACGATGGTGGAGGCGTTCGACATCACGAGCGCCGCGCTGGCCGAGCGCGTGGCGATCAGGACCAAGGACGACGAGCAGACCCTCACCTGGGCGCAGTGGCGCAGGCGCGCACGGGATCTCGCGGGCGGCCTCTACAAGCTGGGGCTGCGCCGTGGCGAGACGATGGCGATCCTGCTCTCCAACCGGCCCGAGTTCCACGTCGTCGACATGGCCGCGGTCACGCTCGGCGCCACGCCGTTCTCGATCTACCAGACCTACGCCCCGAACCAGATCGAGTTCGTGGTCTCCGACGCCGCGGCGCGCATCGCGATCGTGGAGCATCAGTATCTCGACGGGCTCCTGGAGGCTCGCCGTCGCCTCCCAGGCCTGGAGCACGTGATTCTGCTCGATCCGCCCGCCGACGGCACGCTGGTGGAGGGCGTGATCACGCTCGCCGAGGTGGAGGAGTCAGGCCGCACCGATGAGCTTCAGAGCGCCGTCGAGGCGGCTGCGGCCGCGGTCGACCCGGAGGATGTGCTGACCCTGATCTACACCTCGGGCACTACCGGCCCGCCCAAGGGCGTGCAGCTCTGTCACCGCAACCTGCTGAGTGCCGTGATCGGCATCGAGCGCATGGTGCGCTTCCCCGAGAACTCGCGCGTGATCTCCTGGTTGCCCGCGGCCCACATCGCCGAGCGCGGCGCCCATCACTACCTGCCGATCGTCTATGGGCTACAGATCACCAGCTGCCCGGACCCGCGCCAGGTGATGTCCTACCTGCCCGAGGTCCGGCCCCAGTGGTTCTTCGCGGTGCCCCGCATCTGGGAGAAGCTCAAGGCGGGCCTTGAGACGATGCTGGCCGGCATGCCCGAGGAGCAGCGCGCCGGGACCGAGCGGGCGCTGGAGGCCTCGCTGCGCAAGGTGCGCCTGGAGCAGAGCGGCGCGGCGGTGCCGGCCGAGCTGGAGGCCGAGGTCGCGCAGGCCGACGTGCAGGTCTTCGCGGGGCTGCGCCAGATGTTGGGCTTCGACCAGGTGCAGGCGGTCAACGTCGGTGCGGCGCCGACGCCGGTGGAGGTCTTGGAGTTCTTCCACGCGATCGGCATACCGCTCTCGGAGCTGTGGGGGATGTCAGAGACCTGCGGCGCCGGCTGCGTGAACCCGCCGGGCAAGATCAAGATCGGCACCGTCGGGCCACCCGCCCCGGGCATCGAGATCAGCCTGGCCGAGGACGGCGAGGTGTTGATCAGGGGCGAGGTGATCATGCTGGGCTACCGTGGCGCACCCGAGAAGACCGCCGAGGTGATCGACCCCGACGGTTGGCTGCACACCGGCGACATCGGTCAGATCGACGACGAGGGCTACCTCAAGATCGTGGATCGCAAGAAGGAGCTGATCATCAATGCGGCGGGCAAGAACATGTCGCCCGCCAACATCGAGGCCACCGTCAAGACCGCCTCGCCCCTGATCGGGCAGGCCGTCGCGATCGGCGACGCGCGTTCCTACAACACGGCCCTGATCGTGCTCGACGCCGACTTCGCGCCGCTGTGGGCCGCCCAGAACGGGTTTGAGGGTACCGACCTGGAGAGCCTGGCCGCGGAGCCCAAGCTGCTCGCCGCGATCCAGTCCGCGGTCGACCTCGCCAACGCCAAGCTGGCACGGGTCGAGCAGATCAAGAAGTTCACCCTGCTCGGCGGCGACTGGCTGCCGGGGGGCGATGAGCTGACGCCCACGATGAAGCTCAAGCGCAAGCCGATCGCCGAGAAGTACGCCCCGCAGATCGAGGCCATGTACGCCTGAAGCAACCCGCCGCGGGCCTCTCGTTTCGGCGAGCCTGTCGGACCAGCGAGCCCCTGTCTGTTCGGCGAGCGTGTCGGTTCAGGCGAGCCCTTGGGGTTCAGGCGGGCGGTTTGACGGACACCCAGCTCTTGACCAGCGGGCCTGCCCGCTCGGCGAGCGCGGGCCCGAACAGTCGCTCCATCTCTGTGCGGCGCAGCAGCGAGATCTCCTCCCACTCACCCGCCACACCCAGTCTCCAGTAGGGACGCCGTAGCGTCACCGGGAGCCAATGGGCGGCGGGCAGCAGCGCGTGGGGCTCGATCGGAAAGGACCAGGCGGGGGTCTGCACGAACCACCCGCGTCCCACCCGCCGCAGCTCGGCCGCGAACGTTTCGCGGTCCCTCGGTGCGATGTGCTCGATGACGCTGCTCGAATACACCAGATCGAATTCATCGTCGGCGAACGGCAGCCGCCGTGTGGCGTCGGCCCGCACGAACGGGCCGGGGTAGTCCGGTCGCTCCACCAGGTCCACGCCCGTGATGTCCAGATCGGGCTCCAGTGCGCGCAAGCCGAGTGCGCCGCACCCGAGGTCGAGGATGCGCGCGCCGGGCTGAAGGCAGGTGAGCGCGAAGAACCGCTCGTGCCGGCGTGCGCGCGCACGTGCGGCCAGGGGTGACGCGAGCCGCGCGATCAGACCGCGCGCGGTCCCGTAGACCTCGGGGGAGTCGGAGGGCATAGACGTGGCGGAGGTTACGCGCCATAGGTCGCAGTGTGATGGCGGCCTCGCCGAACTCCCTTGAATTGCTTGTTATCATGAAAATATGGATATTGTGAAACTGGGAAAAAGCGGACAGGTTGCGCTGCCCCGTGCTCTCCTGCGTGAGCTGGGTATCGAGGGTTCGGTTCATCTCTCTGCCGAAACGTCCCAAGACGGCGGCATCATCTTGCGTCCTGTGGGCATCTACCCGGTTGAGACATACAGCGATGAGCGCATCGCTGAATTCATGGACGCCGACACGATGACGCCCGCTGAGATCCGTTGGGTCAAGGCGAGGCTGGATGCGGCTGCTGCTTGACGCCAACATCGTGTTCGCCGCCTGCTGGAGTCCCGATGGGCGAGCCGCTGCCTTGATCCAACTCGCTGCCGCGGGCCACGTTCAGCTCCTGGCCAGTCCACACGGCATTGAGGAGGCGCGCAGGAATTTGTTGCGCAAGCGTCCGACTGCGATGGCCGACCTGGAGAGAGTGCTTTTGGCGATCGAGACGGTCGCCGAGGCTCCCGCGGAGCTGGTCGAGTGGGCGAGTGTGTGCCATGGGCTGCCGGCGGGCGACGCGCCGATCCTTGCTGCCGCGCTGGTAAGTCACGCCGACGCCCTTGTAACCGGCGATTCGGCCCACTTTGGCCACCTCTACGATCTGCGTGACCAGAATCCGGCCGTTCTACGGCTCGCCGATGCGCTTGCTCTCATACGGGGCGCGTAGGGCTCCTCGCCTACAATCCCCGGATGGCGTCCAAACGACAGATTCAGGTTGGCGCGGTGCCGATCGGTGGTGGTGCGCCGGTCGCGGTGCAGACGATGACCAAGACCGAGACGGCGAACCTGACGGCCACGATGGACCAGATTCGCTCCGTGGCCGAGGCGGGCGCGGACATCGTGCGCGTGGCGGTGCCTCGCGAGCAGGACGTCGAGGCGCTGAAGAGCATCGTCGCGCAGTCGCCGATCCCGATCATCGCGGACATCCACTTCAACCACACCCTTGCGCTGAAGGCGATTGCGGCGGGGGCGCACTGCGTGCGGCTGAACCCCGGCAACATCGGCGGGCCGGAGAAGGTGGCCGAGGTGATCGCGCTGGCCAAGCAGTACGGCACGCCGCTGCGCGTGGGGGTCAACTCGGGTTCGCTGCCCAAACATTTGCGCGACCTTGAGTACGACAACCCGGTCGAGGCGCTCGTGACCGCCGCAATCGAGACGGTGGCGCTGATGGAGCGACTGGATTTCGAGAACTTCAAGGTCTCGATGAAGTCCACCTCCGTGCCGAACACGATCGCGTCCAATCGCCTGCTGGCAGAGCGCATCCCTTACCCTCTGCACCTCGGCGTCACCGAGGCCGGCACCAAGTGGTCGGGTTCGCTGAAGTCCGCCGTGGGGCTCGGCACGCTGCTGGCCGACGGCATCGGCGACACGATTCGAATCTCGCTCTCGACGTTCCACGCCGAGGAGGAGGTCAAGGTCGCCTGGGAGATCCTGAAGGCGCTGAAGCTGCGCGAGCGCGGCCCGGTCCTGATCGCCTGTCCCACCTGCGGGCGCCTCCAGTTCGACATGGACACCGTGGTCGCCGAAGTCGAGCAGCGCCTGGAAGCCTACGAGGACCCGATCGAGGTCTCCGTGCTCGGCTGCGCCGTGAACGGCATCGGCGAGGCCCGCCACGCCGACTTCGGGATCACCGGGGCCAAGGACATGGGCATGATCTACTCCAAGGGCGAGCCTCTGAAGAAGGTCCCCACCGACCAGCTGGTCGACGAGCTGTTCAAGGAGATCGACCGCTACTACGCGGCGGGCAAGACGATTCAGCGCGACGAGACCGCGGCCGCCGAGGCGCGCGCGTGGCTGGCTGCCAACGAGGACGACACGCAGATGACCCCCGAGCGCATGGCCGCGCTTGAGGCCGCCGCTGCCGAGAACGACGATCAGGCCGGCGCGGTGTTGGAGGCGATGCTCACGCCCACCGCTGCATTGGATGAATCCGAGTCGCCCGTGGCCGGCAGGCGTTTCAGTCGTAGCTGAGGTAACGAGCTTGAGGGAACGGCGGGCCGACGATTGTCGACCCGCCCGTGTTTCAAAACCGTCTGCGAAACGTCCTGTTTAGCCGGCTGCCGCGAAGCGCTCGGCGACCTTGGCCCAGTTGACGACGTTCCACCACGCCTCGATGTAGTCCGGGCGGCGGTTCTGGTACTTCAGGTAGTAGGCGTGCTCCCACACGTCGACGCCCAAGAGCGGGGTCTTGCCGTGCGAGATCGGGTTGTCCTGGTTGGCGCTGCCGAGCACAGCCAGGCCGGAGCCGTCGTGCACGAGCCACGACCAGCCCGAGCCGAACTGGCCGATGCCGGTGTCCTTGACCTTGGTCTTGAAGTCCGCGAAGGAGCCGAAGGCCGCGTTGATCGCGTCGGCGAGCGCACCGTTGGGCTCGCCGCCACCGTCGGGTGAGAGGCTCTCCCAGAAGAGCGAGTGGTTGTAGTGACCGCCACCGTTGTTGCGCACCGCGCCGCGCTTGTCGTCGGGCACCTGGGAGAGATCCTTGAGGATCTCCTCAATTGTCTTGTCCGCGAGCGGCGTGCCCTCGAGGGCCGCATTGGCCTTGTCCACGTAGGCCTGGTGGTGCTTGTCGTGATGGAACTCCATCGTGGCCTTGTCGATGTGCGGCTCAAGCGCGTCGTAGGCGTAGGGAAGTGGCGGAACTGTGTAGGCCATCGGAGAGGCTCCTTGATCGGTTTCGTTCGAAGTTTCGGCGGTAGCGCTGTTCTATCAGAGCTACCACTAGGCTCTGCACTCCCATGACCCGCCTTTCCAGCTATCTGCTGCCCACCGAGAAGCAGGCGCCTGCCGATGCCGAGGCGATCTCGCACAAGTTGATGGTGCGCGCGGGGCTCGTACGCCAGATGGGCGCGGGCATGTGGACGTGGCTACCCGCGGGCTGGCGTGTGCACCAGCGCGTGGTCGCGCTGATCCGCGAGGAGCTGGACGCGATCGGCGCACAGGAGATGCTGATGCCGTTGCTCCAGCCCGCCGAGCCGTGGCGCAAGACCGGGCGCTATGAGATCGAGGAGCTGTTCAAGCTCTCCGACCGCAAAGGTTCGGAGCTGGTGCTCGCGATGACCCACGAGGAGGCCGTCACCTTCCACGTCGCCCAGACCGTGCGCTCCTGGCGAGACCTGCCGAAGATCCTCTACCACTTCCAGGTCAAGGAGCGCGACGAGCCGCGCCCGCGCGCCGGGGTGCTGCGCACGCGCGAGTTCGTGATGAAGGACTCCTATTCCTTCGACCGCGACCAGGCGGGGTTGGAGGAGCGCTACCAGCTGCACGTGGACGCCTATGACCGCATCATGGATCGCACCGGCCTGCGCTGGTATCGCGTCGAGTCCGACGTGGGCATGATGGGCGGTCTGGGTGCGCACGAGTACATGGCGCCCTGTCCCGCGGGGGAGGACACGGTCGCGCTCGCGCCCGGCTATGCCGCCAACATCGAGGTCGCTCTGAAGCACCCCGACCTGCGCGCGGTTGGAGACGGTTACTTCCTCGGCGAGCAGGAGCTGAAGCTGGAGTCGGCGATCGAGATTGGAAACATCTTCAAGCTCGGCACCCGCTACTCGGAGGCGCTCGGCGCCAGTTATCTCGATGAGAACGGACACGAACAGCCGATCTGGATGGGCTGCTATGGGCTCGGGCCGGCGCGGATCGTCGCGGCCGCGGTCGAGCAGTTCGCCGACGAGCACGGCATCAGCTGGCCGAAGGCGTTGGCACCGTTCGCCGTGCACCTGGTGGGCATCGGCAAGCCCGACACGCCTGAGCGGGCGGCCGCCGAGACGTTGTACGAGCGTTTGCGCGCGGGTGGGGTGGAGGTCATTTATGACGATCGCGACGCCGGGCCGGGCGAGAAGTTCGCGGACGCCGAGCTGCTGGGCTGCCCGCTGCGGCTGACCGTCGGCAAGCGCGCCGTGGAGTCCGGCGAGATCGAGGTGCAGATACGCCGCGGGCGCGAGAGCGCACCCGGGCTGCCGCTCGCGGGAGGGGACGCCGAGTTGTTGCAGGCGGTGGACGGGCTGTGGCAGGGCCTCCCGTAAGCAAGCCCCCCGCGTCCATCCGCGGCGAGCGGGGACGCCTGACGGCGCGACGCCTGTTTGGATTGGACCGCTCCGGCCCACCGCCGCCGGAGACATTGGCCGGGAGCCCGCTGCGACCGTGGACGATCCCGAACGGCATCGGCTTCGTGCGCCTGGCGCTGATCCCGGTGTTCCTCGTCGTGGCCCTCTCCGGCCACGACGGCGTGAGCGCACTCGCCGCCACGCTCTACGCGGTGATCGGCTGGGGGGACTACGCCGATGGCATCGCGGCGCGCGTGACCCGGCAGTACAGCCGTCTGGGTGCGCTGATGGACCCCGTGACCGACCGTCTGCTGGTGATCTCGGGAGTCGTGGTCTGCTGGCACGAGCAACTGCTGCCGCGCTGGGCGATCGCGGTGCTCGTGGCGCGTGAGCTGGCGATGCTCCTACTCGGTCGCTACGGCCTGCGGCGCGGCGTCGACCTGCGGATCAACTGGCCCGGGCGGCTCTCGGTGGCACCGGTGCTGGGCTCGTTCTTCTTCGCGATGGTCGAGTTGCGAACGTTCGCCGAGGTGCTGCTCTATGTGGGCCTCGTGCTGGTGCTGTGGGCGACCGCGCTCTACGTGCGCTCGGGTGCCCGGCAGCTGCGCGAACGCCGTCAGTAGCCGCCGGTAGTCTCAGGCTCAGCTTTACGTTAGGGTCTATACTCTGGCACCTGCACGTCCAACGTCGTTCAGCGCCGAGCAGCTCATCGGCGAAAGCCCGCAACAGGAGATCGCCCGCCCATGGACACGTTTCCCGACCTCGGCTCGCTGACGGACATCGAGCTAAAAGACCTCATCAAGCAGCTGAGTGACGAGGAGGTTGACATCTCCTACCGGCGGCGCATCCTGCACGGCAAGATCGACATTCTGCGCGCCGAGCTGGTCAATCGTCTGCGCAAGAAGCACGACGGCGGTGGCGATGTGATCACGGGCGCCGACGTGGAGCACCTCACCGAGATCCTCGCCCGGCGTCACACGGGCACTTCGAGCGACGACGCCTGACACAGGGCTGCGGACGATGGCTGTGCACTGCACCGAGTGTGGTTTCGTCAACACCGAGGGCGCCAACTACTGCCAGCGCTGCGGTGCGCTGCTCGCTCGCCCTGAAGGCTCCGGGGAGCCGGTCACGGCCACGTACAGGATTGACGAGGAGGGCGAGCTGGTCCCGGTCGAGCTGGATGAGGTGACCGCACACGGGCCCGCGCTGGTCATCCGCGCGGGTGGCGGACGGGTCGGTGAGAGTTTTCCGATCGCCGATGGGGGATCGGCCGGCGAGCGCATGAGCATCGGCCGCCGCCCCGACGCGGAGGTCTTCCTGGACGACGTTACGGTCTCGCGCGATCACGCCGTCCTGATCCGCCGCGGCGATCAGTGGTACCTCGATGACTGCGGCTCGCTCAACGGCACCTACGTCAACCGCTCGCGCATCGACTCGCACCGCCTGGAGGAGGGTGACGAGGTGCAGATCGGCAAGTACAAGCTCACCTTCCACGCCCGCTGATGGCCCGGCTCGACTCGGACATCGACGGGCAGGCTCCCCAGCTCGATCTGGACGCGACCGCCGCAGCGGTGGACGGGGCGGAGGCGCCGCGGCAGAAGTCGATCACGATCGGCGCCGTGGTCAAGGCGCTTGCTCAGGAATTCCCGGACATCTCGATCTCCAAGATCCGCTATCTGGAGGACCAAAAGCTGCTCACGCCGCGGCGCACCCCGGGGGGCTATCGCCTCTACACCCAGGGTGACGTAACCCGTCTGCGGTCGATCCTGAGGATGCAGCGCGACGAGTTTCTGCCGCTGCGGGTCATTCGCCAAGAGCTGGCGGCCGGGCGCGCCGACGAGCCATCGGTGCCAAGCGGCTCGATCCGCGACGGCGCCAGAGCGTGGCGGGCCAGCGTGAACGTACGCGAGTCGGGCACCGCGCAGTACTCGCTCCAGGACGTGCTGGAGGAGACCAAAGCCGACACCAAGCTGATCTCCGAGCTGGAAGAGTTCGGGGTGGTCAAGGGCGAGATGCGCAGCGGGGTCAGGTACTTCGACGAGACCGAGCGTGAGATCGTGCGGGCCGTGGCCGAGCTGGCGCGCTACGGGGTGGGGGGGCGCAACCTGCGCGTGTTTCGCTCCTCGGCCGATCGCGAGGCCAACCTGCTCCAGCAAATCCTCGCCCCGGCGCTGCGCTCGCGCAACCCCGAGCGACGCAAGGAGGCGCTTGACGCGCTGGAGAACCTGGCCGCCGTCACGAGTCACCTGCGCCATCTGCTGTTGGTGCGCGACTTACGCAAGATCGCTAGTTGAGTACAGGCCCTAAGCTCTGGCGGTGCCCTCCGCGCGACGCAGCCGCACGATCTCGGTACCCACGACGCAGCTGTGGGAGTTGATCAGCGACCCGCATCACTTGCCGCGCTGGTGGCCGCGGGTGACCCGCGTGGAGGACGTCACCGAGGATGCCTTCACCGAGGTGCTCAAGACCGCCAAGGGGCGTACGGTGCGCGCCGACTTCGAGCTGGTCGAGCGCGACGAGCACGCAGGGGTGCTGCGCTGGGCCCAGCAGCTTGAGGGCACCCCGTTCGCGGGCCTGCTGTCCTCAGCGCAGACCGCGGTGCGCCTGGAGGAGGCCGGCGAGGGCACCACGGTCACGATCGAGCTGATCCAGTCGTTGAACGGGTTCTCCTCACGCTACCGGGGCACTTCGGTCGGCTTTGGCAGCTACATGGTCCGTCGCGCCGCCGGGGCGACCCTGGATGAGGCGCTTGACGGTCTGGAGCGGATCGTTGGCTGAGACGCCCCCGATGCGCTGGTGGGGGTGGGGCAACCCCGCTGCGCCCCCGGCCCTGCCGTCGCATGCGCTGGGCTTCCTGCGCGAGGAGGTCGGGACGGCCCCGCGCCCGCGTCCGCCGGTGGCCCTCGAACACGTGCAGCTGGAGCCCTCACGGCTGTCGGCCGCGGCGCTGAGCGCGCTGCGCGCGATCGTGGGTGCCGAGGCGGCCCGCGACGACCACGGCGAGCGTGTCTTGCACGCCGCGGGCAAGGGCTACCCGGACCTGGTGCGTCTGCGCACCGGCACCCCGCAGGGCGCCCCGGATGCTGTGGTCTGCCCCGCCGATCACGATCAGGTGCGGGCGGTCCTGGAGCTGTGCGGGCGCGAGTCGCTGGCGGTGGTGCCGTTCGGCGGGGGCACCAGCGTGGTTGGTGGCGTGGCTCCGGAGCGCGGTCGGCACGCGGCGGTGATCGCGCTCGACATGTGTCGCCTGGACGGCCCGGTGGCGATTGACCGCGAGTCGCTGACGGTGAGCGTGGGGGCCGGCATGCGCGCACCGGCGCTCGAGCGCCGGCTGGGCGAGCAGGGTCTGACACTCGGACATTTCCCCCAGTCCTTCGAGCACGTCTCGCTGGGGGGGTGTGCCGCGACGCGCTCCGCCGGACAGGCGTCCACGGGCTATGGCCGCTTTGAGGAGATGGTCCTCGGCCTGTCGCTGGCGGCGCCCGCCGGGGAGATCGTGCTGCCGGCGCTGCCCGCCACGGCGGCGGGTCCGAGCATGCGCCAGCTGCTGGTGGGCTCCGAGGGAACGCTGGGCGTGATCACGGGCCTTGACCTGCGGGTCGCACCGGCACCGGAGCGCAAGCTCTACGAGGGCGTGTTCTTCGAGGACTTCGCCGGTGGCGTGCAGGCCTTGCGGGCGCTGGCTCAGGAGGATGCCGCGCCGAGTGTGGCCCGCCTGTCAGACGAGTCGGAGACCCGCCTCTCGCTTGCGCTGGCCGGCAGCGGTGGCGTCAAGGGCAGGCTGGGACGTCTCTACCTGGGGGCGCGGGGCTACGGTGCGGGGTGCCTGGCGATCCTGGGCTTCGAGGGCACGCAGGCCGAGGTGCAGGGACGCCGCGAGCGCGCGCTCGCGCTGGTGCGCCGCAACGGTGGGCTGGGTGTCGGCGAGTCACCCGGCAGGGCCTGGGCGGCCGGGCGCTTCGCGGCGCCCTACCTGCGCGACGATCTGCTCACGCAGGGCGTGATGGTCGAGACGCTGGAGACCGCGACGCAGTGGTCGAGCCTGCGGCGCCTGCACGATGATGTCGCGCGCGCGATCGGCGAGTCGCTGAGCGCGCAGGGGACGCCGGGGCTGGTGATGTGTCACGTCTCGCACATCTACGAGACCGGTGCCTCGCTGTACTTCACTTTCCTGGCACGCCAGCGCGAGGGCGCCGAGATCGAGCAGTGGCAGACCGTCAAGCGTGCCGCGTGTGACGCGATCCTCGACGGCGGCGGGACCATCACGCACCATCACGCGGTCGGGCGCGACCATGCGCCGTGGATGGCGCGGGAGATCGGCGACCGTGGGCTCGACGTGCTGCGAGCTGTCAAGCAGGAGTTGGACCCCGCCGGGATTATGAACCCGGGCAAGCTGCTCAGCTAACGCCCGGAACTCAGCGTGAGCGCCCCGGCGAGGACCGTCGGCCCGGGGTGACTGGGGTGCTGGTCGGTCTCGCGGGTGACGAGCACGCGGTGGTACTTGGCGGCGTCCGTCGGCAGCAGCGCGCCGCCTTCGATCTGCCCGCTGGCGGTGGGGGCGGGCAGTACGCCGACCGCCTGGGCCTTGACGCCGGTGCCGGTCAGCCAGACCGCGTACAGCGACCCGCTGGGGGCGGCCGCGAGGCCCGTGACCTGGAGGTAGAAGGCGCGCTTGCCGGACTCGGAGAGGACCAGGATGTTGCCCTTGGCCTTGCTGGCCGGGTCGGGTGAGCTGAGCGTGCTCTGACCTTCCTCCTTCGGGGCGCCCGCGCCCGAGGATGTGGAGCCGGTGGTCGTGGAGGTCTGGGCGCTGCTCGTCGTCTTGGCCGAAGGCCCGCCGCCGCCCGAACCGGTGCCGGTGATCACGATGATCGCGACGATCGCCACCACGGCGATTGCTCCCAGCAGCAGCGCTCCCCCGCGCCTTGATCCGACCGGGGGACGATGCGGGGCGGCCTGACGCTCCTCCCGGGGGATCTCGGGCAGCGGGTCGGCAGCCAGCGGCGCCAGCTCCGCGGAGAGCGCCTGTGCCCAGTCGCGTGCGGCGGCGGAGCCGGCAAGCTCATCGGCGGCCCGTGCGCGCTCGGGAACACCCAGCTGCCCGAGCAGGTAGTCGCCGATCCGTGTGCGCTGCTCGACGGTCAGCTCGCGCGCCTGGCGCGGGGCGATCATGGCCAGCGCGGCGTGGGCGCGGTCGCGGACGGCGCGATCCTGGATGCGCAGCAGCCCGGCGACCTCGTCATAGCCCTTGCGCTGGCGCAGCAGCAGCGAGAGCACCGCGCGCAGGTCGGGGGGTAGATCTTCCAGTCGGCTCATCGATGATTGGTGTCGGCCGCGTGGTCGGCGCCGCACCCGGCGGGCCGATCGGCGCGAAGCCGGGGCCCTAGGCTATCGTCCCGAGGAGATGGCTATCCCCAGCGCTGAGCAGATCAACCAGGTGCTGGCCGGATTCGACCGCCTGTACGGACTGGAACTGGTGGAGACGAGCGACTCGGAGGTACGCGCACAGCTGCGGGTGCGCGACGAGCTGAAGCAGCCCGCGGGTCTCGTCCACGGCGGTGTCTACGCCTCGATCGCCGAGGCCATGACTTCGCTGGCGACGGGCATGAGCGTGTTGGAGGAGGGTTCGGTGGCGATGGGCCTCGCGAACAACACGAGCTTCCTGAGGCCGATCACCGAGGGAACGGTTCACGCGCACGCCACGCGTGTGCACAAGGGCCGCACCACGTGGGTGTGGGACGTGCGGTTCACCGACGATCGGCAGCGCCTCTGCGCCCTCACGCGCATGACGATCGCCGTGCGCGAGCTACTACCGCGCTCCTGACCCCGCGCCGAGCGGACGCGGGACCTGCACCACGGGCGGCTTCTGCGAGGGCAGTGCTTTCTGCGCGAAGCCGGTGTCGCCAAGAGCGGCGGGCAGCGGGGCCGCGGGCGTTCCGACCCGATTGATCGGCACCATCGTCTCCGCTGCTTCGCGGGCAAGCCGGGGCCGACCGGCGCGCACCTCGACGATCACCCCGCCGGTGGCTATCTCGATCGTGCGTCCGGCCGCCGAGCCGGCCGCGGAGACTCCGCGCACCGAGCCCGCCCGGCTCACGGTCTCGCCGCCGGGGCGAAAGCTGTTGTCGGGCGAGGTCACGACCGAGAGTGGATGGACGCAGGTGTTCTGCCCGCCCTCGGTGCAGTCCCCGTACTGGATCGTGAAGGCCCCACCGGGGTCGGCGCTGACATCGCTGAGCTGGAGGCCTTGGAAGCTCCCGCCCAGCCAGTACACGGGGTTGCGTTGCACCATCACGAGGCGCTCGAGCAGGCTGGAGGCGACGGGCTGATCCTGCACCGTGTCGCCGCAGCCCAGGACGCTGAGCGCGCAGAGGCCGGCGAGGCCGACAGTCAGGATCCGACGCAAGTGGACGGGCACAGTTCTAACCGCGGTAGCGGTTGGTGATGGGCATCCGCCGGTCGCGCCCGAAGGCCCGCGTGGTGACCTTGATCCCGGGGGGCGCCTGGCGGCGCTTGTACTCGGCCAGGTCGACCAGCCGGATGGTGCGCTCCACGTCCTGCGGGGGCAAGCCGTCGGCCAGCATCTGCTCGCGGCTGTGGTCGTTCTCGACGTAGGCTTGGATGATGCGATCGAGCACCGGATAGGGGGGCAGGGAGTCCTCGTCGCGCTGGCCGTGGCGCAGCTCGGCTGAGGGGGCGCGCTCGACGATCGAGGCCGGGATCGGCGCGGGGGCGCGACCCTCGCCTGCTCCGTCCCCCGAGTTGCGCCAGGCGACGAGCGGGTAGACCAGGGTCTTGGGCACGTCCTTGATGACCGCCAGGCCACCGGCGAGGTCGCCGTAGAGGGTCGAGTAGCCGACCGACATCTCGGACTTGTTGCCCGTGGTCAGCACGAGCCAGCCAAACTTGTTGGAGAGCGCCATCAGCAGGTTCCCGCGGATTCGCGCCTGGAGGTTCTCCTCGGTGAGGTCGTCCTCCAAGCCCGTGAACTCCTCGCGCAGCGCCTCGTCGTAGGCGTCCATCAGGGGCGCGATCGTAAGCTCGTGGGCGCGCACCCCGAGATTGGCGGCCAGGCTGCGAGCGTCGGCCTGGGTCTCCCGCGAGGAGTAGGGCGAGGGCATCACCACGGCACTGACCCGCTCGGGCCCGAGCGCGTCGGCGGCGAGCGCGCAGACGAGCGCCGAGTCGATCCCGCCGGAGAGGCCCAGCACCACGCGCGCGAAGCCGTTCTTCTCAACGTAGTCGTGCAGGCCCAGCGTCAGCGCGGCATACACCTCGGCCTCGCGCGGGGCGATCATCGCGCGCGGGACAGGTTGCTCCCCTGTGGGGTTCTCCCTCGCGGGGCTCCCGCTCCCGGGGCTCCTGTACGTGAGACTTTCCCGAGCCCCGGCGCTGCGTTGCGCGGCGGGCAACGCGGGGAGCACGTTCACGCCGTGGTGGAGGCGGGGACCGCTGGGCGGCGGCGTGCCGGCTTGCAACCGCGCGGCGGCGGTGGCGTCGAGATCGACGTCGCAGATCAGGAGATCCTCCACGAACTGGGCGGCGCGGGCGATCACGCGGCCGGTGTGATCGACGACGAAGGAGTGCCCGTCGAAGACGAGTTCGTCCTGACCGCCCACCTGGGCGCAGAAGGCCACGCACGCCAGGTGCTCGCGGGCGCGCTGGGCGAACATGTGCTCGCGCTCGGCGCCCTTGCCGGCGTGGTAGGGGGAGGCCGAGATGTTCGCGATCAGGGTGGCGCCCGCGAGCGCCTCATCGGAGGTCGGGGGGCCGGTGCGCCAGATGTCCTCGCAGACGGTCAGCCCCAGTCGCTGCTCGCCGATGTCGATCACGGCGCCGCGCTCGCCGGGCTGGAAGTAGCGCTGCTCGTCGAAGACCCCGTAGTTGGGCAGCAACACCTTGTGGTAGGTGGCGTGCACCACGCCACCGGCGAGCACGGCGGCGGCGTTGTAGACGTGCTGAGCGCGCTCGGGGAACCCCACGATCGCCACGATCTCCGTGGCGTCGGCGGCCAGCTCTCCCAGAGCGCGACGGGCGTCTTCAAGGAAGTGCTCGCGCAGCAGGAGATCCTCGGGGGGGTAGCCGGTGAGCGCCAGCTCGGGGAAGAGCACAAGCTCGGCGCCCGCCCGGCGGGCGGCGTCGATGCCGTCGCGAATGCGCCCGGCGTTGCCGGGGATGTCGCCAACGGTGGCGTTCATCTGGCACAGGGCCAGGCGCACGCTCAGGTGGTGGCGGCCGTTTTGGCCGCGCGGGCCCGGCCGGTCTTGCCGGGCGGCCGCGGACGACGGGCACGCAGGCCCGCGGCGCGCGCCAGCGAGTCGATGGCGCTCTCCAGCTCGCGTGCGATCCGCTCCAGCTCGGGCAGTGCGTCGTAGTCGGCCAGCAGGCCGAATCCCAGCCCACCGTCGTAGCTCATGACGGCGATCCCGAGCGCCTGGCGGCGGGCCAGCGGCACGACCGGGTAGAGCGCCTGCAGCCGTCGCCCAAGTAGGTAGAGCGGGAACTGGGGTCCCGGCACGTTGGTGACCACGAGGTTGAAGAAGCGCTGGCGGGCCTGAAGGCGCGCGGCCTGGCTGAGGATCGTGGGCGGGGCGAAGCCCGCGAGGTTGGTGAGCACCTGTGCGCCCACGGCCTGCCCGGACTCCTTGAGATCCTCCATCGCCGCTTGGATTTCGGCGAGGCACAGTGCGGGCTGCTCGACGCCGACGGGCAGCGGCGCCCACATCGCGGCCACCTGGTTGCCGAGGGCCCCGCGCTGGGCTTCGGCGCGAACCGAGACGGGCACCATCGCCTTGAGCACGAGTCCCTCGGTGTCGTGGCCCTGGGCGCGCAGGTAGCGACCGAGCGCGAGCGCCACGGAGGCGAGCACGACGTCGTTGAGGGTGCCGCCGAGCGAGTCCTTGATGGCCTTGAACTGGGCGAGGTCGGCGTCCACCCAGGTGTAGCGCCGGTGAGGTCCGATGTCGACGTTGAAGGGGCTCGGGGGCGCGGGGGCGCTGATCCCGGCAAGTGTCGTGGCGCTGACGTTCGCGATCGCGTCGCGTACCTGGGTGAGGGCGCGCCGCGGGGCACGCAGGATCGCGCGGGTGCCGCGTCCCATCTCGGCGGGTACGGTCGAGCGCTCCAGCAGCGCCTCGCCCAGCAGCTTCGCCGCGCCGGGCAGGGGCCGCGGGGTCCAGGGCTCGCGCGGGCGTGGCGGCGGCACCGGTTCGGGGGAGGTGTCGAAGAGGACTGTCGTGATGTCCACGCCCGAGATGCCGTCCACGAGCGCGTGATGGGTCTTGGCGACCAGCGCGAAGCGCCCGCCGGACATGGCCTGCACGAGCCAGATCTCCCAGAGTGGCTTGGAGCGATCCAGGCGCTGGGAGAACAGTCGCCCGGCAAGGGCCTTGAGCGCCTCGTCGTCGCCGGGCTTGGGCAGCGCGGTGTGACGGATGTGGTAGCGGTGGTTGAAGTGGGGATCGTCCGTCCAGACGGGCCGGCCCTGGCTGAGGGGCACGTAGGCGAGTCGCTGGCGGTAGCGCGGCACGAGGTGCAGACGACTCATGACGTGCTCGACCAGCTCGGCGGGCGTGGGGGCCTTGCCCTCGAAGACCATCACCGAGGCGACGTGCATGTGCGCGGTCGAGTCGTCCTCCAGGTGCAGGAAGGTGGCGTCGAGAGCCGAGAGGCGATCGGGGTTGGCCATGGGCCGATTCTCGCGGTTGGGAGCCCCACAGTCAACGACTGGGGGACAAGCTTTCAGAAAACCGCCCCGGATTGTCGAAAACCGACGTCGGAAACGCGCGATCCCAGCTGGACGGCCAGCCAGACACCTCAATGATAACCCTCGCGGGCACCAAAAAAGCGGCGATTACCAGGCATTTCCGACAAATCGGCCGTCCTGTGATTAGCAAACGCCGACTGTTGAAGTGTGTCATCCGTCACACGACTCCCCGGAAAAGTCAATAGCCTCTGGCCAATTGTTCGACCCTGCCGAGTCGTCTTCTGGATGGAGACGAACGGGGGACCCACTGCCGGAGCGCTCCACGAGTGCTCCGGATGGGGCGAATCGGATGCTGCTGCGTCCGTAACGCCCCGCTAGTCGTGCGCGCTTGACGCATTGGTGCGCACGGCCGGCGGTTGCGTGAGCCCGACAGCTAACCCCGTAGGCGGAGACACAAGGAGGTAGTACCCAATGTATGTCCCGCCGCCGCCCGCGCAGCATGCTGCGCCGCTGGCTCCTGTCGGAATCATGACCATCGTGGCACCCGTGCAGCCGGCGTCGGCGTCGGCGATACCGCCGTTGCACACCACGCTACGCGCCCATCGCCTTGAGCTCGATCTGCTCGACGGCCACTCGACGACCGTGAAAGGCAAACTGTCGGCCGATTCCAGCCGTTCGGTGCTCGCCGGCAGGCTTGTGACCCTGCAGATGCTCAAAGGCAAGAGTTGGCTGACGTTGGCCCAGACCCGCACCGGGGCCCGTGGCCGGTTTGGCCTGCACTACACCCCGCACCAGCTCACGAGCGTGCGTGTACGGCTGCGCTTTGGCGGCGACGCGCAGGATCGCGCAACCCACCGGATCTTGGGTCGCCTCAACGTCTACCGGCTCGCGGGCGCGTCCTGGTATGGCGGCGGTGGCGGTCTGGCCTGCGGGGGCTCGCTGACGAGCTCCACGCTGGGCGTGGCCAACAAGACACTGCCCTGCGGCACCATGGTGACGCTCCGCTACGGCAATCGTGTGGTGCGGGTACCGGTCGTGGACCGCGGGCCTTACGTGGCGGGCCGCGAATTCGATCTCACCGAAGCCACCAAGCGCGCGCTCGGTTTCGGCGACGTGGGCGAGGTCTGGAGCACACGCTGAGCAAGTGCTGAGCGCCGACGCAGGCGTTCCTGCGCAATGATGGCGCGATGCCAAAGGATGCCCCTGACCGCGAGGACTTGACGGCGGTCCGCGCGCGCCACGCACTCGGCCTGGACGCGGCGCGCGAGGAGGCCGTGGCGCGCCGCCACGCGCAGGGTCGGCGGAGCACGCGCGAGAACCTCGCCGAACTGCTCGACCCGGACAGCTTCGTGGAGTACGGCCCGCTGATCTTCGCCGCCCAGGAGCGCCGTCGCCCGCGCGAGGAGCTGATCGCCCGCACCCCCGCCGACGGACTTGTGGCGGGCGTGGGCGAGATCGACGGGGTGCGCTGTGTGGCGATGTCCTATGACTACACGGTCCTGGCGGGCACCCAGGGCATGCGCGGGCATCTCAAGAAGGACCGGCTGTTCGAGCTGGCCGAGCGCGGGCGGCTGCCGGTGGTGCTGTTCGCCGAGGGTGGCGGCGGGCGCCCGGGCGATGTCGACGTGCCGATGGTCGCGGGGCTGGATTGCCGCGCGTTTCACCTGTTCGCCCGGCTGAGCGGCTTGGTGCCGCTGGTGGGGATCGCCGCGGGCAACTGTTTCGCGGGCAACGCGGCGCTGCTGGGCTGCTGTGACGTGGTGATCGCCACGGAGGACTCGAGCATCGGCATGGGCGGCCCGGCGATGATCGAGGGCGGGGGACTCGGCGTGTTCGAGCCCGCCGAGGTCGGCCCGATCGCGATGCAGTCCGCCAACGGCGTGGTCGACCTGCGCGCCGAGGACGATCGCGAGGCGGTGGCGCTGGCCAAGCGCTACCTCTCCTACTTCGGGCCGCCAAAGGCCGACTTCACGGTGCCGGACCAGGCGCGGCTGCGGGAGATCGTGCCCCCGCGGCGACGGCAGATCTACGACGTGCGCCTGGTGCTCGACGCGCTGTTCGACGAGGACTCGGTGCTGGAGCTGCGGCGCGGGTTCGGGGCGGGCATCGTGACGGCGTTGGCGCGGGTCGACGGCCGTGCGCTGGGCGTGGTGGCGAACAACCCGCCGCACCTCGGTGGGGCGATCGACGCGGACGGGGCGGACAAGGCGGCGCGCTTCATGCAGCTCTGCGACGCCTTCGAGCTGCCGCTGCTGTTCCTGTGCGACACGCCCGGCTTCATGGTGGGTCCGGCGGCTGAGCAGACCGCGACGGTGCGTCACTTCGCGCGCATGTTCCTGATCGGGGCGAACCTGTCGGTGCCGACGGGCACGATCGTGTTGCGCAAGGGCTACGGACTGGGCGCGCAGGCGATGGCGGGGGGCGGCTTCAAGGCGCCGCTGTTCACCGTGGGGTGGCCCACCTCGGAGTTCGGCGGGATGGGGCTGGAGGGGGCGGTCAGACTGGGGATGCGCCGCGAGCTTGAGGCGATCGAGGATCCCGAGGAGCGCGAGCGGGTGTTCAAGGCGACGGTCGCGGCGGCCTACGAGCACGGCGAGGGCATCAATGTGGCGGCCTACGGCGAGATCGACGACGTGATCGACCCGGCGGACTCGCGGCGCTGGATCGCGACGCTATTCGACGAGCGCGCGGGCGGTTGGCGGCGGCGCGAGGGCAAGAAGCGCCCGAACATCGACGCCTGGTAGCGGCTGCCCTAGGATTCGGTCCTCCTGAACAGCATCGAGGGGAGGGCGATCGGATGGATGACGCGGACACACGCGCCGGTGAGGTGACGGTGGCGGGCGTACGCTCGCCCACGCTAGAAGCGGGCCCGGCGGGAGCGCAGGAGGCGGCGGTCTTCGTGCACGGCAACCCGGGCTCGGTGCACGACTGGGCGCCACTGGTCGGCGCGGTCGGCGCGCACGGCCGGGCGATCGCGCTGGACATGCCGGGTTTCGGCGAGGCGGACAAGCCCGAGAACTTCACGTACACGGTCCCGGGCTACGCGGCCCATTTGGCGGGGGCGCTGGAGCAGCTGGGCGTGCGCCGCGCGCACCTGGTCCTGCACGACTTCGGGGGAGGTTGGGGCCTGACCTGGGCCGCCGAGCACCCGGATGCGTTCGCGAGCGTGACGCTGATCGACACGGGCGTGCTGATCGGCTACCGCTGGCACTCGCTGGCGCGGGTGTGGCGCACGCCGCTGCTGGGCGAGCTGTTCTTCAAGATCACGAATCGCTCGGGTTTCCGCCTGGCGCTGCGCCGTGGTCAGCCCACGCCGCTGCCGGAGGCGGCGGTGGAGCGGATGTATCGCGCGAACAAGACCCCGGCCACCCAGCGCGCGATCCTGCGCCTGTACCGCGCCACGCCGGCCGATGCGTTTGCCGGGCTAGGAGGGGTGCTGCGCCCGCTGGATCGTCCGGCGCTGGTGGTGTGGGGCCGTCACGACCCCTACCTGAAGGTGGAGCAGGCCGAGCGCCAGCGTGAGACGTTTCCACGCGCGGAGGTGGTGATCCTGGAGCAGAGCGGCCACTGGCCGATGCTGGACGCGCCCGAGGAGCTGGCGGCTGCGGTGGTGCCGTTCCTGGCGAGAGAACTCCAGGGCCAGGGATTGGCGGGTTAAACAAAACCGGCCCCTGCACGCGGACGCGCAGGGGCCGGGGAGGATCGCCGCGCTTGAAGCGCGAGCGAGTCCTAGAGCTGCTGAATGTTTACGGCCTTGGGACCCTTGTCCCCGGCCTCGGCCTCATATGAGACCTTGGCGCCCTCGGTGAGTGAGCGGTAGCCCTCGCCGATGATCGCCGAATGATGGGCGAAAAGATCCTTGGACTGATCGTCGGGCGTGATGAAACCAAAGCCCTTGTCGTCTGAGAACCACTTCACGGTACCTGTAGCCATCTTTGCTTCCTCCTACGTAGTCGCGTGCTGCGAACGTGGAGCATGCATAAAGCAAGAGCTACGACCGCGGGCACTGCATGCGCTGGGTTCTTGCCCCAACCTGATGCGCACACCGTAGCAGCGAGCACGGGCGGGTGCTGGGCCGTGCTCACCAGGGCGAGGGCCGGTAGTCCTTGAGGAAGCAGCCGTAGAGGTCCTCGCCGGCCTCGCCGCGGACGATCGGGTCATAGACGCGGGCGGCGCCGTCGACGAGGTCGAGCGGCGCGTGGAAGCCCTCGCTCGGCGAGGCGCATCTTGGTCGGGTGCGGGCGCTCGTCGGTGATCCAGCCGGTGTCGACGCTGGTCATCAGGATGCCGTCGGCTCGAGCATCTCCTCGGCGCTGGTGCGGGTGAGCATGTTCAGCGCGGCCTTGGCCATGTTGGTGTGCGGATGCCCGGGTCCCTTGTAGCCGCGGCTGAACTGGCCCTCCATCGCGGAGACGTTGACGATGTACGTGCGCCGGGCGGCCGCGGCGGCGAGCGCCGGGCGCAGCCGGCTGACGAGGATGAACGGGGCGGTCATGTTGCAGAGCTGGACCTCGAGCAGCTCGAGCGGGTCGACCTCGTCGACGCGCTGGATCCAGCTGTTGACGGGGTGCAGGTCGGGCACGCAGGCCGCCGGCGTCGATCGCGGTGCTCGGCGGCGATCCGCTCGGGCGAGGCGGAGCCGGCGGTCAGCGCGAGCGCGGTCAGCGGCCTGCGGGAGTGGGCGTCCAGTGCGCGTGCCCGGCGTCGGTCAGGGCGGGCTGCGCGCGGCTTGCCGCCGCGCGCCGAAGCGTCAGCGATCTCCGGCAGCGGCCCGCTGCGGCAGCGGCGCCGCCTCGGCCTGCGACCAGCGGCGCGTAGGCCTCGGGCGAGCGGCGGACGGTCTGGGCGGCGTTGTTGATCAGGATGTCGAGCGGCCCCTGCGCGGCGACGGCGTCGGCGAGCGTCGACGACCTGGGCGGGGTCGCGCAGGTCGATGCCGACGATGCGCAGCCGGTCGAGCCAGTCGGCGCTGTCGGGCATCGCGGCGAAGCGGCGCACGGCGTCGCGCGGGAAGCGGGTCGTGATCGTCGTGTGGGCGCCGTCGCGCAGCAGCCGCAGCGCGATGTACATGCCGATCTTGGCGCGGCCGCCGGTGAGCAGCGCGCGGCGGCCGCGTGAGGTCGGTGCGGGCGTCGCGGCGGGCGTGGTTGCAGCGCGGCGCAGGGCGGGCAGAGCTGGTGGTAGAAGGCGTCGACCTCGGTGTAGCGGCTGCTTGCAGACGTAGCAGGCGCGCGGGCTGCAGGAGGGTGCCGGCGCTGGCGCCCGGTCGGCGCGCGTGACGCAGCGGCAGGCCCTGGGTCTCGTCGTCGATGCGCCCGGGCGCGCCGGTGGCGGTGGCGGCGGTGACGGCCTCGTCGTTGGCGAGGATCGCCTCGCGGCGCTCGGCCCGGCGGCGCTGCTTGACGGTCTTGAAGAGGCCGGCGGTGGCGCGCCGGACGGCGACGCGCGTCGGGATGCTCGGGCGGCAGGCTCTCGGCTTCGGCGAGCACGCGCAGGCAGATCTCGAGGCTCTCGGGGTCGATGCTCACGCCCAAGGACTCTACGCAAGCTTCCGGTGCGGGTCCGCCGGATTCGCACCGGCGGAGCAGCGCGCTGTGTATGGTCCAGCTGAAGCGGTTGAGGAGGAGCTTTGGATCTGACGTTCAACGAGCGGGAGTCAGCGTTTCGCGCCGAGCTGCGTAAGTGGCTTGAAGAGCACCCGCCCGACCCCGAGCCCACCGACGCGGGCGAAGACGCGCACTACGCCTGGCGACGCACGTGGCAGCGCAAGCTCTATGACGCGGGCTGGGCGGCGCCGAGTTGGCCCGCGGAGTACGGCGGCCGCGGCGCGACGCTCACGGAGTCGGCGATCTACTTCGAGGAGATCGGTCGCGCGCGGGTGCCGCTGCCGGCGAACGTGCTGGGTCTGCTGCTGGGCGGGCCGACGCTGATGGTGTGGGGAACACCGGAGCAGAAGGAGCGCCACCTGCCGCCGATCCTGTCGGCTGAGGAGATCTGGTGCCAGGGCTTCTCCGAGCCCGAGGCCGGCTCGGACCTGGCGGCGCTGAAGACCAGGGCGGTCAAGCGCGGCAACGAGTGGATCGTGAGCGGCCAGAAGGTGTGGACGAGCGGGGCGCAGTACTCGAAGTGGTGCATGCTGGTGGCGCGCACCGACGGCGAGGCGGCGAAGCACAAGGGCATGACGTACTTCCTGATGGACATGGAGCAGGCCGAGGTGCAGGTGCGCCCGCTGCGCCAGATCACGGGCGAGTCGGAGTTCAACGAGCTGTTCATCGAGGAGGCGCGGATCCCCGACGAGAACGTGGTGGGGGGCGTGGGCAACGGCTGGAAGGTGGCGCTGACGACGCTCATGAACGAGCGCTCGGGGCTGGGTTTCCTGCTACAGATCCGCCTGCGTCAGTTGCTCGACGATCTGATGGCGGCGGCCCGCGAGCGGGGCCTGCTCGACAACCCGCTGTACGCCGACGCGCTGGCGGAGCTGCACGTGCGCTGCGAGTCGATCCGGCTGCTGGCGTGGAAGGGCCTGACGGACATCGAACGCTACGGTCAGCCGGGCCCGGAGGGCTCGCTGGTGAAGTGGCTGTGGTCGGACACCAACCAGCGCCTGACCCAGCTGGCGGCCGACATCGTGGGGCCGGCGGCGTTGACGACGGGCGCGAGCTGGAGCTACGAGCTGCTGCGGGCCCGGGGCAACACGATCGAGGGGGGCACCACCGAAGTGCTCAAGAACATCGTCGCCGAGCGGGTGCTCGGACTACCGCGGCTGAAGACGGCGGCGTAGGTGGGGACGATGACGGGAATGGGTGTGGATGCGCTGCGCCCCTGCCGGGGCTCCGCGGGACGCGTTTGTTAGCTCATGGATTTTGGCCTCTCTGACGACCAGCGCGAGATCCAGCGCACCGCACGCGAGCTGCTCGCGGAGCGTGCCCGCCCGGAGCGGGTGCGCGAGCACGCCGAGTCGGGTATCACGGACGAGGGTCTCTGGCGCGAGCTGTGCGGGCTGGGTTGGCCGGGGATCGCGGTTGCCGAGCGCTACGGCGGACAGGGACTGGGGAGCGTCGAGCTGGGGGTTCTCTGCGAGGAGCTGGGGCGCGTGGTGGCCCCGGTGCCGTTCCTGCCGAGTGTGCTGGCGGCGACCTTGATCGAGCACTCGGGCTCGCAGGGTCAGTGCGAACGCTGGTTGCCGGGCCTGGCGGGCGGCGAGGTGGTTGGAGCGGTGGGCGTGGCCGGTGGACCGGGACACGACGGGGGCGCGGGCGGCGGGGGTGTGTGCGAGCTGATGGTCGGCGGCGGCGACGCGGGCCTGCTGGTGCTGCTCGAAGGCGACGAGGCTCGGGTGTTGAACCGGGCCGACGTGGAAGTGACGCCGCTCGGCGCGATCGACCCCACGCGCTCGGCGGCACGGGTCAGCGCCCCGGCGGGAGCGGGGGAGACCCTGGCGGGCGCCGCCTCACCCGGCGTGGACCGCGCGCTGGTGGCGATTGCCTCGGAGCTGGTCGGCGTCTGTGACCGCGCGTTGTCGATGACGGTGGCCTACGTGAAGGACCGCCGCCAGTTCGGGGTGCCGGTGGGCTCCTTCCAGGCGGTCGCGCACCGCTGCGCGCAGATGCTGCTCGACACCGAGAAGGCGCGCTCGACGGCGGCGTTCGCGGCCTGGACGGCGGATGCGGACCCAGAGCGTCTGGGGGAGGCCGCAGCGATGGCGAAGGCCGCCGCCTCCGACGCAGGCATAGATGTGACCGCCAGCGCGATCCAGGCCCACGGTGGCATCGGCTTCACCTGGGAGGCGGACGTGCACTGGCTCTACAAGCGCGCCCAGATCGACGCGGCGCTGCTGGGCGGAGCCAAGCACCAGCGCGCCCGCCTGGCTTCGCTGCTGGCGGCGGCGTGAGGGGCGACATGAGCAGGCAGCCCGGCCGCCGCGCAGTGCGGTCCCACTAGCCCGCCGAGTGATGCTCAGGGTCTACGAAAAGCCGACGTGCACGACGTGCCGCAACCTGCACGCGCTGCTGGTCGAGCGGGGTGTGGACTTCGAGTCGGTCGAGTACCACGTCACGGGAATCGGGGAGCCCGAGCTGCGCGAGCTGCTCGTGAAGCTGGACCTCGGGCCACGGGAGATCCTGCGCACACGCGAGCCACTGGTGAAAGAGCTTGGCCTGGAAGGCCCCGACGTGAGCGACGAGCGCCTGATCGCGTGCATGGTGGAGCACCCGGCGCTCGTGCAGCGCCCGATCGTGACGCGGGGAGACCGCGCGGTCCTGGCGCGTCCGGTCGAGCGCGTGCTTGAGCTGCTCCAGGACTGACATGGCGCCCAAGCCATTACCACCCGATCAGATCAAGCCCTTTCCTACTTGGATCGGCATCGAGGAGTTCCGGGGGAGCGCGCGGCCGCGGCCCACGACCAAGCCGGGCGAGACTGCCCCCGCCGGACGCGGCGCTAGATTCGGGAGATGGCTCCGTCGGAAGATTCAGGGCTGAGCGTTGCGCATCTCGATGCCGATGCTTTCTATGTCTCGATAGAGCTGCGTCGCCATCCCGAGCTGCGCGGGAAGCCGGTGGTGGTGGCCGGTACGGGGCCGCGTGCGGTGGTGACGACCGCCAGTTATGAGGCGCGGCGCTACGGGGTAGGTTCGGCGATGCCCGCGGCACGGGCCCGGCGGCTGTGCCCGCAGGCGGTGTTCCTGCGGCCCGATTTTACGACCTACCGCGAGGTCTCGCGGCAGATGATGGAGATCGTGCGCTCCCAGGTCGAGCGGGTCGAGGTGGTGGGGCTCGACGAGGCCTACCTGGACGTTTCCGGGCTCTACTCGCCGCGGGCCGCCATGCGCCGCCTGGTGGCCGAGATCAGGGCGGCCGTCGAGCTGACCTGCTCGGTGGGGCTCGGCCCGAACAAGCTCGTCGCCAAGGTCGCCTCCGATGCCGAGAAGCCCGCCGGGTTCGTGGTCCTGACCCGCGAGCAGGCCTGCGAGCGCTTCGCGGGCTCGCCGCCCGGGCTGATTCCGGGCATCGGGCCGAAGACCGCCGAGCGCCTGGCCGCGATCGGGCTCGACTCGCTGGGCGCCCTGGGTAGCGCATCCGAGCAGCTGCTCGTCGAGCGCTTCGGTCCCAACCTCGGCCGCGACCTGCGACGCCGGGGACGTTTCGAACACGACGGCGAAGTCGGGGCTGCACGCAAGGTCGTCTCGGAGTCGCGCGAGCGGACCTTCGACCAGGACATCTCCGACCCGCTGGAGCTGCGGGCGATCCTCGAAGGGCTCGCGATGGAGCTGTGCGCCGGGCTGGTGGCCAACGAGCGTCGCGGGCGCACGATCGGGATCAAGGTCCGCCTCGACGACTTCTCGACGCTCACCCGCGCCCGCAGCCTGGACGAGCCGACTGGTGACCTGGAGCAGGTGACGGCGGTCGCGCTCCAGCTGCTCCGTGAGAACGCGCCCACGCGGCCGGTGCGCCTGCTCGGGGTGCGCGTGGCGGGCCTCGTGCCCGCGCGGGGCGTGGTGCCGGCGGAGGGCCTGATGCCCGCGGAGGGCGTGGTCGTGAAGCGCAAGTCCGACGGCGCGCTCGGAGCCCCGGCCGCGGGTGCCTCGCCGGAGTCCGAGGGCCAGCTCGCGCTACCCGTATAGGATTGGCCGATGCCCGTCGTCAGCGCAGGTGAGATCGACCTCAGCTACGAGCGGTCCGGCTCGGGCCCGCCGCTGCTGTTGATCATGGGCATGAGCGGCACCGCGCTCAGCTGGGGCGAGCCCTTCCTGGACGCGCTGCGCGAGGACTTCGAGACGATCGTCTACGACCATCGGGGGGTGGGCGAGAGCAGCCCGATGCAGGAGCCCTTCAGCATCGCCCAGCTCGCCGCGGATGCGGCCGGGTTGATGGAGGCCCTGAGCCTCGACTCAGCGCACGTGATGGGCATCTCGATGGGCGGCATGATCGCCCAGGAGCTGGCCCTGGCTCACCCCGAGCGCATCCGCACGCTCACGCTCGGCTGCACCTACTGCGGCGGGGAGGGCAGCTCGCTCACCAGCGCCGAGGTGATGCGGCGACTCGGGGAAGGCATGAGTTCCGGCGACCGCGAGCGCGCCCTGCGCACCGCCTGGGAGGTGAACGTCTCAGCGGACTATGCCGTCGATGCCGACGCCTATGAGGCATTCCACGCGCGGGCGCTCCAGCGAGCGGTGGCGGTGCCCGTGATCATGGCCCAGATGCAGGCGATCGTCGCGCACGACACGCAGGCGCGCCTGCCGGAGCTGAGGATGCCCACGCTCGTCGTGCACGGCACGGCCGACCTGATGATCCCGGTGGGCAACGCGCGCGTGGTGGCCGATGCGATACCCGATGCGCGGCTTGAGATCTTCGACGGGGCGGGTCACATGTTCCTGTGGGAAGAGCCGCGGCGCTCCGCGGCGCTCGTGGGCGAGCACGCCGCGATCCGCGCCTAGAGCGGCCCGTCGATGACACGGGTGCAGCAGCAGTTGAGCATCCGCACCGACGATGGTGTGATCCTCGCGGGAGAGCTGGCGCAGGAAGCAAACGTCGCGCTGCACGATCGCTCGATCGTGCTGCTTCACGGCCTTACCGCGACACGGCGCTACGTGGTGATGGGCTCGCGCACGCTCGAACGCGCGGGCCTGCGCGTGATCGCCTATGACGCGCGCGGCCACGGACGCTCGAGCGGCGCCCCGGACCCCGCGGCCTACGGCTATGGACGGCTTGCCCATGATCTGCTTGCGGTGCTCGACGCCCTGGAGCTTTCACGGCCGATCCTGGCGGGCGCCTCGATGGGTGCGCACACCGCGCTGGCCTTCGCGCGGGCTCACCCCGAGCGGGTGGCTGCGCTGGGACTCATCACACCCGCCTTTGACCCCGCCGCGACCCCGCCGCTGCGGGGGGCCGGGCAAGACCCGCTGGCGCACGGCCTGCGCGAGCGCGGAGTGGAGGGCTTCGTGGCCGCCTATGACTTCTCCTCGGTGCCCGAGGCCTGGCGGGAGACCGTCGAGCAGGTCATTCGCCAGCGTCTGGGCGCGCATCAATATCCCGAGGCCGTGGCCGACGCGCTGGAAACGGTGCCCCGCTCGCGGCCCTTCGAGGAGTTCTCCCAACTGGGCGCCGTCGCGGTCCCCACCGTGGTGGTCGCCAGTCGCGACGAGGTTGACCCCGGGCATCCGCTGGCGCTCGCCGAGCGCTACGCGCGTGCGATCCCCGGCGCCGAGCTGAGGGTCGAGGACGGCGGGCCGCCCGTGCGCTCGCCGATCGCCTGGCAGGGGGGACAGCTCTCCAAGCTGCTGGTCGAGCTGGCCGAGCGCGTCGGTCAGTACTAGCTCGCATACGTGATAACGTACACACGTATGTCGATACGTGAATGGAACGGCGCGAGCTACGACCGCGTCTCCGGCCCCCAGGTGGCGATGGCCCAGGGAGTGCTCGCGCGCCTGCCGCTCAACGGGGATGAGACCGTTCTGGACGCCGGGTGTGGCTCGGGACGCGTCACCGAAGCCCTGCTCCGGCGCCTCCCGCGCGGGCGGGTGATCGGGGTCGACGGGTCCCCCTCGATGGTGGCTGCGGCACGTGAGCGGCTCGGTTCGCGCGTGGAGGTCCGTGTGCTGGACCTGCTGGAGCTGGAGGTCGATGAGCCCGTCGACGCGATCCTCTCGACGGCCACCTTTCATTGGATCGCCGATCACGAGCGCCTCTTCGCCCGCCTGCACGCCGCCCTGCGCCCGGACGGGCTGCTGGTCGCCCAGTGCGGCGGGTGGGGCAACATCGACGTGTTGCGCGGGGTGGCGCGGGGAATCCTCGAACGCGAGCCCTACGCCGAGCACTTCGAGGACTGGCGGGCCCCGTGGAACTACGCGACGCCCGAGCAGACCCGAGCGCGGCTCTTGAAAGCCGGTTTCACCTCCGCCGAGTGCTGGCTGGAGGCGGCGCCACAGCAGCCCGAGCACCCCCGCGAGTTCCTCTCAACGATCGTGCTCGGCCCCCACGTCGAACAGCTGCCCGCGAGCCTGCGCGAGGCGTGGATCGACGACGTGCTGGATGTCCTCGGCGAGCCGGTTGTTGTCGACTACGTACGACTCAACATCGATGCCGTGGCCTAGGGGGCCCGCTCAGGCCAACGCCGTCGAGGCGTCCTCGGTCTCGGCCTTGCCCCGCAACAGCTCCGCGTAGCGACCGCCGCGCTCGACCAACTCATCGTGGGTCCCGCGCTCCACGATCGCACCCCGGTCGAGCACCAGGATCTGGTCGGCGTCGCGAATCGTGGACAGGCGGTGGGCGATCGTGATCGTGGTGCGCCCCCGCGCGAGGTCGTCCAGCGCAAGCTGCACCGCGCGCTCGGTCTCGTTGTCCAGGGCGCTCGTGGCCTCGTCCAACACCAGTACCGGCGGGTTGCGCAGCACCGTGCGCGCAATCGCGATGCGCTGCTTCTCACCGCCCGAGAAACGGTAGCCGCGCTCGCCCACCGGGGTGTCATAGCCGTCGGGCAGCGAGGCGATCAGCTCGTGGATCTGGGCCGCGCGGGCGGCCGCTTCGATCTCCTCATCGCCGGCCTCCGAACGCGCGAAGCGCAGGTTCTCCCGGATCGAGGCGTGAAAGAGATAGGTCTCCTGGGAGACCAGGCCGACCGTGGCGGCCAGCGAGGAGAGCGTGACCTCGCGAATGTCGGTGCCGTCGATCGTGACCGCCCCGCGCTGAGGCTCATACAGGCGCGCCACCAGATAGGCCAGTGTGGTCTTGCCCGAGCCCGTCTCACCGACGATCGCCGTGCGCGTGCCCGCGGGAATCTCGACCTCGATCTCGCGCAGCGTCCAGGGAGCCTCCTCGCTGTAGCGAAACCAGACGTCCCTGATCTGCACATCTCCGCGCACCTCCCCGAGGCGGTGCGCGTCCGGGGCCTCCACGATGTCGACCGGCAGATCGAGGTACTCGAAGATTCGCCCGAACAGGGCAAGCGAGGTCTGCACTTCAAGTCCCACCGACAGCAGCGACTGGATCGGGAACAGCACCCGGGTCTGGAGCGTCGTGAACGCGACCACCGTGCCGATCGTGATCGTGTGTCCGCCGCCCGCGATGCTCTCGCCCGCGAACCAGTAGACCGCGGCGGGCATGATCGCGAAGCTCATCTGCACCGAGGCCATCCGCCAGCGTCCCGCCATGCGGGCGCGAACCTCCAGGTTCGCCAGCTGCTCGGACTCCTCGCTGAAGCGTCCCACCAGCTCCGGGGAGCGCCCCATGGTCTTGCCCAACAGGATTCCCGACACCGACAGCGACTCCTCCACGAGCGTCGAGATGTCGGCGAGCCGACCCTGCCTGACGCTCGTGATCCGCTTGCGCTCCTCCCCGACCCGCCGGGTGAGCCACACGAAGAACGGCAGCAGGAACAGCGAGAAGGCCGCCAGCCGCCAGTCCAGCAGCACCATCGCGATCACCACCGCCACGACCGTGGTCACGTTCTGCACGATCGAGGTGGCCGTGGAGGTCACCACGTTGTCCACCCCGCCGATGTCGTTGGCGATGCGCGACTGCACCTCGCCCGTGCGGGTGCGCGTGAAGAACGCCAGCGACATCCGCTGGAGGTGCGCGTACACCGCCGAGCGCAGATCGTGCATCACGCGCTGGCCCACCAGGTTCGAGATCCACGTCTGAGCCACCCCGATCACGCCGCCCAGCACCGAGAGCGCGATCATCCCCAGCACCAGCTCGGTGAGCAGCGAGGTGTCGTGGTGGGGAATCGCCGTGTCCAGCACGCTGCGCAGCAGGAACGGGCTCACCACGCCCAGGCCCGCGGCGAGGAAGATCAAGCTCAGCAGGCCCCCGAGCCGCAGCCGATAGGGCACGAACAGCTTGGCCACCCGTCGCAGCGACACCGGCGTGGAGGGGAGATCCTCCGGGCGCGGGCCCGTGTTCATCGCGCGCCGACCGCCGCCCCCGCCCAGCTGTCCCTCGCCGTGGAAGCTCACTCGCCGGCTCGCCGTGGATCGCTCATCCAGACGACTGTATCGGCCCCTCCCCGACCGCCCGGCTGCGCGCATTCCCGCCGGGCGTCATACGCTTAGAGCAGATGAACCTGACGCCCACCGAGATTCGCGTGCTGGGGTGCCTGCTCGAAAAGCAGCGCACCACCCCCGACGTCTACCCCCTGTCGCTCAACGCGCTGCGGATCGCCTGCAACCAGTCGACCAACCGCGACCCCGTGGTCAACTACGACGAGGACATTCTGCGCGACGCCCTGCACCGTCTGGGGCGCCGCGGCTTCACCCGCCTGACCAGCGGCGCCGGCAGTCGTACGGCCAAATTCCGCCACCTGCTCGCCGAAGCGCTGCCGATGAGCGAGGACGAGCAGGCGGTGATGTGCGTGCTGATGCTGCGTGGCCCCCAGACCCCGGGGGAGCTGAAGCAGCGCACCGAGCGCATGCACGCCTTCGCCGCCCTGGAGGGGGTGCACGGCACGCTTGGACAGCTGATCGAGCGTGGCCTCGTGGCCCGTCTTGAGCGTCGCCCCGGGCAGAAGGAGGAGCGCTACGCGCAGCTGCTCGGAGATCCCGCCGGTGCGCCCGGCGAGCCCACCGGCCAGGCCTTGGCCAATCCAGCTGCGTCCCCGGCTGCATTTGGGTCCCCGACCGCATCCGTGCCCGGCGCGACGCCGACCGGTGAGAGTTCCGCGATCCTCGCGCTCACCGAGCGGGTCGCGCGCCTGGAGCGCCGCCTGGCGGAGGTACTGGGTGAGCCGCTGCACGAAGGTGAGCCCGTCCACGAGTCTCCGCGGGAGACCGAGGATCGATGAGTCACCTCGCTCTGCTCATGGTGGCGTCCAGCACCGGCTCCGACACCGCCACCGGCGTTGGCATTCCGGTCGCGATTGCGGCGGGCCTGGTGTCGTTTCTCTCCCCGTGCGTGCTGCCGCTGGTGCCCGGCTATCTCTCCACCGTGATCGGGGTGGCGCCCGCCGACCTGAAAGCCGCCGGCACGCGCCGGGTGCTGATCCCGAGCCTGCTGTTCATCGGCAGCTTCTCCCTGATCTACATCCTCGCCGGTCTCAGCGCCACGGTGATCGGCTCCAGCCTGAACGAGCACCGCGAACTGCTGAAGACGGCCGGGGGAGGGCTGATCGTGCTGATGGGAGTCGCCTTCCTGTTGACCCCCTTCGTGAGCCGGCTCAACCGCGAGTGGCATCCCGAGTCGCTGCTACGGCTCGCCGGTCGCGGCGGGCCGGTGGTGGTCGGCGCCGCGTTCGCGATTGCCTGGACGCCGTGCACGAGCATCACGCTCGGTGCGATCCTCGCCCAGGCGGCGGTCTCTAGCTCCGCGGCCCACGGGGCCCTGCTGCTGGCCTTCTACTCCGCCGGGCTGGCGATCCCGTTCCTGCTGATCGCCCTCGCGTTCGAGCGCATGACGAGCACCCTGGCCGTGATCAAGCGCCACTACCCGGTGATCATCGGCATCGGCGGGGCCGTGATGATCCTCACCGGCGTGCTGATCCTGACCGGGGAGTTCACAATCCTCAACGCCGAAGCAAATCGCCTGCTCCAGGGCACCGGCCTGGAAGTGTCCAACATCTGAGCATCGCCTCACAGGGCCGTGCGCCCCGGGGCCACGCGGGTTAGGCTCGCCTCTCAACGATGAACCGACGTCAGATGCCAGCTCAGCAGCGCAGCGCGCTCGTGTCGGTCTTCGCGGCCGTCGCGCTGGTGAGCATCAAGCTGGTCGTGGGACTGCTCTCGCACAGCCTCGGGCTGGTCGCGGAGGCGCTGCACTCGGGCACCGACCTCGTGGCCGCGCTGCTGACGTTCTTCGCCGTGGGTCTCGCCGTCCGCCCGGCCGACCGCGGCCATCCTTACGGTCACGGCAAGGCCGAGCATCTCTCGGCGCTGGGGGAGGGGGCGATCCTGGTGCTCGCCAGCGTGCTGATCGCGATCGAGTCGCTGCTCAGGCTGGGCGGGACCGCCAACCACGTCGATGCCTCCTGGTACGTGCTGCTCGTGGTGGGGGTCGTGATCGTGATCGACGGCGCCCGCTCGCTTACGGCGCGCCGGGCGGGGCGTCGCCTGCACAGCCCGGCTCTGGCCGCCAATGCGCTGCACTTCACGCTCGACCTGGTGGGCTCGGTGGCGGTGTTCGCCGGACTCCTGCTGGTGCGGGCCGGCTATGCCCGGGCCGACTCGGTTGCGGCCCTGCTGGTGGCGGCGCTGGTCCTGTTCTCGGCGGGTCGCCTGATGCGGCGCAACGTGCAGGTATTGATGGACAGCGCCCCCACCGAAGCCGCCCAGGACAGCGCGCGCGAGGCGATCGAGGGAATCGAGGAGACCGTGAGCCTGCGGCGGCTGCGGATGCGCCAAGTGGGGGGGCGGCACTTCGCCGACGTGGTTGTGGGGGTGGAGCCCGACGCCGGCCTCGCGCACGGGCACGCCGTGGCGAGCGCGATCGAGCAGGCCATCGAGCGCGAGCTACCCGGCAGCGACGTCGTCGTGCACGTCGAGCCCGACGGTGAACTGGGGCCGCTGCGCCAGCGCGCCACCGCCGCCGCGCTCGCGGTGGCAAACGTGCGCGAGGTGCACAACGTGACCGCTCTACACGTGGGGGAGCGCATCGAGCTGGCGCTGCACATGAAGGTGCCAAGCGACCTCAGCCTGCGCGCCGCACACGACATCGCCACGCAGGTCGAGGCGGCGATCCGCACGGCCGTGCCCGAGGTCACGCGCGTGCAGACCCACATCGAGCCGCTCCCGGAGGATGTCGCCACGCCGGCCAGCCCCGCGCCCGACCTGAAGGATGAGCGGGCCGCGATCGAGGCGGTGGTGCTGGAGGTCACGGGCCAGGCGCCGCGCGACCTGCGCTTCCGCGCCACCGGTCAGGGCCTGATCGCTTTCCTCACGCTCGGGCTGGAGGCGCAGATGACGTTGGTGGAAGCGCACGCACGCGCCTCGGAGATCGAGCAGCGGGTACACGCCGAGCACCCTGAGATCGTCGACATCCTGGTACACACCGAGCCCGACTGAGGCCACGGGCAGGGCGGGGCGGCGCAGGGCAGGGCGGAGCGCTGAGCGTGTACGGCGCGTTCAGTGCTTGGATGTCCGCCGCTTGGCTTTCGCGGCTTTCTGCTGCTTGCGCTGCTGTTGCTTCTTTGTTTTGGGCTTTGGCTTGTGCTTGTGTTTTTTGGGCTTCTTGGGCTTCTTGGCGTGCGCTTTGGGCTTGCGCGGCTTGGTCGGGACCTTTGCTTCGTCCGTCGGCGGGATCGCCACGAGCACCGGCGTTGGGGGTGTGACAAGCATGACTGCGTAGCCCGGCGTGGTGAAGGTTTGGTCTGCTCCGTAGGCAATGCCGTCTTCGTTGTCGGCGATCAGCCGGTAGTGGTATGTGGTGCCGGGTGCCAGACCGGTGAGCGCCAGCGCCACCGCTTCGGCGGTTGAGCCTGAGCCGGCGCTGGCGAAGACCCGTGTCCCGTAGCTCGTGCCGGTGCCCAGGTCGAACTCGTAGTTGGTTCGCAGGCCTCGCGGATCGACGGTCCCGGTGATCCTCGCCGTGGTTTGGGTAACGGCTTCGGGTGCCTCGCTGGTCGCGATCGGCGGTGTTCCCGGCTGGGTCGTGAACGAATGGGGTTCGCCCACCTTGGTGCCCGCCGCGTTGGTGGCGATCAGCCGGTAGTGGTAGGTCGTGCCGGGCTGGAGTTCGCTCAGCGGCTGGGGCGCTACCGGGACGTCTCCCAGGCTCGCCCCGGCGCTCGCCGGGATCGTGCTCTGGTCATAGCCGGGGCCGGCGCCGTACTCAAAGAAATAGGTGGTCTGCGTATTCTCGGCGTTGACCGTGCCCGACAACAGGGCGCCTCTGCGGGTAACGCCCGTCGCGTTCACGGACCCGTCCTGCACGCTTGGCATCACGGCCGTGACGAAGGACTCGTCTTCACCCGCGCTTTCGCCGCTTGCGCTGGTGGTGGTGAGGCGGTAGTGATAGGTCCTGTTCGGTTCGAGTTCGGTCAGGCTCGCCGTCACCGCCGCTTCGGGGGTAGCCCCGGGGACTTCGGCGATCGACGCCGGCACGGTTGCTCCGTAGCTGCTGTTGAGGCCATATTCGAACTGCAGGCCGGTCACGTCGATGCCGTTGGTCCTGACGTTGCCGTTGAGCGTCGCCGCCGTGGCGCTCACGGCTGAGGCCGGCGCGGTGAACGCATCCTGGAAGGTGAGCGCCGCAAATCGATCGACAAGGCCGCCTTCAGCGTCGGAGGCGTACACATCGCCGCTCACCTCGTTGACCGCCAGGCCCCGCGATGAGGCGAGCGTCCCCGCGCCGAATTCCGCGAGCGTGTTGCCCGCGGCGTCGTACTCGACCACGTGGGTGCCGAAGTCCGCGAACACACGGTTACCGGCTTGGTCGGCGGCGATTGCCGTCACCCCCGAGGTTGCGAGTTCCAGTTCGGAGAGCACCTGACCCGAGACGTCGCGTTTCAGCTCGACAAGATTCTGGGAGGCGTAGTCCTGGATGAAAAGGTCCCCCGCGGCATCGACGGCCACGCTCTGGGGGCGAGTGACGCGCGGGGTCGAGTACTGGGTCAGTTCTTCACCGGCGGAGTTGAACTCGTGCACCAGGTCGTTGCCGTAGTCGGCCACAAAGACATTGCCGCTCGAGTCGACCGCCACGCCCAGCGGTTCGCTGAAGCCCGTCAGCTGGGAGCGGTATTCGTATTCGTTGGAGCCGTTGAGCTTGAACCTGTCGACGACGCCGTTGAAGACATCGGTCACGTAGATCTCGCCGCCCGATGAGCCCAGCGAGTTGTCGATCGCGACGTCGGCTGGTTCGGAGCCGATGCTGAAGGCGCCACTCGGCGTTTGCGCGCCCGTGAGCTGCGCGGGAGCACCTCCGCTCGGAGCACCGCCTTCGGCTCCATAGACTTCAACCGCTTCCACGCCTCCGCCGTTGACCACATAGACGTTGCCGTTGGCCTGATCGACGGCAACCCCGGTCGGGAACGTGAGCGAGCCGAAGGCCGGCGGCAGAAAACCGTATCCCGTGGACGCCGGGGCCGGTGCGCTCCAGGCGAGCAGACAGGCGGCAACGCTGCCGAGTGCAAGCAGCGGTCTCGCGGCGGGCCTGACCCGGGCCCTCATCTGCCGCTCCTCGTGGTGCGTCGGGGCGCCGATGCCCGCGTCGAGCGCTTTGGCTTGGGACAGCCCGTCACCTTGATCTTGGTGGCCTGCCGCATCACCGCGCCGTTCTGGGCGGTGATCGTCGTTGGCATCACAAGCGGCTTCTTGCACATGTCGCCCGTGTTGGTGAGCGCCGAGTGTGGGCCCCGCGGCAGGTTGATCTCAAACGATGAGATCGGCGCGTCGGGCATCGAGCCAAACTCGCTGCGGGTGACCCCGGCGCCCGAGACGTGAATGGCCCCGGTCAGGTCGATTCTCACACCGTCGCCCTGTAGCAGCAACACAAGCGCCGGGACCGTCTTGCGCCCATGCGAGACCAGGTACATCGGTCCCGCGAGGAGGCCGGGCAGGGCAGGAGAGTACCCCTTGCCCGTGCCGACCAGCGAGCGAGCGGGGCAGGCCGCGGGGTTCACGTCGAACACGGCCATCAGGCACGCGTGCTGGATCGTCGTCAGCCGCGCCGGCAGCTGCTTTGGGAAGGCGATGTCGACCGATCCGATGTTTGCCTGGCGGCTGTCCGGAAAGGCGATCTTGAGGTTGAGGGCGGCGCCCGTCGCCCGTGAGGTCTTGGCGGAGCTTGAGGCTGTGAACTTCGGAGTGAACGCAAGCTTCGTGCACCCCGTGGCCGCGAACGGGCTTGATGCCGTGGCGCTCGCACCGTGGGTGGCCGAGATCGTCGCGGCGACCGCGTGCGCGGAGCAGTTCGTGGGGTTGAAGGTGAACGCCGGTCGATCGAGCGTGACGTTGATCACCTTTAGCTGTAGCGGTATGCCGTCCAGGATCTGCGGGAAAGGATCGCTTGTGACGGTCAGCGCCGCGCTGTGGGGATCGACGCTGATCGCCGCGCGTACGATCACGGTCCCGAGGTCAAAGGGACCCGCGAGCGCGTGCACCACGAGCGAGAGGCCAAACGGGGCGCCGCCGTATGGGCCCGTCAGGAACGCATTGCCCGCGAGATAGATCGGATGTGGACCGGGGCCCGCTCCGAGCGTGGTGTGCCCGATCAGGCTCTGCACACCGCACTGCCCGGTCGAGGCCTGCGGCTCGGGACACAGCGGCACGCGGGCGAGCATCCCGAGCACCCCCGGCGGGGTACGCACCTGGACCGCGCCGAAGTCCTGCTGGGCATCCGCGCGGGAGAGCGTCAACGTGAACGGGCTGAACGCTCCCGCGGTCGGGTTGACGGTCCCAGCGCTGAAAGTCGGTGCGAACGGTGGCGGCGAGGAGCACCCGGCGCCGCTTGCGTCGGGCGTCACCCTGAAGGAGCTTGAGGCGATCGCGGCCTGCGTGCTGGACCACGGCGTCAGTGCCGCGGTGCTGCGTGCGATCCCGCAGTCTGGGGGGTTCGCGAACATCGCTCTGGCGCCACCCCTGAAGCTGAGCTTGAGATCGCTGAAGGGCAACTGTGGGTTGTCCAGGAACTTGATCGTCAGCTGCCCGGTCGCGTGATCGAGGTGCGCTTCGCCCGCGAGCTTGATCATCGCCCCTTCGCCTTCGGTGACGACGTAGATCGCCATCAGCGTGTGAAACGGGTTGGCATCGGGCGTGGCGAGATATGCGCTGCCCGTCAGCGGGTTTGCCAGCAGCGGTGTGTCGAGCTGCGCCGGCCCGAGCTTCGAGGCGTCCGGGCAGGTCACCGGCGCGAGGCTGTGCAGCCCGAGCTGGGCTTCGGAGCAGCCCTGCAAGCCGTCCGCGGAGGATGGCGATACGACCACGCCCGGTGGCAGTGTGATCACCGCGTCCTTGAGCTGCGGAGCGGCGGGGCTGAGTGCGCTCTTGTTCTGGGGAACGTGGATGTCGATCTCATATCCCGCCGGGGCGTCCGCTTGAACGGTGTCCGGGCGTATTTCAATGGACGGCGCGAAGCTCAGACGGTCACAGCCCGTCAACGGCGCCGTCGAGGCGCTGCTCGACGCGCTTCGAGCCGGCACGGGCGTGCCCAGGCCGGTCAGCTCGGGCCAGGCGCTCACGGCCAAGCCGCTCGACAGGTTCTCCCCACAGCGCGACGGATTGGTCATGAAAGCAAGCGGCGCGCCGTCGCCCTGACCACCGTAGTGGCTGCCGTGATCGTCCACTTCCGCTCCCGGGCCGTTGTGTTCGGAGGGCACGCCCCAGAGCGTGATCGACGTGGAGAGAATCGGCTGAGCCTCGGAAATGTTCGTTGCCGATATGTGTAACCCGTTGTCGCTGTCCGAGCGCAGCCGGGCATCCAAACGCACCGGGTAGATCGCCACGAACGCAAAGGCCGCCGGCTCGTTCTTGTAGGGCACGATGTTGTAGATCAGTGAAGTCTTCACGCTCACGCCACCGCCGCTGAAGGACCCGAGGATCAGCCTGGCTACGCCCACCGCCGCCTCCGGGGGGCAGGCCGGCGGTTCCTGCACCAGATCGCTCATCGTGCAGCGAGGCGCGGCGGTCGGGCTTCCCAGGAGGCCCGCCGGAAGGTCAAATTGCGCGTCCTTGAGCCTGCCGGTGGGCACGTCCACCGGATCCTGATTGAGGACGAAGCTGGTGCTCAGGTCCGGATGCCCGCCGGCCTGTAGCGTCGACATGGTTACCTCAAAGCTCCCCGGGGTGACTCCGAAATCCGCCGCGGCGGGGGCGGCCAACCAGAGCAGCGTGAGCATTATGAGCGTGCCCGGGAGCGCTCTCATCGGCTCGGCGCGCGCTTGGGCTTCGCGGCCTTTGCCTTGTGGCTTGTCGCCTTGTGGCTCTTTGCCTTGCCCTTCGCTTTGTGCTTCTTGGCTTTCGACTTGTGCCGCTTGGGCTTCGTCTTGTGCGTCTTTGGCTTCGGCTTTGCATTGGTCTTCTGCTTCGCCGCCCGGGCTACCGGTGGCGGCGTGAAATTCTCGCCCGCGACGGCATCGAGGCTACCGGCGAGCACGAAGTTGGGGGTCGGCGCAAACGTGCTCTGACAGCCTTCACCGATGCAGCCCACGGCTGTTTCCAGGCTGGGCGCGCCGCCGCCGATTTGTGCGTCGTAGACGTCGTAGCCCCCGTCCGTATCGGGGCTCACCAGGCCGTCGGGGCTCGCGAAGAACACGTCGGCGCCCGAGGCGCTGTTGTCGATGAAGAAGGAGTCGTCCGGGCCGCTGCCGGCGGAGATCAGCGACACGGTCCCCGCTTTCCACTCATAGACGTCGCGCGCCGTGTTGACGTCCTGTCGAACCAGCTGGTCCGGCGTGTCGAAGAACACCTCCCGCGCGTCGCTTGAGATGCCCCGGTCCGGAACGAGATTCCCGCGATCCTGGCCGCGGTCGTCATTGGAGATGTTTGCGTCACCGGAGGGCGCGCGACCACCTGGTGGACAGGAGATGCAGGTCAACTGCTGGGGGCCAATCTCGTAGCGGTAGACCTGTGTGTAGCCTCCGGCGTTGTTGAAGGCGCCGGGCAGTGGTGAATCGGTCTGGAACACGAACGCGGAGCCGTCCTGCGCCGCGCGCACCGAGGTAATGACAAGCCTCCCTTCGGAGTTCGTGCTGGTCGCGTCCGGCTGGGGCAGCGGCGTGACGCTCGTGACTTGACATCCACCGGAGCCGCCCGACCGTATGACACACAGGTCCAATTCACCGGAGACCGGGTTGTCGAACAGGAACCGCGAGCCGTCTTTGGTGGAGCCCACGATCGGCCCCTCGACGCCCGCGAGATAGCTCAGAGTGTCGTCGCTCAGGTCGTAGACGTACTCCTTGGTCGAGCCGTCGTTCGGCGCGTCTGCCGTGAGCCTGTCGATGCTCGCGAAGTAGGCGCGTGAGCCGTCGGGTGACGCGAAGACGTAGGATTCGCGCCCCGCGGAGTAGTCGGGCTCGTTGACGATCGACGGCCCGTCCGCCGAGGGTTCGCCGCTGAGGTTCGAGCGTGAGATCAGGACGGCTCGCTTGCCTGCGTGTCCGTCGGGCTCGCGCACGTAGAGCTGGCTTGCGCGGCCGGACCCGGTGCTGGGGGTGGGGCTCACGAAGAACGCGCGCGACCCGTCGGCTGAGACCTCGTTGTTGAAGTCGTTGGCGGTTGCCACGTGCCATGCCGTACCGATCGACGCCGGGATCGCGCCGTAGGGGTCCAGCGAGCCGTCCGGCAGCACGCCCGCGGGCGTAAGGACACCGTTGCTCCATTCATAGAAGCCCGCGGCGTGGGGGATGTGTGCGGCGCGGTCGGCGTCCTGCGGCAGCAGCGTGCCGTCATACACGAAGTACACCGTGTCGAGGTCCGGGGAGCCGCCGGCGATGCCGAAGTCGTCGGCCCTGATTTCTGAGCCGAGCGGTGGCGAGGGAGCGAAGGAGCCGCTGAGGGTTGGTTCCCCGACCCACGCGAGCGCTCCGCCCAGCGTGGCTCGATAGATGCTGCCGGCGGTGAGCGTGTCAGGATCGCCCGCCACGTAGGAGTTCTGTGCGATGAACGCGACGCTTCCCAGGTCAGCCGCCGGGTAGACGGCGCCCAGGAGCTTCGCCAAGCTGGGTTGGCCGATCGCTCCCGGCAGCGCCGCGAAGCTGGCCCAGCCCGTGGTCGCGCGTTGCGCGATCGTGTACTGCTGAAAGCCACTCGTGGTGGCTCCGATCGGACCCGTGCCGCTGTAGAGCACCGCCCCGCCGTCGGCCGTTGCGACGCCGTAGTGTGCGGGGCCGTTGAGGCTGAAGCTGTCGAACCCCGCCTCGTTCCCGCTCTTTTCCACGGGGGAGACCAGCTCGTAGCCCCGCCCGTCCGGAAGTTCGGCCGCGGCGCTGGACGCCGGGGCCAGCAGTGCGGGCGTCAGGCAGGTCGCGACCACCGCGGGCGCGAGGACGATTGGCGCGAGAACACGAGCGAGCGAGCGGGTAAGCAAGCGAGGGCCCGACCAGCGACTGTGGGCACGCCGACGCATCCTCCCCAACCACCCCTCCAATTTGGCACCTGAACTTATGTGCGCTGCCAGACCGTACAGCGGCCGACGCTCCAGCTCATTAGACCAAATCCCCACGAACGGGGTACCTTACCCCCGATAGAATGGGTTCGCCGTCAATGTTTCCAACTCTCCGGGGCGGCTAAGTTCCGTATGTTCGCCCATGTAGCGGCCGAGAAATGAACTAAACTGTTTTCGACTGAGGCCCGCGTGGCGGCTCGTCGAAGTGGGCCATTTGCGGGCAGAAAGACTTGCCGGCGCAGCTCCCCACCGGGGTGCGGGAGCCTCGATTGACCGCCAGCTTGACCGTCATTCGACCAGCCCGCATGATGTTCGTGGGCGCTCGGATTTGCATGAGGGCCCATGGAGTAGTTGCGACCGAGGACCATTCGCGGTGGTCGCACTACCTCATGTCACCCCAGCACATCCATTCGAGGAGGCACAAGTGTTCAATCGCAAGATTATTATTGGACTCATCGCGCTCGTATCCAGCTTTGCCGGCGCCGTTGCAGCGACGTCGGCGGCTAAGTACTTTCCCACCACCAAACAAGGCGCCTTGACAAAATACGAAGCCAAACAGACCAACATCCATGTATTTACGACAAACGGGGGCACGGTTGAATGTGTGAAAGATGTCTTCAGCGGCACGACGCCGCCGAGCACCGGGTCAAAAGCGGTGCAGGTGGTGCCGTCCTACGGTGAATGCACACTCGCCGGCGAAAAAGCAAAAGTCGTCAATACGAACTGCGCTTTTGAATTCCTCGAACCCACCGGCACCAACCCGAAATACATCGGCAATGTGAACATCAGCGCGGTGCCAGGTCAGAAACTTTGCTCGATTGTGATCATCGCGACCCTATTCGGGACCCCGTGCGAAGTGAAGGTCGAAAACCTCGCGGCCAACAAAAACCTGAGTCAGGTCAAGGCACTCGACATGGCCAGCAACACGATCCTGGCGATCACCACCGAAATTTCCGAAATAACCTACTCGGCTGACACCGGCGCCGGCTGCACGATGGCCGGCATCAAATCAGGCAGCAAAGCGAAATATGCGGGCGAAGTGGAAACGACAGCCATGTACGTCGCCTGATCCGACAGCGGCTCCGAGCGCGGGGCGCCCGCAGCGGACCTACGCTACGCGGCCTCGCGCAGCGCGGCCAGCTCGGGCGACTCGGCGAGCTTCTTCAGCGCCCGCTGCTCAAGCTGAGAGGCGCGCTCGGCTGAGAACCCGAGTCGCTTTCCGATCGCGGTCAGCGTCTGGGGCTCCTCGCGGCCGGTCCCGAAGCGCAGCGTCAGGACGGTGCGCTCGGTGTCCGGCAGCTGCGAGATCGCCTTGTGCACGATGCGCTCGCGCTCGTTCTCGTACGCGGTGTCCTCGGGTGCCTCCTGGTCGGAGGGCAGCAGATCGCCCAGGGCGGTGTCGCCGTCCTCGCCCACCTGCTGGTCGAGGCTCACCAAGGCGGCGCGCTGGTGACGTACTTCCTCCACCTGGTCGATCGGCAGGCCGCTCTCCTCGGCGACCTCCTCGATCGTCGGCTCGCGGCCCAGGCGCACGGACAGCTCGCGCTCGACCCGGCCAACCTTGCGGGAGCGCTGCGCGACGTGCACGGGCAGGCGAATCGTGCGCCCCGAGTTCTCAAGGCCGCGCTGAATCGCCTGCCGGATCCAGAGGGTGGCGTAGGTGGAGAAGCGAAAGCCCTTGCGCCAGTCGAACTTCTCGCTGGCCCTGATCAGCCCCAGCATGCCCTCCTGAACGAGGTCGGCCAGGGGTAGGCCCTGATTCTGGTAGCGCCGGGCGTTGGAGGCCACGAGCCGCAGGTTGGAGTTGACCATCAGTTCCTTGGCGTGCAGGTCGCCGCGCTCGATCCGCTGTGCCAGCTCGATCTCCTGGGCGGGCGTGAGCAGCGGGTAGCGCCGCGAGTGGGCCAGCAGCTGGTCCACGGACTCGGGAATGAAGCTTTCGAGCGCCGTCGCGTGGCTCTGGAGCACCGTAGGGCGCTCCGGCCGCGTCTCCTCGGCGAAGCCCGCGCCCAGGACCTCGGTGTTGCTCACCGGCGTGTCGGCGGTATCGATGGTGTCGAGTGTGGTGATCTGGCGAGTACGGTCTGACATGAGAGTCCTTCTAATCCGATGCTTGGAGTCGGAATTATAAGCCGTAATAGTTGCGTTGTCAATCATTCTTGACGTAGTGTGACGGCTCGCACAGACGTCCATGATGTATACGCGCCAGCCTGCCTGTTGGAGACCCTGAGCAGGGCATAAGTTGCTCTCCGGCAACTCCAGTCGAGTGTTCTATTCGAGCGTTACCCCCTGCACACCTGCGCAAATCACGCCACCGGCGAGCAGCGGCGCTCGCCGATCACTCTTCGGCGGCTTCGGCCCCGGTCTTGGTGGTCAGCGACGCACCCACGCCACCGGCGGTGAAGCGGCGCACCAGAGCGGGCGCCAGCAGGCGCGCATAGCCCGCCAGCGCGTAGGGGCGGGGGACATAACGCTCGGCACGACCCCGCAGGCCCGCGTCGATGATCGCCTCGGCGGCGCGCTCGGGCGTGGACACCACCCAGCTGGTCATGCGCCGCGTCGTCAGCTCCGCCGCCGGGAAGCCCTCGGTCGCGATGAAGCCCGGCAACACCAGGCCGACATGCACGCCGTGCTCGCGCTCCTCGGCGCACAGCGCGTCGCTCCAGCCGGTCAGGGCGAACTTGCTCGCCGAGTACGCGCCCGCACCCGGCCGGGCGACCCGCCCGGCGGTGCTCGAGACGTTGACGATCGCGCTTGGGGCCGCGGCGCGCAGCATCGGCAGCAGCGCCTCGGTGAGGCGCACCACCGCGTCGAAGTTGATCGCCATCGTGCGCTGGACGTTGGCGTAGCCCCCGTCCGCGAACCGCGCCCGCCAGGAGGCGCCGGCGTTGTTGACCAGCAGCGTGGGGTTGCCATGCTCGCTCTGGACGTGCTCGGCCACCCGCGCCGGGGCATCCTCATGCGTGAGGTCCACCGCCAGCACGCTGCTCACCGCGGGCAGCTCCTTGGCCAGCTCGAGCAGGCGCTCCTCGCGGCGCGCCACCAGGACTAGCTGCGCCCCGGGCTCGCGCGCCAGCCGACGTGCGGTGGCCTCGCCGATGCCACTGGAGGCACCCGTGATGACCGCGATCGGCGGGCTCGCAGTGGCTCCGGAGCGATTCACGCTCGCGACCATAGCGAATGGCGAAAGTGCCCGCGGCGCAGGACGCGAGCGTGCCCGCGGCGCGAAGTGCCGGTGTGCCCGCGGTGCATTCAGCTGCGCTGCCAGCTCGCCAGGGCGAGCAGCGTCTTTGCGGGGACGTTCCGCGCCGTGAGGATGCAGGTGTGTCCCGCCCGCCGCCAGGTGACCACCGTCGCGACGTCTCCCTGGAGCACACGAAGGCTCACACCGCGACGTTCAAGGGAATGTCCTGCGGGGAGCGCCAGCGCCGCTCCGGCCACGATCGAGTAGCCGATACGTTGGGCGTGGGCGTTCGCGTAGAAGACCGTCGTGATCGTGCGCCCGCCGAGACGATCGCTGCGCGCTCCGTCGGTCCTCCAGCCAAAGCGCTTGCCCCAGTAGGGGTAGGCAACCCCGTCCACCGCGCTGGTCAGCAGCGCGTGATTGCTCGGGCTCTCGCTGGGGGAGACCATCGTGGCGGGGCGCAGCGCCAGCTTCGAGGCCTCCGAGACGCTCGGCGAGCCGGGAGCGCTGCTCGTGAGAGCGAGGATCGCGGCGACCACGGCGGCCGTCGCGAGCGCACCGACGCCCGCGAGCGACCAGCGCGCCGGGACGGCTCGGCGGGACCGTCCGTCGGTTGCCATCGCCGCGATCGTGTGCTGCAACGACGGGGGCGCCGCGATCCGGGCATCGCCGAGCAGCGCCGCGACGGCGCGCTGCTGGGAGTACTGCGCCGCGAGCTGCGGCGAAGCCTGCACGATGCCTTCGAGGCGCTCGACGCGCTCGGCGGGCAAGTTCCCGTCTGCGAGCGCGGCCAGATCGGCCTCGGTGTCGGGTGGGTTGTCTTTCATGCGCGGTCTCATCAAACGAGACTCCCGCGCGGTCCCGGATCTTCCCGGCGGGAGACCGATTCGGGCTGCTCGCGCTCGGCGGAGGGCTTCGCTTTGTACTCGTTTGCAGGCTCAACGCTCGGTGGCGCTGTGTCGGAGAGCCCGAGCGAAAGCGTACGCGCCGCCTGCTCGCGCCCGCGAAACACGCGTGTTGCAATCGTCGCCTCGCGCGTATCCAGCGCGCCGGCCGCCTCGCGATAGGAAAGCCCAAGGACGTCGACCGCCACGAGCGCCAACCGATAATTCTCCGGCAGTTCGGCGATCACCCCGAAGACCTCGCGTGCCTCCAGCGCCTCCTCCGGACGCCCCGTGGGGCGCGGATCGGCGGGCTCGACGTCCTCAAGCGTGCTCAGGCTCGAAAGCGGGCGTCGCGAGGCCGTGCGCCGCTGAGTCAGAAACGTATTGCGCAAAGCGCGCATGAGGTAGGCGAGATCGTCCTGACCGTGCAGCAGCCGCGGCCGTGCCAGGACACGTGCGAAAGTCTCCTGCACCAGATCCTCGGCGTCGTGAGGGGAGCCGCACAGCCCCCAGGCGGCTCGATAGAGACGGTCTACGTGTTGGCCCAGCGCCTGGGGATCAAGCCGCGCCACGGCCCGGAGACTGCTCGATGATCGGGCTCATTGGCACGACTCTAGCGTGGTCCGCCCTCCCAAGACAGAGCCTGTCGGCGCGGTCGGCCGTTTCTCCCTGGGCGGGGAATGTTCGTCCGTCGTGCGGAGTCAGGAGCCCTGAGGCATTCCGATAACCGACAACCGCAAGACCCGGGAGATCACCTTGAGACACCCTCTTTCCTCAGGAGCCGCCGCGCTGTCGGTCCTGCTCCTCGCCGCCGGCTGTGGCAGCGCCACCACCACCTACACCACCCCGAGCGCAACGACGAGTTCAACGACCAGCGCCACCCAGCAGTCCACGACCACGACCGCCGCCGCGTCCAGCACCGCCGCGACCGCCACGGGCACTGCACCCGTGGTGAGCACGAAGCACAACAAGCTCGGAACCGTGCTGGCGGCGGGCAAGGAGAAGCTGACGGTGTACCTCTTCGAGGCCGACAAGGGCAGCGAATCGGCCTGCTACGGCGCCTGCGCCAAGGCCTGGCCGCCCGTCACGACAAGCTCGGCGCCGCGCGCCGTGGGCGCGGCCAAGGCTGCGGAGTTGGGGACGATCGCGCGCACCGACGGCACCGAGCAGGTGACCTACAAGGGGCACCCGCTCTACTTCTTCAGCAAGGACGGCGACGCCGGGGACGCCTACGGCCAGGGCAGCAAGGCCTTTGGCGCCGACTGGTACGTGCTCGCGCCCTCCGGCAGCAAGATCGACGAGGGCTGAAGGCCAGACCGCGGGGCGCTTCAGGCGGCGCCCCGCGGTTGACGCTGACGCACGCCTATCGATTGGACGCCGACGCACCGCCTATCTTGAAGCCTCGACAGGGGCGGGCGGTTGCGTCGCTCCTCCCGCCTGCCACGCTCGACCGATATACGTCTTGATCCACATTGCCTGACGACCAGTCTCCGCGCCTGAAACGGGGGATCCTCACGCGCTTCTTGGTGGCCGGCGTGCTGATCGTGCTGCTGAGCGCGGGCACCACGCTGACGTTTGCCTTGGAGACCGTGAGTGAGGTCGCGCAGAACCTGTCGCTCGGTGGCCGGCAGATCAAGTCCTCCGCCCTGACCGCCGATCAAGCCGGGGCCGCACAGACGATCCTCGTGATCGGCTCCGATCGCCGAGCGAAGTCCAAGGACGTCTTCGATCGCACCGACCCCCCGCACACCGACACGATGCTGCTCGTGAGGATGGATCCGGTAGTGGGCCAGACATCGGTCATGTCGGTGCCCCGCGACCTGCTCGTCAGTTTCAACGGCCCCAAGGGCTACTACCCCGACCAGAAGATCAACGCGGCCTACACCTATGGCGGGGCGCCACTCACCCTGAAGGTCCTGGAGCAGACGCTCCCGGGTCTCAAGATCAATCACGTGGTCGACCTGAACTTCGCGTCCTTTCGCAGGGTGGTCGACGCGATCGGCTGCGTGTACGTCGACGTCGACCGCCGCTACTACAACCTCAACATCGGCACGGCCGCGACCGACTACGCCAACATCGACGTGCAGCCGGGCTACCAGAAGCTCTGCGACCAGACGGCGCTGGACTACGTGCGCTTCCGCCACACCGACTCCGACTTCGTGCGCGTCGCGCGCCAGCAGGACTTCATCAGGCAGGCCAAGGAGCAGGTGGGCGTCACCGGTCTGATCGACAACTACGGTCAGATCACCTCCGCCTTTGGGCGCGCGGTCCTGACGGACATCAGGGGCACCACGGACGTGCTGCGACTGCTGAAGCTCGCGGCCTTCTCACTCGGCCGCCCGGTGCGCCAGGTGAAGTTCCAGGTCGCCTCGCAGAACTTCTTTCTCGCCAAGCAGAGCTTCGTGCAGTCCACGCCGACGCTGATCGCGGCGACCGTCAAGGACTTCCTGCACGGGCGCGAGCACGTTCGAATCCCGCGCTCGACCCATGCCTCGGGAAGACCGGCCGCCCACCATGCCCGCCCGACCCGCAGTCCCGCGCCCGCCGCAATCGGGCTCTACGCGCTGGGTGCGGCGCAACGCGACCGGATCCTCACCGGCCTGGTGTCGGTGCCCTTCCGTCCGCAACTGCCTCGTTTCCAGACCGGCCCGGCGCATCTCAGCGACGTCCATGCCTTTGCGATCCGTGACGAGCATCGTCATCTGCACCACGGTTACCGCGTGGACTGGCGCCAGAACACCATCGGCAGCTACTACGGCTTCGAGGGCATGGATTGGACCGACCCGCCGCTGTTCGCGCACCCCACCGCCACCTTGAGAGTCGGCGCGCGCACCTATCTGCTGGTCAACGATGGCTCGCACATCCACGATGTCGGCTGGCGCGAGCGCGGGGTGCTCTACTGGGTTTCGAACACGTGGCTGGAGGACCTCAGCAACCAGCAGATGCTCAGCCTCGCGCGGACCGCGCGTCCGCTGCACTGAGGGCAGCCGCGAGTAAGCTCACGAGAGATCTCCGGCGACCCGTCGGAAAGGATTCGCACTCGGCGGGGTCATTGCAGAGGAGACGTACACAAGACAATGGAGGATCCGAGCGTGAGGATTCAAGCAGCAGGTCACTCGCAGCGACTCTCGATGCGCAGACTCTCATTTCCAGCGCTGATCGTCGGCATGCTGATGCTCGCCGGTTGCGGCGGTTCCAACACCAGCTCCACCAGCTCCGCCGAATCCGTACCCACCACGGCCACCACCCCCGCGGCAACCACCACTGCCAGCGAAACAAGTTCGAGCAGCTCGACGACACTCGCCAAGACGCCTAGCGCTGCCGGAGGCGCAACGGCGCTCAGCCTCGCCGCCAACCCGGAAGGCCAGCTCTCCTACGACACCACGTCACTGAGCGCAAAGGCGGGGAAGGTCTCGATCGCCTTCTCCAACAGCTCACCGATCGCTCACAACGTCGCGATCGCATCCTCGTCGGGTGCAGTCGTTGGCTCCACGCCGACGTTTCAGGGTGGGAGCAAGACGCTCTCGCTGAACCTGCAGCCCGGCACCTACAAGTTCTTTTGCACGGTCCCGGGACACCGCGCGGCTGGTATGGAAGGCACCCTGACGGTGCGCTAGCGGCTCGACAGGGCGGTCACTCCGAGAGTGGCCGCCCAACTCGGGTTTACTCGCCGGCCTGCAACCTCACGCCGCCGGGGCGAGCCCTGTGAGCACCTCGACGTAGACTCCCCGCATGGGTCTGAATGAGCCTCGGTGAGATCCTCGCCATCGCGCTGGCGGGATTGGCGGCGGGCACGATCAACACCGTGGTGGGCAGTGGCACGCTGATCACCTTTCCCGTGCTGCTGGCCTTCGGCTACCCCCCGGTGACGGCCAACGTCTCGAACACCGTCGGGCTGGTGCCCGGGTCGCTCTCGGGCGCCGTGGGCTACCGGCGCGAGCTGGTCGGGCAGGGCCGGCGGATGCTCAGGCTTGGCAGCGCCGGTGTGCTGGGTGGCATCACCGGGGCGATCCTGCTGCTGGTGCTGCCACCGTCGGCCTTCAAGGACATCGTGCCGGTGTTCATCGTGATCGCGCTGACCCTCGTGGTCTTGCAGCCGCGGCTGAACCGCCTGCTGGCCAAGCACGACATCGCCCCCCAGCGCGAGGGGGGGTTGCTGACGCCCTTGGCGGTGTATCTGACCGGCGTCTACGGTGGCTACTTCGGCGCCGCCCAGGGCATCCTCTTGCTGGGAATCCTCGGGGTGGCCCTGCCGCAGGATCTGCATCGCACCAACGCCCTGAAGAACGTGCTCTCGGGCTTGATTAATGGGGTTGCCGGGCTGTACTTCATAGTGGCCGCCCACATCGACTGGGCGCCCGCCGGACTGATCGCCGGGGCCTCGATCCTCGGCGGTCAACTGGGCGCCCACTACGGACGGCGGCTGAACCCGGTGGCATTGCGAGCGCTGATCGTCGTCGTCGGGGTGACCGCGATCGTGCGCCTGCTCTTCAGCTGAGAGCTGGGCGGGCTGGTCTGACGCGGAAACCGCCCGCGCCGCGGCCACGCGGTGGCGGTTCTCACAGCACGTCGAGGTCGTCCAGACGCGCCCGCGACATGTCCACGCGCGCGCCCCGGAAAGCCACGCCCTCGGCTTCGAGCAGTCGGCGCTGACGCGCTCCCTGGGCCAGCGAGCCATCGGCCCTGACGACCCGATGCCAGGGGAGATCCTGCGCGTCATGGGTGCGCAGTACGAAGCCCGCCAGCCGGGGAGCGCCCGGTGCAACGTCGCCGTAGCTGCGCACGAAGCCCGGGGGTATGGCGCGAATCCGTCGCAGGATCGCGGTCTGGGTCACTTGCGGTGGGCGAATCGAGCAAGCGTACGCGCCAGCGCCGCGGGCTGATCCTCGGGGGTTTAGACGCCGGCGCCGACGCTCGCCTCGGGCTCGGCCGGGGCGATGCTCGCCTGCAACCGGTCGAGGTGGCGGGCATGGTTCTCGACGATGAAGGCATCCACGACCGCGGGATCGAACTGCGTGCCGGCGCAGCGGCGCAGCTCCTGCAAGGCGTCGGCCTCGGTCCTGGCCCTGGCATACGGGCGCTCGGTGGTCATTGCGTCGAAGGCGTCACACACGAACACGATGCGGCTGGCGAGCGGTATCTGCTCCCCGACCAGGCCCCGCGGGTAGCCGCCGCCGCCGTAACGCTCGTGCGTGGCGCCGACGATCTCGGCGACCCGGGCAAGCGCGGGAGCCGCGCTGAGCACGCTCGCGCCGATTGTGGGGTGACGGCGGACCAGCTCCCACTCCTGCTCGTCGAGCGCTCCCGGCTTGTGCAGGACCGCGAACGGGATCGCGACCTTGCCGATCTCATGTAGCTCGGCCGCGCGGATGGCATCGGAGAGTTCCTGCTCGGAGAGCCCCATCCGTTTGCCAACACCGGCGGTGAGCGTCGCCACGTTGGCGGAGTGCATGTGCAGGGCGGGCTCGTGCACCGCCAGGATCTGAAGCGCCAGGTCGCGTGTCTGCTTGCCCGCGCTGGCCCTGCTCGAGTCCTTGTACGCGTACATCCGCTGGTCGGCCAGCTGCATCGCGAGATCGGGGTCGGCGGTCTCGTTGGGCAGCATCACCGAGCCGTAGGAGCTGGAGATCGAGAAACCGTCGCCGACCGCGCTCAGTGCGTTCAGGCACGCCTGGACCATGGGCTCGCCGCAATCGCCCCAGAGCAGCGCGCAGAACTCATCGCCACCCAGCCGGTAGGCGCGACCGTAGGAGCCCACCGCCTCCTTGAAGGCGCGCGAGAGGCGGCTCAGCAGTAGATCGCCGCCGGGGTGCCCGAAGGTGTCGTTGTAGGCCTTGAAGCCGTCGAGGTCGAACATCAGCAAGCGCACGGGGCGCTCGGGGGTGGTGTGGGTTCCGATCGCCGCGAGGTCGTCCGCCAGCTGGCGACGGTTGGCCAGGCCGGTGAGCGGGTCGAGGATCGCTTCGTCGCGCTGGTGCAGCTCCGCGGTCTCCAGCGCCCAGACGACCGACACCACCGCGGCGAGCAGCGCCAGCGTGGCGATCACCGGCACCGGGTCATGCAGCGTCGCGGCGGGGTCCACGCCGAGCGTGGACACCAGGATCACGACCACCGTCACCATCAGCGCCGCGATCACGACCTGTGGACGAAAACGTGCCGCGACCATCGCCGCCGGCAGCACCAGCCAGGGGAGCGCAGGGCTGTGCGGACCACCGCTGAGGACCACGCCCGTAGCCAGCAGCACGAGCGTGATCACGATCGCCCAGACGCTCACCCACTCGGGATGCTCGCTCTTGCCGATGCGGTGATCGACGTTGAGGAAGTTGAGCGCCGAGAGCGCGAACAGGATCAGCGTCCACCAGCCCAGCCAGGGCGCCGAGACGATCAGCGCCCCGCCGATCGCGCCCGAACCGACCTTGCGGATCATCCGCACCCGGTCGTTGGCGTCCACGACGCGGCTGCGGTCAAGCTCGGTGGGGCAAAGCCAACTGCTCTCCATGCGGTCTCGTTCGCCCGCGAGAGGCGCGGGCTTGAGCGACTCGCACTCCTCGACGGCGCATGTACGACACCAATATTCGGGACGAGCAGCTGTAGACGGCACGGTGCTCGACGAGACGAACCCGATTCGGATGAAATGCGCAGCGCCGGATGAACTGCGCGGCGCTGTCGATTTCGGCGCATCCCGTTCGTCTCATACGCGACCATTCCACAAGGAGGAAGCGATGAAGTACATGATGCTGATCCACCAGGGCTCCACCCCGACACCGCGCTCACCGGAGTGGGAGAGCCTGCCCGACGAGGAAAAGCAGGCGATCTACGCCGCCTACAAGGCGCTCAACGAAACCCCCGGCGTCAGCCCCGGCCAGCAGTTGGGAGCGCCGGAGACCGCGACCACCGTGCGAGTGCAGGACGGCAAGACACTGACCACCGATGGTCCCTTCGCCGAGATCAAGGAGGCGATCGGCGGCTACTTCCTGTTCGAGGCCGATGACCTCGATGCCGCGATCGAAGTGGCCGCGCGAGTCCCGGCGGCGCGCTTGGGCGGCGCGATCGAGGTGCGCCCGATCGTGGAGTGGTAGCGATCCTCGAACAGACCTTTCGCGACCGGTGGGGGTATGTCCTCGCTGCGCTGATCGGCTTCCTCGGCGACTTCGACCTCGCCGAGGAGGCCACCCAGGAGGCCTTCGCGATCGCCGCGGAGCGCTGGCCGCGCGACGGGGTACCCACCAATCCCGGCACATGGCTCGTGACCACCGCGCGCAACCGCGCCGTCGACCGCATTCGCCGCGATCGCACGCTGGTCGCAAAGACCCGCCTGCTGGAGGTGCCCGAAGCGGCGGAGGACACGATGGATGCCACGCAATTTCCCGACGAGCGACTGGAGCTGATCTTCACCTGCTGTCACCCGGCGCTCGCCACCGAGGCGCAGGTCGCGCTCACGCTGCGGACGCTCGGCGGGCTGAGCACCGGCGAGATCGCCCGCGCCTTCCTCGTGGGGGAGCCCACGATGGCCCAGCGGCTGGTACGAGCCAAACGCAAGGTCAGGGACGCCGGGATCCCGTTCCGGGTGCCTCCCGACCACCTGCTGCCCGATCGGCTGCTCGCCGTGCTCGCGGTGGTCTACCTGGTCTTCAACGAGGGTTACGCCGGCCGTGACGAGTTGGTGGCCGAGGCGCTGCGGCTGGGGCGGGCGCTCGCGGAACTGATGCCGGACGAGCCCGAGGTGCACGGCCTGCTCGCGATGATGCTGCTACACGACGCCCGCCGCGGAGCGCGCTTTCAGGATGGCGAGCTGGTGTTGCTCGCCGATCAGGACCGCTCGCTCTGGGACAGCGCGCAGATCGCCACTGGGGGGAAGGTGCTCGACCGGGCGCTCGCCCTGCACGGCCGCGGTCCCTACGTGGTGCAGGCCGCGATTGCCGCCCTGCATGCAGAGGAGCCGCGCGACTGGGCCCAGATCGCGGCCCTTTACGGTGAGCTTGCCCGCCTCACCGACTCGCCCGTCGTCGAATTGAGCCGGGCCGTCGCGATGGCCGAGGCGCAAGGTCCGCAGGCCGGGCTTGAGATCGTCGATCGCCTCGCACTCGAGGACTACCGCTATCTGCACTCCACGCGCGGCGAGCTGCTGCGCCGTCTCGGTCGCATCGCTGAGGCCCGCGATGCCTACCGCCGTGCATTGGCGCTGGTCCACGACGACGCCGAGCGGCGACTGCTGGAACGACGACTTGCCGAGCTGGACAGCAGCGCCGCCGCGAGCGAGCGCGACTAACGGCGCCTGGTGCCATGACTTGAACCTGGATCGCTTACCATCGAGCACATGACGATCCAACGGATGGAACACGTCGGCATCGTGGTTGACGACCTCGCGGCCGCAACCAAGTTCTTCGTCGAACTCGGACTAGAGCTACAGGGCGAGGCGGCGGTCGAGGGTGGCTGGGTGGACCGCGTGGTGGGACTCGACGGCGTTCGGGCAGAGATCGCGATGCTGCAGACCCCGGACGGCCACGGACGAATCGAGCTAGCGAAATTCCACACGCCGTCGACGCAGGGCGGCGACGGGCACGCGGCGGCGAACACACCGGGCATCCGCCATGTCGCATTCGCCGTCGAAGACATCGACGCCGTACTCGCCGGCCTGCGGGCCCGCGGCGCTGAACTCGTCGGCGAGTTGGAACGCTACAAGGACAGCTACCGGCTCTGCTATGTCCGCGGCCCCGAGGGAATCATCCTCGAGCTGGCAGAACAGCTCGGCTGACCGGTCCGGTCCGTGCGGCGTCTCACCGATGTGGAGACGGGGTCGTCTCATCCAACTGAGACCGCCGGCGTCTCGTTCACCTGAGACTCGCCGTAGGAGTGCGCGTAGGTGGCCCCACAGCACGAAAGGCACATAGATGGGCGATGAGGTGCTGTGCATCGGTCTCCTCGGGGTGTTCTCCATCAGCGTCGGCGACAGCGTTATCGCCGACGACGCCTGGCGGCTGCGCAAGGCGAAGACGCTGATCAAGCTGCTCGCCCTCGCGCCCGAGCGCCGCCTCCACGTCGACCAGGCCGCCGAGCTGCTGTGGGCAGGACGGGACCCGGACTCCGCCCGCAACAACCTCCATCAGGCGATCTTCGCAGCGCGGCGCGCGCTCGAGTCGATCGGGCTGGACGGCCGCCGCTACCTGGAGCTGCGCGAAGAACTGATCCTGCTCAGCCCCGAGGACCCGGTCCGCATCGACGCGGTCGCGTTCGAAGCGCTTGCTGCCGCGGCGCGCGAGCAGGGCGAGCCCGGTGCCTATCGCTCGGCTCTCGATGGCTTCGACGCCGAGCTGCTGCCGGCGGACCGCTATGAGGACTGGAGCCGGGAGCGGCGTGATTCCCTCGAGGAGCTTCGCCTCGCACTGGAGGCCGAGCTGGCCGAGCTGGAGCATGGTTCCGAACCGCACCGGGCGGGTGCCGGCCGGCCCGAGCTGCCGTCGCAGCTGACGAACTTCGTCGGCCGTGAGCGCGAGCTGGCCGAGGCCGCGACGCTGCTGCGCGACGCGAGGCTCCTCACCCTGACCGGAGCCGGCGGCTGCGGCAAGACCCGGCTGGCGCTGCAGCTCGCCGGGCAGCGGGGGGAGGACTTTGCCGACGGGGTTCTGGCCGGTCGAGCTGGCGGCGCTCGGAGAGCCCGAGCTGGTCGGGCCGGCGATCGCTCAGGCGCTGGACACACGGCTGGCCTCCGACCGGGCGCCGGAGATCGCCCTCGCCAGGCACATCGGCGATCGCCGGCAGCTGCTCCTGCTCGACAACTGCGAGCACTTGGTCGAGGCGGTCGCGCGCCTCGTCGAGGCTCTGCTCAGCCACTGCCCGAACCTGACCGTGCTGGCGACCAGCCGCGAGCCACTCCGCATTCCCGGCGAGGTGACCTGGCGTGTCCCCTCGCTATCCCTCCCCAGGCTGGTCCCTGGAGTGCCCGCGGAGGAGTCGCTGCAGGCGGAGTCGGTGCGGTTGTTCGCCACCCGGGCCGCGCAGGCCGCCCCCGGATTCGAACTCGACGGCGACAACGCGGACGCCGTCGCCGCTCTCTGCCACCGCCTCGACGGGATGCCGCTGGCGATTGAGCTGGCGGCGGCGCGGGTGAGCGTCCTCACTCCGGCTCAGATCGTCGAGCGCCTCGACCACTCGCTCGACCTGTTATCGGCCGGGGCCCGCACGGCGATGACCCGGCAGCAGACCCTGCGGGCGACGCTCGCCTGGAGCTTCGAGTTGCTCGAGGCAGACGAGCAGGTGCTGCTGCGTCGACTCGCCGTATTTGCCGGCGGCTTCGGGCTGGAGGCGGCTGAGGACGTCGGCGCCGAGGATCCACTGCGGCACAGCGAGGCCATCGCCCTGCTCAGCCGGCTGATCGACAAGTCGCTGGTTCACGTCGAGGAGGGGTCTGACGACCGCCGCTACCGCTTGCTGGAGACCGTGCGGCAGTACGCCGCGGAGCGGCTCGAGGAGGCTGGCGAGAGAGAGGCCTTCGAGCGCCGCCATCGCGATTGGTTCATCGAGTTCGCCGAGAGCGATCCGACGCCCGCCGGCGACCTCCCGGCGAAGGACCGGCTCCGGCGGCTGGATCTGGAGCGCGACAACCTCCGCGCCGCCCTGGCCTCCGCGCTGGTCGCCGATCCCCAGACCGCGCTGCGTCTTGCCGTCGCCCTCTGGCGCTTCTGGCTGATGCGCGGCTACCTCGCCGAGGGGTACCGCTGGCTCACCGCGGCTCTGGCCGCGGCGCCCGAGTCAACGGCGCTGCGCGCCCGCGCCCTGCTGGCCGTCTGCGTGATCGGGCTGCGCCGCGGCGTCGACGGGCGAATCCACGAGTTCGCGGCCGAGAGCGTTGCGATCTTCCGCGAGGCTCGAGGACCGGGCCGGGATGTTCGATGCTGTCGAGGTCTCGGCGGCCTACCGGGTGATCGTCAGTCCCGCGCAGGACGTCGAGCTGATCGTGCGCGAACACGAGGCGCTCCTCGCCGACGACCTGCCGGCCGCCCGGCCGCCGATGTGGGCGGCGCACACGCGCGGCATCGCCGCCTGGTTCCGGCGCGAATACTGCCCCGCACGGGAGCAGCTGGAGGCCGCGCTGGAGCACGCCGACGCTCTCAGAGTCGAGCCGCGCCCGGCGCTCTGGCCGCTCAGCTACGGGATGATCTCGGTCGAGCCCGAGACCGGCTACCCGCTCTTCCTGCATGAGGACACCGGGCTCGTCGCCCGCCGCGTCAGCGGCCCTGCGGCCGCCGCTCACATCCTCGTCAACCTCGCCGCGGTGGATCGCGCCGAGGCCGATTTCGCCCACGCGGAAGAGCTGATCGAGGAGAGCCTCGCCCGCTTCGAGCAGCTCGGCGACCAGCAGGGCGAGGCCTTTGCGCTCAACGCCTTCGGCAACCTGACCCGCTCGAGCGGCGACTTCGAACGGGGCCGGGCGCTGCTCGAGCGCAGCCTCGCCCTGCGGCAGGAGATCGGCGACCGCCGCGGGACCGGTATCACCCTCGGCTGCCTGGGGATGCTCCAGGCCCGATCCGGCGACGCGAACGGCGCTCGCACCTCGGCCGGGCAGAGCCGGACCTGGTTCGCCGAGAACGACGACTTGATCGGTCTCGGAGCCGCCGAGCTGAGCCTGGCGAACGTGGCGCTCTGCGCCGGCGATCGCGCCGATGCCCGGGCTCACCTCGAGGCTGCCGTCTCGGTCTTCGGAGGGATCGAGACGACCCACCAGGAGGGGTGGGCGCTGGCGGTGCTAGCGGCACTCTGCGTGGAGGACGGCGAGGCGGCGACGGGGCGCCGCTGGCTGCACCGGGCGAGCCGGCACTTCGAGCTGCTCGGCGCCGACGCCGGCATCGCCTACTGCCGGGAACTGGAGGCTAGAACGCTGCAAAGTGGGCGCTAAGAGGCGGCCCGTAGCCTCGTTGAGCGTCATCGAGACGCGACATCAAAACCACCGAACTGAGAAGGGGGCCGGGATGGCTACGCAAGGAGTGCTTGGAGCGGCGACGCTGAAGGAGTTCGAGGACGGGCTGCACGGAGAACTGATCCAGCCCGGCGACGGCGCCTACGACGAGGCTCGCTCGATCTGGAACGGCGCCCATGACGCTCGCCCGGCGCTGATCGCCCGCTGTGCCGACGCCGCCGACGTGCGTCACGCGGTCGGCTTCGCGCGCAGCGAGGGGCTCGATGTCGCGGTGCGCGGCGGCAGCCACAGCATTCCCGGGTTCTCGACCTGCGACGACGGCATCGTCATCGACCTCTCGCCGATGAAGCGCATCACGGTGGATGTGAGCGGCCGCACCGCCACCGCCGCGGGCGGCGTCACCTGGGGGGAGTTCGATGCCGCGACCCAGGAGCACGGCCTCGCCACCACCGGGGGGCTGGTCTCGACCACCGGCGTCGCCGGCTTCACGCTGGGCGGCGGGATCGGCTGGCTGATGCGTAAGTACGGCCTGGCCTGCGACAACCTGCGCTCGGCCGAGGTAGTCACCGCCGACGGCCAGATCCTCACCGCGAGCGCGAAGGAGAACCCCGACCTCTTCTGGGGCCTGCGCGGGGGAGGCGGAAACTTCGGCGTCGTCACTGCCTTCGAGTTCGCTCTACATCCGGTCGGCCCGACGGTGGCCGCCGGCCCGGTCTTCTATCCGGGCGATCGCGTCGTTGACGTTCTGCGCTTCTACCGGGAGTTCGCGCGCGAGCTGCCGGATGAGCTGAGCACCCTGGTCAACCTGATTACCGGGCCACCCGCCCCGTTCCTGCCCGAGGATTGGCACGGCAAGAAGCTCATCGTCCTGGCCGGCTGCTATTCCGGAGACCTCGAGGAGGGGATGAAGGTGCTTCAGCCGATCCGCGACCTGGGTGACCCCGTCGCCGACCTGGTTGGCGCGATGCCTTATGTGCAGATGCAGAGCCTGTTCGACGTGCTCTGGCCAAAGGGCACCCAGGCCTACATGAAGGCGGGCTACTTCCGCGAACTCGACGATCACGCGATCGAGACGGTGGCCCGCTTCCATCAGAACGCGACCTCCCCGTCCTCTGAGATCCACATCCAGCAGTTCGGCGGCGCGATCGCCCGTGTGGCCGAGAACGAGAGCGCCTGCGGCGAGCGCCAGGCGCCCTTCGTGCTCAACGCGATCGCCGCCAGCCACGAGCCCACGGGCTTCGACACCCACATGGAATGGGCACAGCGGCTATACGCCGAGATCGAGCCCTCGTTGACCGGCGGCGCGTACATCAACTTCCTCTCCGCCGAGGGGGAGGAGCGGGTGCGGGCCGCCTACGGGGCGGAGAAGTTCGACCGCCTGCGGGCGCTGAAGGACCGCTACGACCCGAGCAACCTGTTCCACCTGAACCAGAACATCCCGCCGTCGAAGGCGGGCTGAGCCGAGGCGCGCTTGAGCGATAACTGGGGCTGGTGCGCCGCCGCGCTCACGCGGATACACCACAGCTCCTGAGGTGATGTGCTCGGGCAGATGGTCTGCGCCCGCGTCCGCCGCCGAGCGCAAGATGCAACGCGCGATAATGTATCTTATGTAAACAAGAAATTGTTTCGTATAGACCCTCCGAGTCGCCGCCTTATTTAAATAATTCGGCGGGACTCGTCACAGTTTCTGATCTCGTGCATCTCTGTTGGTGTTGTCGCGGAACTAGTTGACCAGCCGCGACCAGATTCCATCGAAGGGATAATCCATGAGACGTACCGGGGCAAGACCCGCACTGGCGGGAATGCTGGTCTGCGCGCTGTTGGCGCTTGCCGGAATCGCCATACCAGCTGCCGCCGACGCAGCGGTAGTTAATTTCTGCACACTCACCTACAGTGGTGGACAGTATTGCAACCAGGGACACTCGCATAACATTCAGTGGATAGACGCCCAGGCATCGGCAGACGCTTTCTGCGTCATGCGCGCAACCGAAGGCTGGGCCGGCGCTCCGTCTGCTAGTGGGCTTGAATACTGCGCCTCGACCGAATCCGGGGGCTTTGTGTTCCAGGAATTTCACGGTTTCAGCGGCTACGCGCAGACTCACAACAATCATTCCTACGCGGTCTCCGCGAGCCCCCAGTTCGAATACTGATCGCCGTTCACCAAAAAGGTGAACCGATTCCCTGTTACGAATTGTAGTGAAAGGAAACTCGCTATGCGACGTTCAGTACAACTCAGTCGAGCCCGCGTTTTCGCGGCCTCGATGGCTCTGGCCGCCATCCTCAGCGGCGCGGTGGCGCTGGACCCGGGCGCATCGGGGGCCAACCCCCAGCCCGGTGCGGCGGCCGAAGTCACACCAGCCGGCAGCTTTCAGTTGCTGCGTGCCGCGTCGAGCGTCACGCCTCCCGCGACGGTGGCCGGAGCGGTGTCTCATGCGCCGGACTCCTTCGGGCTCGCGCTCGGGAACGCCCGCCGCTCGGCCGCCACCGGCGCCTGGCTGATCCCGGGTGCCGATGAGGTCTGCATCGCCGTGCAGGACTCGGAGGGTCTCGGCATGAGCTGCACTTCGGCCGATGTCGCCGCCAAGGGAGGGTTGGCTTTCGTCGAGCGCTCCGTGGACGGCGGCCCGAGCACCGTGGTCGGCGCGGCCCCGGACGGCACCACACATGTCACCGCCCACGCCCCGGACGGCAGCGCCGTCGCGAGCGCCCCGGTGGAAGAAAACACCTACGTGGTCAGCGGTCAGGGGATAACCGGGGCAACGCCCTCCTCCTAGGCAGGGGCCCAAGCAGGAGACCGCCGAGCCGGGGAGACCGGGATCAGGTGGCGAGCTGTGTATGAGCGCACACCCACAGCTCGCCACCCCCGACGACACTCAGAGGAGCCGACCAACCGATGCGCGCAGGACTGAGACAGCTACTAATGCTTTTGGGGATGAATCGCCGGCGTCGCCGGATGACGCGAGCGCAGCTTCAAGGCCACCAGCAGACTTGCGCTGACCGGATCGCCCGCGACCCGGTTGAGGGGCTCGGCGACCAGCAGCGAGACGCCCGTGGGAGCACTCAGCGTGACCGGGACCCCGTAGGCGTCGAAGCTCGTGGTGACCAGCAGGCGCGCGTGACGGGCTCCTCCGAGCAGGAACAGACGGCGGGCCAGCCGCACGCGATTTTCCGCGTCGAGCCAAACATCAACGACCACGGTCGACTTGGCGGCACCGGAATCAAGGCTCTGTCCCTGGGCCATCAGGAACGCCTCAAGCGTCGAGCGCAGCCGGTAGTGGACCGTGGCCACGCTGTGGACCTGCTCGCTGCCCACGCGTTCGGCGCCCTTGCTCTCGCTGAGCACCGCGAGCAGACCGAGCGGGTCGGCCACGCCGCTGCTCCCCCCCGCCTTGGGCGCGATCACCGCGGCCGGGCGCAGCCGCACGCCGGACCACGCAAAGGTCTTGCCGGACCTGAACGGCTGCACGTAGAGAGCGTGGGTGAAGACGATCCGTTCAAAGCCCCTGCCCCTGCTGCCCGAGACGATCCGCACTCGATAGCCTGGCGCGGAGAGATCGACCGCCCCGGTCTCGTGCGTGGTCTGGTTGCTGCGCCCGGCGGCGCTGAGCACGCTGGAGGATTCGAAAGTGAAGGTTCGCGCCTTCTCGGCCGCGGCCGCTGCCTCACGCACGTCCGCCTGCGCCCGCGGCGCCCGCTGCGTGAAAGCCAACGTGAGCACCGCGACCATCACGGCGAGGGTCATCCCCAGAGCGCCCACGGCGCGCCAGCCCAGACCCCGCCGACGGGGAGATCCCGGTGCCGGTGACAGCTGCTCCCGTTCGAGGCGCTCGAACTGCTCGCCGAGGTCGATCAAGGTGGGCGTGCGCCACGGGTTTTCGCGCTCGGTGCTCACCTTCCGACCTCCTGAACGTTTTCGATGGCGGCATTGGAGGCCAGCCGGCGCAGCCCGCGCGAGACCCTCGCCCGCACCACGTCGTTGCTCAGCTCCAGCCGGTCGGCTATCTCCTCGTATTCAAGTTCGTCGATGACGTGCATCCTGATCGCTTCCTGCTGGTCGCTCGAGAGCGCCGCGAACGCCTCGCTGATCTTGCCCCGAGCGCCCTCAAGCGTCACCAGCTCGTCGATGCGGTGCAGCTCGTCGTCGCTGGCCTCATGCCGGTTGATGCCAAGGCGCCTGATCGCCGCCAGCTCAACGTTCTTGCTGCGCCAGTACATCCGCAGCTCGTTGCGAGCGATCGTCCACAGCCAGCCCGCTGCCTCACCACCGCTGCTGCCGCGAAAGCGCGCACGGTTCTCGAAAGCCTTGGCGAAGGTCTCCGCCGTCAGATCCAGGGCGACCTGGCCGTCACGCGTCTGATGCGCGAAGTATCTGAGGATCGCCGGGGACAGCTCGGAGTAGAGGCGCGCGAACACTTCCGGCTGCGAGCGCGACTGCAAAAGGACCGACGCGAAACCGGATCCCCATCTCACGCTGGTATCCCACCATGTCGACCCATTCCGATCACAATACGCAGCACCGCACGAGGATACCGACGGTCGCCGTGCAGACAGGAGCCTGCGGCCGTGCTCGCGGCGCTCGCACTCTCGCGGCGGGTGACTGGTCCTCATCTGGGCGCTCGACAAATCCGCGGACAGTCAGGAATCGGGAGGAGCGGACACATGATCCGCCCACTCGAGCGTCGGCGTCGGCGTCAAGTGGCCGAAGTCTTCCAAAGTGAGCTTGGCCCGCAGGCCGGCCAATTCGACATCGACGACACGCAGGCGACCCTTGGAGTCGAGCATGATCGTGCCCGGAATCCGCCGCAGCTCCGCGAAGGAGAAGCCGCCGGGGCTCGCCAGCGAATACGGAGAGGTCTCCTCCGCGGCAACCAGGTCGATGCAGGTCTCATACGTGTCGACCTGAACGTCGCGATGCCAGCGCGAACCCTCGGCCCTGACCGTGATCGCGCCTTGGGAGACCTCCAACAGCCAGAGCGGGCTGCCCGCCGCGAGCGGCCCGACCGGGAATTCCGCCGGCCCGCGACGTTGGAGGTCGCGCCGAAAGCAAAGCTCGCTGTCGAAATCGAGCCCGCCCAGCTCGGTCTGACCGGTGTTGAAGTCGATGCGGCCCACTTCCATCATGGTCTCCCCTTCCCCGGGCAGCTCGAACCCGGTGAACTCGACCATCAGCGAGGCACTGCCCTCCTCGCGGGTACGCGCGGCGGCGCCTCTGAGTAGAGCCAATGGTGAACCGTGCAGAGCCATCCAGCCCCCCTTCTGCGTGGCGGCACGAGCCCGCGAGCCCGTCCTTGGAAATCCGGTCGCTTCAATGCCCCCTAGACCAGGTGGAATAAGGGTGCCATCGACTTAGATGCGCGAGTCAAGAATCTGTGACCGCCGGCGTGGCGGCGCGAGGACAGTCCGGTTAGCGTTTGCGCTGATTGCGCTTGCGCTGGCGACGACCCGCCTTGGCCTTGGCCCGGCGTTTGCGTAGAGCCACCGCGGGGTCGGCGGCGGAGCGACCCCCCACCCCACCCTCGCCGACCGGGGCCACACTGCGGGCGTCGCGCACGATCAGAAACGCGATCCCGGCCAACAGCGCCGCGCCGACGATGATCGCGACCAGCACCCCGGCGTTCTTGATCGAGAAGGAGCTGGATTCGCCTTCCGGCGAAGCCGCCGTCTGAACCGTGGCGGTGGTTGCCGTCGAGGGGTTCGGCACGCCCGTGAAGGGGTCGGAGACTTCCGCCCCGGCGATTGCGGGCGCAGAGACCACGAGTGTCAGAGCCACGCCGAGGCAAGCCAGGAAAGCCGCGGCGCGGCGCGCACCGTGCACCGCGGGTGCCGTGATGTTGGTTGAGCTGCCGATGGCTGGCGAGGATAGCGACCGCCGTGCCCGGTGGCTAGTGGATCGCCCGATGGTCTCCGATCGGGCGAGATCCTCAGAGCGAGCAGCCAGCACATAGAATGCCGGCCATGCCCCCCAAGCAGCGACAGATCAGGATCGAGCAGCGCGGCGCCTACGAGGCGATCCAGGCGCTGGAGCAGCGCAGCGACGAGGAGCTGGAGGGCGAGACCAAGTACAAGTCGGCCGCCATGGCGATTCTTGGGAGTCGCGCCGCCGAGCGTTTTGACGCGGTCAAGGCACGGTCTTATTTTCAGCGCGCCATCGCGGCCGCACGGCCTCAGGAGCGCATGCAGCTGAGGCGCATGGCGGATGCCTCGCTGGCGCTGGCCGAACGCCGCCCCGACGACCTCAAGGACGCCGTGCAGCGCCTCGGGCAGGCTCCCCCGACCGGACGCCAGATGCTCGCGCTGCGCGCGATGGGCCTGCTGCTGCCCAGCTCGGGCGCCGGGGTACTCGCGCGCGTACGCGGTGTGCTGCTGATCATCGCGCTCATCATCTTGCTGCTCGCCCTCGGCCTCGGTGTGATCGAGCTGATCTCGCTGCCCTTCGGCGGCATCGGACTGGCACCCGGCATCCTGCTCGGGCTGCTGCTGATGATCGCCGTGCTCGCGGGGGTCGCCATGATCGGGCGTCGGCGCCGCGACCGTGCGCAGGCCGCAGCGCGCGGCGGCGGCGGTCCCGCAGCGCGTGGTAGCGGCAGTCGCTGAGTCGGCAGTCGCTGACTAACCGTTGGTCAGGGCCGCCGTTGGTCGGGGTCGCGTCAGGGTGGCCGTCGGTCAGGGTCGCTAACCGTTGGTCAAGCTCGCGCTGCTGATCACCACGGGACTGGTCGGCGCGCCATCCTGCGGCGGCGTGGTCGGGATCTTAGAGATGGCCTGCACCGCGGCGAGCCCTCCCACGACCTTCCCCACGAGCGCGTATTCCGGCGGCAACGACACCTGTGCGCCGGTGACAATGAAGAACTGACTGCCCGAGGAGCCCGCCGGCTCGTTGCCGCTCTTGGCCATCGCGACCGTTCCCAGGCTGTATTTGAGCGTCGACGGCGGGCGCTCGACGATCGTGTAGCCCGGGCCGCCCGAACCGTCCCCGTTGGGATCGCCCCCCTGGATCACGAACCCGGCGGCCACGCGATGGAAGGTGAGGTTGTCGTAGAACCCGCTGCGCGCCAGGTAGGCAAAGGAGGCCGCGGTCTTGGGTGCGTGGCGCACATCCAGCAGGATCTCGATCGTGCCGCAGTTGGTGCTCATGCTGACCGAGTAGCGCTTGGCGGGGTCGAGCTTCAGCGTCGGGGCGCTCACGCGGCGCGTGCCCTTCGGGGTGGGCGCGCTGACCGACCGGCAACCCGCCGGGGCCGCGGCGCTCGTGCTCGTCGAAGCCGCAGTGGAGGACGTGGCCTGCGTCTGGGTAGCGCTCGCACTGGCGGCCGTGCCGTCGGAGCCCGAGCCCCCGCACGCACCCAGGACGCCGCCAGCCCCGCCCACCGCAAGCAGGACGATCAGGCGCTTCGGGACGACCAAGCGCTTGGGGGCGACTAAGCGCTTGGCAATGATCAGACGCTTGGGAATGATCAGGCGCTTGGAGATGAAGCGGTCGCCGGGCACGCGGCAAGCATAGTGGCGATCCGGTCTCCCGAAGCCAAGTCTTTGCGCATTCTTAAGGAAGCCCCACACTGCCGCGTCGGCCCGTGCTTCATCGACAGCGAGGCCGCCGAGATCGTTCACCAATACCCTTGCCGGATGGCTGCTCGAATCTGCCTCCTCGTTAACCCCACCGCCGGGGGTGGGCGTGCCGGGCGTGTGGCCCCGGCGGTCGAGCAGGCGCTTGCTCGTCACGGCTTGACCGTGCGCCGCGCGGACACCCGCGATCTCGCGCATGCCCGTGCGCTGGCCGGCGAGGCGGCCGCCGCCGGGGAAACGGTTGTGACCCTCAGCGGCGACGGTTTGGTGGGCGCCGTGGCCGACGTGCTGCGCACGGTTCCCGGGTCGCTGCTGGGCATCCTCCCCGGCGGTCGCGGCAACGACCTGGCGCGCGTGCTCGGCATACCCGAGGACCCGGTGGAGGCCTGCGCGATCATCGCCACCGGCGTGCCTCGCGAGATGGATCTCGGTGAGGTCGGCGCCGGCGCGTTCGTCGGGATCGCGAGCGCCGGTTTCGACAGCGACGCCAACCGCATCGCCAACGAGGCACCGGCCCGTCTGGGCAACCTGGTGTACGCCTACGGTGCGCTGCGGGCCCTGATCTCCTGGCGCCCCGCCAACTTCCAGATCGTGCTCGACCCCCCGGGCGAGCCGATTCGCTTCAGCGGCTACACCGTGGCGGCCGCCAACTCGCGGGCCTACGGTGGCGGGATGCGGATGGCGCCCGACGCGCTGCTCGACGACGGTCTGCTTGAGATCATCGCGATCGAGCGCGTCAGCCGCCTGCGTTTCCTGGCCAATCTCCCCAAGGTCTTCAAGGGCGCCCACGTGAAGCTGCCCTCGGTCCGGGTCTTCAGGGCCGCCGCGGTCGAGATCTCCGCGGACCGCCCCTTCACGCTCTACGCCGACGGCGATCCGATTGGGGAGCTGCCCGTTGTGGTGCGCGCCGTGCCGCGCGAGATCCGGGTGCTCTGCGGCGTGCAGGACCCCGCGCACAGCCCGTTTGCCGTCAGCGCGGAGGGCGCGCCCCCGGCGCAAGTCCCGCCCAGTCCCCGATGAGAGGCCCCCTGGCCCCCAAGCTCACCGTGGCCCGCGCCGCGGGAGCGCTCTCACGGGTGCGCGGCGGCGGCGCGACCAGCGTGCCCGGCAAGGTCCTGATGCGCCTGGAGCCAGACGCGATCGGCCTGCTGAGCACGCGCCTCTCACGCGGGAGCGTGCTGATCTCGGCGACCAACGGCAAGACCACCACCGCCGCGATGGCCGCGAGCATCCTTGAGCAGGCCGGGGTCGCGACGGTGCACAACCAGGCCGGCGCCAACATGTCGGGCGGGATCGCCTCCACCCTGCTCGCCGCCGCCGGGCGGCGCGGATCGATCAGCGGCGATCTCGGGCTGTTCGAGGTCGACGAGTTCTGGCTGCCCCAGCTCGCGGCCGCGCTGAGCCCGCGGATCGTCCTGCTGGGAAACCTCTTCCGCGATCAGCTCGACCGCTACGGCGAGCTTGAGAGCATCGCCGAGCGCTGGACCGAGGCCGTGCGCGACGGCCCGGCACGCAGCGCCGGGCTTGTGCTGAACGCCGACGATCCCCTGATCGCCGACCTCGGCCGCGAGCGCCCGCAGGTCCTGTACTTCGGCGTGCAGGACGACTCGCTGTCGCTACCCGGGATGGCCCACGCGGCCGACGCCAAGCACTGTCGCCGCTGCGGGGCCCCCTATGTGTTCGACGCGATCTACATGGGGCACCTCGGCCACTACCACTGCGCCGCGTGCGGTCAAACCCGGCCTACCCCCACCGTGATCGCCACCGACGTCGCGCTGGAAGGAGTGCGCGCGGCGCGCTTCACCCTGCACACGCCCACCGGCAAGGCCGAGGTCGCCCTGCCCCTGCCCGGGCTCTACAACGTGTACAACGCGCTCGCCGCCGCCGCGCTGGCCACGGCGCTTGAGATCGCGCTGCCCGCGATCCTCGCCGGCTTGCAAAGCACCAAAGCGGCCTTCGGGCGGGGTGAGAGCATCACGCTTCACGGCACCCCCGCCACCGGCCGCCGGGCCGCCGGGCCGCCCGAGGACGATCGATCCACCGCGGCGGGTGCGCGTGAGCTGCGCATCCTGCTGATCAAGAACCCCGCCGGAGCCAACGAGGTGCTGCGCACGCTCGCGCTGGAGCCCGGTGAGCACGATCTGCTGGGCGTGCTCAACGACAACATCGCCGACGGTCGCGACGTCTCCTGGATTTGGGACGCCGACTTCGAGCTGCTCGCCGGCCGGGTCCGGCGGGTGACCTGCGCCGGCACGCGCGCGGCCGAGCTGGCGGTGCGCCTGAAGTACGCGGGCATCGCCCCCGAGCGCATCCACGTCCGCGAGGGGCTCTCCGAGGCCTTGGACGAGGCCGCCCGCGACCGGCCCGACGGCGGCGAGCAACCCGACGGCGAGCGCTCGCCGCTGTACGCACTGCCCACCTACACCGCGATGCTGTCGCTGCGCGAGCTGCTGGTAGCCCGCGGCGAGGCCCGCAGCGCATGGCGATGAGCGCCGCCGAGCACGTGATTTGGCACGACCTGGAGTGCGGGCTCTATCGTGCCGACCTGCCGCTCTGGCGTGAGCTTGCCTGGGAGCACCACGAGGGCCCGATCCTCGACATCGGCGCGGGCACGGGACGAGTCACACTGGACCTCAGCGTCACCGGCCGCGAGGTGATCGCGCTCGATCGCGATCCCGACCTGCTCGCCGCGCTGCGCGAGCGCGCCGCCGGTCAGAACATCCGCACGGTCTGCGCCGATGCCCGCGACTTCGCGCTTGACGTGGCGGGCGCCGTCGACCTGGCGCTCGTGCCCATGCAGACCGTTCAGCTACTCGGCGGGCCCGCGGGACGCTCTGCTTTCCTGCGCGCCGCCCGCGCCCACCTGCGGCCCGGTGGACTGCTGGCCTGCGCGCTAGTCACCGAGCTGGAAGCGTTCGACTGCCGCGAGGACGGCCCCGGGCCCTCGCCCGAGAGCGCCCTGATCGGCGAGCGGGCCTACTCGAGCCAAGCCCTGAAGGTCGAGCTGGGAGAGCGACGGATCACGATCGAACGCGAGCGACGCATCACGAACGAGCCCCAACCCGGCGAGCGCCGGTCAAGCGTGGAGCAGTCGGTGCAGCGCAACGTGATCGAACTCGACCGTCTGAGCGCGCGTGAACTCGAACGCGAGGCTGCCGCGGTCGGCCTGCGCTGCGAGCCCGTCCGGACGATCGCGCCCACCGACGAGCACACCGGCAGCACGGTGGTGATGCTGCGTGCCTGAGCCCCGCCTGACGCTGCGCGTCTGCGCGCTGTATCCCGACCTCATGAACATCTACGCCGACCGCGGTAACCTGCTGGTGCTCGAACGTCGCTGCGCCTGGCGCGGGATCGGCTTTCAGCTCACCGCGAGCGGCTTGGGCGAGCCCGTCGACGGCGCGGCCCACGACCTGTTCTACCTCGGCGGTGGGCAGGATCGCGATCAGCTGCTCTGCGCGGCCGACCTGGTTGAGCACAAGCGCGCCGCTCTGCACGCCGCCGCCGCGCGGGGCGCGGTGCTGCTGGGGGTCTGCGGTGGGCATCAGCTGCTGGGGCACTCCTACGCCTTCGGCGAGCAGGAGATCGCGGGACTCGGACTGGTCGACCTGCACACCGTGCGCGAGGACGGCCCGCGCCTGATCGGCAACGTCGCGATCGAGGTCCGGCTCGAGGCCGACGCTCCCCCCCGCGTGCTCGCGGGCTTTGAGAACCACGGTGGGCGCACCCATCTGGGTGGCGCCGAGCAGCCGCTTGGACGCGTGCTGCGGGGCCATGGCAACAACGGGCGCGACCGCCTGGAGGGGGTACGTCGCGGCAACGTGATCGGCACCTACCTGCACGGCCCGCTGCTGCCCAAGAACGTGTGGTTCGCCGACTGGCTGATCGCCACCGCGCTCGGCCTCGACCCCGACGAGTTGACCGCGCTCGACGACGCCCTGGAGCTTGACGCCCACGCGGGCGCGCGCCGCGCGGCCGGGGTCTGACGCGTAGGATCAGATCATGGAGTTATCGGAGTATCAGCGTCAGTCGCGGCGCACCGCCGAGTACCCGCGCGAGGCTTGGCTGGCCTATCCCGCCCTGGGGCTCGCGGGCGAGGCCGGTGAGGTCGCCGAGCACGCCAAGAAAGCGATCCGCGACGACGCCGGCAAGATCAGTGACGAGCGGCGGGCCGCGATGGCCAAAGAGTTCGGCGACGTGCTCTGGTATGTGGCCCAGCTCGCCAGCGAGCTGGGGCTGGACCTCGACCGGATCGCCCAGGGCAACCTGGAGAAACTCTTCTCCCGTCAGGCCCGCGGAGTCCTCTCCGGCAGCGGCGACGACCGCTAAGCAATCGCGAAGCGCGCCAGGCGCTCGGCCAGACGAGCCGGGACGAGCGCTCTGACCCTGACGCCCTCGGGGGTGTCCTGGCGCGTGAGCTGACCATCGACCTCGTGCAGCTCGGCGAGGCTGCCGCCGTTGGCATAGGGCACCAGCAGCTCCACCGAGCAGAGGGTGCGCCGGAATTCCTGTTCGATGCGCTCGCCGAGGGCCTCAAGGCCCTCCCCCGTGGCGCCGCTCACGAAGATCGCGTCGGGGTGGTGCAGGCGCAGCTCGCCGCGCTGCTGCTCGTCCAGAAGGTCGATCTTGTTGAAGACCAACAGCCGCGGTCCCTCACCGGCGCCGATCTCGTCCAACACCTCCTCGACCGCGTGGCGCATCATGCCCAGATCCTCCTCGGGGGCCGAGGCGTCCAGGACGTGCAGCAGCAGATCCGCGCGGCGCGTCTCCTCCAGCGTGGCCCCGAAGGCGTCCACCAGCTGGTGGGGCAGCTTGCGGATGAAACCAACCGTGTCGGTGATCAGATAGGGCCGCCCGCCCAGGCGCAGCGTGCGTGTGCTCGGGTCCAGCGTGTGAAACAGGCGGTCGCGCACCGGCACCTCCGCGCCCGTCAGCGCGTTCAGCAGCGTTGACTTGCCCGCGTTCGTATAGCCCGCGAGGGCGACCTGGGGCAGCGCGGCGCGCTCGCGCTCGGCGCGCATCACCGCACGGGTGCCTTTCACGTGCTCAAGTCGACGTCGCAGTGCCGCGATGCGATCGCGCGCGAGACGTCGATCCGTCTCAATCTGTGTCTCGCCGGGGCCCCGCGTGCCGATCCCGCCGCCCAGCCGCTCCAGGTGGGTCCAGAGCCCCCGCATGCGCGCCAGGTTGTACTCCAGCTGCGCAAGCTCGACCTGGAGCTTGCCCTCGGCGCTCGCGGCGTGCCCGGCGAAGATGTCGAGGATCACGGTCGTGCGATCGACGACCGGCAGCCCCAGGGCCTCCTCCAGGTTGCGCTCCTGGCGGGCGCTCAGCTCGTCGTCGCAGGCGACCAGATTGGCGTCCGCGGCCTTGGCGGCGAGCTTGGCTTCCTCGACCTTGCCCGGGCCCAGGTAGGTGTTGGGGTGGGGCTGCTCGCGATGCTGGACCATCTCCCCCACCACCGCGACCCCCGCGGTGAGCAACAGCTCCCCCAGCTCCTTCAGGTTCTCACCCTCGGGGAGCGCCGCGATGCAGAAGGCGCGCTGGCGGGCGCGCTGGGGTGCCGGATTCATTCACCCCCGATTGTAGATGGGTCCCGGGGGCGGCTCAGGCAAGCTTGCCCAGGCGCTCCACCGCCTCCAGCAGCCGCTCGTCGGGCGTCGTCAGCGAGATCCGGAACCAGCCCTCGCCGCTGGGGCCGTAGGCGCCCCCGGGCGAGATCACCACGGCCGACTCCTCCAGCACGTGCGCGCAGTAGTCCGCGGAGCTGTCAAAGCCCGCCGGGACCGGCGCCCACACGTAGATCGTGCCCTTGGGCGGCGTCACCTGCACCCCGGCGGCCTTCAGCGCCTCACACACCAGGTCGCGGCGGCGGGCGTAGATCGCGTTCATCGCGCGCACCTCGGCGTCCACCTCGGGTGCCAGCGCCGCGACCCCCGCCAGCTGCACCGCCTCGAACAGACCCGAGTCGACATTCGACTTCAAGCGCCAGTAGTGAGCGATGGCCTCGCTGTTTCCGACTATCGCGGCACAGCGCCATCCCGTCATGTTGTAGCCCTTGGAGAGCGAGAACACCTCGACCCCGACCTCCTTGGCGCCGGGTGTCTCCAGAAACGACGGCGCGACGTAGCCGTCGTAGGTGGTCTCGCTGTAGGACAGGTCGTGCACCACCAGGATCTCGTGCTCGCGCGCGAACGCCACCACCCGCTCGAAAAAGCCCTCCGGGACGATCGCGCCGGTCGGGTTGTTGGGGTAGTTCAGGAACATCAGCTTCGCCCGCTCGCGGTCGGCCGCGGAGATCGCGTCCAGGTCGGGCACGAAGCCCAGCTCGGGCAGCAACGGCATCACCACGGCCTCCGCGCCCGCCATCAGCGGCCCGCCCGTGTAGACCGGGTAGCCCGGGTCGGAGGCCAGCGCGCACTCGCCCGGGTCCAGGAAGGCGAGGTTGAGGTTGAAGATGCACTCCTTGGCGCCGATCGCGGGCATCACCTCGGTCGCGGCGTCCAGGCCGACCCCGAAGCGCCGACCGTAGAAGCCCGCAACGGCCTCGCGGAAGTCCTCACGGCCGCGGTTGCTCGGGTACTGGTGGGTGGCCGGGTCGCTCACCGCCCGCTGGGCGGCCGCGACGATCGCGGGGTAGGTCGGCATGTCGGGATCGCCGATCCCGAGACTGATCACGTCAATTCCGGCGGCCTTCTTCTCGGCGATCTTGCGCTCCAGCTCGGCGAACAGGTAGGGCGGGATGCGGCTCAGGCGCTCACTCGGTTTCATGCAGCTCCTTCAGGAAGGTCTCGCTGAGGGCGCCCGCGAAAACGGGTCGCGCCCAGCCGGTCAAGTTCACGTGCAGGTGCTCCCCCACCTCGACCTCCAGCTCGCCGCCGTCCAACAGCACCGTCACCTGCGCGGGCACGTGGCCCCCGCCGTGCAGGACGTGAGCGACGGCGGCGCCCGTAGCGCCCGTGCCGGAGGACAGGGTCTCACCCACCCCGCGCTCGAAGATCCGCGCCCGGATGCGGGCGCTCGGCCCATCCTCGATCACGGCGTACCAGGAGACATTGGTGCGGTTGGGGAAGCGCTCGTGGCCTTCGATCGCGGCGCCGATCGCGGGCAGGTCAAGCGCGTCGAGCGTGGCCTCGTCGGGCACCCGGATCGCGCACTGGGGATTGCCGATCGAGACGTGCTGGAAACGCCAGGTCCTTCCTCCGGAGCCATCGCCGCCGGGGGGCGTGGTCAGCAGCTCGCCCAGCCCATCCGGCGGCCCGCCCGGGAAGTCCTTGGAGGTCAGACCGGCGTGCCCCATGTCCACACGGCACGTGTCGGAGCCCGTGATCGTCGGGACGATCGGACCGGCCGCCGTCATGATCGAAAAGCGGTCCTCCTCGGTCCAGCCACGCCGGCGCAGGTAGAGGACCGCCTCGCGGGCCCCGTTGCCCGACAGCTCGGCCTCCGAGCCGTCGGGGTTGTAGATCCTTAGCCGCGCCACGAAGTCGGGGTCCGCTGAGGGTTCGAGCAGCAGGATGCCGTCGGCGAATACGCCGAAGTGCCCCGCGCAGAGTCGCCGCACACGCGCCGGGGTGAGCGCGAAGGCCAGCTGATCGCGCTCGACGATCATGTAGTCGTTGCCCAGTGCCTGCCACTTCTCGAATTTCATCTGGCGCAGGAGTCTAGGATCTCCTCGGCGGCCGCGTCCGCCGAGCGATCGGTGAGGTCGATCGTGCGGACTCCCCCCAGCTTGCGCATCCACGTGAGCTGCCGGCGCGCGTAATTGCGGGTGCGGCGCTTCATCGCCTCCACGTCGCCCGCGAGCAGCTCGTCGAAGCCCAGCGCTTTGCGTGCCGTGCCCGAGGCTCCGGCGGCGTGCGCGCGACGCACCTCCTCGGCCACCCCAGCGGCGAGCATCTCATCCACGCGGGCGTCGATGCGCTCGTAGAGAGCCACGCGATCCATCACCAAGCCAGCCAGGACCGTGGGATGGCGGGTGTCGGCGGTCCACAGCTGCGACGGCCCCTCGGGGGGCTCTAGCTCGCCCAGGTCCAGCAGCTCAAGCGCCCTCACCACGCGCTGGCGGTCGCCCGGGTCGATGCCCTCCGCGGCCCACGGAGCCCGCTGGAGCAGGCGCGCGTGCAGAGCGGGCGCCCCGTCGCGCTCCAGCTCGGCCAGCCAGCGCTCGCGCACCCCTTCGGGCGGCGGCGGGCGCAGGTCCAGCTCGCTCAGGGCGGCGCGAAGGTAGAGCCCGGTACCGCCCACCACGATCGGACGCCGACCCTCGGCGAGCAGGCCGTCGATCTCGGCGTGGGCAAGCTCCGCGTACTGACCCACGCTGAACGCCGCGTCGAGTGGCAGGAAGGAGACCAGGCGATGCTCAAGCAGGGCGCGCTCGCTCGCCGAGGCGACGCCCGTGAGGGTCTCGAGGCCCGCATAGACCTGTAGGGCATCGGCGGACACCGCCACCGGATCCTCCCCCCCGGCGCGCAGGCGCTCGGCGAGCGCCAAGGCCACCGCGGTCTTGCCCACGCCCGTCGGACCGAACAGGGCGATCACCTCGGTTGTGCTCATCCGGTGATCATCGCGTAGGCTTAGGCCATCTTGCAGCTCGACGGCACCACAGTCCTCCTCACAGGCGCCACCGGTGGCATCGGTCACGCGATCGCCCGCACGCTCAGCGCCAAGGGCGCCAAGCTGATCCTGACCGGACGGCGGGCCGAGGTGTTGGAGCCGCTCGCCACCGAGCTGGGGGCGCGAGCGCTCGCCCTGGACCTCAACGATCCGGCTGAGATCGACCGCCTGGTCGCCGAGAGCGGCGAGGTGGACATCCTGATCGCGAACGCCGCGCTGCCCGCCGCGGGTCGCCTGGAGAGCTTCACGATGGACGAGATCGACCGCGCCCTCGACGTGAACCTGCGCGCCCCGATCGCCCTCGCTCATGCCCTGGCCCCGTCGATGGTGGCGCGCGGCAGCGGGCACATGGTCTTCATCTCCTCGCTCTCGGGCAAGGCCGCGACGCCCGGGTCCGCCATGTACAACGCCACCAAGTACGGCCTGCGGGGATTCACCCTGGCGCTGCGCGCCGACCTGCACGACAGCGGCGTGGGCGTCTCGGGCGTCTTCCCCGGCTTCATCCGCGACGCCGGGATGTTCGCCGAATCCGGCGTGAAACTGCCCAAGGGCATCGGCACCCGCACGCCCGACGACGTGGCCCGCGGGGTGGTGCGTGCGATCGAGGGCGATCGCGCCGAGGTCGACGTCGCTCCCCTCACGGTGCGGGCGAGCACCATTTTCGCAGGGGTCGCCCCCGAGCTGGCCGCCAAGACCGCTCGCAGGATGGGCTCGAACGAGATCGCCCACCAGATGGAAGCCGGACAGCGCGACAAGCGCTGAGCCACCTGGGCGTGTCAGCCGGCCGCGCGGGTCAGCAGACTCTCCTCGCCTGCGAGCGTCTGGCTTGAGGCGCGCTCGATCTGAACCCGGGTCAGCTCTCCGGGAGAGGCCAGACCCGCGAAGTTGACGGCCTTGTTGTGGCGGGTGCGTCCGCGCAGGCGCTCGGGGTCCGTGCGCGAGGGGCCTTCGACCAAGACCTCCAGGGTGCGCCCCACGAAGCGCTGGGCACGTTCGTGGGCGCGGCGCTGAACGACCTCCAGCAGACGCTCCATGCGCTCGACCTTGACCGGGTGGGGCACGAGCCCCTCGGTGATGTTCGCGGCGTCGGTGCCCCGGCGCGGGGAGAACAGGAACGTGAACGCGCCGTCGTAGGCGACCTGCTCGGCGACCTGGAGGGTCTCGGCGAAGTCCTCCTCGGTCTCGCCTGGGAAGCCCACGATGATGTCGGTCGTGATCGCCGCGTCGGGCACGTGCTCGCGGATCAGCGCCACCCGATCGAGGTAGCGCCCGCGGTCATAGGTGCGGCGCATCGCCTTCAGGATCCGGGTCGAGCCGGACTGGAGCGGGAGGTGGATGTGCTCGCAGACGCTCGCCAGCTCGGCGTGCGCGAGCATCACGTCCTCGCGCATGTCCTTCGGGTGAGGGCTGGTGTAGCGGATGCGCTCGATGCCCTCGATCCCGTCGATGACTCTCAGCAGCTCGGCGAAGCTGGCGCGCTCGGGGCGCAGGTCACGCCCGTAGGAGTTCACGTTCTGGCCGAGCAGCGTGACCTCGCGTACCCCGTCGGCGGCCATGTCCCGCACCTCGCTCACCAACTCCTGGAAGGGGCGGCTGACCTCGCGTCCCCGGGTGGAGGGCACGATGCAGTAGGAGCACGCGCAGTTGCAGCCCACGCTGATCTGCACCCACCCCTGAAACGGTCGGGTGCGCCGCGCCGGGAGGTGGCCGGTGAAACCCTCGAACTCGAAGTAGCCCTGGGCGGTCAGCGAGTCGCTCGTGAGAAACTCGGCGAGCTTGTGCACCTGTCCCGGGCCGAACGCGACATCGACGAACGGGAAGCGCTCGAAGACTTCCTCCTTGACCGACTGGGCCCAGCAGCCGCCGACCCCGACCACGCGCTCGGGGCGTTCGCGTTTGAGGCGCTTGGCCTCCCCCAGGTGCGCGATGAAGCGGCTGTCGGCCGACTCGCGGATCGAACAGGTGTTGAACAGGATCAGGTCGGCCTCCTCGCGCCCGGGCGCCTCGGCGTAACCGAGCGACTCGAGCATCCCCTTCATGCGCTCGGAATCGTGCTCGTTCATCTGGCACCCGAAGGTGGTCAGGTGGTAGCGCTTCGTCATGGCTCTATAAGAGTAACCGCGCAAGCATTCTTGCTCCCGGCATCGCTATCCTGCTGGGTATGACGGCGAAGGAAAAGTTGCTTGAGCAAGCGCCCGGATGGACCGATGCGCAGGCCACGGCCGCGCTACACGCGGTTGAGGTTCAGACTGGACTGGCGGCGTATTTTGATCAGGAGGCGAAGCTCTCGCCCTCCGAGTTCGACGGACGCGAGGATCGCTGGGCAGAGGCGAACGCCCGCGAGGCGGTCCGCGAAGAGCCTTGGTGAACCGCGGCGCGATCTTTTGGCTCGATCTTGAAGTCGAAGGCCGGAGACCCGTCTGTGTTCTAACTCGCGACGCGGCAATCCCGAGGCTTCGCAATGTGGTCGTTGCGCTGGTCACGGCTCGTATCCGTGGACTCGTCAGCGAGGTGCGACTCGGTCCCGAGGACGGCATGCTTCGTGAATGTGCGATCTCGCTCGACAATATGCGAACCGTACCGAAGGCGCAACTCACCGAGGAAATCACGAGACTCGGAGCAGAGCGGATCCACGAGCTATGCAGGGCGCTTGCGGCTGCAAACGGATGCTGACCCGGCCCCGACTGCGCGCCGCGCCTGCCTCAGGCGGCCTGAGCCTCGAAGCGACGCACGGCGTCGTAGGCCAGCTCCTGCTCGTAGCCGCGTCTGACGAGCAGCTGGAGCGCCCGGCTGCGCGCGCGGGCGTCCGTGGGTGGCGTTCTGAGCCGTCGTTGCAACAGCGCAAGCGCTGCCTGTAGCTCCTGTTCGTCGTCCTCGGGCGCGGCGGCCGCCGCGGCCAGCTCGCGCTCCAGGCCCAGCTCGATCAAGCGGCGGCGGATGCGCTCGGTCCCCCAGCCGTCGAGGTTGCGTCGATCCTCCGCGAAGCAGCGCGCGAAGCGGGCGTCGTTGAGGTAGCCCAGCTCGACCAGCTCGGCGACCGCGGCGTCGATCAGCTCCGCTGCGGCGTTCGCGCGCGCCAGATGCGCGCGAACCTCTTGCACCGTGCGCTCGCGATGGCCCAGATAGCCGTAGGCGCGCCCCAGGGCCTCATCGAGCGTGCGAACCTCGGTGCTCACGCGCCCTGAATCCCTCGCTTACCCACTCCGCCTCGATCCCCGCTCCGGAGCCCTCGACCTGGTTCCTCAGGCAGCGCGGCCGACGACCTCGGGCTCCACGTCGCCCAACGCCGCGACGTCCTTGTCACGCTCAATGGGGGCAACCAGGTCGCGATCGATCGCCAGCGCCGCGTAGACCTTTTTCTCGATCTCCTTGGCAACCTCTGGATGCTCGTCCAGGTAGGTCTTGGCGTTGCCCCGTCCCTGCCCGAGGCGGTCGTTGCCGTAGGAGAAGAACGAGCCGGACTTGGAGACGATGTTGTGCTCGAGACCCAGATCGATCAGGCAACCCGAGGTCGAGATGCCCTTGCCGAACTCGATGTCGAACTCGGCCTGGCGGAAGGGAGCGGCGACCTTGTTCTTGACGACCTTGACCCGCACCTTGTTGCCGACCGCTTCGGTGCCGTCTTTGAGCGTCTCGATACGCCTGATGTCCAGCCGCTGGGAGGCGTAGAACTTGAGCGCCCGGCCTCCCGGCTGGGTCTCGGGCGAGCCGAACATCACGCCGATCTTCTCGCGGATCTGGTTGGTGAGGATGCACAGGGTCTGCGTGCGGTTCAGGTTGCCCGCGATCTTGCGCATCGCCTGGGACATCATGCGCGCCTGCAAGCCGACCGTCTGGTCGCCCATCTGACCCTCAAGCTCCGCGCGCGGGGTGAGCGCCGCAACCGAGTCGATCGCCACGACGTCAATCGCCCCCGAGCGGACGAGCATGTCCGCGACCTCCAGGGCCTGCTCGCCGTAGTCGGGCTGGGAGACCAGCAGCTCGTCGATATCGACACCGATCTGCTTGGCGTAGAGCGGGTCCATGGCGTGCTCGGCGTCGATGAACGCGCACACGCCACCCAGCTTCTGCGCCTCGGCCAGCACGTGATAGATCAGCGTCGTCTTACCGGAGGACTCCGGGCCGAAGACCTCGACGATGCGCCCACGCGGCACCCCGCCGATGCCGAGCGCCAGATCGAGCGAGAGCGCACCCGTGGGGATCGCGTTGACGCGGACCTGGGCGCCCTCGTCCCCCATGCGCATGACGGTGCCCTTGCCGAACTCGCGCTCAATCTGACCGAGCGCGCCCTGAAGGGCTGCATCGCGCGCCTTGGCGGCCTTCTCCTGTTCGGTTACGGGCATCGTCTACTCCTTCGAAATCGAATTGAGCAACCAGACTAGAGTCGGCTTCGGACGGAACGTCTGTTCGTATTGGTCGGTCGGCGCCTACTTACGTCCACGCCGCGAGGAAGATGCTCGCTGCCGCGCCGGACGGCGCCGATGAACTGCCCGTAGCAACACCCGCCCAGCCCACTCGGAGAGCCCCAATGAGCATTCGCGTCCCCGCCCGCCGGTCCCGTCTCGCAGCGCTCGCGGGCCTCTTGATGATCCTCATGGCCCTGGCGGCGTCGAGCACGCAAACGGCCGCGCAGGCTCAAACCGGCAGCTGCGCCGCCGCGACGAGCGCTCACCCCCGCCACGGGACGCACTGCGCGACAGGCACGCACGCCGTCAAAGGCAACGCCAAACACAACGCCAGGCCCAAGGCGAAAGGCAAAGCGAAGGGCAAGGCCCATCACTCCAAGGCCAAGACACGCCACTCAAAGAAGCACCCGAAGCACGCCAACAAGCGGTCCTCCACGACCGGGCCGTCACCGGCGCTGTGCGAAGACGAATCGGAACCGAGCGACGCCGAAGCAGGCTCCCCCACCTGCGAAGACGGCAGCGAACCGAGCTGCGAAGAAGGCTCCGAACCGAGCCGCTCCGGCGAATCCGGCGATGACTCCCCGGCCTGCGAAGCAGAACCCGAAGCCTCCTGAGCCACGCGGTCACGCGGGAACGCGCGCCCGCAGATCGGGGCCCGGGGCCCACGCGGTGGTGCCCGACAGTGGGGGCGATCAGCCCAACAAGGCGCGCCGCAGCAGGTGCATCGCCACGGTGGTGCTGCGATCGCGGATGTCGGCGCGCCCGCCCGGGAGATTCACCGAGCGCGTGAGCAGGGCCTCGCCGGGCCCGGCGACGCTGAACCACACCAGCCCCACGGGCTTCTCGGCGCTCGCGCCTCCCGGTCCGGCCACGCCGGTGATGCCCACGCCGACATCCGCCCCCAATCGTGCCCTCGCGCCCTCGGCCAGCGCCTCGGCGACCTCGGATGACACCGCGCCGTGCCGCTCGATCAGCTCGGTGGGCACCCCGGCGGCGGCGACCTTGACGGCGTTCGAGTAGGCCACGATCCCACCGCGCACGTAGTCGGAGGAGCCGGGCAGCTCGGTGAGGCGTCCCGCGAGCAGGCCGCCGGTGCACGACTCGGCGGTCGCGACCGTACGTGCCGGTGTCGGTGCATCCTCACCGCGCAGCAGCGCAGCCACCTGCTGGTCCACCGAGCGACCGTCATCGGAGAAGAGCGTCTCAGCGTGCCGGCGGCGCACCACCGCCTCGAAGGCGTCGTACACGGCGGCGTCCTGTGGCTCGTAGCGGGTGACCACCTCGACCTCGCCGCGGCGCAGACAGGTGGTGATCTCAAGGCGCCCAAGCTCGATGCCCTCGCGTTCGGCCAGGCGCAGGGTCTCGGCGATCTCGGACTCGGGGATTCCGAACAGGCGCAACATCCGCTGGCGGTACTCGGTGGCGTCCTTGAGGGCCTCGCGCAGGGAGCCCGCGGCGACCGCCGCGGTCCACATCGGCTGAAGCTCGCGCGGGGGCCCGGGCAGCACAACCACGGTCGGGCCCTCCCCCGGCTCCCGGGGCGGCACTACGAGACCCGGAGCGGTGCCGACGGGCTCAAGGATCGTCGAGCCCTCGGGGATCACGGCCTGCTTGCGGTTGCCCTCGCGGATCGCCTCCATGTCGAGATCGGGCCAACGCTTGGCGAGCGGGCGCAGGATCTCGGCGATGCGCTCCTCCAGCGGCTCGTCGAGGACCATCTCGCGGCCCTGGAAGGCCCCCACGACCTCGGCGGTCAGATCGTCCGCGGTGGGACCCAGCCCGCCGCTGGTCATCACCAGCGCGATCCCCTGGGCGGCCATGAAGCGCAGCGCCGCGAGCATGTCCTCGGGACGATCGCCCACGATCGCGATGTGAGCCAGGTCCACGCCGAGATCGCGCAGCGCGTCCGCCAGCCACGGCCCGTTGCGGTCGGAGACCCGGCCGGTGAGGACCTCGGTGCCCGTCACCACGATCCCGGCGCGTGCGCTCATTTGCAGGTGGGCAGCTGTCCCGCCGTCAGTACGCGGCGCCCGGCACGAGTGATCGAGTAGCCGATCGCGTTGCTCGAAGGCGGCACCACCCGGGGCGTGCCGTTGATCAGCAGCCGCACCGAGCTGTTGCCGAGGGTGATCACGAAGTGCTTTGCCTGGAAGCTGCTGAGGGGCGCTCCCGGCCGCAGGATCGTGCCGGGGATGAGCTTCTTGCCGCCGTCGCCGAGCAGACACACGTAAACCGGCGCCGAGGGGCTGAGCGACAGCGTGACCTGTGAGGAAGAAGTGCCGCCCGCGGTGTGCGAGTGCTTGGGCGCGGGCTGATTGGCGGCGGTGGTGTGGCCGGCCGTGCCGGTGTGTCCCGCGCCCGTGGTGGTGGGCGTCCCGTGCTTTGAGGAACCGCCCCCGGAGAGCAGCCCGTAGATCAGGAGCACCACGACGAGGGCCATCACGGCGACCGCCGCCACATAGGCACGCGAGGGGCCCGAGCGTGGTGGCGCGCCACGCTGACCGCGCTGACGTCCCCCGCGGGCGGTTGAGACGATCGGTTGCAGATCGCTCTCGCTGGGCCGCTCGTGGCTGAGCCTGAACTCCTCCACCAGCTGCTTGCCGTCGAGCCCCAGGGCCTGGGCGTAGGTGCGCAGGAAACTCTTCACGAAGGTGGGCCCGGGCAGCAGATCCCACTCCTCGTTCTCCAGCGCGCGCAGGTATTTGGCCCGGATCTTCGTTTGGGCCTCGATCTCCGATATGTCGATGCGAGCGCGCATGCGCTCCTCGCGCAGCGTTGCTCCGATTTCGGTCATCAGGCGCTGAAGGCTAGTCGCTTGAAAGGAGCGACTGCTCCGTCGCGGTCCCGGGCTTCTCCAGCGCCGCCAGCACGCGCGGCAGATCCGCCTCGCTGACCAGCACCTGACGGGGCTTTGAGCCCTCGTATCCCGAGATCACTCCGCGGCGCTCCAGCATGTCGATCAGGCGGCCCGCGCGGGTGTAACCCAACCGCAGGCGCCGCTGCAACATCGAGGTCGAGGCCGTCTGCATTTCGGCCACCAGCGCGATCGCGTCGCGCAGTAGGGGATCCTCGTCGGGGTCGAACTCGTCCGGCGCGCTCTCATCGGACTGGGCCGGCTCGACTTCCTCCAGCAGCTCCTCGCGGAACTCGGGTTCACCCTGACGGCGCCAGCACTCGGTGAGCTTCGCGATCTGGGCCTCGTCGATGTAGGCGCCCTGGATGCGTTGCAGCCGCGAGGAGCCCACGGGGCTGAAGAGCATGTCGCCCTGCCCCAGCAGCGACTCGGCGCCGTTCTGGTCGAGGATCACGCGCGAATCCGTCTGGGAGGAGACGGCGAAGGCGATCCGCGAGGGCACGTTGGCCTTGATCATGCCCGTGATCACGTCGACCCGGGGGCTCTGCGTGGCGAGTACCAGGTGGATGCCCACGGCCCGCGCCTTCTGGGCGAGGCGGATGATCGAGTCCTCCACGTCGGCGGGGGCGACCATCATCAGGTCCGCCAGCTCGTCGATCACGCAAAGGATGTAGGGCAACGGCGGTTCGCCGCGTTTTTCGCGGGCCAGGTTGAGTTCGGGCAGGCTGCGGGTGCGGGCCATCGACATGATCCCGTAGCGCTGCTCCATCTCGCGCACCAGGTTCTGAAGCGCGTTGGCCGCCATCCGGGGGCTCGTGATCACCGGGGTCAGCAGGTGCGGGATCGACTCGTAGTGGTTCAGCTCGACCTGCTTGGGGTCGACGAGCACCAGCCGCAGTTCGTGCGGGGTGGCGCGCAGCAGCACGCTGCACAGCATCGCGTTGATCGCGCCCGACTTGCCCGCGCCGGTGGTGCCGGCCACCAGCAGGTGAGGCATCTTGGCGAGGTCCGCTCCGATCGCCTTGCCGGCCACGTCCTTGCCGAGCCAGACCGTCAGCGGCGACCAGTCGGCGGGCGGTTCCTGAAAGACGTCGCCGAGGCGCACCATGCGGCGCTTGGCGTTGGGGACCTCGACGCCCACGGCCTGCTTGCCGGGGATCGGCGCGAGGATGCGGATGTCGGTGGCCGCCAGCGCGTAGGCGAGATCGTCCTTGAGTTGCGCCACCTTGCCGACCTTGGTGCCGGGCGCCAGGCGCAGCTCGAAGCGGGTGATGTGCGGACCGGCGACGGTGCCGATCACCTTGGCCTGCACGCCGAAATGACCGAGGGCCTCGACCAGGCTGCTCGCAATCCGCTCCTGGCCGGCCGTGTCGGGCCTGGTCTGCTCGGCGGTGGAGCGCGCCAGCAGACGAGCGGCAACCGGCAGATCCCACACGAAGTCGGGGTCGTCGGTAACCACGTCGCGCAGGCGCCCCTGCGGCGTGAGGCGCTCCTCATCGTCAAGTGCGCCCTCCTGATCGCCGCGCGCGGGGTCGGCCCCAACGCCGTCGGCGTGCGCGATCCCGGGAAGATCCTCCTCCTCGGCCGTTTCCTCCATCTCGGCGGGCTCGTCGGGCACGATCTCATTCGACATCGACGGCTCGTCGTCCTCACCCGCGGATAGGTCCGCGGGCTCGGCATCCCAGGCATCGAGGATGTCGGCGGGCTCGTCCAGGGCGGGGGCCTCCACGTGGGTGGCCCGCACGATCAACTCATCGGGGCCGGGATCGGGCGGGATCAGCCGCTCGGCCATCCGTGCTCGCCGCGAGGGTTCCCCAGCCGCGGACTCCCGGGGGGCGCGGGCGTCAATCGTGGCGACCCGCTCGCGCAGCACACGCGTGGTGTCGATCAAGCCGGTGCCGGTGCTCCGCAGCACGGTTGCCAGCGACGCCCCGGTGAGCAGCGTGACGGCGACCACGAGCAGGAAGATCACGAGGATGTCAACGCCGACGTCCTGCACCAGGCGGTGGGCGACCCAGTAGAGCCCCTGCCCGAGCACGCCGCCGCGCTCCTGGAGGAAGCTCGAATGCCACTGGGCGGCGTCGGAGACGTTCGCGCCGGTGCCGGGGCTCACACCGAGGGTCCCCCCCGCGAGCGCGAGGGTGACGGCGGCGAACAGACACACGCTGCCGGCACGCAGGGGGCGCAGCGTCGGCAGCACGGGCTCCATCAGGATCGCTCCACCGGCGAGCACGAACGCCGCCGGTGACAGCACCCGGGCGCGGCCCAGGATCCAGCCGAGCGCGGTCGCGAGCCCGTGGCCCACGCGCCCACCGTCCCAGTGGCCGTAGAGCACGAACCCGAGGAAGATTCCAAGCGCCACCAACCCGAGCCCCAGCACGTCGCGCTGGGCGGGTGTGGGGTTGCGCAGCGCGATCCAGAGCGTGCCCCAGCCGCTATGACGGGCCCGGCGACGGCTACGCGAACGAGCGCGCGTGGTTGTGGTGCGGCGCGCCGGGCGGCGGGCGGTCGAAGATCGGCCGGCGGGCTTTCGCGTGGTGCGCTTTTTGGTGGCCGCCATCTACAGCGCAACTTCGACGCGCAGCCCCCAGAACCTTCCGAGAGCGCGCGCGGCGGCCATCTATCCTGACGGGAGGCCTTACCATCGCTTTAGCCGCTACCGCTAGATAAAGAGCCTGGACATGAACGATTTTTCCCGAGCCCCCCGCGTTCTGGTCGTCGAGGATGACGAGGACATCGCCCAGGCACTCCAGCGCTCGCTGCGCATGGAGGGCTACGAGGTGCGCGCCGCGGCCGACGGCGCGAGCGCGCTGGAGCACGGCCACTCCTTCGCCCCGGACCTCGTGATCCTCGATCTGGGGCTGCCCGGCATCGACGGCCTGGAGGTGGCCCGCAAGCTGCGCGAGAACGACGACGTGCCGATCCTGATGCTGACCGCTCGCGACGCCCTGGATTCACGCGTGGAGGGCCTGGACGCGGGCGCCGACGACTACATGGTCAAGCCCTTCGAGCGCCAGGAGCTGCTCGCCCGGATGCGGGCGCTGCTGCGGCGCCGTCCCCCCCGCGGCTCGGCCCCGCTGCGGGTCGGTGACCTGGTGCTGAACTCCGATACCCACGAGGTCTCGCGCGGAGAGCGCATGATCGAGCTGACCCAGCGTGAGTTCGAACTGCTCGAGTACCTGATGCGCAACGAGCGCATCGTGATCTCCCGCCAGCGCCTGCTCGACGAGGTGTGGGGCTATGACCCGTTCTCGACCACGAACACGATCGAGGTGTTCGTGTCGAACCTGCGCCGCAAGCTGGAGGCCGAGGGCGAGCCGCGCCTGCTGCACACAATCAGGGGAGCCGGCTACGTCCTTCGTGCGTAGCGCAGCCCGCGCGCTCGCCCTGGCTCGCCGCCGGGTCGGCGAGCGCATCTCGGGCGCCTTCGACCGGACGCCGATTCGCATCCGTCTGGCCGGCGTCTCAGCGCTGCTGACGTTCGTGATCCTGTGCGCGTTCGCGGCCGTGGTGGGCTCGCTCACGGTGCACCGGCTGCGCTCGGACTTCAATCGCCAGGTCTCCCAGACCACCGAACAGCTGGCCTCCCAGCTGACCACCTACGTTAACCCGGTCAGCAACCGCTTCTCGGAGATCCAGCCGCCGCTGAACGAGCTGCCGGTGCCTGATGACTCGGTGATCAAGGTGCTCTCGCTGGGTGGCGTGCTGCTCGCCCAGCAGCCCAAGCACGCGCCCACGCTCGGCACCCCCCGCGAAACGGCGCAGCTGGTGAAGGGCTACCGCGTGGTCAGCCAACCCTCGACCGTGCGCGTGCTCGGCACCGGGGCGGCGCTGGGGCACGTGATCGTGCAATACGGGCGGCGCGTGGCCGACGTCGAGGCGACCGTTCACCGCGTGGAGCTGCTGCTGTTGCTCGGCGTGCTCGCCGGCGCCGGGCTGGCGCTGTTGGCGGGCATGATGATCGCGCGCCGCGCGATGGCCCCGATCGCCGAGCTGACGAGCACGGCCGAGGCGATCGCTCGCACCCGCGACGCGAGCCGCACGGTGCCGCTGCCGGAAGCCGACGACGAGGTGGCCGAGCTGGCGCGCACCTTGCAGGGAATGCTGCGCTCGCTGGACGCCGCCCAGGCGGAGACCGAGAGCATGCTCGCGCGCCAGCGCCAGTTCGTGGCCGACGCGTCGCACGAGCTGCGCACACCGCTGACGAGCGTACTCGCAAACCTGGAACTGCTCGCGGACAGGTCGGAGATCGGTGAGCTGCACGGCGAGCTGGGCGAAGCGGCGCGCTCGGCGCTGCGCTCATCCCAGCGCATGCGCCGCCTGGTCGCCGACCTGCTGCTGTTGGCCCGCACGGATGTCGGCCGCGTCGTGCCCCACCAGCGCCTCGACCTTGCCCAGATCGTGGTCGAGGCCGCCGCGGAGCTGGGACCGGTGAGCGCCACCCACGAGATCTCGCTGGAGGTCGAGCCGCTGTCCGTCGAGGGGGTCCACGACGAGCTGCACCGCCTGATGATCAACCTGATCGAGAACGCTCTGCGCCACACGCCGCCGGGCACCGAGATCGAGGTGTCGGTGAAGCCCGAGGACGACCGTTACGCGGTGCTGGTGGTCGAGGACAACGGGCCCGGGGTGCCGGCCGAGCTTGCCCCGTCGCTGTTCGAGCGCTTCGTGCGTGGCGCCGGTGACCGGGGCGGATCCTTCGGGTTGGGCCTGGCGATCGTGCGGGCGGTCGCGGAGTCTCACGGCGGCAGCGTCGCGCTGGAGCAGACCCGGCCTCACGGCGCGCGCTTCGTGGTGCGCCTGCCGCTGGCCGAGCCCGAGACCGTCGCTCCGCAGCCGACGACGGCGCCGCAGGCGCTCGCCCAGGGCACCCGGCCGACCTGAGAGGCTGGGAGGGCCGCTAGACCTCGACGACGACGGGCAGCACCATCGGGCGCCGCTTGAGCCGGTCGTACACGAACTTGGCGAGGTCGTCGTGCAGGATCTGCTGGAGCAGGTCGACCTCGCGGATCTCCTCCTTGGCGGCGCGCTTCAGCGAGGTCTCGACGGTGGCGCGGATGTCGTCCACCAGCTCCCCGGCCTCGCCCATGAAGGGCACGCCGCGGAAGATGACCTCGGGGTCCACGACCGAGCTGCCATCCTGCTCGGCGATCGTGACGACCACGATGAAGATGCCGTCGGCCGAGAGCATGCGCCGGTCGCGCAGGGCGACGTCGGCCATGTCGCCGATCTCAACGCCGTCCACGAAGATCATGCCCGACTGCTCGCGCGAGCCGAAGCGGGCGCCGCGCTCGTCGATGTCCAGGGGCAGGCCGTTGTCGCCCTGAAAGATGTCCTCGGGTGCGATCCCGACGGACTCGGCGAGCTGGGCGTGTAGGCGTAGGCGCTTGAAGTCCCCGTGGAAGGGCATCACGTAGCGCGGCTTGAGCAGGTTGAGCATCAGCTTGACCTCCTCGGCGTAGCCGTGCCCGGAGGCGTGCACGGGGGCGTCCCGCGGAGTTACGACGTCGCAGCCGATGTGGTAGAGCCGGTCGATGGTCTCGTTCACGGCGCGCTCGTTGCCGGGGATCGGGGTGGCGGAAAAGACCACGGTGTCGCCCTGGCGCAGCTGCACCTGGGGATGGTCGCGGTAGGCCATGCGGCGCAGCGCCGAGAGCGGCTCGCCCTGGGAGCCGGTGGAGATGATCACGATCCGCTCGTCGGGGAAGTCGTCCAGCTCGCGGGGGCCGACGAGCATCCCGTCGGGGACCTCGATGTGGCCGAGGGTGCGCCCGATGCCGACGTTCTTGCGCATCGAGCGCCCGACGAGGGCGACCTTGCGGTTGAGCGCGTAGGCGGCGTCGACGACCTGCTGCACGCGGTGGATGTTCGAGGCGAAGCTGGTGACGACGATGCGTCCCTCACAGCGTGCGAAGACCTCTTCCAGGTGGGGGCCGACGACGGACTCCGATGGGGAGAAGCCGGGCCGGTCGACGTTGGTGGAGTCGCCGCAGACCAGCAGCACGCCTTCGCGGCCCAGCTCGGCCAGGCGCGAGATGTCGGCGGGGGCGCCGTCGACGGGGGTCTGGTCGAACTTGTAGTCGCCGGTGATCAGGACGGTGCCTTGATCGGTGCCCAGCGCCACGGCGCTCGAGTCGGGGATCGAGTGGGTCATGTGCACCAGCTCCATCGAGAAGGGCCCCAGCTCAACGGTGTCGCTGTCGGCCATCTCGACCAGCTCGACCTCGCGCAGCTTGTGCTCGTCGAGCTTGGAGCGCGCCATCGCCATCGTCAGCGCACCGCCGTACACGGGCGGGGCGTTCTGGACGCCCAGCTCGCGCAGGACCCAGGGCAGGGCGCCGAGGTGGTCCTCGTGCCCGTGGGTGATGACGATCGCCTCGATGTCGCGGACCCGCTCGCGCAGGTAGGCGAAGTCGGGCAGCACGAGGTCGATGCCGACCATCTCGGGAGTCGGGAAGCGCAGGCCGACGTCGACGACCACGATCCGGCCGTCCTGCTCGACGACGGTCATGTTCTTGCCTATCTCACCCAGCCCCCCGAGGGGCAGGACGCGCAGTCCGCTCACGCGCTCCGCACCGACGTAGAGGTCTGACCGGAGCCCGACAGGCCGTGGCGCTCCAACATCGCGCGCACCGCCGCCAGCTCGTCCTCGCTGGCCTCGATGATCGGCAGGCGCACGCCACCGACGTGGTGGCCGAGCAGGTTGAGGGCGGCCTTGGTGCAGGTCGGGCTGGAGGTCATGAAGAGGGTCTCATAGACATCCTGCAGCGAGGCGTCGATTTCGGCGCGGTGCTCGGGCTCGTCGACCATGCGGCGCATCTCATCGCCCACGATGTGGCTGGCGACGAGAATCCCACCGGCGCCGCCGAGGTCGAGGGTGCGCGCGAAGGTGGCGTCGTCGCCCGCGTAGAGGTCGAGGCCGTCGATCAGCTGTAGCTCCTCGGCGTTGGCCTGCTTGACACCGACGATGCCGTCGATCTGGGCCAGCTCGGCCAGCAACTCGGGGGACATGTTGGTCGCGGTGCGCCCGGGGATGTTGTAGAGCACGATCGGCAGGTCGGTGGCCTTGGCGACCTCTTCGTAGTGACGCACGATCCCCCGGGGGCTGGGCTTGTTGTAGTAGGGCGTGACGCTGAGGGTCGCGTCGACGCCCATCTCGGTGGCCCGCCGCGTGAGGTGGGCGGCGTGCAGGGTGTGGTTGGAACCGGTGCCGCCCACGATCGTCTTGCCGGCGGGACGCTCGCGCACGGCCAGTTCGATCAGGCCGAGGTGCTCCTCGTCGGTGAGCGTCGCGGCCTCGCCGGTGGTGCCGCAGATCACGAAGCCGTCCGAGCCGTGCTCGGCGAGGTGGTGCATGAGCGTGACGAAGGCGTCCTCGTCGACCCGCAGGTCGGCGTCGAAGGGGGTGACGATCGCCGTCAGGATCGTGCCGAGGTCGCTCATGAAAGGCATTATCCCACGCCGGCGGCCCGGCACGCGCGCACCGCCACGACACCGGCGGTGACTATCGTCGGCGGATGGCCGCAGGCAGCCCTCCCGCGACGCTCGAGCTGGTGCTTGAGGTGAGCGGCATTCGCTACAGCACTCCCGAGGGAGATTTCGCCGTGCTGGACGCGGTTGCCGAGGACGGCGAGGAGCTGGTGCTGACCGGCGCGCTCGGCCACCTGCACGAGGGCGAGACGGTGGCGGTGGCGGGCTCCTGGCGCGAGCACCCCCGCCACGGGCGCCAGTTTCACGCGACGCACGCCCATCAGCGCGAGCCCAGCACCGATCGGGCGCTGCTGGGCTATCTGAGCCAGATCAAGCACGTGGGGCCGCAGGGGGCGGCGTTCCTGCTCGATCGTCATGGGCCCGAGGTGCTCTCGGCGGTCGATCGCGCTCCGCGAGCGCACCTGCTTCAGATTCCGGGCATCGGCCCGGCGCGGATCGCCGCCGCCGTGCGCTCGTGGGAGGAGCAGAGCGCCCAGCGTGCGGTGCGCTTGTTTCTGGCCTCGCACGGCGTCGAGGCGGCGGTGGCCAACAGAATCCACCGCGCGCTGGGCTCGGACTCGATCGAGTTGCTGCGCGCCGACCCTTTCCGCGTGGTCGAGCTGGACGGCGTCGGCTTCCTGACGGCGGACGCGCTGGCTCGCGCATTGGGGGTGGCGCCGGACGCGCCCGAGCGTCTGCGGGCGGGGCTGATGTACGTGCTTGCCCAGGCGGAGCTTGACGGGCACTGTCACCTGCCGCGCGGCGCGCTGGCGGAGCGCGCGGCACAGTTGCTGGGAGCGGCGGTCGACCCGCAGATCGACGAGCTGGTTAGCCACGGGCGACTCGTGATCGAGCGGATTGGCGAGGGTCCCGCGCAGACCGAGCGCGCAGAACATCAGGCCGAGCTGGTCTACGACGCCGACATGCATGATGTAGAGCGACGTCTCGCGGGTCATTTGGGCTCGCTGCGCGACGCTCCGAGCCTGCTGTCCAAGCTGACGGTGACACCGCCGAGCGCGGGCTTCGTGCCCTCTGCCGACCAGTGGCGGGTGGTGGAGATGGTGCTCGCCCATCGCCTCTCGATCCTCACGGGCGGCCCCGGGACGGGCAAGACGATGAGCATGCGCACACTCGTGGAGGTGCTGCGGGCCGAGCAGCGCAGCGTGCGTCTCTGCGCCCCCACGGGCAAGGCCGCGCGCCGCCTGGCAGCCACGACGGGCGTGGAGGCCACCACGATCCACCGGCTCCTGGAGTGGGTCCCGAGCGAGGGTTTCTCCCACGACGAGCTGCATCCGATCGCGGGTGCGGACGTGCTGATCGTGGACGAGGCGAGCATGCTCAGTGTGCGGCTGGCCGAGGCGTTGTTCGCGGCGGTGGGCCCCCGCACGCACGTGTTGCTGGTGGGCGACATCGACCAGCTCGCTCCCGTCGGCCCGGGCCGGGTGCTCGAGGACCTGATCGCCTCGGAGGCGGTGCCGGTGACGGCGCTCAGCGAGATCTTCCGTCAGGCGGCACGCTCGCTGATCGTGCGAGCGGCCCACGCGATCAACCGCGGCGAGCGACCTCAACCGGCGGACGACGCGGACACGATTCGCGACTTCTTCTACATCGAGCGACCGCGACCGCGCGCGATCTTCGAGGAGGTGGTGTCGCTGGCCGCGGAGCGACTGCCGGCGCATTACAGCCTCGACGCGAGCGTCGATGTGCAGGCGCTGACGCCGATGCACCGCGGCGAGGTCGGCATCGACGCCTTCAACGAGGAGCTGCGCGCCCGTCTGAACCCCGACGGCGAGCCGATCCCCGAAACGTCCTTGCGTGTCGGGGATCGCGTGATCCAGACCCGCAACGACCACGAGCACGAGCTGATGAACGGCGAGGTCGGGCTGATCCTGCACCGCGAGCAGGAGCGCACCGGCTCGGGCACCGCCCAGCGGGTGCTGCTCGCCACGGATGACGGCAGGCGCCTGCGTCTGCCGGTGGCGGCGCTACAGACGGTGCGCCCGGCGTACGCGATCTCGATTCACAAGTCGCAGGGTTCGCAGGTGCCCGCAATCGTGGTGGCGCTGGCCCGCTCGCACAGCATCATGCTGACCCGCAACCTGCTCTACACCGCGGTCACCCGCGCCGAGCGGGTGTGCGTGGTGGTCGCCGAGCCCGGCGCGTTGGATCTGGCCCTGGGCCGACGGGATACAAAACGGCGGCACACGCGACTGGCGGAGCTGCTGCGGAAGTGACCTACCCCTACCTGCCGCGTCTGGCTGTCCCCAACTCGTCGGGCGTTTCCGCGCCGCGCTTGGCCCTCCCCCACGCCCAGCGTCAGGCGAAGAGAATGTGCTCCAGGCCCACCACGGGCGACTGTGAGAGACCGCCGACGGCGCGGATCGCGAGCAGCACTCCCGGCATGAACGACTCGCGGTTGATCGTGTCGTGGCGGATCGTGAGCGTCTGACCCAGGTCCCCGAGGATCACCTCCTGGTTGGCCACGAGCCCCGGCAGCCGCACCGAGTGAATCGGCGGCTCGGAACCCCCGGAGGCCTCGGCCATCAGCCGCGCCGTGCGCGCCGCCGTCCCGCTGGGGGCGTCCAGCTTCTGGTCGTGGTGCAGCTCGATGATCTCGGCCTTGGCCATGTGCCGGGCGGCCTCGGCCGCGAAGCGCATCATCAGCACGGCGCCGATCGCGAAGTTGGGCGCCACGAGCACGTTGGCCGCCGGGCGCCCAGCGGGAGTGCGCGCCTCGCTCAGCGGCGCCGGATCGAAGCCGGTGGTTCCAATCACCACATGAACCCCCGCCTCCACGCAGGCCAGCGCGTTTTCAAGGGCGGTGTCGGGACGCGTGAAGTCGACCACCACGTCGGCGCTCGCCAGCACCTCGGCCAGGGTCGTGCCCAGGGCCGGATCGGCGCGCCCGCACAGCTCCATGTCATCGGCGCCGTCGACGGCCGCGCAGACGGCTTCGCCCATGCGCCCCGCGGCACCCGCCACCGCCACCCGAATCGGCGCGCTCATCGTGCCCTCGGAACTGCGTTCATCGTGCCTCACCAACTGCCCTCATCATGCCCCCACTCTACGGCAGGACCGGGCCGGTCTCCGCGGCCACCCCCAGCGGACGCAGGGCATCGTTGAAGAGACCCTCGTCGGGACCGACCGCCGCAACCGCCATGGTGGAACCGTCGAACAGCTCGGCCGCCAGCGCGCGCACGTCCTCGAGACCCACGGCGTCGATGCGCTCGATCAGCTCGTCCACCGACAGGATCGGCATCTCCCCCAGCACCGAGGCCCCCAGACGACTCATGCGCGCCGAGGTCGACTCCAGCGAGAGCACGACCTTGCCCTTCACGTTCTCACGCGAGCGCGTCAGCTCTTCCTCGCTGGCGGGATCCCGAGCGAACCGCTCAAGCTCGGCGGCGATCACCGCGAGCGCCTCGGCGAGATTCTCCGGACGGGTCCCCACGTACATCCCGACCTCCCCCGTCGAGGCGTAGAGGTTCGAGAAGGAGAACACCGAGTAGGCCAGTCCGCGACGCTCGCGCACCTCCTGAAAAAGCCGCGAGGAGGACGTGCCGCCGAGTACGTTGTCGAGCACCCGCAGCGCAAAGCGCCGCTCGTCATCGCGCGCGATCCCGCGACCGCCCAGACACACGTGATACTGCTCGGTGTCCTTGCGGATGAATCGCCGCCGGGGCTCGAAGCTCGGCTCGGTGTGCGCCACGCTCAGAGCACCCTGCCCGACGCGCTCACAACCGGCGGCCCGCGCCAGCTCCACCAGCGCATCGTGATCGACCGACCCGGCCGCGGCGATCACGACGTTCGCGGGCACGTAGCGCTCGGCGTGGAAGGCGGCGAGCTGCTCGCGGGTCGCGGCACCCACCACCTCGGGCGAGCCGATCACGGCGCGGCCCAGACGGTGATCGCCGAAGACCGCCTCCCCGAGCACGTCGAACACCCGGTCCTGGGGATCGTCTTCGTACATCGCGATCTCTTCCAGCACCACCTCGCGCTCGGCCTCAAGCTCGCCGAAACGCGGACGCCACACCATGTCGCTCATCACGTCGAAGGCCTGCTCCAGATGCCGGTCGAGCACACGGGTGTAGAGCGAGGTCGTCTCCTTGCCGGTGCCCGCGTTGGCCTCGGCGCCCATGCCGTCGAAGATCTCGTCGATCTCGGTCGAGCCGTAGCGCTCGGTGCCGCGAAAGAGCATGTGCTCCAGCAGGTGGGAGATCCCCGCCTGCTCGCGGGACTCCATGACGGACCCCGTGCCGATCCAAAAGCCGAGCGCCACCGAGCGCACTGCCTGCATGCGCTCGGTGACCACACGCACGCCAGACTCCAGCGTGGTGATGCGGTGCTCGGTACTCAAGCTGCTGCTATCGATCGCGACCGCTGCCGTGGCGCGGACGACCCGAACCACGCTCGCCGTCGCCGCGCGGGGGACGACCCTCGCGCCCATTACGACCGCCGCCCTCGCGGGGAGGACGGCCACCGCCGCCACCGCCACCGGAGCCGACCGACGCGAGTTCCTCGGCGCTCTTGCCGGCGACATCGGGATCGTCTGAGAGGCGCAGGCCGATGCGCCCACGCTCGCGGTCGACCTCGACCACACGCACGTTGATCTCCTCGCCCTTGGTGAGAACGTCGTCGACGTTCTCGACGCGCTCCCCGGGCGAGACGTTGGAGATGTGCAGCAGGCCGTCGGTGCCCTTGGCCAGCTCGATGAAGGCGCCGAAGGTGGTGGTCTTCACGACCTTGCCGACGTACTCGTCGCCGACCTCGACCTCCTTCATCATCATCCGCACGCGCTCGACAAGCGCGTCGCCCAGCTCACCGTTGGCGGAGTAGACCAGCACCTGGCCGTCGTCGTTGACGTCGATCTGCGATTCGAACTCCTCGGAGAGACCGCGGATCGTTTCGCCACCCTTGCCGATCAAGAGGCCGATCTGGCTCGGGTCGATCTGGATCGTCTGGATCCGCGGCGCGAACTGGCTGAGCTGCTCACGCGGGTCCTCGATGACCTCGGCCATCTTGCCCAGGATGAACGTGCGGGCCTTGTGGGCCTGCGTCAGCGCGTCCCTGAGGATCTCAAACGTGACGCCCGAGATCTTGATGTCCATCTGTAGGGCGGTGATGCCCTGATCGGTGCCGGCCACCTTGAAGTCCATGTCTCCCAGGTGGTCCTCGACGCCCGCGATGTCGGTCAGGACGACGTAGTCATCGCCCTCCTTGATCAGGCCCATCGCGATACCCGCGACCGGGCGCTTGATCGGCACACCGGCGTCCATCAGCGACAGCGAGGAGCCGCACACCGATGCCATCGAGGAGGAGCCGTTTGACTCAAAGATGTCCGACACGACGCGAATCGTGTACGGGAAATCCTCGATCGACGGGATCACCGGCACCAGCGCGCGCTCCGCCAGTGCGCCGTGACCGATGTCGCGGCGCTTGGGGCCGAGACGGCCCGCCTCACCCACCGAGAAGGGCGGGAAGTTGTAGTGGTGCCAGTAGTACTTCTTGGTCTGGAGCCCGAGGGTGTCCAGACGCATCTCCTCCTTGAGGGTGCCGAGTGCGGCCACGCTCAGGGCCTGCGTCTGCCCGCGGGTGAAGAGCGCCGAGCCGTGTGTGCGCGGCGTGACGCTGACTTCGATCGTGATGTCGCGGATCTCGTCCTCGGCACGACCATCGGGGCGCTTCTTGTTGATCGCGATGCGCTGGCGGATGATCGACTTCTCCAGCTTGTCGAACGCCAGCTGCGCGGCGGCCCGGTTGGCCTTGGCCTCCTTCTGGGCTTCCTCGCCGGCACCGTCGGCGGCGGCGGGGCCGTACTGCTCAAGGATCGCCTGCTCGACTGCCTTGCAGGCATCCTGGCGCTCCAGCTTGTCCTCCACCTGGGTGGCCTCGTCGAGCGCCTTGCCATGGGAGTCCTTGACCTTCGCCAGCAGACCCTCGTCGACCTTGGGGGCCTCGATCGGGGTCTTCGCCTTGCCGACCTTCTCGGCCAGCTCGCGCTGTAGCGCACAGATCTTCTTGATCTCCGAGTGGGCGATGTCCAGGGCATCCAGGATCTCGGCCTCGGAGATCTCGTTCGCGCCCGCCTCGACCATCAGGATCGCGTCTTCGGAACCCGCCACCACGAGGTCGAGATCTGAGTTCTCAAGCAGATCCTCCTCGTTGGGGTTGACCACGAAGTTGCCGTCGACCTTGCCGATGCGCACCGCGCCGACCGGGCCGGCGAAGGGCACGTTGGAGATCATCAGCGCCGCGGAGGCGCCGTTCATCGCGAGGATGTCGTACGGGTTGACGTGATCCACCGAGATCGGGATCGCCACCAGGTGGGTCTCGTAGTTCCAGCCCTTGGTGAACAGCGGACGCAGGGGACGGTCGATCATGCGCGCGGTCAGCGTGGCCTTCTCGCCACCGCGACCCTCACGCTTGAAGAACGATCCGGGAATCTTGCCCGCGGAGTACATGCGCTCCTCGACGTCCACCGTCAGCGGGAGGAAGTCGACATCGCGCTGACCGCCTGCGGTTGCGGTCGCTAGGACCATGGTGTCGCCCTGTCGGACGACGACGGCGCCGGAGGCCTGCTTGGCCATCCTGCCGGTCTCAAATGAGATCTCTTTGCCCGAGATCTCCACGGAAACCCGCGTCACGGCGTTGCTACTCATATGTTCTGCCTTCCTGTCCGCCGGTTGGCGGCGCTGTTCTCAATTATTCTCGTTGACCAGGGGAGCTTAGCGCTCAAACGTTCTTGAGGCCGCCGAGAATCATGTGAACACCAGGAAGATCGGCCGGTGAGGGCGCTTCGTAGCTCCAGCCCACCGTGCCCTCGGGGCCGACGATCACGAGGGCACGCTGTGGGAAACCGCCGGGGTGCAGCACGCCGAAGGCCGCACAGGCCGCGCCCTTGGGCTCGAAGTCGGAGAGCTGCGGGATGCTCACGCCCAGCTGCTCCCGAAACGCCTTCTGCGAATAGGAGCTGTCACAGGACACCCCATAGATCTCGGTGCGATCGGCGGTGATCTCCCCGAGCGACTGCTCGTACAGCGAGAGCTGGTCGGTGCAGACCGGGCTGAACGCGAACGGGTAGAAGACCAGAACCGTCGTCTTGCCCTGCAGGTCCCGCTCGGTGAACCGCTGCCCGTCTTCGGTTCCAAGCGAGAACGCCGGCACCGGATCTCCGGGACCCAGGACGCTCATCGGAGAGCCCTCGACCTTCCCGCCTACTTGCGGAGGCCGAGTTCCTTGATCAGGGCGCGGTAGCCCTCGAGGTCGCTGCGGCGCAGGTAGTCGAGGAAGCGACGACGCCGACCCACGAGCATCAGCAGACCGCGACGCGAGTGATGGTCCTTGCTCTGCTCGCGCAGGTGCTCGGTGAGGTGGTTGATGCGCTCGGTCAGTAGCGCCACCTGGACCCGGGTGTTGCCGGTGTCCTGCTCGTTGGCGCCAAACTTGGCGGCGATCTCTCGCTTGCGCTCAGTGGTAAGGGTCATGTGCGGCGCAGAGGCTAGCAGAAGCCCGCGGTCAGCTCGCGGGTGCGCTCCACGTCACGGTGCATCTGCTCCACCAGAGCCTCCACGGTGTCGAAGCGGCGCTCCCCCCGCAGGCGGCTGATGAAGTCCAGCCGCAGGGGCTTGCCGTAGAGATCGGCGTCGAAGTCCAAGACGTAGGCCTCGATCAACTCGCCGCGACCGGTCTTGAAGGTCGGGCGTACGCCGATGTTGACCGCCGCGGGACGCCCGTCGGCGAGACAGGCATAGACCCCGTGCCCCGGGCACACGAGCCGATCGTCGGGAACCAGGTTCGCGGTGGGAAAGCCCAGCTCGCGCCCGCGTTTGTCGCCGTGCACCACCTCGCCGCTCAACTGGAACGGGGCGTCCAGCAGACGCGCGGCGCGCTGCACCTCACCCGCCAGGATCAGAGCCCGGATGTGACTGGAGGACACGATCTCGCCGTCCACCTCCAGCAGTGGGTGCACGATCGCCTCAAAGCGCCCGTCGGCGGCGAGCAGATGCTGGTCGCCCTGGGCTTTGTGCCCGAAGCGGAAGTTCTCACCGACGGACACCCGCGTGGCGCCGACCGCGCCGATCAGCACGTCCTCGATGAACTCGCCGGCGCTGCGCGCCGCGAACTCGGCGTCGAAGGGGATCACGATCAGCTCGCCCACGCCCAGCCCGGCGATCAGCTCGGCCTTGACCGCCAGTGGCGTAAGCAGCCTCGGGGTGTGCTGCGGCGCCACCACCGCGCTGGGGTGCGGGTCGAAGGTGAGCACGCTGTCGGAGTCGCCGATGACCCGGCGGTGGCCGCGGTGAACCCCGTCGAAGGTGCCCACCGCCACACGGCGATCTTTGCGCTCCAGATCGGGCAGGCGAGTGATCTCCACGCGGGAAAGCCTAATCGGGTGGCTCGCGCTCGGACTTGCGCTTCAGGCGCGCCGAGGGCAGGCGTGACAGCGCCTGCTCGATCGAGATCGGCTCGGGTGGCTGCCAGGGCTCGCCGCGCCGCGGCGGCGCCACGGCCACGGCGACCTCAAAGGCTCCGATCGCGGTGCGCCTCAGCTCTTCGCAGTAGCCATCGTGGAGGTCCGCGATCAGCGAGCGCACGTAGGTGCCCGAGGAGCACTCGATCGCGAAGGCCGCGCGGGCGCTGTCCTCGCGCTGGGGGTCGGCCTCGCGCCAGAGCTGCTCGAAGCGGTGGATCGTGACGATCCGCTCGGGCATCTGAAAGCTCTCCCCGCGCCGTGCGCGACGGTAAGCGCGCTCGCCGCCGACCTTGATCGCCGAGTAGATCGGGGGGCGCTGGCGGATCTCACCCAGTGGCAGCAGCGGTGGATCGGGGGGCAGCCGTCCGGTCTGGGTGATCTCGCCCTCAACGTCGCCGGTGCTCGACAGGGCGCCGAGCCGCGCGACGGTCTCATAGCGCTTGGGCAGCTCCATCAGGTGCCGCTGGATGCGGGTGGCGGCGCCCAGAAGCACCAGCAGCAGCCCGGTGGCGAACGGGTCCAGGGTGCCGGCGTGCCCGGTCTTGACCCCGCCCAGGGCGCGGCGCACGCCCGCCACCACGTCGTGCGAGGTGACCCCGGCGGGCTTGTCGATCAACAGCACGCCCTCGATCCCGGCGGGCTTGGGCACGGCGGGCGTCAAACGTGCGCCGGTGCGGCGTGTCCACTCGCCGCGGGCCGCAGCTGCGCGGCGATCTCCCGGCGCAGGAACTCCACCAGCTCCTCCGGGGGCAGCGTCGTGGAGAAGCCCGCCGCGCGGCGGTGCCCGCCTCCCCCCTGGGCGCGCGCGATCGCGGACACGTCCACGTCGTCGTCTGTGGCGCGCAGCGAAGCCTTGTAGTGGCCGCGGCGCTGCTCGTCGGTCAACTCCCTGACGAGCGCCGCGACCTTGGTGCCCTGGACGGCGCGCAGGTGGTCGATGATGCCCTCCGAGTAGCTCGTCTCGGCCTCGGCGTCGTGGAAGTCCTGGGCGCTCAGCGTCGCGAGCGTGAGCTGGCCCGAGTCGAAGCGGCGAACCTGCTGGAGCGCCCGCGCGAGCAGCGTGAGCTTGGCGAAGGGCATCTCCTCGTAGAGGCTGCGGTAGATGCTCTGCACGTTGACCCCAGCCGCGATCAGGTCGCCGGCCATCTCGTGCGCCCGGGGGCCGGTGTTCTCGTACATGAAGCGGCCGGTGTCGGTGATCAGGCCGACGTACAGGGCATCGGCCATCACGGGGGTCGGACTGACCTCGAGCCCGCGCATCAGGTCCCATACGATCTCGGCGGTGCACGATGCGCTCGGCACCACGTAGTCGACGGTGCCGAAGAGCGTGTTGTCGTGGTGGTGGTCGATGTTCAGCAGGTGCGCGCCGTCACGCAGCACGCTGGCCGAGTTGCGATCGATGTTGCCGCAGTCCAGGAACACCACGGTGCGCTCGGCGATGTCCTCGGGGGCATCTTGGATCAGCCCGTCCAGCGCGAAGAAGCGGTACTCGTAGGGCAGCGGGAATTCGCTTGCCGCGATGAACATCCGGGAGTCCTTGCCCAGTGCGGTGAGCAGCCCCTGCATCGCCACGAGCGACCCCAGGGCGTCACCGTCGGGGTTCTCGTGGGTGGCGAGCACGAAGCGCGTGTCCTGGCGGATGCGCTCCAGCACCTGCGCGCGAGTGGACTCGCTGACGGCGGCTGTCTCGCTCATTCCTGGCCAACCTCCTCGTCGATCAGGGCATCGATGCGCAGCGCCCGATCGGTGGTCTCGTCATAGACGAACGTGAGCGTCGGGGTGCGCTTGAGACGCAGCTGCGAGCCCAACCGCGCCTGTAGAAACCCGTGCGCGCTCTGTAGTCCAGCCATCGACTCTTCGCGCTGCGTGGCATCGCCGAGCACGCTCACGTAGACCCGCGCCTGAGTTAAATCTGGACTGGTACTGACATCTGTCACGGTCACGAATCCCACACGCGGGTCCTTGATATCGACTGCCACTGCATCCCCGATCACCTCACGAATTGCATGATCGATGCGACGCATCCGCTCTGAAGCCATCCTATCCCTCCACGCTCATCGCTGAGCGGCTGCAGCGGCCGTGTCAGGCCAGCTCGCGCTCCACCTGTCGCGTCTCATAGGTCTCAAGCACATCGCCCTCGCGCAGATCCTGGAAGTTGGCGAGCACGATCCCGCACTCGAAGCCGCCGGCCACCTCGCGCACGTCCTCGTTGAAGCGGCGCAGGCTGCCGATCGTGGTGTCGTAGATCACGGTGCCCTCGCGCACCACTCTCGCCCGCGAGCCGCGGGTGATCTTGCCCTCGGTGACGTGCGAGCCGGCGATCGTCCCGATCTTCGAGGCGCGGAACAGCTGGCGCACCTCGGCCTGACCGAGCGAGTTCTCAACCTCGTCGGGCTCGAGCATCCCCTGCATCGCGGCGCGCAACTCCTCGATGGCCTTGTAGATCACCGAGTAGGAGCGGATCTCCACGCCCTCGCGATCGGCCAGCTGACGGGCGTCCTGCACGGGTTGCACGTTGAAGGCGAGGATCACGCCGTTGGAGGCCGCCGCGAGCATCACGTCGGACTCGTTGATGCCACCGACGCCGCGGTGGATGATGTTGACCGCGACCTCGTTCTGCGGGAGCTTGGCGATCTCGTCCTCGATCGCCTCCAGCGAGCCCGCCACGTCGGCCTTGACGACCAGGCCCAACTCCTTGACCTGGCCCTCCTGGGCGAGCTTGAAGACGTCCTCCAGGGAGACCTTGCGTCCCGAGCGCCGGGCGAGCGCCTCGGTCTTCAGGCGGTTGGCGCGTTCCCCGGCCAGCTGGCGGGCACGGCGCTCGTTCTCGACGACCCGCACGAACTCGCCGGCCTCGGGCACGCCGTCGAAGCCGAGCACCTCAACGGGCTCGCCGGGACGGCCGCGCTTCATGCGCGCGCCGAGGAAGTCGTGCATCGCGCGCACTCGTCCGAAGTGGGCGCCTGCCACGAGGGCGTCGCCGACGTTGAGGGTGCCGCGCTGGATCAGCACGCTGACCACGGGACCGCGACCGGGGTCGAGCTTGGACTCGATCACGGCGCCGGAGGCCTCGGTGTCCTGGTTGGCCTTCAGCTCCTGCAGGTCGGTGACCACCTGGATCATCTCCAGCAGGTCATCCAGGCCCTGGCGCGACTTCGCGCTGACGTCCACGAACTCGGTTTCGCCGCCCCACTCGGCGGGCTGTAGGCCACGCTGGGTCATTTCGGTCCGGACCCGCTCGGGCTGAGCGCCCTCCTTGTCGATCTTGTTGACCGCCACGATGATCGGCACGTCGGCGGCCTTGGCGTGGTCGATGGCCTCCTCGGTCTGGGGCTTGACCCCGTTGTCGGCGGCGACCACGATCACGGCCAGGTCGGTCACGCGCGCGCCGCGTGCTCGCATCGCGGTGAAGGCCTCGTGGCCCGGGGTGTCGAGGAAGGTGATCTGCTTGCCCGCGTGGTGCACCTGGTAGGCGCCGATGTGCTGGGTGATGCCGCCGGCCTCGCCCGCGGCGACCTCGGTCTCGCGGATGGCGTCCAGCAGCGAGGTCTTGCCGTGGTCGACGTGACCCATGATCGTGACCACCGGAGGCCGGTCGACGAGATCGCCCTCGTCGTCCTGGAAGGTCGGCTCGATTTCGATGTCATCGGCGGCGTGGACGATCTCGATCTGCTTGTCGAACTCGTCGGCGAGCACCTGGATGGCGTCGTCGGAAAGCGTCTGTGTGAGCGTCGCCATCTCGCCCAGGGTCATCAGTTTCTTGATCACCTCGGGCACCGCCACGCCGAGGTATTCGGCGACGTCCTTGACGGTCGATCCGGAGTTCACGCGGATCAGGTCGGTGGCCTCCATCGCCGCGGTGTCGATCGGGGCGATCGTCTCGTCGTAGCTGCCGCGCCTGCGACGGCCACGGCGTGGACGGCGCTGGGGCTGGTTGGCCGGCCCGCCCTGCTGACGACGGGAGGCCTGGGAGTCGATGACTACGCGGCGGCGTCCTCCGGGGCCCTGGGCGCTGGCGGGCGCACGCTCGCCGGTGCGCGAGTCGCGCGTGGGACGCACCCGCTCACCGGATGCGGTCATACCGTCAACGGGGGTGGGCGGAGTCTCCGCATCGGCGCCCGCGTCTGCCGCGGCTACCTCTGCGGCGACTACCGGGGGAGCCGGTGAACCCGCGGGCGCGGGTGTCGCGACCACAGCCTTGGGCGCGGGCGCAGCCGCCGGGGTGGGTGCCACAGCGGCCTTCGCCGCGGCGCCCGAGCCGTTGACGCCCAGCGCCTTCAGGGCGGCCGCCTCGTCGATCGAGGACGCGGCGGCCTTGGCCTCCACGCCGGCAGCCTTGAGCTTCTCAAGCAACTCCTTGCTTGAGAGACCCTGCTCCTTGGCGATCTCGTGAACTCGCTTCTTCGTCATCTGTCAATCAATTCTACGAACTCGGCCTGAATTTTCACCGAACATCGCAATGCACGGGACATGCCTCCGCGACCGCGGGCAAGCTCCAGGCAGTCGCGTGCGGGGGCGCCGGGCGCCTCACCGAGACACAGGTAGGCGCCGCGACCCGGCATCGCCCCACGCCGGTCGGCAACCGCGAGCGCCCCGCTCTCGCCGCGCAGCATCGCGAAACGGACCAGCTCGGGCTTCGGCGCCACGCGCCCGCAACCGACACACCGGCGCCGGGGGACATGTGGCGTTATGACGCTTGCCCCTCGGGGTCTCCGTCGGGGGCCAGGTCCGCGACGTTGTCGGTGGCGATGCCCGCCAGCGCCTGGTGGGTGTCCAGGCCGCAGTAGCGCGAGTTGGGCAGCGAGGCGTTGGGGCAGCGACGGCCGTTGGAGAGCACCGCCGCGCAGCGACCCTGGACGGACTCCTCCTCCTCGTAGCCGTGCTCGGCCTCCTCGGCGGCAAACTCGGTCTCCGAGCGGATGTCCACGCGCCAGCCGGTGAGCCGCGCGGCGAGCCGCGCGTTCTGACCCTCGCGGCCGATCGCGAGCGAGAGCTGATCGTCGGGCACGATCACGGTGGCCTGCTTGGCCTCGTCGTCGACGAGCACCTCGCGCACCCGGGCCGGTGAGAGCGCCTTGGCGACGAAGCGGGCGGGCTCGTCGTTGAAGGGGATGATGTCGATCTTCTCGCCGCGCAGCTCGGAGACGACCATGCGCACGCGTGAGCCACGCGGCCCGACGCAGGCGCCAACGGGGTCCACGCCGTCGGTGTGCGAGACGACCGCGATCTTCGAGCGGTAGCCCGGCTCGCGGGCGACGTTGGCGATTTCCACGAGGCCGTCGGCGATCTCGGGAACCTCCAGCTCGAAGAGCTTCTTGATCAGCTCGGGGTCGCGGCGGGAGACGATGATCGAGGGACCCTTGGTGGAGGGCGAGACCTCCTTGATCACGGCCTTGATCCGCTGGGAGTGGTCGTAGCGCTCGCCGTCGACCTGCTCGGACTTGGGCAGCAGCGCCTCGACGCGCTCGCGCAGCTGCACCAGCGTGTAGCGCGAGTCGGACTGCTGCACGATGCCGGTGATCAGCTCGCCCACGCGGTCGCGGTACTCCTCGAACATCATGTCGCGCTCGGCCTCGCGGATGCGCTGCAGGATCACCTGCTTGGCGGTCTGGGCGGCGATCCGGCCGAAGTCGTCGGGGGTCACGTCGCGCTCGTCGATCTGGTCGCGGTACTCGGCGAACTTGGCGGGATCGATTTCGGGATCCTCCGGTTCGCGCAGCTCGCCGGTCTCGGGGTCGACGGTGGTGCCCTCGTCGATCGTCTCGACGATCAGGTGCGCCTCGAGGCGTTCGGGAATGATCAGTTCGATGACGCGGAAGTCGGCCGTCTCGCGGTCCATTTCGACGCGGGCGTACTTGGCCGAGTCGGGCTGCTTCTTGTAGGCCGACAGCAGGGCGTCCTCAAGCGCGAGCATCAGCTTCTCGGGCTCGATGCCCTTCTCGCGCGCCAGCGCGTGCATGGCGTCCAGGATCTCGCGTGACATGGGGTTACTCCTCGACGAGGTTCGAACGACGGATCTCCGAATAGGGGATCGCGATGACGCCCCCGTCGGCGGCCAAGGTGATCTCACTGTCGGATGCTCCCACAAGCTCGCCCGTGAAGCTGCGCGAGCGGCGGGGCGCTGCGGTCTGGCTCTCCGCATCGGCGGAGGCTCCCGCGTTGGCGCTCGCGATGCTCAGCGGCCGGGGCGCGCGGGTTCGGATCTGGGCGCGCCTGCCGACGAAGCGCCGAAAGTGGTCGGGCTTGGTCAGGGGACGCTCGATCCCGGGTGAGGAGACCTCAAGCGAATAGCGCTCGCGCAGATCGCCGAGCGCGACGGTGACGCGCTCGCACAGCGCCAGGGTGACGCCCTCGGGATGGTCGATGAACACGCGCAGAGTCCGCCCACCGAGCACCTCGGCGAGTAGGACCTCGACCTGGGGCTCGCGTTGGGCAAGCCGCTGCTCGATATCTGTCTGTAGCGCTGTCATTCATCTCCCTCCTAACGCAAAAAAAGCGGGCGGGCGCCCACTCTCGGTACTGCAACCGATGTCTGCACACCGGTTCGAAAGCTGTTCAGCGAGCATAGCATTGGCTAGCCCATGGGCGATCTCGGTACCCGCGGCGCGGGCCTCTACGCGCGCTCGGCATCGCGGCGGGCGCGGTCGCGGTAGACACGGTAGTCGGCCCGTCCGGGGGCCAGCGAGCAGGCCAGCGCGAGTGGCTGACAGGCCTCGCGATGGCGTCCCAGCAGCTGCATCGAGCGGCCCAGGCAGAACAGCGCGTAGTCGTTGGTGGGAGCCGTGGTGGCGACCGCCCGGAACTCCTCGGCGGCGTGCGCGTAGCGCTGAGCGTGGAACAGCGCCCGGCCGAGGCTCTCGCGGATCGAGGCCTTGCCGGGATCCAGGTCGCGGGCGCGGGAGAGCGCGACGATCGCCGCGTGGTGATCCCCGCGGTCCAGCAGGTCCCGCCCACGCTGATAGAGGTCGTAGACGCTTTCCATGGCCACGCATTTTAGAAAGGGCGGCCCGTCGCGTCCAGGCGTCCGCAGCCGCCCCCGTTCACCCGGACCCGGCCCCCGTTCAGCCCCCCGTTTCAGGAGAGTCGCGCGCCGCGCGAGGCGAGCCCCTTGGCGCCGTTGTGCCTCGGCGCCTACTAGTGCGCCGCGCGCAGGCGCTCTACGGCGTCGAGGATGCCCGCGGCGATGCTGTCCTTGGAGGCCATCGCGATGTGTTGCACCCCGTCCGCTCGCTCGGGGTCGGCGGAGGTCACGATCGTGACCTCGTTCTGGTCCACCTCAAAGCCGATGTCGGCGCGTGAGATGTCGTTGACCACCACCGCATCCAGGCCCTTGGCCTGGAGCTTGCCCCTCCCGTACTCAACGGCGCGCTCGCCGTGCTCGGCCGCGAACCCGATCAGCAGTTGCCCGGGACGCCGCTGAGCGGCGAGGCCGCTGAGCACGTCGGCGGTCGGTTCCAGCTCCACCCGCAGATGTTCGCGGCCGGTCTTCTTGATCTTGCCCGCGGCGGGCTCGGCGGGTCGGAAGTCGGCGACGGCGGCGGCCATCAGCAGGATGTCGCAGGCGGGAAACTCCTCCTCGCAGGCCCGCTGTAGCTCGGCGGCGCTGCCGACCGGGCGCCAGGCAACCCCGTCGGGAGGCCCAAGCGCGACGTTGGCGGCGACCACCGTGACCTGGGCCCCCCGCGCGCGGGCCGCGCGCGCGAGCGCGAGTCCCATCCGCCCCGAGGAGCTGTTGGCGATGAAACGCACGCTGTCGATCGGCTCGCGGGTGCCGCCCGCGCTGACGAGCACTCTCAGCCCCGCCCAGGGTCCGCCGGGCGCGGCCCCGTCCACCGCGGATTCGCAGGCCGCCAGCAGTGTGGCGGGCTCGGCCAGACGACCGATGCCGTGCTCGCCCTTGGTGGCCAGGCGGCCGACCCCGGGCTCCACCACGACGACGCCGCGGGCACGCAGCAGCTCCAGGTTGGCCTGGGTGGCGGCGTGCTCGTACATGTTGTTGTTCATCGCCGGGGCCACCACCAGCGGACAGGCGGCCGCCAGCGCGCAGCTGCTCAGCAGATTGTCGGCGACGCCGTGGGCGAGCTTGGCGAGGGTGTTGGCCGAGGCGGGCGCCACCAGGTAGACGTCGGCGTTGCGCACCAGCTCCAGATGGCTGGGCGGTTCGTGATCGGGGGGCGCCTGGTCCGGAAAGGCCCCGCGCGCCGGATCGCGCTCGAACTCGTCGGTGAGCACCGGCGCGCCGCTCAGCGCGGCAAACGAGGCCGATCCCACAAAACGCTGACTGGTGGCTGTCTGCACGACCCGCACCGAATGCCCGGCGCCCGTCGCGAGGCGCACGAACTCAAGCGCCTTGTAGGCGGCTATGCCACCACTGACTCCCAGCAGGATTCTGGGCACCGGGTCCTACCTGTAGTGATACTTAATCTTTCCCGCTGCTACCTCCTCAAGGGCGATCGTGAGGTAGTTCTTGGAGACCGTTTCGATCATCGGGGGCGGAAACTCGTCGAAGGTCCCCTCGCCGAGGTTGTGGTAGTAGCTGTTGATCTGGCGCGCGCGCTTGGCGGCCACCAGCACGCTGGCGTAGTTGGAGTCGACGTTGTCCAGCAGACGATCGATGCGAGGGGAGATCACGGTTGGTCTTGCCTTTCCTGGTTGACCTCTGATTGTAGTGGGCCCGCGGCGTCGGGCCCCAGCTCGCTCCGCACGATCGCGGTGAGCCGCTCCAGGGCGTCCTCCAAACGGTCGTTGACGACGACGTGGGCGAACTCGGGCTGGGCCTGTAGCTCTCCCTCGGCGACGCTGAGGCGCCGCTCGACCTCATCGGGCTCGTCGGTGCCGCGACCGAGCAGCCGCGAGCGCAACGCCGCGGGGTCGGGGGGCGCGATGAAGACCTGCACGGCCTCGGGCATCGCGGCGCGCACCTGCCGCGCGCCCTGCACCTCGATCTCAAGCACCACGGGCACCCCGGCCCGCACGCGACGCTCAAGCTCGGAGCGCAGGGTTCCGTAGCTGCGCCCGGCGTAGTCGGCGTGCTCGACGAACTCCCCGTCGCGCACGCGCCGCTCGAACTCCCGGGGTGTAAGGAAGTGGTACTCCACACCGTCGCGCTCACCGGGCCGGGCGACCCTCGTGGTCGCGGAGACCGACAGCTCGAGTTCGGGCACGCGCTGCATGAGCCCGCGGATCAGCGTTCCCTTGCCGACCCCCGAGGGTCCGGTGATGACGAACACGCGCGCCACGCTAGCCAGCCACCCTAATGACGCGATCGGTGGAAATAAGTCGGTGCGCCGGGTCTTAGCGGCGCAGGAGCGAAACCAGCTCGCTGCGCTGACGCTCGGAGAGCCCGCCGATGGTCTTGCTCGGCGAGATGCGGCAGTGGGCGAGGATCTTGTTGACCTTGACGCGCCCGTACTTGGGGACCGCCAGCAGCATGTCAAACACCTTGGCGGTCTCGACGTACTCGGGCGGGTTCAGCAGCAGCGTGTGAATCGAGAGCCGCCCGGACTTCAAATCGCGCTTGAGCTGCGCGCGCTTGGTCCTGATTTGGTTGGCCCGCGCGAGCGCGTCCATCCTCTGATTGAGGGAACGCTCGGGAGCCGTCGAGTGCTTGGAGGACGTCATGCCCGTCGCCATCGCCATGGGCGGCGAGTCTACACATCCGAGCGCGACGATCAAAGCAAAGCCCACGAATTCAGCTACAGCTCAAGCTGAGGTCTAGTCATCTGGAGGCTGGTGGACAGTGCCAGCTCGTGTTTGCAGGGATTTTTATCCCCGGCCTATCTGGCCGAATCAGCCGGTCGGGGTCAGGCCGCTCGCGATGCGACTCCCGGCGGTGGGGTCGCGAAAGCTCTCGGTCCCGACCGCCACCAGGGTCGCCCCGACGTCCAGCAGTTCGCGGGCGTGCGCGGCGCTCTGCACACCGCCCATGCCGACCACGGGGATCGCTACGCGCGCGGCGACGGCGGCGACCTGTGCGAGCGCCACCACGCGCACGGCGGGCCCCGACAAGCCGCCGCTGCCGCCCCCCAGCCAAGGCTGCGGCGGCGAGGGCGCCTCGGACCCCGGGGATGCGCCACGCGCCGCGCGCGGGGCGAGCGGCATTGCCCTGAGCGTGTTGATCAGCGACACCGCGTCGGCGCCGCCTTCCTGGGCCGCCAGCGCGCAGGCCGCCACGTCGGCGGTGTTCGGCGTGAGCTTCACGATCAGGGGCTTGCTGAGCCGCGGACGCACCGCGCGCAGCACCGCCTCCAGCGCCACCGGGTCGGCGCCGATGTCAAGCCCGGTCTTTACGTTGGGGCAGGAAACATTCAGCTCTACAGCGGCGATCTCGGGGCGCTGCTCGCAGCTTTCAAGGAGCCGGGAGATCTCCTCGGCGGTGGAACCCATGACGTTAGTGATGAGCGGTACCGGCAGCCGCGCCAGCTCGGCCAGATCCTCGGCGAGGTAGCCCGCGAGACCCTTGTTGGGCAGCCCGATCGAGTTGACCAGCCCCGCCGGGGCCTCCCACAGTCGCGGCGGCGGGTTGCCGGCGCGGGGCTCCAGGGTGATGGTCTTCGAGACGAACGCCGCGAAGGGGAAGTCGTGCTCCAGAGCGTCGCCGAACACGGCGCGGGCGGCAATCGCGTCGAAGGTGCCCGAGGCATTGATGATCGGGTGGGCCAGCTCGATGCCGCAGAACTCGATGCTCACGCCTGCCCGCCGATGTCCGCTGCGCCACTGTTTGCCGCGGCGCTGCCTGCCGCGGGGGCCTCTGCTGCGGCGGCCTGCGCGCGAGCGCCGCCTGTGTGCTCCCCGCCGCCGTGGCCGCCGTGATCGTGTACCCGCTCCAGCTGACCGGCGTCGATCACGGGACCCTCCAGGCACACGCGCAGGTAGCCGCCCCCGCGCTTGGGCACCACGCACCCGAAGCAGGCCCCGAAGCCGCAGGCCATGCCCGACTCGAGCGCCAGCTGTGCGGGCACCGCACGGGCCTCGCACATCGCCCTCACGGCCTCCAGCATCGCCGGGGGCCCGCAGGCGTAGACCGTGGCGCGCGCCGCGGCTCCCGGCCGGTCAAGCTCGGCGGCGAGCAGCTCGCTCACGCGGCCGTGCCGGCCCTGCGAGCCGTCGTCGGTGGCTACGCGCGCGTCGCGCAGCAGCGCCGCGCCCTCAGCATGTGGGGCGTCGCGAAAGCCGAGCAGCACGGTGCACCGGTCAGCGGCGCCCTCGCCGCCTTGCAGCTCGTCCTGCCAGATCGCCAGCGGGGCGATGCCCACGCCGCCACCCACGAGGATCGCGTGGCCCCCCCGCGGCGGCGCGGTGAAGCCGACGCCCAGCGGCCCGAGCACCCAGACCTCCTCACCGGGTTGCAGCTCGCACAGCCTTCGCGTGCCGGGACCCACGTCCTCCAGCAGGAACCTCGCTTCGCCGTTCTCCCAGCGCGCGACGGAGAAGGCGCGCGGCAGGTGGGGGCGGTCATCGTGGCCTCCCCCCCAGCGCTCGGCCGCGGCGAGCATCGCGAACTGTCCCGCCGCGGGCGCCGGGCCGTGGGGGTCCGCGACGCTCAGCACCCGGTAGGCGCCCAGCTCCTGCATGGCGGTGACCGTGAGCGAGCGCCGCCCGAGCGGCGCCTTCACGCGGTCGCTCACGCCACCCCGGCCTCGTTGGCGTCCTGCGCCCGGGGGCCGCCGCGGTGCAACTCCTGTAGGCAGAGCACCGGCGGCTCGCCGTGCTGGCCCGCGCTGGCAATCGCACGCGCCGCGGAGACCCCGGCGGAGAGTGTGGTGAGACAGGGCACGCCGCGGGCCACCGCGGCGCGACGGATCTCCCAGCCGTCGGTGCGCGCGCCCGATCCGGTGGGCGTGTTGACCACGATGTCGACGTCGCCGCGCTCGATCCAGTCGACCACGTGCGGGGAGCCCTCGCCGATCTTGTTGATCCGCTCCACGGGCACGCCCATGCGCGCAATCGCCTCGGCGGTGCCGCGGGTGGCGAGGATCCGAAAGCCGCTGTCGTGCAGGATCTGGGCGATCGCGAAGACCCCGGGCTTGTCGGAGTCGGTGACGGTGATGAACGCGGTGCCCCCCTTCGGCAGCGGCGAGCCGGCGGCGGCCTGAGCTTTGGCGAAGGCGGTGGGGAAGTCCCGCGCGATGCCCATGACCTCACCGGTGGAGCGCATCTCGGGCCCGAGCACGGCGTCGGCCCCGTCGAAGCGGTCGAAGGGCAGCACGGCCTCCTTGACCGAGACGTGCTCGCCGAAGCCCAACCCTTCGCGCTCGGTAGGCAGGCCGAGGTCGGCGATGCGCTCCCCGAGCATGATCCGGCACGCGAGCTTGGCCAGCGGCAACCCGACGGCCTTGGAGACGAACGGCACGGTGCGCGAGGCGCGCGGGTTGGCCTCGATCACGTACAGCTCACCGGCGTGGATCGCGTACTGGACGTTGAGCAGCCCGACCACCCCGATCTCCAGGGCGATCCCGCGCGTGGCGGCGCGAATCTGCTCCAGCATCTCCGCCCCCAGCGAGTGCGGTGGCAGCACGCAGGCGCTGTCCCCGGAGTGCACTCCGGCCTCCTCGACGTGCTGCATGATCCCGCCGATCCAGACCTGCTCGCCGTCGCAGAGCGCGTCGACGTCGACCTCGGTGGCGTTCTCGAGAAAACGGTCGAGAAAGATCGATGGGGAGCCCTCCGGGCTCCGGCTCGGCGTCTCGCCGGGGGAGGTCCTCTCCCCCACCTCGCGACGCAGGTAGTCGGCGAGACCCTCGCGGGAGTAGACGATCTCCATCGCGCGCCCGCCGAGCACGTAGGAGGGGCGCACCAGCAGCGGAAAGCCGACCTCCTCGGTCTTCTCGAGCGCCTCTCCCACCGAGCGCGCGGTGGCGTACGGGGGCGCTTGATAGCCAAGGCGCTCAAGCAGCGCGCCGAAGCGACCGCGGTCCTCGGCCAGGTCGATCGCATCGACGCTGGTGCCCAGCAGCGGCACGCCTGCGGCGACGAGGCCCTCGGCGAGCCGCAGCGGGGTCTGTCCGCCGAACTGCACGATCACGCCCTCCGGCTGCTCCACCTCGATCACACCCAACACGTCCTCCAGGGTGAGCGGCTCGAAGTAGAGCCGGTCGGAGGTGTCGTAGTCGGTGGACACCGTCTCGGGGTTGCAGTTGATCATCACGGCGTCGCGCCCGGACTCGCGGATCGTCATGGCGGCGTGCACGCAGCAGTAGTCGAACTCGATGCCCTGGCCGATGCGGTTGGGGCCCGAGCCGAGGATCACGACCGAAGGGCGCTCGCCACGGCGAACCTCGTGGGCTGCCTTGCGCTCCCAGCCGGAGTAGTAGTAGGGGGTGCGCGCCGGGAACTCCCCGGCGCAGGTGTCGACGGCTCTGAAGGAGCGCTCGCCCCGGAAGGGCGCCTCGGGGTCCGCGGCGAGGCTCTCGAGCTCGCGCAGGAACCAGGGGTCGATCGCGGTGCGCTCGTGAATCGGCTCGATGCCCGTCCCCCGCCGCAGCAGCTCAAGGATCGTCTCGTAGCGCTCGGGGCCGGGCCGCACGAGCGCCTCCAGCAGCTGCTCGTCGGGGATGCCGTCGAGCTGGGGTTCCTTGTCCAGCTCGCGCGAGCGCAGCGCCTTGGCGAAGGCCTGGGTGAAGGTGCGCCCGATCGCCATCGCCTCCCCCACGGACTTCATGTGCGTGGAGAGCACCGGCGTGGCGCCGGGGAACTTCTCGAAGGCGAAGCGCGGCCACTTGACGACCACGTAGTCGATCGTGGGCTCAAAGCTCGCGGGGGTCACGCCGGTGATGTCGTTGTCGATCTCCTCCAGGCGGTAGCCGACGGCCAGGCGCGCCGCGATCTTGGCGATCGGGAAGCCGGTGGCCTTCGACGCGAGCGCCGAGGAGCGCGAGACGCGGGGGTTCATCTCGATCACGAGGATCTCCTCGGTCTCGGGATTGACCGCGAACTGCACGTTGGAGCCACCCGTCTCCACGCCGACCGCGCGGATCACCGTGATCGCCTGGTCGCGCAGGCGCTGGTAGAGGCTGTCGGTGAGCGTCTGCTGAGGGGCCACCGTCACCGAGTCCCCGGTGTGCGTCCCCATCGGATCGACGTTCTCAATCGAGCACACGATCACCACGTTGTCGGCGTTGTCGCGCATGACCTCCAGCTCGAACTCGCCCCAGCCGAGCACCGACTGGTCGAGCAGCACCTGGCCGATCGGCGAAGCTTCGATGCCGCGGCCGACGATCTGCTCGAACTCCTCCTCGGTGCGGGCGATGCCGCCGCCGCGCCCGCCAAGCGTGAAGGCGGGACGCACGATGCACGGGAGCCCCAGGCGGGGCAGGGCGGCGCAGCCCTCCTCAAGACTCGTGGCGATCGCGTTGGCGGGCATCCGCAGACCGGCGCGCTCCATCGCCTGCCCGAACAGCTCGCGGTCCTCGGCGCACAGAATCGCCTCGTAGTTGGCCCCGATCAGCTGCACCCCGTGGCGCTCCAGGGTGCCGTCCTCGTGCAGAGCCTTGGCGAGGTTCAACGCGGTCTGCCCGCCCAGGGTCGGCAGCAGCGCGTCGGGGCGCTCGCGCTTGATCACCTGCGCCACCGGACCGGGCAGCAGCGGCTCGATGTAAGTGGCGTCCGCGAACTCGGGGTCGGTCATGATCGTGGCCGGATTGGAGTTGACGAGCACCACCTCATAGCCCTCCTCGCGAAGCACCTTGCAGGCCTGCACCCCGGAGTAGTCAAACTCGGCCGCCTGCCCGATTACGATCGGCCCCGAGCCCAGGATCAGGATCTTGTGTATGTCGTCGCGTCTGGGCATCAGCCACCCCCCCCTAATCGAGCCACGAGACGCCGCCCCGGGCCCCCCTGTGGGGCCCTCATCAAAATCTTGATCGCCGCGCTCATCTACACGGCCGCCGCGATCCGCTCCAGGAAGCGGTCGAACAGGTAGAGGCTGTCGTGCGGGCCGGGACCCGCCTCGGGGTGATACTGCACCGCGCCGCCCGCCACGTCGAGCAGCTCCAGGCCCTCCACGGTACGGTCGTAGAGGTTCACGTGCGAGAGCACCGCGGTCCCGAAGTCGGTTTCCCAGCGCACCGGCTCGCTGCCGTCAATTGTGCGCGTACCCCCCGGCCCCAGCACCGCGAAGCCGTGATTCTGGGAGGTGATCTCCACGCGCCCGGTCTGCAAATCCTTGACCGGATGGTTGGCGCCGCGATGGCCGAAGGGCAGCTTGAAGGTCTCAAGCCCCAGCGCCCGGCAGAGCAGCTGGTGGCCCAGGCAGATCCCCCAGACCGGCTTCTTGCCCACGATCTCGCGCAGGGTGTCCACCAGGTAGTCCAGCGCGGCGGGGTCGCCCGGGCCGTTGGCCATGAACACCGCGTCGGGATCCGCGGCCAGCAACTCCTGGGCGGCGGTCGTGCAGGGATAGAGCGAGACCCGCGCCCCGCGGGCCACCAGGTGACGCACGATCGAGCCCTTGATGCCCGTGTCGATCACCGCGATCCGCGGCCCCTCGCCACTGCCGTGGTGAGTGATTTCGCGTGGGGTCACGAGCCCAGCAAGGTTCTGGCCTGACATCGGTGGCTCGGCCTCGATCAGCGCGCGGGCTTCGGCTTCGGACATCGCGCCCGGGAACAGTCCGCCGCGCATCGCGCCGGCCTCGCGGATATGCCACACCAGCGCGCGGGTGTCCACGCCGCTGATCGCGGGCACCCCACAGTCTCTAAGCCAGTCAAGCCAGCCCGCCTCGGCCGTCGGGGCGTCTTCGCGGTTGACCGCCTCGCGCATGATCGCCGCGCGGGCCCACGGTCGCTCGGACTCCATCGCCGCCGCGCTGATCCCGTAGTTGCCGATGTGGGGGTAGGTGAACGTGATCAGCTGACCCGCGAACGAGGGGTCGGTCATCGACTCCTGATAGCCCGACATGCCCGTGGTGAACACCACCTCGCCGACCGCGTGGCCCTCCGCGCCACAGGCATCCCCGTCAAAGCGCGTTCCGTCCTCCAGCAGCACGTAGGCCGTGGCATCCCCGGCGGACATCAGATCACCCGTCCCATCACACGACCAGCTTCTGAATCGTCTTGAACTCGGGCGTGCCCGCGCGCTCCAGCAGCTCGAAGAGCACGCTCTCCACGGTGCTCACCACGGCGCCCGCCCGCTCCAGGCGCTCAAGGCCCCGCTCGTAGTCCAGCCGGTGGCGCGAGCCCACCGCGTCCGCGGGGACGTGTACTTCAAGACCCCGCTCCAGCAGGTCGTGGACCGTCTGGGAGACGCACACGTGAGCCTCGATCCCGCACACGATCGCCTGCTTGCGGGCACCCAGGTCGAAGCCCTCGGCGCGGGCGGCGGAGAACACGGTCTTCTCGATCAGCGGCTCGTCCCGGAGGCCCACCTCGGGCGCCGTGTGGCCGAGGCCCTTGGGGTACTGCTCGCTGACCAGCGCCGGGATCTCGAGGATGCGCGCCGCGCTCACCAGCTTCGAACACGCCCGCGCGACGCCCTCAAAGGACGCATAAGGACGAAAGCCCTCCTGCACGTCGACGACCACCAGCGTGGCGCGATCACGGACCAGCAGGCTCATGCCGGCACCACCGAGAAGGCGCGCTCTCTGTATGCCACGGCGCCCGCGGCGAGCGTCAGCAGCACCCGCCCGCGCAGCGCGCGGCCCGCGAAGCAGCAGTTCTCCGAGCGGCTCTCCCAGCCGTGCTCGCCCGCCACCCACTCGGCCGCCAGGTCGATCAGGGTCACGTTCGCGGGCTCCTCCAGCGCGATCCGTGGGGTGGGCAGCTCAAACAGGGCCGCGCCGGCCGTCATCCGCTCGACCAGCAGCGCCAGGCCGAGCACCCCGGGCAGCACCAGCTCGGTGTAGAGCGCCGCGAACGCGCTCTCAAGGCCCGTGGTACCCATCGGCGCCTGCTCGAAAGGAACCTCCTTCTCCTCGCGGGCATGCGGGGCGTGATCGGTGGCCACGCAGTCGATCGTCCCCGAACGCAGCCCCTCGATCAGGGCGAGGCGATCGGCCTCGGTGGCCAGCGGCGGGTTCATCTTCATGCGCGTGTCCAGGCCGCGCACGCTCTCCTCGGTCAGCAGCAGGTGATGGGGCGATACCTCAGTGCTCACCCGCCAGCCGTGTGCCTTGGCGTTCGCGACCGCCTCGACCGAGGCCACGCAGCTGAGGTGCTGGAAGTGCACCCGGCCGTCCTCATAGCCCGCCAGCGCCGCATCGCGGGCGAGCATCGTGGACTCGCTCACCGTCGGAATTCCACCGATGCCGAGCGCGGCGCTGACCCGCCCCTCGTGCATCGCCCCGCCCCGCGAGAGCGAGGGGTCCTCCTCGTGCAGCGTCAGCACCCCGCCGCACAGTCGCTGGTACTGGAGCGCCTTGCGCAGCACCCCCGCGCTCGCCACGGGACGTCCGTCATCGGTGAAGCCCAGCGCCCCCTGCTCGCGCAGCTCGGCCATCTCGGTCAGTTCCTCGCCGCCCAGCCCCCGGGTGATCGCGGGCAGGAAGCCCACCGGTACCCGCGCCTCGCGGGCGGCGGCGTCGCGCAGCGAGCGCAACAGCGGCGCCGAGTCGAGCACCGGATCGGTGTTGGGCATCGCGATCACCGCGCCGAAGCCACCGGCGGCGGCCGCGCGGGTGCCCGTCTCAAGATCCTCCTTGTGCTCCTGGCCCGGGGTCCGCAGATGCACGTGCGGGTCAAAGAACGCCGGCAGCAGATGCCGTCCGCGACCCTCCACGATCTCGCCCGCCGCGCCCTTCAGCGTTCCGGGCTCGGCGATCTCGCTGATCTGCCCCGCGCTCACGCGCACGTCACGGCGGGCGTCGATGCCCTCGCGCGGATCCAGCACGTGGACGTCGCGCAGGATCAGATCCGCCGGCCGCTGCGGCCCCTGAGTCAGTCTCGGGACGCTCACTAGGCCAGCTGGGGTTCGGGAGTGGGTGTGACCTCGCGCAGGGGGGCGCCCGACAGCAGCTCGTAGAGCACCGCCATGCGCACCACCACGCCCGCCTCGACCTGCGCCGTGATGACCGCCTGGGGCGAGTCGACCACCTCGCCCGACAGCTCCACGCCGCGGTTGACCGGGCCGGGGTGCATCAGGATCTGTCGCGGCGATAGGCGCCGACCGTTGATCTGGTACCACGCGGCGTACTCGCGGATCGACGGCACCCAGGATTCGGTCATGCGCTCGTGTTGCATGCGCAGCGCGTACACCACGTCGGCGGAGCCCAGCTCCTGGAGGTTCCAGCGCACCTCGCAGCCCAGGGCCTCGATCCCGCGCGGAATCAAGGTCGGCGGGCCCGCGACCGTGACTTTCGCGCCCATCCGCTGGAAGGCCAGGATGTTCGAGCGGGCCACCCGCGAGTGAGCCACGTCGCCCACGATCCAGATCGAGGCGCCGTCGAGCGCGCCGACGCGGTGGCGCAGGGTGTAGACGTCCAACAGGGCCTGGGTGGGGTGCTCGTGCTTGCCGTCCCCCGCGTTCACGATCGCCGCGTTGGTCCAGCGCGAGACCAGCTCGGCCGCACCGACCCAGGGGGTGCGGATCACGATCGCGTCGGGCTTGTGGGCACTCAGGGTCAGCACGGTGTCTTTGAGCGACTCCCCCTTCTCGACGCTGGAGCCGCTGGGGGCGAAGTTCACGACATCCGCCGAGAGCCGCTTGGCGGCCAGCTCGAAGCTCGAGCGGGTCCGCGTGGAGGCCTCGTAGAAGAGGTTCAGCACCATCCGCCCGCGCAGCGCGGGGACCTTCTTGATCTCGCGGTCGGACACCTCCGCGAAGCGTGTCGCCTGCTCGACGATCCGTTCGATCGCCGCCCGGTCCAGTTCCTCGATCGAGAGCAGGTGGTTCATCGCCCCGCCTCCAGCGCGGGCGCCGCCGACGGCTGCCGCTCGATCCCGGACATCAAGGCGGGCATCGCGCTCACGCCCCCACCTCCACGCCGGGCATCACCGGGTCGACGCCACTGGCGATCGAGACCTCGTCCACCCCGTCCAGCTCGTGCACGTGCACGTTGACGTGCTCCTGGCGCGAGGTCGGGAGGTTCTTGCCCACGTAGTCGGGACGTATCGGCAGCTCGCGGTGACCGCGGTCGGCGAGCACCGCCAGCTGCACCCGCGCGGGGCGCCCGTAGTCGAAGAGCGCCTCGATCGCGGCGCGCACGGTGCGCCCGGTGAACAGCACGTCGTCGACGATCACCACCGTGCGCCCGTCGACGTCGAAGTCGATGTGCGAGGCGTGCACCACCGGCGCGTCGGTACGCCGCCCGACATCATCGCGGTAGAAGCCGATATCCAGGTCCCCGAGCGGGATCGCGGTGTCCAGCAGCTCCCTCAGCAGCTCCTGGAGGCGCTGGGCCAGGAAGGCGCCACGACGATGGATGCCAACCAGGGCCAACGACTCGGCCTGCGAGTTTCGCTCGGCGATCTCGTGGGCGATGCGCACCAGCGCTCGCCGCACATCATCCTCGTGCAGGACAACCTTCTCGGAACTCATCGTCTTCCTTCTGGCCTCGCGGGACCGGGTTAAAGGACCTTCGAAAATGTATCAGCGTGGCGGGACGTTCTCGGCCGCCGCCCCGAAAGCGATCTCGCTGTCTGTGGCGCGGGGACGGTTGGTCCAGCGGATCAACTCCGCACCGCCACGCTCCGGAAACGGGATCTCGATGCTGTCGAAGTCGCGAGGGACCTCGGTCGCGGCGAACACCGCGCGGGCCTCCTCGCGCAGGTCGCCCCCCGCGTAGCGGATCGAGAGGTGTGTGAGGGCCAGCAGCCTGACCTCCGCGTCGTGGGCCACCTCGGCGGCCTGGCGGGCCGTGCTGTGACCCGTCTGACGCGCCCGCTGCGAGTCCTCCTGGGCGAAGGTCGCCTCGTGCACCAGCAGGTCGGCCTGGTGGGCGGCAATCGCGAGCGCCTCACACGGTTCCGTGTCGCCTGAGAGCACGATCTTGCGCCCCTCGCGGGTGGGTCCCATGACCTGCTCGGGACTCACCCCGTCCACCGTCTCCCCGCGCTGGAGGCGACCGAAGTCCGGGCCCGGCCTGACCCCGAGCTGCTCGGCGAGCTTCGCGTCGAGGTGGCCCGGGCGCGAGTCCTCGACCAGCGCGTAGCCATAGGCCGAGTTGTTCTTGTGGCGCACCGGGATCGCGGCCACCACGTACCCATCGTGCTCCACCGTCTCGGCCGGCTCCAGCTCGACCACACTCAGTTCGTACGGGGGTCGGCCGTAGATGAACCGAGTTTCCTCCATCAGCCGCTTCAACCCCGGAGGACCGTAGATCGCAAGCGGCTGCTCGCGGTCGCGCAGGGCAAAGGACTTCAGCATCCCCGGCAGCCCCAGCCAGTGGTCGGCGTGAAAGTGGGTGATGAAGATGCTGTCCATCTCGGCCAGCCCCACCGAGCGCACCAGCTGGCGCTGGGTACCCTCGCCGCAGTCGAACAGCAGCCGATCCCCGCCCCGGCGGACGAGCACCGCGGGCAGGCCGCGCTTGGGGCCCGGCACCGAGCCGCCGGTGCCTGCGAAGAACAGCGAGAGATCCATTGGGCAACGGTAACCGACCATTCCCGCCCGCGGTGCGCCCGCCGCTTGGGACGACTTGCCCCGTGAGGTCCTGTGACTCGTCCCCGAGGTGGGACACGTCGCTAAGCTCAGGACACGCCCGCCGAGAGGATCTTGGCGGGGTGCGCACCCGTAGCTCAGTGGATAGAGCGCTCGCCTCCGGAGCGAGAGGTCGCTAGTTCGAATCTAGCCGGGTGTATCGAGCGAAACCGCTGGTATTAGGCGGGTTTTAGGTCTGGGTTGCGCCTTGTGGGGATGGGCTCGGAAGCGCTGGAAGCGCCGTTGCTGCCCGATCAACGCCTGTACGAGGGCCTCCAGGCGCTCGGGCTCTGCGTCTCGGCGGTTCATCTGGCGGGCGTAGATGGCGAGTGTCAGGTCCGTCCGGGTCCGTGCCATATACATCTGGTAGACAGCTTCGAACTCTCCATCACTCATTCTTGAGAACTCTCGCGGCGATCGAAACTGAGCGCTACAATTCTGATGTGACCACTAACGTGCCCACATGAAGGTCGTGACCGTCCGAGACTTCCGCGACCACGCCACGGAGATGTTCCGCTCCGAGGACGTGATCCTCGTGACCCGCGAAGGCACCCCCGCAGGGTTCTTCCTACCCTGGGACACCCCCGAGCTGCCCGTCGAGGTTCGCCGCGAGGTGTTCCTGCGTCTTTCCGAGCAGATCGGCGCCACATTGAAGGCTGAGGGCGTCAGCGAGCAAGAGGTCTTGGACGATTTCGCTGCCTCCCGTAGTCGTCGCTGACGCAAACGTCGTCCTCTCGGCTCTCATCGGCGGCCGTGCCCGCCTCGTGATCGCCTCCCCCCACGGCCCAAAGTGCCTCGCCACCGAAGCCGTGGCCGACGAGATCGCCCGGCACATCCCCCGACTGGCCACCAAGCGCAAGCTCGATGCCGCGCTGCTGTTCGCCGCCCTCCAGGTCATGCCGATCGACTGGAAGCCAGCGAGCGCCTACGAGGACCACCGCCAGGAGGCCGAGAAGCGCATCGCTGACCGCGACCCTGACGACTGGCCGACCGTCGCGCTCGCACTCAAGCTGAACCTGCCGGTCTGGACCCAAGACAAGGACCACACCGACGCGCACATCCAGGTCGTCACGACCGGGGACCTTCTCGACGCCATGCGCGCCGCCGGACACGACGGGTAGAAGCGCGCTACACCAGCCCACCCTCCAACCTCTGGCCGCAGTGGGAGCACGAACGTCTACAGCCGCACTGAGGGGTGCGTGTAGGTGGCGCCTACTTCATGGCCGTGGGGTCGCTTGGGAGGCAATCCACTCCGTGGCGGCGCCCTAACTGTTGAGGGCGCTCTGTTTCGCCTGGTGAAGGGACTCGTGGAACACGGCTCCCGTCAGGAGTTCGCACGCGTGACGGGAACCTGGCCGGGCGAGGAGGAACCCCAAAGCGCGTGATCCGAGTCTACGCGGCGTGTGAATGTGCACGGCAGCGCGTCGCCTCCGAGAGTGCCAGCTCGGTTTGATTGCGAGGGCTGGGGGTAAAAGCAAGCAGGTACGGACGAGTGTGTCTGGGTGGTGATCCCCCCGGGAAAGGGCCCAAGTGGGACTGCTAGGACAGCGCATCCGCAGCGCGCTTCTCATCCCTCGATACGGCGAAGTCAAGTGGAGGAGTCTCCATGACCCAGGCTGAGCAGGAGATCGTGCAGTGCCTACATGAGGCTCATGCGTCCGAGCTGGGGTTGGTAAGTGACCTTCAGGCCCAGATCGCCCGCAGCGCTTGCCGAGTGCCGGTGCTCGCCCGAGCGGAGGGGCGGGTCACGAACAGCTCCTTAGGCGGAGAGGAGCCCTGGCCCGCCTATGACGAGTTGAGCGGCGCCGAGATCCGGGCTGTCCTGGCCGAGGGCAACCAGACAAGTACCAGCGAGGTCCGTGCTTATGGGCGCTCGCATAAGAATCGGGCGGGGATCATGCGGGCCGCCGAGCCCGAGCACTCTCGGTCATGAGGAGCACTGCACCATGAGTACGAGTGCAACGGAGGAACCGGTGACGATCACCGCCTATCAGGACGGGCCGTACCTGCTGCGGGGTCCCTTTCTGTTGCGCGACCAGGACGGCCAGGAGATCGCCTCCCCGCGCCGGGTCGTGGCGCTCTGTCGCTGTGGCAAGTCGCGCATGCGCCCGTTCTGTGATGGCACGCATCGCCTGGTGGGCTTTCGCGCCCCCGGTGGCCTGGAGCAACTCCCGAGGCTCGAAACGCCGGCATATAACCCAGCACCCGGCAGGTCATGAGCACGCTCGCCACCCATACCGGGGGCCGGACGCTTGCGCTGCCCGAGCCGGTTGGTCCGCTGACCGACGAACTGTTCTCAGTACTCGCCGAGACCGTTGGTGGGTACCTGGAGGCCGAGTTCGCCGCCCCCGCCGACCCGCTCGGCGATGACGATCTCCAGCTAGCGCTCTACGTCTGCTACGAGCTTCATTACGCCCGGATCGAGGGAGTCGACGAACGCTGGGAGTGGGCCCCTTCGCTGCTGCGGTTTCGCAGCGCCCTCGAGCAGCAGATGGAAACCGCTCTGGCCTCCCTGGTCTCGCCCCCCGACCCGCAAGCGACGTTGGATGTCGGCGGATCGCTGCAACGCATGGTGGACGAGACCGAGGGTCCGCCGCTCTCGCGCTACCTGGAGACCCAAGGCACGCTGGAGCAGTTCCTCGAGCTTGTCGCGCACCGCTCGGCCTACCAGCTCAAGGAGGCCGACCCTCATTCGTGGGCGATCCCACGGTTGTGTGGGGCACCCAAGACGGCGCTGCTGGAGGTGCAATTCGATGAGTACGGAGCCGGTCGCGCTGAGCGTATGCACTCCGCGCTGTTCGCCAAGACGATGCTCGCGCTGGGGCTGGATGGCAGCTACGGCGCCTACGTCGGGTATCTGCCCGGTATCACGCTTGCAACGGTGAACATGCTGTCGCTCTTTGGGCTGCACCGCCGTCTCCGTGGAGCCCTTGTCGGTCACCTCGCGGTGTTTGAGATGACCTCCTCGATCCCCAACCGCCGCTATGGCAACGCGCTGCGACGATTGGGGTTGGGACCGGCGGCGACAGACTTCTACGACGAGCACGTCGAGGCCGACGCCGTGCACGAGAGCATCGCCACCTGGGACCTCGCGGACGGCCTCGCGGCCACAGAGCCTGCGCTCGCGCCCCAGATCCTGTTCGGAGCAGCGGCACTGCTGGCTATCGAGGGACGCTGGGCCGGGCATCTCCTGGAGCGCTGGCAGCAAGCCATGACCTCGCTGCTACGACCACTGCCCTGAAGCCCATGCCCCAGGCAGAGAAGCTCGAGGTTTCCTATGTGCTGCCGCTGCGCTGGCACGACGACCAGGATCAGGCCGCTCTCACCGGCTACCTACGGAAACTGAGCGATGTCTGCATGGAGGTGATCGTGGTCGACGGCTCCGCCAGCGACTTGTTCGAGGCCAACGATCAAGCCTGGAGCTGCCTCTGTAGCCACATACCTCCCGACCCCGACACAGCGTGCAAGATGGGAAAGGTCGCGGGCATCCACACAGGCATACGACACGCTCACCACGAGCGCATCGTCTTGGCCGACGACGACGTGCGCTACGACCCGGCAGCTCTCGCGCGCATCAGTGAACTCTTGGAGACCCACGACCTCGTTCGTCCTCAGAACTTCTTCGAGCCGCTGCCCTGGCACGCCCGGTGGGACACCGCCCGTACCCTTCTGAACCGGGGGCTCGGGGGAGACTATCCCGGGACCCTTGCGGTGCGCCGCTCGCGCATGGTCGCGATGGGCGGCTACGACGGAGACGTGATGTTCGAGAACCTCGAGCTGATCCGTACCGTCGAAGCTCACGGGGGATCTGCCCTCACCGCTCTCGACCTGTATGTGCTCCGCATACCTCCTACGGCGACGCACTTCTGGAGCCAGCGAACGCGCCAGGCCTACGACGACTTCGCGATCCCCCTCCGAATGGCGTGCTGGCTCGCAGTCCTTCCCAGCCTCATCGGCGCCTTGCGGCGCGGGCAGACCCGGAGGCTTCTACAGGGCGCCACCGGCTCGATTCTGCTCGCGGAGTACGGTCGACGCAGAAACGGCGGCAGGCGGGTCTTTCCCGCAACCTCCTCTCTGCTGGCACCCGTCTGGATGCTCGAGCGGGGCATTTGCTCATGGCTGGCGCTAGCTGAGCGGGTGCGCTTCGGTGGCGTCAGATATCGGAATTCAGTGATCCCCACGGCCGCTCACTCAAAGGGGTATCTACGCGCGGCTGCGCTCCGCGTCTTGGACAGTGATGAGCCCGTCCTCGATCGCCGTGACTGAGTGCCACGGAATCACATCACCCTTGACCAGGGGGTCTGGACCATTGTCGCCTATGAGACGTGTGGCTATGCCGGCGCGACCAATCACCAGGCCTTCGAGTTCCCAGCCGCCAGAGATCGAGCGGGCGCGTAGATCGTGAACCCGGCCGAGTCGCTTCCCAGCCTCGGTTCGCAGCTCACAGCCGATGAGGTCACTCGCACGGATCATGAGCGAGGCAGCTTGGCGATGGTGATGGCGTCGCGTTCGTCGCCCTGGCCGAGACCGAGGTCGCGGGCCTTGGCCTTCAGGTGAATGACACTGCTGATCTCATCGACCTCCTCCCAGGGGACGCGAATGACATCGCGTCCAGATACCCCGGCGCCGAAGATCCGCTGGCCCAGGGTGCGTAGCGGGCGCGGTAGCCGCCTGTGCCAGGTTCCCGATCCACTGAGGATCGCGTGCAGACGCGGTGCTGCGTCGACCGTCTCATCGAACTCAAGGTCATCTGCGCGCCCACAGCGTCGACCGTCGACATCGACAAGCTGCTCGTCGAGGATCCGGTAGAACAAGGTCCATGCGGTTTGGTTTCACTAGATTGCCCCGCCATCGGTGATCAGCATGAGCGGGATCGCGGCAACGGAGACGAGCAGGATGATTGCGAAGTACAGCCAGCCCAAGACGTTGCCGAGGAGCCCGTTGGCGTGCTCGCCCATGAACGTGCGGTCACGCGCGATCAGGAGGAGCGGCAGGTAGGTCAACGGCAAGGCCACCACGGACAGGATCACCGCGTACTCGGTCAGCAGCACGGGGTCTACGCCTGTCTCGACGATCACAAACGCCAGGGCAAAAAAGGTCAGCCAGGCCAGTGTGAAGCGTGGTGCCTCGCGCGGGCGGCGATACTTGCCCCACTCCCATCCGGCGAACTGCGCGAGGGTGTACGCGCCGGAGAACGCGCACTCCACGGCGGCGCCCCCCACGGCGAACAGCATCCCCACCAGGGCGAGCACCAGCCCGGCCTCGCCGAAGGCATGCTGGGCGCCCAACGCCGTCGTGCCGAGTGAGCCCGGCTGGATCTGAGGATCGAAAAACACCTCGCCGGCGACCACGATCAGCGCGATCGACAGGATCCCTCCGAGCCCGAATCCCAGGGCGGCGTTGGCGCGGTTGAGGTTCAGATCCGCGGTGCTCCAGCGGTCCTCGATCGCACCCGAGGAGTAGAAGTACACCTCGTAGGGCACGAGCGCCGCCCCGATGACACCCACCACGAAGTATGCGTAGAGCGCCGAGGACGGCAGGTGCGGCACGAACCCCTCGCCTACCTGGTGCCAGTTGGGCTTCAGATGCACGGCGGCGGCGACGTACACCAGCAGTGCACAGCCCATGTATCCGAAGATGCGCTCGATGCCCCCGAAGGGCACGAAGTAGACGATCAGCACGAGGCCGACCACGCTCACCAGGATCAGGGTGGAGACGTTCAGGTCGAACAGCAGCTGCAGCACGATCGCCGCCCCTCCCACCTCAGCGGCGAGTGTGATCAGATTGATCAGCAGCGAGGCCACGAGCGTCACGAGGGCCACATTCAGGCCCATCCGCATCCGTACCACATCGAATACGGGTCGTCCCGAGACGGCCGCGACGCGTCCGGTCATCTCGGCGAACACGACGATTCCGACGACACCGATGGGGACGGCCCAGAGCAGCTGGTAGCGGAAGTCCGCGCCGGCCTGGGTGTTGAACACCAGCTCCCCGATGTCGACGAACCCCCCGACCGCGGCAATTATCCCGAGCGCGACCTGAAAGAGCTTGTTCATAGTTTTTCCGCCAGCGACCTCGCCTCATTCGCCCACCGACGCAGCTTCGCCTGGTCCTGGCGGGCCTGTCCCCGGTCCTGCGGGGAGACGCGCATATCGTCGATCGCGCCCCCGATATCCGAGGAGAGCTTGATCGCGGCTTTCACCGATCCTTGCAAGCTCGGCGAGATGGGGTCGTCGCTGAGCTTCTCGGCCTCGTGCTCGGCCTGGGCACTGAGTTCCTCACCGTGGACCCGCACGAACGTGGTCTTCGTGCGTCCGCGCGCCAGATCTTCAGCCATCAGTGCGCCCTCGGCCGAGATTGACGCAAGCTGTTCGATCCCTGCCCGCGCACCCTGATGCCCCGCGCGGCCACATCCCCCGACAGCGACGACAACAACTACCAGCAGCAGAAAAGTTCGGAGACGGAGTCGACTCGTACGTCGTGGTTTCCATGCCATGCAAGTGCCCTCATCGCTAAGCCCTCCTCAAGCGGCGCCCGGACGATCCTGGCCATAGTTACCCTCGCCGCTTCCTAGACAAACTTTCAGCATGCGCAAGGGCATAGATTGATTTAACGTCCTCTCGCTAGCCCACTACCTCGTCGGCGTCCTCTTCGCCAGCCAGATCGATAGAGCCCTTGAGCACATCCTTGAGATGGCGCTGCTGGATCGGGAGCGCCCACTCGACCAGGTCTCGGACTCCCTCAAGGCCCGCCTGCTCGTTGAACTTGCCCACGATCGACCAGTGACCGACCTCACCGGCCTCGGCCATCGTGAGGAACTCGAACCCGTCAAGCGCGTCATCCTCGCCCTCCAGATAGGTCTCCATCATCTCGGTCGCGCTCTGCTTGGTTTCGCGTGCCTGCTCGAGGATCGCGGTCTTCTTACCATCGAAATCCGCTGCCAGCGCGGTGCAGCGCTCCTCGGTCTCGCTCGCCTCCGCATGCATCCCATCCAAAAGCTCAGCAAGGGCCTGCTGATCGTCCTGCAGCATGCTCTTGACCTTCTGTGTCGCGCCCTGGGCCGCCATCGCGAGCCCCAATACCTCTCCCAGCTTGCTCTCCAACTTCGTCAGCTCAGCCACCACGACCTCCTTCAATGCCGGTAGGGAAGCGGGATGCACCCGCCGCTTGCGGTTTTTCCTTACCCCAATGTGCCCGACCGCTAATCCTCAGATCGCGCTTGTTCCGATGGGGCTCTGCGGCTGTGATGGCGTGGCGTCTTCCCCTGATGCAACGGAACGGGGCATGGTGGCCCCTCCCGTGTAGCGCATCACGACGAGCGCTGTGTCATCGGCCTGGGGACCGACCTGGAAGGCTTCGAGAGCCGCCATCACGCGCTCGCGTATTTCCACGGGCTTCTGGCCTGTCGCGGCGGCGAGGGTCTCCTTCAAGCGGTCGATACCAAACCGCTCCCCACTGGGGCCCACGGTGTCGGTCACCCCGTCGGTGAAGGCCACGAGCGTCTCGGCTGGCTGCATCGTAAATTCCGTCTCAGGGTGCCTGCCCTTGGCGAATGCGCCTAGCAATGTGCCCGGGGAGCCGACTTCACGCACACCGCTCTCACCTAGGCAAAGGACCAGCGGATGTCCGCCTACCGCGATCGTTACCTGCGAGCCGGAGAGCCGGAGGCAGATCGCGGTGCATATCGACAGCGCGGCCCTACGCCCCAGCGCACCATCCACACGCCTGAGGATGCTCGCGGGCGAGGGCTCGAACTCCGATACGGCCCACGCGGTGTGACGGACCAGCGAGGTGACCGCGGCGGCACCCACGCCCTTGCCCGTCACGTCTCCGATCATCATCAGCCATTCACCCCCCGGGACCTCCCAGAAGTCATAGAAGTCCCCGCCGACCTCGCTGCCACGACCAGCCGGACGGTAAAGCGCGGCGATCTCCCAGCCGCGGATCTCGGGGAGGGCGTCGGGCAGCAGGCTGCGCTGCAGCGTGAGGGCCACCTCCGAGCGCTCGGTGTAGAGGCGCGAGTTCTCCACGGCCAGGGCGGCACGCTCGGCGATCTGCTCGGCGAACTCGAGGTCGCTCTGGTCGAAGGTGCGACCCGACTCGGCGTTGACCATTGTGAGCGCCCCGAGCGTGCGGCTCTCGATTTTCATGGGAACGATCAAGACCGAACGGATCCCGACAGCCCGCAGGAGCCGCAGATGCTCGTCATCTACGGCCGCGCCCACGAGCAGCTCGTCGGGAACCTGGGGATAGAGCAGCGATTCGCCGGTGCGCCTGACCCTGCCAAGGCCCTGGTCGGGGTCGAGCTGCTGCGGCTCGTAGGAACGCAGGCGCTCGGCCATCTCGAGCTTGGCGGGATCGACGTGGGCCACCGCCACGGGCTCACGCCCCCCTGTCTCGTCGAACAGGTCGACGGCGCACCAGTCGGCGATCTGCGGGACGACCAGCCCGGCCACGTTGCGCAACGTCTCCTGGTAGTCCAGCGAGGCTGCAAGCAGCCTGCTGGCGCGAGCCAAAAACTCCATTCGCAGCGCCGAGCGCTTGGCCTGCGTGACGTCCTCGATGATGGTAACCGCGGCTTCAATCGAGCCACTCGAGGCACGCACGGCGGCTGCCTTGAGCAGTGTCCATAGCTCCTCGCCGGTAGTTCGATGCACCGAGCGCAGCAGCAATGGCTCGGGCTGCTCGCCGCGCAATAGCCTGACCGAGGGCAGCTCATCCATCTCGACTGCCCGGCCATGCTCGTCGGTGACCTCATAAGCCCCCATGAGGGCGCGAGGGTCTGCCGCCCTCAACGCCTCCACGGAATCGAATCCCAGCCGCTCAAGCGCGGCGCGATTGGCGTAAATGACATGGTCGTCGACGCCGCGGATCGTGATGGCCTCAGCCAACGCGTCCACGATCACCGCCAGACGCTGCTCGCCGCCGCGAACGGCCTGCTCGAGTTCATCGACCAAGCGCCGGCGCTCACGCTCGGCATCGTGGCGCTCGGAGAGGTCCGCCACGAAGGCGTGAAATGACCATCCCTGTACCTCACGCAAAGCGGAGATCGTCAGCTCGACCGGAAACTCGCTCCCATCGGATCGCACGGCGCTCAGCTCCACGCGCCGATCGAGCATCTTGCCCTCGCCCGTCTTCAGGAACCGGCGCAAACCTCGCCGATGAGCATCGCGGTAGCGCTCGGGGATGATCGTCTCGGCCACCATCTGGCCCACGGCTTCGGCGCTCGTCACCCCAAAGACCTCTTCAGCACGGGCATTCCAGTAGACGATTCGGCCTTCCTGGTCCATTGAGATGAACGCGCCGTACGCGTTGTCGAGGATCGCCTGTGCCTGCCCCAGAGCCATTGCGCGGCGATTATCCCCCAAACCGAGCCCCGTCCCCCGACATTCACCCCGACAGCGTTGGCTAGAGTTCTGTCCGGACTCAGCCGACCACCGAGTCCGGACAAGGTTCTCAAGCGACTAACGTCACCGGACACTCACCGGTTGAGAAGCTCTCCGACCCCCTTGCGGGCGGGAGACCAGATTGCTAAGCGCACTCTTCGATGTGCTCGTCGGGAACCGGGCACTCCTTGCAAGACGCCTCATCTCATTCCCGACGAGTGCTTCCTGGTACCGAAGACGCAAGGGTCGCGGATCCTGCGTCTTCTGTAGGGCATTGGCAAACACTGTCTCTCCTCCACGGACTACCGGTTCGTCATGTATCTACCCAATGGGCTCGGTCGCCAACCGTGACCTGCCCGGCCCGGAAGGCGGCGACCCGCTCACCAACTCATCAGTGGACACACCCGGCGGCTGCGCCGATGATCACCCAACGAATGACCCCCAACCCGGAGCTAGCTGACGTGCCCAGGGACGTTGCGAACGTGGTTGTGGGGTAGGTCCGGGCCTGCCGAGAGGCTGTGGGTGTCAAAGCTCACTGACCTCAACGGAGGCCCGGAATGCAACACGCTAACGCTCCACTCACTCAGATCGGCAGGCTCCGCTTGGTGCTGCTGGTCGAGGAGGAAGGATTCACGTTGCAGGCGGCGGCGGATGCTTGCAACGTGGCGAAGTCAACGTGCTGGGAGTGGGTGCGCCGCTGGCGCGTAGCGCAGGAGCCCGATCGCGTCACGCTCGCGTGCTTGGAAGACCGCAGTTCGCGGCCGCACCGCAGCCCGAAGCAGGTGCCGGGCGAGGAGGCCGCGCGGATCTGTGAGCGGCGAGAGCACACCGGTTGGAGTCCGCGACGGTTAGCGGGCGAGCCAGACATCGAAAGGTCGCATTCGACGATCCATCAGGTGCTGCGTCGTGGTGGCTGCTCACGCCAGCCACGACCAGAGGCTCCCGCCGTGGTCCGCTACGAGTGGCCGTGTCCCGGCAATCTGCTGCACATGGACGTCAAGAAGCTTGGCAAGTTCACCGAGCCCGGGCACGCCGTGACCGGCGATCGCACCAAACGCTCAAGAAGGGTCGGCTGGGAGTACGTGCATTCGATCATCGACGACTGCTCACGGCTTGTCTACGCGGAGATCCACAACGACGAGACCGCCGCTACGGTCACAGCGTTCACGCGCCGCGCGCTGGACTGGTTCTTAGAGCAGGGGATCGTGTGTGAGCGGATCATGACCGACAACGCGTTCGTCTACACCCAGAGCAAGAGCTTCAGGCAACTGCTCAGGCAACGCGCGATCCTTCACATCCGCACGCGGCCCTACACGCCCAGGACCAACGGAAAGATCGAGCGCTTCCACCAAACACTGACACGTGAGTGGGCATACGCGCTCCAGTACGCATCATCCGACGCCCGCAGCCAAGCACTGCCACACTGGATCAACCATTACAACGAGCGCCGCACACACACAGCGCTCGGCAACCGACCACCCCGCACCCGCGTTCGGGACGTCACCGGGCACAACAGCTAGATCCTGGCCCGACGACCCCGGTAGGGACCCATGAACAACACCAGCACCACGATGAGCAGGAGGAAGACCAGCGGGCTGACGAATGCCCCGCCAGCGAGAGTCAGAATCACCAATGCAATGATAAGAAGCAAAAGTAGGTCCATGGAATGCCCTCCGTTCGATGTCCTAGAGCCTTACTGGTAGGGGTCGCGCTCGACGACGCGCTCGCGTACTACCCGACCTCGAGACCGGACGGTGAGCATGTACGACAAGCCGATCACTAAGCCAACGGCCCCCGCAATCATCAAAATCAGTCCGATTGTCGTCAGCGAAACTCCCGAGACGCTCACCGTTACCGCGTAGCGCAGAATCGCACCGACTGCTATCAAAAATATTGAGGTTCCTAGTGTCATAAAGCTGTAATACCCTCGGCGTGGACACGTAAACCGTCGTTCGACATCCATGTCTCTCTCCCCTTATAGCCCAACCCGCACGCCGCTGGGAGATGGTTCACGGAGAGGGGAGAAAGGCGTCGGTTGGTTGACGCTGGTGACCGCCCATTCCGTGAGGCGAGGGGGTCACGCCTTCGGAACTTTAGCCCCGGGGTCTGAGTGTCTGCTCGCGGTCGATTGCCACGGCCTCGTCCTCCCCGTCGTCGGCGACATCGGGGTCGAGTTCGCGTGCTCGGTCGTGGTGAGTCCGTGAGGCCTCGCTACGCTCATCCGCCTCCGCCGCTCGCTGCTGAGCGAGAGCGAGATCGCTGCGGGCCTGAGCGGCCTTCTCCTCGGCTTCGGCCTGTGAGCCCCTGGCACGCGCCGCCTGCTGGTCGGCTGACGCTCGTGCGCTCTCAGCGCGCAAGCTCTGCGATCGGGCCTGCCGGCGTTCATCGCTGGCCTCGCCTCGGCGTGTCGCCAGGCGACCGCGTCGAGCGAATGCACCCATCACCCCAAGTAGCAGGATCACTACAACGGCAATTACGACGATCGTAACGGTGCTCACGTCTCCTCCTCGAGATCGCATTTATCGTGTAGACCCGACGTCCGCGAACCCTGCATCCGGGGCGGGTCAGGCGAGATCCTTCAGGTGACCCTTCTTGTTCTTGGCTCCTCCCTTGAGGCGCTCGCCAACACCCTCGGCCTCGTTTTTGGGGCTGCCCGCTGTTCTACCGACAGCCTCCTTGACGCGGCCCTTGGCCGATTCGAGCTTTCCCTCAACCTTGTCGCGGATCTTGTTCGTAGCCATCCGAACCCCCTCCTTTCGACGGCCCACTTGAGCGCGGGCGAGATCACTTATTTACCCCGCATGGCGGCTCTCAAAACAAGCAGCGAAGTCCAGGACTGGACACGAAAGAGTGCATCTTCAGGCCCTCCGCTCAGCGAAGCGGCGCCACCCCTCACGTAGCTTGATTGCTGCTGTGACCGAGATCGGCCGGCCCCGTCGCGCGTCACGCGCGACCAGGCTCGGGGCTTTGCGGCGAGATCCCTCAGACCTGCGCGGCGAGGTCCGCGACAGGCGTCTGCGCTGCCACGGTGTGACGGTCCACGAAATCGCTAATCGTCTTGACCACCAGTCGTGTGTCATCCCACATCGGCAGGTGACCGCAGCCGGCGAGAGTGTGTGTCTCGACGCCCGGTATCTCGCGCCTGAAGCGCGGACCGTGACGGTCGGGCGGCAACACCCGGTCGAACTCACCGAGCCCGAGCAGCACCGGACAGACGATGCGATCGAGGTCCCTGAGCGCCAGGCCGCGGTCCGCCTGTAGTGCGGCGATCGCTCGTCCGCTCACATCACAGCGCAAGGAGGTGCGGGCAAGGTCCACCGCGTCGGCGTAAGCGACCAGCTCGCCATGCCGCATGATGTCGCGAAACGCCAGGCGCCGGGTCGTGGGACGGCGCATCACCGTGTTGATCCGGGAGCCCACCGCCCGCGTGACGCGAAGCTGGCGTGCGAAGAAGCGGCCCACCCGCTGCGCCTCGCCGCTGCCCTCCTCCCAGCCACCCGCCGGAGCGAGGGCGACCACCGAGCGCGCCCGACCACGCTTGGCCAGCGCCAGCGCGATCCCGCCGCCCATCGAGTTACCGACGATGTGAGCGCTGTCGACGCCCAGTTCGTCCAGATGGCCCTCCAGCGAGTCCGCGGCGGTCTCGAAGCTCAGCGGGGTGGTAAGTGGAAACTCTGGGCCGCCGTCGTGGCCGGCCAGTGTGGGTGCGATCACCTCGTAGCGTCCCGCCAGCTCGCCGAGCAGCGGGCGCCAGTGATGCCAGGTACCCGTGAAGCCGTGCAGGAGCAGCAGCGGCTCGCCTGACCCGGCGCGGTAGAGGGCGGGAGATATCTCGGCCATCAGGAGTGCCAGCTTACAGGTAACTGGCTCGGCAGCCAACACCTCGCGCAGCGGCCCAGCAACGGCGAGCCTCACGGGATGCTGCAAGATAGCCCGATGAGCACGACCCCAGACCTACGACGGGCGTTCAGCGACGCGCGGCGCGACCCCGGGCTCGCGGTACTCGAAGGCCTGCACGCCCTCAAGCACGCGCTGCGCTTCGGCGCCGAGGTGCAGCGGGTCGCGATCACCGATCCCCTGGAGGTCCAGGAGCTGATCGAGGGCTACGCGCCCGACCTGCCGGGGCGGCTGCGGTGCGTGCCCGAGGTCGTCCCCTCCGAGGTCTTCAAAGCCCTCTCCCCCAACGCCCCCGCGACCGGCGTGATCACGATCGCCAAACGACCCTCGGTCGATCTCGCAGCACTGCTCGCCGATGCCCGGCCCGCGCCCGTGGTGCTGCTGGAGGAGCCCCGCGACCTCGGCAACGTCGGTGCCTGTGTCCGCGTCGCCGCAGCGGCCGATGTCGCCGGGCTGTTAAGCACCGGTACGCACGACCCCTGGAACCCGGCGGCTTTGCGAGGCAGCGCCGGACTGCACTATGCGCTGCCCGTAGCGCACGTCACGATCGATCGGCTCGCCTGCGATCGTCCGCTGATCGCGCTCGACGGCGCCGGGGAGACACTCGCGCTGCGTGAGCTGCCGCCGCGCGCCCTACTCGCCTTCGGCTCAGAGCGCCGGGGGCTTTCGGCGGAGCTGCTCGACCGCGCCGATGCGCGCGTGAGTCTGCCCATGCGCCCCGGGGTCTCCAGTCTCAACCTGGCCACCTCGGTGGCCGCCCTGCTTTACGGCTGGCGGCTCTCTCAGGGCAGCTGACGGCGACCGATGCGCCGGGAACTCCACCAACCCCAGCCGCCGACGGCGCCGACGGGCACCACGTAGAGCAGCGAGGTGTACCAGTGGGTGAGGCAGGCGAGCACGCTCATCGGAGGCTAAAAACTACCACGCCGCCTTCGTGTCCCCCGGCACGCCACCCCGGCGGCGTCGACGGACCACGACCACCAGCAGCAGGCCCGCCAGCAGGATCACCGCGAACGCCACGATCGCCGCCGCCGGAGTCTTGGAGCCCGCTTCTGGAGTCCAGAACAACCGGCCGCTGACCGCGCCTTTGGCGGCGCCCACCTGTAGCGGCACCCGCCAGTCGAAGATCTTGGTGCGCTTGCTCTTGTCCTTGACCTCGGGCGGCAGCGCCGGGGACATCCAGTGGATGCGGTGGTCGTGCCATTCAAAACGACCCGTGCGATCCACCACGGTCCAGTGGACCGGAGCGCTCGCGGAGGCCGAAGCGGGCACCGACACGTTTCCGTAGAAGCTCTGGTTCAGGTAGTAGGCCGGCGAGCGCGTGTTGACCTCGACCGTCCCGTCGGCCTGGACCCGCGCATAGGGCTCGCCCCCGTAGCCGTAGATCGTGACCGTCCTGCCGGTGTGGTTGGTGAGCGCCAGACGGTCGGCGAACTCCAGCACTTCGACGCTCAATCCCGGCGCCCGCGGGGCAACGGCGTCAATGTAGGAGCGGTAGTGGTAGCTGCTGCCCTGATCGTCGATCGGGCTGCCGCTCTCCTGCGTGGCGGCCGGGGCGCCGCTCGTGGTGCTCGTGGTGCCCGCCCACGCCTGCCCGAAGTTGCCGATCACGCATGTGAGCAGGCCGAGAGCGAGGATCAGAAGACGACGGCGGATCATGTGCCCACCGCTGAGAGTAGCCATAGGCCGAAGCTCGTGAACGCCACCATCACCGCCAGCATCCAGTACTGGCTGCGCACCGCCTCCTGAGCGTCGCGGTAGAGCACCAGCGCACGGTCGTGTGCCAGCGCCAGACCGCCCACGTGACCCGCCACGAGCGCCGAAACCTGCACATACCAGATCCCCGCGTAGGAGAGAACGCCGTAGTCGATCTCATAGCCGCTCGTGCCAAACAGGTTCGAGCCGTCGCCCAGCGGGTCGGAGATCAGGTAACCCATCGCCTGTCCCTGCCAGAGCAACAGCGAGAAGTAGTGCGCCAGCACGTAGGCGAACCCGATCGGGGCCAGTGTGTGCGCGAAGGTCCGCGTCAGCTCACCCGTGTCATAGGTGCCGCTCACGCTGCGCACCCCCCTGATGCCGGCACGGTAGACCGCGGCGATCAGCAGGATGCAGAGCACCAGCCCAAGTGAGTAGGTCAGCTCCTGGGCCGCGGTCTCACCGAAGCCGAGATCGGCGAACACACTCTGCAGGCTCGGCTCGATGTTGCGCCAGATGCCACCGTTGCTGAAGCCGTCGAAAGTCGTGGTGCCGACGATCGCGCACAACAGCGTCACGGTGCCACGGCGTGTCGGCAGGTCCGTCACCCCGCTGAGCGGACGGCGCAGGCGCAGCACGCGATCCTCGCCCAGTACCAGCGGAGATAGCCGTGAGAGCAGGTTGAAGTAGACGCCGAAGCCATCCGCGCGAGCGCCCCACTGCTCGACGCCGAACAGCATCATGCCCAGCACCATTGCGACGAAGTAGCCCACCGAGAGCCCCGCCAGCACCGAGGGCCGATCCCGATTCGCATACACCAGCTCAAGCCACGCGAAGCCCACCAGGCCCGCGACCGCAGGCCAGTCCCCGAGCCGGCTCGGGTAGCTCAGCCGGGGCTTTGTCTGCTGCCCGCGCAGGATCCGTGCAAGCGCCCACAGCAGCCTGGCGGTGGTGCGCCACGGGCTCAGCGCCCGAAACCAGTCGCCCAGCAGCACGCTCAAGACCGGCATGCCCACCCAGAAGATCACGTAGATGAAGGTGACCGAGAAGTTCGCGCTGTAGACCTGTGCGCCGGCAAAGCCGCTGTAGAGCACCACCGCGAACAGCCCCAGGCCGAGCACGCTGCCGAGCCACCCCACCGCCCGCGGCAGCCGCAGCAGGCTCCTGCTCCCGGGCTGCTGTAGCTGCGGGGCGCGCCACAGCGTGGAGAGCGCCACGAATGAGACCACGAGCACGATCGCCGCGGTCCAGCTGAACAGCCACACCGGAATTGGCAAATCGGCCTTGCCGACGATCCCGTGGGCCTCGGCTGCCGCGGGGAACACCAGCGCCGCGAGGAGCACCAGGCCGCCCGGGCGAAGCAGCGGCACGCGACGCGAGACTCTCATGCGCCACGCAGTTTACGCTGCATGGGACTGATGCCACTGCCCTTCGCCGTCTCCACCGACATTGAGGACGTCCTGCAGCTCGGCCCGCTGCTGATCCTGGGCGTGCTCTATGCGCGACGGGTGCGAACGCTCGCGATCGAGCGCCATCCCGTGCCCGGCTGGCGCCAGGCTTGCTTCTACGCGGGCTTCGTGACGATCGGCGTGGCCTTGACCTCACTGGGCTCGGCCAGTCAGGACTTGCTCTCCGCGCACATGGTGGAGCACCTGCTGCTCGGCGACATCGCGGCGCTCTTGATCGTCTTGGGCCTGACCGGCCCGTTGCTGGTCCCGATCCTGCGCATCGCGCTGTTCGACCGACTGCGCGCGCTGGCGCATCCCGCGGTCGCCTTTCCCCTCTGGGCGGCCGATCTGTACGTGTGGCACCTGCCCGTGCTCTATCAGGCCGCTCTGCGCCACTCAGGGGCACACGCGCTCGAGCACGCCATGTTCCTCGGGTTCGGCGTGAACATGTGGATGTGCCTCTTCGGTCCCCTGCCGATGCCCAGCTGGTTTCAGAACCTCGGCAAGCTCTTCTACATCGTCGCCGTGCGACTCACGGGCACCGTGCTCGGCAACATCTTTCTCTGGTCGGGCACCGCCTTCTACCCCTTCTACACGCGCGGTGACGCGCAGTGGGGCATCTCCCCGATCGCCGATCAGAACCTGGCGGGTGCCATCATGATGGTCGAGGAGAGCTTTCTTACCCTGGGCCTGTTCTGCTGGCTCTTCCTGCGCACCGCCCGTGAGGGCGAGGAACGCCAGGATCTCCTCGACTTCGCCCACGCCGAAGGCCTCGATCTCACCGAGGCGCGCGCGACCCGCGCAGTCGCCGCCGGACGCGCAGGCGAGCTGCGCCGCCGACTGGAGAGCCGCGCCGCCACCGACAGCGCCAAGCAACCGTGAGCGCAGCGCCCGCTAGGCACGCGCCCCGCCTCACCCTGATCCTCGCCTGCGTAGCGCTCCTCACCTGCGTGGGATTCCTCGCCGGCTGTGGCAGCGGCCATGCGAAGAGCCCCCCAAGCCCACCGAGCGCCGCCGGCGTGACCGCGCCCCACCGCGCCGCGCCCGCTCGCAAGGTGGCGCTGCTCACACTGCCCAACCACCCGGTTGCCCGCACGGTGGATGTCCCAATCCTCACCTGGCACCGCGTGGCGAGGTTCGCGAACGAGTACACCAAGTCGATCCCCGACGAGACCGTCGAACCAAGCGTGTTCGCCGCCGAGATCGACATCCTAGCGCGCAACGGCTACCACCCGATCAGCCAGCTGGAGCTGTTCAACGCGCTCTTTCACGGCGCCGCGCTGCCCTCCAAACCGGTACTCCTGAGCGTCGACGACGGCTACGTCGATGATGTCAAGACGATCCTCCCGATCCTCCAGGCCCATCATTTCATCGCGACTTTCTACATCATCACCGGCCGCTTCCACGAACCGGGCTTTCTCAACGCCACCGAGGTGCGGCGGCTCGACCGAGCCGGCATGGACATCGGCGCCCACACCCGCACCCACGTGCCGCTGGCCGCCGTCCCCGCCGCCGAGGTGACCGACCAGGTGCGCGGCTCCCGCCGCGACCTCGAAGGCGTCCTCGGTCACCCCGTGCAGTGGTTCGCCTACCCCTTCGGCTCGTTCGACGCGAGCGTGCTCGCCAAGCTGCGGGCCGCCGGGTTCGTGCTCGCGGTCACCACCAAAGGCGGTACCCGGGAGAGTTCGCTGGCGCCGCTGACCCTGCCCCGCATCCACATCGGGCGCACCGCCGGACCCACCACGGTGCTCGCTTGCGCATCCGCCCCCGGCGCCTGCGGCGGCGGAGGAGACTGAGCGACTCGATCAAGCTCAAAGACAGCCGACCCGCGAGGTCGGCTCCACCTGGATCAGCCGCCCGCCACCGCCGGCAGGATCGTCAGCTCGGCGCCGTCCTTCACGGGTGTCTGTAGGCCATCCAGGAAACGGATGTCCTCACCGCTGAGGTAGACGTTCACGAAGCGCCGCAACGAGCCATCCTCGTCGGCGATCCGCTCGCGCAGCTCACCGAAGCGATCGAACAGGCCATCCAACACCTCCTGAACGCTCGCGCCCTCAAGTTGCGCCTCGGCGGCGCCACCGGCCGCCGCCCGCAGCTGCGTGGGAATTTTGACCGTGACCGACATCTCCGCGTCAGCTCCTGCCCGCGAACGTCAGCGACGGCCCGCCGGTGGCAAGTGCCGGACGCTCGACCGTGGCTTCGAACTGCTCGACGCTGGGGTCGATTTCGCTCATCTCGAACGTGCCCCGAACCGCGTCGAGGGTCTTCAGGCCCTCGCCCGTGATCACAAGCACCACCCGCTCGTCGGGATCGATCTCACCGCGCGCCGCCAGCTTGGAAAGCACCGCCGTGGTCACCCCGCCCGCGGTCTCAGTGAAGATGCCCGTCGTCTGGGCCAGCAGCCTGATGCCCTCGCGGATCTCCTCGTCGCTGACCGCGTCCACCGAGCCACCCGAGCGGCTCGCAAGCTCAAGCGCATAGGGCCCATCGGCAGGGTTGCCAATCGCGAGCGACTTGGCGATCGTGTCGGGCTTCACCGGACGGCACACCTCGTGCCCGGCCGCGAACGCGCTCGCCACCGGTGAGCAGCCCTCGGCCTGGGCGCCGTTCATCTTCGGCAGCTCGCCGTCGATCAGCCCAATCTCGCGCCACTCTTCAAAGCCCTTGGCGATCTTCGTGAACAGCGAGCCCGAGGCGATCGGCACCACGCAGCGGTCGGGAAGCTCCCAGCCGAGCTGCTCGGCGATCTCAAACGCCAGGGTCTTCGATCCCTCGGCGTAGTAGGGGCGCAGGTTCACGTTCACGAACGCCCAGTCGCGTTCGGCGGACAGCTCGGTGCAGAGGCGGTTCACGTCGTCGTAGTTGCCGCGCACCCCCACCAGCTTCGTCCCGTAGACGCCCGTGGCGAGAATCTTCTGCTCCTCCAGGTCGGCCGGGATGAACACGTAGGACTCAAGGCCCAATGCCGCGCCGTGGGCCGCCACCGAGTTGGCGAGGTTGCCCGTGGAGGCGCACGCGATCACCTTGAAGCCCAGCTCGCGGGCACGCGCCGCGGCTACCGAGACCACACGATCCTTGAAGGAGTGCGTCGGGTTGGCGGCATCGTTCTTGACCCACACCTCGCGCAGTCCCAGCCGCTCGGCCAGGCGGTCGGCGCGGATCAGCGGGGTGCAGCCCGCGGGCAGTCCCACACGTGAGGCCAGCCGTCCCGAGGGCCCCGGGGGGCCGCCCGCGAGCGGCAGGAAGTCCGCGTAGCGCCAGATGTTCTGGGGCCCGCCCTGAATACGCCTGCGCAAGCCGTCCAGATCGCCCGTGAGACGACTGTGATCGTAGGTGACCTCGAGCGGGCCGAAGCACCGGTCGCAAACATAGAGCGCCTCCAGCGGATACTCCGCCTTGCACTCCCTGCACGTAAGTCTCTCTGCCGTCATGTTGAAAACCTCCGCTGGGCTGTGGCGAAGGTCCGAGAAGACTCCAACCACATCTCCCAGGCCTTGTTGGAGCCTGATGGAATTGGCACCTTTCCCGCTCACGCGGTAGGTTGCCGGGGTTTCAACGGGCCAGTCCCTCCACCCCTCTCGATGCGTCCAGCTATGTCGTGCTGCTTCGGCAACTATATCGAACGTCGGACGGGAAATCCTTAGAAGATCGTCGGTAACGCAACATCTGTTGCGGTGTAGGCCCTAACGCATGAGCACCCCTGTGCAAGAACCCAACGTGCGTCCCGCCGAAGCCCCGGACGCCGCCGCCCTGTCCGCACCGGGGACCAAGAAGCGGATGCTCATCATCGTGAACCCCTACGCCACCACGGTATCCGACCGCCTGCGCCATCTCGTGGTCTACGCCTTGCAGGGTCGCTACGAGGTGGACGCCGTGGACACCGAAGCGCAGGGACACGCCACCGAGCTTTGCCGGGAGGCCGCCCACGAGGGCTATGACGTGGTTGTGGCTTTTGGTGGCGACGGCACCGTCAACGAGGCCGCCAACGGCCTGATCGGCTCCCCCACCCCCCTGACCTGCCTGCCGGGGGGCTCGGCCAACGTGTTCGGCAAGATGCTCGGGATCCCCGGCGAGCTGATCGACGCCACCGAGCACCTGTTGGGGATCGCCGACGAGTGGCGCCCCCGCAAAGTGGACCTCGGCATGGTCAACGACCGCCACTTCACCTTCGCCTCCGGCCTCGGTCTTGACGCCAGCGTGGTGCGCCGGGTCGACTCGAACCCCCACCTCAAGGCCCGCCTGGGCCCCTATTACTTCACGTGGGCTGCCGTGAGCACCTTCACGCGCCACTACCTGGTCAACCCCCCGCACATGACCGTGCAGATCGCGGGCGAGGCTGAGGGCCATGATCTCCAGGGCGTGACGGCAATCGTGCAGAACGGCTCGCCCTTCACCTACTTCCAGAACCGTCCGATCGAGATCGCCGAGGACGCCGCGCTGGACTCCGGGACGCTCTCGGGCTGCGTGCTGCACCGAGCCCGCCCGTTTGACATGCCCTCGATCGCATGGCGTGCCTTCTCCAAACACGCCCGGGTGGCCCGCCACCGGCAAATCAGCGCTTTCGCGGGCGCCACCGAACTGACGGTGCGCAGCAGCGACGGCGAGCCGCTGCCGCTACAGGTGGACGGCGACTACCTCGGGGAAGTCGCCGAGGCGCGCTACTCGCTGCTGCCGCGCGCGCTCAACGTGATCGCCTGAGGCGTATACCTCTGCCACTCGATCGGTCCGCTCCGCCCAAGGACGCGCTACCGTTGTTCGGCATGAGTGGGCTCACATTCAACGTCGTGTACGAGGATGCTGGCGATGGCTGGGTCTACGCGCACGTGCCCGAGCTGCCCGAGGTACATACTCAGGGCGAGGGGCTCGATGACGCCCGCGTAATGGTCCGCGACGCCATTGCGCTCGTGCTTGAGGAGCGTCGTGCGCGGGGCGAGGCGATCCCAGCCACTGGGTGGGCGCTCGTTGAGCCCGTCGAGATCGCTGCGTGAAGAAGCGCGACCTCGAACAACACCTCACTGAGCATGGTTGCCGGCTCACTCGCCAAGCCGCCAAGCACGAGTTCTGGGAAAACGCGGCCACAGGCCAGCGAACCACCGTGCCTCGCCATCGGGAGATCAAGCCACCCACCGCGCGCGGCATCTGTCGCCAGCTCAGCGTCCCGGCACCAACCGGATCCCGCTGAGCGTTTTGCTACCCCGCCCCCGGCGTGACGCGGTAGGCGTCGAAGACGGACTCGATGTTGCGCATGCGGGTGATCGCGCCCTTGAGCGTGTGCGTGTCGGCCACCTCGATCACGAAGCGGTTCTTAACCATCGGGGGGTTGGACAGGCAACGTGCCTCCACGATGTTGGCGCCCGACTCGGAGAACACCCTTGAGAGATCCTCAAGCAGCCGGTGACGATCCCAGGCATCGACCTGGATCTCCACCACGAAGGTCGTGGCCTGGTCACCCTCCCAGGTCACGTTCGTGAAGCGCTCGGGGCTTTTGCGTAGCAGCGTCGTGTTGGGGCAGTCGTCGCGGTGAATCGTGATGCCCCGTCCGAGTGAGATGTAGCCCACGATCGGGTCGCCCGGCACCGGCCGGCAGCACTTGGCCAGCCTCAGCATCACGTCCTCGACACCTTCCACGTTGATCCCGTACTGCCCGGAGGAGCTGGTCGGATTGCGCCTGGCCCGGCCCACCTTCAGCAGGTCTGCCGCGGCGGTGGCCTCGCCGTCGGCGGCCTCGCCCTGCTTGAGGCGCTGCATGATCTTGTTGACCACCACCTTGGGCGAGACCTTGGCGCCGCCCAGTGCGATGTAGAAGTCGTCGGCCTTGCGGTAACCCATGTCGCGGATCACGTCCGCCAGCAACGCCGAGCCGGTGATCTTCTGGGCCGGCAGACCCTGCTTTTTGAGGTGCTCTTGCAGCAGGTCACGGCCAGTGTGCTCGGTGTCCTGACGGGACTCCGCCTTGAACCACTGCTTGATCTTGTTGCGGGCGCGGGTCGTCTTCACCATCGCCAGCCAGTCGCGTGAGGGACCGCGCTCGCGCTTGGAGGTCAGGATCTCCACGATGTCGCCCGAGTGCAGCTCGTAGTGCAGCGGCACGATCTTGCCGTTCACGCGGGCGCCCACGCAGCGGTGGCCGATTTCGGTGTGCACCTCATAAGCGAAGTCCAGCGGGGTGGCGCCCGCGGCGAGTGACTTGACCTCGCCCTTGGGCGTGAACACGTACACCTCGTCCTCGAACAGGTCGATCCGCAGGCTCTCCATGAACTCGTGGGGATCGGACAGCTCCTTCTGCCAGTCCATCATCGAGCGCAGCCACTTCAGCTTCGCGTCGTCCGGGCCGCGCCAACCGTCCTGCGCGGTGCTGCTGACGCCGGTGGTGCCCGCCGCAGTGGCTGTGCCTCCCTGGCGCTGCTTGTACATCCAGTGGGCCGCCACCCCGAACTCCGCCATCTCGTGCATCTCCTGCGTGCGGATCTGGATCTCCAGGGGCCGTCCCTCGGGCCCGATGATCGTGGTGTGCAACGACTGGTACATGTTGAACTTGGGCATCGCGATAAAATCCTTGAAGCGGCCCGGCAGCGGCTTCCAGAGCGAGTGGATCACGCCCACCGCGCCGTAGCAGTCCTTGACCGACTCAACGATCACGCGCATCGCGGTGAGGTCGTAGATCTCGTTGAACTCGCGACCCTTCTTGGTCATCTTCGAGTAGATCGAGTAGAAGTGCTTGGCGCGCCCCGCGATCTGGGACTGGATGCCGAGCTTTGAAAGCTCGCTCGTGAGGTACTCGCCGGCCTCGTTGACGTAGTGCTCGCGGTCGTCGCGCTGCTGCGCCACCAGCCCCTTGATCTCCTGGTACTTGCGGGGGTGCAGGGTGGCGAACGCCAGGTCCTCCAGCTCCCACTTCAGCGCGTGGATACCGAGCCGGTGTGCGATCGGCGCGTAGATCTCCAGGGTCTCCTTGGCCTTGTCCACTTGCTTCTGCTTGGACATCGCGTCGATCGTGCGCATGTTGTGCAGGCGGTCGGCGAGCTTGATCAGGATCACCCGTACATCGGTGGCCATCGCCACGATCATCTTGCGGTAGTTCTCAGCCTGCGCCTCGTCGCGCGACTGGAAGGTGATGCCGGTCAGCTTGGTGACCCCGTCCACGATCACCGCGATCTCCTCGCCGAAGCGCTCGCGCACCTCCTCGATCGAGGCCGAGGTGTCCTCCACGGTGTCGTGTAGCAGCGCCGCGCACAGGGTCTCGGTGTCCAGTCTCATGCCCGCGCAGATCCGCGCCACCCCGACGGGGTGCACGATGAAGTCCTCGCCCGACATCCGCCGCTGGGCGGCATGGTGCTCGCAGGCGAACACGAACGCGTCTTCGACCCGGGCCCGGTCGATCTCCACGGCCGAGTCGGTGGCGTGCTCGGAGACGATCGCGAAGAGGTCCCCCAGCAACCGGCGCTCGAACTCGTTCAGCTCGGGGCGGACCTCGACCCGTTTCGCCGTCGGCGCGCTCGGCGCCGCAGTCGCTGCCGTCGGTGCGCTGGTTGTTGGGTCCTTGGGCGTCGCCATGTCAGTAAAGGGTAGGGGACGGCATCGCCAGTTTGAAGCGGCATCGGGCCGCCGGGCGAATGCCACCCCGGCTCACATCGGCTCAGAACCCGGCGAACAGCACCAGATCGTCCTCAGGCTGGCCGGCCGTCGGCCCCGCGGCCTGGACATGCCTGAGCACCAGACGCGGCTCGCTCACGCCGTTCCACTCGTTGACCTCAAGCGTGAACGTGGCGTCCGCCGGCTCCTCTTCGCCGACCGGCAAGCTCCCGCCGTTCCCGAAAGCCACCGCCCGGGCACGCGCGCCCCCGCAGTCCACGGTGAAGCGCAGGTGCTTGCCTTCGCCCATCGGGCGCCGGTCGCTCAACAGCGCCGCGCGCACCAGCAGCGAAACCGTGGGGTTGCCCCGTCCGAACGGCGCCAGCTTGCCCAGCTCCTCGGCGAGCGCCATGCCCAGCTCCTCGCCCTCGACGATCGCGTCGACCCGCTCGCTGCGCACCAGCTCGCCCTCGCCGAGCACAGCCTGGGCGTGGGCCGCGAAGGCGGCGGCCAGCGCGGGGACCCGCGCGCGCTCGACCTCCAGGCCCGCCGCGGCGCGGTGACCTCCGTAGCGGCTCAGGTGCCCCGCGCAGGCCTCCAGCGCTCCCAGCAGGTCAAAGCCGTCGATGCTGCGGCCCGAGCCCCGGCCCGAATCTCCGTCGAGGGCGATCAGGACCACGGGACGGTTCAAGCGCTCCACGAGCCGGGAGGCCACGATCCCGATCACGCCCGGGTGCCAGCCCTCGCCGGCCAGCACGTAGCCCGCCCTGTCTCCCAGGGCGGCGGCCTGCGCTTCCGCCTCGAAGAGGATGCCGCGCTCGGTGTGCCTGCGCTCCTGGTTGGCACGGTCAAGCTCGTCGGCGATTTGCGCCGCCCGCGTGGTGTCCTCGGTCAGGATCAGCTCAAGGCCCGCATCGGCCCGGTACAGGCGTCCGGCCGCGTTCAGGCGCGGAGCCAGCGCGAACCCCAGGGCGCGCTCGTTGACATGCGCGCCGTCCACACGCGCGACCGCCATCAGCGCGCGCAGGCCGGGCTTGCCGGTGCTCGCGAGCGCCCGCAGACCGCGGCGCACGAACGTGCGGTTCTCACCGACCAGCGGCACCACGTCGGCAACCGTCGCCAGCGCCACCAGGTCGAGATCCTCCTCAAGACCTCGGGGATCGCGGCCCGCGGCCGCCCAGAGGCCCTGCGCGAGCTTGTAGGCCACGCCCGTCGCGCACAGGTCCACGCACGGATAGCCACACACCACCGGATGCACGATCGGCGCCGCCGGGAGCACCCCATCGGCGCGCGGGGTGTGGTGATCGGTGACCACCACCTCCATCCCCAACGCGAGCGCGGCCGCGACCTCCTCGACGGCCGTGATCGCACAGTCGGCGCTCACCAGCAGCCGCGTGCCACGGGCCGCCAGTCGCTCCACGGTGTCCCGGCTCAGACCGTACCCGTCGCTCGCCCGGTCGGGCAGATACCAGTCGACGTCCCCACCGAGGGCCCTCAGCGCGCGCACCAGCACAGCCGTGGAGCAGATCCCGTCGACGTCGTAGTCACCGTGGATCGTGATCAGCCCGCCCTCGCGGACATGCCTCAGGATCGGCTCGATCGCCTGCCCCAGGCCCGCGAAGGCCGCGGGGTCGTGCTCCTCCTCGCCCACCAGGAATGCACGCGCGGCCGCCGGGTCGCCCAGCCCGCGACGCACCAGCACCTGGGCCAGCGCCGCGCTCACCCCCAGCTCTGCGCGCAACAGCGCAACGTCCGCATCGGCGCAGGGGGCGATCTCGAAACGGCGCTCTATCTCCACCCCGTCCACCCTACGCGCCGTCCTAGACGGAAGGCCGCCCGCGCGCTACCGGAAAGGGTCTTTGGAGGTGGCGACGTCTTCAACGACGCGCCCCTCGCGGCGGACGCCCGCCCAGTACATCGCGGCGATGCCGAGGATCGCCCCCGGGATCGCGTAGAGCACAACCACCAGGTCGGTCCCTTTCTGCCCGGGCACCCGGAACGCCGAGACCTTCACGCCGTAGATGATCAGGCCCATCACGATCGCGCCCAGGAGCGCGCCGACGAACGCACCGACGATGCCGCCCCAGAAGCGGTCGGGCAGGAAGATCGTGAAGTGCCAGATGGCCAAGCCCATCATCACCCAACCGAGCAGTCCCATCAGCGAGCCCTCCCGTGTCTGCGGTTTCGCGGCTTGCGCGGCTTGCCCGGCTGGGGTGCCTCGCTCTGTTTCGGCATCACAACGTCCTCGGGAGACAGATCGGCGGCGGGATCCAGCGGTGCACGGCCCGGCGTTGGCGACTCGCCCCCATTGGCGCCCCCTGGACCCTTGCCCGAGCGCCGCGGCGCGGCAACGGCCGCGGTCGACTTGCGTGCACGTCCACGCGAACGCGGATCTTTGCCGCTGCCCGTACCCGAACCCTCGATGTCAAGATCGCGCACGAGATCGTCGAACTCGTCCTTTGAGATCTGCTCGCCGGGCTCCTCGGGGGCGAGGATGCTGCCCCGTGGCGAGCGTCGCGGCTTGGTATCGGGTTCGACTTCGATCGGCGCGCCACCGACCGCGGTGGCATAGGCCGGCACCTTGCCGAGATCGCGCAGGATGCGCAGCCGACGGTTGCGGTAAACGCCCTCGCGCTCCTTCCAGTGCGTCAGCACCGGGGAGGCGATGAAAATCGAGGAGTACGCGCCCGAGGCCACGCCGACCATCAGCGCAAACGCAAAGTCCTTGAGCGTTTCCCCGCCGAACAGCAGCAGCGAGACCACCGGCAGCAGGGTGCAAAAGCTCGTGGCCAGCGATCGCGTCACGACCTCCGACATCGAGCGGTTGACGATCTGCGAGAAGGCCGCCCGCGGCATGCGCGGCACGTTCTCGCGCACGCGGTCAAACACGATGATCGTGTCGTACAGGGAGTAACCCAGGATCGTGAGCAGCGCCGCGACCGTCGATGTCGTCACTTCCCGACCCGTCAGCGAGTAGACCCCGGCCGTGATCAGGAGGTCGTGCATCAGCGCGATCAGCACCGGCACGGCGTACTTCCACTCGAAGCGCAGCGCGATGTAGACCGAGATCACCAGCAGCGAGGCGATGATCGCGATCAGCGCGCCGTTGGCGACGGTGTTTCCAAAGGTCGGCCCGATCGAGGTCGACGAGAACGCCTTGGTGCCCGGCTGGCTCACCCCGTTGCCGAAGCGCTTGTCGAGGTCGGCCTTGACCTTCTGGACCTCTTCGGGCTTCAGCGTCTTGGTGGAGATCTGAAAGCCGACGCCACCCACGTTCTTGCTGTTCAGCTTCTGGATCTCGGCCGTGCCGAACCCGTCCTTGGCCATCACTTCGCGAATCTGGTTCTCGTTGGCCGATTTGATGAAGGCCGTCTGGATGCGGGTGCCCGCCTTGAAGTCGATGCCCAGGTTCAGGCCCTTGCCGCCGATCGCCAGCGAGCCGATCAGCAGGATCACGCCGGAGAGCGAGAAGAACCAGCGCGAGGCGCCCATGAAGTCGAAGCTCCAGCCGCGAGACTTGCCCGAAGCGCCCAGCGCCGTGGGGTGGGTGACAAAGCGCGAGCGACCCATCGCGCCGAGCGCCGCCTGCGTGGCCAGCACGGCGGTGAACAGCGACAGCAACGTGCCGATGCCGAGCGTGAAGGCGAAGCCCTTGACGCCCGCGGTGGCCAGCGCGAACAGGATGAACGCCGTCATGAACGTCACCACGTTGGCGTCGACGATCGCGGCGAATCCGCGCTTGTAGCCCACGGCGATGCCCGACGCCACCGAACGCCCGCCGCGGATCTCCTCCTTGACGCGCTCGAAGATCACGATGTTCGCGTCGGCCGCGACCCCGATCGTGAGGATCATCCCCGCGATCCCCGGCAGCGTCAGCGTGATCGGAATCAGCTTGATCATCGCGAACAGGTACACGCCGTAGACCAGCAGGCCGGTCACGGCGATCACGCCGAGCACGCGGTAGAAGATCAGCAGGAACAGGCACACCACGGCGAAGCCGATCACGGCCGCGACCAGCGCCTGGTTCAAGGCCTGCTTGCCGAGCGTGGCCGAGACCTGCGACTGGGAGATCAGTTCGAGCTTGATCGGCAGCGCGCCGGACTGCAACTCGTCCGCGAGGTTCTGGGCGGAGGTGATCGTGAAGCCGCCCGAGATCTCCGAGCCGTTGGTGGAGTCGATCCCGTTCGGGTTGGCGGTGTAGTCGATGAACGGCACCGTGATCAGCTGGCCGTCGAGCACGACCGCGAAGTGCTGCTGGGCGGCTTCCTTGCTCACACCCGGCAGCTGGGCGTCCTGGCCGCGCTGGGCGATCTTCTTGGTGATGTTTTCGAAGATCTTGCCGCCGCCGGAGGTGAAGCTGAAGTTGACGACCGGCTCGCCGTTGCCGCCGCTGCCGTTGTTGAAGCTCTGCTGCGGGCTCTTGATGTCCGCGCCCGTCAGCACCGGTTCGTCGTTGAGCACGTACCAGCTGTCGGGCAGTTCCTGGATGACCTTGCCCGTTTTCGGATCGGTCGTCGGCTGCGCCCGCACGAGCACCGTCCCGGGGTTCACCCGCACCACCTTGGTCTTGGCTGCCGCCGGCGCCTTGTAGCCGTCCGCGAAGAGGTTCTGTTCGTTGTCCTCCGGGCCGCGCAGCACCTTCTTGGCCTTCGTGTCCAGGAGGTAGTACTGCCCGTAGATCCCGGGACCCAGAGTTGTGTCCGACTTGCGGATGATCGGGGCCCGCTTGAGGGCGCGCTGCACCGCTTCGTACTCAGGCAGACCGTTCAAGGAGCTGCCCGGATTCTGTCCGCCGGTGACGGTCGATTCCGTCGGTTCCGGCTTGCCGTTGGGGCCGATCACGTTCGGCTCCCAGTCGTAGAAGAACAGCTGCGCGGTCTTGCCGACCTGCTCCTGGGCGCGCGCCGCGTTGCTCACGCTCGGCAGCGCCACATCGATTTCGGCCGCGCCGGTGCGCTGGATTTCGGGCTCGGCGACGCCCAACTGGTCGACGCGCTTGCGCATGATGTCGATCGCGCGGTCCAGCGATTCGGCGGTGACCTTCGACTGCGCGGTCGGCTGGCCCTTGTAGACCAGCTCGACGCCGCCCTTCAGGTCCAGGCCCAAGCGGGTCTTCTTCGACACGATCGCGAACCCGGACGCGAGCACCAGCCCGAGGACGATCAGAAGGATCAGCGCGTTGCGGCGACGATTGAGCATCAGTCGAGACTACTTGTCTGGGGTGAGCACCAGCAACAGCCCACCGTCATCGTCGTAGGCGGGAAACAAATCTGCCTTGGCGTTCGCCGCCACGTCGCGCTCGCCGGCGACGCTCACGGGCTTGCCCAGCGCGCGCACCCCCCACTCGAGCACGGTCGAAACCGGGTCATCCCCGCCCGCGAAGTTCAATCCCAGCACGTGCTCGACTCGCTGCCCGATCACTTCTTCCTCCTCCAGACCCGTGAACGCAAAGGAGTTGCGTCCGCACCCAATCACCCGACCCTCACGGTCGCAGACGAAAAACGCCGCGTCCGGAGCCGGATAGTAGTCGTCCAGAAGTTCGAACAGGAAAGCGAAGCCGCACTTGGCGCAGCCCTTGGGTTGGCGGGTGAAGCCGATGTTGCGATCCAGCTCGCTCGTGCGGTGGCCGCAGTTGGGGCAGATGAAGGGGTGCGCCATGGATCACAGACTACGGAAAGCCCCCCGGCGAGGCTCCGTCAAAACAGGCCCGGACCGTCCGGCCCGTTGGCCTGCGAGGGCAACTCCAGTCCCAGATGGGCGAAGGCCGCCGGCGTGGCCGCGCGCCCGCGCGGGGTGCGCTTGATCAGACCCTCCTGCAAGAGGTAGGGCTCATAGACATCCTCGATCGTGTCCTGCTCCTCGCCGACCGCCACCGCCAGCGTCGAGAGCCCCACCGGGCCGCCACCGAATTTGGCGCAGATCGCGTGCAGAATCTCGCGATCCAGGCGATCCAGGCCGCGCTCGTCGACCTCCAGCAGCTCAAGCGCCGCCTGCGCAGCCCGCGCGGTGACCACGCCCTCCATGCGCACCTCGGCGTAGTCCCGTACGCGCTTGAGCAGCCGGTTGGCCACCCGCGGGGTGCCGCGGCTACGGGCGGCAATCGCGCTCGCACCCTCGTCATCGAGGCTTATCTCAAGGATCCTCGCGGAGCGCTGGACAATCAGGGTCAGCTCTGCGATCGAGTACGGCGCGAGGCGCGCCTGAATCCCGAAGCGGTCGCGCAGCGGCGTGGTCAGCAGACCCGTGCGGGTCGTGGCTCCCACCAGTGTGAACGGCGGCAGCTCCAGCGTCACCACCCGCGCACCCGCCCCCTGCCCGACCGTGATCGGCAGCTGTCGATCCTCCATCGCCGGATAGAACGTCTCCTCCAGCGTGCGCGGCAACCTGTGGATCTCATCCACGAAGAACACGCTCCGGGGCTCAAGGGCAGTCAGAAACGCCGCTATGTCTCCCTTTCGCTCAAGCGCGGGCCCCGCGGTCTGCACGAACGGCACTTCAAGCTCGCTCGCGACGATCTGGGCGAGCGAAGTCTTGCCCAGGCCCGGCGGCCCAGCCAGCAGCAGATGATCCAGGGCATCGCCGCGCGCGGCCGCCGCCTCGATCGCCACCGCGAGTTGCTCAAGCAGGATGCCCTGACCCACGAAGTCGCCCAGGCGCCGCGGGCGCAGCGAACGGTCCAGCTCGTCCTCCACGGTCAGGTAGGGAGTTTGGATGCGCGCCTCGTTCATCTCACCATCATGACCCTCGGGCGGTGCGCAGGGCCTGTGCGATCAGGTCCTCAGCACTCTCACCGGCGGCGCCCTGCAACAGGCCCTCGGCCTCGCCCGCGGTGTATCCCAGCTCGATCAGTCCATCGCGGGCCAGCGCCCGGGGACTATCGCCGCGGCTTGCCGCGATCGCAGGGGTCCCGCCCCCCGAGACGTCGATCACCTTCTCACGCAGCTCGACAATGATCCGCTCGGCCGTGCGCTTGCCGATCCCCGGGACCGCCTGAAAGCGGGCCACGTCGCCCGCGGCGAGCGCCGTCATCATCTCCTCGGGGGGGCCTCCGGAGAGCACCGCCAACGCCACCTTGGGACCGACCGCCTGCACCGAGAGCAGCATCAGGAACAGCTCGCGCTCGCGCTCGCTGTGAAACCCGTAGAGCGAGAGCGCGTCGTCGCGCACGATCAGATGGGTGTGCAGCGTCGCCTGCGCTCCCACGACCGGGAGTTGGTGGAGCGTCTGGGCCGAGACCGCAGCCCGGTAGCCCACACCGGCGCACACGATCACCACGTGGTCCGAACGCCGCAGCGCCAGCTCCCCGCGCAGCAGCGCGATCATCCGCGCGCGCCCTCAAGCGCCGCCATGAGTGGGGCGCGGTTGGTGTGGCACACCGCGACCGCCAGCGCGTCGGAGGCGTGGTCGGGCATCGGCTCCGGCGGCAGCGCGAGCAGCACCTGCACCATCCGCGCCACCTGCTCCTTCGGCGCCCGACCCTGGCCGCACACCGAGGCCTTGACCTGCTGAGGGGTGTAGGAGAAGCACTCCAGGTCCCGCTCCCCCGCCGCGAGCATGCACACCCCGCGGGCCTGCCCGACCGCAAAGGCGCTCTGGGCGTTCTGCCCGAAGTACACCTGCTCAAGCGCGACCGCCGCGCAGTCGTGCTCGTCGAGGATTTCGCACATCCGGCGATAGACCGCCGCGAGCCGCCGCTCGGGCGCGAGCCCAGCAGCGGTCTCGATCACCCCGCCGTCGAGCGCCACCAGCCGCCCGCAACGACGCGCCACCACCCCATAGCCCGTGTTGGCCAGCCCGGGATCTATGCCGAGAACAATCACACCCAGTGATTCTGCGCAGCCCCCCGGACGCCTGCCTTACCCTGCGGCCGCCCACCCCACCGCGAGGCGGGCGCGCCGCGCAAGCGTGCACCGCTGGCGCAGGCCCTAGTCTGGACCCTGCATGGACGAAGATCACGGCATCGAGTTCGAGCACGAGGGCCTGCTCGACGACCTGGAGGGCGCCCAGCGCAGCGAGCGTCTGACCTTGCTTGAGAACCTCGCCGCCGACGGGGTTCCCCTGGCTGAGCTACAGCGACGTACCGTCGAGGGAACGGTGATGTTCCTCCCCGCCGAGCGCGTGATCGGAGGACGGGAGCGCTACACCGCCGAGCAGATCGCGGCGCGCACCGGCGCCGGCCTCGACTTCCTGATCGACGTGCGCCGCGCCATGGGCCTGCCGATCCCCTCCGCCGACGAGCCGGTCTACACCGAGGCCGACCTCGAGTCCGTCCAGATGGCCGAGATCTTCAGGGCCGCCGGGATCTCCGACGAGGACATCTTCGACCTGCTGCGCACCCTCGGACGCGGGCTCTCACAGGCCGCCGAGCGGATGCGCGCGATCACTCTCGGCCTCGTGCTGGAGCCCGGCGTCAGCGAGCACGACCTCGCCCAGCGCTTTGCGTACACCGCCTCACAGCTCGCGCCGATGGTGGGTCCGCTGGTGACAAATCTGCTGACCCTGCATCTGCGGCAGATGGCCGAGAGCGAGGCCATCAACGTGGTGGAGCGCATGGGCGGACAGCTCCCCGGCTCACGCGAGGTGACCGTGTGCTTCGCCGACCTCGTTGGCTTCACCAGCCTCGGCGAGGAGGTCCCGCCCGACGAGCTGGGGCGCCTAGCGGTGCGCCTGGAGGCACTCACCACCGAAGTTGTCGAACCTCCGGCACGCCTGGTGAAGACGATCGGGGACGCCGTGATGCTCGTCTCCACCGAGCCCGAGCCCCTACTGGACGCCGGACTGGCACTGCTCGACGCCGCGGCCGCCGAGGGCGAGAGTTTCCCCCAGCTGCGCGCCGGCATCGCGATCGGCGCCGCCCTCGGCCGCGCCGGGGACTGGTTCGGACGACCCGTGAATCTCGCCAGTCGCATCACCGGCATCGCCCGCCCCGGCAGCCTGCTGGCCGAGCGTGAGGTGCGCGAGGTGACGCGCGAGCACTACCACTGGTCTTATGCGGGGGAACGGCGGCTGAAGGGGATACGGGAGCCCGTGCCGTTGTTTCGGGCGCGGCGACTGGTGGAGCGTGGCGCTACGCAGGGGTGAGGGTGGCGGTCCGCGACCTCATCGCTTTGTCTTCTTGTGGACCGGGCCGTAACGGCTGCGTGCGCGCCGCTGACAGGCGCTGCGCTGCTTGCGCGGCTTGGCATGGCAAGCTCGGAGAGCCCGCGAAAGCCTCTGGGCGCGCGTCAGCGCCTTGTGTTTCACAACCACCTTTGGCGGAGCCAGATTGCCGGTACCTTCGAAGGTAAGCGTCGGCGGGGTCGCGAAGATCGGGGGAGCGCTTGGTACACCCTGACAGCCCGTGCCCGTGCATGCCGGGGGGTTCGCGATGACATAGCCGCCATTTTCCCGGGCGTCGTAGAGATCCACCTGCTGATCGGTATCACCGGGGGTCAGCTCCTGGCGAGTAGTCATGAACACGTCGCTCCCATTTTCGCTCGCATCGACGAACGTCGTGGGTTCGCTGCCGGTGCCGGTCGAGACGAGAGTGATGCACCCCGCAACCTCTTCACAGGTGCCGCTGCCGGACCTCTCCCACTCGTATACGTCCTTCTGGTGGTTGGTGTCCGCGCTGGAGAGTTCATCGTTGCTGTCGAAGAACACGCGGCTTCCATCGCCGGCGAGGGCCCGCGCGGCATAGATCGCGGAATTGAACCCATACACCGTCGCCCCGGGAATGCTCGATGCACCCACGGGCCTCGCCCCGCTCGGGTTACAGGACGCACATACCGGTCCCGCGGTTCCGACCTGATACTCGTAGACCTCCTGCACGCCGGCGTTGTCATACGGCGTCAGGCGCGCGCCAGACATGAATAGGACGTTGCGTCCATCAGGAGACACTCGCGCAGTCCGAAGCGGATACGCTTCTGCCCAGTCATCCGCGCCCGGGCCGCCTTCGTTATCGCCGCCCGTCAACTCGGCAATGAACGTGATGGGACTGCCCGCGTGCCAAAGATACAGGTTACATCCTGTAGCAATGTTGTGATTTTCGCAGTTCTGGCTTGTGGCTCCCGGAGCGAGCGCGCCTCTGGCGACAAAGTACACGTAGCTACCGTCATCACTGGCACCAAGCACACCCTGGACTCTCGGGCCCCCCGGTTCGATTGAGGGTGTCAAATCGATCAGTTCTTCCTTTTCCAAATCATACTCATCAAGGCTCCCGGTCCCCTGGTTACCCTTTGTAAAGAATACCTTGTCTCCGCTTGTGCTGGCAGTGAGAAAGACTCCCGTACCGCCTATGCCCGCGTCAACCTGAAGCGTTCTCGCCTGTGGAGTACCCACACCCTCGCGGACATAAAGCGCGTTCGCTCCCCTACCAATACTCCAGAAAACGCGCGAACCATCATCTGAGATTGTATGACTCTGATAGCCTTCTTCTGATCCAAGCTTCCCGCTAGTGGCTGTTTCACCGTTCGTAACGCCGGGAAGAATATTTATGGGTTCTATTTGTCCGTTCGTCGACTCGTAAAGGTTCCTTCCACCTGCTGTCACGGTAGACAATAGCTGGGATTCACTATTGAAGATTGCGTGCTGAAGATCAGGCGTCGCGGCATAGCCTTCGAGATTCATGTTGTCAACGCGGTTGAAGGCTTCTGGTGTTTCGGGGGGTGTCGTAGTAAGCAGTGCCCGATTGATCCCCGTATTGATGTTGTGAAAAAAGTAGTCTCGGTAGCCGGGGGGGGCGCCACCGATCGCCGGGTCTTCGATTTCTCGATGCTGCGTGTTGTTGTTGAGTACAAGGCCTTCGGTGAGATTCGTGTTGAATGCGGCATAGGGGATCAAGGTGGTGTTCAGGCTCGGCGGCGTGCTCTGTGGCGTGGTGATATTTTGTGTCGTCCAACCATCAGCGGTGCGTGTCGAAAGGTACTGGCTCTGAATCGGCAAGCCCTTAGCGTCTGCGCCAAAAGCGGCGAGTGCGTGGTATGTGATCTTGGCGGCGTCAGGTGTTGTCTGGATGACACCCACGCTGCCAAAGAAGATTTCGTGGGGTGTGCTGATGTCTCCGCCATTCTTGTCAAGCGGGGACACCATCTCATAGGCGCGGCAGTCCGAGAGCGGTGTTGAGTTGTTCTGTTCGCGCGCCTGCTGGTTCGGGCAGTCCGCGGCTCGCGCGATTCCGCCGGAGCCGGCTAGCAGCATTGCCAGCAGCAGCGCAAGAAATGCCATACGGCGGACCAGTGGGCTGGAGTGCATATGAGTGTTGGTGGACATGTCTCGCGGAGATCCAGATGTAGTCGAGTAGGTCACTTGTGCTCCTTGCGGTGTGTGCTGTTACCCGAGCGCAAGGCGCCGGCTGTGGCGGTTTTGGGTCTTTTCCGAGTCGGTGTGGATTTGGAGCAGTTCGTCACGGTGATCGGCGTCGACTGGTGGATGACCGCCCCGTTCTGGGCGTTGAAGGCAGTCGGCATCACGAGCTTTGTATTGCACAGGCTGCCGTTTGCCGTCAATGCTGAGAACGGCCCGGTTGGGAGCGCCAGCTGAAAGCTGGTGAACGGGACATCCGGAACGCTTTTGAACGTGCTGCTGGTGATGCCCTTCTTGCTGATGAACGTCGTGCCGATCAGATCCACGCGGACGCCGTAGCCCTGGAGCACGATGATCAGGCTCGGAAACGCTTCGCCTCCGTGAGATACGAAGTAGGCGGGTCCGGTGAGCGGGACGGGAAGGATCGGGGTGTGTACGGTCGAGTGTCCTACGAGCGATGCTGCGGGACACTTGGCCGGGTTTTCGTCGAAGACGCTCGCCAAGCAGGCCTTCTGGAGGGTGGTCAGGCGCGATGGGAGCTGCTTGGGGAGATCGACCTTGACGCTGGCGATGTTCGCCTGGCTGCTGGCCTGATTGGCGGCCGGCTTGACGTCGGCGTAGTCGATCGAAACGGACAGGCTCGCACCGTTCTTACGTGAGGTCTTGCCGGATGTGGAGACCTTGAAGTTCGGTTTGAAGACGAGGCTCGCGCACGACCCAACTCTGAAGCGGCTTGAGATCGCGCTCGTGGTGCCCTGTGTGCTCGTCGCGGTCCCCGAGAACGTGCTGGTGTTGCAGTTCGTCGGGTTGAACATGAACCCCGGACGGTCGACGACAGCGTTAATCACGCGCAGATCGGTGGGCACCCCGTCGAGGACCGACGGAATCGCATATGCACCGGAGCGGTCGGTCGTGATCGTCAACTGCGCGGTGTGCGGATCGACCACGATTGATGCTCGTACGACTCTCATCCCGAGGTTGAATGGCCCCGCGACCACAGGCACCGCGATCGACAGGCCGTACGGGGCGCCGCGGTAGGGGCCGGTGAGGTAGATCGGCGCCGGGGGCTGCCCTGGCTGGGGAACTACCAACGGGTATGGGCCGGGACCTGCAGTCACGATTGTGTGCCCGATCTGCGAAGCGGCCGAGCAGGTGCCCGCCGACGCCTGCGGCTCGGGACATAACGGAACGTTGCTGATCATGCCCGACAGCCCGGGGGGGGTCTTGAACTGTAGGCTGCTGATGCGCTGCTGCCCGTCGCCACGCTGCAACAGCAGCGTGAAGTTCGTATAGCCGCCAGCCTGGTCTGTGGTCCCGCCAGCCGTCAACACGGGCGCAAACGGCAACGGCGACGCACACGGAGCACCGCCGGGGCCCGAATCAACGCTGAAAGCGCTGGTATAGGGGAACGACGATCCAAATGGCGTCGTGGACGGCACGAACAAAGCGGTGGTCCTGTACACCCCGCACTGCGGGGGAGTCACGAGCGCTGCCTGCGCACCACCGCTGAACGACAGGCTGAAATCAGACACCGGCAGTGGAGGAAGGTCCGTGAGCGTCGTCCTCAGCTGCCCCGTTTCTTCATCGAGATGCACGTTCGCCTTGAGCTTGACGTTCACGCCGTCCCCGGAGGCAGCGATCAACAGCTGCACGTTCGGGGGATTGGACTGTAAGACGTACACGGCACCTTCGAGGGTGTCCCGCAGGAGCGGGCTCGTGATCCGCACGGTTCCGACCTTCGATGCCGATGGACAGGATGGCTGTGCCTCTGAGCCCAACCCGTCCTGGCTTTCCTGGCAGGCTGCCAGCCCAGCGGCCTGCCCCGGGTTGATCGACATGCCTTCAGGCAACGTCACGGTCGTGTCCTTGATCGCAGCGCCCGCGACACCGGTTGCGTTCAACAACCCGTCCTGCCCGTTTCTCACATCCACCGTCAGCCCAGCCGGGGTATCCGCCGCTGAGGTATCGGCCGCCGCGGTCAACGTCGGCGCGAACGCCGAACGCTCACAACCCTCAAGCTGCGGCATCGACGTTTCGCCTCGAACCCAGCTCGGATCCGTGTAATCAGGGCTACCGTCCGCCTTATACGCACCCGGGTGCTGCCAAGAGTCGGCACGAAACACGACGGGCAACGGGCCCGAGCAATTCTCGGGCAAAGTCAAGAACGGCTGCGCAGCGGCATCCGTCGGGCACGAACCACCAAAGATCGGATGGGCAAACGCGCCGAACAACGCCAGGCATTCCCCACGCAGCGAGTCATGCGAATGATCGGCCGGAACACCCCAAAACGTGACCGTGGTACCACCGACAGGGAAGAACTGCGGAATGTTCTTCGCGGCGATCGTCAATCCGTAGTCGGAGCCGGTGCGTACCGTCGGCCGGAAAATCACCGGGATCTTCACGGGGCTGATCCCGAACTGCGCCGGAGAACCCGGCGGCGGCACCAAATTGTATGCATCCCACCACTGATCTTCCAATGTGCCGGCGGGCCGCAACCTAACATCGGCAAAGCCCACCTGCGTGCTCTGCGGACAGCTCGCGCCGCTCAACGCATACGTCGATTCGAACGACAAAATTGGAGGCCTGGTCTGAAACTGCTTGATCGAACACTGTGGCGTAACCGTCACATTTCCCACAAGACCCGGCGGCAATTCCACAAAGACATCCTTCACGTCCCCGTCCTGAACCGTTTCGCTCGCGCCGTTCACGCGTGTGTTCAGCACAAAGCTTGTGGTTACAGCCCACGGATGAGATCCGGCCTTCCTGTCCAACAGACCGGGTTCGCCCGCTTCCGCTTGTTCGACTGTCGGTGCATCAGTCGCCGAGAAGCCGACCGACGAGAAGCCGAAATCCGCCGAGGCCTGCCCCGACAGCGCCACACAGATCACGATCACCACGAAAAACCCCAGGCCAAGCTTCCTGATACCCACGCAAACCCCTCCGCTCTCCGCTTTCTCGACAAGGCCGCCCAGCCTCGGTTCTCGACAAGGCCGCCCAGCCTCGGACAAGGCCGTACGGCAACGTACCACACGCGTCTGACGCGTACACCCCCTGTTCCCTACTCCCCACCGAACCCGCTAAACACTCCCATCAGAAACAATCCGCCCAACGACCGAACAACCACCGTACATCGATTGTCCGCAAATGGACAAACGCCAGACGCAGGGCAAATGCATGAGGCCCAAATTCGCGCCGCCGGGTCCGTAAACCGTCTCGATTGACTCTTTGTCCAGAGCCAGCAAACTACGGATACCCCCAAGTTAGGGATTGGGGGCTATAGCCCGGGACCCTAGTCCGACTACCCCGGGACCTCATCGATCAAGTCAGGAAGACAACACATGAAGACCATCAGAGTGCTGCTCGGCCTCACAGGCCTGCTCACGCTCCTAGCCATCGCAGCAACCCCCGCAGCTGCCGAATTCCAGGCAAACCAACCCGAAACGACACAAGGACCATACCAACTAAGCGTCAGTAGTTCCGCAGTGTTTACAAGCGGCACAGCGGAAGTTAAATGCGATGAACTTCGCAACGGCCAGTGGCATATTCAAACGAAATTCACGAAAATCGGCAAAGACGCCGAAGGCGCAACCAAAATAACCCAAGACCCAACCAAAACAGGCGCACACCAACAGATCACCGGCGAATTCACAAAATGCATCGCACTCGGCACACTGGCAGCAACAGTCAACACCAGCTGCTCACTACAAGTCGAACAAAGCAAAAGCGGATTCACAGGCGCAGTAAAGTCACAATGCATCGTCACCATCCCAGCTGGACAGTGCACAATATTTATAGACCCATCAACCGCTAACGCCCAACTCAAGAACGTCACCGTGGTAAACATCACAGGAGGCAAGGAAGACCTATCAGAAGTCAATGGGATCACAAGTACCGTCACAGGGGCCGGCTGCGCAGTAGGCGGCATCACGGCAAATAAAGAAAACAAATTCAAAGCAAAAGGCATAGCCCACAGCCAAAAAGTTATCTAACAACGAACCAAACACGCTCGGGGTGGTCGCCAACCGCGACCACCCCGAGCTTTGCGAGGGCCCCCAACGCCCCCCAAAGCCGCCAGGAAGCCCCTAGTCAGGAAGGCACACATGAAGATCATAAGAGTACTGCTCGGCCTCACAGGCCTACTCACGATCCTAGCCATCGCAGCAACACCTGCAGCCGCTGAATTCCAGGCAAACCAACCCGAAACGACACAAGGACCATACCAACTAAGCAGCGGCAGTTCCGCAGTGTTTACAAGCGGCACAGCAGAACTTAAATGCGATGAACTTCGCAACGGCCAGTGGCATATTCAAACGAAATTCACGAAAATCGGCAAAGACGCCGAAGGCGCAACCAAAATAACCCAAGACCCAACCAAAACAGGCGCACACCAACAGATCACCGGCGAATTCACAAAATGCATCGCACTCGGCACACTGGCAGCAACAGTCAACACCAGCTGCTCACTACAAGTCGAACAAAGCAAAAGCGGATTCACAGGCGCAGTAAAGTCACAATGCACCATCAGCATCCCAGCCGGACAGTGCACAATATTTATAGACCCATCAACCGCTAACGCCCAACTCAAGAACGTCACCGTGGTAAACATCACAGGAGGCAAGGAAGACACATCAGAAGTCAATGGAATCACAAACACTGTCAGCGGGGCGGGCTGCGCAGTAGGCGGCTTTACAGCAAATAAAGAAAACAAATTCAAAGCAAAAGGCATAGCCCACAGCCAAAAAGTAATTTAGCAACGAACCGTTAAACACGCACACCCGGGGTGGTCGCCAACCGCGACCACCCCGCCACTACCCCAAACCCGCCAGAGAGCCCCCGAGTCAGGAAGACACATGAAGACCACAAGAGTACTGCTCGGCCTCACAGGCCTAGTCACCGTCCTAGCCATCGCAGCTCCACCCGCAGCCGCTGAATTCCAGGCAAGTCAATCTGGAACCACACAAGGCCCATATCAACTCAGCGGCAGGTTCATCTTTACGACCGGGACTTTCGAACTTACTTGCGATGAACTTCGCAACGGCCAGTGGCATATTCAAACGAAATTCACGAAAATCGGCAAAGACGCCGAAGGCGCAACCAAAATAACCCAAGACCCAACCAAAACAGGCGCACACCAACAGATCACCGGCGAATTCACAAAATGCATCGCACTCGGCACACTGGCAGCAACAGTCAACACCAGCTGCTCACTACAAGTCGAACAAAGCAAAAGCGGATTCACAGGCGCAGTAAAGTCACAATGCACCATCAGCATCCCAGCCGGAATCTGCACGGTCTTCATAGACCCATCAACCGCTAACGCCCAACTCAAGAACGTCACCGTGGTAAACATCACAGGAGGCAAGGAAGACACATCAGAAGTCAATGGAATCACAAGCACCGTCAGCGGCGGTGGCTGCTCAGTCTTCGGCCTTGTGGGTAACAAAGAAAACAAATTCAAAGCATTCGGCATAGCCCACAGCCAAAAAGTTATCTAGCAACGAACCACCTCTCCACCCCTACCCCCAAACCCGCCAGGGAGCCTTCCCCGCCTCCCAGTAATCGTTCAACGCCACCGCGTCCTTGTAGGTATCCATGCACTCCCAGAATCCCCGGTGCCGGTATGCGCGCAGCTCCCCCTCCGCGGCCAGGCGCTCGAGCGGCTCGCGCTCCAGCACGCTGTCGCGCTCCAGATAGGCGAGCGCCCCTCGCCCGAAGCAGAAGAACCCTCCGTTGATCCAGTGCTCGGAGCGGGGCTTCTCGCGAAAGCCCAGGACCTTTCCGTCGCGCTCGTCCAGCTCGGTGACCCCGAACTGTAGCTCGGGGCGCACGACGCTCATGCTCGCCAGTGCCCCGTGCCCGGCGTGGAAGGCCAGGAGCGCGTCCAGATCGATGTCGGCCACCCCGTCGGAGTAGGTGGCGCAGAACGACTCGGCCCGCAGCTCGGGCTCGAGCAGTTTGATCCGCCCGCCGGTGGGGGTGTCAAGGCCGGTCTCGACACACCTCACGCTCACGCCCGCCGGCCACCGGTGCGCGGCCACGAAGCTCTCGATCAGCTCGCCCTTGTAACCGGTGGCGAGCAGGAAGTGTTGGAATCCCTGCACGGCGTAGAGCTGGATCACGTGCCACACGATCGGCATCCCCCCGATCTCCACGAGCGGCTTAGGGATCTCCTGGGTGTGCTCCTGCAACCTGGTGCCCCGGCCCCCGCACAGGATCACGACCGGTGGGCGGTTCTCGGTGGTCATGCGGCGGCCATTATGCCCCGGGAGTCCCCCGCACGGGCGACGGCCTGCGAATTCGCGTAGTTGATACGTCGCGGGCGGCTGCTACGTTGCCCCAACCATGGCTGATACCGAGTCGCGGTTCTTTAGGCTCATCGCCCGGCTGCTGGCCCGGGTACTGCCCGAGCAGTTCGCTCACGTGGCCCGTCTGCTCGCGGTCAAACCGCCGCCCACACCCACCGGGACGGTGGCCGTCACGATCGATGCCGCGGTCGAGAACCTCGACAAGATCGAGCACATCGTGGTGCTGATGCTCGAGAATCGCTCATTCGATCACATGCTGGGTTACCTCACCCTCACCGGGCGCAACGACATCGAGGGGCTGACGGGCGAGGAGACCAACACCACCCCCGACGGCTCCACCCATCTCGTTCATCCGCTCGGCGCACGCACCGCGTTCGCGGGCGAGGCCGAGGATCCTGACCATTCGGGCAAGAACGTCGATCAGCAGCTCAGCGATCACAACGGCGGCTTTGCCGCGAACTTCGCCCGTCACTCCGCCGAGGTCGCGGCGAGGCTGGGGGTCCCGGTGCCCGACCCCGGGCTGGTGATGGGCTACTACACCGCACAGCAGCTCCCGGTCTACGACTTTCTGGCCCGCCAGTTCTGCGTGTGCGATCACTGGTTCTCCTCGGTCCCGGGGGCCACCTGGCCGAACCGCCTGTACGCCGTCGCCGGACAGGCCCAGGACGCGCTTGGCGGCGGCGATCCGCGCGACGACCGCGACCCGCCGCTGTATGAGCTGCCGGCGTTCGTACGCTTCCTGGGCCCGCACGAACGGGATTGGCGCTGGTACTCCTACGATCCCGCGACCCTGCGTTGCGTGGACCCGGCCTACCGCTTCTCCAATCACGAGCACTTCGCGTTCGTGGACCGTCGCAAGGTGAGCGTCAAGGAGAACCTAGTTGGGCGTCTGACCGAGGAGGGCAGCTCGTTCATCGAGGACGCGGCCGCGGGCACCCTGCCGAAGGTGTCCTGGATCGACCCCCGCTTCAAGGACGCGCGGGTGCTGGGTCCGGACTCCAACGACGATCACCCGCCCTCGGATGTGACCGCAGGCCAGCATCTGGTGCTCAGCATCTACCACGCCCTGATCAACAGCCCGGCCTGGGAGAAGACGATGCTGATCGTGACCTACGACGAGCACGGCGGCTTCTACGATCACGTAACCCCGCCGGCCGCGGCCGGCGAGCCGCCCTTCGATCGCTACGGCGTGCGCGTGCCCGCGCTCATAGTCTCGCCCCACGTCGAGGCCGCAGCGGTCGCCAAGACCACGTTCGATCACACCTCGATCATCAAGACGATCCTGCTGCGCTTCTGCCGCGAGGAGGGTCGGATTCCCGACATGGGCGCCCGGGTCAGCGCGGCCGAGCACCTGGGAGCGCTGATGACGCGCGCGCAGCCTCGCAGGGGCCAGGAGATCGAGGATCACACACCGCTGATCGCACCCTTGCAGGAGTGGGCCGACGGTCTACAGGCCGGGGGTTTCGCGCCGACCCTGAAGGCGCCCTCACCGCCCCGTCCGCTGACGGATTTCCAGAACGGCTTTTATAGGGCTGCACGTCTGCTGCGTCGTGCCGGATTGCCCGCGGGACATCCCTGAACCCCCGGGCACAGCATCTAGCCCGCGATGCGCTCCAGGATCTCGGCGGGCGCGTCGAAGTTGGCGTGCACGGCGCCCACGTCGTCGTTGTCTTCCAGGGCGTCGATCAGACGCATGAGCTTGAGCACCTGCCCCTCGTGCTCGATCGGCACGAGACTGGAGGGCCGGTAGGTCAGCTCGGCGCTCTGCATCGCCACACCCGCGCCCTCCAGCGCCCGACGCACGGCCGCGAAGTCGGCCAGCTCGGTGACGACCTCGAACACGCCGTCCTCGGCGGTGATGTCCTCGGCCCCGGCCTCCACCGCGACCATCAGGTCGTCCTCGGAGTAGTCGGCGGCGTCAACCACGATGGTCCCCTTCTTGTCGAACAGGTAGGACACGGACCCGGGCTCGCCGAGGCTGCCGCCGTGCTTGGTGAACATGCTCCTGACCTCGGCCCCGGTGCGATTGCGGTTGTCGGTGAGGGTCTCGACGAGCATCGCCACGCCGCCGGGCCCATAGCCCTCGTAGAGGATCGTCTCGATCGCCTCGGCGTCGCCGCCCTCGCCGGTGCCCTTGGCGATGGCCCGTTCGATGTTGTCCTTGGGCATCGAGGCCGCCTTGGCCTTCCCGATCGCGTTCTCGAGGGTCGCGTTTGAGTCGGGGTCTCCCCCGCCGTCGCGCGCGGCGACCGTGATGGCCCGCGCGAGCTTCGTGAACTGCGCGCCCCGGCGGGAGTCCACGATCGCCTTCTTGTGCTTGATGCTGGCCCACTTCGAATGACCGGACATGCCCGGAAGTCTACGAGGCCGGGTACACCGAACCGCGACACGCCCTGGAGATGGGGCCCATAAGATGCGGGGCACATGACGAGGATCCCCAGCCCGGACATCTTCAAGGCCTACGACATCCGCGGTCTCTACGGCGAGCAGATCGACGGCGAGATCGCCGAGCAGATCGGCCGTGCCTTCGCCCGCGTGCTCTCAGAGCTGTCCGGCAAGCCGCGCTCGGAGCTTCGAGTTGGGCTCGGCCGCGACATGCGCCTGACGGCCCCCGAGCTGGCCGCCCGCTACCGCGAGGGGCTGCTGAGCGAGGGCGCGCACGTGATCGACGCGGGACAGGTGGGCTCGGAGATGCTCTATTTCCTGGTCGGATCGCGCGAGCTGGACGGGGGCCTGATGTGCACGGCCTCGCACAACCCCAAGGCCTACACGGGCGCCAAGCTGGTGCGCGAGGGCGCGATCGCGCTGTCGGGCGACTCGGGCATCCAGGACATCCGCCGCCTGATCGAGGCCGGGCTGGACAACGATGATGAGGGGCGCACAGCGCCCGGGCGGGGTCTCGTGGAGGAGGTCGACCTCTACGAGGACTTCCAGGCGGCGGCGCTCGCGCTGATCGACCCGACGTCGATCAAGCCCCTAAAGGTTGTGGTGGACGGCGGCAACGGCATGGCGGGACCGATGGTGGGACCGCTGCTCTCAAAGCTCGGCCTGGATCTGATCGAGACCTATTGGACCCCGGACGGGAACTTCCCGGACCACGAGCCCAACCCGCTGCTGCCCGAGAATCGTCAGTTCATCATCGACAAGGTGCGCGAGACGGGCGCCGACCTCGGGATCGCCTGGGACGGGGACGCGGACCGCTGCTTCTTCATCGACGACACGGGGGAGTTCGTCGACGGCGACTTCCTGACGGCCCTGCTGGCGGAGTCGCTGCTGGCCAAGCGCCCGGGCGAAGCCATCCTGTATGACGTCCGGGCCTCGTGGGCGGTGCCGGACACGGTCAAGCGCGCGGGCGGCACCCCCTATATCAATCGGGTGGGGCACGCGTTCTTCAAGACCCGCATGCGCAAGGAGGGCTCGCTGTTTGGCGGTGAGGTCTCGGGCCACTATTACTTCCGCGACTTCTACTGCGCCGACTCCGGCACGATCCCGGCCCTGCTGGTGCTGGAGCAGCTCTCGCGCGAGGGCAAGCGGATGTCCGAGCTGCTGGCCCCGTTCCACGAGCGGTACTTCATCTCCGGCGAGGTCAACTCCGAGGTGGCCGATCCGGAGGCCAAGATGGCCGAGATCAAGGAGCGCTACGCCGACGCCCACCAGGATCATCTGGACGGCATCTCGATCGACTACGAGGATTGGCACTTCAACGTGCGCCCATCGAACACCGAGCCGCTGCTGCGGCTGTGCCTGGAGTCGCTGCGCTCGCGCGAGGACATGGAGCGCCGCCGCGACGAGGTGCTGGACCTGATCCGCTCGTGAGCCCCGACCCTCAGGACGGGGTGCACTGCCTGGCGGTGCCCACGCCCTTCCAGGTGGGACGGGTCAACGCCTACCTGATCGAGGACGAGCCGCTGACCCTGATCGACTCGGGGCCCAACTCGGCCAAGGCCCTGGACGAGCTGGAACAGGCGCTCGCCGCGGTGGGCCACAGGATCGAGGACATCGGGCTGCTGGTGATCACCCACCAGCACATCGATCACTTTGGCCTGGCCGCGATCCTCGCCCGCCGCTCGGGGGCCCAGGTGGCGGCGCTTGAGGGACTGGACCGCTATCTCGGCGACTTCCGCCGCGAGACCGAGCTAGACGATCTGTTCGCCGAGCGCACGATGCTCAGGCACGGCATCCCGGCCGACGTGGTGAGCGCGCTGCGCGCGGTCTCGGCGAGCTTCCGCGCCTGGGGATCGACGGTGGAGGTGACCCGCACGCTCACCGACGGCGAGGAGTTGAAGCTGGCGGGGCGCACCCTGCGCGTGCTTCACCGCCCCGGGCACAGCCCGTCCGACACGGTGTTCTGGGATGAGCAGCGCAAGCTCCTGATCGGCGCGGATCACCTGATCAAGCACATCTCTTCAAACCCACTGATCGCGCGCCCGCTGGACGCGGAGGGCGACTATGAAGGACCCCGCCCCCAGGCGCTGGTGAGTTACATGTCATCGCTGGCGAAGACCCGCGAGATGGATCTGGACCTCGTGCTTCCGGGCCACGGCCAGCCGATCTCAGATCACGCCGCCCTGATCGACGAGCGTTTCCGCCTGCACGAGCGTCGCGCCGAGAAGATCCATCGCCTGATCGCCGAGCAGCCGCGCAGTGCACACGAGATCGCCCACCAGATGTGGGGAAACGTGGCGGTCACCCAGGCCTACCTCACATTGTCCGAGGTACTCGGGCACGTCGACCTGCTCGTGAACGCCGGGCGCGTGGTCGAGGTCGAGGAGAACGGGGTGGTGCGGTTTCAGGCCGCTAATCCAGACGCGCGCCATTCGGTTGCTTGAATAAACGCATAAGTACAGTACTCTCCTTGATAGTTCGGTACGGGATTGTTGACCGAGGAGAGCGATCGGGATGCTCATGGAGGCTGGGCAGGCGGCAGTCGCGCAGACGGCCCCGGAGGCCGCGCCAGCCAACACCCACCTGAACCTCTTCGCCCCCTACCGCGAGCTGCCCGCCCACCACGAGGATCAGCTCACACGCGCGGCGATGATCGTGCTGCGACTGGTGCCCCTCGCCCGCGAGGCGCTATTGCACGCGATCGGCGAGCGCTCCCAGGAGGAGCTGCCGGCGTGCGTGCTGGACATGCAGGCCACACATGTCGTCGACCCCGCCGATGCCGAGTCAGAGGCGCCGCAAACGCGACGCGAGCGGCTGGTGAGCGTTTTCCTGACACCCGACATCGAGCCGTTCGCGCTCTCGGAGGAGATCACGGACACCGACCGCGGACAGCGCTTCGACGGCGTACTGCGCTTCGACCCCGAGCTGGTGGTGGTACTGGAGAGCAAGATCTGCTGGCGCTGGGCACGCCGTGACGGGCACCGCGCGGCCGAGCTGAACCTGAGGGGGGCGCACTTCGCGGAGCGACGCACCTGCCTGCTGCCCTGGCACGACCTGCTGGAGTCCTGGTGGCAGCTGATCGAGAGCGGGGCCCTCGACCAGGCCGAGCGGGGACTCCTGGAAGACGCCCTGGACTTCGCCCATCGCGAGTTCGCGCACCTGCTGCCCTTCGGGAGCCTGCGCCGCGCGGGCATCGATCCGACGCGTCGCGAGCGGCGCCTGGGGACGCTGCTACGCGAGGCCACCGGACTACAGACCGAGCGGGGACGACGGGTGCACGTGCGCCTCGACACCGGCCTGGGGGTGGCCTCGCTACAGCGTGCCGCGCTGAAGCTCGAGCCCGACGCGCTCACTCTGCACCTGTGGCCCGGTGAGCTGAAGCGCCAGGCCCAGCACCTCTATGCCACGGGCAACGCCGAGAGCTTGGCCCAGCTCACACAGGATGGAGCGCGGTGGCATGTGGAACCCCGCCCGCTGCTCGGCTTTCGCGGAGCCCCCGAGAGCACCCGCGTGTACTTCACCTGCACCCTGGACCCCGTGACCTACGCACAGCGGTGGCAAGGCGAGGACTTCGAGCAGGCCGGGGCACACCACCGCAGCCACATCCACCCCAAGCTCTGGCCGTGGCTGCTGGAGCACGGTTACGCCTCCCCCGCGGACGAGCGGCTGATCGACCCGTTCCTGCAAACCCTGGGACGCCGCTTCGCCCACCTGCGCCCCAGCATGCACGTGTGGCGCACCTGGAGCCTTGAGGACGCCGAAGCGCTCGACGACGCGGGGCTACTCGTGGGCGAGGTGAGGGATGCGCTCAACCGGGTGCTGGGGATCCTCGAAGAGCCCCAGGTGCTGGCGCCACCGGACTAGGCGGAAGGGGCATCCCGCCGAGGGTAGCGCTGGGTACGACCTAAATGCGGGGTGGTCGCGCTTGGCAACCACCCCGCGGGTGTCTAGAGCGGCGACTTGCTAAATAACTTTTTGGCTGTGGGCTATGCCCGTTACTTTGAGTTTGTTTTCTTTGTTCGCCGTGATGCCACCCACTGCGCAGCCGGCACCACTAACTGTACTTGTGATTCCAGTAACTGCTGATATGTCTTCCTTGCCTCCTGTGATGTTTACCACGGTGACGCTCTTGAGTTGGGCGTTGGCGGTCGATGGATCTATGAATATCGTGCAGCTTGCTGCCGGGATGCTGATGCTGCATTGCGACTTAACTGCACCGGTAAACCCAGTTTTGCTTTGTTCGATTTGCAACGAGCAGCTTGTATTCACCGTTAGTGCTAGCGAGCCGAGTGCGATGCATTTTGTGAATTCGCCGGTGATCTGTTGGTGTGCTCCGGTTTTGGTTGGGTCTTGGGTGATTTTCGTTGCGCCTTCGGCGTCTTTGCCGATTTTCGTGAATTTTGTTTGGATGTGCCACTGCCCGTTGCGAAGTTCGCCGCATTTGATCTCCGCTGTTCCGCTGGTGAAAACAGGCGGCGTCCCGGTGAGTTGGTATGGTCCTTGTGTGGTTTCTGGTTGGTTTGCCTGGAATTCCGCAGCTGCGGGTGTCGTTGCGATGGCTAGGATAGTGAGCAGGCTCGTGAGGCCGAATAGAACTCTTATTGTCTTCATGTGTCGTCTTCCTGGCTCGATCGATGTGGTCGCCGGGGGATCCGAAATACGGCTCCGGCTATAGCCCCCTATCTCTGTCTGGGGTATTCGTAGTTTGCTGAGCCTGAACAACGAGTCAATCGGGGCGGTTTTACGGACGTAGGCGCAAACTTGGGTCTCGTGTGTTTTGCCTGCTTTTGCGATTGTCCATTTCTGGACAATCGATGTACGCTGGTTGCCAGGTCGATGGGCGGATTGTTTCTGAGAGGGTTGATTAGCGGGGTCGGTGGGTAGTTAAAGACTGAGGGTGCCCGTCGAGCGCGTGTGGTACGTTGCCGGACGGCCTCGGCTTGAGCCTCGGGGTTTGCTATCGAGAGGGTCGAGGGGCGCGATTCAGGCCGCCTGGACCAGACACTCACCACTTGGTAAAGCATTTTTCTGATACTCGACATCGAGTCGGTCGCGCACCCGGAGGAAATCACGAACCCCGCGTTGGCGAGATGAACCTGAGGGGGCAGCACTTTCCCAGGAGGGCGCCGTACCCAAACCGCCTACACGGATGAACGGACACACCCACGCGATACCGGTGATGCGACTGACGCGGTTCACGGGTCGTCAAATGCATGGATCCCGACAAGGACGCGGTTGCTTTGAACCATTACTGGAGGGCGGGGAAGGCTCCCTGGCGGGTTTGTGGGTAGCTTTGGGGTGGGCGCAAACGTAGTGCGGGGTGGTCGCGCTTGGCGACCACCCCGGTGTGTATGGCGGTTACTTGCTAAATAACTTTTTGGCTATGAGCTATGCCTGTTGCTATGAATTTGTTTTCTTTGTTCGCTGTGATGCCGCCCACTGCGCAGCCAGCGCCAGTAACTGTACTTGTGATTCCTTTGACTTCTGATAGGTCTTCCTTGCCTCCTGTGATGTTTATCACGTTGACGGTCTTGAGTTGGGCGTTGGCGGTCGATGGGTCTATGAATATCGTGCAGCTACCTGCCGGGATGCTGATGATGCATTGCGACTTGACTGCGCCGGTGAATCCCGAGGGTTTGCTTTGTTCGATTTGCAACGAGCAGCTAGTATTCACTGATGCTGCAAGTGTGCCGAGTGCGATGCATTTTGTGAATTCGCCGGTGATCTGTTGGTGTGCTCCGGTTTTGGTTGGGTCTTGAGTGATTTTCGTTGCGCCTTCGGCGTCTTTGCCGATTTTCGTGAATTTCGTTTGAATGTGCCACTGTCCGTTGCGAAGTTCGGCGCATTTGACTTCTGCTGTTCCGCTGGTGAAAACAGGCGGCGTCCCGGCGATTTGGTATGGTCCTTGTGTGGTTTCTGGTTGATTTGCCTGGAATTCAGCGGCTGCGGGTGTTGTTGCGATGGCTAGGATAGTGAGCAGGCCCGTGAGGCCGAGTAGGACTCTTATGGTCTTCATGTGTTGTCTTCCTAATTGGATCGATGTGGTCCCGGGAGTGGTGTGAATACGGTCCCGGGCTATAGCCCCCTAGCTCTGTCTGGGGGTATCCGTAGTTTGCTGGCCATGGACAAGGAGTTCAATCGGGGCGGTTTACGGACGCGTAGGCGCAAACTTGGGGTTCGTACGTTTTGCCTGCGTTTGGCGTTTGTCCATTTCTGGACAATCGATGTACGCTGGTTATCAGGTCGATGGGCGGATTGTTTCTGATGGGGGTGTTTAGCGGGGTCGGTGGGTAGTTGGAGACGGGGGGTGTACCCGTCGGGCGGGTGTGGTACGTTGCCGTACGGCCTTGTTGCGCTAGGGGCTTCTTTGTCGAGAGAGCGGAGGGGTTTGCGTGGGTATTGGGAAGCTTGGCCTGCGGTGTCTCGTGGTGGTCGTGATGTGTTTGACGCTGTCGGGGCAGGCCTCGGCGGATTTTGGGTTCTCGTCGGTCGGGTTCTCGGCGACTGATGCACCAACAGTTGAACAGGCGGAAGCGGGCGAACCTGGTGCTTTGGACAGGAAGGCTGGCTCTCACCCTTGGGCGGTAACCCAGAGTTTTGTGTTGAACACTCGCGTGAACAGGGCGAGCGAAGTGGTTCAAGATGGGGATGTGAAGGATGTCTTCGTGGAATTTCCGCCGGGCCTTGTTGGCAATGTGACGGTTACTCCGCAGTGCTCGATCAAGCAGTTTCAGACTCGGCCGGTAATTTTATCGTTCGAATCAACGTATGCGTTGAGTGGCGCGAGTTGTCCGGAGAGTACTCAGGTGGGATTCGCTGACGTCAGATTGCGTCCGGCCGGTGCATTGGAAGATCAGTGGTGGGATGTCTACAATCTGGTGCCGCCGCCGGGTTCTCCGGCGCAGTTTGGGATCAGTCCCGTGAAGATCCCGGTGATCTTCCGACCGACGGTACGCACCGGCACCGATTACGGCTTAACGATCGCTGCGAAGAACATTCCACAGTTCTTCCCGGTTGGGGGTACTACTGTTACTATTTGGGGTGTTCCGGCTGATCATTCGCATGACTCGCTGCGTGGGGAATGTCTGGCTTTGTTCGGTGCGTTTGCTCATCCGGTTGTTGGTCGGTCGTGTCCGACGGATGCAGCTGCGCAGCCGTTCTTGACTTTGCCTGAGGATTGTTCGGGTCCGTTGCCCGTGGTGTTTCGTGCCGACTCGTGGCAGCATCCCGGTGCGTACAAGCCGGATGGTAGTCCTGATTACTCGGATCCGAGCTGGGTTCGACGCGAAACATCAATGCCGCAGCTTCAGGGTTGTGAGCGTTCGGCGTTCGCGCCAACGTTGACCGCGGCGGCTGACACTTCAGCTGCGGATACCCCGGCTGGGCTGACGGTGGATGTGAGAAATGGACAGGACGGGTTGCTGAATGCGACCGGTATTGCGGGCGCTGCGATCACGGATACAACCGTGACGCTACCGGAAGGCATGTCGATAAACCCCGGCCAGGCGGCGGGGCTGGCGGCCTGTCAGGAAAGCCAGGACGGCTTGGGCTCAGAGGCACAGCCATCTTGTCCGTCGGCATCGAAGGTCGGAACCGTGCGGATCACGAGCCCGCTCCTGCGGGACACCCTTGAAGGTGCCGTGTACGTCTTGCAGTCCAACCCCCCAAATGTGCAGTTGTTGATCGCTGCCTCCGGCGACGGCGTGAACGTCAAGCTCAAGGCAAAAGTGCATCTCGATGAAGAAACAGGACAGTTGAGGACCACGCTCACGGATCTTCCCCCACTGCCGGTATCTGATTTCAGTCTGTCGTTCAGCGGTGGTGCGCAGGCAGCGCTCGTAACTCCGCCTGAGTGCGGGGTATATACGACCAACGCTTTGTTTGTACCGTCCACGACGCCGTTTGCATCGTCGTTCCCCTCAGCCAGCAGGTTCAACGTCGATACGGGTCCTGGCGGTGCTCCGTGTGTGTCGCCGTTGCCGTTCGCGCCGGTGTTGACGGCGGGTGGGACCACGGACCAGGCCGGTGGTTATACGAACTTCACACTGCTATTGCAGCGTGGCGATGGGCAGCAGCGCATCAGCAGCCTACAGTTCAAGACCCCCCCGGGGCTGTCGGGCATGATCAGCAATGTTCCGTTATGTCCTGAACCGCAGGCGTCTGAAGGCACCTGCTCGGCCGCTTCGCAGATCGGGCACACAATCGTGACTGCGGGTCCCGGCCCATATCCGTTGGTAGTTCCCCAGCCGGGGCAGCCCCCAGCGCCGATCTACCTCACCGGCTCCTACCGCGGTGCCCCGTATGGCCTGTCGATCGCGGTGCCTGTGGTCGCGGGACCGTTCAACCTGGGGACGAGAGTCGTACGTGCATCGATCGCTGTCGATCCGCACACCGCGCAGTTGACGATCACGACCGACCGCGCTGGTGCATATGCCATTCCGTCGGTCCTTGACGGGGTGCCTACGGATCTGCGCGTCATCAACGCCGTCATTGACCGTCCGGGATTCATGTTCAACCCCACGAACTGCAACCCCAGCACGTTCTCGGGAACCGCGACAAGCACACAGGGCACAACAAGCGCAATCTCCAGCCGCTTCAGAGTTGGATCATGCGCAAGCCTCGTTTTCAAACCGAACTTCAAGGTCTCAACATCTGGCAGAACCTCACGGAAGAACGGTGCAAGCCTATCGGTGTCAATCAACTACGCAGACATCAAACCCGCCGCCAATCAGGCCAGCAGCCAGGCAAACATCGCCAGCGTCAAGGTCGATCTCCCCAAGCAGCTCCCATCCCGCCTAACAACCCTCCAGAAGGCCTGCCTAGCCAGCGTCTTCGACGAAAACCCGGCCAAGTGTCCCGCAGCATCCCTCGTAGGACACTCAACCGTACACACCCCAATCCTCCCCGTTCCCCTCACCGGACCCGCCTACTTTGTCTCCCACGGAGGCGAAGCATTCCCGAGCCTCATCATCGTGCTCCAGGGCTACGGCGTCCGCGTGGATCTGATCGGCACGACGTTCATCAGCAAGAAGGGCATCACCAGCAGCACATTCAAGAGCGTGCCGGATGTCCCGTTCACCAGTTTTCAGTTGGCTCTCCCGACCGGACCATTCTCCGCACTCACGGCGAACGGCAACCTGTGTAAGGCAAAGCTCGCGATGCCAACGGCATTCACCGCACAGAATGGCGCGGTCATCCACCAGTCGACGCCCATCACCGTGACAAACTGTCCCAAAGTCACACCAACCCGTAAAAAACCCAAAACCGCCACAGCCGGCTCCTCGCGGTCGGGTAACAGCACGCACCGCAAGGAGCGCAAGTGACACACTCGACCACACCAACCCTTCCGCGCAGTACATCCGCTGACGCCCAAATGCACTCTAGCCCGCTTCTCCGCATGGCAGTTATTATTTTGATGATCCTGATATTTCTGGCGGGCCCAGTCCGGGTCGCACGAGCCACGGACTGCCCGAACCAGCAGGCGCGCGAACAGAACAATTCAACGCTGCTCTCAGACTGCCGTGCCTACGAGATGGTTTCCCCACTTGATAAGAATGGTGGAGACATCAGCACACCCCATGAAATTTTCTTCGGCAGCGTAGGTGTCATCCAGACAACACCCGACGCCGACAAGGTCACATATCACGCACTCGCCGCGTTCGGCAAAGACGCAAAGGGCCTGCCGATCCAGAGCCAGTACCTTGCCACACGCACCGCTGACGGTTGGACAACACAAAATATCACCACGCCACAGAGCACACCTCCCAGCCTGAACACAACCCTAATCCCCTATGCGGCATTCAATACGAGTCTTACAGAAGGCCTTGTGCTGAATAACAACACGCAGCACCGCGAAATCGAAGACCCCCGGGTCGGAGGCGCCCCCGCCGGCTATCGCGACTATTACCTTCACAACATCAATACGGGCATCAACCACGCGCTACTTACCACGACACCCCCTGAAACACCAGAAGCCTTCAACCGTGTCGACAACATGAACCTTGAAGGCGATGCCGCGACACCTGATCTTCACCACGTAATCTTCAACAGTGAATCCCAGCTAGTGCCTACAGTGACCCTTGGTGGAAGAAATCTATACGAGTGGACCAACGGACAAATAGAACCTGTAAACATCCTTCCCGGCGTCACCAACGGTGAAACGGCCATACAGGGCAAGCTGGGGTCGTTAGGAGGCCACCAGAGCCACACGGTTTCAGATGACGGCTCCCGCATTTTCTGGAGTGTGGGTAACGCAGCAGAAGCGCTGTATGTACGAGAGGGTGTCGGTACTCCGCAGGCGAGAACCATCCAGGTTGACGCTGGCATAGGCGGTGCAGGAGTGTTTCTCACTGCCAGCACAAACGGAGACAAGGTATTCTTTACGAAGGGTAACCAGGGGACCGGGAGCCTTGATGAGTACGACCTGGAAAAGGAAGAACTAATCGATCTTACACCCACCCTCGACCCGGGGGGGCCAAGGGTCCAGGGTGTGCTTGGTGCCAGCGACGACGGCAACTACGTGTACTTCGTCGCCGGCGGCGCTCTCGCCCCTGGAGCCACAAGCCAGAACTGTGAAACTGGCAACAGCGCTACCGGATGCAACCTTTATGTTTGGCACGCTGGCAGTCCCATCACGTTCATTGCCCAGTTGAGGGGCGGTGATAACAACGAAGGGGGCTCGGGCGCGGAGGATTGGTCAGAGTCTTATTCATTTCGGACTGCACGAGTTTCCCCGGATGGTCGCAACGTCCTATTCATGTCTGAAGCACGCTTGACGGCGTATGACAACGCCGGCGTACAGGAGGTCTACGAGTATCAGGCCGGAACAGCAGGACCGGTATGTGCGTCCTGTAACCCCAGCGGAGCGAGGCCCGTTGGCCCAGCAAGCATTCCCGGTGCGACGGTGTATGGGTTCAACTCGGCGATCTATGCCGCCCGCGCCCTTGCCTCCGATGGCAGCCGCGTGTTTTTCGACAGCAACGATGTCCTCTCCACCGCGGACACCAATGACCAGAAGGACGTATACGAGTGGGAGAGGTCCGGCAGCGGCACCTGCGAGGACGATGCGGGCTGCATCAGTCTCGTCTCGACCGGCACAGGCAGTGAACCCACGACGTTCGTCGATGCCGGTGAAAATGGGAGAGACGTGTTCATGACCACCCGCCAGCAGCTGACCCCCGGAGATACCGATCAGCAGGTAGACCTCTACGACGCCCGGGAAAACGGCGGCTATGTCGTCGCGAACCCGCCGGCGTGCACGGGCACGGGCTGCCAGGGTGTACCGAACTCCCCGCCGGTCTTCGCGACACCGCCGACGCTGACATTCGAAGGCACCGGCAACCTCTCCCCCCCGCCCAAGCAGGTTGTAAAACACAAAACCTTGTCGCGGGCTCAGAAGCTCTCGCGGGCCCTCCGCGCATGCCACGCCAAGCCGCGCAAGCAGCGCAGCGCCTGTCAGCGGCGCGCACGCAGCCGTTACGGCCCTATCCACAAGAAGACAAAACGATGAGGCCGCGGACGACCACCCACCAGTGGTAGTGCTGCGGCCGACCCCCGAGACCATCACCCCCCAAGCCCCGCAACCACCTCGTCAAGAAACACCCGGTGTAACCGGTCATCCCCGGTCAGCTCGCTATGAAACGCCACCGCGAGCAGTCTCCCCTCCCGCGCCGCGACGGGATGCCCTTCAACCTCCCCCAATACCTCAACCCCGCCCCCCCACTCCGCGATCCAGGGCGCCCGAATAAACACCCCACGCATCGGACCCCCCTCCACCCCACGAACCTCCACATCGGCCTCGAAGCTCCGGATCTGCCGCCCGAATGCATTGCGCTCTGCGCGAATGTCCATGATCCCCAGATGCTCGCGGTCGAGCATGATCAACCCCGCGCACGACCCCAGCACGGGCGCGCCCGCAGCAGCGAAGGCCCGCAGCGGCTCTGCCAGCCCCTCGCGATCCACCCCGAGTGTCATCGTGGTCGACTCCCCCCCGGGAATCACTAGTCCCTGAAGCCCTTCCAGATCGGCGGGCACCCGCACCTGTTTCACCTGGGCCCCGAGCCGGCGCAGCACGCGTTCGTGGGCCTCGAACCCGCCCTGGAGCGCGAGGACTCCGACGGGCGGCGCGGCGGCCGTCACTACCAGCCGCGCTGGGAGAGCAGCTGCTCGCTGTCGAGCTTGGAACTCTCGAGGCTGACCATCGCGGTGCCGAGGCCGCGTGAGGCGGCGGCCACGCGGTCGGGGTCCTGCCAGTGGGTGGTGGCCTCGACGATCGCGCGGGCCCTGGCGGGCGGGTCCTCGGACTTGAAGATCCCGGAGCCCACGAAGACGCCCTCGGCACCAAGGGCCATCATCAGGGCCGCGTCGGCCGGGGTGGCGATGCCACCGGCGCAGAACAGGACGACTGGGAGGCGGCCCTTCTCGGCGACTTCGTGCACCAGGTCCAGCGGCGCGCCCAGCTCCTTGGCGGCGGTGGGCAGTTCGGTTGAGTCCTGGATGCGCAGTCGGCTGATCTCGCCGTTGATGCGTCGCATGTGGCGTACCGCCTCAACGATGTCGCCGGTTCCGGCCTCGCCCTTGGAGCGGATCATGGCGGCGCCCTCGCCGATCCGGCGCAGGGCCTCGCCAAGGTTGGTGGCGCCGCACACGAACGGCACCTTGAAGGCCCACTTGTCGATGTGGTGGCTCTCATCGGCCGGGGTGAGCACCTCGGACTCGTCCACGTAGTCGACGTCGAGGGACTGCAACACCTGGGCCTCCAGGAAGTGCCCGATGCGGGCCTTGGCCATCACGGGGATGCTCACGGCCTGCTGGATGCCCGCGATCATCTCGGGGTCGGACATGCGCGCCACGCCGCCGTCACGACGAATGTCGGCGGGCACGCGCTCCAGCGCCATCACCGCCGCGGCCCCGGCGTCCTCGGCGATCTTGGCCTGCTCGGGGGTCACGACGTCCATGATCACGCCGCCCTTGAGCATCTCGGCCAGGCCGGACTTGACCCTGAATGTCGCCTCGTCGCGCATGCCGCTTAGTCTAGCCGCCCGGAGGCGCGGGCTACTTGAGCCTGAAGGCCTTGATGCGATCGTCGTACTGCGCGGTGTCGCGCGCGTAGACGCCGTAGGCCAGGGCTTGGATGAGGCTCAACAGCGCGGTGTGCGAACGCACGTAGGCGGGGCTGTTGGAGGAGTAGTAGAGCTTGATCTGCGCCAGCTTGGCCACCTCGGAGAGGGTCGCGTCGGTGACGGCCGCGGTGCGCGCCTTGCGATGGCGGGCGAGCTTCATGGCACGCACCACGAGCGGATGGGGGCGTCCGGCAGAGAGCCCGATCACGAGCGTGCGCTGGTCGATGCGACCGAGACGACTCAGGGCCTCCTGGGAGGGGCTGGCGACCACATCGACGCGCAGGTCCAGGAGCATCAGCAGGTGGCGCATGTAGCTGGCGAAGAAAGCCATCTGGTCGGTACCGGCGACCAGCACCTTGTCGGCGCTCACGATCGCGTCGATCAGCGCGTCGACCGCGGGCCGGGAGACTTTGCGGGCGGTCTCCTCGACGTTCAGATGGTCGGCCGCCAGAGCGGTCTCGAACTCGTTCTGGTCCAGCGAGAAAAGCGGTGTGGAGCTACCGCCACCGGAGGCGGCGGTAGCCGCGCCTGCGGTGGCGTGCACGCGGCGATACTCCTCGCGCGCGGCGGCCTGTAGCTCGGGAAAGCCCTCGAAGCCGAGCGCCTGGGAGAAGCGGACGACGGTCGAGCTGGAGGTGTTGGCGCGGCGCGCCAGCTCCTCGGCGGTCTGGAAAGCGGCCTCGTCGAGATGGTCGACGATGTACTGCGCGACGTCCTTCTGCGAGCGCGAGCACTCATCGAAGCGGGACTGGATGTACTTGGAGAGACTCTGGTGCTCGCTGGTGGGGTTCACCGGCATCTGCTCTGGGGCCGAGGCAACTCGCTTCACGGCGGCAATGTTCGACGTGTGCGGCTCGGACTCCTCCTCAGGCGATGATCCGCGGGCACACCCGCAACGCAGAATGAGTCAGGTGTCCATTCACAAGACCAGCTCGCGCTCACGATGAGGATCGCCATCGTCGGAGCGGGCATCTCGGGCCTGACCGCCGCCCATCTGCTGAGCCCAGAGCACGACATCACGGTCTACGAGGCGGGCGCCCACGCGGGCGGTCACACCAACACGATCCGGGTCCACGAGGGGCGACGCAGCTACGACATCGACACGGGCTTCATCGTGATGAACGACCGTAACTACCCCAAGTTCACGCGCCTGCTGAGGCGCCTGGGGGTGGCCACGCAGCCGACCAACATGAGTTTCTCGGTGAAGAGCGAGTACGACGACTTCGAGTACTCCGGGACACCCCGGGGCGTCTTCTGCCGACGCGCCAACCTGCGCTCCCCGGCCTTCTGGCGGATGCTCGCCGACCTGCGCCGCTTCAACGGCGAGTTGCGCCGCTTGTTGGCGGGCCCGGACACCGGCGAGTCCCTCCAGGAGTTTCTGAGCGCCCGGCGCTTCTCCGCGGAGTTCATCCAGCGGCTGATCGTCCCCCAGGTGTCCGCGGTGTGGTCGGCCGACCCCGGGCAGATCTCCACGTTCCCGGTGCGCTTCATCGCCGAGTTCTTCGCCAACCACGGCATGTTGGGCTTCCGCGACCGTCCCCGCTGGTCGACCATCAGCGGCGGCTCGGCCCGCTACGTCGAAGCTCTCACCCGACCGTTTCGCGAGCGCATCCGTCTCAGCACCCCGGTGCACTCGCTCACCCGCAGCGCCGAGCACGTCGAGATCCGCGCCGCGGGGTGTGAGCCACAGCGCTACGAGCAGGTGGTGATCGCCACCCACTCCGACCAGGCCCTGAAGCTGCTCGGCGACCCCTCCGCGCGCGAGTCGGAGCTGCTGGGCGCGATCCCCTACCAGCAGAACGAGGCGGTGCTGCACACCGACGGCTCGCTGCTGCCCCGGCGCGTGCGGGCGCGGGCGGCCTGGAACTATCACCTGTTGCGCGAGCCGGGACCGGTGAGCACGGTCACCTACTACATGAATCACCTACAGCGCCTGAGCGCCGGGGAGGACTACTGCGTCACCCTGAACCGCACCGAGGCGATCGACCCGGCGCGGATCATCCGCAAGATCTCCTACTCCCACCCGGTCTTCACCGGCGCGGGCGTCGCCGCCCAGGCACGTCACCGCGAGATCGGCGGACTGGAGAGCCGCACCCACTTCTGCGGCGCCTACTGGGGCTGGGGCTTTCACGAGGACGGCGTGGTGAGCGCGCTGCGCGCCTGCGAGCCCTTCGGGGTAACCCTGTGAGTGTGACCGTCAACAGTCGCCTCTACGAGGGCACGATCCGCCACCGCCACCGTGAGCGGGGAGGCGGCGAGTTTCAGCATCGCCTGTTCATGGCCTATCTCGACCTGGACGAGCTACCGGCGCTCTTCGACGGGCGCCTGCTGTGGTCCGCGCGGCGCCCGGCGCCGGTGTGGCTGCGGCGCAGCGACCATCTCGGCGACCCCCGGGTGCCGCTCAAGGACGCGGTCAGAGACCTGGTGCACGAGCGCACCGGCATCCGCCCGGCGGGCCCGATCCGGCTGCTCACGCATTTGCGCTATTTCGGGCACTGCTTCAACCCGGTGAGTTTCTACTACTGCTTCGACCCCTCGGGGCAACGCGTGGAAGCGGTGATCGCGGATGTCACCAACACACCGTGGGGCGAGCGTCACGCATATGTGATGCCCGTGCGGGAGTCCGCCGACCACGGCACGGTTGAGGTGATGCGCGAGCAGCTGCACAAGCGCCTGCACGTCTCGCCGTTCATGGGCATGGAGCACATTTATGACTGGCGCCTGACGGTGCCCTCCGAGCAGCTGCTGGTGCACATCGAGTCACACCGCAGCGACACCGGGGCGAGCGTCTTTGACGCCACCCTTTCGCTGCGGGGCCGGGAACTCACGCCGTCGGCGATGCGGCGGATGCTGCTGCGCTACCCGCTGATCACCGCGCAGATGGTGGCCCGCATCTATGGGCACGCCCTGCGCCTGCGGCTGCGGGGAGCGACCTGGTTTGCTCACCCCGACGGCGGTTCGCGGCCGGGCGACGGCAAGGCGGCATCGACATGATCGACCGCCTGGCGCGCCGGATCGTGCTGCGCCTGCTCGGGCGGATCCACGGCGGGGAGATCGTGATCGTGGAGGGTGAGCAGCGCCACGTGTTCGGCGAGCGGGTCCGTGGACACCCGCTGCTGGCGGTGGTGCACGTTCGCCACCCGCGCTTCTACCGCGAGCTGCTGCGGGGCAGCGTGGGGCTGTGCCGTTCATACGTGGACGGACTGTGGGATTGCGCGGACCTGGTGGCGCTCACGCGGATCGCCGCGCTGAACGTGGGCGCGCTTGACCGTCTGCGCCGCGCGCTCGCACCGGCCCTGATCCCGTTGCAGCGCTGGGTGCGGTGGCTGGCCCGCAACACGCCGGGTCGCTCGCGCAGGCAGATAGCGGCCCACTACGACCTCGGCAACGAGCTGTTCTCGCTGTTTTTGGACCCCACGATGATGTACTCGTGCGCCTTCTTCGACTCTCCCCAGAGCACCCTCGAAGAGGCCTCGCTGTCGAAGCTGGCGCGGGTGTGCGCCAAGTTGGAACTGGGCCCCGAGGACCACGTGCTGGAGATCGGCACCGGTTGGGGAGGGTTCGCGCTCTACGCCGCCGCTCACTACGGCTGTCGGGTCACGACGACCACGATCTCACGCGAGCAGCACGACTACGCCCGCGAGCGGGTGCGGGCGGCGGGACTGGAGGGTCGGGTGACGGTGCTCTTGGAGGACTACCGCGCGCTTGAGGGTCGCTACGACAAGCTGGTGTCGATCGAGATGATCGAGGCGGTGGGCTGGCAGAACTTCCCGCGCTTCTTCAAGCGCTGCTCGGAGTTGCTGAGCGAGGACGGGGCGATGCTCCTACAGGCGATCGTGATCGACGACCGGGCCTACCAGGTGGAGAAGGCCGCCAAGAGTTTCATCAACACCTACATCTTCCCCGGCGGCTGCCTGCCGTCGCTTGAGATCATCTCGCGCTCGGTGGCGCGCAACACCGACCTGCGTCAGATTCACCTGGAGGACATCACGGCCCACTACGCGGAGACCCTGGCGCGCTGGCGCGAACGCTTCGTGGAGTCCTCCGGGCAGCTCGCGGCGCTGGGCTACGACGAGCGCTTCCGGCGGCTGTGGGATCTGTACCTCTGCTACTGCGAGGGGGGCTTTCGCGAGCGGCGCATCCGGGACGTGCAGCTGTTGCTGGCAAAGCCCGCCTTTCGCGACGAACCGGGCCGAGCGGGTAGTGTCCCGGCGGATGCGCCGCACCTTGTTCGCAGACGTACACGAGGACTTTCGGGAGAGCTTTCGCACGTTCCTTGAGCGGGAGGTCGTGGGCGATGAGGGCCGCTACGGCGAGTGGGAGCGCGCGGGCATCGTGCCCCGCGAGGTGTTCGCGCTGGCGGGCAGCCACGGCTTCATGGGAATGAGCGTGCCCGAGCGCCACGGTGGCGCGGGCGCCGAGGACTTCCGGTTCAACGTGGTGATCGGCGAAGAGTGCCAGCGGGCGGGGGTGGGCAGCTTCGGCCTGGGGATCACCCTGCACAACGACATCTGCCTGCCCTACTTCCTGAGCTACTGCACCGAGGAGCAGCGCGAGCGCTGGCTGGGCGGGATCGTCTCCGGCGAGCTGATCACGGCGATCGCGATGACCGAGCCCGGGATCGGCTCGGATCTGGCGGGCATGTCGACGAGCGCCCGCCTCGAGGACGACCACTACGTGGTGAACGGCACCAAGACCTTCATCACCAACGGCATCAACGCCGATCTGATCGTGACAGCGGTGAAGACCGACCCCTCCGAGCGCCACCGCGGCATCAGCCTGGTGGTGATCGAGCGCGGCATGGAGGGCTTCAGCCGGGGTCGCAACCTGGAGAAGATCGGCCAGCACGCCCAGGACACCGCCGAGCTGTCCTTCGCCGACGTGCGGGTGCCCGTGGAGAACCGCCTCGGCGAGGAGGGCGAGGGCTTTCGCTACCTGGTCTCAAACCTGCCACAGGAGCGTCTCTCGATCGCGACCTCGGCGGTCGCGGGCGCCGCGGCGGCGCTTGAGTGGACGCTGCTCTACGTGCGTGAGCGCAAGGCCTTCGGAGCGGCGATCGGCTCGTTTCAGAGCGCGCGCTTCGCGCTGGCGGAGCTGAGCACCGAAGTGCAGGTCGCGCAGGTGTACGTCGACCGCTGCGTGGAGGCCCTCGACGCCGGGGAGCTGTCCCCGGAGGACGCCGCGATGGCGAAGTGGTGGTGCACCGACCTCCAGGGCCGCGTGGTGGACCGCTGCGTGCAGCTGCACGGCGGCTACGGCTACATGCTTGAGTACCCGATCGCCCGGGCGTTCGTGGATGCGCGGGTGACCCGTATCTATGGGGGCGCCAACGAGATCATGAAGGAGATCGTCGGGCGCTCGCTGGGGCTGTGAGGCCTCTGCTCCGAGGTACCTACCCTGGGGAACTACCCCTGGGGGCTCACCCCCTATCCTCTACCCCCGCAGCGTCCGCGACAGCTCCACGAAGTAGTCCAGCGAGCGGGGGTTCACGAGCGAGTCGATGCTCGTGGCGTGCTCGGGCTCGACGCCCATCAGGATCCGCTTGACGGGCACCTCCAGCACCTTGCCTGAGAGCGTGCGCGGCACCTCGCTGATCTGGAGCACCTCGTCGGGGATGTGACGGGGCGAGCAGTCCTCCCGCACGCGCCGCCTGATGCGGGCCTTCAGCTCCTCGTCGAGCGATACGCCGTCGCACAGGACGACGAACAGCACCATCCACAGCTCGCCGCCCTCGGCCGCGCGCGGGACATCGACCACAAGCGCGTCGAGCACCTCCTCGACGGCCCCCACGGCCCGGTAGATCTCGCTGGTGCCCATGCGCACCCCCTGGCGGTTGATGGTCGAGTCCGAGCGGCCGTAGATCACGGCCCCGCCCCGGGGGGTGATGCGAATCCAGTCGCCGTGGCGCCAGATCCCGGGATACATCGAGAAGTAACTCTCGCGGTAGCGCTCCTCGCCGGGGTCGGCCCAGAAGCCCAGCGGCATCGAGGGCATGGGCTCGGTGATGACCAGCTCCCCCACCTCGTCGATCACGCTGCGACCCTCCTCGTCCCACGCCTCCACCGCACAGCCGAGAGTCCGCGCCTGTAGTTCTCCGGAGTAGACCGGCAGCAGCGGGCAGCCGCCGACGAAGGCGGTGCAGACGTCGGTGCCGCCACTGGTGGAGAACAGCCAGAGATCGGACTTGACGTGCTCGTAAACCCACCGGAAGCTCTCGGGGGCGAGCGGCGAGCCGGTCGAACCGATGCTGCGCAGGGCGCTGAGGTCGTAGTCGCGGGCGGGCTCGATGCCGGCGTTCTCACAGGCGCTGAGGAACCCGGCGCTGGTGCCCATGCAGGTCATCCGGGTGCGCTGCGCGAGCGTCCACATGGCGCCCAGGTCGGGGTATCCGGGGCTGCCGTCGTAGAGCACGATCGCGGCCTCCGTCAGGAGGCAGCCGATCAGGAAGTTCCACATCATCCAGCCGGTGGTGGTGAACCAGAACATGCGGTCGCCGGGGCGCAGATCGAGGTGCAGGTGACTCTTCTTGAGCTGCTCCAGCAGGATGCCGCCGTGACCGTGCACGATCGCCTTGGGCAGACCGGTGGTGCCCGATGAGTAGAGCACCCAGAGCGGCTCCTCGAAGGGGACCTGCTCGAAGCGAGGCGCCGCGTCACGGCCGAGGTCGAGCAGCTGCTCCCAACTCAACTGCCCGGGCCAGCTCGCGGTCTGCGAGGGCTCGCGCTCGACGGAGAGGTAGGGCACGAGCACGGTGTGAAGGACGCTGGGCAGCTCGCGGAGGATGCCGCCCACGACCTCGATGCGGTCGTAGTCGCGGCCGCCGTGCCGGTAGCCGTCCACGGTGAGCAGCACCTTGGGCTCGATCTGGGCGAAGCGATCGATCACGCTGCGCGCCCCGAACTCGGGGGCCGCGCTGGACCAGATCGCCCCGAGGCTGGCGACGGCGAGAAACGCGATCAGGGTCTCGGGGATGTTCGGCATGCAGGCCACGACACGATCGCCACGCTGTACGCCGAGCGCCCGCAGACCCCCGGCGACGGCGGCGACCTGGGCGGACAGCTCGCCCCAGGTGATGCTCTGAAGCTCGCGCAGCTCGGAGGCGTGCAGCACGGCGACGGCCGCGGGGTCGCGGTCGCGGCAGAGGACGTTCTCGGCATAGTTGAGCTGCGCCCCTGAAAACCAGCGTGCACCCGGCATCGCACGGGACTCGAGCACGCTCTCATAGGGAACGGAGGCGCGCACCCCGCAGAACTCCCAGACGGCCGCCCAGAACTCCTCGAGTTCCGTCACCGACCACCGGCGCAGATCCTCGTAGTCGGCGAAGGGGGCTCCGCGCCGCTCACCGACCCAGCGCATGAAGCGGGTGAGGGCGGCCTCGTCGCAAACGGCCTCGGAGGGCTCCCAGAGGGGGCGCTCATCGCCTGCGTTGGACATCATGCTCGTCTCCCTGGAATTGCCATCGTCGACGGGTTCCCCAACCGCCATGGTTGTCCTCCACCGAGGAAACATATATCGATTAGTTCGGATATCATGAAACGTCCGGTTGGCCTTGGTTCCACGGTTATCCTCCCAGCCTGTGGACCCCTCGGCTCTGCGCAGCGAATTCCCCGTCCTGAGAGACCTGGCGTATCTCAACGCCGGTACCGACGGCCCACTGCCCACCGCGGCCGTCCGGGCGAGCGCGGCAGAGCTGAGCCGCGAGGCCGAGGCGGGGCGCGCTCAGCACCATTTCGAGCGCCGCACCCAGCTGAACGGCTCGTTGCGAACCGCCTACGCGTCCATCCTGGGGTGCGCGGCGCAGGACATCGCGCTCACGACCTGTACGAGCGAAGGGATCGCGCTGGTACTCGCGGGCATGGACCTGCGCGCGGGGGACGAGATCCTGACCAGCGACGAGGAGCATCCCGGGCTGCTGGGTGCGCTCGCTGCCGCTCGAGAGCTACGCGAGGTGAGCATCCGGATGGTGCCGTTAAAGGAGATCGACGTTTCGCTCGGCGTGCGCACGCGCCTGGTGACCTGCTCCCACGTGGGTTGGATGAGCGGTTCAGCGGCGCCCGCGGGACTCTCCGCGCTGGAGGTGCCGGTGCTGCTCGATGGGGCCCAGGGCGCGGGCGCCGTCCCGGTCGACGTGGGAGCCTTGGGCTGTACGGCCTACGCGGGTGCCGGGCAGAAGTGGCTGTGCGGTCCGGACGGCACGGGCATGCTCTACGTGAGCCCGGCCTTTCGCGAACAGCTCGCGGTGGGCCGCCGGGGCTACGTGAACCTGGCGGACCCCGGGGCGGGCCTTCAGGCGCGGCTGCACGATGACGCGCGACGCTTTGACACGCTCGCCCTGAGCGCCGAGACCGTCGCCTGCGCGCTGGCGGCCTTCGAGGTTCTGAGCGCGGCGGGTTGGCCGGCGCTGCACGAGCGCTCGCGGCGGCTGGCGGGCTCCCTGGCCGAGCAGCTGCAAGCACGGGGCCGCGAGGTGGCGCCGCGCGCAGAGGGCACCCTGGTGTCCTTCACGAGCGCGGACCCCTCAGCCGAGCGCTCGCGGCTGACCGAACGGGGAGTGGTGCTGCGCGACATTCCCGACCGTCCCTGGCTGAGGGCGTCGGTGGGGGCATGGAACGACGAGCGTGACATCGAGCGGCTGCTCGACGCGCTCGACGCTTAGCGAACATCCGACAGCTGACGCATCTCCGGCCGGCTCGACGCCTAACACAGCTGACCGCTTCACATCTGACGCATATCTGACCTTAACGCCCGGCCAGCACTCTTTGCGCTTTGCTTTCCCGACCGGGGCGCGGCGAGCAGGACGGCGCCCTCGGAGATCCGATGAGCGCCTCCACCTCCATCACGACCCCGCCCGCCGTGGCAATCGATCCAACGCCCGAGATCGTGGCGGTGGGGAAGGGCCGGGCCGAGCATCGACTGGCCTGGCAGCACCCGGCGCTGGCCGCGGTACTGGCGCTGAGCGCGGCGCTGAACCTGAGCCGTCTCTCCCAGAACGGCTACGCCAACATCTTCTACTCCTCGGGCGTGAAGTCGATGCTGCGCTCGTGGCACAACTTCCTGTTCGTCTCCTTCGACCCGGGTGGTCTGATCTCGATCGACAAGCCCCCGCTGGGGCTCTGGCTGCAAGCCCTGAGCGCCAAGCTGTTCGGGTTCTCGGCGTCCAGCCTGCTACTGCCGGAGGCAATCGCCGGAGTGTTGGCGGTGGGCGCCCTGTACTGGGCGATGAGCAGGACTTTCGGGGCACCCGCGGCGCTGCTAGGCGCGCTCGCGCTGGCGGTCTTCCCGTCGTTCGTGGCGGTCTCGCGCGACAACAACGTGGATGCGCTCCTGATCCTGCTGATGATCCTGGCCTGCGGGCTGGCGTTGCGCGCGATCGAGAGCGGACGCTGGCGCACGCTGCTGGGCTGCGCGGCGCTGATCGGGCTGGCGTTCAACACCAAGGGCCTTGCGGGCTATCTGATCCTGCCGGGGTTCGCCGCGGCCTATCTGGTCGGGGCCCCAGGGGGCATCGGGGGCCGTCTGCTGCGGCTGGCGGCCGCGGGCCTGGCGGTCGCGGCGGTGTCCTCCCCCTGGATCGCCTTCGTGGATCTCACGCCGGCCTCGCAGCGACCGTTCGTGGGGGGCTCGCTCGACAACTCCGAGCTGGGCCTGACCTTCAACTACAACGGCCTCGGGCGGGTCGAAGGCCAGCTTGGCGGACCGGGGCGCATTCCGGTGGCGCCCCTCGGCGTGCGCCGCGCCCGGGCCCGTCGGGTGATCGCACCGGTGCTCCCCGGCGGGCGCAATCGCCATCCAACCGCCTTCGGTGGCCCCACCGGCCCGCTGCGCCTGGTGGACGACGAGCTGGGCGACCAGGGAGGCTGGATGCTGCCCTTTGCGCTGCTGGGCATGGTGGCGCTCGCGCTGAGCATCTGGCGATCCTCCGGCGGTGGAGCCCAACCGCCGCCGTCGCGGCCGCGACGCAGAGATCCACGGCTGGCGGGCCTGCTGGTGCTTGGCGGCTGGCTGGTGGTCGAGGGCGCGGTGTTGAGCTTCTCCAAGGGGATCGTTCACCCCTACTACGTCTCCGCGCTGGGCCCGGGCACGGCGGCGATGGTCGGCGGCGGCACGCTGGCCTTCACGGGCTTTGCACGCAACCGTGACGTCCGTGTGGCGTTGATCGCGCCGGCCGTGGCGGGCACGGTGGTCGTGCAGCTGATGCTGCTGCACCGGGCCGGCTACATGCACTGGTTCGAGCCCGTACTGATCGCGGGCGCGGCGATCGGTGTGCTGGGGCTGGCCCTGCGCCGCCTGGCGCTCCCGGCGATGGTGGGCACGCTGGGGGTGCTGTTGCTCGCCCCGGCGGTATATGCGGCGAGCACCTGGCAGGCGCCCGTGCAGGGCACGTTCCCCGCGGCGGGGCCCAGGCAGGCGGCGGGAGCGGGTGGGCTCGGGGTGAGCGCGGCGGGCCTGCGCGCCAACCGGGCCTTGGCCTCCTACGTGAGCAGCCATCGTCCGGCCCGACGCTGGGTGGTGCTGACCGATGCCTCGGACACGGCCGCCCCCCTGATCCTGCTGGGCTATCGAGCCGGGGCGCTCGGCGGCTACAGCGGCACCGATCCCGCCCTCGACGGCGCTGGGCTGGCGCGCCTGGTGCAGCGCGGCGAAGCGCGCTACGTGGTGCTCGGCGGCGCCTACGCGACCCGCGGTGGCAATCGCGCGACGGCAGCGGTGAAAGCAGCCTGTAAGCGGATCCCGGCGCGGGTGTGGCTACCCGGGGTGCGCAGCGAAGGCAATCTGTTCCTTGACGACTGCGCGGGGCGGGCACGTCGGCTGGCCGCAGCGGATGGGCCGTCCGGCCTCGCCACCGGCACGCGGTCCGGGCCGACGCTCAAGCCACGCAGAGCCCACGGTGGAAGGCGCGCGCGAAAAGCTCGCTCTCGCGCCCGGCGGCCCACCGCGGCACGGCGGATTCGCCATCGGCGAGCAGCCGCAGCTCGACGTCGCCGTTCCGGGGCGTGATGCGGGTGTCGCGCACCATCTGATCGCGGGAGCGCTCGAGGTCCTCGGCGAGGCGCAGCAGCACGGCGCAGCGATCCAGCCGGGCGGCGTCGTCTTCGTTGAAGAGCCGCGCCAGCGGGCCGGCCTCGGGCAGGCCCTTGCGGTGATAGCGCGCAGCCTGGGCGACGATCGCGACCTCGGTGGGAGAGAATCCGGGCAGCCCACCCTTGAGGATCAGGTAGCGCGAGTGCTTGTGGTGGTCGTCGTAGTCGACGGACATGCCGATGTCGTGCAGCGTGCAGGCTGCCCACAGCAGCTCCCGCTCGCGGGGGTCGCCGTCGTGCAGGTCCAGCTGCGCGAGCTGGTCGAACATGCCGAGCGCCAGCGCGGCCACGTGCCGGGTGTGGGCCTCGTTCACGTCATAGCGTGCCGCCAGGTTCAGGACGCTGGAGCGGCGAACGTCGGCGAACAGCGGGGGCTCGCGGTCGGTGAGGTGACGCTCGAAGAAGACTCCCTCGCGCAGCCCGGCCTCGGTGGCCTCCATCGCCTGAAAGCCCCCGGCCTCGAGCACACCCTGGAGCACGACGGCTCCCGCCAGGATCAGGTCGGCGCGCGCGGGCTTGATGCCGGGAACCCGGCTGCGCTCGGCGGCGGGCAGGGCGGCCAGCCGCTCCACCAGCTCCTCCAGCGGACCGCGCTCAAGCACGACGCCCTGGACGCCGTTGGAGGGTAGCCCCGCGGCGCGCTGCGTGGCGGCGGCGAGCGCGCGCATGGTGCCACCGACACCCACCAGCCGCCGTCCGGCGCGCTGGAGCCAGGGGGCGCCGTCCAGCTCGTGGATGACGTGGGCACGGAGATCGTCCAGTTGCTTGCGCTTGGCGGGGCCCTTGCCGGGGAGGAACCGCTCGGTCATGCGCACGGCGCCCAGTGGCCACGAGCCTGAGTCCCTCGCCAGCCGCCCGGCCACGTGCACGAGCTGCATCGAGCCCCCGCCGAGGTCCAGCACGCAGCCGTCGCTCAGGGTCGTGGAGTTGACGGCCGCGAGATAGCCGTAGCGGGCCTCGGCCTCGACGCTCAACACACGGATCGGCAGACCGGTGCGAGCCCGCGCCCGGTCGAGGAAGCTCGCGGCGTTGGCGGCGTCGCGAATCGCGCTGGTTGCCACCGCATCGACCTCGGCGCCCGCCAACCCCGCGGCCCGGCAGAATTGAGCGAAGACGTCGAGCGTGGCCATCGCGCGCTCGATCGGGACCTCCCCGAGGCGGCCGGTGGCCTCCATGCCTTCCCCGAGCCTGACGGGCTCGTAGATCTCATCGGTTCGCTTCCACCACCCCTCGGCGGCCATGAAGACGACGAGCCGAAACGAGTTGGAGCCCATGTCGATGACGGCGAGGTGCTCGCGGGAACTCATGCGCTGAGCGTATTCGGCGCGTCGGAGGCGCCCGCTGCGCGGGGCTGCTCGGGATCGGACGACGGCGTGTGAGCGACCCGGCCGAGGGCCGGTTCAGGCGTCGAGGCCAAAGGCCTCGAGCAGCGGGCGCTCATCCGAGAAGATCTGGGCGTGCACGATGAGGTTGTCTCTGAACTTGATCACCCAGGTGGTCGAGACCCGATCGAGCGTGCCCGCGGGCCCCTGTCCGCTGACCCGACCGAGCGCCACCACGGCGTCCCCGGCGGCCCGGATCTGAACGGGGTGAAGGGTCAGGGCCGCCCAGTGCTTTTCGACGTCCCGCATATAGCGACGCATGCCCTCGTGGCCCCGGTAGGGCTCGCCACCCGACATCACGTTGGCCGAGATCGGCTGAAACAAAATCTCGGGATGCAGCAGCTCAAGCGTACCCGCGACGTCGCGGCGGTTGAACGCGTCGAACAGGCGAGCCACCACCTCCTCGCGCTCGGTGGGGCTCTCGACTGTCGGATCGGCGCTACTGGCTACAGACTGGGGCATCGTCCGGTCTTGGTACCTCTTCATATGGCGGGTAATCGACCGGTCCCGGGCACACGCCAGCCACCCGGGACCTGCTGAGCGCTTACCCGGTGCTCGCTCCCGTCAAACGGTTAGGCGGCCCTACTCGCTGCGGGTGTGTTGGAGGGGGTCCCCTCAGGGATTGCCGTCTCGCAATCACCATGTAGAAGCTCCGGTGCGGGATCAAGGCCGTTGGGCCACACCACGGTTCGCGCCTCGTCATCGACCCGCACCTGCCGGAAGTACTCTGGATCGCGCAGGGGCTCTCCAAGCGTCCCGTGAAGCAAGAAGGCACAGTCAACGTCGTGCTCAACACCGTCGTTGAACGCGACCCGCAGCCGATAGTCGGCTAGCGGCCGGACGCTGGTGACTCGGAGCATCATTCCTTCATGCTAGGGCAGAGGCTCGATCGGCGCCAGGGGCTCCAGCTCCTGGGCGCGCACCCAATTATCAGCGAGCTCCTCCATATGGAGTCGTGCCCACGCCCGAACGAGCCGTAGCGCACGCGGTGGAAGTGACCCATTGAGGATTCGCAGTGTGGCGAGCTCGATTTGAGCGGCCTCCTCGCCGTACTGAGCGTGGAAGTGCGGGGGAGGATGATCGGGCCGGTACATCCAGATGACGATTCCGTAGAAAGTAGCCAGACGAGGCACGGCGTCATTGTCGGCTACTGCGCGGCGGACATGGCCGCCTCGTGGTGTTCCGCCGACAAAGCGTTACCACGCGATGAGCGCGCCCGTTGGGTCGGCAACGTCTCACGGGGGAATCAATCCCCGTTCCTCCGCGATTCGATTAGGCATAGATGGCCTACGCAGAAAACGGCTTGCGGAAGCCAAGTGGGCCCGGCTGGACTCGAACCAGCGACCTATCGATTATGAGTCGACAGCTCTAACCAACTGAGCTACGGGCCCGCCTCGCGCGCGAGCGCGCGATCGGGAGAAGCTACCAGCGATTCGCGTCGATGCCGCACCGCGGGGCTCCCGAGAATGCGAACGATGGTCGCGGATGGTTTGATTGGGGCCGGTTCACGACCAGAGGGAGCGGCAGATGGCGCAGCGAGCAGCAATTGTCACGGGGGCTTCGAGCGGCATCGGGCTGGCGATTGCGCGCATGCTCGGCGAGGAAGGATTCGCTGTCACCATGGCCGCGCGGCGGGCCGAGAAGCTACAGGGCGCCGTCGAGCAGCTGACCGCGGCCGGTCTGGACGTGCACGGGATCGCGGCCGATGTCGGCGACGAGGCCCAGATCGCGAAGGTCGTCTCCGAGCACCGCGAGCGTCACGGGCGCCTGGACGTGCTCGTCAACAACGCCGGCGTCGGCATCGGGGCGCCCGTGGGAGACATCATCACCAAGCGCCTGGACATGCAGCTCGACATCAACCTGCGCTCGATCGTGCTGTTCTACCGCGAGTGTCTGCCCATGCTCCAGGCCGCCGGGGCCGAGCACTCAAATGCGCTCGTGGTCAACACCTCCTCGATCTCCGGCAAGCGCGGCGAGGCCTGGCTCTCGGTGTACTCCGCCACCAAGCACGGCGTGGTCGGTTGGACCGAAGCGATGAACAAGGAGCTGGGCTCCCAGGGGATCAAGTCCACGGCCCTCTGCCCCGCGTTCGTCGACACCCCCATGACCGACTTCGTGAAGGAGTCCGTCAAGGCCGAGGACATGATCCAGCCCCAGGACATCGCCGAGGCCGTGCGCTACCTGCTCCGTGTCTCGCCCGCCTGCGTGGTCCCCGAGATGATGTTCGTCCGTCCCGGCGACTCGCTGTAGCCTGAGGCCCACGTTCACTGACAAGGAGACGCGAATGAAGCTCGGCGTGCACATCGGCTACTGGGGCCTCGGCCTCACCTCGCAGGATCAGCTCGCACTCGTCCAGGAGGCCGAGCGCCTGGGCTATGACTCGGTGTGGGCCGCCGAGGCCTACGGCTCCGACACGGCCACCGTGCTGGCCTGGCTCGCGGGCCAGACCACGAAGATCCGGCTGGGCTCCGGGATCTTTCAGATGCCCGGACGCTCGGCGGCGATGACCGCGATGACGGCCGCCACCATCGACCAGCTCTCCAACGGGCGCATGATCCTCGGGATCGGCTCCTCCGGCCCGCAGGTCGCCGAGGGCTGGCACGGGCAGCGCTTTGGCCAGCAGCTACAGCGCACCCGCGAGTACGTCGAGGTCGTGCGCATGGCACTCGCCCGCGAACGCGTCGAATACAAGGGCGAGACCCTGGAACTGCCGCTCCCCGACGGCCCCGGCAAGGCCCTGAAGCTCACGATCGCCCCGGTGCAGGAGCGCATCCCGATCTATCTCGCCGCGATCGGCCCCAAGAACACCGCGCTGGCGGGAGAGATCGCCGAAGGCTGGATCCCCACCCTGTTCTCCCCGGAGCACGTCTCGGAGCTGAGGCCGCTGCTGGAGGAGGGCGCCGCCCGCTCCGGGCGCACCCTTGAGGGCTTTGACATCGCGCCCACCGTGAACGTGATGGTGACCGAAGATCTCCAGGGCGCGCGCGATGCGATGCGACCGTTCATCGCGCTCTACATCGGCGGCATGGGCTCGCGCAAACAGAACTTCTACAACCAGCTCGTGCAGCGCTACGGGTATGAGGCCGAGGCCAAGACGATCCAGGACTTCTACCTCGAAGGCAAGCGCGAGGAGGCGATGGCGGCGATCCCCGACAAGCTGATCGACACCGTTTCGATCTGCGGGCCCAAGGACGTCGTGCGCGAGCGCCTGGCGGTCTACCGCGACGCGGGCGTGGGCACCCTCGGGATCACCCCGATCGCCTTCACCTTCCAGGAGCGCCTGGAGCAGCTGCGGCTGATCGCCGAGCTGGCCGCCTGACCCTGGTGCCGACTCGCCGTCCGATTCGCCGAACGAGATGACCACAGCGGGCTTACCGGGGCCCGATGACCCCACGGCGGGCTTTGCCGGGCGCCCGATGACCCCGCGGCGGATTCTGCTGGGGGCCTTCGGCGACCCCGGCCACGCCTTCCCCATGATCGCCCTCGGCCGTGGGCTCGCCGCCCGCGGCCACGAGGTGACCCTCCAGACCTGGGAGCGCTGGCGCAAGCCCGTGGAGGCCGAGGGACTCACGTTCGCACCCGCGCCCGAGTACAGCGTGTTCCCCAACGGCGCCGAGCCCCTCGACTTCTACGAGGCCGTGATCTACGCCACGCGCGACACGCTGCCGCTGGTGCGCGAGCTGAAACCCCACGCCGTGGTGTCGGACATTCTCACCCTGGCTCCCGCGCTCGCGGCCGAGCTGGCCGGGGTGCCGCTGGCCACGCTCATCCCCCACGTCTTTCCCGAGAGCGAGCCGGGCTTCCCGATCTACTCGCTCGGGGCGCGGGTGCCGCGCACCGCCCTGGGGCGAGCCTTCTGGCGGCGCGCGCACGGGCCGGTCAACAACGGCCTTGAGCTGGGTCGCTCCCAGCTCAACCACACCCGCGAGCAGGTCGGGCTGCCCCCTACCCCCCATCTGCACGGCGGCACCAGTCGCAGCCTCGCGCTCGTCGGGAGCTTCCCCCAGCTCGAGTACCCCCGCACCTGGCCCGCGCACGTGCACGTCGTGGGACCTCTGATGTGGGAGCCGCCGGCCCTGGACGTCGAGCTGCCCCCCGGCCGCGAGCCGCTCGTGCTGGTCGCCCCCTCGACCTCCCAGGATCCCGACCACACGATGCTCCGCGCCGCGCTGCGGGGGCTCGCCGACGCTCCCGTACGGGTGATCGCGACCTGGAACCGCCGACTGCCCTCGCGACCCCTGCCGGTGCCCGCCAATACCCGCCTGGTGGACTGGGTGTCCTACTCGCGCGTCATGCCCCACTGCGACGCGGTGGTCTGCCATGCCGGGCACGGCACGCTTGCGCGCGCCCTCGCAAGCGGCTGTGCTGTGGTCGCCTGCCCGGCGGTGGGCGACATGAACGAGAACGCCGCCCGCGTGGACTGGGCCGGAGCCGGGGTCAGGATCCCCAGGAGCTTCATCGCGCCCCGTCCGCTGCGCCTGGCGGTACAGCGCGCTCTCTCCGATACCGCGATCCGGGGTCGTGCGCGCGAGCTTGCGAGCTGGGTGCAGGCAAACGATCCACCCGCCCGCGCGGCGCGGCTCGTGGAGCGCCTTGCCGGTAACGAAGCTCTGGGGGTGGGACTCGAACCCACAACCCTTCGGTTAACAGCCGAATGCTCTGCCAATTGAGCTACCCCAGATCGAGCAAACGGGATTAGAGCACAGACGCCTCGCGGGCCGTCCCCAGAGGGTCTCTCAGGGGCCGGTCTCCTGCAGCACGCGCTCGTAGGCGCGGTCGAATTTGAGCTTGACCTCGCCCCGGCGCATGGCCAGCTCGTTGACGTCACCCTCGCCGCGCGCCCTGGCCTCCTGGATCTGGCGGTCGATGCGCGCCAGCTCCAGTTGCATGCGCTGCACCTCCAGCATCGCCGGTTGGGAGGACTCGCGGCCCGCCTGCACGACCAGCTCCCCCAGGACTCTGGCCAGCTCGGGATCCTCCGGCGGAAGGCCGCTCATCGGCTCCGCCAGATTGCCGTCATGCAGGTGCTGGGCCACCCGGCGCAACACGTCGCCGGTGAAGTGGCCCGCGAGATCCAGTGTCTCCAACGCCAGCGCTCCCTCAGGGGGCGCGGCGATGCACAGCGCGAGGAACGCCCGCTCGGTCTCCTCCCGGCGCGAGAGCATCGTGGTGGCCCGCTGTGAGCTGGACCGTGCCCCGCTGGGCAGCTCCTCCTCGGCGCCCCGCGCCCTGCCTTCCGCAGCGTCAGCCGGCCCCCGGCCGGGGTTCTCCACACTCGCCCCCGAGGCCGCCAACAGCGTCTCGGCCAGGCTTTCCGGCAGGTCCAGGCGTCCCGACACCAGTCGCGTGAGATCCATTCGCATCGCGCTCGGGGGCAGCATCGCGAACACCGGTCGCAGCTGGTCGATCATGCGGTCGCGCCCCTCGGGGCTGCCGTCGTCGCCGCCCGCGAGGACGCGCTCCACCCTGAAGCGCACGAACGCCACCGACTTCTCCGCCAGCGCGCTCATCGCCTCGGCGCCGTCGCGGTGCACGAGGTCCGCCGGGTCCATGCCCGCGGGCAGGCTCACGACCCGCAGCTCCAGCTTGCGCTTCGCCGCCAGCGCCGAGGCGCGTAGCATCGCCTCCTGGCCCGCGCTGTCGGCGTCGAGGGCCAGCAGCACCGTCGAGGCCAGTCGTGCCAGCTCCCCGACCTGCTCGTCGGTGAGGGCCGTGCCCATCAGTCCTACCGCGTTTGAAAGTCCCGCCTGATGCAGCGCGATCACGTCGGTGTAGCCCTCGCACAGAATCACCTGCCCGGCCCGCGCCGCGTGCGCGCGGGCGACGTCCGAGCCGTAGAGGTGCAGGCCCTTGTGGTAGACGTCGTTGTCGGAGGTGTTCAGGTACTTCGGGCGCTGATCCTCGCGCATCGCGCGCGCACCGAAACCCAACACGCGACCGCGCACGTCGGCCAGCGGAAACATGATGCGCCCGCGGAAACGGTCATAGGGCTGCCCGTTCTGCTTGGAGCGCTGGGCGAGGCCCGTGTCGTACAGCTCCTGTACCGAGAACCCTCCGCGCCGGGAGGCGAGCAGTACCCGATCCCAGGCGCTCGGCGCGTAGCCCACGCGAAAACGCCGCAGCGCCTCCTCGCCCAGGCCACGACCCTTGAGGTACTCGCGCGCCCGTTCGGCCTCCTTGGCCTCCCACAGGTAGCGCTCGTAGTAGGTCGCCGTGCGCCCCAGCAGCTCCAGCAGGCGCGCGCGGCGGCGACGACGCTCGGCCTCGCGGGGGTCCTCCTGCTCCAGCTCCAGCTCGACGCCGTAGCGTTCACCCAGCAGCTCCAGCGCTTCCTTGAAGTCCACGCCTTCGGTCTCCTGAACGAAGGTGAACACGTCACCCGAGGCCTGGCAGCCGAAGCAGTGGTAGACCTTCTGGGTCGGATCGATCCCGAACGAGGGCGTGCGCTCGTCGTGGAACGGGCAGAGGCCCTCATAGCGGGCGGGGCCCGCCCGGCGCAGCTCGGTGCGGGCCGAGACCAGCTCGACGAAATCAACCGCGTCGCGCACGCGATCCCGGGTCTGACTTGTGTACAGGGCCATCGTGCCTACCCTACGCTAGCCCTTCGCGCGCCTGGACTCCGAGCCCTTCGCGCATCTGGACTCCGAGCCGTTCGCGCATCTGGACTCCGAGCCGTTCGCGCATCTGGACTCCGAGCCGTTCGCGCATCTGGACTGCGGCGCGAGTCAACGGGCAAACGCGCGGGGAACCTGTAGGTCGGTGTACTCCCGGATGCAGTAGCGGTCGGTCATGCCCGCCAGATAGTCGGTCACCAGCTGAGCCAGGTCGACATCCTGGCCTGCATCGCTGCCGCCGCCGACCCCGGCGCCCGTTCCCTCGGGGGAGGGCAACAGCTCGGGGTGCTCAACGTAGTGTTCGAACAGCCTGCGCACCACGTTCGCGATCCGCTCGTGCTCGGTGCGCACCGCGGGGCCCAGGTAGACGTGCTCGAACATGAAGTCGCGCAGCGCGCTCATCGCCGGTCCCGCCTGTGGCCCCTGCACGATGTCCCCCGCGCGCTCGGAGTGCTCCACCATGTCGTGCACGAGCGTGTCGATGCGCTCAGACCCGCTCTGGCCCAGCACCGCGATCGGCTCCGCGGGCAGGTCCCGCTCGCGCAGCAGCCCCGCTCTAACCGCATCGTCGATGTCGTGGTTGATGTACGCCACCCGGTCGATCACCCGCACGATCCGACCCTCGAGCGTGCCGGGGAGCGGGGCACGGCTCGAATGGCAGAGGATGCCGTCGCGGACCTGCTCGGTGAGGTTCAGCCCGAGCCCCTCGCGCTCCAGATGGTCGACCACTCGCAGCGAGTGCTCATAGTGGCGAAAGCCCCGCCCAAAGCGCTCGCGCAGACAGCGATCGAGGATCTCCTCGCCGATGTGCCCGAAGGGCGGGTGCCCGAGGTCGTGTCCCACCCCGATCGCCTCCACCAGATCCTCGTTGAGGCTGAGCGCCCGAGCGACCGTGCGCGAGATCGTGGTGACCTCCAGGGTGTGGGTGAGACGGGTTCGATAGTGATCCCCACGCGGGGCCACGAACACCTGCGTCTTGTGGGTCAGCCGACGAAAGGCCTTGCAGTGCACGATCCGGTCGCGGTCGCGCTGAAACGGGGTGCGCAGCGCACAGTCGGCCTCCGCGCGGGCACGCACCGCGGGATAGGAGCGCGCGGCGAGCGGGGAGAGCCGCGCGGCCTCAAGCTCCCGCCGACGCTCGGCGAACGCTGCTGCCACCTGGTCCGTTGCACTGGCGACGCTCATCACTCGATTGTGGCAGCGACCGGGGCCGTCACGGCGTGCGGCCGGTGCTTGGGCCCCCTATGGGCGTCTTGTGGACCCCTTTTGGAGCCTTTGGCCGGTCAGCCCACGCGGGCCGTCGCCGGCATCAGGCGCAGGTGGGCGTGGTGCTCAAGGGTTTCGGAGATCGCCCGCTCGACCTGCCCCAGCGCCTGGGCTCCCACCTCGGGAACGTCGCTGAGCGAGCGTCCCAGGGCCTCGGTCATGAAGCCGTAGGCCTCCAGGCCGAGCGTGAACGAAGATGCCTCACAGGCGCCGCACACCACTCCCCCGGCGGCACCGGAGAAACCCACCAGGTGCTCGCGCTCGCCGCAGCCCGCGCACGATCCGAGCTGCGGCGCCAGACCGGCGGCCAGCAGCAGCTTCAAACGGAAGGCCAGCGCTGCGGCACGGCTGAACGGGCTCGCGGTCGCGGCGGGCGGCGGATCGGAGGACTCGCCGCTTCCCGCCGGATCGGAGGACTCCTCGCCGCGCGCCGCATGCTGGTCGAGCAACGTGAGCTTGCGGCACAGCAGGTTGAACACCCCCGGGTGGGGCTCGGAGGTCTCGAACAGTCGCCCCACCGCGTCGCAGGCCCGCGCCGCCGCGTCCAAGGCGGCGGCATCGGTACGCAGGTGGGCGTAGCCGTCGACCGTGTGCGCGCCGGTGACCGTCAGTAGCTCGCCCCGTCCTTCGTGTAGGTCAACGCGGAGGCGGAAGAACGGCTCCAGGCGACCCCCGAAGCGGCTGCGCGCGCGCCGCACGCCCTTTGCGATCGCGCTCACCCGCCCGCGCTGGGGCGTGTAGAGCTGCAGAATCCTGTCCGCCTCCCCATAGCGCATGGAGCGCAACACCACCGCCTCGGTCTTGACCGGTCCCGCCATCAAAGCCGAGTGTAGGACCGCCCACGGCGGGAGCAGTCCTGCGCGGCGTGGCCCCGGCGGCTAGTGCTGATGCGTGTCTTCGATGGCCGTGGCCAGCTCGACGAGACTGACGTCCAGCGCCTTGGCGATCCCCTTGACGGTGGACCAGGTGGCATTTCGTTCGCTGCGCTCGATGCGCCCAAGCGTGGCCATCGTCGTGTCCGCGCGGCTGGCAAGCTCTTCTTGGCTAAGGCCGGCCTGCTGTCTCAGGCGTCGAACAGCGGCGCCGAGTGCAGGGTCCGCTGAACCTTCGGGCGGCATCTGAGGAACATCGCATGTGACGCATCGCCAAGTCTACGACTTAGATGATGCGGCACCTAAGTTCTATTCATCTGTATTCTCAAGCGCCGCTGGACTCATCCCCACAGATTGAGTCTGGCAGGCTGGCGCCCCGGAGTCCCTGCAACCGAGGGCGCCAGCCACCGATAGACCCCGCCGGCGCACCCGTCCTCCTTGTGCGCCGGCCCCTGCGGGGGGTCACGGTTAGCGGGTGCCCCGGGACGCGGAGCTTGGCCCGGGGCACCTTGCTATACTTTATGAAGTAATGAGTCAGATCACGGTGTATACGACCGAGCCCTGTGCTTTCTGCTCGCGCGTGAAGGGCCTACTGAAGTCCCGGGGCCTGGACTTCGAGGAGATCAACCTCTCCCGCGACCCCGAGGGGCGCATGGAGCTGGTGGGCAAGACCGGGATGATGACCTTCCCCCAGGTGGTCGTTGGCGGCAAGCTCGTGGGGGGCTTCTACGAAACCGTCACCGCCGCCGAGAGCGGGCGCCTGGACGAGCTGCTGGCCGCCTGAGCCGCCCCGCCCGACCTACCTGTCCCTCGCCAACCTGTCCCTCGCAGCCTCCCTGCTGGGCTGCAACCTCTCCGCTGCTTGCTACGTTCGCCGCGGCCGCCGCGGCCGTGGCTGGCAGGTCTCGCACACGTAGGTGCCCCGGCCCGCGGTCACCATCTTCACGATCGTGGTGCCGCAGGTCCCACAGGGCTCGCCCTCACGGCGATGCACCAGGAACTGGTTCTGGAAGGACCCCCGCACCCCGTCGACGTGACGGAAGTCGTCGATCGTGGCGCCCTTGGCCGCGATGCCGTCGTTGAGAGCCGCGATCACCGCCTCGCGCAGGCGTGCGTGCTGGTCCGCCGAGAGCGCCCCGGCCGCTCGCAGGGGATGGATGCCCGCCCGAAAGAGGGCCTCGTCGGCGTAAATGTTGCCGACCCCCGCGATCCGGCGCTGGTCCAGCAAAAACGCCTTGATCGGGGCACTCCGCCCGCGCGCCTGTGCCCGCAGGTGCTCGGGTGTGAACAGCTCGTCGAACGGCTCCAAGCCCAGGCGCCCGGCAAAGAACGCGTCCAGGGCCTCGCCGCCGAGCAGCAGCTGACCGGTCCCGAAGCGGCGCGGGTCGACGATCACCAGACGGCGAGCCGGGCTCAACTGGATGCGCACCCGCACATGGGTCGGCTCGGGCTCGGGCTCGCACAGCACGGCCCCGGTCATGCGCAGATGCTGGACCAGGTGCACGTCGCCGCGGAGACTCCAGATCAGGTACTTGCCTCGTCGCCCCAGGCTTTCGATCCGCCGGCCCGAGAGCGCGTCGGCCAGCTCGCCGGGCTCCAGCGGGTCACACCAGCGTCGGTCGAGGATCTCCACGCGCTTGATCCTGCGACCTTCCACCAGCGGCGCCAGCTGGCGCCTGATCGTCTCGACCTCGGGTAGCTCGGGCATCCTGTCGCCTAGCTTATGAAGGACTCGCCCGGGAGCCCGTCGGCGGCGCGTCCGGTAAGCCAGCGCAGCACCGTCGCGCCCACGTCGGCCAGCGGCCCGTCATGGCGGGGTCCCCCCGCCCAGGGCGCCTCGCCGGATGTCTGCCCGGAGCCCGGCGGGCCACCGCGGCGTTCGAGCATCGCGCCGCTTACCGCCAGTAGCGGGGCGTACTCGCGGGTGTGGTCGGTGAGCGGGTGACTCGGGTCCACGCCGTGGTCGGCCGTCACGATCAGCAAATCGTCGGGGCCCAGCGCCGCCAGCCGGCGGCCCACCTCAAAGTCGATCTCTTGTAGGGCCCGGTGAAACCCGTGCACGTCCTTGCGGTGCCCGTAAACCTGGTCGGTCTCGATCAGGTTCACGAAGATCAGCCCTTGTGGGAGTTCTTCCAGCAGGGCGCCCGCGGCGACCAGGGCGCGTGAGTTGGTGGCCCCGGGGTGTGATTCGTCGATCCCGACCCCCGCGAAGAGGTCTGAGACCTTGCCGACCGCGTGCACCGCCACCCCGGCCGCGCGGATCTCCTCCAGATAGCTCCGTCCCGGGGGGCACAGCGCGAAGTCCCGCCTGCCCTCGGTGCGCCGGAATGCGCCCTCCTCCCCCGTGAAGGGACGCGCGATCACGCGCCCCACGCCGTCCTGACCCTGCATCGCCGTCCGCGCCGCTTCGCAGGCCTCATACAGCTGCTCGGGGCTCACCCGGTCGACGTGCGCCGCCAGCTGCAGCACCGAGTCCTGGGAGGTGTAGAGAATCAGATCCCCCGCGGCCAGGTGTTCCGCGCCAAAGCGCTCGATCGCGGCGATCCCGTTGTAGGGGCCGTTGCCGATCACCCGCCGACCCATCGCCGCGGTGAGGCGCTCAAGCACCGCCGGTGGACAACCCTCGGGGTAGCTCGGCATCGGCGAGTCCAGCACCACCCCCATCAGCTCCCAGTGCCCGACCGTCGAGTCCTTGCCCGGACCCAGGGGGTGCAGGCGCCCGTGGATCGCCGGGGAAACCGCGGGCGCGAGCCCCTCGATCGGGGTGATCGAGCCCAGCCCGAGCGTCGCCAGGGTCGGCAGCTCTAGGCCGCCCACCGCCGCCGCGACGTGCGCGAGCGTGTTGGTGGCCTCGTCGCCGTACAGCGCGGCGTCCGGCAGCGCGCCCACGCCACAAGCGTCGATCACCAGCACCAGCGCGCGGCGCCCCCCGAACCCGTTCATGCGTGGATGTCTACATCAACGCGACGCGCGCGGATGCGCGCTGAAGTACGCGTCCTTGAGCCGCTCGGCCGAGAGGTGGGTGTAGATCTGGGTGGTCGCCAGATCGGCGTGACCCAGCATCTCTTGCAGCGAGCGCAGGTCACAGCCCCCGGCGAGCAGATGCGTGGCGAATGTGTGGCGCAGCGTGTGGGGGCTCATGCGGTCCTCCAGGCCCGCGCCGCGCGCGTGACCCTGGATGATTTTGTAGAGGCCCTGGCGGGTGAGACCGGTGCCGCGGCGATTCACGAACAGATGCTGCTCCACGCCGAGGCCCACCAGCAGCGGACGTCCCCGGCCGAGGTAGGCGCGCAGCGCGCCCACCGCCTGACTGCCGATCGGGACCAGGCGCTCCTTGGAGCCCTTGCCGCGCGCCCTGAGCACACCCTCCTCCAGATCGAAGTCAGCCAGCTCCAGCCCGATCGCCTCGGAGGCCCTCAGCCCACACGCGTACATGACCTCCAGCAGCGCGCGGTCGCGCAGTGCGCGGGGCTCGGTTCCCTTGGGCTCGCCCAGCAGCCTTGCGATCTCATCGCGGGAGAGCACCTGCGGCAGTCGCTGGGTCTTGCGGGGGCCGCGCAGATCGGCCGTCGGATCGTGCTCCAGCACCCCCTCGCGACGCAGATGCCGGTAGAAGGAGCGCAGACAGGCCGCCTTGCGTTGCAGGGTCGCCGCCGCCACCGGCGGGCGGCTCTCGGTGCCCTCGGCCAGCTCGGAGAGGAATGCGGCGAGATCTCCGTGGCGCGTGTCCAGCACCTTCAGCTCCCGGCGACGCAGGAAGTCGGCCAGTTGCAGCAAGTCTGACCTGTAGGCATCGAGGGTGTTGCGCGAGAGGCCCCGCTCCAGCTCCAGGTAGGCCAGGAAGTCCAGGGTCAGGCGCTCGATCTCGCTCGGGCTGTGTACAACGGCGGTGGGAGTAGTCACATAGCCTGCTTCGCGCCGAGCGCCAACGCTCCTTGGCCTGCAACCGGTCGTTCAGGCGGCTTCTCCGGCCCCATCCTCGCTGACCTGTGCGCCCACCGGCAGATCGGCCAGGGCAGCCCCGCCCGCGAGTGCGGCGCCGAAGAACAGCGGGTCCTCGATCAGTCCGCGGCCCATCGTGTCCGTAGGCAGCCCGCTCGCCGCGTATGCCGGGAGGTCGACCGGCGCGCGACGCCAATCGTGGCGGGTGATCCGCGCGGGGCGCGTCATGTCCAACTCCAGCTGTGGGCGAGCCGGCGGGGAGGCGCCGAAGCCCGCGCCCAGGCCGGCCCGCAGGTCGGTGCCCACCGGTGAGCGCATGCCGGCCGGCAGCGCGACCGTCACCGGCTCCAGGAGCAGGTCGAGCACGGTGAGCGTGTGGTGGCTGATGCCGCGGTGGCGGCTGCGGGAGTCCCCCGAGGACATGCGGGCCACCAACAAGGTGGGGCAACCCAGGGCCAGCGCCGTGTGCGCCGAGTCAAGCGCACACATGCCGCCGTGGCCGAGGCGCGAAGCCGAGCCCACGATCCCCGGCCCTGGACCGCAGACCGCGGCGTCCCAACCGAGGTTGTGCATGCCGTGGTGAAGCGCCCCGGCGACGCTGATCGCCTCCAGCTCGCCGCCGAACGCCGCCCCACACGTCAGATGTCCGGCGAGCAGGCCCTGCGCCCGCAGCGAGCGCACGACCCGTGAGTGCCCCCCGGGCAGCGCGCCCCCCTCGCTCTGCACGAAGCCGAGGCGTCGCCCGGGAGCGAGCTGTGCGAAGGCCCAGGCCACCGCGGGCAGCTGACCGTGCAGGGCCAGCACCGCGACCGGGCGCTCCAGGGGCAGTTGCAGACCGCCCTCCTCGACCGGGGTCACCGCGTGCTGGAGGCTCGTGTAGTTCAGCTTCATCACGTGCGCGCCGGGCGTGCCCTCTGCTTCAAGGCCGCGCGAGAGATTGACGTGAACGATGTCAAAGCCCCCCGAGCCCAGCCCGAGGTCGCGGGCCTGGACGTTGATCACAAGCTCGTCCCCGACCTCGGCGGCGCCCACGAGCCGCACGTCGGCGATCGCGGCCCGCGGCTCGCTGGGACGCTCGGGCAGCAGCGGCTGCTCACCCGGAGCGTGGGGCCCCGCCCACGCGGGATCGACCAGCACCGTCTGCAGGGCCTGCTCGGGCCCCTCGGCCGGCTGGGCCTCGATCACGATTGCGCGGCGTAGCTTCAGCATTCCAGCGAGAAGCTATCGAGAAGTTCCGAGCGACTGAGCCACCACCGTCGCGGGCAGCGCGAGCACGACGTCGAGCATGCCCTCAAGCGCGGCCACCGCGACCCGCTCGCCCGGCTCGTGGTTGCGCTCGGTGCCGTTGGCCAGGTTGACCGCCGTGAACCCCTGGACCAGGAGGGCATTGGCGTCGGAGGCACCACCGCTTGCGATCCGCAGCGGCTCATAGCCCCGTGACCGCAGCGCGGCCTCGGCGGCCACCACGGCGGGTGCCGTCGCCGGGGTTCGATAGCCGCTGAAGGTGCGCTGCACGCTGATGTCCACGTCGCACTCGCACTCCGGCAAATTGGCGGCCTCGTGCAGGCGATCCACCAGCTCGCCCGTAACGGTCTCGGCGCGCTGCTCGCTGAGACTGCGAACCTCGGCCAGCAGTACGCAATGTTCTGCCACCACGTTGACGGCGCTGCCACCGGCGATCGTGCCGACGTTGACCGTGGTCTCGTGATCTAGGCGGCCGTGAGGCATCCGCGCCACCGCGTGAGCAGCCGCGAGGATCGCGCTGCGCCCCTGCTCGGGTCTGACCCCCGCGTGTGCCGCGGCGCCCCTGAAGGAGGCCTCGACCCGGTAGTGGTTGGGCGAGGAGAGCACGATCTCCCCGATCGGCGAGGCGTGGTCGAAGACGTAACCGAAGTCGCTGCGCAGGGACGCGGCGTCGAATGCCCGCGCACCGGCGAGCGAGACCTCCTCGCCGACGGTGAACAGCAGCTCGATGTCCAGTGGCGGGGCCTCGCGACTAATGCGGCGGGCGAACTCCAGCAGCACCGCCACCGCGGCCTTGTTGTCGGCGCCCAGGATCCCGTCGTTGGCGTTCTGCCAATAGCCGTCGACCTGTACCGGGTCAACCGGCGCCGTCGGCGGCACTGTGTCCAGGTGCGCGCACAACAGGATCCCACCGCCGCCGTGAGCGGGCTCCTCGCCGAGCCGGGCCGGCGCCGCCGGGATGCGCGCCAGCAGATTCCCGCAGTCCGAGCCCGCGGCTGCCGCGGCGCCGTCCTCGTGCACCTCGATCCCCAGGGCGCGCAGCTCGGCGCTCACGCGCTCGGCGCAGGCACGCTCACGCCCGGACGGGCTCTCGATGCGGCACAGCTCGGCGAACAGCTCACCGAGGTGACGTCGCTCGGAGGCGCTAGCCCCTGCCGCTTGCGGCACGTGCATCGTGGGCCTGCGGAACCACGTCGCCCTCTGAGCCCTGCCCGCGCTGGGCGTGATCGTCACGCTCGCCGGCCCGCTCCAGGGCAGCCGCCACGAAGTCCCGGAACAGGGGCGCGGGACGCTCCGGACGCGACTTGAACTCGGGGTGGAACTGTGAGGCCACGAAGAAGGGGTGATCGTCGATCTCGACGACCTCGACCAGGCGCTCGTCGGGGGAGGTCCCCGCGATCCGCAGGCCCGCGCTCTGCAGGCGTTTGCGCAGCAGGTTGTTGACCTCGTAACGATGGCGGTGGCGCTCGTAGACCACCGCTTCGTCGTAGATCTGGCGAGCCCGCGAGCCTTCGTGCAGCTTGATCGGGTCGGCCCCGAGGCGCATCGTCCCGCCGAGGTCGGTGACCTCCTTCTGCTCGGGCAGCAGATCGATCACCGGATAGGGAGTCTCGATGTCGAACTCGGTCGAGTTCGCGCCCTCCATGCCGGCCACGTTGCGCGCGAACTCGGCCACCGCGATGTGCATGCCCAGGCAGATCCCCAGGTAGGGGATCTGCTGCTCGCGGGCGACCTGGGCCGCGAGGATCTTGCCCTCGATCCCGCGTCCCCCGAAGCCACCGGGGATCAGGATTCCGTCGGCGCTGGCCAGTCGCTCGGCCGCCGCGAGGTCATCGGCACTCGCGGAGTCGCCACCGGCGCTCTCCAGCCGCTCGGAGTCGATCCAGTCGATCTGCACGCGGCTGTCCTGCAAGAAGGCCGCGTGGCGCAGGGCCTCTGAGACCGAGAGATAGGCGTCCTCCAGCTGGACGTACTTGCCCACCAACGCGATCCGCACCGTCCCCGTCGCGCGCTCGGCGCGCTCGATCGGCTCCTGCCAGCTCGAGAGGTCGGGCTCCGGGGCCTGAGTCGCGAAGTGCTCAAGGATGAAGTCGTCGACGCCCTGCTCGCGGAAGGTCAGCGGCACCTTGTAGATGTTGTCCACGTCGCACGCCGAGACGATCGCCTCCGCCGGCAGGCTCGCGAACAATGCGATCTTCTTGCGAATCTCCTGCGAGAGCGAGCCCTCCGAGCGGCACATCAGCATGTCCGGGGCGATCCCGATGCGTCGCAGCTCGTTGACCGAGTGCTGCGTAGGCTTGGTCTTCAGCTCCCCCGCGTGGCCGATGTAGGGCACGAGCGTGAGATGGATGAACATGCAGCGTCGGCGACCCACGTCGACCGGGAACTGACGAATGGCCTCCAGGAACGGCAGCGACTCGATGTCGCCGACCGTGCCGCCGATCTCGGTGATCACGTAGTCCACGTCGGTCGACTCCGCGATCAGGGCGATGCGCTGCTTGATCTCATCGGTGATGTGCGGGACGACCTGGACGGTTCCCCCGAGGTAGTCCCCGCGGCGCTCGCGACGGATGACCGTGTTGTAGATGCCGCCCGCCGTCACGTTGGAGGCACGGCTCGTGTTCGCGTCGGTGAAGCGCTCGTAGTGACCCAGATCGAGATCCGTCTCGGCGCCGTCCTCGGTCACGAACACCTCACCGTGCTGGTAGGGGGACATCGTGCCCGGGTCGACGTTGATGTAGGGGTCGAACTTCTGCAGACCCACAGTCAGACCCCTTGCCACCAGCAGACGCCCGATCGAGGCCGCCGCGATTCCCTTGCCGAGCGAGGAGACGACGCCGCCGGTCACGAATATGAACCGGGTCTTTGCTGGGGCGTCGGCGTGGCGGTCGGAGAAGTTCGCGTTCATGAGGGCCTGCCCCAGGAGTCTAGTTCCCGCAGCCCCGGAGTCCTTGCCACAAGCTCGGAGATCGAGCGGAACTCTCCGTAAATCGTTACCAGCACAAGCAATCCGAGGGCGATCGCAAGGCCCGTGTCCGACAGTGTGAGCACCAGCCAGAGTCCCGCGAGCGCTCCCAGCAGGTTCGCGCCGGTGTCGCCGAGCATCGCCCGTTCGCGTAGGTCATACACGCCGGCCACGAGCGCGGGGGCGGCGAACAGGCCGAGTGCCCACAGCGCGCGCAGGCCGCCCGAGCAGCCGATCACGAGCCCTACCCCCAGCAGCACGAAGACCTTGATCGAGCGCCCCGGACGCAGGTCGAGCAGGTTGAAGAGGTTGGTGGCCAGCACCAGCACCCCCGTGGCCAGCAGCCAGCGCCCGGTCGACAGCAGCGAGAGGCTCATCGCATACAGCGCCAGCCCGAGCGAGCCCGCGGCCTTCAGCCCGCCGGTCGAGAACTCCCCGCGCCGGATCGCTTGCAGGTGACCGCGCCAGCCCCTGGACTCACCCGCGAACACGTCATCGATCAGCCCCAGCGCGGCCACCCCCAGCACGTAGATCGCGATCGTGCCGGTCTCGGGATGGAAGACCGTGCCCTCGCCCAACACCTGGATCAGCGTCAGGGGCACGAGCGCCAGTAGCGCCGCCGCCAAGCTGAGCAGGCCGAACGGGAAGACCAGCTCGCGCCCGCGGTAGTTGGGGCGCCGGTGCCCGCCCGCGGCGAGCCCCCGCAGCACGGCCGGAGCGAGTATCGCCGCGGTGATCAGGGCGAGCAGGAAGGGCAGCGCATGCACCGTCCGAACCTAGCGACGCGGGCGGACGTGCCGTCATCGAGACCGCCGTTTAGACACCGCCGTTTCGGCGCTTCAGACACCGCCGAAGCTGCTCGCCGAGGCGACGGCACTCAGGGTTCGCCGGAGCCGCCCCCCGCCCGTGGCAGCAGCGCGTCCGCGCTCGGCTTGCGGCCGTAGGCGCCGTGTGATCCGGCCAGCGCGAACGTCAGCGCGGCCCGCCCTCCCAGCCAGTCGAGATCGTCGACGCTGGAGATCCCCTGGCTCTTGTACCAGGGGATCTGGGACGGTTCGGTGGCGCCCAGCTCGACCCCGACGGCGGGGACTTCCTTTTTGCTCACCCCCGCGATTAGGCCGGTCTCGAATTCGGAGACCGCCTGAGCCTGTTCGCCTTCGAGCTTGTCCGGCTCGCTGCGCATCACCACGAGACCGTCGAGATTGCCGAGCTGACCGTCGAAGGCGCTCAGCAGGCGCGAGCGCACCCGCGAGAGCAGCTGGCCGCCGCTCACCAGCTGCACACCCATCCGCAACCCGAACTGGCGCACCAATCCCGGGGTGCTCTCCAGCGCTCCGTAGCGGGCCCCCGCGGGGATCGACGAGGCATCGCGGGCCAGGCCGGAGAGGTCGAGGGGCTCGCGCACGGCCACCACCGTCGCCAGTTCGCCCCCGGCCTGCGTGACCGCATCGCGCACCAGCCGGTTGACCCGATCCGAGGGTTCCCCCAAGAAGACCAACCCGATGTTGCGGTTGATCAGCAGCCCGTGGACCGCGATCGTGTAGAGGTCGCCGCCGAGCTGCTGTTCGGAGCTGAGCGTCTGTTGCAGCTGGTCGGTCTGCTTGTGGGCTTCCCCGACTTCCGAGCGCAGGTTGGCCACGATCCCGTTGCGGGCCGAGGACACCAAGCGTTCGCGAACGTCGGCGCCTCTGGTGACGAGCGACTCGGCGAGTTCTCGTTGGTACGCGGCAGCCGCGATATGCAAGGCCGTGTCGCCGGTGTACACGTAGTGATGAATCGCCGCGAGGAAGTACGTCTGCGCATCTTGGCGGCTCGCCCCGGTACCGATCGGACAGATCGCAAGATCGCGCGATGCGTCCAACCGTCGCGCAATGTCGGGGGCATCATGTGCCGCGATCGCGTGGAAGAGCGAGCAGTGCACCGTCGTCGGCTCCGTCGCGCGGCCGAGCCATCGCCGGCTAGCGCGTCGGGGCAATCCGAGCGAACGCTTCCTCGCGTGTCTCGAAACCGCGGATGTCGACGACCCGCCCGTGGGCGCAGGTCAGTATTTGCCATCGGTCGTGTTCGACCGGCGGAGCGCCAGCCGCGGACCGCTCGGAGACACTGAGCTGCACCAGGATTCTGTCGCCGCGCACCTGCAAATCCACGACGCGTGCACGCCGGCCCGCGGCTCGGCCGCGTCCGTACCAGGCAAGCACGTCGCTTCGAGATTGACACGACGGGGTCGGGTCGTCGGGCGCGCCCCACCGAACGTTCGGGTCGAGCAGCTCTCCGAACTGCGAGATGTCGGCAGATTCGAGCGCTACACGGACACGCTCGGCCAACGCCTCGACGGTTCCGTTTGGCGCAAAGGTCATGGCTTCAGCATGCCCCACGGCAGTCGCGGGAGGCGAGCGCGGGTCGACAGTGCGAGCCGGTGGCGCTGAGACTCGTTCCGTGGGCTACGTGATTACCGCAGCTCACAGCGGGTGTTCGACCGCGGTTTAGCCGCCGTCGAGCACGAGCAGTTCGCCGGAGAGGTACGACGACGCTTCGCTGGCGAGAAAGAGCGCGGTTCCGACGATCTCGTCGGCGGATGCGATGCGACGCAGGCTGACGTTGGCCGCGATCTCGTCCTGCATCTCGAGTGGCATTCCCTGATCGAAACTGTCGGTGTGGAACGTGCCGCAGACGATGGCGTTGACGCGGATCCCTCGCGGTCCGTATTCCGCGGCGGCCGCTTTGGTGAGCGCGTTGAGCCCGGCTTTCGCCGCGGCGTAGACGACGGTGAACGGCAGCGCGTGCAGCGATGCCTTCGAGCTGATGTTGATGATCGCGCCACCCTCGGTCATGTGCTCGGCCGCGAGCGCGGTCAGTCGCAGCGGACCCTTGAGGTTGACGGCGATCGTCTTGTCGAACAGCTCGGATGTCACGTCGAGCAGCGATGGCGGAACCGGAGCGATGCCCGCGTTGTTGACGAGCACGTCGATGCCGCCGAACTCGGCGATCGTCGCGTCGATGAGCGCGGCGCACTCGTCCCAGTCGCCCACGTGACATCGCAACGGCAGCGCGCGCCGTCCGAGCGCTCGGATCTCGTCGGCGACGATCTCACACGCCTCGATCTTCGACTCGCGACCACCACGTCGGCGCCGGCCTCGGCGAACCCCAGCGCCATCGCCCGCCCAAGCCCTTGCTGGCTCCGGTGACAACCACGATCTTGTCGGTCGCATTGAAGCTCGGGATCGTCATCGATGCGCACCTTGTTGGTCTCGTGGCCGTCGGCGACAGATGTCGCGTGCTCGGCCGCGATGTCTCGAGTGATGCCGTCGATGAGGTGTCGGATGTGGATGTCGAACAACGCGTTGGCTTCCGCGGCGTCGACGCCGCCCGCGTCGCCTCCGGGTCGGACTCGTTTCGGCCGGCTCGGTGGCCGGGCACTCCGACTCGACCGCGACGAAACCAACGGTCGCCCACATCAGCAATCGACACGCTTGCACGGCGGCGTCGGCGCGGAAGCCGTCGTGCCGCATCGCGTCGACCAGCGGCCGCGACGCCTCCACGAATCCCTCGCGTCCGAACGAGAGGATGAGTCGACTCTCCTTCGCCGACGCGAGCTGCGATCGCAACGCGGTCGGCCCAGCGGGTGGCGTAGCAATCCCAGGTCTCGTCGTCGACGCGCGCGGGCGCGAGGTTCGCGAAGAGGCGATCGGCGATTGCGTCCACGAGCGCATCCTTGTTGCCGATCCGGCTGTACAGCGGGACGGGTGAGACGCCGAGCCGGGACGCGACGCTGCGCATGCTCACGGCGTCGAGACCCGACTCGCGAAAGATCTCGACTGCCGCGCTGACGATCTCGTCCGCGTCGAGGTCGAAGTCGGCTTGGCGACTCATGGGACCATCACGAGTTTGCCGACAACCTTGCGGTCTGCGAGTCGCTGCAGCGCGTGCGGGAGCTCGTCGTACGTCGGCATCGCCGTTACCGCGTTCCGCAGGGCGCCCGCTTGCGATGAGACGTGACAGACCGAGGTGGATCTCGTCGAGCTCGGCCGGCGATCTGACCGCCGGCGAACACGCCAACCAGCGAGCGGTTGGCCGACGACGAGGTCGTGCGCCGCGAGCGTCGGCCATCGTCCCGCCGGCGAAACCAACCAGAAGGTGACGGCCGTTGCGTGCGAGCGCCCGGAATGCGTCTTCGGCCATCTCGGCGCCGACCGGGTCGTAGATCACGTCGACGCCCTGGCCGTCGGTGGCGTCGCGCAACGCAGGAGCGAGTGGCCCGTCCCGGTGGTTGATGGCGATTTCCGCGCCGAGCTCGAGGCAGAAGTCGGCGCGCTCCTCGTCGCCGACCACGGCAATGACCCGCGCCGCCGAGCGCGCGTCCGAGTTGCACGGCCGCGATCCCGCTGCCGCCCGCGGCGCCGAGCACGGCGAGCCATTCACCGTGCGGCGAGGTGCCCGCGGTCGACGAGCCCGGTCCACGCGGTGAGGTGTGGGATCCAAAACCCGGCGGCTTCGGCATCGGTCAGGCCGTCGGGCACCGGAAATGCGGTGGACGAGAGGGTCAGGCATTCGTCGGCGAAGGAACCGTGGCCGTTCGTAGAACGCGCTCACGAACATGACGCGGCTACCGATCTCGCGTGCGACGCCGTCGCCGACTGCGGTGACGACGCCCGTCGCTTCCTGTCCGGGCGTAAACGGCAGGGGCGGGGTGAGCGGGTAGGTGCCGCGGCACATCAGCACGTCGGGCAACCCGATACCCGCCGCCGTGACCCGAACTCGGATCTGGCCCGGACCGGGTTCGGGTACGTCGACCTCCACGGAGTGCAGCACATCGATCGGTTCGCCGGCTCCGTTCACCTGCCACGCGCGCATCGTCGTTCCGCTCGATCCGCTCATGGTGTGGCCCCGTGTTCGATGATGTGCTCGGCACTCTCGAGCAACAGGTCGGCCTGCATCCCGAAGAACTCGTGGATCGGCTTGTCGGATGGCCCGCGCAGGAACTTGGCGTAGCTGCCCTCGAGCGCGATTGCGAGTTTCCATCGCGCGAACACGTCGTACCAACCGATCGCACGCCGTGTCGCGTCCCGACTTCTGCGCGTACCGCTCGATGAGTTGTCGCCGATCGGGAAGCGCTTCGATCGCGAACTTGGGTTCCTTGGTCACCCCAGATGGATCGTGCCGCTCGGCCCCGGGTGAAAGATCAGCGCCCACGCGAGGTCGACGAGCGGATCGCCGATTCCGGCCATTTCCCAATCGACGACCGCGGCGATTCTCGGCGGCGACTCGGGCGCGAAGAGCACGTTGTCGAGCTTGTAGTCGCCGTGAAACAGCGCACTCGGTTGATCCGGAGGCCGGTGGTGCTCGAGCCATTCCGCGACTCGGATCGCCGACGGAAGCTCGCGGCTCTCGTACGACGCGAGTTGCGCGAGCCAACGCGTGATCTGGTGCGGGAGATACTCGCCGTCGTGGGCAAGATCCCCGAGGCCGAGTCCGCGCCAATCGACGGCATGGATCGCGGCGAGCGCGTCGACGAGCTCCTCCAGCGCGCGGCCGTGCAATTCCGGGTGCCGCGCCCACTGCTCGGGGACGTGAGTCAGGATCGCCGATCCGTCGATACGTTCCATGACGAAGAACGGTGCGCCGAACACGCTCGGGTCGTCACACGAGAGGACGGGACGCGCGATCGAGACCGGTTCGTCCTTGATCGCGTCGAGGATCCTGTACTCGCGCAGCACGTCGTGCGCGCTCGCCACGTTGACGTGACGCGGCGCCCGCCGCAGGATCCAGCGGTCATCGCCCCGATCGATCGCGAACGCCTCGCACGAACCGCCGCCGACCACCGGCGTCACCGTCAGCGCCGCGGTTGTCCCGAACGCCTCGTCGAAGAATCGCTGCAGCGGCTCGATGTTCATCGCGTCAGGTCCGGGACTCCGCAACGCCGGCGAGCTCCCGCAACTCTCGCCCACTTCGCCTCGGCCGCCGGAACCCGGCTCGGGATGTGCTCGCTCGGCCAACCATCGACTGGTTTGTAGTCTCTTCAGCAACGTGCGGGCGAGCACCGACTTGTGCAGCTCGTCGGGGCCGTCGCCGATCGGACCGAAACGGGTGCTGCGGTACCACGACTCCACCGGCAGGTCGCTCGAGTAACCGAGCGCGCCGCACACCTGAATCGTGCGATCGAGCACGGCGAGCACGACCTTCGACACGTGCGCCTTGACCATTCCGAGATCGGCCCGCACGGCCGCCGCGCCGAACTTGTCGACCTTCCACGCGGTGTTGAACGTGAGGAGTCGTGCCGCCTGGATCTCCATGTGCGACAGCGCCACGTAGTCCTGCACCATCTGATGGGCGCCCAACACCTTGCCGTGCGATGTTCGGGAGACCGCCCGCTCGCACATGATGTCGAGCGACCGTTGCGCTTGGCCGAGCCAGCGCATCGCGTGATGGATGCGTCCGCCGCCGAGCCGCTGTTGCGCGAGCACGAACCCGTCGCCGGGTTGTCCGATCAGGTGGTCGGCCGGAACACGACAGATCGCGGAACACGAGCTCGGCGTGATTGCCGAGCCGCCCGAACTCCACGTCGGGGTGCGCCATCGTGCCGATGTCGCGCACGATGTCGAGGCCCGGCGTGTCGGTCGGCACGACGAACACCGAAGCGTGACGGTGCGGACGACCTTCGGGGCTGGTCTCCGCGAAGACCAACACGATGTCGGCCACCGACGCGTTGGTGATGAACCACTTGTGCCCGTTGATGACCCACTCGTCACCGTCCTCGACCGCGGTCGTGCCGATCACGGTCGGGTCGGCGCCCGCGAAGAACGGTTCGGTCGAGCGCGAACGCGCTGGAGATCTCGCCGCGCAGATTCGGCCAGAGCCACCGCTCCTTCTGCGCGTCGGTGGCACCGTGCGCGAGCAGTTCCATGTTGCCGCTGTCGGGAGCCTGGACGCCGAAGATCCCCATCGACATCATGCAGCGGCCGATGACCTCCGACATCAACGCCAACTTGAGTTGGCCGAATCCGGCGCCGCCGAGCTCCGGATCGAGAAAGACACCCCAGAGGCCACGTTCCTTGACCTGGTTCTGGAGGTGGGCCTCCACCACCCGCCATTCGTCGCGGGGGAGTTGGTCGTAGATCGGTTCGAGCGGGATGAGCTGCGTGTCGATGAACTCGCGCATCCACTGCGAGCTGCTCGTCGAACTCGTCGTCGGTCTCGAAGTCCCAAGCCATCGTGGGTCCCGTCGTGGGTCGATCGAGGCGCTCGCCTCGCCAGATTGTCGCGATGTGATTACAGTGTAATCTCCGGCGCGGTCGGCACGCCACTGAAGGGTCGGTGCGATGGCGGAACGGGATGGGCAGTCGGACGGCCGATGCAGTGATCGGTGCCGGGCGCGTCGCGGTCGTGACCGGCGCCGCGAGCGGCATCGGTCGCGCGCTCGCAGAGGCGTTCGCGGCCGCGGGCTCCGCGGTCGTGCTCGCCGATCTCGACGGTCGCGAAGCCGAAGCGGTCGGTGAACGTCTGCGCGGCAACGGCGCCGACGCGCTGGCCGTCACCGTCGACGTGTCCGATCCGGCGTCGGTCGACCGATTGGCGGAAGCGACGCTCGATCGTTTCGGACGGGTCGACGTGTTGTGCAACAACGCGGGCGTCTCCACGTTCAACTTGATCCAGGATCAGACGCTCGATGATTGGCGTTGGGTGTTCAACGTCAACATGTGGGGAGTCGTGCACGGACTGATGAGCTTCTTGCCGATCCTGCGCGGTCAGCCGACTCCTTCGCACATCGTCAACACCGCGTCGATGGGAGGGCTGATGAGCGGCGTGCCGTTCATCGGGCCGTACGCCGCAACGAAGACCGCGGTCGTGTCGATCTCGGAGACGCTTCGTCAGGAATGCGCCGCATACGGATTGCCGATCGGTGTGAGCGTGCTCTGCCCGAGCACGACCGATACGCGCGTGATGGAGTCAGAGCGGGGGCGACCGCCGGCGCTCGGCACCGAGCGGCGCACCGATGACGCCGAAGCCATGCGCTTGGCGATCAAGAGCATGTGCACCGCGCCCGGTGGCGCCACTCCGGCTCACGTTGCCGAACGCACGTTGGCGGCGATCCGTCGCCGGGGAGTTCTGGATCATCCCCAACGGTGGGGAGCGACCAATCGTCGAAGCTCGCTTCGCGGAGGCGCTCGCCGGCTTCCCGAACGAGGGGGAACAATGAAACGCCTGCGCCCAATAGGAATCCTGGTCGTCATCACGCTGGTCGGCGCGGCCTGCGGCAGCGGGAAGCAGGTCGGCAGCGGCGAACCAGCTCACGCCGGGATCGACGAACACCGCGAGCACCTCCGACGTCTGCAAGACCACGCAGCTCACGGGATCGGAGGTCGGCGTGACGGCCAAGACGATTACGGTCAGCGTGATCGCCGACACCGGTTCACCGCTCCGCCCGGGGCTGTTCCAGGGTTCTGTTGACGGCGTCGAGGCCTGGGCGAAATACGTCAACGCGACCGGTGGCCTCGCGTGCCGTCAGGTGGTCGTGAAGGCACTCGACTCGCATCTCGCCGAGGACAACGCGGAGAACACGCTCATCACCGCGTGCGGCGACTCGCTCGCGCTGGTCGGCACGACTGCAGTGTTCCTCGACCGGATGACGCCGGCCGAGCAGTGCAAGGACAAGGCCGGTCAACGGGCCGGTATCCCCGACCTGGCGGTGATCCAGACCTACGCGCAACAGCAGTGCTCGCCGATCTCGTTCTCGGTGGTGCCGTCTGCTTCCTCGTGTCCCTACAGCGGTTCGGGCCCGCGCACGTTCAAACAGCCGACGGTCACCGAGAAGTACTACTTCTCGAAATACGGCAAGACGCTGCATGGTCTGTACCTCGTGCCCAGCGACCTCCCGTCGACGATCTCTTCGTCGACACCCCTGTTCGCGGCCGACATGAAGCTCGGAATCGAACAGGACACAGAGTTCGGCATCAGCGGCGTCACGCCGCAATCGGGTTACACGCCCTACGTGCAAGCGCTCAAGGACCACCACTCCACCTACGCCCGCGACGGATCCGACTACGTGAGCAACGTGCTCTTACGAAAGGAGGCACAGGTACAGGAGGTGAACACGGTAACGGTCTGGGACTGCGGGCTCCAGTGTTACGACCAGCGCCTGATCTCCACCGGTGGATCGGCCGTGAACGGGCAGTACGTCTGGTTGCCCTTCCTGCCGTACCAGGACAAGGGTCACAATGCCGAGCTCGACAACTTCCTCCAGTACGACACCAAGCCCGACTCGTTCGGCACGCAAGCGTGGATCGCGGGGCAGGTGTTCGCGACAGCGGTGAAGGACGTCGTCGCGAAGACGCGGACCGAACGGTCTCAGTCGCTCCACGCTCCTCGCCGCCATCCGCGGCCTCACCAACTTCGATGACAACGGATTCATCCCTCCGACCAACATCGGGGGCCAAGTCGCGAGCAAATGCCTTGTCGGGATGCAGGTGCAAAACGGCAAGTTCGTGCGCGTCGACCCGACGACCACCGGCAAATTCGACTGTACCGGAGGTGTGATCACCGAGACGCTCGACCCCGTGAAGGCATTCAAGGGATAACGACCGGCCGGTGATGTGGCGGGTTCAGACGTTCGTGAAGTTATCCAATGTCAATGACGTCGATCTGAGGTTCTACGTGGGTCTGCGCGCGTGATTGGCGCTGTAGGCGATCGCATTGGCCAACTCGTGTACGGAGAGTCGCGTACCGGCGGTCGAGTACTTCGCACGAACACGGCGACCGAGCCGGCGAACGGCTCGCCGCACGGTCGGGAGTTCGTGACCGGCGTACCGGTGACATCTGCGTTCGCGGCTGGGTCCACGGCCATCGCGCGGCCGACGTCGGAGCCCGTGCTGCCGAGTTGCCGCACACAGACGGCGCGATGGATTCGAGACGGAATCTTGGCGGAGACTTGACTCGGACCGTCGCCCTCGAACACTGCGCAAGAGGATGATCGATGGCGGCACTGCGGAGCGTCTCCATCTTGCGTTCGCTTCACCATCTACCAAGCGACTGAATCACCACGATCAAACGACTGATGAGCATCACGGCGCGACACGGAAGAAGAAGGACGGTCCCCCTTGGCCGAGTGCGCGGATGAGTCGCGGGTCGGTGGGAGTCGATTGGGGAGGCGGCTGGCGGCGCGGTTGTGGGTTAGCCGCGATGTTGGTCGTAGGGGTGGGAAGCGCTATTGGGTGCGCTCCGGCCGTAGGTGCTGTCGCGGCGACCGTTCGGCCTCGGCGGCTGTTAATCGTGTCGTTGCCGGGCGCAACGTGGGCTGAACTCGAGTCGCCGGGGTTGCCGAATCTGGATCGGCTGTTGAGTGGGTCTGCGGTTGGGGATCTGACGAATCGTACGGCGCAGGGCGCAGCGCGCGTTGGCGATGGCTACGCGACGATCGGCGCGGGAACGCGAGCTGCGACGGACGCGACGTCAGGTGGATTGGCGTTCGACACGACGGAGCACTTTGGAAACTCGTCTGCCGGGCAGGAGTTCGCGCGGCGGACCGGCTTGGACGTACGCGCCGGGATCGTGCATTTGGGCATCGCGCGGCTCCTGTCCGTCAACGCCGGCGAGCCGTACGGCGCGAAAGTGGGCGCGTTCGGCGACGCGCTCGCCCGCGCCGGCTATGGGCGAGCGGTGATCGCGAATGCCGATGGGTCGCTCCCCGACGATCCCGCCGACCGCGGCTATCACCGCGAGGCGACAGCCGCACTCATGGGTTCCGACGGGGTTGTCCCTTCCGGTGCGGTGGGCACTGACCTGCTGGAAGGAGACGCGCGCGCACCGTTCGGATTGCGTCTCGACCCCGGCAAGGTGTTCGACGCGTTCGTGTCGGCATGGCGCGACAAGTCGGTGGTGCTGGTCGAGGCGTCCGATCTCGCTCGCGTCGACGCCTACGCCCGTTACACGACGCGGGACCAACACGCACAGCAGCTCCACGACGCGCTGGTTCAGACTGACGCGCTGGTCGGTCGACTCTTGGCGCAGGTCGACCCCGCACACGATGCCGTCATGACGGTCAGCCCGTCACGACCCGGCGGCTCTGACTCCGTCGGTGTCATCGCGCTCCAGACTCCTGACGGCGGACGAGGCTACGTGCGGTCGGCGACGACGCGGCGTACCGGACTCGCCGCGATCGTCGACATCGCGCCAACCATCCTGGATGTCCTCGGTGTCCCGGCTCCGACGTCGATGGAAGGACAGCCGATCACCACCGGGCAAGCCACTGGATCGTTCGCGAGCCGACGCGCGCTTCTTGGTCCAAGCGAACGCGGACGGCCTGTTCCGCGACCAGATCCTTGATCCTGCACTCAGCGCGTACGCCACACTCACCATCGTCGTCGCGGCCGGCGTCGCACTGCTCACCTGGACAAAACGCCACCGACGCTGGTTGCAACTGAGCGCCCTGGCCCTGCTCGCATATCCGACCGTCACCTACTTTGCCGCGCCGTTGCATTTCGCGACCCACGGCGGCACGAACGCATTCTGGGTGTTCGTGGCGGTCGCATCCGTCGCGTTCGTGGCCTTGTGTGAACTCATCGGGCGGCGCCGGCCCTTCGGTCCGATCGTGTGTGCGCTGGCGCTGGTAGTCGGCATCCACCTCGTCGATGCGTTCACCGGGCAGCGCCTCGAGTTCAACACCCCGTTCGGGTACTCGGCCACTGTCGGGATCCGTGTCGCGGGGATCGGAAACCAAACGTTCGCGCAACTCGCCGCGGCTTCCGTCCTGCTCGCGGGCTTCGTCGCCGCTCGCGCGCGATGGCGCCGACCCGCGCTTGCGGTCGGTCTGCTCGCGGTGACGCTCGTCGCGCTGATTGCTCCCTTCTTCGGACAGAACTTCGGCGCCACACTCGCCGCGACGCCCGGCGTTCGTTCTCTTCGCGTGGCTGCTTGCCGGACGCCGTGTCCGCGTCCGCCACGTCATCGGCCTGGCCGCGATTCTCGTGTCGAGCGGTCTCGCGGTCGGCTTCGTCGACCTGTTACGCCCCGCGAAACAGCGGACCCACATCGGACGATTCTTCACGCAGGTCATGAACCACGGATGGTCCGGGTTCGCCATGGTCATCGATCGCAAGGCCGCCTCGAATCTCGAGACGTTTTCGAACACGGGATGGCGGCTGCTCATCATCGTCTGCCTGGCGGTTCTCGTGTTCCTCGCGTTCGGACCGGCCCAGTCGCTACGCAATGTCCGGGATTCGCAGCCCGCAGTACGCGCCACCACGTTCAGCCTCGCGGTACTCATTGTGCTCGGCTACGCGTTCAAAGACTCCGGCATCGCGGTCCCAGCCATGATGCTCGGCGTTACGATCGCGGTCCTCGCGTTCGTGATCCCCGACCACACCGCCGACCTGTCCGAACCCGATCAGGATCGGCCACTCAGCACCGAGCGGTCAGCGCAACTCAAACGCCGCGAGCTGACGGACACTCAATTCACGCACCTCACCGTTGCGCGTACGGACTCCAGCCGGCGGCACGTTGGCGCAGCCGGTCGGCCGCGTTCGTTAGCGGCTGTCCGCGTTGAGCACAGGGGTGACCTTGAGGTCGTCGGGCGGGGTGACACCGCTCGCCTTCATCCCTTCGGCCAAGGGACCCTCCGCGAAACTGCCCCAAGCCTCCGCGCTCGGCCAGAAGTCCACGATCCCGACCTGGCCGCCGACTTCGTGCGCGGAATGGAAGAGCATTCCGGCCGGGACAGCCAAAGCGAGCATCTGCGCGTGCAGGCCCTGGTAGGTCTTGACGTCGGTCTTGAGGGTGAACGTGACCATGACCGCCATCGGCCTCTCCCATCTCGGCAACCCGGAACGCGCACCCTACAGCGCCGCGTCGACCGCTTCGGCTCGCTGTACGCGGGACTTTGCTGTTGCGTCGTGTGACGCGTGGGCGGGTTGTCGGCAGAGTGGTAGGTGAGGCACGCATCGCGCTGACTCGAGCGTTCGTGCTTCACCGCGCACTATTGCGCTGCGCTCGACAATGAACTTAGGTTCGAGCGGAACGCCGGATCGGGCTGTGCGAGTCGATAGCTCGTACTTCAGGGAGGAATCGTCCATGTTCAGGAAACTCGTGAGTGGAGCCATCGCGGTCAGCTTGGTGGCGGCGTTCGCCGCACTCGTCGGTGGCCCGGCGAGCGCAACCGTGACGTCGCCGAGCGGCCAGAGAATGGCCGCGCAGACGTCGTTCGACCCGGTGTCGGGACAGTTCGTCGGCGGTGGCGGCTCGGTCGAACCTGCGTATAACGACGTGACCGGCACGATCATCTACCTGTGGACGCCGAACAAGGCGAAGGTGCACCCGAACGCGCACAACGTCGCGCCCTTGTACCTGCCGGTGTATCCGACGGGCACCATCGATCCCGCGAGCCTCGAACTCCGCGCATGTCCCGGCCGACAACTGCGCCAACCATGGTGTTGGTGTTGCGGGCGCGGCACAGCAGATCATGCCGGACGTGTACGGCGATGGCGTGGCCGGCCACGACCACCTCGCCGGGGTCGCGAAGAGCGGCGGCGACTTCAACGTGATTTGGGAACCGACCCTCGTGCTGTTCACGAGCAAGGACGCGGCTATGCAGCACCTCACGACCGACGCCGAGATCGATACCGCCGTCGACTCGGGAGCCGCGATCGAGGTTCCGTTGCCGCAGCTCGACTTCAACTGCGCCATCGTCGGCGCAGCCGTGTACAACCACGCGACGCCGGCGCCGACGATCCCGACGCCGTAACAACACGCACGACATCGGAACGGCGTGCGCCGATTTCCCGGGCTTCTGCGCCGGGAATCGGCGCACGTTCGCGCGAGCGCAGCACCGGCGCGGTGTGCGCCATGCCTTGCTAGCTTGCGACGATGGTTGATCACATCGTCGTTCTCGGAGCGGGATTTGGCGGTCTCGAGCTGGTGACCGGGCTGTCGGAGGCGATCCCCGACAAGGTGCGGATCACGCTCATCGACAAGAGCGACGCGTTCATGTTCGGCTTCTCGAAGCTCGACGTCATGTTCGGGCGCCGCCAGGTATCCGAAGCGTGGAACCCGTATCGCGCCATCAACAAGCCCGGAGTCGAGTTCCGGCAAGAGACGGTGACGGCCATCGATCCCGAACATCGTCGAGTCGTCACCGACGTTGCCACCTACGACGCCGACATCCTCGTTGTCGCACTCGGAGCCGACTATGACGTACCGGCAACGCCGGGACTCGTAGAAGATGGGTTCGAGTTCTACTCCGTCGCCGGCGCGGAGCGAGCCCGACGCGCTGGCTGCATTCAGCGGCGGCGCCGTCGTCGTTGGTGTGCTCGGTCCGTTCTTCAAATGTCCCGGAGCACCGATCGAGACCGCCCTCCTCGTCGACAACTACCTCGCGCAGCGCGGACTGCGTGAATCGTCGACCATTCATCTCGTCAGTCCGATGCCCGCTCCCATTCCGATCTCGCAGAAAACGTCGGCGGCGCTGATGGCCATCCTCGAGGAGCATGGTGTCGAGTACTGGCCCGGGTCGAAGGTGGTCCGTCTCGATCCCAACGACCACGTCGCGCATGTCGACGACGGGCGCGAACTGCCGTACGACCTCTTCTTGGGCATCCCGGTGCATTGCGCCCCCGAGGTCGTCGCCGCGTCCACGCTCGTCGAGGACGGCTGGATCCCGGTCGATCCAGCCACCTTCGCCACGAAGTTTCCCAACGTCTATGCCATCGGCGACGTGACGAGCGCACCGGTGCCGCGCGCCGGGGGAATTGCGGAGGGCGAGGCGGCGACCGTCGCCAAAGTCCTCATTGCCAAGCTCACCGACGGCGATGACGCCTTGCCGTACGACGGCGTGGCGGGCTGCTACGTCGAGTTGGGCAACGACCTCGTGGGGCGGATCGATGTGAACTTCCTGTCGTACGACACGCCGGTCGCGAAGTTCACCGCCCCGAGCGCGGAGCTGTCCGCGGAGAAGCAAGAGTGGGAGTCCACGCGAGTTCAAAGGTGGTTCGGACCGAACTCCTCCTGAGACTCAGTGTGCTGCCAGGTTGCGGAATGGCAGTCGGGGTCCGAATCGGGGCAGCGGCGGCGCGCCATGCATGAGGAGTCGACAGACGCGGCCGCGCTGACCTCGCCACGGTTCGAGGAGTTCGAGCATGCGTTCGTCGGTTCCGCGGGGCTCGCCGGTCAGCGCGAAGCTGACGATGTGTTTGAGCCAGTAGTCGCCGACACTGACCGCGTCGGGGTCGCCGAGCGCGAGCATCGCGACGGTGTTCACAGTCCAGGGCCCTACGCCGGGCAAAGCTGCGAGGCGGCGACGCGTCTCGGCGAGACCGAGCTTGTCGGGGTCGGTCGAACGGTCGCGTCGAGGACGCGGCCGTCTGGATCGTCGTTCGCGCGTCGGCGTTCGACGCCCCAGCGGTGGAATGTCCACGACGGGGTCGACATCAACCAGTCGGGCTCCGGAGGTAGCAACAGCGCCGGCGGATCGAGTTGTCCGTCGATCACGTCGCGAGCAGTTGGTCTCGGGGCCGTTCGACCGGCCAGCGCGCACCATTCGCGACGTACGCCGCCCGTGCTTCGGCACCGATGACACGTTGCGCGAGCACGGTCGGGACGAGGGCTTCCATCACCGCGCCGGTTCGGCCGATCCGCAAGCCGACCAGGCGGGTCGCGAGCTCGCTCACGAGCGGGTGGACCGCCAGCGACCGGCGGGTCGTCGTCGGCACCGACGAGATCGGCGACACCTTCCAAAGCGCTCTCGGCACCCGGCCCCCACGCGCGCGCTTCGACCGTCTCGGCGATCGCGACTCCGCAGGTAAACCGTCGCAGGACCCTCGCGAGTTTCCGTTGCGCGCCAGACCGTGCGCGCTTGGATGCGCACGCACGGGTCTCGGTGGCCGCCAAGTTGCAACGACCCGAGCGTCAGCCCGAGATCAACCGGGCGACGCGTTCGGCACGACATGCGACTCCACCCGCGCAATCTACGACGGCCGCAACCGGCCGAAACGCTGGGGTCTAGACGATTCTCGGCGGACCGGAATATTCTGTGCAGACTGCACGCAGGAGTGCGGAGAGAGCGGCACTGTAGCCCTTCCAACGCGCCGCTCAAGCGAAAGACAAACGACCCGGAGGGCTGTCGCCGCGTTCGCCCGAGACCCCGGTACGAGCGGCGCAGTCCGGGCGGGATCGGTGCGGCGCGATGATCCGGAGGTGACCGACCAGGATCAGGTGCTGCTCGCGGACGGTCGGGCCGCGTTGCGTTCGGGCGATGCGTTCGCCGCGCGGCGCGCGTTCGAGGCAGTCGGCGCCCATCCGAGTTCGGGTGATGTGCTCGAAGGTTTGGCTCGGTGCTCGTACATCGAGCTCGAGTTCCAGCGCGATCGGCGGGTTGGGAGCTCGCGTACGCGGCCTTTCGTGAATGCGACAACCGGTTGGGTGCGGTCCGCGTCGCGCGCACGCTCGCGTTCATGCATGGAACGATCAACGGCGATGGCGCGGTTATGGGCGGCTGGATGGCACGAGCACAGTCACTGTTGGGCGACGAAACCGAGTCGGCAGAAGCGGGCTGGGTGACGCTCAACGCGGGCATGTTCGAGGGTGACCGCGCGGAGAAGCACGTGCTCTTCCGTAGGGCGCTCGAGCTTCGTCGACGCTGCGGTGACCATGACTTCGAATTGGTTGCCCTCGCTTACCTCGGCGCCAGCCTCGTGCACGCAGACCAGACCGAAGAGGGCATGACGTTCCTCGACGAGGCGCTCGCCGCCGTCGCCGGCAGCGACGTTGACGACTTTTGCGTGTTGCAAGAGATCTTCTGCCAACTCTTCGCGGCGTGCGAGCGCGCGCAGGACATCTCACGCGCCGACCAATGGATCCGGATCGGCGAAGCGATCGCGCCCGCCGCGACCTGCCCGCGGTGTCGGCGTTCTGCCGCACGCATTACGGCGGCGTGCTCACCGCCGCCGGACGCTGGCCCGAAGCCGACGTAGCGCTCACCGATGCGGTGCGATTGTGGGCACTCGGGCACCGCACGCTGCCGCGGCGGCGCGCTGGCCCGCCTCGCCGACCTGCACGTGCGTCAAGGGCGCATCGAGGAAGCAGAGCAACTGCTCGACGGACTCGAGGGCCATGAAGACGCCGACGCGTCCGCTCGCTGCGATCCAGCTGGGTCGAGGGCGAGAAGAGGTCGCGGCGGAGGCGCTCGAGCAGTCACTTGCGCGGGTCGACCCAACGAGCAGTTCGACGGCTTCATTGCTGATATTGCTCGTCGACGTCCAGCATCGAGTCGGGGGGTCGACGACGGAGACGCAACGGTACCCTCCTGGTCGACTGCGCGAGCGCTCATCCGAGTAACTACTTCAGCCTGCGCCGCGCTGGCCCGCGGGCGCTATCTGCTCGCGCACGGCACCGGCGATCCGCAGGCGTGCTCCGCGAGGCCCTGGCCGGATTCTCGCGGGCGCAGATGCCGATCGAGGTGGCACACTCGCGGCTCGAGCTGGCCGACGCGCTCGCCAACGAGCGGCCCGATGTCGGCGATGACCGAGGCGCGCGCCGCGCTGGAGGCGTTCGGGCGGCTGCGGCCGCTCGCCACGCCGATGCAGCGGCGGCAGTGCTGCGATCGCTCGGCGTCCGCACCGCGCACGCCGCGCGAAGACGCACGAGGCATCTGACCAAACGCGAGGTCGAGGTGCTCGACCTGCTCGGCCACGGCCTGTCCAATCCGGAGATCTCCGATCGCCTGTTCATCAGTCGCAAGACGGTCGAACACCACGTCGGCAACATCCTCGCCAAGCTCGGCCTGCGCACTCGGGGTGAGGCGGCCGCCTACGCCACCCGCGCCGGACCAGCGGAAATAGGGGAGTTCCCCGATCCGCCCGTCGCGGTCGATGTCATCGTACCACATCGTTCAACGAAGGAGACGACAGATGAACAAGCCGTACGACGCAATCATCGTCGGGCGCTCGCTGTGCCGGCTCGCCGACCGCGATGCTGCTCGCCCAGAAGGGGTACCGCGTGCTCGTGGTCGATCGGGCGTCGTTCCCGAGCGACACCGTGTCGACGCACTGTGCATCCACGCGCCCGGCGTGGCCGCGCTGCACCGGTGGGACCTGCTCGACGAGGTGATCGAGTCCGGGCTGCCCGCCGATCGACCGCTACTCGTTCGACTTCGGGCCGGTCACCATCGACGGGCACGCCCGCGGCCGTAGGACGGATCGCGACGGCCTATGCGCCCCGGCGAACCGTGCTCGACAAGGTCCTCGTCGACGGCCGCTCGTCACGCGGGTGCAGAGGTGCGGGAGGCGTTCTACCGTCGCAGGAGATCGTCGATCGAGGACGGCGCCGTCGCGTCTGCGAGGCACGGCGCGACGGCGAGCCGGTGGTCGACCGAGCTCGCAGGTCGTCGTGATCGGCGCCGACGGTCGCAACTCGCACGTCGCCAAGGCGGTCGCGCCCGAGCAGTACAACGAGAAGCCGATGCTGCTGTGGGCCGTACTACAGCTACTGGAGCGGTCTCCCGGTCGACGGTTCGAGACGGTGATCCGACCCGATCGAGGTTGGGCCGCGGCCCCGACCAACGACGGCCTGACCATGCTCGTCGTCGGCTGGCCGTTCGCGGAGTCGAGCGCGTACAAGGCCGACGTCGAGGCCAACTACCTGAAGACCCTCGAGCTCGCGCCCGGAGTTCGCCGAGCGGGTTCGCGGCGCGAACACGAGAGGCACGCTTCGCGGCGGCGTCGTGCCCAACTTCTTCCGCAAGCCGTACGGCCCGGCTGGGCGCTCGTCGGCGACGCGGGCTACAACAAGAGGATCCGATCACCGCGCAAGGAATCATCGACGCTCGTCCGCGACGCCGAGCTGTGCGCCGACGCGCTGGATCGACGCCTTCTACCGGCGCCCGTGGTCCGACGACGCGATGGCGACGTACCAGCGGACGCGGGACACCCACGTGCTGCCGATCTACGAGTTCACGACCCAGCTGGCGACGCTGGAACCGCCGCCGCCCGAGATGCAGCAACTCCTCGGTGCGATCCACGGCAACCTGGACGCGATGAACACGTTCGTAACCTCACCGCGGGAACGGTGTCGCCCATCCGAGTTCTTCGCCCCCGAGAACATCGGCAGACTGATGAGCGCGCCGCCCACCGTGCGTCAGCTTGATTCGGATTGATCGCCGGCCGGTGCCGCGGACGGGTGCGATCTGACGAGGAACACACCGAGTAGTCCCGCCAGCACAAGCACGGCGCCGCCTGCGGCGAACAGCAGGATCGCGGGAACATGATTCGCCCCGTGACCCGTTGCTTGGCGCTCATCCGACCAATCATGCAACCCGTCCGTATCCCGTTCTGACGGCGAAGGTCGCGGTTCAGTTTGATTCGAGGTGAGCCGGTCCGCCACGAACCAGTGGGGCGAACCCACACCCCGAGGTCCATGGCGTGTCCGGTCGGCGGCCGTTTTCCCGATGAGCGTCCGTACTCGGGCGTCTTGGTCGTCGCCGAAATATCCGCCGAAGTAGTCGCGAAGCGCAGGCGTGCACTTCTTGAACGCAAGCCCGGTCGCCTCGCCGCAGCGTGGCGCCGCATCCCCGCCGCACACGACTCCCACGGTTCCGAATCGCGTCTGCACCGTCCCGAAGTTGCGACTGTTCGGCGGAGACGTCCACTGCAACCGTGTCCCCACGGCGATTCCGACCGCCAGCAGGAGAACCACCGAGCCGACGACCCACGCACAATCCCGCCGTTGAGATCGGCGCACCACCTCGGCAGGAATGGGCGCATATACCTCCATCGAAGGGATGGTAAGTCAGCTGCCGCGCATCCGATATGACGCCGCCCACGCCACTCGCTTGCCCACGCTCTCGAGCCCGCCGACGTTGTCGCGTCGATGTAGGGCGCGCTCAACCTGGCTGCCGTGGAGAGAGGCATCTTCGATTTGGCCGGGCGGGTCGCCGTGATCACAGGCGGCGGTACCGGTATCGGGGCCGCGACGGCGCATCGGTTGGCGGAGTACGGCGCCGATGTCGTGATCGCGAGCCGCAAGGTCGAGAACCTCGACCGCGTCGCCGGTGAGCTCGAGGCCGCGGGTCATCGCTCCTGGTGGTACCGACCGATGTTCGCGACGCCGAGCAATGTGAAGCGCTCGTAGAACGCACGACCGCCGAGCGCGGCGGGATCGACATCCTCGTGAACAACGCGGGCGGGAGCTGGTCGCTGCCGTTCGAGCAGTGGACGCTCGACAAGTGGCAGAACATGATCGATCTCAACCTGCGCAGCGTGTTCGTGCTGTCGGTCGCAGCGAGCAAGTCGATGCTCGACCGCGGTGGGGGAGCGATGGTGAACATCTCTTCGAAAAAGGGCGCAGGGCGAGCTCGGGTTGCCGTATGTCGCGCCCTACGGTGCGGCGAAGGCCGGCGTGAACAACCTCACCAAGACGTTCCGCGGTTCCTGGACTCCGCGCGGATTCGGGTCAACTGCATCGCGGTCGGGCCCGTCGCGTCGGAGGGTTTCATCCGCGCGATGGAGCGCATCGGACAGAAATACGACAAGGTGGGCGGCGCCGCGAACGCCGTCGGCCGCGCGGGACGGCCCGAGGAGATCGCGAACGGGATCTTGTTCCTCGTGTCGGATGCCGCGAGCTTCGTCTCGGGCGAGACGATCTACTTCGGCGGTGGTCCGAAGGTCGCGGTCCCGCTCGCATGACCGAGGCTGCGATCGACGTCGACCGGCTCCGCCGGCTCCGCGCTTCGCTGCCACCACGCGCTCAACGCCGGCATCTTGATGGGCGACGGCGGCTTCTGCGTGCTCGGCTGGATGCTGTTCAGCATCGGTTTCCACCCGATCAGCATGTACGGCAACACGCTCGCGGTGGTCGACCCACACACGGAGGACCGGCGATCGATGTGGTGGCACCGAATATCGCCTGCCGCGGGAAGTCGTCGTCGAGCTGGCTCGCCTCAACGACGACACGCCCACCGAGTCCCGCGTCGACGCCGTCCGCGCTCACCTCGACGAGCTGCTCGCCGAGACGCAATGACCACCGTCGACGGCGGTGAGCTCGTAGCCAGCAAGCGCTCGCGCAACACGGCGTCACCCACCTGTTCGGGCTCGGCGGCGGTCACATCAACCCCACGTGGTGGGCAGCGCCCCGGCACGGGATTCGCATCGTCGACGTTCGCCACGAAGCCGCCGCCGCGCACTGCGCCGAAGGCTGGGCGCCGCCACGGGAGACCCAGGTGTCACGCTGGTGACCGCCGGTCCCGGCCTCACGAACGCGCTGACGGGCATCGCGGCTGCCGCAGGCAAGCGCACGCCGATGCTCGTGATCGCCGGTGCCGCCACGCCGCGCGGGCCCGACAGTGGCGAGGTCGAGACCC
>CAWEXS010000002.1:0-1923018 GCA_963813115.1 uncultured Solirubrobacterales bacterium
CGCCGAGGCGCCTGAGTTTCCCGGCGCTAGTGCAGAGCTTTTGTTCGCGCCGCTTGAGGCTGCTTCTTGGCCGGCTGACGCGGTTCTGCACGCGCAGTGGTTCGGCAATCGTGAAGCGCTCGGACAGGTGCGTAAGCGCATCGCTGACGTAGAGAACAGCTACACCGAGCAAGTCCAAGGTGCGGCACACGGGCCGGGCCTGCTTGCCGGCGAGGACAGGGTTCTCGCGCGAGAGTATGAGGCGACTTTGCAGGGCGGCGCGCACCCGCCGATGCTCTGCGCCTGGATCGGTCTTGCCATTGGAGCGCCGAGCAGCGACGAGCTTGAGCGCAGAGTCGATGTTCTTCGGGAGCGCTTCGGCGATGTGGCGCTGCACCGACCCGCAGGGTTGCAGCACCAGCTTTTCTTTGACCACCTTCCACGAGCGGACGGGGGCGTCACCCGCGACTACCTGCAACAGGTGACGATCGAGCAGTTCGGCGCGCTCGTCCCGACCGCTACTCAAGCAGTCGGTGCCCGCCGTGGGGTGTATCTCGGGTACACCCCGACCGGCGTCCGGCGCCCTGTGCGTTACGACGTAACTGCACCATCACGGGAGTCTCGCGCGTCCGCAGTCATGCTCGCCGGAACGCTCGGCAGCGGCAAGACCATCACGGCAGAGAGCATCGGATTTGCTGCTGAGAGGGCGGGAAGCCTTGTCGTTGACTTCGACCCCAAGCCAGACCACGGCTGGCACAAGGTAGCCGAGCTTGAGGGACGCCTTGATGTGCTGGAACTCTCGGGCGACCCGACACAACAGGGAAAGCTCGACCCACTCAGGATCGGAGTAGACGACCTGCGCGAGGAGCTGACCGCCTCTTATCTCCTTGAGCTGCTGCGCGATCCCCTGCCCTCGTGGGAGAACGCAATCAACCGAGCGGTCAAGGAAGTCGTCCGCCAGGGAGGACGTAGCACCCTCAACGTCGTCAAGGCGCTTTGCTCAAGCGAGCACCCCTCCGCACGCGAGGCCGGCGAAGCGTTGGAGGTTATCTGCGACTTCGGCCTTGCCCGCCTTGGATTCGCCACCACGGACCAGAGCGACGACTTGGCGCTGATCGCGCCAGTCACCACTATTCGCACCCCGGGCCTTTCTCTACCGGACCAGGGCGCATCACGAGAGACTTACACCCGCGCGGAGCGCGTGTCTGTCGCCACTCTCACGCTCGTCGCGGCCTACGTGTTGCGGTTGATCTCTGCGGATCGGACGCGGCACAAGCTCGTGCTGTTGGATGAGGCCAAGTTCTTTCTGATGTCTCGCCAGGGCCGCGCTGTTATCGAGCGGCTGGTCAGGATGGGCAGGGCGTGCAACACGACGGTATTGCTCGCTACCCAGCTGGTCTCCGACTTGGAGGCACTGGCCGACCTGATCGGTACGTGGTTCATCGCCGGCCAGGAGTCAGACGCGGAGGCACGCCGCGCTCTTGAGCTGATCGGCCTAGACGCGACTAGCAACGAGATGGTGCGTCTGCTGCGCGACTACCGCGCCGGGCGATGCCTCATGCGCGACCTTGATGGCCGGGTCGGCGAGGTTCAAGTCGATCTCGTATTCGACCACCTCCTCACAGCGTTCGACACGACCCCCGATCAGGCCGCGAGGGCCGCCGCGTGAGACTTCGCATTCGCACTCCGCGTTTGGGTACACGCTGGTCTCGGCTTGCTGTTGGTCTGGGCTTGGTCGCAGTGCTCATGCTCTTGCTGCCACTCACGAGCCTCGCCGATGTCTACTCCAACATCGGGCCGGCGCCGCAAATACCGGCGGGGGGATGGGTTGGGCGTTACCCCGTCGCAAACTACGCCTTGGACCAGTATTTCCCTGGGATCAAGGCGAGTGTCTTTGGCGGGGTCGACGTATCTGGCGTACCTCCTCTGATCGCCTTCTGTCTCGCCCAGATCGTCTGGGAGTTGACCGCGTTCTTGGCGAACGCGCTCATCACCCTTTTCGGGTTCGCCTTCAGCTTGGACTTGGTGAACGGCAACAGCGCCACGGGCGGCGCTGGTGCGCTCGGCCCGGTTGCCGATGCCATCCACAGCATCTACCAGAACACGCTTGGAACCCCGTGGCTCGTGGTCGCGATTCTCTTGACCAGTCTTTGGGCGATGTGGAAGGCGCTGGTGCAGCGCCGTTACACCGAGACTGCCGGCGCGCTGGCGATGTCCGTCCTCTACTGCGTGCTCGCGTTGGGCATTGTCGCCCAGCCTCAGCGCACGATCGCCCCCGCCAGCAGGCTCACTAACCAGCTTTCAACTGCCTTTCTCTCGCTTACCAACCAGGGCAACGTATCGAGCGAGAGCCAAGCGGAGCGCGCGGCTAGCGACCAGTTGTTTGAGTTGTTGGTGCTCGACCCGTGGGCAGTCCTCGAGTTCGGTGGCACCGAGCATTGCGTCACCACCACCGGGCAGCCAGTGGCCGTCCGGCCGCTGAGCACGAGTCCCACGCAGGACACCACGCTCGCTAGTCAGCTTCACGGCACAGAAACACACACCCCCAGCAAGACGTGCATTAACGACCGAAATAAGTACGCCCCACATTTTCTGCGCTACCCCTTCCAGTCATCGGACCGTAACTCCGAGTATTCAGCCCTCCAAGCAGGCGACACGTCAAAGCTCCCAGATTCCGACGCCGCTAAGCATGACGGCACCTATCCACTCGGAGCTTCCCGACAAGTCCGCCGCTGCGGCTATGGGCAAGGGAGGCCAGTACCAGCGCCTGCTACTTGCCATCGTCGTGTTCTTTGGCGAGCTTGGGGCGTGGCTGCTCTTGGGCTCACTCGCTATCTCGGTGATCCTCGCCCAAGTCCTGCTGCTGTTGCTGCTCGCTTTCGCGCCGGTCGCTCTCGTCGTCGGCATCTTTCCGGGGCGCGGCCATGACTTTTTCACCGGATGGCTCGCGCGCCTCGCCTCGTATCTACTGCGCAAGGCGATCTATTCACTAATCCTTGCCGTCGTCCTGGCTGTTTGTCAGGCCGTGGACGATGCCACGTCAAATCTTGGCTGGCTGATGAGCTTTGGATTGCAGTCGGCCTTTCTTTGGGGCGTGTTCATCCAGCGCAACAAGCTAGCCGGGCAGTTGCTCACCGCCACAGTCGGCCCCGCCGCGAGCCACGAGACCGGGGCGAGCCGCTTGCAGTCGCTCTATTACACCATCCGCCTCGCAGGAATGAGGGGCAGATGACCGGGCTGCTCCGGCCTAGCAACTGCGGGGTCTCACCGTCGCTCTCAGGTGAGACCCCGCCCTTTCCTACACACCCACTCAGCAGAGGCGAGGTCCGTTAACGAGTTGGCGAATTGAGTACACAGACCCTCTCTCACTGTTGCGCGAGCTACCTGACGGGTGGGTGCAGACGGTCGTGACAAGTCCACATCGCACGGACCTAGCCGAGTCAGCCCCCGAGATTTTCGCGGAGGTTCGTCGGGTACTGCGCGACGACGGCACCGCTTGGATTCTGGCGGCGGAAGGACAGGCGCCGGCAGAGCTTGTCCACGATGGGTGGGGTCTGCGAACTGTCCATTGGGCATCGCCCCTCCGAGTCCAGCCCTCAGGGCGCACGCGCCTATACCTGCTTACCAAGCAGCCGCGTTACTTCTACGACACCCGAGCAGCAGACCAACGCCGGTCACTCACGACTCGAGTCCCCGGCCGACAGGCCATCCGGCAAGCCTGCGCGTGGAGCCCGGAGCGTCGCAGAGAACTTGCCAGGCTGTGCATCCTGGCAGGCTCCGCACCCGTTGCGTGCGGGGCGTGCGGAACGCCTTGGCATCGTTCGCGCAGGAGCGATAACGGGTCGAGGCGCCCTGGCTGCGCACACAACGATCCCCGAGGACGTTGCCTAGTGCTGGACCCGTTCGCACGGACTGGTGTGACTTGCGATGCGGCGCGTGACCTGGGGCGCAACTTCCTCGGCGTCATCGATCCCAATACGGGGGGCTCTCGATGACTGCCTGGATGGCCGGCTTGCGCGAGCGGCCGATCTCAGACCACGAGCGTCACCAAGCCCTTGCGGCAGTCGCCGTGCTGCTGGTCGCAAGCGCTCTGCTTCTGATGCCGGGTGCAATACCGCATCGGGCGTCCGCGCCCAACCTGGGTCGCCCAATAGCCGCCCGGCCTGCCCCCGCTCGTGTGGATGATCGGCTGGCGGCGGAAACGGCAGCCAGGCGGTTTCTCAATGGGTATCTGCCCTACCTCTACGGGCGGGGCTCCGCCCGTGGGATCTTGGGTGTCACGAGGACACTGGCCCATGCACTCGCCACCAGTCCGCCTCGCGTCTCGCACGGGATGCAGAGTCGCCGTCCGCACATCATCGAACTGGTCACGCAGCCTGCAAGTTCCGGTCTGCTCGATGTGCGCGCCACCGTCAACGACGGTGGCGTCGCCGACTATCCAATCGACCTGATTCTCACCCACCACGGCGGACATCTACTGGTCGCCCGTCTACCAGCCAGCGGGCGATGAGCGAGCCAGAGCGATCCGGCGGATGGGCTCTCCTAAGGCGCGGATTTGCGCTGAAGGCCTGGTTGCTTGTGGGGCTGCTCTGCGTGGTTTTCGCCCTGACTGCGACCTGTGGCGTAGTGGTCGCTGTTCTAGGTGCGAGCTTCGCTGGCTGCGAACCACAAGCAGCAGCCGCGCCCAGTACGCCGAGCGGTCCTGCCCCATCAGCTTCAGCACTCCAAGACATCCCGCCGGCACGCCTACGTCTCTACCAGCAGGCCGGCGCCAGATTTGATCTTGACTGGACATTTCTCGCGTCGATCGGCACGCAGGAGTGCGCCAGCGGCACTTGCGCAGGAGTCAACTCCGCAGGCTGCGCGGGACCAATGCAAATCGCCTACGTGCGAGGGAGCGGGTGCAGCCCCGGCAATGGGCCGACGCTCTGGGAGCGCTTCGCGGTTAACGTCCACCCCGGCCAACCGCTCTCGGTGAATGACCTGGCCGACGCTATCTACACAGCGGCCCGGATCCTGCGAGAGGACAAGGGCGCTCCAGCAACGGGCGGTTCTTACGAGGCGTACCGCCAGGCGGCCTGCCACTACTACGGCGCTTGCGCTGACGCATCGGCTAACTACGCAGATGAGGTCATGGCCCGCGCGGTGCAATACGGGTTCACCGGCAAGGGCTCTCCCCCTCCGACTACGCCCTCGCTCGCACAGCCAGTGGATAGCCAGCCCTCGACCGGATGCGCCGCAGGTGCATCATCCCTTGGAGGCACGGCGCAGGCCGGACAGATCGTGCGCGTCGCAGAGCATGAGATAGGCCAAGGCGAGCAACCAGCCGGCTCAAACTGCACGGCCTACGGTCCCTGCGAGGAGTGGTGCTCACTATGGGTCGCATGGGTTTGGCAGCACGCAGGAATCTCACTGCCCGGATCGACCGCACTCTACGGCTACTCGGGCTCGCTCTATACCTGGGCTGAACAACACGGCGGACAGGTACTCCCACCAACGGCGAAGCCTTCGCCGGGGGATGCAGTCTTCTACGGCAGCGGCCCGAGCGGGAGCGTCCATGTCGGAATCGTGGAGCGGGTTCGCTCAGACGGGCAGATCGTCACCATCGAGGGCAATTACGGCCACCGTGTCAGCCGTGTAGGACCGTTCGTCCCGAGCCATCCCGTCGGCGAGTCCGGCCCGATCTATGGCTACGCCCGGCCACCTGGGCCTGCCACAAAGGGAGCAGGGACATGAGGCACGGCGACGGCCCATTTTCGGTGTTCGTCCTGGGCTACGCGCTGCGGTTCGCGGTGCGCTACGCGCTGCGGTTCACTCGTCGCGTCGCATCGATTGCTGGTTTCCCGTGTGTTCATGCGGGTTTTGACGGCCTGGCGTTTTCTGACATCTCTACTGGTAACTCATTGTGACTCGCCAGCCCACACAGGACGCTATGCCGCTGGTGGCTGTCGTGGTCGGCCTCGGACTGCTGGCGCTGCTGGGAGGGCACCTACCTGGCGGGCTGGCCCAGCAAATCGAGGTAGCTTCCGCATACGCGGGCGTCCCGGTGGCGGTGCTGGTGCTAGCGGCGCTCACGGGTCGTGTCGTCGTGACTCGTCGTGGTCTTGCTCGGCGTGTGCGGCTCGTCGTGCTTGCGCCCGACTCGTTCGCACCCACCCTCGACGGCGTGCTGCGCTGTGCCGCTCAGCTTTCCCGTGTCCGCCGGCTCGTCGGCGGCTGGCTCGATCCGCGCGCAAGCGCTGTGCGCGTGCTGCTCGACGGCAGCAGTGAGGGAACGATGCGCTACTCGCTGATCGTGCCCGAGCGCTCGCTGCCGGCCATCCGCTCAGCGCTCAGTAACTACGACGGGGTACAGGTCCGTGTCGCGGACTCCGAGCCGCCCACCCGCGAGCGCGGTTGTGTAATGCGCGCCGAGCTTCGGCTGGCGCGACCCAGCAGCGAGCCACTTGCCCACCTGGCGCTTGACCCCGATCCGCTTCAGAGCTTCGCACGAGCGCTCGCCAGTCTTGACGCTGCGCGTGAGCGCGCGCAGGTCGCCGTTGACCTGTTGCCATGTGCCGCTGGGGCGCGACGACGGCTGCGACGCGGACTGCTCAGGCAGGCCCGCCGCACGCACGCCATCGCTCCCTATTCGAGTGTGGGCGGCGCGCTGGACATGCTCGGCGGCGGGCGTCAGACTGGCCGCCAGCCCGCAGCCGAAGTTGTGGAGCAACGCGCGCAGCGTGAGCAGATCGCCGCGAAGGTGCTCCAGAGCGAGCCCCTGTTTCACCTACAGGTCCTGGTGCGATGCCAGGCACCCGTGAAGGGCGTTGCCGCCGAGCGATTGCAGGCACTGCTCGGCTGCTTCGACGGGTGGGCGGGCGCCAACTCTTTTCGCGTCGTGGGCGTCCGTTTGCTTGGCCTCGCCTTCCTGGGGTCAGACATCGCGGGTCGCCGCGCGTGGTTTGACCGGCGGATGGACACGGGACTGTTCCGGCCCGCCCGTGCAGGCGTTGTGAGCGCCCGTGAGGTTGCAGGGTTCCTGAAGCCTCCGACCATGAACTGCGCAGCGCCGGACGTGTTGAGGCTCGGTGCAGCGGTCTACCCGGCGCCGAGCAACCTTCCCGAGTACACCGGGCAGCGTGACGTATTGCCACTAGGGCGCGTCAGCGGTGAGCAGGGTCAGCGAATAGTCGGCCTGCGGCTCGCAGACACGTTCTTTAGCTACGTCGCCGGTCGGAGCCGGTGGGGCAAGACCGAGCTCGCGATCACCCAGTTCTTGAGCTTGGTCCGCTCAGGGCACGGCGGCCTGTTCCTCGACCCCCACGAGGACGCTATTCGCCGGATCAAGAGCTGCCTCACCGAGCCCGAGATGGCAGAGCGGATTGTCGAGCTCGATCTAGTCGGCGCACGCTCCCGCGAGGGACAGCCCGGATGGAACCTGCTCGCCGCACGAGGCCTCTCCGACGACGCGCGGGAGCGGCGGGTGGAGGCGATCGTGGACGCATTTGCCTCGGCGTTGGGGTGGGGCGAGCGAAACAATCGTGCGCTCACGCTGACGACACAGGCAACGGCCGCACTCATCGAGCTATCCACGGCCCTGCCCGACGAGCTTGCCCCGACGATCTTCCAGATACCCACGCTGCTCGGCAATCCCGAGTGGCGAGAGATCGTCCTGCCGCTCCTCTCGGTGCCGCGCCGCCAGTTCTTCAGTGAGCGATTCCCGCGAATGGCCGAAGAGGCGATCACCCCTGTCACGAATCTAATCGACCGGCTGCGCTCATCGACGCAGCTAGCGGCGCTCCTCGGCTCCCAGCAAACCACCTATGACATCGCCAAGGCGATGGACGATGGTCGGATCGTGCTCGCGTGCCCCGGCGCTGGAGGCGCACGCGACCGGCTGCTCGCAAACCTCCTGGTGTTCGATCTTCTGCACGCCGCGAAGGGTCGGGCGCATATCCCACCAGCCCAGCGCCGCGAGTTCTACGTCACCCTCGATGAGGTCCAAACCTACGATGGCGCGTCATCAGGAAACCTCGCGGCCCTGTTGGAGCAGACGGCGAAGTACGGCATCCGCGCCACGCTCCTAAATCAGAACCCCGAGCGGTTGACGCAGGCCACACTAAACGCGCTGACCACCAACCGCTCACACTTGATCGCGACCGCGCTCAACGCGCACGCCGCCGCACTCATCACACGAGAGTGGGCCTCAGACCCGCCAGCCAACGCGATCACTGGACTACCCCGCTGGACGTTCATCGCGCAAGCCACTCACCACGGCGGCCTGACCCGTCCGTTCCTTTTCGAGAACCTGGCAGTCACCGACCTGTTCGCCGAGGTCTTCCGGCCAGAGCAAGTAGCCGATGTCCAGCCGATCATCGATCAAGCATCCGGCAGAGTCAGCAGCCAAGAGACGATCCGAGCGCTGGACACCCTCGATGAGCGCATCCGCGCCCACCTCACAAGCAAGACCAGTAGAGCCCCGGAGAACACGCCGGAACGGTCCAGGATGCCCAAGCTCCCCGAGCCTGACAGGACTGGACACGCTGGACGATCGCACGCACGGCTCACCGACAAGCACAAGCAGCAGCACTCGGGTCGAGCGAGAGGGAGCACACACCCAGCCACCAAGCAACATGCCCCCGAGGACCGGGTATGACTCGCCGACCAACTCAGACCAAGCTGCTTTGCGCGCTACCTACTGTTGCGGTTGACGTACTCGAGAGCCTGCACCAACACCGGCTGCTCGTCGCTCGACAGGTACACGCGCTGCACACCCCGAGCGCGTCGCTTCGCTGGACACAACACATCCTCACCCAGCTTTACAAGCGAGGGCTCACAGACCGCGCTACGGGACCACGCGGCCTATCACTCTGGTTCACCACCTCTGACGGCGCGGACGCTGTTAGGTCCGCCGGCACGCTCGCCGAGCCCCGGCGCCGCGTCACCACCCCCGCACAAGCGGCAGGCCCGCTGCGCGCCCATACCCTCGCGGTCAACGACACCGGGATCGCATTTGTCGAAGCCGCACGCGAGCGCGGGGACGACGGCTGTGACCCTCTGTCATGGCGGCACGAGATCGCACACCCATACACCGCCAGGCGTAGCCGGCACGGAACGCATCTAGTCATCGCCGACGCGCTCCTCTCATACCTGCAAGCCGCACCGGATGAGTCCTTGATCCTGCACCAGCGATTCATCGAGCTTGACCGAGGCACGATCCCGCCCGACCATCTCGCCACCAAGCTCGCGCGCTACGCCCAACTACGCCACTACACCAGAGCAAGCGACGCGCCCGAGGTGCCTCTCTGGCGGACCTACTACCGCACGTTTCCCCCGGTGCTGGTCGTCCTCGCCGACCAGACCGCCGACGAGGCGCGCAGGCGCATCCAGAAGACCATCGCCCTTTACCGCTCTGACCCCGCACGAGGCCAGTACGGGACGGTCCCCATCTCCTTCACGACGCTGCCAGAGCTAGTGGCACTCGGCCCATTCGCGCCCATCTTCATCTCTGCCGAGCAACCCGACCACTACCAAGACTGGCTCAACCACTCGCGGACAAACCCACCTGAAAGGTAAGAGCATGACCCCGCGCAACACAAAGCCCACAAGCCGTCGAGCACCAGACAGCACCTGCCCCGCCTCAGCAGAGGGCACCCCGCGTCCCCGCGTCCGACCGCGACAGCCCACCACCAGCGCTCAGACGCGCAGGGCTTCCTGCGCGTCTCCCATCCGAACGCCTTACCGCACCGCAGACCTCCCGCTAGCGGTTTGGCCCTGCGCACAGAAGACGAGCCAGTGGCAGCGATACGGCCGCTACCTCCCTGAGTCAAACCGGCACCCCGGCAAGATGCTCCCGGCGCTTGCCCGGCGGGCAATCGAGACCTACAGCAACCCCGGCGACCTCGTGCTCGACCCCATGTGCGGAATCGGCTCGACACTCATCGAGGCAATCCACGTAGGCCGCCAGGCGGTCGGCGTGGAGCTGGAGCCCCGCTGGGCGAAACTAGCCCGCGCCAACATCAAGCACGCTCACCACCAAGGCGCACACACGGCTGCCCACGTCATAAAAGGCGATGCACGTCAGCTATCAAGGCTCCTAGAAAAGCAGTCCACCAAACCCACCCATGAGCACGTCGACCTGATCCTCACCTCGCCGCCCTACGCCTGTCAGATCGCAGACGTATCCACCGAGAACCTCGTCAGTGGAGTCGGACCACTTCGCCGCGCCGACACGAAGAACTACAGCGCCAATCGGAGCAACCTCGGGCACGCTCGCGGTAGCGCCTACCTGACAGCGATGGCCGAGGTCTACGCAGCATGTGTCGCCGTACTCAAGCCCGGCGGGTTCCTGATCCTCGTGACCAAGGACATGCGCTCCGGTGGGGCCCTGCGCAACCTCAGCGGCGAAACGATCACGCTCTGCGAAGACCTCGGACTGCGCTACTGGCAACGCATCATTGGCCTACTCGCCACCATCCGCGACGACGAACTAGTGATGAAGCCCTCGCTATGGCAGACGCTCACCGTTCGCCGAGCACGCGCCCGTGGCGAGCTGGTTCATGTGGTGGCACACGAGGACGTGCTCGTTTTCCGCAAGCCAGACCGATTGGCCGCCCGATCCGGTGACGCACGAAAGGCCTCCTGAAACATGCCTGCGACACAACCCGGCCACCCCATAGACGCCCGCCGTACCTGCAACCAAGGCACACAGGCGGGCGCTCCTGGCAGACCCTTGAGATCCCCGCCGGGCTCTGCTCTGATCGAACCCGATGGCTCGCGACCGACACGACACTACAAGCTGCGGCGAAGCCGCCGCCGCGCCGAGCAAAGCGCGGCGGCAACCGATCCGCTGGACACGGCGCAAGTCGCCGTGTCCGTCGAGTACACGCAGCCCGGCACATCGCTCGATGAGCACCTGCGCCGCGAGCAGACACGAGTGTTGCTTGACCTGTTGGCCGACCACGAACGCCGCCAAAGAAAACGAGGGGGTCCAAATGACCACTAGCCACATCACCGCCACCGTCACCGGGCCGGCCGCTCGTGCCCTGCTCGCCCGAGCCCGATTCACCCAGGATTCGCGGGGGGCGCTGGAACGCACCCGACGGACGCTGGACATGGGCAACCGACGAGGCACTGAACTGGGCGCTCGTCACACTCGCCGATAACGGAGGCGGACAGTGATGCGCTTCGCGTGGTACGGCCGTCTATCCACCAAGGACAAGCAGGATCCGACAATCTCGTTTCCCTCCCAGCGCAAGGAGTGCGAACGTAAGGCCAACGAGCTTGGCGGGCAGATCGCCTGTGACTTCACCGACCAGGAAACAGGACGGCGTGATGATCGCGTCGCGTGGAGTGACCTCATACGCGAGGCACGCGAGCGCGAGACACGCCGCTTTGACAGCGTGGTCATCTACTCAACCTCGCGCCTAGCGCGAGACCTATTCCACGCGCTCGCGTTCGAGCGCGAGCTAGCGCGCGCCGGGGTACAGGTCTACTACTCGGTCGCCGCTGGAGACCAGACGAGCCCCGAGGGCCGACTCATGCGCCACATGTTTCAGGCGCTTGACCAGTTCGAGGTCGAGAAGCTGGGCCGCGAGGTACGTCGCGGCCAGATGGAGAACACCCGCCAGGGCTACCGCAACGGCGGCCGAGCACCCTACGGCTACTTACTGGCCCGCGAACCGCACCCCGACCCCCGCCGTGCCCGCTCAGGCGACCACAAGACCCGCCTAGAGCCGGACCCCGAGCAGGCACCAGTCATCATCGAAATCTTCGAGCGCTACCTCGCGGGCTGGGGATTCAAGGAGATCGCCAACCACCTCAACCGACCCGGTGGCCCGCCATCACCACTACATGTCGATTCCAAGCGCAACACGGCCGGCAAGTGGTCCATGAGCACCATCCGCTGCATCCTTGAAAACCCCGTCTACACCGGGCGCCTGTACTGGAACCGGCTCGACTTTCGCCAGACCAAGCTCGGCGAGGGACCACTCGTGCGCCGCCCCGAAGAGGAGTGGATCCAGGCCGAGCGTCGTCATCCCGCGCTCATCACCGACGATCAATTTCAGCGAGTGCAATGCAACCAAGCGCAGCGAGCCCGCACCGAGGGCACCCGCCGCCGCAGCAGCCAGCGCCGAAGCTACGCCCTGCGCGGGATCGTGCATTGCGCAACCGGACACAACCCACTGCGGATGCACGGCAAGGAACGCAAGGGCATCACCTACTACGCCTGCTGCTACCGCATCGCCTACGGCGACACCGCAGCCGAAGCCCTCGGCCACGGAAAGTGGCAGTACATGCGCGAGGACAACCTCATACCCATCATCGACCGCTTCTTTGCAAAGGACATCTTCGGCCCGCATCGCGTGCAGCGCTTCCGCGACCAGCACACCGCGCTCGCACCAGCACTGATGGACCAGGACGCCACACAGCGCAAACGCCTGACAACGAAGCTCGCCGACCTCGACCAGCGCATCGAGCGACAGGTCGCCGCCATCGAGTCCGGCGTCGATCCAGTGCTCGTCGGCGAGCGAATCCGTGCGCTCAAGGACGAACGCCAGCAGATAGAGATGGACATGACACAGCTCGACTACCAGCAGCGCGAACGCATCGGCATCGACCTCAACCAGGCCTGCGCCATCCTCGACGGTATCCCCGACCTCTCAAAGTCCCTCGCCAAGGCCGACCCCGAGCTACGCCGCCGCGTCTATGAAGCCTTCAACTTCTCAATCGAGCTAGACCGAAACCAGCCCCAGGTACGACTGAAGGCGCTCGTATCGAGCGCCTTCACAGATGCCAGCGACCTCGATTTTTTTACGGAAAAGGTCGCTAATGGGAGCATAGCGGGGGCAGGATTCGAACCTGCGACCTTCGGGTTATGAGCCCGACGAGCTACCAGACTGCTCCACCCCGCGGCGGTGTCCTCATGTTGTAGCAAAGAATCGAGATCACCCGCGAACTCGGCCGTGCAACCGCGCACCCCGCCCCACCCCGCCCCACCCCTCTACGATCACTCCCATGCGCGTGGCGGTGGTAGACATCGGCAGCAACTCGGTCCGCCTGCTGATCGCGGAGGTCGACCGGCACGGCGAGGTGACCGAACTGGTGCGCCGTTCGCGGGTGACCCGCCTGGGCGGGGGTGTGGACTCGGGAGGGGCGCTCTCGACGGAGGCGATCGACCGTACGTGCGCGGTTCTGGCCGAATACCGGGCGCTGATCGAGGACGAGGGGTGCGAGGCGAACATGGCGGTGTTGACCTCGGCGGTGCGGGATGCCACCAACGGCGCGGGGTTCACCGAGCGGGTCCGCACGGACTTTGCGCTGGACGCTCGCACGCTGAGCGGCGAGGAGGAGGCCCGGCTGACGTTCCTGGGTGCGATGAGCGAGCGGGACGAGGAGTCCGAGACGGCCACGGTGGTGATCGACATCGGCGGGGGTTCGACCGAGTTCATCGTGGGCCGGGGCGCGAGGGCGGGCTTTCACGTCTCGTTGCAGGCGGGGGTGGTGCGCCTGAGTGAGCGTCACATTCTCGCGGATCCCCCACGGCCCAAGGAGCTTCAGCGCTTGGCCCGGGATGCCCGAAAGATCTTCCTGGGGGGCCTGCCGCCGCAGGAGCGGGCCCCGGTGTCGCGGGGGGTGGCGGTGGCGGGCACGGCGACCTCGGCGGCGGCGATCGAGCTGGAGCTTGACCCTTATGACCCGGGGCGGGTCCACGGTCATGTGCTGCTGTTGGCGACGGTCGAGCTGCTGTTGGCGCGGCTGGCGGAGATGGATGAAGGCCAACGCCGCGAGGTGGTGGGCCTGCACCCCGACCGGGCCCCGACGATCGTGGCGGGAATGATCCTGCTGGGCGAGGCGATGCGCGCTTTTGAGCTGGATCGGGTGGAGGTCTCCGAGCACGACATCCTGCGTGGCGGGGCGCTGCGACTGGCGGAGCGGACATCCGTTTGATGTTTGTAGCGACCGCTAACTGATGCCCCACAAATTCCGTTATATGGTAAAGTAGGGGTTGAGGAGGCGTGCAGGTTGCGCTCTCTCAACCGGTCATAGATCCGAGCGTCAGGTCGAGCGATCGGCCTCCCCACAACGCTCGGGTCAACCTACCCCCCTGGGCTACGAGGAACGCACCCCTGCCTGTTCCTCGGGGCCTTCTGAGGAAGCCGTCCCCCCGGGCGGCTTCCTCGCTTTGTGTGGCCCCCTCGGCCGCGCGGCCCCGCACAGCCGGGTCAGAGACGAGCGTAGGGCCCGGTTCAGGCGCGCGGCCCCGCACGCCTGGGTCTCAGGCGAGGTTCGACTTGCGGGGGTAGATCACGTCGGGATCGGTGAGCACGTTGACCAGCGCGGGAACGCCGGCTTCAAAGGCGCGGGCTAGGGCGGGCTTGACGTCGGCGGGGCGCTCCACCAGCTCGCCGTGGCAACCGAGGGCCTCGACCACCTGGTCATAGCGGGTGCCGGGCCGCAACTCGGCCGCGACGGAGTACCCGTAGAGGAACTCCATGGGGTGCTTCTCCAGAGCCCAGATCCCGTTGTTGCCCATGACCCCGACGACGTTGACGCCGTGGCGGGCGAGGGTGTCGAACTCCATGCCGGAGAACCCGAAGGCGCCGTCGCCGAGCAGCAACACGACCTGGCGCTCGGGGTGGGCGAGCTTGGCGGCGAGCGCGTACCCGGGTCCGGCGCCGAGGCAGCCGAAGGGACCGGGGTCCAACCAGCATCCGGGCTGGTAGCTGTCGATGACCCGCCCGGCGTAGGAAACATAGTCGCCGCCGTCGCCGATCACGATGGCGTCGCGGTCGATGACTTCGCCCAGCTCGCGATAGAGGCGCATGGGGTGAAGTGGGGCGCGCGGGTCGTCAAGCTCAATCCGCTCGGCCTGACGGCGCTCGGTCTCGGCGACCCTGAGGTCGGCGATCCAGGCCTCGCTGTCGAGCGCCCGGGCACCGGCGCCGCTGCGGAGGTCGGCGAGCGTGGGGATGAGATCCCCGTAAAGCTCGGCGGCGGGCTCCCGTGGCGGGCGGCGTTCGGACTCAGCGACGTCGATGACCACGATCTGGGTGTCCTCGCCGAAGGACCCACCGAAGCCGAGGCGGAAGTCCATGGGCACCCCGATCACAAGGGCGACGTCGGCGCCCTTCAACGCCTGCCCACGTACGCGTGAGAAGAAAAGCTCGTGGTCGGCGGGCACGCAGCCGCGGGCGAGACCGTTGAGGAACACGGGCACCCGGAGGGTCTCGGCCAGCTCCAGGAGGGCGGCCTCGCCGTGCCCCCAGTAGAGGTCGGTGCCGGCCATGATCACGGGACGCTGAGCGCCCTTCAGCAGGGCGGCGACCTGCTCGATGTCCCCGGCGGCGGCAACCCGGCTCACGGCGCTAGCACCGACGCCGTCGGCGGACTGTTCGGGCCAGAGGGACTCGGGCTCGGAGCCCTCCATGAATACGTAGTCGAGGGGGAAGTCAAGAAAGGTGGGACCACCGTGGGGGGCCACCGCGGCAGCGAAGGCCTCGTCGACGAGCCCGGGGATCTCGGCGGTGCTCTGGGGGGTGGCGGCGAGCTTGGTGACCGGCCGGACGAAGGGCACGTGGTCGATCTCCTGTAGCGAACCCTGACCCCAGCGCATGGCGGGGGCGCGCCCGCCGAGGACGACCATGGGCGAGTGGTTGGCCTGGGCGGAGGCCATGGCGCTCATGCCGTTGGTGACGCCGGGCCCGGCGGTCAACGCACACACGCCGGGCTCACGGGTGACCTTGGCCCAGCCCTCGGCGGCGAAGGCGGCGGCGGACTCGTGGCGGACGTCCACGATCTCGACACCCTCCTCGCGACAGCCGTCGTAGATCGAAAAGAGGTGCCCGCCGGAGAGCGTGAAGAGCTTGCTGACGCCGTGGGCCTTGAGGCGACGGGCGATCAGCCGTCCGCCGTGAAACTGGGTGGTCTGGGAAGGACTTTCGGTTGACATGCGGGCGACTCTACCGACCCGCCGGACCCCGCGAAACCCGACCGGCAGAAACCGCGAAAGGCGGCTCGGCAGCAGCTGAGTGCCCGGGGTGGGACTTGAACCCACACGCCCTTGCGGGCCATCGATTTTAAGTCGATTGCGTATACCGATTCCGCCACCCGGGCCAGCAGGGGCGAGTTTATGCGACGGGCGGGCGTCGCCACGCGAGTGATCGGGGCCTGAACGGGGCATTTCAGGTGGGTGGAGCGCAACTCCCCCATTGCTACGGTGTCTCTAGCACCAGAGGCGCAAAAGCGACGTATTTGACGCGATTGGATCACCGTGGAGGTCTCCGCACTCAAACACAACACCGTGCCGGGCCTTCGCGGTCCGTCTCCGCTGCTGCGCCTGCAGTCCGACGAGCGTCTGATCGCGCTGACCCGCAAAGGCCAGCATGCGGCGTTCGAGACGCTGTTCTCGCGCTACCAGTCGCGCCTGCTGGCGTTCTGCCGGCACATGCTGAACTCCAAGGAGGACGCGGAGGACGTCTTGCAGGAGGTGTTCACGGCGGCGTTCAACGCGGTGCTGGCGGACGAGCGGGCGATCAACGTGCGGCCGTGGCTGTACCGGATCGCGCGCAACCGTTCGCTGAACCATTTGCGCCGCCACTCGGCGGTGGGGGTGGACTCGATGGACATCCACTTCGCCGAAGGCGGGATCTCGACAGGCGAGAAGGTGCTGCGCCGCGAGAGCTTCCGCCAGCTGATCTCCGATGTGCAGGAGTTGCCGGAGACCCAGCGCACGGCGCTGCTGCTGCGCGAGATCGACGCGCTGTCCTATGAGCAGATCGCGAGCGCGATGGAAACGACGGTGCCGTCGGTGAAGTCGCTGCTGGTGCGGGCCCGGATCTCGCTGGCGGAGGCGTCGGAGGCACGCAAGCTGAGTTGTGAGGAGGTGCGCCAGGAGCTGGGCGAGGTGGCGGAGGGCCTGGTCAAGCTGGGGGCCCCGGCCCGCCGCCACGTGCGGGGCTGTGACCGGTGCCGCGATTTCCGCAAGCACCTGAAGGCCAACAACCACGCGTTGGCGGCGGTCTTCCCGGTGGGTCCGCTGCTGATCTTGAAGAAGCTGGCTCTGACGAAGCTGGGCTCCACGGCCTCGGCGGCGGGCGGGCACATGGCGGGCGCCGGTGGCGCCACGGCCGGTGCAGGGGCGGCCACGGCGGGGGCGGCAGCCACGGCGGCCACGGTGGGCGGCTCAAGCGCGGCGGGCGGCCTGGTGACGGCGGGCGTGGGGGCGCTGGCCACGAAGGCGGCGGCCACGCTGGCGGCGGCGGCGCTCGTGACGGCGGGGGCGGTCGAGGCCGATCACGCGGCGAGCCCGGTGCACCATCACCACCGCACGAGTCATCTGACGGCGGCGGCCCCGGCGCTCCACCACCAGGTGTCGGCACCGGTGCTGGCACGGACGAGCGCGCAGCCGGTGAGCCCGGCGAGGACGGGGGGCACGCTGGCCAAGGGGCCCCTCCGCGGCCACCACCACGCCAAGGTCAAGCCGGCGGGGGCGAAGACACCGGAGAAGACCACGACGGAGACGATCCCGGTGGTCGATACGACGGAGACGACGGCAACGGCGACCACTCCCCCGCCGCCCCCGGTGACCCAGGTGACGCAGGTGACGAGCGAGACGACCGAACTGCCCTCCACGACGACGAGCACGACACCCACGCAGGCGACGGGACAGCCGACGGGTCCCCCACCGGCGGACACGACGACACCAACCACAACACCGACCACGACCCCGGCTCCCACCCCCCCACCGGCGACACCTCCGAGCGAAACGACGCCTCCGGGCGCCGCGGGAGGCACGCCGCAGCCGATCACCTCAGGCACCCCCTAGCCGCGCAGAGGCTCGGCGACCAGCGGACTCGGCGACGCCGACGAGCGGCCCCGACGAGACGAGCCGCGGTCCCTAGCCGAAGGTGAAGGTGTGGAGGGGCTTCTGAAGGACCCCGGCGGTGGCGACTTCGAGCACGGACTTGACCTGCCGGTTGGCGGTGGGAGAGGTGAGCAGCGCGATGACCACGCCGCGGCGCCCCCCGGCGGGCTGTTCGGGGAGCAGCAGGATGTCGCGACCCCACATGGTCCGACCGTGCAGGCGGGTGGTGTAGAAGACGTTGTAGCCGGGCACGGTGTTGACGCGGGTCTTGCCCTCGCCCTCGAGCTGGAAGGCGGGGTCGCGGCGGTGTAGCCCACGGATGAGCGAGGCGGCGTACAGGGGGAGCGCGCCGCTGAGGGACCCCCGGTAGGGGGGCAGAGCGAGGGGTTGGACGGCGAAGGAGTCCTCAAGCAGCCCGTGGCGGCGGCGAGTGACCTTGCCGTACCCCCCGGGGTCGGGGGCGGTGCGATAGAGCCCGCGGTAGTCGAAGTGGAACGAGACGGCCCCGTGGTGGGAGAGGCGGGCGGGCAGGAGGGCGAGGACGAGCCCGACGATCCCCAGCAGGACGCCGACGCCGAGCACGAGAGCGAGCCCGCGCAGCAACGCAGACAGACGCCGCCAGCGGGGCGCGAGGATCTGCCCGAGCGTGGGCCGGTAGGCGGGCTTGAGGGGAACGGCGGCCATGGGGCCGCCAGTCTAGGCGAGCCCGATGACCTTGAGTCGCCGGTGCAGGGCGGAGGCGGCGAACTCGCGGGTTTCGCTGACGCGCAGCCCGAGGATCTCGACGTCCTCTTCGGACTCGTCGACCCACTTGGGCCTGAGCACCCCCTCGGCGACGGGGCCGACTTCGGCGAGGGCGCGCCCGACGGCGGCGCGGTGGCGCTCGTCCTTGGCAACCATGTCCCTGAGGAAGCGGGCGCCGAAGGCGACGTGGCGGTGCTCGTCGCGGGCGACCTTGATGAAGCCCTCCACGAAGGCGGGAAGGGTGCCCATTTCTTCGTTGAAGGAGATGATGAAGTGCTGGCCGGTGAGGGCGAGCATGCCCTCGATGACCATGTGGTAGATGGTGACGGCTTCGACGAGGGCCTCGGTGTCCTGGGGCTCGACGGCGAGGCGCTGGACGCGCTGGTGGAGCATCTCGTCGAAGAGCTGCCCGAACTCGGGGTTCAGGTGCTCGCTGGTCTCGGCGAGGCGCCCGTCGAGATCCTGGGCCTCGAGCACCCCGACCTCGGAGTAGAAGCGGTCGAAGAACGCGACGTGCCGGGCCTCGTCGGAGATCTGGGTGCAGAGGAAGAGGCGCATGTCCTCCTCGGGGCAGGCCCACATCATGGGCCCCAGCTCGGCGGCGACGCGCTGCTCGCCGACGAAGAAGCCGGAGAGCCCGTACATGCGCATGTAGCGCTCCTGGGGGTCGATGCGCTCGTGCCAGTCAATGCGGTCCTGGGTGAAGTCGAGATCCTGCACGGCCCAGTGCTGGCGCTCCCAGAGGGAGTAGAGCTGGCGGTAGTCGAGTAGCTCGGTGCGGCCGTGGGCGGACTCGGCGAGCCCGGGGTCTGAGGTGGCCTGGAAGTCGGCGCGGTCGGTCAGCCGGGTGGTCTCGGCGGTCGGCTGATCGACGCTCTCGGGCACGCGTGGAGCCTACCCGAAAGCTGGCTGGCCAGCCAACGCTTTATTTTTGGGAGGCACGGATACGCGCAGACCCGCCGAGCCGAAGCGCCACCGGCCACTTATGGGTGGGCCGCCACGACTGCACCCGGCTGTACTCGGGCGGGCCACAGGACCCGCCCGCTGCTCGCCTCGTCTCCTACTCGCCGATCGAGAACATCGACTCGAGGTCGTGCCGGGAGAAGACGGCGAAGGCGACCATGGTCTGGGTGCGGGCGACGCCGGGGAGGGTGCCAACCCGCTCGGTGACGACCTCGGCGAGTTCCTCGTGGTGGGGCAGGCGGACGATGGCGACGAAGTCCCACTCGCCGGTGACGGAGTAGGCCTCGGCAACGCCGTCGAGATCGGCGAGGGCGCCCCCGAGGGTGGAGAGGGCGTCGCGTTCGGCCTCGATGAGGACGACGGCGTTGGTCATGCTCATGGGGTGTGGCTCCCGCCGGGGTCGAGCACGATCACCTGCGAGGAGGTGCGGGCCTCGACATCGGTCTTGAAGGCCTGGGCGTCGGTCTGGATGGGCGGGAAGGTGTCGTAGTGACAGGGGATGACCTGGCGGGCCCCGATGAGATCGGCGGCCTCCACGGCGTCGTAGCGGTCCATGGTGTAGTGACCGCCGATGCACATGAGGGCGACGTCGATGGGGCCGTGACGCTTGCCGACGAGGGCGAGGTCGGAGAAGAGAGCGGTGTCGCCGAGGTGATAGATGAGCTTCCCGCCGAAGCTGATCACGAGCCCGGCGGGGGTGTTGACGGTGCCCTTGGGGGTGGTGGAGGTGTGCCAGGCGGGCACGAGCTTGGCGGAGCCCCACTCGAAGCTGACGGTGCCGCCGAGGTTGGGGTCGTGGACCTTCTCAAGGCCTTCGGCGGACAGCTCGTTGGCAAGCTCCACGATCGCGAGCACGTCGGCACCGGTGCGCCGGGCGATGGAAACGGTGTCGCCGAGGTGATCGCCGTGACCATGGGTGAGCAGGATGGCGTCGGCGCTCAGCTCCTCGGCGGCGACGGCGGCCTTGGGGTTGCCGGTGAGGAAGGGGTCGATGAGCACGGTGGTGCCGTCGTGGCTGAGTTCGAAGGCGGCGTGGCCCAGATAGCGGATCTGCATGTTCAGTGCTCCTCGGTGGGGGTGGCGGATTTGGTGCTCGAACCGTCCTCACGCCGACGCTGAAGCTCGCGGGCAAGCTCGAAGCCGACGGCGACACCGACGAACATACCCAGTCGGGTCTGCTCGGCGACGAGGGTGCCGACGGTGCGCTGACGCGCGGTCGGATCGGGCTCGGCGGCGGCGCGGGCGACCTCGGCCTCGTAGGCGGAGCCGAACCACCCACCCTCGTGTAGGGCGGCGCCCAGGAGCTGCTCCAGGGCGGGGGCGGCGTGGGTGACGACCTCCTGGGCGTGGGCCAGGGCGCCGGGCTCGCCGAGAGCCGCAACAGCAGCGTCGACCTCGGCGGCGGTATAGCCGGCGCTTGCATCGACGGTTACGTCGACCTCAACGGCTGCGCCGGCCTGTGCGCTCGTGCCGACCTCGGCGGTCGCGTCGGCCTCCACGGGAAGGTCGGTGAGAACGGGGTGGGACAACTCGGAGGTCATGATAGGCCGCTGCGGGTACGGCTGAGTCCAAATCCCAGCACCAGTCCGATCAGGCCGCCGGTGACACCGGCGAGCCAACTGGCCTCCGGTGCACCCAGGGGTATGGCGAGCAGTACGGCCGCGAAGGCGGCGGCGCCGAGCAGGTCCCCCTCGTAGTAACGCGCGGCGCGGATGGCTTGTAGGTCGGGCACGGCCCAGGCGGCGAGCAGGGCCAGGGCGGCGCCGTTGCCACCGCTGACGATGGCGATTTCGTGGGTGGCGAGCACGGCAAGCGCCCCGGTGACGCCACCCCCGAAGAACACGGCGAGCGTGACGGCGGGCCCGTGGCGGCGCTCCAGCAGCCAGCCGAAGAGGGCGACGGCGGTGAGCGTGACGAACGCGAACCAGCCGCTGAGATAGACGAAGAGGCTGCTGAGCAGCCGCCACCAATCGCCGTGGAGGGGAACGAACAACATCAGTTCCAGCTCGGTGAGCGGCCGGGCGTGGGCGAGAATCCAGATGACGCAACCGGCGAGCACGAGCGCCCCGGTGGCATAGGGAGGGTGCTCGGAGAAGCTGACGGTGGAGCCACGACGCAGACGCCCGAGGACGGGGACGGGGCCGCGCCGGGGCCGCCGGGGGCCGGGCTCGCCGACCTTGGGCAGCTTGGGGGCGCGGCGGCGCAGGCGGTGCCCGCAGTAGGGGCACTCGGTGATGTAGGGGCTGACCTCGGATCCGCACTGCTTGCACACGACGAAGAGATCGGCACCCGAAGACATCCTGCTGGGCATTCTACGGCGGTGTCGATGGCGCGGTGAGGGTCTCGCCGGTAGAGTCTCGGGTTCCTGTCGGCGCAGGTCGGCCCGTGGGCGGGCCCACCGACAGAGCGGTAACAGCGACTGCCAAAGGAATCCGATCGATGCAACTCGGCTACGACCAGAAGCTTTACATCCTCGCCTTCGACCACCGGGGCTCATTCCAGAAGAAGTTCTTCGGCATCGAGGGCGAGCCCGATGCGGAGCAGACCGCGATGATCGCGGACGCCAAGCACCTGATCTTCGAGGGCATGCTGCAGGCGGTGAGCGAGGGGGCCGAGGCGTCTGTGACCGGGGTGCTGGTCGACGAGCAGTTCGGCTCGACGGTGCCCGCGGAGGCCCGGGCGCAGGGCCTGAAGCTGGCGATGCCGGCGGAGCGCTCGGGACAGAACATGTTCGACTTCCAGTACGGAGAGGAGTTCGGGGATCACATTGAGCGCTTCGACCCGGACTTCACGAAGGTGCTGGTGCGCTACAACCCGGAGGGCAACGCGGTCGAAAACGAGGTGCAGTTGCAGAAGCTCAAGCGCCTGGCGGACTGGCTGCACTCCAAGCAGCGCAAGTTCCTGTTCGAGCTGCTGGTCCCGGCGGAGCCGGCCCAGCTGGAGGCGGTGGGCGGCGACAGCGAGCGCTACGACGCGGAGCTGCGTCCCGAGCTGATGCGCCGCACGATCGAGACGATCCAGGACTTCGGCATCGAGGTGGACATCTGGAAGATCGAGGGCGTGGACGAGCGCTCGGATTGCGAAATGCTCTCCAAGCAGGCGCGCAGGGGCGGGCGCGAGGGCGTGGTGTGCGTGGTGTTGGGCCGCGGGGCCAACGACGAGAAGGTCGATCAGTGGCTCGCGGCGGCGGCACCGGTGGAGGGCTTCGTGGGCTTCGCGATCGGACGCTCGATCTGGTGGAACCCGTTGAAGGCGTATGTGGAGGGCAAGCTGGAGCGCGCCGAGGGGGCACGCCAGATTGCGGAGAACTATCTGCGCTTCGTAAAGGTGTACGAGTTGGCCGAGGGCAAAGCGCCGGTCGCATAGGAGCCCCGCCGTGAGGATGCGACAAAGCCTGGCGGAGATCGAGAAAGCCTTCGCGAGGGAGATATCGCTGGAGCGCCACCGGCGGGCATCGCTGCGACGCACGGCCGAGAAGCGCACGGTCAAACGCGAGATCGACCGCCGTCACAAACGGGGGTCGGTCCGCTTCGTGCTGCTGGTGCTCACATTGTTCCTGACCGCGGCGGTGGTCACGGTGGTGATGTTCAGAACGCTCTACCTGCTGCTGGGCTGAGCGACCGCCCGGCCGCGGCGTTGAATCGCCCGCCTTGTTACCGTCCGCCTGATCACCGCGCGCCTCGGATTGCCGCGGGATCGCCGCGCGCCCCGGATGCGCGGATGCTGCGCGCGTCGGATGCGGTGTCCCTAGGAGGGCTCGCCCAGCTCGCGGAGGGCCTCGTCGACGTCCTCACGGACGTCACCGGCGGGACTCTCCTCACCCTGCTGGCGCTGGATCTCGAGATAGATCTCGGTACGAAAGACCGGTATCCGCTGGGGCGCCTGGATGCCGATCCGCACCTTCTCGCCCACGACGGAGAGCACCGAGACCTCGATGTCGTCGCCGATCATGATGCTCTGGTTGGACTTGCGCGTGAGGACCAGCATTTGGTGCCCTTCCTATAGACCGATCGGCAACCGGCAAATCTGCCCCCTGCGTTGCCCGCAAACCAAGCATAGTGTCCAAGCCGGGTGAAAGCGACCCTCGGCGCCGCAACCCTCCGGGGCGACGATGCGCTAGTCTCCCGGCCGTTCATGGCTCGTAAGTCTCTGCGCCCACAACTCAACCAAATTCGTGCCTGGGTACGCCAGGGGCGTACTGACGCGTGGGTGGCCCACCAGCTTGAGGTGACGGTGAAGGAAATCGAGCAGTTCAAGCGTCAGAACGAGTTGGTCGGCGGCGAGGAGACTCCGGAGAAGGTCGCGAGCACCGACTACCCGGACGAGATCGATCTGCGAGCCGAGGACGACGCCCAGATCGCGGCCGAGCTGGAGGCCGCGGCGGAAGTCAAGGCGAAGGCCGACGCAGAGGCGGCAGAGGCCAAGGCAAAGGCCGACGCGGAAGCGGCGGAGCGCGGCGAGGAGGACGACGAGGACGCCCCCAAGCCTCGCCGCCGGGTACGCCGGACGGGTCGCGGACGACGCTCCACGCGCGAGCAGGGACCGCTGGAGGGGACGTTCGACCACGGCGAGGAGGGCTACGGCCTGTGGCTCGACCCGGCGGTGCAGGACAACCCGATTTACGCTGAGCACTGGGCCGGCCATCGCCCGGTGGAGGTCCTCGTCGAGGAGGACCAGATAGTGATCAAGCGCGTCGGCACCGACGAGTAGCGCGCCGCTACTCCACCAGCGCGCGCCGTCCTCCGGCAAAGTCGGAGGCACCTCTGACGTAGCGACCGAAGGCGGCGTCGATCACGATGCCGGCCTCCCAGGCCCAGGGATCCTCGGGGGCGGTGTTCATGGCGAGCTGTAGGCACCAGCCCGCGCTGCCTTCGTAGAGCACCACCAGCTCGGCGGTGGAGAAGCGCCCGCCGAGCCGGCGACGCAGCTCGGCCACGAGGACTTCGGTGACGCGTTCCAGCAGCGGCCGCCGCTCAGACGGCGCGGCCTGTAGCCGTCGCTCCCCCTGCTGCCACTGGTAGATGGCGTTCTCGAAGGACACGCGCCGAGGCTAGCAGCGCTCGGCCGACCTCAGTTCCGACCTCAGTTGTTGGGGAGCCCGTGAACGATGTAGGTAACTTCGCCGGGCTTGGCCATGCCGAGGGTGCGCGCGGCGCGCCACAGGCTGGTGCGGGTGCCGAGGGCCTGGTGCTGGGCCTTGAGCAGACGGTTCTGACGCTCGAGGGTGCTCACCTGGGCGCTGTCGTGCTTGGCCTCGCGCCAGGTGGAGAAGAAGGAGACCCCGGCGCTGACGTAGAGGTAGAGCAGGGCGGAGACCAGACACAGCATGGCTATCCGGGCGAGGCGATCCCAGCGTATGCGAGCGCCCTGGGGGCGGCGGGCGGACGGGGCGGAAGCCGAGGGCATAGGTTGCGCATTCGCCCTCGACCGCCACGCTCCTGCAATGCTCAGCTTCTGAAGACGGAGCGCCCGGGGAACCGGGCGTCGTCGCCGAGCTGCTCCTCGATGCGTAGGAGCTGGTTGTACTTGGCGACGCGATCGGAGCGCGAGGGGGCGCCGGTCTTGATCTGCCCACAACCGGTGGCGACGGCGAGATCGGCGATGGTGACATCCTCGGTCTCACCGGAGCGGTGGCTCATGACGGCGGTGTAACCGGCCCGGCGGGCCAGCTCGATGGCGGCCAACGTCTCCGAGAGGGTCCCGATCTGGTTGACCTTGATCAGGATCGAGTTGGCGACACCCTGCTCGATGCCGCGCCCGAGGCGCTCGGTGTTGGTGACGAAGAGGTCGTCGCCGACGAGCTGTAGGCCGGACCCGACGCGCTCGGTGAGGGTCTTCCAACCGGCCCAGTCCTCCTCGTCCATACCATCCTCGATCGAGACGATCGGGTAGCGGTCGGCCAGTTCGGCCCAGTAGTCGGCGAGCTGGGCGGCACTGAGGGTACGGCCCTCGTGCTCCAGCACGTAGGCGCCCTCCTTGTACAGCTCGCTGGTGGCGGGGTCGAGCGCGATTGCGATGTCCTGCCCGGGCTCGTAGCCCGCGGCGTGGATCCCGGCGACGAGCATCTTCAGAGCGTCCTCGTTGGAGGCGAGGTCGGGGGCAAAGCCACCCTCGTCTCCCCCGGCGGTGCCGAGCCCGCGCTCGTGCAGGGTGCGCTTGAGGGCATGGAAGACCTCGGCGCCCATGCGCAGGCACTCCGAGAAGGTGGGAGCGCCGAGGGGCACAATCATGAACTCCTGGAAATCGACCTTGTTGTCGGCGTGGGCGCCACCGTTGAGGACGTTCATCATGGGCACTGGCAGCACGTGGGCGGCCTCGCCCCCGAGGTAGCGCCAGAGCGGCAGACCCTCCTCGGCGGCCTGAGCGTGGGCGGCGGCGAGCGAGACGCCGAGGATCGCGTTAGCGCCGAGGCGAGACTTGTTGGGGGTGCCGTCGAGGTCGATCAGGGTGCTGTCGAGGCCCTCCTGGTCGGAGGCGTCGGCGCCGAGGATCGCCTGAGCGATCTCGCCGTTGACGTTGGCGAGGGCCCGGGTGACGCCCTTGCCCTGCCAGCGCTCGCCGCCGTCGCGCAGCTCGGTGGCCTCAAACTCGCCGGTGGAGGCACCGGAGGGCACGGCAGCGCGACCGTGGGCGCCGGAGCGCAGCACGAGGTCGACCTCCACGGTGGGGTTGCCCCGGCTGTCGAGGATCTGGCGGGCGTGGACCTTCTCGATCTGACTCATGGCTCCATCTTCTCCTCGCTGAATCTGTCACGGAATCGTTGTGCGGCGGCGCGCAGGGCCAGCTCGGGATCGAGCTTGCACTCGCGGGCCAGGGTGACCATCGCGAACAGCACATCCCCCAACTCCTCAAAGGCCTGTGGCCGGGCGCTCTCCCCTTCGGAGGGCAACCCCGTGGGGCGCCCATCCGCGACCGACATCTGATTCCCGGCCCCGACCGGCCCGCCGGGCACCTCGCCCTGGGCCGGCTCCCGGAGCACCTCGCCGTCGATGGTGGCCTCCAAGCGGGCCAGCTCGTCCCTGAGGGTCCCCACGGACCCCGCGACACCCTGACCGGCGATCCGCCCGGCGCTGACGGCACGACGCTGGACCTTGCGGGCGTAGAGCAGGGCGGGCAGGTTCTCGGGCACCTCGCCGAAGACACCTCGCTCGCGCCCGTCCTCGGTGGACTTGATCTGATCCCAGTTCCTGAGCACCTCGGCGGCGTCGGCCACCTCGACCTCCCCGAACACGTGGGGGTGGCGGCTGATGAGCTTGCGGCGACAGTGATCGGCGACCTGGGCGAGATCGCCCGCGCCGCGCTCCTCCAGGAGGAGGGCGAGGAAGTGCACCTGAAAGAGGACGTCGCCCAGCTCGTCGATCAGCTTGGCGTCGTCGCGGGCGTGGGCGGCGTCGGCCAGCTCGTAGGCCTCCTCAAGGGTGTGGGGCACGATCGAGCGCTCGTCCTGCTCGCGGTCCCAGGGGCACTCGATCCGGAGCTTGCGTGTGAGGGCGTCAAGCCGGGCGAGGGCCTGAGAGATATCCGGGTCAGACACCGCCGGGGGAGGAGCCCTGGGGCTCCGCTACTTCGTCTTGGTGGGCGCCGCGGTGGTGGCGGTGCCGGTTGCCGTCCGTGGGACGGTGGTGGTGGGCGCCGTGGTGGTGGGCGTCGTAGGCGTCTTGGGCGCTTTGTACTGCTTGCAGTCCTGGACGACGTAGCCGGAGCGGCAGTCGGTCTTGGCGGTCCACTTCTTCTGGAAGCCCTTGACGAAGGTGCTCAGCGCGGTCTGCTGCTGCTGGGCGGTGAGCTGCTGCTTGATCGAGGCCTGTGCCTGAGCGAGCGTCTGCTGGGCGGCGGCGTGGGTGGCCTTGACCCTGAAGGTGTAGAAGCCGAAGGGGGTCTTGATCGGACCGGTGAGCGCACCCTGCTTGGCGCTGAAGATGGCGGTGTCGAGCGACTTCTCCTCCTGGCCCTTGACGACGCCGGGGAGCAGCCCGCCGTTGGTCTTGCTGGAGGGATCGATCGAGGACTTCTTGGCGATCGTGGCGAAGGCGGTGCCCGAGGAGATTTCCTGCTTGGCCTTGTTGGCCTGGGCTTCGGTCTTGGTGAGGATCAGTTCTATGTCACGCTTTTCGGGCTGACCGAAGCGCGTCTTGTTTTCGTTGTAGTACTTGGTGATCTGAGCCTGGGTGACGGGCTTGCTCTTGCTCTTGGAGACCTTCTGCTGGATCTTCTGGGAGAGCATGTTGAGCTTCACGCGCAGGAGCAGATCGGAAACGGTCTGGCCCGAGTTGCTCAGGAACTTCTGGAATTCGCCGGCCTTCGGGAACTGCTGCTTTTTGATGGTGGCGAACTGCTTTTCGACTTCCTTGTCGGTGATCTTCACTCCGAGCGAGGCGGCTTCGCCGATCACCCAGTTGGAGGAGATCAGGAACCCGAGGACCTGTGTCTGCAGCGCGGTGTACTGCTGCTGGCACTGAGTCTTGAGTACCGCGGGGGTGGGCTTGGCCTGACCCTTGGCGGGCTTGGGAGCGACCGCTTCGAAGTGAGCGATGCAGGCCGTGAACTTCGGGGGGTCGGGCACGACCGGCTTGGGCGCGGTCTGGCCGGGGGCGGTCTGAGCGCTGGAGGCCGCAGCGACCGTGAGCCAGTGGGTGTAGGTGGCCTTGCTGATCGAGTTGTCGCCGACCTTCACCACGGCATCGCCGGGGATCCCGCCGCCACACGCGCTGAGCGCGATCGAGGCAAAGAAAACGGCGCCTAGCGCCGGTATGCAGCGGGTCAGTTTGTTCACGACGCGGGCACTCTAGCGGAAACGGCAAAGGTTGTGCTTAACGAGTTCCTTAAATTCTTCCGAGCGTGTCCCTCACAGCCCCCCGAGATCCCCCGGAGAACCGCTCGGGTACAGCTAAAACGACCTCTCGCGGGTCGCCGACGGACACCGCGCTTGGAGCCTCAGGCGGCCTCACGGGTGAGCGCTAGCAGCACGTCGGCGGCCTTGACGACCATCGGGAAACGCTCGGCTCCCTCGCGGGGGACGCGCACGGAGACCTGCGAGCGACCGGACTCGTACAACGCCTCGGGCAGCTCCTGGCGCAGACGCTTGGCGCGCACGGAGTCAAGCTCGATCGGGGTGACGGCAAGACGATCGCCCTTGAAGCTCACGACGGTGGCGCCGGACTGGCCGAACTTGATGCGGGCGCGTTGGAGGGAGAGCAGGTTCTCCAGCGGCTCCGGCAGCGGACCGAAACGGTCGCCCAGATCCTCGCGCAGGCGTTCGACGTCGGCGACCTCAAGCGCAGCGGCGACGCGACGGTGGATCTCGATCTTGGCCTGCTCGTAGGGAACGTAGTCGGTGGGCACGTAGGCGTCGACGTTGACGTCCATGCGGACGGGCTCGGGCAGCTCCTCGCCCTCCTCCTCGGGCCCGGCGGCGCGCACGGCCTCGTCGAGCATCTGCATGTACAGCTCGAAGCCGAGCGCGGCGACGTGCCCGGACTGCTCGTCGCCGAGCAGGTTGCCGGCACCCCGGATCTCGAGGTCGCGCATGGCGATCTTGAAACCGGAGCCCAGCTCGGTGTAGTCCGAAAGCGCGGAGAGCCGCTGGGCGGCCTCGGACGTGAGGGCGGCGGCGGAGTCGTAGAGCAGGTAGGCGTAGGCGCGCTCGCGAGAGCGCCCGACGCGCCCGCGGATCTGGTAGAGCTGGGCGAGACCAAAGGCGTCGGCGTGCTCGACGATCAGGGTGTTGGCCTGGGGGATGTCGATGCCGGACTCGATGATGGAGGTGCAGACGAGCACCTCGGCGCCCCCGCGGAGGTAGTCCATCATGACGGCCTCAAGTTCGCCCTCCCCCATCTGGCCGTGGGCGACGGCGAAGCGCACCCCGGGGCAGAGCGCACGCAGGCGCTCGGCGGTCTCCTCGATGGACTCCACGCGGTTGTGCAGGAAGAAGGCCTGCCCGTCGCGCTGGTGCTCGCGCATGATGGCGCGCTTGACCAGCTCCTCCTCGTACTCGCCGACGTAGGTCTTGACGGGCCTACGGCCCTCGGGCGGCGTCTCGATGACCGAGATGTCTCGTAGCCCCGCAAGCGACATCTGGAGGGTCCTCGGGATGGGGGTGGCGGACATCGAGATGACGTCCACCTTGAGCTTGAGCTGGCGCAGCAGCTCCTTCTGCTTGACCCCGAAGCGCTGCTCCTCATCGACGATCAGCAGCCCGAGGTCCTTGGCGCGCACGTCGCGGGAGAGCACGCGGTGGGTACCGATCAGGATGTCGACGCGGCCCTCAGCGAAGCCTTTGATGGCCTCCTTCTGCTCGGCGGCGCTACGAAAGCGGGAGACGTGCTCGATGTTGACGGGGTAGTCGGCGAGGCGCTCGGCGAAGGTGCCGTAGTGCTGCTGGGCGAGGATCGTGGTAGGGACGAGCATCAGCACCTGCTTGCCCTGAGTGGAGGCCTTGAAGGCGGCGCGCAGGGCGACCTCGGTCTTGCCGTAGCCGACGTCGCCGCAGACGAGGCGGTCCATCGGCCGGGGGGCCTCCATGTCGTACTTGACCTGTTCGATGGCCTCGCGCTGGTCGGGGGTCTCGCTGTAGGGGAAGCGCTCTTCGAATTCGCGCTGCCAGTCGGAGTCGGGCTCGAACTGATGGCCGGTGCGGCGGCGGCGCTCGGCGTAGAGGCTGAGCAGCTCCCCGGCGAGATCCTGGGCGGCGCGGCGGGCGCGAGCCTTCATGGTCTCCCAGCGGGTGCCCCCGAGCTTGGAGAGCGGGGGGTGCTCGCCGGATGGGTGGGATCCGTATCCGACGTAGCGGGAGATCTTGGCGAGCTGGTCGGTGGGGACGAAGACGCGATCGTCGCCCTGGTATTCGAGGTAGAGGTAGTCGCGGGTGATCCCGGCGACGGTGCGGGTCTCAAAGCCGGCGAAGCGGGCGACGCCGTGGTCTTCGTGCACCACGATGTCGCCGGTGCGCAGATCGGTGAAGGAGCGCAGGACCCCGCGCCGCACGCCGCCGGGACCACCGTTGGCACCCGCCGCCCCGCCGGGTCCCCCGGCCTTGCCGACGCGCCGACGGCGCAGGAGCCGGTGCTCGGGGTAAACGGCGAGCTTGAGGCTGGGGGCGACGAAGCCCTCGCGCAGGGAGGCGGCGACGAAGCGCAGCGACGGTTCGAGCACGGAGCGCCCGACGTCGATGTCCTCGGCGAGCCAGCTGGCCTTCAGACGCCCGAGGTTGTAGGCGGCGCGCTCGCCCTCGCCGCGGCGAGGGAAGGCGACGACGGCGCGGTAGCCGGAGCGTACGAGCTTCTCGAGCTCGGGCTCGGCTTCGGCGAGGGTACGGGCGGCGGTGTCGGCGGCCTGGGCGCGAAACTGGAGGGGCTGATCGCCGGAGATGGCGGACAGCCAGATACGGGCACGGGCGGCGAGGGCGACTTCGATGTCGGGGGGACTGACGTAGAGGTGGTGGGCGTCGTCGTCATGGAAGGCGGCGCAGACGTCGGTCCAGTGGTCGGCGAGGGCGGGCGGCAGCTCCTCCTCGGCGGCGACGATCACCTCGGTGTCCGCACGGAGCAGATCGAGCAGCGCCCCGAAGCGCTCGACGGGCAACAGCTCAGCGACGTCGGGCCGCTTGGCGGGATCCTCCAACGCCGCGATCTCGGCCAGCTCCCGATGCTCGGCGGCCAGCTCGGCGGCGGGCGCGATCTCGACCTCCTGGGCATCTCCGAGCGAGCGCTGGGTGAACGTGGAGAACCAGCGCAGGGACTCGATCTCTTCGTCGAAAAGATCGACGCGGACGGCCCGGTCCTCGGTGGCGGGGAAGACATCGAGCAGCCCGCCGCGGACGGCGAACTGACCGCGCTCCTCGACCTGATCGACGCGCTCGTAGCCGGCCCCCACGAGATCCTCGGCGCACTCGCCAAGATCGAGCAGCTCGCCGACGCGCAGCATGAAGGAGTGGGGACGCAGCGCGGGGTCGGGCACCTTCTCAGAGAGGGCCACGGCGGAGACGACGACGACGGGCGGCCCCTCCTCCCCGACCCTGGCCCCTGCGCTCGCGGCCTTAACCTCCTCCCCACCGGCGGGATCGGCGAGCAGGGCATCAAGGGCGGCCACGCGCAGGCCGACGAGGTGCGGGGGCGGTGTGAGGTGGGACTCGTAGGCCACCCCGCGGGAGGGGTAGTAGCGCACCCGGCGCGGGGCGAGCCAGGCGCGCAGGTCGGCGGCGAGATCGCGGGCGGCGCGATCGTCGCCGACCACCACGAGGGTTGGCCGGGTCTGCTCGCCGGGGGCGATCTCGGCGAGCGCCGCGATCAGGTAGGGCCGCAGCGAGCTGGACACGAATGCGCGGCCGCCCTCGCCCGCAAGCGTCTGCGCCTGAGGGTCTTCCCCGAGGAACCCCAGCAGCGATCGCAGAGCAGCCATGATCAGCGCGCCTCGACGCGGAGCGCGGCCAACGCGGTGCTCCTGCGGCCCGCGAGCAGCATCGCCATGCCTAGTGCCCCTCGGACTTGGAGTCGGCTCCGGGATCGAGCACGACGCGCTGGACCTGCTCGCAGGCACGCTCCACCAGCTCGCGGACTTCGGAGTCGCTCTCGCTGAAGCGCCCGAGCACGTGGGCGGCGACGATCTCGGGATCGGTGGAGTCGGGGCGCCCGACGCCGACGCGGACGCGCATGAAGTCGCTGCCGCCAAGCTCGCGCTTGAGTGACTTGAGGCCGTTGTGTCCGGCGAGGCCGCCGCCGAGGCGGGTGCGGATGTCCCCGAAAGGCAGGTCGATCTCGTCGTGCACGACGAGCAGGCGCTCCAGCGGGAGCTTGAAGGACCCGCGCGCGGGTCCCACGGAGAGCCCGGCCTCGTTCATGTAGGTCTGGGGCTGGAGAATCGCGACCCGCGCTCGCACGGGCGAGCCGGGCTCGCCGCGCACGGTGCCCTCGGCGATGCGTCCGCGGAAGCGTTCCCGGGGCTTGGGCAGATCCCAGCGTTCGGCGAGCAGGTCGGCGACCATGAAGCCGACGTTGTGGCGAGTGCGGTCGTACTCGCGGCCGGGGTTGCCCAGCCCGACGATCAGCCAGTCGAGGGCCGCGGCGCCGCGGAAGAGGCGCAGGGGTTACTCCCCGGCGCTGTCGGAGCCGGCGCCGGCGGCGCCCTTCTCCGTGGACTCGCCGATGACCTCGGTCTCGCCCTCGATCTCGGTGTCCGCCTCGGTCTGCAACCGGGGAGCGGAGAGTGTCGCGACGACTGTCTCGTCAAGATCGTCGAGCAGCGTCACGCCCTCGGGAACGCTGATGGCTGCGAGGGTGAGGGTGTCGCCGATCGCCATCTCGCCGACGTGGTGCACGATCGTCTCGGGGATCGCGGTGGGGAGCGCCTCGACGTTGACCTCGCGGGTGATCTGCTCGACCACGCCGCCCTCCTTGGCACCCGGGGACTCCTCCAACCCGATCAGTTCCAGGGGCACGATCGCGTGGATCGCGCGATCCAGGCGCACGCGCAGCAGATCGACGTGCGTGGTGTCGCCGCGCACGGCGTCGCGCTGGGTCTCCTTAAGCACGGCGGGGGTGGCTTTGTCGCCATCGATGCTGAGGTCGAGCACGGCGCCACTGCCGGCCAGCGCGAGGCGCAGCTCGCGGGCATCGACGTCGAAGCTGACGGGATCCTCGCCGCCGCCGTAGAGCACGCCGGGCACGCGGCCGGAGCGACGCAGGCGGCGGGCCTGACGGGAACCGTCGGCGCTGCGGCTGTTCACGGCGAGCTGGGTGGAGGTCGACTGGGCCATCGGAGGATCGGGGAGTCTAGCAATCCGCTTCGTTGTTGATCGGCGCGCCGATCCCCAGCAGAGTCACGGTGATGCCGGTGAGGAAGTTGCCGGTGCGCCTGACCTGCACGCACTGCACCACCGGGAGACCGCCGATCACGGTCCAAGCGAGACGCGTCTTACCTTCGGCGCCGGTCAGCGAATAGGCCGTGGGTGAGCTGAGGGTGAGGATCTTCGGGGAGCCGGGCCGACGCAGCTTGGCGACGTTCGCACGCGCAAGCTCCAAACACGCGGCGCTCTTCTCGCAGTCCGCGATCTGGTCGATCAGTCGCTGGGGGTTGCCGGCGGTCTCGGCTTGGACGAGCGCGAGATCGGCGTCGCGTTCGACGTTCTCGGTGGAGAGGAACCGGGCGAGCAGGCCACTGATCGCCAGGAACGCCAGCACACCGACCACAATGAGGACGATCCGCCTGGCGCTCAAAAAAGCTGGTTCTCGCCGCCGAAGACCTCGCTGACGGAGTCGTCGGTGAAGATGCGACGGATCGAGTCGGTGAGCAGCTCGGCACAGGGCAGCACGCGGATGTTCTCGGGGCGGTCGGCGGGCACGGGGATGGTGTCGGTGACGACGATCTCCTTCAGCCCCGAAGCCGCGAGGTTCTCAAAAGCATCCCCTGAGAAGACGCCGTGGGTGGCGGCGGCGTAGACGCTGGTGGCGCCCTCTTCCATCACGGTGCGAGCGGCCGCGGCGAGCGTTCCGGCGGTGTCGATCATGTCGTCCACGATCACGGCGGTCCTGCCCTTGACGTCACCGATGACGTAGCCGATCTCGGCGACCTGCTGGGCGGGGCGCTCCTTGTCGAGGATCGCCAGCTCGGCGCCGATCTTGGAGGCGAACTTCTTGTTGAGCTTCACGCGACCGGCGTCGGGGGCGACGACCACGAGATCTTCCAGGCCGAGGTCGCCGAAGTACTGGGTCAGCATGAAGAGCGCGGTCATGTGGTCCACGGGCTTCTGGAAGAACCCCTGGATCTGGCCGGCGTGGAGGTCCATGGTGAGCACGCGGTCGGCACCGGCGGCCTCCAGCATGCGGGCCACCAGACGCGCCGAGATCGGCTCGCGGGGCGCGGACTTCTTGTCCTGGCGCGAGTAGCCGAACCAGGGGGTGACGGCGATCACCCGGTGGGCGGACGCGCCGACGGCGGCGTCGATCAGGAACAGCAGTTCCATCAGCGAGTCGTTCGCGGTGACCCCGGTCTGGGGGTTGCCGCAGGTGGGCTGCACGATGAACACGTCGGCGCCGCGGATGGAGTCCTCGTAACGACAGTAGACCTCGCCGTTGGAGAAGGTCTTGAGCGTCACGGGACCGAGGTCCACGTTGAGCTTGGTGGCGATGTCGGCCGCCAGCTGCGGGTTGGCGCGGCCGGAGAACAGCATGAGCCGCTTGTTGTAATCGATCGGCAGGCTCGTCGGCGAGGACTGCGTACGCGTATCCATCGCGCTGCTCATCTCATTGAGGAGTGTAAAGGCTTCGGCACCGGACCCGGGGCCCGGTGCTGTGATCAGCCCTCGCGGTCGCGCCGCTCGGCGTAGCCCTCGATGTTCTGCTGACGGGCGCGGGCGACACCAAGCTCGCCGGGAGGCACGTCCTCGACGATCACCGATCCCGCGGCGGTGTAGGCGTCGTCCCCCACCGTGACGGGCGCCACGAACGCCGTGTCCACCCCCCCGCGCACGCGCTTGCCGATCGTGGTGCGGTGCTTGGCGTGACCGTCGTAGTTGGCGGTGATCGTGCCGGCGCCCAGGTTCGAGCCCTCGCCGACGTCGGCATCGCCGATGTAGGAGAGATGGGGAATCTTCGCGCCCGCGCCGATGTCGGAGTTCTTGACCTCGACGAAGGTGCCGACCTTGGCGCCCTCGCGCAGGACGGCCCCGGGGCGCAGGTAGGCGAAGGGCCCGACGCTCACGCGCTCGCCGACGCTGGCCTGCTCCAGCCACGCCATCCTCACCTTCGCCTCGGCGCCGATCCGGGAGTCGATCGCGGTGGTCTGGGGACCCGACCACCGCCCCCGCGCCGACGCTTGTGGAGCCGAGCAAGCGAGTGCCGGGCTCGATGCGGGCGTCCCGGCCGATCTGCACGTCGACGTCGATCCAGGTGCCGCGGGGATCGACGATCGTCACTCCGGCGCGCATGTGGCGCTCGTTGATGGCGCGCTGGGCGAGCCGCCGAACCTCGTCGAGGGCGACCCGATCGTTGACGCCCAGCACCAGGCCGGGATCGTCCACGATGTGCGCGGCCACGCGCTCGCCGTCGGCGCGCAACAGGTCCAGGGCCTGTGGGAGATACAGCTCGCCCTGGGCGTTGTCCGCGGTCAGCCGCGGCAGGGCACCCAGCAGCGCGGCGCCGTCGAAGACGTAGATGCCGGTGTTGACCTCGCGAATCTCAAGCTCGGCGGCGGTGGCGTCCCCGGCCGCCTTGGTCTCGACCACGCGCTCGACGGCGCCCTGCGCGTCGCGCACCACACGCCCGTAGCCGCTGGGATCGTCGAGCAGGGTGGTGGCCATCGTCGCGGCGGCCCCCGACTGTTCGTGGGCGACGACGAGCCCGGCGATGGCCCGAGCATCGACGAGCGGGACATCGCCGCTGAGAACCACGACGGGGTGCTCACGGTCGAGCAGGTGGATCGCGGCGCGTACGGCGCCGCCGGTCCCGTCGGAGATGGGCTGGACGACCAGCTCGACCCCCGCGGGCAACACGGACTCAAGCGCCCGGGCGGGAGCGTCGACGACTACGACCTTGCCGGCCCCGGCCTCCAGCGCGGCCTGCACGGGCCAGAGCAGCATCGGCCGCCCGCACAGCTCGTGCAGGACCTTGGGCGTCGCCGAGCGCATGCGGGTTCCCTGGCCGGCGGCGAGGATCAGGACGGTGGGTGAGCGGCTCATCGCGCAGACTGTAGAGCAGCCGGGCGAGACCTCGGCGGCGCTTGGACACAATGCCTGCGAGCACGCCAGCGATCGCGGACGGCGAGCTGGGCACTCAACTGGGGGGCAGGGATTCGAACCCCGATTCTCAGGACCAAAACCTGATGTCCTGCCATTGGACGACCCCCCAAGGGCGAGCACATCGTGTCATGGTGCCCGGCCGCATGGGCGCAGGGGTCACGCAGCGCATCCATCGGACGCTTCTGCGATTCTGCACGCATTCCTGCCCTTCTTCGTCGCGCAGGAGGTAACCCCTGGACATGAAACCCACCTCACAGGATACCGTGCGTCCCATGCCTCGGACTCGCGTTGGGGCGCTGCTGGTGCTGTCGATCGCGCTGGCGGCCGCGACCACGGGCCCCTCCGCGGCGGCGCATCGGGCACAATCGCTGAATGTGGTGAGAACACCGAAGGTCTGCGTCGGCGCGGCCCTGCGGCCCTCCCCCGCGAACGTGCCGAGGATCGAAGCGGCGACGCTCTGCCTGATCAACGAGCTGCGCCAAGCCAAGCATCTGCACTCGCTGCGCTTCAACTCCGAACTGCACGCGGTCGCCGCCGGGCAGACCAGCGAAATGGTGGTGGGCGACTACTTCGGCGACAACAACCGCGCCGGGCAGACGCCGCTGCAGCGAATCGTGGCCAGCCGGTACCCGGCGCATGCGGCGCGGGTGTCGACCGCGCAGAACATCGGCTGGGGCACCGGCCCGGACGCCACTCCGGCGGCGATGCTGCGCGCCTGGCTGTCCTCGCCGCCGCACCGGCGGATCATCCTGACGCCGGGTTATCGCGACATCGGGATCGGCGTGACGCCCGCGGTCCCGACGAGCGTCACGGGCAACGCATTCGGGGCCACCTACACGGTGGAGTTCGGGGTACGCCGCCGCCGCGGCTCAGCCGCGGCGAGCGGGGCCGCGGGGCACTCGGCCGGCACCGGTGCCGGCCTCGGAGGCGGGACCACCGGGTGAGGCGATGCCGAGCACCCGCATCGACTTGAGTCCCAGGCTGAGCTTCTCGCGGCCGTCGCTTGAGCTGACGTCCAAGCCGGACAGCTCGCGCACGCGCTCCAGACGGTAGTAGATGGTGTGGCGGTGGGTGAAGAGCCGCTGGGCGGTGCCCGCGACGTTGCCGTCGGCATCGAGGAAGGTCTCCAGGGTTCGCACCAGCTCGGTCTCGTACTGCTGGTCATAGGCCACCAGCGGCTCGACGGTCTCGGAGTAGAAGCGCTGTAGCTCGCGCGGGTTCTCGCTCATGGTCGAGAGCAGCAGCCGGTAAGCGCCGGTCTGCTCGAACGCGAGCGCCTCGGCCTCGCCACCCTCGGCCACGTTGGCGGCGAGCAGCGCTTCGCTGGCGGCACGGGGCAGGTCGATTGGGTCCTCGGCGATGCGACTGCGCCCGATCGCGAAGGTGTAGCCGGCGAGCCCCGACTGCATCTCGCGCAGAATCGCGTCGACGGCGCGCTCGGCGGTGGGCTCATCGCCGCCGGGGATCAGCAGCAGCACCTCGGCGCCCGCCACTCCCTCGCGCTCGGAGAGGGCGGCGATCGAACGGCTGACCACGGCGCGCGCACCACGCTCGGCGACCGCCCGCACACGCGCACGCCAACCCTCGTCGGTCGGGCTCTGGAGCCGGGCGCGGGCCACGATCATGCTGGCCCCGTCACTCACCTCCAGCGAAAGCTCCTTGGCGCGCTCGGTCAGCTCCTCGCGCTCGGTCAGCTCACGGCGCAGCACGCCGCGCAGGAACTCTCCGGCGGCGTTCTCCGAAACGCGGTCGGGCGCCCGGACGCGCTCGACCTCGGAGGCGATCATGGTGACCAGTAGCCGTCGCATCGAGGCGCTGGGCTCGGCCCGGGCGCGCATCAGCAGGGTCCCGACCACCGCGTCGGCGACCCGTAGCGGGATCGCGGTCACTCCCTCCCCGCGGGCCAGCAGCGAGCGCTCTTCGCCGGGCGAGCGGGCCGCCACCGCGAGCGTGCCTCCCCAGGCGTCGGTGACCGCGAGACTGGCCTCCAGGGCACGCGCGGCGGCGCGCACAACCTCGGGCAGGCCCGCGCCGGACTCGACCGCCTCCGTGATCGAATCGAGCGCCGCCAGGTCGGACATCGGGATCAGCCCCAGTAGTAGACGATCGCGAGGGCCCCGGCGACACCGATGCCGACAAGCACGGCGAGCACGTACAAGGTGAGGATGCCCGCCACGAGGCGCTCCCAGACGCGCGTGTAGGCGGTCCAGGCGGGCACCAGGATCAGTCCGGTGTAGAGCGCGAAGCCGAACACGCCGGCACAGACGGCGACGAGATCGGTGATGGCCGTTCGGCTCATGTGCTCCTAATTGTTACCTACGGGGGCGCCGTCAGCGTGCGCGAACTCGGCGGCGACCGGCGTCGCGCAGATCGGCGTGGGGATCCGCCCCTCCAGACCGGCGGCCGCGCGCTGCGCCCGCACGACTCCGTTGGCGCGCAGGAACAGCCCGATCACGGTCGGACCCGAGCCACTGAGGAGGGCGTGGTCGGCACCCGCCTCGCGGACCTGCCCGAGCGCCTCGGCGATGCCGGGAGCAAGCGAGCGCGCGGCGACTTCGAGGTCGTTCGCCAGCAACTCGGGTGGCGGGGCCTGGGCGCCGAAGTCGAGTGCGCCGTGCAGGGCGTGGCGGGTCTCGGCCAGGAACCTGCGATCGCGCAGAGCGCCCAGACGATCGGCGCGCGCATAGACCTCGGCCGTCGAGAGCCGGTCCGCGACGGGCAGCACGAGCACGGCAAAGGACGGGTTGGGCATCGGGAGCGTCTCGAGGATCTCCCCGGCGCCCCCGGCCAACCAGCGCCCGGGGGCAATCTGCGCGGGAACGTCGGCACCCAGCTCGGCGCCCAGCCGACGCAGCAACGCCTGATCGCCGAGACCCGAAACGTGTACCGCCAGTCGCAGGGCGGCCGCGGCATCGGCCGACCCCCCACCGAGTCCGGCGGCCACGGGGATGCGCTTGAGGATGCTGAGGCGCAACGGCGGGGCATCCCAGCCGGTGGCCACCCGAAACGCCGCGAGCGCACGGGCGGCGAGGTTCTCACCCGAGGGCCCCTCGACCCCGGGACACACCACCTCGTCCGTGCCCGGAGACGCACCCTCCACTCCCGCCCCACCCCCTGCCTCGGTCCCGCCCCCCGACGCGAGTTCCAGCCTCAGCTCGTCGGCGAGCGAGATCGACTGCATGACGCTCACCAGCTCGTGCCTGCCGTCCTCGCGGGTGGGCCCCACGAACAGCCCGAGGTTGATCTTGGCGGGAGCGAGGGCCCCGGCGGGCAGCGCGCCTACTCGACCCCAGCCAGACGGGAGAGCGCTCACGGGTCCACCTCGATGCCCAGCGCCCGCCCGAGCCCGCGGAAGTCCTCGGGCGAGAGTCGCTCGGCGCGCACGTCTGCCGGATGCCCCAGCGTCACCAGCGCCTCCCGGGCGCGCTCGCGCTCGACCACCCCGGCCACGGCGAGCGAACGGGCGAGGGTCTTGCGGCGGTGGGCGAAGGAGCCGCTCACCAGTGCTCGCAGCGCCGGGGAGGGCGCCGGGCCGGTGCGTCGCACGCCGACGAGCACCGAGTCGACGTTGGGCACGGGACGGAACACGTTGCGGGGGATCGCCCGCACGACCTCGACGTCGCCGGCCAGCTGGGCTAGCACCGAGGTCGCTCCGTAGGTGCCGTTGCCGGGTGGAGCGGCGAGCCGTTCGCCGACCTCGCGCTGCACCATCGCCAGCCAAGTCGTGACGCCGCCCAACTCCTCGATCGTGCGCAGCAGCGCCCCCGCGGCGATCCCGTAGGGGAGGTTGGCCACCACCTTGGTGGGCGCGGGACGCAGCGCGGCGAGATCCAGGGTCATGGCGTCGGCCCAGTGCACGGTGATGTTCGGAAAGGGGTCCACCGCGTCGCCCAGGGCGTCGCGTAGACGCTCGTCGATCTCAACCACGTGCACGTGGCCCACCCGCTCGGCGAGGTACTCGGAGAGCACCCCCAGGCCACCCCCGATCTCCAACACCACGTCAGCGGGGGCAAGCCCGGCGGCGCGGTCGATCACGCCCAGGATGTTCGAGTCGACCAGGAAGTTCTGCCCGAGGTCGCGATTGGGACGCACCCCGAACTGGCGCAGGCGGCGCAGACTGGGCTGCTGCTCGGACTGCTCGGCCACGATCCCGCTCACCAGCCGAAGACGCGCGCCGCGGTGCGCTCCACGACGCCCCCCAACTCCTGCGGGCTCACCCCGCGCAGCTCGGCGAGGAAGGCCAGGGTGTGAGCCACGAAGGCGGGTTGGTTGCGTGCCTTGCGCACCGGCTGGGGGGTTAGGTAGGGGGCGTCGGTCTCCACCAGCAGCCGCTCGTCCGGCACCAGTCGCGCCGCCGCGGCCAGCTCACCGGCCTTGGGATAGGTGACGTTGCCGGCAAACGAGATCGCGTAGCCCCGCGCAAGGCACTCCTCCAGCTGCTCGGGCATCGAGAAGCAGTGCATCACCACGCTCACCCCGTCGGCGTCGGCCGCCAGCCGGGCCATCGTGTCCACTTCGGCGGCGCGGGTGTGAATCACCAGTGGCTTGCCAACCTCGCGCGCGAGCGCGATCTGGGCGGCGAAGGCGCGCTCCTGGTCGGCGCGGGGGGCGCCGTCGCGGTAGAAGTCAAGGCCGGTCTCGCCGATCGCCCGACAACGCGGGTGGGCGGCCAGCGCACGCAGCTCGGCGAGGTCGGCGTCGTCGAAGCCGTGCGTGAGGTTCGGGTGGCGGCCGATCGCGGCATAGACCTGCGGGAAGGCCTCGGCCGCCGCCAGCGCGGTGCGGCAGGAGCCGCCGTCCATGCCGACCGTGAGCATCCGCGTGACCCCCGCCCGCACCGCCGCCTCGACCAGCTCCGCGTTGGGGGGCTCGCAGGAGTCGAGATGGGTGTGAGAGTCGATCACAGAGCGGATGGGTTGCCGGCCGGAGCGCGCCTCATCACAACGAGACGGCGGGCTCGATCTTGGGGAACATTGGCTGGATCGGTTCGATCTTCGCCGCCGCGGGCGCCGCCCCCCAGTGTGCGGCGGCAAGCGTGCGATCGTTCACCCCGATGGCGTCGAGCAACGTGGCGGTGCTCACCGGTAGATAGGGCACCAGCAGCAGGGTCACCACCCGCAAACCCTCGGCGAGCGCAGCGAGCACCTCATCCAAATCCTTGGCCCGGCTCTCGTCCTTGGCGAGCTGCCAGGGCGCCTGCTCCTCGACGTAGCGGTTCAGACGCCTGACGCGCTGCCAGATGACCTCCAGCGCCTGCGTGATCTCGGCGCGGTCCAGCAGTCCGCCGACCTCCTCGCGCAGTCCTTCGAAGTCCGCGGCAAGGTCGCTGTCGCTCGCAACCTCGGCACACACCCCATCGCGGTAGCGGTGGATCATCGCGATCGTGCGACTGGCGAGGTTGCCGTACTCGTTGGCCAGCTCGGTCTCGTAGCGGGCCTCGAACCCCGCGGTCGACACCGAGCCGTCGCGACCGAAGGAAACCTCGCGGAAGCAGTAGTAGCGCAGGGCGTCCGAGCCGTAGCGGTCGATGATCGCGAACGGGTCCAGGACGTTGCCCAGCGACTTGCTCATCTTCTTGTCGTCGAGCAGCAGGAAGCCGTGCACGAACACGTGGCGGGGCAGCTCCAGATCGGCCGCCATCAGGAGGGCGGGCCAGAAGATGGTGTGGAACTTCAGGATGTCCTTGCCCACCAGGTGCATCGAGGCCGGCCAGAAGCGCTCGGTCAGGTCCTCCCCGGGGCGGGCGTAGGTGAGCGCCGAGACGTAGTTCAGGAGGGCGTCGAACCAGACGTAGAACACGTGCCCCTCATCCCACGGCACCGGCACCCCCCAGGTGAGCTTGGCGCGGGTCAGCGAGACGTCCTGAAGCCCCTGGGCGATGAACGAGCGGGCCTCGTTGAAGTGGCGCCCCGGGAGCACGAAGTCGGGGTGCTCGGCGTACAGGCGCTCGAGCGGCTCCTGGAACTTCGAGAGCGCGAAGAAGTAGTTCTCCTCGTGCTCCCACTCAAGCGGGATCTCGTGGATCGTGCACGTGTTCTCGGGCCCGATCTCGGTGTCGTTCTTGAAGTCCGCGCAGCGCGGGCAATACCAACCCTCGTACAGACCCTTGTAGACGTGCCCGTTGTCACGCACCCGGCCGAGGATCTCCTGAACGCAGGCGACGTGCTCGGGGTCGGAGGTGCGGATGAAGAAATCGTTGGAGGCCCCCAGGGCGGGCATCATCGCCTTGAAGCGCTCCGCGTTGCGATCGGCCAGCTCCTGCGGAGTCACCCCTTCGCGCTCGGCCGCCAGCGCCACCGGCTCGCCGTGCTCGTCGGTGCCGGTCAGGAAGAACACCTCCTCCCCGCGCTGGCGCATGTGGCGCGCCAGGATGTCCCCGGCCAGCGTCGTGTAGGCGTGCCCGAGATGGGGCGCGGCGTTGACGTAATAGATCGGGGTGGTCACGTAGAAAGTCATCGCTGCCCCCAGGCTACTGCTCGGGACCCGCACTCGACCCATCCTCGCCCTCGGCCGTCAGCGCCCGGTACAGCTCGTTGGCGGCAAGGCCCGTCAGTCGCGCCACCACCCCGGCCGCCGGACGCGCCCGGGCACCGGCCCGCACCAGGGCGCGCAGCTCGGTGAGCCCCTGCTCCAGGTCCCCCCGGCGCTCGGGTGCGGCGCCCACCACCAGCACGATCTCGCCGCGCGGCGGATGCTCGGCGTAGTGCCCGGCCAGCTCGGCGGCGCTCCCCCGGCGAACTTCCTCGTGCAGCTTGGTCAGCTCGCGGCACACCGCCACGGCCCGCTCGGGGTCGCTCTCGGCCAGCACCGCCAGGCTGCCCGCGAGCCGCTGCGGGGACTCGAAGGCAACCACGGTCTGCGCCGCACCCGCCAGCAACCGGGCTAGCTCGGTGCGCTTGCGGGGCAGGAAACCCACGAAGCACCAGCGTCCCACGGGCAGGTCGGCGAGCACCAGGGCGCTCACCACCGAGCTGGGCCCCGGCAGCACCTCGACGGGCACCCCCGCCGCCACACAGGCCCCCACCAGCGGGTAGCCGGGATCGGACACCAGCGGCATCCCGGCGTCGGAGATCAGCGCCACGGTCTCCCCAGCTCGCATCCGCGCCACCAGCTCGCCGACGCGCTCGCGTTCGTTGTGCTCGTGGTAGCTCACCAGCGCCCTTGCCCGGATACCGTGACGCTCCAGCAGCACCTGCGAGCGACGCGTGTCCTCGCAGGCCACCACGTCGGCGTCGGCCAGCGCGTCGAGCACCCTCAGAGTCACATCCCGGAGGTTGCCGATCGGGGTGGCGCACACCACCAGCCGCCCTGACGGCGCGTCACCGGGGTCCATCGGGCCACTATAGATAGGAGCAGATGACCCCCGATTCCGAGAACCCCCCACCCACGCCGCGTCGCCCACGCCTGCCCCCGGCGCCGCCGAGCAACGACGCACCGCCGAAGGCCCCACGCGCGGCGGGGCCAGATGCGACCCGGGCCTACACCCGCTACCGGACCGGCCGCCGGGTACTGCCCGAGCGCGAGGAGCAGAGCCCGGGAGGGGCTCCGCCGCGGGCAACGCGGGGTTCGGTCCCGGGCGCCGACAGCGGGGGTTCCGGCCGTGGCAAGCACCGGGGCGTTTCCCTGCCCGCCGCCCACCTGCCTGGTCGTCGGCTGCGCCGCTTCGTCCGCAGGCGCCTGCTCCTGGGCCTGATCGCGCTGCTGGTCGGCTGGCTGGTGCTCTCGCTGGCGCTGTTCCTGCTCAGCGCGAGCTTCAACCGCACCTCGCCGCCGGGCGACGTAAAGGCGGCCCTGGACTCGGCGGGCTACCCGCTGACGTCGGCCAACAACATCTTGGTGCTGGGCTCTGACCGCCGTCAGAAGAACAGCAAGGAACCCGGCGCCAACACCTCGGGCCCGAGCCGCTCGGACACGATCATGCTGATCCGCACCGGCGGCGGCCACGCGGCGCGTCTGTCGATCCCGCGGGACACCGTGGTGAGCATCCCGGGCCACGGCCGACAGAAGATCAACGCGGCCTACGCCTTCGGTGGACCCGCGCTGTCGATCAAGGTGATCGAGGGCTACCTGGGAGTACCGATCAACCACCTGGTGGAGGTCAACTTCGAAAACTTCCCCCAGCTGATCGACGCGATGGGCGGCGTGGACTACAGCGGTGGCTGCATCGTCTCGCACCTGGACGGCGGCTTCAGCCGGGGCGGCTACACCCTGCGCCTACCCAAGGGAACCCACCATCTCAACGGCAAGCAGGCCCTCGCCCTGGCGCGCACCCGGGAGAACCTGTGCGCCCCCAACGAGACCGACGTGCAGCGGGCCGAGCACCAACAGGCCCTCTTCCAGGACATGAAGAGCCGCCTGCTCTCACCGTCCAGCTTCATCCGTCTGCCCCTGATCGCCTGGAACGCCCCGCCGGCCATCATCTCGGACATGAGCGGCCCCACCCTGCTGGGCCTCTTCGGGGCCCTCGCCACCAGCGGCACCCCACCCACCCGGATCCTGCGCCCCTCGGGCTACGTGACGCTGCCCGGCGGCAGCGACGGCCTGAGCGTCTCAGAAGCCGAACGCCACGCAGCGGCCGCACGGTTCATGGCGGGCTAGCGGGACCACGACCTCAGCGGCGAAGTACCACCGCGGGTGCTCGCTACCATCCGAAGCGATACTGGCCCGGAGGATTTGCGATGACCGAGTATGCAGTGGTCTATGAGCGGGGGACTGATCGCGGCTGGGGCGCCCACTGTCCGGACTTGCCGGGCTGCTATGCGCTGGGCGACAGTCGAACTGAAGTCGAGCGGAACATGCGCGAGGCGATCGCGGCTCATCTGACCGAGTTGAGACGCCGCGGCCAGCCGATCACCGACTCCCACCACGATGTGGGCGTCATCTCGGTACCAGCCGCGTAGCGGCTACTTCTTCGCAGTCGAGGCGGGCTTGGCGTCGGCCTTGGGCGCGGCGGCGTCGCCGGACTTCTTCTCGACCTTGGGCGTGCTCTCCGAGGAGGATGACGAGGAACCCTCGGACCCCCCACCGGACTTCTCGGACTTGCTATCCGACGAGCCGGATCCGTTCGCGGAGTCCTTCGCAGAGGACCCCTCGGCAGCGGCCGCGTTCTCACGCTGGCGGTTGCGGGTCCCGTAGTCGGTGTTGTAGAAGCCCTTGCCCTTGAAGTGCACGGCGGGGGCGTGCAGCACACGCTCCACCTTCACCCCGGTATCGGGATCGTGCGTGAGGGTCTCGTCGCTGAAGGACTGGATGATCTCGAACGTCGTCCCGTCGGGCCGTCTGTACTCGTATATGGGCATGAGCAGAGGATTATAGGAGCGCTAGTCAGCCAACAGCGCGGCGGCACAGGTGATTCCGGCCTGCACGGTGGCGCTGAAATCGCGTTCGGGCTCGGTGAGCATGCGCAGGGCGAACCCGTCGCCGAGCGAGAAAAGGATCTCGGCCACGGCCTCGGGCGGGGCGTGCAGGTGCAGCACGCCTTCCTCCTGCGCGGCGGCCAGCAGCCCGGCGACACGCTCCCGGGTGCGGCGCATCAGCTGGGCGTACTCGAGCGCGATGTCGGCGTTGCGCCGGGCGAGGGTGAAAAGCTCGAAGACGAGCGTCACGAAGTCGGGGTCCTCGCGCAGGGTCTCCTGGAGATCCTGGGCCATGAGGTCGATGAAGTCCCGAGCGCTCTGGGCACCGGCGAGCCGATGCTCGAGCAGTTCCAGGCGCAACTCGCAGTCGCGCTTGACGGCCTCGACGAGCAACTGCTCCTTGGTCCCGAAGTAGTAGTGCAGCAGGCCCCGCGAGACCCCGGCCTCGCGGGCGACGTGCTCGAAGGTGGAGCCCACGGTGCCGCGCCGGGCGACACTGCGACGCATCGCCTCGACGATTCGCTGGGCCTTCTCCCCCGAGAGCGACCGGGAGGGCGCCTCGGCGGTGTCCGAGCCCATCAGCGTGGAGACCGCCACGTTCCGCCTCTAGGCCGCGTTGGCGCCAACGGAACTCGGGGCCTCCTGAGCGGGCATCGTGGTGGAGCTGTAGTCGAACTCCTCCTCGGCGCCGAACAGCAGGTCGAGCACCTTGGAGCGCAGGCCCTCGCTGAGCGCCACGGCGAGGACGGCTCCCACGGTGAGCAGCATGAGCGAGCGGCCCAGTCCACCCTTGCGGCGACGGCTGCGCTTCGGGGCTGCCTTGAGCGCACCGGATGCCTCGCGGATCGCGTTCGCGGCCTCCAGCAGCTCGCGCTGGAGCTTCTTGTCCTCGAAGAGGGTCTTGCTGGTGTGCTTGCCGTTGCTCACGCGTCCGTACGCGCTGCGTGCCGCGGCGTAGGCGGCGAGCAGGTTGCCACGCAGGTCCTCGTCCTCGAGGATCCGCTGGATGTGCTGGTTACGCTGCGCTGCCCGCGCCGCGTCCCGAGCTTTGCCGATGCCGTCCTTTGCTGCCATGAGAGCCACCACCTGTACGAGAGCTTTGCGGGTCGCTCTCAATATACCCCTCGTGCCCAAGCCCACACCTGGGGCGCGAGGGACGGATCCTGAACGGTGACGCCGGGCGCCGCCTCACCCGGTGGGCGACGGCGCGAGCTGGGCAAACCTGACAGCCGCAAACCTGACGGCACCACATGCGAACCTAGGACGGTGCCAACCTTCCAGGCGACCACGGCGGTGCTGGGCGCGCTGCTCATCGTGGGCGCCCTGGTGTCGGGGCTGGCACGCCGCTCGTTCCTGTCGGTGACGGCGCTGTTCGTGCTGGCGGGTTTCGCGGTGGGCGACGGCGGCCTGCGCTGGATCACCTTCCAGGCGCGCTCGGGCTTCGTGGAGGATCTGGCGTTCGCGGCACTGATCGTGATCCTGTTCCGCGACGGTTTGGAGGTCGAGGGCGAGCTGTTGCAGAGCGACTGGCGACTGCCGCTGCGCAAGCTGGTGCTGGCGATGCCGATCACGGCGATCATCGTGGCGCTCACGGGACATCTGCTGATCGGGCTCTCGTGGACGGAGGCGTTCCTGCTGGGGGCGCTGCTGGCGCCGACGGACCCGGTGCTGACCTCGACGATCATCACCAACGTGAAGGTGCCGCGGGTGCTGCGCCACTCGCTGAACCTGGAGTCGGGCCTCAACGACGGGCTGGCCCTGCCGGCGGTGCTGACCTTCCTGGCGGCGCTGGACGCGACGAGCACGCATTTCGTGTGGTGGCGGTTCGTGCTCCAGGACGTCGGGCTGGGCTTCGTCTATGGCGCGGCGTGCGGCTGGCTGGCCTCGCTGTTGATGCCACGCGAGAGCACGCGAGCGCCGGAGCAGTCGATCCCGGCGCACCAGAAGTCGCTCTATGCCCTGGGGGTGGCCTTTGCCACGTATGGGGCGACGGTGCTCTCCCCGCGCGGCAACGGGTTCATCGCGGTGTTCGTGGCGGCGATCGTGCTCGGCATCCGCCGACCGGATCTACGCCGGCACTTCGAGCAGCGGGCGGATGAGATCGTGGAGATCGTGAAGCTGGGGATCTTCCTGGTGTTCGGGTCGCTGCTGACCCTGAACGCCCTGTTCAACGACGGCTGGGCGGCGGTGGGCCTGGTGGCGATCACCTTCCTGATCGCGCGCCCGGTCGCGGTGTGGCTTGCGTTGGCAGGCACCGGGACGGACACTCCCACTCGGCTGTGGATGGGCTGGTTCGGGCCGAAGGGGGTGGCGACGATGACGTTCTCGCTGCTCGTCCTCGACCGGCACATCGCGAGCGGCACGCGCATCTTCGACCTGACGGCGCTGGTGGTGTTCTGCTCGATCGTGCTGCACGGGCTGAGCGACACCCCGGGGGCGAACTGGATCGCGCGCCACTACGAGCGCTCCCCCTCCTCAGGCGTGTAGGGCGGCCTGCTCCTGGGCGGAGGGGAACGACCAGGCGGCACGCGAGCGGCGCTCCTGACGGAACACGAAGCGCAGCTGCTGGGCGGGTTTGAGCTGGGCCTCGTTGGGGCGGAAGGTTGCGCAGGGCTCGTCGAGGTCCAGAGCACACAACAGGTTGCAACGGAAGAAGCATTCGTCGCAGCTGACCTTGCGTGCCGGCCGCTGCTGCGGCCGCTTGCTCTGCTTCGCCACTGACTCCCCTTCGCGTCGTCTCTGCCTGGATGTGGGCGCCGGATGAGATGCTCCGGCGGGGGAGGGATCAAAGCATCCCCCCGGTGCGCGCTCAAGGGTCGCGGGCGGGCGTTTCCGCAAATCGCAGAGAAAAACATTTTTGATGGACGGCGCCGTCTCGCGAGTCATTTTTCTGTTACAGGGATGAGCGATTTCTGCGGACTTTCCGGGGTCCCCGTCATGATCTGCAGTGCATGCGCATCCTCGTGACCGGTGCCAGCGGCTTTGCCGGCTCGCAGCTCATCCCTCGCCTGCTGGCGGATGGGCACCGGCTGCGCGCACTGGCGCGAGACCCGGCTCGTGTGCGACTGCCGGTGGGTTCGCCGGTGGAGGTGGTGCGCGGCGATGCCCTCAGCGGCGCGGGGTTGGCGGCGGCGCTCGCGGATGTGGAGGTGGCGTATTACCTGATCCACTCGATGGAGCGCACCCGCGGAAATTCTGAAAGTGCGAATTCTTTTCCCGAACGTGAGCGAATCTCGGCGCAGGCTTTCGCGCGGGCGGCGCGGCTCGCGGGGGTGAGACGAATCGTCTACCTGGGTGGGCTGCTACCGCAGCAGAGCGCGGCCTCGCGTCACCTCTCGAGCCGCGAGACGGTGGAGGAGATCCTGCTTGACGCGGTACCGGGCTCGGTGGCGCTGCGCGCGTCGATCGTGATCGGTGCCCGCTCACGCTCGTTTCGCCTGTTGGTGCAACTGGTGGAGCGCATGCCGGTGCTGGCGCTGCCGGCCTGGCAGCGGTTTCGCACACGCCCGGTCGACGCCCGTGACATCAACGAGCTGTTGGCGCTCGCGGCGAGCGCGCCCGAGGTCGCGGGAACCTCGCTCGACGTCGGTGGCCGCGACACCCTCACCTATGGGCAGATGGTCGAACGGATTGCCGATTTGATGCTGGTGAACCGCCCGGTGATGAGACTGAGGGTCAGCATGACCCCGCTCGCGGCACCACTGGCAGCGGCCCTCGCCGGTGAGGACCCGGAGCTGATACTCCCGCTGATGGAGGGGCTGGCGGGCGACTTGCTGCCCGCCCCCGAGCGCCCCGACGCGGCCACGGTCCTGGGCGTTCAGCTGCACTCCTTCGCGTCAGCCGTGGAGCACGCGCTGGGCGAGTGGGAGGCCGTCGAGACGCTGCGCGCACGATAGGTTCCCTCTTCGCCCATGAGCACCGTGACCGCATCCGTTTACATTGCCGCCCCGCCGACAGCGGTCTGGGAGGTGGTGATGGATCCCCTCCGCCTGGGCGATTGGGTCACGATTCACCGCAAGCTGCTGCACGCCGACGAGCGAGCGCCACGGGAGGGATATGAGATGGATCAGCAGATCCATCTCAGGGGAGTGAGCCTTGACATTCACTGGAAGTTGGTCGAATGCCGGACGCACAGTCGAGCGATCTGGGAGGGTCGCGGACCGGCGCGCTCGCGCGCACGGACCGAGTACCGGTTGCGTCCCGAAGACGACGGGGGCACACGCTTTGACTACCGCAACGAGTTCCAGGCGCCGCTGGGAGTGGTGGGGGCTTTGGCCAGTCGGGCACTGGTGGGTGGGATTCCCGAGCGCGAGGCCAACCGCACGCTCGAGCGCCTGCGCGCACTGCTGGAGCACCCCGATCACACCGTCGGTCTTGAGACAGCTTCTTAGGGGTCAAACTTTTCAAGACCGGGGACCGCTGCCCGTCTGAGCCCAGCTGATGAGTGCATCCGACTTACCAGACCCTCTAAATCGTCCACGTTTCCATCTCCGGCCCGCTCCCCACGCCGTCAACGATCAACGTTTTCCCCAAGAGTTGGAATAAAATCAGGTGCCCAGCACCGGTTTTGCCGTTGACAATCGCGTTGCAGTCAGCTAAGGGTCAGGTCATTGTTGTAAGGTGTTCACAGCAACGTGTGACGTGATCACATTTATCCAAGTGAACAGGAACTAGAACGTGACCGATTTTCTTGACGAGAAGCGCCGAGAGATAACCGCCAGGCTTGACGAGCTGAAGCCATTGGTGGACGAGTACAGCCGCCTGCAGGCAGCCGCTGCGGCACTGGACGGAGTGGGCGGATCGAGCGCCACATCTACGACGGCAACCGTCTCGTCTGTGGCCGCCACACCGCGCCGCCGTGGACCGGGCCGTCCCCGCGGCTCCAAGACAAGCAAGCCGGCGAGTGCCGCCGCGAAGCCCGCGGCAGCCGCCAAGGGTGCCGCCCCCAAGCGTCGCGCAGGGCGTCGCAAGGGCAGTGGCACGCGTGCCGCACAGGCGCTGTCGTTCGTGCAGGGACAGCCGGGCATCACCATCCCCGAGCTGGCCGCGAAGATGGGCATCAAGCAGAACTACCTCTACCGCGTGCTGCCGGCGCTGGAGGAGGAGGGCAAGGTCGCAAAGCAGGGTCGCGGCTGGAGCCCAGCCGGCTCCTAGTCACAACCGGCCGGCGGGCAGTACTTCAGGTGGGGCGGCCTCGACGCGATCGGGCCGCCCCACCTTTTTGCTTTAAACGAGCGCTCGCGAGCTGAACCCAAGCCGGACAAGCCCGAACCCAAACAAGCCCGAACCCGAAGCCCGGCCCGCGAGCCGCGCGGCTAAACCAGCCCCAGCTCCTGGACGGCCTGACGCTCGTCGCTCAGCTCCTTGACGCTGGCGTCGATGCGCCCACGCGAGAACTCGTCAATTTCCAGACCCTGCACGATCGACCACTCACCACCGGAGCAGGTGCAGGGATGCCCGACGATCAGTCCCTCGGGAATCCCGTAAGAGCCGTCGGCGACCACGCCCATCGATACCCAGTCCCCGGCGGGCGTTCCGTTCACCCAGTCGTGTACGTGCTCGATCGCGGCGTTGGCGGCAGAGGCGGCGCTGGATGAGCCGCGCGCGTCGATGATGGCGGCGCCGCGCTTCTGCACGGTGGGAATGAAGTCGTTCTCGATCCAGGCCTGATCGTTGACGAGCGCGGCGGCATTCTGGCCGCCAACCTTGGCGTGCACGATGTCGGGGTACTGGGTGGCGGAGTGGTTACCCCAGACGCTGACGTTACTGACCTCCGCGATGCGCACACCGGCCTTGGCGGCGAGCTGCGCGATCGCGCGGTTGTGATCCAGGCGCATCATCGCGGTGAAGCGCTCGGCGGGAATGTCGGGGGCGTGACGCTTGGCGATCAGGCAATTGGTGTTCGCGGGGTTGCCGACCACGAGGATCTTCACGTCAGCGGCGGCGTGCGCGTTCAGCGCGGTGCCCTGGGGCTTGAAGATGCCGCCGTTGGCCTCGAGCAGATCGCCGCGCTCCATGCCGGGACCGCGCGGGCGCGCGCCGACGAGCAGGGCGACGTTCACACCATCGAAGGCGACATTGGGGTCATCGGTGATCTCGATCCCGGCGAGCAGCGGGAAGGCACAGTCATCCAGCTCCATGGCGGTGCCCGCGGCGGCCTTGACGGCCTGCGGGATCTCCAGCAGCCGCAGCTCCACCTCGGTGTCGGGGCCCAGCATCTGGCCGCTGGCGATGCGGAACAGCAGGCTGTAGCCGATCTGGCCGGCGGCGCCGGTTACTGCAACTCGTACGGGTTTACTCAAGGGGTCATCTCCTGTTTTAGGTTCTCGTCAATCGAGGCGAGGAACTCCTGGGTGGTCTGCCACGGTTGATCCGGGCCGATCAGCAATGCGAGGTCCTTGGTCATGGCGCCGCTCTCAACGGTCTGTATGCATACACGCTCAAGGGTCTCGGCAAAAGCGCTGACCTCGGGGGTGCCGTCCATGCGCCCGCGCGCGGAGAGACCGCGGGTCCAGGCGAAGATCGAGGCGATCGGATTGGTCGAGGTGGCCTTGCCCTGCTGATGCTGGCGGTAGTGACGGGTCACGGTGCCGTGGGCGGCCTCGGCCTCCACGGTCTTGCCGTCGGCGCTCATCAACACACTGGTCATGAGACCGAGTGAGCCGTAACCCTGGGCCACGGTGTCGGACTGCACGTCGCCGTCGTAGTTCTTGCAGGCCCACACGTAGCCGCCTTCCCATTTGAGGGCGGCGGCCACCATGTCATCGATGAGGCGATGTTCATAGGTGATGCCGGCGGCCTGAAAATCGGACTTGAAGTCGGCGTCGTAGACCTCCTGAAAAATGTCCTTGAAGCGCCCGTCGTAGGCCTTGAGGATCGTGTTCTTGGTGGAGAGGTAAACCGGGTAGCCGCGATCCAGGCCATAACGCAGCGAGGCCTGGGCAAAGTCGCGAATCGAGGAGTCGAGGTTGTACATCGCCATCGCGATGCCGCCCCCCGGGAAGTCATACACGTCCAGCGCGACCGGCTCACCGCCGTCGGCGGGGGTATAGGTGAGCGTCAGCGAACCGGGGCCGGGAACAACCATGTCGGTGGCGCGGTACTGATCGCCAAAAGCGTGACGGCCGATCACGATCGGCTTGGTCCAGCCCGGCACGAGCCGCGGGATGTTCGAGATCACGATCGGCTCGCGGAAGATGACGCCACCGAGGATGTTGCGGACGGTGCCGTTGGGCGAGCGATACATGCGCTTCAGCGAGAACTCCTCCACGCGGGCCTCGTCGGGGGTGATGGTGGCGCACTTCACACCGACCCCGTAGCGCTTGATGGCTTCGGCGGATTCGACGGTGATCCGATCCTCCGAGGCGTCGCGGCTCTCGATGCCGAGGTCGTAGTACTTGAGGTCCAGATCCAGGTAGGGCAGGATCAGCTGCTCGCGGATGAAGGACCAGATGATGCGAGTCATCTCATCGCCGTCCAGCTCGACTATGGGGTTGTGAACCTTGATCTTGGCCATGTGCCTGGCGTGGTCCTCTCGGGGGTAGTGGGCGGCGCGGCGCGGCGCGGCGGGCGGCTCGATGCTATCGATCCACTGCCATCGCACAGGCGGTCATCTGCTTGACTTCACGTATGGCCAGCACCTCCCAGGCCGCGAGCGGCGAGGCCCGCGCGCCGTGGCAGACCCACACGGTCGCCAACCAGGCGAACCCGCTGGAGGACGTGAACGTGTTCTCGAGCAACCTCCCGCTGGTCGAGGCGATGCAGCGCGAGGGCGGTGGCTGGGCCACTGAGCGGGCGAGCGCCCTGGGCGCGTTCGTCGGGGGTCTGCCCCAGCAGCACTGGGGGCGTCTGGCCAACGAGAACAAGCCGGTGCTGCACACCCACGACCGCTACGGCAACCGCATCGACGAGGTTGAGTTTCATCCGGCGTGGCACAAGCTGATGGCAATGGGCGTGGAGCACGAGCTGCACTCGCTGCCCTGGACGAGCACGGAGGCGGGCCGCCACGTGGCTCGCGCGGGTATGTACATAACGGCGATGCAGGCCGAGGCGGGCTTTTGCTGCCCGATCACGATGACCTTCGCGGTGGTCCCGGCGCTGCGCGCGACGCCCGAGCTGGCGGCGGAGTGGGAGCCACTGGTGACCGCCGCCAACTACGACCCCCGGCCGGTCCCCGCGCACGAGAAGGGCAGCGCGATCTCGGGGATGGCGATGACCGAGAAGCAGGGCGGCTCGGACGTGCGCGCAAACACCACGGTGGCCAAGCCCCTGAACGGAGGCGGCGCGGGAGCGGAGTACGAGCTGGTGGGCCACAAGTGGTTCTGCTCGGCGCCGATGTCGGACATCTTCCTGGTGCTGGCCCAGACCGAGGAGGGCCTGTCGTGCTTCCTGATGCCGCGTGTCCTGCCCGACGGCTCACGCAACGCGTTTCACATCCAGCGCCTGAAGGACAAGCTGGGCAATCACTCCAACGCCTCCAGCGAGGTGGAGTTCCACAACGCCTGGGCGCGGATGGTGGGCGAGCCGGGCCGTGGGGTGCCGACGATCATCGAGATGGTCGGCCACACGCGTCTTGACTGTGTGATCGGCGGCGCCGCCGGGATGCGCTCGGGTGTGGTGGCGGCCACCCACCACGCGGCCCACCGCTCGGCGTTCGGCAAGCAGCTGATCGACCAGCCCCTGATGCGCAACGTGCTCGCCGACCTCTGCCTGGAGTCCGAGGCGGCCACGATGCTGGCGATGCGCCTGGCGCGGGCCTACGACGAAGCGGGTGCCGAGGCGGGCGCCGACACGGATGATCTGAGCGACGCCCACCAGTTCAAGCGCCTGGCGACGGCGGTGTCGAAGTACTGGGTCTGCAAGCGCGCCCCCAACCACGCGTTCGAGTCGCTGGAGTGCCTGGGCGGCAACGGCTACGTGGAGGAGTCGGGCATGCCCCGCCTCTACCGCGAGGCGCCGCTGGCCTCGATCTGGGAGGGCTCGGGCAACGTGATGAGCCTTGACGTGCTGCGCGCCCTGGTGCGCACCCCGCGCACGCTGGATGTGTTCCTCCACGAGCTGGACCAGGCCCGTGGCGCGGACCGTCGCCTGGACGCCCACCTGGACGGCCTGAAGGATCAGTTCTCAGACCCCGCCACGCTTGAGTCCCGCGCCCGTCGCGTGGTCGAGTCACTGGCTCTGGGCCTACAGGGCTCGCTGCTGGTGCGCCATGGCGACCCGGCGGTGGCCGACGCTTTCTGCGCCTCGCGCCTGGACCGCGACGGGGGCTTGGAGTACGGCACCCTGCCCCCGGGCACCGACTTTCAGACGATCATCGAGCGCGGTCGCGTGCAGGCGTAAGACTCCAGGACGGCGGGCGGTCCTCCGCTACCGGTCGTCCTCCGAGGCTGGACCTGCGTCCCTCCGATACCGGACCTGATCAGGTCCGCGCCCCCGCGCCTCCTACCATTCAGATATGGGACGCCGCACGAACTTCCAGCTTCTGCGCGTAGCGGGCATCCGCGTGGGTGTCGGGATGAGCTGGTTCCTGGTGCTGTTCCTGTTCATCTTTGCCACGACGCCGTACTTTCACGAAGTGCTGGGCGGCTCCTCCACGACGGCCTACCTGGTGGCGGTGGCCTCGGTGCTGTCGTTCTTCGGATCGGTGATCCTGCACGAGCTGGGCCACGCGCTGGTGGCGCGCCGCAACGGCCTGACGGTGCAGGGGATCGACCTGTGGGCCTTCGGGGGCATCACGCGCACCAGCGGCAACGTGGAGAGCCCGGGCGTGGAGTTCCGGGTGGCGGCAGCGGGCCCACTGGTGACACTCGGGGTGATCGTGGTGTCGATGGTGGCGGCGGCGCTGTTGAGCAACCCCTCCCACTTCCTGCGGGTGGCGGTGGCCGAAGAAGGCGTGCGCGCCACCCCGGCACTGGTGTGGCTGAGCTGGCTGGCGACGATCAACGTGTTGGTGTTCCTGTTCAACCTAGTGCCGGCCTTCCCCCTGGACGGCGGACAGATCGCCCACGCGGCGATCTGGTGGCGCACGGGCGACCGCAACCGCGCCACGCGCATCACGGGCCGCGCGGGACAGGGCTTCGCGCTGCTGCTCGGTGCGATCGGGGTGGTGGCCCTGGCGAGCAACGACTCCTACGGCCTGTTCACGATGCTGTTGGCCTACTTCCTCTACCAGGCGGCGGGCGCCGCGGTGGTGCAGGGAGCGGTGGGCCAGCGCATCCAGAGCATCACGGTGGCCGACATCATGGACCGCGAGCCCGTAACGATTCCGGCGGGCTTGGGTCTGCTGGACGCCCAGGAGCAGTTCTTCCTGCGCTACCGCTGGCCGTGGTTCGCCGTGGTGGACCCGGCGCGCCACTTCCTCGGGGTGGTCCGCTCCGAGCGGGTGGACGCCGAAATCAGCGCCGGACGTCCCGCCCTGGAGGTGGCCGACGTGCTTGAGGAAAACCTGCCGGTGCGGATCGACGAGGGCCAGCCGCTGGAGTCGCTGCTGCGCGCGGAGGGCCTCGGTCGCCTCGGCGCGATGGTCGCGGTCGACGATGACGGCGTGCTGCGGGGCGTCGTCACGGTGGCCCAGATCCGCCAGGCGCTGCGCCCTCAGGGCGCGTAGGAGCGACCCGCGGGCGCCCGCCTCTCCGGCGGTCGTTATAGAGTCCAGGTCCAGTAAACGGTCCATCCGCTCCTACGACCACAAGGAAACATGCCAGCACACGACGTCTTGATCATCGGCGCCGGCCTCGCGGGCCAGCGCGCCGCTCTTGCCGCGGCGCAGGCAGGCTCCAGCGTGGCGATCATGAGCAAGGTCCATCCGGTGCGCTCGCACTCGGTGGCGGCCGCCGGGGGCATCAACGCCGCCATCAGTGTCTCTGACGACTGGCGCTCGCACGCCTACGACACGGTCAAGGGTTCAGACTTCCTGGGCGACCAGGATGCGATCGAGATCATGTGCTCGGAGGCCCCGCACGAGGTGATGCACCTGGAGCACATCGGGGTGACCTTCCACCGCAACGACAAGGGCGAGCTGGACCTGCGGGCCTTCGGCGGCGCCTCGACCAAGCGCACGGCCTACGTGGCGGACATCACGGGCCAGGCGATCTTGCACGTGCTCTACGAGCAGCTGATGAAGCACCACGAGACGGTGGATCGCTACGAGGAGTGGTTCACCACCTCGCTGCTACAGGACGAGAGCGGTCGCTGCGAGGGCGTGGTCGCCCGCGACGTGCGCACGGGCCGCATGGAGGTCTTTCACGCCAAGAACGTGATCCTGGCGTGCGGCGGGGCGGGGCAGGCCTACAGCCCGACCACCAACGCGCTGATCGTGACGGGCGACGGCATCGCCCAGGCCTACCGCCTGGGGGCGCCGCTGATGGACATGGAGATGGTCCAGTACCACCCCACCACGCTGGTCGAGAACGGCCTGTTGATCACCGAGGGCGCCCGCGGCGAGGGCGCTGTGCTCTTGAACGGCGAGGGCGAGCGGTTCATGGAGAAGTACGCGCCCAACAAGATGGAGCTGGCCTCGCGCGACGTGGTCTCACGCGCCGAGCAGACCGAGATCCTGGAGGGTCGCGGGGTGGGCGCCGACGGCTCGGGCATCTGGCTCGACATCACCAAGGTCCCCCGCAAGCGCACTCTGGAGGCGCTGCGCGAGATCGTGAACATCGGCAAGGACTTCGCGGGCGTGGACATCACGCGCGAGCCGATCATGATCCGCCCGGGCCAGCACTACATCATGGGTGGCGTCAAGACCGACGTGGACGGAGCAACCTCGATCGACGGTCTCTACGCCGCGGGCGAGGTCGCCTGCGTGTCGGTGCACGGCGGCAACCGCCTGGGCGCCAACTCGCTGCTGGACACACTGATCTTCGGCCGGCGCGCGGGCGAGCACGCCGCGGCCCGCGCCACCTCGATGTCGATGCCCACGGCCTCCGACGCCCAGCTGCGCTCCGACGTGGAGAAGATCGACGCGATCATCGCCCGCGACAAGGGCGGTCGGCGGGTCTCGGAGATCAAGGCCGAGCTGGGTCAGACGATGAACCAGTACGTGGCGGTCTATCGCGAGCAGGAGGGCCTTGAGAAGGCCCACGAGATCGTGGGGCGCCTGAAGGAGGAGGCCGAGAGCGCCTACATCGACGATCGCGGCACGGTCTTCAACCAGGACGTGCTGGGCTCGATCGAGCTGGGCTACATGCTGGACTGCGCCGAGACCATCGTGGTCGGCGCGATCGAGCGCAAAGAGTCGCGCGGAGCCCAGTTCCGCACGGATTTCCCGGATCGCAACGACGACGAGTGGTTGAAGCACATCGACATCACCTTCGACGGCGAGAACCCCAAGGTCAGCTACTCGCCGGTCACCATCACCCAGTGGCAGCCCGAGGAGAGGAAGTACTGATGGCCGAAGCACACAAGCCGCCGGAGCAGTTCACCCTCAGGCTGCGCCGCTACGACCCCGAGTCCGGCAACGCCCCCTACTGGGACGAGCACACGATCGAGCTGGAGCCCCACCGCTCGGTGCTGGAGGGCATCCTCCAGGCGCGCAACCGCTTCGACGGCTCGATCGGCATCCGCTGCTCCTGTCGCGCGGCGATCTGCGGCTCCTGCGGGGTGCGCATCAACGGCGAACCAGGCCTGGCCTGCCACACGCACCTCGACGCGGCGCGCGATGCGGCCAAGGACGGTGTGATCGAGATCGAGCCGATGGGCAACATGCCGGTGATCAAAGACCTGATCGTGGACATGGACGCGGTGCACTGGAAGAAGGTCCAGCGCGTCACACCGTGGCTGCTGGCAAAGCAGCCGGTGCCCGAGCGCGAGTACATCGTGGACCGCGAAAGCATGGTCGACATCACCCAGTCGATGGCGTGCATCCAGTGCGGAGCGTGCGTATCGGACTGCCTGGCGATGGAGGTCGACCCGGGTTTCATCGGTCCCGCGGCCCTGGCCAAGGCCTATCGCTTCGTGGGCGACCCGCGCGACGATCAGCAGGAGATCCGCCTGCGCGACCTCGCCGAAGATCCCCAGGGCATCTACGACTGCACGCACTGCTTCAAGTGTGTCGAAGCCTGTCCCAAGGATGTCAACCCGATGGGCCAGATCATGCGTCTGCGCCGGATCGCGGGCAACGACCACCACATCGTGGACAAGAACAACGGCGAGCGCCACGAGGACTCCTTCGTGACACTGATCAAGGACTACGGGCTGCTGCACGAGGCCGAGATCCTGCCCCGTTCATATGGCGGCAACTCGTGGTTCGGCAAGTTCGCGCCCGCAGCCGGCAAGGAGCTGCTGTCCTCGCTGCCCGTCGTCATCAGGGGCGTGCTGCGCGGCAAGTTCAACCCGAAGATCGCGCTGTTCGGCCACAAGATCCCCAAGCAGGATCTGAACGCGGTGAAGCGGATCTACGACAAGATCGAGAGCCGCCCGGAACGCTATGAGCTGAACCTGTACATCACCGGCACGGATGAGGACAACGAGCAGCCGACCCCCCTCGCCGCTGTGACGGACTCCTCCGCCGGATCTGAAGGGAGCGTGAGCGCATGAAGGTCGCCTACTGGCCCGGCTGCGTGAGCCGCGGCTTCACCCCGGAGCTGCACGGCTCGATGGCGCGGGTCGCGCCCCTGCTCGACATCGAGCTGGTCGAACTGGATCGCGCGTGCTGCACGGGCGCGGGCGTGATCGCGGAGCACAACCAGGAGCTGGCGGACACCCTGAACGCGCGCACATTCGCGCTGGCCCAGCAGGTCGACGGGGCTGAGCTGATGATGAACATCTGCTCCACCTGCCAGGGCGCCCAGAGCGAGTGCCAGGAACGTCTGGATGCCAACGCGGAGTACCGCGGGATGGTCAACGAGACGCTCGCCGAGGAGGGCCTGACCTACGAGACGGGCCTGACGAACAAGAACTTCCTGTGGCTGCTGGTCGAGGAGATCGGCCTTGAGAACCTGCGCTCGATGGTCAAGCGCCCGCTGACAAACCTCAAGGTGGGCCCCTTCTACGGCTGTTACATCGTGCGCCCGCGGCCGCGTCTGGGGATCGACGCGGAGCACCCCCGCGACCACTACCTGGAGCAGGTGATCGAGGCGCTGGGCGGCACGGTGATCGAGTACGCCGGTATGCGCAAGTGCTGCGGCTTTCCGATCATCACGATGAACAAGGAGGCCTCGCTGAAGCAGGCCGGGCGCCACCTGGGTGACGCGGTGGATGCCGAGGCCGACTGTCTGGTGACTCCGTGCCCGCTGTGCCACCTGAACCTCGACCTCCAGCAGCCGCTGGCCGAGCGCACGGTGGGACGCGAGCTGAACATGCCCGTGCTGCACCTCCCCCAGCTGGTCGGTCTGGCCCTGGGACTGGAGCCCAAGGAGCTGGGCCTGAGCCGCCACGTGGTGCGCCCGACATCGGTGATCGACTGGTCGACCTCGGTGGTCGGGGCGACGGCCTGAAGCGAAGTCCCCGCGGGTCTCTACGAGGGGCCCGTCCCTGTAGCCTGTCGCTTTGGCGTGTGTCGCGCGGTCGATGGGGGGAACCATGGGCCGGTCAACTGTGTCTGGACCAAAGGAGACTAATGTCTAGAAGAGGATGTATACGCGCGGGAGCCTTGGGCTCCCTGGTCGCGATCATGGCGGCGGCCCTGCCGCTGAGCGCCCAGGCGATCACCTTGGGAACGGTCGCGCCCGCGAGCGCCAGCGGAACTTGCATTATGGGAGAGTTCTTCGTGGACACCACATCGGTGGCGCCGAGCTACACCGTCCCGGAGGGCGGCGGAGCGATCGAGAGCTGGAGCTACGCTACGGCAGGCGCTGCGGCGGGCATGCCGATCAGCCTGGTGGTGCTGCATCAGACAGCACCCACGAGCTTCGAAGTCATCACCTCTGACACCGAGATCCTGCCCACACCGTTGCCGGCGAGCGGTGTGGCGACGTTCAACCTAACGGTGCCGATCCTCGTGAAGGGCGGGGACCTGTTGGGTCTCGAGAGCTCCCTGGCGACGGGTATCTGTTACTACAGCAATAGCGTCCCTGCCGATTCGATCTCGATCGGCAAGGCGATGTCGACGGCACCCGGCACGAGCTACCTGCAGGAAGGGTCGGCCCCTGGATATGGGGTGAACCTCTCGGCGGTGCTCGACCAGGACGAGGACGCGGGTCTCAGCGAGACCGTCGGTCCGGCGAGCATCACCGCCGGGGGCGTGGGCATCTTCCGGATGCACGTCTCCAATGGCGGCCCGGTACAGGGTCCGATCACGCTGGTGGACACGGTCCCGGCTGGGGTCAACCTGATCGCGGCTGCTGCCAACTCGGGCAACTGCACTGTGTCAAGCCAGGTGGTGACGTGCACGATCACCGAGAAGACGGGGGAAACCTCGGAGGTGGACATCGCGGTCTCGGCACCAACTGCGGGTAGCTTCACGAACGGTGGCGCGGTCGTGGCGACCGGCGACCCGAACCCGGGCAACAACAGCGCCTCGGCGACGCTGACGGTCAACGCGCCGCCCGCCCCGCCGGCACCGGCCTGCAAGGTGATCGCCCTGGCCGGCGCGCAGCTGAGCCTGGCGAAGCTGGTGATCCCGGCGCTCAACTGCACATTGGGCAAAACCACGAGTGAACACTCGAAGAAGATCCGCAAGGGCCTGGTGATCAAGACGACACCCGGGGCCGGAGCCACATTGGCAGCAGGCACGACGGTCAATGTCGTGATCTCCTCGGGTCCGCCCAAGAAGAAGGCCAAGAAGAAGGCCAAGAAGCACTAGTCGCATTCCGCGCGGGGGCGAGGCTGAATAGGCTTCGCCCCCATGCGCATCGTGACCGTAGTGGGCAACCGGCCGCAGTTCATCAAGGCCGCCGCGGTCACGGGCCTGCTGCGCGAGCACCACGAGGAGATCCTGGTCCACACGGGCCAGCACTACGACGACGCGCTCTCGCGGGTGTTCTTCAGCGAGCTAGGGCTGGCCAGGCCCGATCGTGAGCTGGGCATCGGCGGCGGCTCGAACGCTTCCCAGACGGCACGGATGCTGGCGGAGCTACCGGGCATCTTGAGCGAGGCCCGGCCGGACGCGGTGCTGGTCTACGGCGACACCAACTCCACCCTCGCGGGAGGGCTGGCGGCGGCCCAGGCCGCAGTCCCGGTGATCCACGTGGAGGCCGGGATGCGCTCGTTCGACCGCACGATGCCGGAGGAGCTGAACCGGGTTCTCACCGATCACCTGAGCGACCTGTTGCTGTGCGCCTCCGATGTCTCGGCCGCGAACCTGGCGCGCGAGTCGGTGGCGGGCCACGTCGAGGTGGTGGGCGACGTGATGGTGGACGTGGCCCTGCGCTGGCAACCGGCAGCGCGCGAGCAGCAGGGTGTGCCCCGTGCGCACGGCGTCGAGCCGGGCTCCTACCTGCTGCTGACGGCCCACCGGGCGGGCAACGTCGATGACCCCGAGCGCCTGCGCGCCCTGGTCGAACTGATCGCGGTGCTCCCGGGCCCGGTCGTGTTTCCACTGCACCCCCGCACCGACGAACGCCTGAAGAGCGCAGCGCTTTTCGAGCAGCTGGCCGCGATCGAGGGCGTGCACCTCAGCCAACCGCTGGGCTACGTGGAGTTCAGCGCCCTCCTCTGCCAGGCGCGGGCCGTCGTGACCGACTCGGGCGGGGTCCAGAAGGAGGCATACCTGGCGGGGATTCCTTGCGTGACGCTGCGGGCAAACACCGAGTGGGTGGAGACGGTGAGCGCGGGCTGGAACACGCTGGTCGACCTCGACACGGAGGCGGCGCTCGCGGCCCTGGAGCGCGAGCCGCCGGCTGAGCATCCGGTGCTCTACGGCGATGGGCATGCGGCCGAGCGCTGCGTGGCGGCAATCGACGCACTCTGAGCCCGAAGCGGGGCGGAAACCGTCAATATGGAGGTCGATGGCGTCCTCCGAGCAGAGCAGGCCGATCAGGCTCGGGGTGACGGGCCTGGGCTACTGGGGCCCCAACCTGGCGCGCAACTTCGCGGCAATCCCCGGCTGCGAGCTAGCATGGCTGTGCGATGCCTCCGAGCAGGCCCGCGCCCGGCTAGGGCCGTCGTTCCCGGGGGCCCGCGCGACGGCCGATCTCGACGACCTCCTGAACGACCCGGAGCTGGACGCGGTGGCACTGGCCACGCCCGTGCCGACGCATGCCGAGCTGGCGATGCGGGTGGCCGAGGCGGGCAAGCACTGCTTCGTCGAGAAGCCCCTGGCGACCACGGCGGCGGACGCCGAACGGGCGGTCGCGGCGGCGGAGCGGGCGGGACGGATTCTGATGGTGGGCCACCTGCTGGAGTACCACCCGGCGGTGGACACGCTCAAGGAGCTGGTGGACGGGGGCGAGCTGGGCTCGCTGTACTACCTCTACGGCAACCGCTTGAACCTCGGCAAACTGCGGGCTGACGAGAACGCCCTGTGGAGCCTGGGGGCACACGACGTCTCGGTGATGCTCCACCTGACCGGGGAAGCGCCCGAGGAGTGCTCGGCCCACGGCGAGTCATACGTGCGCGAGGGGGTGCAGGACGTGGTGTTCTGCTACCTGCGCTTCCCCTCGGGGATCGTGGCCCACCTGCACCTGTCCTGGCTTGACCCCCACAAGGAGCGACGTCTGACGGTGGTCGGCGCGCGACGGATGGCGACGTTCGACGACATGCAGATCGAGGGCAAACTCACGGTCTACGACAAGGGCTTTGACGAGGACGCGCGCTCGTGGGGGGAGTACATAACGCGCTCGGGTGAGAGCTTCTCCCCGCGGATCGCCAACGTCGAGCCGCTGCGGGTGGAGTGCGAGCATTTCGTGGAGTGCATCCGCACCGGGGCCACGCCCCGCTCGGACGGCCACAGCGGCCTGCGGGTGGTGCGGGTGCTGGAGCAGTTGCAGCGCTCGCTGGAGACCTGAGCACCGGGACTCACGGCCACTGCATTCCCCCTACCGGCGGCGCATTCCCCTACCGGCGGTGGTAGGTGGCGTAGGCGACGGCGGCCGAGCCGAGCAGGAGGTTGCCGGTTCCGTACTCGCGCTCGGCGACGGCGGGCTGGAAGCCGGGCGTGAGGGGAATCTTCTTCTTGAGGGCGTACAGCTCGAACTCGACGGTGGCGGTCTTGCCGCGCGGGGGGCAGATGCCGCCGTAGCCGGTGTGGCCCGAGCCGTTTGCGCCGAGGATCCCACCAGCGGGTGTCTGCCCGGCGGCGACCCCGGTGGCGGTGGGGCTGATGTCGCCGACGATCCAGCGGATGCCACCGGCGGGCCCGTTGGTGGTGTCGTCGATCATGAAGAGCACGAGCGCGGCGGCCCTGGCGGGGACATTGCTCCACTGAAGCGGGGGACTGATGTTGGAGCCGTCACAGGTGTACTGGGCGGGGAGCACGCCGCTACCTTCGAGGGCGGGGCTTGAGATCGAGAACGTGCCGGGTGCGGTGGAGGCCTGACCGCTGGCGGAGGAGCCGCCTCGCGATGACCCGGCGGAGCCGGCCCCGGACCGGGAGGCGGTGCTTGACGCGGTGAGGTTTTCGGGCTTGCCCTTGTACTCGGCGCAGTCTTCCATGAGGTAGCGGGCCTTGCAGGTGGTGTAGGCCTTCCAGTGGCTGTGAAAGGCCTTCTCGAAACTCGCGAGCAGTGCGCTGCGCTGTGAGCCGCGCTTGCCGGCGGTGACCTTCGCGGCGATCTTGGCCTCGAGCAGTTCCACTTTGACGCGCGCGAGTAGGTCGGCTTCGGTCTGGTGTGACTTGGCGAGGAAGCCCTTCAGGGCACCGGCTTTGGGGAATCCCTGGTGCACGTTCTGGGCGAGGCGCTGCTTGACTTCGGCGTCGGACACCGAGAGATGCCGACCGGCGGCCTCGGCGATCACCCAGTCGGAGGAGATCAGAAAGGCCAGCGCCTGGTGGGACGGGTTGTCGGTGGCGCCGAGCGCCTGCTCGACGGCGAGCCAGTGTTCATAGCTTGCCTTGGCGATCGGGGTGCTGCCGATCGAGGCGACGGCGTCCACCTGGGCGGAGGAACCCTTAGTGGAGGCCGCGGGCGAGCTGGGGACCACGGCCGCAGAGCCGGTGGAGGAGCCGGAACCCCCGCCGCAGCCGCTGAGCAGACCGAGGGCGAGCACGGCGGCGGGCAGCGACACCGATGCGAGCAGACGCGTGCCGCCCCGACCGTTTGATCCCCGTCCCCACATGCGGGGAAGAACCTAGAGGGTCAGCTTAAACGGCAGTGAAATCTGCTCGGCGGCCCCGCGCAGGGCACGGCTCGCCCCAGGCTCAGCGAATCAGGACGGGCGAGCTGTAGTTGGAGACGTGGGCGCCTTCGGTGGAGGGCACCTGCACGAGGGCACGGTAGAGGCCGCGGTGGCGGATGTGCACGACGCGGCTGAAGGTCGAGCTGATGGCGTTGTGGGCCTTGACCCCGGTTCCGCCCCGGTTGACGGTGTGGCCCCCGCGCACGAGCAGCTGAAAGCCGACGCGGGCTCCCACCTCGGCGGGCTTGACGGTGCCGTAGAGCCGCGCGTAGCCGTGACGGCGGGTCCGCCGCACGTGAAAGATCACGCGCACGGCGACGTTCTCGGTGATGACGGGGCTGATGACGGTGGGTTTGCCGACCGAGACCACCCGCATCTGCGTGTTCTGGGTGAGACCGACGAAGGGGAAGGAGAAGCTGCCGGTGGCGCTGGTCAGCTCGGCGTTGCCGGTGTCCTGGAACCCGGCGGCGTAGGGAAACTGGTTGATCTGGAGCACGACCTCGCGGTTGCCCGCGCCGGTCCCCGTGAGGCTGCCCTCGACGAGCAGGGGGCTGCCGAACACCACGGGATTGGGCACGCCGGTGATCGCCAGGGAAAGCGGGACCTTGGGGGTCTTGAAGGTGCGGTCGGCGCCCTTGACGGTTCCCCCGGGGCTGGCGGCGACCAGGCGGTAGTGGTAGGTGGTGTCGGGGCGCAGACCGGCGATGGCCTGGCTGACCTTGATCGAGCCGTTGCCGCTGCCGGCCGGGGCGAGCGGGGTCTGGAGACCGTAGCTGCTGTTGGGGCCGTACTGGAAGACGAAGTTCGTGAGCTGCCCGTGGGCGTTGACGAAGCCCGTGAGGATCGTGGAGGAGTAGGTGGTGTGCGCGACTCCCCCGGTGCTGACGCTGGGCGCGGGTATCGCGGCGACTCCGGCGGCGGGCAACGCCGCACCGATCATGCAGATAACGGCAACCACCAGGCTCAACTCATGCACGCGTCGCGATCTCATCTCAGCCACCCCTCCATTAGCCAACAGCACTCGATAGCTGAAACTTACCCGGATACCGGCGCTTGAACCCTCGGGACGGGCTCAGGGCAGGTAGTTCGCATGCTGCTCGCGGGCGTAATACCTCAGCGCGACGGCAAGTTAGGCGGGAGTGGCGCCGCGGCGATCGACGCCTTCAAACGGCGTCTGGCTGTGCTCGCGGCGATCGAGACGCAGCACGGGGCCAACCGAGCCGCCGATGCCGCGGAGCACGTAGGCGTCGCGGGTGACGCTGTAGCGGGTGATGGGCCTCAACAGCGCCAGCCAATGACCGGCGACGTAGCGGCGTGGACGGATCGTTGAACGCAAAGGAGCAGCTCTTTCGTGACGACAGGCGCGGGCGCGGGAAACCGCGCACCACACCGGATGGTGGAGAGGCGTGCATGATGCACCCTCAATACCTATTACGAATGAGAACAGCTACTTCCTACGTTCTCAACAGAATATTTATCTGGCTTGGCTCGCCGCTAATGCCGCTTACCCGGCCCAAATTCGGCTCAGCGGATCGACACGGGCGCGCTGTAGCCCGAAACGTGAGCGCCGTCTCCAACCTTGACGAGCGCGCGGTAGAGGCCACGGTGGCGGATGCGCACGACACGACTGAAGCGCGACACGGTCGGGGTGGCGGCCTTCACGACGGTCCCACCGCGGTTCACTGAATGCCCGCCGGGGGTGAGCAGCTGAAAGCCGACGAGGGCACCGGGTACGGCGGGCGCGACGGTCCCGTAGAGCCGGACATAGCCGTGGCGGTGGGTGCGGCGTACGTGGAAGCCGACGCGTACGGCGACCTGCTCCAAGAGCACGGCGCTGCTGACGCCGGGGCTGCCGAGCGTGACGACGCGCAGCTGAGCGTTCTGGGTGAGCCCGACGACGGGGAAGGAGAAGCCCCCGGTGGGACTGCTCAGCTCGGGGTTGCCGATGTTCTTGAAGCCCCCGGCGTACGGGAAGGGGTTGGCCTGGAGCACGATCGCGTGGTTGGCGGCGCCGGTGCCCGAGAGGTTGCCCTCGACGAAGAAAGGGTTGCCAAAGACGACGGGGTTGGGGGCACCGGCGATGTGCAGGGCGAGCGGCACCTTGCCGGTCCTGAAGATGCGATCGGAACCCGTGCTGGTGCCGGCCGAGCTGACGGCGAGGACCCGGAAATGGTAGGTGACGCCGGGCTGTAGGCCGGTGATGACCTGGCTGAACTTGAGCGCGATCGTGCCGTTCCCGGCCGGGGCGAGCGGCGTCTGCGCGCCATAGCCGTTGCCGGTGCCGTACTGGAAGTAGTAGTTGGTCGCGAGCCCTTCGGGGGAGACGTAGCCGTAGAGGGTGGCCGAGGAGAAGCTGATGTTCGACACGCTCCAGGTATTCACCCTGGGTGGATGAGCAGGAGTGGGCGGCGTCGCCGCCGGAGCGACGTTTGGCAGGGCGAGCACGCTGCTCGCGAGAATCATTACCAACGTTATGCCCAGCAGCCTGCGTGATCGAGCGCGGCGCGCCCTCGGGTTCGTTCTCATGCCAACCTGAACCCGAGGCCCTCCCGGAAGTAGCGGAGCAGGCGCGAGGATGGCGAGCATCGCCGCGCCCGAGGCCCCGGTGGCGCTAACTCAGGGGCAGCGCCCAGTCGTCGTTCGCGAGCTTGTCGATCATGATCGTCTGCGAGGCGCTGCTCCAGTGCGGGCCGAGCCCCGACCAGGCGGGCGGCAGCGCGGCGGCTTCACCGGTCCACTCGACCAGCTCGGTACCGGCGGGCAGACCAGCGGAGGTGTTGGAGACGGCATGCAGCACGGTGTACAGCGAGGTGCCGGCGGCGGGCTGAGCAAGCCAGTAGCCGCCGCTGCCGTTGGTGCTGAGCACACCGGCGCCGGCGAGCACGGGCAGCAGCGGGTTGAGGTGCGTGATCGGGATCGCGTCGGCGCGCGAGATCAGGGTCGCGGTACCGGGGCTGCCGGCGCTGGCGCCGACGAGCGCGGCGGTCGCGTGCAGGGCCTCCTGCCAGCGGATCACGTCGCTCTGGACGGTGGGCGTGACACCGGAGGGCGCGATGATCTGATCGTGCGCGGCGTCGCGACTGATCACCAGATCGGTGCCGCTGCTGGCGTTCAGCGTGTTGATGCCGTAACCCCCGAACAGCATGTCGCGACCGCCGTTGCCGGTGATGGTCGCGGGGACGCCACCGTTGAAGGCGAGCATGTCGTTGCCGGAGCCACCGCTGAGCAGCAGATTCGTGACGGTGGTGTTGCTGGGGTCGGTGCACGAGACGGTCCCGGTGCGCACGTGCGTGCAACCGGCCTGGGCTTCTATGTCACCGGCGTTTGACTGGACTGCGTAGTAGCCGTTGTAGTCGGTGACAGCGATGTTGTTGGGGTTGAAGCTGTCGCCGTGCACGACAAGCTGTCCGGTGGTCGCGTTGATGCTCGCGTAGGCCTTGGCACTGCCACCGCCGAGCGCCCAATCGGGATTGGCGAGCTGGTCGACGCCGATGGTCTGCGAGGCGCTGCTCCAGTGCGAGCCGAGACCCGACCAGGCGGGCGGCAGCGCGGCGGGGTCACCGGTCCACTCGACCAGCTCGGTGCCCGCGGGCAGACCGGCGGAGAGGTTGCTGAGGGCCTGCAGAACCTTGTAGATGGTGGTGGCGGTGGCGGGCTGGGCGAGCCAGTAGCCACCGCTGCCGTTGGTGCTCAGCAGCCCGGTGCTCACCATCGCGGGCAGCAGCTGGGTGATGTGCGTGAACGGGATCGAGAGGTTGTGCGAGATCGTGGTCGCGTTGCCGGGGGATACCGCGCTCGTTCCGACGAGGGCAGCGGCGATGTGCAGTGCCTCCTGCCAGCGCAGGACGTCGGTCTGGACGGTGGGCGTGACACCGGAGGGCGCGATGATCTGATCGTGCGCGGCGTCGCGACTGATGACCAGATCGGTGCCGCCACCGGCGTTCAGGGTGTTGATGCCGTAACCCCCGAACAGGGTGTCCTGCCCGCCGTAGCCGTTGATGGTCGCCGGGATGCCACCGTCGAAGGCGAGGTAGTCGTTGCCCGAGCCACCGCCCATCAGCAGGCTGGTGACGGTCGAGTTGCCGGGGTCCGTGCACGAGACGGTGCCGAAGCGCACGTGCGTGCAGCCGGCCTGCGCGGCGATGTCCTCGCCGGTGGCCTGAATGCCGTAATAGCCTTCGTAGTCGGTGACGGCGATGGTGTTGGGGTTGAGGTCGTCGCCGTGCACCCATAGCTGGCCGGTGCCGGGGTTGACGGTGGCGAAGGCCGCGGAGGGCGTGCCGGTGCCGGTGAAGGTCACGTTGCGCACACCGCCGCCGTCACTGCCGTTGAGCACGAAGACGTCCTGGGTGAAGCCGATCGAGGTGGGCTGGAAGCTGACGTGCAGGGTGAGCGTCTGGCCGGGCTGGATCTGTGTTCCCTCGGCGGGTGCGTCGCTTGAGCTGAAGGGCCCGAGCGACGGCGGCTTGGCCTTGTTGAGGGTCAGCACACTGCCACCGGTGTTCTTGATGGTGAAGGTCTTGGTGGTGACGCTGCCGACGGGCTGTGAGCCGAAGGCGAGTTCGGTCGGTGTGATCACCATCTGCGCGGGCCCGGCGGCGGTGCCGTCGATGTCGACCTCGACGTCGTTGGCCGTGGTTTCGACATCGATCTCGGATTCGAAGTTCCCGACCGTGCTGGGCGAGAAGGTGACCTGGGCGGTGATGGTCTGGTTGGGCAGGATCACCTGGTTGATGGTGGGCAGTCCGGTGGCCGAGAAGGGCACGCCGGGGAGAGTGACGCCGGTGACGGTCAGGGCAGCGCCACCGACGTTGGTGTAGCTGACGGACTCGGTGAGCTGTTCGCCGGGGCTGGCGCCGTCGAATGACATCTGCACGGTGCTCGCGGTGAGCTGGCCGGCGTTGGCGCGACCGGTGCCGGTCGCCTCCAGGGCGTAGTTGGCGCTGGTGGTGCCGATCGAGAGCGCGTCGGAGTCAAGTCCGGTGTGGGTGGGCGCGAAGGTGACGGGCACGGTGAGGGTGTCGCCTTCGTGCATGATCGCGGGCAGTGTGGCGGGCGTCCCGTTGATCGAGACTGTCCCGGCGCTCCACTCGGCGTCGTCGAAGTTGGCCGAGCTGACGGTCACGGTGCTGTGCGCGGTGAAGGTCGCGGTCTGAGTCGCGGTGCTGCCGATCGTGACCGACCCAAACTGTAGGTCGGTGCCGGTCAGCGCGGGGTGAACGGGCGAGCCGAACTCCTGAACGATGCCGTAGGCGTTTGAGACGAACACCTTGTTGTCCGCGATCTCCGGCGGCGACCACTTCTGGATTTCGCCACCGACGGGGGCGCTGAAGATCAGCTTCAGCTGACCGTTCTGGGGAACCGGCAGGTATGCGCGCAGCTGTGCGCCGGCGCCGCCACCGGCCCAGTTGGCCCAGACGAGCGCCGAGCCGGACTGGGTGCCGTTCGAGCTGATCATGGGCGAGCTTGAGCCATAGCCCCAGGAGTCGCTGGACTGCGTGGCGAGGCTGAGCGTGGGGGCGCCGGTGCCGCCGACGCCGTACTGGTAGACGTTCATCTTGCCGGCGACTTCGCCACCGGCCGCGGTTGGCACCCAGATCCAGCCACCGTCGCCGGGCCAGATCGAGGGGCGCGACCAGACGCCGCCGTAGGGACCGACGCGGGCGAGGTCATAGTCGCCGCCGCCGGGACCCTGGTCCAGGCCACCCATGTTGTTGAGATCCATGAGGTACACGTAGCCCTCCTTGCCGACCGCGATTCCCTGGTCGGGGAAGGAGGTGCCGGCGGTGAGCTGCGAGGGCAGCACCGCCAGCGCGCCGGAGCCGAAGTCGGCGTCGTTGGAGTCGAGCTGCTGGGAGTCGTAGGGCACGAAGAAATCGGTGGGAGTGAGGGTCTGATCGGGGTTGACGTGCAGCCGAAACGCGGCCTCTGAGAGGTTGAAGGTGCCGCTCGCTGCCGCGCTGCCGGGGGTGGGCGGACCGGTGAGGGCGTGGCCGTTGCCACTCATCAGCAGCAGATCGCCTTCGCGGTCGGAGGCGATGCCGTTGGCGGACATCCAGATGCCGCCGCCGGTGTCGGTGCCGTGGCGCATGTCCGTCCAGCGCGTCACGATCTTGGCGGGTTCGGGAGAGCCGACGGCGCTCACTCCCATGACCCAGCCCTGGTAGGGCGCGGCGTCGCAGAGACCGGCGTAGGCGGAGTAGACGACGCCGTTCATCAGCAGCAGCCCGGGACGCTGGCCCTGCTTGAGCGGGTTGAAGGTCTGCGCGGGGTTGTCCTGCGCGACGCCCCCGATTTCCACCGGAAACCCGGTCTTCTCGACACCGGTGCGATCGTCGACGGCGTGCATCTCAAAGCGCGGCGTCCCGGTGTTGCCGGCGACGTACTCCTTGTCGATGAAGTACCAGACGTGGTTTTCGGTGTCCACGACGCCGGTGCCGATGACGCCCATGGCTTCGTGTCCACAGCCGATGTCGCTTGACTGCCAGGGAGAACCGGCGAGCGTGCGCGTCCAGGTCTTGGCGCCGGTTTCCTCGTTGAGGCCGTAGACGTGATTCTGGCTGGTGCCGACGAGCACGAGACCATCGGTGACAAGGGGCTGACCGTAAAGGCGGCCGGTGGTTTCCGAGGTCCACATCTTGCCGAAGGTGCCCGAGCCGACAGTGGCGGGGTCAAGACCGGGCTGGTTGGGATACCAGCCCGACTGGCCGGGTCCACCGGCGTACATGGTCGAAGAGGTGCTGGCCGATGCCGGCGTCGTGGCGAATGCCACCGCGAGGAGCGTTAGCAGCAGCAGGCGCGCACGGTCGCTGCTGTTGAAGAGACGGAGCTTGGCCAACCTGAGATTCATGTGTAACCCCCTGGGCGCCTGAAGGCGCCCACCGATATCCATATCGCTGCTACCGGCCGGCTTCCCGACCATTCGCCCCACGGCGGCGAGGGAGATTACTTTAAGTCGTGTTTACAAGCAAGACCAAGGTTTGTGCAGATTCGGAAGGGCAGCTCGCGGCTAGCTGATCTGCCGTGACGGCAGACGTTTCTGGTCTATGGTGTCCACCCATGCGAGGGTCCTTCCTACGGTCGGCAGCCGTGCTTGCCACGACTCTCCTGGTGCTCACGGGTTCGCTCGTGCCGGCCGCCGCCGGGGCGGCACGGCGCAAGTCGCCCAGCAAGCCGCACAGCACGATCCCGGGCGGCTCGGTATTCGGGATCTCGGCGGGATGCTGCCTACAGAAGGAATCCCCGGCCGCACAGGCGGCCTACGTGGCCCAGCTCCAGCAGCTGGGCGTGCGCTGGGTGCGGCTCGACCTGCAGTGGCAGTACGTGGCCTCCACGCCGACGGCGCGCCGGTGGGCCCCCTACGACGAGATCGTGGCGCGCCTGGAGCACCGCCATTTCAACGTGCTGATGCAGCTGGAGCGCACGCCGGCATGGCTCACCGGCGGTCAGCCGTGCGCGCTCTCGGAGTGCGCTCCGGCGAGTGACGCGCTCTGGGCCCACCTGGCCGCGGAGGCGGTCAGGCGCTACAGCCGCAAGGGGGTGCACGCGTGGGAGATCTGGAACGAGCCCAACTCGAACCACTCCTGGCAGCCGGCCGCGGACCCGGTGGCCTTCACACATCTGCTGGCGGCGGCGTACCCGGCGATCAAGCACGCCGACCGCCACGCGACGGTCATCTCGGGGGGCTTGGCGGCGGTCACGGACCCGACGGTGGGACCGGGGATACCGGCCGCGAGCTACCTGGCGGGCATGTATGCGGCGGGCGCGAGGGGCAAGTTCGACGCGGTTGGCGATCACCCCTACTGCTACTCGCGGGCCCCGGATTGTGTGGATAACTCGACGGTCTTCAGCGGCTGGAGCCAGCTGCTTCAGGCCTCGCCCAACATCCGCACGGTGATGCTCGCCAACGGCGACGGCGCCAAGCGCATCTGGGGAACCGAGTTCGGCGCCCCGACCGAGGGCGGCAAGCGCAGCTTGAACGGGGAAGAACAGGCAAAGCTCGTGACGCGCACCTTCGCGCGCTGGACCCACTTCCGCTGGGCGGGCCCGATGTTCTGGTACACCCTGAAGGACAGGGGCGACAACCCCGCTGACCAGAGCGACTGGTTCGGGTTGACCACGCCCGAGGGCACACCCAAGCCGGCCTTCTACGCCTACCAACAGGCGGCAAAGGCCCACTGAGGCGGGCGCGAGTCCGTGGCCTCGGGGCCCTAGACTCCGGCGGCATCGAGGTCAACGCGACAGCGGCAGGGACGGCGGCCAAGCCTGGGCCCCGCGAGCGGCTGCGCCGGCACTCAAACGTGCTGGGGGCCTCGCTGAGCATGCTGGTGGGTCGCATGTTCGGCCTGGCCTGGACGGTGGTGCTGACGGCTGACATGGGAATCGCGGCCTACGGGCGCTACGCGATGGCGTACTCGCTCTCCAGCGTGTTCGCGGGCCTGCTGGACGGCCCCCCAACGATGCGCTCCTCGCGCTTGAGTGAGCTGGAGTTCATGGGCGACCAGCGCCTGCGCGGACTGCTGGGGCCACCGCTGCTGCTGGCGGGAGCGGCGATCGCGTGGACCTTCTCCTACGTGATCGGCTTCGCCCTGCTCTTTGCCGCGGGTGAGTTCATGCTGGGTTATCTGAAGACGGCGGCGCGCCGCCACGGCAACCCGCAGCGCGAACAGCTGATCGACCTGACTCGCCAGACGTCCTCGATCGTCCTGGCGCTGCTGGCGCTGTTCGTCGCCAAGGACGACATCAAGGGGGTGACGGCGGCCTACGCGCTGCCCTACATCCTGATCGGCCTGCCGCTGGCGATGCAAGCGATCAAGCTCCCCTCCGGGCGCTTCCCGCTGCGCGAGTGGTTCACCCTCAGCGGCACGGGCATCGTGGCGGCCGGCTACATGCAGCTCGATGTGGTCCTGATCGGGGTGCTCCTGAACAGCAGCGCGGCCGGTGTGTACGGCATCGCCTCGTTGGTGGCGTGGGCGCTAGCGGTGCCCGCCCAGCAGCTGGCCACCCGCAAGATCCCCCAGATCAGGGCAGGCACGCTTGCTCCGAGGGAGCTGGCGCGAAGCTGGCACGTGGCGGCGCTGACGGCGGGGGCGCTGCTGGTCCTGGGAGGAGTGTCAACCGCCGCTGAACTGGGCCCGACCGGTTTGGGCCTGAGCCTGCTGTTCATGGCTCCCTTCGTGGCCACCCGGGGCCTGAACTGGGCGATGAACGTGGCGGTGGTGTTCGTGAAGGCCGACTTCCAGCGCCTGTGGGCCTCCGCGGGCGGCCTGGCGGTGGACCTGATCGCGCTGATCGCGCTGGCCCCCCTGATCGGCTCGACCTGTGGCGCGGTGGGCAGCTCGCTCGCTGACTTGGCGCTGCTGGGGGCCTATCTGAAGATCGTGGGCGCCCGTCCGGCCCGCGGCGCGATCGCGGCCTACGTGGCGATCGCGACGGCCGCCACGGCGATCGCGCTGGCGGCTTCCTGAGAGCGCAACTGACGGACAGTCGACGGACAGTCGACGCGTGGGCGCTAGCGCGTGGGCGCCTGCGGCTCGCCAGTCGGGGCTGCCTGCTCCGCCTCGTCCCGGCCGTTCTCGGCGGAGGAGTACCCGTAGTAGCTGCCGTACCCGTAGTCCTGGGCGGAGAAGGGCGCGCAGTTGGCGACGACCCCCAGCAGCGGGGCACCGAGACGCTCCAGCTGGCGGCGCAGGTCGAGCACACTGGGACGCTCCGAGCGCCCGATGCGGCTGACGACGACGATGCCGTCGACCTGGTGGACGAGCGGGAAGATGTCGGGCACCAATGAGGTGGGCGGAGTGTCCAGGACGATGAAGTCGTAGACCTCGCGGGCCTCGCGCAGGAACTGCTCCATGCGGTGACTCTCCAGCAGCGCCCCGGGGTTGGGGGCGGAGAGCCCGGCGACGAGCACGTCGAGCACCAGCTCCTGGTTCCCGCTCTCGCCCTCGCTGCCGAGCACGTAGCCCATCACAACGCGCTGCACGGAGCGAAGCGGCGAGGTGCCCTCCATGCTGAGCGCTTCCGCCAACCCGGGGGCGGGCTTGAGCCCGTGGACGTTGGCGATCGAGGCCTTGCGCAGATCGCACTCGACGAGCAGCGTGCGGGCGCCACCGGTGGCGGCGACGCCGGCGACGTTCCAGGCGACGGTGGACTTGCCCTCGGCGGGCAGCGCGGAGGCGACGGCGATGACCTGGATGCGCTTGTCGACGTTGAAGTAGCGCAAGCGCGCCCGCAGCATGCGGAAGGCGTCCTCGACCTTGCTGTCGGTGGCGGTGGTGGCGATGTTGCGGCTTTCGGGGACCTCGATCAGGATCGGCAGGCCGAGCAGTTTCTCAAGCTCGTCGATGTCGGCGACACGCCGGTCGATGCGCTCCATCAGGAGGGCGACCCCGATCCCGAGCACGAGGCCGAGCAGGGCCCCGAGGATCAGGTTCTGCTGCTTCTTGGGCTTGGAGGGAGCGGTGGGCACGGTGGCGGCCTGCACCAGCTCGGCGTTGCCGGTCTGTAGGGCGGCGAGGATCTGTAGCTGCTCGGCGCGCGCCTGGAGGGAGTGGTAGTTGGCGGAGCCCTGCTGGTTGTCGGCGACGAGGTTGGCGAGCTGGGCCTTGACGAGACCCTCGGCCTGGGTGAGGGTCGAGCGGTCGGCTTCACGGCGGAAGGCGATGAACTGCTGGGCCAGAGCGTTGGCGATCCGGGCGGCCTGGTTGGCGCTGGGGTCGGTGGCGGTCACCTTCACGATGTCGGACTGCTGAACCTGTGACTGGGTGAGATCGTTGTTGAGCACCGACACGGGCAGTCCGAGCGCATGGGCGGCGCGCTGGCGGACGGCGGGCAGCGAGACGAGGCTCACGTTGGTGTCGGCCACTTCGGTGGGGTTGTTCGACTGGGGCACGAAGGAGGAGGTGCCGAAGAGCTTCTGGTCGAGCCCGGGGTCGCGGAAGTAAAGCTCGGCGCTGGCGGAGTACTGGGTGCGCTGGGCAAAGGTGAAAGCGGCAGTCAACCCGAGGACCACGACGAAGGTGGCGATTACCGCGAGCCGCCGACGGGACATGACGGCCCAGAACTCACGGCGCGCGCCGGCCACGCTGTCGGCGACGTTTCCCGGCCCGGGAGTGGAAGGTGTAGCGCTCACGCGCCCCCAAGCTTAGAGACATCGAAGGCCCGACGGATGCCCAGTGCGCCGCTCCAGCTGCCGCCGAGGCGTTCGGAGACGAGCGCCAAACGTCCCTCGCGGCCGAGGGTGACGGTGCAGCCGGTCCAGAATGCGAGCAGCGCGACCTCCTGGGGGATCAGCGCGGGACCGTAACCGGCGAGCGCGATCGTGCAGAAGGCGACACACCCGGCGGCGAGCGCGCGCACTGCATAGGAGGAGTCACGCAATCGACTCAGCCCAAGGCTGAGCACATAGAGGTACCAGAGGATGAATCCGAGTCCCTCGATTAATCCCCCACGGTAGACGGAGGCCAGCGGCGAGTCGGCAACCACGTCAGCCGCGAAGGCGGCGGCGCTGTCACGGAACTCGCGACGCCCGAAGCCGAAGCCTTCCTCCCAGTGACCGCCCATCCTGGCGCTGAAGCCCGTGAGCGCGGTGAGCCGTTCGCTGGAACCGGCGTCCTTGGAGGAGAAGGTGCCGACGAGACGGTCGTGGGTGGAGGGGTTGAGCATCAGCGCCACGAGACCCAGGGCGAGCAGCGCGGCGACCGCGGCGCGGCGAGCAGTGGTGACGTTGGGTGCCATCACGAGCGCGACGGTGGCGACGAGCACCCCCAGGTAGGCCTCGCGGCTGAGGGTGAGAATGAGGGCGATCGCGAGTACCGCGCGGGCACCGCGGCGCAACAGCCGGACGGGCTCGACGAACGTGGCGGCAAGCCCGAGCACGAAGAAGAGGCCGGCGGTGTTGGGATCGTTGTAACTCCCGGCGGCGCGCACGGCCTGTTTGACGCCGCCGACGACGAAGTAACGCGAGTCGTTGCCGGTGCGGATGTAGCCGACCAGGCCGAGCAGGGCGTTGAGCTGTGGCGCGGCGTAGCTGGCGATCGCGAACAAGCCCCCGGCGGCCGCTGCTGCCGCGAAGACCCGCAGCGCCGTTCTGGTCCACTGCGATCCGAGCGCGGGCGCGAGCAGAAAGAGTGAGGCGAGGCTGATCCACTTGAGGTACTCGGTGGTGTCGGGGGTGCCGTTGATCCCGCGGGTGAACAGGAAGGACACGGTCCCGGTGACCAGGAGGAGGGTCCCCACGAACAGCAGCCGCGGGGGAAAGGTCTGCTTGAGGGCGAGTCCGGCCTGAGCGCCGTACCAGGCGGTGCCCGCGGCGGTGAGGGCGACGGGGGCCAGGGCGCAGACGACCGGGATGTTGTACCCGCCGGTACCCACGGTGGCGGCCGCGAAGGGCAACCCGGCGAGCACGGCCACGAGTGCGAGGGCGGTGTACTCGGGCAGCAGGTAGCCGAGCGGCAGGAGCAGCAGCACCACCACGATCGCAGCGGAGCCGTGGGCGGCGATCAGGGCGGCGAGCACGACGGCGGCGAACCAGGCGAGCACGCCCAGGATCGGCCTGCCCGGGCCGGGGTTCTGCGCTGAGCCCATCAAAGCTCCAACCAGTCCGCTATTTGTCGGCGCACCATTCCGTCCTTGTATAGATCGCGGTTGGCCTCCCACAACTGCTGCCCCTCGGACTCGGCCTGCGCACCGTCGCCCAGGAGCTGGGCGGCGCGCTCGACCAGGGACTCGTCGTCGGCGAGGGCCCGGATGGGAAGGTAGCGGCTGATGCTGCCCAGACCGGCGGCGGTGGTGAGCGGCGCCACACCGCGGCTGGCGGCGTCGAGGATCTTCACTCGCACTCCCCCACCGGTACGCACGGGTGCGATCAGCACGCGTGCACCGGCCCAAACCTGTTCGAGGTCATCCACGAAGCCGAGCCGGGTGACGCCCTCGGGGGCCGCCGCGGTGGGATAGGGGCCGCGTCCCACGACCAGCAGTCGCGCGCCGGGGGCGCGCCGTGAGATCTCGGGCCAGAGGCGCTCGGCCTCACCGAGGGCCTCCAGGTTGGGTGGCCAGAGGCGGTCGCCGAGGAACAGTGCGATCGGCTCGCGTGCACCCTGGGGGCGCGGGGTGGGCGGCAACACGATGTCCAGGTGAGCAGCGGGGATGCTTTGGGCTTGCAGCGCTTTCACCTCGTCGTCGCCGAGGCAGCGCACCCCGGCGGCGCGGCGCAAGCAGCGCAGCTCGTCGCGCCAGATGCGGCGGCTCTCGATGCGACGCACGGGGCCGGGGAGATCGGTGCGCGAGGCGAAGACCTCGGCCTCGAAATTGTGAGCGTTGACATACACGGGCGCAGCGACCTGCGCGTCGTAGGCGGCCTCGGCCATGTAGGTGTGTTCGGCCACGAAGCGGTCGGCCGTGGTGGTGGCGATGGCACTCACCAGTTGGGGCGGTCCAAAGCGAGTGTGAACGAGGCTGCGCCCGCTGCGCAGGCTGCGCAGCGCCAGACGGGCGGGTTGTACCGGCGGCTTTGCCACCGGGAGGATCGGCACCGGCCCGGGCACGGGGTCCCGGTCGGTGAGCGCAAGCGCGCTGACGTCGGCGAGTTGGGCGGCCTCCTCCAGCACGACCCGGAAGACGGCGGTGTCACCGCCGCTGTAGCCGTAGGGGTCCTTGGGGAGGAGAAAGCAGATTTTCATGGTGAGTCGACCACGCGGGCGAGGTGACGGGCCGCGATCTCGCGGGCGGCGAGGGCGTGCTCGCGGCGCAGGGCGGGTGCGGGTGCGCCGGTGCGGGCGAGGGCAAGAATAGCCGCGGGGGTCGCCTGGCGCTCCTGCAGGATGTCCGCCCCGGGTGCCCCGGCGAAGGTGGTGCTCACCTTCTGCGAGCGGCTGAGTGCGATCACGTGCGCGCCCGCGAGGTAGGCGAGCAAGAGGCCGTGGAGGCGAAAGCCGACCGAGAGCGGCGCCGGGGCGAGCGCGGCGAAGGCCTCCCAGGGGTCGTCGGGCACGACGATCTCTAGGGGATGCGCCACGCGTTGGGCGAGCTGGGCCAGCAGAGCGCGATCGTCGTGTACGTCGCGGGCCTCGGCGCACTGCATCACAACGCCCCGGATGCGTTGCACGACCCCGGCTTCAAGCAGCTCGGTGAGGGCGGCGCCCAACAGCTCCACGCGCGCACGCGCGGCCTGCGGGGTCTCTCCGGCGATCGTCACCGACACGAGACCGGGCTCGGGTTGGGGGTGATGCTGAAGGCGCCCGGCGGCGAGCCAGCCGAGGTCGATCCCCACCTCTACCCGGCGGGCGCGATGACGGGTGAGGATCGCGGCGGAGGCCGGGTCTCTGACGCCGAACGGCGCGAGCGTGCGCCCGGCGAGGGCTAGGCAGGCGTGCCCGACGGCGCTACGGGGCGCCTCGATCCCGAGCCCGGCGGCGCAGGCGCGGGCACGGCGCAGGCGGGCGGCAAGCGCGAGTGAGGCGAAGTAGCGCGAGTAGTCGCTGGCCCAGGCGTCGTTGAACAGGCCGCCGCCGCCGAGCAGCAGGGTGCGCCGGGGGCCCAGCTCGCCGATCAGGACCTTACGGCTCTGGGGCAGGTCGGCGGGCACGCGCGAGTCGCTACCGGCGGCGAGGGCGACCTCGTGGCCCTGCTCGCGCAGCTCTGCGGCGGTGAGGATGCCGAGTAGGTCATCGCCGAGGTTTCCGTGCCCGTAGGCGCCCGTGAGCAGCACGAGGTCGCGGTCGCCGCTGAGCATTTTCACCACCGGTAGGGTAGCGGTGTGACGCCGGAGAACATCGTGCAGCCCTCAAGCCTTGAGGCAGGGGACGGCGTGAGCGCACCGGGACGCTCGACGGCTGCGACGGTGCGGGTGGTGTGGCTGGCGCCCGCGCCGGGTTCGGGTGGGGTGGGTGACTACGCCGAGCAGCTGGTGGATGACCTCGAGGCGTGCGGGGCGCAGCTTTTCCCGATTCACCTGGCAGCGCCACTGAAGGCGGGGGCCGCGGACGTGCTAAGCGCGGTGCGGCGGGTGCGCGCGGAGACGGCCAGGATTCGTGAGGGTGGACCGGCAGTTGTACACGTGGAGCTGTCGGCGGGCGGGATCGAGCCGTTCTGGGCGCTGCCGCCGGGTGACGAGCTGGTCACGGCGACGGTCCACGACGCCCCGCATTTCACCTGGTGGCCGCTTTACACGACGCGGGTGGCGCGGGCGCGAGTGCTTCACCAAGCGGTGCACTTTCCGGCACGGGGGCTGTGGTGGCGCTTTGAGGACCGACGGATGCGGGCGGCGACACATTTCACCTTGACCGCGGGGGGCGAGCGGGCGCTGGCCGAGCGAGGGTTCAAGACGGCGCGCCTGGTTCACCATGTCCCCCACCGCGCCGCGGGCCCGCCGGTGGGTGAGCGGCCGCGGGCGGTGGGACTGTTCGGCTACAGCTACGGGGGCAAGGGCTTTGAGCTGCTCTCGGAGTTGCGTCGGGAGCTGCCGGGTGACATCGAGCTTCACGTGGCGGGCCGGGGCACCGAGAGCCTGGAGCTGCCCGCGGGCACGCGCGGCTGGGGCGCGGTGGAGGGTGATCGCGAAGACGAGTTCTTCGGCTCGATGCGCTGCATCCTGCTGCCGTACGAGTCGGGTGGGCGCTATGGCCCGTTCCTCTCTGCCAGCGGGGCGGCGGCGCGGGCATTCGCCTACGGGACCCCGGTGGTGAGCACGCCGGTGCGGGGTTTCCTGGAGGAGGCCGAATCCTCGGGCGCGGTCACGTTGACGGCGAGTGAATCGGCGCGGGACCTGGCGGCGGGCGTAAGCGCACTGCTGAGTGACGAGCGGGCACTGAAGCGGGGCGGCGAAGACGCGCTGCTGCTGCGCGAGCAGCGCACCAGTCGGGCGACGGCGGAGCGGATGGTGGCGCAGTGGCGGGAGCTGCTCGGCAGGAGTCGCGCGGCGGGAGCTTGACGGCCGCGCGAGCTTGACGCGCGGCGGGCACCCCGAACGGTGGCCGCTGCCCGGCCTGGGGCGGGCGTCGCTCTAGTCGCGTGACGGGGCGGCGCTGAGGACCGCGCCGAGGCGCTGGGCGAAGCGATCGGCGCCGTAGCCGGCGGCATGCTCGACGAGGGCGTCGCGGTCCAGCTTGAGGGTGTCCAGGCGCCGGATCGCGGCGATCAGGGCGGCGGGGTTGGGCTCGTCGAAGAGCACGCCGGTCTGTCCGTCGATCACGGTGTCCAGGGCGCCGCCGCCACGGAAGGCCACGACGGGGGTACCGCAGGCCATGGCCTCCAGCGGGGCCATTCCGAAGTCATCGGTGCTGGGGAACAACAGCGCGCGGGCGCCCTGGTAAAGCTCCGACAACTCGCTGCCGCCGAGGGCTCCCACGAAACTGGCGTTCGGGGGTGCGTGGCGACGGATGTCCTCGGTGTCGCGTCCGTCACCGGCGATCACGAGGCGCTGGTCGGGAAGCTCCCGGAAGGCATCGAGGAGCAGGCGAACGCGCTTGTAGGGTTCGACGATCCGACCGGCCCAGACGTAGTAGTCGCGGGTGGGAGTACTGAGCGGGGGCGCAAACAGCGAGGTGTCGATGGGTGGCGGGATCACGGTGGGCCGGGGGGCCTTGTAATAACTGGACACCCGGTCGGCGACAACCGTGCTGGTGGCGATGTAGGTCTGTGCGGTGTGCGCGGCGTGGCGGTCGAGGCGGCGCAGGAGGGGAAACCCGAGGTTAAGCAGGGCGCGCGACACGGGCCCGAGGGCGGCGGCGTACTCATCGCGACCGCTCCAGATTTGACGTAAGGGCGAGTGGCAGTAGACGACCTTGCGCCCCCGCGCGTTGGCGAAGTGGGCGAAGGCGTAGGAGAGCGCGAGCAGGTTCCCGGGGGCGCGCACCCGCAGCAGCGAGGGAGCGAGCAGGATGGAGCGCATCCGATAATTCTCGCGCGTCACAAAGCCACGGTTAAGAACAAAACGAGTGCGATCGGACAAGCCCATCTGGCGCACGATCCGATCGTCCCCGGCGAGCATCAGGATGGAGGCTCGGGGAAGCAGAGTATGCGCGACCACCTCCAGCACGCGCTCGGCCCCGCCGTAGTCGAAGCTGAAGTCGTGCGCGATCGTCCAGCTCTCCCCGAGATCGGGAGTTCCATTTATGGGAGAAGGATCGGCTTGAATGTCAACGCTCCATGTTGCCCGATGCGCCCGCGGGAGTCAGCGTCGGCGGATGCGTGTGAGGGGCACGGTGTACTCGTTCCCGGAGTTCAGCGAGCGCACCCGCAGCCGTAGCCAGCTGACGCCCAAGGCTTCACCGGTGCCCGACCCGCGGCCGATGCGGTATTCGACCTGGCGCCCCGGTCGGTAGAGCACGGCGAGCGTGAGGCGGATGGTGAACAGCACGACCAGGACGATCGCGAGCAGGTTGATGGGTTCGCCTCGAAGCACAGCACTCTTCCTTCGGCCGGCGGCGGTTGGGGCTTGAGAGCCTATTGGTTCCTCGGGCTACCGTCGGATGGGCGAACGGGGGTGATGGGAGATGCCCACCGGGAAGCCTGCGCTAGCCTCGGACGATGCGCATCCTCGTGACCGGCGCCAGCGGCTTCATCGGCACCGCGCTCTGCCCCCAGCTGCTCGCGGGCGGCCATGACGTCGGCGCCCTAATCCGCCGTCCGGGGTCCCACCCCCCTGGCACCCGCCCTGTGCGAGGCGACCTGAGCGACGCTGGGGCCCTGACCGCCATGCTCGCGGAAGAGCGACCGGACTGCGTGATTCACCTCGCCGCGGAGATCGCCTCCCAGCGCAAGGCGGGCAAGGTCGAGGAGGTCAACGTCAACGGCACCAAGCGGCTGGTCGACGCGTGCCTCGCACTGGCGGGCCTCGACCCATCCGGGGGCTCGCGCCTGGTGTTCGCCTCCACCGTCGTCACCGGCGACCCCCATGGAGCCCTGTTGACCGAGGACACCCCGCTCCCCGTCGAGACCCCCTACGGCCGCTCCAAGCGGGAGGGCGAGCGCATCGTGCTTGAGTCGGGTCTGCCGGCCGTGGTGGTCCGTCCCTCCCATGTCTACGGCGCCGGCGGCTGGTACGCCCAGGAGCTGATCCCTCGGCTGCGTCAGCCGGGCCGCTTCGCGGTGATCGGCCGCGGGGAGAACCTGTGGGACGTGGTACGCGTCGAGGACGTCACCAGCGCCCTGCTCCTGGCGGCCGAGCAGGCGCCCCCGGGTTCCACTTACCACGTGGTCGACGACGAGCCGATCACGTTCTATGACTTCATGGCCCTCACAGCCGCAGCGCTCGGGGTGGGTCCCCCACGCCGGATCCCGGCCCCGATCGCGCGCCTGGTGGCCGGAGGCAACGCGGTCGCCGCCGTGGTGCGCTCGGCCCGCTCCAGCAACGCCAAGATCAAGGCAGAGCTGGGCTGGCAGCCGCAGTACCCCAGCGCCCGCACAGGCGTGCCCGACGCCGTGTCTCGGCTTGCAGCTGAGTAACTCGCGATCGAGCCGGGCCGGGCGCGCATCCACGCTTAACGCAGCGCTAAGCCGTTCCCCCGCCCAACTCCCTAACGTCCAGCGTTCAGTGATCGACATGCACTCACACGTGCTCCCGGGCATCGACGACGGCCCGGAGACCATCGAGGGCTCAATCGCGCTCGCGCGGGCGGCGGCGGCGCGGGGCACGAGCACGATGCTGGCAACCCCCCATGTGAGTTTCACCTACCCCAACAACGCCGCCGTGATCGGGAGGCTGGTGGGCGAGGTCAACCAGCGCCTGCAAGTCGAGGGCGTCCCCGTCGAGGTGATCTCGGGGGCGGAGATCGCGATGAGCAGCCTGATCGACATCAAGCCCGAGGAGCTGGCGCGCCTGACACTGGGCGAGGGGCCCTGGCTGCTGGTGGAGCCCCCCTTCTCCCCCGTGGCCAGCGGTCTGGACGCGATCCTGATGGATCTGGTGAACCGCGGGCACCGCGTGCTGCTGGCCCATCCGGAGCGCTGCCCGGCCTTCCATCGCGACCCGGAGATGCTCGGCTCGCTGGTGCGGGCGGGAATCCTCACGTCGATCACGGCGGGCTCGCTGGTGGGACGCTTCGGGGGCGAGGTACGCCGCTTCACACTGGGCCTGGCGCGCGAGGGCCTGATCCACAACGTGGCCTCCGACGCCCACAACGAGAACGGGCGTCCCCCCGGGATCGCCGCCGAGCTGGAGCGCTCCGGCCTGGCCCCACTGGCGGACTGGCTCACACAGGACGTGCCTGCCGCGATCCTGGCGGGCGAGGAGATCCCGCTGCGCCCGATGGTGGAGCTGCCCGGCCTGGAGCCCCACCGCCGCTCCAGGTGGTTCAAGCGCCGTGGCTGAAACCCCCGCCGCTGTGGCCGAGCCCGACGATCCGACCTCCTCGTCGCCCGGCGCCCCCAGCCGCACCGCGCCCCGCACTCAGCGCCTGCGCGCCCTGACCAGACGCGTGCTCCGGGACCCGTTCACCCCGGTGGTGGTGCTGTGCCTGATCCTGGTGTTCTCGCTATACGCCCGCGTGATCGACCTGAGCGAGCCGTGCAGCAAGCCGTGCCGCACCCCGGCGAGTCACACCCTGATCTTCGACGAGGCCTACTACGTAAACGCGGCCCGGGTGATCGACGGGATCAACCCACCGGCGGGGGCGCCCTACCACGACGCCCCCAAAGGGAAGGACCCCAATGCGGAGCACCCCCAGCTGGCCAAGCTGGTGATGGCGGGCACGATCAAGCTATTCGGGAATACCCCGCGGGGGTGGCGCCTGGGCAGCGTGCTATTCGGGCTGCTGGCCCTGTGGGCGCTGTACGCCCTGACGATCGCCGCGGGCGGCTCACGCTGGCTGGCGGTGGGGGCCACGGCGGTGATGTCGATGGACAACCTGCTGTTGGTGCACGGTCGGATCGCGACCCTGGACGTGTACGCGGTGGCGATGATGCTGGTGGCGGCCCTGCTGTACGTGCGCAACCGCCCCCTGTGGGCGGGCCTGGCGGTGGCGGTGGCGGGGGCCATGAAGGAGGTGGCGCTGTACGTGCTGATCGTGCTGTTCCTGGTGGAGGCCCTGCGCTACACCCGGGCGCGCTGGGGCACACCACGGGATGCCACGGTGGGGCTCGCCACGCACGTGCGCCCACTGGCGCTGCTGGGGATATCGAGCGTGCTGAGCTTCCTGGGGTTGCTGTGGCTGCTGGACGTGCTGGTGCCGGCCTATGACCCGGTGGCCCACGTGACCTACGCGGGCAGCCCGCTCACCCACCTGTCGCACATGTACCACTATGCGCTGGCCCTGAAGACTCGCCCGGACGCGGTGGGGATCGCGGCGAGTCCGTGGCAGTGGCTGCTGAACGAGAACACGATCGACTACGCGCGGGTGGCGGTCAACGAGTCCAGCCACGGCCACATTCTGACGAGCCGCGCGGTGGTGTTCTTCCGGGGTTCGATCAACCCGTTCATCGTCTTCCTGGCGCTACCGGCGACGTTCGCGGCGTGCGCGGCGGCATGGCGCGAGCGCGACGGGGTGAGCACGATCGGGGCGTGTTGGTGCCTGGGCACGTTCGTGCCGTTCGCGGTGGCCGGCCAGATCTCGGGCCGAATCAGCTACCTGTACTACATGGTGGTGGTGATGCCGGGGCTCTACCTGGTGTGCGCGCGAATGTTCAGCCGCCGGGGGATGCCGAGCGCGGCCGCAGTGGGCTGGGCGGTGGCGCTGATCTACGGGTTCGTTCACCTGTATCCGATCCGCAACCTGCTCTGAGAGACGGCTCGGGGGGAGGCTTCTGAAGTACGCTGCGGGCGTGTCCGCGCAAGCGCTCCGCGCCGACCCCTACGCTCCGCCGGGGGTGGCGGTGAGGGGCGACTCAGCCCGCCGGGACCCGCTGGAGCTGCTGGGGCTGGGTGCGCTGATCCTGCTGGCGCCGGCGGCGGTGATCTACCTGTCGTTCAACGCGGGCGGCTACTTCCCGAGCGCGCCGGGCTTCGTGGCGATCATCCTGGCCCAAGCGCTGCTGGCGCGCACGCTGCTGGCGCAGCGGCCGTTCGAGGGCTTCAGCCGCACGCTGGCGGTCGCGCTGGGGGCACTGGCGCTGTACGCGGCCTGGGAGCTGGCCTCGGCGCTGTGGTCGGGAGCGACGGCGCGGGCCCTGGACGGCTTTGACCGCACCCTGCTCTACGTGCTGGCGCTGGCGCTGTTCGGCTCGCTGCGCTACACCCGCGAGCGTATGGCGTGGCTGCTGCGGGGACTGGTTTTAGGGATGAGCGCCGTCTGTCTGATCGGGTTGATCTCGCGACTGCAACCTCACACATGGCCGACGGCGAGCACGTTCTTCAGTAGTCGGCTGAGCTATCCGCTGACCTACTGGAACGCCGAGGGGATGCTCGCGGCGAGCGCGCTGATCATGGGCTTCCACCTGAGCGCGGACCGCGGCGAGCACCGGCTCGTGCGGGCGCTCGCGGCGACGCTGCTGCCGGGACTGGCGGCGACGCTGCTGTTGACGTTCTCGCGGGGGGCGCTGGGGGTCGCGGCGGTGGGGGTGGTCGCGTACTGCCTGCTGACCCGGCTCTCGACGCTGCCGAGCGCGCTGCTGGCGGCGGTCCCGGCGAGCGCGATCGCGATGCACTCGGCGTGGGATGCGACGGAGCTGGCGAGCTTTCACCCGACGAGCGCGGCGGCGGTCTCCCAGGGTCGTCATGTGGCGGGGGTGGTGGTGCTGTGCATGCTGGGCGCGGGCCTGCTGCGCGCGCTGCTGACGCCGGTCGACCGGCGGATCGAGGGCCTGAGGATCGTGCGTACCCCACCCGCCCTCAAGCTGCGGGTGGGGCTCGGGGCGAGCGTGGCGGTGCTGGCACTCGCAGTGGCCCTGGTGGCGGGCGCGGGGGGCAAAGTCCACAACGAGTACGACAAGTTCGTGCACGGCAGCGGCCATCCGAGCGAAGCCCAGACCCGGGAACGCTTGACGGACCCGGGCAACAACGGGCGGGTGTCGCTGTGGGACACGGCGCTGCGGATCTACAAGACGGATGAGCTGCACGGCACGGGGGCGGGCACCTACCAGGAGCTGTATCCGCGCTATCGCAGCGAAGGCCTATACGTGACGGACGCCCACTCGCTCTACCTACAGAGCCTGGCGGAGCTGGGGCTGGTGGGACTGGCGCTGATCCTGGTGGTGATCCTGACGATCCTGACGGGGCTGGCGCGGCGCATGCGGGGGCAGGACCGGGGGCTCTACGCGGCGCTGCTGGCGGCGTTCGGAGCGTGGAGCGTGCACCAGGCCTTCGACTGGGACTGGCAGATGCCGGCGGTCACGATCGGGCTGTTGATGCTTGTGGGGCTCGCGCTGGCGCGTCCGGCCGCGGGGCGCCGTGGACCGCGGGGACTGCCGGCGAGCCGCACGATCGTGGCGCTGGGCTGGCTGTTGCTGGCGGTGGCACCGCTGTTGGGGAGCGTCTCCTACGCACGCTTGCAGGACAGCGCCCAGCAGCTGCGCCGGGGCGACTGCACGGCGGCCAAGCACGACGCGCTGTCCTCACTGTCGCTGTCGGCCAAGCGCCCGCAGGCGTACGCGATCATCGGGGTGTGCGACCTGGAGCAGGGCTTTGCCCCGGCGGCGGTGAGCGCGATGGCGACGGCGACCTCTCTGGAGCCGGGGAGCTGGGAAGAGCAGTACTGGCTCGCGGTGGCGCGGGCGGGCGCGGGCTTGGACCCGCGTGGGGCGATCGGCAGGGCGGTGAGGCTGAACCCGCTCGATTCGCAGCTGCGGCGGGCAGCGAGCGACCTCTCCGGGAACGACCCCCGCCGTTGGGAAGGCGTCGCCTCGGCCCTTCTGCACCGGGCGCTGGCTTCGGGGAAGTTCTCGATCACGAGCATTTAGGAATCTCTTTGTCGGAAAAGGCAGCGCTCGTTCGTATATGGCGTTGAAGGCTTCTCTAGCTAACTGACCAGGAGATCAAATGCGGCGCAAGAACGACGAGACCACGGACGGACTGGAGGGCGTCGCTCAGCGCCTGCGCGAGGAGCGCCCCACGGCCGGCCCGCTGGAGCTGGACCAGATCAAGACTTCGGCGATGGCGCGTGCTCGCAGCACGAGCCTGCGCACCGCTCCCCGCCGCTTCGCCGCGGCCGGCCTGACTCTCGGCCTGGTGGTCGCCGGGACCGGCGGCGTGATCGCCGCGGGCGCCGATCACCACTCGAGCGGCAACGCGGCCGACGCTCAGTACTCGAGCAACGTCTGCGACGCCAACAACAACGTGGGCAACAACAACGGCGGCGATAACAACAACAACTACAACTGCAACAACAACAGCTTCAACGGCACCACCACCAACAACTACTACTCGAGCACCAGCACCACCGTCACGGTCACCGCCAGCGCGGGCGTCCAGGGCTTCCAGACGGCACGGGCCCGCACGAGCAGCCGCCACATCCACTTGAGGCTGCACCTCAAGAAGGGCAGCAAGCTGAAGAAGGTCACGATCACCCTCAACGGCAAGCGCTTCTCGACCCTCACGGGCAAGCACGCCTCGTCGAGCATCGACCTGGTGAACCTGCCCTGCACCACCTCGGGCGCCTCGACGGTCACGGTCACCGCGACGCTCGCCGGTGGCAAGTCGGTCAAGCAGGTGCACACGTATCACCTCTGCCAGGCATAGCGAAAGCGGCCTGACGACGTAGTTGGCAGCAAGCGGCCCCCGGAGACTTAGGCCTCCGGGGGCCGTGAGCTTTTTGATCGGTACTCAAGGACGACTCCGAGGACACCATGGCCCACGAACTCTCAAGCAGCTCAGCCCGCCGCTCCTCGCCGCAAGGCGCCAGAATGTCCACGCGCATGCGACCAGACACCTTTGAGCGGCTCTTCGAGGAGCACGCCGAGCGACTGTTCTCGTTCTTGGCCTACCGCACCGGCAACCGTGCCCTGGCGGAGGATCTGCTCTCGGAAACCTTCGAGCGGGTGCTGCGCTCGCGCCAGCGCTTCGATCCGCGCCGCGGCTCGGAGCGCCGTTGGCTGTACACGATCGCGCTGAACCTGCTGCGCGATCAGGCTCGCCGCCGCACCAACGAGGACCGCGCCCTGGCCCACGTGAGCGCGGGAGCGCCACTGGATGCCTCGGACCTGGGCCTGGACGCGGTGGAGCACCGCGACGAGCTGCAACGCGCGTTGGCGAGGCTCAACGAGGACGAGCGCGAGGCGCTCGCGCTGCGCTTCGGCGCCGACCTGAAACTGCGCGACGTGGCCCGGGTGCTGGGCGAAGGCGAGAGCGCCGTGGAGGGCCGCATCTACCGCGCCCTGCGCAAACTCCGCGACGACCTCGGCTAGCCGGTCCCACCCCCCGAAACTGCGGCGACCCCGGTCGCCTTCAAGCTGTCCCAAGCCGTGTGTCGGCCGACACGCTGGCGCCCGCGATCGCCGGGTGAGGACTCAGGGCGCCTGGGCGACGCAGCAGCCCCGGACAGTCAGCGCTCCGAGGACGTGGGTGCCCTCGGGCTGACCGGAGCCGCGAATCGAGCGGTCGGGGTAGACGGTGACCCGGTAGCGCACCGGGGGTAGCCGGGGGTAGCGAACCACGCAGCTCCAAGGGTTCCCCAGGGCGCTGTGATTGGAGGCTGCGTTTGCGCAGCGCGCCCGGCGGGCGCGGCCGCTGTAGCCGGGTCGGGGGTCGCTGGTGGTGGCCACTAGGGTGTCCAGCTGGGCGGCCTGCACCGGCTCGAGGTTCTGCTGGGCGACCACGAACTGGGTGTTGCTTTCGCGGGCCCTGAGCGCCGCGATGCTCCCGGCGAGCCCCACGAGGAGGATCAGCGTGACGAGCAGTCCGGGGCGCCTCATGCGTGATCTCCCCGCATCCACTTCAGCATAAGGCCGTGGGGGTCTCGGGGTAGCTACCTCTGTGTGTCCAAACGCCTGTGGGACACTCAAATCTGCGGGGGGTCCGGCCGATAACCGGCGAGTGAGCGTCCCTCCTCGCAGCCTGCGGCTCCTTGCCACGATCGCCCTGACGCTGGCCTTGCCGATGCCGGGCGCGAGCGCAGCGGCTCACATGGGCACCCCCGCCAAGCACCACGCGGCGAAAAGGGTGCGGGTGTGCTGGACCTCCAGGCGTCATCCTCGCAAGCACCGACGCGTCTGCCACCTGCGAGCGGCGGGCTTGCGCAAGACCCACCGCCACCCGACCCGCAAGCGTGCACAGGTCAAGGCGGCGCACCGCAACCAGGCGCCGCGGAGGACCCCGGTGACGCTCACGCCCGCAACGGCGAGCACCCCGGCGACAGGGAGCACGACCGCGGGGGCCAACGCGGCGAGCATCGCGAGCGTCCTGGCCACGCCGTGCCAGGGCACCGAGCTGACACCCCAGGCGGGCAACCTGGACGCGATTCGGGCGGCAACCATGTGCCTGGTCAACCAGGAGCGGGCCCGCAACGGCGAGATCCCGCTACAGGCCAACGTCAAGCTGGAGCAGGCCGCTCAGGGCCACAGCGACGAGATGGTGCAGGCGGACTACTTTGACCACGTCTCCCCCAGCGGCGAGACCCCGCTGCAGCGGGTGCAGGCGACGGGCTACCTGCCGGGGCCCCCGGCGGGCTACGCGATCGGCGAGAACATCGCCTGGGGCACCCTCTCGCTGGCCACCCCGGCGGCGATTGTGAGCGCCTGGATCGCCTCCCCGGAGCACCTGGCGAACATCCTCAAGGCCTCCTACCGCGATAGCGCGATCGGAGTTGATCCGTCGGCGCCGGCAGCGCTGGCCCAGGGCCAGGCGGGCGCGATCTACACCCAGGAGTTCGGGGTAATTCTTCGCTAGGTGCGGGGTCGCGCGGAGCCTTCGAGGCGCTGGACGTTTGGGCGAGAAAAGCACGGGGCACTCAAGTTTGAAAGATGCCGTCCGATTGCAGGAGTACAGCTATGCATGTCCAAATGACTAACGTCACATGCTCCTAATACTCATACCCATACTCTGGATTTCAATGGTGGCGATCGTGATTGCGGCCTGCCGAATAGCGGGCCGGGCAGACGACACCTCCACTCTCGCCGGCGGTCCTGAGGGCCGCACGGTGAGGGAGGGACTCGTGATCTGGGAGCGCGCGGACTCGGGCTCAGGCTCTCGTCGCAGGCGCTTGACGGGCAACCACCGCCGCGGCCTCACGGCCCACGGCCTGCACTAACCTCGACGGCCTGCTACCAAGCACCCGCGGCGTTAGAGCCCACGGCGCCCGATGACGTGGGGAACGGTCCGCAAGAGGATCTTGAGGTCGTTCCAGAGCGACCAGTTGGCGACGTAGAGATAGTCGATGGCGACCATCTCGCGCAGCGGCACCCTGGCGGGGCCGAGGATCTGCCAGTGGCCGGTCATGCCGGGCATAAGCTCCAGCCGCCGACGGTGCCAACCCTCGATGCGCTGATCCTCCTCGATCACCAGCGGGCGGGGACCGACGAGGCTCATCTCGCCGCGGATGATGTTGATGAGCTGGGGCAGCTCGTCCAGGGCGCTCTTGCGTAGGAGTTTGCCCACACGGGTCACGCGGGGGTCGTCGGCGATCTTGAAGAGCCCCTCCTGGGCCTCGTTGCGGTGACGCAATCCGTCCTTGAGATCCTCGGCGTTGGGGACCATGGTGCGGAGCTTGAGCATTGCGAAGCGCTCGCCGTGGCGCCCAACGCGGAGTTGACGGAAGAAGATCGGTCCGCGGTCTTCGAGCTTGATGAGGATGGCGCAGAGGATCAGGACGGGCGAGATCGCGAGCAACCCGAGTGAGGCGCCGGTGAGGTCGAAGGCCCGCTTGACGATCGCGGAGGAGCGTGTCAGCTCGAAGCGCCGGACGCCCATCACGGTGACGCCGTGGAGGTCGTCGAACTCGACCGAGGAGCCCACGACCTCCAGCAGCCGGGGCAGCACGCTGACCCGGACCCCGACGGCCTTGAGGGTGCGCACGAGGTCGAGCATCTCCCCGGCGTCGGCCGAGCGGGGGGCGATGATCGCGCGGTGCACGTCGAGGGTGCGGGCGAGGTCGCGGATCTCCGAGAGGCGCGGCTGGGAGAAGTTGTCGGTGGACCACGGCGCGAACTTGTCAAGGTCGAGGTGGGCGACCATTTCGGCCTTGACCCCGCCGTGGCCGGTGAGCTTTGAGGCGATGGTGCGGGCGGAGGCCTCGTCGCCGATGAACAGACAGCGCTCGGCGGGGGCGAGCCGCAGGGCGATGGCGCGAGCGCCGGCACGCGAGAGCAAAAGCAGGGTGGCGAGGGCGAGCCAGAGAAAGAGGGCCTCGTGGCGGTTGAGCGTGCCGGCCACGAACAGTCCGCCGCCGAGCCAGGCGACGAGCGCGCAGAGGGTGGCGACGTGGAAGAGCTTGGGGGCCTCGTCGAGGGTGGTCTTGCGCAGCAGGGTCTCGTCGCGGTCGTAGAGACCGAACAGCTTGGACCCGACGACCAGGATCGGCACCCCGAGAACGCCGGCCCAGGTGAGCTGTAGCGAACGCGAGGACAGCTCGACCGTGAGCACGAAGGCCGCGACGATCGCGGCGACATCGGCGGCCAGCAGCATCCGGCGGAACAGAGCGTCGCGTCGGAGGCTCGCTTCGGGCCCTCGGGACTCTGTTATCTGGAGGCTTCTGAAGAGCGGCGCTTGCCCCCCAGCCCGATGAAGCCACGACTGGCTCCCTGCCGGGTACGACTCCAGGGAACACGCACCTGCGTCTTGCTGCTGATCTCCCCGCTCATCTCCTTGACCGCCTCCTTGCTCGCTTCCTTGCCTAGCCCCGTTGGTCCCACCCTACCTGCACAAACCTCTCATAGGGTGGGAATCCTTCATTAAATGTCGCGGCGCGTAGTTTGCGCCTCCGAGGCACAAAACGCAAGGCCCACAAAGAGATTTCGTCTCCTTCGAATGTGCGGGGTATGCGGGTCTTGCCGGGCATCGTCAAGCTCCTGACGGTAGCTGTCCATGACCCCCTTCCCTGCAATCAGGCTACGCAAGCCTACGCATGATGCAGTTATCAAGCTGTAGAAAATTTGGGTCGGGAATGTCTTAAGCGTGCGGGCCGGGTCCGGCTCCCGCCGAGCGGCTGGGGCTTCTAGAGCGCGCCGCGGGCCTTAAAAGGCTCCTCGGAGGCGAGGGTGCCGGGTCCGGATAGTTCGAAAGCGCTGTGCAGCACCTGCACGGCCCGCTCGACGCGCTCGCGGTCGATGACGCAAGAGATCTTGATCGGCGAGGTCGAAATCATCTCGATGTTGATGCCCTCCTGGGCGAGCACCCCGAAGACCTTGGCCGCGACCCCGGGGTGGGAGCGCATGCCGGCGCCGACGATCGAGACCTTGCCCATCTCCTCGTGGGCGCTGAGCGCCTCGAAGGCCCCGGCGGTGAGAGGCTCGAGAGCCATTCGGGCGGTGCGCAGGTCTTCGCGGGGCACAGTGAAGGAGATCTCGGCCTGGCCCCCGGCGGAGCTGGGCTCGTTCTGAACGATCATGTCGACGTTGACCCCGGCCTCGGCGAGGGCCTCGAAGATGCGGGCGGCCGCGCCAACCTGGTCGGGCACCCCGGTGAGGGTCACCCGGGCCTCGGCGGTGGAGTGGGTGACTGCGGTGATGAGGGGCTGCTCCATGGTCTCGGTCTCTCCGACCACAACGGTACCGGGCTGGTCGTGGAATGCGGAGCGACAGTGGATCCGTACCCCGTGGTTGCGGGCGTACTCGACGGAGCGCAGCTGTAGGACACCGGCGCCGGAGGCGGCCATCTCGAGCATCTCCTCAAAGGACACCAGGGGGAGCTTGCGGGCGTCGGGCACGATCCGGGGGTCGGCGGAGAACACGCCGTCGACGTCGGTGTAGATCTCGCACTCCTCCGCGCCCAAGGCGGCGGCGACGGCGACGGCCGTGGTATCGGAGCCACCGCGGCCGAGCGTGGTTACGTCGTGTGTCTCGGACACCCCCTGAAAGCCGGCGACCAGCACGATGTGGTCGTCCTCCAGGGCGCTTGAGATGCGCTCCGCACGAACGTCGAGGATGCGGGCCTTGGTGTGCAACTGGTCGGTCACGATCCCGGCCTGAGAGCCGGTCAGCGAGATCGCCCGGTGCCCGAGATCGTTGATCGCCATGGCACAGAGGGCGCAGGAGATCCGCTCGCCGGTGGAAAGCAGCATGTCCATCTCGCGTGGGTCGGGGGCCGATGAGACCTCCTCGGCGGCGGCGATCAACTCATCCGTCGTCTTGCCGCGCGCGGACAGCACGGCAACCACGCGCCAACCCTGCTCGCGCTTCTCGACGATCCGCCGCGCGGCGCGCTTGATGCGCTCGGCATCGGCGACGGAGGTGCCGCCGAACTTCATGACCACCAGTCCAGACACAGGCTGAGGATATAGGCGTGCAGCGCTCTCCATCGGGGAAGGCATCACACTACATCCGTCCCCTGGGCGGGGCGGACGCCAGCCTCAGACCATCAGCCCAGCTTGGCGGGCTTGCCCTGGGCCGACTCCGAGAGGTTGACGGTCTTCGAACTGGGTCTGTTCCTGACCGGATGCGACTTCTGCGAGGGCGAGCCGCGCTGCCAGGCGCCGATGCCCCTTGCGCAGCAGCGCACGGCCGGTGGCGTTGAGCTTGATCTTGACTGTCGCGGTCCCCCCGGCGGCGATCGAGAAGCTGCCGGTGCCGATCGTGACGGCGCGCAGCGAGTGCGATTTGCCGTGCTTGGTCTTGACGGCCAGAGGAGCAGCGAGGGTGAGCTTCCCGCGACACCCCCGGGGGCGGCGCAGTGGAGCTTCAGCGATGCCGTGGCACCACCGCTGGGCGCAAGCAGAGTGCTACTCAGCAGCGCGACACCACCGGACTGGCTGCTGCTGGCGGCCACCTGCTGGCTGGGAAGAGACACCGGCTGATTGGGGGGACCAGGTGCAGGGACCGGCGCGAGCACCGTGAGTGTTCGTGCGCTCGCCGAGGCGGAGCCGGCAAAGTTCTCGTCGCCGGAGTAGCGAGCGGTGATCGTGTGAGCCCCGGGCGCGGAGTAGCTGAGCTGACAGCCCGCCGAGGACGCCCCGAGGGGTTGCTGCGAGCAGGATGAGATCGGCGCACCGTCATCGAGAAATTCAACGCTCCCCGAGGGACTGCTCGCACCCGAGTTGGTGGGCGTGACGATGGCCGTGTAGCTGACGCTTTCGCCAACCGAGGGGGTGGGGCCGGAGATTGACAGCGCGGTGGCGGTGGGGCCTACGCCCACGGTCAATTCGCGGGGGGCGCTCGTGGATCCCTTGAGATTGACGCCTTCCCCGGGGCTGAAGACGGCAACGAGGTGCTCGGGTGACTGGGCGGCCGCGAAGCCGACCCGGCAGAGGGCGAGGCCGCCACTCAAGGAAACCGCCGAGCAGCCCGGGATGGGGACGCCGTTGTCCTGGAATTCGACCGTCCCGGTGGCGCTGCTCAGGCCGCCCTCGACGCGGGCGGAGAGGGTCACGCGCTGGTTGGTGGTGGGCGCGCCGGGGCTGCTTTCGAGCATCGTGGTGGAAGTGGGACCGGCGACCACGGTGCCGGTGACGACCTGCGTGGTACCGCTGCGATCGTAGGCGAGCCTGAGCCCCTCAGAGACCGACCCGCAGCTCGCGGAGAACTTGATCGGTATCTCGCCGCCGTCGGGGGCGTTGCCGAAGGCTCCGGTGAGGGAACCTTCGGTGGACACGAAGGTGTAGGTCCGGCCGATCGGCAGGATCGAGCACTTCTGGGTGCGCCGTACCACAACGCCGGCTGAACCCAGCTCCACGGCGCCGCGGGCGAACAGCCGCGAATAGTCGCTGCCCGGGGCAATGCCGTCGCCTGCGACTTCGAAGGTGATCTGGGTCGCGGAGTCCAGGGTGGTGCTCGCGGTTTCGAGGGTGCCTTCGGGCGGGTTGCCGCCGAGGGCGACATACATTTCGGCCCCTTCGGTGCTCAGCGCCCCAAGCCCGCCGGCACCGTAGAAGAAGACATGATCGACGTTCACGGGCTGGCCGTCGGTGGCGTTGAGCCCGGCGCCAAAGAGTCCGAAGATGCCGTTGAGGCCGCCGGCCTTGTTGGACTGGGTGCCGTCGATCGTGAGCGGCCCCACCTCGTTGTCCCCGCCGAGGTAGATGGCGCCCGCGTTACCGACATCGATGGCGAGGCTGTCTTCAGCGGGACCGCTCACGCCGGCACCGAGATAGAGCTGACTGCTCGGTTCACCGCCGCCGCCGAAGACGTGCCAGGTCTGCGAGGCGCCGAGGGTGATCGGCAGATCCAGTTCGGCCAGGGCCGGTTCGCCGGTTGCGCCGGTGGGGGCCGCGGAGATTCCCCCACTCCCGAGCGTGATCGGTTCGCCGAAGATGAAGTATTCCTGGCCGTCATCGATGCTGAGCGATTCGGCGCTGAGACCGCTGAGATTGTTGAAGCTGGCGAAGTAGCAGAATTCGAACTGCGGTTCGGGCGTACAGGTGGAGCTGGGGGTGTGGGGGAAGTCGAGGTTCCCGACCGCCGTCGACGCTTCGGGGGCGGCATTGGATTCCCAGTTTTCGGCGGCCGACCAGCGGGGATTGCCCGCGGCGAGCGCGCCACTCCAGGTGAAGCTTTCGGCGGCGGATGCACCGGGCGCGCCCCACACCGCAAAGACCAGCGCAAGCGTCGAGACCAATGCGAGTGCCAGCCAGATGAAACCTGGTGTGCGCCGCCGCTTCCAGCCTGCTCGCGCGTCCCGTGCGATCGATTCCCCCATGGTGCTTTCCTCCGTGAAGTCGGGCCAGAAGTGCGCGCAATCTAACACATTCGTCCAGAGCGAAGAGCCCACAAGTTGCGTTCTATGGAATTTCACTGGAAATGCGTTCCGCTCCCAGTATCGAGCCGAAGCCCTGGATCCGGCTCGCGGTGGCCGGAAACCGACGAGTCCTGACGGCTACACAGCGCGGCGGCCGGAGAAGGCCTTGCCGAGGGTCACCTCGTCGGCGTACTCGAGATCGGCGCCCACGGGGAGGCCGCTGGCGAGGCGGGTGATGGTGAGCTGTGGCGCGCGCCGGCGCAGGCCGGCGGCGACGTGCAGAGCGGTGGCTTCGCCGGTGGTGGTGGGGTTGGTGGCGAGCACCACCTCGCGTACCGGCGGCTCGGCGCCTTCGATCCGGGCGAAGAGCTGGGCGATCTTGAGATCCTCGGGCTCGATCCCGTCGATCGGGGAGAGGGCGCCGCCGAGGACGTGGTAGACGCCGTGATACTCGTGGGTACGCTCCATCGGGATCACGTCACTGGGCTCCTCCACCACACAGATCAGGGTGGGGTCGCGACGCTCGTCCTGACAGACCCGGCAGCGAGGCTGGTCGGCGAGGTTGAAGCAGACCTCGCAGAGCACGATCCGGGCCTTGACCTCGCGGATCGCCTCGGCCAGAGCCTCTGCGTCCTCGTTCGACGCTCGGAGGATGTGAAAAGCGAGCCGCTGGGCGGTGCGCTGGCCGATCCCGGGCAGCTTGGAAAGCTCGGTGACCAGCCGCTGAACCGGGGGGGCAAAGGTGTTCAAACGGTGTACCTACCTACATCCCGGGCAGGCCAAGACCGCCGAGGCTGCCGAGATCCAGGCCACCGGTGGCGCCGCCAAGCTTCTTGGCGGCCAGCTCCTGGGCGGCGTTGAGAGCCTGATTTACGGCGGCGAGCACAAGGTCGCAGAGCATCTCGACGTCCTCGGGGTCGACCGCGGCGGGGTCGATCTTGACGGCCCGCACTTCAAGGTCGCCCGAGACGGTGACCGTGACCATGCCCCCACCCGCGGAGGCCTCGACGGTCTCGTCCTTGAGCTGCTCCTGGGCGACCTCCATGTCGTGCTGCATCTTCTGGACCTGCTGCATCATCTGCTGCATGTTGGGCATCTTCGGCTGGGGCATGGCTGACTAGTCGCCTTTCTGGCTGTGGTCACTGACTGCTAGCTCACCGGCCGGCTCCTGCGGGCCGGTGAGGGCGGAACTCTCACCGGGTAGCTCCTGGGCGTCGAACTCGTCCATAAAGCGGGCCACCCACTCCTCGGGGGTGGGGCCGGCGTGACCCCCGGGGGCCACCGGCGGGAGGTCCTCGCGCAGCTCGTACTCAAGGCGCAAGCGGCGCCCCGTGATCTCGCGGAGCGCCTCGATCACGATGGCGCGCTTGGCGGGCTCCTCGGCCTTCTTCTTGAGGAACGCGGCCGTGGAGGCAAAGGCCACCGTGAGATCCTCCCCGGCGAGCCCCACCGGCCGGGCGTCCTCGATCACCGCACCCAGCAACCCGTTCTCGGCGCGCACCAGGTCGATCACGGCGGGCCACAGCGCGGACATCGCGTCCAGGTCGTCCGCGGCCACCACCAGCAGCTCGCCGACGGGTGCCGGGGCACCGGCGGGTTCCGGGGCCACCGCGGGAACCTCGATCGCGGGCGCCGGGATCGGCGATGGATCCGGAGCGGGCGGCGTCGGCGCGGGCACGGGGATCGGCGGGGACTCAGGTGCAGGCGGCGTCGGCGCGGGCGCGGGATCGGGCTGGGGCGCGGTGGACGGGGGCAGCGGATCAGGAGCGGGCGCAGGCCCGGGGTCGGGGCGCGGAGTCGGCGGCACCGGATCGGGGGTGGAAACGGCGCGCCCCTCCTCAAGACGCTCGATCCGACTGAGCAGGGCGCGCGTCGAACCGTCCACCTCGGGCCGGGCAGCCTTGACGAGGGCCAGCTCCAGCTGGGTGCGGGGGTCCCCTCCGGCGCGCATCGCCTCCAGGGCCTGGCCGAGCAACTCGAGCACCCTGATCACCACGTCGTGGCCGACCCGGCCGGCCTGGGCGGACAGGCGGTCGTCGACCTCGGGGGTGAGGGCCAGCTCGGCGGGCACCTCGCCAAGGGTCTGGACCAGGAGCAGCTCGCGGGCCCGTGTCTCCAGATCGCGGGCCAGGGAGCCCGCGTCGCGCCCACCCTCGGCGCTCGACGCGATGCTCATCAGCACGGCCCGGGCGTCGCCCCGATCGATCGCGTCGAAGGCCTCTTCGAGCAGCTGGGAGTCGGTCACCCCGAGCACCGCCAGCACGTCGGCGAGCGCGATCTGAGGACCCGAGTAGGTGAGCAGCTGCTCCAGCGTGCCGAGCGCGTCGCGGAAGCTGCCGGTGGCCGAGCGGGCCACGGCGGCAATCGCCTCGGGGGGGATCTCGATCGACTCCGCCTGGGCGGCGCGGCTGTACGACGCTCGCGATCTGCTCGATCGTGGGACGGTGGAAGTCGAAGCGGTGACAGCGATCGACCACCGTGGCCGGGACCTTCTGGGCCTCGGTCGTGGCGAGCACGAACACGGTGTCCGGCGGAGGCTCCTCCAGGGTCTTCAGGAACGCGTTCCAGGCCGCGGTCGAAAGCATGTGGGCCTCGTCGAGGATGTAGATCTTCTGCCGGCCCGACACCGGGGCGTAGGCCACGCTCTCGCGCAGCTCGCGGATGTCGTCCACCGAGTTGTTCGAGGCGGCGTCCATCTCGATCACGTCCAGCGAGCTGGCCGAGGCGATCGAGCGGCAGGAGTCACACTGGCCGCACGGCTCGATCGTGGGACCCCGCTCGCAGTTCAGACAGGCCGCCAGGATCTTGGCCATCGAGGTCTTACCGGTCCCCCGAGAGCCCACGAAGAGGTACGCGTGGTGCACCTTTTCGCGCTCCACCGCGTTGCGCAGGGTGCGCACCACGGGCTCCTGCCCCACCACGTCGGCGAAGGTCCGAGGACGATGACGGCGGTACAGAGACCGCTGCTGGTGGGGAGCGCTGGACACCTCCGGTTGAGTCTATCCAGGGGCGGCCTGACGCCCCCCTCGCCGCGAGGCCGACCCGGCGGATAGCGTCCCTCTGACATGGCCCTCCCCCCCGCTAGGACAGCGGCTCACGCTCAACCGCTCCCGCGCGGCTCCTCCCGGGCTTTGACCGGCCGTCTCACGACACCGGTGGCGATCGCCCTGGGGGCGCTTCTGCTGCGTGCGCTGGCGGGGGTGGGGTTCGCCAACTACGACACTCTGTACGCCCTCGTGTGGGGCCAGCAGCTCGCGCGGGGGGAGCTGCCGGAATACGGGGTCGCCGTGGCCCCCACCCCGCACCCCCTGGTCGAGCTTCTCGGGCTGGTGCTCGCGCCGCTCGGTGCCCGGGCGGCGCAGGAGGTGACGGTGGCCCTGGGCTTCCTCGCGCTGGCGGGGTGCGGCTGGGTGATCTATCGCCTGGGCGCCGAGTGGTTCGGGCGGGCCGCCGGGGCGCTCGCCGCGGTGCTGCTGCTGACGCGGGTGCCGGTGCTCTCCTACGGCGTCCGGGCCTACGTGGACGTGCCCTACCTGCTGCTGGTGCTGGGGGCCCTGCTGGTCGAGACCCGCCGCCCGCGGGCTGGAGCGCCGGTGCTGGCCCTGCTGGCCGTGGCCGGTCTGTTGCGACCCGAGGCCTGGGCGTTCTCGGGGCTCTACTGGATCTACCTGGCTCGCCCATTGCGCTCACGCGCGCCCGCGGGCGGCCCAATCGCCCGCTCAGAGCTGCCGCGCCTGGCGCTGCTGGCGGCCGCGGCCCCACTGGCCTGGATGCTGAGCGACCTGCTGGTCAGCGGTAGCCCGCTGTGGTCGCTGACGAACACCCGTGACACGGCTCACACGCTGGCGCGCCCCACCGGAATCGCGAAGGCGCCGATCTACGTGCCGCGGCGGATCGGGGAGATCCTGCGTCCCCCGGTGCTCCTGGGGGCCGCCCTCGGCGGAGTGCTCTCGCTGCTCTGGCTGCCCCGGCGGGCACGGGTGGGGGCGGTCGCGGGCGTAGCGGCGGTCGCGGTGCTGGGACTGTTCACCGCGGCGGGCCTCCCGATCGACACCCGCTACGCCTTCCCGGCGGCGGGGATCCTGTGCGTGTTCTGCGGCGCCGGGGTGTTCGGCTGGACGGCGCTCACGGCCGAGGATCGACATCGGCGACCCTGGATGGCGGGGAGCCTGGTGGTGGTGGCGGTACTCCTGGTCTACGCCCCCTCTCAGTACCGCACGGCCCACCGCGAACTTCACAATCTCGCCGTCCAGCAGCAGATCGAAGGCGACCTGGTGGCGCTGGTCGAAGACCACTCGCTTGCGCCCGGGTGCGGTCAGATCGGGGTGCCCAACCATCGGCCGGTGCCGCTGCTGGCGCTGCGTCTGCGCACGCGCCCGTCGCAGATCGTGAGCGCCACCGAGGTCAAGCCGGTGACACGGGGCAGCTACGTCGCGCCCGCCACCGGGCAGGTGGCGCGCGACTACATCCTGGACCCCCATGACCCTCACCCACTGAAGGCGTCGGTCCCGGCGGGTTTCACCCTGCGGCACGCCAACCGCTCGTGGCTGGTTTACGAGCGATGCGGGCCGTAGCCGCACAGGATGCGAGCCGTAGCCGAACAGGGAGGCGCGGTCCAAGTGGACTCGTGGCTCCAAAACCCCCGTCGCGGCCACGAAAAAGTTGGACCGTGCACCCCGCTTTGAGATTCACACGACAGCCGCCTGATCGCCGCTCGCGACTCCGGATCGGGTGCTCCCGCTGCGCCTGTCGGTGGTCGCTTAAGGCTGCTTCCTTCCGGACCTGACCTGATTCACAAGCCGACACCGCGCGGGACCCGAACCATCGACGCCCCGCACGGCGGAGCGACCGAAGCAGAACCCCTCGGAAGGGAATTCAGCCCCGCTAGAGCGGATTGCGGGTGCAGGGCACCGCTACCTCCCCGCCTAGCACGGTCCACGGTGGATCCTACCGCGCAACCGCCCACGAAGCCGCCGAGTTCGGTTAGGCTGCCCGCCGTGATGAACAACTCAAAACTTTCCCCCACCCGCCTCGGCTTCGGCCTGGCCACCCTTGCCGCCACCGCGCTGATCGCGGGCTGCGGATCCAGCAGCGGCAGTTCCTCGGAAAAGATCGCCCCCGGCGTCGAGGACGCGAAGGCCAACTCGGTCCGCGAAACCGTCCCGCCGCCCGTCGAGACGCCGACCACGGGCCCGCTGTCCAAGGAACCCAAGGTCACGCCCCCCGCGGGTGCGGCGCCAACCAAGCTGGTAGTCAAGGAAATCGTCCCCGGCACCGGTGCGGCGGCCAAGGCGGGCTCCACGGTTTCGGTGAACTACGTCGGGGTGCTGTTCAAGGGCGGCAAGACCTTCGACGCCTCGTGGAAGCGCAACGAACCGTTCAGCTTCACTCTCGGCCAGCACCAGGTGATCGCGGGCTGGGACCAGGGCGTGGCGGGCATGAAGGTGGGTGGACGGCGCGAGCTGATCATCCCTGCGGCGCTGGCCTACGGCACGGCCGGCCGACCCGGCATCCCGGCGAACTCGGCGTTGGTGTTCGTCGTCGACCTGCTCTCCGCGTAGAGCACCGGCCACGCCTCTGCGTCTGAGTTCAGCCGCTCCCCCCCGGCGTCCGCGTCTCGCCCGCCCACTGGCGCTGGGGACGTCGGGCGCGCTGGCGGGGGCCGTGATCGTGATGTTGGCTGTGGGTTGCGGGGCCTCCTCGACCAAGGGGGCCCCCGCGACGCCGGCCTCGCTCAGGCTGCAGCGGGCGGACCTGGTGGTGGTCAGCCGCGGGCTGGAGGGCGTGGAGGGCTCGATCAAGCGCGAGATCGCGGCCTCCCGAGCAGCCTGGCCGGCGATCGTGGGAGGTTTGCCCACCCAGATCTCCCCGACCGTGCGAGCCCAGATCCTGGCGGCCCGCACAGAGGCCAAACTGGTTGCCGAGCCACCATTCATGCGCGAAGCCAAACAGCTCACCGGCCCCGCCTCGGGCCTGGCGGCCCTCCTGCAATCCTTCAGCGACCTGATCGAGCGGGGGTGGGCGCTGACGGAGCACTCGATCAAGGGGGTGGCTGACGGCACGCCCGCCCAGGCACGCTTCTTCAGGGCCAACGCGGGCCTTTACATCAACTGCATCTACGACGGCCACTACGCCCTCGCGGCGATCGGGAAGACCCTCCAGCGAGCCTACCTCAAGCTCGGGGGCGCCCAGACGTTCGGCGCCCGCCTCACCCCGGCTCAGGTGGAGCGGATCGCGGCGGTGTACTCCCCGGCGACGGCCCGCGTGGAACCCCGCCCACCCATCGAACCCGCTCACTGAGTCCGTGGCGGGGATCCATTCATTGCTCGCGGAGATCCGCGAGACCTCGTTCTCACAGCGCGAGAAGGGCGAGCGCTTCGAGCGTCTCATGCAGGCGTACATGCGCGCCGACCCCTTGTTCGTCGAGCGTTTCAGGCAAGTGTGGCTCTGGGCGGAATGGCCCGGCAACAACGGCAAGGCCGATACGGGCATCGACCTCGTGGCCCGGGAACGCGACGGTGACGGTTACTGCGCGATCCAGTGCAAGTTCTATGCACCCGATCATCACCTGCAGAAGCAGGACATCGACTCGTTCTTCACCGCATCCGGCAAGGCGCCGTTCACCAGCCGACTGATCGTCTCCACCACCGACAAGTGGGGTAAGAACGCCGAGGACGCGCTCCAGCAGCAGCAGATCCCGGTGACACGGATCGGGTTGGCGGAGATCGAGCAAAGCCCGGTTTGCTGGGATGTCCTCTGGCCAACGACACCCGACGCTGAGATCAACCTGAAGGTCGCCGCCAAGCACTCGCTGCATCCGCATCAGACGGCCGCCGTCGATGACGTGTTCCGCGGCTTCGAGTCCCACGACCGGGGCAAGCTGATCATGGCCTGCGGAACCGGCAAGACCTTCACTTCGCTGAAGCTCGTCGAGCGGTTGGCCGTGGAGCGAGGCGCTCACACGAGCGTGCTGTTCCTCGTGCCCTCGATATCGCTGCTCTCACAGGCGCTCCGCGAGTGGACCTCGCAGTGCGAGACGCCGCTGCACTGCTTTGCCGTTTGCTCAGACACCAAGGTCGGCAAGCGCTCGGTCTCGGAGGACATCCAGCTCCACGATCTCGCATTTCCCGCGACCACCGACCCACAAAAGCTGCTCCTCCAGACCACGCACGCCGAGCTTGGTGCGAACGCCGAGCGGGGCGCAAACGCCGACCGGGGCGCGCACCTGACGGTGATCTTCTCGACCTACCAGTCGATCGCCACGATCGCCGCCGCCCAGCAGGCCGGTCTTCCCAAGTTCGACCTGACGATCTGCGATGAGGCACACCGGACGACCGGTGTGACACTTTTCGGGGACGACGAATCGCACTTCGTTCGCGTGCACGACCCCGAGTACATCCGGTCGAGCAGGCGCCTGTACATGACGGCCACGCCGCGTCTGTTCGACGACAGCACGAAGTCGAGCGCTGTGGAGAACGCGGCGGTGCTGTGCTCGATGGACGACGAGGCCCTGTACGGCCCGGAGTTTCACCGCCTCGGGTTCGGGCAGGCAGTGGAGCAGGAGCTGCTCACCGACTACAAGGTGCTGATTCTCACCGTCGATGAGAGCTACCTCGCCCGCTCGCTGCAATCGGAGCTGGCCGATCACAACCATGAGCTGAACATCGGCGACATCGCCAAGATCGTCGGCTGCTGGAACGGGCTGGCGAAGCGGTCGGGAACAACCAGTGACGGGAGCGGCTTTGCGCCGGGTGAGACACCGATGCGCCGCGCCGTCGCGTTCTCGCGCTCGATCAGCGAGTCCAAGGCTCTGACCGAGAAGTTCGCCGCCGTGATCGACGACTACGAGGGCGCGGACGAAGACGCCCTTCGTTGTGAGGTCCGACACGTCGACGGTACCTACAACGCGCTGCAGCGCAACAAGCAGCTGGACTGGCTGAAAAGTGAGGTGGGAGTGGATGAGTGCCGGATCCTCTCCAACGCGCGTTGCCTCTCCGAGGGCGTGGACGTTCCCGCCCTGGACGCGGTGCTCTTTCTGAACCCCCGCAACTCCGTGGTCGATGTCGTGCAATCGGTTGGACGCGTCATGCGCCGGGCCGACGGCAAGCGTTACGGATACATCATCCTGCCGGTGGGCATCCCGGCAGACGTCACTCCTGAGCAGGCTCTGGCCGACAACAAGCGCTACAAGGTGGTGTGGCAGGTGCTGCAAGCCCTGCGTGCGCACGACGACCGCTTCAACGCGACCGTCAACAAGATCGAGCTGAACAAGAGCAAGCCGGCGCAGATCATGGTCGGGACGGTGGGGTTCACCGCCGATCGGGACCCATCCACCGACTCGCCCGCGGACGCAGCGACCGCGGACGCAGCGGCAGCGGCAGCGGCTCAGCTCGCGCTGGACTTCCACGTCGAGGAGTGGCGCGAGGCGATCTACGCCAAGATCGTCACCAAGGTCGGCGAACGCACCTATTGGGAGAACTGGGCCAAGGACATCGCCCAGGTCGCCCAGCGGCACGTCACACGCATCGACGCACTGCTCGCCGACCCCTCCTCCAACGTCCAGAAGCGCTTTGAGGAGTTCGTCGCCGGACTACGAGCCAACCTGAACGACTCGATCAGCAACAAGGACGCCGTGGACATGCTCGCGCAGCATCTGATCACCCGTCCCGTGTTCGACGCGTTGTTCGAGGACTACTCCTTCGCCGAGCACAACCCCGTCTCGCGGGCCATGCAGGGAATGCTTGAGGTGCTCGAGGAGCAGCGCCTGGACACCGAGTCCGAGGCACTCGGGAAGTTCTACGAGAGTGTCCGGATGCGCGCGGCCGGCATCGACAACGCCCAAGGCAAGCAGCGGATCATCGCCGAGCTGTACGAGCGCTTCTTCAAGGTGGCGTTCCCGCACGTCGCCCAGTCACTCGGCATCGTCTACACCCCGGTCGAGATCGTCGACTTCATCATCGCCAGCGTCGAGCACGTACTCAGCCACGATTTCGGAGCATCGATCAGCGACGAGGGCGTGCACGTGCTCGAGCCGTTCACGGGCACCGGGACTTTCGTCGTGCGACTCCTACAGTCGGGCGCGATCAAGCCGGAGGATCTGCCGCGCAAGTACGCCGCTGAGCTGCACGCCAACGAGATCCTGCTGCTCGCCTACTACATCGCCGCGATCAACATCGAGGCCACCTACCACGATCTCGTCGGTGGCGAGTACAAGCCGTTCAGCGGGATCGTGTTGACCGATACGTTCCAGATGACCGAGGCCGCCGACTCGATGGACTCCGCGATCTTCCCCGACAACAACAAGCGCGCCGCGCATCAGAAGGCGCTTGACATTCGCGTGATCCTCGGCAACCCGCCCTACTCGGTGGGACAGGGCTCGGAGAACGACAATCGCAGGAACCTGGCCTACCCCACCCTCGACGCGCGCGTTCGTGACACTTACGCGGCGCGCTCCTCGGCGGTGCTCAAGCAGGGCCTCTACGACTCATACATACGCGCCTTCCGCGGCGCCGGCGACCGGCTGAAAGGCGAGGGTGTGGTCGCCTTCGTCAGCAACGGGTCATTCATCGACGGCACGTTCGCCGACGGTTTCCGCAAGACCCTCGCCGCCGAGTTCTCATCGATCTACGTCTTCAACCTGCGCGGCAACGCGAGGACCAGCGGCGAGCAGCGTCGCAAGGAGAAAGGCAACGTCTTCGGCGAGGGGAGCCGCACGCCCATCGCGATCACGCTGCTCGTCAAGAACCCGGCCGCCGTCGGGCCGAGCGTGCTGCGCTACTACGACATTGGCGACTACCTCAGCCGCGAGGAGAAGCTGGCCACCATCGATCGGCTCGGCAGCATCGAGGCGGTCCCCTGGGAGCAGATCACGCCGGACGCCGCGGGAGACTGGATCAACCAACGCGATCCGCGCTTCGGAGCTTTCGCGCCGCTGGGAGACAAGAAGGACGATCCCGCCGACCCGCTGTTCAGCATCTACTCGATGGGCGTCAACACGCAGCGCGACGCCTGGGCTTACAACTTCTCGCGGCCCGCGGCGCTCACAAACATGCGTCGCATGGTCGGCTTCTACAACGAGCAGCTCACCGGCTTCGACGCCCGGGCGCTTGAGCAGCAGCTCAAACGCACCCCCGAGGAGGTGGAGGAATACATCGACCACGACCCGCGGAAGATCAGCTGGACGGTGAACCTGAAGGAGGATCTCCGCAAGTCAAAGGCCGCGAGCGTGCACGACCGCCAGGCGGTGCCGAGCATGTACCGGCCCTACTGCAAGCAATGGCTCTACTTCGACCGCCGGCTCAACGAGCGGGTGCTGCTGATCCCGAAACTCTTCCCCACCCCCCGGCACGAGAACGTCGTGATCGCGATGAACGGCGTTGGAGTGTCGCGCCCATTCTCGGCGCTCATGACGAACGTGATCCCCAACCGCCACCTCCAGGACACCGGTCAATGCTTCCCGCTTTACCACTACGAGGTCGACGAGGACGCGGGCGCCCAGCTGTTCGCCGACGGTGAGATCATCGACGGCTATCGCCGCCGCGATGCGATCAACGAGGAGACGCTCGCCGTCTACCGCGACCACTACGGAGCCGACGTCACCAAGGAGGACATCTTCTACTACGTCTACGGGCTGCTGCACTGCGTCGAGTACAAGCGGCGCTACGCCGCCGACCTAAAGAAGATGCTCCCGCGCATTCCGCTGGTCGCAGACTTCTACGGCTTCAGCGACGCCGGGCGGGAGCTGGCCGCCTGGCACCTCGACTACGAGGAGGTCGATCCCTGGCCGCTGCACGAGGACAGCACGGGTACGCAGGGCTCAGCCCGCGTGGAGAAGATGCGCTTCGCCAAGAGCGGGGCGCGACCGATAGAACCACCATCATCTACAACAGCCGCCTGACCCTGACCGGGATTCCCGACGAGGCCTACCGCTACGAGGTCAACGGCAGGCCCGCGATCGAGTGGATCATGGATCGCTACCAGGTCAGGAGCGACCCGGACAGCGGGATTGCGAGCGATCCAAACGACTGGGCCGCCGAGCACCAGAACCCGCGCTACATCGTCGATCTCGTCAAACGGATCGTCAGCGTGAGCATGGCGACGACCGAGATCGTCGACCGTCTCCCCGACCTGGAGCTGCTCGCCGACTCGTAGGACATCGCCGAGACGGCAGGCGGGGCGCCAGCCCAATATCTGATCGTGTCTGGGCCCGGGGCGATGATGTTGCTGTGTCCTCGACTGTGACCAGTGGTTTTTTCGTGCTTGGTGGCGTGGTGTTGGGCGCTGTACTCAATGCGTCTGGCTCGTCACGCACGCGCGAGCAGCTCAATGCCGAGGAGCGGGAGCGAGAGCGCCGGCAGCGCGAGCTACTGGTCGCGGAACGGCTTGACGAGGCCCTGGTATACGCCTCTGCTGCACTCGACCGAGGCCCTGCCACGCGTGAACGGGACGCTCCCAGTCTCGAAGACCGCTACCGGGATGCGTACGATCACTGGGCGAAGGCGTGGGTCGCTTACTCTCCGCGCCTGCGCCAGCCGGAGCTACTGCGGCGCTACGAGGTCATCGGGCCTTTGCTCAGGGAGGTCGTGCACGGGGAGCGCACCCCCAAGCAGATGCCTCGCCACGTGGTGGCCTGCGCCTTTGCCAATGCTCGCGCCACGCTCGCCTACTTCATGCGCGGTGAGGAGCAGCCGCCACCGGCCACGTTCCCGGATCCGAACGAGTTGCGTCACCTCCTGGCCGAAGGCGATGGCCAGACTGACCCGTCGCGTCCACTCAAAGACTGGTTGAGCCAGCACCCCAGGGCCGAGTTTCATCCCCCTTAGACGGTCCACTCCGGAGCTGATTAGGCACGGACACGGAGGCGAAGCCGACGCCTTCGTTGCAGGTGACTGCGGCCGCCCGGCCGCCACAACTCCCGCCGTTGGGGCTGCCGGTGGTCCTTGTGCGCCCTCGGCCAGCGACTCGCGCATTCCCTCGGTCCCTCTGACTCGATTCCTAAGATAGTTCCCAATGCCCAAGGACCGGATTCGACGTTACCGCCTCGCTCCGGATGTGCGCGTCGTGATCCAGCGTTCTAGTGCTCATCCGGTCGAGTACGCGCTCATGCTGCTCGTCGAGCGCGATGGGCAGTGGCATACGGTGCGCACCTTTGACAACGCCCATGCTCCGGCCGAGCACCACGAGCACCACTACATAGGCTCCCAGAAGCAGGAGCCGATCGTGACGGGTGGATCGGTAAACGACGCGATGCACGCCGCCGAAGTCAAGATCAGGGCTGGCTGGTCCGATATCGTTCGTAGCTGGGAGAACACCCGATGAGTGCCGTATATGACAAGACCTGGGAACTCTTTATGGCCGCGTCGCTCAGCGACGATGACCTCGGCTACCCCGATGAGGTGGAGTTCATTCCAGGGGACCAGGAGTGGGCCGACAAAGTCCTCTGGCGCAATCTCACCGAAGGCCACCCAACCGTCCTCGTCAGCGAGGACGCCGAGCTGCTGCTCCTCCCGCAGCGGCGCAGCCTGATCGACCGGTTGCGAGGACACGTCGTTGTGAACGTCGCTCATCGCACCCGCGGACACGCCTCGCCCTACGCGATCGCGGGCCGGCTGGGGCGCCATCCCGTGCGCCAGATGCGCGAACTGGCACACGCCTAACTGACCAAAGTATGGATCTCCACGACGGGGAGCCCACACGCCTCAAGGCGGTCCAGAGGCGACGAATGAGCACCAATGGACAGCAACCCCGCCCCCAGGCATCGCCGACGCGGCAAGCGCCGCGCAAGCCCAATAGAATCGCTGCTCCAGGGCGCGTAGCTCAGCGGGAGAGCGCTCGCTTCACACGCGAGAGGTCGCTGGTTCGAAACCAGCCGTGCCCATAACTCGTTTCCCCTCCTGGATTTCGCTCGTCCCGCGCCAAACACTCGCCTGTCGTCCTCGTCCGCTAGCGTGATCCACATGGATATGGAGATCGAGCGTGCCGCACGCACATTGGCAGAGACTGCGGGCTCCCCCGTGCGGGTCATCTTGTTTGGCTCCCATGCCCGCACCGAAGCCCGCACCGGAAGCGATCTGGACTTCCTGGTCATCGAGCCCGAGGTGCTTGACCGCCACGCCGAGATGGTGCGACTGCGCAGCGCTCTTCACGACATGCGCAGACCAATCGACGTCCTCGTTTACAGCCAGGCGCAGGTCGAGGAATGGGGCGACGCACCGGGAACCGCTCTGCACGCAGCGCTAACTGAGGGCCGGGTGCTTGTCGAGACGTGACGAGTACGACGTAGCCAGCACGCTGCTCGTAAAGGCAGTCTTCTTGGCCTCAAAACCGGGGAGGGCGTGCGGTCTTTACCGACAGTTCGCGCGACAAGCAGCGTGCCAACGTCCTGGCGGAAAGGTGGGCGAAGTCTCGAACCAGTAACGGCGGCGGCCATGAGATCGAATACGAAGTTCACCCGCCTACTGGGTTTACCTTGAGATGGAGGTAGCCGAGCGGATTCCGAGCTTCGGGGTCTGATACCAGCGACTCTGCTGCGATTCCCCAAAAGGACCGACCTCTTATCGATGGTCGAGCAAAGCCGACGTCAAATGTCCGCGTAAGTCAAGCTATACTTGTCCTATGCGAGACGTATCTCAGCCTGATGTGCTGGGCCTGGAGGCCGAGGCTTACCAGCAGGGCGGCTACTTCAACGCCAGTCAAGCGCGTGCTCACGCGGTTAGTCGCCAACTCCTTGAGCATCACATACGCCGGGGACGCTTCAAGCGGATACGGCGTGGGCTCTACCGCATCCAGGGATTCCCGACCGACGAGCACGATGAGATCCGCGAGGCCTGGATGGCTGTGGGTGTGCCGGACGCGCTGGTCTCCCACGAGAGCGCCCTCACACTTCTCAACCTCAGCGACAACATCCCGGAGGCCGTGCACATGCTCGTTCCACGTCGCCGCCGCGGGCTGCGCCCTCCTCCCGGCGTCATGCTCCACACTCGCCCAGATGATGAAAAGGTCCCCAACGTCTGGCGCGACGGCCTGCCGCTGACCGCGCCGTCGCGGACACTGCTCGATGTCTCTGAGCGCCTCCAGCCCGAGCAGCTCGCAATGGCGGTGGGGCAGGCGCTGCGCCGCGGTCTGCTGACTGGAGACCAACTCGAAGCCGAGGCCCAGCGCCGCAACAAGCTGCCCAAGATTCGAGCCCTGCTCGCCACCGAAGCCCACCCGTGAGGTACACGAGCGCCGCAGCATTCCGCCAGGCGCTTGAGCAGCGCTTGAAGAACGAAGCTACCAGCAGCGGTCTGGCACTGGCCCGCCTGCGCAAGCGCGTGGCCTTCGAACTCTTCCTACGCCGACTCCTCATCGTCGCACCGGATCGCTGGGTGCTCAAGGGCGCGCTCGCGCTGGACTTCCGCCTCACCACTACCACCCGCTCCACCAAGGACATCGACCTCGGCCGCGACGACGACGAGCAGGCCGCGATCCGCGACATGACCGCCGCCCAGCAGCTCGCGCTGGATGATTTCTTCACCTTCGCCGCCACCAGGACCGATGAGCTGGAGGACACCGACGAGTTCTCCGCGGTGCGCTTCCACGTCACCGCCCAGCTCGCCGGACGAACCTTCGAGCAGTTCCTCGTAGACATCGGGTTCAGCGACACGATCTCCTGGACACCCGACATGATCCTCAGCTCGGACCTGCTCTCCTTCGCCGATATCGAGCCCCTGGCCCTTCCAGCGATCCCCCTCCCGCAGCACCTCGCAGAGAAGGCGCATGCCTACACCCGCCGATACGGACCTTCGGCACAGCCCAGCACCCGCCCAAAGGATCTCGTCGACATCCTACTGATCGAGAGCGCGACAACGATCGACGCCGGCCCCTTGAGGCACGCGCTGGAGAGCACCTTCGCCGAGCGCGCCTGCCAGCCCCTACCCTCCAGCCTCCCGCCGCCCCCGGCAACCTGGGCAGACCCCTACAAGCGCCTGGCTGACACCGTCCACGTCGAGAGCGACCTCACCGCCGCCTTCGCCCGCGCCGCCGCCTTCCTCGATCCGGTACTCGGAGGGCGCACCAGTGGACAATGGGAACCCCAGCACCGGGAATGGCTTGCACCGGCCGGTGACGACGCCACCTACACTCGTAGGTGGATGCCCCCCGAGACCGCGCCAGATAGCCAGAAACACTGAGCGCATCTCAACCTCGATCCGCCATCGGGATGAATCCCCAGGCGGGGAGTTGACCGCGGACAGACGCCGGGGCTTGAGCGTCGCCCGACCTGTGGTCACCCGAGATCGCGAGGTGGCTGCGGGCGGACAATGCGGCCCTGGTATCCAAACGAGAAGGAGTACGCACGATGACCAAAGCAAGATTTGTACTACTGAGCATCCTCGCCCTGTTTGTGCTCGCGGGCGAGGCGGTGGCGACAACCTCGGCCCTGGCCGTAGAAGCACCTTACTGGTCGGTAAACGGCAAACGGCTGGGGGCTGGTGAAAACAGAAAAGTGACGATCAAGAACGTCACGGGCAGCGAAACGACCCTGAACGGCCTGTTCGGCGAAGCAAAAGTCGAAATCAAGTGCAAATCCATGGAATCCAGATCGATGGAACTCAAAGGTTCGACCAAATCTTCCGACGGCACGGCGGCCGGCGAAGTCGAACTTTCCGGGTGCAAACTCACCGTGGGCGGCGTAGAACAGCCCTCGTGTGAAGTAGCGCCGATCAAAACCGGAACCATGAACGGGCAACTGTGGTATGACGGGCCCTCAAAAGCAGCGGGCGAAACGATCGACCTCGTATACGAACCCAAAGAAGAAAAAGAAAAACACCTGGTCCTGGCTGAAATAACGATCAACGGCTGTGCGGCGGCCGGCAAATTCAAGCTGGAAAACAGGATCGCGCTGCAAATCACGCCGGAGGATTCGGAAAGCACCGAAGCGACGCTCAGCCCATCACCCAACATTCACGTATGGCAACCGCAATTTGGTGGCATGGAGATTCAAGTGCAACCAGAATTCGCCTCCAATCCGGCGACCCTCAAACTCAAAGCGACCGCCAAACTGGCGAGTGGCGAAAAATTTGGGGTGTTCAACAAATAGACGGCAGCACAGAGCTTGGGGCCGCCACAGCGCGGCTCCGGGCGCTGCCTATCGGTCGGCGTCGTCCGCTGCTCGACATAGCCTTCCCTTGATGGTGGGCTCCAGCGTTCATCCCAACACACGGTTGATCCGCGCTTTCCACGATCACCAGAATCGCTTCTACGCCGGGGGCGATCAGGAGTCGGTACGCGCGATGCTGACCGAAGATGTGATCTGGCACGTGCCGGGCGGCAGCGCGATCGCGGGTGAGCATCGAGGCCGAGAGGAGGTGCTGCGTCACTTTGCACGGAGACGCAAGCTGGCCGACGCGACGTTTCGGATCGACGTTCGCGGAGTGCTGGCGGACGACGAGCGGGCGGTGATCCTCGCCGGCGGCACGGTCGAGCGCGACGGTGAGACCTACGCCTGGGGCACGGTCGGGATCTTTCGCCTCGCCGAGGGCAAGATCGCCGAGTGCTGGGTCGTGCCCTATGACCAGGGCGCCTTCGACGAGATCTGGTCGCCCACTTGATTCTCCAACCGGGTCTCAGGCCACACGATCAGCCGCGTCGGTCGCTCCAGCCACGTCGCGATCCCCCTCACGCACCGCCCCGATCCAATCGTCGAGTTCCTGCCAGCGGTCATAGAGCCACACGATCAGCTGGTCGCGGTCGCCGGGTATCTCGGCGGCGGGGAAGCGCCAGAACTTGAGTCGTACGGTGGTGCCGACGAGGCCGCCGGACCAGATGTCGCTGACGTACTCAAAGCCGTCGAGGCCGACGTGACCGAAGATCACCACGTCGGCCTGGGGCGCCGCTTCGAGCAACGCGAGCGTGCCGCCGAGTCGGGGTGGCAGCAGGAATTTCAGGCGCGCGGCGAGCGGGGCGATCTCGGGCTGACGCTCGGCGATGATCTCCTGGGCGCGGGCGAGCTTGGCGGGCGTCCAACGGGTGCCCTCGGGGTAGATCAGCAGACCTTCGTCGGAGCCCAGGTTGACGGTGAGGTCATGGATGCGCTCCAGCTCGGCGGCGGTGTCGCCGGAGGCGCGACGCACGAACAGGGTGGGCACCCAGCGCCCGCCGATGTCGATGGTGGGCAGCATCCGCAGCTCGCGCTTGATGATGAACCGGAAGCCGAGCCGGTGGGCGCGGCCGATGATCACGTCGGGGAGGGTGTTGTCGATGATGCTGGCGTGGCGGATCATCACCAGCACGGGCCCGGGCCCGGCAAGCTCGAGCCCCTCGACCTCGAAGCGCAGCCCGAACAGGGTGCGAATACCGGCGAGGTGACTCGCGAGCCAGCTGCGCTTGATCCGGAATACCCGATCGCGCCGACGCGGGCTGTCACGGCCACCCGAGAGCGCCCAGATTCCGAAGAGCCCCAGCAGGGCCCACAGCTCACCGAGCAGGAACCACCAGAGCATCGCGAGCAGCCGGAGGGCCATCCAGGGCTTGCGACGGCGCAACCAGAGCGCGATGTCGACGAGCAGGGCAGCGACCAGCAGCACGGGCAACAGCAGCGTGAGGAGCACGAACAGGAGCACCTCGACGGCGATGCCACGCAGGCGTCGCCACGCACGGGCGCCGCTAGAGCTGTCGTCTCGAATTAGCGGCCCCGGCACCCCCATCAGCAGGCCATCGTACCGGTGTCGATCGGGCGGACCTTAACTCAGACGGGAGCGGTGAGATTGATGGTCACGTGGACCGGAAACTCGGCGGGGGTCTCCCCGGCCACGACGAGCGCCTGAACTTCAGCGAGCGCCTCGGCGCGCTGCTGCTCGGGCATCGCGGCGAACCAGCTGACGGAGGCCACGTAGTCGACGATGCGCTCCGGATCAGCGGGCTGAGAGGCGCTCACGCGGATCTCGCGCAGCTCGGTCCAGCCGCCGACGGCGCGCACGACATCCCGCCAGGGCGTTCCGTCGAAGTGCGGATGCGGAGGCCGCAACCGCTGGATCAGCGCGCCGACCTCGTGAGCCCACGAGGCTCCGCTCCAGTCGGGGATCGTGGAGAGCAGCGCGAGCCCGCCGCCGGGGCGCAGCACACGCCGGATCTCGGCGAGGGCGACGGGCTGATCGAACCAGTGGAAGGCATCGGCCACAGTCACGGCGTCGACCGAAGCGTCGGCCAGCGGGATCCGCTCGGCCAGACCGTCGAGCACCCGCGAGGAGCCAACGGCGTCGATCAGTAGTTGACGCAGCTCCGCCAGCGGCTCGACGGCCACCAGGTCGAAGTCGGCGGCGAGCAGGGCTCGACTCAGCTTTCCGGTGCCGGCGGCCAGATCGAGAATGTCGGCCCCGGGAGCGAGGCCAAGCTCGGCGGCGAGGGCCTCGACAACGGCCGGCGCATACTCGGGGCGCCCGCGGTGATAGGAGTCGGCGACATCGGCGAAGCCGGCAGCGAGTGGATGCAGGGTCATGGCTGGGTAGCCTACTAAGGGTCCCATCGTGATCTGACCGATGAGTTTCGCCACCACCGTCGGTCTTCACCGAAAACCCGAGAACCAGGAGGCTCAAATGACCGAGACGGAGACCAAGACCCATATCACCCAGGTCGGTACGGTGATGGTGCCGGTCAGCGACCAGGACCGGGCGATCGATTTCTACACGGGCAACCTCGGGTTCGAGAAGCGCGCGGACATCCCGTTCGGGGACGGCGACCGGTGGGTCGAAGTGGCGGCTCCGGGCGCGGCGACGACGCTCGCGCTCGTCACTCCGCGCGAGGGGGACCCGACGGCGCGCGAGGGGGACCCGACGGGGATCGAGACCCGCGTGGCCCTGTCGAGCACGGACATCGACGCCGATCATGCGGGCCTGCGCGCTCGCGGTGTCGACGTCGACGAGGAGGTCATGCGGATGGGCGACCCGGTTCCGCCGATGTTCTTCTTCCGCGATCAGGACGGCAACAGCCTGCTGCTTGTGGAGGGCCGCTGATCCCTCCCAAATGGGGGATGTAGTTTGACGCGACGGGCCCTACGCTTGGATCATGGGCGAGCCGAGCGAGAGTCGTTCTCCACCGGAGGGCATGGTGACGCTCTTCATGAGCGACATCGAGGGCTCGACGCGTCGCTGGGACACCGATCCCGGCCCGATGGAGGCAGCGGTGAAGCTGCACCACCGGACGCTGCACGAGGTGATCGAGCGCTGCGGTGGGGTGCTCCAACCCGAACAGGGCGAGGGCGACAGTGTGGTGGCGGGTTTCAGCCGCGCATCGGATGCGTTGGCGGGCGCGCTTGCGGCCCAGGTGAGCCTGCTCAACATCGTCTGGCCGGGGGGCCTGGATCTGCGGGTGCGTATCGCCCTGCACACGGCTGAGCTACAGGTGGGTGAGGGTGGCAACTATCGCGGGGCGGCATTGAGTCGCTGCGCGCGCCTGCGCGAACTGGCCCGCGGCGGCGAGACGCTGCTCTCACGACCCACGCACGAGCTGGTGCAGGACAGCGTGCCGGACGGGGTCAGCTTCGTCGACTTCGGGGAGTATTCGCTTCGTGGCCTTGAGCGCCCCGAGTATGTCTTCGGGATGGCCCACGCCCACCTGCCGACGTTGCCCGCCCAGTTGCTGAGCCCGGGGGCTCCGAGGAACAACCTGAAGCGGCAGCTGACGAGCTTCGTGGGTCGTGAGGGGGATCTACGCAGGGCTTACGAGGCGCTCGAAGGCACGGGTCTGCTGACGCTCCGTGGTACCGGGGGCTGTGGCAAGACGCGACTCGCTCTGCGCCTGGCCGAGCTGGCACTGGACTCGGGCAGATTCCCCGAACGGGGTCTGCGTGGTGGAGCTTGCGGATGTGAAGGACGACGACGAGCTGGTCGTCTCGGCGATAGCCGAGGCGTTGGCCGCACGTCCCCTGCCGGGGATGTCCGCGCGGCAGGCGATCGCCGCTCACCTGGCCAACCGGCGGATGCTCCTGGTGCTGGACAACTGCGAGCACCTGCTGGGCCCCTGCGCCGAGGCGGTCGGGGAAATCTTGGAAGGAGCCCCGGGGGTGAAGGTGTTGACGACCAGTCGCGCGCCGCTGAAGCTCGACGGCGAGATCGAGTGGGAGGTCCCGCCGCTGGCGCTGCCCGAGGAGTCCACCGAGGTCTCGGCGGCGGACCTGCTGCAGTTCGACGCGGCACGCCTGTTCGTCGAGCGCGCGACCCAGGTCCGCCCCAACTTCACGGCCACCGAGGAGAACGCCGGTGTGATCGTGAAGATCTGCCGACTGCTCGACGGCATTCCGTTCGCGATCGAGCTGGCGGCGGCGCGCGTGCGGGTGCTCAGCTTGGAGGGAATCGCCGAGGGGCTCTCCAAGGATGACACCCGGCTGTTGAAGGACGGGCCACGTGGGCGCTCCCAACGCCACCTCACGGCGGAGGCCTCGATGAAATGGAGTCATGACCTGCTCTCGGAGCAGGAGCGCATGCTGTTTCGGCGCCTCGCGGTATTCATGGGGGGCTGGACGCTCGATGCAGCCGAGCGGGTCTGCTCCGACAAGGAGGTCGACAACCTCAAGATCCTGGACCTGCTGACGGCGCTGTTCGACTGGTCGCTGGTGGTGGTCGAGGAGCACGGCTCCAAGCGGAGGTACAGGCTGCTTGAGATCGCGCGCAAGTACGCCCTGGACCAGCTCGCCGAGTCCGGCGAAGCCGACGGGCTGCGGCGACGCCATCGGGAGTACTACCTGGCGCTGGCCGAGAAGGCGGAGCCCGATCTACAGACCGCGCGCCAGGAGAAATGGCTGGCCGACCTGGATGTCGAGGCGGCCAATTTCCGGGCCGCGATCGCGCCCGGCCGCGAGCCGCGGGACGCGCGCAAGCGGGACACGGACCAACACGACGACGAGCGCGACCGGGAGGACGCCGAGAGCGCGCTGCGGCTGTGCGCGGCGCTCACGCTGTGGTGGCGCTCGCGGGGTCGCTTCGTCGAAGGCGAGCGGCTGTTCGTGCTCGCCTTGGAGACGGCCAAGAAGCAGCATGCGGTCGCTCCCGTGCTCAGAGGTCGTGCGCTTTGGGGCCGCGCGTTCCTGGCCGGCTACCGAGGTGAGTTCGAGGCTTCGCGAGAGCACGCCGCCCGCGCCCTGGAAATCGCCGAGCAGCTGGAGGATCGGCCGATGATCGCCCGCGCCCTCTGTGCGATGAGCCTGAGCGACGTGTATCTGGATCCGCCGGGGTCCCGGCGGGGTCTTCAGCGCGCAATCGAGTACGCCCAGGGGCCGGGCAGCGAGTGGACCCGGGCCGAGGCCAGCCTCATGCTGGCGCTGTCTTACCTCTTTCAGTTCGATCCTCAGCCCGCCCTGGAGATCCTGCGCACGAACGAGGCCCTGATCGAGGGCAGCGGCTATGCGAACCACATCGCGCGCTACCGAGTGCTGATGGGTATGGCGGCGCTGTACGAAGGTCACGTGCAGCAAGCGCGCGAGGAACTGGAGCTGAGCATGGCCTCCGCCGAAGAGGTCGGCGAAACGGTCTACTCGGCGAGCAGCGACTTCCTGATCGCGACGATCGACATCCACACGGGCAAGCCCGAACAGGCGCTCGACCGGCTGCGGCCTCGCCTGGAGCGCAGCATTGCCACCGGCACGGGCGTCGTGATTCCCCAACTCTGGAACATCATCGGCTTCGCCGAGCTTTCGCTGAACCACCTGGAGCAGGCCGAAGTGAATCTCAAGCTGGCCGAGGAGACGACCGCGGGCCGCTACGGCGTGGCGACCGGGCTCGCGCTGGTGCTGCTCGCGGAAGCCCAGCGCCTCGGTGGAAGACCCGAGGCCGGCGACACCGCGAAGCGGGCCCACGAGGTCGCGACCGAGATCCAGGCGCGACCGATCCAGGGCTTGGCGCGTCTGGTGCAAAGCCGACTGGCGTCGCAGCGGGAGGACTGGCGGGAGGCCTCCGAGCACGCCCATGCCGCGTTGGACGCGTGCGAGGAGAGCGGCAGCAGACCTTGGATACCCGACTGCCTGGATGCCCTAGCGGAGGTCGCCATCGGCCTGGAGAGCTTCGAGACGGCGGCCAAGTTGCTGGGAGCCGCGGAGAAGGAGCGGGAGGAGCTGGGCATTGTCCGTTATCTGCCCGAGGACGAGCACTGGGACTCGCTCTCGGACACCTTGCGCGAGGAACTCGGACCCAAGCGAGCCGAAAGCTTGCATCAGATCGGATACGCCGCCCCGCGGACGACCGTGATGGGCTGGGTCAGACGTGCGCGGGGAGAGCGAAAGCGTCCAAAGCTGGGCTGGGAGGCACTCTCGCCGCGAGAGATGGAAATCGTGCCACTGGTCGCCGAGGGACTCTCAAACCCCGCAATCGGTAAGCGGCTGTTCATGGCGGCGGGGACGGTGAGCTACCACCTCAAGCGGATCTATCCCAAGGTCGGCGTCAAGAACCGTGCCGAGCTGGCGGCGGCCTACGCGCGACGGTTCGAGTCGAACTGAGATTTGGCGGGTGCCCTCTCTGAAAGCTCGACCGATCGCGATGCTTCGGCAGCGCGGATCGCACGCAAAATACCGACCCAACCGCCTGCCATGATTAGGCGCGATCACTGCTGGATACCTATTTGCGGAAATTGTCTCTGATTGATTCGAATGCAATAGAGGGAGCCCTGTGTGAATTGTCTTAATTTCTCTTGACAGAGCATTTCTGAAATACATACAATGGCCAAAGTTCTGATCCTTTGAATTCTGTTCACCACGAGCAAGCATAGGGAGACCCAATGGCCGTCGCGCATCTGGATCGAGTTGATCTGCCGGTCGAGCAGATACCTGAGCGCTGGTACAACGTCCTACCCGATCTACCGCGAATGCCAGAGGAGTACCTGGACTCCACCACAAACCGTCCCCTCTCAGATGAGGATTCGACTCGTCTTTTCGCCCCTGCGCTCGTGGCGCAGGAGCGCTCGATGGAGCGTTGGGTGGAGATCCCGGGACCGGTGCGCGAGTCGTACAAGATGTGGCGCCCGACGCCGCTCTTCAGGGCCGTCGCGCTCGAGCGCTATCTCGGCACCCCCGCGGAGATCTACTTCAAGTACGAGGGCTCCGGGCCGGCCGGCAGTCACAAGCTGAACTCGGCGCTGGCCCAGGCCTATTACGCCAAGCGCGACGGGATCAGGCGTCTGGTGACCGACACCGGAGCGGGACAGTGGGGCCAGGCGATCGCGCTGGCCTGCGCGCGCTTCGAACTCGACCTCTCGGTCTACATGATCCGGGCGAGCTACGAGCAGAAGCCCTATCGACGCATCCTGATGGAGACCTACGGGGCACAGGTCAGCCCGAGCCCGGGGCTCGATACGGAGTTTGGCCGCAGGCTGCTGGCCGAAGAACCGAATCATCCCGGTAGCGAGGGCACGGCGGTGAGCGAAGCGATGGAGGCCGTGCTGGAGGACCCGGATTCCCGGATGGCGGTAGGGGCGTTCTCGAACTATTGCCTGATGCACCAGACGGTGATCGGCCTGGAGACGCGCAGCCAGTTTGAGATGCTCGACCGCGAGCCCGACTTCCTGATTGCCTCCGTTGGCTGTGGCTCAAACATGGGAGGTTTCATTAACCCCTGGATTCCCGACAAGTTGGCGGGCCGCGACATCACGTTCCTGGCCGCCGAGCCAGCCGCCTGCCCGACACTCACCAGGGGCTCATATACATGGGATTACCCTGATTCGTCTGCCAGCGGTCCGAAGGTGCTCAGTTATTCACTAGGTCACGATTTTATCCCCCCGGTGATCCATGCGGGCGGGCTCCGTTACCACGCGTGTGCACCTTTGATCGGGCTGCTGCGACGCGAGGGCCTGCTCGACGCGGTCGCGTTGCCGCAGTCAGAGGTGTTCGCGGCGGGCAAGTTGATGGCCAGGCTCCACGGTTATCTGCCATGTCCGGAGGCGGCCCACGCACTGAAGGCGACGATCGACGTGGCGCTGCGCTGCAAGGAGGAAGACCGCAAGGCCGTGATCGCGTTCTGTTACAGCGGGCAGGGCTTTCTCGACCTGGGGGCCTACGGGGACTTCAACAATGGACTCCTCGAAGACGTCGAACCGGATCTCTCGATGCTGCCGGCGGCGGGGATCGCGGCATGAAGAGCTACCCCATGCTCATCGACGGTCAGGACGACCAGGGCTCCGGGTGGACTTACGTGCTGCGGGCCTCCGCGCTGATCGCCGACCCCCAGGGCGCATTCAACCTCAAGCGGGGCCTGGAGTTGGGCAGCATCGACCCGGAGTCGGTCAAGGACAACGCGGCGGTGGTCGCGCGCTGCGCGTGGGGAGAGGAGGACTGCAACCGGCGCGCCATCGCGGCGGCGTCACAGGCGAGTGAGAGCTTTGGGCGCTTTCCGGTGTCGAAGCTCCGCGAGATCGCCGCCGAGTTTCATCGCGAAGTCCTCGCCCGGGCCGAGGAGCTGGTGGAGATATTGATCGTCGAGGGTCATCCCAGGAGGCTTGCCGAGTGGGAGGTGAGCGGTGTGGTGCGCGGCGTCGACGAGCTGACCCGCGACTGGTACTACGACCAGTTCGAGCAGCGCTTCTCGATCGCGGAACGCGACTTGCAGCTGCTGCGCAAGCCCGACGGCGTGGTGTGCGTGAACCCGCCGCAGAACGCGGCGGCGTCCAATTCGGCGATGGGCGCACTGGCGCTGCTGGCCGGAAACGCGTTGGTGGTGAAGACGCCCCGCAGCACGCCGACGGGCGTGATGTTCCTCTACCGTGAGATCGCCCAGCCGGTGCTCGAACGCCACGGCGCGCCTCCGGGGACGCTCAACATAATCTCGGGCGATACGCAGCGGATTCTCAAGCAGTGGCTGGCAAGCCCGGATGTGGACGATGTCCTGTTCTTCGGGTCCAGTGACTCGGGGATGCGTTTTGGCAACGAGTGCTTCACTGCGGGTAAGAAGCCGATCCTGGAGTTGTCGGGGAACGACGGGTTCCTGGTGTGGGCAGACGCCGACCTGGACCGGGCAGCCGAAACGCTGATGGAGTGCTTCTTTGGCTCCAGCCAGATTTGCATGGTGCCGAAGTATGCGATCGTGCACCCGGACGTGGCGGAGGACTTCACAGCGCGCTTCATGGCGCTGGTGAGTGAGATCCATCCGGGGTACCCCGAGGATCCGGACGTGGTGCTCAGCCCGGTGCTCAAGCAGGACAAGTTCTTTGACTTTCTCTCCGAGGCTCGGGAGGCGGGGTGCGCGATCCTGTCTGGGGGGCAGCGCATCGGCGTGGACGGAGCACCCGATCCCAGCGGGCTGTTCCTAGCGCCGACGGTGATCCGGGTCGAGGGCCTGAGCGGCGCGCGCGAGCTGTCCTGCGTGCGCGAGGAGACGTTCTTCCCGATGCTCCCGATCATCGTGCCCGAGGATCGTGGACCGGATCTGCTCGAGGACGTCCTGCGCTTCATGAACGCGAACGAGTACGGGCTGCGCAACTCGTTGTGGTCCTCCGACGAGCGGGTCGTCGAGACGTTCACCCGCGGCCTGTCGAACGGGGGCCTGTTGAAGATCAACGATTCCCATGTGGGATTCGTGCCGATCCTCTCGACCCACGGCGGCACCGGGCGAACCGGCGGACCCACGGGCGAACTGAACTACGTGATCCTGAGGACGACTCACTGGCAGGGGGTGAGCCGGGCCCACCAGCGAGCGCAGGGCACCCCGCAGGCCCCGACGTCGGCGCTTGATGCTCCGAGCGTGGCGGGGGTGGGGCTGTGAGCATGGCGCTGCCGGTCACGAGCGACCGCATCTCACGGGGCGTGCTGATCGTGGCCTGCCTCGCGGCCTTCATGGCGTTCCTGGACACGACGATCGTCAACATCGCCTTTCCGGCGCTGCAACGCGCGTTCCCAACCACGTCCAGTTCGTCGATCTCCTGGGTGCTGAACGCCTACAACATCGTCTTCGCGGCGCTCCTGATCCCGGCCGGCCAGCTGGCCGATCGCTACGGCCGCCGCAGCGCCTTCATCGCCGGACTCGTGCTCTTCACCGCTGCCTCGGTGGGTTGTGCGGCGGCGCCGACGCTGGCCGCGTTGATCGCGTGTCGCGTGGTGCAGGCCACGGGGGCCGCGATCTTGATCCCGACCGGGATCGCCCTGCTGCTGCCGGCGTTCGCCCCCGGGGAGCAGATCAAGGCGATCGCGTTGCTGGCGGCGGTGTCGGCGGTGGCTTTCGCCGCCGGGCCATCGGTGGGCGGGGTGCTGGTCAACTCCGGCGGATGGCAGCTGATCTTCCTGATCAATCTGCCGATCGGGGTGCTCACGATCGTGATGGCGTTGAGGGGAATCGGCAAGCAGGCCGTGCAGCGGTCCACCCCGTCCGCCTCGTCCACCGCGTGCCTTCCCGACCTCCTGGGGGCCCTGATCCTGCTGCTCGGCGTGGGCCTGCTGGCACTGGCGCTCGTCCAGGGCAACAGCTGGGGATGGAGCAGCGGCGAGGTGGTCGGCTCGATCGCCGTCGCCCTGATCCTGGTCACGCTCGCGGTACGGCGAGCGCGGCGTCATGCGGCACCGGCCGTGGAGCTTGACCTGTTCCGCAGCCGCTCGTTCACGGTGGCGAACATCAGCGTGTTCGCGTTCGCGGCGGGCCTCGCGGCGAAGCTGCTCTGCGACGTGCTCTTCATGACCTCGGTGTGGCGCTACTCGGAGCTGAGAACGGGACTGGCGGTGAGCGCGAGCCCACTGATCACCGCCCTGGTGGCGACCTCGGCGGCACGCTGGGCGATGCGCATCGGCACCCGCAACGCGGCTGTCCTCGGAGGTGCGCTCTACAGCGGGGGCTGCCTCTGGTACGTGGTGCACATGGGCGTGCACCCCAACTACCTGGGGGACTACCTGCCGGGCACGTTGGTCACCGGGATCGGGATTGCGCTGATCCTCCCCACGCTCACGAGCACCGCGATCCTCGCGATACCGGCTGAGCGGCTGGCGGGGGGCGCGGGGATCAACGCGATGATCCGTCAGCTCGGCGCGGTGCTGGGAGTGTCGCTGTTCGTCGCGATCGTGGGAACCCCGGCGGCGTACAACCCACTTCCCGCCTTCCACCAGGGCTGGAGCGTGGCCGCGATCGCATCCGGACTCGCCGCGCTGAGCGCAATCGCGATCCGCAGGCCGGAGCGGGCGAAAGCCTCCAGGCGCGCGTCTCCGGCGATCGACATGGCGGGCACCGAATGAGCCCGATCGCACCGGCGGACAAAGAACCGCACAGACCGGTGGGACACAAACCGGTGGACCAGCCACCGCCGCGGCAGCCGGATCTCTCGCCGGACACCGGCAAGCTGTTGCGGGAGGGCCTCTCGCCGGACACCGGCAGACTGCTGCGCGAGGGCCTCGAACAGGCGGTGCCGTTCAACCTCCACAACGAGGTGCGCATCCTTGAGGTCGGCGCGGGCTCTGGCGTCGCGATGATCCCAGATGCGGCGCATCTGAAGAACCACCTCGGGACCCAGCACGGAGGGGCGCTTTTTGCGGTGGCCGAGGCGGCTGCGGGAGCGGCTTACGTGGGGGCGTTCATGGAGCACCTCGGAGAGATCCGGATGAACGCCCAGGAGGTCCATATCAAGTACATGCACTGGGCCCGGGGCCCGATCACGGCACGCTCCACGCTCGAGCAGGAGATCCCGGAGCTGCTGGCCTGCCTGCATCGCACGGGCCGTCTGGACCTGACGATGCGATCCACGCTCCACGATGCGGACGAGCGCACGGTGTCCGAGATGACGTTCCGCTTTCAGCTCAAGCTGACGGACCGACCTCAGGGCCGGGCGAGCGCGACCGGCGCCTCCAGCCCGGCCTCGGTGGAGACGAGGATGGCGCCCTCGCCGGTGGCGTAAGCCTCCTCGCCGTGCTGCCCAACCGCCGCTCCGCGAGCGACGCTGCGGCCGCTGGGAGTCCAGCTACGGATTCAAGGCCAGCGTTTCGAGGATCGTCGACCAGTACGAGGCGCCCTTGTCCGATTCGAGGCCTCTGAGCTGATTTTCGATCCGCGCGGTGAGCGTGAGGGTGCGGGCATCGCCGGCCCGGAGGTAGGGCTTGAAGAGTCGCCCGGGCACTTCCTTGGGTGCTTCTTCGATGGCCGCCAAGCGCTTGTCGGCGCTGATGGTGGTGGCGGGGACCGTCTTGAAGCCGCCGGCGGCCCAGGTCTTGATGTCACCGCAGAGGTCCGGCACGGGCAAGGTGGAGAGCGCCCGCAGCCTCGAGACGTAGCGCCCGACGGTGCGGGTGACCTTGGGGTTGCTCCAGTGCAGGCCTTTGACGTCGTGGGCCAGTCGCGCGATCACGGGGGCATCGGCGCGGTAGAGCAGGGCGGTGAGTACCACGACCACCTCGTTGCTGAGCTGTTCGGCCTGGGTGTTGCCGGGCGAGCCACTGGCGGCCCCGCGGCACTCATGGGTGAGCTGAGCGATATAGGCGCCGACGGAGTGCTCGGCGCTAGACACGCGCGCCTTGGTGGCAACCCCGAGGGTGTAGTTGGCCTTGATGAAGGTCCGGGTGGCGGCGAGGTCGCCGGAGGTGCCGAGCGCGGCGGCGGGTGTCACCGCGAGGACCGGCACGATCACGAGGACAGCCAGGGAGCGGATCGTCTTCACGCCTCAACACTACAGCGCGCGCCCTCCGCGCCCGCCGCCAGGCGCCGGCCCGACCCTGGCCGAAATCGTCCCCAACCCGGCATTGCGGCCAGATCAAGACGGGAGGAAGATGAAGTCCATGCCGCCCCCGAGCCCCCGCCGAATCGTGATCGTGGCCTTCCCCGCGGTGCAGATCCTCGACGTGACGGGCCCGAGCGAGGTGTTCGCGCTGGCCGATCGCGTCAGCGGCGGACCGCACGGCGCCCCCGCGGGCGGCGGGGTGTACACGGTCGAGCTGGTGGCACCCGCCGCCGGCCCACTGCCCACCTCGGGAGGCATCGAGCTGGTGGCCCAGCACTCGCTCACGGACTGCCGGGGCAGGATCGACACGCTGGTGGTGGCGGGCGGCGCGGGCGTGCCCGCGATCGAGGAGGACGAGGGCGTGATCGCGTGGCTGCGATCGGCGGCCGGGCGCTCCCGCAGGGTGACCTCGGTCTGTAGCGGCGCCTTCCTGCTGGCCCGCGCGGGGCTGCTGGACGGCCGCCGGGCGACGACCCACTGGGCGGCGTGCGAGGCGCTGAGACGGCGCTACCCGAATGTGGAGGTGGAGCTGGAGCCGATCTTCGTGCGCGACGGCAACGTGTACACCTCGGCGGGGGTGAGCGCGGGCATCGACCTGGCGCTGGCGCTGGTCGAGGAGGATCTGGGCGACCGGGTGGCGCTGGAGGTGGCGCGGGCACTGGTGCTGTTCGTGCGCAGACCGGGCGGCCAGGCCCAGTTCTCGAGCACCCTGGCGGGTCAGCGCGCCGAGCAGGGCTCGCTGCGAGAGCTACAGGACTGGATCGTCGACCACCTCGACGAGGATCTCTCGGTCGGAGCCCTGGCGGAGCGGGCGTTCATGAGCCCGCGCAACTTCGCGCGGGTGTTCCGGCGGGAGATCGGGGTGACCCCGGCCTCGTACGTGGAGGCGCTGCGCGTCGAGCGGGCACGCCTGCTGCTTGAGAGCACCGAGCGGGGCGTGGCGGACGTCGCGCTGCGCTGTGGCTTTGGCACCGTGGAGACCCTGCGCCGCTCGTTCGCCAGAGCGCTCGGGGTGAGCCCGGGCGAGTACCGCCAGCGATTCCGCTCGGCGGAGATAATTCCGATCACGAGCAGGAGGGCAAGCTAGATGGACATCGCGATCCCGATCTTCAACGGCTTCACGGCGCTGGACGCGGTGGGCCCCTATGAGGTGCTCTCGCGCCTGCCGGGCGCACGGGTGCGTTTCGTGGCGGCAGAGCGAGCCCGGTCCATACCGAGACGGGCATGCTTTCGCTGAACCCGGAGGCGAGCTTCGAGGAGGCGCCCAACCCCGAGGTGGTGATGGTTCCGGGCGGGATCGGCACGCGGGCGCTGATGGAGGACGAGCGCATCCTGGGCTGGCTGCGCACCGCGCACGCGGGCTCCACCTGGACGACCTCGGTCTGCACGGGCGCGCTGCTGCTGGCGGCCGCGGGCCTGCTGGAGGGGCTTGAGGCGACGACCCACTGGGCCGAACTGGAGACACTGGAGCGCTACGGCGCTCGACCGGTGTCCCGGCGGGTGGTGGAGCAGGGCAAGATCTTCACGGCGGCCGGGGTCTCGGCGGGGATCGACATGGCCCTCACGCTGGCGGCGCGAATCGCGGGCGAGGAGATCGCGCGGGCGATCCAGCTGGGCATCGAGTACGACCCGCAGCCGCCGTTTGACAGTGGATCTCCGCAGAAGGCATCGCCCGACACGGTGGCGCTGGTGCGATACGCGGCCGGAGCCGAAGCGGTGGCAAGAGCCGGCGCGGGGACCTCCGCGGCGGCGGGCGTGTGAGCGGGCGCCGAAGCTAGCGCACGAGTTTCCCGATCACCTGGACGGTCGAGTCGTCGGTTTCGCGGTTGAGGGTGCCGTACACGTTGCCGCCGCCGTGCATGTGCGCGAAGCGGCCGGTGCAACGCGTGATCTGGAGCGCCCCGGCGAAACTGATGTAGACGCCTTTGCCGTGGATCTTGGCGGTTCCGCGACCGCTGATGGAGCCGCCGCGGGGATAGACGGTGAAGGAGATTTTGACGTCGGCGCCGACGAGCAGCCGGGCTCTGACGTGCCCGGGCAGCGTGCCCTTGGCCTGCCCGGCCTCGTCGAGGTCTTCCGATTCGGATTCCTGGGTCAGGCTGAGCCGGGCTTCGTCGTTGACGTTGACGACGCTCGCGACGGCCACGGGGCCCTTGAGGCGGCTGCCCCCCAGGGGCGAGAGACTCGTGGAGAGACCCGTGGACTGACCCGTACCGCTCAGTCCGAGCAGGGCTGTGAGTGCAACGGCCGCCAACATGCCGGCGAGCATATCGTTCCGTCCTGCGGAATCGGCCGGCTGTCTCTTATCGCCACGCCCCGAGAGCGCTGAACCGGAGAGCGGGCCCCCCTCGCTTGGAGCGGACTCCAAAGGATTTGAGCGGACGCTCGAGTGGCGGGCTCTAAAACTGCTGGTAGATCAGAAACAGGTTGAGCCCGGTGATCAACGCGGCCAGTCCCCCGGCCGCCACGGTGGTGACGCGCCGGTTGACGTGCACCCCCATGACATCGGCGCGGCTGGTGAGCAGCACCAGGGGGATCAGCGCGAGCGGGATGCCGAAGGAGAGCACGACCTGGCTGAACACCAGGACATCGGTGGCGCCGAGCCCGAGCGCGAGTACGAGGATCGCGGGGAGCATGGTCACCAACCGGCGCAGCACGAGCGGCACGTTGAACCCGATGAAGCCCTGCATGACGACCTGTCCGGCGTAGGTCCCGACACTCGACGAGGAGGCCCCCGAGGCCAGCAGGGCCACGGAGAACGCGAGCGCGGCCCCACCCCCGACGAGGTTCCCGAAGCCGGCGTGGGCCTGCTCGATGCTGCTGATCCCGGTGTGCCCGCTCTGGTGAAAGAGCTTGGCGGCGACGGCCAGCATGGCCATGTTGACAAGTCCGGCGAGCCCGAGGGCGATGATCACGTCGAAGCGCTGGAACCGCAGGACGCGGGCGCGCTCGCGCTCGTCGCGCACGGGGGTGCGTCCGTTGGTGAGGGCCGAGTGCAGGTAGATCACGTGGGGCATGACGGTGGCCCCGATGATCCCAACGGCGAGGTAGACGCTTTCGCTGCCGGCGAGGTGGGGCACGAGCCCACCGAGGGACTCGCGCGCGGAGGGCCCGATCCTGAGGGTCTCGTAGAGGAAGCCGAGGAAGATGATGCCGAGCAGGGCGGTGATGACCAGCTCGAAGCCGCGATGCCCGCGGGACTGGAGCCCGAGGATCGCGAAGGCGATGAAGCCGGTCATGATCCCGGCGGTGAAGAGGGGCACGCCGAAGAGCAGGTTGAGCCCGAGGGCGGCGCCGACGAACTCGGCGACGTCGGTGGACATGGCCATGATCTCGGCCTGCACCCACATGCCGCGGGAGAGGGTCCGGGGATAGGTCTTGCGGAACAGCTCGGGGAGGCTGTGCTCGGTGACGATCCCGAGCTTGGCGGAGAGGTACTGGACGAGCATCGCCATGAGGTTGGCGACGAGCACGACCCACAGCAGGAGGTAGCCGAAGCGGGCGCCGCCCTGGATGTTGGTGGCGAAGTTCCCGGGGTCGACGTAGGCGATGGCGGCGACGAAGGCGGGGCCGAGCATCGCGAGGGTTGCGCGCAAACGGCCGCGGGCGAGGATCGTCTCGAGCGGGCTGAGCCCGGGCCCAACGTCGGCGACCGCGGCCCCGGCGCCCTCGAGCAGCGGCGTGGGCGGGACGACCGGGGGACTCATGAGCGGGGAACGTCCTCGTCCAGCTGGACGCGCATGGCGTGGGCGAGCAGCCCGCCGATGGCGTGGGTTTCCCCGCCGAAGCGCACGGTGAGGGGTCCCCCGAAGGGCTGGCGGTCCAGCACCTCGAAGGGATCGCCGGGCTGGATGCCGCGCTCTGAGAGATAGCGGAGCATCTCGGGGTCGGCGTCGGACACGCGCACGAAGGTGCCGCGCTGGCCGGGCGCGAGGCTGTCGACGGTGCGGGTGTGACTCTCGAACAGCTCAAGGTCGGCCGAGGGGATGGGGTCGCCGTGGGGGTCGAGCGTGGGGTTGCCGAGCTTGGCGGCGATCAGCTGCTCCAGCTCCTCGGAGATGAAGTGCTCGAGCACCTCGGCCTCGGCATGGACGCGATCCCAGGGCATCTGGAGGGTCTCGGCGAGGAACAGCTCGATGAGGCGATGGTGACGGATGATCTCCAGCGCCACGAGCCGCCCGGGCTCGGTGAGGCGCACGCCGCGATAGGGCAGATGGGTGATGAGTCCTTGCTCGCCGAGCTTCTTGAGCATGGCGGAGACCGAGCCGGGGGTGATCTGTAGGCGCTCGGCGAGAGCGGTCGTCGAAACCTGGTCCTGCCGGCGCGATTCGAGCGTGAAGATGGCCTTGCAGTAATCCTCGACGGCCGAGGTGCGACCAAGATCTTGGGTTGCCATAGGACGAGATTATGGCATGCCAAGTCTTTTTTCAAGGCACCTGCCAAATTTCCTTTGGGCGGGGCTGTGACCCGGGGGGACGGCATGGGTCCGACCTTTCGTAAAAGATGCGGGTGATGGATCGGGACTACGAGCTACAGACTCACCGGGTGGAGGACGACCACTGGTGGTACCGGGGCCGACGGCGGGTGCTGGACCTGGTGCTGGGAAACCTGGGCCTGCCGGCGGGGGCGCGCATCCTGGACGCGGGCTGCGGGAGCGGACGCAACATGGTCGAGCTTGACCGCCGGGGGACCGTGACGGGCATCGAGCTGTCCCCCACGAGTGTGGCCCTGGCCCGCGCGCGCGGGGTGGGCGAGGTCGTCGAGGGCTCGGTGTTGGAGCTGCCGTTCGCCGATCGGAGCTTTGACCTGGCGGTGAGCCTCGACGTGATCGAGCACCTCAAGGACGACCGGGGGGCGCTGCGCGAGCTACGCCGCACGGTGGCCCCGGGCGGGGCGCTGCTGGTGACGGTGCCCGCCTACCAGTGGCTGTGGAGCGCACACGACGAGATCAACCACCACCACCGCCGCTACAACCGCGCGATGCTGCTCGCCGCGGCGAGCGATGCGGGCTGGCGGTGTGAGTCGAGCACCCACTTCAACTCGCTGTTGCTGCCCGCGGCGATCCTGATGCGGGCGCTGGACCGGGTGCGCCCGGGGACGACCGAATCGAGCCTTGACCTGTGGATCCCCCCGGCTCCGCTGAACTGGCTGCTGGAGCGCCCGCTGGCGCTCGAGGCGGCGCTGATCGGGCGCGGCGGACGAATTCCCGTGGGCCTCTCGCTGCTCGCGGTCTTCCGCTGAACCCATACGCGGCGCACCGACCCCCAGCGCCAAACGCCGCCCAAAATCAAATCCTTAAAAGAGCGCGACGTTTCGCTATGCGCCCTGAGGGTGAGTGCGAAAAGTCCAAGCCCGGTTGGCGAAGAACGTCCCCACCACAACGCTGCCGGTGGCGATCGCCTGACCCACGAGCTTGTCGAGCCGCAGCCCGTCGACGGCGAGGTAGACGATGCCGAGGTTGACGAGCAGCCCGCAACCCTGAACCACGAACCAGCGCACGGGCGTGAGGGCGTCACCGGCGTGCTCGCGGAAGGTCCAGCGACGGTTGAGCAGGAAACCGTTGACGGCGCCGACCGCGAAGGCGATCGCGGAGGCGGCGATGTACCAGACGTCGAGCCCCTTCACCAACAGCGTGTAGATCGCGAACGAAAGCAGGGTATTTGAGACCCCGACGATCCCGAACTTGATGAACTGGGCCACCAGGGGCATGTGCAGCGTGGATGTCGCCCGGTCCCCTAGTCTTCTCACGGTCGGTACTTAACCAGCTTCGGAAGGCATTTATGTCGCGAGCCGTCACCCGTACGCCCACGCTGCTGAGCGTGGTCGCGCCGGTCTACAACGAGGAGGAGCTGGTCGAGCTGTTCGTGGCGCGCGCGGCGGCGGCGGTCTCGGACTACCCCTACGAGCTGGTGATCGTCAACGACGGCAGCTCCGATCGGACCGCCGAGCTGCTGGACCGGATCGCGGCCGAGGACCCGCGGGTGCGGGTGGTGCACCTCTCGCGCAACTTCGGCCACCAGGCGGCGCTGACGGCGGGCCTGGAGCACGCGGCGGGCGACGTGGTGGCGATGATCGACGCCGACCTCCAGGACCCGCCGGAGCTGATCCCGAAGATGGTGGGCGAGTGGGAACGGGGCAACGACGTGGTGTTCGCGGTGCGCAAGCGACGCGAAGGCGAGACGGCCTTCAAGCTGGCCACGGCGTCGTGGTTCTACAAACTGTTCGACAAGCTCGCCCAGGTCGACCTGGAGCCCAACTCGGGCGACTTCCGGCTGCTGGACCGCCGCGCGCTGGATGCCCTGCTGAGCATGACCGAGCGCAGCCGCTTCCTGCGGGGGATGACGGTCTGGGTGGGCTTTCAGCAGACGGCGGTCGAGTACGAGCGCGACGCGCGCCACGCGGGCGAGACCAAGTACACGCTGCGCAAGATGCTGCGCTTCTCGCTCGATGCGATCGCATCCTTCTCGCACCTGCCGCTGCAGCTGGCGACCTATGTCGGGGTGCTCTCGGCGGGCCTCGCCTTCGTCGCGATCCCGGTGGTGATCGTGCTGCGGATCTTCGACTCCTACCTGCCGGGCTTCGGCTCGATCACGATCGCGATCCTGCTGCTCGGAGGCATTCAGCTGATCGCGCTGGGGGTGATCGGCGAGTACGTGGGCCGGATCTACGACGAGGTGAAGCACCGCCCGCTTTACATCGTGCGCGATGAGCGCAACCAACCGGCCGACCAGCCGGAGGCGCTGCCCAGCCCCCGGGCGGGCCTGAGCGCGCGTGCCGCGGAGCGCATCGGACAGACCTGAGCACCGCACCGCCGGGGCCTTTGCGGTGTTCACTGTAATACGGCCAGGCCTCCTGTGCCTGCGATGGCATCCGAGCACTACCGAAAGGCCCCGAACATGCCCAGTCCGCATCGCCTGACCCTCTCCTTGCTCGCGACCCCCGTGGTGGTGGGCGCGATGTCCGTAGCCGGACCCGCGCTGGCGGGAACCAGCGGTGGTGCCCGCGCCCAGCAGGCGAGCACGAGCGCACGCTGCATCGTGGTCCGCAGTCACGGTCGACGGGTGCGTGAGTGCGTGGCGCGCGGAGCACGGGGACCGCGGGGCTTCCCCGGACCCAGCGGACCCCGCGGGTTGACGGGCGCCAAGGGTGCGACCGGAGCCCGCGGCCGTACCGGAGCCACCGGAGCCCGGGGCGCGACCGGCGCAACCGGCGCGAGCGGCGGCGCGGGCGCGACCGGAGCCCAGGGCACCGCCAAGGCCTACGGCGTGATCCAGCCGACCTCCCCCACCGAAGCCAAGCTGATCACCGCGCAGAGCTTTCACATCGCGGGCGTCAGCGAGGTGAGCGACGGCAAGTTCTGCGTCACCCCGGCGGCCGGCATCAACGCCGCCGAAGAGGCCGCGGTGGCAGCGCCCGAGATCAGCTACAGCCCCAGCGGAGCCCCGGGCCTGATCGCCGTCAACGCCCAGCATCCCGATTGCCCGGCCAGCGCCGTCGAGGTCGAGACCTACACCTCGGGATCCGCGACGCCGAGCCTCTCGAGCCTGTACGCGTTCACCATCGTCATCCCGTAGTCGCGTTGCGTCGGCCGTTGATCGCGTCGGCTAGCCTCAAGGCGGCCCTCGCCGCCCTGATCGCGCTCGCCGTCCCGGCCCCCACGGCACACGCCGCGGGGTGCCCGGGCGCGGAAAGCTGCCCCTACTCCTCGGCCCAGGTGATCGGAACCCGCGCCGAGGGAGTGCTGCGCTTCCCCGAGGCCGTGGCCGTCGACACGCAGGGGGACGTGTTCGTGGCCGACCAGCTGAGCTTTGTGGTGCGGAAGTTCAACGCCGCCGGTCAGCTCGAGGGCCAATGGGGCTCCTACGGCGCGGGCGCGGGCCAGTTCGGCCCGATCGGAGGGATCGCGACGGACGCGGCGGGCAATGTCTACGTGGTCGACTCCAGTCACAACCGGATCCAGAAGTTCGACATCAACGGCACGTTCATCACCGCCTGGGGCAGCGCGGGCACGGGCCTCGGACAGTTCCACTTCGGCTCCTCCACCACCCCCAGCCAGCCGCCGGGCGGGGGGATCGCGGTGGCCGGCGGCTACGTGTACGTGTCCGACACCGGCAACGACCGCATCGAGCGCTTCAACCTCGACGGCGCCGAAGCGATGCAGTGGGGCTCGCCCGGCAGCGGCCCGGGCCAGCTCAACCAGCCCCGGGGGTTGGCGGCCAACGCGGGCGCGGTGCTGGTGGCCGACGACGACAACCATCGCATCGAGCGCTTCGACTCGAACGGCATCTACACAGGCGCCGTCGGCTCGCTCGGCGCGGGACCCGGCCAGTTTGCGTTCCCCTACGGTGTGACGCTGGACGCGGCGGGCAACGCCTACGTGGCCGACAACAACAACCACCGCATCGTCAAGCTCTCGCCGACGCTGAGCTTCGTGCAGGCCTGGGGCGGGCTCGGCGCGGCGCCCGGACAGCTCAATTATCCCCGGGCGCTGGCGAGCGATCCGGCCGGGGACACCTACGTGGCGGACACCGCCAACGACCGCATCCAGGTGTTCACCACCGACGGGGTGCTGTTGCGCGGCTGGGGCGTGCCGGGCCGTGGAGCGGGGCAGTTCACGGCCCCCGCGGGGCTGGCAGCCGACCCGACGGGCCGGCTGCTGGTGTCGGACACCGTAGACCACCGCATCGAGCTGTTCGCCCCCGGCAGCCTGGCCTACCTGGAAAGCTGGAACGTGCGCGGGGACCTCACCGAAGGGCTGCTCGGCCCGAGCGGCATCGGCGTGGACCCGCGGGGCTACGTGTACGTGGCCGACACCGGCAACCAGCGGGTGGTGAAGCTCTGGGGGGACAACACCTTCCTCTCCGAAATCGGCGTCGGCGGTGGGGTGAGCCTCAGCGACCCCGGCGCCGTGGCGGTGGCGCCGGGCACGGGCAACGCCTACGTGGCGGACACCGACAACGACCGCGTGCTGGTCTACGCGCCCGACGGCACGCTGCTACAGAAGTGGGGCGGAGGCGGCGGTGACGGCAGCACAGGCTCGGGGCCCGGCGAATTCGAACGCCCCCGTGCGATCGCGATCGACGCCCAGGGCGAGGTTTACGTGGCGGACTTCGGCAATGACCGGATCGAGAAGTTCAGCGCCAACGGCGCCCTGCTGACCCAGTGGGGCGTGCGCGGGGGACGCGACGGGCGCCTGCGCGGACCGACCGGCGTGGCGGTCGACGGGCGCGGCGATGTGTACGTGGTCGACAACGGCAACAACCGCGTGGAGGAGTTCAACTCAGGCGGGCACTTCCTGGCCAAGTGGGGGACGCGCGGCGCGGGCCTGGGCCAGTTCTCCCAACCGACCGCCGTGACCGTCGACTGCACGGGCGCGGTGTACGTGGCGGACACCAACAACAACCGTGTGCAGCGCTTCACCCCCAATTCACCGACGCCCAGCGGCTGCCTGGCTCCGGGCAGCTGGCCACCGCCGCTGGACGTGGCCCCGGTGCTGCACCTCTCCGTGCCCCGCCGCGCCGGAGTGCTCGCGCGCCGCGGGCTGGGGCTCGCGATTAGCTGCGAACGAGGCTGCCACGTGCTGCTCAGCGCGACCCTCTCCACACGGGGGCCACGCCGCACGGTGAAGTTGGTGGCGCTCGCCCGCCCGCTCGGCGTGGCGCACATGACCCGGGTGCGGCTGCGCCTGGCGCCCTCCGCGCTACGCCGCCTGCGCCGCGCGCTCGGCCGCCACGTGGGCCTCGTGGGGAAGCTGACCGTCGTCGCGGCCGGCCCGACCGCGCGGCGGGTGACGCTGCATCGGACCTACGCGCTGCGGCGCTGAGCGCAGCCGGGGGCGCGGGCGACGATAATGAGCCGCATGAGCGAGCAGCCGCCCGACATCGAGTCGCCCGGGGAGGACACCAGCAACGTCGAGCACCGCCGCGAACGGGTCCTGATCGAGACCACCGGGCACCGCATCGAGGGTTTGATCACGCTCGCGCGCGACGGTTACCGCAGCCGGGTCTCCGACGTGCTGAACGCGTCCGAGCGCGAGTTCCTGACGCTCACGGAGGTCACCGTGGAACCGCTGGACGGGGGCAAGATCGAGAACCATCCCTTCCTGGCGGTGGCGCGGCGGCACATCGTGTTCGCGGTCAGCGCACCCGAGCGACCCTCGCTTTAGGCGGGCGCGCCTCACGCGCGCAGCTCCACGCCTTGCGGGGCCGAGCTGCCTGCCCGCTCAGCCGCGAGATCGGCTCGGGCAGGGCACCTTGGTGCCGGCATTGGCATGCGCGCCGCCGAGAAACACGAATGAGGCGGCGAAGGGGAAGCCGCCCCGCGGACAGGTCCGGGGCAACATGATCCCCTGGGGGTGGTAGGGAACGAGCTTGCCGTGGACGCGTTCGTAGTAGACCAGCCCGCCGGGGCCGAGCGTGTAGTGCAGCCGCACCAGCGCCACGTCGAGCGCTTCGGGAAACGTCGGGATCGGGGGCAGCGTGGTGCTCACCATCCCGCCGAAGGGAGCCGCCGCGGGCAGCAGCAGGCTGGTGAACACGACCTGGGTGTCGACCGTCTTGGCGCCCTCGGCGTAGAAGAGCAGCGAGACCCGCCCGTCCTGGATCGGCCCCCTGACGATCGTGATGGCGGCCCGCTCGCTGAGCACGCCGGGGCCCAGCGGGATCTCCGCCAGGGCGCTGCCGCGTCCCATCAGCGACTCGGCCGGACAGGCCCTCGGGCCGGAGGCCTGCAACGTGGCCACCGAGCAGGTGGCGACCCCCAGGCCACTGGTGGCGATCCCCAGCTGCGCCGGGTAGCGCACGTCAACCTGGGTCAGGGGCACGGGGTCCTGACCGATGGGCACGACGACCTCGAAGCCGAAGCCCACGGTGGTGGCGTGCCCCAGACGCTCGGGGGTGAGGGTGGCGTGCAGTCGCACCACCGGCGTCGCCCGCGCCACCCCCGGCAGACATGCCCAGAGGATCGCGAGGACCAGCGCGCCACGGGCCCGGAACGGGACTCGCTGTGACTTCACGGCGCAGGCAATCAGTAGGAGAGCCGGCCGGTGGTCTGGAGGGTCAGCGCGTAGGTCCGCCGGTTGAAAACGCCATACAGACCGGCGTGCCCGTGCGCATGGGCGTAGCGTCCGGTGCCGCCGGTGGCCACGAGCGAGCCGGCGAACGTTTCATAGATGCCGGCGGTCCGCGCGGTGGCCGTCCCCTTGCCCCGGATCGACCCGTAACGGGTGTAGATCGTGAAGCTGGCACGTACGGTGGGACCAATGTCACAGCGGGCCTTCATGTTGCCGGGCAGCGTCCCCGTGGCGACGCCTTCCTCGATCAGCAGCGACCCGGAGTTGCGCACGAAGTGCAGATGACCGACGTCGGTGGCGTTCACGGTGCGCGCGACCTGCGCCCGGGGCGCGCCTGCGACCGGGTGAGCAACGGCGAGGTGAGCAACGGCGGACGAGATTCGCAGAGCGAGCATCCCGGCCACGAGGACGAGGATCAGGGTCGCGAGCAGGACCGGGATCGCGTGCGGAGCTGCGGGTCGTCTGAGGACTGGCTCGTTCGATCGGTCCATCGCGATTCACCTCGCCCGGGGGCTCCGTTTTGACTAAAACGATCGAATCGAACAGTACACGCTTGTCCCTGTCACTCGAACGGTCGTTTCTCAGCTCAGCCCGGCCCGCGGGGACAATCGCGACTGCACGCGCTTGACCGCACGCCAGGTACGCACGACGGCGAGCGTCGGGGCGATCAGGGGTCGCAGCTGCCGGTGGAGATCGGCGACCACCGGCCGGGCGAGTGAGCTGCGGGCGGTGGGAGCCGAGGTGTAGTAGGCGACGACCCCGACGATCGTCATCGCGTGATGGGCCGCGCGGGGCAGGCCGCGGGCGTTCGAAGTGGCGTGCCGCACGACACGCGTGAGCCCCTGCGCAAGCAGAGCCCGATCGGCGTAGCGATCGATGTAGATGGACTCGCCCGCGGCGCGGTCGCGCTCGTAGTCGACGAGACTGTCGAGGATCGTGGCGAGGGCCGCGATCGAGAGGTACACGGTGTCGAGTAGAGCGGCCTGGGCGCTGCTCGTGCGCGGGTCGGCGGCGGCGGCGATCAGTGCGTGCACGGCCAGCACCGAGGCCTCGGCCCCGGCGAGAAACTCGCGCCAGCGAAGTCCCGAGTGGACGGCTTGGGTTTGCGCCCACTGCTGTAGCTGGGCGTCGCCCACGAACAGGGCGGCGTGGGCACGAACCTGTGCCTCGGCGCAACGGGCCGCGCTCTGCTGCACGACTGCGGCGACCCCACCGGCAGCGGGCAGGCGCCGAAGCCCGGCCCTGACGGCGCGCGCCAGATCTTCGAGATAGCCGCCGTCGTCCGCTCCGGGGCGATGCCGGTAGTAGTCCCCGCTCAGCTCGGCATCCGGGGTGACGGCATCGGTGAACGCCAGGAACAGTCGCCGCCCGTCGCGCAGCGGATCGTGCACCTGCTGCTCGGTGAGCCCGTCCAGGTAGTCGTACATCACCTCCAACGCCACGATCGCCTCCACCGCGACGCGGCGGTGCGCGAATGGGACGACCGTCGCGAGCGTGGCCGCCACCTCGGAGTTGAAGCGCTCCTCGCGCAGCTTCTCCAGCGCGAGCGCCCGCAGTTCGGGGTCCGCGATCGCCTGGGCGCGCCGCTCCCAGCGGCGCAGCTGGCCGCACACGACCGGCGCGACGGTGGGCCAGTAGCGGGCGTTGGCCGCCACCAGCGCGAGTGCAGCCCGGGCGTTGGCCAGCAGGGGGGCCAGCACACCGCGCGCGGTGGCGGGCAGCGGCGCGAGGCAGACGCCGCCGTCACTCATCGAGCGCGAGTGTGGGCGAGACACGCGAGGCCAGCCAGCCGGGGATGAGCACGATCGCAAGCACACAGGCGATGACCAGCGCGAGTGTCGCGAGCGGGCGCAGCGCGATTGCGCTGCGCGCAACGGGGAAACCGGTGATCTGCCTGAGATAGCGGTCGATCACAACCTGACCGTATATCCCGGCCACCGCCCCGGTCAAACAGCCCGCGCTCAGCATCAGCGCGGCTTCCATCGCCAGTATGCGCCGCAGACGCGCAGGCTTGGCGCCCGCCAGGCGTAGCCCGGCCAGTGAGGCGCGTCGCTGCCAGATGCTCGACCCCAGCGCGGCGGCCATCGCGAAGACGGCGGCGAGCACGAGCAGCGTGGCGATCTCCCCGAGCTTGCTCAGGCCTTCGCTCGCGGTGGACTCGATCCGCCGGGCCCGTGCCTGGGCGCTCAGCACTTCAAGCCCGTTGCCGGGCCCCAGCTCCGCCTCGATCGCCCGTCGCGCCGCGACGGCGTTCGTGCCCGGGCGGAGATCCACGCCGAGCGCGGTGTTCGCCGCGGTGCCCCAGGCGCGGGCATAGTCGGCGGTGCTCATCACGATCGCCCCCGGGCTCCAGCCAAAGTTGGTGGTGGTGGCCGCGATCCTGTAGCCGACCTCGCCCCGGGGGGTGGGCAACCTCAACGTCCCCCCCACCCCCACGTGGTGTTCGGCGGCGAGCTGGCGGGAGACCGTGATCCACCCGCCGGCCCGGATGCGCGTCACCGCCACGTCGGAATGACCGTCGATCACCTGATCTTCGAGCAGTTTCAGGCGGGCCCCCGCGGGCCAGCCGATGATCCAGGCGCGACGATTGCCGATGTCGAGAAAGCTGCCCTGAAAGCTGTGCACGGCCGCCACCGCCGGCAGGCGCCCGATGCGCGTGGCGTAGTCGCGGGGCGCGAAATCGCTGATCGCCTGGTTGTCGTCGGGGTTGACGATCCAGAGGTCCGCGGCCCCCACGTAGTGGGAGGTGTAGCCCGAGATGCCCCGCAGCAGGTCGGCCCGAGCGCCACCTAGCGCGACACTGCCGAAGATCGCAACCGCGCCGGTCGCGGCGAGCGCGAGCGAGCGTAGCGTGGTCGCCCGCAGCGCCGCCAGCGCGAGCGGCAAGATGGTGAGATCGCCGAGGCGTCGCGTGAGCGCAGAGGCAGCTCGCAGCACACCCGAGAACACCGACGGCACGGCCAGCGGCGTGGCGAGCGCCAGGGCGATGCAGACGGCGGCCACGGCCGCGGGGGCCAGCACCAGCAACAAGGTGGCGAACACCACAAGCCCACCGGCGACGAACGCCAACAACCATTGGGTGGACCCGGGGAGCGCGTTGCCCGGCACCCCCTCCTCAAGGTCCACGGCATCCAATGTGCGCCCACGACGCAGGTCCAGCAGCGGCACGATCGAAGCCAGGCAGGTGGCGAGCACGCCACCGGCGAGCGCCAGCAGCGCAGACCCGACACCAACCACGGTGCTGGTGCCGAGCGTGAAGGCGTGCGCGAGATACCCCGGTGACTGGCGAAAGACTCCCAGCGACAGCAGGTAGCCGCCGCACAGCCCGACCAGCGAGGCGAGCACGCCGAGACAGAGAGCCTGGAAGAGCACCATCTGCACGATCGCGGTGCGCTTGGTGCCGATCAGACGCAGCTCAGCGATCGCCTGGCGACGCTCGGGCACGGTGAGCAGCATCGCGTTGAAGGCAAAGAGGAAGCCGAGCAGCGCGGCGATCGAGGCAAATAGCGCGTTCGCCTGATTGCTGGGATGCAGGGCCTGCCCCAGCAGCGCGATGTCCTGATCGGCGCCCGCCACCGTGAGCCGCCCCCCGGCGAGCGCTCGCAGCTCCGTGGCCACCGCCGACTCCTGCCCCGGCCGGGCAACGACGAGCACGCGGGTGATCCGCCCTTTCAGACCGGCGAGGGCCTGTAGCTGGCCGAGTGGCATCACGGCCACCGAGGCGTGCGCCAGCGCACCGAAGGTTTCGTGACCGAGCACCGCGGAGACCTTCAGCGAGGTGGCCACGCCGCGCAGCTTCACCAGTACCCGACCGGCGACGCCCGCCCGCGGGCCTGTCACACCCAGGCGCGCCGCGGTGAGCCTGCTGAGACCGATCCCCCCCGGTGCGAGGGCGGTGACGGGGAGCGTGTGGGCCAATCCGTCCAGCAGCGCCAGGGCGACGTTGGTGCCGGCCAGGTCGACCGTCACCTGACGAGCGTGGGGCCCGCGGATCGTCGCGGTCTGCTCAAGCAGCGGCGCGGCCTGCGCGACCCCGGGGAGGCGTTCGACGCGACGCACCAGCCGCTGGTCGAAACCGTCGGCGTCACGGTCCCGCAGCTGGAGGTCCGCGGGGCCCACCACGGCATGGACCACTTCGTCGGCGGAGCCCGTGATGCTGGCGCCCGCCAGCGTGACCGCGAACACCAGCGCGACGGCGACGGCCACGCCGAGACCGGCGAGCAGCTCTTGCGCGGTGTGTACCCGCAGCCGCCGACGATAGAAGTAGATGAGCGCGCGCGGCCGCATCAGGGCCCGCGCCCGCAAGGGCTCAGAAGGCCTGAGCACCGGCTGCCCTCCCAGAGACTCAGAGCGCGCCAGCGTCGCCCGTGCCCAAGGTCGATGAGTACGCGGAGAGATCCCCGCTGAGCGGGCCCTGCCGATCGGGCCGCTCGTACACACTGTCGGTGAGGCGCCCGTCGCGCATCGTCAAGCGCCGGTCGGCCAGCGCGGCGGCCTCGGGGTCGTGGGTGACCAGCAGCACCGCGGCGCCGCGCGCGTGTGCGATCGAGCGCAGCAGCTCGACGATTTCCCGGCTGCCCACGCTGTCGAGATTGCCGGTGGGCTCGTCGGCGAGGATCAGGCTGGGCTCACCGGCGAGCGCTCGCGCGATGGCCACCCGCTGACGCTCGCCCCCCGACAGCTCCCCGGGGGTGTGCTCGAGCCGGTCGCCAAGCCCGACGCGCTCGAGCCAGGGGAGCGCCTGGGCCTGGGCGCGGCGCGCCCCGAGTCCGCCCAGCACGAGCTTGAGCGCGGCGTTCTCCAGCGCCGAGACGCGGGGCATGAGATGGAAGCTCTGGTAGATGAACCCGACGTCGCCGAGCAGGTAGTCGCAGACCTCCGTCTCGGAGAAACCGGCGAGATCGCGCCCGGCGTAGCGGATCGTGCCCTCCTCGGGCTTGAGCAGCGCGGCGATCAACAGCAGCAGGCTGGTCTTGCCCGAGCCGCTGGGTCCATGCAGGGCGACCAGCTCCCCGGGGGCGATGGCGAGGTCAACGCCGTCCACGGCGCGCACCTGCTCGACGGCGCCACGGTAGCGCTTGACCACCCCGGTCAGCTCAAGCATGCGCGGGTTGAGACCCGTTCACGCGTTTGCCTGAAGCTCGGCCGTGCAACGCAGCTGCACGACCGGAGCGAGCCCGGGGGCCAGGTTGCCGCGCAGCGCGCCGTCACCGAGCGAGAGCGGGCGATGCGCACCCGAGAGCCCGGTGCCCTCGCCAGTGCTGGCCAGGACCGCGATGCCCTCGTCGGCAAACGAGCGCAGCAGCAGCAGGATCTCGTCGCGCTGCAAGAGGTCCACCCCCTTGGTCGGCTCGTCGACGACCAGCAGGCGGGGATACAGGACGAGCGCGCGGGCGATGGCGACGCGCATGGCCTCGGCGCTGTCAAGGTCGATCGGGGCCAGCCCGGCATAGTCCGCGGCGCCGGTGCGCTCGAGCGCGCGGTGGGCACGCAGCTTGGCCTGCGACCGCGAGACCCCGCGCGCGAGCAGGCCGACCATCACGTGGTCGAAGACGACCGGCCCGTCGGTGGGCGCGAAGCGTCTGCGGCAGTAGCCGATGCCCTCCCCCATCAAGGCGCAGCCATCCGTAGCGAGATCGCGCCCTTCGAAGCACACCCGACCGCTGTCGGGGCGTTCGACCCCGGCGGCGATGCGCAACAGTGTGGAGCGACCGGAACGGCGCGTTCCCCACACCACCGCGAGTTCCCCGGTGTCCAGCTCCAGCGAGACGTCGCGGAGGATGACGTGCTCGCGCAACCCGAGCCGATGACACTTGCTGACCCGATCGAACGCCAGGAGGCTCATCGTCGTGCATCTCGCCCACGGACGAGCGCGCCGAACTCGCGGCGGGCGTATTCGACCCATGAGAGTCGGGCATCGGCCGCCAGGCGGTTCTCCTCCGCGGTCAGCCTGCTCACGAGATCCGGGCCACCCGCGAAACCTCGCGCGGAGCCGTCGAGGGCCGCGGAATCCAGCTCGGCGCTGCCGAGATCCGCGGTGGCGCCGGGGGGGCAGAGCGGCGTCCTGCTGGCCTCTTCCAGACACATCTGCTCGTAGCGTTCGAGCACCTCAAGCGCGGTCTGGGGCTCGCGGATGAACACGGCGAGCTGTCGCACGAACAGCTGCGAGCGGCTGCGATCCTCGTGCATCTGCGCCACGAGGCGCTCGCGGTAGCAGCGTGCGCCAAGCTCGGTGGCGCAGTAGTGGGGCTTGGGCTGGCGACCACCCTGGAGGGTGCGCCGGCCGGGCAGCTCCTCGATGAAAGCCCTGCTCTGGAGCGCGTTCAGAGCGGTGTAGATGTGAGAGGCGCTGCTCACCTGGAGCACGTCTCCATAGACGCTCTCAAAGCGCTGGGCCAGCTCGTAGCCATAGCTTGGGCGCTCGATGACAAGCCCCAGAAGCGCCCAGTTGACCGGCGACCTCATACTCGCCGCCCCGGCGTATGTGGTCCTGCTTAGCTCCATAAACGATCAGATTAGATTAAGCTCGGCTCGATTGGACCCGGTATTTCTATCCTGAAGAACCTAGTCAAGAATTAGAACCTTCAAGGACAGTCTTATCAGATGCTCAAATCTTACGCATGGTTCAGGATATGAATTCAGTCCAGTCACTGGAAGGGGCGCGAACGGTCTCGGCGGCGCGGCCGCGCCACTTCACCGTGGAGCCACTGATGGCCGAGGAGCTTCAGGCGGAGGTGCTGGAGCGACTGCGGGCGGTGGTCGCGGACTTCCTCGAACACGACCTGGTGGGCGTGGAGCGCAGGCGCCGCTCGCCTGACGAGCGCTTGGCGGAGCTGGTGCGCAGACTGCTCGCCGGCGGCGCGGTGAAAAACACGGAGTTGGGCTATGAACTCGACGCCTGGCACGTCGGCCTGATCGCCACCGGGCCCGGGGCGGGACAGGTCCTCCAGGAGTCGGCGCTACGTCTGGGTCGCCCGCTGCTGCGGGTGCCCGGCGGGTCAGAAACAGTTTGGGCATGGTTGGGGGGTCAGCGCAAGCCGGCGATCGAGGAGCTGCGCCGGCAGCTGGAGCCCAACCGCTTGACAGGGGTCTCACTCGCCATGGGCGAGCCCGCCCGGGGCACGGAGGGATGGCGCCTGACGCACCGCCAGGCCCAGGCCGCTCAGCTGGTCGCACTGCGCAGACCCCAGCGCCTGACACGCTTCGCAGAGGTTGGGCTGTTGGCACTCGCATTGGGGGACGAAGCCCTCTCGAAGTCCCTGGTCGAGATCTACCTCGCACCGTTTCGCGAGGAGCGCGACGGGGGCGTCGGACTGCGCATGGCGGTGCGGGCATACTTCGCCGCCGACCACAACGCGAAGGCAGCCGCTTGCGCACTGGGGGTTGACCGTGGCACTCTGCGCAATCGCCTGCGCACGATCGAGGAGCGACTTGGCTACCCACTGAACCGATGCCAGGCCGAGCTGGAAGTGGCCCTCCGCCTGGAGGAGCTGCCCCAGGTCACACACGACACCCCAGACGAGTCGAAGGAGTTCCATAGATGACGATGGTCCGAACGTTCAAGTCGACCGCCACACGGATGCACACGCCACGACGCTCGGTCCTCGCCGCGGCGCTAAGCGCTGTCGGTCTGGCCGCGGCCGGGTTCACCGCAACGGCCGGGCTCGCCGCGCCGCCCGCCGATCGTGCGCTCGCGGCCCCCGTGGCAAGCGCGGCGGCCGTGCTGCCGGTGGCAGACAAGGCAAAGCTCCACCTCAACCACAGCTCGGGCTCGGTGATCTATGAGGAAGGCGCCGCCACCGGGCAGCTTCCGGGCACGGTCGCCACCCATTTCAAGCTCACCGCGCGGCTCTCCTCGATAACCACGATTCACCCCCGCGGCGGTGGCTCGATCACCCTGAGCGGCAAAGGGGTCCTCCACAGCTCCGGCGCCTTCTCCAGCTTCAGCGAGACGATGACGGTGATCAGCGCCACCGGTCGCTACGCGCATGCGCGAGGGAGCTGTGGACTCTACGGAGTGGTGAACCGCCACAACTGGACAATGACCGTGCAGAGCACCGGCAGGCTCACCTACTAGTCCCGTGCGAATCTCAAGCCTCATCTCCGCACGCGTCCTGGCGGGCGCGGCCCTCGCGCTTGTCGTATCCCCCGCCGGCCTGCCTGCCGCGAGCGCCGCAGCGGCACCCGTTACGCCCGCCCTCACCGCGACCGCACCGCAGGTGCGCTTCACCACGACGTTCTCGCCGGACCGGCTGGGGGCGGGCACCACGATCACGTTCGGCCTGCGCATCGACGCGCCGCCCGGACAGGTTCCATCGCCGCTGCGCACCATGGAACTGCTCTACCCCGAAGACATCGGGGTCGACACCAGCGGCCTCGGCTTTGACACGTGTGAGCAGCGCGTCCTGGAACAGAATGGGCCCGCGAGCTGCCCCGCTAACTCCCACATGGGCTACGGCAGCGCAGTGGTGGAGGTGCCGCTGGGCACCCAGGTCGTCCGTGAGCGCACGGACCTCACGCTGCTCTCCTCACCGGTCAAGAACGGCAATCTGGGGTTGCTGTTCTACGCAGACGGGAGACCGCCGATCTCGACACAGCTGGTCTTTCCCGGCGCGGTGCTGCCGATCGACGCGCCCTTCGGGGGGAACCTCAGCGTGGCGCTGCCGATCCTACCGACCGTCCCGGAAGGGCCCAACGCCTCGATCGTGCGGCTGAAGACCACGCTGGGCCCCAGCCACATCACCTACTACGAGCGGCGCCACGGCAAGACCGTCGCCTACCGCCCGACGGGCGTGCTGATACCCAGGACCTGTCACCCCTCGGGATTCCGTTTCATGGCGCGGCTGAGCTTTCAGGACGGCACCCAGGCGGTGGCTCCCTCGACCGTGCCCTGCCCGTCCGGGCATCGCCGGTAGGGCCTGACGGAATGACGAGAACGCTCGGAACGACGAGACCAGCAGTTCTAAACGCTCGAAAGGTATGATCCAGTGAACGTGCGAATCATCGCGACCCTGACGCTCCTACTGGCGACGGCGGCGCTCGGGTACTCGACAAGCGCGAGCGCGCTGCCGGACAACCGCGGCTACGAGCTGGTCTCGCCGGTCGACAAGAACGGCGTCGAACTCGGCGATCCCGTCAGCTCCCGAGACGGCAACAGCGTCAACTGGCAGAGCCTCGGGGCGCTTGGCGACGCGACGTCGGGCAGCCTCAATCTTTACCAGGCGCGGCGCACCGCCACGGGCTGGCAGACCACGGGGCTCACCCCCACCCCGACGACGACGCCACGGTTCCTGGAATTCCAGGCGCCGATGCAGTGGTCGATCGACCTGACCAAGAGCATCTTCTTCACCGAACAGTCGTATGACCCGGGCGACGAGGACCACGGCGGCATGGACCTCTACATGCGCGGACCCGACGGCAAGGTGAGCTGGATCTCCAAGGGCTCGCAGGGCGGCACGGCCCCGCGCCAGGTGACCTTCGACTACGCGACCCCAGACGAGCACTTCGTCGCGTTCAGCACCGAAGAGTCGCTCACCCCCGACGCGACGGGGATGGCCGAAGGCGGCGGCAGCCAGGTGTACGACTACCTCTATGTCCGCGACGTGGCCACAGCAGCAACCCACCTCGTGAACGTCGACGACAGCGACGCGTTGATCGGCACCGAAGGGGCGCTGCTCGGCAACGGCTACACGCTCCAGCGCGGCGAACCGCCGGACTTCAGCTACCTGCCCGCCGACGGCGAATCGGGCACCACCACCCACGCGGTCTCCAACGACGGCTCAAAGGTCTTCTTCGAGGTGCCGCTGCCCAACTCGTTCACTCCGCCGCTGGCGCACCTCTACATGCGCGAAGACAACGCTCGGACGGTGCCGATCGACGATCCGCAGTCCGCCGGCTCGGCCACCTATGAGGGTGCCGCCGAAGACGGGTCGGTCGTCGTGTTCACCAGCGACGAGGGCCTGGGGGGCGATCCGTTCACCGACCGGGAGCTGTACGCGTTCAACACCTCAAGCCGGCAGGTCACGCCGATCTCGGCCGGCACGGGCAGCACGGATGGTCAGCTCTACGGGGTGACGGCGATATCCAACGACGGCTCGCACGTGTACTTCGTCGCGGGCGGCGTGCTGGCGGGCGCCAACGCTCGCACTCAGCAGCCCGTCGAAGGGGAACCCAACCTCTACGTGTACGACACTCACAGCGGACTGACGAGCTTCATCGCGACGCTGCTCCAGAAGGATGTGGTGGTGAGTGAATCCTCGCAGGGCGGGCCGCTGGTGGTCGAGCCCGACTATCTGCGGGTGGCACAGCCCACCCCAGACGGCTCCGTGCTGGTGTTCGACTCCGCCACCAACCTCACCGGCCAGAACCCGGGCGAACTGTTCGAGGTCTACCGCTACAGCGCGGACAGCGGCGCCCTGACCTGCGTCTCCTGCCCGTCACACGGGATCGCGCCGACGGGCAACGCAACCATGTCGGGCTCGGGTGGCGGCAGCTACGGTCCCCCCGACGGCACGGTCACGATGAGCGCGGATGGATCGCGGATCTTCTTCGACAGCGAGGAAGCACTGGTCCCCGAAGACATCAACACGACCTCCGCTCCGCGCAACAAACAGCGCTTCGTCTCGGGACTCGACGTCTACGAGTGGGCGAACGGACAGGTCTCGCTGATCTCCGACGGACAGACCTCGACCCCCACGATCCTCTCGGGCACGACGCCGAGCGGCAACGACGTGTTCATCTACAGCGACGTCGGCCTGGTGGCCCAGGACACCGACGGCAGCTTCGACATCTATGACGCGCGGGTGGGCGGCGGCTTCCCGGAACCCACCCCGCCCCCGGCGCCGCAGTGCAGCGGCACGGACTGCCATCCCTCAGGCCCACCGCCCACATTCGGGATCCCGGCGAGCGTGTTGCTCCAGGAAGGCGACAACCTGACCCCGCCCCCGGCCCCCAAGTCGACGTCGAAGTCGACCAAGAAGCCCACACAGCAGACCAAGAAGAAGAAGAAGAAGAAGAAGAAGAAATCAAAGCCCGTCAAGAAGACGCGGGGCAAAAAGACCACGAAGCAGGCGGCGGCCAAGAGCAGCCATCGCCACAAGGCCGGGAGAGGGCACGCATGAGCCAGACCGCCACCCTGCGAGCCGCGACCCCGCGGAGCACCACCATGCAAATGCCCGCCTTGCGAGCCGCGATTCCGCGAACCCTCCGCTTCCGGACCCTCCACTTCAAGCGTCAGTGGCCGGCGCCGCTCGCCTGCGCGGTCGTGACGGCGCTGCTGCTGCTCGCCCCTGCGCCGGCCCACGCCGCCGGGGAATCCTTCGGCATGTCCGGCCTCACCGCAAGCGCGTCGAGCACCCAGGCGGGAGCCCACGCGGACGTGACGACCTCCTTCAACCTCAACACGAACGCGGAAGGCGCTCCGGTGGAACAGCTCAAGGACGTGGAAGTCGAACTTCCAGCGGGCCTGCTGGGCAACGTCCGGTCGGCCCCACGCTGCTCCGCCTATGACCTCGCGGCGGTCACCTGCGCGGCCGCGACGCAGGTCGGGGTGCTCGAACCGACGTTCTTCATCGAAGGCAGCACCACCAGGGGCCCGCTGCCGATCTACAACGTGACGCCGCAGGCCGGGCACCTGGCGACAATCGCGGTGTGGGTGCTGTTGTTCTCCTTCGACATCAATATCGACGTGCGCCGGGACGGCAGCTATGCGCTGACGGCAAAAATCAAGGATCTCTCGACGCTGATCCCGTTCGTCGCGACGTCGCTGACGCTCTGGGGCGTGCCCGCGGACCCCAGCCATGACGCCGACCGGGTGGGCATGCCGAGCGTGTCGGGCGAAACGCCCGCGGGGGTGGCCCCAACGCCGTTCATGACCAATCCAAGCGACTGCTCCGGCGGGCCGCTGACCACGAAGGTGCGGATCGACTCCTGGGAACGACCGGGACAGTTCGTCGAAGCATCCGCCACCCAGCCGCCGCCGACGGGCTGCGAGCGCCTGAGGGCCCATCCCACGCTGTCGGTCCAGCCGGACAGCACCCGCGCGGACTCACCGGCCGGCTACGACATCGACCTGAAGGTGCCCCAGAACGATGACCCCTACGGGTTGGGCACGCCGTTCATGCGCAACATGTCGTTCACGCTCCCGAGCGGCGCATCGCTCTCACCGGCGGCCGCGGGCGGCCTTGAAGGCTGCACCGATGGCCAGCTGGCCGCGAGGAGCTGCCCGAACGGAGCGAGGATCGGGAGCGCCTCGATCGACTCGCCGTTGCTGTCCGAATCGCTGAGCGGCTCGATCTACCTGGGCACGCCGACGCCGACGGACGCCTACCGGATCTTCGTGCTCACGGCGGGCAGCGGCGTGACGCTCCCGCTCGTCGGCCACGTCCACACCGATCCCGAGACGGGCCAGTTGACGACCGTCATCGACCAGGCTCCACAGCAGCCGTTCAGCGCGATCCACCTGCACTTCAACGGCGGCCCCGGGGCAGCATTGGTGAACCCCGGGAGCTGCGGTCCGGCGACGACCACGGCGCTGGGCGAATTCTACGGTGGCGTGAGCGCCACGATGAGCGCCGCCTTCACCGTCGACGCCGACGGCCGAGGTGGGGCGTGTCCCGCGAGCGCGCCGTTCAATCCCACGTTCAATGCGGGCACCACCTCAGCGCTGGCGGGAGGCTTCAGCCCGTTGACGCTCACGGTCAGCCGCGAAGACGGCCAGCAGGCGCTCTCGACGATCACGGCGCGGTTCCCCCAGGGGCTGCTGGGGATGCTCGCGCGGGTGCCGGTGTGCGGCGAGCCGCAGGCCTCCCAGGGCGACTGCCCGCAGGCCTCCTCGATCGGCACCACCACGGTGGCCGCGGGCTCGGGTGCCGAGCCGCTGTACCTCTCCGGGTCGATCTATCTGACGGGACCCTATGAGGGCGCGCCCTTCGGCGCGGCGATCGTGGTGCCGGTGGCGGCGGGCCCGTTCAACCTGGGCACGCTGGTGCTCAGAGCCCGGATCCTGGTGGACCCGAACGATCTGCACCTGACGATCGCCTCCGACCCGATCCCGCAGATCCTCGGCGGGATTCCGCTGCGGGTGCGCACGGTGAACCTGACAATCGATCGGCCGGGATTCATCTTCAACCCCACCGACTGCGTGCGGCGCACGATCGCCGCGACGCTCGGGTCGGCCCAGGGCTCAAGCGTGACGGCCGCCAGCCCGTTTCAGGTCGGGGGCTGTGGGAGCCTGCCCTTTGCGCCGAAGCTGACGGCCTCAACGCAGGCGAAGTCAAGCTCGCGCGGCAACGGCGCGGGCTTGGACGTGAAAGTCGCGTTCCCGGCCGGGCGCCACGCGAACATCGGCGACGTCAGCGTGGTGCTGCCGAAGCACCTGCTGGCGCGGCTGAGCACGATCCAGCAGGCCTGCCCGATCGCACGCTTCCGGGCCAATCCGGCCGGCTGCCCGAGCGGCTCGCTGGTGGGAGCGAGCACCGTCAGCACCCCGGTGCTCGCCGCGCCGCTGACGGGACCGATCTACCTCGTCTCCCATGGCCGCCTCTCATTCCCGGATCTCAGGATGGTGCTCCAGGGCCAGGGGGTTTCGCTCAACCTGACGGGGCTGCTGCAGCTCTCCAACAGCGGGATCATCCGGAGTTCCTTCGCCGCGGTGCCGGACGTGCCGATCACCTCCTTCGAGCTGAACCTGCCGCGGGGACCGCACTCGATCCTGGCGGCTCACGGCAGCCTCTGCGCCGAAGGGCTCGGACTGCCCTACAAGATCACGGGCCAGAACGGCGCGCGGGTCGAACACGCCGCGCGAGTCACCGTCACGGGCTGTCCCCGCAAGTACGTGGTGGGCGCGCACGCGCAGAGCAAGCCGCACCGAGACATCGGCAGGTGAGATGTCACTCCTGGGCGCGCGCCACCGCAGTCAGCACCAGCCCGTCTCGGATCAGCCAGCGCCCATCGATCGTTGCGAGCGTGCTCCCGTCGAGCGCGACCGCCGCGACCAGCACGTTGACGTGAAAGCTTCGCCGCGAAAGATCGAGGGTGATCGTGGCGTCCTTGAAACCCAGCCACCTGCGGGTGAGCGGAAACCACGCCTTGTACACGGCCTCCTTTGCACTGAACAGCAGCCGATCCCAGCAGATCGCGGGCTGCTCGCGCATCAGCTCCGCCAGCCACACCCGCTCTCGCGGCAGCGCGATCTGATTGATGACACCATCCGGCAGCGGCGCGTGCGGCTCGGCGTCGATGCCAAGTGTGACAATGTCGGCCGTGCGCGCGACCGCACATCCCCGGTAGCCGGTGCAGTGAGTGATACTGCCAACCACGCCCGGCGGCCAGAGCGGCTCTCCCCTATTGCCAACCGGGATCGAGGACGGTGCCCGACCGAGACCCTCCAGCGCGTGCCGCGCACAACTCCGCGCAGTAGTGAACTCGCGCCGTCGCCGCTCCACCGCATTCCCCAAAGCCAGCTCCTCATCAGAGGAAAGCGGGTCTTCAAGCCAATCCTCACGGGTGTCGACCGCGACCGCCTCACCAGGCAAAATCTGCTCGATCATCACTTCTCTCCGAGGTCGCCAAACATGTGAATCTCATCCTAGATGAGAACCGTCTGAGTGACCCAGAGTCAATTGTCCCTACGTAGGGACAATTCGCAGATAACAGTGCGAAAAACCCCGGACTAATAGTGGTGATTGGCGCCCTCATGCCTTAACTTTTTGAGCATGAGCCGAGTATCAGAGACCCCACACACAGTCAGTCGAACCGTCGAGACCAAGGGCCCTGAGTGGTCGACCGTCTCGGAGTTGTTGAGCACACAGGCCGAAGCGCACGGCGCCGAGCGGGTTTACCGGTATTTGGCCGACGGTGAGACGGTCACGCGCTCACTCACCTACGCCGAGCTTGATCTCCAGGCACGCGCGCTCGGTGCGCACCTGCAGTCCGTCTGCGAGCCGGGAGACCGCGCCCTGATCATGACCTGGGACAGCATCGACTTCATTCTCGCGTTCATGGCCTGTCAGCACGCGCGGGTGATAGCGGTTCCCGCCTATCCCCCCTTCCCCCTGCAGTCACAGGCACGCATCGACACGCTGCGCGCGATCGTTCAGGACAGCGGCGCGCAGGTCGTGCTCGGCAGCCCGGTGGACCTGCGCCAGGCGATCCACGACACGCTGCCCGACCTGAAACCGCTGCCCTGGATCGAGATCGATGAGGTGGACAGCTCGGCGGCGGACGACTTTCGGGCGCCGGCGATACGCCCCGATCACATCTCCTTCCTCCAGTACACCTCGGGCTCGACGTCGATGCCCAAGGGCGTGGTGGTCACGCACGACGCGCTGCTGGCAAACGAGCGGCTGATCTTTGCCTCCTTCGGTGACCCCCGCGGCGAACGGGGGGTGGGCTGGCTCCCGCTCTACCACGACATGGGGCTGATCGGCTATGTGGTGCAGACGATCTACGCGGCGGGCGAAACGGTGCTGATGTCGCCGCTGGCCTTCGTGCAGCGCCCGGTTCGCTGGCTGAAGGCGATCTCGCACTACCGCGCCGGCTACAGCGGCGGGCCCAACTTCGCCTACGAGCTGTGCGTGCGCCGAATCCGCCCCGAGGAACGCGCCGAGCTGGACCTGAGCTGCTGGCGCCTGGCGTTCAACGGCGCCGAGCCGGTCCGTGCCGCGACGCTCGATGCGTTCGCGGAGGCGTTTGGCCCCTGCGGCTTTGACCCCAGCGCATGGTTCCCCTGCTACGGGCTCGCCGAGAGCACGCTGATCGTGACCGGCCCCCGGCCGGGCACGGGCGCCGCCAGGTTGCGCGTTCAGGCCGACGCCCTACAGGAGGGGCGCCTGCTGCCCGGCGGCGAGCACGAGCTGATCGGCTCGGGCAAGCCGAGCATGCACCGCCGTCTGGAGATCGTCGATCCCCGCTCGCGGGAGCTGGTCGAGCCCGGAAAGATCGGCGAGATCTGGCTGGCCGGGCCGGACGTGGCGCGTGGCTACTGGGGAAACTCGGAGCAGAGTCGCGAGACCTTCGAGGCGCGGCTCGCGCAGGACGAGACCGACGGGCCGTTCCTGCGCACCGGCGACCTGGGCGCGGTGCACGAGGGCGAGCTGTACGTGACGGGCCGCCTGAAGGACCTGATCATCGTCGACGGACGCAACCACTACCCGCAGGACATCGAGGCGAGCGCCCAGGCGGCCCACACGGCGCTGCGACACGGCTGTAGCGCGGCGTTCGCAGACGGGCACAACGGCGCGGAGCGCGTGATCCTCGTCGCCGAGCTGAAGCAGGACGCGGTGGCGGACCCGATCGAGGTGGAGCGCGCGGTGCGCGCCGCGGTGGCCTCCCGACACGGCCTACAGCTGGGCGAGGTGATGCTGGTCGCGGCGCAGTCGGTGCCGAAGACCTCCAGTGGCAAGCTCCAGCGCAGCGCCTGTCGGGCGGCGTGGGAAGCGGGTCGGCTGTTGCCCGTGGCGGCCCCGCCCAGCCACCGGCTGGCGGGCGATCCCGACGCGGTGGTCGACTGGCTGCTCGACCGGCTCGCCGAGACGCTGCGGGTCGACGCGGCGAGCATCCCGCTGGACGCCCCGTTCGTGGATCTCGGGCTCTCCTCGGTGCAGGCGGTGGAGCTGTCCGACGAGCTACAGCGATGGACCGGGATGACGTTGCCGCCGACGCTCATCTTCGACTACCCGACGATCGACACGACGGCCGCGTTCATCGCCCACGAGGCGCAGGTCACGACTTGAGCCTTGAGCCCGATCAGCGCACACGCGGAGGGGGGCTGATGGGGCAGATGCCCATCGCGATCGTCGGCATCGGCTGTCGGCTCCCGGGGGCGAGCGGCCCGGACGGCTTCTGGCAGCTGCTGCGCGATGGGACCGATGCGATCCGCACGATCCCGCCGAACCGCTGGGACGCCGATGAGCTGTACGACCCGGACCCCTCGACGCCGGGCAAGATGAACACCCGCTGGGGCGGCTTCCTGGACGACATCGAGGGCTTCGACGCGGATCACTTCCGCATCTCCCGACGTGAGGCGGCGCGCATGGACCCCCAGCAGCGCCTCGTGCTCGAGGTCGCCTGGGAGGCGATCGAGGACGCAGGGATCGCGGCAAAGCGGCTGGCGGGCTCCAGGACGGGGGTGTTTGTGGGCGTGTCGACCTACGACCACGGCACGGCGCTCGCGCGCACGACGGTCGACCCCGAACCGTACGACGGCACCGGGGGGGCGCTCAGCATCGTGGCCAACCGGCTGTCCTACTGCCTGGACCTGCGCGGCCCCAGCATGGTGATCGACAGCGCATGCTCCTCTTCGCTGGTGGCGACCCACATGGCCTGCCAGGCGCTGCGCGTCGGCGAGGCCGACCTCGCGCTCGCGGGGGGCGTGAACGTGATCACCAGCCCGGGGATCGCTATGTCCTTCAGCAAGGGTGGCCTGATGGCGCCGGACGGGCGCTGCAAGCCCTTCGACCACCGCGCGGACGGCTACGTCCGCAGCGAGGGCTCAGGCATGGTGGTGCTCAAGCCGCTTGCGCGGGCGCTCGCCGACGGCGACCGCATCTACGCGCTGATCAGGGGAGGGGCGGTCAACCAGGACGGCCGCACCAACGGGCTGACCGCGCCGAACCGTCCCGCCCAGGAGGGGGTCCTGCACGCCGCCTACGATGCGGCCGGCGTGGACCCCGGCGCCGTCGATTACGTGGAGGCCCACGGGACCGGCACGGCGGTCGGCGACCCGATCGAGGTGGCCGCGCTCGCGACCGTGCTCGGCCCGCACCGAGCGGCGGACGAACCGTTGCGCATCGGCTCGGCGAAGTCGAACATCGGCCATCTGGAGGCCGCCGCGGGCGTGACGGGACTGATCAAGACGGCGCTGGCCCTGCACCGGGGCGAGCTGCCGGCGAGCATCAACTTCGAGCGGGCAAACCCGATGCTGGGGCTCGACCGGGCGCCGATCGTCGTGCAGCGCGAGCTGGAGCGCTGGCCGGATCGCGGCCGTCCGGGGCTGGCCGGGGTCAGCTCCTTCGGCTTCGGCGGGACCAACTGCCATCTGGTGCTCTCAGCGGTGGATGCGCAGGCCGCGACCCGCGCACAGAGCGAGAACCCCGCGACGGCCGAAACCCGCACGACGGCAGAGGCCCCGGCGACGGCGGCCACCCAGAGGGCTCCCGCGCAGGAGAATCCCACACAGGAAGAGGCCCCAGAGGAGGAGATCCCGAGCCTCGTCCCGATCTCGGCGCGCTCGGCCTCCCAGCTCGCCCGCCGGGCGGCTGCCTGGGCGCGCACGGCGAGCGCTCACGCCGCGGATCCGGGCTGGCTCGCCGGGGCGTCGGCCGCGGCGGCGCTGCGCAGCGATCACCACGAGCACCGCGCCGCGATCGTGGCGGCGAGCGCGACGGAGCTGGCGGCGGGCATGAACGCGCTCGCGACCGGCGCTCCGGCGCCGGAGTTGCGGGGGCCGCGGCGGCTGGGACGACGGGCGCCGCGTCTGGTGCTGGTGTTCCCGGGCCAGGGATCGCAGTGGGCGGGCATGGGCGCGCGACTGGCGAAGCGGGTGCCCGCGTTCGCGGCGGCGATCCGACGCTGCGACGACGCAATCGCGCGCCGACTGGGCGACTCCTTGTGGAACGACGGCGACGGCCTGGCGGTCGAGCGCACGGCCGTGGTGCAGCCGGCCCTATTTGCAATGCAGGTGGCGCTTGCGGAAACATGGCGTGGCTGGGGCCTTGAGTGGGCCGCTGTGGTGGGACACAGCATGGGGGAGATCGCGGCGGCTCACGTGGCGGGCGCGATCTCCCTCGACGAAGCCGCACAGATCGCGTGCGAGCGCAGTCGCCTGCTCCAGACCATCACCGGGCGCGGCGGTCTCGCGCTGGTCGAGCTGGGCGTGGCGGAGGCGCAGGCTCTGATCGACGAGACCTGCGCGCCGGCCGGTGACGGCGAGCGCGAGCTGTCGGTGGCGGCGGCCAACGGACCGCGCGCGACGGTGCTCTCGGGGAGCGCTCGGGCGCTCGACGCGATGCTTGAGCTGCTGTCGGGGCGCGGGGTCTTCGCGCGCAGGATCGCGGTCGGGTTCCCGGCCCACAGCGCCGAGGTGGAGCCGCTGCGGGGACCGCTGCGCGCAGCCCTGGAGGGCCTGGCGCCGGTGCAGGCGCGCACTCCGATCTACTCGACGGTGAGCGGCGAGCCGATCTCGGGTGCCGAGCTGGGGCCCGACTACTGGGTCGCGAACCTGCGCCGCCCGGTGCTGTTTGCGCCCGCGATTCAGCGTCTGCTCGACGACGGGCACGGCGCGTTCCTGGAGGTGGCGCCACACCCGATCCTCACCCGCTCGGTGGCGGAGACCGCGGCGGAGAACGAGCGTGAGGTCGCGATCCTCGCGTCGATGCGCCGCGACGAGGACGAGCTGCGGGGCATGCTGGCGGCGGGGGGGAGCTGCACACGCTCGGGGTGAAGCTCGACTGGGATGCGCTGCACCCGCGAGGCGCGGGGCACGTCGAGCTGCCGCCACACGGCTGGGAGCACCAGCGGTTCCCGCTGCCGGGACCGGGCACGGCGGGACCGGGTACGGCGGAGCGGGCGAGCGGCGCCGCGCGCGCCAACGGGGCGAGCGCGAGCAAGCGGGCGGACGGTGTGCTGGGCGGTGTGCTCGACGGTGTGCCGGGCGCTGCGGCGGGCGGTGTGCTGGGCGATTCGATCTGGGTTGGCGCGGTGCCCTCGCTGCGGCTCTGGCGGCTGGACCTCAACGTTCGAGCCGCACCGGAGCTGGCCGATCACGCGGTCGACGGGACCCCACTGGTGCCGGGTGCCTACTGGCTTGGCGCGGTCGCGGAGGCAGTCGGGGAGTCCACTGGGAGCACCGAGCTGGTGATGGAGGACGTGGTGTTCGCACACCCGTTCGCGGTCGACGTCGAGGAGCGCGCCGAGCTACAGCTGGGGCTGCACCGCCCGGAGGAGGGCGAGCCGGGGCTGCACCCGCCACACGAGGGCGAGCGGCGCTTTGACATCTGCTCGCGTGCGTCGGGCAGGCTGGCGCTCGCTCACGCCCACGGCGTCGTGCGTGGCGCCCTGCCGGGAGAGGCCCCGCCCGAGCTGAGCCTTGAGAAGTTGAGCGAGAGATGCGACACCGATATGTCGGTCGCGGATCTCTACGCGGAGCTGGAGCGGGCCGGGCTTGCCTACGGCCCCCGCTTCCGGGGTCTTCAGGAGCTGAGCGTGGCGCCGGGGGAGGCCCTGGCTCGCCTACGCCTACCCGAGGGGCTCGGGAGCGGTCGAGCGCCACTGCACCCGGCGTTGCTCGACGCCGCCCTGCACGCGGTGGCCGCGGCGGCGCGCCGGGAGATCGCGAGCGCCGCGCTGGCGCTGCCGGTGGGAGTGGAGCGGCTGTGGCTGCGACGCGACCGCCAGCCGCTGACGCAGGGATGGTGTCGGGCGCGGGTGATCGAGGTGCAGGAGCGCGACGTGATCGCCGAGATCACGGTGCTCGACGATGCGGGCAGCCCGGTCCTGTGGGCGGGTGGGCTGCGGATACGCCTGGCGGCGCGGCGCCGACGCGTCGAGGAGGGGCGGCTCTATCGGATCGACTGGAATGCGACGCAGCCCACGGCGGGCGCAACTACGGGTGGCAATTGGCTGCTGCTCGCGGATCGGCTCGGCGTAGCGCGAGCGCTACAGCGCAGACTCTCGACCGGCGGCGCGCGCTGCCTGCTGGCGGTGAGCGATCGCAGTGAGGGCGAGCGGGAGCGGCTGCTCGAGCCGGGCGTCGAAGCTCCATATGCCTCACTGCTGGCGGAGGCCGAAGGCGACCGCGGGGAGCTGCGGGGCGTGATCGACGCGCGGGCCCTCACGATGGACGCGGGCGATCCGGATGCACCGGCCCTGCACGAGACGGCCGCCCGCACGCTGCGACTCACGCAGGCTCTGCTGGACCGCTCCAGCTCGGCCGAGCAGCCACGCCTGTGGCTGCTGACCGCGGCGACCCAGGGTGACTCGGCGCCGAGCCCCGCGCTGCTGGCGGGCTCCTCGCTGTGGGGTCTGGGACGGGTGATCGACGGCGAGCTGCCGGAAATCGGCTGCTCGATGGTGGACCTGCGCTGGCCGGTCGCTGAGCGGGAGCTGGACGCGGTGGGCGAGGTTCTGCGCAACCCGGACGCTCCCCGGCAGCTGCGGGTGCGGGGCGAGGAGCTACAGACCCCGCGGCTGGTGACGGTCGCGGCGCGGCCGGGTAGCCCGGCGCTGCGCCTGCGTTCGGATCGCACCTACGTGGTGACGGGCGGTCTGGGGACGCTGGGGCTGCTGCTCGCCGACCGGCTGGCGGCCCGCGGCGCGCGGCATCTGCTTCTGATCGGTCGTAGCGCGCCCTCTCCGGAGGCCGAGCGCGAGCTACAGCGCTTGCGGGCGGCGGGGGTGCAGGTGCGCGTGGAGCTGGTGGACGTGGCGAACGCGACGGCCCTCGCGGCGGCTCTGGCGGGGCCGGGCGGGAGCGAGCCGCTGGGCGGCGTGGTGCACGCGGCGGGCGTCCTCGAGGACGGGCTGATCTCAACGCTTGAGGCGGAGCGGCTCGAGGCGGCGTTCGCGGGCAAGGCGCTGGGCGCCTGGAACCTGCACCGCCTGACGCGCGATCAGCCGATCGAGCAGTTCGTGCTGTTCTCCTCGCTGGCGGGCCTGCTGGGTTCGCCGGGGCAGGCAGCTTACGCCGCCGCAAATGCTTTCCTTGACTCGCTGGCGGCTCACCGTGCAGCACTGGGCCTGGCGGCGGTCAGCATCGACTGGGGCCCGTGGGCGGGTTCGGGGCTCGCGGTCGAGGCTCAGGGCGTCGAGCGACTCGCCGCGCGCGGCGTGCCCCCACTGGATGCGGCGGTAGCACTGGAGCTTTTCGAGCAGGCGCTGGACGGCGGCGCGGCTCAGGTCGCGGCGACGGCGTTCGACTGGAGCGCGGCGGGACGCTCGGCGGTGGGGCCCGTGGCCCGAGAACTAATCGGTGAGCTTGCCCCGGCGCAGGCCGACGGGGGCGCCGCGCGAGGTGCGGCGCGCGACGCGGTGTTGAAGATCGCCTCGGCGACGGAGCGCGAGCAGGCGCTGGGCAGGTTCCTGGCTGAGGAGGTGGCGGGAGTGCTGCGTATCAAGGTCGGCGAGGTGGACGTGGACGCCCCGTTCCAGACGCTGGGCTTTGACTCGCTGATGGCGATCGAGCTGCGCGACCGCCTGGAAGTGGCTCTCGACACGCGCCTCTCGGCGGCGCTGCTGTTTGCGCACCCAACCGTGGACTCGCTGGCGGAAGGGCTGCTGGGGCGGCTGGCGCCCGACGCCGAGCGCGTACGGACTGCGGAGGATGATGAGGATGCGACGTCTGCCGAGGGGGACGGGATCGCCGTGGGGAACGACGATCTCTCAAGCCTCGACGAGCGTGAGTTGGCCGCGCTCGTGTCCAGTGAGCTACAGCTTCACTCCGGTCGGCAGGGCGGATGAGCACGCCGAGCGCGACCGGTCCGCGGGAGCTGCTGGAGGACGCGCTGCGCCAGCTGCGGGTCACGCGCGCGCGCCTTGAGGCGGCCCAGCGCGAGCGCCACGAACCGATAGCGGTGTTGGGCGTCGGCTTGCGACTGCCGGGCGACGTCGGCGACGCGGATGCGTTCTGGCGGCTGCTGCGCGAGGGCAGGGATGCCGTGTCCCCGCTGCTCACCAATCCCGACGGGCGTCGCGACTCCCGCGCCGAGTCGGGCCCGGGCGGTCACCAGGCGGGGCTGCTCTCGGCGGTCGACGGCTTCGATGCGGGGTTCTTCGGGATCGGCGACGGCGAGGCCGAACGCATGGATCCCCAGCAGCGGCTGCTGTTGGAGGTCGCGTGGGAGGCGATCGAGGGCTCGGGGCTCCCGGCGGAGCGCCTGAGACACGCCAACACGGGGGTCTACATCGGCCTCTACGGCAGCGACTACATGTCCTTGCAGCTCGCCAACCCAGGCGAGGCCACGGTCTACACCGCCCCGGGCGCCGCGCACAGCATCGCGGCCAACCGCATCTCCTACCTGCTGGACCTGCACGGGCCGAGCCTGGCGATCGACACGGCGTGCTCCTCCTCACTGGTGGCGGTGCATCTCGCCTGCCGCGCGCTGCGCGACGGCGAATGCGACCTCGCGCTGGTCGGCGGGGTGAACCTGATCCTCTCGCCGCTGTCGACGCTGGTCACCGAAAAGGTGCTGCCGCTTTCGCCCGCGGGGCGCTGCCGCACGTTCGATGCGGCGGCCGACGGCATTGTGCGCGGCGAGGGCTGCGGCATGCTGTTGCTCCAGCGCGCCTGCGACGCACGCAGCGAAGATCGGCGGGTGCGGGCGCTGATCCGCGGCAGCGCGGTCAACCAGGACGGCCGCACCAACGGGCTGACGGCGCCGAACCCGCGCGCGCAGGTCGAGGTGATTCGCCGTGCGCTCACCGACGCGGGCGCCGATCCGGCCGACGTGGTGTACGTAGAGGCGCACGGCACGGGCACGCCCCTGGGCGACCCGATCGAGGTCGAGGCCCTGTGCGACGTCTACGGTCAGGGGAAGGTGCCGTGCGCGCTGGGCTCGGTCAAGACAAATCTGGGGCACCTCGAGGCGGCGGCGGGCATCGCGGGCCTGGTCAAGGCGCTGCTGATCCTGGAGCACGACGAGATCCCGCCCCACCTGAACCTTGAGCGCCTGAACTCCGAGATCGACCTGGAGGGCACGCGCTTGACGGTCCCCACACAGCCCACGCCGCTTCCCGCCACCGCGACACGGCCGCTCGCGGGCGTCAGCTCCTTCGGCTTCGGCGGGACCAACGCGCACGTGGTGCTGGAGGCCGCCCCGCTACCGCAGGCCGTTGCAGCGCCCGAGCCCGCACCCGGACCGGAGATCGTCACAGCATCCCCGCCCACCCCGAGCACGGAGTCGCTCAAGCCGGCGCCGGAGCAGCCCATACCGGGCGGGAAACCACGACCGCTCTTGCTCGCGCTCTCGGCACGCAGCGAGGGGGCGCTCGGCGAGCTGGCGCACGCCTATGCCGAGCGGCTGTCGCAGCTGGATCCGCCGGGGGTCGCCGACGTGTGCGCGGCGGCCGGGGTTCAGCGCACGCACCACCCCTACCGGCTGTGCGTGCTCGGCGAGAATCGCGAGGAGCTGGTGGGCGAGCTGCGGGCCGCGGCGCGGTGGCCGGTGCGGCCGACCCCCGTCAGCCGTCGGCGGGTCGCGTTCATCTTCAGCGGGCAGGGTGCGCAGTGGGCGGGAATGGGCCGCGAGCTGTTGGCCGGCGAGCCCGTGGTGCGCGAGGAGCTGGAGGCCTGCGACGCCGTGATCCGGGAGCTGGCGGGGTGGTCGATCATTGAGCAGCTACAGGCGCCGGAGGGTGAGAACCGCCTGCACGAGACCGAGGTAGCTCAGCTCTCGATCGGGGCGCTACAGCTGGGACTCGCGGCGCTGCTTCACTACTGGGGGATCCGTCCCTACGCGGTCACCGGCCACAGCATGGGTGAGGTGGTGGCCTGTTGCGCAAGCGGCGCGCTTGACCGCAGCCAGGCGCTTGAGCTGTTGCTGCATCGGGCACGCATCATCGAGCGGGCGGCGCGCGGTGGCGCGATGGCCAGCGTCGCGCTGGGAGAGGCGGAGGTGCGGACGCTGCTGGAGCGGGTGCCGGGTCGCGTGGACATCGCCGCGATCAACGGTCCCCGCTCGACGGTGCTGGCGGGCGCCAAGCCGGACCTCGACGCCGTGCTTGAGGCGGCCGCGGCGGAGGGCGCGAAACTACGCGCGCTCCCGGTGGAGTACGCGTTCCATAGCCCACTGCTGGAGGGCTGCGGGGAGGAGCTGGCGCAGAACGTGGCGCATCTACAGATGCGCGAGGCCGACATCGCGCTGTACTCGACGGTCACGGGCGGGCGCGTGAGCACCGGCGAACTGGACGGCGCGCACTGGGGGCGCAACCTGCGTGATGCGGTTCGCTTCCGCTCCGCGATCGCCGCGCTGGCCGAGGACGGGGTGTCGATCTTCGTGGAGCTTGCCCCCCACCCGGTGCTCCTGCGCGACATCGGCGAGACGCTCGAGGAGCTGGAGGTGGAGCACACGCTGGTGAGCACCCTGCGCCGCGAACAGCCGGCGATGTCCTCGCTCGGGCGCTCGCTCTCAGACCTCTACCGGGCGGGTCTTGAGATCCGCTGGGACTCGGTGGCGACCCCCTCGCGCACGCCGGTGGCGCTGCCCACCTATCCCTGGCAGCGCCGACGCCACTGGCTCGCAGGCGTGGCCGACCCGAGCGAGCGCGCGGGCACGACTCGCCTGCGCGAGGAGCTGGACGGGGCCGCCGGGCAGCCGCCGGAGGAAGACCCCGGGCAGGCGGACGGCCCGCCCTCACCGGAGCGGATCGACGCGCTGGTTCTCTACCTGGGCGAGCAGATCTCCGCGGCGGCGGGCTTTGAGGATCTCGCGGAGGTGCCGCGCGATCGTCCGCTGGAGCTGCTTGGGCTCGAGTCGCTGACGATCGTGGAGTTGAAGAACCAGGTGGAACGAGACCTCGGCGTGACGGTGCCACTGGCGGTTCTGCTGGGAGGGGCCACGTTGGCCGACCTGGCGGGCGTGATCGCCGAGGCGATGCAGGACGGGCGCCCTCGCCGGGAGGTAGCTCGGTGAGGGCGCTGGCATCGCGCGGGGTGCCGATCGCGTGCCATGTACGCCAGCCGACGGCACGGGTGACGCTGGTGTGCTTTCACCACGCGGGCGGCAGCGCGCTGTCGTTCGGTCGCTGGGGCCCGGCGCTGGCGCCGGACGTGGAGCTGTGGAGCGTGACGCTGCCCGGGCGGGCCACACGGGTGCACGAGCCGTTCGCGTGCGACTGGGAGTCGTTGGTCGACGAGTTCGCGACGGCGCTCGACGCGACGATCGAAGGTCCCCTGGCGTTGTTCGGGCATAGCCTCGGCGCGACGCTCGCCTTCGAGGTGACGCGCGAGCTTCAGCGTCGTGGCGCGAGTCCCGCCCACCTGTTCGTCTCGGCCCGCGGCGCTCCGGACGCCACGCCGCACTTCACGGTCCCCGACGACGACGAGGTGCTGTTGAGAGAGGTGGGCGCCCTCTACGGGGGCCTGCCCGAGGCGCTGTGTGGCTCGCGTGACGTGCTCGACTATTTCCTCCCGATCCTGCGAGCGGACATCGAGCTGGCAGCCGCCTACAGCTTCAGCGCCGGACCGCGGCTACAGGTGCCGATCACGGCGCTCGCGGGCAACGCGGACGCAACCTTGTCGAGGGCGCAGGTCGAAGGCTGGCGCAGGCAGACCGGGGCGGGCTTCGAGTACCGCGAGCTGCCGGGCGGCCACTTCTACATGGAAGGCCAGGAGCCGGCCCTGTTCGAGACGATCGTGACCGGGCTCGGGGAATGAGCGCCACCGCCCCGCGCGCCCGCAGCGGGGGTCGGGCGGCCGCCAAGCGCTTCGACGTGGCGATCGTAGGGTCACGCTGCGCGGGCGCGACCCTGGGCGCCCTGCTTGCCAGGGCGGGCCTGAACGTGGCGGTGGTGGAGCAGTCGACGTTTCCGCGCGGCACGCTCTCCTCCCACGTGAAGCAGGCCGACTCGCTGGCGTTCCTGGATCGGCTCGGCGTGCTGGATCGAATCCGCGCGACCGGCGCGCCCTTCACCCGGCGGGTGGACGCGCGCCTGGAGGACTTCCGGGTGATCGCGGACATCCCCGAGCGCCCCGGGGACGTGGGCGGCGGTGCGTGCATCCGTCGCGTGGTGCTGGATCAGATCCTGGCTGACACGGCCGCGGAGAGCGGCGCTGAGGTCCTGATGGGCACCAAGGCCGTGGGGCTGGTCGAGCGGGACGGTCGGGTCGTCGGCCTGCGCGTCGCCCACGGGGGCTCGGAGTCAGTGCTCGGCGCCCGCCTGGTGGTTGGGGCCGACGGGCGCAGCTCGACGATCGCGAGGCTCTGCGGGGCGCGCAGCTACAACGTGGTCCCGAACCAGCGGGCCTACTACTGGAGCTACTTCGAGGGCGCCCGGCTCACCTCGGCGGCGACGTTCGTGTTCCATCGCTGGGGCGATCGCTTCGTGATCGCCAACCCGGCGGATGACGGTCTGTACATGGTGGGCGTCTCGCCCGAAGCGGGCGAGCGGGAGCGCTTCCGCCACGACCTGGAGGCGCGCTTCATGGATCACGCGTGCAGCTGCGAGCCGGTCGCCGAAGCGCTCGAGGGTTCGCGACGGGCCGCCAAGATCTTCGGGATCGTGCGCTTCGACGGCTACTTCCGCGAGGCCTCGGGAGCGGGCTGGGTACTGGTGGGCGATGCCGGGCACTTCAAGGACCCGGCCGCGGGCCGCGGAATCGGCGATGCCTTCCGCCAGGTCGAGCGCCTGGCGCCCGCGATCCTCACCGGCCTAGAGGGCTCGCCGCGGGGACTGGACCGCGAGCTGAAACGCTGGGGCCGGTGGCGAGACGGCGAGTTCGCCGAGCACTACTGGCAGGGCAACGATTTCGGCACCGCCGGTTCGATCCCGCGGGTGGCCCCGGAGATCATCCGAGCGCTTTGCGCCCGGGGCGAGGCCGATCGCTTCGTGGAGCTGCTCAGTCATCGCTCGCGACCACGGACGATCTTCACACCCGCGCGCGTGCTCACCACGTCGGGCCGGCTGTGGGTGCAGCGCCCCGGCGAACGACGGGCGCTCATCTCGGAAGTCGGCGTGCTGGCCGGACGCGAAGCCCGCCGCCGTTGGGTCAACCGCTACCCCGCGTTCGCCGAGCGCCCGCAGCGGTTCTTGGTCGCGGACGGTGTGACTGCATAAGCTCGGTGCGCGGTGAACGGGACCCCCAATACACAAGCCTCATCGGCGCTGCGCTTTGACCGCACGGTGCCGCGCCAGCTCGCTCACCGGCGGGCGCTGGGCGAGGTGTTCGTGGCGGATTCGGTGCAGGCCGGCGAGGGTGAGTACCTGCTCGCCGTGCAGGTACCGCGTGCGCACAGCCTGTGGTTTGACCGGCGGATTCACTATCACGATCCGTTCTCGATGGTGGAGGCGGCGCGTCAGTCGGCGTTCGTCGTGGTTCACCGTCACCTGGGCGTGCCGGTGGGACTCCCGTTCAGCCTGCAGCGCGTCGAGTTCCGGATCGACGACCTCGCGGCCTACCGGGACGATCTCCAGTCGCCGCTGGAGGGTGTGTTGCGCCTCCATCTCAGTGACCCGCCCAAGCCCGACGCCGACTTGGGCTCGCTGTCCTTCGAGGGCGAGCTTGAGATCGCGGGCGCTCGCGCGATGACGGTGAGCGGCGGCATCGTGTTCCTCTCAGAGAACGACTACGAGGCCCTGCGGGCGTTTCAGCGCCGACGCAAGCCGCTCGACTCCGGCGCGGCGGAGGCGCACCCGGTGCGCGCGCTCGAACCCGCGCAGGTGGGTCGCTTCGACGAGCGCAACGTGGTGATCGGAGACCCGCGCGAGGGCGCGGCGCGCGAGCTGCGCTTTCCGCTGATCGTGGACCGCACGCACCCGGCGTTCTTCGACCACTCCTTCGACCACGTGCCGGGACCCCTGCTCGGGGAGGCGTTCCGTCAGGCGGCGCTCGTGGCGGCGTGTCGCGTGGGGGCCCTGGGCTCACCGGTGGCGGCTGTGACGGCATGCGACGCGGGCTTCTCCGACTTCGGCGAGTTCGAGGCGCCAATCGAGATCTCGGCCACCGTGCAGCCGACGCGGGAGGGCGGCGATGTGATCGTGGACATGGGCGTGCACCAGTTCGGCAAGCAGATCGCGCTGGGCACGCTTGAGCTGCGGGAGTACCCGAGCGGGTGAATGGCTGCGCGGCGCCGATCCCCGAGCTGCATGGCGGCCCCCACCCGGCGATCCCGGCGGCGCGTCCAAGCACGGCTCCCGGTGTCGATCAGCTGCCCGAGCGCAACATGGGCAGCACGACGCGGCGGAGAATCGGGAAGAGCAGCGCGCGCGGCGTGTAGCGCCCGCCGAAAGCCTGGGCCTTGGCCATGGTCCCCGGGATCGTGACCCGCCGCCCGGCCTCCAGCGCAAGCAGGGCCTCCTCGGCGACGCGCTCGGGTGTCATCCAGGAGATCCAGCGCTTGCCCTCCATGTACCCAATGCCGCCGACCTCCGCGAACCCGGTCCGGGTGGGGCCCGGGGCGAGCAGCGTGCAGGTCACGCCGGTCCCCTGAAGCTCGACGTGCAGGGCACTCGCGAAGGCGTTGGCGAAGGCCTTGCCGGCCGAGTAGGTGGCGGCGGTCGGCACCGGCTGTTCGCCCGCGTTGGATCCGGTGATGAGGATCGCCCCGGCACGGCGCGCGAGCATCCCGGGCAGCATCGCGAGCGTCAGTTCCTGCATCGCCAGGACGTTGACCTCCAGCGCCTCGGCCTCGCGTGCCGGGCTGCAATCCGCGAGCGCCCCGCAGGTCGCGAAGCCGGCGTTGTTGCAAAGGATCGATACCTCCCGCCACCGCAGCTCCTCGCACAGCTCGGCGCGCGCGACGCGATCGGCGAGGTTGCAGGGGCGCGCCTCGACCTCGACGCCGTGGGCGCGATGCAGATCGACGGCGAGGCGCTGAAGCTGCTCGACCCGGCGGGCGACCACGATCAGGGAGTGACCCCGGGCGGCCAGCCCGCGCGCGAGTGCCTCCCCGATCCCCGAGGAGGCGCCGGTGACGACCGCCCGGGCCCCCGGAACCGCCGCGGCGACGCTCAAGGAGCGATCTCTTCCAGATCCCGGTCGGCCTCGACGCGCGTGGGCGCGGCTCGCCCGGACGGCGGGTGCTGTAGCTGGAGGGCGACCTTCGCGGCGGCCTCGGTGCCCGAGCGGAAGCAGGCCTCGATCGAGGAGCCCCGCAGATAGTCCCCGGCGAGCGCGAGCCCGGGGAGGCCCAGCAGCCCCGACTTCACCTGCGAGAGAAAGTCCGCGTGGGCCGGAACATACGCGCAGTAGGCGGCATCCCAGTGACCGGTGACGCTGTTCATGCGCTGGGCCCCGCCGAAGGGCACGTGACGGCCCAGACGATCCTCGGCGCCGAGCAGCCACTGCTCGACCTGCGCCTCTCGGTCACCCGCCGCCCGGGCCTCGCGGCCGCTGAAGGTGTAGCGCACGATGTGCCGGTCGTTCATGCCGTAGGAGCCGGCGTTGCTGCACGGTCCGTCGTCCATCGCCAGGGCCCGCACCTCGGGGGTGAAGATCGGCCGGTCGTACTCGACGAGCACCACGGTCCCGGGGAAGTAGCTGACATCGCCGAGCCGACTCGCGAGCGCGGGGTCCACCGAGCGCAGGATCTCGGCGGCGGGGTGGGCGGGGGTGGCGATCACCACGGCGTCATAGTCGTGATCGCTCGCGGGAGCGCCGCCCTCTGAGATGCGCAGCCCCACGACCTGGCCCTGCTTGAGGCGCAGCGCCTCCACGCGCGCGTCGAGCCTGGCGGGGACCCGCTGCGCGAAGGCCTCGAGCACGGGCTGGATGCCGGAGCGCAGCTGATCGTAGGTGTCCATCAGCAGGCCGATGTTGGTCGGGAAGGTCCCGAGGTACAGCTCGTCGGGCTCGGCGCCGTTGGTGCGGATGCCCATCGGGCGCAGCAGGTGACCCACGAGCCCGGCGCCGAAGTGGGCGCTGATCGGGGCATGGTCGTAGCGACGGCCGAGCGCGGCCGACAGCGGCGAGCCGAGGAAGCGGTTTGCCTCCTCGCGGCGTACCCGTAACGCCAGGCGCCCCAGCGCCAGCAGATCGCGCGGCGAGCCGGCCCGTCGGAGGTTGCGTGCGCTGCGGGCGCGCCTGTTGCTGTCGAGCGTCACGACCTCGCCGTCCACGACGCGCGAGGCGTTGATGCCGAAGGCCTCGTAGGGGTTGTTGCCGAAGGCTGCTGTGAACCCGCGAAAGGAGCTGTAGCGGCGTCCGATGTTCTTACCGCCCAGCATCACCTGTCGCTCGCCGAGGCGCCCGACCCCGAAGCGCCCGCCGAGGGTGTGCTCACGCTCGATCACCTCGACGTCATAGCCGGCCCGGAAGAGGTGAAAGGCGGCCGCGAGCCCCGAGATGCCGCCTCCGACGACCGCGACCCGCGCCGTGTCCTCGGGCCGGGGTGGTGAAGAAAACTCCGGTACACCGCTCATGTCGCCGATCTTACGCTCGCACTCCGCCGCGGCGTAATTTCTGCGCGCGGCCCGCGTTCACTGTGTGGTGAAAGCGATGTGCAGCTGCTCCAGCCCGTAGATCCCGGTGATGCTCCCGTAGTTCGGCTCGCCTTCCAGGCGCAGGGTCTCCAAGCGCTCGGAGAGCTGTGTCAACGCCTCCTCAAGCTCGGCCCGGGCGAGGCTGGCGCCCATGCAGAAGTGTGGTCCCACGCCCAGGGTGATCGGCTTGACCGAGCCGCGCGAGGCGGTGATGTCGAAGGTGTTGGGGTCGCCCTCGTCGGTCTCGATGTCGCGATTGGCACTGAACAGCGAGAGCATCACCGCCGAGCCCGCGGGCAGCTCGATCTCGTCGTATACGGTGTCCTCCAAGAGGATGCGAGCGGTGAACGGCAGGATCGGCTCGTAGCGCATGGACTCCTCGACCGCCGCGGGAACCAGCTCGGGGCGCTCGCGCAACAGCTGCCACTGTTCGGGGTGTTCGGCGAACAGGCGGATCATGTGGGCGAGCTGGCTCTGCACGGTGTCCACGCCTCCGCCGAGCACGTCGATCACGAGGTCGCGCAGCTCGAGGTCTGAGAGCTTGTCCTGCTCGACCCCGGCCGCCATCAGCCGCGAGACGAGATCCTCGCCGGGGTTGGCGCGGCGCTCACTGAGCAGCTCGGCGGTGTACGCGAACAGCTCCTCGACGGCGCGCTCGACCAGCTCGCGTTCACGGACGAGGCCCGCGATGTCGAACTGACGCTCGATCCAGTGAGACCAGTGGTGAAGCCGCGGGGCGTCCTCGATCGGGGCGCCGAGCACGATCGCGATCACCTGTGAGGGGTAGGGCTTGGCGAGCGCCGAGACGAACTCGCAGTGGCCCTCCTGCTCCACCGCGGCGAGCAGCTCGCCGAACAGCCGCCGCATCATCTCGCGGCGGCCGGCCACCGCTCGCGGGCTGAGGGTCGGGTTGATCAGGTTGCGCAGGCGCCGGTGATCGGCGCCCTCGGTGTTCAGGATGTTGCGCTCGACCAGTTCGCGCAGCGCCCCGTCCCCGAGTGAGAACATCTGCGTCATCGGCTTGCCGGGCGTCATCGTGTTGGGAAGGCGCAGGAAGAACTCGACCGCGGCCCGCTCAAGGAACAGGCAGCCGTACGGTCCCAGCGCAACGGGACCCTGGGCGCGCAGATCCTTCATGGTTTCGTGAAAGCGCTCACCCACCATCTCGGGATTGGTGTAGTCGAAGACGGGCAGCTCGAGCTTTGTGGCAATCGACATAGGTGAGCACGAAGCTACAAGGTGAACGGAACCCCCGCGACTAATTTGGGTACAACCCCGCGGGGGCTCAAAATGTAGGCGTGCAGCGGCGCGCGCATCTGGATGGACCACCCGGCACCCGGCTACAGCGCAGGCTCGCGCGGCTCGTCGCGGGACGGGGCGATCGATTGATCTCGCGCCTGGAAGGTGGCCTGGGGCGGCGCCTGGTGCTCTGGAGCATGCCGCTCGTGATGCGACTGCGCTTCAAGCGCAAGCTGGCGCGTGACGTGGAGGGCGTGGTCGAGTTTCGCTGGCTACAGCCCCACGGGGATGTGCCCAGGTTCATGGAGATCCGGGTCAGCGACGGTCGATGCCGGATCCGCCACGTCCAGAGCGACCGGCCGACGGCGGTGATGAGCGTGGGCGTGGCCGACCTGATCCGCATGGGAGCGGGCGCCGTGGCGACCCCCACGCTGATCGACGAAGGGCGCATGCGCCTGAACGGCGATATGTTCATGATCATGCGCATCCCCGAACTGTTCGGCTTACCGACGGAGCCGCTGGTGTAGATGGCCGAGCCCGGGTCGATCGACGTGCGAGCCTCCCCCACCGACCGGGAGCACGCCCGCGAGGTCTTCGCCCGGATCGAAGCGCTGCACGAAAGCAAGGACCCGCTGCGAGTCAGAGAGGTCTTCAGCGAGGACGTGCTCGTCGAAGACGACGGCGGCACCGGGACGGTGCGTGGCTGGGATCAGATGGAACTCTTTCTCCTCGGGATCTGGAGGGCGTTCCCGGATTTTCGGGTGAGCGTTATCGACGGGCCGTTCGTGCTCGGCGACCGGCCCGGGTTCGCGGTGCGCGGCCTGCTCACGGGAACCATGGACGGGCCGCTGAATCCCCCCGGGTTCGCAGCCACGGGTAAGCCGATCTCCGCCGAGTTCGGTGGGTTCTACGAGCTGGACGGCGAGTCGGTGCGCGTCGCCCGCATCATCATGGACACGACGAAGCTGGCCCGACAGCTGGATGCGCTGCCCCCTGAGGGCGGCATCGCCGAACGCCTCGCGGTACGGTCACAGCGGCTGCGGGTGCACTGGAACAGACGGCGCGGCCCCCGGCCCTAATCCTGGCCGTTCTACTTCCAGCACGGGCTCGTGGACGCCGCTCGGCAGCCGTCGATCGATCGTCTCGGGCAGCCACCAATTCCACCTGCCCAGGAGCTTCATCGCGGCGGGCACGATCACGAGCCTGACCACGGTTGCGTCGACGGCGATCGCCACGGCGGCGGCGAACCCGAGCTGCTTGACCGACGGCACGCCCGACCCGACGAAGGACAGGAAGACCACGATCATGATCAGCGCGGCACTGGTGATCGGCGTCGCGCTGCTGGCGAGCGCCTCGGCGACGGCCTGGTCGCTGTCCCCGGTCTCCATGTAGCGCTCTCGCACCCGGCTGAGCAGGAAGACGTGGTAGTCCATCGACAGCCCGAACGCCACCACCAGCACCAACGGCAGCGTGATCGGATAGATCGAGGACGCCTTTTCCAGGCCCAGGAAGCTGAGCCAGCCGAACTGGAAGACCGCGACCAGCGCCCCGTATGAGGCGGCCACCGAGAGCGTGTTCATCAGGATCGCCTTGAGGGGGAGCACGACCGAGCGCAGCAGCACGAGCAGCACCACGAATGACAGCGCCAGCACGAACAGCACGGGCCGCCACAGTGAGGCCGTGACAAGGCGGTCGAAGTCGAGCAGTTCCGCGGTGGTGCCGCCAACCTTCACCGCGGCCCCACCGGCGGCTGCCGCCGGGAGCAGTGTGCGCAGCCGTTTGATCGCGGTGTGGGCCGCCGCCGACTCGGGGTCGACCGTCAGGGTCGCGTCGAGCAGCACGCTGCGAGCGTCCGTCGAGATGTGGGTGGCCTGTAGGTCGGACACGCTGTGATCGTGCTTGAGGGCCGCCACGAGGCGGGAAATGACGCGGCGTCCCTGCGGCTCACGGGCAATCGCGCGCGGGAATTCGACGAGCGTCCAGACCGGACCCAGCGAGCCGGGGCCGAGCAGGTTTGAGACCTCGCGCCGAGCCTGGCTGACCTCGTTGCTGCGGCCGAGCTGATTGGAGGCGCTGTTGCGCACGTTGAGGTCGAGAGCCGGCGCCGCGAGCGCCAGCAGCAGCGCGGTGGCCGCCAGCAGCGAGAGCACCGGACGACGCATCACGGCCCGGCTCCAGCGGACCCAGAAGCCCGCTCCCGCAGCCGCGCCCGCCGCCCGCCGGCGATTGCCCCGCAGTCTCGCGAACAGTCCACCCAGGCGGCCCGGCTCGTGGGCTCGCCTGCCGAACACGCCGATCAGGACCGGCAGCAGGGTCGATGCCCCGAGGATCGAGACCGCGACCACCACGATCGCCCCGACCGCCATCGAGCGAATCCCGGAGGAGGCGATCAGGAAGAGGGCGGCCAGCGAGACGATCACCGTGACCCCCGCCAGGACCACGGCTCGACCGGAGGTGGCCATCGCGATCGCGCGGGCCTGCTCGGGGCTGCGTCCGGCACGGATCTCCTCGCGGTAGCGCACGAGCACGAACAACGAATAGTCGACGGCCACCCCGGTGCCGATCATCGAGGCGACGCTGGTCACGAAGACCGACATCTCGGTGACGAGCGAGAGCAGGTAGATCACGGCTCCCGTGATCACCACCGCGGCCACACCGAGGCTCAGCGGCAGCGCCGCGGCGGCCAGCGATCCGAACACGGCCAGCAGCACGAGCGCGATGATCGGGAAACCGCGGCCCTCGGCCTGCTTGGCGTTCTTGTCCGCGAGGATCCTGAACGCGGCCCACAGCGCACCCTGACCGGCGAGGTGCACTTCGACTCGCCCGGAGGCCGCCTTGCCGGCCTGGTCGCCTTCGATCCCCAGCTTGGTGCGCAGCCGGGTCGCCAGATCGATGGCCTGGTCTTCGCCGCCTTTGAAGCTCAGGCCGATCAGCACGGGCAGCTGGGGAATCGCGCGGGCGCTCTCAAGCGCCAGGGTCAATTCTTCGGAGGGCACGCCCGCGCCGCGAACGCCCTTGACGGTGCTCGTGACCGTCCGGATCGCGGCGGCGAGGTCGCCGCGCCGGGCGCCCTTGCGCGGGACGATCAGCAGCCCGATCGGGTCGGGCCTGATACCGCTGAAGCGATGGCTTTCCAGCGCGCGTGCGACCTTCGCCGAGTCCGAGCCCAGATCGGCGAAGCCGCCGCCGCTGAGGTGATCCGCCTGATGGGCCGCGAGCGGCACGGCGAGGACCACGACCAGCAGCCACACGCCGAGCACCAGCCGACGGCGGCGCCAGAGGCGCCCCGAGAGGGTCGAATCCTTAGGGCTTGAGAGCGATGCCGAGTCGTGATCAGTCATTAGATGAGCTATCATATGATGATGGTGCACGAGATGCAAGAGTGGTTTCTCGGGGCGCCCGAACACCGGGGCCGGGTGCGCGCGAACCCGGTAGTCTCCAAGGCCTTGCGTCACTCAAAGGCCTGGCGCCGGCAAGCTCTCCGCGGGTACCGATGAGGCGGTACCGATGAGACCTCTCTACGAGCTTGCCCTGTCGATCAAGGCTGCTCACCGCGAGCTGGACCGGCGCGTCAACGAGCTGATGGCTCCCCTCGGCCTGACCGCCCAGCAGGCCGATGCCATACACGTGATCGGCAAGGCGGGCACGCTGTCGCTGAAAGAGCTGGGCGAACTGCTGATCGCCGAAGCCGGGCATCCGAGCCGCCTCGTGGACCGGCTGGTCGACGCGGGCTACGTCGAGCGCGCCGCCGCCCGCCAGGATCGCCGTCGGATCGTGCTGACCCTGAGCCCGGAGGGACGCAAGCTTCAGCGCCGGATCGAGGAGCAGCGTCAAGGCTTCTTCGAGTTCGCCGAAGGGCTGATGGGGAATGTCGATCTGGACGCCACGCTCGGTCTCTTCCGTGAGCTTCTGCAGTACTCGGAGTTCAGCGAGCTGATCGCCCGACGCCGCAAGCTCGAAGACTCCCCGTAGTCACGAGGCGCACAGATCGAGGGCTGCCGGCCAACATCGGGCGCGCCGCTTGAGGAGTTCCAGCGATCACGAGCCGCGTAGCTCGTGGCCACAGTTGGGACAGACCAGCCCCGGGGTCTCCTCCGCGACCTCCTCGGCGGGCTCCAGCGGACTCGACGAGTAGCGTCCGCGCTGAGCGGAGCGCAGCTCGATGCGGAGATCCTCGACCGACAGTTTCTCGGCGGCGGCCCGATCCAACCAGTGAGCCTGTTCATCCGCCTCGCACGCCGCCAGCAGCGCATGGTGACTCCAGGTGAGATTGTCGCGCCGCGCTGAGGACTCGAAACGGGACGCCACGTAGCGCAGGTTCCTGAGGCTCTTGGCGTCGTAGCGGGTGATCTTGACCGCCTCGACATAGCGCTCGCCCCACTTGGCGGTCCCGTAGAGAAGCCAGTCGCCAACCCACCAGGGGCTGCCGCGCCCCATTGCGCCGATCCGACGACCCTCCAGCACCCACCGGTGGTAGTCCATGTCCGCATTGGGAGTCCAGGCGACCGCGCTGATGCTGGATGAGCGCGGTCGCTCATCCGAGAGATCTCTCGGCTTGGCGGGTGATGGGATCTTGGCCGGCGATGGGACGGTGGTCGGAGGCATTGCGAGCGGTCCTCCTGATCGATGGCAGGGATGGGGATGGCGGGATGGTCTGAGGTCAGGTCGGCGGTCTCCGCGAGGAGGTGACATGAGTTCTACGAGCCGTTGCCTCCGGCCGCCACCCCAATGTGGCGAGGATCGCTCTCCGGGGCGCGTCACGTTGGCGAAGAGCGGGAGCCGACGAGAAGCTTTGGCCCGGTGCGGCGTCGCCCGGCGGGCGAGGGCATCCCTTGGGATCGCCGAGAGCCGAAGGCCCTGCCACTTCGCTCAAGCCAACCGGTGAGGCCCGCGCAAGCCACATCCAAGATCAACCACCCCGAGCTACGCTCGGCGCTCGCCCTATTCGCGCTCGTGCGCGCCGTGACCCGGATCGACTCCGAACACGACGTCAGCGAGATCTGGGGCGAGCTGCGCAGGCAGGACCCCCACGCGAGCGACGCGGTGCTCCTGCGCAGGCTGCTCACTTTGACTACGCACCATTCAGAATCGATCGGCGCCGAGACGCTGCTGCGTTGGATCGCCAAGCGGCTGCTCCCCGACCGTGACAGCTCGCTGTGGTTCTCCGGTCAGATCCGCGAGCGGAGCCTTCAAGAGATGTGCCAGGCGCTCGCCGTCCGTATCCCGCTCTGGCGCCTAGACCAGGAGGATGTCCGAATCATCTCCAGCGACAAGAAGATTCGATCGTGGTGGAACGGTCTGGTCGAGCACTGCCGCAAGGCTCAGCCGGCGCCGCGCCGGTCGGTCAGGCGCCCGCTGCGGCGTTCGCAGTGAGGAGGTCAGGCCGCGGAGCGCTAGGTAGTGCGGCCAAAGAGCGAGGCTTGGCTTGCGTTGTCTCCGCGCCTCAGCAGAAAGTCTCTGAACTTCGGGGCCGTATATTCGTATTGTCCCTTCCTAACTCGATAGAGCACGCCACCATCGACGAGCCGCCCAAGTAGCACGTTGATGTTGCCGGGAGTCTTGCTTATCGCCTCGTTGAGATCAGCAACGACGAGTGGCGGATACTCGCAATCGGCGCTCGCGAGCAACACATCCTGCTCCGCCGGTGTGAGGGTGGCCACACGTGGATCATAGAAATCGAGGTCGAGTCGACGGAAGATCTCGGGGCGGACCGCATCAAGGAGTGTCCCGCTAAACCGAGACACTCCCGCTACATCCGCGGCATCCCATAGCTCGGCTCCCCACAGCTGTAGGAAGTATGGATATCCCTCAACTTCCTCGACGACGCGCTCAGCTAACCCTGGATCGAGGACTACGGGGGACTCGGCCAGAGGCCTGACAAGCGCCTCCTTCGCGTCAGCAGGTCCGAGCGACCCAATCTCCTCCCCACGGAACATCCGCTCGGTGTAGGAGCGGGCACGAAGAAGGTTGCCGGTGAGTGTGGGCAGTCCGCAGAGCACCATCCCGATCGGCAATTCGGCCTTCTGAAGAGACGAGACCGCAGCTACGAGCAAGGACAGGGGATGCTGGCCAGTTGAGCGTGTCTCATCCCGGATCACCTGGACCTCATCAAGCAGAAGCATGAGGCCGTGCTTGCCGTGTGAGATTACGTTCTCGACGGTCTCGAAAAGTGCGCGCGACAAGTCCTCCCGCGTCGGGCTGGCACCAGGCTCGTAGGTCATGCGGAACTCCCCCCACTCGATGCCGAGCGTTCCGACCTTGCGCGTCGCATCCCCTACGGCGCTCTTGAGTCTCTCCACCCGTGACACCTCATCGCGTGCGGCCTTCAATGCTGCCGCCACGGCCGCCGACACGGAGTCGTCCGTGTTGTGGCCAGGCTGAAGCTCTAGAAACGCAGTTGCCCAATCCATATCTCGGGCGACCGCGCTGAACTCGCGGAGGAGCACGGTCTTGCCCACGCCACGTAGACCTGTCAGCCGCATATTGGCAGGCTGCTCCGGTGCCGCTCGAATGACCGACCCGAACCGTCTCAAGGACTGATCCCGGCCTGCAAGGTACAGCGGCCGAGTCCCAACACCCGGACGAAAAGGATTCTTCCCCAAAGACGCAGACATTACAGCAGGAATCATAACAAGTGCGAACCTAAAGGAGTAGATGTTATGTCTCTAACCTCGGGACTGCCCTCGACATGGCAGCTGTCAAGCTCGCCTTGTAGCGCTGGAACGAGGGTGTAAGTCCCGGGGCGACCCACCTCCGATCTGACCATGCGGCTATATCCCCTTGTCCAATCGTATGTCGAGGATTCGTTCGGGACCACTAGACCCTGCTTTCCTACGAAATTCGAACAGTATTTCTATACAGTAGTGTTTGTGTTCCGAACATGTTCCTGCTATCGTCTTGGACATGTCAAACCTAGACAACCTTCTCCAAACTCCTCCATCCGAACTGGTGACCGATCTCAAGGCTCTGCGCGAGGAGCGAGCAGTGACCGAAAGCAAGGAGGCGGTGCTCGAACAGCTTCTCGAGATGCGCAGCCGTGAGGGAGGGGCAGTCGCCGACGAAATCACTGCACTCGGCGCAGCCGTGGGGATCGGCCCACTGCGCAATCAGATCGCCCACGTGCTAGCGGCAAAGCGGGAGGAGAACATGAGTCTGATGGTGCCCAGGGCCGTACAGGATGAGCTGATCACCCGCGGGAATCGCACCGTGACGCTCGACAATGTTCGTGTCACCATGAAGCGCATGGCTGACACGGGCGAACTCCTGCGGCCAGACCCCGACAGCCTTCTCTACGGACTTCCAGATACCCAGGGGGTTGAGGATGATCTGGAGAGGTTTAAGGCCACGCAGCAGGCTCACGCTCTACAGATTCTTCAGGCGAATGAAAAAAAACGCCGATCAAGATGATGGCTGGCGCGGGACGACCCCGCGTGTCGCATCAAGGCCCAGGGTCAGGCTAGTGCACTAGCCTCCCTCGCCCGCTGAGGACTACTCTGTCAAGTCCAGTCTATCCCCTGCCCATCGAGAGATGGGCAGGGGCTCGGCGCCCTCCACCCCTCCACTCGGCCGCAGCCGCCCGTCTGGCAAAACGGAGGGGGAGGGATTCGAACCCTCGGTACGCCGGTAAGACGCACAACGGTTTTCAAGACCGCCGCATTCAACCGCTCTGCCACCCCTCCAGGGGATCCGAGCAAGGATCGGTTGCAATGCTACGCGGGTTTTCGTCAAGCGAGGGCTGCGACAGCGTTTCTCCGGCTCGCCCCGGCTTCGGCTCCGCCGCAGGCCAGATGGCTCTCCCAGCAGCGTGGGAAACACAGGCGGGCTTGTTGAGGATGGGCCGACAGCTACTCCTCCGGAGGCTCTAGACTGGCGTGTCTGTGTCGGGAGAGGTGGCCGAGTGGCTGAAGGCACTCGCCTGCTAAGCGAGTATGGGGGTTAAACTCCATCGCGGGTTCGAATCCCGCCCTCTCCGTTTTTGCCCCCGCTTGGGGCACTGCTCGGCCACTCGCGAGCGTGTGCTCGCCACCCAGTCATGATGGCACCATGACCCCCAACAGCTACTTCGTTCTGATGGTCCTGGGTTTGCCGCTGGCGATACTCGCAATCGCGATGCTCGCCGGGTACCTGTACCGCGGCAGCTATGAGCGTCTGCTGGACTGGAAGCTGACCCGCTCGCCCGAGCGAGAAGCCGAACTAGACGGCGACACCCGCCAGATGCTCGGCGCCCTCAACCGCTACCGGCGCTCCCGAGGCGCGCCGGAGCGTTCGCTTGAGGAGATAACCGAGCACCCCTGGACCGAGCTTGACCGGCAGCAGGAGGACCGCCCCTGAGCGTGGGCTCGTGCGCAACTAGCCAACTTCGAGAGGGTTTGGAGGGTGATGACCCTAGATGCCCCGCCGAAGCCGTCAACAGTGCCACCCGTCGGCAGCAGATCCTCAATGCCCACCCACGGGAGCGCGACGATCGCCCGCGTGCACACGGCGAATCTCGCCCCGGCCGACGCCGATGACGCGACGTTGGTGCTGCGGATGCGCGCCGGCGACGAGCGCTCCTTCGAGACGATCTTCAAGCGCCACCAGACCTCACTGCTGTCCTATTGCCGACACGTGCTGGGCGACCAGGAGGAGGCCGAGGACGCCCTCCAGCAGGCTTTCATCAGGGCCCACCGGGCGCTGCTCGGCGACTCTCCCCCACGGGAGCTGCGCCCCTGGCTCTACGCGATCGCCCGCAACTGCTGCCTGTCGGCGATCGCCGCCCGCAGGCCGACAACCGAGCCACGAGACGACGCGCCCTCCCTGGTCGGCCTCACCGATGAGGTACACCAGCGCGAGGATCTGCGCGACCTTGTGTCAGACATCGCCCGCCTGCCCGAGGAGCAGCGCAGCGCGTTGCTGCTGTCCGAGCTGGAGGATCTCAGCCACAGCGCGATCGCCGCGATCGTGGGGTGTCCGGTGAGCAAGGTCAAGGCGCTCGTCTATCAGGCTCGCAGCACGCTCATCGCCGAGCGAGGAGCACGAGAAGCCTCCTGCGAGGAGATTCGCGAGCGGCTCTCGGTGGCTCGGGGCGGCGAGCTGCGCCGCGGTCCCCTGCGCCGCCACCTGGGACTCTGTGCCGGGTGCCGCGATTTTCAGCGCGCCGTCACCACGCAGCGCCGTTCGCTGGCCGCGGTGCTGCCGGTGCTCCCCAGCGCGGACCTCGCCGCCCGGATCCTCGGACATGCTGCTGCCACCACCGCCACAGCGGGCGTGGGCGCGAGCGCCGCGGTAAGCGGCGGAACGGGAGCGGGAGCGGCCGGAGGTGGGGCCGCCGCCGCGAGCACCACAGCCGCGGGCGCCACAGCGGCGAGTACCGGAGCCACGACAGCCGCGGTCGGCGCAGCAGGCGCCGTGGGCACCACGAACCTGGGGTCGGTCCTCGGGGGCGGTTTGATTGCCAAGCTCGCTGCGGGGGGTGTGGCCGCCGCGCTGGCGGTGGGGGGCGCAACAGCAATTCCGCCGAGGCTCGCCCACGCCGCGCCTCGCAGTGGCGAGCGCTCGCACCTGGCCCCACAGGGCCGGTCGCGGCGCAGCCCCCTGGGTGGGGGCCAAGGCCTCTCAGCCCACGCCGACGGCTCGCTCCCGTCGGGCACCCAGGCCACACTCGTCGTTAGTGCGGGCGACCTTGCGGGGAACCCGGCGGGCGCTCTGGCACCCGGATCGCTCACCACGGCACCCGCACCGGCACCCAACCCCGCATCCACGGGCACAGCCGCAACCGGGCTTGCCGCGAATCTCCCGGCGTCGGGAACCCCGACCCGCGGCAGCCGCCTCGGGCACCATCCACGGCGGTTGAGCCGAGCGCGGGCCAAGCGCGCGCGAGCGCACCATCGACTGCGGCGTCGGCAGCTGCGGCGGTCGCATCAGCGACGCCACGCCCGCCATCCGGCCCACCGGCTGCGCCGGGCAGCCATTCACAGGCGCAGGGCAGCGCTCCAACGGCGAAAGACAGCGGCGCGGCGCTCCCTTCAGCCCTCAAAGCCCGCCGTGCGAGCAGTTACCCCGCAAACCGTCCCGACAGCCGGCACCCGGCGTGCTGCGACTCCTCGCAGGCGCGGGACTGCCCGTACACCCGCCCCCCTCACCCCGCGACCGGGGGGAACGAAGCGCCCGCACCCCGCCACGCAGCCGGACAGGACCCGCACCCCCACCTCGCCCCCCGGCCCCACCTCCACAAAGGCGAGGACAACGACGAAGACCACCGTCAACGCAACGGCACCCTCCGCGAACGATCCCGCCACAACGAGCGATCCCACCGGTGCGGCACCCGCTGAAGCGAGCGACGCTCAAGCGACTTCCGGCGCTCCGGAGAGTGACAAGCGGGGCGCGCGCCAGAACCCGCGCAGTCACGGTCTCAACCGAGATGCCAACGTTGAAACGCAACCTCCCAACCTTCGGGGCAAGCCGACGGTCATGCAAGCAGATGCTCAAACAACTGAAGGAGGAGGATCGCGCAATGCGTCTTCATAAGCTGGTTCCGGCGATGGTGGCCGCAACCTCACTGCTCGCGCTCGCCCCGGCCGGCGCGCAGGCCCGTAAGCACCCCAATCCCGGCGGCCGCTGCCGGATCAACATCAATGTGGCTCCCCGCCACATCACCGCCGGAGATCCCGTGGTGATCTTCGGACGACTGGTCTGCCAGAACGCGGCCAATGATGCAAACCAGCCGGTCCGGCTGCTGCACAATCTCAGGGGCACCGGCGGGGGCTTCAGCTACGTCCAGAGCACCACCACCGACGCCAACGGTTTCTATGAGTTCTCCCGCGCCGACGGCGTGGTCGACACCAACCGCGCGTGGCTGGTGCGCTCGCACGGCGCCCAGAGTGGGCGCAAGGCGGTGAGGGTGTCCGCCGAGGTGACCCTCAGCGGACCGGCCGAAGGCACGCAGCTGCTCACCGGCCGAGCCAACCGAGTGACGTTCACGGGTACGGTCAACCCGGCAGACGTGGGTGCGAGAGTGATCTTGCAGCGCCAGAACGCGGCCACCGGCAGCGACGACTGGCGACGGATCGACGCGGGACGAGTCGTTCCGGGAGGCGGCTATTCGATCACCCATCGCTTCATCGTGCCCGGTGACGCGAACATCCGGGTGCTGGTTCGCAGCCAGGGACGCAACGTCCCGAGCCCCTCGAACGTGCTCGAGTACGAGATCACCCAGGCCCAGAACCCGAATCTGACGATCCAGAGTTCGGCCGACCCGATCAGCGCGGGACAGTCGCTGGTGATCAGTGGAACGGTCAACGGCAACAGCATCGGCAACAGCAATGGCAACCCCCACGGCAAGGGCAACGGCAGGGGCAGAGGCAGGGCTGCCGCGGCGGGCCAGCCGGTGACGCTGCTGGCGCGAACCCGCTCGCAGTCATTCGCCCCGATCGCCCAGACCACGACCGACGCAAGCGGCAACTACAGCTTCGCGGCGCAGTCGCCGATCAACAGCACCTTCTACAGGGTGACCTCCGGCGGCCGCTCCTCGGCGGTGCTGTATGAGGGTGTCAAGGACGTGCTCACCGCGCAGGTCTCGACCACGACGATCCAGGCGGGAGGGTCGGTGACCTTCTCGGGCGCGGTCGCTCCCGACCACACGGGACACGTGATCTACCTGGAACGCCTGAACGCGAACAACCAGGACTACCACGTGATCCAGGTGGCCACGGTGGGCGCGGGCTCGGCGTACTCCTTCGAGCACCGGTTCTTCGACGCGGGTACCAAGACGGTACGTGTCTTCATCCCGGGTGGCCCGGAGAACCAGGGCGCCGCGAGCGCGCCGTTCACGATCACGGTGACCCCGGGACCGGCATCGGCGTTGACGCCCGAAGCGCCGTCGAACTCGACGGCCCCGACGGAAGGGCAGTCCTGAGGAACAGTCCTGAGGAGGGCTCCCGTTCGGAGCCGGTCCGAAACGCTCGCGGTGACTAACTAGCGGGCTCCATCGCCTGTGGCCGTCCCTTTGCGGGGGCGGCCACAGATCTGCTTGAAATTCGAACACTCCGAATGAGATGCTGTGTGCGTCCATCAACTCAAGCTCTCTAGCAAGAGGAGGAGAACCAGATGCGTTCATTGCGCATGACGGCCGCGCTCGGCGCGGCGCTGCTGTGCCTGGCGACGGGGGCCGCCGGCGCCCAGGCCTCGCTGCCGGTCATCTACAACTTCCAGACCGCGATCGCGGTCTCGCTGGCCAACCCCGGGGGCTCACCGGCGGGGGCCAACGAATGGGGATGCAAACCATCCGCATCCCACCCCCGGCCGGTGGTCCTCGTGCCGGGCACGTTCGCCAACATGATCGACAGCTTCAACGCGCTCTCACCATTGTTGAAGAACAACGGCTACTGCGTGTTCACCCTGAACTACGGCGGCCTGTTCGCCGGACAGATAGGGGCCTACGGACCGATCGCAACTTCGGCGGGCGAACTCAAGAGCTTCGTTGAAACAGTGCTGGCGAGCACGGGCGCGGCAAAGGTCGACATCGTGGGCTGGTCCCAGGGCGGCATGATGCCCCGCTACTACCTCAAGAACCTCGGCGGGGCCGCCAAGACGGGCACCCTGGTGGGTCTGGCGCCGTCGAATCACGGCACCACGCTCGACGGCTTGGCAACGCTGGCGGGGTACTTCCCCGGAGCGATCGCGGTGCTCGAAAGCGTCTGCCAGGCCTGCACCGACCAGATCGTGGGGTCGTCGTTCCTGACGAGCCTCAACGCCGGCGGAGACACCGTGGCGGGCGTCACCTACAGCGTGATCCAGAGCCGCTACGACGAGGTGGTGACGCCCTACACCTCGGCGTTCCTGTCGGGTGCGAGCGTGACCAACACCACGCTTCAGAACCAGTGCATCCTGGATCTGGGCGATCACCTCTCGATGCCCTACGACCACATCGCCGACCAGGACGTCCTGAACGCGCTGGACCCGGCCCACGCAAAAGGAACAATCTGCACACCGATCCTGCCCGGCATCGGGGGCTGATGCTGGAACCTGGGGCGTCGGCGACGCGGCCGGCGCCCCAGACGGTTGGCTACGGGCAAGTGTGCCCCAGGCGGTGGCTCTAGGATTCGCCGATGAGAATCCGCGCCGCCGTGCTCGAAGAGTTCGCCAAGCCGCTGGTGGTCCGCGAGGTGGAGCTGGCCGACCCGGGAGCAGGCGAGGTGCTCGTGCGACTGGTGGCCTGCGGGGTCTGCCACACCGACCTCTACACGGCCTCGGGGGTCGACCCTTCGGGGTATGCCCCCACGGTCCTCGGCCACGAGGGCGCCGGGGTAGTGGAGCGCTGCGGCGAGGGCGTGACGCTCCTCAGCGAGGGTGACCACGTGGTGACGCTGTTCTCGCCCCAGTGCGGTGAGTGCGTGCACTGCCGCAGCCCGCTGACGAACCTGTGCCTGTCGATCCGCGAGCAGCAGAACCGGGGCTTCCTGCCCGACGGCACCACGCGCCTTCAGCTGGACGGCGAGCCGCTGCGGCACTTCATGGGAACCTCGACGTTCGCGGAGTACACCGTGATGCCCGAGATCGCGCTCGCGAAGATCGACCCCGAGGCGCCGCTGGACGGCGCCTGCCTGTTCGCCTGCGGCCTCTCCACGGGACTGGGCGCGGCGATCAAGACCGCCGGGGTGCGCCCGGGCTCAACGTGCGTGGTGTTCGGCGCGGGCATGGTGGGGCTGGGGGCGGTCGCGGGCTGCCGCCTACAGGGCGCCGAGCGCATCATCTGCGTGGACCTCTCCCCCGAGCGTCTGGAGCTGGCGCGCGGGCAGGGCGCGAACGAGACCATGATCGGCGACGAGCACACGGTGCAGCGCATCCTTGAGATGACGGGGGGCTTCGGCGCCGATTACACCTTCGAGGCCACGGGCAGTGTCAGTGTCATGCGCGAGGCGGTCGAGGCCGCGCGCATGGGCTGGGGCCTGTGCACGGTTTGCGGCGTGGCCGGGCGTGGCGAGACCCTGGATGTGATCCCGCGTCTGCTGATCACCGGCCGGCGCGTCTGCGGCTCGTCCTTCGGCGGCCTCAAGGGACGCGATGACGTGCCAACGCTGATCGGCCGCTGGCTGGCGGGCGAGATCGACGTCGACCCCTTCATCTCACACCGCATCCGCCTGGACGACGTGAACCGCGGCTTCGAGCTGATGGAGGCCCAGGACGGCATCCGCAGCGTGATCGAGCTGGGCTGAGCGTTCAGCCGCCCCCCTCACCCTCGGTGGCCAGCCGTGGCGAGGGCGATGGCTCTACCCGCAAGATTCGCGCGGGCAGGTGCGGCAGCCACCAGTTCCAGCGCCCGAACAACGAGATCACGGCGGGCACCAGGAGCGCGCGGATCACGGTGGCGTCGAGCAGAATCCCGGCGGCAAGGCCGGTGGCGAGCACCTTGACTTCGGTTTCCGGCCCCGAGGCCAGCGACATGAACGCCAGGAACAGGATCAGGGCGGCACTGGTGACGAGTCTCCCGGTGCGCCCGATGCCGCGGACGACGGCGGTGTCGGTGGAGCCGGTCGCGTCGAACTCCTCGCGAATGCGGGCGAGGATGAACACCTCATAGTCCATCGAGAGCCCGAACAGGAAGGCAAAGACCATCAGCGGGATCCAGGCCGTGACCGAGCCGGTGGCGTCGATGCCCCAGATCAGGCTGGAGCCGTGCCCGCGCTGCCAGACCAACTCCAGCACGCCCCAGGCGGCACCGACGCTGATCACGTTGAGCAGCACCGCCTTCAACGGCAGCAGCAGCGAGCGGAAGGCGCGCGCGAGCAGTATGAAGGTGATCAGCGCGATCAGTCCGATCATCAACGGGAAGTTGCCGTAGACGGCTTCGATGAAGTCCTCGTTCTGGGCGGCCAGACCACCGAGACGCGCGCCGGGGCCGGCATCGTGCACGGCGCTACGCACTTCGTCGAGCGTGTCGCGTCCCGCGGCCGAGGAGCCGTCGGGGGTCGCGAAGGAGTCGACCACCGCGTAGCCGCCGCCCCGCCACTGAGGTCCGGTGGGTGCAACCGCACCGTGAATGTTCGCCACGGCGGCCATCGCCCGCGCGACCTGCTCCGGCGAGGTCGAGCCGCTCACCAGCGCCTCGTTGGGCAGCAACGCACCCGAGCCGATGCCCGAGCGCTCCAGGGCGATCAGGCCCTGCTTGGCGTCTCCCTGCTTGGCGAGCGTGTTCACGTTGGCCAGACCCGGCTGTAGCCCCGTGGCGGCGAGCACGAGCACACCGAGCACCATCATCGCGACGAGCGCGGCCGGCCAGCGCCGCTTCACGACCATCTCCGCCCAACGAGTCCAGGAGCGGCTTGCCTTGTCGTCGGTGCGCACGTGCGGCCAGTCCAGGCGTTGGCCGAACTTGGAGAGCACCACCGGCAGCAGCGTGAGCGCGACGATCACGCTGATCAGCGGGATCAGCATGCCGCCGTAGCCGACCGAGCGCAGGAAGGGCAGGGGCAGGGCGACCAGCGCGAGCAGCCCGATCGCGACGGTGCTGCCACTGAAGACCACGGCGCGTCCGGCGGTCGCCATCGCGCGTTCGACGGCGGCGTCGCCCTGCAATCCGTGGGCGCGCTCCTCGCGCCAGCGCACGACGACGAGCAGCGTGTAGTCGATCGCGACTCCGAGGCCGATCAGGGCGACCAGGAACTGGACGATGGGCGAGACTTCGGTGACCGTGGTCAGGCCCCAGACCACGAGGAAGGTGGTGAGGATCGAGACGATCGCCATCAGGATCGGCACCACCGCGAGGAAGGAGGCGAACACGAACCCGAGCACCACGAGCGCACCGACACCTCCCAGCAGGGCCTCGACCAGTACGCCCGGCCCGCCGCCGCCACCGCTCTGGACCGACAGGGCGTCATAGCCGGTGAGATGCACCGGGGCACCCGCCACGGTGACCCCGGCCAGCGCCTTGGTCGCCTTCTTGGCGGCTTCGGGGTTGTTGCCAAACGGCTGGCTCTTGTCGGGCAGCGGGTAGTCCACGATGAAGGTCGTGCGGGCGTCCTTGGACACGAACGCGCGGTCGTGGGTGCTCAGATAGCCCGCCATGCGGCCACCGGGCAGCGTCTGTTCCAGGCGCGCCTGTGCGGCACGCAGCTGGATCTGCACGGCGGGTGCGTCGAAGCTCTGCCCAGCGGGCAGCGTCACCACGGCCAGCAGCGGTGCGCCGTTGCCGCCGGTGCCCTTGAATTCGCGGGCGATCTGCTGGTTGACGACCCAGCCCTCCTTACCCGGCACTGAGAACTTCTGCTTCAGCGCCTTGGTGGCCGACTGCGACGAGGCCATGCCCACAAGGGTCACGAGCACCCAGAAGATGACGACGATGCGCTTGTGCGCGAGAACCCAGCGAGTGAGCGATGCCATGAGGCTGCCTCCGTGTTGTGGCGGTCAAGAAGGTTTGTAGCAGGGACGCCTCAGCCGCGGTCGAGTGTCGCCTCGGCCCGCTCTGACTCGCGGTCGAGCACGGCGAGCAACGCATTCACCACGCGCGCGTCGAACTGGGTGTCGCTGCAGCGCTTCAGCTCCGCCCGCGCGGCGGCGTGGCCGATCGAGTCGCGGTAGGAGCGGTCGCTGGTCATCGCCTCGTAGGCGTCGGCCACCGCCAGGATGCGAGCCTCCAGGGAGATCTCCTCGCCGCGAAGCCCGCGCGGGTAGCCGCGACCGTCGGGGCGCTCGTGGTGATCGCCGACCCAGGCCCTCACGTCGGCGAGGCTCGCGTGCTCGAGGATCTGGGCGCCGAGCCCGGGGTGCAGCTTGATCAGCTCGAACTCCTGCTCGGTGAGCTTGCCGGGCTTACGCAGGATGGCGTCGGGGACGCCGACCTTGCCGACGTCGTGCAGCATTCCGGCCAGTCGCACCCGGCCGACCCGGCCCTCGTGGAGACCCAGCTCGCGGGCCATCATCTCGGCATAGCGTCCCACGGTCTCGGAGTGCCGGGCGCTGCCGCTGAAGCGCAGGTCGACGGCTTCGGCGAGGTCCAAGACGACCGCGAGGAAGCGCTCGCCTTCGATGTCGCGCTGGTCGCGGCCCTCGCCCAGCAGCTCGCGCAGGGCCGGGCTGTGCAGCACGCTCCGGTTGCGCCCGGTCTCCTTGGCGCCGTAGAGCGCCTCGTCGGCGGCCCTCAGGAGTGAGGCGGCGGTCTCACCGGTGAAGGGGTAGGCGGCGATCCCAAAGCTGATCGTGATCGGCACGGCATCCTCGGCGAACTCCTCGCGCACGGCGGTCCGGAGGCGCTCGGCGATCACGAAGGCCCCGGCCTCGTCGGTGTCGGGAAGGATCAGCGCAAACTCCTCGCCCCCCACGCGGGCGGCGGCATCGATCTGGCGCTTGCCCGCGCCGAGCAGGCGCGCGACGCGACGCAGGGCGGCGTCGCCGACGTGATGCCCCGAACGATCGTTGACCTCTTTGAAGTGGTCGATGTCGCCGACCAAGACCGCCATCGTGCTTTCGCTGCGACGGGCCCGCTCCAGTTCGAGGTCCAGCAGCTCACGGAAGCCACGGCGGTTGGGCAACTTCGTGAGAGGGTCGGTGCGGGCGGCGTCATAGAGACGCGCGATCAGGAGTTCGACGTGCTCGCGCATGACCCTGATCAGGACCGCCGCTACGAGCAGGGTGCCCATGCCGACGATCCACCACACCGGGATTCCACCGGAGGGCGGGCTGGCCAGGAGCAGCCCGCCGTAGGCCACCCCGACATAAAGGATCTGGGCGACCATCTCCCGCCGGCTGAAGAAGTAGGCGGAGTAGAGGAAGATCCAGAGGTAGAAGAACACGAGCGGGCTGGGGCTCTCGCCGGAGAAGTAGGCGACGCCGGTGATCAGGGTGCTCCCCCAGGCCAGCGCCCCCGGCAGCACCCGCGGCGAGAGCGTGTCGGCTCGCCCATAGAGGACCGCCCCGACCACGTAGGCGTTGGCGACGATCGCCAGCAGGCCGGGCACGTTGGCGTTGGCCGAGTGAGGCAGCAGCACGGTCAGCAGCGAGAGCGTGGCCCCGGCGAGGAAGAGCCCCGCGAGCGCCTGTGCCATGAGGCGACTCTCAACGCCGGTGTCCGCTTGGGAGCTGCCCGGCATGCCGGCTGCGTCGTCGGCCAGATAATCCATCGACCGTTCTTCGGCTCAAGCAGCGAATGGCATGAGCCCGCGAGCGCATTTCCAGCGCTGGTTGTAAACACAACCCAATAGTCAGAGACAATCCGACGAATCTGCCGTGCGATGCTCACAGCGAGGACCCCGCAAACGCGTGATCAGGGGTTTGCGGCCGGGAGATCTCGGTAATAAGCTGGGGACATGCCCAGATCCATCTGGACCGGCAGCATCGGCTTCGGCTTGGTCAGCGTGCCCGTGAAGCTCTACAGCGCGCTGACACCGAAGACGGTCCGCTTTCACCAGCTGCACAAGACCGATCACGTCCGCATTCAGCAGAAGCGAATCTGCCCCGCCGATGAGCAGGAGGTGGCCTTCGAGGACATCGTCAAGGGCTACGAGATCGGGCCGGAACAGTATGTGGTGGTCGAGCCCGAGGATCTGGCCGGCGTGGAACCGGAGAAGGCCAAGCGGATCGCGATCGAGGATTTCGTGGACCTCGCCGAGATCGACCCTATTTACTACGACCATCCCTATTACCTCGTACCCGGCCAGGGCGGGGCGACGTCCTACCAGCTGCTGCTGGGTGCGATGCGGGACACCCAGAAGGTCGCGATCGCTCGCGTGGTTATGCGCGGTAAGGAACACCTCGTCGCGATCCGCCCGATGGGCGGGCTGCTCGCGATGGCCACCATGAACTTCTCCGATGAAGTGCTCTCGCCAGACCTGCTCGAGGAGCTACCGTCCGAGCAGGCCGAGCTGTCCGAGCGCGAACGCAAAGTGGCCCACCAGCTCGTGGAGTCGCTCTCGGTCCCGTTCGAGGCGGGTCGCTACCAGGACACCTACCGCCGGGCCGTGCTCGCGCTGATCGAGCGCAAGGCCAAGGGACAGAAGCCGACCCGCAAACCGACCGCGGCCCCGGTGATGACCGCGCCCGACCTGATGAGTGCGCTCCAGGCAAGCCTCGCCGAGGCGCGCGCCCGCAACGGCAACGGCAACGGCGGGGCGCCCGGCAAACCGACCGCGACGCGCAAGCCGGCGACCCGCAAGAAACCCGCTGCCGCCAAGCGCAAGCCGGCCGGCGCCGCCGCCAAGTCAAAGAAGTAAGCAACCGCCGGAGAATCGTCCCGGCGCGCCCGTGGCGCTCAGCGCGGTGGGCAGGGGATGTGGGTCAGCGCCGAGAGCCTGCTGGCATCCTGGAATTCGAATTCGGCCGCGAACGGGTAGCCGCCCCGGGGGCACACCCTGGGCACCCGCGCGCCACGCGGGTGAAACGCTTCGCGCCGCCCGTGCCTGTGTCGGAAGTAGGTCAGGTGCAGCGGCCCGATCGTCGAGTGAAACTGGACCACCGAGGCGGTGGGGCCGTCGGGCAGCACCGGAACCGTGGGCACCGTGGTGTTGATGCGTCCACCGATCTTCCCCGATTGGGGCACGGTCTTGGCGGGGAACACGAGCTGGGCGAACACGGGGGTGATCCCGTCGGCGTAGAACAGGAGTTCGGCCTGCGTGCCTTCGGAGGGCCCGAGCACGGCGGAGATCGGGGTGCTCTCCCGCACCAGTTCGGGCCCCAGGGGCACCACCACCACGGCGCTCCCGTAGCCGACACGGGCGTTTGTCGAGCAGCCACCGAGGCCGATGGCGATCAGCGTGTTGGCGTCGCAGTTGGCAAGCCCCAACGAGCTGGTCCCGAGCGCCATGTGCCCGGGTAGCTGTAGGTTCACGCCGCTCAGCCCCACGGGTACGGACCCGTCGGTGGTACCGACTTCGAAACCGAACACAATCGTGGTCCTCACCCCGCGCCGGTTGGGATCGAAGGAGGCAGTCAGCTTGACTGTCTGGGCGGCCCGCGCCCCGCCCGCGAGTAATCCACAGATCACCAACGACAACGCCACTAGGCGAAGGGGTGATTTTCGGCGCACGATGCTCATCAATGTTTCCGACTCACGCGGGCGCGCGTACCGGCCAGTGGAACCCGGGCATCTCTTGGAGCCATCGGGCAAACGGCCACCGCCCTCATCGTCGAATCCGATCCCCCCACGAAGTCAGCCTATCGAACAGTTGGGTCCAACCATAGGACTCGGCCCCGTTATGTATCTTGTCCGATAGTTCGGACAATTGACGAGGAGCAACCGGGACGATGAGCACCAGATACGCCGTTTTGGGGCTGCTGATAGAGCAACCCGACCACGGTTACCAGCTGACGCAGCGGCTACAGGACCGGCTGGGCGCCCCGGACGTCCGACGCAGCTATGTGTATGAGCTGATGAAGCAGCTGGCCGGCGACGAGCTGATCCAGCGGGCCGAGGATCCCCCCAGCATCGAGCATGGGGCCTCGCGAGTGCTCTACCGCGCCACGCCCAAGGGCGTCGTGCACTTCGAGGACTGGCTACGGAGCGCGCCCGCGACGGGCGCCATCCGCGAGGAGTTGCACGTGAAGATGATGGTCTCCCAGGCGCGTGACCTACCGCGTCTGATCGACCTGACCTGGCAGGAGGAGCGCCAGTGCCTGGACCGGCTGCTGGAGATCGAACAGGCCACCGCGATCCCGCCGCCCGGGCGCGGCGCCGGAGACTGGCCGTGGGCGGCCAACGTGCTGGTGAGAAATGCTGAGATCGCGCACCTGCAGACCACGGTGAAATGGTTGCAGCGTGCACGAGCGGTGATGGAACGACTGTACGATGCGCGGGGAAGCGCATAAACCGCGAACGAGATCGTCCCGAGGTACACCATTGCTGTCACTTGAGGGAGTGAGCAAGAGCTACTGGAGAGGGTTGCGCAAACTGAGCGTGCTCACGGACGCATCCCTTGAGATTCGAAGTGGCGAACTCGTAACCATCTGGGGACAGCGCCGCTCGGGGAAGACCACCCTGTTGAAGCTCACCGCGGGCCTTGAGGCGCCGACCGGCGGCGTGGTGCGCTTCGACGGGCGCGATCTGGCCGAACTCTCGCGCACGGAGCAAGCCCGCATGCTGCGCAGCCAGATCGGATGGGCCAAGCCGACCGGTCCGGACAGCCGCGAGCTGACGATGCTGGACTATGTAGCGCTGCCGCTGCTGCGCAAGCACAGCCATCGCGAGGCCCACCGGCTGGCGGCGCTGGCGCTCGATCGCGTCGGCATGGCGGGGTGCGCGGACGAGCCCTGGGGCTACCTGGCCGACAGCGAGCGCACGCTCGTGACGATCGCCCACGCGATCGTGCGCTCCCCAAAGCTGTTGCTGCTCGACGACCACACCAACCATCTCGACGACCTCGACCGCGAGGCGCTGATGGGCATGCTGCGCACGCTCGCCGGGGAGACCGACATGGCGATACTGGTGATGGTGCCGGACATGACCGAGATGATCCACGCGCACCAGAAGCTGACGCTTTCAAGCGGATGCCTGTTGGCGCCCTCCACCCCGACCGAAGCCTGGGGCAACGTGCTCGATTTCCCGGGACAGGGTGCCCGGGGCGGCGGCCAATCCGCCTAGATGGCCAATTCCAGCGCGCTAACCAGGCCGCCCAGTGCTTGAGCTACGACAGCTCGTCAAGTACTACAGCCTCGGGGAAGCCGAGGCTGTGCGCGCGGTGGATGGAGTATCGCTCTCGATCTCGGCCGGGGAGCTGGTGGCGCTCTACGGCCCGAGCGGCTCGGGTAAGACGACGCTCCTGATGATGATCGCGTCGCTGCTGGCACCCGACAGCGGCGAGATCCTCCTGGACGGTCGCTCGATTTCGACGCTCTCGACCAGCGAGGGCGCGCGCTACCGCCGCTCGGAGCTGGGGTTCGTGCGTCAGTCGCTCGATCTCATCCCGGGGGCCAGTGTGCTCGACAATGCCGCCCTGAAGCTGTTCGGCGACCTGCGCCGACGCGAGGCCCACCGGCAGGTGATGCCACTGCTTGAGCGTCTCGGGCTCGATCGCCGCACCGAGCACCGCGCCGAGCAGCTCTCGATGGGTGAGCGCCAGCGCGTGATGATCGCTCGGGCGCTCTCGACCGGGCCGCGACTGGTGCTCGCGGACGAGCCCACGGGGAGCCTCGACACCAGTCGCGGCCGGGAGGTCCTGGGGTTGCTGGGCGAGCTGTGCCGCGAGAGCGACGTGGCGATCCTGCTCGTCACCCACGACCCGCAGGCCGCGGCCTATGCCGACAACGTGCACGCGCTGCGCGACGGTCGCCTAGTGACATACGACCCCCTCGAGGAGTTCTCACCGGTGGCGCGATGAGGCTCGCGAACATCCTCTATCTCTATCGGGTTCGTGCACGCAAGCGACTCGTTCAGGAGCTGTTCGCGGTCCTGGGGATCGCGGTCGGCGTGGCGCTCCTGTTCTCCTCTCAGGTCGCCAACACGAGTCTCAGCGGATCGGTCGATCAGCTGACCGCGGGCCTGATCGGCAACTCGCGTTTTCAGCTCGCCGCACGGGCATCGGGGGGGTTCGACGAACGACTGCTGGGCCAGGTGCAGCGCCTGCCGGGGGTGCTCACGGCGGTACCCGTGTTCGAGGCCCAGGCACGCCTGATCGGCCCCTCCGGCCGGGCGTCGGTCGAAGTGATCGGCGTCGATCCCCGCTTCGCCCACCTGGGCGGCAACCTGGTCCGCCACGCCAGCGCGAAGGCACTCGCCAAGCAGCGCGCGATCGCCCTCCCCGCTCCGATCGCACAGCGGATCGGCACCGAACCGTTCCAGCCGCTGCGCATTCAGGTCGCGGGCGCCACCCACCGCACCCTGGTCGGGGTCGTCTTGCAGGCAAGCGAGATCGGGGCGCTCATCCACAGCCCAGTCGCGGTCGCTCCGCTGGCCTACGCGCAGAAGATCACCGGCATGCCGGGGAGACTGACCCGGGTCCTGGTGCAACCGCGGCCGGGCGCCGACCACGAGGTCGAGCTGGGGCTGACCAGACTGGCGGCCGGGCGGCTGAACGTGCGGCCCGCCAACTTTGACGCCACGGTGTTCCGCCAGGCGGAGGGCCCGACGAGTCAGTCGACGGAGCTGTTTTCGGCGATCAGCGCGCTGGTCGGGTTCCTATTTGCGTTCAACGCGATGCTGCTCACGGTGCCCCAGCGCCGAAACCTGATCACCGACCTACGCCTCGACGGCTACACCCCGTGGCAGATCGTCCGGGTCTTAATCATTGACGCCTTGATCCTTGGCGTCGAGGGCACGCTCGCGGGGCTGCTGTTGGGCGAGGTGCTTTCCACCCACCTGCTTGAGGCCAGCCCTGGATATCTCTCGCTGGCGTTCGCGGTCGGCTCACAGCGAATCGTTACCTGGCAATGCGTCGCGGTCGCCACCGGTGGCGGGCTGCTGGCGGCGGCCGTGGGCGTGCTCAATCCCCTCAGGGACGTGTTCGCGCCACGGCCACTGGGCTCCAAAGCGCCGCGCGTGGCGAGCCGCGCGAGCATGGCACGGGCCTCGCTGGCGGGCGCTCTCTGCCTGACGCTCACCACTGGCATCCTGTTGCATGGCGTCGACAGCGTCCCCATCGCGATCGTCGCCTTTGTGAGTCTGATCGCCGCGCTGCTGCTGCTGCTGCCCGTGCTGCTCAGTGTGGTGGTGAGGGTCTTCGACCAGCTGCAGCGACCCTTCGTCGGCGTCTCGCCGCGGATCGCCGTGATCGAGTTGCGCTCCAGCTCGACCAGGGCCAGGTCGATCGCAATCGCCGCCACGGGCGCGCTGGCGATGTTCGGCAGCGTCGCGATCGAGGGCGCGCACCACAATCTGCAGCGCGGGCTGAATCGGGTCGACGCCGAGGTCAACCTGGTGAGCGATCTGTGGGTGGTGCCGGGGGGCAACTCCGACACCCTCGCGACCACGCCGTTCCCGGATACCGCGGGCCCCGCGATCTCACGGCTGGCAGCGGTGCGGTCGGTGCAGTCCTATCGCGGGTCGTTCCTCGACTTCGAGGATCACCGCACACTGGTGATCGCACCGCCCCGCACCGCCGTGAACCTGATTCCACCAAGTCAGATCATCAGCGGCAACCTCGCGCTGGCGAGCGCCCGGGTGCGTGGCCATGGGTGGGCCACGCTGTCCAAGACCGTCGCCGATATCGACCACCTGCGGGTGGGTGACAGCTTCGTGCTGCCCTCGCCTCAGCCCACCAGGTTTCGGCTCGCCGCGATCACGACCAACTTCGGCTGGCCACCGGGTGCGATCATCCTCAACGCCGACGACTACGCCCAGGCATGGGACGACGCCAATCCGAGCGCCTTGCAGGTACACCTGAACCCCGGCGTCTCCCTCCCACGCGCAACCCGCGAAGTTGCTGCGACGCTCGGGGACAAGTCGGCGCTCGCGGTGCAGAGCGCCCATCAGCGTGAGCGCAACGACCAGGGCACCCAGCATCAGGGCCTTGAGCGTCTGACACAGATCTCAACGCTCGTGTTGATAGCCGCCGTGCTGGCGATGGCCGCGGCCATGGGCGCCATGATTTGGCAGCGCCGGCCACAGCTGGCGGCGATGAAGGTGGACGGCTATACCCAGGGGGAGCTGTGGCGCTCGCTGGTCTGCGAGAGCGCCCTGCTGCTGGGAGCAGGCTGCACGACGGGGGCGCTCTTCGGTCTTTATGGACAGGTGCTGCTCAGTCATGCCCTGGCCGGCGTGACGGGCTTCCCGGTGGTCTTCTCCGTCGTGGTGCTGGTCGCGATCGTGAGCCTGGCGGTCGTGACCGCGGTGGCAGTGGTGTTTGTGGCGGTGCCCGGATTCTTCGCGGCACGCGTGCAGCCCGCGCTGCAGAGCTAGTCGAAAAGTTCCGACTACCCCGGGTTCTACTCTTGGGCAAATTCGAACCCCTGGAGCAGACCCTGATCCGACGCCGCTCTGCGCCAAGCAGGTGCGGGCCCTTCTTGGGGCAACCACGCGAGAGCTGGCGTGGGGGCTTCGCGCTGTCTCGCGCGAGGTTGACCAATGGCGCGCCAAGGCGACTTCAATTCCGGATGAGAGCATCCGCGCAGAAGCGCTCAGCTCGCTGTCGGAGAAGCGCGGCAACACCGACGGCGCGGCCCTCTTCTGGATCCTTCCGCGCCGGCGCGACAGCCGCCTGCTGCGGCTGCTGGTCGCCTACGAGATCATGGCCGACTTTCTCGACAGCATCAATGAGCAAGCGGCATCCGCGGGTGTTGACAATGGTCGCCAGCTACACCTGGCGCTGGTCGAGGCGTTGGACCCGGGGGGCCCGATCTCCGACTATTACCGCCTGCACCCCTGGCAGGACGACGGTGGCTATCTGCGCGCGCTGGTCGAAGCCTGTCGCGAAGGCTGCCTTGCACTGCCCGCGTACCACCGCCTGCGCCCACTGACGCTGCGAGCGGCCAAGCTTGCCGGAGTCCAGGCCCTGAACCACGAGCCCGACGATGACCGGCGCGAGCAGATCCTGCGAGATCACGCCGAACGGGAGTTGACACACCTGCCCGACCTGAGCTGGTTCGAGTTGACCGCCGCCACCAGCGCTTGGCTAGCGGTGCTGGTGCTGCTCGCGCTCGCGGCGGAGCCGACCGCCGACGAGCACCAGGGGGCCGCCGTGTACGAAGCCTACTTCTGGGTTTGCCTGGCGGCCACGATGCTCGACAGCTACACCGACATGGACGAGGACGCGGAGCTGGGCAACCACAGCTACGTGTCCCACTATCCCGATCGCGCGACCGCCACCACACGTGTGCGGGAATTGCTGGAACGAGCCACGCGCGAGACCGGCGCGTTGCCGAGCGGCCACGGGCATTTGCTGATCCTGTGCTCCATGATCGCCCTGTACCTATCCAAGGACAGCGCGCGTACCAGGCGGATGCGGGGCGACACGCGCGGGCTGGTGTTCGCAGGCGGCTCGCTGTCGAGGCTGCTCCTGCCGATCCTGCGAACCTGGCGAGTCGCCTACTCGCTGCGTGCGGCCTAGAGTCGTGGTCAGCGACGCCTACACTAGTCCACCCCTGGCCTATTCACGGTCGCGCGTACGGCCCAAAATTGAGCTAATGGATTTTGTGTTCTTGGGTTGGGGTGGGTGATTGTTGTGGGTGTGTCGGCGTTGGCTGTTGGTGGTGGTGTTGGGTGTTTGAGTGGTGGTGGTTGTTGGTCTGAGCGTTTGCTTGGGGAGGTGTTGCCTGGGGTGGGGTTCGCTTCGACGGGTGGTGGTGTTGTTGATCTTGCGGGTGCGTGTGTTGAGCCGGTCGTGGTGTTTGTGTTGCCGGGTGTTGATTGGGGTGTGGGGAGTGTGCGCGACCCGGATGGGTTGTTGGGGAGTGGTTGTAGCTTGCAGGTTCGGGGGTTTCGTGATCTGGCGTTGGAGTTTCGTGCTCGGGGTTTGAGGGTTTTGGGGTTCTGTGGTGGGGGTGTTGAGGCTCAGCGGGTGTTCGTTGAGCGGGAGCGTTTGGGGTTTGATGTGTTGTGTGATCCGGGGTTGGTGTTGCATGAGCGGCTGGGGCTACCGGTGTATGAGGCGCCTGGTGGGGTGCGGGTGTATGAGCGGTTGAGTTTCCTTGCCGTGGAGGGCGCCGTTAGGCGCGTCTTTCATCCCGTGCCGATCCCCCGACGCAACGCCACCGACATCCTCACCCACATAAACCACCAACAAACACGCCAAATGCTTGACTAGTCCACCGCTGGTCTATTCAGACCCCGCCTGCCACGGCAGTATTGGCAGGGTAAAATGACGCCGAAAGCCAGCAGCAAGAATCGACCTCGACCGGTAGACGATCTGTCGGTCTCCATCAGTCTCGCCCAGGGACAAATAGACGAGATTTCCAGGCAGATGATCCGCCGGGGAACCATCCCCGGGTGGCTGGATGGGTTCGAGCACCAGGACGACGCGATCGCGCAGCTGGCGAACGGACCGCTGATGGAGGACCGCAGACTCTCCAGGTCCGTGCTGATCGGCTTGTTGATTCTCGCCTGCTTTGCACCACCAGGCACCGAACGGCGCCTGATCGACGTCGCGCACATGCTCAATCTGCCGGCAAGCTCGATTCATCGCTATGTGCGGACATTGGTGGCCGTTGGACTATTGGAGCAAGCCCCGGGTACCCGCGAGTACCGCCTTTCCGAGGGTGGCGCGACCCCCAAACCGACGCGCGTTCGACATCAAAAGACCAGACCATCCCGAACCAAGGACGCGAGCCGATGAGCAAGATCCCAAAACCAGCCGCAGCCGAGCAGCCTCCCGTGGAAAATTGGGCGAGATCGGTTCCCAGCCTGCGTGAACCCCGTTTCTCGCAGTCCCTTGAGCGCGGCCTTGCGATCCTCGACTGCTTCACGCCCGAGCGCGCGGTGCTGGGCATCTCGGACATCGCCGACGAGCTGGGGATGAGCCGCAGCACCACCCACCGCTACGTGATCACACTGGTCGCGCTGGGCTACCTCGAGCAGGGCGCCTCGCGCAAGTACCGCCTCGGCCTACGCGTCACCGACCTCGGCATGTCCGCGCTGAACTCGATGAGCCTCGGCGAGCACTCCCGCCCCTATCTAGAGGAGCTGCGCCAACGCACCTCGTTCACCGTCAACGTCTCGGTGCTGGACGGCGAGGAGATCCTCTACATGGAGCGGGCGCGGAGTTTTCGTCGTGGTCAGAACAAGATCGACCTCGGGCTACAGCCCGGCTCACGCCTACCCGCCTACTGCACCAGCATGGGCAAGCTACTCATGGCCTACCTACCCGAGAACGAGCAACGCGACCTCATCAACGAAATCAAACTAGACAAACGCGGACCCAACAGCATCACCTCAAAGAAAGCACTACGCACCGAGCTAGAACACGTACGCGAAGAGAACTTCGCAGTCAACGACCAGGAGCTAGCACCCGGCCTACACTCCATCTCAGCACCCGTACGCTCAGAGACCCGCGAGGTCGTAGCCGCCGTCAACATGGCAGCCCACAACAGCATGATCAGCCTCGAGGAGCTAGTAGACGCCCTCGGACCACACCTCATATCAACAGCCGACCGCATCTCAGCACGCCTCGGCTACCGCCGCGACGACGAGCGGGCCATCGCCTAGACATCCGCGGGCCCGCTGGGCCTGAGCCGGCCCGCAAACTGTGAGCCCACGCGAGACGCGAGCTAAGTCGGACCGCCCGCCGCTTCGATCCGGCCGCGACCAGCGGCTTTGGCCCGGTACAGGGCCTGGTCGGCACTGAGCGTGAGCGCTTCAAGATCTCGGCCGTCGGCGGGGTATTCGGCGACCCCGGCGCTGAAACTCACCCGAAAGGACTCCTGCCCATCGTCGAAGCATTCCTCGCCGAAGCGCGCGAGGCTGCTGCCGAGGCGGCGCACGGCGGCCTCGCGGTCCATGCCGTACATGCCAAGCAGGAACTCCTCTCCGCCCCAGCGACCGATGACATCCTCGGCACGCAGGTCGCGCTGCAAATGCTCGGCCAGGCGCCGCAGCACACGGTCCCCGTTGGCATGACCGTGCCGGTCGTTGATGAGCTTGAAGCGATCGATGTCGAGCATCGCCACCGACAGGGGCTGGGAGAAGCGCTCGACGAGGGCCATCAGCTGCTTAAGGCTCTCGCAGGACTTGGCCCGGTTGGCCAGGCCGGTGAGACTGTCGGTCTCGGCTTGGGTCCGGTACATCCGCACACGATCCAGACGATTGGTGACGCGCGTGACCAGCTCGGGCCCGACGATGGGCTTGGTCACGTAGTCATCGGCGCCGGCCTGGAAGACCTGCTCAATCGTCGCCGGGTCGGTGCGCGCGGTGGCGAAGATGACCGCGAGACGGCTCCAAAGAGGGTCGTTGCGCACCGCACGGCAGAGTTCGGGCCCGTTCACCCGCGGCATGTCGACGTCGAGGATCAGTAGCTCGGGCGAGATCCTTTCGAGCGTCTCCCAGAAGTCGAGCGGGTCGGTCAGCCCCGAGACGTCAAGGTTGTGCGGCTCCAAGAGCAGGCGCATCGCGTCGAGCATCGCGGGATCGTCATCGACGATCAGCACGCGGGTCAGCGCCAGCCGCCCGCGGCCCACCAACTCGCGAACCGCGTCGAGCATCTGGGCGGGGCTGAGCGTCTTGGGCAGGAACGCGCGCCCACCTCGCCGCGCGGCCTCGATCCGATCGGTGAAGGCCTCGGAGCCGGTGAAGATCAGAACCGGTACCGAAGGCGTCGCGGATGCCAGCTCGGAGAGCAGCTCGTAGGCGTCCGCCGGGCCGTCGGCGAAATCCAGATCGAGCAGCACGACCTCGGGCATGCGCTCCCGACACAGGGCTCGTGCCAGCTCCGGGCTTGCCGCCGTCTGACAATCGATGCCCAACGCGTCGGCTTCGAGCTTGAGGCGCTCGCTCAGCTCGCGGTCGTCGTCGACGATCATCAGCCGAGGCTGGAGGCGGGCGAGCTGCGAAGTCAATCCCGCGACATCAGCTCCAGCGACATCGGCCCCAGCGACAGCAGCTCCCGCGAGACCGGCGGGAGTGGAGCCGGACAGGGATGCGGAGACCTGACCGCCGAAGGGGCCGGGCGTCCCCTGCTGTAGCTCTTTGCGCAGCTCCGCCACGAGCGCGGCCAACGTCGCGGCGTGCGCGGTGGCAGGGTCGAGGAATCCGTGCTCGAGCTTGCGGGCGACTTCGGAGGCGCGCATGAAGCCGAACGTCCCAACCGACCCGACCAGCATGTGCGCGACGCGCCGGGCCTGGATGCTCTCGCCATCCCCGAGCGCGCCGAGGCCAAGCTCTCGCACAGCGCCCTCGAGCTGCGCGACACGCTCCAGCACGCCCGCCCGATGGTCCTCCCAGATCGCGCTTAAGTGGGGCAGCTGATCGCCGCTCATGCGGGGCGAGCAATGCTTTTAGATGCTAGAAACGCAAACGGTATGAGTGAAGGTTACCCATTCCAGCAAACCAAACCACGACATGAATCTGACTCCCGGCGCGGGGATCTCCCCGGTGGAAGATCGTTTGCGGGTTAACGCCCCGAGGGCTGCAAGACCTTGCCGTGCTTGGCGGTGTACATCGCGGAGTCCGCGGCGGCCATGACCTCTTGATCGCCACCAACGCGCTGGTCGATCAGCGCAAATCCCACGCTGCCGGAGGGGTGCAGGACGTACTCTCCGACTTCCACGCCACAGCCCGCGATCACGCGTTCCAGGCTCTCGGCGACCAGCCGGGCGCCCTGTAAATCTATGTGGGGGAGCAGCACCGCGAACTCATCGCCACCGAGGCGGGCCACCAGATCGGTCTCACGCAGGCGGCGGGTGAGCGCTGTGGCGACGGCCCGCAGGGTGTCATCGCCCGCCTGGTGGCCGTGGCGGTCGTTCACCTGCTTGAAGGCGTCGAGGTCGATCACCATCAGCGCCGCGACCTCGCCGTAGCGCTTGGAGCGGGCCACCTGGAGCTTCAGATCGTGCTCGAAGAGGCGGCGGTTACGCAGGCCGGTGAGCGGGTCGTGGTCGGCGAGATGACGCAGGTGCTCCTCCAGCTCCTTGCGCTCGGAGATGTCCTGGAGCTGTGCGATGAAGTGCAGCGGAGCGCCCTCGCTGTCGCGAACCAGAGAGATCGAGAGCATCGTCGACATCGACTCGCCGGAGGCGTTGAAGTAGCGCTTCTCGACCTGGTAGGCCGGGATTTCACCGGCGAGCAGCTGGGCGCGGCGGTCGAGGTCGTTGTCGACGTCATCGGGATGGGTGAGATCTTGGAAACGCCCGCCGATCAGCTCGTCCGCCGTGTAGCCCGTGATCTCGCAGAGGGCGCGGTTGACGAGCACCCAGCGCCCCTCCTGGTCCAACAGTCCCATGCCGATCGGGGCGCGCTCGAAGGCCTGCTCGAAGCGGTCGGGGGAGCGGCCGAGCAACTCGGCGTGGCGACGCCCGGTGATGTCCAGCAGGACCGCCACCCCACCGGCGATGCCCGTCGAGTCGGCAGCGCTGTCCAGGCGCAGGGGACCGACGTCCACCATCAGGCAGTAACGCTCGCCACCCGTCCAGACCTCGCGCGAGCGCGTCTCGCCCTCCAAGGCCGAGCGACACAACGGCTCGATCTGCTTCCAGACCTCAGCCGGGAAGGCCTCGCCCAGGGAATGTCCCTTCTTGTAGGCACCCGGGTCCTCCTGGCGCTCCAGCGCCTGCCCGGCGGCCAGCACGAAGTTCAGGTCGCGGTCGAAAACTACGATCAGAGCCTCGGGTAGCTCACGGAGGGCCGCTGCGGCGGCCTCGTCGGCACTGCTCACCACGGGTTCAGCCCCTTGCAGTCGCTGGCGGACACCTGTCTCGTATCGACGGCTGCAACCAATCGCTTAACCGGCTCTGGACGAAATCTTGCGAGTCGCACGGAAATGGCTACGCTGCGCGCATGACGCTCGCTCCCGTCGCACCCATTCTGGAGGAGTCGTGACGGAGCAGCAGGGGCATCCGGGCACGGCGATCGTTACCGGCGGCGCGGGGGGTCTCGGCTCGGCGGTCACGGTCGATTTGCTCGCCCACGGCTGGCACGTGACGGTGCCGTTCTTGGAGACCCGCGAAGCCGAGCGCCTGCTCGCGTTGGAGGGTGCGCAGGCGGCCGGTGAGCGCCTGACGCTGGTGCAGGCCGACCTCTTTGAGGATGCTGCTGCCCGGCGGGTTGTGGCCGAGGCCTCAGCGCAGGCAGGGGCGCCGCTCGCGGCGCTGGTGAATCTCGTGGGCGGCTTTGCCGCGGGGGGCCGCGTCCACGAGACGCCGGTTGAGGATTTCGAGCGTCAGTTCCAGCTGAACCTGCGCCCCACCTACCTGATGTGCGCGGCCGCGCTGCCCCAACTGATTGAGCGCGGCGGGGGCACGATCGTGTGCGTCTCCACCAGGGCCGCCGTGCGACCGTTCTCGGGGGCTGCCGGGTACATCGCCTCCAAGGCCGCGGTGCTGGCCTTCGTGGACGCGCTCGCGGCGGAGTACACCGCGGATGGGGTCCGCACCAACGCGGTACTGCCCAGCGTGATCGACACCCCCGGCAATCGCTCCTCCCAGCCCGACGCGGATCATTCGCGCTGGGTGGCCCCGGCGGACATCGCCGCTGTGATCCGCTTCCTCTGTGGCCCGGAGTCGGGGCCGGTGAGCGGGGCGCACCTGCCGGTCTACGGCCGCGCCTGAGCGACATATGCGACATATAAGGGTTTTCTCACCTTCTCATTAGCTTGGGTTTGTGACCCCGGGGCACCCTGTGTGCCATGGTCGAGATCCATCAGCGACGACGCAATCAAGCACTACGCCGCGTGGCGCGCCTGAATCGCTGGCTGTCGGTGAGCGCGCTGGTGCTCACGGGCGCGATCTCCGAGGTGGCCGCCAGATCCTTTGCGGGCAAGACGCGGACCACCGCGGCGAAGACGACGAAGGGCACCCACGCGCAGACAAGCTCGCGGACACAACCTGCTGCCTCCGGCAAGCTGCGGCGAGCCTCCCGGGCCCCAACGGCTACGACTACCTCCAAACAGACCTCCACCACCGCGCAGCAGTCAGCCGCAGCTGAAACCCAGGCCCCGGCCACCGAAGCGCAGACGGAATCGGAGACCCGGACGGCGAGCGTCGAAAGCCAGGCGAGCACCGAAGCTCAAACGACCTCGGAAACCCAGGCCCCGGCCGCCGAAGTGCAGACGGCGGAACCGGAAACGAGCGCCCCGGCGGTCTCGGGGGGATCTTGAGCGGCATGCAGAAGGCGATCGCACCCGGGATGAGAGCTGCGGCAGAGCCGACGTCGGCTCGGTGGTCGGCGCTGGGCACGACGGCGGCGGTCTTCGTGACCGATCCCGACGCGCTGGCAGAGGCCTGCGCGATCGTGATGGGCGAGCTTGACGCGATCGACCGGGCATGCAGCCGCTTCCGGGCAGATTCCGAGCTTGAAAGCGTCAACCGGCGCGCGCCGCGCCCGGTGGTGGTGGGTGCACTCTTGATCGAGGCGGTCGAAGTGGGATTGCGGGCCGTGCGGGTTTCCGACGGGGACGTCGATCCCGCGTTGGGCGAGGCGCTGCTGCTCGCCGGCTATGACCGTGACTTCGAGCTGCTGGAGCAGCCCGCGGGCGGGGAGTTCGCGCAAAGCCGCGCAGTCGCGCGCGCCGGTCTGCCCGGCGGGGAAGGCCGGCCCACCGCCCCAAGGGACCCGTGGCGCACGCCGATCAGGGCGCGACGGGTGGCGGGTTGGCGCACGATCCAGGTCGACCGCGAGCGCTCCACGATCGGCGTGGGCCGGGGCGTGCGACTCGACCTGGGCGCGACCGCCAAGGCGTTGGCCGCGGATCGTGCTGCGGCGGCGGTGAGCGCGGCGACGGGCGTGGGGGCTCTGGTGAATCTCGGCGGTGACCTGGCGGTCGCGGGAGCCCCGCCTGAGGGGGGCTGGCCGGTGTTTGTGACGGACGACCACCGCAACACGCTCGACGCGCAGGGTCAGCTGATCCGGATCGGGGTGGGCGGCCTGGCGACCTCCAGCGTTACGCGCAGGCGCTGGCTCCACCGGGGCGAGACGAACCATCACATCATCGACCCCGAGACGGGCCTGCCGGCACGCTCGTGCTGGCGCACGGCGAGCGTGGCCGCGGCGAGCTGCGTGGACGCCAACATCGCGAGCACCACAGCGCTGATCCGCGGCGAGGAGGGCGGCGCGTGGCTCACGCACCTGGAACTCCCGGCGCGGCTGGTGACGCACGCGGGCGAGGTGCACACGATCGGGGACTGGCCCCCTGAAGGGACGAACCGATGAGCGTGTCGATCGCGGCGGGCCCAAGCGTCTACTGGTACGTGACCCGCGGGTCGGGAGTGGTCTCGCTGTTGCTGCTGAGCGCGACCCTGACGCTCGGGGTGGCGGACGTGCGGCGCTTCAGCACGACACGCTGGCCGCGCTTTGCGATCGACGCGCTGCACCGCAGCCTCTCGCTGCTGGCGGTGGCGTTCCTGGCGATGCACATCGTCACGACACTGCTCGACAGCTTCACCTCGATCTCACCGGTTGACGCAATCGTGCCGTTCGCTTCCAGCTACCGCCCGTTCTGGCTGGGTCTGGGCGCGGTGTCGTTCGACCTGCTGATCGCGCTGACGATCACGAGCCTGCTGCGGCGTCGTCTGGGACATCGGGCCTGGCGGGCAACGCACTGGCTTGCCTACGCGTGCTGGCCGATCGCGATGGCGCACGGCCTGGGCACGGGCTCGGACGTGGGCTTCAGCTGGATGGTGGCGCTCGACGTGGCCTGTGCGGCGATGGTGGCGGGGGCGGTCGTGGTGCGGGTGCTGCCCGGGTCGAGCACGGCCGGGATGCGGCTATGAGCGGGGCCGCAACCGACCCGGGTCTGCCGCGGCTGTTGAGCGGCATCGCAGGCGATGGGCCGCTGAGCCTTGCGGCACACGAGGCGATCCACGGCGAACTGCGGCCGGCCCAAGGACGCCGCGAGCGGCAGCGGCGCGAGGAGCTGCTGGAGCGCGTCGAGCGCTCGGGACTGCGCGGCCACGGCGGGGCGGGCTTTCCGACGGCGGTGAAGATGCGCGCGGTGATCGCCGCCGGGGGCCGGCCGATCGTGCTGGCCAACGGCGCGGAGGGCGAGCCGGCGAGCCTCAAGGACAGGCTGCTGCTGGAACGTCTCCCCCACCTGGTGCTGGACGGCGGTCTGCTCGCCGCCGAGGCGGTGGGCGCGGATGAGCTGACGATCTGTGTGAGCGAGGCGGCCACGGCGGCCCGGCGCGGCATCACCCGGGCGTTGGACGAACGCCGAAAAGCTTCGCGGCGGCTGCCGAGCATCGACGTGGTGACGGTCCGGGACCGCTACATCTCGGGCCAGGAGTCGGCGCTGGTGAACCACATCAACGGCAAGCCGGCACTCCCGGGATTCACCCCGCCGAGAGTGCTAGAGCGCGGGGTGCGCCGCCGCCCGACCCTGGTGAATAACGTCGAGACCCTGGCGCACCTGGCGCTGATCGCGCGCCACGGCTCGCGCTGGTTCCGGGCACTGGGAACGCCGGAGCAGCCGGGCTCGGCACTGGTGAGCCTGGGCGGCGCGGTGGTCCACCCGGACGTGTATGAGGTCGAGCACGGCGTCTCGCTGGGCGAGTTGGTGCGCGCGGCGGGCGGCACGACGGGCCCGGTGCGGGCGGTGCTGGTGGGCGGCTACTCGGGCGCCTGGATCGGCGCGGGAGCGCTCTCGACACTGGCGCTGGAGAACGAGCGGCTGGCCGCGCACGGCGCAACACTGGGGGCGGGCGTGATCGTGCTGCTGGGTCGGGATTGCTGCGGGGTCGCCGAGACCGCCCGGATCGCGCGCTGGTTCGCGGAGCAGGGCGCGGGCCAGTGTGGACCATGCGTGCACGGCCTGGGCTCGATCGCGGCCGAGCTGGAGGCGATCGCCGGGGGAACCGCTGCGGCGGGCGGCCTGGAGCGGATCGCCCACTGGGCCTCGCTCACGTTGCGCCGTGGCGCTTGCGGACACCCCGACGGCGCGGTGCGTCTGATCTCAAGCGCGCTTGGAGTATTCGCCGATGAGCTGGCCGACCACGCTCGCGGGGGTACCTGTTTGGCCTGCCGCGTACGCTCGGAGCTACCACTCGCGGCGACCCGCGCACCCCGGGCGGCGGCAGCAGCAGCAGCGGTGTAGAGAATGGCGGTACGACTGCGCGTGAACCCGATCGCCTGCGAGGCCCACGGCCTGTGCGCCGAGCTGCTCCCCGAGCGGATCACGCTCGACGAGTGGGGCTACCCAATCCTCGACGGCCGTCCGGTGACGGGCGAGCTGCTGACACACGCCAAACGCGCCGCCGCGGCCTGCCCGACGTTCGCGCTGCTGGTGGAACGCACACGCGACTGAGCGCTGCCGGTATTTAGGCTCCCGGTCACGCAGGATCGGGTCAGTCGGTGATCGCGAACAGGGAGCTGGCGTTGATCGGCTTCCTTTTCCTGCGGGCCTGCTCCCAGATCTGCCTGAGTGGGTCACCCGCCTGGTAGTAGGTCCCGCGCCGGGCCCCATGCCGCTGTAGCAGCCCGGCCTGCACCATCGCGCGGAGATCGTCGGTCGCGACCTGATTTGAGATCTGCTCATCCCACAGCTTCAGCGCGGCGCGATAGGAAGAGTTGCGGACCCTCATTCCGACGGCGGCGTCGAACAACGCGCTGATCGTGCGCGGCGACAGGCGCTTCTCGGCGCAGAGGGTTTCGAGTCTCTCCCAAATCTCCTCAGACTCCGTTAGGCGTCGCAGGACGCTGCTGGCCTGGATGAAATGCGCCTCCAGGCAGAACCGGATCCAGGGTCGGGCGTCACCCTCGGGATACCAGCTTTCATGTCCGACCTGTTGGAGCACCTTGTAGTACTCCTGCGTATTCCTCCCTAGATACTCCTCGATGCTCGAGAACTGGGGCTCCAGAATCTGATCCCGAGCCAGCACCAGGGTCTGCAAGCACCTGGACATCCGCCCGTTGCCGTCGCGGAATGGATGGATCATCACGAGGTTCAGGTGCGCCATCGCCGCCCTCACCATGACGGGCGTCTCGTTGTCGGTCGAGAGATCATCGGTCAGCTCGCCGATGAGCCCGGGGATCGCATCGGCGGGAGGACCCTCGTACACGATGTCGCCGGTCGCGTCGTTACGAATCCAGATTGGGCCGGGACGCCACAGGCCGGGGCTGGCGTCCATGGTGTACTCGGTCATCATGAACTGCAGGCTGCGAAGGATCTGCGCGGTGTACTCGAAGTGCCGATCGTGGGCGAGCTGCAGCACGTAGGTCATCGCGCGCCGGTAGCCGGAGACCGCGTTCCAGTCCTCTGTCCGGGCGTCCGTGGGCTCCTCACCGCCGATGGCGGCCAGCGCATCCTCGACCGTCACGTCGTAACCCTCGATGCTGTTGGACCCCTGAATGGCACGGGCTCCGAGCACACGCCTGACCTGGCCGACCCATCGGCGTGGCTGGGCGACGCGAAACCGGAGCTGACGCCGCAACTCGTCGATCTTCTGGAGCGCGGCGACCTCCTCGAAGCTCATGGGCGGAGTCTGGAAGATCATTACTCAAGCTTGCGTTGAAAGATAGAATCTATCACGTCCAGCCTTGATATTATCATGCCTTTCTTTGAAAGCTTTACCTATTCCCGTCAGTCGCGCTCCTGCAACCTGACGACCTTGGCGGACCCGACATTGCGATAGCGCTCGGGCACGCAGGTGAGGACGATCACCTGGGCGCGCTCACCGACGACATTGAAGGCAGCGCCGACCCGTTCCAGGCGTGCCGCATCGGAGTAGCCGAGGGCGTCGTCGAAGATCACGGGCACCCCGCCGGGCTGACCGTCGGGCGAGGCGGGGCTGACGAGCGCGGCGCAGGCGAGGCGGGCGAGCACGCAGAGCTGTTCGCGGGCGCCGGCCGAGAGGGCGCCGTACGGCAGGGTAACGCCGTCGAGGGTACGGCTCTCGATCTCCAGATCGTCGTGGTCGACACCGATCGAAACGTTGGGCCCGAAGACGATCTTGGCGAGGGCGTCGAGCTGGGTCTTGTAGGGCTCGACGTAGGCGCGCTTGGCGCAGTCGCGGTGCCGGCCGAGGCCGGCGTGCAGGAGCTGGGCGGCGGCGGCGCGCCGCTCGATCAGGGTGTGTTCGCGCTCCTCTGCCAGCAGCTCGGTGCGGGCGGCGAGCAGCTGATCGTGCAGGCCGGCCTCGCCGCGAACCTCCAGCTCGCGTGCCATCCGAGCCAGCTCGACGGCGAGATCCTGGTGCTCGCGGCGCAGCCGTTCGAGCACGTGAGTGGTGTTCTTCAGGATCGCCTCGGCGCTGTCGGGGTCCTGCCCGGCCAGCTCCCGGGCGCAGCGCCGGTGCTCCTCCAGCGCTTGGGCGGTGGCGACCTCGCACTCGCTGCGGGCGCGGTGAAGCTCCTCATCAGTGACCTGCTCGCGGGCGCCCGCGAGTGCCTGCTCCGAGGTGGTGAGCCGCCCGCGGGCGATCTCGATGCGAACGTCGCGCTTGGCGGCATCCTGGGTGGCCTGGCCCAGCTCGTGGTCGGCAGCCTGTAGCTCGGCTTGGCGAGCGGCCTCGATCCGGGCGGCCTCGGCGGCGGCGAGGAGGGCGCTCTGGCTGACGGCCTTGGCCTGTTCGAGGTCGGCGGGCAACGCGGTGGCGGCGGAGCGGGCGGCCCGGTAGGAGGCGATCGAGACACGGGCGCGCTCGATCTTCTCGGCCATCGAGGCGGGGGTGAAATCGCGGAGGTCTTCCTTGAGGGCGTCAGTGGCCCGGCGGCCCTCGGCGAGGGCTTCGCCACGACGGCGCTCCAGGGCCCGGGCCTGCCCGAGGGGGTCATCGCCACTGATGCCGGCGGCGGCGAGCAGCCGGTCGAGCTGATCGCGGGTTGCGGCGGCCCGCTCCTGTAGCTCGCGCCCGGCGGTGGCGCCGGAGACGGTGATGCGGGCGAGCTGCCCGATGCCCAGCTGAAGCTCGCCGAGGGCGATGGCCTGGTGCTGATCCCCGGGGGCAAGCTGATGGTGCTGCTCCCCGACGCTGAGCTGTAGCGGGGCCAGGGCGTGCACGCTGACGGTGGCGCCCTGGGCGGTGGCGAGCGCACGGGCTTCCAGGGCGGCTTCGGAGGCGTGCTCGATCTCGCGAAGGCGCTGCTCGTCGATCGGGCAGCCCTCCAGGAACTGGTGGGTCTGGCCCAGCTTGGCCTCGTTGGCGCTGACACGGCCGAGGCGCTCGGCGAGCAGCTCGGCATCGAGCATCTCGTGGAAGTGGGCGTGGTCATCCTCGGCCTGGCGGCGGGCCTGCTCGGCGACGGCGCGAGCGCGGGCGGCGCTGTCGCGAGCGGCGAGCGCGCGCTCCTGCACGGTGTGGGCGCTCTGGAGACCGGGGGCGTCGCGCCCGGCTTGCTCGGTGAGCGCTTCAAGCTCGGTGGCGGCGGCCCCTACGGCCTCGATCAGCTGGGAGCGTTCCTGTACGCGCGTGAGCGCCTCGCGCCCGGAGCCGGCGGCGGTCTCAGCCAGCAGCCGACAATGCTCGACCTCGCTGCGGACGTGCTCCAGGGCGTTCCAGGCGGCCTGCTGGGTGCCGAGCAGCTCCTCCTGACGGGTCTGCTCGTGGGTGTTGTCCTTGAGATCCTCGGTGAGCTTGCGGTGACCCTCGGCGGTGGCGTCCAGGGCGGCGAGCTGATGCTCCAGCTCCTGCACGCGCTCGCGCAGCTCGGCGACACGTTGGCTCAGCTTGACCCGCTCGCCGCTGGGGCGCCCGGTGGCGGTGAAGTAGCGGTGGTGCTCGTCCTGCACGCGCTCCCAGAGGTCGGCCTCGTCCTCCCCGCCCACGGCACCGCTGGCGGCGGCCGCGTCGAGGGCCTGGACGAGCGTGTGACAGTCGCCGAGGCCGGCCTGGGTGATGGTGACGCCCTGCTGATGGCGCAGCGCTCCCCAGAGGGCCGAGTCGAGGGTCTCCTCCAGGATCTCCTTCATGCGGTCGTGGGCGGGACGGCCGGTGAGGTTCTCGGGCTTGGGGGTGAGCAGCCGCAGACGGGTGCCGGCGCCGGGCTTCCAGCGCTTGGCGTAGACCGCGTGATAGGGACCGGTGGTCAGCTCCACTTCGACTTCGGGGCCGACATCGCGGTCGACGGGCTTGACGGCCTTGACCCTGGCCTTGGCGGAGCTGTCCAGCTCTTCGAAGAGCAGATCGAGGGCCTCGGCGAGACTGGACTTGCCGACCTCGTTGGGTCCCTCCACGATGGTCATGCCGTTGAGGGCGGGGCTGACGTCGGCGTGGCGGACGCCGCGGTAGTTGTGCAGGACGATGCGGTGGAGCCTCACACGGCGCTCCCGGCGAGGCGGTAGAGCAGTCCGAGGGCGTCTTGGGCGACGGTGGCGGGCTCACCCCCGGCGAGGGCCAGCTCGGATAGCTCCTGGGCGGCGTCGGCGGCAAATCCCCGCAATCCGAGCCGACTCAGATCTGCCTCGTCGGGCCTGACGGCAAGCTCGGTCTGGGACTCCCAGGTCTCCAGGGCGGCGAAGAGATCGGCGTGGTGCTCGAGCAGTTGCTCCAGGCGCGCGTGGTCGGCGAGCCCGAGGGTGCCGAGAAAGCTGAGCTTGACGACGGTCTCGCGCTTGCGGGGAATGACCTCGAGCCAGTCACCGACGGCCTGAACCTCCTCGGCGTTGTTGACGTCGAAGCGCCGACGCATGAAGGACCAGTCCCCGACCGGGAGGGGCTTGACGACGGGCTGGGCCTGGCTGAGGTCGACGAGCAGCACCTGGTTGGGCTCGACCTGATCGAAGCCGGTGACGAGCGGGGTCCCGGAGTAGAAGATGCGACCGCTCGCACCGATGTCGGTGAGCGAGTGCCGATCGCCGAGCGCGACATAGTTGACGAGCCCGGCGGCGAGCGCCTCCTCGGCCCCGGCACAGCGGATCAGGGCGGGATTCTGGGCGTCGTGGGGGAGCACGTCGAGCTGGCCGTGGGCGACGAGCACGCGCCGGCGCTCGGTGGCTTGCAGGTCGGCACAGGCGAGCGCGAGGAGGTCTTGCAGGGGTTGCTTGGAGCGCCAGGGGGCGGCGAGGATCTCGACGTCGTGGCCGGGCACCACGAGCGGGGCGGAGGACTCCAGCACGTGCACGTGCGGGGGCTTGCGCTCGCGGAAGCCGGGCGAGCGGTAGACGGAGGCGGCGTTGAGGGGGTCGTGGTTGCCGGGGAGCAGATAGAGGGGCATCTGAAAGGCGCCCATGGCATCGAGCGCGCGCACGACGACCTGGCGGTCGAGGTGGTTGGAGTCAAAGACGTCGCCGCTGACGACGACGAACGCACAGCCTTCGCGCTGGGCGAGCCCGGCGATGGCGCGCACGGCTTGCAGGCGGGCCTCGGAGTAGCGGGCCTGGGCCTCGCCGGAGAGATAGTGGCGGGTGAGCCCGAGGTGCCAATCCCCGCTGTGGATGAACTTCACCGCAGACCGGCCTTTGTCCTGGTTGGCGGAATCGTCAAGGTGCGGCGAGGATACTCACGAGTGGCGACGCCCTTCAGGCGGGGCGCGGTTCGCGGCGCAGGCGCCACACGAGGTAGGCGACGACGAGCAGGTTGACGATGAGGCCGCCGACCTTCAGCGGCGAGGCGCCCTTGGTCAGCTCGATGACCTCGGGGATGAGCAGCAGGGCGGTGGCGATCACGGTGAGCCACTCGCCCCAGCGGCGGCGCATCCACAACCCGTAGGCCTCGGCGCCCTCGAGCACGCCGTAGCCGAGGGCGACGACGCCGAAGACGACATCCTGGTCGGCTTTGATCTTGCGCACGACTTCGATGACCTTGCGCATGCCGGTGCCGTTGGGGTCGAGGCCGAGGTGACGCCCGAAGCCGGCGATTTCGCTGGACCAGTCGGCGTGGGGATGGGTGACGAGCACGAGCCCGACGGCGAGCAGCACGAGCGCCCGAAACGCGCGCTCGGCGGCGATCCAGGGCAGGAGCCGGTCACGCTGAACGCTGGGTGCTTGCTCGACCATGGGCGAATGCAACCTACCGTCTGCGGTGGTCGGGCCGCTGAAACGGCTTTTTATTATCTAGCCCGACGTTGCGCTCGGGATTTTCACTGAGTGCTCGACCTCCCGACCCCTGGGGGTGAGCGTCCACGCGTTGGGCTCGCCCTTGGTGTGTCCCTGACCGCTGTTGGCGATCAGCCCGATGCTCTCCAAACGGCTGAGGAGCTTTGACATCTGGCCCTGGTCGTGCACGCCGGCGGTGTCGGCGACAAGACGGTTGCTGCCACCGGGGTGGGTGGCGACGGCGGCGAGCACGCGCAGGGTGCGATAGGTGAGCCGCAAGCCCAGACCGTCGAGCGGGTCCTCGGGGGCGCGCGCTGGCTTGCGGGGCACGCGGGGGACGGGCTGGGCTAGCTCCTCGGCGAGGGCGGAGGGCCCGAGGTAGGGCAGCACGATCATGCCCATGAGATGGTTGGCGATGGCGAGCAGGGGCCGGCGCTCGCGCTCGAGCATGCGGGCGTGGACGACGGCGAGCACGGCGCCGACGAGGCCCTCGGCGGTGAGCGGCGGGAGTTCCTCACCGACCGGCGCCTCGGCGCGTCCTTCATCGACACCGGCAATCAACGCTTCGAGCACGCGGGCACGGCGCTCGAGCACGTGTGGCCCGGCGCCGAGCGCGTCAACGACGAGCAGCGATCCCAGCAGCGGCTCGTCGTCGAAGAAGGCGAGCAGCGCGCAGAGCCCGGCCCGGACCCGTCCGCGCCAGGAGTCCTCCTCCGTGACGGCCTCCCGGGCGAGCACCGAGGCACGGGTGACGGCTGCCTCGAAGACGGCGAGAAAGCAATCCTCGCGATCATCGAAGAGGTCATAGAAAGTGCGCCGTGAGACTCCCGCGCGAGCGGTGACGCGCGCGACGGACATGCCGCCGTAGCCAAGCTCCCCCACGACCTCCATGGCGGCCCTGAGCAGCCGGGCACGCTGCACGTCGCTGACCTGGGTGGCGGCGACCCGCGCGCCGGGCCGCGGGACCCCGCGCGCGACGGCGCCCTGACGTTGTACGCCTTTCACGTCCTTCACACTCAGGCCGCTGGGGTTGGGACGCCGACGCGCCCCAACCCTCCTGACTTCGCGGGAGGACATCGCGGGCACCCGCTACTTCCTCTTGCCCTTGGCCTGCCGCCTGCCGCTGCGCTTGACCTTTTGCTTGGAGCACCGGGTGACACTGAGCTTGGTGCTCTGATGGATTTCGGCGCCGTTCTGCCCCACGAACGCCGTGGGCATCGCGAGCTTGCTCGTACAGAGGTTCCCGTTCGCCGCGAGCGCCGAGTGCGGTCCCTGGGGCAGGATCAGCTCGAAGCTCGTGATCGGAACATCCGGGACCTGCCTGAACGTCGAACTGGTGATCCCCTGCTTGCTGATGAACGTCGAACCCGTCAGATCCACCCTGACCCCAGAGCCCTGAAGGACCACCACCAGACTCGGGAACGCCTCCCCACCATGAGAAACGAAATACGCCGGACCACTCAATGGCACCCCGAGCACCGGGGTGATCGCCTTCCCCGATCCCACCACCGAAGCGGCGGGACAGCTACCGGGGTTGGCTTCGAACGTAGCCGCCAGACACGCCTTCTGAAGCGTGGTCAACCGCGAGGGCAGCTGCTTGGGCAGATCGACCTTGACCTTCGCGATGTTCGCCTGCTGCGAGGCCTGGTTGTCGATGACCGGCACCACCGGGTAGACGATCTTGGCGTCAAGGCTTGCGCCGTTGGCGCGGCTGGTCTTCCCCGATGTGGAGACCGTGAACTTGGGCTTGAACTTCAGGCTCTGACACGACCCGACCTGGAAATGACTGGAGATCGGGGCGACCGTGCCTTCGGTGCTCGTCGCCGTACCCCCGAAGGACTGCGGGGCGCAGCTGGTTGGGTTGAACATGAACCCGGGCCTGTCGATCACGGCATTGATGGTCCTCAGATCGGTCGGCACGCCATGCAGGATCGAAGGCAGCGGATCGGTCGTGATCGTCAACTGCGAGGTATTGCGATCCACAGCGATCGAGGCCCTCACGACCACGGTCCCCAGGTCAAACGGGCCGGCGACCACGGGCACGGCGATCGACAACCCATACGGAGCGCCCTTGTAGGGCCCGGTCAGATAGATCGGCGCCGGTGGCCCACCGGGCTGGGGCACGATCAACGGATACGGGCCCGGACCGGCAGCCACAACGGTGTGCCCGATCTGCGACGCCGCGGGACACGCGCCGCTCACGGCCTGCGCCTCCCCGCACAACGGCACGGTGCTGATCTTGCCAAGCAAGCCCCTGGGCGTCTTGAACTGCAAGCTCGATACCCGCTGCTGACCATCTCCACGCGAGAGCAGCAACGAGAAGCCCGTGAACCCACCGGCCTGATCGGTCGTGGCGCCCGCGATCAGATTCGGGGCAAACGGCAGGGTCGAGACACACGCCGAGCCACCCGGGCCACTCGTGATCGCAAAGCTGTCCGTCGGGAAGGCGTCCAACCCGGCGGGCGTGCTCCACGGCGTGAAGTCCGAGGTGGTGGCGTAAACCCCGCAAGTCGCGGGCGTCGCAAGCGCTGCCTGAGCGCCACCGCTGAAGGCGAGCTTCAGATCGGTGAACGGCAACGGCGGAGTTTCGGTGAACGTGGTCGTCAACCGTCCGGTGGCTTCGTCCAAATGCACATCCCCGACGAGCTTCAGGTTCACACCATCGGCGGAGGCCGCTATCAGCAGCCTCAGGTCGGGCGGGTTGGACGGCAGCACGTAAATGTTGCCTTCCAGCTTGTCGGTCAAGAGCGGCGTGAGAATCTCGACGCTGCCAACCTTCGAGGCGGACGGACAAGCAGGCGGCCCTTCGCTACCCAGCCCGTCCCGCTCGTGCGGGCACGAGGCCAGACCGGCGGCCTGCCCCGGATTGATCACGACGCCCGCGGGCAGCGTGACGGTGGTGTTCTTGATGTCGGCGGTCGAGCGCCCGGTGGGATTGACGAGCCCTTCCTGGGGAACCCTCACATCGACGGTCAGCCCGGCCGGCGTATCGGCCGCAGCGGTATCGGGAGACGCCGAGATGGTCGGTTCGAAGTTGAGCAGGTCGCAGCCGCCCGCGCCGATCGGGTTCGACGGCACGGCATTGTCGTGCGTGAGGAAGCTCGCGGTCTTGAAGTCCCCGGGGTGCGTCCACGAGTCGGCGTGCAGCACCGTGGTCTGCGGACCGGCACACGCCGTTGGCAATGTCAGGAACGCCTTCGGCCGGGTGTTTGCGGACTGCGGAAACTGGCATTCGGGTTCGCCGGCTTCGTTTTCGGACATGAAGCCACAGCGCTGGAAGTCGTGGCTCGGGTCGGCGGGCACGCCCCAGAACGTGAGGTCGGTGCCGTTGAGAGCCAGGGTCTGGTTGATGTTGGGGACGATCACGGTGAGGCCGTAGTCGCCGTCGCTGCGGACCTTGGCGACCAGGTGCACCAGCACGCCCGAGACGTTCATCCCGAACTCCGCCGGCAAACCGGCGGGCGGGACCATGTTGTAAACGCCCAGGTTCCAGTTGCCGGTCAGCAGGCCCCCGGTCTTCAGGATCGAGATGCCCACCTGTGTGTCGGCCGCGCAATGGGGGTCCACGCCGTCGCCGACGAGTTCGTCCTCCTGACAGCGCGGGATCGCGGCCGGATCGCCCACGAAGCCGGCGGGGAGTTCGACGCGCAGGTCCTTGATGCTCTCGTCGGGGAGCTGGTGACCTTCCCCATCGGGCACAGTGTTGAACCTGATCGAGGTGCTGGCCGCATACGGGTGTGACCCGGCCTGGGTGTCGGGCGTTCCGTCGCGGTTTGTGAGCGAGCCGTCGAAGCTGGCGATGCCGAAGCTCGCGCCTGCCGAGACGGCGCCGACGAGCATGAGCGCAGCGGCGAGCAGGATCGTCGCCGTCAGCCCACCGAGGTGCTGCTTAGGCGACACGCGCAGGGCCTTATTGAGTGTACTTTGCATGATCGCTCTCCCCTTATCGCCCGGCGCGCTTGACGGAACGTTGATTGGACTTGCTGCCCTTGTGGGCCTGCTTTGACCGCTTGTGCCTGGGCTTCACCTTGGGCTTGTGCCTCGGCTTCTTCTTCACCTTGGGCTTCGCCTTCGCGTGCGCGGCCGGGGCGAAGTTCCCGACGCCGTTGAACGTGACGCTCGGGGGCGTGGCGAAGATGGGCGGCGCCCCGGGCACGCCCTGACAACCGGTGCCCGTGCAGGCGGGTGGGGAGGGCAGGCGCGGCGTGCCGCCGCCGACGCGCGCGTCGTAGACGTCAACGTTGTCGTCATTGTCGGAGGGCAGGACCCGCTCGCGGGTCGTGTAGAAGACATCATCGCCGTTGGCGCTGGCGTCCATGAAGTTGGAGCCGTCGGCGCCCTGCCCGCTGGAGATGAGGTGAAGGACACCGTGCTCCCACTCATAGACGTCGTACTGGCCGTTGGTGTCCTGCGGCACAAGCGCAGCTTCGGTCTGGAAGAAGACCCGCCGCCCGTCGTCGGTCAGATTGCGTGCCTGGTACTGAGCGAAGGAGCCATAACCGGTCAGGAACCCGGCCGTGCTCGTGGCGGCGCTCGCAGTCACACCGGGCAGGCAGGACGTGCAGGTCCAGGTGTTGGACGGCGCGTCGTAGAGATAGAGCTGGTTGAGGCCGCCGTTGTCGTCGGCGGTCTCGGAAATCAAGGTCTGGTAGATGAACCGCTTGCCATCCTTGCTGATCACCACCGAGCCGATGTCGTAGCTGCGCACGGGACCGACGTAGGTCGTAGCCCCGTCGTGCAGCAGGTACAGGTTTTCTTCGTTGAAGTGACCGCCCGGCGCGAGCACACCCTCCGCTACGAAGTAGATGTAGCTACCGTCGGTCGAGGGGCCGAACCAACTCGACACCACTCTCGCACCCTCGGTGTCTTCGGCGCTGGTGTCCACGGTCACATCACGGAGCTGCCCCGAGGCGATGTCATATTCGTAGAGGTCCGTGCCGTGGCCGTAGATCGTTTCTTCACCATGCCCGGTATTGGCATCGTTGGTGAGTTCGTCCGGGCTGGTGAAGAAGACCTTTGAGATCGTGTGACCGTCGCCGCTGACGGTTCCCATGAACGTGACACCGCTTGGCGCCGGTTCACCGAGCGATCCGGCCTTACGCGAGTTGGAGATCGCCACGCTGGTGGTGGCGTCGCTACGAACGTACAGCTGGGCCGGTGAGCCACTCGCGAACACGACCTGCGACCCGTCCGGCGAAACCGCCGTGTAGGTGTTGGCCGAGGGCGTGTTGTTGCTCGCACCGAACACCGCTGAGGCCCCGCCCGGCGCCGGAGTCCCGTTCGGGAGAATGCCGACGAGCCCCACGTGACCGTTTGCCCACTCGTAGAGGTTTGCCTGTCCCGCCGGAGCGTCCGGCGTCAAGGCGGCGCTGGACTGGAAGAACACGTGGCTGAGATCGGTCGAGGATCCGGCGAAGAGCGGCTGATAGAAGATGCCGGGGTTGGACGGAGCGGGCGTCACGAGCTGGTAGCTGCCGTCACCGGCTCGGACGTAGAACGAGCGCGCCGTATTGCCGGGCGTCCCGGGCGCGGGCGGGTTGGCGTTCATGAGCACGCCACTGGTGAGGTCGGGGCTGAACTGCACGTACCCGTACACGGCGATCAGGGCGGCGATCCCGTTGGGGTCCTGGTGCGGCGTGAAGCCCTGCGTGGCCCAGCCGGTGGCGCTACGAGTGGCGACGTAATCGTTCGCATGGGCCGCACCGGCGGCGCCGGCGAACGCGCCGTTTGACTCGAACTGGAATGCGTCGCCGGAGGGCGAGCTGCGCCGGCCGCCGTAGAACTCGACGTCATATCCGCCCTTGTCCTGCGGCGAGACCTGCTCATACGCGCGGCAGTCGGGGAGGGCGGCGGAGAGATCGGTACGGGAGGCTTCATTGGGGCAGGCCGCGAGCGCGCTCGGTGCGGCGCTCCCCAACATCAACGCGACGGTGGTGGCCAGGGCCCCGGCCAGGGCAGGGCTTCTCATCACAGCGACACTCCTCCTCGATAGGCAAACGAAAAAGCGCCACCCTCGCGAGAGGGCAGCGCCTGGTCAAGCTCTGTGGCGTCGCGCGATGCGACGCTTAGACGAGAGAAACTGCCGGTCTGTTGGCTAGCAGCTGCTAGCCAACTCGGCGAAGAGAGAGAGAGAGAGAGAGAGATGCATCAGCGATGCTGATGCATCTAGTTAACGGCCCATTCGGGGACGCAACCAAGTTAGCCGCGCCTGGCGCGGTGAACGAAATGACCCTCATCATCCTCAGACTCTCTACATGTACAACGCTGCCGGCCCAGGGGAAGTCCTCAGCAGACATGCATGCTGATCGACCCCGAAGAGGAAACCCCAGAAACCTGACCTATGTAAGCCCCGACGCCCCACGGACACCGAGACAAGAGCAAGCCTACACCCGAGACGACGTAAAAGTCAAGCCCCTCCGGCAAGTTAAAGTCAACCCACCCGGAACCGCGGCCTGCCCTGTCCTAACGCCGCGGCGGGCGCTGGAACGCGAACGCGCCCCAGCGCTCCGGTTCTCCAACCGGATGCCCACGCCGAAGCCCTACTTCTTCTTGTCGGCGTGCTTGCCGGCCTTGCTCTTGATGGACGGTCGTTGCTTGGACTTCGGGCAGCCGGTGACCTTCAGCTTGGTGCTCTGATGGATTTCCGCGCCGTTCTGCCCCACGAACGCCGTGGGCATCGCGAGCTTGCCGGTGCACAGGTTTCCGTTGGCCGCCAGCGCCGAGTGCGGTCCCTGGGGCAGGATCAGCTCGAAGCTCGTGATCGGAACATCCGGGACCTGCCTGAACGTCGAACTGGTGATCCCCTGCTTGCTGATGAACGTCGAGCCCGTCAGGTCCACCCTGACCCCAGCGCCCTGCAGGACCACCACCAGACTCGGGAACGCCTCCCCACCATGGGAGACGAAATACGCGGGCCCCGACAGCGGGGCTCCCAGCACGGGGGTGACAGCCCTGCCGGTGCCCACGACCGAGGCGGCGGGGCAGTTACCCGGGTTGGCTTCGAACGTAACCGCCAGGCACGCCTTCTGAAGCGTCGTCAGCCGCGAGGGCAGCTGCTTGGGCAGATCGACCTTGACCTTCGCGATGTTCGCCTGTTGGGAGGCCTGGTTTGCTCCCACCGCCCCCGTCGGATAGACGATCTTCGCGTCGAGGCTCGCGCCACCCCCTCGGGAGGTGCGCCCCGAGGTGGAGACCGAGAAGTTCGGCTTGAACTTCAAGCTCTGACACGACCCGACCTGGAAATGACTGGAGATCGGAGCGGCGGCGCCTTCGGTGCTGAGCGCGGTGCCGCTGAACGATCGCGATGCACAGCTGGTCGGGTTGAACATGAACCCGGGCCGGTCGATCACCGCGTTGATCGTGCGCAGGTCCGTCGGCACGCCGTGCAGGATCGAGGGCAGCGGATCGGTCGTGATCGTCAACTGCGAGGTGTTCCGATCCACGGCGATCGAGGCCCTCACGACCACGGTCCCCAGGTCAAACGGGCCGGCCACAACGGGCACCGCGATCTCAAGCCCATAGGGAGCGCCCTTGTAGGGGCCGGTCAGATAGATCGGGGCGGCCGGCCCACCCGGCTGCGGAACGATCAACGGATAGGGACCCGGCCCCGCCGCAACGACGGTGTGACCGATCTGCGACGCCGCCGGACAGGCACCCGCGGCGGCCTGTGCCTCGGCACACACCGGCACGGTGCTGATCTTCCCCAAGAGGCCCTCGGGGGTCTTGAACTGCAAGCTCGACACCCGCTGCTGACCGTCGCCTCGCTGCAACAGCAACGAGAAGTTCGTGTAGCCACCGGCCTGATCGGTCGTGGCTCCGGCGATCAGCGACGGCGTGAACGGAAGCGATGCTGCACACGCCGAGCCGCCGGGCCCGCTGCTGATCTGGAAGCTGTCGGTGGAGAGGGCGTCCAACCCCTGCGGCGCACTCCACGGCGTGAAGTCCGACGCGGACTCATATTCACCGCAGGTGGCGGGCGTCGCCAGCGCGGCCTGTGCCCCACCGCTGAACGCCAGCTTGAGGTCGGTGAAGGGCAGCTGCGGCGTGTTCTTGAACGTCGTGGTCAGCCGGCCGGTGTTTTCATCCAGGTGAACGTCACCGACGAGCTTGAGATTCACGCCGTCCGCGGATGCCGCGACCAGCAGCTTCAGCTCGGGAGGATTGGACTGTAGGACGTATACATTGCCTTCCAGCTTGTCCGGCAACAGGGGTGTCGTGACCGCGACCGTGCCGACCTTCGACGCCGCGGGACACGATGACGGCCCGTCGCTGCCAATTCCGTCCTGCGAGGGCAGGCACGCCGCAAGCCCGGTCGCCTGACCGGGGTTGATCACGACGCCCGCGGGCAGCGTGACCGTCGCGTTCTTGACCGCGGCCGGGGCCAGTCCAACCGGATTCAGGAGCCCGTCCTGGGGCATCTTCACATCGACGGTCAAGCCCGCGGGCGTGTCGGCCGCGGTGGTGTCGGGCGTAACCGTGACCGATGGTTCGAAGGGCAGGATCCCGCAGCCGTCAACGGTCAGCGCATTGCCGAGCGACCCGGCGTCGAAGCTGGCGCTGTCGAACACCCCGGGTTCCTGCCAGGAGTCAGCCCGCGCGGTAGCAGTCATGGGGGTAGCCGCACACGCCGTGGTGTTGGTCATCAACGGCAGCGCGGGCGCAGTGCTCGGTTCCGAGCATTCGGGGATGAAGCCCTGCGCACACTGGCCCCGCCTGACATCGTGCACCGGGTCGGCCGGGACGCCCCACAGCGTGAGCGTCGTATCCCCCAGGGGCAATCCCTGGGAGAGGCCTGAGATGGTCGCGGATACGCCCGAGTCGCTGCCGGTGCGAACCTTGGCGTTGACAAATACCAGCACGCTGGAAACGTTGAAAGCGAACTCGGCCGGCACCCCAGTCGGGGGCTGAATGTTGAAGACGGGCCCCGTGAATGCGTTGGGGTGCCCGCCGAAGTAGGTGACGATCGTGATCAGGCCGACCTGCGAGTTTGTGGGACATTCCGCGGCGAAACCCTGGGAGAGCGGACCCCTGAGTTCTTCCTGCGTGCAGGTTGGTGCCGCCAGGGGATTGCCGATCAAACCGGGGGGCATGTTCACTTCGATGTCCCTCGGGTTGCCGTCGGGACCAGTCCCGCCCCCGGGGAACGTGGCCTTGTTGAAATGTAGTGCGGTCGCCACATCCGGGTGCGAGCCGGCTTGAACCATCGGCTGACCGCTTGGGTCAGTGAGCGAGACGGAGAACGATTCGATCCCAAACGCACCCGCCGACACGGCCCCCGCTGCGAGCAGGATCAGTGACACGAGCGTCGCGAGCACCGGCACAGCTAGTCCTACGCGCCTGTTGATCAGCTTGCCTTGCATATCCATCTCCTCGCTAACGCCCAGCTCGACGGGACACGTTCTGCTTTGCCTGCTGCTTGACCGCGTGCGCGGGGCCATAGTTCTTCCTTGCCCTCGCTTCGCAGCCGGCTCGCTGCTTCTTTGCCTTGCGGGACCGGCCACTCCGACAGGCCTTCAACGCCTTGGCGAGTCGCTGCGCCCTGGTCAAGGGCTTGGCCTTGGGCTTGGTCGTGGACCTGCTCGGTGCGGGAGCGAAGTTACCCACGCCGTTGAAGGTCACGCTCGGCGGGGTCGCGAAGATCGGGGGAGCCGACGGCAACCCCTGGCAGCCGCTACCGATGCACTCACTGGGCTTCGGCGGAGCCGGGAACCCACCATCGACACGCGCGTCGTAGAGGTCGAGACTTTGATCGCGATCCTGGCCGACCAGCTGCTGGCCCGTACGGAAGAATACGTCGGAGCCGTCGGAGGAGACGTCCGCGATATGCGAGGCGAGGTTGCTGCTCCCGCCCGAGATCAACGACAGCGCGCCGTCCTGCCACTCATAGACGTCATAGCGGCCATTCGTATCGGCGGGTAGCAGTCTGTCGGTGGTGTCGAAGAAGAGCCGGCCATCGTTCAGCACGGCTCGCGGGAAGTAATGGCTGATTCCCGGACCGTAGGGAACCCCGCCGATTTCAACCAGGCCGGTCGGGGGGCCTCCGGCGGGGTTGCAGGAAACGCAGCGCAACTGATTGGTTGCGTAGTCATAGTCATAGAGCAACGAGCATTCTGAGCAGTTAAACGACGTGAGTGGCGATCTGCTCACCAAGGCGAAGTGCAAGCCGTTTGGACTCGCCTTCCCGCCGGGCCGCGGCTCTGTGTGACCGATGAACCTGATGCCCTGGCCTGCATGCCACACGTACAAGTTGGTGCTAAAGAAGTCTCCCGGGGGCGCTCCAGGCGCCAGCACGCCCTTGGCGTCGAAGTAGACGTAGGCGCCGTCGTCGCTGACATGCATGACCGTTTCTATGTTTGCGGGTTCGCCGGGAACGGTGCTGGGGGTCAGATCGGCGAGCACGCCGGTGTTGAGGTCGTAGCGATACAAAGTTTCAGCGCCGTACGTTTCGGATGCTTCAGTCAAGTTGGCGCCACTGGTGAAAAACACCACCGAACCATCGGCACTGGCCCCCGCAAAGGCCGCCTGCTGCGCCCCGGGAGGATCGCCTGCGCGCTGGGAGAGCGAGATCGGGATCGTCGTCGTGTCGTTCTCGCGCATGTAAAGGCCACCGGATGAGGCCCCGTTGAAGAACACCTTCGTGCCATTGTCATACACGGAGAGGAATTCCAGACCAGTTGCGGGAACGGATCCGTTGGGATCGACCGATCCGTCCGGCAGGTAGCCCACCAGGTGCAGTTGGCCGCCGGTGAAGTCGTAGATGTTCAACTTTTCGGCGGGGCTGTCCGGCGTAAGCGCGGCTTCGACTTTGAAGACCACGTGGCTGAAGTCGGAGGAGCCGCCAAGGTAGGTCGTATAGATGAGGGACTCGAAGAAGATCAGGAAATTCGGCAGGCTCGAAGTAACCACAAGCTTGCGCTCGCCGGTCACGGTGTTGGTGAGGTAAATATTTCCGTCGTCCTGCACGGCCCCCGGGGTAAGCGCCATGGCGCTTCCCTGAAGCGTCGCGGTCAGGTCGTCAGAGATGGCCTGGGCCGGACCGCCCAACAGGCTGCTGTCATTCAGCTGCGGGACGAGTATCCCCTTCGAGGACCAGCCGGTGGCGGTGCGCGAGGCGAGGTAGTAGGTAGCCAGCGCACTCGCCTGCGTACCTGAGAAGACGCCGGTGGAGGTATAGGTGACGGCAGCTCCAGACGGCGCGCTCTTCACGGCCTTGACGATGTCCACCGCGGCACCGGCCTTCTCGGGCGGGGAGACCAGCTCGTAGGACCGGCATTCCGGGAGCCTGGAGGAGTTGTCTTCTACGCGCAGCTGTTCGTTGGGACAGCCGGCGGCCACCGCGGAGGTCGAGGCCAGTCCACAGATCGCCAGCGCCGCGATCAGCGCGAACGTGGACCATCCGGCACGAGTTGCCGTGTTGTTGGGGCTTGTCATCGACCTTCCTCCTCGATTGCGGACCAGGAGCGTCCTCGCCCATTGCTCGACGTGACGCCCACCGGCGCGTATGACCCCTGACATGAAGCTGACTCCTCCTGATGGGCACGGCAAAGTACGCGCTCAACCAGAGACGGCGGCGCGCTCTCAACCTCCGCGCAAGACGCGGTGAAAGAAATGACCCTTATCGTCGTGGACCGTCTCCGGCCGACACGACCATGGGGTAGGACAAGCTTATACGGTACTGTCTGAAAAAATCAAGCCCCAACTTTGGAGGCAACAAAAGCCTCCGAGACAGCACGAGCAAGACCCCCGCACCGCGGCCCTCCCAGACGCCGGTCAGGCTTGGCGACTGCGCATCACCACCCGCGCACCGCGCGCGGGAATCATGGTGACGTTGCGATGCTGGGCGTGCTCGGGCTCGGGGCGATCGGCTTGCAGGTCCAAGCGCCTGACCATGGCCTCCAGCACAACCCGCTGCTCGGCCATCGCCAGCGCGGCCCCGAGACAGCGCCGGGTGCCGCCACCGAAGGGCAGCCACTCATAGGTGCCGGGACTGTGACCGAGCCAACGCTCGGGACGATAGGCGTAAGGATCGGGATAGAGATCCTCGCGGTGGTGAACCAACAGGATGCTGATGCTGATCGCGGTCTCCGCGGGCACCACGTACTCGCCGAGGCGCCAGGGCACGGTCACGCGCCGGCCGATGATCGGGATCACGGGCCGCGAACGCATGCCCTCGATGATGGCGGCCTCCACGTGCTCCTCGGCCTCCACGCCGGAGCGCACGGCGTCGCGCAGGCGATCGTGTGCCTGCGGGTTGCGCACCAGCCGCTCCCAGGTCCAGGCGAGCGAGTTGGCGGTGGTCTCAAAACCGGCCAGCACCAGCGTGAGCAGCTCGTCGCGCAGCTCGTGGTCGGTGAGCTGCTCGCCGTCCTCGGTGGTGGCCTTCAGGAGCAGCGAGAGGATGTCGGCGCGCTCGCCGAGGTCTTCGGCGCGGCGGCGAGCTTCGATCACGGGATAGGTGGCGCGGTCGAGCAACCCGATCGCGCTGCGCATCAGCCCCACCGGCTCCTCACGACCGAGGTTGGTGAGTTCGCCGATCATCGCGACCGGCGAGGTCGAGGCGGCGGCGAGGCGTTTGATGGTGGTGCGCAGGCGGTGCTCGGCGGTCCCGCGCGCGGGGCGGCCCTCGATCCCGAAGATCCCGGACATGATCACGTCGAGCGTGATCGCCTGCATGCGACCGGCCAGGGCAAAGGGACTGCCGATCGGCCAACGGTCGAGTTCGCGTTCGGTGACCTCGCGGATCATCTCGACGTAGCGCTCGATCGCCTCGCCGTGGAAGGCGGGCAGCAACAATCTGCGCTGGCGCAGGTGCACGGGCCCGTTGGCGGTCAGCACCGAGTTGGGTCCCACGATCGGCCGCAGCGGCGACTCGGCCGTGAGCGACGGCACAAGCTCGGGCTTGGCGGTGAACAGCGAGCGGGCATGATCGGGATGGGCGCTGATCACGGTGTCCCCGATCACCGAGTGCAGCTGGAAGACCTCGCCGTGTTCGCGCCGCGCCCGCGAGACGAACTGAATCTGGCGCTGGCTGAAGCGCAGCGTCTGGAGCGTCCGCGGCAACGTGACCGTGGGCGGTTCGCGGATCGCGTCCTCCGGGGCAGCGGGCCCCGCGGGCGAGGGTGGGGCCTCGCCCGTGTAGAGCCGGTCCTCTAAACGGTCCATTTGCTCGACGGCCATAGCTAGACGTTAGCGCTCTGGCGCGATGGCCAGCGCCAGCCTCAGTCCTGCAACGCCAGCCCGGCGGGCACGCGTGAGGCGAAGTATCCGGGCGCGGCGACCATCACCACTGCGGCGGCCGTCACGATCGTGAGGCTCACGAGCGCGTCAAGGACCCCCAGCGAGCTGACCACCGGGTAGTTGATGACGGTGCTCAGGGCGTGGTCCAACAGCTGCTGGCCGAGCAAGCCGAAGAGCGCTCCGGTGGTGCAGCCCACGCCGAGCAGCAGGGCGCTCTCCACGAGAATGGTGTGCCAGAGTTCGGTGCGCGCGAAGCCCTCCAGCTTGAGCTTGGCCAGGCGCGGGCGGCGCTGCCAGATCATGGCTCCCATCGCGGCGGCCATCGCCATGATCGCGGCGATCAGGATCAGGGTGGCGATCTGCGAGAGGCGCGTGAGACCCTGGCGGGTGATTTCCACGAGCTTGTCTTCGTGCTGCTTTGCGGTTTGCACGCCCAGCCCGGTGCCGGCCCCCAGCGCGGCCCTGATCTCAGTACGGACCTGCTCGATGTCGGTGCCGGGGCTGACCCTCACACCGAAGGAGCTGATGGCGGGACTGCCCCAGGCCTTGGCGTAGTCCTCGGCATTGATGATGATCGCCCCGGGAGCCCAGCCGATGTTGGTGCTGACTGCCGCGAGGCGCAGCGTGATGGGGTGGGGCGCGGTCAAGACGAAGGGACGACCGATGTGCAGGTGACGTTCGTTGACGATCGCCAGTGACACCACCGCCCAGCCGCCCCGGCGCAGGTTGGCGTCGGCCTGGGCGAGGTTGCCTTCGATCAGCTGGGTGGGGGGGATCAGCGGCGAGGCGGCGCGGGGCGGGGCGATCACCCAGATGCGGCGGTCGCCTTCGTCGAGCAGCCCGCCGCGATAGAGGGCCACCGAGCTGACCCCGGGGAGCTGGGCGAGCTTGGCTTGCGCGGTGGCCGGGAAGGGCGAGGTCATCAGCAGGTTCGAGCTGCCGGCGGCGGAGACCCAGATGTCGACGCCCGAGTTGGTGTCGGCGGCGGCGTTCTCCAGGCCCTTGAGCAGGTCGCCGTGGGCGCCCTGGATGGAGACCGCGCCGAAGACCGCGATCGCGCCGGTGGCGGCGATGGCGACCGCACGCGAGCGCCCCGCGCGCAGCTCCATGACGGCGATGTGGGGCACCACGCTGGTGAGGGCGGGGGCCATGCGCTTGACCAGCCTCAGGGTGGCGCCCAGGGGCACAGGCAGCAGCAACAGCAGCGCGGCGATCAGGGTGACCATCCCCACGATCGCGGCTTCGGGGGCGAACAGCAGGATGCCGAGGGTGGCCAGCAGGGCCACGACCCCGCCGCCGAGCAGCCACTTGTTCTGGTCGGCCCCCGAGCCCTCCTTGAGGCTGGTCGCCGCGAGTGGATCGCGCGAGAGGATGTCGCGCAGGGGACTCAGCACCGCGACGCACGCAGCGAGCATCCCGCCGCCCGCTGCGGTCGCGATGCTCTGAGCGCTCACCACCCGCTCAGAACCGAGCGCGAAGGCCGAGGAGAGATAGCCGGGATTGGCGTGGAAGAGGTGAATGGAAAGCTCGTCGCCCAACAGCAGTCCCAGGGCGGTGGCGATCACGCCGAGCAGCACGGCGTCCAGCAGCAGCACCCCGATCACTGCGCCCGGGGTGTAGCCGTCGCGACGCAGATCGACGATCAACCGCCGACGCTGGGGGACGGTGAGCAGCATGGCGTTGAAGGCGAACAGGAACCCGACCAGCGCACTGATGACGGCGAACAGCTGAGTCGACTGGTTCGATGCCGCGGCGGCTCGGGCGAAGAGCTTTTCGTCGTGGTTGGACGCCGCCACGTTGAGGCTGTCACCGGCAAGTCGCTCAAGGCCCGCGAGCACCCGCGCTTCCTGGCCGGCTGCGGGCTCGACGAGGATCCGGCTGAGCCGTCCTTTCAGAGCGGCGAGTTCCTGTGAGAATTCAAGCGGCGCAAGCGCGATCGGGCTGTTGATGAGGGCCCCGATCTGCTTTTCGTGTAGCTGGGTGTAGAGGGCCGCTTCTGAACTCTGGCCCCCGGTCTGGAAGTTGACGATCTTGCCGAAGGCGGTGACGCCGATCGTCTTGGCCACGGGGGCGGGCAGCACCACGGCGCCGAGACCCGCAAACGGCGTGAGCGCGGCGCGCTTGACCAGGGCGCCGCCAAGTTCGGCGAGGGTCGAGTCGGCCCCCACCAGCTGCACGGACTCGCTGCCCTTGGGTCCCACGGCGTTGGCGTTGGCTTCGATCAAACCCGCCGCCAGGCGCACCCCCTGTAGGTGGCGCACCTGGGTGAGCACGCGTTCGTCGAAGCCGTGGGGATCACGGGCGGTGACCTGTAGGGTGGCGCGCCCGACGATGCCGCTGTTGAGCTTGCCCACCGAGCTGGACAAGCTGGAGCTGGCGATCTGGGAGGCGAACAGCAGCCCGACCCCGGCGGCGATGCCGACCACGGCGAAGAACTCCTGTAGAGCCCGCGCGCGCAGCCGCACGCGATACAGATGGATGACGTTCGAGAATCTCATGCGGGCCCCCGAGCGGGGTGTCAGTGTGCGCCAACCGGCGCGAAGCCCTGCTCGGGGTCGTAGTCGGTGAGCTTGCCGTCGCGCAGGGCAAGCACCCGGTCGGCGAAGGCGGCGGCCTGGGGGTCGTGGCTGACGAGCACGACGGCGACCTGGCGTTCGCGGCAAAGCTCGCGCAGCAGTTCGAGTACTTCGTGGCCACGCTGGGAGTCGAGGCTGCCGGTGGGCTCGTCGGCGAGCAGCAGCTTGGGCTCGCTGGAGAGGGCGCGAGCGATCATGACGCGCTGGCGCTCGCCCATCGAGAGGGTCTCGGAGCGATGGTCCAGGCGGCCGCCGAGGCCGAGGCGCTCGAGCAGGGGCTTGACGCTGGCGTGAGCCTCGCGCCAGCGGGTGTGCTTGAGCAGCTTCAACACGGCGTTGTCGATCGCTGTAACCCCGGGCAGCAGGTCGAAGTTCTGGCGGATGAAGCCCATTTCTGAGAGCCTGAAGGTCGAGGCCTCGCGCTCGGACAGCGAGGAGATGTCGCGGCCGCCCACGAGCACCGAGCCGCTGGTGGGCTCGAGCAGCGCGGCCACCATCAGCAGCAGCGTGGTCTTGCCCGAACCGCTGGGCCCGTAGAGCACGACCATCTCACCGGCGGCCACCGACATCGAAACGCCGTCGACGGCCTTGACCACCTCGCCACCGGAGGACGGATAGTGCTTCACGAGATCACGCAACTCCAACATCTAGACCACCCTCCCCCACCCACTCCGCCACTCGACGGAGACCGGGCGGTCTTTGAGTACAGGGCCGCGACGACGCAGGCGGTCAACCAGACGCCGGGCGCGGAAGATTGTGAGCGCCGCACCCACCGGGCCGCCGACGGAGCCCAGGATCTCGCGCGAGACGGGCAGCACGTCGGGCTCGCTGGCCTCGGCCATCGACAGGTAGTAGCTGGCCATGGCGGCCAGCACGATCGTGTAGCGGGGCTCGGCGCTCAGCGAGCCGGCCAGGCTGGTGGCTCTGCCGGCAAGCGCCTTCATGTGGGTTGCGGCGTCCTCGGGTGAGGCGTAATAGTCCACGAGGCTGCGCTGCCCGTTCTCCTCGTCCTCGCAGCGGTCCACGAGGTTGTCCAGCAGCGAGTGCAGCGCGCCGATCCAGGGGAAGTAGGCGTCCTCGACGGCGGCGACGTCGCCCGCGTGCACGCGCGTGTCCCCGGCGAGCGCCACCAAGGCAAACACGCCCAGCGAGGAGCCACCGGCGGCGGCCGTCTCCCACCACTTCAGCCCGGTCCCCGCGGGAGTCTGCGCCCGGGCCCACTGCTCCAGGGCCTCATGGTCGCCCTGGCTGCGGGTGAGGTGTCTGCTCTGGAAAGCCGCGATCCGTGCGGCGGCCCGGCCGACGGCGGCGGCCACCATCCCATAGGAGGGCAACTCGCCGAGAGCGCCGCGGCACTCCTCAACCATGCCCACGAGGTAGCCACCGTCGTCACGCCAGGGGCAGCGCTCGTAGTAGTCCAGATGCCGGGCCGCGGGATCGACGGCCACGAGCAGGGCCTGGTGTAACTGATGGCCGTTCTCGATCGCATCGGCATTGGGCTGCTCGGCGAGCATGTCGAGATAGTTGTAGGCGGCCTGGAAGGACACGAGGCCACGGATGACCGTGCTCCGCTGCCGGGCGGGGACGAAGGCCGCGAAAGCCGCGGCGCCCTCGATGTTGCCACGCTCGTCGAGGGCCGCCAGGGCGAGACCCCGGAGCACCGTGTCGGGTATCTCCCGCGCGCTCTGGCGCAGACGCCGCAGCTCGCGACAAACGCTGGGGAACACGATCAGCCAGAAGCGCAACGCCGCGCTCGTAAAAACGCCGGCGAGCACGATGCGACCCCAGACACCACGCCTCTCCCCCCGAATGGCCATGCTTGTTACTTCCTACGCGGACAGGGCACGGTGCTTTTAGCGGTGGTGCTACTCCCATCCAAGAAGCCGAATTCGGCCGAGAACTGGAATCCGCCGCTGGGGCAGTGAAGCGGCACGGAGACGCCCTTGGGGTGAAAGTAGACGGTCTTGCCGTGAACGCGTTCTGAGTAAGTGAGGTGGCTCGGTCCGATCGTCGATTTGACTTCGATGATCGACACGGGCGGACCACCGGTTACGCTCGGGATCAACGGGATCGCACTCTGCAGGCTCCCACCCAAAAGCTTCGAGCCGGTCAGCAGTTCGCCCTGAAAGACAATCTGGGCGTAAACCGGCTCACGGCCGTCGGCATAGAAGAGCACCACGATGTTGCCGTTGTGCGGCGGGCCCATGAGGGCGTTGATGTGCGGGATCTCGCGTCCGCTGCCCCCGCCGAAGGGCACCTCGACATAAGCGCTCCCGTAACCCAGGCGAGAGTTGGGCGAGCAACCGGCCAGCCCGCGCGCCACGAGCGACGCGGGCTTGCAGATGGCAAGGCCCAGGGTCGTCGTGAGGTAGTTCACACCCGGGGGCAGGTGCAGATCCAGACGGGTCAGCGGCGAGGGCGGCAAGGCGTCGCTGGTTGCGATGTTGAAGCTGAACCCGATCGTGGTGCTCGCTCCCAACCGGTTGGGCGAGAAGGAGGTGTGCAGCGTGACGCTCTCCGAGGCGCCGGCGGCCGTGGGCAGACACCCGCACAGAACCATCAGCAGTGTTGCCGTGAGCGATGCTGCCGTGAGTGCTCTGATTCTGAGCATGGTGTCCACTCGCCCCGTCTACTCGGAGAGCCGGCCGCTTACGTGCACGGTCACCGCGTCGGTCTTGCGCGCGATGGTGCCCGTGAAGCGCAGCCCGGTCGCATGAGCGTGGGCGTAGTGACCGGTGCCCCGCGTGATCGCCAGGGTGCCCGAGAAGGTCGCGGTGGAGCCGACCACGCGGTAGTTCGCCGAGCCATGACCGGTGAGCGATCCACCGCTGGGGTAGATGCTGACTTCGGCCGTCACGCGGTTGGTCGAGCTGACGTTGAGGTGGATGTAGATCGCACCTTTGATCGTCCCGGACGCGGTGCCCTTCTCGTTGAGCATCAGCCCGTGGCTGCTGGTGAGGCGCAGGCTGCCGCTCTCGTTCAGGTTCACGGTCTTGGCTGCGTGGGCCTTGACGGGCCCTGCGGATGCACCGCCGGCGCCGAACACCCCAACGGCGGCGAGCAGACCCCCGGACAGGCCGGCGGCGAGCAACATCCTCCGCGGCGACCTTCCCTGAGCGCTACGACCATCGATATCGAGTGTCATCAGACACCACCTCTCCCTCTTTGACCCTATTCCTCGTTGACCCATAAAGCTTAACCGAATGGTGTAACCGTCCCCAGGTTAGACCATAAGATCGCTATCGCGTACTATATTATCATCGCCTTGTCGGCGCTGCGCCGGCGCGCGACACTCGCCGCCGCCGACCCGCGGGACGGTGCTCAGGGTCGCCAGCGCGCCATCCACATCCGCAGTTCGAGCACACGCCGTCCCTCGCGTCGGCTGACCCGGAAGCACTCGCTGCCTTCAGGGCGTTCAGCCAGCGCGACGTGCCCGCCGGGTCGCACGACGCGCGCCACAGCTCCTCGACCACGCGAGCGGGCACGGGGACATTGGTGGAGCGTGAAGCGCGCGAGCGCGCCGTCCAGGCCGGCGTCGGCAGCTGTAGGGCCGTGGCGTCTCCGACAGCGAAGGTCGCGTTCTCCAGTCCGGCCGCGGCTGCCTCACGGCGGGCGACCTCGAGCATCCGCGCGCGCCCAGACACAACCGGGGATCGACAGGCGCAACTTTCGGCGCAACTTTCGCCCAGTTGATCGGTCTTTTACGTCTATTAGAACTTTGGTTGGGGGCTTCGCAGCAGCATCCCGCTTCGCAGCCAGCACCTTGGTCAGGGGTTGCAGCTGCTTCATGGCTGGATCGCTGTTGCGAAATCACCACGGAGAGGGGCGTGCATCGATGAATGTTTTGGGTGAGGCTTTGCGGACGACTGGACAGGTTGCTGGGGCGGCACTAGCGTGCCTGGCACTCGGGCTGCTTGGCGTCTCGTCGGCGGGGGCGGCGCCAACATGGCTCGCGCCCGTCAAGCTCGCGGGAACGGCCACGCCCACCAACCCCGATGTGGCCGTCGATGCCTCCGGCGACGTGACCGCGGTTTGGGATCGATTCGACGGCATCACCTACGAAGCACAGGCCGCTACGAGACCGGCGGGCGAGGCCTGGCAGGCAGCCATGCAGATCTCGGCGCCCGGTGAAGAAGCGTTCAGGCCACACCTAGCGGTGAATCCGCGGGGCTACGCCGTCGCCACGTGGGGCTCCGATCCCGGCGGCGCCGAACATCACATCGTCAAGGTCGCGGTCAGGCCGACCGCGAGTGGAGCCTGGTCGGCCCCGCAGGAGCTGGCCGAAGCCGGCTACCCGACGCCGGAATCGCAGGTGGCGGTTGACGCGGAGGGCAATGCGGTCGTGGTGTGGGCGAGTCAGCTGGAAAATCCTGGTTCCGGCTCCATCCAGGCGGCCACCCTCCCGGCCGGCGGAATCTGGTCGGCCCCGATCTCGATCTCTGGGGGCAACTCCGCCGGCCAGCCAAGGCTCGTGGTCGACGCTCACGGCGACTTCACCGCGATCTGGGGTGGCTTCGATGCGATCGAAAGCGCCGTGAAGCGGGCGGGTGCCACCGGCTGGGAAGCACCGTCCGTGCTGAGCAACCTGTGGACGGGCAGCCCAACCCTGGCCACCAATGCCAACGGCGAAGCCGTCGCGGCCTGGGTCCTCGCGCTCAGCAACAGTCAGCGCCGCATCCAGGGCGCCGTCAAGCCCGCCGGCGGTTTCTGGGGAGCACCGACCGATCTGTCGGCGGTCGAAGCAGCGGTGGGGCCCCCAGATGTGGCGATCGACCCCCAGGGTGACGCAACCGCGGTCTGGAGCGCCGCGGGCGGGGTCAGCGCGCGACCCGTAATCCAGGCGGCGGTCAGACCGGCCGCGAGCGCCTGGCAGGCACCCACAGAGCTTTCTGAGACGGAGACCCCGGAAGACGGAAACCCTCAGGTTGCCCTCGACTTGCAGGGCACCGCGGTCGTCGTGTGGTGGGGCCGAGACGCGGGCAACGATGTCATCGAGTCGTCCACCCGCCCTGCGGCAAGTGCGGCCTGGGGAACGCCGGTGGCCCTCTCCGGCATGGCGGCGCACAGGGCCAAGCCCATGATCGCCCTGGACCCCCAGGGCAACGCGGTGGCGGTATGGGAACTGGATGACACCATCCAGGCTGCGGGCTACGACACGGCCGGGCCACAGCTGCGGGCATTCTCGATCCCGAGCACCGGAGTCGTCGGGCAGCAGTTGACGTTCTCGGTCGCACCGCTCGACGTGTGGTCGCCACTCGGGGCGAGCACCTGGAACTTCGGCGACGGTACTTCCGCAAGCGGCACGACCCTCACGCACACCTACGCCAAGCCGGGTGCCTATCAGGTGACGTTGAGCAGCGCTGACGCCATCGGCAACACGACGGTCGCGTCAGACCCGATCACGATCTCCTCGACCCAGCCGCCAAGCATGGCCCCTACGATCACCAACGCCACGCAGTCGGCCGCGATCTGGCGCGAGGGCACCGAGCGCACCGGAGCCCACTACACGCGCACAAGCAGACCGCCCGTCGGGACGAAGTTCTCATTCACGCTCAACGAGCGGGCAGACGTCACGTTCACATTCACCCAGATCGCCCACGGTCGCAAGGTCACCGGCCGCTGCGTGACCCAGACAAAACGCAACCGCCGTCGACACCCATGCAAGCAGACAATGCTCAGGGGCCGCCTTTCCTTCCCGGGCCTTGCGGGCCACAACGCCGTCCACTTCCAGGGACGCATCTCACGCGCCACCAGGCTGCGGCCCGGACGCTACGAGCTAACGATGACCGCTCGCAACGCCGCCGGGCGGACGGCACAGCCAAAGGTGCTCAAGTTCGTGATCGTCGGGTAAGCCAAGCGAGCAGCCGGCCTGCGGAGTTGAGATATGACTGCCAGAGGAGAGATTGGCTGGGCGGCCGCTGGCTGGGAGGACTGAGTTGTAAGTTGCGGGGAATGAGTCCGGGGTGGCCGCCAACGCGGCCACCCCGGGTGTCGTGGTGTGGGTTTAGTTTGCTACTCGACTGATTTACGCTGTGATTATGGTTCGATTATCTCGCTGTGGGCGATGGTTGTCGCTTTGAATGTGGATTCTTTGTTGTTTTTTATGCCTACTACTCCGCACGCTGCGCCTTTGGCCACGACCGTAACGCCTTCGACTGTTGCCGTAGTCTTTGTGCCTCCACTTACTTTCGTGACGTCGATATTGAAGAGTTGGAAGTTTGCGTTCCCGGCTTCAACTTCTATTGTGCATTCGGAAGTTTTGACGATGCATTGTTTCTTGACTACGCCGTCAAATTTCGTTTGGCTGAGTTGGACGGCTTGTAGTTCGCATTCGGTGTTGACCGTTGCTACACCTACTGGGCCTGCACATTTGGTGAAGAGCCCGCTAAACGCTTGATGAGGGCCGTCTTTGGTTTTATCTTGTTCTACTTTGGTGTGGCCGTCCGGACCTTTCCCGAATTTCGAGAATTTAGTTTGGATGTGCCATTCGCCTTTGCTGAGTTCTTCGCATTTTACTACCGAGGTGCCAATCGCTAGTGTGGCGGCGGTACCTGCTTCGAGTTGGGCAGGTCCTTGTGTGGTTTCTGGTTGGTTTGCTTGGAATTCGGCCGGGGCTGGTGTGGCTGTGATTGCCAGGATGGTGAGTAGGCCTGTGAGGCCTACTAGGATTCGTAGGGACTTCATGCGTTGGTGCTCCTTTTGGGTTGGTTGGTCGCCCCGGGGGCCGTGACTGGTGCATGGTCCCCGGGGGCGGGTTTGCGCCCCCTTGTGCTGGTGCGGGTTTGTGGGGGGTGGGTGTAGTTTGAGGGTTGGTGGTGTTAGGTCAATCGGGGCTGGGTGTCGGGTGGGGTGGTTGGTGTGTGTTGTGGTGGTTTTGGGCCGTGGTTGGCGTTTGTCCATTTCTGGACTTTCGTTTGTCCGCTGGTGGAACATTGGGCGGAATGTTTCCGACGGGGGGTGTTGGTGGTGGTTTGGGGGAGTTGGGAACCGGGGGTAGCGGGACTCGTGGGGGGTTGTGGTACGGTCGTGTCCGGCTCACGAGGGACGTGACGTGTGGGCCTCTTTGTTCGTGCGAGAGGTGAGGGGTTTGCGTGGTTTTCAGGCGACTGGGGTCATCGCTGCTAGTAGCGGTTGGGGCGTGTTTGGTACTGGCGGGCCCCGTGTTCGCGGGGTTCGGGTTCTCCTCGGTAGGGTTCTCAGCGACTGAACAGCCGACACCGGCGCAGGCTGCTGCGGGTGAAGTGGGTGCGTTGGATTTGCGTGCTGGGTCGCATCCGTGGGCTGCGACTGCGGTCTTTACGTTGAACTCGCGTTTGAATGTTGCGGGGGAAGTGGTGCAGGATCAGGACGTAAAGGATGTGTTCGTGGAATTCCCGCCTGGTTTGGTGGGGAATGTGACGGTGACGCCGCAGTGCACGATCAAAGATTTTGATACGAAGCCTGCGATTCCGTTTGAAGAAAGCAATTATGTGTTTAGTGGTGCGAGTTGTCCGCAGAGCACGCAGGTCGGGGTCTCAGCGCTGAAGATCCGCTCTTCAAGCGGCGGCCTCACCGACTTCTGGACCGACGCCTATAACCTTGTGCCGCCGCCGGGGTCGCCTGCGGAGTTTGGGATCAGCCCGGTAAGTATCCCCGTGATCCTCCGCCCGTCGGTGCGTACTCGCTCTGATTATGGGCTGACGATCGGGTCGAAGAACATCTCCCAGACCCGTCCGATTGGGGGGTTCTCTACAACGTTTTGGGGTGTCCCGGCTGACGCGTCGCATGATTCGCTACGGGGCCCCTGTTTAGCGGCGTTTGGGTTCTTGCCGTCTGTACCTCGGGCGGTGCAGACGGAATCCTTCCCAGGTTCGGGGGAATTCGTCGACCGCTCCTGCTCGACTGATTCTGCTGCGCAGCCGTTCTTGACGTTGCCGGAGGACTGCTCAGGCCCACTACATGTGGTCTTTCGTGCCGACTCGTGGCAGCACCCGGGGTCCTATAAGCCTGATGGCACGCCTGACTACAGCGACCCGGCGTGGGTCAGTGGGGAAGCACAGACCCCCGTCCTGACGGGCTGTGAGCACACAGCATTCGCACCCACGATCTCAGCAGCCGCAGATACCGCAGCAGCGGACACCCCCGCAGGGCTGACGGTGGAGGTCAAGAGCGCGCAGGACGGGCTGCTCTCCGCTTCGGGTATTGCTCCTGCGGCGATCAAGTCGACGCGGGTGGGGTTGCCGTTGGGTATGTCGATCAACCCGGGGCAGGCCGCAGGACTAGCAGCCTGCCAGGACACCCAGACCGGCCTGGGCTCGGAGGACCAGCCATCGTGTCCAAACGCGTCGAAGGTCGGGACGGTCCAGATCACCACCCCCTTACTGCGGGACAACCTAGTCGGCAACGTGTACGTCCTTCAGTCAAACCCGCCGAACCTCCAGTTGTTGATCCAGGCCTCCGGGGACGGTGTGAATGTGAAGCTCAAGGCAAACGTCAGCCTCGATGAAGAAACCGGTCAGCTAACAACGACCATCACAGACATTCCGCCGGTGCCGGTCACGGACTTCAGGTTGGCGTTTAGTGGTGGTGCGCAGGCTGCGCTGGTGACGCCCTCGGTGTGCGGTGACTACCAGACCCAGGCCCTGTTCGTCCCCTCAAGCACACCCTTCGGAGCGTCCTTCTCCTCCAACAGCAACTTCAGTGTCCAGACCGGTCCCGGCGGGAGCGGATGTAGCAACCCTCTGCCCTTCTCCCCGGTCCTCACAGCGGGTGGGACGAGTGATCAGGCCGGTGGCTACACAGACTTCACGTTGCTGTTGCAGCGTGGTGATGGGCAGCAGCGCATACGGAGCCTACAGTTCAGGACTCCCCCGGGGCTCTCAGGAATGATCAGCAACATCCCGCTCTGTCCCGAACCGCAGGCATCACAGGGAGCATGTAGCCCAGACTCACAGATCGGGCACACGATCGTGACAGCAGGCCCAGGACCCTACCCCCTCGTCGTCCCCCAGCCCGGACAGCCACCAGCCCCGATCTACCTCACCGGCGCATATCGTGGTGCTCCCTACGGCCTCTCAATCGCGGTGCCTGTCGTTGCCGGCCCGTTCAACCTCGGGACACGCGTCGTACGAGCATCAATCGCAGTAGACCCCCACACCGCACAGCTAACAATCACAACAGACCCCTCAGGGCCCTACTCGATCCCCAGTGTCCTTGACGGCATCCCAACAGACCTACGCACAATCAACGCCGTCGTTGACCACCCCGCGTTCATGTTCAACCCCACCAACTGCAACCCAAACACCTTCTCAGGGACCGCCACAAGCACCCAGGGCACCACAGCAGGGATCTCAACACCATTCCAGGTCGGGTCGTGCCGCAGCCTCGTATTCAAACCCGACTTCAAAGTCTCAACCTCGGGGAAGACGTCGCGGAAGAACGGGGCGAGCCTATCCGTATCGATCAAATACCCCAACATCGCGCCTGGTCTGAATCAGGCGGCGGGTCAGGCGAATGTTGCGAGCGTGAAGGTCGACCTACCCAAGCAGCTACCCTCGCGGCTAACGACACTCCAGAAGGCATGCTTAGCGAGCATCTTTGACACGAACCCCGCAAACTGCCCACCAGCCTCCCTAGTAGGACACGCAACCGTCATCACACCGATCCTGCCCGTCCCGCTCACCGGACCCGCATACTTCGTCTCTCACGGCGGCGAAGCGTTCCCGAGCCTCATCATCACCCTCCAGGGCTACGGCGTCCGCGTCGACCTGATCGGCACAACGTTCATCAGCAAGAGCGGAATCACGAGCAGCACATTCAAGAGCGTCCCTGATGTGCCGTTCACGAGCTTTCAGCTCACGCTCCCCACCGGCCCGTTCTCCGCACTGACCGCGAACGGGAACCTCTGCCAGACAAAGCTCGTGATGCCAACAGCCTTCACAGGACAGAACGGCCTCGCAATCCACCAAGCAACACCCATCACCACCACCAACTGCCCCAAACACCGCAAGAAACCCAAGCCCGCCAAAACCAGCCGCACACACACAACGCACCACACCGCACCGGGCAAGGAGACCAAATGAACACCCCACTAACCCACCCTCGCCTCCTTGCCCTCCCGATCCTCCTCAGCATCCTCCTCCTGCTCACCATCACAGGCACAGCCACGGCCGCCGCCGACTGTCCCAACCAGCAGGCCCGCGAACAAAACAACTCAACACTCCTCCCCGACTGCCGCGCTTATGAGATGGTCTCCCCACTTGATAAGAACGGCGCAGACATACCCACGCTCAACGACATCAATACTCTCGGATTTGCCGGTGTAGTGCAGTCAACGCCCGACGGCAGCAAGATTACCTACCACTCGCTCGGCGCATTCGGCGAAAACCCCGGCGGACTACCCGTACAGAGCCAGTACCTCTCAACCCACACACCCAGCACCTGGACCACCGAAAACATCACCGCACCAACACACACACCTAACACCCTCGTTAGCACAGCCTTGCTTCCTTATGAGGCGTTTGACACCGATCTCACCGAGGGACTGCTAAACAACGGCGTCGAATTGCACGAAACGCTTGAAGAACCGCCTCTCGGAGGCGCACCCGCAGGCTACCGAGACTACTTATTGCATAATTTTGCGACAGACGTCTACCAAGCACTCCTCACGAGACCACCACCAGAAACGCCCGAAGCCTTCAACATCAATACGAGCCTTAAGCTTGAAGGCTACGCAACCACCCCAGACCTGCATCGAGTGATCCTTTCGAGCAAGGCCGAACTCGTACACGGTGTGACCCTGGGAGGACAGAACCTCTACGAGTGGGCGGACGGACACCTGGAACCCATAAACATCCCGCCTGGCGCCACCAACGGCGAAACCTCCATCCCCGCCAACCTCGGCTCGCTCAGCGGGAATCAGAGCCACACCCTCTCCGATGACGGCTCCCGCGCCTTTTGGAGCATCGGGGGAAGCGGGCTCTACGCTCGTGAGAACATCGGCACACCGCAGGCAAGAACAATTCAGATCGACGGAGGGCTCGGGGGGGGCGGAGTCTTCCTTACAGCCAGCTCCAACGGCAGCAAGGTGTTCCTCACAACGGGCGAAAGACGGGGTGATCTCTACGAGTACGACCTGGAAAAGCCCGAAAGCGAAGCACTCACAGATTTCACGCCTACACCACATCCCGGAGAAGCTAAGATACAGGGAATACTAGGCGCAAGCGAAGACGGCAGCTATCTATATTTCGTCGCCAGCGGGGCGCTCGCCCCCGGAGCGACCAGCCAGGAATGCCAGATAGGAAATCCAGCAGCGGGATGCAACCTCTATCTATGGCATGCCGGCGGCGGCATTACCTTTATCGCACGACTAACAGGCGCCGACGAAAACTCGCCACAGAGCCCACCCGCCGCCGACGACTGGGCCTCACCATTTTATCTACGGACGGCACGAGTTTCCCCTGACGGCCAGCATGTCGTATTCCTGTCTAATGCACCTCTAACACCCTTTGACAACGCTGGTGTGGAGGAGATATACGAGTACTCGGCGGGCTCCCCCGGGCCCGTATGTGCCTCATGTAACCCAGATGGGGCGAAACCCGTAGGCCCCTCAAGCATTCCGGGCGCCACCCAGTACGAACGCGGATCAGGGTCGGCGGTCTATGCGCCGCGAGTACTTTCCGCGGACGGCACCCGTGTGTTCTTCAATAGCGGCGCCACCCTTTCAAGTGCCGACACCAACAACAAGCAGGACGTATACGAGTGGGAGAGCCCGAACTCCGGTAGCTGTGCACAGCCAAGCGGCTGTGTGAGCCTGATCTCCCAGGGCACCAGCAGCGAAGGATCGACATTCCTGGATGCCAGCGAAAGCGGCGGGGACGTGTTCTTCACGACGCGTCAGCCCCTCACCCCGGGCGATACCGATCAGCAGGTGGATATCTACGATGCCCATGAGAACGGTGGGTACACGATCGCGAATCCTCCGGAATGCACAGGGACGGGCTGTCAGGGACTACCCAGCGCACAACCGATCTTCGCTACCCCACCAACCGCGACCTTCCACGGCGTCGGGAACTACCCGCCGACGAAACCCCCCACACCAAAGCAACTGACGCGCGCACAGAAGCTTGCGAGAGCGCTGAAGGCCTGTGCGAAAAGCCACGCAAGCAGCGCGCGGCGTGCGAGAAGCGCGCCCGCCGCAACTACGGTCCGCAAGCAGCGTGCAGCGTGCGAGAAGCGCGCCCGCCGCAAGTACGGTCCGGTGCATAGGACCGCCGGGAAATAGCACTCCCTGAGACCCTCGGGCCTGCTGGCCCGAGGGCGCTTCTCAAGCGCCGACCTTCCCGCTCCGGGGCGGCAAAGAGACCGACTTGCTCTTGCCGCCCTGCCTGCTTGCCTGTCCTCAACTCTTGGTCTTGTGCTGCTTCTTGTGCTTGGACTTCTTGGCCTTTGCACAGCCGCTGACCGTGATGGGAGTCGACTGGTGGATTTCTGCGCCATCCTGCGCGAGGAATGCCGTGGGCATCGCCAGCTTCGTCTTGCAGAGATTGCCGTTGGCGGTGAGCGCCGAGTATGGGCCCTCGGGTAGCTTCAGCTCGAACGTCCCGATCGGGACATCGGGCACCGTCTTGAACGTGGAGCTGGTGATCCCCGTTTTGCTGATGAAGGTGTCGCCCACCAGCTGGACCGTGACACCGTAGCCCTGTAGGACCAGCACCAGGTTGGGGAAGGCCGCTCCCCCGTTGGAGACGAAGTAGACCGGGCCGCTGAGCTTCACGGGCAGCACCGGGGTGGTGGCGCTCGCGCTGCCCACCAGCGACGCCGCGGGGCAGCTCGCTGGGTTCGCGGCGAATACCTCAGCCCGGCAGGCCTTCTGCAACGTCGTCAGGCGTGAGGGCAGCTGCTTGGGCAGATCGACCTTGACCCGCGCGATGTTCGCCTGCGCGCCCTTCGGGTAGACGATCTTCGCGTCGAGGCTCGCGCCGCGGGCCCTCGATGTGTGCCCGCTCGTGGAGACCGTGAACTTGGGCTTGAATCCCAGAGCACCGCAGTTGGTGACCTGGTAGCCCGAGGACACCGCCTCGCTGCCCCCGGCGCCACCGGTCAACGTCCCGGCGATCGCGAGCTTGTTGCAGTTGGTGGCGTTGAAGATGAACCCCGGACGGTTCACGTTCACATTTACGACGCGCAGATCCAACGGGATTCCCTGGAGGATCGTCGGCAGCGGATCGCTCGAGATCGTCAGCTGCGCCGTGTGCGGATCCACGACGATCGCGGCACGCACCACGACGAGACCCAGGTCGAACGGGCCGGCGACCGCGGGGACCGCGATCGAGAGGCCAAACGCGCCGCCCTTGTAGCCGCCGGTCAGGTAGACCCGGCCACCCTGGACGTAGAACGGGTTAGCCCCCGCGCCCGCACCGGCCGTCACGGTTCCAATCTGCGAGGCAGCGTCACACGTGCCCTGGGAGGCCTGCGGTTCACCGCACAGGGGGATGCCCGCGAGCGTCCCCAGCAATCCAAGCGGCATCTTCAGCGAGACCCCACCGAGCTGTTGTTCGCCGTCGTTCCGCGTGAACGTCAGGCTGAACGGGCTGAACGCCCCAGCCTGGTTGTTCGTGGTACCGGCGCTGAAACCCGGCGCGAAGGCCTGGGGGGAGCCCGGGCAGGGCGAGCCGTTGGGTCCCGACGTGATCTGGAAGCTGCTGCCGACGCTCGCCGGTGCGTTGCCCGACCACGGTGTGATCTGCCCGTCGGTCGTGTAGATACCGCACTCATGCGGGTTCACCAGCGGCGAGCGCGGCCCGGCCTTGAAGTTCAACCTCAGCTGGCTGAACGGCAGCTGAGGGTTGTTGTCGAACGTCGTCGTGACCCTGCCCGTCACCGGGTCCAAATCGACGCGTCCGGCGAGCTTGAGGATCACGCCGTGCCCTTCCACCACGATGTAGAGCGCGATCAACGACCCGAAGGGGTTTGCACCCTGCTTGCCGAGGAACACCGCGCCCTTCAGCGGATCGTTCAGCAGCGGCGTCACGATTTCGACCGTTCCGAGCTTCGAGGAATCCGGGCATCCCGCGGGCCGGTTGTCGAGCAGCGCGACCTGCTCCAGCGAACAGGCCCCCAAGCCGTCGGCCGCGGAAGGCGAAACCGACTCCCCGGCCGGCAGCACCACTACCGCCTTCTTCACGCCCGCGGTCGCGATCCCAACCGGGTTCAGCAGACCATCCTGGGGCAGCGATATATCGATATTCAACCCCGTCGGGGTATCCGCCTGCGCGTTGGTCGGCGTCACCGACACCGCCGGCTGGAACGGGACCACATCGCAGCCCGTCAGGTTCTGCTGCTCGCCCCACTGCGCCGGCAGTAGCGGGTAGCCGGGTGAGAGATGATTGAGCAGCGACCGCTGAAGCCAAACCCCCGGGTCATGCCAGGAGTCCACCTGCAAAGTCGACAGCATCCCCACACCAGGAGCGGTGCACTGACCCGGTAGCGTCAAGAACGCAGTCGGCTGCACCGGATCGGAGTTGGGACCGGTCGGGGTGCCGGGAGCCCCGTTGCACACAATCGGCTGCGGCGGACTCCCCGCTTCTTCGATCATCAGAAGCTTGCAGCGCTGAAAGTCATGCGAGGGGTCGGCGGGCGTACCCCAGAAGGTCAGCGTGAACCCATCGACCGGCACTGACGTAGGGATGTTCGGCGAGAGCACCGTGATGCCGTAGTCCCCGCCGTTGCGGACGTTGCCCGTGATCGTCACGATCGTTCCCGAGAGGTTGAAGCCGAACAGGGCCGGCGCGTTCGCGGGCGGGACCAGGTTGTAGAGGGACACGGTGAGCGTGCCGATGTTTCCCCTGATGACGATGTAGCCGACCTGAGCGCCGATCGGGCATTCGCCGCTACCGCTGCTGAGCTGCGCCAACGTGCACTGTGGCAGCCCGCTCGGGTTGCCGACCTCGCCCGGCGGCAGTTCGACCGCGACGTCCTTGACATCCTGGTCGGGCTTCAGCGCTTCGGGAAATTCAGCTTCGCGATGAGTGTTGAAGTCGACCTCGGTCGTAATCGCGTACGGGTGCCCACCGGCCTGCGTGAACGGACTACCCGCAGCGCCGGCCGTGATCTGCTGATCGAACGCCGCGATCCCGAAATCGGCGCGTGCGGAGCCAACGCTGAACGCCATCGCTGCCGCCACCGCCAGTACCGCGCTCGCCACGAACACACCGACAGCGCCCTTGAGACCCACCATCACCTTGATTGACATCTCCAGATCTCCCTTTAGCGTCCGGCTCGATGTGACGTGTGCACCGGCTTCACGGCTCGATGCGCCGTCTTTGAGGCCTTGTGCACCTTGTAGCGCTTGCGCGCCTGGGTCCGGCACACCGCTCGCTTTCGCTTCGGCTTCTTGTTACACACCTTCAATGCTCGCGCGAGCTTCTGGGCCACCGTCAGCGCCCGCGTCTTGGGCTTCACCGGCACACTCGCCGGGCGCCGAGGGTTCCCCGCACCATCGAATGTCGATGAGGCCGGGAGCGAGAAGCCCGCGGCACCGCTTGCCGGACCCTGGCAGTCATCGCCTTCGCACGCCGCTACCGGCGCCTGATTCTGCACCGGTATCCCCCCGTTGACACGCGCATCGTAGAGATCCGCCGCGGTGTCGCTGTCAGCGTGCACCAGCTGCTGGTGCGTGGTGAAGAACACGTTGCTGCCATCCGCGCTCGCATCCACGAACGTCGAGTCATACGCGCTCGTGCCTGCGGATATCAGATGCAACGAGCCGGTTTCAAGCTCGAACTCGTACACGTCGCGCCTGCCGTTCGTGTCCTGAGGAACCAGCGCATCGTCGGTATCGAAGAACAGCTCACGCCCATCGCGACTGAACGGACGCGTGAGGTACGACGCGAACCCGACCGCAAGCCCCGAATCCGATTCCTCTTCGAAGCCCGCGTTGTGGGCCGGAGCAGAGCCGCTCGGGTTACACGACGCGCAGGTTAGTTTCTGCGTCTCGTAGTCGTAGAGGAAGAGCTGTGTGGTGTGATGCAGCGCCACGCCCGCCTGCCGGGCGGTCGATTCCCGGGTGCCGGGAAAAACAACGTAGCGGCCACTGTCGCTGATCCTGAAGGCGTCGGCGCGGTCGATTTCGTTCTCGCCGAAGGGCGGCTGATCGGTTTCCGTGATGGCACGCACTGTGCCGTCATGCCACACATCCAGCTCTTCGCCCCGGAAGTCCCGCTGTCCGGGCACGAGCTTGTTGCCCGAGAGGAAGTACACATAGCTACCGTCTTCGCTGATCCCGTCCAGCGCGACATACTCACCGCGGGACCCACCACATTCACATGAGCCGGCGGTGTCATCGCTCGGTTCGTGGTCCACCGAGATCAGCGTGATGTGATGCCCGGCAGGCGCGTTCATGTCATACCTGTAGAGGTTGTCGGCGTTCTTCGCGCTTGCGCTGGCCCCCGTCGCGTCGTTTGTCAACAACTCATGGCTGCTGAAGAAGACCTTCGAATCATCCGGGGTCGCGCCACGGAAGATCGCGCCCTGGTGCCCGTGCGGGTCGGGAGTGGAGCGCTCGCTGACGTTCAGCAGGATCGTTTCTTCGTGATCGCGCAGGTACAGGTTGCCGTAGTTTTCGACGATGTTGGCATGCTGTTCCGTTTCAAAGGGCCCAGCCAGGAACACGTAGCGCGAGCCGTCGGTTGAGATCGTGCCCCGTCCGGAGAAGCCCGATGAGTTGCCGAACACGGCGCTCCCCCGTCCCGGCATCGACTCCGGTGCGAGGCCCCCGCCCGGCAGGACCCCCGCGAGGCTCAACGTGCCGTTGACCCACAGATAGAGCTTCGGCACCGTCGGATCGAAACCGCTCGCCTGGGGAGTCAGGTTGTGCAGGGACTCAAACAGGATGTGGCTGAAGTCAGCCGAGGCCGAGACGAACTTGATTTCAGCCGGCGGGGCAAACCCGGTCTGGGGCGGCAGCGGCTGCGCCGAGTCGCTCAACAGCCCATAGCTGCCGGGCGGCCCGGAGAGCACATCTGTGCGTAGATAGAGATTCGTCACGTGTGCGACGTTCGGATGCCCGTCGATTATCGGCTTGTATCCGAGGAACACTCCCTTGGAGAGATCGTCGGAGAACGCCTGGTACTGCGAGCTGATGACGATCCCGTAGGTCACCGATTCCTGCCGGGGCGTGATCGCGTGGCTCGTCCACCCATCGGTGGTGCGTGAGCTGGCGTACTCCTCCCCGCGCCCGTTGACCCCTTGAGCGTCGCCGTAGGCGATGACCGAGATGTACTTGATCGCGTTGCCGTCCAACGAGCTTTGCGTCATCCCCGTGTGCGCCGCCGTCACATTGGCGCCGCCGACGCCCTTTTCGACAGGGCTCACCTGCTCATAGGCGCGGCAGTCGGGCAGATAGCTTGAGAACTGGGTCTGGCGGATCTGCGCATTGGCACACGAGTCGCTCACGGACTCCGTGCTCGCATAGGTCCTGAATGTGTGGTCCGGGCCGTCGGTGATGCCGTTGGCGCTGCTCGCCACGACGCGGAAGTGGTAGGTGGTGCCCGGCTGTAGGCCGCTGATGATTCGACTGATCCCCTGGTCGGAGCTGCCCGCGGGGATCGCGCCGTCGGGAGTCGGAGCGCTGGCGCCGTAGGCGGTGCTCGTGCCGTACTCGAAGTGGTAGGTCGCGGCGTAGCCCATCGGGTTCACCTGCGCCTGCACGGTCGCGCCCGTGTAACCGACGTCTAGTGCCAGCTCATCGTCCACGACCGGTGGGCTCGTCGTCGTCAGCTCTACCGGCTGTCCCGCGTTTGACCCGTTCGCGTTCGTCGCCAGGAGCCTGACGCGATACCGCGTGTTCGGCGTGAGCCCCGACAGCTGTGCAGCTACTTCAACAGGGCTCGTGCCGGCGCCGGGACTCGTTGCGCACGCGGTCGCGGCGGTGTATCCATCGAAGGTTTCCACCTGTGCCCCTTCTTCGCCCTGTTCGTGGGCGACGTAGGGCCCGTATTCAAATTCGCAGCTCGCTGGGATTCCCTCAGGGTTGACCGTTCCCGAGACCGCGACGGCGCTCGTCGTCGGGTTGCCGGGCGTGCCCGTGCTGACGTCGGGCACCGTGACGCCGGACCCGTAGATGTTGACGTGGCCGCTTGAGTTGTTGGATACGTAGACCTTGCCGCTCGCGCCGTTGACACCCACGCCGAACGAGCCCGAGATCGCGCCGGAGCCGACGATCCCGAGGTTGCCCAGCAGGTTGCCGAGCGAGTCGTACTGGGATACCTGGCCGCCCTCATCGACGTACACGTCGTCGGTCGTCGGGTCGACCGCGAGTGTGCTGCCCGCTTCGTCCAAGACCGAGCCCGATGCTGTCAGCGAGCCGAACTGCAACGCTTCGTACTTATTCACCGGCCCCTGCGCGAAGCTGTCCACGTAGACGCTGCCCGCGGAGTCAGCCGCGATGTTGCACACACTGGAGAGGCCCATCAGCGACGACGTGTAGTCGGTGTTCTTCGCGGGGTTAGCGGCAGGCGTGTACTTGTTCACGGATTCGCCGTAGAGACCCACGTACACGTGGCCCGTCGCGTCAACCGCGACGCCGCAGGCCTCCCCCCAAGGGGCACCCGGGACTTCGCTCTGGACTGCTTCGCTCAATTCGCCTAGGGAGGAGCCGTCGGGGGCATAGATGCCCACGCGAAAGCCGCTGGCCACATAGATGTCCCCGCTCGCCGGCCCCGAGGAGTTGTCAACCGCGATCTCGCTTTCGCCGGGTTCGCGCACGCCTACGCCTGCGATCTCGTTGCCGCCAAGCGCCGAGAAATTCACCGGTTCACCCGCGGCGTTGAACTTCTTCACCGATTCGTCGGCCCCGTCGTATACGTACACATCGCCCGTGGCTTCGCTCACCGCGATGCCGCGAACGGCGCCAAAGCTCCCGAACGAACTGAGGAAGGGATGCCCCGTCGCGGCGAGCGTCGGAGCGCTCCACAGCGCGGCGCCCCCGGCGATCGAACACAGCGACACCAACACCGACAGCGCGAGTCTGCGAGTACGCATCAAACCCTTCCCCTCCTCGTGAACGGAGGGATTGAGCCCTCTCGAGTTGCATGACTGAGCGCACACGGGCGCAGAACGAGCAAACAGCGTGGCCTGCATCAAAGTGGCTCCTTCGTAGCGTTCGTGCGGCGATACTCGGCGCCCGACCTGACGCTGATCGCCTGCTGTACCCCTTGGCCCTGTGGCGTCAGATGCCACTCGTTCGGCTCTCCCGTCGGTTGACCGGGAACTCGGTTGTGGATCAACCCCAGGCTTTCCAGGCGCGTGAGCAGCTTTGAGATCTGGCCCTGGTCGGTGATGCCAACCTCATCGGCGATCTGACGGTTGCTCGCACCCGGGCCCCGTGCGATTGCGGTGAGCGTCTGCAGAGTGCGTGAGGTGATCCTCATGTTCAGACCCTCAAGGGGATTGGCTGCCGCCACGCGGCGGGGGGCGCTGTGCGCCGCCGGACGCTCCAGTTCACGCGTGGCCGCGGCCTGACCGAGATAGGGCCCCACGATCACGCTCATCAGCGGGTTCAGCAAACCCGCGAGCGGTGCCTCCGGGTTGTCCAGCAACCGCGCATGGATAACGCTGAAAACAGCCCCAACCACACCCTCCGCGGTGAGCGGCGGCGGCCGGTGGCGCGGCGCGGCGTGCCGGCGACCCTCATCCACCAGTGTCGCCAGCTGTTTGAGTGTGCGCGCCCGGTGCTTCAGCACCCGAGGACCCGCCCCGAGCGCTTCGACGATCACCAGCGAGCCCACACCGGGGCGCTCATCGAGAAACCCGAGCAGCAGCGCCAGGGCGGCTCTGACCTGCTCGCGCCAGAGTGTCTCGGCCGCCCAACCCTCCGCCGCGAGACTCTCCATCTCATGCACCGCCTGGTCGAACGCGGCGAGAAAGCAAGCCTCGCGATCCTCGAACAGTTCATAGAAGGTGCGGCGCGAGACCCCCGCACGCCCGGTCACACGCGCTACGGACATCTGCCCGTAGCCCTCCTCCATCACAACCTGCACCGCGGAGTTCAGCATCCGCGAGCGCTGCACCGCGGATACCCCCACTGTGTCCTCATGCACCACCCGCGCGGTGCGTGGCCCGCCCAACCGACGTGTCCGCCGCGTAGCAGGGCTCTCGCTTCCGGCGGGCATCACAGGCATCCCGCCGTTGCAGGCGACCGACGCTCACGAGCGTTCGAGTCACCGACACCCCCAAGCGGGGGCTGGGCACGGCGCCAAGGCGCCGACCGTGGGGCTCTAGCTGCTAGCCGACTCGGCCAAGAGAGAGAGAGAGAGAGAGAGATGCATCAGCGATGCTGATGCATCTAGTTACCGCCCTATTTCGGGCCGTAACAGTGGAAGCCGCGACGGACGCGGTAGCAATGAGATCCCTCATATCCTCAACCCTCGAACAACGATCCAGTCACCGATGCACCCCAGCGAACCTCGCTGCGGTCGACCCCGAAGAAGCACATCAACGGACTGACTATGTAGATGCCCGGATACCCCTTGATACTGAAACACCAGGCGTCTAAATCATACGCAGATCCGTCAGCAAATGTCAACCCGAAACATCGAAGCCGGGGGCGAAGACCCATGTCGAGCTACCGTCCGTCTTCGATACGAGCGCTGGAATACCGTTCTATCACACGTGATTGAGCACTCGAGATCGGCTCGCGACAAGACCGCGATCATTTACGATCGCCCGGCGCGCATACCTCGATCGATCCACCAAACACAGAATGGTCGCTTCTTGTCAAGAAGACCGGTGCTCTGCGTGCTACCAGCGCTTCCATGCCGACCGCTGCCGAGGCAGGCTTGGCGAGCGCTCGATCCCTCTATCCGTTTGGCGTTCCCGCTGCTACGTTTAGAGCTATGACACGAGCCGAGCTACACCGCCTTGTGGATGAGCTACCAGAGGAGAGCGTTGACGCTGCCGGGATACTCCTGACGCGCGCCAAGGACCCGGTAGTTGCGGCCCTGGAGGCGGTCCCCTACGAGCCCTACACCGAGGAGGACCGTGCCGCGTCCGATGAGGGCTGGGCGGCCTACCAGCGGGGCGAGGCGGTCAAGGTCACATGACTGTGAAGGAGCGCCTGCATAACGCTGTCGAGACAATGAGCGACGATGAGGCCCACGTGGCGCTGCGCACGCTCGCCGAGGCTTCGGGCGACCCGGTTGCCTGGATGCTCGATCACGCACCGCTCGATGACGAGCCCGAGACCGAGGACGAGCGCCAGGCAGTCGCCGAGGCTCACGCCGACCGCGAGCGAGGCGTGGAGCCCGTGCCGCTTGAGAGCGTGATCGCCGAGTTTGACGGCGATCAGTGAGCGGGCCCCACTGGCGTGTAGTCGTCGATGACCGCGCTCGCAAGGATCTACGCAGGATCGACCCACCGACACGCAAGCGCATCCTGAATGCCATCGCACGACTCACCCAGAGCGCGGAGCTGACCGGCGACGTCAAGCGACTTCAGGGCTCCCACGAGTACCGACTGCGAGTCGGCGACTGGCGCGTGAGATTCGAGCGCGAGGACCGGCAGCTCATCATCACAATCGTGCGCGTCCTGCCGCGTGGCCGCGCATACGACCGCTGAACGAGTTAAGCACCGGCCACCGCTCCCTTGACCAGGGAAAGGACAATGAAGCCGACGCGGGGACTCGAACCCCGGACCCCTTCATTACGAGTGAAGTGCTCTACCAGCTGAGCTACGTCGGCGTGGCCCTGGATGCTATCGCCGCCGGCCCGCTCCGTGAGCGCCGGCCGGGTCCCCTCAGAACCGGCCCAAGATCTCAAGCAGCGACTCCCCGTGCTTCTCGCAGAACGCCGGCCCGATCCCGCGGATCGCGATCAGACCATCCAGGTCGGTGGGCATTTGGCGCAGGACCTCCTCCAGCACCGCGTTGGGCGCCACCGTGTAGGCGGGCTTGCCCTCGGCCCGCTCGTAGCGCCAGGCCCGGAGCTTCTCAAAGCGCCCCTCGTCAACCGGCTCCAGGGTCTCTGACCCCGCCGCCGCCGTCCCGCGCGCCGCACCCGAGGTCTCCCGTACTCCCCCCCGGCCGCGGCGCGCACCCACAGACGCGCCCGGCGCTGAAAGCGCCCCCTCAACAGCAGCCACGAGTAGTTCATCGGCTGCGCACACGTCGCAGCAGCGCCCGCTCGGTGCGCACTCCTCGGCGTCGCCGAAGTGATCCAGGATCTGCCGTCGCCGGCAGCGCTCGCCGTTTGAGATGAAGCGCTCGATCGCCTTGTAGGACTCCCAGCCCCGGTCCTTCGCGGCCTTGATCGCCCCGTACGCCGCGCCCGTGTCCAGGTGCCCCGTGAGCCGCACCCGCACCCCGCCGCCACCGGCCGGCTCCAGCTCCACCGCGCCCGAGCGCTCGGCGATCGACAGCAGCACCCGCTCACGCTCGTCAAGGCCGCCGCCGCGCCCCGGGGGACCCAGCACCACCGTCCCGTTCTCGGCGCTGCGCTGTAGTCCCCGCAGGTAAGCCTTGACGTCCTCCACGCTGGTCTGGCGCTCGGTGTTGAAGCGGATCAGCCTGCCCAGGTCCATGCGCGCCGCCACCAACAGCGCCCGGGCCGGCAGCCCGTCGCGCCCGCCACGCCCCGCCTCCTGGTAGTAGGCCTCGAGACTCGTCGGGATCGCCCAGTGGGCCACCGTGCGCACGTCGGCCTTGTCGACCCCCATCCCGAACGCGTTGGTCGCCACCACCACCTCGGCCCGGCCCTCCATGAACGCCTCCTGGCTGGAGCGGCGGTCCTCGGGAGCCATTCCGGCGTGGTAGGCCACCGTGGCGATGCCCCGCCCCCCGATCAGGGCGGCGACGTCCTCGGTGTCCTTGCGGGTGCCGCAGTACACGATCGCCGGTCGCGCCCCGGGGTCTTCAAGGACGTGCAGCAGGGCCGCCCGCTTGCGGGTCACCGCGCCCTTGCCCTCGACGCTCACCACGTCGAACACCAGGTTCGGCCGGTCAAAGCCCGAGCGAATCGACACCCAGTCGCGCAGCCCCAGGCGGGTCGCGATCTCCTCGGCCACCCGCGGCGTCGCGGTCGCGGTGGCCGCCATCACCGGGGGTCGCCCCAGCGCCGCGATGGCCCCGTGCAGGCGCAGGTAGTCGGGGCGGAAGTCGTGGCCCCACTCCGCCACACAGTGGGCCTCGTCGACCACGAACAGCGACACCCGCCGCATACCGAGGGCCTCGCGGAAGGCCCGTGAGCCAAACCGCTCGGGGGCGGCCAGCACCAGTTGGGTACCCCCCGCTTCGATGTCCCGGAGGGCCTGCTGGTTGTGGCCCTCCTCCATCCCCGAGGCCAGCATGCTCGCCCGCACCCCGGTGTCGGCCAGGCGCCGCACCTGGTCGGCCATCAGCGCAATCAGGGGACTCACCACGACCACCAGCCCCCCTCCGGCGAGGGCCGGGAGTTGGTAGCAGAGCGACTTGCCGCCCCCCGTGGGCATCACCACCAGGCTGTCGCGGCCCTCCACCGCGGCGGCCACCGCCTCGCGCTGGCCGGGACGGAACTCGCTCAGGCCGAAGCGCTCCAGCAGCTCCTCCGGGGTGGGCGGCGGACCCTGGGGCTTGGCCTCGCGGTCCAACAGCTCGCGCAGCTCGCGGGCGGGACCGCTGATCCGCTCGCGCTCGCCTTCGGGCAGCGTCATCCAAAGCTCGCGGGCCTGCGCCAATGCCCCGCGGGCACGCGCGCCCGCCAGACCGTCGGAGGGGTCGGACTCCAGTTCGAGCCGAGCCCGGTCGAGCGTGTCGAGGATCGCCTGCATCCCCCTGAAAGCTAGTCCTCGCTGCGGTTGGGACGCTTACGCGCTGGCCGGACCGACCGACCTAGCCGCGCTTGCGCCAGACCACGCGGGCCCCGGCGGCCGGTACCAGCGTGATCGCCCGGCGACGGTTCCACTCCCCGCGCGCGAACAGTCGCCCGCGCAGGGTGCGTCGATCCTCGACCGGCAGGCTGGGCTGAAGCTCACCGAGCATGGTGCGCAGCATCAGCTTCATCTCCAGGGTCGCGAACGAGGCCCCGATGCAGCGGCGGATGCCGCCCCCGAAGGGGATCCACGAGAACGTCTCGGGCGCGTTCTCAAGGAAGCGCTCCGGCCGGAACTCGGCGGGCGACTCGTACACGCGGGGGTTGCGGTTGGTCAGATGGATCGACGGCACCACCCGGGTTCCCGCCGGCAGTTCGTGGCCACCGACCCGCAGGGGCTCGGTGAGCGAGCGGATCACCAGCGGCACCACCGGGCGCACCCGGAGGGTCTCGCTGACCACGGCCTGCATGTACTCATCGCCCTCGCCCGCGTCGATCTCGCGAACCAGGCGGGCCAGCTTGTCGGGGTGGCGCACCAAGCGCTCGATCGCCCACGCCACCGCGGTGGCCGTGGTCTCGTGTCCCGCCAGCAGCAATGTCACCAGCTCGTCGCGCAGCTCGTTGTCGGTCATCGCCTGCCCGTCCTCGTCGCGGGCCAGCATCAGCAGCGAGAGGATGTCGCTGCGCTCCTGTAGGTCGGTCTCGGCGCGGCGGCGGCGCAGCTCGTCGTAGATCACCGCGTCCAAATGGTCCAGGCCCTGCCCGAGCGCGCCCGTGGGACGCTCCACGGTCTGGTTGCGCAGTGCCAGGCGCACCATCCGGGCCATCCCCATCGGGGCCAGCAGACCCGCGATCGCGGCGCGCATGGCCTCCATCTCCCGGCCCTCCACCCCGAACACCGCCCGCAGGATCACGTCGAGGGTGATCGCGCGGGTGCGCTCGTCGAGGCGCATCGGCTCGCCCAGCGGCCAGGACTCCAGGTCGTGGCGGGTGGCCTGCACGATCACCTCCTCGTACTCGCGCATGCGCTCGCCGTGAAACGGGGGCAGCAGCAACCGGCGCTGGCGCAGGTGCTCGGGGCCCGTCAGGGTCAGCACCGAGCTGGGTCCCATGATCGGCGCGATCGGGGTGGCCCCGGTAGCCGAGGGCGCCACCTCGGGCGGGGCCGTGAACACCGTCTTGACGGCCTCGGGATCGCTCACCACCACCATCTGGCGCCCGCCGCTGAAGGTCAACGTGAAGGTCTCCCCGAAACGGGCCGCGCAGCGATCCATGACCCAGGTGGGCGCGAACGCCCACGCCACCGTCTGGAGGACCGCCGGGACCCGCGGCCCCGGGGGCAGCGGCGCGGCGGGAGCCTGCGCGGGAGGGCGCACGATCGTCGGTCCGGCGGTGGCGGCAGTCGTGGCAGTGGCGCCCGGCGCGGTGTCGGCGGTGTCGGCGGTGTCGGCGGTGGCCATGCAGACGAGGCTAGAGCACCGGGGTCCTCGACGGAAGTGCCGGATGTCCGGACCTGGCCATGACAAGCGTCACGGTCCGGGCCCGCGCTTTGGAACTACAGCTAGCGCGGCATCAGTCGCCGCGCCACCCGCGGCGGGTGGGCGCCGGCCTGGGCGTCGAGCAGCGCCACCGCGACCCGCCCGTGGGCCTGCTCGATCTGCTCCGGGGTCAGCCGGGTGGGCTGCTTGGCCAGGTAGCCCAGGAGCATCCGGGCGGGCACCACCCGCACTCCCTTGCGTCGGCTCAACGGGCGATCGACCCAGGCGCGACTGAACACCACGAGGGGCTCCACGTGCTCGGAGGTGACCCGCTCGATGGCCTTGCGCTGAGCCTGGGCCTGGCCGAGGATCGCGCCGTGCACCCGCTCGACCCGCACCGGCCCGGGGTGGCTCTTGGTCTCCAGCGTGAACACCCCGGCGGGCCCGATCAGGATGTGATCTACATTGCCGTGCCCGAGGCTCGCGTCGTGGATCACCCGCCACTCCCCGTGGGCCAAGCCATCGAGCAGGCCCCCCACGTACTCCTCGCCGGAGGCCCCGCGATCGTGGCGGTCGACGAGCGGCAGCACGAAGCGCAGCACCACGAAGATCACCGCCAGCAGGGCGATCTCCGAGCCCAGGAAGAATGGGTCGCGCCAGCCGAAGGTCCGCCCCAGGAAGGTGGTGGCCGCGGCGAGCACCCCGAGGGTGACGAGGGTTCGCATCCGCAGGCGCAACACCGTCGCGCGGGCGTGCTGACCGGCCGTTCGGGCCGTGGGATCGTGGCCACCGAGAGACACCACCTTGTTCATCGGCCGAACGAGCACCCGGTCTTTAGTGCCCGCACGGTTAAGTCTCCCCGCGGCCCGCGCTTCCCGTGCATGGCCATCTGTTCGATCTGATTTCCCGCCATCGCGGGTAAACACCCGAGATGCGTGGAGTCTCCACGACATCTCCTAAAGCCGAGGCCCCCGTCAGTCGAGCCATGACTAGGCCGCAATTTCCCTCGTGGGCGGTGAACCAGCATGTCCGATCACAACGATCAAACCCCATCCCCCGACGTCTCGCTGCTACTGCGGGCACACGCCGAGCAGCACTGGCTGAGCCGCGAAGTGATCCCGGTGTTGCGCCAGGTCGAGAATCGCGAGTCACTCCCGGAGGAGCAGCTCGGGGCCGCCGCCGCGTACCTGGAGGTGATCTGGCTCGAAGCCGTCAAGCACGCCCGCGAGACCGACAGCGCGCGCCGGAACCTGGACGGACTGGAGCTGGCCGACCAGCGTCTCTGCGACAAGGCCCGCCGCTACCACGCCGCCGTGCGCGACCTGCGCGAGGTGGTCAGCAAACGGGTCGCTCCCCACGTGGGGGTGGCCTCGACCAACGGCGCCGCCCAGCGCCACGCCGAGCGCCTGGCGCGGTAGCTGTCCCCCGCGTAGCTGTCCCCCCGACGACGGCAGCCGGCCCCGACGACTAATCCCGCGCCCGCGGAGTCAGCCGGGAAGGGCCAGACTAGGCTAGGCCGCCCGCCGCCCGGGCCCGCGGTGGGGGATGTGCGGACGCCTAGAGCGACCGCCAACCCCGGAGGAGCGACTGGCCCGTAGGGCCTGCACGATCTCGGTCTGAGCCGCTTCGTCCAGGCGCCGGGGGCGCGCGGCGAGCCAGGCCGACAGGTCACGACCGTGCACGAAGGCGATCCGGCTCGATTCGGCGACGCGCTGGGGGAACTCGCACCACAGCACCACCACCGGCAGCACCGTCGGCCCCAGGGCCGTGCGGGCCCGGATCTCGCGGTGCAGGACACGCGCCGCGTCGAGCGCCTGACGGTTGGTGGTGACACCGGGTTTGTCCGCGCGGGCATCGGCGTCGTGACGCAGCCAGAGCACGCCGTCGCGGGCGCGCACCCCGGCGCCCCGGGGCTTGCGGGAGGCGATCACGAAGACCCCGCCGCGACCCACCAGCACGTGATCGACGCCGTGGCGGGGATCGATGTCGCTGAGCACCGTCCAGTCGCGCCGGGGCAGCCGCGCGAGCAGCTCATCGGTGCGCCGCACGGCCTCCAACGCGTAGGCGTCGGGGGTCTCGGTCCTGGACAAGCCGGTGCGCTCCTTCATGACAGAAATTACATACCCTCCAGCGGATGCCTTTTACCATCGGTGAGCCATTCGATTTGCAGTGTCATTCGGTGCACTCCGATGGCTCCCTGCCGGCGGCCGAGGTGGTGGCGCGCGCGGCGGGGGCGGGGGTGCGGACGTTGGCGCTCACCGACCACGACACCGTGGCGGGGGTCGCCGAGGCGCTGCTGGCGGGCGAGCGTCACGGGGTGCGCGTGGTGCCCGCGATCGAGCTTTCGGCGATCGACGAGCACAGCGGCCGCGACCTGCACATCCTGGGCTACGGCATCGACCACACCGACGCGGCGCTCGGGGAGTGGCTGGCAGAGTTCCGCCGCGACCGCGAGCAGCGGGCCCTCGCGATGGCCGAGGGGCTGCGCGAGCAGGGCCTGCAGTTGGATGACCGCGGGCTGGCCGACCGGGCGGCGGCAGGGGTATCGGTGGGGCGCCCCCACCTCGCGGGGACCGTGCTGGAGCATCCGGGCAACCGCGAGCGCCTGACGGCCGAGGGGATCGCGGACATCGGGGGCGTGATCGAGACCTATCTAAGCGAGGGCCGCCCGGCCTACCGGGGACGCACGATTCCGACGACGGGGCAGGCGATCGCGATCGTCCACGCCGCGGGGGGCGTGGCGGTGTGGGCGCACCCCTTCCGACACTTCTCCGACCCCGAGCGGGTGCTGGCGACGATCGACCTCCTGGTGCGGGCGGGCCTGGACGGAGTGGAGACGTTCTACATCACCCACACCCACGCCGAGACCAGGCGGCTGGCCGAGCGCTGCGCCGAAGACGGCCTGCTCACAACGGGGTCCGCGGATTTCCACGGACCCCACCACCGTCGCTGCTCACGCTTCCTGGCGTTCGAGACCTACGACCTGCAACCGAACCTGGGGCCGATCGGCGGGTAGGTCCCCTGAGATCGTCAGCGGTGCGGGACCGGTATTGGTGAGGTCTAATCCTCCTGCCCCCGCCCGAGCAGCTCCCCGAGCCGGTAGGCCAACGCTTCCAGGGCAAGCTCCTCCGAGACGTTCTGCCCGAGCCGCATGCGGGTGTCGCGTACCAGCTCGATGCCCCGGGCGAGGTCGTGCCCGTCGCGACCCCGGGCGTCCTCGGCGAGCCGGTCGGCGCGGTCGCTCTGATGAATCAGATCGGGGGCGCCCTGGGCCACGCACCAGACGTCGCGCAGCCACAGCTCGGCGAGACCCAGACCACGGTCGAGCGCGGCGGTGCGAGCGCGGCGCTCGGCGCGGCGCCGGGCATCGGTGCCCTCGCGTTCGTGACGCTTGCGTTCCTTGCTCCCCAGCAGCTCCAGGTCGCGGGCCACGCGGGCCTCGACTTCCTCGCCCGCGCGAACCCCGTGGGCCTTGGCGGAGTCGAGCAGCCCGGTCCAGGGACGCTCGGCGCTGCGCCCACCCATGCCGGCGCGCACGTAGCGCTCGGCCTGCTCGCGCAGGGCATGACCGTGCTCAGCGGCCAGCCAGGCGGCGAGCCGGGCGTCGCCGAGGGCCAGGCGGGCACAGGCCGCGAGCCGGGGCCCGGGCGGGGAGTCCTCGCGGGCGGCTCCCTCGGACTGCGGGCGACCCTGCCATTCGCGGTGGAGGCGCTCCTCGATGCGCACGCTTGAGAGGGGGTCGAAGCGCACGTGCTGACAGCGTGAGGCGATCGTGGGGAGCACGTCCTCGCGGCGATCGGCGAGCAGAATGAGGTGCACGAAGGAGGCGGGCTCCTCCAGGGTCTTGAGCATGCGGTTGGCGGCCTGATCGTTCATGGTCTGGGCGGCCTCGATCACGAACAGGCGGCGGCGGGATTCGAAGGGGGTGCGGGTGGCGGCGGCCACGACGGGCTCCTCGATGTCGCTGACGAGCATCTCGGCGGCCCCGCTGGGGGTGACCCAGGTGAGGTCGGGGTGGGTGCCGCGCGCGATCCGCTCGGCGATGGAGTCGGCGCCCGCCCCGCCGTCGGCGAGCAGCGCGGCGGCGAAGGCGCGGGCGATGGTGCGCTTGCCGGACCCGGCGGGACCGTGGAAGAGATAGGCGTGGGAGGGGTTGCCCCGGGGGGGGAGGGCTGCGCCCAGCACGGCGCGGGCGTGGGGGTGGGCCTCGATGCCCGGGAGGGCGCTCGCGGGATCGGTGAGCGTCACGGGATCATGGTAGAGGTGGGGCCCCCGCCCCGAGGGCATCCCACCGCGGGGTGACACCTGTAGCGTGCCGGTGGTGACCCGGGGCAGGCTGATCACGATCGAGGGGCTGGACGGCGCGGGCAAGAGCACCCTGGCCGCGGGCTTGGCGCGCGAGCTGACCGCGGGGGGGCACACGGTGCAGCTGCTGCGCGAGCCCGGCGGGGTGCGGGTCTCCGAGCGCATCCGCGAGCTGGTCAAGGACCCGGAGCTGGAGGTGTGCGCGCAGGCGGAGGCGCTGCTGTACGCGGCGGCCCGGGCTCAGCTGGTGCACGAGCGCCTGAAGCCCCTGCTCGACGGGGGGGCGCTGGTCCTGCTGGACCGCTTCGTGGACTCCTCGCTGGCCTACCAGGGCGCGGGGCGGGGGCTGGGGATGGAGCAGGTGCGGGCGGTCAACGTACTGGCCACCGACGGCCTGAGCCCGGACCGGACGCTGCTGTTGCGGGTGCCGCCGGCCACGGGCCGGGCGCGCCAGGACACGCGCGCGCAGCCGCCGGACCGTCTGGAGCGCGAGGGCGAAGACTTCTTCGGCGCGATCGCCGAGGCCTACGAGCAGCTGGCCCGCGCCGAGCCGGGGCGCATTCGGGTGCTGGACGCCACGGCGAGCCCGGAGCAGGTACTCGCCGCCGCGCTCGCCGCGCTCGCGGATCTGCTTGCATAGTGCGACGATGCGCTGGCGCCCCGGCACAGGATTCCTTTTAATCAGGATCGCCGTTTCGCTGTGGGCGCTGCTGGGCACGGCGACCGCAACGACCGCGCAGGCGGGCACGGCCGCCGAAGGCGTGTTGGGCAAGCCCCAGACGGTGCACCACGCGACGCCTCGCCCGCAGCCCACGCACACACCGCAGCAGGCGGGCACGACACGGACGAACACCGCGGTGACCCGCACCCAGGCTCCACCGACGCTGTCCACGCCCCACATCGCGACGACGACGCCACGGGGCACGACGACGGCACCGGCGGGCATCCCCGCGCCGGGCACGACGAGCACACCGTCGGGCAACCGGTTCCCGCGCACTCCCACGACGAGCACGGCCCCGGTGCTGCCGAGCACGCCGGCCACGGGGGCCGGCACACCAAAGACGAGTACAACCCCGGGCGCGGCGACGGGCCTCCTACCGGGGCGCACGACGGCGCTGGGACCGGTGAAGCACGAGCACACCTCGATCTCCTCGGTCGCGATCGTGGCAGCGGCGCTGGCGACGCTGCTGATCCTGCTCTGCGTGCTGTGGGGAGCGGCGCGCTGGTACGCCTACGAGCCTCACTGGACGGTCTCCCTGCGCCACTCCCTCGCGGAGGCGGGACTGCGGATGTCGGCCACCTGGGAGGAGCTGGGCGACTGGGCGAGACTGGGTCGCTGAGGCGCCCCGCGGGTCGTCGGCAAAACGCTCTCGAGAGCGCCAACTTTTCCGGCGCTGACCCTTAATGCCTCTAAAATGAAGGGTTCACCGGCGGTGACTTTTTCCATCCGGTGCCAGCGGGACGATGCTCGACCCCAGTGAACAGAGTCGAGTGGGCGTCGAGCGGCGCCGGCGCAGAGGAGGAAGGCCCGATGCAAGACACCACGCCCCAGACAATTTTTGAGCAGACGACGCCCGGTCAGGCGCTGTCGATAGAGCGCTTTTTCACCTCGCCCGGCACGCATCCGTTTGACAGCGTCGAGTGGGAGCTGCGCGACGCGCGCATCGGCCACGGCGACCGGATCGCGTTCGAGCAGGCGGGCGTGGAGTTCCCCAAGAGCTGGTCGCAGAACGCGACGAACATCGTGGCCCAGAAGTACTTCCGCGGGCAGATCGGCAACCCCGCGCGCGAGCACTCGGTGAAGCAGATGATCTCGCGGGTGGCGGGCACGATCGCGGGCTGGGGCGCCGAGCGGGGCTACTTCGCAAGCATCGAGGACGCCGAGGCGTTTGAGGCCGAGCTGACGCACATCCTGCTGCACCAGATGGCGGCGTTCAACTCGCCGGTGTGGTTCAACGTGGGCTTCGAGGAGAGCCCCCAGTGCTCGGCCTGCTTCATCCTCTCGGTCGAGGACACGATGGAGTCGATCCTCGACTGGAACACCAAGGAGGGCATGATCTTCCGGGGCGGCTCGGGCTCGGGGATCAACCTCTCGAACATCCGCGGTTCGATGGAGCCGCTGGCCAAGGGCGGCACGGCCTCGGGGCCGGTGTCGTTCATGCGCGGCGCGGACTCCTGGGCGGGCACGATCAAGTCGGGGGGCAAGACCCGCCGGGCGGCGAAGATGGTGGTGCTCGACATCGACCACCCGGACATCCGCGAGTTCATCTGGTGCAAGGCCAAGGAGGAGGACAAGGCCGAAGCGCTGCGCAACGCGGGCTTTGACATGTCGATCGACGGCGAGGGCTTCAAGTCGATCCAGTACCAGAACGCGAACAACTCGGTGCGGATCACCGACGACTTCATGCGCGCGGTAGAGAACGGCGAGGACTGGAACCTCACGGCCCGCGCCACGGGCAAGCCGGTGGGCGAGCCGATCCCGGCACGCGAGCTGATGCGCGAGATCGCCGAGGCGGCGTGGCGCTGCGCGGACCCGGGGGTGCAGTACGACACGACGATCAACCAGTGGCACACCTCGCCGAACAGCGGGCGCATCAACGCGTCGAACCCGTGCTCGGAGTACATGCACGTGGACAACTCGGCGTGCAACCTGGCGTCGTTGAACCTGATGAAGTTCCGCCGCCCCGACGGCACGCTGGACGTGGAGTCCTTCGAGCGGGCGGTCGACGTGGTGCTGCTGGCTCAGGAGATCGTGGTGGGTCCCTCCAGCTACCCGACGGAGCAGATCGGGGTCAACGCGCGGGCCTTCCGTCAGCTGGGCTTGGGCTACGCGAACCTGGGTGCGTTCCTGATGAGCAACGGCATGCCCTACGACTCGGACTCGGGACGCGGCACGGCGGCGGCGATCACGGCGCTGATGACCGGACGCGCCTACCGTCGCTCGGCCGAGGCGGCGGCGGCGATTGGCCCTTACGAGCACTATGAGCTAAACCGCGAGGCGCACATCAACGTGATGCGGATGCACCGCGACGCCTCCCGGGCGATCCCGGACTCGACGTGCTCGGACACGGCGCTGCTCGAGGCGGCCCGGCGCTCCTGGGAGGAGGCGGTGGAATTGGGCGAGCACTTCGGCTACCGCAACGCGCAGGCCACGGTGCTGGCGCCGACGGGCACGATCTCGTTCCTGATGGACTGCGACACCACGGGCGTCGAGCCAGACTTCTCGCTGGTCAAGTTCAAGGAGCTGGTGGGCGGCGGTCAGATGACGATCGTCAACCGCACGGTGCCGCTGGCGCTACAGACGCTGGGCTACTCCGAGCAGCAGGTCGAGCAGATCGAGGCTCACCTGGCCGAGCACGGCACGATCGTGGGCGCCCCGGGTCTGTCCGAGGAGCACATGCCGGTGTTCGACGTGGCGGTGGGCGAGCGGGCGATCACCCACATGGGTCACCTGAAGATGATGGGCGCCGTGCAGCCGTTCATCTCGGGGGCGATCTCAAAGACGGTGAACATGCCCCAGGAGGCGACGGTGGAGGACATCGCGGATGCGTACACCCAGGCCTGGCATCTCGGGGTGAAGGCCCTGGCGATCTACCGCGACGGCTCAAAGACGGCGCAGGCGCTGCGCACCGATGCGCAGAAGGACGGCGTGGGTGGACCCGCATCCGCCGACGTGGACAAGCTGGTCGAGCAGGCGGTGGGCAAGGCGCTGGCCGACGCGGGCCCACGGCGCAAGCGGATGCCACGCGAGCGCCAGTCGATCACGCACAAGTTCTCGATCGGGGGCCACGAGGGCTACATCACGGCGGGAATGTACGAGGACGGCAGCATCGGCGAGATCTTCCTGACGGACATCGGCAAGGAGGGATCGACGCTGCGGGGCATGATGAACTCGTTCGCCACGGCAATCTCGATCTCGCTCCAGTACGGGGTGCCGCTTGAGACCCTGGTGCAGAAGTTCTGCTACATGCGCTTTGACCCCGAGGGCATCACCTCCAACCCGGAGATCCCGTTCGCGAAGTCGATGCCGGACTACATCATGCGCTGGCTGGCCTCGCGCTTCCTCGACACGGACGTCCAGGAGGAACTGGGCATCCTGACCCCCGCCGTGCGTGCCCGCCAGGCGGCCCAGGAGACGGCCCAGTCGGTGGTCTCCTCCGACACGGCGGGCCCCGCGAGCAAGGCGAGCACGGCGAGCACGGTCAACACGGCGGCGAGCCCGACGGGCGGGGATCAGCAGCCCACGAGCGCAGAGACGAGCACCCCAAAGGCAGCGGGTGGCAACGGCGGCGGGAGTGCCCCGGCGGCCTCGTTCACCGACTCCCCTCCGGTGGTGCCGGCCCGCCTACAGGGCCTGGACCTGGGCCCGGCGTGCAGCCAGTGCGGCGGCATGATGCAGCGGACGGGCTCCTGCTACACGTGCAGCAGCTGCGGGAACAACACCGGCTGCGGTTGAGGGCTGGGGGCGGCGGCCGGTCCAACTGACCCGCCGCGTCGCGAGCGTGAGCGCCGCGGTGCAGGGGGATGAGCGCACGGTGCAGGGGTGAGCGCAAGCGGGCTGAGCGCACGGTGCAAACACGCCGGCGGCGCGGGGCACGCTAGCCTCCAGTGATGGAGGACGACGCGATTCGCATACTGGTCACCCGCCTGTCGCGGCCACATGGCTCCGGTGGGGAGGTCATCGAGCGCGCGGCGATCGTGGCCGAGGGCGCCGACTATCCGGAGATCCTGGCTTGGATCACCGCGCACGACGGGCAGCCCGAGGCACAGCCGTCGGCGAGCGCCGGACGGGGCCTGCACAGCGCACGGCTCACGGACCGCGGCGCAGGAGGCGGTTCGACGCCACGGCGATACGTGTTGCCGCCGGGCGCGCTTTCCTGAGCACGGTGCCCGGATCCAACCCCGACTCCGGTTCCCGCTACGCAGCGTTCCTGCGCGGCATGAACGTCGGCGGGCACCGCATCACGAATGCCGAGCTGGCTTCGCATTTCGAGGCGATCGGCCTCGATGAGGTGGCGTGCTTCAGGGCCAGCGGCAACGTCGTCTTCTCAACGGCCCCCGAGCCACAGCAGCAGTTGACCGACCGCATCGAGGAGAACCTGGAAAAGTGGCTGGGCTACGCGGCGCCGACTTTCTTGCGCGACGCCGAGCAGATGCGGGCGCTCGCGGCACACCAGCCCTTCACGGGAGCCGAAGTGCAGGCCTCGGCGGGCAAGCTGCAGGTGATGCTGCTGCTCGTGAAGCCCACGGCGGCGGTGCGCAAGCAGGTCGCGGCGCACGCCACAACCCGCGACCGACTGGCGTTCGGCGAGCGCGAGCTTTACTGGCTGCCCAGCGGCGGCATCCTGGACTCCGCGCTGGACCTCAAGGCGATCGGGAAGCTGCTGGGCGCCACGACGCTCAGAACCAAGGGCACCGTCGAGCAGATGGCCAAGAAGTACTTCGCGGACTGACGCCACGCAGGCGCCACTTGGGTCATCCTCCAGCTCATGCTGCTTCTAATTCTCTTCGCATTCGTGGCCGGCGCGGCCACTGCGCTCTCGCCCTGTGTGCTGCCGGTCCTGCCGGTGGCGCTCTCGGCGGGGGTCACCGGCGGCAGGCGCCGACCGCTGGGCGTGGTGAGCGGCCTGGCGCTGTCCTTCACGTTCGCGGCGGTGGCCCTGGTTTACGTGATCTCGGCGCTGGGACTGCCCAACGAACTGCTGAGAACCGTGGCGATCGTGACTCTGATCGCCTTCGGGGGCTCGCTGCTGATTCCCGCGATCGGCGACCGGGTGGAGGCGGGGATCAGTCGCCTGATGCCCCGCGCCAAGGGTCCGGCGGGCGACGGGTTCTGGTCGGGAGTGCTGGTGGGGGGTGGCCTGGGCTTCGTCTACGCGCCCTGCGCGGGCCCGATCCTGGCGGGGGTGATCACGGTGTCGGCCTCGCAGAGCTTCACGGCGGGACGCCTGGCGGTGGCGCTCTCATACGGGGTGGGCTCGGCGGTGGTGCTGTACATCCTGATGCTGGGGGGCCGCAAACTGACCTCACGGCTGTCCAAGCGCGGCCCGCGCTTTCAGATGGGGATGGGGGCGGTGATGGTGATCATCGCGTTGGCGATGCTGGGCAACTACGACACGCGTTTTGAGACGGCGATCGCGAGCGACCTGCCGTCGGTGCTGATCGACCCCACGAAGGGCCTTGAGACGAGCAAGGCGGCGGCGAGCCGGCTGACGGCGATCCGCGGCCACGAGGCACGGCAGGCGGGGGGCGTGAAGGAGGCCGACGCGGGCGAGCGGCTGCCGGTGCTGGGTCAGGCGCCGGACTTCGTGGGCACGCAGAGCTGGTTCAACACCCCGGGTGAGAAGCCGCTGAGCCTGGCGGGCCTGCGCGGCCGGGTGGTGCTGGTGGACTTCTGGACCTACAGCTGCATCAACTGCATCCGCACGCTCCCCTACCTGAACGCGTGGAACAACAAGTACGCGAGCAAGGGCTTGACGATCGTGGGGGTGCACACCCCGGAGTTCCCGTTCGAGCACTCGGCCGCCAACGTGGCGGCGGCGATCCGGCAGAACGGGATCCACTACCCGGTGGTCCAGGACAACGACTACGCGACGTGGAACGCGTACAACAACGAATACTGGCCGGCGGAGTATCTGATCGACGCCCAGGGGCGCATTCGGCTGACGGACTTCGGCGAGGGCGAATACGCGGCCAAGGAGCGCGCGATCCGCAGCCTGCTGGTGGAAGCGGGGTCAAGCGGCCTGGGCGGGACGACCCACACCAAAGCCCAGCTGCCCTCCGAAGCGGAAGTGACACCGGAGTCCTACCTGGGGGCCGAGCACGCGACGCGCTTTGAAAACGGTGAAATCACGCCGGGCAAACACGACTACGGCCCGTCCGGGGCGGCGCCCGAACACGAGCACCTGAGCTACTCGGGCACCTGGAACATCGCGGCCTCGGCGGCGACGGCGGGCAGCGGGGCACGGCTACAGCTGAGCTTCCTGGCGCGCCGAGTGTTCCTGGTGATGGGCTCCCCCGCCAGGCCTCGCGGCGTACGAATCCTGCTCGACGGCCATCCGATCACGGCGGCGGAGGCTGGCGCGGACGTGCACGACTCGCGGGTCAAGGTGGGCTTTCAGCGCCTCTACCGGGTGGTGGAACTGCCGCAGGTCGAGCGCCACGTGCTGACGGTCGAACCGGAAGCGGGCGTGGCGGGCTACTCGTTCACGTTTGGATGACGGTGCCGCGGGGCGAGGGCACCAAAATTACGGTGTAATTACGGTGATACAATCTTGCGATGGCGACCAAGTCGGCCCCGTTCAGCATGCGTCTGTCGAACCGAATGGAGGCGCTGGTCGAGCGTGAGGCCGCGCGGACGGGTCGCAGCAAGGGCGCGATAGTCGAGGCGCTCGCCGAGGAGGCAATGCGCATGCGGTTGTTTCCCGGCATCGCCTTTCGCGGTACGGACTGGGAGCGACGCGCCTGGGTCATTGGCACAGCCTTCGACGTCTGGCAGGTCGTCGAGGCTCATCGGGACCTTGGGTCGGTCGAGCGGATGATGGCCGAGGGAACCCTGAGTGAGCGTCAGATCCGCGTGGCGCTCGGGTACCACGAGCGCTTTCCTGAGGAGGTCGATAACGCTCTGGCGGATAACAGCCGCTCGATCGAGCAGCTTCGCGAGGACTTCCCGTTCATCGCGGTGAGCCGAGTAGACAACTAGGCGCACGAGCAGCAACTCGGTGCAACTGTTCCTCGATGCACACATCTCGGGTCCGCGTGTCGCACAAGCGCTGCGCGTCAACGGTCACGATGTGCGAGCGGCCGACGAGGAGCGCGAGTTGGATGGCTCAACCGACGAGCACCTGTTGTCCCTGGCAACCGATGAAGGACGGGTGTTCGTGACGTTCGACGTCAAGGACTTCCCGCTGATCGTGCGGCGCTGGATGGAGGCGGACAGGTCACACGCCGGGTGCGCCATCGTGGTGGGCATCGACCACGGTGAATTCGGCACGATCCTGCTCGCCGTGGAACGCGAGTTGCGAGAGCGGCCTCGACAGGTCGACTGGCTCGACCATACGCTGTTCATAGCGAGAGCCTCCAGGCCCGAGGGTTGAGAGGCCTCGCCGCCGCCGGGCACGACCGTGGAGGCTAGGCGAACTCGAGCGCGGTGCCGGCGAGGGCGACCATCGCACCTGCACCCATCGCGGCGCTGACCCGGCTGTGGGCAATCCGCACCCGCTCGCCCAGGGCCGCGGCGCGCGCACGCAGCCAGCGCAGGGAGTCGGGGGCGCCGCACTCTTCGCGCCAGCCCTCAAGGACGCTCTCCAGACGCTCGTGGTCCTCGACGATGGCGAGCAGCTCCACCTCTCCGCCGCCGACCTCGGGGGGACCGAGCCGCACGAGGTATAGCTCGCCGGTGTCATGCACCCAGGCCGCACGGTGGAGGGGTCCACTAGAGGACTCGCGCCACCAGAGACCCACGTCCTGCTCGCGTGAGCTTACGCGACGCGGATCTGCGGTGTAGAAGTTTGAGAGCGAGCGGTAGCGCGTGGGCAGCGACCGTGGCTCGGCGTCGTAATCGGTGTAGGTGTCGGGGTCGGTAGTGGTCATCGCGGCATCACCCGGGGTTTCGAGGAGGAGTGGTTGTGCTCCAGCCTCCCGCCGACGCCTAAACCGCGGGTTACGAACCGGTAAGGATTGGGGGCGAAAACGCCCAAGGTGCGACAAGCAGGATCGCGTCGCAAAGCACCGAGACGTCACCGGCCCCCGATCGGACCGGTGACACCCGGAGGTCCTATCTCCTGCGGCTGCTAGGAGTTCAGGCGGCTCTTGAGAGCGCTGGCCGCGGAGAACTTCGCGGCATTGCTGGCCGCGATGTCGATGGTTGCGCCCGTGGAGGGATTGCGTCCCTGCCGAGCGGCGCGCTTACTGACGCTGAACTTCCCGAAGCCCGCGAGTGCAACCTCACCACCGGAGGCCAGCTCGTCGGAGATCAGCTCAATCGTTGACTCCAACACCTGTCGGGTCTGGCTGGCTGCCAGTCCGGTGCGCTCCGCAAGCTTGTCGGCTAGCTCGTTCTTGGTCATGGCACTCCCTTCTCGAGTGTCGTTGCTCCCGGCAGGCTAACGCCTGGCGAGGACATAGGCATGGGCGAGGTCGATGGATGGGGCTCCAGACGCCCCGCGGCACACGCGGCCCAGAGGGCGGCGAGCCAGCTCAGACAGGCCAGTGCGACGTGGATCTCGACCAGCTGGGTGGGCAGGTGGGTCTCGTACTGGTCCAGTCCCACGGCCCCCTGGAGGGCCATAAGCGCGCACAGAGCCGTGGTGGCCCGGTGCAGCACGGGATCGGTCGACCGCCGCCGCGCAAGCCACCAGACGGCCAGGGCGAGCAACCCGAAGAACAGGCCGATCTCGCCGTGGCGGTGGATCACGAAGTCCATGGTGCCGCGCCCGTCGAAGCTGAGACGATTGATGCGCTGCCCGGGCGCCCCTCCGGCGTGGGGACCGGCGGCGGTGGCGGCGGTCCCGGCGAATACGGTGAGGCCGGCGAGGACCACGAGGGCACGGGCGGAGATGGTCAGGGTGCGGTCCTCGCTGCGTGGACGCTCGCCGGGCTCATGGACGGCCCGCCAGGCAAGCAGGAGGGCGGCCGCGATGATCAGCATGGACAGCGCGAAGTGGCCCATGACGTAGCCGTAGTCGAGGTCGCCGCGCACGGTGAAGCCGCCCAGCACGGCCTGCCCGACAACGCCGAGGGGCAGCAGGGCACCCAGCCAGGCCAGATCCGGTCGGTAGGGGCGGCGTCTGAGCGCCAGCACCCAGGCGGCGATCGCGGCGAGCGAGACCGGGAAGGTGATCATGCGGTTTGAGAACTCGATCACCGCGTGGGTGGTCAGCGGCGGATAGGCCCGCCCGTAGCAGCGGGGCCAGTCGGGGCAGCCCAGGCCGGAGCCGGTAAGCCGCACGGCGGCGCCACTGAGCACGATCAGCGTGAGGGCCCCCAGCGCGAGGTAGGCCACGCGGGCGTACTGGCCGGGGGTCACGGTGTACCCGTTGGTGCGCTCGCGCAGGCGCTCCAGGCGTTGGCGCATGGGCCTAAGTTTGCCAACTCGTCCGCGCAGGCGGAGCGCTGTCGCATCCCAAGCGACGGGCACTCTCTCGTGCGTGAGTTATCGAGGCGATGCGCGGAAGTTGCGCTGGGAGCTTGAGCGCAATGGCTGGCGCGTTGAGAAGCGCAAGGAGTACTGGTTGTTGTTCCCGCCGGACGGCTCTACCGCGCCAGCCCGGATGCCAGGGACCCCGTCTTCACAGCGCACCTGGAACAACCTCCTTGCCGATCTCAAACGGAAGGGGTATAAGCCATGAGGGTGGAGTTTCGAATCTACGTCCAGATCCCGGGAGTGTCCCTGGAGGAAGAGTCCTCCTGGGAGCGTTTGATCGATTGGCTGGAGCACACCTACCGGGACCTTGGCCCGGTCTTGTCGTGGGATGACCGTGATACGGCGCGCATAACGCTCGCCGCCACGGCCGAGGATCTTGCCGCTGCCGCCGAGGTCGCCTCAAGCGCGGTCTCCCAGGCACTCCACGCCACCGGCCTGGGGATGCTCTACCCGCGGGCGATCGAGGTAGAACCGATAGACACTCCTCTACCTGCGCCGGCCTAGAGCCAGGACCGAGTTCCAGAGGCAGCCGCGCCAATGGACGCGGCTAGCGGTGGCGATGCTTGTGGTGGCGACGCCGGCGCGCCTCGTGGAGATGCACGATCACCTGCTGGGCCTGGGAGACGTTCTTGAGCTTGTCGATCGCGATGATCGTGAGGGTGTGGTGGCCCACCGAGATCTTGCGAGCCCCGAACCAGCGCATTTCGGCGGTGGCGACCGGGGGGAAGCTGTGGGTGTACCGGTAGGGGTCGAAGTTGCGGATCAGGTGACCGTCCTCGAGCAGGCGGATGCGCTGGATGCCCTGGTCGTCGGAGGCGGTGACCTTGATCTTGAGGTTGCCCGTGTAGCGCTGCGCGCGGGTGGGGTAGTAGAGCGTGATCTTGGGCCCCACGAAGTCTCCGCAGACTCCGGTCAACCGATCGCCGTGCTCGACGATCGAGCGCATGGCGGCGTAGGAGGGCTTCGGTGAGAGGTCCGAGCGCAACAGCCCCGAGGTGACGCGACCGTCGTCGACGATGGGAAACCAGAGGGCCACCTGCACGTAGGGATCTTCGGAGAGGCAGTGGTAGGCCTCAGACAGATAGGTGGCCTGCTGGTCCTCGCTGATGCCACCCAGCCCCTGACCGGCGAACATTCCTTCGGCGCAGGTCACGGCCGGCGTGCGCCAGCTGGCCTCGGTCATCCAGATCGGCTTGTCGTCGCCGTTGGCGACCTCGGTGGCGTGCACCTCGCGGTAGCCCAGGAAGGAGTCGGGATCCAGCCGTCCGTTGGCGTCGCGCAGCACGAGGTCGGGGGAGCTGGTGTTGCAGGCGGTGTCGGTGTGCACCCCGATCGCGTCGAAGTAGCCCTTGCCGCCGGCCTGGTAGACACTCTGGAGGAAGTTGTAGTCGTTGCCCGTCAGGCCCCCCAGCACGACCGCGGCGTTGGGGTCGGCCGACTTGACGGCGGTGTATGACGCTTGCAAGAGGCGGACATAGGCGGTGGGGTCGGGCCCCCCGGCCCACCACAGTGGAGCGTCCTCCTCGTTCCAGATCTCATACGCCGCAACCTTCCCGGCCCAGCGCTGGGCGATGGTGTGCAGGATGCTCGCGTAGTCCGCCGGGTTGCGGGGCGGGACGTTGGCGGCCCCCGAGCCGCTCTCCCAGGGCGGGGTGCCCACGAGGTCGATGATGACCCTGCTGCCCTTGGGCAGGGTGCTCAGCAGATGGTCGTACTCGGCGAGCCAGTTTTGCGCGAGGGCGCCCCGGGCCGGTTCGAGGTCGTTCCACACGGCGAACACCCTGACCCAGTGGACCCCGAGCGCGGAGGCCTGGCCGATGCTGGTGGAGTCGAGGCTGTTGAGGTTCACGCCCGGTTCAGCGGCGCCGGCACCCGGGGCGAGCACCGCGCAGCAGCCGAGGGCACCCGCGAGCAGACTCGCGGCGAGCGCGACGCGCCCGGTAAACCTCTGCATAAAGGTGATTCTCGCCATCCCTGGAAGCATCGGCATCGGGATACCCGGGCCCGGCGCAGGGCACCGGAGATTGGCCGGATGGCGGACGGGGCCGAGGTCAGTCGCCGAAGACGAACGGAAGTTCGTCGGCGATGTCAGCCAGTCGCGGCGCGGAGGCGTCACGCTCTGAGACCGTCAGGTCGATCCCTGCGGGCCACTGGATGCCCACCTGGGGGTCATCCCAGGCGATCCCCCGCTCGATGGCGGGGTCGTAGTAGGCGGTCTGCTTGTAGAGCACGTCGGCGATATCGCTGAGCACACAGAAGCCGTGGCCGAAGCCGACGGGCACGTAGAGCGTGCGCAGGCTCTGATCGTCGAGTTCGAAGCCCTCCCACTGTGCATAGGTGGGAGAACCGCGACGGAGGTCGACCAGCACATCGACGATCCGCCCACGGGCGCAGCGCACAAGCTTGGCCACCCCGGAACCGACGTGGAAGTGCATGCCCCTCAGGACCCCCTGGGTGGAGCGCGAGTGGTTGTCCTGGATGAACAGGTCAGACGCGGGGATCCCGGCGGGCGCGTGCCACTCCTGACGGTAGGTCTCCATGAAGAAACCCCGCTCGTCGGGGTAGACGGCGGGCTCGATCAGAACCGGGCCCGGGAGGCGGGTTGGGATGACTTTCACGGGAGCGCAGGTTATCGCTCGCAGGAGCGCTCAGACGGGTGGTCGCGCGCGGGGATCCGCGCGCGCCGGCGAGGAAGTCGAAGACGTAGGGATCCTTGATAGCTGTGATCGCCAGGCCGATTTGTGCAGACAGCGTCTGCACTTTCTCAGAGTCGTAAAGGCCCGCGAACGACGCATGTAGAAGAGCGCATGCCCTCACGACCCCTCTGGTGAAGCGCCAGTGGTCCTAGATAAACGGGTCCGGCTGGGTCCCTGCCTGCGCGCGGCGCTCGTGGCGTTCAGTCTGCATGAAGAAAACCCGCTCGTCGGGGAACACGACGGGCTCGATCAGCGCGAACAACGCCGTCCCAAGCGAGATCTAGATTCGAAAATGTGCCAAAGCTTCCCGTCCTTCCAGATGATTACCCCGAGCTGCTGGAGCGCCTCAAGCGCGATATCGGGGCTGCCCGAACCCGCGCGGCGCTGGCCGTCAACGAGGAGCTGATCGCGCTCTATTGGCGCATCGGCAAGGAGATTCTCGAGCGCCAGGACCAGGAGACGTGGGGCTCCAGGGTGATCGACCGGCTCGCCGGCGATCTGCGCAAGGAGTTCCCACAGATGAGGGGCCTATCGCGCTCAAACCTCAAGTACATGCGCCAGTTTGCCGCGTGCTGGCCGGACAGCCCAATTGGCCCACAGGCTGTGGGCCAATTGCCGTGGGGGCATATTCGATGTCTGCTTGACAAGCTGAAAGACCCGGGTGCACGTACCTGGTACGCCCAGCGCGCCGTCGAGCGGGGCTGGTCGCGCAAGCTGCTGGAGCACCACATCGCCACCGGCCGCCACCTGCGCGAGGGCAGGGGCCAGTCGAACTTTGCCCGCACGCTTCCGGCCGAGGAGAGCAAAAAGGTCCAGCGAATCATCCACGAGGCCTATAACTTTGAGTTCCTGGGTCTAGCCGAGGACGTGCGTGAGGCACGGATCGAGCGCTCCCTGATCAGCGGAGATCGAGAGCTTCATGTTGGAGCTAGGCGTGGGATTTGCCTTCGTGGGGCGCCAGGTGGCTTTGGAGGTCGAGGGAGAGGAGTTCTTGATTGATTTGCTCTTCCTCCATATCCCGCTGAACCGCTACATCGTGATCGACCTGAAGATCGGCAAGTTCCGACCCCAGCACGCCGGTCAGATCAACTTTTATGTCAACCTCGTTGACGACCGCGTTCGCCAGAGCAACCACGAGTCAACGATCGGGCTGGTGCTATGCGCGAGCAGCAACGAGACGGTCGCCCGCTACGCGTTGAACGGGATCGACCGCCCAGTAGGGGTAGCCCGCTACTCATCGGCCCCGACGCTCCACGAGCAGCTACCCACAGAGCTGGACAACCGTCTCCCGGAACTCGCCGAGATCAGTGCCGGAGTCCAGGAGATCGTAAAACGCCATGTACACGAGGTGGCATGAGCGGCCGGTCTCGGGATGGCATGGGACGCAAAGCCTCAGCCTTAGCCCAGCGTGTCAAGCGTGCCTCATCGGTGTCACCTGACATTGTTGAAGCCAAATTTACTTTAGGCTCGGTCCATGCCATCGACGGACCGTCCAGCCTCTCGCTCAAAACCAGAAGCGACACCAGCCCGAAGCCTTAGCGTACGCGCCGTGATTTCGACCGGAGCAGACACCCCACCCCTGTTGACCGAGAGCGCCTGAGGTATCGTCTCACTGTGGTCTGACTTCCAGCAGAATCAACACGTGGGTACACACGCAGCGAGCACAGGCCAACGGCTACGAGGAGGTTCTCAGTCTCAGTGGGTGGCATGGAGCATCGAACGCATACCGCCGAAGTCAATGACGATGAGGGGTCCACCAGTCCACGCAAGCGACACCATGCCGTGATCGCCGGCACTGGTCGAGCTGGAACCAGCTTTCTCGTGCAGTTCCTGGATCGGTGCGGCCTGGAGACGAACCTGAGTGGCAGCTCCTGGTTTGCGCAGGCCCGCGCCGGACATGAGCACGCACTCGACGGGGAGGGTACCCTCCCCTATGTAGTCAAAGATCCGGTGCTCTTCACCTACTGCGCCGATCTCGACCTCGCAGCGATCCAGATCGACGTCTTGATCGTGCCGGTGCGAGATCTCATGCTCGCAGCACGCAGCCGCGTGCATCAGGAGCGACTCGCGATCGCAGATAACCCCTGGCTGCAGCGCCGCGAAGTGCAGCACGCCGGAACGACACCGGGAGGCATCCTGTATTCGCTCGATGTCGTCGATCAGGCACGAATCCTGGCGGTCGGATTCCACAGGCTCATACATTGGGCGATAGTCAACGAGATCCCCCTCCTGCTTCCTGAGTTTCCGCGCCTTGTGGAAGACCGAGAGTATGCTCTTCGCACGCTATGGCCATGGCTGGGTGGGCACTGCTCGCTTGAGCTTGCGCGCAGTGCGTTTGCCGAGACCGCCGATGTCCGGGCCGTACGTATAAAGCACGACTGCACGACCGAAGATCATGTCTCGGCGCACCGTGCGGAAGAGCCCGATCCCGACACGCTCGATCGAGCGGTCCTCTCGGAGCGGCTACAGGAGTCACGTGCCACCCTCGCGCTGGCTCAGTCCGATCTCGCACGCGCTAGTACCGAGGGCCAACAGCGGCGCGTCGAGATTGAGCGCCTGCACAACTCTGAGGCGGAACTCAGATCTCAGTTGCAGGGAGCCTGCCAGCGTATCGATCAACTGGAATCAGCGCTGGCCGCGCATCACGCTGGCGCTCAGTCGGCTTCGACAGCACCGACTCCGCCCCAGATCCACCGCACGCCACCCCGATATGGTGCAGATCGCCTACAGCGCGCCGTGCGTCGCGCAACAAGGCTGGCTGGGCGCAGGCGGCCTTCCCGACACTGAGTTCGGCACTCGCCTCACCGTCGTAGAACAAGCAATGATCGCTTGAGCGACCAAGTCAGTTGACCTGACCCCCGGCGGGCGTCACCGAGTTTCGGGCCAGTAGGCTAAGGCCGTGTTCGACAGCCCGTCCGTAACCGTCCTCGCCAATGACTTCGCGCGCCAATGGCAGGAAATCCGCGACGATGCCATGCAGGCAGTCGACCGCGTCGGAAGGAGCGGCTGGCTGGTCCTCGGACAAGAGGTACACGAGTTCGAGCAGGCACTCTCGGCGTGGTGGGGTGTCCCCTACGCCGTTGGGGTCGCGAGCGGACTGGACGCGCTGGAGATCGCGCTTCGCTGCGCCGGAGTTGAAGCCGGGGCTCGTGTGATCACCACACCCCTCACCGCGTTTGCGACTACGCTCGCGATCGTACGCGCCGGGATGGTTCCACTCTGGTGCGATGTGGAAGAGTCAGGCGGGCTGGACTTGAATCAGGTCGACGCAGCGTTGCGGACCGATGAGTCGATATGTGCGGTAATGCCGGTCCACCTGTACGGCCATCCGCTGGATCCATCGGATCTCGAAGCACTTGCGGTCCAGCATGACATTGTGGTCATAGAGGACTGCGCGCAATCACTGGGCGCCCAGCGCGACGGGCGACCAACCGCGCTCGCCGGTATCGCCGCCGGCACCAGTCTCTACCCGACTAAGAACCTCGGCGCTATGGGTGATGGCGGTGTGCTCTTGACTGCCGATCCTGCCGTGGCAGAGCGTGCGAAGCGTCTGCGCGACTATGGACAGCGCTCCCGCTACGAGCATGTTGTACTGGGTCTGAACAGTCGCCTGGATGAGCTACAGGCCGCGATCCTCCGATCGGCCCTGCTTCCCAGGCTAGACAAGTGGCTTGAGCGCCGTAGTGAGATCGCAGCGCGCTACGTCGAAGCGCTGAGCGACATCCCTCTACGCCCGATCCTCCCCGCGGAGGGGGACTCGGCACATCATCTGTTCCCGGTCGAACTGAGCGATGGACGAGAGCGCGAGCGCGTCGCCGAGCACGTCGCCGAGCACGGCGTGGGTGTGGGGCGCCACTACCCTTTCATCTGTCCCGAGCAGCCAGCCGTTCAGGGACTCGGCACCACGATCGGGTCTCTGCCGGTAGCTCGGCGCCTGGCCGAGCGCGAGCTGTCCCTGCCGATTCATCCGCACCTCAACGATGCCGAGGTGGAGCTTGTGATCGAGGCGTACCGGGGGGCCTACGCGTGAGCGAGCCTGTCAACTCGCTGGTCGTCCCGGTCTACAACAACGCCACCACGATCGCGGCGCTCGTCGCGGCGATCGAGCGGATAGCGGACCAGGTTGACGGAGCGTTTGAGGCGATCTTTGTGATCGACGGAAGTCCCGATGACTCTCAAGCGCTGCTGCTCAACGCCTTGAAAGACAGTCGCCTACAGGCTCGCGTGATCGAGCATTCCCGCAACTTTGGCTCGCTGGCCGCGGTGCGGACCGGAATGCTCCATGCGCGCGGACAGCGAATCGCCGTGATGGCTGCCGACCTGCAAGAGCCACCGGAACTGGTCGTCCAATTCTTTGCGAGGCTGGCCAGCGGCGATGTGGACGTGGTGGCCGGCGAGCGCGTGGGCCGAGACGACAAGGGCGAAGGCGCTTCGAAGCTCTACTGGCGCCTGTACCGACGCTTCGTGGTCAGTGATATTCCGCGCGACGGGGTGGATGTCTTTGCATGCACCGCGCCCGTACGAGACGTCATCTGCTCCTTGGAGGACGTTCACACTTCACTGGTCGCACAGCTTTTCTGGGTGGGTTTCCGCCGTGAGCTGATCCCCTACGATCGCCTGCCGCGGCCCGGGGTGAGCGGATGGACTCTGCGCCGCAAGCTGCGCTACCTCTCAGACAGCGTCTTTGCCTTCACCGACCTGCCGGTGAGGATTCTCTGGATCTTCGGCAGCATCGGGTTGACCCTGGGTCTGCTCGCCGGCGCGATCGTGCTGATCGCCCGCGCGACCGGAACGATCACGGTTCCCGGCTACGCCACAACGGTGCTCATCCTGCTGTTCTTCCTGAGCCTCAACTCGGTCGGGCTCGGGATCATCGGCTCGTATGTGTGGAGGGCTTATGAGACCGTTAAGAGACGTCCCGGAGCGATCGTGCGTGAGGTCATCGAGCTACCCAGAGGAGGACCCGGTGCCTGATTTCATCGTCCACGAGCGCGCATTGTGCGAGAGCGAGATCATCGGCTCACGCACCCAGATCGGTGCCTTCGCGCATGTGCTCGCCGGCGCGCAGATCGGGGCCGACTGCACGATCCACGACGGCGTCGTGATCGAAGCGCAGGTGCTCATCGCCAACGGCGTCACGATCGGCGCAAATGCGACGATCCTCCCTGGCGTTGAGATCGGCCGCGGAGCGACGGTCGGGGCCGGAGCGGTCGTGTCACGATCAGTCCCCCCAAACGCGCTCGTGAGCGGGAACCCGGCTCACATCGACGGCTACGCGGAGACTTCCCCCTCCGACGCTCAAGCACGAAGTCCGGCGAGCCGTGAGCCCGGCGTTGTCGAACTCGACGTGCTCGGCGTCACATTGCAACGCTTCGCTGAGTTCTCGGACTTGCGTGGCAGCCTTACCGCCGGCGAACTGCCGAGCGAGGGGATTCCGTTCACCCCCCGACGATGGTTCCTACAGTACAACGTCCCCAGTCGTGAGATCCGCGGCGAGCACGCCCACCATGTCTGCCACCAGTTCCTGGTGTGCGTGGCAGGGAGCATGAGCGTGGCTGTCGACGACGGCGAGCGACGCACCGAGATCGTCCTTGACGAGCCCACTCTAGGGCTCCATATACCCCCGCTCGTATGGGCCAGCCAGTTTCGTTACGACCCAGACTCAGTATTGCTCGTGCTGGCGTCGCACGCCTATGACCCGGATGACTACATCCGGGACTATGAGCTGTTCCTCCACGCGGCCGACGAAGCCCAGGGGTAACCCTCGCTACGCATCGCGCTTGTAGACCGCGGGCACCCCGGCGACCATCGTGCGCGCGGGGACATCCTTGGTAACCACCGCTCCCGCGGCAACGATCGCGCCGGCGCCGATCCTCACGGCCGGGAGCAGCGTGGCCCCGGCGCCGATCATCGCACCGTCCTCCACCACAGGGCCGAGGATGTGCTCCTCAACGTAGCCCGTGGCCCCAAGGTTGTTGTCGTTTGTCATGCCCACCATGACACTGATGAAGACATCGGACCCGATCTGAGACTTGCCGGTCAGGTGTGTCAGATCCATGATCTTCGTGCGGTCGCCGATCGTGGTTTCGTAGTTAACGGTCACGTAACGGGAGAGCAGGCAGCTGTGCCCGACGCGGCCACCCTCGCGGATCGATGCCCCGTCCCCGAGCATCGTGCCCTCACCAATCTCGACATCGAAGAAAACCACCGCGTGAGGCCCGATCGACGAGCCTGCGCCAATCAGGAGCCTTCGCTCGAATTGGGGCGGGCGGGCAAGCGCGCCCGCCCCCTTTGGCTCCTTGCCCAGCAGCGCCCCGGCGAACACCTCCGTCTGTGGCCCGAGGATCACGCCGTCTTCGATGACCACGTGGGGATGGATAACCACTCCATCTCCGAGACGTGCTCCCTCGCGAACGACGGCGAACTCGCCGATCGTGACGCCGGCGCCGATCTCGCCTGTCTCGACGATTGCGCTCTCGTGTATCCCGGGCTTGATCATTGCTCACAGACTCCAGTCATAGTGCAACTATCCGCGATCTCAAACCGCGGTCCGTCTGAAACGAAGCTTTGGCTTGCGCCAGACCAGCAGAACACAACCCAACCAGGCGAGCAGCGCCGCGAGCAGCGCCAGCTCCTGGGGGGAACGGCCGGATTCGTGGTAGGAGGCAGTGAACTGATAGTGCCCGGCGGACAGTCGCCAGACACGCAGCGGTATGCTGGCCTTGACAATCTGCACCTGGTTGCTGTTCGTCTGCCAGCCCTTGATCGCCAGCTCGTTCTCCACCATCAGCACAGGCTGGGCGAGGTTCACCGAATAGACAATGTCCTGTGTGCCGTAGGAGACCGTCCGCACGTCCGCACTCGGGCGCCAGGTGCTCGCCAACGGCAAATGCAGAGCGCTGCTGCTGCAGCCGACCGCGGCGCAGGGGAATGTGTACGCGTGCCAGGGCGCGAGCAGCAGAGCGGACCAGACCGGATTCTGCTCGGCTTCCCACAGCACTCGCTCGATCGTGGAGTCGTAGTCGGTCTCGTGATAGGCATCACCCAGCCAACCCGAAGCATTGGGTTCGGCGGTCAGCGCCGCGGGCACTCGGGCGGGACGACTCACGACCGTTCGTTCCAAGCGGCCTGGCAGCTCGCGAACATAGCCGTCGCGTTGGCGATAGAAAGCAAGGGCCGAAGGGGGCACCTGCCAGGGCGAAACGGCTCCTCCCAGGCGATAATCGCTGACCTCCCGAGCACCGTCGACGACGATCAGGACCACGAGTAGACAGACCAGCACACGCGCCGGGGGACGTAAGAGCGCACATGCCACCGCAACCATGATCACGGCGATCACCAGCCACAGCTCGCGAGTGGGCTGTCCGTAGGTTCTGGGCACCAGCAGAGCCCCGACCACCAGCACACCCCCGGCCAGCACCATCGACTTCCATGGACGTGCTCGACCCGGAGCGGCGAGCGAACTCCAGGCATCTGCGGCCACGACAACGAGTGCGACCGCTACAACCGCCTTGTAGTCAGAAGAGGGAAACCGACTGGGGAAGAGCGGCCGCAGCGACGCCATCGCGTGGCCGATGAAACCGATCTTGGGCGCCATCCCGAGCGCCAGTGCGACGGCGCCGCAGGCGACCAAAGGGGCATGGCGCGCGAGCGTGGCCCGTCTCGCACATGCGAGCCCGATGAGAATCGGCACCCCAACCGCCCATGCTGTGACGGTGCCCTCGTAGGTCCAGGCGAAGTTGTTTAGGTACAGGCCGAAGAGGTCGACCGGCCTGATCGCAAAGGTTGCACGCACGGCGGCCGTCGGTTCGATCGTTCGGTACAGCTCGTTTGCCTGTTCGGCGCGTACGTATGGCAGCAGCACCGTCACGCACACCGCAGCGCAGGCAAGAACCGCGAGAGCCAGTGCACCGCGATGGCGTCGCCATGCCTGCATGCCCTCGACGCGAAGTGCGACGATCAGATAAACCAAGCCGGCAATTCCAAATGAGACGATCTCCCCGGGATAGGCACCAGTCACGATCAACCAGGTAAGTAGCGGCAGCGCCACCAGTCGAGCCCACCGGCGAGCCTCCGGCGGCGGCGTCAGAGCCCAGAGCAACCACGGAAGGTATGCAAATCCACGGATGATGTCGGCATGCTCAGCCTGACCGTAAAAGCCGCCAAAGAAAAGGTAGGCAACTGCCGCCACGGTCGCCCACGACCACTCCAAGGCCCGTACCCGAGCCAGCACCAGCACCCCAAGCGCCCCGAAGAGAACATGTGAAATCTGAACGGCCGTCAGCACCCGCAGTGTGAGCGGAACCTGGAGCGCGCCCAGCAGCCACCACCCGGGGAAGTACAGCCCCGACTGGGGATTGATGTCAACGGGAAATCCACTCGCGACGAATGGAGACCATGACAGCGGGTGACCGCGCCCTATGGTGGCAGCAACGAAAGCGGGAATCGTCGTATAGGCACCCAGGAAGTCCCACGGGAAGGTCCAATGATCGAACAGGTGCCTCTCAAACACCAGCAGCGTTAGTGCCACCAGGACACCGACTGCCAATCCGGGGGCTACCCGCTGGAACGAACGCCGGCCGCTGATCACGACGCTCGCCGGAGCGATGGGGGGATCGTTGGCAGATTGCTCGGTGGGACGCCTCAGCAAGGAGGGCACTAGCTGCACGGCCAAGGACTAGACGACACCGACCTCGCCAGACGCGCCCGGCTGATCAGCGGCATACGCTCATCCTCCGGGGGGCAGATTCCGAGGGCCTGCAACCATCCCACGTAGACCCGCAAGCGCCCGTGCGAATGGACCTAGCATCCGCCAGCGGCGAGAGTTGACAGTCATCTCGTAGGCGTTGCGGAGTCGCTCAAGCTCATCTACCACCCGTCTGGCCTCGGCCACCAACTCCTCGTCGTCGCGCGCTTGATTGCTAATCGCAGTTAGCTCCAAGCGGGCTGCATCTAACTCTGCCACTCGCTCACACATCTTGACCATCTGGTCAACCGATCCGGCGGGAAATACAACCGGCCGCTGATTCGCGCGGTCCTGCAACACGCGCTGTGTGGCCTGCCAAAGATCCACATGGTGCAAGGACGCCGAAGACTCACCATCGCGCCACATCTGATAGATGCTGGTCACCTTGCGCGTATCGCGCACGGGCGCAAATGCGACACAACGCATCAGAAAATCCCAGTCCTCAAGCACCGGCAGTCGCTCATCGAAGCGTATACCGAAAGCCTGGATCAGCGAGCGCGGAACGGCGAACGTACAGATCGGGGTTTCGTTCCCCCAGACATGGTGGACCGGGTCGAAGTCTAGCTTGTAGCGGAACTCCAGCGATGAATGGACCAGGTGTGGAACCTGCTCGTTTTCTTGAGGTATAGACACATGCCGCACAGCAGCCGCGGAACGTACGATCGCCCCTTCTCCTCCGGCATCGACAAACGACTCAATCCAATCCGCCATCACCACGTCGTCGTCGTCGAGAAAAGCCACATACTCAGCGGTGAGTCGCTCAAGGGCCTCGTTCAACGGGCGCGCACGGCGACCGCCCGCGACGTGTATGACACTGACACGCGCCGCGAATGCCGGCTCGAACTCCATGACGAGCGACCTCACCTTCGCGAGAGTCTCCCCGTCGTCGGAGTGGACCATCAGCAGCACCTCGAAATCGTCAACTGTCTGGGCCGCCAGACAGGTGAGTGCCTCGCGCAGATGCGCCGCGCGCTTGCCTTGAGTACGCATGATGACGGCCAGCGGCGAGCTGTCTGCCACTCCGGGGGGGGGGCCATCCTGTAACTGGGCCCCCGCATCACCCGGAAGGAATGCCCGAACGAACTGGACCGTCTCACCGTGTGGATCGGCTGCTTCGCGCCACATACGAATTGCCTGGGCGATCGGCGCAGACCAGGAGAGCGCCGGATGCTCGGGTGGAAAGTGTTGGTCACTGGCACGAAGCCGGAAATCATGGGCATCAATCTCCCTCAGTCCGACCGCACGGGTATCCGCTTGGAGACGCTCGGAGGTAAAGAACTGCGTATGGGTTGAGTCCAATAGACCGGTGGTTGTGTAATCCCAGCGACCGAACACGAGCTTCGCCGCCAAGTCCACGTGCGCCACGTTGGGCACGCTCACCAACAGGGCCGGCCGGCCGAGCAGCTCCAGACCGGCCCGCACCGCAGCGAGTAATCCCCGCGTGTCGGGGAGGTGCTCGATCACATCCATCAGCAGAACCGCTGAGACCTTGCGGCCGTCAGTCAGCTCAAGCAGCTTCGCCGCCAGCCCGTCCAGATCTCCCAGATCGAGTTCGCGACCATCCAGCCCCCGCTGTGACAAACGCGCAAGTGACTCCGGGTCGATGTCGGCGCCCAGATACTCATAGCCCAGCTCCACAAGCGGCTCCGCGATCGAACCGACGCCACAGCCGAGGTCGAGGACCACCCCACGCGGCAGGTCCAGCCGCTCGATGAGCTTCACCACATGCCCGTACGAACTCTCCCACGCAAATGAGAAGTCATAACGCGGCATGGCTGACTCCTCAGAAGCGATGCGCGGCATACTCGCCATCGATGAACTCCGCGATTCCGTTCGGGTCCGGTTCGGACTTGGGGACCCGACCGGCGACGGCCCGAGAGCGGAACTCCGCGAGCGCGGAGCGCTGGATCTCGGAATCTCCGGCCTCGATCGAAGCGATCGTCTCCTCAACGATGTCGGCACGACTCCAGCGAGTCGCCAGCATCAGTCGTCCGAGAGCCGAATGGTAGATCTCATGGTCCGGCGCCGGCCAGGCGGCATCAGGGGTGGGACGCTTGTCATGAAAAACTGCCGCGTGCGGCGCAATTGCGACCTTGTAGCCGGCTCGCCGTGCGCGCCAGGAGAGGTCCACATCATCGCAGTGGAGCAGAAAGTGCTCGTGATCGAAGCCGCCGAGTTCGTCGAAGAGCGGACGACGGATAAGCATGCAGAAGCCACTCGCCCAGCTCGTGCCACCCGTCGAAAGGTCGTACTCGCGCGGATGCTCAAGCGGGATCTGTCGCGCCTCCACGATGCCTACCTGGGTGTCGGCGAGCACCTTGACCAGCTCGACGAGCGCAATCGGGGACGGATAGGTGTCAGGGTTCAGCACCAACAGCAGGTCACTCGGATGCCCCTCCGCTAGTCGGTTCTGACCCCCGCTGGATCCCAGGTTCTCACCAAAGAACTCATAACTGACGGCACTGAGCGCCGCCGAACTCGCCTCGGCCATGGCCCGCGCATCGTCTGCACCACTCACGGGCGCAGGACTGCTGTCCCCCAGGGCCCATTCGACCCGGCCCACGAGACCGGCGGAGATCACCTGGCGTGCCGCCGCATCCAGGCCCCCGAGCAACCGCCACATCTGCGTTAGCTCGTGCCCAAAGAGCACCGTCTGTACGCGAAGCACTCGCTCCGATTCATTCGACGCCATCGCGCAGATGTTACTCGGCGCCCCTGACGGGCTCTCAAGGTTCGCCACTGCTTATCAAGGCTCTGCGCCAACTCGGGCCAGCAGGACGTGGCGCAAGAATCTCTCGCTATGGTGCCCGCAATGGGAGTACTTCAACGCGTCAAGCAGCGGGGCCTATCGGGGGTGGCGAAGGTCGCGGAGGACATCGCACGACGGCGCCAGAGCGGGCCGGGCGCACAGCTTGGCCCCACGGTCAAGACACTCGAACGAGAAATCGCTGCGCTCCGCGCAGTCGTATCGAACCAGGCCGAGACTCTGACCGGTCTAGAAAGCCGTCCCAGTGACACGCGCGTTACGCGCAGCATGGGACCCCAGCAGCTCGCCAACGAGCAGAGTCCCGTTAGCCGCGTGCTCTACGAGCGCCTGAGCGGACAGGATCTCACCGAGGTCGAAGCCCTGTTGAAGACCGACCCGGGCGCAAGCGACCACCTCAGCCAGGCGACCACCGACCAGGCCAAGCGCCACGTGATCCTGGCTTACGGCATGTGGCACGGGGCGCCTGCGGTACTCGAAAAGACGGGTCTGATCGCGGAGCTGCCACCAGAGGATATACACGCGATGGCACGTGGTCCGTTGGCGGCCGCCGGCGGAACCTACGAGGCGAACATGGTCGCAAACGCCCTTGAGAGTGTGGGCGTGGAAGTCGCCTCGCTGCGCTCGGCGCTCGACTTCGGCTGCTCCTCGGGGCGGGTTGTGCGGGTACTGGCGGCCGCCTATCCCGAGGTAAATTGGCACGGATGCGATCCCAACGCACCGGCCATCGAGTGGGGTGGCAAGGTTTCGCCGCAGATCGACTTCCTGGTCAGCGGTAACGAGCCTCCACTGAGCTTTGAGGCGGGCTCGCTCGACCTGGCCTACGCGATCTCGATCTGGTCGCATTTCGAGCCGCAACTGGGGCTGCGCTGGTTCGAGGAGCTGCATCGCGTGATCCGCCCCGGCGGCTATCTCCTCTTCACAACCCACGGTCCGACCTCGGTGGCCCACTACGCGCTGAACGGCAGCCGCACTGCACAGCAGTCGAGCGAGATCCTGGATGCCCTCTACCGCCAGGGCTGGTGGTACGCGCCCGAGTTCGGCGAGGAGGGCGACTGGGGCGTGGTCAACCCCGACTGGGGTACCGCCTTCCTCTCCCCTGAGTGGGTGCTCGCGCAACTCTGCCCGCAATGGCGGGTCTTGGAGTTTGCCCCCGGACGCAACCAGGGCAACCAGGACGTCTACTTGCTCCAGCGCGCCCAGGAGACTGCATCTGCATCTGATGTATAATCTGCATCATGGCTGAGCGCAGAACAACCGTCGTGGCCCGCGAGGAGGATCTGGCGACCCTGTCCCACGAGGCTCGCGCCCGGGGTCTCTCGCTCGGGAGGATGCTCGGTGAGGTGCTGGCCCACCGCGCAGAGGAACTCAGACAGGACAGGCGCCCACGTCTCGCGACGTTTCACGCCGACGGGAGCATCGCCGAACTCGCCGAGACAGAGGATCCGGGGGCACGCCCCTTCCGCGCCACGTGACGCTCATCCTGGACACCGGCCCGATCGTGGCGGCCCTCAATGCACGGGACCCCGACCACGAGCCTTGCGCCGCATTGCTCGCCGAGACGGACGATCTGCTGATCCCCGGCCTCGTGCTGGTGGAGGTCGACTACTGGCTCGTCAAGCTCGGCGGAACCCAGGTGTGGACAGACTTCGTCGCCGACATCACCCGCGGGGCCTATCGAGTCGAGCACCCGACCGCAAGCGACATCGCCCGCGCGGCCGAACTAGAGAGCACCTACCACGATCTTGACCTGGGTCTCGTCGATGCCTCGATTGTCGCGCTCTCTGAGCGGCTTGACCAGACGAGCGTGGCCACGCTCGACCGACGCCACTTCTCGGTTGTGCGACCCCGGCACTGCTCTCACCTCACGCTGCTCCCGGACCGGGCACGGCCTTGACGAGGCTCCGGCCAACCAGCGACGGCCCGCCTGGTTGCTAGCGTTCCCCTGACCCTTGCCGACGACGATCACCCGACCCGAAGCCATACACGCAGGCGACAAACCGGCAGCTCAGGCTGCCGTGTCGATCGAGGCTGTCAGCAAGACCTTCCGCCTGCCCCACCAGCAGTACTCGACGCTCAAGGAGCGGGCACTGCACCCGTTGCGAAGCAACACCTACGACGAACTCAACGCCGTCAAGGACATCTCGGTGGAGATCGCCGAGGGGGAATTCTTCGGGATCGTGGGGCGCAACGGCAGCGGTAAGAGCACGCTGCTGAAGTGCATAGCAGGCATCTACGGGGTCGACACCGGACGGATCTCGATCGCCGGGCGGCTCTCCCCGTTCATCGAGCTGGGGGTGGGGTTCAACATGGATCTCACCGCCCGCGACAACGTGGTGATCAACGCGATCATGCTCGGACTCAGCCGCCGCCGGGCCCGGGAACGCTTCGATGAGGTGATCGCCTTCGCGGAGCTCGAAGAGTTCATCGACCTCAAGCTCAAGAACTACTCCTCGGGGATGCTGGTGCGGCTGGCCTTCGCCACCGCAATCCAGGTGGATGCCGAGATCCTGCTGATCGACGAGGTGCTCGCCGTCGGGGACGCCGCGTTCCAGCAGAAGTGCTTCGAGGAGTTCTTCCGGCTCAAGCGCGAAGGCAGGACCATCGTGTTCGTCTCGCACGACATGCACTCCGTGGAGCGCTTCTGCGACCGGGCCATGCTGATGGAGCGCGGCGACCTGGTCCAGATCGGCGAGCCCCGCGTGATCGGACGGGCCTACCACAAGCTGAACTTCGGCCATCTGCCCCACGAGGCCCCGGCCGAGGAGCAGGCCGGGAGCGGCACCAGCATCGCCGAGGCCTGGTTCGAGAACAGCGCCGGCGAGAAGGTCACAAGCGTGGCCCAGGAGGAACCCCTCAGCATGTGCTTCGAGGCCCGCTTCGGCGAGGACCTCACCGACCCGGTGTTCGCCGCCACGTTGCGGACCGAGCTGGGGCACACCATCGTGGTGGCCCGTTCTGACCGACACGGCAAGCCCAGCGGCCCGTTCAAGGCCGGGGAGACCGCGGTGGCGAGATTTGACGTGCCGAGCTGGCTGACGCCCAGCCGTTATCTCCTGACCCCCTCGCTGGCCAGCGAGGGCACCGGCGACAAGGCCCTGGCGCTCGTCGAGGACATGGCCTCGGTGGTCGTCCACGGCAGCTCAAGCGGCGGCATCCTGGAGCTGCCGGTCGACGTGAGGATCGAGCGCTCATGAGCACCGGCTCCGGGGTGCGTCTCCCAATTCCCGGCCGCACACCGGTCAGCCACCGCGTGCATGGCCCCTCGGCGCTGGGCGGCGACATGCGCCGCTTCTGGTCGCTGACCTTCACGCTGGCCCGCACCGAATTCAAGCTGCGCTTCTACGGCTCGGCGCTCGGCTACGTGTGGACGCTGGTGCGTCCGCTGCTGCTGTTCGGGGTGATCTGGGTGTTCTTCACCAAGGTCGCCGACGTAAACAAGACGACGGGACCGGGCACCCACTTCTATGGTGCCCAGCTGCTCGCGTCGATCGTGCTGTTCACCTTCTTTGCCGAAGCCACCACGGGCGCGGTGCGCAGCGTGGTCGATCGCGAGAATCTCGTCCGCAAGATCCACTTTCCCCGCATGGTCATTCCGATTTCGGTCGTCCTGCTGGCGTTGTTCAACCTGGGGCTCAACCTGGTGGTGGTCATGATCTTCGCTGTCTCGGCGGGCGTACGGCCAATGCTGAGCTGGCTCGAGCTCCCACTGATCATCGGAGCCCTGGTCATGCTCTCCGTCGGGGTCGCGCTGCTGCTCTCAGCCCTGTTCGTGCATTTCCGTGACATCCAGCCGATCTGGGAAGTGATCTCCCAGATCCTGTTCTACGCCTCCCCGGTGATCATCTCGATCGACACCGTTAGAGCCAAGCTCGGTCACACCCTGCTGCACCTCTACATGCTCAATCCGCTGGCCGTGATCTTCCAGCAGTTCCGCCACGCGGTCATCACCCGCGGCACTCTCAGCGCCGGCCAGGCGCTCGGGAGCTGGACCGCGCTGCTGGAGCCCATCGCGATCGTGGTCGGGATCTTCATCATCGGTTTCGCAGTCTTCAACCGCGCGGCCGCCAAGATCGCGGAGAATCTCTGAGATGGACACCACCGGAGCAGAGCGCACGCAGGACGCCGTCAGGGCCGAGAACGAGCAACTCCGTGACCGCGTGGCCGCACTTGAGGCCGAGCTGGTCGAGGTACAGGCCCGCGCCAACTCCGCGGTCGCCGAGTGGCAGGAAAAGGCCTACTGGCTCGACCGCTGGCACGTCGATCTCAACGCCGTGATGCGTAAGCCGGGGGCCGCCCAGTTCCGCGGTCTGCTGCGTGCGATCCGTTCGGTGGCCTGGAGATACAAGCGCATCAAGCGCCGCCTGAAGCGCTCATGAGCGCCGCCCAGAGCGCCGTGTCCGTGGTGGTCCCGGTCAAGGACGGCGAGCGCTATCTGGAGGAGCTGTTGGAGGCCGTCGCCCGCGAGGGGGCGCAGGAGGTGCTAGTGATCGACTCGGGCTCGCGCGATCGCTCGTGTGAGATTGCCAGAGCGGCAGGCGTGGAGCTGCTTGAGATCGAGCCCTCGGAGTTCTCCCACGGGCGTACCCGCAACCTGGGGGCCGAGCGCACCAGTGGCGAGCTGATCTGTTTCCTCACCCAGGACGCCACCCCGTGCGAGGGCTGGCTTGCGGCCTACCGCGAGGCCTTCACCCTCGCCGAGCGCATCGGGGCGGCCTACGGTCCGCACCTGCCGCGGGCGGACACCAGCCCGATGATCGCGCGGGAGCTGACCGAGTTCTTCGCCGGTTTCGCGCCCGCGGGAGAGCCGGTGGTGCAGCATCCCGGGGACACCGGGTTCCTCTCGAACGTCAACGCCTGCTACGCCCGCGCCTGCTGGGAGGAGATCCGCTTTCGCGACGTCGCCTACTCCGAGGACCAGGCCTTCGGCGTGGACCTGCTGGGGGCCGGCTGGAGCAAGGTCTACCACCCGGGGGCCGCCGTGCTGCACGCCCACGACTACGGGGCCCTGGAGTTCATGCGCCGCTACTTCGACGAGTACCGGGGACTGCACGAGAGCACCGGGCACGTCGAGCCGTTCGCGCTCGGGGGCGCCGCCCGCAACGTGGCCCGCCAGGTTCTCGCCGACCGCCGCTGGATGGCCGAGCAGGCTCTCGGCCCAACCGAGAAGGCCCGCTGGACCGCTCGCGCAGCGGTCCACCACGGGGGTCGACGGGTGTTCTCCGCGCTTGGCTCCCGCGCCGAGCAGGTGCCCGCCCCCCTGCGCCGACGGATCTCGCTCGAGGGACGCGACGGTGTGGCGAGCCCCGGCAGCGACCGCGAGTCCCAGCCGAACACGGACGCCGAGTCCTCGGAGGGCACAGCAGGCGGGCTTCTGGCAAGCGTGCCGACACCGGCCCACGTTGCGGCGAAGCTGGCGCACGACGACTTCCCGGAGGTCCTGCGCTTCTGGCGCGAGGGCGCCGCGCCGTTGCTCGACCCGGTGCCGGGCATGGCCGAGCGCGACCGCCTGCGCATTGCGCTGGTCATCCCCTCCTTCAGAAGGGGCAGCGGCGGCCACAACACACTGCTACAGATCCTCACCCGGCTGGAGCGCCGGGGGCACGTGTGCAGCGTGTGGCTGCACGACTTCACCGCCCAGCACGAGTCTGAGTGGCCTGCCGTGGTGCGCGCGGACATCCGGGAGTTCTTTGCGCCCCTACAGGGTCCGGTGTACAAGGGCTTCGAGCAGTGGCAGGGGGCCGATGTGGCGATCGCCACGGGCTGGCAGACGGTGCACCCCACGCTCCTGCTCGACCAGTGCCGGGCTCGGGCCTACATCGTCAACGACCACGAGCCCGAGTTCTATCCGGTCTCCGCCGAGCACCGGCTGGCCGACGACACCTATCGCCACGGCCTGCACTGCATCGCCGCCAGTCCCTGGCTGCGGGACCTGCTGGTGGATCGCTACGGCGCGAGTGCCGACGCCTTCCAGCTGGGAGTCGACCACGACATCTACCACCCCCGCCCGGTGGCCCGCCGGCAGGACACCGTGATCTATTACGGCCGCCACGCGACGCCACGCCGCGCGGTCCCGATCGGGCTGATGGCACTCTCGGAGCTCTACCGCCGACGTCCCGACCTGCGGATCGTGCTGTTCGGCGACCCCGGCCGCCTGGACAGCCCCTTCCCCTACGAGCACCTGGGGGTCGTGAGCCCACCTGAGCTTTCCGCCCTCTACTCCGAGGCGACCGTGGGGCTGTGCCTGTCGCTGACCAACTTCTCGCTGATGCCCAAGGAGATGCTCGCCTGCGGGCTGCCCTGTGTGGAGCTGGCCGGGGTCAGCGCCGAGTCGATCTTTGGTGAGGACGGGCCGCTGGCGCTGGCGCCGCTTGAGCCCAACCGGATCGCGGACGCCCTGGAGCGACTGCTGGACAACCCCGAGGAGTGGCAGCGCCGCTCGCGCGAGGGCATCGATTTCGTGGCGTCCCACACCTGGGACCACGCCACTGACGAGGTCGAAGCTGGCCTAAGACACTCGCTGCGCGAGCGCGAAGCGGCCACCGGCGCAACTCTCTGAAGCCAGGCTCAGCCGACGACCTCAAGCCAGTCGAGGGTGCGCCCACAGAGGGATCGCCACGCGCTCGGCGCCACACTCGCCACGGTCTCGCGCTCGGCGCCGACCGGCTCAAGCGTCACGCCGTCGAGCACCGTCGAGGCATCATCGCCGGGACGTAGGCTGCCACCACCACGAGCGAAACGCAGATAGTGCCTTCCGGGTCGCAGGCTGACGGTGGCAACTCGGTACTTGTTGAGATCTCCACCGAGCATGGAGCTGGGAGTTGCGAGGAGCCTGCCGTCCAACGTAACGCGCAGCGGTCGATCGACGCTCCCACCGAGCCACAGCTCGTAAGTTCCGGCGGTGGCCACGCTGAAGGTGTCTTCCACACGTGCGGGGCCGGTGAACTGAACCTGTGTTGCCCCCTCAAGGTCGGGCAGTGCAACAGCGTTGGGCGTACGGGTGGCCGTAGCCATGTTCAACACAATGTTCGCCGGGCGCTCCGCAACCTGGAGCCGCCCTCCGTCATTCTCGGCCCGGCGGGCCAACCCTCGCACCTGGGTGCATTGCGCTTGGGCAACAGGCTGCGGCCCAACCCCCAAAGGAAAATGCACCTTCGGCTCTGGACCGACACGCCGCCAAACCTCATATGAAGTTCCTTTCCAGACCAGGGAATAGTTTCCCGGCGGTCGACTCCACGAAGGCGAGCGGGTCATGACGATCAGTCGATATCGCTGCACCGTGTCCTGACTGATGTCGTCGATGTCATAGCTGTGTCCATACGCCAGCGATGCCCCCGGCGCCAGCGTCATCGTGCCGCGATAGGCGAGGCCCGGGGAGTTCACCCGCGAGTTGCGCAAAAGATAGAGCGCGTATTCGTTGAAGTCCGTGGCAAGCGTCGGCCCTTCACCTGCGAATCGTCGTCCGATCGACCGCAATTCTGTGAAACGTTGCGTCGGCGCCAGCCCAGTTCCGTGGTAAGCAAGTGCATCGGAGCCGAGCACGCCAATCGCAATCGCTCCCGCCAAAAGCGCGCCCTCGACCCTGTGTCTGCCAAAAGCTCCAACCATCGCCACGAGCAGCAGCACCGGCGATAGCAGCATCAACACCTTGGCATCCGTCCACTCGGTCCCGCGACGAGTCAATGCCTCCCACACCACGAACGAGATCGCAACAAACACGAGCAGGGCCCACGCGCGACGGCGAACGAGGGTGAACACGCCAAGCCCAACACAGATCGCGACGACTCCGATCAGGGCATACGTCTGGTTGAGATAGCGCGGATCGACCCGATGGGACTCTCCCAGCCAGACGCCGAGCGATTGCACAAAGTGCAAGGGGCGCAGCAGATTGCCCGGGTCGCTGGCCGCCGCGACATTCGACCCTCGCAGACTGGAGGCTAGCTTCAGCGTGGTCGAGAGCGGACCGAGCGTGGGCAGCCCCAATACCGCGGTCATCCCGGCAAGCCCCACGGCGCCGGCGCCGAGCACACGCCACCCGCTGGATCTGAGCAGAATCACGGGAGCCGCGAAGATCAGTATCGCCAACCCGAACAGGATCACCCACGGCGAGGCCGCAATGCCAATCGCACCCAGCGTCCCTGCACCGGCAAGCGCAAACGGAAGGTACGCACGGGGCCCGGATCTCGCCATCTGTCTGGCCAACGCAATCAAGGCGCCCATCAGCAGCAGCAGCGGTAGGGCAGTCAACTCCTTGACCGACCCCATCAACGCATAGGCATAGACCAAGGCCGGTACAGCGGCTATCCAGCCCGTGATCGCCGCGGGCAGACGTGAGAGCCCGGCGCGTTCAGCGAGAAATGTGAGGACCAGCGCCGAGAACGCGAGCTCCACGGCTTGATAGGGCGCATACAGCCACAGGAGATCCTGTCCCGATAGCCAACCGACCGCACCGAACACGGTGTGGCCTCCCGACGGGTAGCCGTGCCCGAAATACGCCACCAGTGTCGCCCCATAACCGGGGAAGCCGTCGGTGAAGTTGCGCCCATCGTGCAGCAGCCGCTCGGCGCCCGCCAGCTGAATCGCACCGGTGGTGTCGAGCAGATAGCCGGGGAACGTCAGACGCCCCGCGGCAATCACCGGCGCGCTCACCGTCAAATAGGCAGCCAACCCGGCCCCCGGCGCGAGCCACCAGCCGCCCCGTCGGGCACGCCAGCGCGCCGTCAGTCCGCGGCGGCCGCAAAGCGCGAACCCCCCCAGTGCGAGGGCCAGCAGGATCCATGGTGTCGCAGGCGCCAGCGCGGAGGGCCAGGTGGTGAATTGGGAGACCGCCACGAGCGTCGCAAAGCCGACCGCGGGCAGGAGCGCGAACGGCAACCTCATGCCGGCCAGACGCTCGACAAGCAACCCAGCACCCAGCGCGAGGAGCGCCAGCAGCAGCGGGAATCCAACAACCACCATCGGAAAGCTCATGGCCGGATGATGGGCTAGACCGACCGCTGGGTTCGTCTCAACCCGAGAATCGACAGCAGGAACGAGGAGAAGAAGACCTGGATCCCCACCACGATCAGGGTGGCGGCGAACACCGCGAGATGTTCGTAGGCGAGGCTGCCCAGGCCGTTGGATATCCAGTCGACCACGATGAACGCACCCATCGCGACACCAGTCAGGATCACGAGGCCGCCCATCAGCAAGCCGTGCTCGAGACGGAAGCGCAAACGCATCCGGTCAAACCAGGGGTCTTTCTCGCCCATGAAGTAGGTCCCGTAGGCGTGGGCACACAATCCCAGCGCAAGCACCTGGGTACCCACGATCGTCAGCAGGGACCCCCCGATCAGTGAATGCAGCCCCCAGGTACGCCCAAAGAAGTTGACGCCCGCAGCGACCACGCACATCAGGAGCAATCCCAGCAGCGCCAGCAGCGCGCCCGGCACGATGAACAGGTGGGTGGGACTGTGGACCAACAGGAAGCGCAGGTGGCGCCAGCCGTCGCGGAAACTCGAGAGCTTGCTCTCCCCGCCACGGGGGTGGTATTCGATCGGGAACTCGGCGATCTGGAGGTTCTCCTTGGATGCCCTGATCACCATCTCCGAGGCGAACTCCATACCGGTGGTGCGCAGGTCCAGGCGCGGCAGCACGTCGCGGCGCAACGCCCGCATACCGCAGTGGGCATCGCTGATGCCGGTGCGGAAGAACAGGTTGAGGAGTCCCGAGAGGATGGGGTTGCCGATGTAGCGATGTAGCCACGGCATGGCACCCGGCTGGATGTTGTCCATGCGGTCGCCGATCACCATCTCGGCACCCGCCTCTAGCTCCGCCACGAAACGGGGAATCTCGTTGAAGTCGTACGTTAGGTCGGCGTCGGCCATCACGATGTACTTGCCCCGCGAGGCCGCGAACCCCGCCAGGTAGGCGCTGCCGTAGCCCCTCCGGGGCTCGTGCACGACCCGGGCACCGGCCGCTGTGGCCAGACGCGCCGAATCGTCCTCGGAGGCGTTGTCGGCGACGACCACCTCGCCGATCACCCCCATGCCCAGGATCACCGCCTGCGCGGCCCGCACACACTGCTCGATGTTCTCGGCCTCGTTCAGGCAGGGGATCACCACGGACACCAGGGGTGCACCAGAGTGCTCTGCGTCCACCAGGACGGGGGGCCTTGTCTGCTCGACTGTGCTCATGTCACCACGTCTCAGCGCCTAGTCTTCCCACGATGGCGGCGAGACACACCCTTATAACGCGCCAGGAGGCGGAAAGTGGCGCGCTTACGAGCAAAGATTCTACCGCAAGGCCCCTCTGAGCACCACGCTGCTCTCGCGGCCCGTACATTGGACGGGTGCGAATCTGCATGGTCTACGACTGCCTGTTCCCCTACACCGTGGGGGGCGCCGAGCGCTGGTATCGCAACCTCGCCGAGCGCCTGGTGGCGGACGGACACGAGGTCACCTACCTGACCCGCCCGCAGTGGCCACGCGGCACCGAACTGGACCTCGACGAGCGCATCCGCGTGGTCAGCGTGGGACCCCGGATGGGGCTCTACACCAAGAGCGGACGGCGGCGGATCTCCACACCGCTGGTGTTCGGGGCAGGCGTGCTGTGGCACCTGCTGCGCCACGGGCGCCGCTACGAGGTTGTGCACACCTGCTCGTTCCCCTACTTCTCGCTGCTCGCCGCAGCCCTCGTGCGGCCCCTGTGGCGCTACGGGCTGGTGGTGGACTGGTTTGAGGTCTGGAGCCGCTCCTACTGGTTCGACTACCTCGGGGGCCTTGGCGGGCGTGTGGGGGCACTGGTTCAGCGGGCCTGCGCGGCGGTACCCCAGCGCACGTTCTGCTTCTCCGAGCTGCACGCCCGACGGCTGCGCGAGGAGGGCCTGCGCGGTCCGATCACGGTGCTGCGGGGTCTCTACACCGGCCCCACCGAGCCCGCGCGGGCCGGCGAGGGCGACCCGCTGGTGATGTTCGCGGCCCGCCTGATCCCCGAGAAGCGCGTCGCCCTCGGGATCGCCGCGGTGGCGGCCGCCGCACAACGCATCCCCGGACTGCGCGCGGTCTTCTACGGCGATGGACCCGAGTACGGCACGCTGAAGGCGGCAATCGCGGAGCACGGCCTCGGCGAGATCGTCTCGGCCCCCGGGTTCGCCGAGGCCTCCCTGGTGGACGCCGACCAGCGCCGCGCCCTGTGCATGCTGTTGCCCTCCAGCCGCGAGGGCTATGGGCTGGTGGTGGTGGAGGCCTCCGCACGGGCGACGCCCAGCGTGGTGGTGGCCGGCGAAGACAACGCCGCCGTCGAGCTGGTCGACGAGGGACTCAACGGTGTGATCGTCCCGAGCGACGATCCCCACGCGATTGCCGATGCGATCGTGCGGGTGCACGAAGCGGGCCTTGAGATGCGCCAGAGCACCGCCCGCTGGTTTGCCGAGAACGCCGAGGTCCTCTCACTGGAGTCCTCGCTCCAGCGGGTGCTTGAGAGCTACGACCGGGGCGAGACCGCGAGCCAGATCTCACCGCCCTGATCGACGGCATCGGCATCGTTGGGGTTGAGCCCGAGTAGCTGGTCCAGTGCGTCCACCAGCTGCCCGCTCGCGGCGCGACTGAGTGAGACGCGAGCAGGCACGCATACCAGCCCGTACGTCTTTGCTCCGGCCCGCATTGCTTCAGCCAGCAGCGGTCTAAAATCGCCCAGATCCTGGGTCACAATCGCTCGGCGCTGCTCGGGCATCGACGCGAAGTGCACACGATCGGAGCGCCCGATCAGCTCGCGGCGCTCCTTGACGGCCAGTACATCGTGGCCCTTTGCACGGAGCTGTCGGGCTATATCTGGAGAGAAGTGCTCATCCAGCAGCAACCTCACGCGCCGATCGCTTCCTGGGCCGCACGCCACTTGGCCTCTTCGAGTTCGCTCAACTCAAAGACGCGCGCGGTCCAATCGTCGATCTCGGCGCGATTGGAACCGTAGTAGCGCACCGCGAGCTCAACCAGACGCGGCTCGACCTCCAGGTAAGCCGCGGCCTCCGCGGTGGAGCCACCGTCCTTGACCGCCTTGACGACCTCCCAGACATCGAGGCCCGACCCCAACAGCGCGGCTCGACGGCCCATCGGGCCATCCACGAAATGGATCCCCGGGAACTCGTCCATCAGCAGACCCTCATGCACGTAGCGCTCCGCGAGCGTCGTGCGGGACTCACCCGCAAGCCGCGCCCGCTGACGCAGGCGCTCCAGTGTCAGTAGAGCAGGACGCATCGAAAGCTGTCCACGAGCTTCGCCAGACATTACGCACACAGTGTAACACAACGTGTACCGATCTCTCTGCGCGAGGACTTGCATCCCAAGACGCAAGCGAGCATCATGCGACAGGCAGGGTTGAAGTCATGAGCGATATTGAGCGATATCTCATCCTCGTAGAGGGTGGGCCTCCGTCGAGCTACTCGGCATGGTCCCCAGACGTGCCTGGCTGCGTGGCCACCGGCCCCACGATCGACACTTGCATCGAGGAGATGCACGAGGCCCTGGCGGGCCATTTCGACGTAATGCGTGAGCACGGCGAAGACATCCCCAAGCCGAGCGGTCCGGGGATCTACGTGGAGCGGGCCGCCGCCTAACTTCCTCCGCGGACGTGTCCGGCCGACCGGGGCGAGACCCAGGAGTCCGGCACCCCACCCAGCCCAAACGCGCCGGCATAGCTCTCAAGGACGCCGCGGGCGGTGCGCTCCCAGGTGAACTCTTGCGCCCGCTCCGCCCCGCGTACCCGCAGCTGCTCGCGCAATGCCGGGTCCTCCAGCAACCTGGTCATGGCCTGCGCAATCGCGGGCTCATCCCCGGGGTCGAACAGCAGCGCGGCGTCACCGGCCACCTCGGGCAGCGAGGAGGCGTTCGAGCACGCTACGGGAACTCCCCGTGCCATGGCCTCCAGTATGGGCAGGCCGAAGCCCTCGTAGAGCGAGGGGAACACGAACGCCCGCGCCAGCGCCCAGATGCCCTCGAGCTTCCTCGGCCGAGAGCCAGGAGAGGAAACGCACGTCCGCCTCCACGCCCACCGCGGCGGCCCGCTCGCGCAGTTCGGCCTCGTGCGCGGTGGGATAGCCGGGCATGATCAGCAGCGGTCGGCGCTCGGGCGGTAGGCGTGCGAGCGCCCCGATCAGCGCCCCGAGGTTCTTGTGGGGACGCTTTGCCGAGAGGCTGAGCAGCACCGGGCGCTGACCCAGCTCGAAGCGCTCGCGCACCTCGGACTCCCCGAGCTGATCCTGGCGCCTGACCGACCCCAGGCCGAGGGGCACCACATTGACCTTCCCCGGTGGAGCCCCCAGCAGCTCGATCAGATCCCGGCGGGTGCTGGCGGAATCAGCCATCACCCGCGTCGAGCGGCGCACCGCCAGCGGCACCAGCAGGCTCAGCGCGCGCGCCCGGATTCCGGCGTGGGTCTCGGGGAAGCGGGCGTAGATCAGATCGTGGACCGTGAGCACCCGCCGGAAGCGCCCCCAGCCGGGCGCGGTGTTGGCAAGGCTGTGCAGCAGGTCGACTCCCGCACGGCCCGCCAACCAAGGCAGAAGGGTCTGTTCGCCCAAGACCCACCGTGGGCGACTGCGGGCGTTCACGGGCACGGTCACCGCGGGGAGCAGCTCGCCCCAGGGCCCGTCGTTAGCGGCGGCGGCCTCTCGGTTGATGAAGGCCGTGAAGCGCACCCCGGGTGCCGCGGCGAGCAGAGCGGGCAGCAGCTCGCGCGCGACGACCTCCATCCCGCCGGTCTCCCCGGGGACCAGATAGACCAGGTTCAGGCCAACGTGGGGATGGGCGAACGCGTTCAAGCGGCGAAGGCTAACGCCGGCAGCGCTAGCATTGGGAGGCGTGGAGGTATCGATCGATGTCGTGCTGCCCGTTTACGGCCAGTACGAGCTGACCAATTCCTGCCTGGAGCACCTGGCCCGGCAAACCGTCTCCCACCGCGTGATCGTGGTGGACGACGGCTCCGAGGACGGCACCCCCGAGCGTCTGCGCCGCGAGTGGCCGGGGACGACCGTGGTGCTGCTCGGGTCCAATCTGGGCTACACCCGCGCGGTCAATCGCGGCGTGAAGAGCGGCGCAGGGGAGTACGTGGTGCTGCTCAACAACGACGTCAAACTTCGCCCCGAGTGCCTTGAGCGACTGGTGGCTCCGCTACAGGGCGACCCCGTGATTGGCTCGGCGGCGACGCTGATGCTGAACGCCGAGGAAGAGGCCATCGATAGCGTGGGCGTCACGGCCGACGTCACCCTGGCCGGATTCGCGCGCATGCAAGGCCAGCCCCCCGGGCAGGCACTGAGCAACGGCGTGGTGCTCACAGGTCCCGAGGGCACGGCCGGGGTCTACCGGCGCACCGCCTGGGAGCAGGTGGGCGGCCTGGACGAGACGATCCCGGCCTACATGGAGATCCTCGACCTCGCCCTCAGGCTGCGCTCGGCCGGCTGGGCGACCGCACAGGCCCCCGACGCGGTGGGGGTGCACCTGGGGTCCGCCACCTATGGCCGCCGCTCGGCCCGCCAGCGCCGTATGGCGGGCTTCAGCCGTGCATACCTGCTGCGCCGCTACGGAGTGCTGAAGAGCAGGAAAGCGGTGCGCGCGCTGTTCACGGAGGCCGTGGTGGTGGCCGGGGACACCCTGGTGTGCCGGGATCTCCAAGCGCTGCGCGGGCGCCTTGAGGGTTGGCGGGCAGCCCGCGAGGGTGATCGTCACCCCCACCCCCCGACGGAGGCGATCGACGCCTCGATCACCTTGCGCAAGTCGCTGGCGCTCAGACGCGCGGTGCTGCGCCGCGGCTAACCCCAGTGCTGGGCTAGTCGCCGGCCCGGCGAACCAGCGGTGCGAGGGCCCGTGCAACAGCGCGCAAACGGTCGCCAGAGCTGCCCCCCGCGTAAAGCTCGGGAGACATCAGGGCGTTCAGCTCATCCAGGCTCGCGCGTCGGGTGCGCTGGATCGCATGACGTTTGCGGAGCATCCGCGGGAGCATCCCCACCACCTGGGCCAACCCCCGCAGGTGCGCCACCAAGATCCCGTCACGTGCGCTCGCGAGCAGCGTCACCACCTGGAAAGCGAGCACCTTGGGGAGGTGGCGCAGCAGTGCTGCGGGCGGATAGTTCTTCAGCACAACCAGGATGTTGTTGCGTCGTTGGAGGGCCACGAACCGGCTGAGCTGGCGTCCGGTCGTGGCGCCACCCATGTGGTAGGCGACCGCCGCCGGCTCATAGCGAGCGCCGTGCCCGGCGAGCTGGGCACGAAATCCCCAGTCGATGTCCTCCAGGTAGGCGAAGAAGTCCTCGTCGAAGGCACCGACCTCGGCAAGCGCCGTGCGCCGGTAAAGCGCGGCGCCCGCGCAGGGGCTGAAAACCGCGGCCGCTTCGCCGCGCCCCTGCTCGACGCTCTGGCCGTCACGGAGATGCCCACTCATCCCGGACCATCGCATCAAATCGCCGGCTGCTTCAATCCGATCGCGGTCGTGGAAGTCCAGCAGCAAGCCGGTGGCCGAGGCCGCCCCGGGGTGTCTGTCGAGCGTTCCCACCAGTGCATCGAGCCAGTCCGGGTCGAGTTCGAGATCGTTGTTGAGGAGCGCGACGTACTCGCCGTCTGCAGCCTCCACACCACGGTTCAGCGAGGCCGCGACGCCGAGGTTTGCCGGATTCTCGATCACGCGAACCTCGGGCCAGCGTTCGTGCAGGTGCGCGGCGGTGCCATCCGAGGAGCCGTCATCGACGACCACCACCTCAAAGTCCGGATAGCGCTGTGCCAGGAGAGTCGGCAGCATCCGATCCAGCAGCTCGCGACCGTTGAACGTGAGCACCACGGCCGTCACGCGCGCCATTTCAGGATGCCTCCATCGCCGGCTCGCCGAGCGGGGGACTCGGGTCGGCCTCGGGACCCCAGGCAAAGGCGCTGAGCAGTCGGCGGCGGTCCGTGTCTCCGCCGGCATAGGTGCGGGTCTGGTTGTCAGACACCAGCAGTCCCTCCTGATCTCCCTGCCAGAGCGTCCGCGCAAGCGGCCAGCACTCGTGACTGTAGGCCCGGCCGTCGCGGGTGACCACCAGTGTTTGCAGACCAAGTCGCTGGACCTGACGGGTGAGGCTGTTGCGCCCGCTCTCGACCGCGTAGGCGTCCATTTTCCGCTTGAGGTTGCCGATGCGCAGTCGGGTGAAGATCGCCCGGTCGACCATGAAGGCGTTCGTGCGCAAATGATGAGCCGGGAACCCCTCAAAGCGATAGAGCTGCTCGGGAATCCCCGGAAGCGAGCGCAACGTGGAGAGCACCGAGCCCACCGGCGTGCGCCGTGGGAGATCCTCGACCTCGCCTGTCTCCTGGCCCCTACGCTCAAGCTCAAGCAGCCGAAACTGTTCGCGCGCAACTCTCCTCGGGGGCATCACGGAGCGATAGGGACTCGGCAGGAAGAGCGCGTTCAACACACCCGAGTGCAGACTGGCCCAGGAACCGGTGGCCCCCACCAGACCAGCGTCCGGCCGATCGAGCGCGACACTCAAATGCTCAAGCCATCGTGGCGCAAGGATGACGCTGTAGGAGTTCAAAAAGCACAGACGATTGTGGTCCAGCATCTGTGCGGCCTGTTCATAGGCAACCAGGTCTTGAACGGACTCCTCCAGCTCAAGCAGACGGTGCCCTACCCCCTCAAGCTCGCCGAGCAGCGTGGGACGCTGGGCATCGCCGACCCCGTTAAAGAGCACCACCAGCTCATGCTCGACACCGGCTGTATGGCGGCGGTAGGACTGTAGGAACTCTCGCAGGGGCTCGACGCCCAACGGTCCCCACACGAGATGAACCACCCCGATCATGCTCCGTCCGCCTTGGATCCGAGCCTGGGGATTACCTCCAGCAACTCCTCGGGAAGTGCCTTGGTGGCTAGGAGCATGACGCCGAAAAGACCATTAGAGATGACCAGCCGAACGATGATGGGCACATCTAGGGCCAGGGGGACCAGACCGGCGGCGGCGGCAAGGGTCACGAGCGGCAGGATCCGCAGCGAGGGACGAAGCGCCGGTCGGCGATGTAGAACCGCCAGGGCCTGCGCGACCGCAAGGACTATCTCGGCGACCGCAGTCCCGATCGCAGCGCCACGCGAGCCGTCGGCGCGCACCAGAGCGGTGACGAGCAGCGCATTGAGCACGAGTGCGGAAAGACTGAGGGCCAGGATGCGGCGGTAGAGCCCGAGGCTGAGCAACCCGTTGGCCCACACGGCGCTCACGAACATCGCCCCAAGAGCTACCCCCTGAATCGCAAGTATGGACCCGGCCGGCCTAAAGCTCGACCCGCCGATGATGCTGATCGCCAGTGGCGCACCGACCGCGATCGAGACCGAGACCCATGCTCCGACGATGAGCGAAACCTCAAAAACCCGCCCCAGCGCGTAGCCCAGACGGTCGTGATCGTCTCGGGCCGCTCTGGCAAAAATCGGAAAGGCCGAGCTGGCCAGCAGAGCCGGGATCACGGTAAGCACCTCAATGATGCGAAACGAGGCACTGAAATAACCCAGCTGGACGGCGCTTGAGAGGGCCGAGACAAGCAGGACCGAGACACGGAAGTAGAGCGCCGAGGCGGCCACGGCGGCCGAGTAGGGCAACATCGCGGTGACCAATGGTTGCCAGCGCTGCCAGCTGAAGCTGGGAGTCAGTTCGCGCCGACCGCGAACGAGGGCGGTGGTGGCCAGCAGGACAACCAGCCCGACCGGGATCGATACGCCCAGGAAGGGGAGCAGCCTGGCACCGAGCAGCACCAGGAGAACCATCACGAGGGTGGTGAGGAACTGACGCATGAGGTCCAGCGCGGCCACCCAGCCGAGCCGCAACCCAACGGTCAAGGGGATCGTAAAATTGTCTTGGGTGGCCTGCAACAGCAGACCCACCACAGCCAGCGCCACCCCGGCCCCGAGCGTCCGTGAGTAGGCGACCCACGCGATGAGTGTCACGGCGGCTCCACCGACGAGGGTGAGAGTGATCCGCAGCCCTAACAGGTCGCGTGCAAGCTGCCAACGCTCCTCCTCGGGGCGTATCGAAATCTCGCGGATTCCCACCGCGGTTAGCCCCAGGTCCGAGAGAGCGCCGACGATCGCCACCAGCGACATCGCCTTGACGTAGCTTCCGGTTTCCACCACGCCCAGGTGTCGGAACAGCAGTGCGGCCGAGACGCCACTGACCAGTGCACCAAGCAGGTAGCCACCCACGCGCAGCACACCACCGCGCACCGCGGCAGGACCCGCGGCGGCGGTGGACAGAACGTCGGGGGCCACCTCGGGCGACTTACGGGAGCGCCGAGCGCCGCCGGACTCGATGGGTGGAGTGCGTACGCGTGCGATGGCCGGGGATGCTAGAACCTCGGCGTGAATATCTCCGACCCCTTGAGGAACGCTGTCCATGCGGCGCGCAGGGACCGCGCACTGGTTGGGGTGGCCAACACCCTGAGGGGCGCCGTCGCGCTGGAGCCGGGAGGGCCGAGCGACCTGTTCGGCCGGCTCGGGCCGATACCGGTGTATTCCCGTCTGGGGTCACTCGACACTCTGGACTATTCGGAGCGAACAATCTGGTCAAACGCCACCGGCCAGCAGATCACTCCCCGCCGGCACGTGATCGCCGAGGCGGGCTCACTTGGCGAGATACCGAACGCCGGCTACGACGCGCTGCTTGCCTCCCACGTTCTGGAGCACATCGCCAATCCCCTCGGCGCGCTCAAGGAATGGAGTCGCGTGGTTCGTCCCGGCGGGCATCTGCTCCTGGTCATGCCACATCGAGACGGGACCTTCGATCACCGTCGCCCGGTGACGACCCTCGATCACTTTGAAGCGGACGCCGAGCGTAACACGGGAGAGGAGGACTTGACCCATCTGGAGGAGATCCTCGCGCTCCACGATCTGGAGCGCGATCCCGGCGCCCCCAATCGCGAGGTCTTCGAGCAGCGCTGCCGGGAGAATCACCGTTCACGCGCGATGCACCACCACGTGTTCAACTCACGCACGGTCGTCGATCTGTGTCGCGCGGCATCGCTCCAGGTTCTTGTCCTGCGCCCCAAGCTGCCCTTCAACATCGTATGCCTGTGTCGAGTAGGCGATCAACCCGGCGGCATCACCGACGCCGAACTCACCGAGATTCTGAGCCACAGCCCGTTCGTCTCAGACCAGGCAGACGCTGAGTTTGTTGCCTAGCGTTGCCGCCAACCGGAGACGATATCCGTGTAGCTAAAGTCATCCCCCTTGTAAAGCAAAGGCTCGCCTTGGCTCTTCGCCAGGGCATATGAGAAGCAGTCTCCGAAGTTCAGCCCGGCGGGATGACCGCTGCCTTTGCCGAAGTCCCGGTAGGCGTCGCGGGCAAGTCGTGCCTGATCCGGGGTGACCGGCTCGATCACTATCCCGGCGAGGGCAACCAGCTCGTCGAAGCGGCGACTGGCCACGGGGTCGCCTGCGCTGTCGATGACGGCCCCGATCTCCACATAGCTCGCGGCCGAGAGCCTCCGCACACCAGCCATTTCGATGGCCTCCGCAAACTGCCGCGCGTCGGGCTCGTCGCGCAGGATCGCGATGAGGGCGGAGCTGTCGAGGATCACGCCGGCAGGCCGTCCTCGCCGTAGAGCAGCCGGCCGTGGTCAACGTGCTTTACAGACTCCGGGAGACGTCCCGCACAGTCGCGTCCGATCGTGAGCATCCGCTCCGCCAGACCACCGGCCCGGTCGGCCAAGAGCCGGTCCCGCCGCTCCCGTACCGCGATCGTGACGGCGGTGCTCATGCTCTCACCAGTCAGCTCCGCCAGCTCGCGCGCAAGCCCGTGGGCCTCTGGGTTCTTGATGTTTAACGACATGAGTAGCATTCTACCAGAGTTAGGTTCTGTTCTACCATCGACTAATGAATGCACACTCCTCACCGCTCCCGCACCCCCACGACATTCGACACCCCGGCCTGGAATGGGTAGTCAGCCTCGTATCGCGAGACCACGCGAAACCTGTACGTCGCGGGGCCCGGGTAGCTGAACCGGTGGGAGGAGCGAAAGCGCCCACGGTCGTCGGTGCGGATCACTCGAAATTCGAGCCACGGACCGCCCTTCGAGCCGGCCTCCACCACGAGCTGCTTGCCGCCCGGCGGGATCGGGGCGCCCAGCAGGCGCCCGCTGAAGCGGATGATCCTCCCCACACTGGTCACTGTCGGAGTGACCCGCAGAGTCACCCCGGCGCGCACCCCGAGGACCAGCGTGCGCGTCGCCACGGGCTGGGGGTCCGACAGGTGGCTGCGATAGACGACGTGCAGAGTGCACGAGGAGCCGCTGCGGGGAAGGCGCATGGTCCAACGCCCGCTCACATCCGTGCGTGGTGAGGTGAGCGTCCGCGGATGAGCGCCCAGCGAGGAGGGCAGGGCGCTCACTTCGATGATCGCGTTCGCGACGCCCTGCCCGTTGGCATCGGTGAGTCGTCCCTGCATCGTCGGGGCCTTTCCATATCCACTGAGGAGATGCGCACCCCGCGCGCCGTGCCAGCCGGCTGTCAGCGTGGCATGTTCGGTCGGCCTGTCCCCGTTGCCGGCCCCGCGGCCCGGGAATGCCCCACCAGAGCCGGCATTGGCGAACGTCACCGCCCGGTCCAGAATCGTCGCCGCGTTCCCAGCCGCGTCGATCACAGTGACCACCAGACGATGGGTCCCGTTGGATATCCCCGTCGTATCGAACGCCACGTCCGCGCTCAGCGATGGCGGACAGGGACGCGTGTACAGAAACGCCGGCAGCCCATCTGTCGTCTGTCCCACATCCCGGCAGCGTCCTTCGTTATCGCTCAACACCCGGCGACGCACCGTCTGGCCATCCACGCTGAACACCGCCTCGTACACCCCCGACCCCGGATCGGTCGCATCGAACGCCAAGTCAGTCGTGCCGCTGATCGTCTGAGCATCCTTGAGATTCCCCTCCACATGACTCACCGACGGCGCCCCAGACTGTTCAAGAACCAAGTCCGCCGCGAACAACTCGACAACCGCGGCGTAACCGCCAGGACTTCCGTATATAGGGCAGGCGTATTCCAGAATTGACGACCCACACGAAGCCGTCAAAGAGATATAGGGGCTGTTGAGCGCACTAGCTGGGACAACAATCCGATTCGCGCCTGAAAGGGGGCTTGCAAGCGTTCCTTCGTGCGAGCACCCATAGATCGCGGCACATTCGGCGAACCCTTGTGAGTCTGCTGCTCCGGTGCTGAAGCCTGCCAGCCAAAACAGATAAGAGGCGTTGGAATTTGCTCCACCAGGTAGATCGCCAGCGCGCCAAAGCGTCGCAGCGACAACCGTCTCACCGGTTGGTGCGGTGAAGCCCCATGTTGCTAGGTCTAGGTCGGCCGAGTGAGCGACACCTGATTTCAGCGCGGCTACAAGACCACCGTTCATGCCGCAGGTATCAGCCACCGTGTCGTACACCCCGCCCGTACTCCCGCTCCACCCATCGGTCGGCGCTACCTGCCCGGACGGCGTGCGGCACGAGTACACGTGATAGGTCCCCGCCTGGGCCACGCCCCCGAGCACTCCCAGCCCGAGGATCAGCGTTCCCGCCCAGGCTCCCAGTAATACGCACCGGCCTGCCTTCATGGGTCCTCCTGGCTCCCGTTCTCCGCGATCGCTCGTCCAACGACCCCACTGGTCGTCCAACCGTATGTCGGTAGAACCCCCCACCCGACCCCCCGCCGGCTTGCGCTAGGCCGCGGTGAATCGCACGGGGAGTTCTGCCAGGCCGTAGATGCCCGTGATGCTCTCGTACACCGGCTCGCCCGCCAACTCCAGGTCCCGCATCCGGGGTGCCAGGTAGGCCAGGGCCTCCTGTAGCTCGACCCGGGCCAGGTTGGCCCCCAGGCAGTAGTGCACCCCCGCCCCGAACGTCAACGGCCGGGCCCTGGCGCGGTCGGCGGTGATGTCGAACGAGTCCGACTCCCGCGAGTCTGTTTCCGATCCCGACCCCGCATCGTCCAAAACCCCGTCCTCGCCCGCCCCGGCCCCCGGGTCGCGGTTGGCGGTGAACGCGCACACCATCACGATCGTCCCCTCCGGGAACGTCACGTCGTGAACCGTGAAGTCCTCGCTCACGATCCTCGCGCTGAACGGGGTGATCGGCTCGAAGCGCAGCACCTCCTCGACCGCGCGTGCCGCCAGCGTCGGGTCCTCGGCCAGGAGGGCCCACTGGTCGGGGTGTTCCGCGAACAGCCTGATCGCGTGCGCCAGCTGACTCTGGGTGGTATCCACGCCGCCCGCCAGCACGTTGAACACCAGGTTGATGCACTCCACGTCCGACAGCCGCTCGCCTTCCTCTTCGGCCGCGATCAGCGCCGAGATCAGGTCTTCGCCCGGGTGTTCCCGGCGGGCCTCCACCAGGGCCGCCCCGTACTCGTAGAACTCCTCCACCGCCCGCTCGATCTCGGGGCGCTCTTCGAGCATGCTCACCGCGTCGAACTGCCGCTGAATCCAGTTCGACCAATGGTGCAGCCTGGGGGCGTCGGCGACCGGCGCCCCCATCACCGTCGCGATCATCTGCGAGGGGTAGGGCTTCGCGAAGGCCTCCACGAACTCGCACTCACAACCCTCCCGCCCCACGCTACGCGCCCCCGCGGCGGGAACCGCCGCCTCATAAAGCTCTTCCAGAAACCCCCGCGCCACCGGTCGGTAGCGCTCGACCGCGCGCGGTGACAGGGCCGGGTTCACCAGTGCCCGCAGCCGCGTGTGATCCGGACCGTTCACGTTCAGGATGTTGCGGCGCATCTGCTCGTACAGCGGACCTTCGGCCACCTCGAAGATCTCCGCGATCTTCATCCCCGGGAAGATCGCCTCACGGGTGCGTAGAAACTGCTCGCCGGCCTCGCGGTCGAGCACCACGTACCCAAACGGTCCCGTCGCCAGCCAGCTCTGTGCGCGCAGCTCGCCCATCGCTCGATGGAAGTGCGCACCCCGCATCGCCGGGTCCGTGTAGTCGAAAGCCGGAAGTTCCAGATCGCTGACCAGGGTCATGGTCAGATGACGCTACCAGCGCCGGACTACGGCATCCATGCCGCCCTCCCGTCGGGCATCCCGCCCTTACCTCAATTCGCTGCCCTCAGCGCCCGTACCAGCGACGACCGCCGCCCTCGGGCATGCCTCCGACAAAGAACCCAATCAGCCACAGCAGGACAGCGATGATCAGCACGTACCACAGCACGTGTGCGGCAAAGCCGAGTCCCCCAAAGATGGCCAGGATCAGGACCAGAGCAAGCAGAGCGACCATGTGAATGTCCTCCTCTTCACTTTGCGGCCCGCGCGTCCGCGCCGGCCTCGTGGAGGACAGTTACCCGCTCAGCTTGCCGCCGAACCCCCTGAGAAGAAGCTACTTCTTGGGATGCACCACCTGCTTGAGGGCCGCGCCCGCCGTGAACTTGGGGGCCTTGGAGGCCTTGATCTTGACCTTTTCGCCCGTGCGGGGATTGACGCCCATGCGCGCCGCCCGCTTGACCACCGAGAACTTGCCGAAGCCCGTGATGACGACATCGTCGCCCTTCTTCAGGGTCTTGCTCACGGTGCCCACGACCGACTCGATCGCGCGCGCCGAGTCCGCCTTGGAGAGACCGCTGTCGGCGGCAACCGCCTCGATCAGCTGGGTCTTGTTCATGAATGCTTCCTTTCAATAGGTGATAACCAGCGCGCAGAGTACCGCGAGAGCCGGGAGAACGGCTTGCTTATGCGAGATCGCGTTATACGCGCGCGCGCTTCTTGCCCGGATTCAACAGACCCTTGGGGTCGAACGTGCGCTTGATCGCTTCGTGCAGCGCCACCGCCCGCGGCGACCACTGACCGGCCAGCTTGCCCCGCTTGAGCCAGCCCACCCCGTGCTCGCCGCTGATCGATCCGCCCATCTCGCCGGCCAGCGCGAACAGCTCGTCGGTGGCCCTCGCGGCGGCCCGCAGCTCCGCCTCACTCGTTGGATCCACCAGGAGATTCGCGTGTACGTTGCCGTCCGCCCCGTGACCCCACGCGCACGAGGCCAGGCCGTGGCGCGCCGCGATCAGGGCGAAGCGCTCCAGGGTCTCCGCCAGGCGATCCACCGGCACCACGATGTCCTCGCTCACCTTCCCGCCCCGTACCCCACTCACCGCCGCGCTGAGCCCGTCGCGCCAGCGCCACAGCACGTCGGTGGCGGGCCGCTGGACCTCGATCGCCCCCGGCTCCAACACCTCCAGCAGCTCCGCCAGCGCCGCCCGCGCCTCGGCCGGGGTGCCGTCGACCTCGACCAGCAGCGCGAAGCCCGCGCCCGCCGGCACCGCGATCGGCCCGTAGGGAGCGCCCGCGACCGTCGCCAGGGCATCCCCGTCGAGGAAGTCCAACGCCGCCGGCACCACACCCGCGCCCAGCACCTGCTGGATCGCCTCACAGCCCTCCGCCGGGGTGCGTTGAAAGGCGATCACCGCAATCGCCTCCGCGGGGGCCGGCAGCAGCCGCAGCCGCACCGCCGTGATCACCCCCAGGGTGCCCTCCGAGCCCACCAGCAGGCTCTTCAGGTCATAACCCGCCACGTCCTTGCGGTAGGGGCCCCCCACCGTGATCACCTCACCCGGCGGGACCACCGCCTCGATGCCCGTCACCCAGTTGCCGGTCACCCCGTACTTGAACGCGTGCGGCCCCCCCGCGTTGGTCGCCACGTTGCCCCCGATCTGCGACTGCTCGGAGGCCCCCGGGTCGGGGGGGAAGAACAGGCCGTTCTCGCGCGCCAGACGCTGGATGTGCTGGGTGCTCACCCCCGCCTCGGCGTGGATGCGCCAGAGCGCGGGCTCGAGTTCGCGAACCGTCCGTAGTCGCTCAAGCGAGCAGACCACGCCGCCGTCGATCGCCACCGCGCCCCCCGCCAGCCCCGTGCCGCCCCCGCGCGGGATCAGGGGAACCTCGTGCTCATAGCACCAGCCCAGCACCGCCGCCACCTCCGCCGTGCTGCCCGGGCGCACCACCGCGTCGGCGTGTCCCTGTAGCGCCCTCACCCTGGTGGCGTCGTGGTTGTACGGCGAGGACTCGCCCACCTGGAAGGCGTGCTCGGCTCCCACCAGGCGCCCCAGCTCGGCGCACAGAGCGCTCATGTCGCGCACCGCCCCCACCGCGCTCAACCCAACCCGGTGGTGAAGGGCCGTGTCGCCGACCCTCCGCTCGCGGGACGCCCGGCGGACGGTTCGGCGGGCAGCTCGGCGTCCAGCAGGCCCCGAACCAGCTCACGGGCCAGGGCCGCGCTGCGGGCCAGATCCCCCCGCAGGGGTCCCTCAAGCAGCCTGAAGGCCTCGTTCTCGACGCACATCGCCCCACCGTAGCCCACCGTTTCCAATGTCCCCAGCAGCGCCGGCCAGGGCACCGCCCCCTCGCCGGGCAGCAGAAACGTGAAGTCCTCCCCCTCGCGGCCCGCGACCCCGAAGGCGTCCTTGAGGTGCACGTGCACGATCCGCTCGCCCCAGGCCAGCGCCGCCCCCGCGATGTCATCGCCGCTGAGCACCAGATGGCTGGGGTCGAAGTTCACGCCCAGCGCCGGGCAGTCCAGGCGCGAAAGTGCGTATTCCATGCGGTAGCGGTCGCAAGCCAGGGTCCCCCAGCAGGGCTCCAGCGCCACCCGTACGCCGAGCTGCTCGCCGCGCGTCAGCACCCGTTCGAGCGCCCCGAAAGCAAGCCCCCAGGCCTCGGCCTCTGAGAGCCCCGGTCCGATCGTGGCGTGTCCCGGCTGCCACCGGTTCGGGCCCGTGAGCACCCCGACGCTCGCGATGCCCGCGTGTGCCGCGGCCTCCACGGCGCGCTCGGCCCGACGCACCCGCCGCTCCCACAGCGCGTCGTCGCTCGTGACGTGGTCCTGGTGCACCATCAGCTGGGGGACGATCAAGCCCGCCGTCTCGGCCCGGCGCACCAGCTCTGCCAGCGACTCGTCCGACGCGGCCAGGGGATCGTGCTGCTCCATCGTCCAGTCCACCGCCCCGTAGCCCGCCGCCGCCAACAGCTCGAGAATCTCCGCCGGGGAGCGCCCGCGCATGTCGGCGGCCACGTAGCCGATCGTGCGCTTGGCTGTGCTCTGCGCGCTCATCACCGGGGAGCCCCGTGGTGCAGGTACACCGTCTGCTGCTCGCTGAAGAACCGCAGCCCCTCCGCGCCCTGCTCGCGGTAGCCCGAGGCCGTCGAGGCCTTCAGGCCGCCGAACGGCATGTGCGGGTCCCCGCCCGGGGTGGCCCGGTTGACGTGCACCATCCCCGCCTCGCAGCGCTCGATGAAGCGAAACGCCCGCCCCAGGTCGTTGGTGAGGATCGCCGTGGAGAGTCCGTAGGGAACCGCGTTGGCCAGCTCGATCGCCTCCTCCAGGTCGGCCGCCGGGGTCACCGTGCACACCGGGCCGAACACCTCCCGGTCGATCACCCACATCCCGGGGGTCACGTCGTGCAGGACCGTGGGCAGCACGAAACTCCCATGCGCCAGCTCGCCCTCCGCGCGGCGCCCCCCGCTGTCCAGGATCGCTCCCAGCGCGCGAGCCTGGTGGATCGCGTCCATCACCCGCTCCGCCGCCGCCGTGTCGATCAGGGGCGGAACCTCCACGCCGACTCTCGCCCCCTCGCCCACCACCATCTCGCCCGCCCGTCGCGCGAGGCCTTCGAGCACCGGCTCATATACCGCGCGCTCAACGATCAGGCGTCGGGTGGCGGTGCACTTCTGCCCGGCCGCCCCGAAGGCCCCCTGACAGGCCAGCTCCACGACCTCCTCGACGTCGGCGTCGGCGAGCACCACCAGCGGGCTGTTGCCGCCCAGCTCGCCCTGAAAGCGCACGCCCCGAGCGGCCATCCGCCGCGCCAGCATCTGCCCCACCGCGGTGGAGCCCGTGAAGGAGACCGCCCGCACCCGGGGATCATCGGCGAGCGCCTCGCCGACCTCGGCCCCACCCAGCAGCACCTGCACGACGTCGGCCGGGATGCCCGCCTCGTGCAGCACCTCGACCAGCCCCAGCACCGCCCCGGGAGCGAGCGAAGAGGGCTTGATCAGGACCGCGTTGCCCGCCGCCAGCGCCGGGCCCAACTTCCAGGCCGGGATCGCGATCGGGAAGTTCCAGGGCGTGATCAGCCCCACCACGCCCAGCGCCCGGCGGCGCGTGAAGGCCATCGTGGCCGGCTCGATCGAGTCCGTCAGCTCGCCCCCCATGCGTTCGGCCTCTCCCGCGTGAAAGCGCAGCACGGCCCCCGCGCGGGCGACCTCCCCGGCGGCGTCGGCGTACAGCTTCCCCTCCTCGGCCACGATCAGGGTCGCCAGCTCCGCGGCACGTTGCTCCAGTAACTCGGCGGCCCGGTAGAGCAGCGCGCCGCGGGCCGGGCCCGGGGTGCTCCCCCACGACTGCGCTGCGGCCCCCGCGCGGCGGCAGGCCGCCGCCACGTCATCGGCGCTGTGCGGCTCGTAGCGGGTCACGATCTCGCGCGCGTCGGCCGGGTTGCGACAAATGATGGTCTTGGTGCTTGACTTGGGCATCAAATCTGATCAGCTCCGCTCTGCTCCGCTCTCGGCGTACGCCGTGCGTGACCGCGCCTAGCGCGCGCTTTCGATCAGGTACTCGGGCTTGGGCAGGTCCCAGTGCCCCGCGTTGATCCCCTCGGTGTTCTTGGGGTCGCGGGCCACGCTCGCCTCGATCACCACCGGGCCCTCGGTGGCCAGCGCCTCGCGCAGCGTCGGGCGCAACTGCTCCAGCTCGGAGACCCTGAAGGCCGTGCAGCCGAAGCCTTCGGCGATCTTGGCGAAGTCCGGCGTGATCAGCTCGCCGTCGCTGCGGCGGCGGAACTCGACCCCGAAGTCGCGGTCCTCGCCGAACATGCCGCGCTGAAAGTCGCGGATCGAGGTCCAGCCGATGTTGTTGAGCACCAGGTAGACCACCGAGATGCCCTCCTGCACCGCCAGCGCCAGCTCCTGGATCGACATCAGGAAGTCCCCGTCGCCCGCCACCCCCACCACCGGCACCTCGGGCGCCGCGAGCTTCGCGCCGAGCGCCGCGGGCACCGTGAAGCCCATCGTCGAGTAGCCCCCCGGGGTCATCCAGGTACGGGGCTCGTAGGAGAGGAACTCCTGGAACATCTGAATCTGGGAGTGACCCGCGGAGGCGATCGCGATCCCCTCGCGCGGCAGCACCTCGCGCAGGGCCGCGATGGCCTGGGACATCGAGAGCGCCCCCGGCACCCAGTGGTCGCGGATCATCTTGCGCCAGCGCGCCTTCCACTGCGCGATCTCGGCGATGTAGTTGCCGCGGTCGGGAATCTGCCCGCGGCGCTCGGCGATCGCCTCGGCCAACGCCTGAAGCGCGGTGCGGGCGTCGCTGACCACACCCACCTCGGTGGGGTAGTTCTTGCCGATCTCGCGCGGGTCGATGTCGATGTGCAAGATCCGCGTGGGCGGCACCGAGAAGGACTCCCCGTGCTTGTAGGAGCTTGAGGTCTGCTCCGCGAAACGGGTCCCCACGGCGAGGATCACGTCGGCCTCGCGCGAGAGGTGGTTGCCGCAGATCGTGCCGTTGGCCCCGGTGTGCTCCGCGGAGAGCGGGTGGTCCTCGGGGAACACCCCCTTGCCCATCATCGTCGCGATCACCGGGGCGCCCAGCAGCTCGGCCACCCGGCGCAGCTCGGCGTGGGCCCGGGCGCTGATGCAGCCCCCGCCCGCGAGGATCACCGGCCGACGAGCGCCCACCAGGGCGAGCGCGATCGCTTCGATGCCGTCCTCGTCGGGACGGCTGCTCGGGTGGGTCGCCCAATGCTGCCCCGCGTCCAGGCGGTGGGGCTCGCCCGCGACTGCCTGGATGTCGATCGGCACGTCGATGTGCACCGGCCCCGGGCGGCCCGTGAGCGCCGAGTTGAACGCCCGGTGCAGCGCCCGGGGCAGCTGGTCGACGCGGTGCACGCTGAAGCCGCGCTTGGTCACCGGGCGCAGCACGCTCGGGAAGTCCGCGTCGCGCTGGCGCTCGATCTCCTGGAGCACCCCGGTGCCGTCCATATAACTCTGCACCCCGCCCGTGATCGCGATCACCGCCTGGGAGTCCACGTAGGCGGTGGCAAGCGCCATCGTCATGTTCGCCGAGCCCGGGCCGATCGAGGTGAGGGTCGCCAGGGGCTCTCCCCTGGTGCGGTAGTAGGCGTCCGCGATGTGTCCCGCGGACTGCTCGTGACGGACCTGGAGCACCCGGATCCGGGCGGCGCGGTCCTTGAAGGCGTCGAAGATCCCCATGTCGCCGTGGCCCGGGATGCCGCACACGTAGGGGACCCCCTGGTCGATGAGATAGTCGGCGATCATCTCGCCGCCCGTTCTGGCGCTCATGATTCCTCCTCTCGGCCGAGCGACTCGGGGGCGCTGGCGCCCTCGGCGCCTGTCTGCTCGGCGCGTGTCTGCTCGCTGCCGACCTGGCTGTTGAGCAGCTCCTCGGTGATCAGCAGGTGGCGCTCCATCGCCTGCGCCGCCTCCCTGGGGTGCCCGTGGCGCACCGCGTCGTAGATGGCCTTGTGCTCGGCCACGATCGCGCGCAGGTCGCGGGAGCGTCCGACCGTCGAGAGGTTGCGCACCCGCGTCTGATCGCGCAGCGACTCGAGGATCGCGATCATGCGCCCGTTGCCGATCACTTCCAGCGGCAGCCGATGGAAGGCGCGGTCGTGGAGCATGAACTGGCGCTCGTCGTCCAGGTGCGAGCGCATCGCCGCCAGCTCCCGTCCGAGTGCCTTGGTCTGCTTGGTCTGAAAGCGCGGCACGGCCTCCAACATCGCCGGGATCTCGAGCATCCGCCGCAGCTGGAAGATCTCCTGGATGTCGTGGCCCTGACTGTCCACGATCCGCACCCCCCGGTTGCGCTCAAAACTGACCATGCCGGTCTTGGCGAGGTCGACCAGCGCCTCGCGCACCGGTGTGCGCGAGATCCCGAGGGCGTCGGAGAGCGCGCGCACCGACGTCAGCGAGCCCGCGGGCAGGCGGCCCTCGATGATCGCGCGGCGGACCTCCTCCAGCGCCTGTTCGGTGAGCCCCACCGTGGGACTCACCCGCGCGATCCCGCTGGGGTGCAGCGGGGTGTCCTCGCTCGCGCCGCCGCGGCCGGCCGGCTGCATGCCCTGGGGCGAGAGGCGAGGCGGGCTCATCGCTCGAGACCTGAAAGCTCGTAGACCCTGCGGATCATCTGCACGACCGCCCTTCCCTCGTGGGCATCGACGGGTGGCGCGACGCCTGCCACCAGCGCACCGACGAACGCCTGCACGCTCGCGTGAACTGAATCATCCCAACTTCCTGAGGCTACGTGCTCGTCGTGCCACGCGCCGTCGTAGCGTCGTAGGGCGGGGCCCGTGCGAAAGCCCTCGTAGTCCGCCTCGCAGCCGGAGAGGTAGAGCATTCCCTCACTCCCGCAGACCTCAATCGCGTCGTCGAACGCCCCCGGCGGGCAGTTGTAATTAGCGTCGATGCTCCCCAACGCCCCGGAGCGGAAGCGCAGCAGCACCACCGCCACCTCCTCGCCCGCCGTGGGGGCGCGGTCGGTCAGCGCCGTGACCTCCTCGACCTCCCCGAACAGCGCGCGGGCCATGTAGAAGCGGTGGACCCCGGCGTCGATGAGCAACCCCCCGCCGGTGGCCGCCGGGTCGCTGCGCCAGCCCGCGAACTTGCCGCCGATCCCGAGGCGCATGCGCAACATCAGGGGCCTGCCGATTGCGCCGCTCTGCACCAACTCACGCGCCCGCACGTGCGGGGGATGGAACAGCTGGTTGTGCGAGACCCCCACCGTCACCCCCGCGCGCTCGGCCGCGGCGATGATCTCGTCGCACTCCCCGACGTCGAGCGCCATCGGCTTCTCCAGCAGCACGTGCTTGCCCGCCGCAATCGCCGCGAGCGCGATCTCCAGGTGCAGGTTGTGGGGAACGCACACGCTGACCACCCCCACTCGCTCGTCGGCCAGCAGCTCGGCGACCGTTCGGTGGTCCACGGCCCCGGCCACCGCGGCGGCCCCCCGCCGGGCGCCGGCGTCGAGATCGGTGACCGCCACCACGCGCACCCCCCGCGCGCGCTGGTAGCCGGCGAGGTGCACCCGCCCGATCACCCCCAGGCCGATGATCCCGACACCGATGTCCCCTCCCTCAGGCATCGACCCGGTGAATCTCCGCCGCGACCGTTCCCGACACCGAGCTGAGATCGTGCGGGTGGATCGTGGGTACCGAGGCCTTGCGCTCGTGCAGCGCCCACCAGGCGTACACCGTGAACAGCGCCCCGATCCCGAGGGCCACCGCGAAGTAGCCCGCCACGTAGTGATTCACCTTGGGCAGCATGTAGGCCAGGATCACCGCCACGCACCAGCCGAGCGCGACCACCGACACCGGCACCAGCCAGCGCCCCAAGCCGAAGTGATCCGGCGGGGCCTCGGGGATGGTCTTCCTGACGTGACCCCACAGCACCCCGATGATCGTGCTGCCGTAGGTGAAGTAGTAGGCCACTGCCGCCATCGCGACGATCCGGAAGATGTTCCCGGCGCCCGCCAGGTTGATCACCAGGCAGACGACCCACAGCACCACGATCGCCACAATCGGCGTCTGAAAGCGCGGGTGGACGCTCGAGAGCTGCTTTGAGAACGGCAGCATGCGATCGCGTGAGACCGAGAAGATCAAACGGGTGGCCACGGCGATGTTGGCGATGATGCAGCCCATCATCGAACCGAAGGCGATCACCTTGAAGAGAAACCCGATCAAGCTCCCCAGGTGGCTTTCGACGATCCAGAACATCGTGTTGGTCCGTTCAAGCGAGGCCGGCACCGAGCCCTTGATGGCGGCCACGAAGACCCACATCACCACGAAGCCCGCGATGCCCGAGACCAGCACCGCCCTGAGCATCGCCCGGGGCGCCACCTTGCGCGGGTTGTGGGTCTCCTCGGCGAGGTCGGCCGAGGCCTCCCAGCCGAGCAGCGAGAGGATCGGCAGGATCGCCGCCAGCACGTAGTTGACGTTCGGCGTCTTCGCCCCGTCCACCGCGCCGGCCCCGTTGTTGTGGGTGAGGATTCCGAAGCCCTGCGTGTGCTTGAAGAACAGCACGATCCCGATCACCAGCAGACCCGAGATGATGGTGGTGCCGACGATCTCCACGACCGCGAAGGCGTTGTTCAGGCGCCCCACAAGCCGGATGCCGACGATGTTCACGATGAAGCCCAGCGAGAGCGCGCCCGCCGAGAGGTAGGCCGCGTTGTGCGCGGTCGCCTCCAGGCCGAATTCGGGCGCGTAGACCGCGCCGAGCAGTACCCCGATCGAGACCGCCCCGGTGGTGAAAGTGATGATCCCGAACACCGCGACGATCCAGCCGTAGTAGGGATTGGTGATGCGGCTGGCCCACTGGTAGGCATAGCCCGTCACGGGAATCCGGGCGGCCATGTGCATGAACACCCCAACCACGAAGATCACCCCGGCCAGGGCCACGAACCAGAACCAGGTCGACACCGCGCCGACCTGCAACAGCACGGGCTGGAAGAGCCCGACGAGCGTCCCGGTGATCGTGATCATCGAGAACGCCAGGCAGAAGGAGGTGAACGAGGACATCGAACGCCTCAGCTTCCGGGTGTAGCCGAACTGCTCTAGGTCGCGATCGTCGGCGAGATGCCGGCCGCTCGCGGATGTTTCCGGAACAGACATCAGAGGATCTCCTCTCCCCTCAGAGTGACGACCGAGTCGATGTCGACCAGCCGCTTGAAGTCATCTCCCACGGAGACCATGGGACCGGTGCCGGTCACGTACTTCCAGGTGTCCCAGTCGGTCACGTCCACGTGCTCCATCACCGCGTAGGCGGTCTTACCGTCGGGATCCTCGACCGCGAACACGCGGTACTCGGAGATCCCCTTACAGCCCTTCAGAGTCGGCTGATCGCGGGTCAGCGACCACTCGCGGTACTCCTCGACGGTGACGCCCTCGCGCAGGCTGTAGAACAGGAATAGCTTCATCGGACGGTCTCCTTGATCTGAGGTGTGAGCGCGCGGCGCAGCTGATCGCGCATGAGCTTGTGCCCGGTCTCGGTGTCAACGGCGGCGCGTCCGAGCGCGAAGCGCGCCTTGGCGTCGTTCAAGGTGGTGTTCTCGGGGAGCTTCAGCGTGGGCGTCTCGCCGCAGGCGTCCAGGAAGGCCGCCACCGTGCCCTCGCGCACCAGGCCGGGGTCGCAGTCGAAGGCGCGTGCGAGCAGGCGCAGGTATTCGCGGCGGTGCATCGACTCCGGGCCGGCGGTGTTGAAGACCCCCTCGCAGTCCTGGGCGATCAGCTCGCAGACCCGCTGGGCGTAGTCCCACGCGTAGGTGGGGGACTGATAGATGCCGGCGGGTGCCGGGAGGGGGCGTTCGTCGCGCAGGCGGCGCACCCACACAAGCCCCAGGCTGGAGCGCCTCCAGATGTGGTTCGCCAGCTCCCCGGGCTCACGCGGCAGCGAGAGGTTGATGCCGTAGACGTTGGCCGGGCGCGTGATCAGCCAGCCGCCGTCGAAGGCGCGCACCGCTTCCTCGGAGGCCCGCTTGGAGCGCCCGTAGGCGTTCACGGGGTCGGGCAGGTCATCCTCGCTGAAGGATTCCCCCGGCGGGCGGTGACCGTTGAACACCCAGTCGGAGGACACCAGCACGAAGCGCGCCCTCACGGTGCGGGCGGCGAGCAGCATGTTCTCGGTGCCCAGCTGGTTGAGCTGGGCCAGGTAGGGCTCGCGCTCCAGGCGTCCCAGCTCGACGCTCGCGGCCGCGTGGATCACGACGTCGGGCTCAAAGTCCTGGGCCAGCTCCACACAGGCGTGGCGGTCGGCCATCTCAAGGGCGCCCGTGCGGGCGCCCGGCACGCGCACGTGAGTCTCGCGCCAGGTGCCCATCACCGCCCAGCTCTGTTGTGCCGCGGCGGCGGCGAGGTTCGAGCCGATCAGGCCGCTGACACCGGTGACGAGGATGCGCACGAGGCGGCCCTCACCCTCGCCCAGCCAACGTGTTGAAGGCAGGCATCGCCGACCTCACCCGCGCCCCGCGCCGGCGCTCACACCGGGGTAACCGAAGCGCGCTTCGCACTCCGTGAGCGTCTCGCCGAGGATCTCGCACATCGCGTCCACGTCGCCCGCGCCGATCGTGACGGCGGGCTTGAGCTTGAGCACGTTGCCGCGCGGGGGCGGGAAGGTGGGGCCGGTGCGCCCGAGGATCAGCCCCTTCTCCAGAGCCCGGTGCAGGATCCAGTCGGCCTCCTCGTGGGCGTGCTCCTTGGTCTCGCGGTCGCGGACCAGCTCGACGCCGATCATCAGACCGATCACGCGCACGTCGCCGATCAGGGGATGACGCTCGTACAGCTCGGCCAGGCGCTCGCCGAAGCGCTCGCCCATCGCCCGCGCGTTGCCGGGAAGGTCCTCGCGCTGCATCGTCTCGATCATCGCCAGGCTGGCGGCCGCGGCGACCGGGTGGCCGATCTCGGTGAACCCGACCTCCCAGGGGGCCAGCTTGCCGAAGCGCTCGTTCACGACGACCCCCGACATCGGAAAGCCCCCGCCGAAAGCCTTGCCCATGACGATCATGTCGGGCTCCACCCCGTAGTGGTCCATGGCGAACATCTCCCCGCAGCGCGACCAGGCGGTCTGAACCTCGTCGGCAATCAACGCGACGCCCCGGCGGTCGCAAATCTCGCGCAGCACGTTGAAGTAGCCGACGGGCGCGGGGACCATGCCCCCGTTGGCCTGGTAGGGCTCGACGATCACACCGGCCACCGCGCCCTCGGAGCCCTCGACGATCATCTGCTCGACGAAGCGCGCGCAGAACAGGTCGCAGGAGGGGTACTCGAGCTTGAAGGGGCAGCGGTAGCAGTTGAAGTTGGGGACCCTGACCTGGCGGGTGAGGTAGCGCGAGAGCCCCTCCTTGCAGCCCTCGTACATCCCGGGGTGGGTGTAGGAGAGGGCGATCGTGGCGAAGGTCTTGCCGTGGTAGGCCTGGAACAGGGAGACGAATTCGTCACGGCCGGTGGCGCGCATGGCCATGTGCATCGCGCCCTCCACGGCATCCGAGCCGGTGACCCCGAAGAGCACCTTGTTCAATCCCCCGGGGGCCAGCTCGGCGACCTTCTGGGCCAGCAGCGCGCGGGGCACCGAGTTGTACATCGGCGCGGTCCACTCGCTGCGCGATAGCTGCTCGATCACGGCGTCCGCGATCCGTGGGTGGCGAAATCCCAGATTCACCACCCACTCCCCTGAGATCGCGTCCAGGTACTCCCGTCCGTCGGCGTCGGTCACCCTGATCCCCTCGGCCTGGGCGACCACCAGCGGCTCATTCCCCATTGGCTTGATCTGAAACCGGTCGGTCAGATCGTTGATCTGCTGCTGGGAGTACTCCTGCCCGTCCATCCCTGCCCCTCCTGGCCCTGCCGCTTCCCTCATTTTCGTGACATGTGGCATGCCACTTTTAGGTATGACTATACGCCGAAGTACCAGCCTGTCAAGAAACTTCTTTGCGAGCCTCTCGATACCAGGGCAGAAGCAGGCGTTCCAGGCCAATGACACTAAAGAACAGCATAATCCCAACTATTGCCAGCACGACGACGGTCGCGAACATATCCGCGGTGGCGGCCTGCTCGTTGAACGTCAGGATCAGGTAGCCCAAACCGCTTGAAGACCCCACCAGCTCGGCCACCACGGCGGAGGTGACGGCGAACACCGCGCTGAGCTTCAGCCCGGAGAAGAAGAAGGGCAGCGCCGAGGGCAGCCGTGCGATGCGCAGACGCTGCCAGCGCCCGGCGTCGAGGCTGCGCAGCATGTGCAGCAGCTCAGGGTCCGTGGACCTCAGACCGTCGACGGTATTGACGGCGATCGGGAAGAAGCCCATCAGCGCGATCACCATCAGCTTGGGGCGGATGTCAAAGCCGGTCCAGATCACGAAGATCGGTGCGAGCGCCACGATCGGGACGGTCTGGGAGACCACCAGCCACGGGTAGACCGCGCGCTCGGCGATCGGAAAACTCGCGATCAGGACCGCGAAGACGACGCCGAAGAGCACCGCCAGCGAAAGCCCCAACAGGATCTCAACGACGGTGCTCCAGCCGTTTTCGAGCAGCAGCGAGCGGATGTCATACAGCGCGGACGCGATCCGCGTGGGCGCGGGCAGGCTGGATTCGGGAATCCCCGAGACCGAGGCATAGAGCTGCCACAGCGCGATCACAGCCAGGGCGAACAGCAGGGGCGGCAGGGCGGTGGACTTCGCGCGCATCACACCATGCTCGCCGATCGCTCACCGATCCGCCGGTTGGTGGGACCCGTGAGGACCGCCGTCGCAGGCGGCGCAGCAGCAGCGAGTGACTACTTCTTGGCGCCCCGCGGCCCCCCGCGCTGCTGGGCGAGGGCAAGGTTGGGCGGCAGGAGACTGCCGACCCCATAGCGGGCCACGGTGAAGGGCTTTGCGATCAGCCGGTTCTGCACCATCCAGCGCGAGAGTTCCTGAATCCGCGGCGCCTGAAGCTGGCCGAAGGGCACGCGGCCGCGATCGGTGAACAGGGGCAGATAGGCCCCCAGCGAGGCGCTGGTGAACCTGCGCTGGAGCGCGGGATTTAGGCGCAGCAGAGCGGCGAGGCTCGCGGCGGGGTGGGCCACGGTGTCCTCGTAGCCCTTGGCGGTCGCCGCCACGAAGGCGCGTGCGAGCGCGGGATCGGAGGCGATCAGCTTCTGAGTGCTGAACGCCACGAGGCCCGGATAGGCGGGCCCACCGTTCTCGTCGAGCTTGAAGCTCGTGACGGGGTGCCCGGTGACGGAGAGCTGCACCCCGTCGGCGGGCCAGAAGCCGGTGAAGGCCGCGATCTTGCCGGCCTGTAGGTCGGGCACGCCGTTGAAGCCGATCGTGACCACGTGCACCTTGGCGGGGTCCCCACCGGCGTGGCGCACCACGGTGTCGAGCACGGCCGTGTCAGAGGGCACCCCGGTCACGCCCACGGTCTTGCCCTGCAGCTGGGCGGCGCTGTGCAGGTGCTCGGAGGCCAGCGCAATCGCCCCGCCGAGCGGGCGTTGGGCAATCGCCATGATCGCCTCGGCGTCGCGGCCCGCGGCGATCTGGGTGGCCACGTCGAGCCCGTCGGCGAGCCCGAACTGGGCCTTGCCGGCGTCGATCAGCTTGAGGGTGTCGGCCGTCGAGGTGGGCTGGATCACCTTGAGGTCGATGTTCTCGCGCCGGTAGTAGCCGGCGGCGATCGCGTCGTAGATGCCGGCGTGCACGGCGTTGGGGATGAAGTCGAGGATCAGGGTCACCGCACGGCGATGGGGCAGCGGCGCGGTGAGCCCGGCCAACCCGGTGGATGTGGAGCCGGTCGGGCTGGGAGAGCCGGTCGGGCCGGGGGAGCTGGGGGAGTCGGCGGCAGGCGTAGCTGCGGCGACCGTGGCGGTGGTGCCGGTGGCGGTGGCGCCCGCCGCACCGGAGGAGTTCGATGACGCCCCGCTCCCGCAGGCGGTCAAGCCCAGGACGAGGATGAGGACGACCGCACACAGGCTCGCGGGTAGCGTTCGGGGACCCATGGACGGGACGCTACCAAGCGCGCTCACCAGGACGGGCGCAGCCCTCACCTGGCGGGCGCCCGCCGATCAATGCGTCAGCACGGGGTCGGCGAGGATGAAGACATCCTGATTGTCGGGCTCGGCGGCGGCCTTCTTGGTCCAGACGAACAACAGGTCGGTGGCGCCCTGTAGCGCGAAGTCCATCTTGTGGACCTCGCTGGGTCCGTGATAGGTGGCCTGATAGAGAACGACCGAGTTCGGGGAGCTGTCGTCGTTCTTGTAGACCGTCAACTTGTAGAAGGCTTCGGCGTTGGAGATGGTCTCAAGGCCCACCGCCTTGGAGCTGAGGCGGGTGAAGCCGGGGGTGGGCACCTGAAAGCTCGCCGTGTTGCCGGAACCCGTGTTGTCGATCGTGAAGACCACGGCCTGTTCGTAGGTCTGTCCCTGGAGTTCCTGCTTTGACGGTTCGCCGGTCAGCGAGACGTAGCTGGCGTCGTTGGTGAGCTTCTGAGAGTCCTGGCCGTCCAGGTATTCCGCGAGGTACTGCTGATGGTCCCCTTCGACGGGCGCTTCTGAGGCGTCGGATGTGGAGGTCGTGGTGGTCGTGTCGGTTTCGGTGCTCGAGTTATCGGTCGAGGTGGACACTTCCGCGGCGGTCGTGGTTGAGGTGACGGTGACGACCGCGGTGGTGGTCTTGCCTCCCACGGCCACGCCGACGGCCGAGCCGCAGATCGCGACGAGCAGCGCGCCGAGCAGACTTGCCTTCCAGTTCACAGGGTCCTCCCAATTAGATATGTGGCCGCCCAGATCGGGGCGTAGGCAGCGGCACTGAGCAGCGAGGCACGCAACAGTCGCCTCCGGGGAGCCTCGGCGGGCTGCGGCTTGGGCGACCCCGCCCAGGTCTCCTCACCGGCGAGCGCGGCGGAGGCGCCGTCGGGCTGTAGCTGCGCGGCCGCCCAGCGCATCAGCGCTCCGGCGGAGCGGGCGCGGGTCTCGGGATCCTTCGCCATCGCCCGCGCGACCACCACGTCGAGCGGGTCCGGCAGGTCCGCGACGGCCTCGCTGGGCACGGGCACCGGTGAGTTGATGTGGGCCAGCAGCGTGGCGGGGCGGGTCTCACTTTTGTAGGGCGGCTCGGCGGTCAGGCAGCGGTAGACCATGCAGCCGAAGGAGTAGACGTCGGCACGCCCGTCCAGCGGACCGCCGTTGATTTGCTCGGGAGCCATGTAGTCGACGGTGCCCAGCATCTCGCCGGGCTGGGTGTGCTCACCGGAATCTTCGTTGAGCTTGGCCAGGCCGAAGTCCGTGAGGTACGCATGCCAGCCGCGATCGTGGGCTTCGAGCATGACGTTGGCCGGCTTGACGTCACGATGCACGAGTCCCTGCTCGTGGGCGGCGTCGAGGGCGTTGCCTACCTGGGTGAGGATCTCGACCGCCTCGGGCACCTCCAGCGCCCCGCGCTCGCGCAGCAGGCTGCTGAGGTCCTGGCCCTCGACGAAGCGCAGGGCCAGGAACAGCGACCCGTCGGGCAGCTCACCGGCCTCGTAGACGGGCAGGATGTTGGGGTGCTCGATCGCGGCACCGGAGCGTGCCTCGCGCCGGAAGCGCTCGCGGAAGCGCTCGTCGGACCCGAACTGATGGGAAATGAACTTGAGCGCCACGCGGCGGTCGAGCGAGAGCTGTGTGGCCTCGTATACCGCGCCCATCCCACCGCGGGCGATGAAGCGCACGATCCGGTACCCGGCCAGTTCGGTGCCGGGCTCGAGCTGGGCCTCCTCGCTCATGGCGCACCGTGGCCGGACGGCGCCGACCCAGCCTCGACGGCAACTGAAGCCTCAACGGCAACCCCCGCTTCGGCGCTGCCCGGCGCGCGCCTGCGCTGGGTCTGGACACTGATGAGCCCCCCGGCGGCGCCGACGATGAGGCCGCCGAGCAGGAAGGTCCCAAAGACGCTGCTGCCGACCGCCCGACCGAAGAAGTCCCTGGCGAGCAGCGCGTTGACGAGCACCAGCGCGATCGCCCATATGGGCCCGACCAGACACCCCCAGGCCGCGGCCGCCAGGGGCGTGCCGGGCAGACGCGACTGGGCCACCGCGATGCCTGCGCTGAATGCCAGCAGGAGCGCGGAGGCGAGCAGAAAGATCACCAGGGGCACGAAGGTGTAGGTGGGCATGGCGTGACTCAAGCCGAAGACCCGGTAATGGCCTGAGCTGTCGGTCTTGATCTTGGCGATGTCGCCCAGCGGCACCGGCGCGGCGCCCGTGCCGCTACCGGCACCCGCCAACTGGAATTGGGCCAGACCGGCAAGCTCCGTCCAGTGCACGCCGTGCTCGACGGCGTAGGCGGCGTGATCGATCAGGGCCACCGGGGTGGAGCTGCCTTCCCTGAGGTTGGACTTGAGCACCGTCTCCAGGGTCCAAGTGACGGTGCCCACGATGCTCATCAGAGCGATGAGCAACACCAATGGGCGCAGGGCGAGGTACATCGTGCGGACCGCCTCGCGCGCCAACGGGGGCACGAGACTCTGAAGGAAGCCGGGCTTCAGGGCGGTGCGCATCATGTAGTAGGTGCCGAGCAGCCCACCCGTGACGCCCCAGAGCGCACCGAGCAAGACCGCACCGAGGGTGTCCGGTTCGACGGTGCTCTGACCGCCGCCGAGGGCACCGGCGCCAAGCGCGGGCACGAGCATCAACAGACCGAAGACCAACCCCACCCCGGCGCCGCTCAGCAGCCGCGTGCGCGGGGCCAGACCCAGGGTGCGGCGCGCCTGCGTGGCGGCGGCGACCGCGCAGGCGGCGATCGGGAACACCACGAATAGCGCGGGCCCCAGCTTGCCGACCCCCTTGCCGTAGTCGACCTGTAGGAAGTTGAGCATCTGTGCAAACCCGGCGCTGATCACGCCCTTGCCCTCATCGGCGAAGCCGATCGCCGACTGGTCGGGGAGGATGAGTCCAAAAAATAAACCGATGCCGAACATGCCGGCGGCGGCCAGTGCTCCTCCGATCAGGGCGAGGGCGACAGTGGGGGTTCGCAGCTGCTCGGCCAGCTGTGAGGCCAGCTCGGTGGTGCCGGGTGCCAGTGCCTCGACGCGCTCCAGCGGAGGTGTGACACCGGCGATCTTGGGCGCGATCGACTTGAATACACCCTCCCGGCTCTCCTGCTTCGCGCCGCAGTGTTCACAGAAAGACGAGTCCGCGGCAAGCGGCTCGCCACAGTTACCGCAGAAAACGGTGTCAGTCATTTAGCCTCCCTGGAGTCCGTCAGCTGTGCACACTGTTCACAGAGCGCGCCACCTCCCTGAGTCGCGGCGCCGCAGATCTCGCAGCTTACGTCAATGTCCGGCGACTCGATGTCAGGTGAAACAGGCACATGCGCGGCGGTGGATGATTCGGGCTCGATCGAACTCTCGGAACCCGGCTGAGGTGAGACGGTCGTGGGACTTTCCTCGTGGGGCGAGACGTCCGCGGAGGAGCGTGAAAGCGCCAGGGGCGGCGCGGTCGAGGGTGGCTGCGCGCGACCGCAGGAGCGACAGAATCTGGCGCTCGCCGAGACGGGGGCGGCGCAGGCCGGACAGGATCTGCTCACAGGTTGCGCTCCATGCTCACAGGTTGCGCTCCGACACGAGGCCCCATTGGATGGCGCATTCGACGAGGCGGACGCGCTTCTGATTCTGGGGCAGGTGATCGATGCCAAAGCGCTTGTAGAGCACGCCCAGGTGACCCTTGACGGCATCCAGGCCGAGGTGAACCTCCTCGGCCACCGCGCTGTTGCCGGCGGGAGTGGCGTAGGCGCCGCCGGGCTTGTAGGGACGGGCCAGAGCGACGAGGATGGCGCGCTGGGTCTCGGTCAGGCCGGGTAGCTTCAGGCCCGAGGCGGGTGAGGTTCCCACGGTCGAGCCCGCGACCGGCCGGCGATAGGTGATACGGGTCTTGCCGAAGCGCAGCACCTCGCCGTCAAGCAGACGCCGGCGCCCCAGGATCCGGATCTCCTCGACGAAGGTCCCGTTGCGGGAGAGCCCCTGATCGGCCACGGCCCAGTCCTCCGCGATCGGCTCCAGTTCGGCGTGGACGCGGGAGACCTCCTCGTCGTCGTCGAGCACGACGTCGTTGTAGGAGCGTCGCCCCACCGTGAGACGTCGGCGCTCCTCAAAGGTGAAGATCCGCTGGGCGCCCCGGCTGTCGCGCCACTCCAGGAAGGGCAGCCCAGCCAGCAGGGCATCCCTGACACGGCCCAGCTCGGCGGGCGTCCGCTCGTGTAAAGCCGGCTGAGCCTTTGTGGGCGCGTCTCTCTCCATAGCTGACCGGCCTCGTGATCGGACTCGCACGCGACGGACGCCCGAATCCTAACGAATGGGCGGATTCGGGCATGACAGACCCGCAGGGGTGGACGAATCTCACACCTTGGTGTACGCCGGAGCGACGGCGCGGCGGAGAAAAATGGAGGCATCGAAACCGTACTTGCAGTCAAGTCGAAAGGACATGGAATGAGCAACACATGGATCAACCACGCGGACGGGCTGTGGCTGGCGCTCGTGGCCGCGCTGACGCTCTCGCTGGCGCGCGCCTGCCTGAAAAGAATCCGCCACAGCCTCGCGCGTGTCAACTGGAGTCGGGTGATCACGGTCGAGTTGCGGGTCACGGTGCGCGCCCCGCGCAGGGTGAGGCGAGGGTGCTAGGCCTCGCGATACTAGGCCTCGCGATCCCCAAACCGGGCGCACAGCCAGTCCCAGGCCTGCTGCTGCTCGGCGGCGTGATGGCGGGCGCGCAGGACCGCCTCGCTGTCGGTGAGCGCGCGGGCCCTGGTCGAGTGCTCGGCCACGCGCGAGCGCTCCTCCAGAAACCATGCGCGTACCACGGCCTGGGGCAGGGTCTCGGCGGTGCAGACGGCGCCGTTGGCGTGCAACAGCAGACAGTCCGAGGCGCCCAGATCGCCGGCCGCGGCACGACCGGCCTCCATGCTCGAGATCAGCTGGGGCTCGTGGTGGAAGGCCACGACGCCGCTGAGTCCCCCGAGGCCGTGCACGAGCGGGGGCACCTCGCCGCGGCTGGCCCAGACGACGGCCTCCGGGGAGTGGGTGCGGCAGATCGCCCCGACGTCGTGGCAGTCGGCGTAGACGGCGGCGTGCAGCGGGGCCTCCATGGGCGAGTCGGCCTTCTTGCCGCCACTCACCCGGGCGGCGGTGTCCAGCTCGATCACGTCGGCGGCCTGCACCTGGGCCAGGGGCGCGGCGGGAGTCAGCAGGAAGCCACCCTCGGCCCGGCGCGCGGAGACCTGCCCGAAGGCCCCCACCAGACCGGCCCGAGCGATCAAGCGGGCCGCGTGGGCCACCTGCTCGGCGAGATCGCTCATACGATCGCCTCCGTGAGATCGGCGTGATCGGTCATAGCACCGGCACCTCCCGTTGTCGTACAGCCATCCCCGTAGGGTTGAGATAACTATACGCCATCATGCTTAGACGTCAATATAGATGGAGGGGTCCAACTATCCGGAATGGCCGCGACGGCCCGGTAGCATCTGGGAGACGATGGCGAGCAGCACCACCAGAGCAGCGCAGGCGAGCGACCCGGACTCCAAGCCCGAGGTGCGCACGCTCTCAGGCGCGACGGTGCGCGAGCTATACACCGAGGCGGACCTGCCCCCCGGCATCGGCGGGCCGAACGACCCGATCGGACTGCCGGGCGAGTACCCGTTCACGCGCGGGGTGTACGAGTCGATGTACCGGGGCCGACTGTGGACGATGCGCCAGTTCGCGGGCTTCGGGACGAGCGAGGAGACCAACGAGCGCTTCCGCTACCTGCTCGACCACGGCCAGACGGGGCTCTCGACCGCGTTTGACATGCCCTCGCTGATGGGCCACGATTCCGACCACGTGCGCAGCCTGGGCGAGGTGGGCCGCGAGGGAGTGGCGGTCGACACCCTGGACGACATGCAGACGCTGTTTCAGGGGATCGACCTGGGCGAGGTGTCGGTGTCGATGACGATCAACGCCCCGGCGGCGATCATGCTGGCGTTCTACGTGGCGGCGGCCGAGAACGGCACGTCCGGTGGCGCCGCGCCGGTCCCGGCGGAGCGCCTGGCGGGCACCATCCAGGCGGACATCCTCAAGGAGTACATCGCCCAGAAGGAGTGGTGCTTCCCGATCGACCCGGCGATGCGGCTGTGCGGGGACATGATCGAGTGGTGCACCCAGAAGATGCCGCGCTGGCACCCGATCTCGATCTCGGGGTACCACATCCGCGAGGCGGGCTCGACGGCCCAGCAGGAGCTTGCGTTCACGCTAAAGGACGGCTTGACGTACATCCAGCAGGCCGTGGAGCGCGGGCTGGACGTAGATGATTTTGCCCCGCGTCTGTCTTTTTTCTTCAACGCGCAGATCGACTTTTTCGAGGAGATCGCAAAGTACCGCGCGGCGCGGCGCATCTGGGCGCGCGAGCTGCGCGAGACCTTCGGCGCGAAGAACCCGCGCTCGTGGCTGATGCGCTTCCACACGCAGACGGCGGGAGTCTCGCTGACGGCACAGCAGCCGCTGAACAACATCATCCGCACCACAGTGGAGGCGCTGGCCGGGGTGCTGGGGGGCACGCAGTCACTGCACACCAACAGCTACGACGAGGCACTCGCGCTGCCCACGGAGGAGGCGGTCAGGGTGGCGCTGCGCACCCAGCAGGTGATCGCGCACGAGACGGGCGTTACGAGCACGGTGGACCCGCTCGGGGGCAGCTACTTCGTCGAGGCGCTCACCGACGAGATGGAGGCCCGCTGCTACGAGTACTTCGCGAAGATCGACGAACTCGGGGGCATGGTGGAGGCGGTCAAGCGCAACTACCCCCAGCGCGAGATCGCCGATGCGGCTTTCGAGCTACAGCGCGACATCGACGCGGGCGAGCGGGTGGTGGTGGGTGTCAACCGCTACATCCAGGAGGATGAGCAGCCGATCCCGACGCTGCGCGTGGACCCGGCGCTGGAGCGCAAGCAGATCGATCGCCTACAGGGCACGCGCGCGCGACGTGACGGAGCGCAGGTGGAGCGCAGCCTGGCCGCGCTGCGCGAGGCGGCTGCCAACGAGCGGAGCAACCTGATGGAGCCGCTGCTGGAGTGCGCCCGGGCGCGGGCCTCGGAGGGCGAGATCATCGAGTCTCTGCAGCAGGTCTTCGGCGCCTACACCGAGACCCCGGTCTTCTAAAGCCGGCTCACCGCGCGGCCGGCTCGCCGATTGGCGGTGACGCTCGGCGGCGTCCCCCGCGGCCTTTACGGTTACTTCGCAACTTCTTCAATTAACGAATGTTGTCTTAGCGTTAGGATCCTCGCACCTTTCCCCTCGGGCTGCCCCGGCCTGCCCAATCGACAGGAGAACAGATGAACCACCGACGGCGCCCCGCAGCGATGGCGACTGGAATGCTTGCAGTTCTGGGATCCCTAGTCTGGGGAATCTCCACGAGTGCAGCGCACGGCAGCGGCAGCACCGCACCCGCGGCCCGCTCCAGCATTGCGAAGGCGACGTCGGTGACGATCTCCCCCACGCCGGGCACGGTGGCGGCGCTGCCGAAGACCCAGATCAGCTTCCTGGGCGCCCCCGCGGGCGAGCTGCGCAAGATCTCGGTGACGGGCAGCTCCAGCGGCAAGCACTCGGGTCATCTGAAGTCCTACGCGGCCGCCACCGGCGCGAGCTTCCTGCCCAGCCACGCCTTCACCGCGGGTGAGCACGTGAGCGTGCACGCGACGCTCCAGACCAAGAAGGGCGCGCGTTCGCTGTCCACCTCGTTCACGGTGGCCCAGCCCGCGGTGGTGCCCCCGACCGAGTTTCCCCCGGCCCCCGGCACCCCGGCGGACATCCAGAACTTCAAGTCGCAGCCCAACCTGCACCCGCCCACGGTCACGGTGCATCAGGCCGCCGTCAACCCGGCCCCGGGTTACGTGTTCGCCTCCCCGGCGCTCGGCCCGGCCCAGTACGGGCCGATGATCTTTGACAACACGGGCCAGCTGGTGTGGTTCCGCCCGCTGCCGGCCGGTGAGGACGCCACGGACTTCCGGGTGCAGAACTACCAGGGGCACTCCGACCTGACCTGGTGGCAGGGACGCACGCTGATGCTGGGCTACGGCCTGGGCGAGGACATCATCGCCGACAGTCACTACAAGACGGTGGCGGTGGTGAAGGCCGGCAACGGCCTACAGGCCGACGAGCACGAGTTCAGGATCACCCCCAAGGGGGTGGCGATGATCACGGCTTACAGCCCGGTCGCGAGCAACAACTCTCCCGTTGGCGGCGCCGCCAATGGGATCGCCGTGGACGGGGTGATCCAGGAGATCGACATCAAGACGGGCCTCGTGATGTGGGAGTGGCACAGCCTCGGACACGTGGACCTCTCGGAGTCCTACTCGAAGGCCTCGACGATCCCGACCACGGCGTTCGACTACTTCCACATCAACTCGGTGGCGCTCGACAGCAAGGGCAACTTCCTGATCTCGGCCCGCAACACCTGGGCGCTGTACTCGATCGGCATCCACACGGGCCAGATCGCGTGGCGACTGGGTGGCAAGAAGAGCAGCTTCACGCTCGGGGCGGGCGTGGCGTTCGCCGACCAGCACAACGCCCAGTTCCTGCCCAACGGCGACATCAGCCTGTTCGACGACGAGGGTGCGCCGCCGGTCAAGCCGCCCTCGCGCGGCGAGCTGGTCAAGCTCGACCTCAAGACCAAGACGGCGACACTCGACGGTCAGCTGGTGCGCAACCCGGGTCCGCTCGTGACGGGCAGCCAGGGCAACGTGCAATCGCTGCCCGGCGGCGGTTGGATGGTCGGCTGGGGCGGGCTGCCCAACTTGACCGAATTTAACTCGCAGGGTCAGGTCACCTTCGACGCCCAGCTGCCGAAGGGTGAGAACAGCTACCGCGTCTACCGTCAGGTCTGGAGCGGTCAGCCGAACGGCGCCCCGGCGGTGGCGGCGAGCACGGCAGGCACCACCACGACGGTGTACGCGAGCTACAACGGCGCGACCGAAGTGGCCTCCTGGCAGCTGTTGACGGGTTCGAGCGCAGCGAGCCTCGCGGTGGTGACCTCCGCTCCGCGGGCGGGCTTTGAGACCGCGATCGCGGTCCCGGCGGCAGCCTTCGTCGAGGTGCGGGCGCTGAACGCGGCGGGCAAGACGCTGGGGACCTCGAAGGCGATCGCGCCCACGGTCGGGTGAGCGCGGGCCGCCGCCCGGTGCGGGCCTCGATCCTCTGCGGCTCAAGCGTCGCGTTACTACTGGCCGGCATCGGGGGTCAGCACATCCTCGCCCGGCGGGCTCTCGCACACGGCCCGCCGGCGGGGCAGTGTGTGCCGGGCACCCTGAACCGCTCGGCGCTGCTGCCGGGCACGACCCTGGCGGTCGCGCCGCTGCCGGACTCATACGACTCCTCGCCGCGGACCCAGGTGAGCCTGCTCGGGATACCGGCGGGCAGGCTTGCCGACGTGCACGTGAAGGGCTCGCGCACGGGTGGGCACGGTGGACACCTGCGCGCCTACTCGCAGGGCGACGGGGCGAGCTTCGTGCCGTCCAAGCCCTTCCAGACGGGTGAGACGGTGACGGTGCGCGGCAAGCTGCTCGGCGGTTCGAGCACGCAGTCCTTCGCCTACCACTTCACGGTGGCCTGGCAGGACGGCATCTCCCACGCGGCGACGGCTCGCGAGACGGCGACCAGGGCGGGTGACGCACAGCAGTTTCACTCGCGCCCGGATCTCCAGCCGCCCACGGTGACGGTTACGGCAAGCTCGCCCCAGGCGGCGCCGGGTTACATCTTCGCGACCCCCTACACGGGGCCCGGCCAGGACGGGCCGATGATCTTCGACAACACGGGCCAGCTGGTGTGGTTTGACCCGCTGCCCAACGGTACCGAGGCGACGAACCTCCAGGTCCAGCAGCTGGGCGGTCGCCCCGTGCTGACGTGGTGGCAGGGCTACATCCCCCCGCAGGGGTTCGGGGACGGTCAGGAGATGATCGCCGACAGCTCCTACCACGAGAGAGTGGTGCGGGCGGGCAACGGCTACAAGGCGGACCTGCACGACTTCAAGCTCACGGCCCAGGGCACGGCGCTACTGACGGTGTTCAACCCGATCCACTGCGACCTCTCCAGGGTGGGCGGACCACACAGCGGGGCGGTGACCGACGGGATCTACCAGGAAGTGGACCTCAAGAGCGGCTTGGTGCGGCGCGAGTGGCACAGCGTGGATCACGTGGGCCTCAGCGAGACGTACTCCTCGGCGCACAAGGCCACCACGGAATGGCCGCTGGACTTCTTTCACATCAACTCGCTCGACCCCCATGCCGACGGGACGATGCTGGTGTCGGCCCGCAACACCTCGGCGGTGTACTCGATCAACGAGCAGACCGGCCAGGTCCTGACCCGCATCGGCGGCAAGCGCAGCAACGTCAAGATGGGCGACGGCACCGCGACGGCCTACCAGCACGACGCGACCCTGCGGCCCAACGGCACGATCAGCATCTTTGACAACGGCGGGGTGCCCAAGGTCCACCCCCAGTCGCGGGGGATCGTGGTGGCGGTAAACCAACAGACCGCTACCGAGACGCTCGTGAGCCAGTTCGAGCATCCCACGGCCCTGTCGGCGGGCAGCCAGGGCAACTTCCAGACCCTGGCCAACGGGGACGCGTTCCTCGGCTGGGGGGCGCTGCCGTACTTCTCGGAGTTCAGCCCGACCGGCCAGCTGCTGTTCGACGCGCACATGCCGGCCAAGGAGCAGTCCTACCGCGGCTATCGCTTCCAGTGGACCGGCACCCCGCCCAGCGCACCCTCGATCGCGGCCGCCCCGAGCAGTACGACGGCTCCGGTGACGGTGTACGCAAGCTGGAACGGAGCCACGAACGTGGCGAGCTGGCGAGTATTGGCCGGGGCCGGCCCGAGCGCGCTAACGCCTGTGGCGACAGCCGCCAGGACGGGCTTTGAGACCGCCCTCGCCACCCCGGCCGCCGCTCCCTACGTGGCGGTGCAGGCACTCGACGCCGCCGGTGCGGTGCTCGGGACGTCGAAGACGATCAAGGGGTGAGGGCCGACCAGCCGACAGTCACACGAGCAACATCGCCGACGCTGCCATAGCAACGTGCACCCGGGACGGCGACACGATCATCGCGAGCGACCCCGATATGGTAGTACCGCTGGTGCTACCATTGTGTGATGGCAAAGATCAGCGTGAGCATTGACGACGACCTCTACCGGCGCGTACGCGATGCCGCCGGCCCAGAGGGCGTCTCCGGTTGGCTTGCGGATGCGGCGGCGACCCGCCTACGCACCGCCACCTTACGCGCCGTTGCCGAGGAGATCGCCGAGGCGACCGGCGGCCCGTTTACCCGCCGCGAGCTTGATGAGGCCCGGGCATGGCTGCCCTCGTCTTCGACGCCGGCGGCCTGATCTCGCTGGAGCGCGGCGATCGTGCGGTTGCCGCGATGTTGGCAGCGGCGGCAGAAGACGGCATCGAGGCGGTCACTTCCTCCGCCTGTGTGGCGCAGGTCTGGCGCGATCCCCCACGTCAGGCAAGACTCACCCGCGCGTTGACCGGCTTTCTCGAGCACCCCTTCGACCCTCAGGCAGCCCGTCGTTGTGGCCTACTGCTCGCCGGCAGTTGCACGAGCGACATCGCCGACGCTGCCATAGCAATGTGCACCCGGGACGGCGACACGATCATCACGAGCGACCCCGCGGACATCCACCGGCTGCTGCGCGCCGCCGGCCGGGACGTGAGGATCCGCACCGTCTGAGCGGTGAGAACTCGCGCCGGCTGTTCGGCGGGCGCGAGCCGGCGAAGCGCCTACGCGCTGGTCTGAATCTCACGCGCTGGTCTGCATCTCCTCGGTGCACCCGATCGCGAACGTGGCGAGATAGAGCGTGCTGTAGAGCGCCGGGAACGGCTCCAGCGAGTTGAGTGCCGGGATAACCTCCTGGACCGCGGCGCGCCCGCCCATGTAACAGTCCGCCGCTGCATGGGCGATTTTTATCAGCCCCACGACGGTGTTGAAGCTGGCCTTGAAGTGACGGACGATGTAGCGCCCCATCGATCTGCTGATGCCGAAGTCGTGCTTGAGGCTGTCCACCGCGTTCTCACCGCAGAGGAATGGGTTGTAGGTGATGTAGCAGCCGTTGACGGCACGGTTGAAGTTCTTCTTGAAGAACTTCAACGGGTTGAACCCGGCAATTCCTGCGATCGGGCCGCCGCGCAGCGAGTGAGCGGCCCTCGGTCCAGGGGTCCCGACGGCTTCCGAACCGTCGTCATAGGTCGGCTCCGGCTGATAGGGGTCGATCTGTTCCTGGGGAGCGGGCACGTTCGGCGGGCTCGCCTGCATCGCTTCCAACCAGCCCAGCGAGGCGCTGCCTTCAAGGTCGCTTTCCATCATCGGGTCACCAAAGGTGTAGGCGTAGTCGTTGGGGGAGCCCCCGACCACAGGGTCGACCTGCATGAAGCGCCCGAGCTGGGGCACGTAGCTGCGCGCACCCATCTGCACCACGCCCGAGGCCAACTCCGTGGGACGCTGGGCTGCCCCCAGCCACGAGTAGCGAGCCGGGCTTGCGGTGCGTGGCACTCCGAACTCGGTCGTGTCGCCGGTCGAGACCAGCGATGTGGCCGTCGTGCTCAACGAGGCGGTGGCCACGATGTCGCCGTGCAGGTTGCGCAGCGACAGCACCGCCGGCTGGCCACTCTGCACACTGGCCACCATGCCCTCGGCGATCCCGGGGATGAAACGCGTCCAGGTGCCTGCGCCGTCGATCGTCCACGCCGGGCTGTCCCCGCTGTTGGCGTAATGCGAAAGCGTCGTGGCGCTGCTGGTGCCGCTAGAGACCTCTTCGCGCACGCGCCCGCTCGGGTCGACCTTGTAGGTGACCGTGAGACCGTTCTGGGTCTGGCTGGCCACCGTGTCGTCCGCGTAGTAGGTGCTCGTGAGCGCGTTGCCACCCGCGTCGGCGGCCGGCAGCGTCGTGATGTCACCAAAATCGTTGTAGACGACACCGGCGTCGGTGAGCCGATCCGCCACATCGTAGGTGTGCGCGGCTGTGGTCCCGTGCCCCGCGGTGGTGTCGCAAGACTGGTCGGCGTTGGGCGCGCGCGTGGTCAACCCCGTGCGGTTGGTGTCCTGGTCATAGGCGTAGATGCGCGTCGTGCAGCCCTGTCCGGCGGGGGTGTCCTGTACCTGGGTGAGCCGGCCCGAGGTGTCGTATTTGTATGCCTGACTGGAGAGCGTGCCCGTCCGGCTCAGCCACTGACCATGGATCGAGGGCGTCACCTGGTCATCCAGCCATGTGCAGTTCGAGCTGCAATTGCTGGTCTTGACGTACTTCAGGCCGACCTGCTCACCCGCGGCATCGTAGGTGCTGGTTGCGGTCATGCCGTTGGGATAGACCTGCGAGGTCAGCTCGCCCCCGGCGTCGTAGCCGGCCGTGAAGGTGCCGGCGGCGGAGTCCACGAGCGTGGAGAGATCCCCGGTGGTGGCGTCGTAGGTGTAGGTCTGGGTGCCCTTGCCGTCATTCGCCGTGGCTCGCCGGCCGTCGATGTCGTAGGTGTAGCTCGCGGCGTTGCCGTCGGCGTCGGTGTAGCCCGTGAGCTGTCCGAGCTTGTTGTAGACGCTGGTGAGCGTCTTGGTGGTGCCGGCAACCGTGGTGCTCTGCGTCGCGATCGCCCCCTGTTCGGGGTCATACGTGGTCGTCGTGGTGGGTAGCGCCGTGCCGATCGTGGAGGTGATCGAATCGGTCTGGGGACGTCCCGCAGCGTCGTAGACGTCTGTCACGGTACGGATCGTGGCGCCGTTGGTGTCCTTTGTCGTCAACGGCTCGTTCCACATGTTGTAGGTGTAGGTCCGCAGCGCCAAAGCAGGCAGTCCGGCCGTGCCGGGCTGGGCCGCGGGCTGGGTTTGGCAAGGCAGGTTGGCCCACTCGGGATGCAGGCCGCAGGCCGGCACCGTCGCGTTGGCCGCGGCGCTGTAGTAGACGATCTGCGTTGAGCGGGCATCGCCCCCAAAGGCGTTGGCCGGCTTGCGGATCTCGGTCACGTTGCCGGTGCTCGTGTCATAGACCGAGGTCGTGACCAGGTTCAGGCCACCCGAGTCGGTCTTGCTCGACGTGGGCACACGATTGGTCCAGCCGTAGTTGCTCTGGGCGCTGTAGGAATATGTCTTGGTGTGAATGTCGGCTTCGGGCTGCCCTGAGATCTGCGCGCCTTCGGTGAAGCTCGTGATCAAGCGGTAGGTGACACCACCCGGAGCACCCTGGTCGTAGATGTAGGCCTTGCGGTGACGGGCCTGGACCTGGGTGCCCGCCGCGAGCTGCACGGTGCGTTCCGGGCCCAGCACCGTGAGCAGCTGGATGCCGTCGGCACTGTAGGTCGACTGGATGTCGAGCAGGTGCGACTTGGCCGCCGAGCCGGCGCCCGCTTCCAGGGAGCGCTGGCGGTTGATCGCGCTGAGGCTGCGGATCTCCTGGCCGTTGGCGTCGAATTCGCTCGTCGTGATGCGACCGCCGGGAGCGGCCACGTTGACCGTGCGGTCGTTGGCGTCCATGTAGTAGATCGCCGCCCGCTGATAGTTGGCCGGCGGGCTCGCCACGGGCTGATCGGGCGGGAAGATCGCAGTCGCATCGGTGGGCACCTGGCTCTGCCCCCAGGTGGCGACGTCGGAGCTGCCCATCGCATAAGGCGCGCTGCCCCCGGACAGGGACACGTGGTAGGCCATCGTCAACACCGAGGAGGTCCCCGGGGTCGGCGCGGCCTGCTGAGGCTCGGTCGTGGGCAGGCTCAACGTGAACTTCTCGATGCGGTTGCCGCCCTGGTCGGCAGCGTACACGGTGCCCGCGGAGTCAACGGCGAGCCCGCTGACCTGGTTGAACTGACCGTTGCCGCTGCCCGCACTGCCAACCTGATTCAGGTAGACGCCGTTCGGGGTGAACTTTTGCACGCGGTTGTTGGCGCGATCGGAGACGTAGAGGTCACCGCTGCCCGGATCGGTCACGATCGCAAACGGCTGATTGAACTGACCGTTGGCGCCGCCGAACGAGCCCCACTTCCTGATGAAGGCACCCGCGGCGGAGAACTCCTGGATGCGATTGTTGGTGTAGTCGACCACGTACATGTTGCCCCCGGAGAAGGCAATCGTGAGCGGGTTGGCAAACTGCCCGTCGCCGGTCCCGGCCGAGCCGAGGGTGCGCATGAAGATGCCCGTCGCGGAGAACTCCTCGACACGATTGTTGTTGAAATCCGCCACCCACACGTTGCCGCTCGGGTCCACCGCGATGCCCGCCGGGGCGCTCAACATGCCGGCACCGGTGCCGGCGCTGCCGAAGCTGCGGATGAACGTACCCGCGGATGACAGCTCCTCGACGCGATTGTTTTCCTGGTCGACGACGTACACGTTCCCGGTGGCGGTGTTGATCGCGATGCCCATCGGCCCCGTGAACTGCCCGTTGCCGGTTCCCAGTGAGCCATAGCTCGCCAGGAAGGCGCCCGCGGCGGAGAACTTCTCGACACGATTGTTGTTGCCGTCGGTGACCCAGAGGTTGCCCGACGCGTCTATCGCCTCCGTCCGCGGCTTGTTGAACTGCCCGTTGCCAGAGCCGGCGGAGCCGAACTGGGCCGAGTAGGTCGGGGCGGCCGAGGGCACCTGGTTGCTGGCCGCGGAGCCAACCGTGACCGCGCCGCCGGCGCTGATCGCCGTGACCCGCGCCACGAGGTAGTAGCCGCCGTCGCTCGCCAACGGGGTGTAGGTGTGGTTGGTGGCGCCCACGATCGAGGTGCAGTTGACCCCGCCGGACTCGCAGTCCTGCCACTGGTAGGAGTAGGCCACGGGGCTGTTGCTCCAGGTCCCGGTGGTCACGCTGAGGTTGGTCCCCATCGTGGGGCTGGTGGTCGAGAGTGCCGGCAGCACCGTGTTGGCGGGGGCACTGCCGTTGCCCAGCGCGACGCTCGCGGCCGGGCGGGTCACCGAGGCCAGGCGACCGGTGTTGGCATCGTCCGCGATTGACGAGTAGGCAAACGCCCAGGGCTCCTGGCCGGGGGGCGACATCGCGGTGACGTGCCCCGCGGCGTCATAGCCATAGGTCATCTTCAGCGCCGGGGAGATGCGCGGATCCCACTCGGCGCGCAGACGCCCGGCGGAGTCGTAGGAGTACTGCGCGACCACCTTGGTGCTCATCGCCGAGGTCGCCGTGTCCCACGCCGTGAACGTCACCTGCTTGAGGCGACCGGCGTAGTCGCCCCAACCCGCGGGCGCTTCGCTGGTGGCGGTCGTGCTGACGCCGTAGCTGAAGCCCAGCGCCCGACAGCCCTTGGTCAGCGTCGGCGAGCAGGAGACCCCGGCGGGCACCGGAGCCAACGCGCGCGTGGGGCGATCCAGACCGGCGAGTTCGAAGGTGTAGTTGGTGGTGTCCGACCCCGCCGTGCCCGTCTGGGTGACCGGCACCCACGGCAGCCCCGGGCCGATGAAGGGAATCGTCTGCGCGAAGGTGGTCACGTTGCCCGAGGAGTCGGTCAGGGTGTACAGGATCCCCTTCACCGGGTCGCTCGCCTGGGTCAGCTTCATATCCTTGTAGCCCGCCGGAGGCACCAGGCCGGGGCCAAAGGTCACGTGGTGACCGGTGGCGTCGGTGAACACGACCACGTTGCCGGACACCGAGAGGCTCTCCATGCCGCCGTAGGACAAGCGCCAGCTGGGGCCCAGCACCGAGGTCGCGCTGCTGGAGATGTTGCGCGAGTCATAGGCGCGCCCGACCGTGAGGTCCGTGCCGAAGCTCTTGATGCTCACGTCGGTGGCCGAGAGACTGAACTCGCCGGTGGTGGTGTTCACCTTGCCGGGACCGGCGGCCACGGCCGAGCCCTCGTTGACGTTCACGTTGACGGTCTTCGAGGCCACGTTGCCGGCGTAGTCGGTCACGGTCGCCACGACCGCGTGCGGACCCTGGCCGAATTCGCGACCGTTGAGCTGGTAGTCGGTCAGCTGCTGACAGGGCCCGGGCGTGCAGCCCGAGGTGTTGTTCACGACCTGCTGGCCATCGACGGCAATGCTCACCGATGCCACGCCGGAGCTGGCCGTCGGGGCGGTGCCGTCGTTCGCGGTGGCTTCGATGTGGTAGCTGCCGTCGCCGATCAGCTGGCCTTCGGTGACGCCCGCCACCGTCACGCTCGGCACGGTCTTGTCAACGCCGAGCGGCGCCGTCGCGAAGCTGGTCAGACCCACGGCGTTGCCGACGGTGGTCTTGATCGTGTTCATGCCCTCGGGCAGATTCGCGACTGTCGCGGTGTAGCTGGTTTCCTGGTCGCACTGGTAGCCGAGACAGTTGCTCGCCGGGTGCACACCCCAGGCGAGCGTGGGGGTCCAGCTCGGGTTGCCCGGCGATTCGAGGTTGAACTGGTACACGCCCATGCCGGGGTCGTTGAGGGTGAACTTGATCGTGCCGGCGCTGACCCAGGTGTTGTGCAGCGCGTTGGGCTGACCGACGATCGTCGCGTCGGCCGTGTCGAAGCTCGCGGTCGGGCCCGCCGTCTGGTTGAGGTAGATCGTGGCAGCCGTCATCTGGGTTTCGACGTAGGAGGCCCCCGCGGTGGCGTACTGCTCGAAGAAGGCCACGTTGCCGTTGGCGCCGGAGGTACCGGCGCAGCTGCTGTAGGGGCAGACCAGGATTCCGGTCGAGGCGTAGGTGTAGCCGACCCACTGGGAGGTCTCATAGCCACCCGTGTCGACGATCGCGAGCAGGTTGTCGGCCTGGTCGGGGTAGGGGTTGGCCGCCTGCGTCACCGACCAGAAGCCGTTGATGTGCGAGGCGCCGCGCGAGATGTAGTTCCAGGCGCCGTATTCGCCCGCCTGATAGACCGAGCCGGTGTCGATGTCGCCGAGCGCGCCGCCGGGGCGCCACGGCTGGAACCACATGGAGTTGGAGGTGAAGCACCAGCCCCGTTCGCTCTGGCTGCACCAGTTGCCGGCGCTGCTGACGAGCAGCAGCGAGTCGGCGATTTCGGGGTCGACCGCGATCGGGTAGCGATAGTCGCCCGCCCGATGCTTGACGTCGAGGACGATCGTGTCGCCCGCGAGCCGCATCGACAGCGCCACGGTCGTGCCGTCGGCGTCATGGGCGCTGGGGGGCGCCACCAGTGCGATCTGCCGTCCGTACTGCATCACGCGCACCGACCCGCTGCGGGCGTCGCGACGCAGGCGTGCACCGTCGGGGAGCGTCAGCCGGTAGGCCAGCCGCTGCGGGCTTGCGGCAGAGCGCAGCATCGTGTCCTCGGCGAAGCCACCCGGGAGCGGCTTGACGACGGTATCGGCGTCCGTCTGGGAGTTGGCGAAGAGCGTGGTCGCGCCCACGAGCCTGCCGACGCCGGCGCTCAGGGGCGTGCCCTGGGCATCGACGGGGGTCATCGCGATGGCGCTGTCGGTGAGCCTCACGCCCTGATCCAGCTGCTTGGGGATGCTCACGGGCGCCGCCGCATGCGCGGGTGCGTAGGAGCCACCGCGGTCGACCAGTCCCAGGTCGATCGCCACACGCTTGCCCGAGGAGGTGGGCGCGCTGAGCGGCTGTAGGGAGTCAGCGATCTCGTGCTTGTTGCCGGGGAGCGCGATGCGCTCGCTGAATGCCCCCGTGTAGCCCTCCACGCGCGCGCCGGGGGGCAGCGGGGCTGCCTCGGTCGCCGGTGAGTCGATCACAGTCGGGTAGGCGCTGCGTGCCAACGCCGCGGCCTGCTGAGCGCTGAGACCCCTGTAGGCGTCGCGCGAGCGCAGCCGCAGAGCACGCCGGTCGAGACTGACCCTCAGCGCGGCGCGCGCAGCGCGCTTCTGACGGCCCCCGTCGAGCAGCTGCATCGCGGGCACGGTCAGCGAGGAGTCAAACATCCCACCACCCGTGGTGGCGCCCTGCGCGAAGGGTCCGGCAGCGACGGCGGACGCGAACTGAGAGCACCCCGCACCAACTAGCAGGCAACACAACAGCGAGACCAAGCGCACATGCGAACGCATATCCAACCCCCCGGCAGAAAGTTTGAGTGGAGGCCGAGATTCAGGTAAAGCCGACCTCTGGGCCCAAGCTACTGCCAAGGCCCCCCCGCTCGTAAGTCTGGCCTGACTATTCAGGTCTGACTAGCGCTGTCGTCGAGCGCTACCTCGCCGGTGCGGCTGATGCGCTCCAGCAGCTCGCGCGCGGAGCGAATCCAGGCGAGTTCACCCTCCACCCGGACCGTGGCCGCCGCGTTGATCAACGAAGCGCCCGCGGCGCTCCAGGAGGTGGTTGCCTCGCCCTGATCGTGTACGGCGAGCATCCGCGTCGCCTCCAGGCACTCCCCGTGGCGACGCTGGGCGACCTGCTCCTCCTGGCGGATGGCGTCGAGCAGCTCCGGCAGTTGATCGATGCCCGAGGTGGCGATCTTCATGTAAAGCTCCGAGCGCACCGGCTCGGCGCGGGCGATCGGCTGCGCGAGCCAGCGGTGGAACTCGGCGACGCCGTGCTCGGTCGGCTCGTAGATGACGCGCTCCACACGCCGCACGCCGGGCGCGGAGCCGGGTGCGGAACCGCGCCCGGAATCGCCGCGGATGAAGGAGCGCACGTGTCCGTCGCCCTCCAGCTGGTCCAGGGCCGCGTAGACGGCGCTGCGGCTCAGGTCCCAGGCGGGACCGAGACGTATGGAAAGCCGCTGAACCAGGTCATAGCCATAGCCACGGCGTTCGATCAAGAGCCCAAGTATTCCGTACTTGACCATCCTGCCTCCCCGATATTCGGCTTCCGCGATTCCGTCGCGCCGACGTCGCCCGAAATAATACACGCCTTCGTTTCTAGGACTCCACTGTACCGGCGGGGCCGCGGTCGGGGAGACGCGGACGGGTGGTCGCGGGCTGGGGGTTCCCGGCGCCCAGGCCGTGGGCCGCTCAGGCGACCGAGTGGACGATGCCCTGCTCGATCAGACAGCCGAGCATCAGCTCCATCGTCACGAGCAGGAAGCGCGCGCGGATCGGTTCGCGCGCAACCTCGTCGGCGAACACCCACTCGACGAGGTCGACCAGCGTGGTGGGCATTCGCAGCCGGTCGAGGATCGAAGACAGCCGTACTACGGGCTCGTAGATGTAGGCGAGCGAGCCGAGTTCCCAGAAGCTGTCGGGCAGGTCGTGGGCGCGGCCGTAGTAGGCGGGCACAATCGTGGTGGGAAAGTCACGGCCCAGCTCGTGTTCGCCGATGAGTCCGAAGGGACGGTGCATCAGGCTGGGGCTGGAGAGGTTGTTGTAGGTCACCGACCCGCCGCCGGGACGGGCTACGAGGGTCGAAGCGTAGTACTCGCCATAACCGGTCCCGGCAAGGTGGGCGTCGGTGCGCCCGAGCAGCTCGTGGGGATCGGCCCCGGGATTGACGGGCAGGGCGTGGTGGGCGGTCAGGGCGGCCCTCACCTCGGCCGGGATGCGGCTCTCGGTCATGACCGAGATGTCCCAGCGCGCACGCGGCGCCAGCGCGCGCAGCTCATCCAGCAGCAACGGACCCCGCTCGTCGCCGAGGCTCTGAAAGCGCATGATCACGGTGGCCTCCTCGTTGACCAAGGAATCCTGGCAGCGCTCCAGGAAAAGCCGCATCAGCTGTAGCCCATCGGGTCCCCCGGCCCCGTCGGGCGGGTAGGTGAGACCGGGCGGCACCGGCACGCCGGGCAGATTGCCGATCGCGCAGTCAAAGGCGACGCTGGGCTCGAAGGCGTCCAGCTGGGCGTAGTTGACGACGGCCTTGGCGCCCATCCCGTTGAGACTCATCGAGAGCGCTGTGGCATCCAGGCACTCCTCAACCACGTCGATCGCGTGCACCTGTGAGCAGGTTCGTCCCAGCGCAACGCTCGATATCCCCGAGCCGCTGCCGACATCGAGCGCGATCCCGCGCGGCGCGACCCCCATGATGAATTCGGCGAAGCGCAGGGAGTCCTCGCCGATGTGAACCTGCCCGCGCCGGCCGCCGTGCGGTCGGTCGCGGGCGGCGATCAGACTGCGGTAGGCGGTCAGCTCCCACTTGCCCCGCGCACCGTCCGGCGCGGCCAGCCCGAGCGCACAGAGGTCGGCCCAGAGCTGTGCGTCAAAGCCCCCGCGCTCGGCGCCACCGTGGTGCAGGAGCCCGAAGAGCGCCGCACCGACACCCGCCTTGCCGGCCGGGCCCGGGGTCGCGCCGCCGACGCCGAGCTGTCCCCCTGCGGTTTCCCCCTCGGGTGGATCGTCGTCGCCCAGCGGCCAGGGCTGATAGGTGGCAAAGCCGGCCCTGCGCGCCACTTCCACGCGCTCGGCAAAGCTGGTGCGTGCCAGCAGCGCCCCGACCCGCGCCGCGGCGGAGCTGTCGATCGGAGCGCTCACAGACATCTGACGGGGCGACTACCGCGATGCCCGCAGGGCGGGAAACGCGATCACCTCGCGGAGGGTCTCGCGGCCGGTGAAGATCGCGAGCAGACGGTCGATGCCGATACCGGCGCCGCCGAGCGGCGGCATGCCGTACTCCATGGCCCGCACGAACTCCTCGTCGCCCGGATAGGGCTCGTCACCCTCGTCCATCGGACGGTGGTTGCGCTGGTCGACGAAGCGCTCGCGCTGTTCGGTGGGGTCGTTCAGCTCTGAGGAGCCGCTGCCGACCTCGATTCCACGGATCACCATCTCGAAGTGCTCGATCATGCCGGGCAGCTCCCGGTGACGCTTGACCACGGGGTGAAACTCGACGGGGAAGTCGTAGATGATCGTGGGCTGGACGAAGTGCGGCTCGACCAGCTTCGAGTAGATCGCGGCCGTGAGCTGTCCCCGGCGGGCGTCGGTGGGCACACGGTCGCCGAGCGTCTTGACAAGCTCCTCGCGACTGGCGCTCTCGACGTCCAGGCCGACCCGCTCGGAGATGGCCTCCCGCATCGAGACCCGCCGCCAGGGACCGGCCAGCTCGATCGTCTCGCCGCTGTCCTGCACGATCGTGGTGCTCCCCAGCACCTGCTCGGCCACACCGATCACGAGCGCTTCCATGAAGGTGTAGACGTCGCGGTAGTCGGCGTAGCTCATCTCCCACTCGAGCAGGGTGAACTCGGGTGAGTGCTTGTGCGAGATGCCCTCGTTGCGGAAGCACTTGTCGAGCATGTAGACCCGCTCCAGACCGCCCACGACGCAGCGCTTGAGGTGGAATTCGCCGGAGATCGTGAGCGAGAGATCCTGATCGAGCGCGTTGTGGTGAGTGACGAACGGCCGCGCGTTGGCGCCACCCGCGAGCATCTGTAGGACGGGCGTTTCGACTTCGATGAATTCGCGCTCGTTCATCCAGTCGCGGATCGCGTGGATCGTGCGGGCGCGGGTCTTGAACAGCTCGCGGGTGTCCGCGTTGGCGATCAGGTCAAGCTCGCGATGGCGGTAGCGGGTCTCGACGTCCTCCAGCCCGTGGTGTTTGGCGGGCGGTGGCCGCAGAGCCTTGCCCAGCAGCGTGATCCCTTCGAGGCTCAACGAGAGCTGCCCGCGGGGCGTGACGTAGACGAAGCCCTGAAGGCCCACCACGTCGCCGAGGTCGAGTTCCAGCGCGCGCTGGAAGAGATCCTCGCCAACCACATCCACACGCGCCACCACCTGGATCTGGCTGGAGACATCGCGGATGTCCAGGAAGGTGGTCTTGCCGTGCCCGCGCTGGGCCGTGAGGCGCCCGGCGATCTTGTAGGAGGCCTCAGGGTGATCCCCGGGACCGAGCCTGGCCGGGTCCTGCTCAGCCTGGATCGCGGCGATCAGCGTGCGATCGGGGAAATCATGCGGATAGGGCTCGCCACCCGCGGCCCGCAGGCGGTCCACCTTGGCCCGCCGCTCGCCCATCACGATCGCTTCGCGGTTGGAAACCGGGGGTAGCGTGACCGTCGCGGCCGAGGGGGGTTCGAGGGGCGGCGCGGACCGCTCGCTCGCCGCGTCGGGTCGAGCGCTCATCGAATTGCGGCAAATTTGGAAATCTCAACCATCAACACGAGTAAGGTATTTTGATGTGCACCACGGTTCTAGATCTGGACCCGCACAGAGCGTTTTTCTGCGTATTTGGGGCCGTCGATCCGGGTGCAGATCCAGGTCTACGTTTCTGACACGTACGACAAAGCAAATTCTCAAATGACAGATCTACTGATCAGCTACCCCGGCGGGGCCACCAGCGAGCACACGACCGTGCTCGCGCTCACCCGCACGCCCACGGAGATCCTGTTCGCCCTCGCCCGCACGCCCTGCCATCCCGAGAGCCCCCGCTGGCCCGACCAGCCCGCCGACCGCTGCACGCTGCGAAGCGGCGAGACGGTGGTGGAGATCGCGTGCAGCGAGGGGTCCCTGCACGGCGGCGACGGCACAGGGGCCGGGGTGCTCTCGCTCGACCCGCCCGAGCCGGATTCGGGCGCGGTGGCGTGCGTGGTGCACCGAGCCCCCGCCGACGTCCCGCTGGAGCTGGGCAGCGACGCGAGGGTGAGCGTCGATGAGGCCTACCGCGAGCGACTCTCGATCAGCCACTCGCGCTGCCATCTGGTCACGCTGGCGCTCAACCATGCCCTGGCCGAGGTCTGGCGCAAGGACCCGGGAAGGCACGACTCGCTGGGCAACCCTGACTTCGACGCGCTCGCGATCACCTCGAGCGTGATCGACGAGCGGGGGTCGCTCGACACGTACCGAATCGGCAAGCACATGCGCAAGTCGGGGTTTCCGGCCGAAGCCCTGAACGATCCCGAGGCGCTCGCGCGGGTCGTGGCGGAGACGGCGAGCGCATGGATCGCCTCGCGCCCCTCGATCGCGGTCACCCCGGGGGTGTGCGCCTTGGCGGAGCGACGCACGTTCTCCTGCGAGCTGCCCGCGGGCACGGCGAGCTTTCCCTGCGGCGGGACCCACGCCGCCGCACTGGCCCCCGAGGAAGCCTTCGGGGTGGCACTGGCCTTCGACCCCGAGGCCAAGCGCCTGACGATGGACGTGCGCGCGGCCTGAGCGGCACGGTAGGCTGCGGATCGCGCCGGAGCAGTTCGTGCCCGTCGTGAGCACCGATTGACGTGACCTCCGATTTGCCTTGACCTGACTTGACGTGACCTGACGTGGACTTCGAGCATTCACCCCGCACCCGGGAGCTGCTTTCCCGCCTGAGCGCCTTCCTGGAGCGCGAGGTGGCCCCGCACGAGGAGGCCTACCACCGCGAGGTGCTCTCCCAGGCCAACCCCTGGGTGGTCTCGCCGCTGGTGGAGGAGCTGAAGGGCAAGGCCCGGGCCGAGGGCCTGTGGAACCTGTTCCTCCCCGACGAGCACCACGGCGCGGGCCTCTCCAACGTCGAGTACGCACCACTGGCGGAGCTGATGGGCCGCTCGCTGATCGCGAGTGAAGTGTGCAACTGCAACGCCCCCGACACCGGCAACATGGAGGTGCTGCTGCACTTCGGCGACGAGCAGCAGCGCGAGCAGTGGCTGAAGCCGCTGCTGGCGGGCGAGATCCGCTCGGCGTTCTGCATGACCGAGCCCGACGTGGCCTCCTCGGATGCCACCAACATGCAGGCCACCGCGACGCTCGACGGCGAGGAGGTCATCCTCAACGGGCGCAAGTGGTGGAGCACCGGGATCGGCCATCCCAACTGCCGGGTGCTGATCTTCATGGCCCTCACCGATCCCGAGGCCGACCGCTACCACCAGCACTCGATGGTGCTGGTTCCCCTGGACACCCCCGGGGTGAAGGTCGAGCGGATGCTCGACACGATGGGCTTTCTCGACGCCCCCGGCGGCCACGGCGAGGTGTCCTTCACCGACGTGCGCCTGCCCGCGAGCGCGATCATCGGCGGTGCCGGACAGGCTTTCACGATCGCCCAGGCTCGCCTGGGGCCGGGTCGCATCCATCACTGCATGCGCCTGATCGGACTGGCGGAGCTGGCGCTCGAACTGGCCTGCACGCGCGCGACCGAAAGGGTGGCCTTTGGCAAGCCGCTGGCGAACCTGGGGGGCAACCGCGAACGCATCGCCGACGCGCGCATCGCGATCGACCGGGCCCGCCTGCACGTGCTGCACGCGGCCTGGCTCGTGGATCGGCAGGCCCCCGAGGCGCTGGGGGCGGTGTCGCAGATCAAGGTCGCCACCCCCAACATGGCCCAGCGGGTGGTGGACATGGCGATCCAGCTGCACGGCGGCGCGGGTCTCTCAAGCGACTTCCCGCTGGGGGGAGCCTGGACGATCGCGCGCGCCCTGCGGCTCGCCGACGGGCCCGACGAGGTTCACCGCGGCGTGATCGCGCGCCTGGAGCTGGCGCGCTACGGGCGCGGCAAGTGGTCTTCCTGAGCGGTGAGTCCGGGCTACGGCGGTCCTGAGCGAAGGCGGCAAACCATGACCGCAGCGGGATGACAGCGACCGGCGACGCCGCGGGCGCGGTGCGGGAGGAGGACGACTTCGACGTCCCCGCGGTCCACGCCTGGCTGGCCGAGCACGCCCCGAGCGCCGTCGCGGCGACGAGCGGACCGCCCGAGGTGCGCCAGTTCTCGGGCGGGGCCTCGAACCTGACCTACCTGCTGCGCTACCCCTCGGCCGAGCTGATCCTGCGCCGTCCCCCGGCGGGCGTCAAGGCGGCCTCGGCCCACGACATGGCGCGCGAGTTCCGCATCCAGCGGGGCCTGGCGCCGGTGTACCCCTACGTGCCCGGGATGGTGGCGCTGTGCGAGGACCCCGCGGTGATCGGCGCCGACTTCTATGTGATGGAGCGCGTGCGGGGCACCATCCTGCGCGCCCGCATCCCGCCCGAGTTGGGCCTCGACGCCGAGGCCACCCGCGCGCTGTGCCACTCCGCGATCGACCGCCTGGTGGAGCTGCACGAGGTCGACCCGCAGGCCGCCGGGCTGGGCGACCTAGACCGCGGCGAGGGCTATGTGGCCCGTCAGGTCGAGGGCTGGTCGGAGCGCTACCGGGCGGCGCGAACCTGGAACGTGCCGTCCTTCGAGCGGGTCATGAGCTGGCTGGCCGAGCACCGGCCGGGAGACGTGGCGAGGTGCGTGGTGCACAACGATTTCCGCTTGGACAACCTGGTGCTGGCTCCCGATGACCCGGGCCGGATCGTGGGGGTGCTGGACTGGGAGATGGCGACGGTGGGCGATCCCCTGATGGACCTCGGCAGCGCACTGGCCTACTGGGTGCAGGCCGACGACGGTCGCTTCATGCAGGCGCTGCGACGCCAGCCCACCCACCGTCCGGGGATGCTCACGCGCAGGGAGGTGGTGGATCACTACGCCCACCGCACTGGACATCCGATCGAGGCCTGGGAGTTCTACGAAGTATTCGGACTATTCCGTCTCGCGGCGATCATCCAGCAGATCTATCGCCGCTATCACCTGCACCAGAGCCGCAATCCGGCATTCCGCCACTACTGGTTGGCGGTGCACTACCTTGACAGGCGCTGTCGGCGGGTTATCGGCCGCTCAAGTTAGCGCTGTAGGCGCCCGATGCGAGGTTTGTCAGGGACGACGTACCGGCCGTGGAGTCAAGGACGACAACACATGGTGGATTTTTGATGTTAATTGGGGCGGAAGGGTCAAGCCCAGCAACGGGCCGTGGCGACGCGGTGCGCCGACACCTGCCGGAAGGCCTCGGGCTGGGTGCGATCCTGCTGTTCGCCGCGCTCGTCAGCGCGAACGCGGGCGAATCCTCGTTCTGGACGGCTTTCGACGACATCGGCGAGGCGCTCGCCGCCGTGCTCGCCACCCTCGCGTGTGCGGTCAGGGCCCGCCGCGAGCGGACCACCGCGCTCGCCGAAGGTGAGCCAAACCACCGGGCAACCGTAGCCTGGCTGCTGCTCGCCTGCGGCACCGGGGCCTGGGCGATCGGGCAGACCGGCTGGTGTGTCTACGAAGTGGGGCTCGGCATCACGCCCGAAGCGCCCTCGATGCTGGACGCGGCTTTCCTGGCCTTCCCGGTGCTCGTGGTGGGTGGTCTGCTGAGCATGGTCGAGACGCCCGCGGGTCGCCTCTCCCAGCTGCGCGGCGCAACCGAGGGACTGCTGATCGCGGCGGGCTGCTTCCTGATCAGTTGGTGCGCGGCGATCGCCTCGGTGTTTGCGACCAGCGGCGACTCCACGTTTGGGCAGATCGTGAACCTCGCCTACCCGGTACTCGACTCGGTGGCGCTGGCCGGCGCATTGTTCGTGGCGGTGCGCGCCCGGGATCGCGCGCCCGTGGGTCTCGGCCTGTTGGCGCTCGGAATTGCCTGTCTGGCGGTCTCGGACTCGATGTTCTGGTACCTCACCTCCAGCGACCCCCAGTTCGCGGGGGTCAACCCGATCGACAGCGGCTGGGTGGCGGGCTTCGTGCTGATCGCGATGGCCGCGGTGCGGCGGGAGCGGCGACACACCTGGGGACGGCGGCTGGCAGCGAGCGACCTGATGCCCGCGATCCCAACCGTGCCGGCCCTGCTGGGTCTGGGCGCCGCGCTGGCGCACTGGCTCTCCGGGAAGAGCATGGGCCCCTCGGCGGTCCTGCTCGGGATCGGCGCCGCCGTGGTGCTGCTGGCCCTCTTGCTGGAGCTGATCGTGGTCTATGAGAACCACGCCCTCACCAGCGACCTGGAGCACCGCGTCAAGGAGCGCACCGATCAGCTCAAGCACCAGGCCTTCCACGACCCGCTCACCGGCCTGGCCAACCGCGCCCTGTTCACCGACCGGGTGGAGCAGGCGCTGGCGCGCTCGGCGCGCTCGGGCGCCAGGGTGGCGGTGCTGCTGGTGGACCTGGACGGCTTCAAGTCGGTCAACGACAGCCTCGGCCACCAGGTCGGTGACGCGCTGCTGATCGAGGTCGCCCGGAGGCTGGGCTCGACGCTGCGCAGCGAGGACACGGTGGCGCGGCTGGGGGGCGATGAGTTTGTGGTGTTGGTCGACGGAGTGGAGGGACTCGACGAGGCCCGCCGGCTCGCCGAGCGCCTGGGCGAAGCGTTGCGACCACGCCTACAGCTGCCGGACTGCGACTACGCGGTGACGGCCAGCATCGGCGTGGCGATGGGCACGGCCAGCGAGGTCAGCGTCCACGACCTGCTGCGCGACGCGGACACCGCGATGTACGCGGCCAAGACGACGGGCAAGGACTCGGTACAGGTGTTCGCGCCCTCGATGCACGAGTTGGCCCACGAGCGCTTCCACCTGCAGGTCGACCTGCGCGAGGCCCTGGACCGCTCTGAGTTCATCCTCTTCTACCAGCCCACCTTCGATCTCACAAGCGGCCACGTGAAGGGCTTCGAGGCGCTGATCCGCTGGTTTCATCCCACCCAGGGAATGGTGGCGCCGGACCGCTTCATCCCGCTGGCGGAGGAGACCGGCCTGATCGTCCCGATCGGCCGCTGGGTGCTGCGCGAGGCCCTGCGCCAGGCCGCGGCCTGGGATGTGAACCACCCGGAGGCCCGCTCGCTGACGATGGCGATCAACGTCTCGGCGGTGCAACTGCTGGCGCCCAGCCTGCTCTCCGATGTGCGCGAGGCGCTGGCCGATACCGGCGTCGCGCCCTCGCGGGTAGTGCTCGAGATCACCGAGGGATCGCTGGTCGACGACGCCCACGGGGTGATCGAGGTGCTGGAGGAGATCCGGCGCCTGGGGGTGCGGATCGCGATCGACGACTTCGGCACGGGCTACGCCTCGCTCTCCTACCTACAGCGCCTGCCGGTGGACATCCTCAAGGTGGACCGCAGCTTCGTGATGGGCCTGGCCGACGGCGACAAGAGCCACGAGCTGTTGGAGGCGATCCTCGGCGTGGGACAGGCGCTCTCGCTGGCCACGGTGGCCGAGGGCGTCGAGGATCAGGGCCAGCTGGAAACGGTGCGCAGCATGGGCTGCGACATGGCCCAGGGTTACCTGATGAGCAAGCCGATCCCGGCCGAGGTCGCCGAGGGTCTGCTGAGCGGAGACCTGCCGCTGCCGGAGACCGGCGTGACGCCGGAGCACCGCACCGCGCGATCCGCGCGCGCCTGAGCCGAGGGACGCTGCGCCGCAGGCGTATATTTCTCCCGGCCGCCGCGCAACCATGACCGACCCCAACGCACCCATCGAGCCCACCGCACCGGTCGACCCCACCGCACCGGTCGACCCCACCGCACCGGTCGACCCCACCGCACGCGTCGAAGCCACTGCACCCACCGATCCCGCGGTTCTGCGCGACAAGGTCGCTCTGGTCACCGGCGGGGCGAGCGGCTTGGGGCGAGCCACCTGCATCGCACTGGCCGAGGCGGGCGCCGAGGTGGTGATCGCCGACCTCGACACCGAGGCCGGGACCGAGCTGGCGGAGCGTCTGGGCGGGCACTTCGTGGAGACCGACGTCTCGGACCTCGACGCCGACCTGCGCGCCGTGGCCTTTACCACTAAGCGCTGCGGGGGCCTCGACCTGGCCTTCCTCAACGCCGGGGTGACCAGCGGCTGTGGCCTGGGCGAGGAGTTCGACCTGGATCTCTACCGGCGGGCGATGGGCGTGAACCTCGACGGCGTGGCCTTCGGCATTCATGCGGTGCTGCCCGCCTTGCGCGCCCGGGGCGGCGGCGCGATCGTGGCGACCTCCTCGCTGGCGGGCCTCACGGGAGTTCCGCTGGAGCCGATCTACACCGCCAACAAGCACGCGGTGGTCGGCCTGGTGCGCTCGCTGGGCCCGACGCTCGCCCCGGAGGACATCCGCCTGAACGCGATCTGCCCGGGCTTCGCCGAGACCGCGATGATCGCCGACTTCCGCAGCTCCCTGATCGACTCGGGCCTGGACATCATCCCCGCCGAGACGGTCGCGGCGACCGTGCTGGGGCTGTTCGCGGGCGAGATGGTGGGCGAGTGCTGGTTCATCCAGCCCGGCCGCGAGGCGGCGCCGTTCCAGTTCCGGGGCGTGCCCGGGCCGCGACGCAACTAGCGCAGTCCGGCGAGCGCCGACCCGAGGCCCGGCACTCCGTTTGGCGCGGGTCGCTCAGCGCCGGGGAGCGTGACCGGGCAGCGGCTTGCGGGGCGCGGCCGCGAGCACGTGCACACGAGCCCTGACCTTCGCCGCAGCGTGCCGGGCGTCGCCGAGATAACTCGCCCTGACCGCCACCGTGCCGGCGGTGAGCCCCGGCAGGGCCACGAGCGCCACGCCGTGCGCACCGAGAACCCCGGTGAGCACGCGGCGACCGACGCTCACCCGCACCTCGCCCAGGGGCTTGCCACCCGGGGAGCGCACCGACAGCCGCAGCAGCGCTCCACCCCCGGCACGGGGCTTGCCGAGCACCTTCAGCGCCAGCGCGCTGCGCGCACGACTGAGCCCGCGACAGCGCAAGCGCACGGACAGGTTGGTGACGGGCGGCGGCACGACGACGGTACGCGAGACGACGCTTGCGCACTTGGGGTGGCTGACGGTGGTGCGGTAGCGGCCGGGGACTACGTTCCAGCCGTAGTGGCCCAGCTGATCGCTCAGCTCGGGGTTGACGGCGGGATCGAACAGCGAGTGCTTGCCACGGGGAAGCGGGGTGAACTTGTGCGAGGTCCCTTCGCTTTGCAGCGTGACCCGGGCGTGCTGGAGCGGGATGCCGGTGGTGGAGCGCACGAAGCCGCTGGGGTCGACCTCTTGTTCGCCTTCGGATTCGCCTTCGTCGCCGCCTTCTTCATCGGAGCCGTTGACTTCGCAGGTCCAGGCGTTCTTAAAGTCGGCGTGCTGGTGGATCACACCGTGCACCTGTAGTCCGTCGGCGCCGAAGATCGCCTCGGCGCCGGAGAAGCTGACCTGTAGCGAGGCGCCGCCCCCGACGATCGACCAGGTGACCCGCCCCCCGCCGGGCACCTGCTGATCGACCACCTGGACGGTGGGGGTGAGCAGATAGTTGCCTTCGGCGGTCTCGAACGTGTACCCGCGCGGGCCGTTGCGGTCGTACACCATCACGAGCTTCTGAGTTCCGCGGTAGCTGTAGGTCCGTCCGCCGTTGACACCCGCGTCGGTCGAGAATTCAAGCGCGACGGTGAGCACCGAGTAGACACATGGACTCGGCGGAGCGGGCTTCAGCGCGGTGGCCGCGGGATCGACGTCGAACGGAAAATTGAGCTGGTAGGGCTGGTTGCCGTAGACCACCGGAATTCCCTGATAGGTCCCGCCGCCCGGCGTGGAGGTCGTCACACCCGCAGGGAAATGGCGCGGTCGGCGCAGCGTCGGGCTGACATCGGTGGGTGCTCCAGCGGGGACGTTGACATTGATGGCGGCATTCAAATCCGCACTGCCAGACGGCGGGTAGAACTCGATGTGGTAGGCGCCCGGTGTGAGGTTGGCAATGGTGTAGGTGCCATTCGCGGCCGGGCGATAGGTGTTGCAGTCGAGCAGGCCGGGGTGACACAAGAGGATCGTCACGCCCGCCAGCGGCGCCGGGGCGCTGCTCCCGTTGGTCGAAGTGACCGTGCCCGCGATCCCCCCGGTGGAGATCGCGGCACCGCTCAGGCCCACGATGTGGGGGCTGCCGGAGGCGTCGTCGATGAACGCGAGCTGTGCTCTGAACGTGCCGCTGGTCATCGGCGCGAAGGTGACGTCCAGCGTGCAGCTCGCCCCGACCGGCACGGTGGCGCCGGTGCAGCCGTCGGCGGCGGAGATGAACGCCGAGCTGTTCAGCCCACCCATCGCCGAGGTCGAGATTCGCAGCGGTGCGTTGCCGGTGTTGGAGATCTTCAGCGTCTGCGTCGCGGTGTGGCCCGCGCCGACCGTGCCGAAATCGAGCGAGTTTGCACTCAACGACAGCGCGGGCTCACTGGCGGAGATCACGACCGACTTGCTCGTGGTGGCCAGTGGATTGCCGAAGATGCTCGCCGTCTGCCCCGTGAACACCTCGCCACTCGTCGAAATCCCGAGGCCGTCGCTCTCGGTTACGCTCGCGGTGTAGGTGCCGGCGCTAGCGTAAACGTGACTGGTCGTGGGACCGTTGGTGGTCGTGGAGGCCCCGTCACCGAATTCCCAGGCGTAGCTGGCGATCGAGCCGAAGGCCACGGTCGAGGAGGAAGCGTCAAAACCGGTCGCCGCTCGTGGCGGCGCGCCCGCCACGGTGAAGTTCGCGGTCGGCCCCTGGTCGGGGGTGATCGCGATGCCGCGCGGGGCGTCCCCCACCGAGATTGCGCTCCCGGCCGTGTCCGCTTCGATGTCGATCGGGATGACCGTGGAACCCGACGCCGACCCGTCGCTCACGTAGGCCGTGTCGCCGTCCGGGGTGATCGCGATCGCGTAGGGGCTCGTTCCGGACAGCGCGATCGGCGAGCCGCGTGTGTGGGCGGGCAGCGCGAACGGCACGACCGTCCCATTGGTGAAGTCAGTCACATAGGCCTTGCCGCCGTCGGGTGTGATCGCGATTCCGGGCAGGCTATCTTCGCTCGACCCGCCCCCGGAGCTGCCCACCGTGAATCCGGCACCGGCTGTAGCGGTGGACAGGTTGATCGGATAGACCTGGTTGTCCGCGCCGTGTCCGGCGCTGTCCGTCACATAGGCCGTCTGTCCGTCCGGCGTGACGGCGATTGCGAACGGATGGGGCCCGACGTTGAGGATCGGCGTGCCCGGAGTGTCGGTGGCGACGTCGATCGGAACTACCTCGGCCGTGCCTGCGGTGTTGGCGTTCTGCGCCACATAGGCCGTCGAGCCGGTTGAGGAGAAGGCGACCCCCTCGGGATTTCCGCCAACTTCGATCGCTGCGCCCACCGTCGCGGGTGTGATGGTCAAATCGATCGGAAAGAGCTTGCCGTCACGGGGGTCGCTCATGTAGGCCTTGTGACCGTCCGGCGAAATCGCGATGAAGTTACCCGGACTTCCCGGAATGTCGATCGTCGCCTGGGCCGTGGGCGGGCTCGTGGTCAGATCCAGCGGCGTGATCTGCCCGCTTGCGCCGGTCGCCCCGGCGTTGACGACATAGGCCGTGCGAGCATCGGGCGAGATCGCGATCCCAAGCGGAAGGTCACCCACCGCGACGGGCGAGCCCGCGAGCTTGGACCCGGTGTCAACCAAACTCACCGAATTGGATGTCGAGAGGTCATTGACAACGAGCGCCTGCCATGAGGCGGCCTGCGCAAAGTCAGCGCTGAGGAGGAGCGCGAGCGTCACAAACAGAGATATGAGCCACACCGCGCGAGCGCCCGCTGCCCGCGATGTGGTCATTTTGAATTCAACTAGCCGGGGCACGCTGCTGCAACATACAGCGTGAGGGTGCCGCTAGGCTAGTGCACGTGCCGCACTGCGCAGCCGTGTACCGTGGCGAGGAGAGAATGTGACGTTACGGCGGGTGATTCGCTCCGCGCGCATGCTGACCGGCTGTAGCGCCCGGCGCGCAAGCACCGTCTCGAGCACGACCCGCATCTCAAACTCGGCAAACGCGGCGCCCAGGCAACGTCTGACACCGCCGCCGAAGGGAATCCATCCGTAGGTGGTCGGCGGATTCTCGAGAAAGCGCTCGGGGCGGAAGGCGAAGGGCTCAGGGTAGAGATCGGCGCGCGTATGAGTGAGCCAGATCGCGGGCGTCACATCGGTGCCGGCCGGAAGCCTGAGACCATCGACGTTCAACTCGGATGCCAGCCGCCGTCCCGCGAGGGGCACCACGGGGCGCAACCGCAGCGCCTCGGAGATCACGGCGCGCATGTAGGCGTCGCCGTCGCGCGCGTCCACCTCGGCCGTCAGGCGCGCGAGCGCCTGCGGATGGCGCAGCAGCAGATCGAACGTCCAGGCCAGCGCGGTTGCGGTGGTCTCGTGACCGGCCAGCAGCAGGGTGAGCAGCTGGTCGCGCACCTCCCGATCGCTCATCTGCGTGCCGTCCTCGAAGCGCGCGCCGGCCAGCAGCGAGAGGATGTCCTCGCGCTCACCGGCAGCGGGATCGGCGCGGTGCTCGGCGATCTCGGCCAGCAGCAGCTCGTCGATCTCCAGGGTGACCTTGCGGAGGGACTCCAGCGGATCGCCGCGACCCACACGGCGGGAGAGCAGCACCCGGAACTGCAAAGCCACGGAGGAGGTCCCGTCGAGCAGCAGCGGCAGGCGCTCGCGCAGACGCCGACCGCGCACCGGGTCGGTCACGCCGAACACCGCGCGCAGGATCACCTCAAGCGTGATCGCCTGCATGCGCGGATGGACCGCCAGGGTCTCCCCGCGGGGCCAGCTCTCGACCTCACGCTCGGCGACCTCGCGCATGATCGACTCATACGAGCGCATCCGCTCGCCGTGGAAGGGCGGCAGCATCAGCTTGCGGCGCATCAGGTGCTCGCGGCCCTCCAACAGCAGCACCGAGTCGGCCCCTAGGATCGGCAGCAGCGCGACCGTGCGCCCGGGCGGCAGGCCGTGCTCGTGCGCGGTGTAGAGCGCGCGCACCGCCTCCGGGTCGGAGAGCATCACCATCGGTCGCTCGAATCCCATGAAGCGCACGCTGAAGGCATCGCCGTAGCGCCGCCGGGCGGACTCCATGAACGCGATCGGTCGCGCCAGCCAACGCAGGGTCTGCTTGACGGGCGCCTCGGTGGGGCCGGGTGGAAGCTCGCTCACGCCCCGTAGCGTGACACAACCGCGACGGTTTGGCTGCTCGGCCAGTCCTTCCTCTAGCGCGCGACGCGCAGATAGGCCAGCACCGCGAGCACCCGCCGGTGGTCGTCTTCGCAGGCGGGCAGGTCGAGCTTGGCGAAGATGTTCGTGATGTGCTTCTCGATCGCGCCCGGGGTCACCACCAGGCTCTCGGCGATCGCAGCGTTGGAGCGTCCCTCGGCCATCAGCTCCAATACCTCGCGCTCGCGCACCGTCAGGTTCGCGAGCGCGTGCTCCGAGCCGTTGTGCGGGACCAGCAGCTGGGTCACGACCTGACGGTCGAGCACGGTGCCGCCGTCGGCCACACGCTGGAGCGCATCCAGGAACGCTCTGACGTCGCCGATTCGCTCCTTCAGCAGGTAGCCGACCCCGGCGGTGTTGTCTCCGATCAGCTCGCTCGCATAGGCGGTCTCGACGTACTGAGAGAGCACGAGCACCCCGAGCTGCGGTTGGCGAGCCCGCGCCTCGATCGCGGCACGAATCCCCTCGTCGCTGAAGGTCGGGGGCAGACGCACGTCGACGATCGCCAGGTCCGGCTTGTGCCCCGCGATCGCCCGCAGCAGGCCGGGTCCGTCCTCGACCTGCGCCACCACCTCGATCCCGTTCTCGCGCAGCAGCGCCACGAGCCCCTCGCGCAGCAGGGCGAGATCCTCGGCGATCACTACCCGCACGGGAGACGCACCTCCACCACGGTTCCGCGTCCCCGCGGGCTCGCCACGCTGAGGATGCCGTCGAGTGCCTCGACACGGGCGCGCAGGCCGGCCAACCCGGATCCCTGAGGGTTGGCCCCGCCCCGGCCATCGTCGCCCACCACCACGATCAGAGCGCGATGGTCGTCGGCCAGGCGCACCCAGCTGCGCTTCGCACCCGAGTGCTTGGCAGTGTTGGTGAGCGCCTCGGCGATCACGAAGTAGGCGGCGCTCTCCACGGCGGGGGCCAGGCGGCGGTGAGAGTCGGCTTCGATCGTGGTGCCCAGCCCGTAGCGTGCCGCGAGCGACTGCACGGCGGCCAACAGCCCGCGGTCGGCCAGCAGGGGCGGCACGATCCCGCGCGCCAGGTCGCGCAGCTCGGCGATCGCATGGTGAGCCTCACGCTGGGCATCGTGGATCAGGCGGCGCACCTCGGGCTGGTCTTCGACCCGCAGCTCGGCCCGCCCCAGCTGTAGGGTGAGCGCCACCAGACGCGCCTGGGCTCCGTCGTGGAGGTCGCGCTCGATGCGCCGCAGCTCGGCCGCCTGGGCGTCGACCGCCTGGCGGCGCGTGCGCGTGAGCAGATCGATCCTGGCTCTCAGCGCCCGGCGTCCCCGGGCCACGAGCACGCGGTCGTGCAACGCGAAGATCGAGTAGGAGCTGCCCGCGGTGGCCAGACCCAGCAGGGCCCAGGCGGGCCAGAACTTGTTGATCCCCGCCAGCAGGCTGGTGAGCAGCCAGGTGAGCAGCAGGATCAGCGCGCCGACGCCGATCAACCCCCAGACGCCGGCCACCCGGCGGGAGGCCCCGGGTGGGAAGCGCCAGGCCCAGCGGGCGGCCAGATCGAGGATCACGGGCACCGCGAGACCCAGCCACGCCCAGGCGGGCCAGAAGTAGCCGCGGCCCGCCAGCGTCCAGATGCCCAGGAGGAGCACGGTGATCAGCGCCGCCAGGCGCGGCACCAGCGACCGCAGGTACTCGGCGAGCGTCAGACCCGCGGCGAGCGTCGGCATCCAGCGGCGCGTGCGAGCTGCCGAGAGAGCACGCGGATGTCCCTGACCCGGAAGCGGCGCGGATTCGCTCATCCCCGCAATGGTCGCACGGCGTGGCACCAGCCGCGACGGCAGCGCCCACGACAGCCTCTTGCCCCAGCCCAGCCGCGGCCGCAATACGCCCGCTTGCAGCGGGCCTACCGGCTGATCGCCTTGGCGGCCTGGCGCTCGGGACTGATGCGCTGCACGTCCCAGACCAGCCCGGCGCGCTCCAGGGCTGAGATCACGATCCCGGAGATGTCCAGCTCACCGCGGCCCATGCCGTGGTAGGCAGAGGTGGGGAAGGCGTGGTGGTTGTTGTGCCAGGCCTCGCCGAAGGACAGCGGCGCCAACCACAGCAGGTTGGTCGACTCGTCGTCCGTCGCAAAGCGTCGATTGCCGAAGAAGTGGCAGAGCGAGTTGATGCTGTAGGTGACGTGGTGCAGCAGGAAGATGCGGACCGCCCCGGCCCACAGCATCGCCTCAAGGCCGGTGTCGACGGTGCCCCCGATCAGCACACCCAGCCCGAAGGGGATCGCGAGCCCGACCAACGACCAGAGCACGAAGGTCTTGTCGACGAAGTTGATCACCGGGTCCGCCAGCAGGTCCGGCGCGAAGCGTTCGCGCGACCCCCGCTGGGTGTGGTTGAAGAGCCAGCCCACGTGCGCGTGCCCGAGCCCGCGCAGCGCCCCCCTCAAGCCGACGCCGTGGTCCACGTGCGGGCTGTGAGGATCGCCGAGGCGATCGGTGTAGGTGTGATGCTTGCGGTGGTCGGCCACCCACGAGATCAGGGGTCCCTCGACGGACATCGTGCCCAGGATGCCGAGCAGCCCCCGCATCCAGGGCGAGGTCTTGAAGGCCCGGTGGGTGAGCAGCCGGTGAAAGCCGACCGTGACGCCGAGCCCGACGGGGATGTACATGACCAGGAAGATGACGATGTCCCGCCAGTGCAGCTCGCTGTTCCAGAGCTGCCAGCCGGCGAGGAGGACGAGCAGGAACGGCACCACCGTGATCACACCGGTGATGAACCGGTCGAGGTTCTCGAGGATCGGCTCCTGGATCTCCTCGGGAGCGGGACCCTCGCGCAGGGCGGCCGTGGCGGGTGTCTGCGCCGCAGCGGTCTCGTCGGTCTCGGGGTCGGCCGGCGCCGATACGGCGGGAGGCGAGAGCAGGTCTCCTGGATTCATGCGCCCAGTCTGCCCGAAAGCGTCACGGTTGTCAGTGCGGTCCACCACCGACGCAGGGCGGCTGACCCCCGAATCGATGGTGGGGTTAACCTCAGCAGGCGTCGCGTGCCCAGGGGTCGACCGCGACCGCGGGAGAACCGGGGCGGACACCGGCGGCGGGCAGGCTGACAGCGCGGGTCAGCGAGGGGCCGTCCAAGGCGTAGGTGGCCAGCCCCGAAGCCGTCTGACCGGATGAGCCCCCGATCGAGAGACGCACCTGCGCCAGGTCGTGGCCCTTTACCGGGGCCTGGGCGCGTAAGCGAGCCAGGGCGCCACGGCCCAGCCGGAAGACGATCGGGGCGCTTGCGTGCGCGGGCAGGTTGAAGCGCACCAGACCCGCCAACGCGCGGGGTGCGCCGCCGGGCGTCGTCTGCTTCGCGGCGGGGCTTTCCAGCAGTGTGGCCGTGCCGGTGACGGGGAAGGAGTTCGTGTTGTGGATCGCGGCGTTGATCGTCCGTGAGCCGCGTGCGATCCAGAGCCTCTGCCGGTGCGAGGTCAGGTAGACCGGAGCGAGCGTCGCGGGCGCCACCGGAGCGGTGTCATTGGGGGCACCGACCGCGCCGACGGCGGCACCCATGTACGGCTGAGGGCTGGAAGTCACCGTCAGCTGCCGCGTAACCGTGGTCCGGTTGAGCAGGCCGTCGGTCACGGTGAGCGTCACCGTGTAGGTACCCGGTCGCGCGTAGGCGTGGCTGACCGTGGCGCCCTCGGCAGCGCTGCCGTCGCCGAAGTCCCAGTGGTCGGAGCCCGCGGCGGCCCACGGGGTGCTGGCGCCCGCCGAGAAGGAGGCGCTCTGGCGCTGGGTGGTGCGCAGCGGCAGCTGCAAGCTGTCGAGGACCGGTGCGGCCTCGAACCCGGCGGCCCGGATCTCATAGTTCTCGTTGGCCGCCGCGTCGGCCCAGGCCGCAACGGCGTTGCCCTGCGAGTCCATGCTCAGAGCTGCGCCGGTGTCGTACACGTCGGGCCCGGAGAGCGTCACCGGCGCGCCCCAGCTGCCCCCAGCGACACGCCGGCCCGCCTGAGTGGACCTCGTGGCAGTGGTGGGGTCGTAGGCGGTCCAGGTGACGAGGGCATCCCCGGCCGCGTCAACTGAGAGGTGGGGCTCGGAGGCGTGGCCACCTGGGGGAACCGTGGAGATGCTGCGCGCGGGAGCCGCCCACACGCCCGCGGCGGACAGATCCTCGGCCGTCACCTGCCCCGTGTCACCGATCCACACGAGCAGCGTGTTGCCGCTGCCGTCGACGGCAGCCTGGGGCGGCGGCGTCTCGCAGGTGGCGTACAGGTGGGTGGCGGGCGGGCTGTTCAGAGTCCACGCCCCGTTTCGCAGGGTGGCGGCCTGAACGGATCCCCGCTGGAGATCGGCCCAGGCGACGGCGGCCTCACCGGCGGCGTTCTCGCCGAGAGCGACCGAGTACAGGTAGTCACCGCCGGAGGCGATCGTCTGCTCGCCCTCCCAGACTCCGCCGATCAGCTCCTCGGCATCGACCGAGATGATGCTGGGGGCGAGGAACTGCGACCACGCAACCACGAAGTCGCCCGCGCCGTCCACGGTCACGCGCGCGGGGTTTTCGTTGTAGACCTTGCCACCGGCATCGGAGAGCCGCTTGGGGGCGCTCCAGACACCGTTGCTGCGGCGGGCCGCAAGCAACCAGGTGGAGGTGTTCTGCTGGTTGCTCTCGGTCCACACCGCCACCGCGTTGCCCTGGGCGTCCTCGGCCACGCCCGGGGAGCCGAGCGTGTCGGAGGCGGCGCCGGTCAGGGGAAAGCGAACGGGGTCGGACCACGGCGCCCCGTAGGCGCGACTGGAACTCCACACCTGGTAGGAGCCGCCGTTGCTGCGATCCACCCAGACGGCCGTGGTATCGCCGGCGGCGCTCGCGGCGAGCACCACCCCGGCGGCGTTGCCGGCCGAGGGCACGGTCAGGGGCGCCTGCCACGGACCGCCGCGGGGGTGGTCGGCGGACAGCAGGGTCTCAGCCCCGGGGTTGTAGCCGGTGGCGGTCGCGAACACGGCCGTGGTGTCACCGGCGGCGTCGGTGACCACCACCGGAGGCCAGCCCAGGGGCGCCGCCGGGGAAAGCGTGGTGGGCGGCAGCATCCAGCCCGGCTCGGCCTGGGCTTGTGTGACGGCGCCAAGCAGCACGACGACGGGTATCGCCACCAGAAGCGCGCTTCTCAGAGAACCCCCCCTTGGTGTCATCGTTCTCGGGTGGTTCGCCCAGCGGGGCTCCAATCCTCTATTTGACGGGGCCCCTCGGTGACCGAGACCCTCTGGTCAAAGGCGTCTGTTACAGCCGAGAAGCGCGGTTGCGAAGCTCTGTAGGGGGTACAGTCGAGCCATGAGCACAAGCGACAGCAACACCCCAGATCCGATCATCGGCCTTAGCGCACGGCGACGCGAAGAGCGCCGCGCGGTGGAGGAGGCCGGCGGCGGACAGTCCGAGGGCTTCGAGCTGGCCGAGCAGGAACTGATCGAGCATGCCTCTCACGGCGACCAGCACAGGCCCTCGCGCATCATGCGCGATGCCGGAGCGGGCGAGGAGGCCACGGAGTCCGTCTACGGCGAGCCCGACGAGGAGTCCCGCGCCGACTGAGGCTCAACCGCTGCCGTTTGTCTGAGCGCCCAGCTCGCTCTCGCTGCTGATCGCTCGCTGAACGTCGGCGCCCCGCGGCGTCAGCCGCCAGGCGTTGGGCGCGCCTCTGACGTGGCCGTCGCCGGTGTTCTCCAGCAGGCCGATGCTTTCAAGCCGACCCAGAAGCCTTGAGATCTGGCCCTGATCGGTGATCCCGGCCTGGTCGGCCACCCCGCGGTTGCTGATCCCGGGCTGCGCATCGATCACAGCCAGCACCCGCAGCGTGCGGTAGGTCAGGCGCATGTCGAGGTCCTCCAGCGGATCCGGCGCACCGTGCGGGCGTGGCTCGCTTGGAGGCGCGGATGGAACCGGTCGGGTCAGCTCGCGTTGCGCGGCTCCGGCGCCGAGATAGGGCAGCACGATCATGCTCATCAGCGACCCCAGCAGCTCGCGCAGCGGCTCCGAGACGGGTTCAACCAAACGAGCGTGAATGACCGAAAGCACCGCTCCGACGACACCCTCACCGGTGAGCGACGAGGGCTCAAACCCACCTCGACCGAGGCCGCGACCACCCTCGACGACCGCGGTCAAAGCACTCAGCACCTCGGCGCGGCGGGCAAGCAGCACTGGGCTCACCGCCGGTGCCTGCACCACGCAAATCCTGGCCAGCTGTGGCTCCTCGTCGAGGAAGACCAGCAGCGCAAACAGCCCGGCGCGCACCCGATCGACCCACTTGCCCGGAGCCTCGTAGGCCGGGACGACCCGCGCCCCGGCCTGGATCACGATCTCGTCGAAGACCGCCATAAAGCACTCGGTACGGTCACCGAAGAGGTCGTAGAACGTGCGCCGCGACACCCCCGCCCGAGCGGTCACGCGCGCGACCGTTGCCGCCTGGAAACCCACGTCGCAGGCGACCTCGGCCATCGCGGCGATGATCCGCATGCGCTGGATCTCACTGACGTGCTCGCGGGGCGGGCCGTGTGGCCCGTTGAGCGAGCGTGCGCCGCCGACCCGCGCGCTCGCTCCGAAGGCGTTTTCCCTGTACAGCGTCATCCGAACAGGCCCTGGTGCTTGGTTTTACTTTTTGGTGGTGTGTTTGGGGTGTTTCTTGGTCTTCTTCTTGGTGTGCTTTTTGGGCTTTGGCTTGGTGGCCGGGTTGGTAGCGGTGGCTGTGAGGGTGGGGAATGTGACGTTGGGGGTTGTGATCAGCGGCGGGGCGGGCGGGATCGTGAGCTGGACCGCGATGCCCGTGGTCGTGAACGTTTGGTCGCTGCCGTAGGTGGTGCCGTCGGCGTTGGTTGCTGTGATGCGGTAGTGGTAGGTCGTGCCCGGCTGTAGCCCGGTGAGAGCGAGGCCGACGGTTTCTTCACCGCTGCTGGTTGTCGCGAGGCCTGTGGGTGCGCCATATTCCTCACCCGTCCCGATTTCAAAGCCGTAGGTCGTTGCCTCGCCCTGCGGGTTGACACTACCGGTGATCGTCGCGTTGTTCTGCCCCACAGTGTTCGCGGACCCTGTAGCGACGACGGGCGGGGTTGGGGGATTGGTTGTGAATGTCTGGTCGGGTGTGTTGATGCTCCCGGCGGAGTTGGTTGCCTGTAGGCGATAGTGGTAGAGGGTGCCTGGGGTGAGGTCTTCCAGGTTGATGTACACCGTTTCCCCAGCCACTGCGGCGGGCACTGTTGCGGGTGTCGTTGTTTGTCCGTAGCTAGCGCTCGCGCCGTACTGCAGGTGGTACCGGCTGGTGTTGTTCTGTGTATTGATCGTGTACACGATCTGCGCACGGGTCCGCTTGAGGGACACCGTTGAGCCAGACCCTTCGACTAGCGGGACTACCGGGGTGGTGGTGAACGTTTCATCGGCTCCCTGGGTACTCCCAAGAACCTTTTCGCCGACCAATCGGTAGTGGTAGAACTGGTTCGGTACAAGGCCAGTAAGCGCAGCACTCACTGCGACGGGTTCGCTGGCTTCCCCGGCGTCTTGTGAGGGTGTTGAGGTGCCGTAGCTTTCGCTGGTGCCGTACTCGAACTGGTAGTGCGTATCCAGTGCGTTCGGTTCAAGCGTCCCGTTCAACGTCGCGCTGCTCGCGGTGATCGCGCTCGCGGGGAGCGTAGCGAGGCCTTCAACCGCCGCGTTCGTCGTAAACGACTGATCTTCGCCATGAACAGTTCCAAACGCACCAGAGGCAGTCAGCCGGTAGTGGTAGGTACTAGCCAGCACCAAACCGTTGAGCGTTGCCGATACGGGGAGGCTTTCTTCTCCGGTCAGTGGCGTGGGCTGGGTACAGGGGACAGTTTCGGTGTAGTTCCCAGCTTCGCTGCCGTATTCAAACACGCACGCCGTCACAGAACTGCCCGCGGGGTTGACAGACCCATGCACCGTCGCCGTCGTCCTCGTAACCGCAGTAGCGCCTTCGGTACCCACCACGGGTTCACCCGCGGCGAATGCAGAGACCGCTGAGAGGGCGAGTATCACGAGCATCCCGGCGAGTACCGTGAGGCCGATCTTGAGCTGCCTGGGGGTCCTCATCAGTTAGCCCTCCTTAGGCTCGCCTTTGCCCGTGTCTTCTTGGCGCTGGCTCTCTTTGCTTTCTTGGCTTTGGGGCATCCTGTGACACTGACCGGGGTGCTCTGGTGGATTTCCGCACCGTTCTGCGCAACAAACGCTGTAGGCATCGCGAGCTTTGTCTTGCAGAGATTCCCGTTCGCCGCAAGCGCTGAGTGCGGACCACCTGGGAGATACAGCTCAAAGCTCGTGATCGGAACATCCGGGACGCTCTTGAACGTCGAGCTAGTGATCCCCTTCTTGCTGATGAACGTCGAGCCCGTCAGATCAACACGCACCCCAGCACCCTGTAGCAAGACCTCTAGGGAGGGGAACGCTTCCCCACCGTGGGAGACGAAGATCGCGGGGCCACTCAACGCCACCGGCAATACCGGTGTGACGGCCTTCGCGACACCCACGACTGACGCCGCTGGGCAGTTCGCGGGATTCGATTCAAACGTCGCCGCCGTGCACGCCTTCTGTAGCGTCGTCAACCGCGACGGCAGCTGCTTCGGCAAGTCGACCTTGACCTTCGCGATGTTCGACTGCTGAGAGGCCTGATTATGACCCAACGGGCCCGTCGGGTAGACGATGCGCGCATCGAGGCTCGCACCGTTCGCCCTAGAGGTCTTCCCCGAGGTAGAAGCACTGAAGCTCGGCTTAAACGTCAAGCTACGGCAGGACCCGACCTGGAAATGACTCGAGAGCGCGGCGCTTGCGCCTTCGGTGCTGGTCGCTGTCCCACTGAAGGACATCGGCGCGCAACTCGTCGGGTTGAACATGAACCCAGGACGATCGATCACCGCGTTGATCGCCCGCAGATCCGTCGGGATGCCGTCAAGGATGCTCGGTAGCTCTCCCGTCGTGATCGTTAGCTGCGAGGTCTTGCGATCAACACTAATCGCCGCACGAACCACAATCCTCCCCAGGTCGAAAGGGCCCGCGACAACAGGCACCGCGATCGACAGGCCATAAGGCGCACCCGCATACGGGCCAGTTAGATAGATCGGGGCAGGCGGCTGACCCGGCTGCGGCACCACCAACGGATACGGACCAGGACCAGCCTGCACAATCGTATGCCCAATCTGCGTATCAGCAGGGCACGTACCGGCTGCGGCCTGGGTCTCCCCGCACAACGGCACCTTGCTAATCATCCCCAACAACCCCTCGGGCGTCTTGAACTGCAGCCGTGATACGCGCTGCTGGCCATCACCGCGCTGAATCAACAACGAGAAGCTCGTAAACCCACCCGCCTGATCAGTCGTAGCACCCGCAGTCATCACAGGCTCAAACGGCAGCCGCGACACACAACCCGAACCACCAGCACCACTCGTGATACTAAAACTGTCCGTTGAGAAACGATCGGCCTCATACGGGGTGCTCCAGGGCGTGAAGTCTGACGCCGAGGCATACGTCCCGCACAACGTGGGGGTCGTCAACGCTGCCTGCGCACCACCGCTAAACGCGAGCTTGAAATCCGTAAACGGCGTCGGTGGGGTATTCGCAAACGTCGTCGTCAGCTGGCCCGTACGAGCATCCAAATGAACATCACCGACGAGCTTTAGGTTCACACCGTCAGCCGAGGCAGCGACCAACAGCTGCAAGTTCGGTGGGTTGGACTGCAACACATACACACTGCCGACGAGCTTGTCGGGTAGCAGCGGCGTCGTGATTTCTACCGACCCGACCCTCGAAGCCGACGGACAATGCGCCGGACCCGGGACACCCACACCATCATCCGCGGCCTGACACGCAACCAGGCCAGCGGCCTGCCCGGGGTTGATCGCAACACCCTCAGGCAACGTTACCGTCGTGTCCTTCAAATCCGCCGGCGCCAACCCACCCGGGTTCAACAAACCATCCTGCGGCATCTTCACCTCCACCGTCAAACCCGCCGGAGTGTCCGCCACAGCAGTATCAGGACCAACACTAATCGTCGGTTCAAACGCCAACCGTTCACAACCACTCATCAACAACGCACCACCACTCGCATCATGATCAAAACTCGCCAAAGAAAACACCCCCGGCGCCTGCCACGAATCCGCACGCATCGAAAAACTCAGAGGCGTAGACGAACAACTCGTCGGGCTCGTCATAAACGCCACGTGCGAAGCCGTACTCGCAACACCCCCCCTCGCAGCATCATGCGACGAATCCGACGGCACACCCCACAACGTCAACTTCGAACCACCAAGCGAGAGCGCCTGTGAAACACCGGAGATATTTGCTGTGATCCCGTAGTCGCCGTCGTCGCGCACCCTGGTGTTGATGAACACGAGCACCCCAAGCAGATTGAACCCAAACTGTGCGGGCATCCCCACAGGCGCCACCATGTTATAAACCGGCACCGGCTGAGTAATACCGTTCGCGGCGAAGACCGCGGAGAAAAAGAGTTCCGTCACACCGACCTGAGTGTTGGGCGGGCATTCCGGATTGGGCCCACCTCCCCTCAACTGTTCCTGGGTGCATCCTGGCACCGCCTGCGCATTACCCACCACACCGGGCGGAAGGTTGACTTCGATTTCCTTTGGGTTGCCTTCGATCATCACGTAGGGACCCTGCGGACCCTGTTCCTGCTTTCTGTTGAACTGGATCGTCGTGGTCAGATCCGGATGCGAACCGGCCTGAGTCATGGACGAGCCGCTTGGATCGGCCAGCGACCCAGAGAATTCGGTGATGCCAAACGCACCCGCGGAGGCAGGGCCAACCATCGCAAAGGCGACCAGCGTCGCCAGCGTCAAACCCCGTATACGCATCAGTTGCCCCTCCGGTCGCTCTTGGTCACCCTCGACTTGGTCGTTCTCGCCCCAGCCGCCTTGCCGTACTTCTTTCGCGCACGCGCCTCACACGTCGCCCGCTTCTTCTTTGGACCGCGCTTGCACGTCCGCAGTGCCGCAGCGAGCTTCTGTGCGCGACTCAGCGAGACACGCTTGGACTTCGTAACCGGCTTTGGCGCGGCTTCGAAGTTCCCCACGCCGTTGAACGTGACACTCGGCGGAGTCGCGAAGATCGGAGGCGCCGAAGGCACGCCCTGACAACCCGTACCGGTGCACGGCGCAGCAACGACTGGGGCGGGAAAGCCACCACCGATCCGCGCGTCATACATGTCGACGGTCCCGTCGATGTCCTGGCCGACCAGCTGCTTGCCGGTCTTGAAGAACACGTTCTTGCCATCCGGGGACGCATCGGAGAACTTTGATAGCTGTTCGCCGGTCCCGGGTGAGATCAATGACAGCCGGCCATCCTGCCACTCATATACGTCGTACTGACCGTTGGTGTCCTGCGGAACCAATGGGGACAGGCTCTCAAAGTAGACCATGCCGTTGTCAAGAACGAAATTGGGGTGGTACCTGCCAACGCCTGGGCCGTTCGGGAGTCCTCCGACCTGCACAAACCCGACCGGTGGGGCGCCGCTGGGATCGCATGACACACAGCGAAGCTGGGCGGTCGCATAGTCATAGTCAAAGAGCCTGATACACCCGCCACAGTGGTAGGAGCTGAGCGCCGATTCCGCCGTGAAGGCAAAATGCTGGCCGTTTGGACTTCCCTGCGCTGTCGTATAGTAACTAAACGCACGTGCAATTAACCTTGTGCCCTGCCCTTCATGCCAGACATAGAAGTTCACTTCGTTGGACGTTGACGTTGTTGCCCCCGGAGCCAGTGCGCCTCGAGCGGAAAAATAGACGTAGGAGCCGTCTGGAGTTACCTGGAAGACTCTTTGAACCTGCGGGCCTGTTTCAGCGTCGCTGGGCGCCGAGCTGACTGTCAGGTCGGTTAGCAACCCGGTGCTGAAGTCATAGCGGTACAGCGAGTAGAGGGCCTGCGTATCGGATGCTTCGGTCAGATTGGACGGGCTCAAGAAGTAGACGATCGAGCCATCTGCGCTGGCGCCCACGAATACGCCTCCATGAAGCGTGCCCGCATCTTCAGCGCGCTGCGACACCGAGATCGGCACCGTCGTCGTGTCGTTCTCACGCACATACAGGACGCCCCCAGCGTTGAAGAAGAACTTCGATCCGTCCGCCGAAATCGGATGAGGCTTTTCCCCCGCAGTACCTTCGTACACGGCAGTGACCGCATTTGAAGCCACGGACCCATCGGGCAAACGGCTGATCAGATGCAGCTGACCATTCGTAAAGTCATAGATGTTTGAGTAGCCTGCAACAGCGTCGGGGGTCAACGCCGGGCGAAACGTGAAGACGACATGACTGTAATCCGCAGTTCCGCCCAGGACGATGAAGTTGTTGGGATCGTTGATTTCGATCTGCGCCTGATATTCGGGAGCCGTGCCGATGAACTCAAGCTGACCGGTCGAGTTGTCCTGTAGGTAGAGGTTGACCTGCCCCTGGACGGCTCCCGGAGCAAGCGCCATCAGACTGCCCAGAAACGTGTGGCTAAGGTCGGCCGAGACGCCCTGCGTTGGGCCGTCCATGATGTTGCCGATGTTCAGCTGCGGGATTTCGAGGCCCTGAGTGGACCATCCCGAGGGGGTGCGCGAGGAGAGGTAGTCCAACACCAGGGCGCTCCCCTTCGCGCCGGCGAACACGCCGGTGGCGCCGAGCGTGACGCCGTCACCGGAAGTCGAAGCCTGGCTGCCCAGGCCCATGTACACGGCGACGCCGTTCTTGAACGGCGGTGTGACCAGCTCGTATGCGCGACAGTCGGGCAGCTGCACGGAGTTGGCTTCGCGGCGCAGCTGTTCGTTGGGGCACTGTTCGGCCTGCGCCGCCGCGGGCAGCACGCAGGCAATCAGAAGCAGCGCCACCAGAAGGGATCCCCACCGGGTCTTAGTCATCGATACATCTCCTCGTTGAGCTGGGAGAGGCGCTCGCCTCGTGAGTTGCACGGCAAGGCGCCCATGGGCGCGGAGATGATCCTTTGCATCGATGCGGCTCCCCTTTCGAATGACCCTCATATCCTCTGACCCTCGTGAACCTGCGGCACGCAGCTCTGGGCTTGCGTGCAAGGCAGACGCATACCGACCCGATGTGACTAGAACGTCCGGCACCCTTGGGATGGCGAAACAGTGTTCAGCCTATATCCCATCCCCCCTAAAAGTCAAGCCCTGTTCGACACGGGCCTGGGCGCGAGTCAAGCGACCAACGCCGGCTCCAGCCCTCGGGCGAACTGGAAAAGGGCATGAATACAGTAGATCGATGATCCGGACTTGCACGGCACATGTCTACCGGCCAGAGCAAAACCAGCCATCCGTGAGGCGCAAACAGGGAATGAGCCGGCGCCTCGGTACTACGTTAGTCGGCTTATTGTCATGGGGTCATGACTTCTGAGGCCCGTGACCCCTCGCCACCCTGGCGGCCGGGTGGGGCCTGCCGGGTAAGACCTACTGCTGCTAGGCCGCCAGTACCTCCACGTCCTCGCTCGTGAGGGAGCCGGTGGGAGCGGCTTCGAGCGCTGAGCTGCTCGGCGGTCGGCGCAGCAGCAGAACTGCGACCAGCGCACCCGCGAGCGCGAACACGGCGCCGACGCCAAACGCGAGGTCAAAGCCGTTGGTGAGTGCGCGCGCGGCACCCGCCACCACATCGCCCCGAGTCCGGGCGTCGGCGATCGCCGAGAGCACCGCGAGAAGCCCATTCCGATCGCCGCCAGGCTGAGCATTCCGTAACCATCTGCAGAATCTTGATTACTACAAAGCTCGATATCTTGTGCATTAAGCGTTATAATGCTCAATATATGGGTCGCAAAGATGGACCTCAGCGACGGCCCGCTCCGCGTTCGGTGCGCCGGGCGGAGCGACAGATAGCCGAGCACCTCGTGGCTTGGCGCAAGCTGCGTGGCCTCACCCAGGCACAGTTGGCCGACCGTTCGGGGGTAGCCCGCGGCACACTGCAGCGGATCGAGAAGGGCGAAAAGGGCGTCAGCGTCGAGAACATGCTCCGCGTACTTCGCGGGCTCGGCCTGCTCGAAAACCTCCCACGGGCACTGGACCCGCTCGCGAGCGATATTGGGCGCATTCGATCAGAGGAGCGACTTCCCAGGCGTGTACGTCCCAGACAGCTAAGCCTGCGGGAGTCGAGCACGGTGCACGACGATGACTGACACGATCGTCGATGTAGTCGTGCAGATCGCCGGCGAGGACGTACCGGCCGGACGGCTCTGGGCACACCCTCACGGTCGCAGCGGCTCGGGAACCTTCGCGTATCTGCCTGAGTATCTCGCTCGACAGGACAGCTATGAGTTCGACCCTCGGCTGGGCAAGCACACCGGACAGCAGCAGACCGCTGAGGGCCAAGCGCTGTTCGGGGCGTTCTCCGATGCCGCTCCCGACGGGTGGGGGCGCCGGCTGATCCGACGCAACGAGATCCACTACGCCGAGAGGCACGGCGCCCCTGAGCGGGACATCCCCGAGATCGACTATCTGCTCGGGGTGCGTGACCCGCTGCGCCAGGGCGCGCTGCGTTTTCGCACGCCCGCCCAGGGGCCCTATCTGTCCGACGATCATCGCGGTGTCCCCCATCTGATTGACCTGCGACGCCTACTGACGGCCGCCGAGCAGCTCGAACGTGACCAGGAGACCGATGAAGATCTACAACTGTTGCTCGACGGCGGGAGTTCCCTCGGGGGCGCACGCCCCAAGGCTCACGTGCTCGACGTCCGTGGGCAGCTCAGCATCGCCAAGTTCCCGGCCCCCGAGAACGACAAATGGGACGTCATCCGCTGGGAGGCCACGGCGCTGACACTTGCGCGCACCGCCGGGCTGCGGGTGCCCCAGTTTCGACTCCACGAGATCGCCGGCAGACCGGTGCTGATCGTCCGTCGCTTTGACCGCGACACCCGGGGACGAGTCGGATATGTCAGCGCGATGACAATGCTCGAGGCCAGAGACGGCGCAGAAGGCAGCTATGTTGAAATAGCCGAGACAATCGAGGAGCACTCGCCGGCCGCGGGCGCCGACCTTCGCGAGCTGTGGAGGCGAATGGTTTTCTCGCGGCTGATCTCAAACACCGACGACCATCTGCGCAACCACGGCTTCCTGCGAGCCACCACAGCCGGATGGTCGCTGTCTCCCGCGTTTGACTTGAATCCAAATCCGCTGGCTCCGGGACGAGGTTTTAGCACGGTAATCGAGGACCGCCGCGGCGGGAGCGACATCGAGGCTGCGATCGAACTCGCTGGGCTGTTCCGCCTTACACCCCAACAGGCACTCGCCATCATCGAGGAAGTCACTCGCGCCGCATCGGGCTGGCGAAACGTCGCCAAGAACGTTGGCCTCAAGCCGGCGGCGCTTGAGCGGATGGCCGCAGCTTTTGAGCATGATGAACTCCGCATCGCACGCGAAGTCATCAACTCAACCACCAGTCACTGATTCAGCGCGAGTGCCCTTCTACTTGATCTCGTTGGAGTCGCGCATCTGTCGCAACCGCTCCTCGGTCTTGTCCAACGACTTCTCGGCGAACCACTCTTGCAGGTTCTTCTGAGCCTCCTCCTGCGCCTCGCAGGACGGACAGTACTCGTTGTGAGCGCCAGGGCCCGGCCTTGCGGTGGGACCCGTGGGGGGCGGATGATAACTGTGGCTGCTCCGGCGACACTGCGTCCGTGGATGCGGCTTTGCCAGCGGAGCGCAGACTCTCCGGCTGAATGCACATGATGATTTGACATCGCGGCGGCCCGGTCCAACTTCGGCGGTGCTCCCTTCAGCCTGCGAGCCTCCCGCGGGCGTCCAGACGATTGCATCCTTGACTGTGCTCGCCGCGCCGGCGTTCCCGACGAATTCGGTGTGCGCGTTGAGCCCTATGTCTTCACTCAACCAGGAGGCGTATTCACCGTACCCCTCTTCATATTCTTCTTCGTATTCATATTCTTCGTCTTCAAATTCCCAGTTGCCGCCGAAGCCACCCCAACCTTCGGCTTCCGCCGCAGCGGCTTCCGCGGCCGCTTCCGCGGCCGCCCTGGCGGCGGCTTCTTCGGCGGCCTTTTGCGCCGCTATCTGAGCCGCTTCTTCGAAGATGCCTTCGGCGAGCGAAGCCGAGATCGTCGCGCTGTACGCACCCGTCAGATCGCTTTCGCCGACCGGGTCCCCGTTGGTGTAGGCGTAGGCGTTGGGAGAGCCGCCGGGTAGCGGATCTGTCTGGAGGAAACGCCCGAGCTGAGGCACATAGGAGCGCATACCCATCGCCATCACGCCGGAGGCGAGTTCGGTGGGCACCTCGTGCGATCCCAGCCACGAGTACTTCGGCGGCAGGCTGTTGCGCGGGACACCGAACTCGGTGGAATCGCCGCTGCTGGCCAGCGCGGTTGCCGTTTCACTGAGCAGTGCTGTTGCGACGATGTCGCCGTGCAGGTTCGTCACCTGCAACACCGGTGTTTCACCGTTGTGCTGAACCGCGCCGAGACCGCCGTCGATGCCGGTGATGTTGCGCGTCCACTGAGCCGACGGTTCGCTCCTCCACGAAGACTCCGAGCCCGATCCGGCGTAATGGTAGATTTCGGTCGCGGTGAGGTTTCCCGTGGAGACCACTTCGCGCGCCCTACCGGCGGGGTCCAGGTTGTAGCCGATCGTCTGGCCGTTCTGGGTCTGGCTCTGCAACTGATTGTCAACGTAGTAGCTGCTGGTGAGCGTCGAGCCACCCGCGTCCGCCGCCGGGAGCACCGTGATGTTGCCGTTGGCGTCATAGCTCACACCGCTGTCCAGCAAACGATCGGCCGTGTCGTACACGTGCGCTTCGGTCGTCCCTCCGGTGCCCGTGCATACCCCGCCGACACCCGGCGCACGGACGATCAGGCTCGTACGATTGGAGTCGGGGTCGTAGGAGTAGACGCGCGTGGTGCAGCCCTGGCCCGTGGGGGTGTCCTTGGTTTCCGTGAGCCGGCCCACGTTGTCATAGCTGTAGCTCTGCCCCGATAGGCTGCTGGACTGGCTCTGTGCCTGACCGTGGATTGAGGCCGTGATCGCGTCGCTGTACCAAGTGCAGCCGCTCGTGCAGTGCGTGATCTTGACGTATTCGACGCTCATGGGCTGACCCGTGCTGTCGTAAGCGTAGTTAGCCTGCATGCCGTTGGGATAGCCCTCGCTCAGCATCCTCCCGTCGGGGGTGTATGTGGCGGTGAAGGTGCCCGCGGCGCTGTCCGCGAGCGAGGCCAGGTAGCCCGAGGTCGAATTGTAGGTGCGCGTCTGAACGCCCTTGCCGTCGTTCTCCGTCGCCATCCGACCATCGATGTCATACGTGTAACTCGACGTGTTGCCGTCGGCGTCGGTGTATTCGGTCAGCTGCCCCAGCGAGTTGAACACGTTGGTGAGCGTCTTGGTGGTCGCTTCCACCGTGGTGTGCTCAGTGAGCAGCAGACCCGTGGTCGAGCTGTATTCGTTGGTGATCGTGGGCAGCGCCGTGCCCGTGCTCGAGGTGGTGACCGTCGTCAGCAGCCGGCCCGCGCCGTCGTAGGTGTTCGTCGTGGTGCGCGTGCTGGCCCCGACCGTCTCGATCCGCGTCAGCGGCTCGTCCCAGATGTTGTAGGTGTACTTCGTCACCGGCAGGTTCGGCACGCCGGCGGTTTCCGGCTGGGTGGCGGGCTGGGACTGGCATGGCAGGTTCGCCCACTCCGCGTGGCTGCCGCAGGCCGCGACCTGCGAATTGGCGCCCACCGTGTAGTAGACGATCTGCGATCCATGCGTGCCGCCGTTGCCGGTGGATTCGTGCGCCGCCGGCTCATGCCACTTCTGGACGCGGCTGTTGAGCGTGTCCAGCACGTAGAAATCGCTGCCCTTGGTGAAGGCTATGCCCGCGGGCTTTTCGAACTGCTGGTCTTCGGTGCCCTTTACGCCCATCTGTAGCGTGTAAGCGCCCGCGGAGCTGAACTCCTGAACGCGGTTGTTGCCGCCGTCGGCGACCCAGACGTTGCCTTCCGCGTCCAAGGCGATTCCTTCGGGCTTGTTGAGCTGACCGTTGCCCGAGCCGAGTGTGCCGAACTTCTGGATGAACATGCCCGTCGAACTCAGCTCCTGGATGCGGTTGTTGCCGCCGTCGGCGATCCAGAGGTTGCCCGATGCGTCGGCCGCGATGCCTTCGGGGGCGTTGAACTGTCCATTGCCCGAGCCCGCGCTACCGTGCGCGCCAATGCAGAAGGTGCCGATGCATTCCTGCACACGGTTGTTGCCTGTATCGAGGATGTAGCCGAAGCCGCTGGCGGCGAAAACGATGCCTGTGGGATGGTTGAACTGTCCAAGCGCGGTGCCCGCCGTCCCGAATGCCTGAAGGTAGCTGCCGCTCGGGGTGAACTCCTCCAACCTGTTGTTCTGTGTGTCCGCGACCCACACCTCCCCTTCCGAGTCGATCGCGATGCCCTCGGGTTTGTTGAGCTGTCCGCTGCCGGAGCCGAGCGTCCCGAAGGTCCGCACGAAGGTGCCGCTTGAGTTGAACTCCTCGACGCGGTTGTTTTCGGTGTCCGCGACCCAGACATTGCCACTGGAGTCAAGCGTGACCGCGCCCGGCTTTGAGAGCAGCCCGTTGGTCGCTCCCAGCGAGCCGAACTTCAGCGAGTAGCTGGGCGCCCAGACCGGCGCCCAGATCTGCACGCGGTTGTTGCCGTGGTCGGTCACGTACATGTTGCCCGCGGCGTTGAACGCGACGCCGCCCGGGTCAATCATCTGGCCCGCGCCCGATCCGTAGGAGCCCATCGCTTCGATGAATTCTCCGGCCTGGGTGAAGACCTCGATCCGACCGTTGCCGGTGTCGGCCACATACAGGTTCCCCGAGTTCGGCTCGAGCGCGATGCTCTCGGGTTCTGTGAACTGCCCGCCCTTTTCGCCACTGCTCCCGAACTGGCCGAGATACGCGCCCGCTGTCGAGAACTCCTCGATGCGGTTGTTGCCGTAGTCGGCCACATACACGTTGCCTCCCGCAAACTCCACATCGGTCGGGTGCGAGAGCTGACCGTTGCCCGAGCCGGCGGTGCCGAACTGGGAAATGTAGGTCCCCGAGGATGAGAATTTCTGCACGCGGTTGTTGTAGTAGTCGGCCACCCACACGTTGCCGCTGGAGTCAATCGCGATCCCCACCGGGTGTTCGAACTGACCGTTGGCCGAACCTTCGGTGCCAAACGCCGCGATGAACGTGCCGGTCGAGGAGAACTCCTCGATGCGGCCGTTGCCTTCGTCGGACACATACACGTTGCCGGTGCTCTGGTTGACCGCAATCCCCCCCACAAACAGGAACTGGCCGTTGCCGCTGCCGGACGTCCCGACCTGCGTGATGTAGGCGCCGGTCGAGGAGAACTTCTCGATGCGATTGTTCGCCGAGTCCGTGACCCACACGTTGCCGGTGGCATCAACGGCGTCCATCGCGGGTCCATGGAACTGACCGTTGCCGGTGCCGAAGGTCCCGAACGAGGACTTGAAGGTGTAACCCCATTCTTCGTTGAACGCCCCGGGGGTCCTGGATTCCGTGACGTTCCCGGTCGTCGCGTCATAGGTGGTCGCGTGCCGCAGTTCTAGCCCACCCGGATCGGCCGTCGTGGAAGTCGGCTTGCGCAGCTGCCAGCCGAGGTTGCGCTGACCGCTGAAGTTTGTGACCGTGGTGCGCACGTCGGCTTCCGGCTGTTCTGCGATCTGCGCGCCCTCGGTCATCTTCGTCACAAGCCGGTAGGGGCCACCCGCAGGGGCGCCTGCGTCATAGCTGTACTCGTGTGCTTGCGCGCAGACACCGAGCTGCCGTTGGCGAGCTTGACCGTGTGCAGCGGACCGAGCGTGCTCAGCAGCTCGGTGCCTTCGCTGCCATAGGTGCTCTGCGTGTCAGTCAACTGCGACTGCGCCGCCGAGCCCGCCCCCGCAAGGAGCGCGCTCGCGCGATTGCCCGCCGAGAGTGTGCGCACCACGTCGTTGAAGGAGTTGTATTCGCTCGTGGAGATCGTGCCGTCGGGCTTGGCGACATTCACCAGCCGGTCGTTGTCGTCCTGGTAGTAGACCGTCGCGCGACTGTAGTTCACGGGCGGACTCGCGACCGCCTTGTCCGGCGGGAAGATCGCAGTCGCATCCGTTGGCAGATCGGTCTGCGCCCACGCCGCCACTTCGCTGCTGCCCAGCGCGTACGGGTGTCCGGTGCCCGGATGGGCACGCGGTAGGCAAACGTCCAGACCGCCGTCGTTCCGGGGCTCGGGAGCCGCCGGTTGCGTCGTGCGGGATAGCTGTGCGTCCACTTCTCGAAGCGATTGTTCCCCGCATCGACCACAAAGATCGTGCCGCGACCCCGCCACCACACCCGCCGGTTCGCTGAACTGCCCAGCGCCCAGCACCCACAGCCCGAACTTCGTCAGATAGGTGCCCGCCGGGTTGAACTCTGCACTCGCGCATTGCCTTTGTCGACGACATACAGCGCGCCGCTACGGGGTCGGTCGCGATGCCCTTGGGCGCATTGAACTGACTATTGCCCGTGCCCAGCGTGCCCCACTTGTTGATGTAGGCCCCCAGCGGCGAGAACTCCTCCACACGATTATTCGCCGAGTCAGCCACATAAACGTTGCCCTGATCGATCGCGACGCTCGCGGGCGCCGAGAGCTGCCCGTTACCCGAACCCAGCGAGCCAAAGCTCGACATGTACAGACCAGTGCCCGAGAACTCCTGCACGCGATTGTTCGCGCTGTCCGCGACCCACAGATAACCCTGCGAGTCAAACGCCATGCCCGCCGGAGCATTGAACTGACCCTTACCCGAGCCCGCCGTGCCCCAAGCCCGCACAAACGTCCCCGACGAGTTCAGCTCCTCGATGCGGCTGTTGCCCTGATCGGACACATACACGTTGTTGGCCGAGTCGATCGCGATCCCAACCGGCGTCGAGAACTGACCGTTGCCCGACCCCGTGGTGCCATAGGCGGCGGAAAAGACACCTGCCGAGGTGAACTTCTCGATGCGGTTCTGCCCACTGTCGGTCACCCAGATGTTGCCGGCCAGAATCAAGCGCGATCCGCGCGGGACCCGAGAACTGGCCGTTACCCGAACCCGCGCTGCCGTACGCAGCGGAATAGCCGGGCGTGGCATTGATCGGAACCACACTGCTCGCGGCTGTCGCGACGACCACTGCGCCACCCGAGTTGGCGGCACGCACCTGTGCTACCAGTGCATAGCCACCATCGGTCGATGCGGGGTATAGCTCTGGTTGGTGGCGCCGGGAATCGGCACGCAACCGGTGCCGCCGGCGGCGCAATCCTGCCACTGGTAGCTGTAGCGCAACGGGCTGTTGGTCCAGGTCCCATTGGAGAGCACGTTCAGGGACGTCCCCATCGCGGTGTCGTGCTCGAGCAGCGTCGGCAGCGCCGTGTTAGCGGGCGCCGAGCCATTGCCAATCGTGGTCGCGGCCGCGGGATGGGCAACGGAGAGCAGCCGACCCGTGGCGGGGTCGGTCGTGATCTCCCCGTAGGTGAAGATCCAGGGCTGCAGGCCGGCCGCCGAGACAGCCGTCACATGCCCTTCGCTGTCATAGCCGTATGTCGATCTTCAGCGCGGGGGAGATGCGCGGATCCCACTCGGCGCGCAGGCGGCCCTGCGTGTCGTATGAGTACTGGGCGACCGTCGTGGTCACGATCGCCGAGGTGACGGGTTCCAGGCCGTGTAGTCCACGCGCGTGAGACGCCCGATGTAGTCGCCCCAACCAGCCGGAGCTTCACTGGAGGCGGTCGTGCTCGCGGCGTACGTGAACAGCAGCGCACGGCAGCCCTTTATGATCGTTGTGCAGGTCACACCGACCGGCACGGGTGCGAGCACCTGTGTGGGCTCGGTGATCTCGCCAACCGTCTGGTAGGTGTAGGTCGTGGTGGCCGTGCCGCCCTGCGACCCTGGTTGATCGTCGGGACCCAGACGTTTCGCTGCCGCCCGTGGGGTGAGCGAACGTCGCCAGCGATCCCCGGTTGGAGAGCAGTAGCAGGTGAGTGACGCCCACGATCTTTTCGGAAAGGCTCAGTCCGGTATCGCCCGCGGGAGTGTTGAAGCCACCGCTGCCGTTGCTTCGGAACAGCGTCTGACCACCGCTGGCGCTGAGCAGCATGCTGCCGTCGGGCTGCTTGACGATGCGCTGCTCGTCGGCGAGTCCCAGGCTCCACTGCGGGCCGAACGGGCCTTCGACGCCTTCGCTCAGATGCCGTGAGCCGTAGCTCGGCTGACAGTCAGCGCGGCCCCAGCGGTGCTCATCGCGACATCCGTGGCGCTCAGATTCAGCTCCCCTGTGATCGGCTCGACTGAGCCGGGACCGGCGGGCAGAGGCGCGGCGTGGTGAACCACGATCGCAATTTCTTCCTTGATCGAATTGCCCGCGCCATCGGTCGCGGTCACGAGGAGTGTCTGCTTGCCGGCGCCGAATTCACTACCGCTGATCGTCCATTCGTTGCTGGTCGTGGTACACGGCCCGGGTGAGCAGGCACCCGGTCGGCGTGCCGATTTCCTTGCCGTTCATCTGGAACGTGATCGATGCGATACCGGAACTGGCGACCGCGCCCGCGCCGTCGCTGGCACTAGCCCTGATGTGGTACTGGCCCTCGCCGATTTCATGGCTGGCGGGCAGGCCCGTTATGGTCAATCCGTACGGCAACGTACTGTCCATCGAGACCGACGTGGTGACCGTCGCGGTCAGACCCACGGCGTCCTTGACCTTGGCTTCGATCGTGTCGACACCGTCGGGCAGGCCACTGAGGCTGAGACCCAGTGGTTCGCCGCCGGTGCTGTGACCGGCGGTACAGCGAACCGGGAGATCCCAGCACTCGTCGCACTGCACACCCTGGCAGTTGGGGGCGGCCGCGAAGGCGTGACCCCAACCGGCGGCCTGCGGCGAGTGGAAGTAGCTTTCGCTGATCCCGGTCCCGGGGTCGTTGGCGATCAGCCCGACCTTCGACAGCGGGCCGCTGGCCCCAGCCACCGGCGCGCAGCCCGTTGAGCTGGCCGCCCACAGTGGCGTCCGTGGTGTCGATGCTGACCGTGGGGCCGGTTTCCTGGTTGATCTCGATCGATGCCGCGTAAAGGTGCTGTTGAAGTACGAGCCCGTGGCGAAGGCTTCCTGCTCGAAGATCGCCGTGTTGCCCTCGTGCACGCCGCCTTCGCTTGCGACCGCGCGACAGACAGCGCAGCCGGCCAGGATGCATACAGTGTTTTCCGGCCAGTTCGTGAGTCCGGCGTGTGGAGTCAGTGTTTCTACCTTTTCAGCAACGCCAGTCTTGCGTCCACAGAGCCAATTTGTTCCGGATCGTGGGTTCGAACAGATACTGTTCTTCCTGAACGCTGGAAAGGAAGCCATAGATGCGCGATTCGCCCTGCGTGGGGTACGCAAAGAAGCCCACCTCCCCGGAGACATAAGTGCCCACCGCCGAGTCATCCAAAGCATTTTGAGCCGCAAGGAAGACCGAGGGCCATTCGGTGTGAAACACCCAGTTGCCCGCCGAGCTTTCGGTGGCAAGGTGCAGCACCTGGTCGATCACGGTGGGATCGACCACGATCGGATAAGCGTAATCACCTGCACGGTGCTTGATGGTCAGCTCGAGTGTGTCACCCGCAGTGTGCATGGCGACTGGCACCGCGTTGCCCTGGGCGTCCTGGGCCGACGGCCGCGGGACGATCGCGAGCGTCTTGGTGGGGCTCTGCACCTGCACGCTCCCGTCGTGCTTTGCGACCAGTCGCGCTCCAGTCGGGAGGCTCAGCCGGAAGGCGAGCCGCTCGGGACTGTCGTGAGCACGCAGCAGCGTGTCGGCCTCGACGCCCAGCGCGACCGGCTTGAAGATCGTGTCGGCGTCGGCTTGGGTGTTCGCGTAGAGCACCGTGGCGGCCGCGATCGTGCCCTCACCACCGAGCGGCGTGCCGTGAGGGTCGACCGGCGTGATCGTGAGGCCGCGATCGGAAAGGCTCACACCGTCGCGCAGGCGCTTGGGAATCTGCACGTGAGCCAACGGATGTGTGGGCTCAAACGCGCCACCGGCGTCACTCAGGCTGAGGTCGACGGGGACCCGTGCACCTGAGGAGGTGCGGGTGAGCAGCGGCAGCAGCGAGTCCAGCACGGCGCGCTTGCCGTTGCCGAGGTCGACCTGGGCAGCGTGATCGTTGGTATAACGCACGATGCGCTGACCCACGGGCAACCGTGGCGGGCCATAGGCGGGCAGATCGACCACATGGGGGTAGGCCGTCCGCGCCAGTGCGATGGCCCGCTTGGGGCCAAGACGCTCAAACTCGGTGCGCGAGGCCTGACGCGACGCGCGCGCGTCGGGGCTAACACGCGACGCCAGCTGCTGCGCGGCCAGCTCGTGGCCACCGTCGAACGGCGCCAATGCCGGTATCACCAGGGGACTCCCCATCAGGCCACCAGCCTCGCCTGCAACAATCTCGCTCGCGACAGCCCCAGAGGGACTCGACGACGCCAGCACGACAAATAGATAGCCGGCTGCGATCAAACAACCAATCGCGCACAACCGCACCAGACGCACACGAGCACGCACTGTATACCTCCCCAAGTTGGACAACCCAGCTCGCAGACCGCACGCAACCCACGTGCTGAAGGACTGTTCAGCTGCGGCTATCGCGGCACTATACAGAAATTAAAGAAGATATAAACAGGTGTGTCTGAAATAAACGCAATTCGCCCGTAAATGCCCGCGGCCATTGACTTTTTTATCTTAATGTCAAGCCCGTAGGGCCCTCAACCTAGCGAGCGGCCAGCTGTCACTTCGCGACCAGCGGGGAGCTACGACACGACGCGCGAGTGAGCCGAGCGGCTGCTGTCGGCTCAGCGCTTCTTGTGCTCGACAGCCCTTTGCAGCTGCGCCTTGCTCATCTGGGAGCGACCCTTGACGCCGAGGCTGCGGGCCTCCTGGTAGAGCTGCTCGCGGGTGCGTCCGCGGGGGCCTGGCTTGCCGGAGCGAAGACCACCCCGCCGTCCGGAGGAAATGTCACCGGTGGACATGCGAGAGCTAGTTTCTGATTCGCCGCTACGGGCACGCTGCTTGTTGACAGTGCGCGCCGCGATCTCCTCCGCACGTTTGAGCGAGGCGCCCTGTTGACGCTCGCTGTCCTTGATGTGCTCATACTGGCGCTCGCGCTTGCTGCCTTCTTTCACACCGCGGGGCGGCATTTTTCATTACCTCCGATCAGCTGCCGGTCGTTTATGGCCGCTCGCACGATCGAGCGCACCCGGTGCGCGTCGCCGCGTATGCCGGCTCTTGAGATCACCGGCTCAGCGACCGACGGCGTGCCCCTGAGTAGCCGCCGCGCCACTTCAGAGATGCTGGTGAGCTGCGGGTCGAACTCCTCACTCGACAAGAAATGGCCGATCCTCATTGGGGCGGCCTCCTTCGGGGCTCGCTGGGCTGAACAGGTGCGTTGGTGTTTTCATACCCAAACTCGCGAGGATCAATCCGCGCGGTGACGCCGCGGCGCATACCCGCGCCGCCTGCTTGTGGAGGCGACGAGCCCCCGCGAAACGGACGTCAACTACGAATTGAGACCTACATATCGCTACAAGACAAACTCGTAGGTCCGGGCAAAGCCAGATGGCGAGACCGGGACTCGAACCCGGGACACCACGATTTTCAGTCTAGGTGCCATGCCACCGAAAACTCGCCAGTTTGCAGGACGTTTACGATAGCACGAGCCCCAGACATACCGTTGGTTTCCTGGGGATTCCTGGGGGTTTGGGCCGGGAGACGGGCCTCCCCGGCCCAAACCCAAACGGGCCTGATCAAGCGTATGGGCGCCTGCTGTTCGTCGTCTAGCGCGCGCCGAGTAGACGCGCAGAAGGGCGGATCGTCGGACGCCAGGAGCCTGACCGCGTCGTTGATGCTGGAACCTTCCGGGCTCATCACCGTAAGCTAGCCAAGACAACCATCCCCGACCGGCTCTAGCTCCAGTGTCATGAACGTACTGTGCGGGCTCGGAACGTACTGTCCAAATGGGCCACAGCGCGTGAACCCGGCGCTTGCATACAGAGCCCGCGCTGCGGCGAACGCTGGCCGGGCGCTCGTCTCGATGCTCACCCTCTCAAAGCCGCGCTCGCGGGCCATTGCAAGCAGATGATCGAGCATCTCCCGGCCAATCCCGCGCCTGCGAGCAGCTTCCGCCACGTGCATCGACTTCAGCTCGGCGTGGCTGGAGTCGAGCCGCTTGAGAGCCCGACCGCCACCAGTTCGCCATCCTCCCGATAGCTGAAGAACGTGACCGATGGGTCGAGGAGCCCGTCCAAGTCAAGCGCGTGCATATCTTCTGGCGGGCTGTGAAACCCGGTGAACGCCAAATGCGCCACCAGCAGCTCGCGGACATCGATCCCTCTCGGGTCCTCGACCGAAATGCTTCGGCTGGAGGCTCGGCGCACGGCGAAAGACTAAACGCTACGCGCAGCGACCAGCCGGACGAGCACTAAGCGCACGCTCACTGTCAACGTATTTCGGAACAGGACCACTTACGGTCGGCCCGGCTGGAGGAGACGTGCCCGGAGCCAAAGCGCGAGACCGCTGAGCGCGTAGAGGATGGCGATACCAATGAGCGTGAACTTGATGGCCGAGCAGACGGCCGCGAACGGCGGGGCAAGGCTGCCGCCATTGCCTGCGAGCGTCCGCAGCAGTGCAACGTTTTCGCTCGCGTCGAACATTGCAGCGGCGGACGCGAAGAATGGGACAACGACTCCGATCGCCGCGAGGCGCCGCCAGCCGCCTGCTCGCGCTGTGTCACGGACGGCAAGGGTGGTCAGCGCGAAGAACAGGCCGTAGGAGAGCATGTAGCCGTAGTCGAGCGCGAGCGAGATGCGCAGCGCTGCGGCCTTTCGCCCCCCATTCAGCCATGATCTGCGTTGCGCGCGGGGGGCTGCCAGCGAACTCGAAGTCGAGGATCGTTGGCCCATGCGAAACATACGACGGGTCGATCACTTCGAGGATGACCGTGAACCCGGCGGTAGCTACACCGAGGAGGATCAATGCGTGCCTGCGTTCCAGGCTCAAGAGTTGGCCTGCTCTGCCTGGATCCGTGGGTGGCCCTGTCGAGGGTGGCTCATCGTGAACAACGCTCAGGACGAGTACATCTAGAGCGTGCGCTCATAGACGCGGTAGCGGCGCTTGATCTCGCCGCCCATGCCTTCCATCGCGCGGTTCATCGCCGTGTTGGTCTCCAGTATCCAGCCCATCTCACCACCCTTCTGCGGGGTGCGTTCTGCGGCATCGAAGTGCATCTGGTAGAAGCGCGCGGCGACCCCGGTGTGCTGGTAGGCGGGCTTGACACCGAGCGCGAACACCCGCACCGCATCGATCCTCTTTTTTGCGCGCAGCGCCGTGATCCAGCCGAAGGGCAAAAGCCGCCCGTTGAGCTTCGCCAAGACCTGGTTGAAGTCCGGGAGCGTCAGCGCGGCGCCCACGACCTCGCCGGTGTCCTTGTGTTCGGCGACCATCGCCCAGTTCTCGTCGAGGACGGGCTTGAGGTCCTTGGCGTAGTGACGGACCTCCTCCTCGGTGAGCGGCACGAAACCCCAGTTGCGCTCCCACGAGGCGTTGTACACCTCGAGGAACCGCGTGACCTCTTGCTGGAGGTCGCGCTTTCGGAAGTTGCGGCACACGATCCCGTGCTCGGACTCAAGCCGCTCGGCGGCCTGCCAGATCGCCGCGTGGACCCGCTCACGGCCGGTGACGTGCAGACTCCACATATAGAGGTCCATCGCCTTCGCCATGCCCGCGTCCTGCTCCAGCAGGCGCTGGTAGTAAGGGGGGTGCCAAGGACAGAGGATGATCGGCCGGTGCTCGTGCCCAGCGATCAGCACACCGATCTCGTCGTTGGTGGTGAAGTCCATCGGGCCGACCATCCTGTCCCGGCCGCGCTCGCGCAGCCAGCCCGCCGCGGCGTCCAGCAGCGCGCGCGCCGCCTCGGGATCGTCCTCGCACTCAAACCACCCGAACAGGCCCCACTCGTTGCCCTGAAACTCGTTGAAGTTCCGATCGACATGCGCGCTGACGCGCCCCACCAACTGCCCGTCGCGATAGGCGAGGAAATACTGCGCCTGCGCGTGTGTGAAAAACGGGTTCTTGTCCTGATCCAGGCGCTTCTTCACGTCCATCAAGAGCGGCGCGACCCACTTGGGCTCGTTGCGATAAATCCGCCACGGAAGTGTGATGAACGTGCGCAGCTCGCGGCGGGTTGCAACAGGTCTGATTTCAACAGCCATCCTCGCTCGCCGCGTTTCAGCTCTGCCAGAAGCTCAAGAGTCTGCTCCGTTGGGATCGGTTGGGCGGCCCTGTCGAAGCTGGCTCATCGTGAACAGCGAGCGCAGTTCAAGGCCCTCGGCGGCAAGGTTCTCCCCGCCGCCGGCCTCGCGGTCGATCACACACAAAACCGCCGAGATATCGGCCTCTCGCGCTCGCAGCTCCCGGCAGGACTCAATGACCTGCCCGCCCGAGGTCACGACGTCCTCGATCACGGCGACCCGGCGAGCTGCGATCTCACCGCCCTCGGCAAGACGGCAAGTCCCATAGGTCTTAGCGGCCTTGCGGACGAATACAGCCGGCAGGCCACACACCTGGGAGGCGACGACAGCAAGCGGCACACCGCCCAGCTCAAGCCCAGCGAGCACATCCACGTCGGCAGGCAACAGACCGACCAGCCCCTCTGCGATCTCCCGCAGCAAGCGCGGGTCTGACTCGAATAGGTACTTATCGAAATACTCCTCGCTCACCGCGCCTGAGCGCAGCCGAAACTCGCCCGTAAGACGAGCGCACTCATAAATACGGGCGGCGAGCTCCGCCGGAGGCTCAGGCATCAGACGGCAGCTTATTCGCCCGACCCCGACCCCGACCTCTCCGGCTCGTTGGCGGCCTGCCGCACGCTTGGCGCGGACCACACCCGATCCAGTTCGAGTGAGGCCGGGCCAGTAGCCTTGCCTTCGTGACGTGGAGAGGATTGAGAGAGCGCCTGGAGGGGAAGTTGATCGTCCTTGAGCCCATTCGAGCTGATCACGAGGCGGGTCTGTTCGCTGCTTCGCAGCACCCGGAGATCTGGACGTGGACAACACCCGTGGGCGAGAGCCACGAGTACTTCTCTAGCTGGTTTCAGACGAGCCTCACCGCTACCGAGGCCGGAATCGAGTGCGTGTTCGTGACCGTCGATCGCGCTACCGGCGTACCTGTAGGCAGTACGCGCTTTCTGGCGCTGCGTGAGGCCCACCGTGGGCTTGAGATCGGTGCGACGTGGCTCTCGCCGTCAGCGTGGCGCACCGGCGCTAACGTCGAAGCAAAGCTCCTGATGCTGGGACATGCCTTCGAGCGACTGGGGTGTATGCGTGTCGAGTTCAAGACAGACGCCCGCAACCAGCGCTCCCGCGGGGCACTCGAGGCGCTACCTGCGCAGTTTGAGGGGATCTTCCGCAAGCACATGCTGATGCGCGGCATCGACGTGCGCGACTCTGCCTACTACAGCATCATCGAGGACAACTGGCCCGAGGTCCGAATCAACCTTCAACAACGGTTGGCTAACGCACACGGGCACGCGGGGGATGGCGCTCGGGAGAACCTGTAGCCGACCCTCACCTGACCGGTCACGGACAGCCGTCCCCTTCGCGCGTGGCCACGCTGAGCGCTTCGCGCGCTCAGCGCCAGCGCATGATTTACCTCACAGCGGGCAGCTCGGAGCGTAGCCAGTCTGTCCAGCCCGCCGCCAGGATGGCCTCGGCGAGCGCGTCGTACCCCTCCGCGGAGGGGTGAGCCCCATCGCCTGCCATCACCTGCGTCATCCAGATTTCAGCGGCGAGCAGTTGCTCCACGACACCGATGAATCGAACACCAGCGCTTGAGCAAACCTCCGTGAACGAAGCAGAGAGGGCCTGGATGCGCTCGTTCTGCCGGGGATCGTCAACTGGCGCCGGCCCGATCACCAGCGCGCTCAACCCGAGCGTCGGCAGCGCCGTGGAGGATGCCGTCCAACGCTGCGCAAGAGCGCTCGGGCGCCACCCGCAGCAGACCGTTCTCGATCGTGGTGTCGTTGGCGCCAAACGACACCACGATCCTCACGTCGGCATCCGGCAAAAGGCGTGGTAGCGCCTCGCTGCGCCAGCGTGCCGCGACCTGCTCTGAGGTCTCCCGTCTGACGCCCAGGTTGTACGCGGTCAAGGGGAGCCCGAACCCGAAGGATGCGGCCACGACCCGGCCAACCCAGCCCCCGCCGCTCGGATCGCCGACACCAGCGACAAGGGAGTCGCCGAAGACCAGCAGCCGCCGATCAGTCACGGACATCCGTCCCCTTCGCGCCAGAAAAGCTCGGCGCCATCATCGAGCGGGACAGTCATCGAGAAAGTACCCGCGAACTCAATCGCGCACTTCGGCTCAGATCGAGGCCCTCGGCCAGCAGGTCATACGTATTACGCCCAACATCACGAATCAACCTTATACCAGCGCCACGCCTCGCCAGCCGCAACATCATCCCCCCACGCCTCAGCAACACACCCCACCTCAGCGACCCCCCGCAAGACGCACATGGACGACCCAAGACCACATGGCGAGAGGCGGACTCGAACCACGGTGGGCTTGCTCATCGCTCAGTTGGCCTCTTCGCCCGATGCTTGCGGCGCCGTGGCTTGCGCCTGTTGTTCGTGGAACTGTTGTACGCGCTTCTTCCAGCGGCGTTTGCGGTGTCGATGGTAGGTCTCGCCGACAACGATCGCCATCGTGCATGCGACGAGCGCGACCGCGCTCGCTCGGTGTCATGCAGGGCCCGCCTCCATCGCGGCGCCTGCGGGCACATCGAGTTCGATCTCGCGGGCTTCGGTCGGGCCGCTGAGGTCTTCCCTAAGTGTGGGGACCAGTTCGTTACGCTCGGCTATCGCAAGCGCTGCCTCGCCGACTCCGGGAAGGTCGCCGAGCGCGGCTTGGTCGCGTAGCTCGCGCGCCCGCGCGCGTAGTTCTATCGGGGGTTTGGTTTCCCTCGTACAGGGCCCGCTGCATGTCGGCGGCCATTTTCTCGTCGCTCGGGTCGATGAGGCCGTGGAGGGGTCGCACTCCGAGCGCGTCGGCGGCGTCAGCGATCACGTCGCAGGCGAGCGCCAGGAAGTCGGCCTCGGTGGCTGTCGCCAGCGCCTCCTCGAGCAGCGGGCGCAGCTTCGCCCTGAGCTGGGACGGCGTCGTGCGGCCCGCGACTACGCTTTCGAAGCCAAGCTGAGCAACGGCGTCGCTCACGGCCGCGTGGCGAAGCGCGGCCCGTAGAAAGTCGCGGAGGGTCGCGGCGTCAAACAGTGTTCCTCGGTCGGAGGTGCGTGTCTCCGGTGGCTCGGCGACCGGCGAGGTGCAGGGTGAGTTGCTCATCTTTCTCGTCTCCTTTTGCGTAGGGGTGTCGGCTGATGCACACACCCCTAGCTGGATCGGCGAGAAAGGGCAAGCGGCGGCGAAAGTCCCGCAGGCAGCGTGGGCTACACGGGCTCCGGCGTGAGCAGTAGGTACTCGGCGTCGGCCTTGGCGGTGGCGAGTACTTCCTCGCGGTTGATGCCGATGCTGCGTGCTATCTCGCCGATGATCCAGTGGGCGCGGCGGCGGGTCGAGAGCGCCACGAAGTCGTTGGTGTAGATCCCGGCTAGCTCTTCGCGGAGCAGGCCGGTGTCCTTTGGGGAGCAGTGTGGGCAGGCCATCATTCAGTCTCGCGCTCGGTGAATTCGGCGGCGAGGTCGTCTTCGGCGATCGCGACGAGCGCGTCTGTCACGGCGACTCGCGGCTCGTGGCTTTCACGGCCGTCGCGGGTGCGCCAGCTGTGGCCGTCGTCGCTTTGCTCTATGCCGGCGTGCTCGACTAGGCTGAAGGCCAGTGGGGCTGGCAGGGTGAGGGTGATGGTGCTGCCGACTGCGGGGATCTCCTCAGCGTCCCGCACGGCGGTGCCGTCTCCGTCGGCGATGGCGTGCAGCGCGCCGGCTAGTGCGGTTTGCGGGTCGGTGGTTTGCGTTCCGTCTGGTAGCCGCCAGGACGGTAGGTCGCCCTCGACTACTCCGCCGAGGGAGAGAAGCTCGCGGGCGACGGCGTCATCGAGGGTCACGGTCACGTCGGCGGTGATGGTCGGTGCTGTGGTGCTCATTTCTGTCTCCTTGCTTTGGGAGTTGTGGGCTCGGCGTCGGGATCGCGTCCGGCGCGGGCTGGGGCGATCTGGCCTATGCGGCTGATGCTCAGGCCGGTGGCCCTCTGGATGCGCTTGTAGGGCCAGCGCGCGGCGACGGCCGATGCGACGGCACGGTTACGTGCGCGCGTAATGGTGTCCTCCAGGCTGGCGACGGCGCCGCGTACAGCCTCGATCTCCGCTAGCCGCGCGTCGGTCAGCGGCAGGGCCTCCAGGTCGGCCGCTGTCTCGATGCGGACCTGCAGATCTCGCAGGTTGATGCCCAGCGCCTTCAGGTCACTGGCGAGCGCGTCGGGCTGCGCGTCGACGGGAGTGGCGCGGGGGCTCACTGAGCCGTCTCCGGCTCGGGCTCGGCGAAGAAGGTCTCGGGTGTGAGGCGGTCGGAGTGTTCTGAGGCGAGGCGTTCGGCGACAATCCGGTGCGTGCGGGTGACGTCGGTGTAGGAGTCGGGGTGGCTGAAGAGGCGGGCCTTCCAGCGGCCGTCTGAGGTTTCCGAGACCTCGGCGGTAAGGCAGCCGTCGAGGTCGGGACGGACGTGGCAGACCACTCCGGGCTGCTCGCGATCCTCGTCGTGCTCCAGGCGCGCGGCCGTTGTGAACCAGCGGGGGTTGGTGTCGGGCTGCGCGGCGCTCATCGGGTGCCTGCGGTCGCGGGCTCATCGTCTATGAGCGCCTCGCGCGCGTCGTTGATGAGGCCGGTAGTGATCGCCCTCCAGTCCTCGACGCTCGCGGATCCGACTAGGTCTTGGATCATGGAGACGAGGCTCTCCTGCACGACCGAGGGGTGCAGGTGCCCGCCGACGACGTGGTGGACGAGCAGTTCCTGGACTCGTTCGGCGGCGGGCGCCGTGTTCAGCGCGTCGGTGATGAAGGCGCGCACGTCGGCGGCGTCGTAGCGAATATCTCCGGGGCTCATCCGGTAGTCGGCGGTGGCCATGATGATCGGTTCCTTTCTCGCGGGGTTGTTAGGCGTCGGCAGGGATGAAGAGGCTTTCTGGCGGGCTTAGAAGGTGAGGGAGTGCTGGACGGCAACCCGGTCGGCGGTCGCTTCGCGGTCAACCGTCTCGGTGTCGTGTTCGTCGGACTCCGGCCCGTAATAGAGGCGGGCTTCCCAGCGCCCGTCGCGGAGGCTGGCGATGCGAGCGGTGTCGATCCCGAGGTCAGCGCGGGTATAGGTCGTGGTGACCTCTGAGCCGAAGGCGAGGGTGTGAGTCTGGAGGGCTGTGGCGTTCATGGGCTTGGGTTCTCCGTGGGAGGTAGTGGTCGCTATTGGCTACGACAGAACGGCGATTTCCTGTATCCCCAGCGCTGCGAAGTGCTTACGGGCGGCGTCCTTGGCTTCAGTCAGCGTGCCCGAGAAGAAGACGGGCTCGCCCTCCTCGACCCCGCCGAAATATGAGCAGAACGCCCACGATCCGCGACCGCGCGGCTCGGTGAGGTGCGATCGTTCGTAGGGGCGGTTGCTGATGTAGACCTGGCTCGGCTTGATCGGTGTGGCAGTCGCGGTGCTCATGGCGGGCTCCTCGGTCGCTGTAGGGGTGGTGCTCATACCCTCATTATTCCAGCCCCCTAGAAAAAGTCAAGACCCCTAGAATAATTTTTAGGAAGCCGTTGGGGCGGGCTCTTGGCTCATCCGATCGCGGCGCGGTCTAGGGGCTTCATCGGCGGCGGGCGGCAACTGCGGCACGTCGGCCTCGACCTCGGCGGTGGCGTCGATCGCCGGCTCCGGCGGGATGGCAGCACTTCATAGTGTCGCCGCCGCGCGGGCGTCCTCGATCACTGCGAGCAGCGTATCGGCGTACTCGCCGACGCTGAGCGTGCCCTTCGACTCCAGCGCAACCAGCCGCTCGTCGCCGGGAAACTCGTCGCCATAGCCCTCGCTGTCGTTGACGTGCAGGCCGGTGTAGGCGGTCGCCCATTCTCGGCCAAGCACGTCGAAGAACAGGCAGCCAGGGAAGTCATACCGAGCGCCGATCCCGGTGCCGTCGAGCACTCTGACGGTGGCCTTGATGAAGTGGTCCTCCAGCCCGCTGTCCGGCTCGACGGCCTGCCTGATCTCCCGGTCTTGCGTGAGCATGGTGAAGGACCTCCTCAGTGTTCGGAGAGCGGGACGCCGTGCCGCGCGGCGATGGCTTCGGCCTCGCGGCGGGTCTTGTAGCCAAGCTCGGTGATCCCCGGCGACTCGTGACCGAAGGGAACCATCATCACCCTCGCGCCGTTGACCTCCGTGGCGCTGGCAGCGAGAACCGGGTCGACGTCGATTTGCTCTGAGTCGAAGATCACGACCTCGCCGATCTCCTCTCCCCGCTCGCGGCCGAAGTGCTTATAGCTCACGCTCAGCGGCACGATCACGCCTCCTTTTTCGCCAATGGGATTCATCGCCGAACACGTCTAGCTCCACTGCCGAGAAAGGTCAAGTCCCCTGTCGGCGTGGGTAGCGAGCGGGACTTGCCCTTTCTCGCAAGCAGAGCTAGACGTCTCGTCCGGCCCGAGCCGAGCTCGGGCAAGGCAAGCAATGAGAACTCTGCGAACACGACGACCGGCGAGGCGAGCTCAGCATGGTTGACGCCATGAAGATCGCGAAGCTGCGCGCCAAGGCCATAAGCACCGGCTTCCCGGAGGAGGCCGCGATGTTCGAGCGCAAGGCGAGCGAGCTGGCAGCCGCGAGCCGCTGCTCATATAGGCCAGCGAGCCGGTAGGATCGGCCGTTGCGCGGCGAGATAGCTCAGCTGGTAGAGCACTCGACTGAAAATCGAGGTGTCGGCGGTTCGAGTCCGCCTCTCGCCATGCTTTTTGCCTGCTAATCCGCGCTTTTGGTTGGTGGCCTTCGCGGCAAGCCGGCTAGCCCGGAGGGAGCGGCGTGGGACCGATCGTCCCAGGGCTTCACACGGTGCCTGTCGCTAGCCGTCGGGCGACTGGCGCAGCCAGGGGACCTGTTGGCGACCGGTCGCAGCCAGGCGGCCGATGTCTCTCGGTATCTGCGAGGCCCGACCCGCCAGGAACTGGACGGGCGGAGCCCCAAAGACTGCTGCAAGCTGCTCTCGGACTCGATTGTCTCCCCCTACCCCGATTACCGGCCGGCCGGTGCGCGCACTGACCCACGCTATCCCGGCGGGGCTCTTTGCCAGCAGCCCGACGTGTTGATCCCGTGCAAGAGTCACCAGTGCGACACAGAGCGCGGCGTTTATGTTCGCCGAGTCACCCTCTCCGGAGAGGCGCCAACGGTCATCCGTCGTAGCCGCGATCCCCGCGCGGGCGATCAGATCGCGGGCAACTGAGGCGTTTACGGTGACTGTCACGTCGCCGATCTCCATAGCCGATTTCCGTGCCCGTCCGGCTATGCCGTTGGCAACGCGGTTGCTGTTACGCGAGACCTGCTGAACGCTCCACCCTGAGCCGTTCCTGCTCAGATACTCCGCGGCACGCTCTCGGAGAGGCCGGAGGGGGTGGTCACTTCGGCCGCGCCGAGGATGGGCGGCTGAAGTGCAGTCGGTCCTGAACACCACGTTTTTCAGACGGGCGAACTCACAGGCTTCCATCGCAAAGATAAGTGCGAGAAGCTCCGCCTCGGTACTCGTCTGGCAGCTCACAATGCTGCTGTCACTGCCCAAGTGAGCGCTCTCGTAGGCGATGCCTGCCCTGCCATCACGCCAGGACGCATCGCAGTAGACGTACACCCTCGTGGGATCCTCAGTCATCAGATCCCCATTCGAGGGTCGATGCGCGCGGCCTCGGCAAAGCGGCCCTGGTAAAGCAGGAGGCGCGCTCGATGCCTGCGCACCGTGCGGTTATCGCGTGCTTCCAGATCGCCGCGCGAGACCGGATGCCCGAGCCATCGCCCAAGAGCCTCTGCACCCCGGAGTTGGAGGCGCAGCTCGCCGTCGATCGAGTCGTAGTGGCCGACCTCGATGCAGCCCTCCGGGATCGCGACGCGGCGGCCATGTCGCTCTGCCTGGGCGCACCGCTCCCCGAACGGCTCACCGCTCATCAGGACTAAGGCTGAGCGGCAGTCGTGTTCGAGCATCGCGGCGCCCCGCGGGATCGCATCGGTCGGCTGCTCGGGTACTAGGACGCGGTACAGCATCGCCCTGGTCTCGGTTTGCGCGTAGGGGTTGCAGGACGGCGGCGAGCCTGGTTTGCCACGGGAGCTAGGGGCTTACCCGCCGTCCTGCAAGATTGCTCAGCCACGGCGCTCACCAATCCGTCAGCGTGACGCCGTGGTTCGCCGCGATGGCCAGTGCCTCGCGCCGGGTCTTCCAGCCGAGGTCGGTCGCCTCTTGGGCCTCGTGTGCGAAGGGGAGCCCAGCTTCCCGTGCAGCGGCCTCAGCGGGGGACTCGGACTCGCGCCGGATGAGGAGCACCGGCCCGATCGGAGCATGCTCGGCGGTGCAGTCCTCGTCCTTGAAAGTGACGACCACGATGTGGCTCATCGCCTGTGCCCTGGTGGGATGTTGGCAACGCCCCAGCCGCGCGTTGGATCCAACGGCGCGGGAAGTGCCTGGAGGAAGATGCGGCGCGCGAGCGGGGAGCGGAAGTAGTGGTTGCGTAGCGCGAAGAGCCAGTGGCCCGCCAGCCAAGCGAGCCCGCCAAGGATGCTCGCCGCTGCCATCGTGGGGGCGCCAGTGGAGGCCGTGATGAGCAGCCCGCCGAAGACGAGCAGCAGGCCACCGGCGCGCAGCAGAATGCCACTGGTCAGCCAGAGCACCATCGCGGCGAGCGTGAGGATCGCCGCGATGCTGAAGAGCATGTTCATCGGGCATCTCCGGGTGCGGCCCGGCCTGCTCGCCAGCGTGCTGGGCCGCGTTGTGGCGGACCAGCTTCGCGATCGGGGCGTCCGCGCTGATGGCGCCGATGGGCGGCCCGCCTTCGTGCGGCCACCGGGGGTCCGCTTCGATGCACTCTTGGTGGCGCTTTTCCTCCTCGGTCGGCTCGTAAGTCTCGCTCATGATGCGCTCCGCCTCTGGATCGTTCGCCATGTTGGGTCTGCTCCTCATGGGGGTTCTGGTCGGTGCTGGGACACACGTCTAGCTCGATCTGCGAGGAAGCTCAAGTCCTGTCGCGAAGGTGGCCCAAAGTTCTTTTTCGGTGCTTCGGCGAGGTTCGGCGCACCTCGCCGCAACGGGCTCGCAGAAAGCCTTGGAATGAGCCGGTCGGCCTTTCGGAAGACGTGGGCGGTCTTTGTTGGGCCGGTGCTAGCGAATCGCGCTATCCGTGCTCTGGCCGCTCTGGGAAAGGACTTGACTTCCTCCCGATGGTCGAGCTACCACGTCCAGCGACCAAGGCCCGAAAAGGGCTCCCCTAAAGGAGAAATGTGATGAGCATGACTACGAAGAGCACTGCAGAGCATGCGCGTGTTGACAGCGTCAAGGTGGCGGTCGAGGAGAACCCCGGCGCTACGACTGAGGGCATCGGGCTAATCGCGGGCGTCGCCCGCTCCACCGCAGCAAAGACGCTCGCGATGCTGTCCGTTGCGGGTGAGGTCACTCGCCACCGGGGTGGCCGAGATCGCGGCAAGCGGCTTCCTGACCGTTGGACGCTGGCTGGCGAAGAGATGCCGCCAGCCTACGCGGGACACGCTACCTCGAGCGCCTCGACCGAGCCCGCCGATGCCAAGCCACCGGAGACGACTGAGGCGAGCGCCGCAGCGTCCGCGAGCGTCGACCGGCGACTCAAGGCGGGTGGCCTTGAGCCACTCGTGCTCGACTACCTGGAGCAGCATGCCGACAGTGGCCCGCATGGGCCGACCGCGATAGCGAAGGCGCTTGAGCGCTCTTCCGGGGCGGTGGGTAACTGCCTGGAGCGGTTGACCGGGGCCAAGAAGGTGCGGCAGGTGAGCGACAAGCCTCGTCGCTACAGCAAGGCGGCCTGAACGGATATCGCGTCCACTTTATCCGCAGCCCGGGCTGTTGCTCTCAGAGGAGGAGGCCAGGCGCCGCATAGCGGCAGCCCGTTTGCTGCGGGGTCTGAGTCAGGAGGACTTGGACCGCCTCGGTGCTGATGACGGGCTGGGCCGCCAGGAGCTGAGCCGGACCGAGCGAGGGGAGTTGCCGCTCACGCGAGTCAGGCGCGAAGTCCTATCCCGGCTACTGAACTTGCCCGTGGAGTGGTTCCTGCAGGAGCCCATCGACGATCTCATCCGGTGGCCCGCGAATGGGCTCCCTTCCGATCAGATCAGGCGCACGGCGGAACTACTCGCCACCAGGCTCATCGAGGCAGTCCACGAAGACCGCCCTAGTCGTCCTAAAAGCCGCGCGGGCCGGTGAAGGGAATGGAGCATGTCGGAACCGCGCATGGACCGTCCCCTCCTCAGTTGTCCGAGCAGCCCACGTCGACCGCGGCCTTGGCGAGTTCGTTGCTGTTCACCGCTTGGAGTGTCTCGTAGAAACGGTCCAGCTCGGCCTTGTAGCGGGGAGGGGGCAGGCGGAGAGGGGGTAGGGGGAGACTGGCGATCTTTTCTTCGATCTGCATCTCCGTGGGAGGGGTGACCTGGCCAGTCTTCGAATCGTACGTCGCCTTTTCCGCGGCGAAGCAAACCCACGCTTGTCCTGTGTCGCCGTACTGCTCGGCAAACTCCTTCAGTTCATTTCCCCGCTTGCTGAGAACTATAGAGGCTGCTCTCGGGCCATCCTGACTGAGCGCTCGCACCAAGCTCTCAACCTCCGGAGCACCAGAAGACCCACAGCCCGCAAGGATCACGGAGGCCATGAGACCCAACGCTATAGCGACGCGCACCACGGATCTAGGGTTTCGTCGGCGTCGTTGCTGATGGGCTCCGTTGGGCGATTGCACCGTGTGAGATTCGCACCTGAGCCGCCAGCGCTCAAGCCCCGGGCGTAAAGTCCGACAGACCGTGGCATCCCGCTCAGGCGACAGGCAGGGTCGCGAGCAGACTTTGGCCCCCCGCTGGCCGGGGTACTTCAGCGCTTCGTCGTGCCCTTCGTGAGTTCTTGCCCACGAAGGCGATAATCGTGCCGTCGGCTGAATAGCTCGCCACCCGGCTCATCGAGGCTGCCCACGCAATCAACGCAGATTGCCCTGGCCAGTCGTAAAGCCCCAAGGGGCCGGTAGCCCAATACCTGAAGGATGAGCCGTTACTCGTGACTGGTGTCTAGCGCCCCTACCCGGTCGCTAACTGTCGAGGCGAATTCGCGGAGCACGAGGAGGCGGCCGGCCACGGCGTCGCGCTTCGACGGCGTCGCTCCTTCCGCGTCAGTCCGATCGACTTCCTGCCATTCATCTTCAGCGACTATGAGCGCCACCTCTAGGGCGCTCGTCAGAGCCCAGCTGTGGCGGCGCAAGTCCACCTCGACGGTTCCGGGGTACTCGGGCCCCCAGCCGAGGACGTTCAGGAGCCGTTCAACACTTGTCAGCCTCTGTTGGTCTTTGGCGTACCACTCGGGGTGCTTCTCGCGACCCGGCAGCCCGGCCGCCCGCGCTATGCCCTCGGCGGCGTAGGCGAGCTGGCGGTGTAAGCCATCGCGGAGAGGGTGAGCCATCTCAGGTTGCACTGTCAGCAACGCTGGCTGATTGTCTCTTGCCCGCTGAGATGGGAAGTCCTGCGGCGGCACCCTGATACCTGCAGCGTCCATCGTCAACTCGAGGGTAGAGACGGCCTTGGCGAGCACCGTGGCCCTCTCGGTAATTGCCTGACGCTTCAGCGGATCTTTGAGTCTTCCAGCCAACACGTCGCCAGTTGCGTCCTCGGCATCGGCGAGGACGCCGCGGAGAGACGCTAGAAGCGTTGGGCCATGCTTGGCTAGGTCAATATTCACCTCTGTAGGTGGGATGCAATTCACCCAGCCAATCTCGTTTAACAAAGCCCGTGTGTCATCGAAGCGGATGAGATGCTCCTGATACCACTCCGGGTGGGTCAAATGGCCCGGCGTCTGCGTGACCTCTCTGAGCCCCTCCGACGCGCGCTGAAGCTCGCCGCACGCGCCTTCCCGTAGGTCTTCCGTGATGTAGTCGGGTACGGTGAAGCTGGCCCCCATAACGTCTCCTCAGTGAAGAGCAGCCAAAAAGCGCGCACGCCCACTCGCCCCCGCGGCTTCCTTGCTAAGGCACTATCCGTGGTGGTGTGAAGGCGAATCTCTTGGGTGCTTCGGCTGGAGTGTTTGTGTGAAACACCCCGCCGCTATTTTCTGGACGCCTACACAACTAGCTCGATTTCCAAAGGATCTCAAGCTCCGATTTGTAACCTTTCGCATCGACGCGCAGGGCGAACGGCCCCCTTCTCGCCAGCACGGACCTGAACGAAGAGACGACCGGCTCGGAAGGGTCGCTATCGCGTCGCGCTAATTCACTATAAACGGGACGGCAACGATAATGGGAGCGACTACGAGCAGCGTCCCAAGGACCGGGGTCAGCTGCGCACGGCGAACGCTCAGGACGCCCCCGGCCAAGACGGCGGCGGCGGGGCCCCACTCTACGATGCGAAGCCAGATGTCCGTTGAGGTCGAGGTCCGGCAATACCACCGGCTCGGTTCGCATTCGAGAGAGGCGTACCCGAGCAGGTATAGGAACGCATGACTCCCAACGATTGCTATCACGACGGCGGCAACCGAGATCACAGCAAGAGTCCGCGGGCTGAATCCCGTGGCAGAGCTTCGGTTGCTTGCACCCGTCGGTCGTGTCATGGTCCTTGTCCACTTGCGAGCATACCTACTCTAGGCTGCCGCACGCTTCAGCTGCTCCCCGAGCCTTGCTCTGACGGAGGGGTGCCTTGGGAGACGATCCCCAAACTTCATCCCCGCCTTCCTGGCCACCAAGTAGGCCCTGCCAGCACGCGAAGCGCTGCCGCAGAGTCCAGGATCCGAGGTTGCCGAGCGCGGTATGTGGAATGGACGGGGAGACCTCCAGGACCGTGCGGCTGTCGCATGTGTAGTCCCGGATGCCTATGCCCGCGAAGTGCGGTGCTCCCGGCACGTAGATACCGTGCCGGTAACAGGTGTTGTACGTCGCGTGGTCGCCGCGGGCCGCGTATCCCAGTATGTGTCCGTTGACCACATGGATTTCGGGGCTGCTGGGGGCATAGGTGACACCGGTCTTGTGCTTTGCCAAGTAATACTTCGTCGCCTTGCCATCGATCAAACGTCCATCGTTGCCGGGTCGCACAGTTACGGTTATGTGCTCCAGATCACCCTCGTGGAGGTCGTGCGTCAGTCCGCCACAGCCGAGGCACTTCTGCCCGTAGTGATTTGAGAAGTAGTTGAAGGTGTAGTAATACCAGTATTCGAGTTCGACTTCTCCGCTGCTGTTCGGCTCGCCTTCGAAGTAGTAGACCTCGGGTGAAGTCTTTTGTGTTCGGTGGTAACGCGCGAGTGTGCTGTTGATGATTTCTTCCTGACTCCCCTCGTTTGGCTCGCCTGGGTACATGAGCCGCTCGTCGATACCTTCTCCTGACAGGAGTGGGAACCGAGCGGGGTTGTTGCAAGTGCCTCCGAAGCACAGGATTGTGGGGTTGTATCCGTCGGTGAGCTTTAGCATCCAGTTCGCCGAAATCGGGGAGAACCCGTCGTCTCCGTCAACGAGCATCACCGGAGCAAACTTCCGGGCTACCGCGTCGGCCGTAGCGCCCGAGGCTTCTGCTGTGGGCCCGCCGGGTCCATCGTGGCCAAAGACCGTGGTCGGGGGAAAGCTGATGTCTCCGTTGCCACCATTACCCGTTTCTACGGTCAGGCTCGCTTCTTCGGAGGTGTGCGTGGTGTGGTTTTCTGTGATTTCCCGCTCGGTGGATTCGATGCTGGTGTGACCTTCGTGGGAGGTGACGGTGCGACGGGTCGCTACGACGGAGTTGCCTTCTGGACCGAACGCTGGGGAACTGTAATCGGCAGAGCTGCTCCCCTGGCGTCTTAGTTCTGTGCCATCGGTGTTGACCGTATAGAGAGACCGGATCGGCACCCCGGCGTGATAGTCCGCGGCGGGGATGGCCGTAAACACGAGCTTGCTTCCGCTGCCAGAGATCGCTGGCGAGTCGATGTCTTTCAAGCCGCTGAGGTTGAGGGGAGTTGGGTCGCTTCCGTCAGAGTTGGCGATATATAGGCCGGTGCTGCTTGTTGGTTCTGCCTTTGCCACGTATGCCAGGGTCGTGCCATCTGGCGAGTAGCTGGCTGACTGGGCGTTTGGTGTGCTTTCCGTGAGAGGCGAAAGCTGAGTCCCATCGGGCGCGACCGTGTACAGAGCCGTGCCTTCGGTAACGGTGCGCGTAACGGCTAGCTTGGTGCTGTCGGGAGTCCAGTTGGGCTGGCTTGCCCCGGTCAGCACGGTGTGCGGATCGCTGCCGTCGTAGTTCATGGCGATGATCCGCGCGTCTGGTGCTGTGTCTTCGCCAGGACAGATGTTGTCGGTTGCGCATGTCGCTAGATCATTCTTGGGGCGTATCTCGACGGCGACCATTTGGCCCGAGGGCGAAATCTCGGGGTGGAAGAAGCTGCATTCCCCTTCTTCATAACCGAGACCCAGGGACGCGCAGTTGGTGAGTTCGGTTACGGAGCTGCCATCCGGGGCCGCAGTGTAGAGCGCCGAGCCGTTGGCGTAGACGATGCGTCCGCTGGCGCTGCCGGCGGACGTTTGGACGAGCGGAGTAAGCGGCGTGTAGGCGCTGGCCTGCCCGGTGTGCGTCACGGCGATTATCCGAGCCCTTACGCGATGGCCGATGTCCGCTGTTGAGAGGTCGTAGCTGGATTCGGTGGCCTTTTCGATGTCCTGGCAGTTGGCTGCTGTGCTGTCGCAGCGCTGCCACTGGTAGCTGAGCTCGCCGGAGAGCCCCTTGGCGTCGACGTTGTTCCATTCTCCACCGTCGGCGGTAACGATTGCTGCTGAGGTCGAGGGCCCGAGCAGGTCTAGTCCTGGTGGGACACGGTTTTCTGGGGCAGGCGCAGCAGTCACGGTAGCGCTTGCGGCGGAGGTAGCCAGGGCTTCCCCCGCTTCGCTTGACGCAGTGACAGTTACCTGGATCGTCGCGCCTATGTCGTCTTCGGTGAGTTCAAAGTGTGATTCCGTGGCTCCCGCTGCTTCCGCACACGGCGCTTCGGAGCGACAGACCACCCACTGGTACGAGTAGGTGATTGGCCCGGTGCCTGTCCATTCCCCTGTAGTTGCTGTGAGAGTCTCTGAGTCCTCCGGCGTTCCCGAAAGACTGGGGGGTGTGTTGTTTGTCAGAGCCGCAGGTGAGGTGATCGGTTCGCTCGGCGCCGTCGACACACTGCCCGCGTCATCTTGGTCGCTGGCGGTGACGCTGACACGAATAGTCTTGCCGATGTCTGCTGTACGTGTCCTGTAGCTGGCGCCGTGTTGGTCATCGATTGTTTCGCAGTGTTCACCGTTCGTGTCACACGTCTGCCAGGAGTATTCGTAGGCGAGTCCTGTGCCCGGCCATGTGCCGGTGGTCGCGGTGAGAGTCGCACCCGCCGAATAGGAACCGCTCAGCGTTGGTGGCGTTGTGGGGGTCAACAGCCGCCTGACTATCGGAGTCTGGATGGTTGCGGTCTGAGTATTGAGTTCGGTGGCGTGATCCGCACGCCACACGGTGGTGGTCGCGGTGATCGAGAGTTCGTGGCCCACATCGGAGTCGGTGAGCGCGTAGCTTGGGCTAGTGCCGCTCTGCAATTCGGTGGGGCCTCCACTCGACGCCAGGCGAGCGAAGGTGTATTCCACCGATACCGGGAGTTCGAGGCTGGCTGTGAGATTGTTCGCTGCGATCAGCGTTGATCCGACGGTCGGCGCTCCGGTGTAGCTCGCGGTTAGTGTTGCGATCGATGGCAGCGCGACTGGTTCAGTGCTGATGCTGCTGGTGCTGGTGGCACTCCCGGCTGAGTTCGTAGCTGTCTCAAGCAGTCGGAGGTAGTAGCCGGCGTCGCCCTGTGACGGCGTGTAGGTCAGACCCGCTGTGTGTTCGATCGTGGTACATGTCGATGGTTCGGTTGTACTGCACCGCTGCCACTGCTCCGCGAGGGATGGCCCACCGGTCCAGGTCCCTGGGTTGGCGTGGTAGGGGGCGCCAATGGAGGGCTTGTCAAACGCGGCGATTGTCGGGGCGGTTACGTTGGTCGGCGCCCCTGCAGCTGTGATGGTGGCGGTAGCCGCGCTCGTGGCTGTGACGCTTCCGGCGCCGTTGGAGGCGGCGACGATGGCTCGGAGCGTATGCCCGACGTCAGCAGGGGTCGTCTTATATTCAGCAGCCGTGCTGGAGGTGAGTTCGGTGCAGCCGAGACCTTCTGTGTTGCAGCGCTCCCACCGGAATCCATAGCGGATTGTCGGGCTGCCGGACCAGACTCCGTGGCTAGCGGTCAGTACCCGGCCCGCCTGGGTGGTCCCGGTAATAGCGGGCGATGTGGTGTTTGTCGGCGTGCTGGCAGTAGCGAGGAGCACCGCAGGGGCACTCGCGGTAACGCTGCCACCTGAGTTGGTAAGGGTCACAGCGACCGCAATCTTCTGGCCGTGCTGATTGCCGGTGGTGGTGTAGGTCGCCGCAGTGGCCCCGGGGATCGCCGTGCAGGCGAGACCTTCGGCGTTGCACGTCTGCCATTGGTAGGAGAAGGAGGCTTCTCCGGTTCGCGCTTCGGTATGCCACACCCCGCTGCCTTCAACGGTGAGGGTGTTGCCGGCGACGGCTTCACCGGATATGGACGGGGGTGTCGTGTTCAGCGGCAGGTGGTCCACAACGGGTTCGCTGCGTTCAGTCCACACCTCTTCGTAGTAGCTCCATCTGTTGGTGGCCTTTACCATCGCCTCGATACGGCGGCCGATGTCGCTGAACTGGACCGTGTAGCTAGCTGCATGTGCCCCGGAGATTGGGGTGCAGCCGCCTCCCTGGGGGCAGCTAAACCACTCGTATTCGAAGGAGGTGGCGTTACCCCACCATGTTCCGTCGGTCGTGGTGAGTGTTTGCCCTACCTGGGCCACGCCGCTCTCAACTGGAGCGATGAGCGAGCTGACTTCGTGGTACCAGGGCGATACGAAGTAGTACGTGCCGCCTCTCGAACCCGTGCTGGTACCGACGTCGTTAGTGCCAGTCAGTTCGATGACGATGAAATTTTCTTCGTCGGCTTCGGTCAGTTCATATGTTTCACCCGTGCCGACGACGGTGCATTCGGATTCGCTGTAGCAGCGCTTCCAGGTGTATTCGAATGTCATCGGCTTGTCGCCTTCCCAGTACCCTGGTTCTGCGGTCAGCACTGTCCCTGGGAGGAAAGAGCCGTGATAGGTGAACCCTGGGGAGTAGACCAGCCTGGGTTCAGCGTGCGTTATGGCTTCACTGACGCTAGACCACGCGGTCGCGCTGCCGTACAGGTTGGTGTACGTGACGGCGACTCTGATTGTGGAGCTGATGTCGGCGCTGGCTACTTCGTATTCTGTCCCTGTCATTCCGGGAATCACGGTGCATTCGGTGCCGCCTGAGTTGCACTTTTCCCACTGGTAGGAGGCGGTGATCGGGTTGGTGCCTCCGCTGTAGCCTTCGCGTGCGGAGAGCTGGTTGCCTGGGTGCGTTTCGCCGAGGATTTCGACTCCGCCCCGTGCTTCGGGCGCTCCCACGGCGAGCCATGTCTGGGAGGTTGCTGTTTCGCTGGCTGTGTTTGTCGCGGTTACGACGGCCGTGAGCCGGCTGCCGAGATCGCCTGTGGTCACGGCGTAGGTCGCGCTTGTAGCACCTGAGATTGCAGTGCAGGTTTCTTCTTCGCTGGTTTCGGTGCAGTCATACCACTGGAAGGTGAATGACACTGGGGTGAGGCTTTCCCATGTGCCGGGATCCAGAGTGAGGATTTCTCCGACGACCCCCGCGCCGGAGATCCTCGGTTCGGCGCCAGGCTGCGGTAGGAGAGCACCGGAAGGCGTGGTCACGGCCACTGTGGCGTCCGACGCGGCGCTCACCCTCGCTGCCCCAGTGGTGCCGGTGACCGAGACGCGGATCCGGCTGCCCTCGTCTGCGACCGAGATGCGGTATTCCGATGAGTTTGCGCCTTCGATGGATTCGCAGTGCTGTGCGACATTGTCACACCGCAGCCACTGATAGGAGTACGTGATACTGCCCAGGCCGCTCCACAGGCCCTCGGACGCTTTGAGGACTTGGCCGGCTTGCAGCGCTTCCGCTGTCGGGCCGCTGATGCTCGGTGGGGCGGTGTTGTCGATCACCGCTCGTGTTATTGCTGGCGTTGAGACGGAGGTGGCGATGGATTCGGCCCCGCCTGAGCTGGCTGTGACTAGGACTCGAATGGTGTGGTGGAGATCGCCTTCTTCAAGGTCGTATGACGCCGTGATCGCGCCTGAGATCGGCCCGCATTCTTGGTTGGCTTCGTTGCAGCGCTCCCACTGGTAGCTGTGGCTTATCGTGCCTCCTGCTTCCCAGGAACCATCGGTCACAGTCAGGGTGTTGCCTTCTTGGGGTACCCCGGTGATTTCAGGGGCCCCGAGCAGCTGCGGGTCGCCTTCTCCGTCGATCGGTTGTGTCGGGCCAGCGAGGGTGCTCGCGGTGCCTTCGGTATCGGTCGCTGTGACCCGAACATCGATGGCGTGAGTGGCATCGAGTGAGGTGGGCGTGAATGTCGAGGCCGTGGCTCCCGATATTTCTTCGCAGCTCTGGCCCAAGGTGTCACAGACCTCCCATTGGTAGGAGTAGGCGACCAGGCCCTCTCCTGACCATGTTCCTTCGGAGGCTTCGAGCGACTGACCGACTGCGGCAGTGCCGCTTATCGTCGGAGCTGCCATGTTGGCGAGCCCGAGGATCGTGACTACCTGGGCGGTAGTCGGGGATTCCGCCGTCAGTGATCCCTGCGCGTCGGTGCCTTGTACGAGGAGTCTGAGAGTAGACCCGAGATCGGCCGTGCTCACGGTGTAGGTCGCCTGATTTGCGCCTTCGATTGCTTGGCACGAGTCCCCGACCGTGCTGCAGCGCTGCCATTGATAGGAGAAGTCGATTGCGCCTCCGGTCCAGGTGCCAGGTTCGGCGGTGAGCACTTCGTCCAAGCGTGCGGTGCCGGTGATGCTGGGAGCAACTGTGTTCTGAGGGTGGGCCTTCTGCGATCAGGCCCGAGGGGGCTGATCGCGCGGTGGCGGAAGCCATGCCGCTTGCGGCGATGATGCTGACGCGCAGTCGCGAACCGGCCATGTCGGGGGTGATCGTGAGGGTCTGGGTCGTAGCGTCCGTTAGCAATTGGCATTCTTCGGCCGCTGGTTCGCAGGTTTCCCACTGGTAGGTGTAGGTGTAGGGCGGTTCGCCGTGCCAGGTTCCTGTTTCGGCTGTGAGTGTCTGCCCGATTTCTGTGGTTCCGCTGATCGACGGTTTGCTGGTGTTGAAGAATGCGTCAGCGATGGTGGCGGTGGCACTTGATGTTTCGGTGGTGCTGCCAGCCGTGTCTGTTGCGGTGACGCTCAGCCGGAGGGTTGCCGCTATGTCGCCTTCGGCGAGTGTGTACGCCGCTGTCGTTGCGCCGCTGATCGGTGTGCATTCTTCGCCTGAGCTGTTGCACCGAGTCCACTGATAGGTGTAGGTGATCGGTTGGGCGGCGGACCATCGTCCGGGTTGTGCGCTCAATGCCTGGCCCGCGCTTGCTTCGCCCGTGATGCTGGGAGCAGTGATGGAGGTGGGTGCTCCCGCTGCCGCGATCGTGGTTGTGACTACCGGGGTGGTGAATGTCTGGCTGGCGTTGTCCTCGATGATCGCGCGTAGGTGGTAGGACCCGTGGGCGTATGAAGAGGTGTTGAGTTCGCACGTAAATGTCTGCCCGTGTGCTGGGGTTGTCTGTGCAGCACAGGCGTTGGTCCAATTGGTTTCGCTTGCTGGCGTGATCTGAAGCTGCCAGCTCTGTACTCCCGCGACCGGGCTGCTTGCGGGGCCGCCGAGGGTGATCGTTCCGGTGACTGTTGGGGGAGGCGTTTCCAGGTAGCCGGTGGGGAGCGTGTTGTCGATCGTGGTCGTGACGGGCGCCGTGGTGTAGGTGTGACCCACGTTGTCGCTGATGACTGCGCGTAGTTCGTAGGACCCGGCGGTGTGGGAGGCGGTTTCGAGGTGGCAGCTGTAGGTGTGTTCTGAACTCGGGGAGTTCTGTTCGGCGCAGGCCGTCTTCCATTCGGCGGCGCCGGCTGGGGTGATTTGAAGCGTCCAGGTGGCGACTCCTGATCCTGAGTCGAGGGCTTCGCCGTCGATCTGCTGTGATCCTGAGATGTAGGTGCCGGGGGCGGTTAGTGATCCCGTGGGTGGGGTGTTGTCGATGATCGTGCTCTCGGGGCTGCTCGTAGCGGTGTTCCCGGCCCCGTCTTTGATCTCGGTTCGTAGTTCGTATGCGCCGTCTGGGTATTCGGTGGTGTCGATGCTGCAGCCGTAGAGTGGTTCGCCGAGTGGCATCGTCTGTTCTTCGCATGCGTTCTGCCATTCGCTGGTGCCCGCTGGGGTGATCTGAAGCTGCCATCCCCCGATGCCGGTCTCGTTGTCGCTCGCCGTGCCCGTGACGGTCGCGCTACCCATCAGGTATTCGGAATGCGAGAGTTCTCCAGTGGGCGGTGTGTTATCAACGGTGACCGTGATCGGTTCGGTATACGACGTCAACGGCGGATGGCTGAAGTCGCCCAGCTGAGCGCGCAGTTCATAGGTTCCGTCTGGGTAGGAGCCGGAGGTGGTGTCCCACCCGCAGTTGAATTCTCCCCATTCGGTCGGGGAGACCCCTTCACAGATGCTTGCCCAGGTGCTCCCGCCAGTGGCCTTCGTTTGGACGGTGGCGCTGATGAAGCCCGATCCGGCGCTTGTACCGCTGCCCGTAACGACGGTGGTGCCACTTCCGTATTGCAGAGGGTTGAGGCTTCCTGTGGGAGCTGCAGCTCGGACTACGGTGCCACCTTCGTAGTGGATTGTCCCTGTCAGCGATGCTGTGCCGCTGAGGACGTATGTGCCCGACGTGAAGGCGAGCGAGGCGCCGGTCAGTGCAGACCATGAGCCGGTTGACACCTGACCTGGATATGTGCCGCCTGCGAACGCGAGCTTCCCGGTTTTCGCTTGGATGCTTCCTTCGTTGGCCACGGCGACTTCGACGTGGGTAGTGCCTGTGCCTGAAGCCTTCTGGAACGTGCCGGTGTTGTGGAGCCACGGCACCGGAAAGCCGCCAGAGGCCAGGCCCGATGAGTCTTCCGAGTTGGCGTTGAAGGTGGCGCTGTTGTCGATCTCCGCCCCTTCGTTGGTAGCAAGAGAGCCAGTGCTCCAGGTCAGTGTTCCGTGGTTGGCGAGGGTCCGTCCTTCCAGCCACACGCGGTTTGAGGTGCCTGGGTTCACGGTCCCGGTCGCGGTGGTTGCGACGCTTGTCGTCCCCGTGCCGGACATTGTGCCGCCCGTCCAGGTGAGTGTTCCGGCGACGTTGAGGGTGCCGGCGCCTGTGAGTGTGCCCCCGCTCTGAACGGTCAGGCCAGACACGTTCGACGCTGTGCTGCTGCTCGTGACTTCAAGGGTTCCGCCACCGAGGACCAGCGTCGCTGCGGTGCCCTGAACGTCGTGCGCCTGCACGCTGCCGCCAAGGAAGTCGATCGTGCCGCTCATCGCCGCACCCGTCCCCAACAGGAAAGTCCCGCCGCTGAACGCCACCGTGTCCCCGGTTGACGCCGACCACGAGCCCGTCGCAGCGGTTTCCGGCTTACCGCCGTCATAGAAGCCGAGCTGACCCTTCTGCCCGGAGACAGTGCCCTCATTGTCAAACGGCACCTGGACCGTCGTCGTCCCCGAATTCAACGTCTTCTCAAACGTCCCCGTGTTATGCACGAGGGATTCTCCGCCGCCTGGCAGGATGCCGGCGCTTGTCCAACTGGAGGTCGGGTACTGCGCGTTGGCGATGAACGTGCCGCTGTTGTCGATCTCCGCGCCTTCCTGGAGATAGATGGAGCCTGTGCTCCAGGTGAGGGTCGCCTGGTTTGTGAGTCGGCGTTCGCTCAGGGTGACCGTGTTGTAGTTGCCAGGCGCCACTGTGCCCGTCGCGCCCGTAAGAAGTACGGTTGACCCAGTTCCAGACATCGTGCCACCCGTCCATGAAAGGGAATGGGCCAACCGCAGCGCACCAGGCCCGGTGAGAGTGCCCGCGCTCTGGGTCAGCGCGTAGAGGTTCGAAGCGGTCCCTGCGCTTGTCAATTCCAGGGATCCCGACGACAACACAACGGTGCCACTCGTCCCGCCCTGGATGTCGGCGGCCTGAACGGTCGCGCCGGTCAAATCGATCGTGCCCGCCATTGATACACCAGAGCCAAGCTGAAAGGTGCCGCCCGCGAAGGCGATCGAAGCGGTGCCCGTCGCTGACCATGAGCCGGTGGCGGCGACTTCGGGCTTCCCACCGGAATAGAAACCGAGCTGCCCCGCCGTTGCGCTGACAGCCCCCTCCTCATCAAACGGGACCTGGACAGTGGTCGTGCCGGTACCGCTGGCCTTCTGGAAGGTCCCCGTGTTATGCACCCACGGGCTCGATCCGTCGCCGTTGAAGATCCCGGAGGATGTCCAGCTTGGGGACGTTGGGTACTGCGCGTTGGCGTTGAAGGTGCCGCTGTTGTTGATCTCCGCGCTTTCCTGGAGGTAGATGGAACCGCTGCTCCACGTCAGCGTCCCCTGGTTGACCAGGCTCCGCTGCGAGACCGTGACGGCGTTGTAGTTGCCGGGCGCCACTGTGCCCGTCGCGCCTGAGAGAAGCACGGTTGACCCTGACCCGGACATTGTGCCGCCGGTCCACGAGAGGCTATGGGCCAACCGCAGCGCGCCAGCGCCCTCGAGTGTCCCAGAGCTCTGGGTGAGGGCATAGAGGTTCGAAGCGGTCCCTGTGCTCGTGACTTCCAGAGAACCTGCGGACAGCACGACCGCGCCGCTCGTCCCACCCTGGATGTCCGCGGCCTGAACGGTTGCTCCGGTCAGGTCCATCGTGCCGGCCATCGTGACGCCAGAGCCAAGCTGGAAGGTGCCGCCAGCGAAGGCGACTGTCCCGGTGCCGGTGGTCGACCATGAGCCGGTGGCGGCGACTTCGGGCTTCCCGCCGGAGTAGAAACCGAGCTGCCCCGATTTCCCGATGACGCTTCCCTCGTTGTCAAATGGCACCTGGACGGTCGTCGTGGTGGTGCCGCTCGCCTTCTGGAAGGTCCCCGTGTTGTGTACCCAGGGGCTCGAGCTATCCCCGACGAGGATGCCCGAGCTGGTCCAGTTCGGCGACGTCGGGTAAGCGGCATTGGCGTTGAAGGTGCCGCTGTTGTCGATCTCTGCGCTTTCGCGCATCGATATCGATCCCGTGCTCCACGTCAACGTGCCGTGATTGGCGAGCGTACGGCCTTCAAGCACAACCTGATTGGAGTTCCCCGGATTGACGGTGCCGGTCGATGCCGATCCTAGAGCGGTGGTGCCGGTTCCGGCCATCGTGCCAGCGGTCCACGAAAACGCGCCGGCGACGTTGAGGGTGCCGGCGCCTGTGAGTGTGCCCCCGCTCTGAACGGTCAGGCCAGACACGTTCGACGCTGTGCTGCTGCTCGTGACTTCAAGGGTTCCGCCACCGAGGACCAGCGTCGCTGCGGTGCCCTGAACGTCGTGCGCCTGCACGCTGCCGCCAAGGAAGTCGATCGTGCCGCTCATCGCCGCACCCGTCCCCAACAGGAAAGTCCCGCCGCTGAACGCCACCGTGTCCCCGGTTGACGCCGACCACGAGCCCGTCGCAGCGGTTTCCGGCTTACCGCCGTCATAGAAGCCGAGCTGACCCTTCTGCCCGGAGACAGTGCCCTCATTGTCAAACGGCACCTGGACCGTCGTCGTCCCCGAATTCAACGTCTTCTCAAACGTCCCCGTGTTATGCACCCACAGGCTTGAGCTGTCCCCCGCGAGGATGCCCGAGCTGGTCCAGTTCGGCGACGTCGGATACTGCGCGTTGGCGATGAACGTGCCGCTGTTGTCGATCTCCGCGCTTTCGCGCATCGAGATCGACCCCGTGCTCCAGGTCAGCGTGCCGTGGTTGGCGAGCGTGCGGCCTTCAAGCACAACCTGATTGGAATTCCCCGGATTGACGGTGGCCGTCGCCGCGGTAGCGATCGTGGTGGCTCCCGAGCCAAGCTGCGACCCGGCGGTCCATGCCATCGAGGTCGACACGGTGAGCGCGCCCGCCCCGGAGATCGTCCCTCCACTGAGCGTGAGGGTGCCTACGCTAGACGCTGTGGAGCCGCTCACGAGTTCCAGCGATCCCGCGGAGACCTGAAGAGTCCCGAGATCCGACACAGAGCCCACCTGATTAGAGCCGCTCGTGACCTTGACCGTGATCCCGGAGCCAATACATGCCCGGTCGCTGGAGCCCGGCACTGCTGAGGTAGACCAATTGCCCGCCGAGGTCCACAAGGAGTCGTGGGCATTACCAGTCCAGTTATCGGTACAGGTAGGTTCTGCGAGAGTCTCTGACGGCGTCGCCAAGAGCGCGCCGGCCACCACCGCAAAAAGCACAACAAGACGGCTTATTGCAGCTGACGACCTGCGACGCGGTTCACTTAACGACCCCATACCATTGGCCCCCTAAACATACGTTAGACCTCTACACAAGTGCGTGGGGCAGCACTCTATCGAATGAGTCGGCAAAACGCGCGGACCCGAACTTCCAAATTCTGTAATCATTCCGCTTGCTCCACATTGGGGGTCCGAGCCCAAGCTGGCCTTCTGCTCGCCCCGAACCCGATAGCGACACACCCACTTCCTGGCTTCTCTGGCCTCCTTGAGCCGATAAATTTCCCGTACTTTTATTCTCACCAGCAGCGCCGTTCCAACAGCCGTACAAAGGCTGGTATGTAGTCCCGGCACGATGCCAGAGCGATCAACCGCATACGCGCTCAAAGACCCAATCGACCCCTACGGGGGAAATGCCGGGGGTCGGACTAGGGACCAACTCGCCACGCCCGTAGGTCGCACGCCGTGCGTAGCCTCCGACTGTAGGGTCGCTCATCACGTCGATCGCGCGTTTAGACACGTCCACAAGCCAGTAAACAGGAACCCCCGCGCGGGCGTAGACCGAAACCTTCGCGCCACGATCTATGTGGTGCGAGGCCAGCATGACCTCGACGACAAGCAGCGCTGCCCGGGCGTGTTGGCCGGCGGGGGGCTCCTCCTCGAGAACGGCCAAGGCGGGCTCAGCAACCGAGTCCGGTGGGATTTCGATAGGCGCATGTGCTTGGACCCATCCAACCGAGACCTGCAGATGCCGAAGCAAACGCATGACGACGGCCGCATAGGCCGGGCTTCGTCGCTCTGTGCTGATGAGTTTCCCCCTAACCAGCTCTACGGGCCGAGCCCCACCGCTCACAAGGCGGCCATACTCCTCGACATCCATCGCAGCTCCGAAGAAGGGGAGTGTGCTCACCCTAAACACCTCGACGCGGCGCTCCTGCGCAGCCACGAGATCTAAAAGCTCGTCCAGTGTTGAAGCAGCCTCGACCACAGAGTGACCATCGACCGCTACCCATTGGCCGTCGTACTCTTGGAGCACGACACCAAACGCCTCCTCCGATAGGTCACCACCAAGAGGCCCATGCGCTAAGGGATCGGATTCGGATGATTCCACCGTCGGAGAATCGTGACCCGGTAATCGATCTCTGGATAGCGACGCGTCACTATCTTTTGCGTGGATGGCGGGACTGGGCCCCGTCAAGCCGCCCTCAACGCTGGCTCCGGATCCAGAGTCGCGTCAGCCGACCGAGCTGGTCGGGTGGGTGGCTCTGGACCGGTCGCGTGGCGGCGAGGGCCAGTCTTCGATTCTTGATGCGCGTCCCTCCTTCGGTGGGCGCCGCCGTTACTTTCGCGGTCGTTGTGGGCGTTTTCCCGGTGGGCACGCTATGCGTCGCGTCGATACATCGCTGGTCCCGTCCTGAAAGTAGAAGGTGGCCTGAATGGGGAAGCCACCTACCGGACAGGTCTTCGGAACGGCGATACCTTCTGGACGGAAGTGGACCAGCTGTCCATGATCGCGCCGCACGTAGATCAAGCCGTGAGGCCCTATCGTTGACCGGAAGCGCACGACCGCTACGTCCGGCCCGTCCGGCACGCTCGGCAAGAGCGGGAGAAGCGTCTTGATCGCTGTGCCGAAGTCTCCCCCAGCGGGCACAATGACCCCTGGAAAGATCACCTGTGCATTGATTGGAGCTTCGCCGTTGGCGAAAAAGAGGAGCGTCAGGCGTTCGTCGTCGACCGCGCCCAAGACCGCTTGGATTTCTACGGCCTCCTCGAAATCGTCATCGGAAAATGGGACCTCCACCGTTGCGGTGCCGTATCCAATACGGGCATTTGGGGAACAGGCTTCTAGTCCGTCTTCAAGTAGGCGCGCTTCGTCACAGGTCGCCAAGCCAAGCGTCGAACTAAGAATATTCATGCCCCGTGGTAGTGCAAGGTCCAGCTCGGTTAACGGGGCTGGGATCGTCCCAGCGGTGGACTTAATGTTAAAACCAAAGATAACTGTGGTGGGCACGCCGAGTCTGTCTGGTGAAAAGCGCGCATTTAGATGCCCCGACTCGACCGCTCGACTCGACCGCGCCAGTGTGAGGATTAACGTGAGGGCGACCGCGTGGCACACCAGCGCCCGGCCCTTTGAACCGAGCGGCTGCAATTCACACCTTCAGTTTACCGATCACCTGCACGACGAGTTCGTCGTTGCCGCGCTTGATCGTTCCATAGACCCGCGCGTTGCCGCTCGCCTGCGAATACTTGCCGGTACCGTGAGCTGCCGACAGCGACCCTGCGAAGCTCGCGTACACGGCGCCGGTCCCTCGGATTTGAGCGACCGCAGAACCTGTAATAGAGCCCCCTCGGGGGTAGACAGTGAAGGACCCTCGCATTTCGGTTCCCCTGATGATGAACTTCACCATCGCTGGCGCATCGAAGGTTCCGGTCCCTGTTCCCCGCTCAACCGTTGCTTCTCCTGGGCTTTCAACCAAGTGGAGTTTGGCGGTCTCACGAATAGAGATCGCTCGCGAAGAATGCAACTCATCGCCCCGAGCGGACAGCGTGCCACCGAGCCAGACCCCCGTCAGCAGAGTGCTGACGAACACGAGCAGGACCGCTGCGCCGACCTTCGCCGAGAAGGCTAAGAAGCGCACTCTCAGCGCCTCGGCCCCCGCGTTTCGGGGCCGACAACCGCGACCCGCGCCGATCGGTTGCAGTAGGCGGTGCTCAACGTCTGCCTGCTGTCTAGCCATACGAATCATTCAGCTTGAGGGTATCGGTTCGCGTACCATGATCGCGGGATGGGACAGGACCAGGCCAGAGCACAGGACGGGGAGACATCGGCGGGCGAGCTGGTTCTTGGCTTTCTGATCGACCGGCCCGCGAGCTGCTATCAGCTTGATCGACACCTTGAACGGCGCTTCCCTTCGGCTCAGTTCGCACGCGGCACAGCCAACGCGGCCGTCAAGCGCCTGAGCGCCCGAGGTCTGGTGTGCGTGGAAAGTGGCGCCGACAGCAAGCCTCGGAGGACCCGGGGGCGTATCTACGGGCCGACTCCGCAGGGCATCGAGCATTTCAGGGCCTGGATTCGGGCCTCGACCGCGATGCCCCCGGTACGCGAGGAGCTACACGCCAAGATCGCGCTCTGTCTACCTGAGGACATTCCCCGGCTGATCGAAGTCGTGCGCGAGGCAGAGAAAGCGTGCGTCCTGAAGCTGAGCGGCCTCAACTACCGCCTGCAGAAGGACCGCGAGGCGATGATCTCCGACTTCGAGCGGCGCATGGCCGTCATCGTCGGAGCCGGCGATTCCCTATGGTGGGAGGGCAGGATCAAGTGGCTCCAGGGGGTTCGGCTTTACCTCGAAAAGGAGACGACACGACCGCCCCTTCCATGAGCGAGCCTGTGCTGAGCCTGGCCGGAGTCAGTGTAACCTTCCACAGAGGCGGACGGCATCTTGATCGCGTGCTGTGGGACGTGGACCTCGAGGTCAGCGCAGGCGAAGTGGTGGCCGTGCTCTCCAGTCGTGCCCAAGGCAAGACCACTCTGCTTCGGGTGGCCGCAGGCATGATCCGACCCGATCGTGGCGACGTTTTGCTCGAAGGCCGGAACGTCTGGGAGCTGGGCCGACGGCGCGAGAGGGTCCTATCGAGAGGAATCGCCGTAGTTAGGAATTCCGCACCCGAGACCAGAGTGCCCGTGCTGGCCGGCATCGCCACACCGTTGATGACCGCCGACAACAGCCCCGCAATCGCAATCGCTCAGGCGAACCGCATCTTGGAGCGAGTGGGAGCAGCCGAGTGCGCCGACCAGCTCTGGGAGGAGCTGGCCGATTGGGAGCGCGCTCTGGTCTTGATCGCGAGGGGCATTGCTCGCGGCCCAGCGCTGCTCCTCGTTGACGATGTAACTGCAAGCCTCGGATTGGGCGAGGTCGATGACTTCGGGCAGCTCGTGAGAGCCCTTGCAGTGGAGCAACAGCTTGCGGTTGTGATGGCGGTGTCCGACACCTCTGCGACCAACTGGGCCCACCGGCTGGCGACCCTCGCTGGAGGCGAGCTCACCGAGCCGCCTCCTGTTGGTGGTGGTGCGTAGTGTTGGAGTTGCGGGGGGTTGTTCGGCATTTTCAGGTTGGGGTGGGCGAGGAGCCGGTGCGCGCGGTCGATGGGGTCTCGTTGTCGATCGCGGCTGGGGAGCTGGTGGCGCTGTATGGTCCGAGTGGGTCGGGCAAGACGACGTTGCTGCGGTTGATCGCGGGGCTCGATCTGCCTGATAGTGGGTCGGTAGTCGTTGGTGGGCGCGATCTGTCTGCTCTGTCTGACGTGGAGCGTTCGCGCTATCGCTTGCGTGAGCTGGGGTATGTAGATCAGTCGTTGGTGCTTTTGGCCGGCGGGAACGTTGTGCAGAACGCGGCATTTAAGCTGTTGCTTTGTGTGAATCCCGTGGAGGCTCGCCGGCGCGTCGAACCGCTGTTGGTGCGGTTGGGGTTGGGGGATCGCCTGAAGCATCTTCCTGGTGCGCTTTCTATGGGTGAGCGCCAGCGCCTGATGATCGCGCGAGCTCTCTCGACGGAACCCGCGCTCGTCCTCGCGGACGAGCCCACTGGCAATCTTGACACTCATCGCAGCCGCGAAGTGTTGGAGTTGTTGCGAGAGATTTGCCGGGAGCGTGGCGCGGCTGTGCTGCTTGTCACGCACGACCCGCAGGCAACTCTGGTGGCAGACCGGGTGCATGCGCTACGTGATGGGCGCATCGTGGAGTATGAGCCCGAATTCATCCTCGCCCCGTTGGATCGTGGGTGACTTTGAAACTTGTAAGCATTGCCTACCTTTACGGTGTGAGATTGCGGGCTCGGATCGTGCTTGTTCAGGAGATTTTTGCGATCCTCGGGATCTCAGTTGGGGTGGCCCTCTTACTCGCCTCCCAGATAGCGAGCGCAAGCCTCAACAGCTCCGTGCGCCAACTCACAAGCGAGCTAGTAGGCCACATGCAATACCAACTCGACACACGAAGCCCAGAAGGCTTCGATGAAAAACTCTTAGGAAGAGTGAAGCGGCTTCCCGGTGTTAGCGCGGCGCTGCCCGTGCTGGAGGCTCAGGCGAACATCATTGGGCCGGGCGGACAGCAGGCAGTCGATCTCATCGGGACCGACCCTCGCCTGGTGCGTGGCAGCAGTCCTCTCTTGCGTCATTTCAGCTATCGCACCTTGGCTAAGCAGCAGGCCCTGGCGCTCCCAGCACCCGTCGCCGAAGCCGTCGGTGTCCGTGCGTTGGAGCCGGTGAAGCTACAGGTTGACGCTCACGAGACGACGGCGCTCGTGGGCACCGAACTGAACGCGAGAGCCATCGGCACACTCATTCACAGTCCGGTGGCAATCGCGCCGCTCGCCTACGCTCAATACCTCACCGGGGACAAAGGGAGGGTCACTCGCATATTTGTGCAGGCCGCTCCTGGTCAAGAGTCAACGGTGAAGACCGGACTGGAACGGATCGCCGCGGGAAGGCTCAACGTCGAGCCGGCAAACTTCGACGCCACCCTGTTCAAGGTCGCCGCCGCGCCAGCCAATCAAGGCGAGGGACTGTTTGCGGGCATCAGCGCTTTGGTCGGCTTCATGTTCGCCGCCAACGCCATGCTCCTCACCCTCGGCCTCCGACAAAGCCTGATCCGCAGCCTACGCTCCGACGGAGCCAGCCGCTGGGACACCATAAAGACCCTTCTGTTCGACGCCATCGTGCTCGGGGCTCTGGCTTCGGTGATCGGTCTCGCGTTGGGGGATGTGCTCTCCGTCGCGGTCTTTCGCTCAAACCCCGGCTACCTCTCCTTTGCCTTCCCTGTCGGATCTCAACGAGTCCTAACTTGGCAGAGCTTCGCGCTCGCAGCGGGGGCCGGGCTCTTGGCCGCTTGCGTTGGTGTCCTAGCTCCTCTCAGGGAAATCTGGGCAACGTCCCTGACTCAACAGTCGCGCCTGCGTCCATTACGGAGCTGGTTGAGTGTGGTCGCCATCTCTGGCGGGCTCGTTTTTCTCGCTGCAACCACCCTTATCTTGATTGCTGCGCCACAGGCTGCGGTTCTGGGGAGCGTTACTCTCGCTCTTTCACTGCTGTTCCTTTTGCCTCTTTTACTTAAGTTCATGATTTCTGCGTTTGACCGACTTCAGCGACGTGCCCCGGTCCAGCGCGTGCTTGGAGCCGCGTCAACCGAACTAGCAGTAACTTGAGCTCCGGTCCCCGTTGACTCAGGCGAGGTCGTTAGCCATTGCTGCTACCGGCGCGATCGCGGTCTTCGGGTCCGTCGCAATACAGGGCGCACACAGCAACTTGCAGCACGGTCTAGATCGCCTTTTTGGGGATGTCACTTCCACCACGGCGCTCTGGGTAGCGCCGCCGGGACAGCAGAACCTCCTCGCAACCGCCCCATTCCAAAGCTCAGCGGCTGCCAACCTCGCTCGACTTCCGGGTGTTCGGTCGGTTGGCCTCTACCGAGCAGGGTTCCTTGACTTTGTTGACCGCCGAGTCTGGGTGCTAGCTCCTCCAGGGGGCACGCCGATTCCGTCGAGCCAAGTCACCGCCGGGAGCCTTGGTCTCGCCAACAAGAGATTAGAAGAGGGGGGTTGGGCGGTGATTTCTCAGGCGCTCGCGGATCAGCATCATCTCCATATCGGTGATCGGTTCACACTGCCGGCGCCCAACCCGATCTCCCTCAGGGTGGCGGCACTCACCACGAACCTCGGATGGCCTCCGGGTGCGATCATCCTCAACCCACGAAACTACGTGTCAGCCTGGGGCAGCGCGAACCCCACGGCCTACAACATCGCGCTTCGGAGTGGAGTCTCACCCGAGCAGGGCCGGCGAGAAGTGCAGCAGGCCCTCGGCCCCAGATCCGCGCTCACTGTCCAGACCTCGAGCGAGCGCGACCAGCTCCAGCAGGCCGCGAGCCGCCAAGGACTCTCGCGCCTCACTCAGATCGCGACGCTGGTGTTGATCGCGACCGTCCTCGCCATGTCGATCGCGATGGCAACGATGATCTGGCAGCGTCGACCGCGCATAGCCCGCATCAAGGTCGAAGGCTACGAAACGCGAACCATCTGGCTCGCGCTCATCTACGAGAGCACCGTCCTGCTCGGCGCCGGCTGCTCCATCGGCGCTGCCTTCGGGATCTACGGTCAGCTTCTCATCAGCCACGCGCTAGCCACCGTCACCGGCTTTCCCGTGATCTTCTCGATCGGCGCACTGTTCGCCATCACGAGCTTTGCGCTCGTCTCCGCACTAGCCGTCGCGATCGTCGCCCTCCCCGGCCACCGCGCCGCGTCGACCGACGCATACCTCTAACAAGCACCCACCTCAAGCCCACCTAGTCTTAGCTGTTTCCGAAAGTTCGAAGATGGCGTTCTAACCATCTAGTCTCCGGCAATATCGCCGACGACGCATAAACCCGGCGCCTCTGACGCCTTCGCAGCTGCTTGCGCTGCTACTGGCCGCCACGCGCCAACTGGTTTGGGCCATCCCGGCGGCATCCCGCGAGCTGGAGGCATGGCGGACACTCGCCGCCGAAATCCCTGACCCGTCTCTCCGACGGGACGCTCTCGCCTCAATCGAACTCAAGCGAGACAACGCCGAAGGGGCAGCCCTCTTCACGACTCTCCCTCGGCGGCGCAATCTGGGTCTGTTGCGGCTTCTGGTCGCCTATCAGACGCTGTGGGATTTCCTGGACACAACGAGCGAGAGTGCAGCCGAGCTTGTAACCAACGCTGGCAGCGACCAGCTACACCTCGCTCTCTCTGATGCGCTCGATCCAGCGGCGCGGCTGTCCTCATATTACGTCGGCCATCCGTGGACGAACGACGGGGGATACCTAACCGCACTCGTCGCAACCTGTCGTCGCGAGTGTCTTCATTTATCGCAGTACCCACTCGCGCGGGACTTAATACTCGAAGGAGTACGCCGATGTGCGGTTCAGAGCATTAATCACACACCAGACCCGGAGGCGCGGGAGCTCGCGCTTCGCGAGTGGGCCAGCCTCGCGGTTCCTTCCCCTGCAACTTTGAGCTGGTTCGAGATCACCGCGGCCGCGAGTGCGTTTCTACCCCATGTCTACCTCGCGCTTGCGGCCGAAGCCTCCTGCACCCGGGAGGTGCTCATCGAAACCCACGCGGCCTATTTCCCGTGGGTCGCGCTGGCGATCGCGATGCTCGATAGCTACGTTGACGAGCGGGACGATTTAGCTACAGGCTCCCACAGTTATATCCGGCACTATCCCGACCCGGAGCTAGCGAGGGAGCGACTGCGCACGCTAATCACGCAGTCACTCTACCGAACACAGTCCCTACATCACGGATCGCGGCATGCGGTTATCACGGCATGCATGGTGGCGATGTACCTGTCTCAGCGCGGCCTCTCGGCCGCTGAGGAAATCGGCAGCCGCTGTGCCGTTCGCCAGGTCGGCGGGTCACTCACGACGCTCCTAATCCCAGTCTTGCATATCTGGCGGCGTGTCACTCAGCGCGGCCGATGACTCTCGCCCACCAAGGAGATAAACCAGTGAAAACCACAGCCCAACCCAATCCCCCCGGCCTCGGACTGTCAGCTCCCCTGCAGACGGTGCTGTTCTGGCGATGGCCCTTGGAGTACATGACCTATTGCTCGCGCGCCCACGGCTCCCGCTTTACTTTGAATGCTATGAGTCACCCCCCGCTAGTGTTCCTCAGCGATCCGCAGGAAATCCGCTGGGTAATTACGGGCACCAGTGGTGCGCTGCATCCCGGGAAGGGCACAGAGACCTTGAGGCCGGTCGTAGGCGACCGATCGTTCATGCTCGCTGACGGACATCGCCACCTAGCGGGCCGCAAGGCGGCTCTCGCCGCGTTTCACTACAAGCAGGTGGAAGCTCACTCTCGGATGGTTGACGCTGTTGTCGACCGCGAGGTGCGGACCTGGCCGCGCGGCGCCCCGGTGCGCCTCCATCCACGCCTGCGCCGCCTCACCCTGGAGATCCTTTTGCGATCAGTGCTCGGCTCCGCTGCGGGCGACGACCGAATCGAGGAGTTGCGGGATCGGCTCATCGACATGCTGTCTATCGTCGCTGGCCCTAGCCTGTCCGCACCTCTCCTTCGACACGGACCAGGCCGGGTCTCGTGGGATCGCTTTCTACGCCGCCAGAATGAGGTGAACAACCTTCTCTTCACGCTCATTGAGGAGCGACGCAAGGCGCCAGCGCCGCCGCATGACCTTCTCACGATGCTCCTAAATAATCCGACCGGGACTACCAGAGATCCAGACACCGCCGAAGTGCGAGACAACTTGATGTCATTGATTTTGGCCGGGCATGAGACCACGGCCTCCGAGCTGGCATGGGCCTTCCAGCTTTTGGTGCATCATCCCCAGGCGCTCGACACGCTCGTCGCCGAGTGCGACTCAGGCGTTACCGATCTCTACCTAAATGCCACGATCCAGGAGGTGCTCCGGCACCGACCAGTCTTCCCCTTTACGATCCCACGAGCTGTCCACGAGAAAGTCTGTATCGGCGACTGGACGTACCACGCACCCACCCAGCTTTTGGGGTGCATTTTCCTGTTGCACCACGACCAGAGATTCTATTCGGACCCGTGGGACTTCCGCCCGGAGCGCTTTCTCGAAGATGAGCCTGAACCGATTGCATGGATTCCGTGGGGAGGCGGACTTAAGCGATGCCCAGGTCTGCACATGGCGCTGCTTGAGATGCGTACGGTCATCCGAAAGGTTCTCACTACGTTTAGTTTGGCGCCGACAAGCGCCACGATGGAGCATGCGCGATGGCGGAGCGTCATCGTGACCCCGCATGCCGGTTCTCAAGTGATCCTCAATAAGCGCCGGCAGCCGCCGCGATCAATCCCGACGTTTCCGTGACAGGCCACCGAGAAGCCGCGTCGGCTGCCGACTGGGGGCGACATCCCCTACGCCTGGTAGATGGCGTCGGTGCAGTATAGGTAGGCGCAGGCCACGAAAACGAGGCGTCCTGAGAAAAGTAGCGACGCGTCGCTATACAATGCCAAGCGCCCACGGCACGATTCGAGCATCTGATGATGGCGCACTCTTCCGAATCCGATGCGGCCCCTGGGACCGGAGAGACGATCGAGAGCGGCGACGGTAGCGTGAGGCTCACGCTTACCCGCGCCCAGGTGCAGCAGGTAGTCGGGACTGCGCCCCGGTCGGGCGAGATCACCAACTCACTGAGCGTCCTACTGACGTTGTCGCCCGAGGAGCTGAGATCCGCACATTGGGAGGAGCGCATCAACACTCAGGAGATTTCCCTTTCCGCGATCCGCCTGCTACTCGTACTCGCATGCTTCTTGGGCGAGGATCGCCCACTTGGCGCAGCAGAAGTGAGTGCGGCGCTGGGAATGGGGAAGACCACGACTTGGCGCTATGTGCGTTCACTTTGGTTGCTGGGCGTGTTGACACGGGATGACGTGACTCGGAAGTATCACGTCTCCTGAGCGATGATGCGGAATGTCATCCTCTCCGAGCACTGGCTTACTGCTCACATCCGCGGGGCTACGATGCCCAGCGTGAGCTTGGAGTCGACGCAGGGGGATTCGGCCACGAGCCTTGCGGCACTTGCAGCGTCGAGAGATCGCTCGGTTATATATTTCTTTCCGGGGACGGTGTTGTCTCCGCTGGACTGCCTTGAACAGAGTCGGGGCGTTGGCGTTTCGTGCTGCGGGCGTCGGCATTGTCGGGGTAAGCGCTCAATCTCGGGCATTTCTCTCGTGCCACGCCACGCACGCGGGCCTGACGTTCCCTCTCTTGAGCGATCCGAGTCTTTGGGTGGCGAGGGTGCTTGGATTACCTACATACGATCCGCGCGGGCACACGGCTTACGAGTGCCTGGCACTCGTCACCCTCGGCAGCACGGTCGATCGTGTGGTCCCGCTCTCAACCAACACGCTGCGGGCACACGCGACTGACGCGCTCGAGGCACTTGAATGTTACTAACAAGACGACCGAAAAGAGTGTCACCGATGACCAACAGTAAGACGGCACGAACATCGCCCATTGGGACCATGACTATTGCCCTTTCGTCGGCACAGGTAGCCTCGGTGGTGCGGCAGGCAAAGCGCGCCGCGGGCGCAGAGGGGGTAGATCCTTCAGTGGTACTCGCACTGTTTCAGAGCCGCGTTTCACCCGAGCTGATGGAGAACATCGCCTTGGAGGACAGGCGGCTGTCGCAGTCGTTTATCCGAGGGATAGTGGTACTTGGTGCCTTCGACGGAAATACCCCCCAAGGTGTTCTTGATATTGCCGCCAAGCTCAAGTTGAGCCCATCAACGACACATCGATACCTCACCACGCTCGTAGCGCTTGGTCTCTTGGAGCATACCTCTGACCGGACATACTGCTTGCCTGCGGAGGCCGTAGCCGAGCAGCTGCGCCGGAACGGACAGACATCGAAAAGCGGCAGGCGTGAGAAGAGACCAACCAGCCCCAAGCGACCCTTGTCACCACCGCAAGCGGTGGCGGCGTAAGTTCGATTTCGACTGCCAGCGGAGTGGATAAAGCGAGGCCCATGAGCAACCGACTTGTCTGCCCGCATTGCGGGCTAACTGTCGGTGACTGGTTTACGCATCGCGAACTTGGAACGGTGTGTCCCGCGTGTTTAGCCAATCCGCGACGGGTCGCCCGCCGCCCACGCCGACTCCCGAAACTGCCTGGCCCTCCTGAGCGCCGCGTAGTAGTGGACGCCGCGTTCGATGCCGGCATAGCCGGCATCGCATATAGCAGTGCTGTGCTTGGGGACAGAGCCGAGACCCGGCACGTAGCCGACAGCGTGACGGCCGAGCTGGGCGCTGTGCTGTTCGCGATGACGGAGGCGGCGACGGCACCCAATCTCGTATTTCTCACAGATAACCGCGCCGCAGCCCTACTGGAGAGGCCACGACGCCAGACGGGCCCTGGAACTAGTGAGAGGGTCGAGATCCTTGAGCGGTTGAGTGCCGGCATGGAATGGGAGCTGGTGCATGTCCCCAGGTCGGTTACGGTGGTTGCGCACCGAATTGCACTGGCCGAGTTGCGTAGGTCGCGGCCAAATGCACCTGAGAGAGGCCGTTACTCCCGCGAGAAAAGCATCCTTCTGCCAGGGGTTATGCTGGACCACCTCCGGCGGGGTCTTAGGGACGAATCAGGACGTATAACGAGCGACTACGCTCAGAGCATTGCCAATGGTGAGTTCGAGATACGGTTTGAAGCTCTCTTGGCAGAATTTGAAGTGGTGCAGGGCCTTTTACAAAAGATCGGGTGGAGAACGGGTTTCGCGCTGGAAGACACGCGTTTCGCCGCGCACCAGCCGGTTGTGTTACGGGCACTCGAACGTCGCCTCGACGTCGAGCGCCGAAGATTGTTGAAGCCGCTCGCGTCTCGGCGGGTTCGGGAGCTGTCGAGCGTGGTCGTCCAGCTCCAGGCCGAGTTGGGCGTACCGACCATCGCTCGGTGAGTGGGATGAATTGGGGAGCCGTCGACCGTGGCTGACCCGTTGCTCCAGTTCGCTGACGAGCGGCGTGCGATCCTGCAGGCCGTAGGTGCTCGTGTAGTTGAGGCAAGGGACCAACGCGGTTGGTCCGCGGATCTGCTCGCGCGGAACTGCCGTCTCAACCGCACGACCATCCACAGCACGGAAGTTGGGGCGAGGGAACTTGGGTTGCTGACCCTTCTAATCCTGTGCGAGACGCTTGACATCGGCGCGGACGAACTCCTAGCCAGCATTCGGGCGCCTCAGGCAAGGGGCCTGCGCGGCCGTCCAAGTTAAGCCCTGCCCGTGCTTTCGGAGGATGAAGCAAAGCGGCGAATCGCATCGGCGAGAGTCCTTAGAGGGCTAGACCAAGAGCAGCTTGACACGGCGGGAGTCGCCTATGGCCTCGGGGCGCAGGAGTTGAGCCGAACGGAGCGAGGAGAGCTGCCTGTCACATGGGTCCGAGCCGAGGTTCTAGGACGAGTCCTGACGCTACCGCGAGAGTGGTTTCTCGCCGAGCGTGTTGACGAGCTTTTGAGGTGGCCCGAGCAGTAGGCTACGCCGAGAGGTGGGTGCTTGTTAGAGGTATGCGTCGGTCGACGCGGCGCGGTGGCCGGGGAGGGCGACGATCGCGACGGCTAGTGCGGAGACGAGCGCAAAGCTCGTGATGGCGAACAGTGCGCCGATCGAGAAGATCACGGGAAAGCCGGTGACGGTGGCTAGCGCGTGGCTGATGAGAAGCTGACCGTAGATCCCGAAGGCAGCGCCGATGGAGCAGCCGGCGCCGAGCAGGACGGTGCTCTCGTAGATGAGCGCGAGCCAGATGGTTCGCGTTTCGTAGCCTTCGACCTTGATGCGGGCTATGCGCGGTCGACGCTGCCAGATCATCGTTGCCATCGCGATCGACATGGCGAGGACGGTCGCGATCAACACCAGCGTCGCGATCTGAGTGAGGCGCGAGAGTCCTTGGCGGCTCGCGGCCTGCTGGAGCTGGTCGCGCTCGCTCGAGGTCTGGACAGTGAGCGCGGATCTGGGGCCGAGGGCCTGCTGCACTTCTCGCCGGCCCTGCTCGGGTGAGACTCCACTCCGAAGCGCGATGTTGTAGGCCGTGGGGTTCGCGCTGCCCCAGGCTGACACGTAGTTTCGTGGGTTGAGGATGATCGCACCCGGAGGCCATCCGAGGTTCGTGGTGAGTGCCGCCACCCTGAGGGAGATCGGGTTGGGCGCCGGCAGTGTGAACCGATCACCGATATGGAGATGATGCTGATCCGCGAGCGCCTGAGAAATCACCGCCCAACCCCCCTCTTCTAATCTCTTGTTGGCGAGACCAAGGCTCCCGGCGGTGACTTGGCTCGACGGAATCGGCGTGCCCCCTGGAGGAGCTAGCACCCAGACTCGGCGGTCAACAAAGTCAAGGAACCCTGCTCGGTAGAGGCCAACCGACCGAACACCCGGAAGTCGAGCGAGGTTGGCAGCCGCTGAGCTTTGGAATGGGGCGGTTGCGAGGAGGTTCTGCTGTCCCGGCGGCGCTACCCAAAGACTCGAAATCGATGTCACGTCGCCGAACAGCCTGTCAAGTCCATGCTGTAGGTTCGAGTGTGCCCCTTGGATCGCGACTGACCCGAACACCGCGATTGCCCCGGTGGCCGCAATCGCAATCGAGCGTGGACGCGTGGTAGGGGATCGGAGTTCGCACACAGCGAGCTGCGTAGAGGCGGCACCGAGGATTCTCTGAACGCCGCGGAGCTGCTGCATACGGTCAAAGGCCGAAACGACCCCATTCAGTAACAGTGGCAGAAGACACAGAAGCGCCAGCACCAACGTGACACTTCCCAAGACTGCGGATTGTGGCGCGGCCAAGAGGATGGCAGTCGTCACGACGAGACACGTAAGGCCCCCAGCTAGGGCTATCACCGTCCACCTGCGATGCGCGGCAGAGGTCCGTGAGTGTTCAACTTTGGGGGTTGGCCAGATATCCCGCAGCGGAGCCAGCACGCCCGCGCAGGCCGCAAGTATCCCGATGCCGGCTGCGAGTGCGAAGCTTTGCCAGGTTAGGACTCGTTGAGATCCGACGGGGAATGCAAATGAGAGGTAGCCGGGGTTTGAGCGAAAGACCGCGGCGGAGAGCACGTCGCCCAATGCGAGACCGATCACCGAGGCCAGCACTCCGAGCACCAGGCCATCAACGACGATCGCCTTGATGGTGTCCCAGCGGCTTGCTCCGTCGGAGCGTAGGCTTCGGATCAGGCTCTGTCGGAGGCCGAGGGTGAGGAGCATGGCGTTGGCGGCGAACATGAAGCCGACCAAAGCGCTGATGCCCGCAAACAGCCCCTCGCCTTGGTTAGCGGGCGCGGCGGCGACCTTGAACAGCGTGGCGTCGAAGTTTGCTGGCTCCACGTTGAGGCGTCCGGCTCCGATCCGTTCCAGCCCGGTCTTTACCGTTGACTCTTGACCTGCGGCTGCCTGCACAAATATGCGAGTGACGCGCCCTTTATCGCCCGTGAGGTATTGAGCGTAGGTGAGCGGCGCGATAGCCACCGGACTGTGAATAAGTGTCCCGATCGCTCTCGCGTTGAGTTCGGTGCCCACGAGCGCAGTTGTCTCCCGAGCATCAACCTGCAACTTGACTGGTGCCAGCGCTTGGGCGCCGACGGCTTCAGCGACAGGCGTGGGCAACGCTAGTGCTTGCTGCTTAGCCAGGGTGCGATAGCTGAAGTGACGTAGAAGCGGGCTGCTCTGACGTACTCGGCTCGGGTCAGTTCCGATTAGATCCACTGCACTTTGACCCCGAGGGCCGATAATGTTCGCCTGAGCCTCCAACACGGGCAAGGCTGCTTCAACACCCGGAATCCGCTCTATTTCTTTTAGTCGTCGCTGGTCGAAACCCTGAGAGCTTCGTGTGTCGAGTTGGTATTGCATGTGGCCTACTAGCTCGCTTGTGAGTTGGCGCACGGAGCTGTTGAGGCTTGCGCTCGCTATCTGGGAGGCGAGTAAGAGGGCCACCCCAACTGAGATCCCGAGGATCGCAAAAATCTCCTGAACAAGCACGATCCGAGCCCGCAATCTCACACCGTAAAGGTAGGCAATGCTTACAAGTTTCAAAGTCACCCACGATCCAACGGGGCGAGGATGAATTCGGGCTCATACTCCACGATGCGCCCATCACGTAGCGCATGCACCCGGTCTGCCACCAGAGTTGCCTGCGGGTCGTGCGTGACAAGCAGCACAGCCGCGCCACGCTCCCGGCAAATCTCTCGCAACAACTCCAACACTTCGCGGCTGCGATGAGTGTCAAGATTGCCAGTGGGCTCGTCCGCGAGGACGAGCGCGGGTTCCGTCGAGAGAGCTCGCGCGATCATCAGGCGCTGGCGCTCACCCATAGAAAGCGCACCAGGAAGATGCTTCAGGCGATCCCCCAACCCCAACCGCACCAACAGCGGTTCGACGCGCCGGCGAGCCTCCACGGGATTCACACAAAGCAACAGCTTAAATGCCGCGTTCTGCACAACGTTCCCGCCGGCCAAAAGCACCAACGACTGATCTACATACCCCAGCTCACGCAAGCGATAGCGCGAACGCTCCACGTCAGACAGAGCAGACAGATCGCGCCCGCCAACGACTACCGACCCACTATCAGGCAGATCGAGCCCCGCGATCAACCGCAGCAACGTCGTCTTGCCCGACCCACTCGGACCATACAGCGCCACCAGCTCCCCAGCCGCGATCGACAACGAGACCCCATCGACCGCGCGCACCGGCTCCTCGCCCACCCCAACCTGAAAATGCCGAACAACCCCCCGCAACTCCAACACTACGCACCACCAGCAACGGCGCTCTGCGCGCATCGTTCGAGGGCATCGGTGGAACGGAGCCGAGACATGCGGCACGATCCTCGCAGAAGCCCTTAGTGGTCCGCGCCCTCCCACGTCCAATTGCTTCGGATCGTTCGTCTGAAAGGATCACGGACTGTGAGTGCATCCGGGTTGGCGCTGGTCAGGGTGAGTGTGAGCTTTCCGCGAGGACGGCATCATGTTGATCGGGTGTTGTGGGAGGTCTCTTTGACGGCCGCCCCCGGGGAGATCGTCGCGATTCTGGCCCAGCGTGCCCAGGGTAAGACCACGCTCCTGCGAGTCGCGGCGGGGATGATCCGGCCGGATCGCGGTCAGGTGTTCCTCGACGGGCAGGACATCTGGACGTTGGGCCGCGCGAGAGAGAGGGTCCTATCCACGGCCATCGCTCTGGTTAGGAATGGGCCGCCCGAGGTCAACCTCCCCATCCTCGACGGCATTGCCGCGCCACTGATGAACGTGCATGGACCTCGCAAGGCCAGGGCCGAGGCGAGGAGCATCCTGCAGCGCGTCGGAGCCTCTGGGTGCGCGGACGCCTTCTGGCTGGAGCTGGCCGATTGGGAGCGCGCTCTCGTCGGGGTAGCCCGGGGGATAGCACGCAGACCGCGGGTACTCCTGGTTGACGACCTGACCGCCACATTGGGCCTCGGTGAGGTCGATGACTTCGGACAGCTCGTCCGATCACTCGCTGAGGAGCGCGAAATGGCCGTGCTCATGGCGGTCTCCGATGCGCCTGCGACTACATGGGCGCACCATCTTGCGACGCTGGCTGGGGGCGAGCTACACGAGGCGTAGGCGCTGGTGCAGGCGCGGGACCTGCTGCCGCCATGATCGACAACCATGCCGGCACGGAACTGCGGGCCCGTCGTGGTCTCCGCTGAGATGATCGCCCTTGGCGGCATCCGGGTGGCACCCGAGGGAGGGCCGAGAAATTTGTTGACCCGATTTCGGGCCCTTTGGCGCTCTTGTAGAGTGGAGCTGACCAAGGAAGGTTCCGATGGCTGTAATTGACCAGACAGATCCCCACGAGTCCGAGCTTGCGAGGGCGTGGCTCGCGCCTCGTGAGCAGGTGTTGGGTTCGACCGAACGGCGTTTTCGCCGGTTGGGGTCCGGGGCTGTTGCGGCGGCGGTCGATCAGGCGTGGCTAGAGCTGTTCGAACGGGGCCAGAAGCCTCCGGACCCGGAGATCTTGCGGCGTCGTTGGTTGAGGCTGTCGTACTTTCGTGCTCGTGATCGGGTGCGCGATTTGGAGCGTCAGCCGGTCCATTCGATGCCGGTGGATGAGCTTGAGGACTTTGTGGTGCTTGATCGACGCGCGGGTGCTTCGGGGGATGCGCGCTCTCAGGCAAGGTTGGAGGAGATCCTGTCCCAGGCGGCTGGGGAGGGGCGGCGTTGGCTTGAGGCGGTGCTGGAGACGCCGGATGCGCCGCCGCGGGTGCTCGCTGCTCGTTTGGGGTGGGAGGTCGAGAAGGTGCGGACGGTGGCACGGCGGACGCGCGGGCACTTGCGGGAGTTCGTTGTTGCCCGTGAGAGTGGTGTGATCTGCGAGCGCCGGCAGGCTGTTATGGAGGCGTTCGCGGCGACCCGGCTCTGGGCCGCCGCTCCCGAGAGTGCGGAAAGCACTGGCGTTCTGCCGGTGCTCTCGGAGGAGCGTTGTGAGGAGGTCGCTCTGCATATCGCTGGGTGCCTTGATTGTGAGCGCGCGTGGCGCAGGGCCCAGGGCCGCGTTAGGTCTCGTCCGCGCTTCGCGCTGTTCCCTGCGTTGTTTGGGAAGGCGGCTGCAGCCAGCGGCTCGCTGTGGGTGGCCGGACGTCGCCTGCTTTTCGGCTTGCGCGGGCGTGTCGAATCGGGTGTGGGAAAGGCGACCGCTGGTGGTGCGGCTGGTGCAGGGACGGCGGGAGCGCTGGCCGGTAAGGGCGCTGTGACGATCTGCGCCGGGCTGGTGTGTGCGACGGGTCTCGGTGCGAGTGCTCTGGTGGGCCTGCCGGTTGGCGCGCTGCACACTCCCGCACATCATCGGAGCGTGAAGGGTGGCAGGGCCTTCGGCAAGGCTCTGGGTGCGAAGACCGCCGAGACAACTTCCGCTGCTCAGCGGTCCTATGCGCGCACCGCGAGCGCGAACTTCGCTGGGTCGGGCGCCTCGGCGCCTACAAAGACAAACACCCGGCCTAGCTCCACGAGGAAGACCGCAGGTCCGGCGACGCCGGGTGATCTGTCCAACCTGTCTGGTGGCACCGGGCGCTCGAGCGGATCTGGTGCGCAGACCACCGCCACAGGGAAAGCTGCCTCTGTGAATATCACGTCGAGAAAGTCACCGAGCACGGCACCGCCCCCCTCCTCGGGCAGTCACGGGGGTAGCTCGGCATGCGTTCCGGGCACTCTTGGGTGCGGCTGATGAGACCGTTCTTGAGTAAGCCGCGGGTCGCTGCGTTGGGCTGGTCGTGTGTGGCAACGGTGCTAGCGACTTGCCTGGTAGCGGCTGGGGCGCGGGCTGGCACGCTGACGCTCCTGACCTGCGAAGGGTCATCTTCGACGGCTGGGTGGAGTCCGTATAGCGCTAATGCTCCTGCTGGTGCGTTTGTGAATCCGACGTGCTCGGCGAGCTGGCCGCAGGTCAAGGGCGAAGAACTCGGGGTGTTCCCCGCAGGGATGGAGGCGGGCTTGCCCTCCGATACGCCGCCGCCGGCCCGCGCCGGCCTCGCCTTCTCAGTTCCTGGAGATTCCATCGATGGTGGCGAAATCTGGGTCAACTCACAGACCACCTACGGTGTTCCGACCTACAGCGGTGCCCGCGGTATCCAGCTCTCATCCGGCACTCCTGAAAACGGGTTCTGGAAGAAGATCCGCGGTAGCGGGCGGGTCAAAATTCCAGCCGGAATCACGAGTCTGTTCGCAAGCGCCGTATGCGAAGGCAAGCCGTGTGAATCTGTGAACCTCTATCTCATGGGAGCACACATCATGCTTTCCCCGAGTACCGTGCCCAGCGTCTCGGCAATCAGTGGTTCGCTGAGCACGGGGGGCGCTGTGCATGGCACCCAAACGGTTAGTTTCACTGCGTCGGACAGTGCCACTGGCGTGTATCAGGTAACGGCAGCGATCGACGGGACCGTGATCTACCACGGCACGCCAAACCCGAACGGGGGAGCGTGTGTTTCTATGGGCACCTACCAGGGCACCCCGGAGTTCCTCAGCCCCCAGCCGTGTCCCGCGTCGACCCCTATGACGCTGCCGGTGGCAACGGGAACGCTCGCGGATGGAATTCACGCGCTCACGGTCACGGCAACGGATGCCGCGGGGGATGTCTCACATACCTCGGAGCTTTTGTTTCGCTCGGAAAACCAGATCCTTGCGGCTGGTGCAGGTAGGGTACCGAGGGGGCTGGGGCCCAGCCTGCTGCCGAATTATCTCCTGCAGCTCGACGAGGCGAGTGCGTTGCTGCTGCACGGAGTCCACCGCAGCTACACAGCCTCCGCCTTGGGTGTCTCGGGGCTGCTGAAGACACCCCAAGGCGTCCCGGCTCCGGGGGTCGCGGTACATCTCATGGCGAGCACCAGCGCGGGCATGCAGCTCCTTTCCTCGGCGACAACCGACGCGTTGGGGCGTTGGTCGCTGCAGGCCCCGCGTGGTCCCAACCGCACGCTGCGCGTCGTGTACGGTCAGGCAAGCGCCGGTAATTCGCAAGGAGCGCAGGTTGCTAGGGAGACTGTCAGCCCGAACGTGAGCCTGCGAGTGCGTGCCCGCCACGGCGGGACACTCCAGTTCACCGGCAGGCTGACTATCGCGCCGCTAGGGAGCCCCCGTCCGCTGGTCGTGATCGAAGCCTCCAACGATGCCAAGCACTGGCAGGCTCTGGGACGGCCGAAGCGCGTCAACGCCCAAGGGATCTTTCGTCTCAAGTACACCTCCCCAACATCGATCGGCGGGCACTTCGCGTTTCAGGCCGTGACGCCCGCCACCTCAGAATGGCAGCAGGGAGTCTCAAGCCCACACTGGCTCACGGTTCGCTGATGTCGACCTCATCCGGTCCACGACGGCGAGCAGCGCGCACGGTGCTGATCGCCGTCGCTGCCGCGCTGCTGGTGTTTGGCGTCCCCGCCGGCGCGCTCGGGGCAGCTCCTCCGGTGATTAGTGTCGAGGCACAGGCCGCCAACGCCGCGTTCCTGGCGTATGCTCCACGGCCCCCAAGTCCCGGCGCTATGTGCCTCGTAGATACCGGCGTCACACCAACGCCAGACACTGGGGCAGCACTGACTTATGCGACCTCGCTCGATGGCGGCACGAGCAGCGACACCGACCCCGCTGGGCATGGGACGCTTATGGCGACGCTCGCTGCCGGTCAAGGTCACGGGCTGCGCGGCATCTGGCCCGCCATCCACATCGTCTCCATAAGGGCGGCATCCACCCCCGCTCCGGGACAGCCTCCGAGCTACCAGTACGTCAACTACGTGGAAGCACTCCAGAGGTGCCTCGAACACCAGGCGCTGGGAATCAAGACGGTGAACCTATCCCTATCCTCGACGATACCGCCGACCTCCGACCAGACTCATGCATTTGCACAGGTCCTCAACGAACTTGTGACTCGAGGGGTCGCGATCGTGGCGGCTGCTGGGAACACACCGGGGAAGGTGCAGTATCCAGGCGCCGAACCTGGCGTTCTCTCTGTTGGTGCTGGGACTCCCGCGGGTGGTGTGTGCTCGTTCAGTGCCACAGAAGGGGTGGGGATCTTTGCTCCTGGCTGTGAACTGGACTTCGCGGACCCTTTGAGTGACGTGTATGAGCCCACCGAATTTGCGCAGGGAACGTCTGATGCATCGGATGTCACCGATGCTTCACTCACGGCGTTGATGACCTATGACCAGCAGTTGACGGTGGCGCAGGCCGAGAATCTGTTCGTCCAGACCGAGAACTCAGGCCACCTCAATGTCGCTGGGGCTTTTGAGGCCGCCGGCCTGGGGCAGGTCGTGGCGGCTGGGAATGCTGCGATCCCCGCCGAAGTATCCGCGAGCACGCCTCCCCCGGGGACTGGCCAGGGTACGCCCCCAGCCCTCCGACCGGCGATCCGCAGCTTGTCCTGGAAGGGCGGCATCCTTACGCTGCGCCTGAGCAGTCTCTCGCGCGGCGAGCGCGTGCATCTGCAGGCGTTGGCGGCTCATAAGCAGATCAAAGCTTCCAGTACCAGAGTGGCGCTGCGAATCCGCTGCTCGCGCCCTGCCGACGCTGTTGTTTGGGTCACCGTAGGCAAGACATCTGGGCCGGCACTGCGTGTCCGGGTAACTGGTCCGCACGCCTCCGGGCACTCAAAGACGCGCGCGCCCCGCCGACGCCGGCCAAAGAAGGGCTAGGCACCAACGATGCAACGGCGGCGCTGGACGTTCTATGTCGCTGCGTCGCTCGCTTGTGCAGGGGTTCTGCAGGTGGCGCAGCCGGCGAGCGCGGGGAGCTATACGGAGCTTGCTTGTAGCCCGATGAGCAGCACTGGCATCTTCGAGATGGTCAATACGTTTCCTGAAGGGTTGGCTGTCGGCAATCGCTGCGGAGGGCCTGCGATCGGCCCTATCGCCTTTGAAGGGCCGACAGATGAGGGAGCGTTGTTCTCCGAGGACAGCACGAACACGATCGCGAATATCCCTGACGGTGCCGAAGCTGGCTGGCTGGCTGTGGCGCCCGCGGGCACCATGATCACCGCGATCAAGTACTACCGCTCGCTACACGCCTATCTTCAGCAGAGCCTGGTGCCTGGCCTATGGACACACGAGGGCACCACCCTTGAGTCGTGTGTCTCGCCGCCAGAAGGTACCCATGAATGCAACAACCTCAACAACCAAGCCCCGACAACCTTCACCGGCCTGAACACAAGCTCCCTGTTCTTCGGCGTCCGCTGCCACCTCGTCTCCGGGGGTGGTGAATACTGCATTCCTGGGGCGCCCGGTGAGCGTCATGCTCAGGCGGACATCTACAGTGCGCAGGTCACGCTCTCGGAGGGCGCAAGCCCGCAGTTGACCTCCGTGTCGGGCTCAGCGTGGGGTGGCGGCGTAATCTCCGGGCAGCCTTCGGTGCTGCTCTCTGGCAGTGATCCCTCGGGCATAGCGAGCGTCGAGGTTCGCTCATCCCTCGGTGGTGTACTCGCCAGTATCTCCGAGCCATGTGACTACTACCAGCCGGTTCCGTGCCCGAGCCTCAGCGATGTCTCCGTGCCTGTGGATAGCACCGCTGCAGCGGACGGGACTCAGACCCTCTCTCTGATCGCGAGGGATGCTGCTGGAAACACGACGAGCGTTTCGTCTCCACAGGTTGTGGTGGATAACCACGGCCCGGTCGCACCGCTCGGTCTCACGGCCGCGATCGCGGGCAAGGAAGTGGTTCTCTCCTGGGTCACCCCGAGCGTAGTGCCGGTCGCGCTGGCCTCCGCGACGGTGAGCGTGTGCGGCGCGTCGTGCGCGCCAGCGGTCACGCTCGCAGCTACAGGGCTAGCGCGTATCGTGACACCGACCCCGGGGAACTACACGGTGAAGGTCTCGCTCGTGGATGCTGCGGGTCGAACCTCGCCGGTCGCGAGCGTCGCCCTGGTGATCCCCAGCCCACCACTGCCCCCCAAAGAAGTCACCCCGCCTCCCAAACCAGCACTTCATGCCATCCTTGATCGCCGCGGTCGCCTCTATGTCGCCGGGCAGGTCCCGCGCATCTCTAAAGGTATCGTCAAAGTGTGTTGGCGATCGAGCCTGCAGAAGCGCAGCCTTGGAGGTCGCTGCACTAGGTTGCACATCAAGCGAGGTCGAATCGCGGTTACGTTCCACCCGACTCCGCGTGCCCGTCGTGGAAGAATCACGGTCACGATCAGTCACGCCGGCAAGCCTCTGCTTACCTTGCACCCATCGCGCCACACTTAGGACACACAGCCCAGGGTCCTACACAAGCCCTGGGCTGTGTGTGTTTAGTCTGAAATTGCTTGACCCGTTTTCAGGCTCCGTGGCGCTTAACGTACATGGAGCAGATCTCCACTCTGGGGGACAAGGAGGATCGGGCACCCGTCACGGAGGAAAGCCCAACCGACAGTCTCGCGCTGGCTGAGGCCGACCCATTTACCGAGTTTGATGACTCGGGATATGAGGCACCGTGCGACCGAGAAAGTGTGACGGTCGCCGTGCGAGAGCCGATCCGTCGCCTTCGTCTACCGCACGCCGTCCGGTTGATCGGGGTTGGGACTGTCGTCGCTCTGGCGAGTCTTGGTGTTCGCCAGCTAAGGCGCACACCTCAGTTGCCTACACCCCAACCGCGCCCCAGTGACGCCCGGCGAGCGCGACCCACCCCTCTCCGGCCGCACTTTGAGTACCGCCTGCCGGTGCAATCCAAGAGGAGGCGTCACCGGCATAGGCGTGTCCGCCCAACGAATGTCCGGGCCCGATCACCGCTAGCACCCAACGGCACTGTGAGGCTCCCCGCGAGGACGAGTCACCAAGCCCACCCAGGCTACGAGACGCCGTCCAGCCGGAGCCGTGCTCCGTGCTTGCCTGGAACGCTTGGTTGTTAAATGTGATTGGCGAAGCTCGGACGGGAAGGACGATGAGCCCGAAACTATCTGATGCTTTTTTGGATCTGGTGGCTCGTCGTCTGCAGGCGATCTCGGAGCCTACGCGGATACGCCTGCTCTCGAGCCTCGAGCGTCGTGAGGCTACCGTCCAAGAGCTGGCGGCCGAGTTGGTGACGACCCACCAGAATGTCTCAAAGCACTTGGGTGTCCTCTACCAGTCGGGGATTGTGAGTCGCCGCAAGGATGGCAACAAGGTCTGGTATTCACTGGCTGACTACTCGGCCTGCCGGTTGATCGAGCAGGCCACCGCCAGTGTCACCGGCTATGTCGAGGAGCTCGTCGGCATCGCGGGCCTCGAAGGCACGGCCTGAACCCGCCGCTCGGGCCATCTGGGCTCCTTTGCTGGCGCATTTTGGTGGCGCTCGATGGAGCGATGCATCACTTGCGCCGCGTCAGCAACTAGGTGGTTGCGTACTTGCGTACTTGCACTATCGCGGAGTTGTAGTGATTAGGTGAAGCGCCGCGTACGGTCGGTCTATGAATGTTTTGCGTAGGACGACTAACAGTGACAGCGAGTCATACGTCAGTGGCAATCAGGCTGGTTGGTTAGCTCGATTGGGGCGTTTTGTGGGTCGCGTGTTGTTGTGGGGTTGCGTACTTCTGCTGCTTGTGCGGGGTGTCGCGTCCTACTTCGACGGGGGCTCTCGCGTTGTCACGAGTACACGTGGTGTAACGGTAACTGTCACGCAGCCCGCTCACACCGAACCCTCGACAGCGCAGAGGAAGTGAGCGATATGGCCCCAAAGAAGCAAATCTGTTTCACCGCAGGACTTGCGATGTGTGCGCTGGTGTTGTTCCCGGCGGCGGCGCTGGCGTCGGGTAACGATGTCGGTGCGAACGTCGCGGCCTTGTTGAAGGGCTACGCGAGCGAGTTATACGGCGGGATCGTAGCCGTGGTCAGCCTGATGTTTTTGGTTAACCGCCGGTACACCGAGCTAGGCGTTTTCTTGTTCGCGGCAATCGTCGTGGCTTGGATGGTTTTTGAGCCTTCCCAGATCGCGTCTGCCGCGGAAGCAATCGGCCACAAGGTCTTCGGGTGAGGAGGGGCGATGAGTGACTCTTCGCATCCGATCCGCTCCTACCAGCGGATCTTCAGGCCCGACCGGCGGATCTACCAGATCGACGGGCGGCGTCTTCCGGTACCCGGTGGCGTTCCGCTGGAGTGGCTCGTGTGGGCGTTTGCGTCCCTCGTTGGGGTGTTGGTTCTAAGCCAGCGCTCAATCGCTTTGGCGGCGGTGGTCGGAGCGATCTGCGGCTTGGTTGGCGGCAGCTCGCATGGTTGGCGTGGTGCGGCTGTGGCAGGAAGCTGTGGGTTTCTCGGGACGCTGGTCGCTGGGGTGTTGCTGGGGTGGCTTGACTGGCCGCTTCGGCTGGTGATCGCGCCTGGGATGATCGCGACCCTCGCCGGCCAGGCCGCGCCGGATGGTCGCCCCGCCCACCGTTACCTGAGTTCATGGCTTGCGCTGCAGTTGCGCGCAGCGCGCCGCTCTGTTGATCGGGCGATCGCGGCTGAGGATGAGGTGCGTGTTTGGGCGCCACAGGTGTGGGTCGCCCCGGATCAGCACTCCCCGGTCCTTCACCACGGACGGGTGCGGGGGCCCGCGCGACTCGTGTTTGCCCGCCCTGTAGTTGCCGCGCAGGGACGAGGCCGGCTTGTAGTTCGCCGCGCTGAGGGGCACAGGATGCGTCGCGGCGAGCGGGTGGCGGAAGTCATCGAGCTTGGCGCCGGCCAGGTCGTGGAGGTGCGCCCGTGACGTTCCCTCTGAGGTATGCCCGGGGGAACATTCTCGTCGGGCGCGGTGGTGAGAGCGCCGCTCTCTACCGGCTGGGGATGACCTCATACCCCTACCTGCCCGCGAGTGAGAAGTGGGGGCTTCAGCGTCGCCTTCAGCGTCTCGCGCACGCGATCTCCGCCGACTTCAGCCTATGGCGCGTAAATCGCGCATACCCGGCCGCCGAGTACGTCCGGCACACCGAGAGCCTTCTGGATGACCGCCACCAGAAGCCTGATGCGTGGCGTGGCTTCCTGGAAGGGCACGAGCGGCGCCTTCACGAACTCGGGTCACACACGCCCGAGGTGTACCTCGCGGTTTCGCTTCAGGCGGCCAAGCCGACTGGCATCGGTTCGGGGTTCGTGCGGGGTGTCGATCGGGTGCGGCGACGGGTTGAGGAGGTCGCCGGCATTGGGGTCGCCTCACCGATCTCGGGGGGCGAGCTCTCCGAACTGCAGGCCCGCGAGCAGCGGACCTATGAGCGCCTGAACGGGATCATCCAGACGCGGAGAGCGCGCACGATCGAGCTTCAGTGGCTTCTTCGTCGTGCTGCCTGCCGCGGTGTTGCGGAGCCTGAGCTTGACGAGCATTGGGCGCCTGACGCACTGGTCGTCACGGCACCGGAGGGTGGCCTTGAGTTCGTGCCGCTCGGGCATGACCTGCGGCGGTGTGTGAACGCGGCAATCACTGAGCGCCAGCAGTCCCTTGTGGTGGACTGCGAGGAGGGCCGCTCCCACCAGGCGATGCTGGCGGTCGGCGCGCTCGCTGACGCGCCGGAATTTCCCGGCTCGATGGCCGAGGTGCTGTTCTCACCTTTGGAGGCGGTCGGCTTCCCGGTCGACGCTGTTCTTCACGCTCGCTGGCTCGGTAATCGTCAGGCCCTCGCGCAGGTCCGAAAGCGGATCGCGGACGTCGAGCACGCCTACAGCGAGCAGCTCGAAGGAGCAGCTCACGGCCCGAGCGTCCTCGCGGGTGTCGACAGAGTCCTTGCTCGCGAGTATGAGGCTCAGCTTCAGGCGGGTGGGCACCCGCCGATGCTCTACGCCCAGATCGGTCTCGCGGTCGGTGCCCCGAGCGAGGAGGAGCTTGAGCGGCGCGTCTCGATCCTCAAGGAGCAGTACGGCGACATCACCCTGCACCGCCCCGCCGGTCTGCAGCACGAGTTGTTCTTCTCCCATCTCCCGCGACCGGACGGGTGGGTCTGAGGTGCGCGACTACACCCAGCAGCTCACGGTCGAGCAGTTCGGGGCGATGGTTCCGACCGCGAGTCGGTCCATCGGCTCACAGCGGGGCCCCTACCTCGGGTACACGCCGACGGGGGCACCACTGCCGGTGCGGTTTGACCCTGGGCAGGCCCCGCGCGAAGACCGCGCCTCGGCTGTGCTGCTCGTGGGAACCCTTGGCAGCGGGAAGACCGTCGCCTCGGAGACCATCGAGTACGCCGCCGAGCGCGCCGGGTCGCTGATCGTCGACTTCGACCCGAAGCCCGACCACGGTTTGCACAAGCTCCCCGAGCTAGAGGGGCGGCTGCAGGTGCTCGAGCTATCGGGCGATCCCGCGCAGCAGGGATGCCTGGATCCGCTGTCGATCGGCCTTCAGGATCTCCGCGAGGAGCTTGCGTGCTCCTACCTGTTGGAGCTGCTACCCGGCCAGACGGGCGCCTGGGAGAACGCCGTCTCACTCGCAGTGAAGGAAACCGTCCGAGAGGGATCACGAAGTCTTCTGCGCACCGTCGAGCTGCTCTCGGCGAGCGACCGCGCCGCGGCGAGGGATGCAGGCGAGGCACTTGAGGTGATCCGCGATTTCGGACTCGCACGCCTGGGATTCGGAGATGGACAGAGCCCCGTCGCGCAGGCGGCGATGCCCGTCACGACAATCCGTATGCCCGGCTTGACGTTGCCGGAACCAGCCGCCGGCAGAGACTCATACACCCGGTCAGAGCGGGTATCCGTAGCGACGCTCTCGCTCGTCGCGGCCTACGCGCTGCAGCTCATCTCAAGGGACCGCACGCGGCACAAGATCGTCGGCCTGGACGAGATCTGGTTTCTGCTCGCCTCCCCACAGGGCCGCCAGCTCATCAATCGCCTCGTGCGCCTTGGCCGTGCGTTCAACGCGACGTTGCTCTTGGGGACTCACAAGATCGCCGATCTCGGAGACCTAGCGGACCTGATCGGCGTTGTGTTCATCTTTGGCCAGGACTCCGATGAGGCAGCCGCTGCCGCGCTGCGCTTTATCGGATTGACGCCCACCCGGCAGCTGATTGGTCGTGTCCGTGAATTCCGGGCTGGCCGTTGCCTGATGCGCGACCTGCACGGCCGCGTCGGCGAGGTGCAGATCGACCTCGTTTACCCGCATCTCCTAAAGGCATTCACCACTACCCCCCAGCAAGCGCAAAGGAGCGCCACATGAAAGCCACCGTTCTCGCAGGAGTCCGTTGGCTCCTTCCCAAGCGCCCACGACGGGGCACCGTCCTCTGCGTCCTGGGGCTAACCGGGCTGCTCGTACTGCTAGCGGGCCCATCGGCCGGCGCCAACGACGTGTACAGCAACATCGGGCCAGCGCCGCAGCTACCACCGGGCGGACTGATGGGTCGCTATCCGCTCGCCAATTACGAGCTTGACCAGTATTTCCCCGGTATCTCGGTGGGCCTGACCAGCGGGGTGGATGTCTCTGGTGTAGCGCCGTTGATTGCGTACTTCATCGCGCAGGTGATTTGGATGTTCACCGCCTTTGTCGCAAACGCGGTGATCACCCTTTTTGCGTTCGCGTTCAGCCTGGATCTCGTTGACGGCGATGGCAGCCCTGGTTCGGGTGCGCTCACACCAGTATCGACCGCGATTCACAATCTTTATGCGAGCACGTTCGGGGCGCCGTGGCTCGTCGCGATGGTCGTCATCGTCGGGTGCTGGGCGATGTGGAAGGCGCTCGTGCAGCGGCGCTACACCGAGACCGCGGGGGCGCTCGCCGTATCCCTGTTGTACTGCGTGCTCGCTATCGGGATCGTCACCCAGCCCGAACGCACGATAGGCCCCGTCAGCAGGCTCTCAAACCAGCTCTCAACCGCGCTGCTGTCACTCACCAGCCAGGGGACGGTAGGCGATGAATCCCAAGCCAAGAGCGCCGCTAGTGACCAGCTCTTCGAACTGCTGATCCTCAACCCCTGGACCGTCCTTGAGTTCGGCGGCATCGAGCACTGCACCACCGGCAACGCAGAAAAGGCTCAGTCGGTCGCAGTCCGGCCACTCAGCAGCGACCCAGCGCAGGACAACCACCTCGCGGGAGAGCTTGAAAACGGCACAGAACTACAGGCGCAGGGCAAGACGTGCATCAACGATCGCAACAAGTACGCGAGCCACTTCCTCTCATTCCCGTTCCAGTCCCACCGCCGCAACAGCGAGCACGAGGCCCTCGAAAAGGGCAACGACGAAGACCTACCGGCCTCAGACGCCGGCAAGACGAACGGCACCTACCCGCTGGGTAGCGCGGATAAGCCGGCTGCGGAAGCGATGGGCAAGGGCGGCCAGTATCAGCGGCTGCTCCTGTCGATCGTGATCGCGCTCGGTGAGCTAGGCGCGTTCTTGCTGCTCGGGGCGCTTGCCGTCGGCGTGATCACGGCTGGGATCGAGTTTCTATTTCTCCTCGCGTTCGCCGTGGTGGCGTTGCTGATTGGCATGTTCCCTGGCCGCGGACATGAGTTCTTCCGGACTTGGTTGACGAAGCTCGCGGGGTACCTAGCACGAAAGGTCATCTACTCGGTGATCCTCGTGGTGGTTCTCGCCGTTTGCCGGGCGTTGGACGACGCCACATCGAACCTTGGGTGGCTTTTGGCATTCGCTCTGCAAGCCGGGTTCTTGTGGTCCGTTTTCCTTCAGCGCAAGCGCCTTACCGCGGACTTCCTCGGGGCGACTGTCGGGTCAAAGGCCGACCAAGGCGGCAACCAGCGCCTGCAGGCCCTCTACTACACGACCCGACTCGCACGCATGGCGATGGGCGCAGCCCACCGCCAGCAGACACCACTAGCCCCAGCGGGACCAGGCGAACCCTCCCCGGCACCCAACGAAGTACCTCCAGCGGGCGAAGCCCCAAACGAAGGCAGTGGCCCATCACCATCGAGCGAACCGCCGCCATCAGGTGAAAACCCGCCCGAAGGAGGAGGGTCACCACAGCCCGGTGGAGAACCACCGTCAGCTCCAACGCCTCCCTCGGGCGGAGGCTCACCATCGCCCAGTGAAACACCAACGCACGGTCCAGGCGCACCGCGACAGACACCACCAGCTAGTGAACCGCAGCCAGACACCGGCAAGCGTTCCCCGTCACTAGCCGCGGAGCCACAGGCTGAGAGCTCGCCACGACCGGACCCGCCGAGACAGGACCCACCTAACTCACACCCAGCGACGCCCGGAGCGGACGCTCCGCATACCGACACGCCACCTCCGAGCCCGGCGAGGGCGAGTTCTGACACACCGCTTCCGCCGCCGTACTCAGGGCCGCTGCTGCCCGTGTCCACTACTGCGTCATCGGGCGAAGAGGCCCTCCCCGCAAGCCAAGGATCGCTCCCGCTCGTGGGTGCTCCCTCATCGGGATCGCTCGCTGTTGGACCCCCGCCCGCAGAGGAGACGTCAGCGATGCCGACGGCGGCTGCGATCCCAGCAGATGACCCCGTGGCGCTGCTGCTCGCAGCGCGCCAGACCACTCCCGCTACTGGCCCCGCAAACCAAGGAGACGACCTCGCATGAGCTGGCGCATCGAAGAATCAGACGCCCTAACCCTTTTGCGCGAGCTGCCCGCAGGATGGGCGCAGTGCTGTGTGACAACCCCCCCGCAGGATATTCCGGTTCCTCGGCTGCTGGCCGTGCTCGGAGAGGTCCACCGCGTACTGCGCCCCGACGGGACGCTATGGCTCGCACTCACGCCAGGAGGCAACTCACCCCAGGTGAGCGAAGGCCTGCGAGAGACCGCGTGGCTACGGCCGGCTACCCCAGTGTTGCACCGCGGGCGCATTCCCAAAGGTGTACTGCTGCTCACCAAGCAGCCCGATTATTTCTTTAACCCTCGCGCCGTTCCCGCGCCCGACCGATGCTCGATGCCGGCGAGACCACCTCGGGCGGGGCGAGCCTGCGGACTCTGCCACTCACCTCGCCGGGCGTTCTGTGTGCCGGCTGGGCAGGGCAGCGGCCTGCTTCCACGGGAGGCGATCGAGTGGTGCATTCTCACGAGTACCGTTCGGCGAGCTTGCGGGGTGTGCGGAGCACCCTGGCGTCGAGTACCCAAGAGCGCGTGCAGCGAGGAGCGTTGGCGTAGAGGGTGCGTTCACCTCAATGGGCGGGGGCGCGCGCTCGTGCTTGATCCTTTCTGTGGATCTGGAAGTACGGGCCTCGTGGCGCAGCGCCACGGCCGCGACTTCCTCGGGATCGAGCAAAACGCCGCGTCGGCAGCGCTCGCGCGTAGACGGCTGAACAAGGCCGAGAGAGAGACCGCGCGATGAGCTTGGTCACCCGGATCCACCGACTGCGTGATCGGCCGATTGCCGAGCACCAGCAGCGGACTGTACTCATCGCGATCTTCGCGCTGCTGATCGCGGCGACGCTGCTGCTCGCGAGCACTCGTGCGGCCTCAGACAAACGCCCGCTGCTCGCCAAGGCCACCGAGAGCCCGTCGATCGACGCGCCGTACAAAGCCGCGCTTCCCGAGGCGTTGGTGGTGCGTGTGGCGAGAGAGTTCCTCGCTGGCTACCTCGCCTATGCCTACGGGCACACCTCCGCGAGGCACATCCACAGCACGACGAGCGCGCTGCGGCGATCCCTCGAGGCTCCGGCGCCGCGAGTCACGCCGGCGATGCAGGCTAGCCATCCCCACATTGTTGGTGTACGCGCCCAGTCGGCGGGGAGCGAGCGGACCAACGTGACGGCGCTCATCAACGATGGCGGGCTCGTCAACTACCCGATATCGCTCACCATCGCGCGTCAGGGCAATCGCCTGCTCGTCTTCGGACTAGGTGGCTCCTGATGAGAACGCCGCGTTCGAGCAAGGGACACCGGGCACTCGGGCTGTGGCTCCTCGCTGGCCTGGGGAGTACCGGTCTCTTGCTGGTAGCCATCTTCGGACTAGCCGTAGCAGTCCTCGGAGCGAGCTTCGGTGGCTGTGAGCCGACGACCGAACCCGCGCTGGCGAGCACAGGGCCGCCGCCTTCAGCCTACGCGCTCCAGAGCATCCCCCCGCAACGACTCCGCCTCTACCAGGGGGCCGGGACGAGGTTCAAAATCGACTGGTCATTCCTCGCGTCGATCGGTGCGCAGGAGTGTGGCAACGGTGACTGTCGTGGCACCAACACGGCGGGGTGCGCCGGGCCGATGCAGATCGCGTACGTCCGTGGCAGCGAATGCAGCCGTGGAAGCGGACCCACGCTCTGGGAACAGTACGAGGTGTCGGCGCACCCTGGCCAGGCACCGAACATCAACGATCCCGCCGACGCGATCTATACCGCGGCGAGGATCCTCAGAGAAGACAAGGGAGCCCCGCCGACCGGGGGATCGTTCGCTGAATATCACCAGGCCGCCTGTAACTACTACGGCGCCTGCGCCTACGCGGGAGTCAGCTACGCCGACGAGGTAATGGCCAGAGCCGTCCAGTACGGCTTCAACGGCAACGGTGCCCCCGCTGCCACCAACCCGTCACTCGCTGAACCCGTCAGCACCGGGGGTTGCGAAGCGAGCACGTTTTCACCTGAAGCAGCCAGCGCCAACCAGATCGTAAAGGTCGCCGAAAGCCAGCTAGGTCAACGCCCGGCCCCCGGAACCGAATGCACGATCTACGGGCCCTGCGAGGAATGGTGCGCCCTCTTCGCCGCGTGGGTGTGGCAGCACGCGGGCGTGCCACTTCCAGGAGCCACAGCCATCTACGGCTACTCGGGCTCGCTCTACACCTGGACCCAGCAACACCACGGGACGGTGCTCCCAGCCACTGCGACTCCCGCACCTGGCGACCTTGTCTTCTACGGCACCGGACCAACCGACAGCGCGCACGTCGGGATCGTCACGCGCGTCTCCCGCGATGGGCGCATCACCGCCATCGAGGGCAACTACGCCGGCCAGGTGAGCCGCGTCGGACCCTTCCAGCCGTCAAACCCGACCGGCGAGCGAGCACCGATCTACGGATACGCCCAACCACCCGGCCCCGGACCAGGGGCCCGAGTACCCGCGCGATGAAAAGCATCAGACAAGGCATCAGCCAAACGACTGACAGGAAGGAAAATGCGATGAAGACCCCATCAAGCCGCGACACGAAGTCTGCCGCGCCCGCAACCCGCAAGCCGCCCAAGCGAAAGGCTACCCCCCCCCCCCCCCCCCCCGAGAAGGGTCGGGGCGACGTCGACCGGCCGTCGAGCCCAGCGATACCGGAGGCCGTCGTGCGAGGTGTGACACACCACTCCGTGTCAGTCGAGCGCCGTCCCGGACGACAGCGCCGCGCAGAGTCAATCGTCGAGCCAGCAAACAGCCGGGGACGATCCTCGACCTGTTCGCTGGTGCCGGCGGCTGGGCGGAGGGCCTTCGGATGCTCGGCCTGAACGCGCTCGGCATCGAGACGGACCCCTTCGCGTGCGCGACCTCCCGCGCCGCAGGACACGAGTGCCTTCAGGCCGACGTGACCACGCTCGACCCACTGCGGTTCAAGCCCGTATGGGGCGTGATCGGCTCCGCGCCATGCCAGGCATATTCCTCAGCTGGCAAGGGCCTCGGACGCGCTGACAAGCCGCTAGTCATCGCGTGCGCGCACGAGCTCGCCGCCGGCCACGACAGCCGCGCCACACGACTACAGGAATGCCAAGACCCCAGATCCCTGCTCACGGTCGAGCCACTGCGCTTCGTGCTCGCTTTGAAGCCCCGGTGGGTTGCGCTTGAGCAAGTCCCCGCGGTCCTCGAGCTATGGACGACCTTCGCCAGCCTGCTTTCCGCGCACGGCTACCAGACCGCCGCCGGGATCCTCAGCGCCGAGCGCTATGGCGTCCCACAAACCCGCAAGCGCGCCTTCCTAATCGCTTCCCTCGACGGGCCGGTGAGTCTCCCCGAGCCGACGCACCGCTCCTACAACCCGCGGCGCAAGGACACCCCACCGGAGGAGACGGCGCTGCTGCCCTGGGTGAGCATGGCCGAGGCCCTCGGATGGACAACCTCAGAAGAAGTCGGATTTCCCCGCCGCAACGACACCCCGAGCAACGCTCCAACCAAAGGCGACACAGGGACCTATCGCAAGCGGGATCGTCGGCCAGCGTGCAACCCCGCTTCGACGCTGACCGCGAGGACCCGGTCATGGACACGTAAGCCGTGCGTGCAGATACGACGTAGCGGCGAGCGAATCGGCGAGGGCTTTGACCCGACCGAGGCCCCGGCACAAGCGGTGACGACGAGGGTCAACCGCTGGCAGGCACACGGAGTAGATCCTTGCGAGGAGGCGCAGTCAGCAAGCGAGGTCGTCGAGCCGCACTGGACATCTGAGCGGCCCGCGCCGACGATCGTGACGACACGGCGCTCGAAGGACGGAGCACTCGTCGGACGCCAACTCCCACCCGGCCAAGGGGTCGAGCGCGGAGGCTGGGCATGGCGAAACGGCACCCAGGCAAACGCCTCAGTCAGAGCCACCGGGGAGCCAGCGCCAACCGTTCACTTCGGGCACAGCGCGAACAAGGTCGAGTGGGTGCCATGCGCTTATGAGACCCGCCAGCGTGGCGCGCGACCCAGGCCGATCACCACGCCCGCGCCGACGATGCTCGCCGCCGGCCTGGCGAAGGGCACACCGATCTGGACTGGAGAGCGCCCAGCGACCACGGTGGCCTGCGACCGAAGAGTCCATCCCCCCGGCCACAAGGAGAACTCAAGCGATCCCCCCGGCCGCTATCACCAGCGGCGCGGGGCGAGCGCCGTCCGCGTCACTGTCGAGCAGGCAGCGGCGCTCCAAGGGTTCCCCGAGGGCTACCCGTGGCAGGGAGCCAGGACCCGCCAGTTCGAGCAGGTCGGCAACGCCGTCCCGCCGCCCCTCGCGCACCGGGTGCTCGAGCAGGCCACCGCGGTGAGCAAACCGGCCAAGCGATCTGGAGCGAGGAGCCGACCACGGCGGGGAGTGGCTTGTGCGAGTAGGCCCGGTGTACGGCTATGAATGCTTGGGGCCGTCTAAGGGTCCGGCTTAGGGGCCGTTTCAGGGTCCGTCTCCGGGTCCGTCTCGGGGTCCTGCGTGGTTTCGCGGTAAAGCGGCTTTTGGCCTGCTCAGGCGCTGTCTTTGCGCGCGGTCGCGTTTGCGAGAACTCTATGTCCGTAGGTAACTGGTGCCTCACTCGGTACTCACTACGGGGACTGCGAGCGCTTGCCGGTGGCTGCTGGGCGGAGCCTGCGTCCTGCCGGTGGCTCTCTCCGAATGTACGCCCGGCTGGCGCTGCGTCGCTGGTACCCGTGAGCGTGTCCGTGGTGATCGCGGGTCGTGTCGTCGCGGGTCGTCGTCTGCTCGTTGGCCTCTCGCGGCTCATGCGGCTCGTCCCTGGCTTGGCCTGGCGCTCTGGTAGCGCTCGGTGTTCTACCGCCCCTCCGTCGCTATCGCGTCGGATGGCCGGTAGATGTTGTCGCGGCGATGCGCGGGCGGCGGTGTGGGGGTGCGCCTCGAAGCGGTCGGGTCTCGGCGACGGGCCACGGGCGAGGTCGATCGAGGCCCGAGGCGGTGTCCTGTGAACCAGCAGCCTGCTCAGGACGCCCGGCCGCTGGTAGCGATGGTCGCGGGCTTGGTCGTGGTGTCGCTTCTGGGTGCGTTGGGGTCGGGGTCGGGGCTGGTCCATCGCGTCGAGGGTCTGCTTCCGGTCGTGCTGATCGGGTTGGCTGTGCTCGCGGTGCTGGTAGCTGGTGCTCGGGTTCTCGCGACTCGTCGCTCGCTTGCCTCGCGGACCCGGCTAGTGGTGCTCGCGCCTGACAGCTTTGATCCTTCGCTTGAGGCGGTACTGAGGTGCGCTGCTCATCTGTCGAGGGTGCGTCGCTTGGTCGGGAACTGGCTTGACCCGCGAGCGCGTGCCGTTCGGGTGTTGCTTGATACCGACTCGGAAGGCCGGATGCGCTACTCGCTGAGTGTCCCCCGCAGCGCGCTGCCGGCGGTCCGCTCAGCGCTCTCGGTGTACGACCGGGTGCAGGCACGCTTGGAGCCCGAGCCGGTGACTGAGCGGGAGGTGAAGGTCGCGGTCGCGCGTGCTGAGTTGCGGCTCGCGAGGCCGAGCAGCGAGCCGCTCGCGCACGTTCCGCTGCAGCCCGATCCGCTGCAGAGCTTCGCTCACGTTCTCGCTGGCCTTGACTACCGTCGCGGCGAGCGGGCGGAGATCGCAGTCGACCTGTTGCCGGGAACCGCCGCGGCTCATCGTCGGCTGCGCCGCCAGCTTCTGCGAGAGGCAAAGCGCCGCGAGAACGGCGTGACGGGCGCAGGCCAGGAATCGGGCGGCGGTGCTCGTCCGCGTGGTCGTCGTCGGGCGGCGGAGATGGTCGAGCAGCGAGCGGCGCGTGAGGAGCTGGCAGCGAAGCTCGTGCAGGCCGAACCGATCTTCGGGCTGCAGATCCTCATCAGGTGCAGCTCCCCGGAGCAGGGGACAGCGGTGTCGTGTCTGCACGGGTTGCTCGCGTGTTTTGACTCGCTCGCGGGTGCGAACTCGCTGCGGGTCGTCGGCGTCAGGTTGCTCGGCGTCGCGTTCCTCGGATCGGACCTCCCCGGCAGACGCAAGTGGCTCGATCACCGCATGCGAACGGGCCTGTTCCATCCGGCGCGGCGCTCCTACGTCACGGCGCGGGAGATGACCGGGTTTCTCAAGCCGCCGACTGTTCACTGCTCGGTGCCCGAGGTTTTGCGCCTCGGCCCAGCGGTCTACCCAGCACCGAAGACGCTCCCGACATTCAAGGGGCAGACCGACATCGTGCCGCTCGGGAAAGTGAGCACCACCGACGGCGAGCGCAGGGTCGGATTGCGGATCGAGGACTCGTTCTTCACGTACATCGCCGGAAGATCGAGATGGGGCAAGACGGAGCTTGCGCTCACGCAGTTCCTGCATCTCGTCAGAAGCGGGCACGGTGGCCTTTTTCTCGACCCCCACCAGGACGCCGCGAAGCGCATCAAGAGCTGCTTGACCGAAGAGGAGTTCGCCGAGCGGATCATCGAGGTTGACCTCGTCGGGCAGCGCTCCAGGGACGGCCAGCCTGGCTGGAACCTGTTCGCGGCCCGAGGACTCGACCCGAGCGCCGCCGAGCGGAGGGTCGAGGCGATCGTTGACAGCTTCGCCTCAGCGCTTCAGTGGGGCGAGAGGAACAACCGCGCACTGATGCTGACGACACAGGCAGCCGCGGCGTTGATCGAGGCTCTCGCGGGTGCTGCCGGAGGGGCTGCAGCCGACGATCTTCCAGGTGCCGAGCATCCTGGGGAACCCGGAGTGGCTCGAAGCTGCGCTCCCCTTTCTCTCCCAGCCACGCCGACAGTTTTTCCTCGAGCGGTTCCCAAGACTCAGCGAAGAGGCAATCACCCCAGTTACGAACCTCATCGACAGGTTGCGGTCATCGACACAGCTCGCGGCCCTGCTCGGCGCGCAGACCTCGACCTACGACATAGCCAAGGCGATGGGCGAACGAAAGATCGTCCTCGCGTGCCCTGGCGCCGACGGCGCAAGGGATCGGCTGGTCGCCAACCTGCTCGTGTTCGACCTGCTCTACGGAGCAAAGAGCCGCGCGTTCCTGCCACCCGAGCAGCGCCAGCCGTTCTACTGCTTCCTCGATGAGATCCAGGTGTTCGACGGGGCATCCAACGGGACCCTGGCGAGCCTGCTGGAGCAGACCGCCAAGTACGGCATCAGGGGCTACCTGCTCAACCAGAATCCCGAGCGGTTGACGAGCAGCACCCTAAACGCGCTCACCACCAATCGCAGTCATCTCATTACGACGGCGCTGAACTCACACGCCGCCGGGCTGATCGCTCGTGAGTGGGGAGGCGATCCTCCAGCGAATGCGATCACCGGACTGCCGCGCCGGACATTCATCGCACAGGTCACCCTGAACGGCGAGCTGACGCGGCCCTTCAGGTTCACCAACGAATCGGTGGAGGAGGCTTTCCCCGACGCCTTCCGGCCCGACGCGGTCCCCGACGCCCAGCCGACGATCGACGCGGCATCAGGCCGCATCGATTCAGCCGAGACGATCGCCGCGCTCGACACACTCGACGCACGGATCGTCGAGCACCTCCAAGGCAACCAAGGGCAAGAGCGTCCACGATCGGCCGAGGACTCAGAGAAGCCTTGGAGCGCGCCAGCTCGCCGCATGTCCCAGCCAGAGTGTCAGAGCACCCCCCCCGGTGCGGGAGGCGAATGCACCCGATCAGGGCCGACGGCACGGGACACCGAGTGGGCTCCAGCGCGTGAGGGACGGTGAGCGTGATTTCCAGCACGGAAATTGACCGGCCGCTTCCCAGTGTGGCGCCCACGGTACTCGCCGGGCTCTATCAGCACCGGCTGCTCACCACCACACAGATCCACTCGCTGTACACGCCGCGCGCCGGAGAGAGATGGACCCGGAAGGTTCTCACTCGTCTCCAGCACCGCGACCTCGTGCAACGAGTCAGAGGGCCCGGCAGCCTCTCGCGCTGGTATCTCACAGAGGATGGCGCCAACGCGGTCGAGGCCGCTGGCGCCCGCGCGGAGCAACGCCGACGAGTACCAACCAGGGCGCAGGCCGAAGGGCTGCTCAAGTACCACACGATCGCCGTCAACGACGTCGGTATCGCGTTCGTGCTCGCGGCCCGCACCCGAGGAGACGAGTGCAACTGGCGGCACGAGATCGCGCACCCAATCTCAGCCGGAAGTGTCCGCCGCCAGCCGCAGCTCGTCGTCGCCGACGCGCTGCTCACATACCTCCAGGCAGAAGATGGGGAGCTGGTCCTGCATCAGCGATTCATCGAGCTCGACAGGGGAACCGAGCGCCCCGCCGAGCGGCTCGCGGACAAGCTAGCCCGCTACACCAGACTTCGCACCTACACGCCAGCATCAGCCGACCAGCCAGCCGAGCCGCTTTGGCGCAGCTACTACCGCTCCTGGCCCCATCTGCTGATCGTGTTCGCGGACCAGTCCCCCACCCGCGTCAGCAGGCGCATCGCGCGGGTTCTCGCGCTCTACGAATCCGACCCGGCGAAGGGCAGCCGACGGGCGATCCCGTTCTCGTTCGTGGCGCTCGCCGACCTCACGGCGCATGGTCCGTTCGCCCCAATCTTCACAACCGCCGAGCACCCCGAGCAGCCCGTGGATTGGCTCGGCCGACCACAACCAAAGGACAGGTGAACATGCCTACCGCGAAATCCCTCAAACCCGCTCGAGCCCGATCTCCTCGCCCTGGCTCCTCAGCGCCGAGCAGACGTCGCCAGCGGGCCTCTGGTGGAGTGCTCGCCTCGCGCGTGGCGGATCTACCGCTCGCTTTGTGGCCTTGTGCGCAACGGACAAGCCAGTGGCAGCGCCACGGCCGATTTGTACCTGAGTCCAATCGGCACCCGGCGAAGATGCTGCCCGAGATAGCCAGGCGCGCGATCGCCGCGTACAGCGACCCTGGCGATCTTGTTCTTGACCCGATGTGCGGGATCGCGACCACGGTGGTCGAGGCGATCCACCAGGACCGTAGGGCGATCGGGGTGGAGCTGGAGAGCCGCTGGGCCGCGCTCGCGGCAGAGAACATCGCGCACGCCCGCAGCCAGGGCGCCGCAGGGAGTGCCCGAATCTTGACGGATGACGCTCGCGGCCTCGGGCGCGGTGTGCTCGATGAGCTCGCCGGAAAGGTGCCCTTGATCCTTACCTCACCGCCGTATGGCAACGCGACGCTCGGCGACCCGCGAGGCGGGAACGGCATGGAGCGCTCGCGCGCCTGCGAAGGACGTCCTGTCACCGCGGCCGATCGAGCACGCGCCGCGCAAGCTCCGAACTGGTGCCGCTACGGCGATAGCAGCGGGAGCGTCGCGCGACTTCGATACGGCACAACGAACGACGCACTCACCCCCCGAGAAGGGGAGAGCTACCTCCAAGCGATGGCCGCAATCTACACGGCGTGCGCGAGGATGCTCAGCCCCGGCGGCTACCTCGTGCTCGTCACCAAGAACCTACGGGCAGACGGAGCGATGCGGAACATCGCGGGAGACACGATCACCCTCTGTCAGCAGATCGGGCTGCTGTTCCAGCAGCACATCGTCGCGCTGCTCGCAGCCCTCCGTGAGGACTGCCTGCTGCCGCGCCCCTCCTATTTCCAGCTGACCCACGTCCGTCACGCGCTCGCGAAGGGTGAGCGCACACACCTCGTCTGTCACGAGGATGTCCTCGTGTTCCAAAAGCGCGACCCGAAGAGGTAAACATGCCCTCCACTTCACGCCCCCAGCGTCGCCGCTGGCAGGTCAAGCAAGCCGACTGCCTCACAGCACTCCCACAGCTCGACGCCGAGAGCGTCGACGCGATCATCACCGACCCGCCTTACGGGATTGGGATGGCCGGCATGGAGTGGGATCAGCCCACCAAGCTCGACCCCCGGCGAGTCACAGGCCGACGACGCCGACCGCACACAAACCCAATCGAGGCATTCCAAGACTTCTCCAAGCAGTGGAGCACAGCAGCCCTGCACGGACTAAAGCCCGGCGGACACCTAGCGGCATTTGCTGCGCCGAGGACCGCTCACCGACTGACGTGCGGTCTAGAAGAAGCCGGGTTCGAAGTACGCGACGTCCTGATGTGGATTCAGGGACAGGGCTACCCCGGATCTCGCGTGCTTCCCGGCGGGTGGGGCACCGGCCTCAAGCCAGCGTACGAGCCGATCATCCTCGCCCGCAAGCCACTCGCCGGGACTCTCGACCACAACCTTCAGGCGCACGGCACAGGCGCCCTGAACATCGACGCCTGCCGCATCGAGCCCTCACGGCAGGACTGCCCCGCCGAAGGCCGCACTCACAAGCGCTTCGCCGCAAGCGAGAAAGGGCGCTGGCCCGCCAACCTCCTGCTCTCCCACGGCCACAGATGCACCACCGGCCGATGCGAACGCGACTGCCCAATCGAGCAGCTCGGAGATCGCCACCGCTTCTTCTACACCGCGAAGGCCCCCCGCCGCGAGCGCGAGGCCGGCTGCGAGCAACTGCCCAGACGCGTCGTGCAGACGTTCAAGATCGGGGCGGCCGACGAGGAAAACGCAAAGGCCAACCCCGTCACGAACATCCACCCGACGGTCAAGCCGATCGAGCTGATGCGCTGGCTCGTGGGACTCCTGACACCGCCCGACGGACTCGTGCTTGACCCGTTCGCGGGCTCCGGCAGCACCGGTGCCGCCGCTGTACTCGAGGGAGCCCGCTTCCTCGGAATCGAGCGGGATACCACCTACGTGCCCATCGCCCGAGCACGAATCAAGTACTGGGCAGCCCAGCGGCCACGCGACCGCGGAGCATGTCGTCAAGCAATCCCCCGAACACCGCGATGACCCTTGATGCCCAGGACATCGAGTCGATCGCAGCCCGCGTTGCCGAGCTGCTCCGCGAGCAGATGCCCTCATCGGCATCGCGGCTCGCGGACGCAGCGGAGGTCGCACGGGAACTCGGCGTCGACCGGGATTGGGTCTACGCCCACGCCCACGAACTCGGCGGGGTTCGCCTCGGCGGTGACCGTGGCCGCCTGCGGTTCGACCTGGCGAGGATACGCCGAGACCTCGCGTGCCCTGCCGGCACCAGCAGCCGCCGCCCAGCCACAACCAGACGGCCGCGCCGCCAGCCCCCCAAACGGCAGCGCGGCGAGGTTGAGCTGATCCCCTATTCGGAGGTACGGTGTACGGGACAAGCAAATAATGGCCGGGGCAGGCGCTCTAACGCCCCCCCGACCCGACCGGGAGGTTAAGTCCCGATGCACCGATACGTTAGATCCTCAGCGCGGGAGCGTGCGTAATGGCACGTCCTGCTACAGGCAGAGTCGCACCCGAAAAGCTGACGGACGGGACCTTTGCGTTTCGCTTGCGCTTCCGGGCATACGGCAAGCGCGAGAATGTAACTCTGCACGAACGCCGCGATTGCGACTGCGGCTGTACGGGCGGATGGACTGAGCGCACCGCTCAGGTTGAGCTGAGCAACATCCTGGCGCGAGTCCAGGCAGGCATTTGGGAGCGCCCCAAACTCAAGCCGGTGATCGAGAAGGCGTTTACGGAGATGCCGATCTTCCACGCGTACTCCTCCTATTGGCTCCAGGCCAAGCTCGAAGGTCTCATCGGCAAGAAGCCGATCTCCGAAAACACATACGACGGGTACCTGTCGGCGCTGCAGCGACATCTGCTGCCGTTCTTCGGCCGCTACCGCCTCGATGAAATCGACGATGACCTCTGTGCCGACTTCAGGAAGCACAAGATCCAAGAGGCCCACGAGCTGAAAGAAGCGATCGACGCCGGGGCGGACCTCCGAGACGAGCGCAACCGCAAACTCGAACCGCTCGGCCCGTCTTCGATCCAAGGACTCATCACCCTGCTCGCGGGGATCCTCCAAGAGGCGTACGAAGACAAGTGGATAGCTGCCAATCCTGCGCGGGGAAAGCGGCTGAAGCTCCATGTACCGAAGCCCAAGCGCACGTTCCTTGAGATGGACGAGCTGGCTGTGATGGAAGACGCCGCCGACGAGCAAGACCCCAACCTTGAGCGCTTTGCCCTAGCCGCTCAGGCAGCGCCAGCCGGGTCAACGGCCGGTGCGGTGGCGCTGCGACTCTCCGAAGGAAAGCGGCAAGCGCGGATCGCTTCCGAACTCGGGCTTGCTCCAGGGACGATCCACTTTCACGTCCGCAACCTCGGCGCTGTGCGCGTTGGCATCTACGTCGGCCGCAAGGCGCTCGTCTGCACCCTCGGCCGCTCAGGCGTGCGTAACAGCGAGTGTTCCGGCATCCAGATCGGTCAGCTGCGCGTCCACGACCCGCTAAACGCTCGCCTCGACATACCCGACTCCAAGACCGAAACCGGCGTCAGGATCGTGGAGATCAGCCCCTACCACGCCGAAGTGCTCATCGAGCACATCGACCGCCTGGCCAAGGCTGGCTTCGACACCGGGCCAACGGCGCCGCTGTTCCCCAACGAACGCGGCAAGCGGATGAGTCGCAAGCGCGTCGGGGTGATCGTCCACGAGGCCGCGGTGCTCGCCACGGAGAAGCTGCGCGAGCGGGGGCTGCCGCCGCTGGCGCATATCACGCCGCACAGTCTCCGACGGACGTACATCACGATCGCGTTGCTCGCGAACAACTACGACATCAAGTGGGTCATGGATCAGGTCGGGCACGCCGACTCGAAGATGACGATGGACGTCTACAACCAGCTCCAGCAGCGAGCCAAGCGCGAACACGGCGCTTCCTTCGACCGGCTCATCCGCGAGGCGCGGGTGGCGCTGTACGGCGACGACACGCCAGCCCAGCGCGACGCCACGCCGGTCAAGCGGGGGGTTTGGGCCGGGGATTGGGCCGGGACGCCGAAAACGACCCCGAAAACGCCCTCAAACCGCCGACGTGAGTGCGCTCCAAAACTACGGATTAGCAGGAAGAAAGCCCGCCGGGGGAGCTGCAACCTCGAAACAGGGGGACCATCGTTTTCAGTCGTGTGCTCTACCAGCTGAGCTATCTCGCCGCGACATCCGATCCTACCGGCAAACCGGCCATCTGGCATGGCCCACCACACCCTCGCACCGGCCTACCACCGAGTCTGCATAGGCTCCGCTCAATCAAGGCTTGACGGGGCCCTTCCCAGGACTGGCTCAGCGTTCCCAGGATTCGAGGTAGGGCAGCGGGTCGATCGGCTGTCCACCGTGGGCCTGCCAGCCCCCGACCCAGATCTCGAAGTGCAGGTGCGGGGCGGTGGCGTCGCCGGTCTGCCCGGCCTTGCAGAGGGGCTGTCCGGCGCTGACGCCTTGCCCGGCGACGACCTGGGTGGTGTTGGCCTGGCAGTGGGCGAACATGAAGTCGAACCCGATCCCGGTGTGCTCCACGATGTAGTACCCGGCTCCACCGGCCTGGTAGCTGGTGGAGCTGATCACACCCGCCGTCGGCGCCACCACGGGGGTGCCTTCGGCGGTGAGCACGTCCTGACCCTGATGGATGTGCCCGGAGCGGGGCGCCCCGAAGCGGTTTTCGGAGTTCCCGAAGCTGTGGGGTCCCTGCACCGGGAACACGGCGCCGTCGGCGGACTGCGAGGGACTGGGGAGGCCCGCGATCGGGCTCACGCCGCCCAGCGCGGGCGCGGGCGGCGCGGGGGCAACGGTGGTGGCGGACGGCAACGGTGCAGGTACAGCGGCGCGCACGAGGAGGCCGGCGAGCCCGGAACTGTGGGCGCGACGCAGCAGCGTCTGATTCTGGTGATCGTGGGCGCGGAGACTCACCTGGTAGGTGCCGGCAGCGAGCTTGGTGCGCCGTGGCCAGGCCACGGCGACGGTGCGCGCGGTGTGGATCCAGCCCATCGACACGGTGGCGGCCCGCTGCTGGAGGGTGAGGTTGACCACGACGATCTGTGCGTTGACGGTGCCCACCCCGGCCTCGTCGATGCGCAGGCTGATCCGCGGGAGGCTCCCGACGGTGACGGCGGCGGGGACGGAGAGCACGCTCACCACGGGTCGGTTGCGCGCCGCGACGGCTCGCGGTGTGGCGGCCCCGTATTCGCTACCGCCCGCGAGCGGGGCCTGCGGGGCCTGGGTACCGCCTGAAGCATCCGCGCGCGCCACGCCGGGACTTGCGGGGAGCAGCCCGGACACACTGGTGGCGACGGCCGTCATGACCATTGCGGCTGCCATCCTGGCACACCTCATTGACCAGATTCTGCGCGGCTAAGCCCCGATTTGAAGGGGGTTCGCGCAAGTGCACAACTTCAGGGCCTCAGGCTGCACGCTCGGTGCGCTGGAACTCCTCCACGAGCGCGCGGTAGGTCTGGGCGAGCCCGTCGGCGATCGGCATCTCGGGCTGCCAGCCAAGCTCGCGGGCGGCCCGCGAGGCGTCGAGACGGCTGTGCTGTAGCTCTCCGGGACGCAGCTCGGCCAGCTCGGCCTCCAGGTCCGATCCGGCGGCGGCGCGCAGCCCATCCCAGATCCCCTGCACGTCGGTTTCGACGCCGGTGGCGATGTTGTAGGTGCCGCGCTTGCCCGAGGCCGCCAGCAGGGCCCGCACGACGTCGGCGACGTGCACGTAGTCGCGGGTGGGCTTGCCGTGCCCGAACAGCTTGGGCGCCCGGCCGCTGTAGAGGCAGTGGCTGAAGATCGAGACCACCCCGGCCTCGCCGTGGGGACTCTGGCGGGGTCCGTAGACGTTGCCGAGCCGACACACCGCGTGGGGTATCCCCGAGGAGAGCGACCAGGTGTTCACGTAGGCCTCGCCGGCCCACTTTGAGGCGCCGTAAGGCGAGAGCGGCGCGGGGATTCGGTCCTCGGCGGTGGGGCGGGGGGCTTCGTCGCCGTAGAGGGCGCCGCCGGTGGAGGTGAACACTACGGGTACCTCGAGGCGGCCGGCGATGTCGAGGACGTTGAGGGTCCCGGCCACGTTCACCGCGCAGTCGCGCCCCGGGTCGGCGACGGAGGCCACCACGCTCGACTGGGCGGCCAGGTGGAAGATGGCCCGCGGAGCGTCGCGCTCGATCAGCTCCTCCAGGGCGCCCCGGTCAACGATGTCGAGCCGGTGCAGCTCGGCCTGACTCGAGACCCGGCGGGCGTCGCCGGAGGAGAGGTCGTCGATGACGCTCACCCGGCGTCCCTCGGCCAGCAGGGCATCCACGAGGTGCGATCCGATGAATCCGGCTCCGCCGGTCACGAGTACGCGATTGGGCATGGGTGGAAATCTAGCCGAGGGCGTGCTCGCGGGCGGCGAGCAGCTCTTCGACCGCGGGCACGGACTGGTCGAGGCGCTCCAGCACGCGCAGCTGCTCGCCGCCCCGCTGAAACTCGGCAAGACCCCCGGCGCTGACGGCGGGCCCTCCAAGCAGCAGGGGCAGATCGGGGTGGGTTTCGCGCAGCCCGTCCACGAGCTGTCCGAGGGTCTCGCGCGCGGCGGGCAGGGCGGCTCCCAGGACGATCAGCTGCGAGGAGTGACTCTCGATCAGATGGGTCAGGCGCTCGGCGGAGAGGTCGGTCTCCAAAGTGGTCTGGAACCCGGCGGCGGCGAGCTGGTCGTGCACCATCTGCAACCCCAGGGTGTGCTCGTCGCCCTCGACCCCGACCAATAGCACGTGCTCGCGGTTGGGCTCGGCGCCCCTGAGCATGTAGCGGTAGAGCGTGGCCAGCACGCGGCGGGTGATGCCGGTGGCGAGGTGCTCGGTCTCGATGTCGATCTCTCCGGCCGCCCAGAGGTCGCCGATGCGGCGCATGGCGGGGGCGATCACCTCGGCGTGCAGGGTGGCGGGGACGATGCCGTCGTCGATGGCGGTCGCGATGGTGCCCTCGGCGGCCTCGGCGTCGCCGCGCTCGATGGCCTGGGCGTAGTCCTCGCGGGCGCCCTGGACGAGGGCCTGGGGATCGGAGCGGATCCCGGCCCGTGCGTCGGGTCCGGAGCTGCCGAGAATGTCCAGGAAGGCATCCAGGAGCACGGGGTCGAAGTGCAGGCCGCGCTGCTCGCGCATCATCTCCACGGCCCGCTCCACGGTGAAGGCGGGGCGGTACACGCGGTCGCTGGTGAGCGCGTCGAACACGTCGGCGATTGCCACGATCCGGCCCTCGATCGGGATCGCTTCGCCGGCCAGCCCGCGGGGGTAGCCGCTGCCGTCCCACTTCTCGTGGTGGCTGAGGGCGATGGTGGCGGCCATGTCGAGGATCGAGGAGGACGATCCCCGCAGCAGGCGGTAGCCCTCCTCGGCGTGGGTCTCGACGATCGCGCGCTCCTCGACGGTCAGCGACCCGGGCTTCAACAGGATGGCGTCGGGGATGGCCACCTTGCCGACGTCGTGCAGCGGGGCGGCGTGGCTGAGGCAGGTGTTGAAGTCTTGATCCATCCCGGTCTGCTCGGCGAGCAGGGTGGAGAAACGCCCGATGCGCTCGATGTGGGCGCCGGTGTCCTCGTCGCGGAACTCGACGGCCATCGAGAGTCGCCGCACGGTCTCGGCCTGAGCGATCTCGAGCTTCTGAGAGCACCCGGCGCAGCTCAGTGGAGCGATCGTTGATATCGGCTTCGAGGGCACTCCTGCGGGTCTCCCCGGCGAGCCACCCGGCGAGGGCCACGACGACGAGCAGCACCGCGACGCAGCCCCCGAGCACGATCGGGGAGCTGAACAGCAGAGCCCCCAGGCAGGCGGCGAGGAAGCTGCTCGCCAATGCCGCCCAGCGGCCTACTCCGCGCAGGAGCCGGCTCGAAGAAATCTCTGCGGGGGCTCGGGTGCCCACAGCGGCGAGCTTACTCCCCCGGACGGGCCCACCCGGGTTCGAGTGGGAGATGAAGCTGAGTTCTTGCACTCTGGATAGGCTCCTTGCCCCCGCGCTCGGCGCGCGCCCGCAACAGCTTGAGCACGGCTCCGCGGCCCTGGCCACATAGACAATGGACAGGATCGCGTCTGAGACCCCGGCTAGGGTTCTCGGCCATGCGAACCCGATCCCTGCTTGCGGCCACCCCTGCGATTCTGGCCGCCACGGCCGCGCTTGCGGGCTGTGGCGGATCCTCCGCGTCTTCCTCCACGAGCAAGTCGACGAGCACGGCCCCGGCGGACAACGGGGTGACCTCCGAGTCCCCCACGGGCATCGTGGCGACAGCCAAGGCCGCGGCGGACGGCGCCAGCTCGGTTCATGTGGCGGGCTCGATCACGAGTGGCACCACGCCGCTCACGCTCGACCTGAGCCTGCTCGCGGGCAAAGGCGGACGCGGTCGCATCACCGAAAACGGGATCGGCTTCGACCTGATCGTGACCAAGGAAACGGTCTACATCAACGGCAGCCCCGCGTTCTACCGGAAGATCGGCGGCAACTCGGCGGCCCAGCTGTTTCAGGGAAAGTGGCTGAAGGCCCCGGCCTCGGGCAGCGACTTCGCGTCGATCGCCTCACTCACCGATCTGCGCAAGCTGCTGGATACGACGCTCACGAATCACGGGACCCTGAAGGCCGGAGCGACCACGACCGTAGACGGACAGAAGGTGGTGGGCATCACCGACACCACCAAGCATGGCACGCTGTACATCGCCACCACGGGCAGGCCCTACCCGATCCAGATCTCCAAGGAAGACGCCGACGGCGGCAAGATCACCTTCGATCGGTGGAACGCCCCGGTCTCGCTCACACCGCCGGCCAACGCGGTCGACGTGGCGAAGTTGGAAGCTCACAAGTAGTGGGCTAGAGGCTGAGAGCCACGTACTTGGTCTCCAGGTACTCGCCGATCCCCTCAAAGCCGCCCTCACGCCCGAAGCCCGACTGCTTGACGCCCCCGAAGGGCGCGGCGGCGTTTGAGACGACTCCCTGGTTGAGCCCGACCATGCCGGTCTCGATCCCCTCGGCCATGCGGAACGCGCGGGCGAGGTCGCGGGTGTAGATGTATGACACCAGTCCGTACTCGGTGCGGTTGGCGGCGGCGAGCGCCTGCTCCTCGGTGGCGAAGGTGGCGATGGGCGCGACGGGCCCGAAGATCTCCTCAGCCAAAAGCCGAGCCTCGCCGGGCACCCCGGCAAGCACGGTGGGCTTGTAGAAGTAGCCGGGCCCGGCGACGCGCTCACCGCCGAGCAGCACCCGGGCCCCGCGCTCCACGGCATCCCCCACCAGCTCCTCGACCTTGCCGCGCTGGCGCTCGTCGATCAGGGGTCCGACGTCGGTGTCGGCGAGCGTGCCCCGCCCGACCTTGAGGGCCCCCATCCGCTCGGCCAGGCGCGCGGCGAACTCGGCGGCGACGGGCTCGGCGACGTGGAAGCGGTTGGCGGCGGTGCAGGCCTCACCGACGTTGCGCATCTTTGCGAGCATCGCGCCCTCAACGGCGGCATCGAGGTCGGCGTCGTCGAACACGAGGAAGGGAGCGTTGCCCCCCAGCTCCATGGAGACCCGGAGGATCTGTTGGGCGGACTGTTCGATCAGGGTGCGCCCGACCTCGGTGGAGCCGGTGAACGAGAGCTTGCGCGCCCGGGGATCCTTCAACAACGGTTCGATCACTTCCCCGGAGTGGCGGGCGGTGATGACGTTGAGCACGCCCGCGGGCAGACCGGCCTCCTGAAGGATGCGGGCGAGGGCAAGCATCGAGAGCGGGGTCTGCTGGGCGGGCTTGACCACGATCGTGCAGCCGGCGGCGATGGCGGGGGCGATCTTGCGGGTGCCCATGGCGGTGGGGAAGTTCCAGGGGGTCACGAACACGCAGGGGCCGACGGGCTGGCGCATGGTGATGATGCGCCCCTGGCCGGTGGTGTTGACCATGTAGCGCCCGTGGATGCGCACGGCCTCCTCGGAGAACCAACGGAAGAACTCGGCGGCGTAGGCGATCTCGGCCCGGGATTCGGCCACGGACTTGCCCATCTCCAGGGTCATGAGCAGGGCGAGCCGATCGGTGTGCTCGACGATCGCCTCGTAGGCCCGGCGCAGGATCTCCCCGCGCTCGCGGGGGGCACTCACGCCCCACTCGGCCTGCGCCTCGGCGGCGGCCCCGAGGGCATCCAGAGCATCCCGGGGCTGGGCGTCGGCGACCTCGACGAGGGTCTCCCCGGTGGCGGGGTCCTCAACGGGCAGGGTCCTCCCGGCGGCGGCGTCACGCCACTGCCCGGCGATGTGCAGCCGGGTGGGCACCCAGTCGAGCACCTCGCGCTCGGCGTCGGGGCGGGTCATCTCTGGACGCTCCTCGCGAAGCTCATCGTCCGTCCAGACAGCGGGGCGCCCCCTGCAGGGTCGCGGCCCGGCATCCGACCAAGGGTCTGTGCAATCGGGCATTTGGAATACAGCAACGTTGGTGCAAGCGACGTGTCATAAAGGTCGGACCGCTCCTTCGAGGGTAGGTCTGAGGCAACGTGCGCCGATGAGCCCAACCTACCACCGCATACCCGCTCTGAGGACTCGTCTATCGCGGGGCCGCAGGGTACTGTCGACGTTGCTCGCGGCTGCGCTGTCCCTCGCGGCGCTCGCGGGCCCGGCGGGGGCCTCGACGCTGATGATCCGCGGGGCGGGCGAGGGACATGGCGTGGGCATGAGCCAGGACGGAGCCCTGGGCTTTGCCCAGCACGGCTTTGGCTACAGCGAAATCCTGGCCCACTACTATCCGAGCACGGCACTGGGACAGGCGCCGCCGAAGAGCGTGGTGCGGGTGCTGCTGCACGGCAAGGTCCACCGGATCGCACTTGAGACTTATGTCCAGGGCGTGGTGGCCGCGGAGGTCTCCGCCGACTGGCCGTTGGCGGCGCTGGAGGCCCAGGCGGTGGCGAGTCGCACCTACGCGCTCACGGCGCACGCGGGTCGGAAGTTCGACGTGTACGCGGACACCCGCTCGCAGGTCTACCGGGGGGTGGCGGCCCAGACCCCCCAGACGAATGCGGCGGTGCTGGCGACGGCGGGGCAGATCGTGACCTACGAAGGCCGCCCGGCGATCACGTTCTTCTTCGCCAGCTCGGGCGGGGCGACGGAAAGCGTCCAGAACGCTTTCCCGGGGGCGACCCCTGAGCCGTGGCTGCGTGGGGTGGCCGACCCCTATGAAGCGGCGACCCAGCATGCGTGGAACGTGAGCCTGAGCTTCAGCGCGGCGGCGACTCGCCTGCGCGGGCTGGTGCACGGCTCGTTCCGTGGCATCGAGGTGCTCCAGCGGGGCGTCTCCCCGCGGATGCTCTCGGTCGAGGTGCTGGGCTCCAAAGGCGCCACGACGACCACCGGAGCGAATCTGGCGGCCCGCCTCGGACTGAACAGCACATGGGCCTACTTCAGCGTCAAGGACAGTCACGGGGTGCGGCCCGAGCCGGATCGCAGCGGACAAACCCCGGCGCCCGCGACCTCCCCCACGCCGGCGTCTACGCCAAGCCCCTCGCCCGCTCCGGCGCCCGCCGGTGGTGTTCAGGTGAGCGGTGAATCGGCCCCCGGGGGCGGCGTCAGCGCGGGTTGACGCATAGGCTGTGGGGATAGCGCCACCGCTGCTCATCGCCGACGTTCCCTGGCTGCTCTACCGGGCGTTCTTCTCGCTGCCCAAGACGATCGTGGACGGCGAGGGCCGTCCGGTGAACGCGCTGCTGGGCACCGTGAACGCGCTGCTGGCGGCGATCGAGGCGCGCCCGCCGCGGGCGGTGGCGGCGTGCTTTGGGGCCGAGGAGGCCAAGTACAGAGTGGCGCTGTACCCGCCCTACCACGCGCACCGCGACCCGATGCCGGAGGCGCTGGCATGGCAGTGGACGCGCGCCCCGGAGCTGCTTGAGAGCCTGGGCTGGACGGTGAGCACGAGCCCCGAGCTTGAGGCCGACGACGTGATGTTCTCCCTGGCGGGCAAGGAGGATGAGGGGCGGGGTTTCGCGCTGCTGATCACGGGTGACCGCGATCTCTTCCAGGCGGTGGGCGAGCGGGTGAGAATCCTGGAGCTGCCCCGCAAGGGCCAGGCGGCCGCTGAGATCGACGCGGCCGAGGTGCGGGAGCGCTACGGGATCGGCCCGGAGCTGGTGGCGGACTTCATCGCCCTGCGGGGGGACCCGTCGGACGGGCTGCCCGGCGCTCCGGGCATCGGCGCGAAGACGGCGGCGGAGCTGCTGCGCCGCCACGGCTCGCTTGAGGGGGTGCTGAGCGCAGTGGAGCCGGTGACTACGGAGGAGCGCCCACGGATCGCGGCGGCGCTACGGGACAACGCGGAGCTACTGCGCACGTTCAAGCAGATCGCGACGCTCGTGCCGATCGAGGTCGAGCGCCCGCCCGATCGGGCGACGGACTTCGCCGCTGGTGCACGCAAGGCGCAGGAGATGGGCATGAACGGCCTGGCGGGCCGACTGGGACAGTTGGCCACAAGCGCCGCGCCCTAGACGCGAAGCAAAGGGCACAAACTTGGGACCCAAGCTAGGGCGCAAATCTAGTCGTGAAGCTAGGGCGTGAGCCCTGGGGAGTTAACCTGGGCCAGAAACCCAAGGTGTGAACCTAGGCCTGAATCTAAGGCGTGAACTTGACGGTGATGACGTCGCCGTCGCTCATCACGTAGTCGCGACCCTCGAGGCGTAGGGTGCCGCGGTCGCGGGCTCCCGCGTAGCCACCGGCATCGACCAGCTCGCGCCAGCCGATCACTTCGGCGCGCACGAAGCCCTTCTGGATGTCGGTGTGAATCTGTCCGGCGGCGTGCCAGACGGTCAGACCCTCACGCAGATGCCAGGACTGAGCGGGCTTGGCCTCCCCGGCGGTGAAGAACGCGATCAGGTGCAGCAGCGAGAAGGCCCCCTGGACCACGCGCTGTAGGCCCGACTCGCTGACCCCCAGCTCGGCGCGCATGCCCGCGGCGTCCTCGTCCTCCAGCTCGGCCAGCTCGGCCTCGATCCGCGAGGAGACGGCCACCACTCCGGCTCCCTGTGCGGCGGCGTGCGCGGCGATCGCCGCGGGGATCTCCTCGGAGCCCTCGTCGACGTTGGCCACGAACAGGACCGGCTTGGCGGTGAGCGAGCCCAGGTCCCGCGCGGCGTTGGGAGCATCGGCGGGTGGCGGCACGCTGCGCGCGGGCGCGCCGGTCTGGAGCACCCCGATCACCTCACGCAGCCAGGCCTCCTCGGCCTGCGCGGCGCGATCCCCGCTCTTGGCGATGCGGGCCACCCGGTCGACGCGGCGTTCGGCCTGCTCCAGGTCGGCGAGCACCAGCTCGGTCTCGATCGTCTCGATGTCGGCGAGCGGATCGACGCGCCCCTCGGGGTGGATCACGTTGTCGTCGTTGTGGGCCCGGACCACGTGCACGATCGCGTCGGTCTCGCGGATGTTGGCCAGGAAGCGGTTGCCGAGCCCCTCGCCCTTGTGGGCACCGGCCACCAAGCCGGCGATGTCGTGGAAGTCGATCGTGTCGTGGACCTGCTCGGAGGCCCGGACGGTGTTTGCGACGTCGGCGAGACGCGGATCGACCACGGGCACAACGGCCACGTTGGGCTCGATCGTGGTGAAGGGATAGTTGGCGGCCTCAACACCGGCCTTGGTGAGGGCATTGAACAGCGAACTCTTGCCGGCGTTGGGCATCCCGACGATGCCGATGCGGGTACTCATGAGCGGCCCGCCACGGCGCTGCCCAGCACGGCACCGGCGGCCACGTCGGAGGGGTAGTGAACGCCCAGGTACAGCCGCGAGAGCGCCAGTCCGACGGCGAGCCCATAGAGGGGACGGACCGGCAGACCGAGCCGCGCATAGACCCGTGCACCGGCGAAGGCCGTCGCGGAGTGGGCGCTGGGGAAGCTGAGCTGAGTCGGGGTGTTGCTCAGCGGCGGCAACCCGACTAGCTGTGGGCGGCGACGGTGAACCAACTGCTTGATCGCGGTGTTGAGCGCGTAGGTGGTGAGCACCCGCGCGGTCGCCCCGCGCCAGCGTCGACGCCGGGGAGCATCGACGACCATGCCGGCCACCCCGATCGCAAGCCACACGGCCGCGTGTTCCCCTACCCGCGAGAAGCGGGCAACGACGCGCTCGGCCTGCGGATTGTGGCCGTACGTGCGAGCGGCACGCAACAGCCACTCATCAACCGAAGCCGACGCGCTGATCGTCCACCTCGGCACGGACGTAGACGACCTGCGAGAGGTCCAGGCGCACGGGCCCGTCGTCGGTCGCAAGCTCGTGCCAGCCGACCGAGCCGAGTTGCTTGTAGAGCACCTCGAGCTGTTCATCGCTGACGCGCAATGCCAGCACCTGTCCACCCTGAAAGCCGACGCTCACGCTTCGTGCTCTAGATGACATCTTCAGTGATCCTCCAATCCGGGGGCAGGTTCGACGATCTCGGTGAGGACACTCTCGGTGCCCCGAGGATGCAGGAACGCCACGCGCGATGAGCGGATCCCCACACGGGGCTGCTCGTCGATCAAGGCGATGCCGGCCTGCTTGAGCGCGGTGAGGGTCGCGTCGATGTCCTCCACCTGGTAGGCCACGTGGTGCATGCCGGGACCCTTCTTGGCCAGGAACCTCCCGACCGGTGTGTCGGGACCGAGTGGCGCCAGCAGCTCGATGTGGTTCTCGCCGACATCCAGGAGCACGGCCTCGACGCCCTGCTCCTCCACGATCTCGCGGTGCGCCACGCGCAGCTGGAACTGATCGCGCCAGAGCGCCAGCGAACTGTCGATGTCGTTGACGGCCACGCCGACGTGATCGATGCGCTTGAACAGGTCGCTTGAACTCATGTGCGAGCAGGATAGTGGGCGGGAGACCGGTCGCGACGCGAGGCGGCCTCCCGAAAGTCTCGGGAGTCATCGGTAGCGTCTCGACGTTCTGTGGCAAGCTCAATCATCGGACAACCTCTCCCCCGCGCCGCCGAGGCGTACGTCGCTCCTGAGAAGTGGAGTCGATGGATCCTCGCCGAACCGGGGCACGGACGTGAATGGGCATCCGTCTTTCGGATCGGTGCGGACGACGCCGAACACGTATGGCAAGCCCTCGTCACAGCGATACTCGATGCCCCGGTCTCATCGATTCGTAAGCAGGATCAGAGCCTGATCTGTCAGGTGACGTCGTGCTGAAGATCAACGCTCGCATTTCATGGGTCCGATCAGCCTGGCACTACGCGAGCGAGGGCATGCCGCCGCGGCTGGTCACAGCGTTCCCTACGCCCTAAGATGAGAACGATGCCTACCGTCCATGAGATCACTCTGTATGACTTGGTTGAGTTGACTGAGGCCGTCGAAACCGCGCCCGCCGGGGCACGAGGCGGAGTCGTCGAGCTGCTTGATGACGACAGGGCGATGGTCGAGGTCACGACCTTGCCGCTGGACCCGATGCTCGACCGGATTCTCCTAGTCCCGCTCGCGAAGCTTCGCCGCGTCGGCTGATCACACCCCAGCGTCCAGCGGGGCGGCGGCCGCCACGATCCGCAGGCCGATGCCGGGGGCGCGCTCCAGGCGCGGGATGCCGTGCATGATCCGGTCGATCGCATCGCGGTCGAGCACCTCGTGCTCCAACAGCTCCCGCGCGAGGTCGTCGAGCTGCTTGCGGTGGGCCACGATCATCTTGGTGGCCGCGCGGCGGGCTTCCTCGATCAGGTCCTGGCGCTCCTCGTCGCGAATGCGCAGGGTGCTCTCCGAGAGCTGCACGTCGCCTTCGGGGGAGCGGCCGATGCCGGCGTTGCCCATCGCGAAGTCGTGCACCATCGAGTGTGAGATCGTGGCCACCCGCTTGAGGTCATCCGAGGCGCCGGTGGTGATCGCCCCGAACACGACCTGCTCGGCCACCCGCCCGCCGAGTAGCACCGTCATGTAGTCGAGCAACTCCTCGCGGGTCTTCAGATAGCGGTCTTCGGCGGGCAGGTTGAGCGTGTAGCCCAGGGCCTTGCCGCGGGGCACGATCGAGATCCGGTGCACCCGGTCGACCGAGGGCAGCAGCTCGCCGCAGAGGGCGTGCCCGGCCTCGTGGAACGCCACGACGCGCTTCTCGTGATCGTTGAGCACGCGCTTGGACTGGACTCCGGCGATCACCCGCTCCAGAGCCATGTCGAAGTCCTTCATCGTGATGTAGCGACCCGCGCGGCGGGCGGCGAAGATGGCGGCCTCGTTGCAGATGTTCGCCAGGTCGGCGCCGGTGAGCCCACTCGTCTGCTGGGCCACCAATCCAAGATCTACATCGTCGAGCGGCTTGTCGCGAGTGTGCACCGCGAGCACCCCCTGACGTCCCTTGACGTCGGGTGGGGACACGAACACCTGGCGGTCGAAGCGTCCCGGGCGCAGCAGCGCGGGGTCGAGCTTGTCGAGCAGGTTCGAGGCCGCGATCACCACCACGCGGCCGCTGGAGGTGAAGCCGTCCATCTCGACCAGCAGCTGGTTGAGGGTCTGGTCCTTCTCACCCGAGACATCCATGCCGCGCCGCCCCCCAACGGCGTCCAGCTCGTCGATGAAGATGATCGCCGGTTCGTGCTTGCGGGCGATCGCGAACAGGTTACGAATGCGCGCCGCGCCGAGCCCCGCGAACATCTCGACGAACGAGGCGGCCGACTGGGCGAAGAACTGTGCCCCGGACTCGTGCGCCACGGCCTTGGCCAGCAGCGTCTTGCCGGTCCCCGGAGGGCCGTGCAGCAGGATGCCCTTGGGGACCTTTGCGCCGAGCGCCTGGAACTGCCTGGGGTCGCGCAGGAACTCGACGATCTCCTGTAGCTCGGCCTTGGCCTCGTCCACCCCGGCGATGTCGCGCCAGGCCACCGATTCGTCCGAGGACGGGGCGATGCGCTGCGGCTTGATCCGCGGCATCACCTTCAGCGTGCGCCACATCAGGTAGAGCAGCGCCCCGAAGAACAGGATCATCACGACGCTCGACCACTGGTAGGCCCAGGTCTGGATGTGTTCCACGATCGACACGTGCGGGGCTGCGGTGTGCACCACGTGCACCGTGCCCGCCCCCGGGACGCTCGCCGGAGCCGTAGAAGTGGCCGTTGCCGTGGCCGTCGTGGCGGTGTGCAGCGCCGTCCCGGTGTTGGCGGCGGCCGCGCCGGAGGACGTATGGGCGGCCGTGGTCGTCGTGACCGTCGAAGCAACCTGCGATGTAGCCGTCCTTGGCATTCGGATCATTATGAGGCTTTGGTGCCCCACGGTCCAGTCCAAGCGTTCAGATCGGCGGCGGCGCCTCAGCCCAGGACGCGCACGGCGAGATCTCGGAAGAACTCGGCGGCGAACGCCAGGTCGCGGATGTCAACCCGCTCGTCCGCACCATGCACGAGGGGCGCGGATTCAAACAGCGACTGGTGCAGGTGTGGAAAGAATCCATAGGCCACGCACTCGGGGAAGGCCGCGCGGAAGTGACGCGAGTCGGTGAACCCCGGGAGGATCGTCGGCACCACCTCAGCGCCCGGATCGTGCTCCGCGACCCACTCCGAGATGACGCTCATCAGCGGCGAATCGACCGGCGAGCGGTTGCCCACCACGCGCTCGGTGAAGTCGATCTGAAAGCCGTCGCTGCCAAGCACTTCCTCGATCCCGCGCCGCACCTCGGCCTCGCCCAGTCCGGGAGGCACACGACAGTCGACCTTCAGCTCGGCCCGCGAGGGAATCACGTTGATCTTCTCCGAGGCACGGATGCGGGTAGGGGTGAAAGTGACGCCCAGCATCGGCTCGAACGTGGTTACCAGGCGGGGGTCCTCGGCGTGCATCCGGGCCAGCGAGGCCGCCGGATCGGAGGGGTCCTCGCCGATGCCGCGCAGGAAGGCCTCGGGCTCCGCCGTCAGGTTGTAGGCGGGCTGACGCTCGGAGAGCCGCTGTAGGACGGGGGCCATCTTCAGCAGCGCGTTGTCTCCCATCTTCGGCATCGACGCGTGGCCGGCCACGCCGTCGGTGCTGAGCGTGAAGCGAAACACGCCCTTCTCCGCGCAACACACCCCGTAGCGTCGGGCTCCGCCGTACTCGAACACGGGCCCACCCCCCTCGTTGATGAGCAGGTCGCAGCGCACCTTCTCGGGGTGGTTCTTGGTGATCCATTCGGCGCCCAGGGAGCCACCGGTCTCCTCGTCCACAACCGCGACGATCAGCAGCTCGCCCCGCGCCGGGCGCCAACCCGAGCGGGCCAGCGAGATCCCCGCGGCGATCTCGGCGGCGACCTGCGACTTCATGTCAAGCGCCCCTCGGCCCCAGACGAAACCCTCGGCGACGTCGCCCGACCAGGGATCGTGACTCCACTCCGCGGGGTCGGCGAGCACCGTGTCGACGTGGCCGAGATAGCAGAGGGTGGGTCCCGACTCCCCACCGCGCAGCCGGGCGACGAGGTTGGGTCGGTCGGGCTCGGCGCCGAGCAGCTCGCACTCGAAGCCCGCCGCGGTGAGCTGAGCTGCGAGGTACTCCTGGGCCGCACGCTCGTTGCCGGGCGGGTTGACTGTGTTGAAGCGGATCAGGCTCTGTAGAAGCTCGATCGAGTCCTGCACCAGACCGTTCTGCTCGCTCATGGCCCCGATCGTACGCCAGATGCAACCGCTTGCGGTAGATCTGCGCCCGCTGCGCGCGGCGAGGCCGCCGAGACACTCGCGCCGGAGACCTCGGCCTCGGCGACGTTGCGCGGGTGATGGCAGGCGGCCAGGTGCCCGCCGGCGTACTCGGTCAGCGGCGGCTCGACGGTGCCGCAGAGCTCGGTCGCGCGCGGGCAGCGGGTGTGGAAGCGACAGCCCGGCGGCGGGGCGATCGGGTTCGGCGGCTCGCCCTCGACCACGCGTGCGCACCCGCGCGCGGTTCTCGCGCGGGTCGGGGATCGGGATCGCGCTGAGCAGCGCCACGGTGTACGGGTGGATCGGCTTGTCGTAGAGCTCCTCGGCGGGCGAGAGCTCGACGATCTTGCCGAGGTACATGACCGCGATCCGGTCGGAGACGTGGCGCACGACGGAGAGGTCGTGGGCGACGAACACGTAGGTCAGGCCGAAGCTCGTCCTGCAGCTCGTCGAGCAGGTTGATGACCTGCGCCTGGATCGAGACGTCGAGCGCCGAGACCGGCTCGTCGAGCATGATCAGCTTCGGCTCGACGGCGAGCGCGCGGGCGATGCCGATGCGCTGGCGCTGGCCGCCGGAGAACTCGTGCGGGAAGCGGTCGAGGTGCTCGGGGTTCAGACCGACCCGCGCGAGCAGCTCGCGCGCGCGCGCTCGCGCAACCGCGCCTTGGGCACGCCCGCAAGCCGCAGCGGCGTCGCGAGGATCTGCCCGACCCGCTTGCGCGGGTTCAGCGACGCCTGCGGGTCCTGGAAGACCATCTGCATCTCGCGGCGCACCGGCGCCAGCTCGCGCCGCGAGGCCTTCGTGATGTCGCGCCCGCGGAAGCGCGATCCTGCCCGTCGGTCGCGTCGACGAGCCGCACCAGCACGCGGATCAGCGTCGTCTTGCCGCAGCCCGACTCGCCGACGACGCCGAGCGTCTCGCCCTCGGCCAGGCGCAGACGAGACGTCGTCGACGGCGTGGACGTGCTCGCGGGCACGTCCGAGCAGGCCCCGGCGCACCGGGAAGTGCACCTGGAGGTGCTCGACCTCGAGCAGGGGGCGCCCCGGAGCCGCCATGCCGGTGTCCGGGCCGGAGACCGCGCCGGAGACTGCGCCGGAGCCGAGCCAGCGTTTGGGCCGGAGCCCGCGGCGCTCACGCGATCACCGTCTCGCCGGCGGCCAGCCCGATGCGCCCGTCGACGGTCGCGGCGCTCCTGCTTCTGCTCCGGCTCGAGCCAGCAGCGGTCGAGGTGCCCGGGCGCCTCGGGCAGGCGCGCCTCGAGCGCCGGCACCTCGCCGCAGCGCTCGAACGCGTGCGGGCAGCGCGGGCGGAAGTGACAGCCCGCGGGCGGGCTCAGCAGCGACGGCGGCGCGCCCGGGATCGCCGGCAGGCGCTCGCGAGCGGTCGCGGTCGATGCGCGCGATCGAGCCGAGCAGGCCCCACGTGTAGGGATGCTGCGGGTCGTAGAAGAGCTCGTCGAGCGTGCCCTGCTCGACGACCCGCCCGGCGTACATGACGACGACCCGGTCGGCGATGTCGGCGACGACGCCGAGGTCGTGCGTGACGAGGATGATCCCGGCGCCGCTCTCCTCGCGCAGGCGCCGCAGCTCGTCGCAGGATCTGCGCCTGGATCGTCACGTCGAGCGCGGTCGTCGGCTCGTCGGCGATCAGCAGGCTCGGCGAGCAGGAGAGCGCCATCGCGATCATCACGCGCTGGCGCATGCCGCCGGAGAACTCGTGCGGGTAGGAGCGCAGCGCGCTCGCGCGCGCGCGGGATGCCGACGCGCTCCATCAGCTCGACGGCGCGCGCTCGCGGCCGCGTCCTTGGAGATCTCGTGGTCGTGCACGCGGATCTGCTCGACGATCTGGTCGCCGATCCGGTAGACCGGGTTGAGCGAGCTCATCGGGTCCTGGAAGATCATCGCGATCCGCGCGCCGCGGATCGCGCGCGCAGCTGCGTCGTCGGTCGCGCGCCGAGCAGCTCGCGTCGCCCGTCGAAGCGTCGCGCGCCCCTCGAAGCGTCGCGTTGGGCGAGCGCGTCAGGCCCATCAGCGTCATCGCGGTCACCGACTTGCCCGAGCCGGACTCGCCGACGATCGCGACGACCTCGCCGCGGCCCGACGGTGAACGAGACGCCGTCGACGGCCTGCACGACGCCCTCCTCGGTGCGGAAGCGAGACGCGCAGGTCCTCGACCTCGAGCAGCGGCGCGTCGGCGGCGCTCATCAGCTCAGCCGGATCCGCGGGTCGAGCACGGCGTAGACGATGTCGACGATCGCGCCGAAGAGCACGACGAAGAACGCCGCCGAACATCGTGATCACGAGGACCGGCGGGACGTCGAGGCGCTGGATCGACTGGGCCGCGTACTGGCCGACGCCCTGGAGGTTGAAGACCGATCTCGGTGAGGATCGCGCCGCCGCCGATCACCGCGGCGAAGTCCAGGCCCCACAGCGAGACGATCGGGATCAGCAGTTGCGCAGCACGTGGCGGATCAGCACCCGGCGCTCGGAGAGGCCCTTCGCGCGCGCCGTGCGCACGTAGTCCTCGTTCATCGTGTCGAGGATCGTCGAGCGCAGCACCCGCGAGTAGACGCCGATGAACAGCACCGACAGCGCGATCCACGGCAGGATCAGGTGCGTGAACCACTGCCACGGGTCCGTGGTCAGCGGCACGTAGTCCGCCGAGCGGGAAGCAGTGCCAGCTTGAAGCCGAGGTAGTAGAGCAGCATCGCGCCGAGGAAGAAGACCGGCATCGAGACGCCGATCAGCGACGAGCACCGTCAGCGCGCGGTCGAGCCAGCGTCCCGGCCGTGAGCGCGCTGAGCACGCCGAAGAGGACGCCGAAGCAGAGCCAGATGATGCCCGCGCCGATCGCCAGCGAGAGCGTCGCCGGCAGGTCCCGCTTGATCTGGTCGAGCGACGTTGAGCTGCTGGGTGTAGGAGACGACCTCGCCGGTGAAGATCTTCTCCATCGTCTTGACGTACTGGACGTAGATCGGCTTGTCGAAGCCCCACTGCTGACGCACGTCGCTGGATCTGCTGGGGCGTCGCCAGGCGGCCGGCGAGCCGCAGCGCCGGGTCGCCGTTGGGGATCGCCTGGAAGATCAGGAAGGTGAGGATCGAGATCGCGAACAGCACCGCCGACCATCGAGACCACCCGCCGCAGCGACGAAGCGTCGCCATCAGCGCTCGATCCTGACCTTCGCGCGCGGGTCGAGCGCGTCGCGCACGCCGTCGCCGAAGACGTTGATCCCGAGCACCGCGAGCACGAGCATCAGGCCCGGGCACGAGCGTCAGGTGGATCGCGCCCGGGATCAGCCGGATGCCGTCGCTGATCATCGTCCCCCACGACGGGTTCGGCGGCTGCACGCCCGGCGCCGAGGAAGGAGAGCCCGGCCTCGAGCAGGATCGCGTTGGCGAGCGATCAGCGGGATGAAGACGATGATCGTCGAGGCGAGGTTCGGCAGGATCTCGCCGACCATGATCCGCACCGAGCCCGAGCCCCTGCTGGCGCGCGGCGTCGACGAACTCGCGCTCGCGCAGCGCGAGCACCTGCCGCGCGATCGGCTTGGCGACGTAGGGGACGTAGACGACGCCGATGATCACCGCCGGGCACGCAGCAGCGAGCTGCCCTTGAGCGTCGAACAGCCCGAGGTTGAGGCCGCCGACCGCGAGCGCTGACGCCGAGCGCGACGCCGAGCAGCAGCGCCGGGTAGGCCCAGATCAGGTCGACAGACGCGCGAGAGGACGCCGTCGATCGAGCCGCGGAAGAAGCCGGCGACGGTGCCGAGGATCGTCGGCCAGGATCATCGTGATCAGCGTCGCGACGAAGCCGATCTCGAGCGAGTTGCGCCCGCCGTAGAGCAGCCGCACCGCGACGTCGCGGCCGTTGGCGTCGGCGCCGAGGAAGAAGCGGCCGTGCCAGGTCGGGCCGATCGGGATCCCCGCCGGCCGAGACGACGTCGTCGACCTTGCCGCCGACCTTGACGGTGTCGGTGATGTGGTTGGCCGCCGGCGTCGTGTGCGCGATGTCGCGCGGCGTAGACCGGCGCCAGCAGGCAGAGCACGACGATCAGCAGGAACAGCCCGCCGAAGGCGAGCGCGACGCGGTTGCGCCGCAGCCGCCGCCAGGCGAGCCGGTACGGGCCGATGCCCGGCGGCGCCGGCTCGGCGACTCGCGTCGGCGCGCCGTCCTGCGACGGGGGTCACCGTCTCGACGCTCGATGGCGTCGCCCCGTCAGCGCCAGCGATGACCAGTCGGTCCCGTAGAGCGGGTGGAACACGAGCGCGCCGAAGTCGATCCGGTTCGAGGTGAACTTCGGGCACCTGCTGCGTAGCCGAAGACGCCGATGTAGGCCTTCTGGGCCACGTACTCGTCGAGCGCCTGCCACTGTCCGGCCGCCGAGTGTCGAGCTGTCCGCCGGCACCGGGTCCAGCTTTTCAGCGTCGCTCTGGATCTTCGGGTCGTTGACCTGGCTGAAGTTCTGGTTGTTGCGTCGGCTGGATCGCCTTGGCGTCGATCAGCAGGTAGAAGTCGATCGGGTTCGGGAAGTCCTGGTTCCAGTCGGCGAAGCCGGTCTGCGGGTTGGTCTTGAGGTTGCCGATCGTCGGGAAGTACTGCGCGTCGGCGATGATCTTCTCCGTGGCCTTGAAGCCGATCTGGTTGAGCACCTGGTGTAGTAGTCGACGAACTCCCGGCGCGGCGCGCGGCTCTCGCCCCAGACGGTGACCGGCGCGCCCGGCCATGCCCGACTGGCGTACCAGCTCCTTGGCCTTGGCCAGGTCGCCCGTCGCCGTTCGGGTCGCCGTACGGGCACGGCGCCGGTCGGGTGACCGACCAGCTCGGGCGGCAGGAAGTAGCAGCCCGGCGTGAAGTTGCCGCTGTCCAGCCGCGAGAGCGCGCGCCGGTCGACGGCGTAGTTGACGGCCTCGCGCGCCAGCTGGTTGTTGAACGGCTTGGTCTTGCGCGTTGAGGAAGAAGTAGAACGTCGCGGAGTCGGGCACCTGCCGCGTAGCGATCCGCCGCCTGACTCTGCAGCTCTGCGGGAGCAGCGCGGCGGGCAGCGTGTCGCCCCAGTCGAAGACGTCGGCCGCGTTGTTGAGCACCTGCTCGGCCTCGGTCTGCGTGTTCGACTGCGACCTTGACCTGCACGTTGACGTGACCGGCCGGGATGCCCGGGATCGCCTCCGCGGCGTAGCTCGGGTTGATGTCCACCTCGAAGGACTGGTTCGGGACGACGTTCTTGATCACGTACGGCCCGACGCCCGGCGGCGGGTTGTTGGTGAGCGTTCTTCATCGGCGTGCCCGTCGGGACGAGCCCGGCGGCGGGAACGCGAGCACGTTCAGGAACGCGCCGTAGGGCGCGACCAGCTTGATCGTGATCTTGCCGGTCGCGTCGTCGGTGGTGATGCCGGAGATCGTGGTGGCCTTGCCCTTGTCGAAGGCGTCGGCGCCCGCGATGTTGGCGGTGAAGAACGACTTGCCGCCCCAGTTGAGCTTGATCGCGCGCTCGATCGAGTAGGTGAAGTCGCTCGCCTTGACCGCTTCGCCGTTGGAGTACTTCAGGCCCTTGCGCAGCGTCATCGTGTACGTCTTGCCGTCGGCGGAGATGCTCGGCAGCGCGGTCGCCAGCGCCGGGATCACCTTGGCGCCGTCGACACCGTTCTTGTGCGCGTAGGTGTAGAGACCGAGGTAGGCGATCCAGGTGGCCTCCGCCGACTGCGTCGTGATCCCCTGCTGCGGATCGAGATAGTCGGGGGCCGTTCCCTGTAGGACGCTCACCGTGGCGGTCGCCGCCGAGGTGGCCGTGCTCGAGGAAGAGCTGCTCGTCGAAGAGCTGCCGCAGGCGCTCACGCCGAGCACCAACGCAAGCGCCCACGGGGCCAGGGCCAATGATCTAAGCCTGCTATTCACGTAAGTCCTCCTCCTGAGGCGCCGAGCCGGCACCGTTTTTGAAGCAATACCGTTTTCGATGCGGTTCTAAACGAATCGGCCTACATGTTCGACGTGTTTCCGACTGTGCCTGCCGAAGGGGGCATACTCAGGATGGATGGACACCCTTTTCGAGCCAGACGCCGGGGTTCCGGACGCTCGTGACGGTGGGAGCGACGCCGCTCAGAGCGCGCGTCCGCTGGCGGTGCGCGTGCGCCCCGGCACCCTCACGGATTTCGTCGGACAGACCCACCTGCTCGGGGAGCGCTCGGCGCTGCGCACCGCGATCGAGCAGGGACACCCGCACTCGATGGTTCTGCACGGCCCGCCCGGGACCGGCAAGACGACGCTGGCGCGGATGCTCGCCGAACGCTCACGCGCGGTCTTCGAGGAGCTGAGCGCCGTGCAGGCCGGGCGGGCCGAGGTGCGCGCGGTCCTGGAGCGAGCCGCCCACCGGCGCTCGACCAACGGGGCGGCGACCGTGTTCTTCCTCGACGAGATTCACCGTTTTAATAAGGCACAGCAGGATGCGCTGCTGCCAGCCGTGGAGGAGGGTCTCATCACCCTGATCGGCGCCACCACCGAGAACCCCGCCTTCGAGGTCAACGGCGCCCTGCTCTCGCGGATGCGCGTCTACGCGCTGAAGGCCCTCACGCCGCCCGAGGTCGCAGAGGTGCTCAGACGAGCCCTCGCCCGCGGTGAGATCGGGGGCCGACCGGTCGCCGAGGACGCCGTCGAGTTCCTCGCGGCACGCACCGAAGGCGACGCCCGCACCGCCCTGAACGCGCTGGAGCTGGCGGCGGCCACCGCCGCCGAGCTGGACGAGCAGCAAGTGACGCTGGCGCGCGTCGAGGATGCCCTGCAGCGTCGCGCCGTGCTCTACGACCGCGGCGGAGACCGCCACTACGACTACATCTCGGCCTGGATCAAGGCCACCCGCGGATCCGACCCGGACGCCTCGCTGTACTACCTGGCGGTGATGCTCGAGGGCGGCGAGGACCCCCGCTTCATCGTCAGGCGCATGGTGATCCTGGCCTCCGAGGACATCGGCAACGCCGACCCCGCCGCGCTGGCACTCGCAGTTGCCGCCGCCCAGGCGGTCGAGCATGTTGGCTTGCCGGAGGCCGCCTATGCGCTGGCACAAACGTCGATCTATCTTTCGTTGGCCCCCAAGTCCAATGCTGCGGGGAAGGCCCTCGCGGCCGCACGGCGCCACGTCCGCGAGCACGGCGCCGGAGCGGTCCCGCCCTGGCTGCGCTCCGGTCCCCGCCCCGGCCAGGAGGTCGGCGACTACGACAATCCACACGGACACCCCGGGCATCTGGCAGGCCAGGAGCTGGCCCCCGAGGGCGTCGTCGGCGAGCGCTTCTATGCACCCGACCAGGCCGAGGCCGAGCCGGCGCGGAGACTCGAGCAGATCCGCAAGGGGCGCGGGCGCTGAGACGCCCGCCGACGACGCGATAATCACACCGGATGAAACAGTCACCCGATCAGCGCCCGCCGGGCGCGGCCGCGCTCCGATGAGCGTCCTGCCGACCGAGAGCCGAGACCACGCGAGCCTCGTGGCGCGCGATCCCGCCACCGGCGCGGTCCTGGGCAGTGTCCCGCTCACCGCGCCCGAGCAGGTGGGCATCGTCGTGGCCGAGGTCGCCAAGGTCCAGCCGCTGTGGGCGCTCTTGCGCGTGTCCGACCGGGCGCGCTACATGCGCCGCGTCGCCCAGGCCATCATCGACGAGTTCGACGAACTGGTCGAGTTGATCGGGCGCGAGCAGGGCAGACCGCGCGCCGAGGTCGCCACGCTCGAGCTGCTGCCCGCGATCGACGCCCTGATCTGGGTTGCCGACGAGGGCGCCCGCGTGCTGCAGGGCGGGCGCGTGGGCATCCACCGCTCGATGTCGATCGCCAAGCGCGCCCGCATCGCCTATGAGCCCTTCGGGGTGGTGGGCGTGATCGGCGCGGGCAGCGCGCCCTTCGCGCAGCCCATCGGTCAGATCGCGGGGGCGCTGCTGGCCGGCAACGGCGTGGCCTTCAAGCCCGCCGCCCGCGCCGGACTGGCGGGTGAGCGGATCGCGCGGGTGCTGGCGCGTGCTGGGCTGCCCGAGGGTCTGGTGCGCGTGCTGCACGGGGACGCCCAGGTGGGGGTCGCGCTGGCGCAGGCCCCGGTGGACAAGGTGCTGTTCACGGGCTCCCCCGCCGTCGCCCACGAGATCGCCCGGGCCTGCGTCTCGCAGGACAAGGAGGTGACCGTCGAGCTGGGCGGCAAGGACGCCATGCTGGTGCTCGCCGACGCCCACCTCGAACACGCCGTGCGCGGCGCCCTGTGGGCCGGATGTGCCGCCGCCGGCCAGGCTCGTGGCTCGATCGAGCGCGTGTACGTCGAGCGCGACGTCGCCGAGCGCTTCCTCTCGCTGCTCGTCGCGGGCGCCTCGCGGCTGACCGTGGGAGACCCCGCGAACCCCGACACCCAGGTCGGCCCGTTGGCCTCCGCCAGGCGGCTGGAACACATCGAGGAGCTGGTGTCCGACGCGGTGCGCCACGGTGCGCGCGTGCTCTGCGGCGGCCCCCTGGGCACACCCCCGGCGGGCTGCGACGGCGCCTTCTATGCGCCCACCGTGATCGTCGACGTCACGCAGGACATGCGCCTGATGCGCGAGCCCCTGAACGGTCCCGTGCTGGCGGTGAGCACCGTCGACTCGGCGGCCCAGGCGATCGCGCTGGCCAACGACAGCGACTACGGGCTGGGCGCCTCGGTGTGGACCGGTGACCGTTACCAGGGACGGCGCATCGCCCGCGAGCTGAACGCGGGGATGGTGTGGCTCAACGACCACCTCCCCGCCCCCGCCGTCTCGCGCGGACCCTGGGGAGCCTCGGCCGCCGGGGGCCTCGGGCGCACCCTCGGGCGCGCCGGCCTGCGCGCCTGCGCCCAGGAGAAGCTCATCACCTGGGATCCCCGCGGCACCCGCGGGCTGTGGTGGTCCCCCTACGACGAGACCATGACCCGCGCCGCGCGCGCCGTGGCCGAGCTGCGCTCCTCACGCGACTCCGACCGCGAGCACGCCTGGCGTCACGGCGCGCTGGCGATGGCGCGTGTGGGCATCAGAGCGCTCAGGGGCCGCTGAACCAGCGGACGATAGGAGTCAGGCCGCGCGCGCCGCTGATACGTAGCGCAGCCGGGGCGGCAGCAGCGGCACGAGCACGCGCTTGGCGTATTGCGCCCCACCGCGCATCGCCAGCTCGCGCGCGGGGTCCCAGCCCAGCCGGTACTGACGACGCATCGCGCGGGGCAGCGAGCCGACGATATGGAAGTTGGCCAGCTCGAGCAGCGGCCGGGCCGCCAGCGGCACCGGGGGGCGCAACACGATCTGCTTGGCCAGTCGCCGCGCCTGCGTCCCCACGTGCAGGTCACCCCCTGTGAGCATCTCGTGCATGTACGCGTCGAAGTCCTCGATCGAGCGGGGGCTGTACTTCAGGGGCACCCCGAAAAGGCGCCCGATCAGGCGATAGTCCTGCCAGTAGGCGTCGCGCTCGGCGCGGCTGAGACCGCGCACGTAGCGTTCGTAGATGAACAGGCCCGAGTCCACCAGGCAGGCGAGAATCCACAGCAGCAGCTCGGGATCGTCGGCCGCGTAGGGAGTGCCCGCCGGGAAGCGCCCGCCGGGCTCAGACAGGACGCCGCGCACCCGACGATGCATCGCGCGCACCCGGCGCGTGGCCTGCTCGGCATCGGTGCGGGCGCCGAAGGCGATCGTGTCCATCACCTGGGCGGTGCGGTTGAGGCGCTCATACGGCTCGTCCATCGACCCCGTGTGCGCGAAGAAGCCGGCGAACGCAACGGGGTGGGTGGCCTGCATCAGCAGCGCGCGGGCGCCGTACAGGGCCACGATCTGCTCGCGGTGAACCACCCTGACCATCGAGGATGAGTCGAAGAAGCCGGCGGCGTCCGTCTGATCGTGCCCGCGAGTCATCACCCCCACAGTTTAGGAGTCCGTCTAACCTGTCTGCCATGCCCGCCCAGGCCTATGCCGGTAAGGAGTGCGTCTGTCAGCTGCGCAAGGGGATCTGCGATCAGTCCTGCGTGCAGGGAATGCTCCAGACGCCGTTCTACATCGCCTGCCTGAAGCTCACCGGGCGACGCTGCCTGGTGGTGGGCGGCGGGGAGATCGGCCTGGAGAAGGTCGAGGGGCTGCTGGCCTGCGACGGTCAGGTCACCCTGATCGCGCCCGAGGCCGAGCCGGCGCTGCGCGAGTACGCGCGCGAGGGGTCGATCAACTGGGAGCAGCGCCCCTACGCCGGTCCCGAGGACCTGGAGGGTGTCTTCATGGCGATCGCGGCCACCAACGACAGCGAGGTCAACATCGCGGTCTTCGAGGACGCCGAGCGCCGGGCGATGCTGGTGAACATCGTCGACGTGCCGCCGCTGTGCAATTTCATCCTGCCCGCGATCGTGCGCACCGGGCCGCTGGCGATCGCGATCTCGACCGCGGGCGCCTCACCGGCGCTGGCCAAGCGCATCAAGCGGGAGATCGCCGAGCAGTTCGGGGTGCCCTACGCGCGCCTGGCGGAGCTGCTCAACGAGGCGCGTGGCTGGGCCAAGGGCACGCTGCCCACCTATCAGGACCGCAAGGAGTTCTTCGAGTCGATCGTCAACGGCAGCCCCGACCCGATCGAGCTGCTGCGGGGCGAGGGCACCGATTCGGGCACCCCCCAGAGCGGGGGGCAGACAGGTGAGCAGGCGGTGCGCGAGCTGATCGCCTCGGCGCAGAGCGCCCACGCCGGCCGCCTGGCCGGCCGGCTCTAGCGACCCTGCCCATGCCTGCATTGCAGCTCGACGGGCTCGCGCGCCACTACGGGGAGCGGGCGGCCCTGAGCGATGTCTCGCTGACGTTGGGGCGCGGGCAGACACTGGTTGTGTTTGGAGCCAACGGGGCAGGCAAGACCACGCTGCTGCGGGTGCTGGCCACGCTGCTGCGTCCCCACGCGGGCCGGGTGTGCGTGCTGGGTTCGGAGCTGCCCGAAGAGTCCTGGGCGGTGCGCGGGCGCATCGGCCTGCTGGGGCACGAGCCGCTGCTCTACCGCGAGCTGACCGCGCGCGAGAACCTGCGCTTTCACGCCCGCCTGCACGGCTGCGAGCCGGAGCGCGTCGAGGAGGTGCTCGACGCCGTGCAGATGACCCACCGCGCCGACGAAGCGATCAGGCTGCTCTCGCGCGGAATGGTGCAGCGCGTGGCGATCGCCCGCGCGGTGCTGCACGAGCCCGAGCTGCTGCTGCTCGACGAGCCCCGCGCCAACCTCGACCCGGCGGCCGCCGCGCTGGTGGAGCCCTTGATCGGCGCCGTCTCGGGTTGCACCCGCGTGATTTCAAGCCACGACCCCGGGGGCGGGCTGGCCGAGGCCGACCTGGTGCTGGGGCTGCGCGCCGGACGCCCGGCGCTGCTCGCAGCGGCCACCGGCGTGGACCATGCCACTGTCGTGGGGCTTTACGAATGAGCCCCACGACCCACGTGTCCCCACAAGCAGACCCCGCGAGGCCGCCTGTGGCGGCCAAATCAGCCGTTAAGGGCGCCCGGACCCAGACCGGGCTCTGGAGCACCGTCGGGGCGCTCTTGCGCAAGGAGCTGCTGGTGGAGCTGCGCACCCTGGAGAGCGTGCCGGGGATGTCGCTGTTCGCGGTGACCACCTTCGTGGTCTTCCACTTCGCCCTGAACAAGAGTTCCGTCGAGGGCGACCTGGCCGCGGGGATCCTGTGGGTCACGCTGCTGTTCGCGGCGATCCTGGGGATCAACCGGCTGTTCGTGGCCGACAACGACCAGGGCGGCTTCGACGGCTTCCTGCTGGCGCCGGTGGACCGCAGCGCGATGCTGCTGGCCAAGGCCCTGGCGCTGCTGTCCTACCTGCTCGTGCTGGAGCTGGTGGCCGTGCCGGCCTTCGGCCTGCTGCTGCTGGGACCGTCGCTGGGCCAGGCGCTCCCGGGCCTGCTGGGGGTGCTGGCGCTGGCCGATCTCGGGGTGGCGCTGATCGGGACGCTGGTGGCGGCACTGGCCGTACGTACCCGCGCGCGAGACCTGTTGGGGCCGCTGCTGGCGCTGCCGCTGCTGGTACCCGTCGTGATCGGCGCCGCGCGGGCCACCGCCCCGCTGCTGGCGTTGAGTCATGCGGGAGGAGCGCCGACGCGCTGGCTGTTGACGCTCGGGCTCTATGATCTGGTGTTCGGGCTACTGGCCTACGCTGTCTTCGACTTCCTCCTGGAGGATTGAACCCCATGTACGGACGGGGGCTTCGCGCTCTCTCGCTCGCGACGGTGCTCATGTTCAGCGCCGCCCTGGGCCTGGTCTTCTTCTATGCCCCGATCGAGGCCGATCAGGGCTTCCTACAGAAGATCTTCTACGTGCACGTGCCGATGGCGATCGTGGCGCTCTGTGGGTTCGTGGTGGGCGGGCTGTTTGCGATCCAGCATCTGCGCACCCGCGATCCGCGCTGGGACATGCGCTCCTACGTGGCCATCCACATGAGCCTGATCTTCGGCGTGGGCGTACTGATCACGGGCTCGATCTGGGCCAAGGCCTCGTGGGGTCACTGGTGGGTCTGGGACGAGCCCACCCTGGTGTCCTTCCTGATCGTGTTCCTGCTCTACGCCACCTATCAGCCGCTGCGCTTCTCGATCGAGGACCCCGAGCGCCAGTCGCGCTATGCCTCGGTGTTCGCGGTCACCGCCGGGGCCTTCGTGCCGCTCAACTTCATGGCCGTGCGGCTGGCCACCGGGTACCTGCATCCGCGCGTGCTCGGCGACACCTCCAGCCTGCCCGGGCAGATGGCGTTCACGTTCCTGGTATCCCTGATCGCGATGGCGCTGCTGTTCGTGACCCTGTGCAAGTACGAGATGGCCTCCAAGCACGCCCGCTTTCAGATCCGCGCGCTGCGCCGCCGCCTCTCCGGGGAGGCCGCCACGACCCCGGTCCGCCGCGCCCGCAGCGCCGAGCCCAGCCTGGGGAGGATTGGCTCCTGATGCCCGCGCTGCCGCTGCACGAGGCGGGCAAGTACGTGGCCGCGGCCTACGTGGTGGTGTTCGCCCTGGTGCTGATCTATGTCGCGATCATGGCCGCCCGCCTGGGCCGCATCGAGCGCGAGCTGGGGGAGCTGCTGGAGATCTCCGAAAGCTCCACGCCGACCGCCGCGACCCACACGCACGGCGGCGAGGGGCCGGGCGTGCGCGACGCCACCCCGGATCCACTGGACGTGGGCCGACCGCAGTCGACCCCGGCCTCACACTCCACACCGGCATGAACGAGCTGCTGGCCCTCGGCATCTCACACAAGACCGCCCCGGTGGCGCTGCGCGAGCGCCTGGCCTTCACCGAGCCGCAGGCGGTCGAATTCGCCGAAGCGGCCACCGCCACCGCGGAGGTACGCGAGGCGGTGGCGATCTCCACCTGCAACCGCACCGAGATCTACCTGGTCGTGGGCGACCCCGTGCAGGCCGAGGCGGACGTGCTGGGGCTGCTGGCCCGCCGCGCCGGCATCCGCCCCACCGAGCTGGCCGAGGCGATCTACTCGCCGCGCAACTGCGACGCGGCCCGCCAGCTCTACCGGGTGACGGCGGGCCTTGAGTCGATGATCGTGGGCGAGGCCGAGATCCAGGGCCAGGTCAAGCGCGCCTACGACGCCGCGATGCGCGACGGCTGCACGGGCCCTCTGAGCAACCGCCTGTTCAGCGCGGCGCTGACCACGGGCAAGCGGGTGCGCACCGAGACCGCGATCGGCTCCAGCCGCGTGAGCGTGCCCTCGGTGGCGGTCGACCTGGCCTCGCGGGTGCTCGGCGACCTCAAGCAGAGCCACGTGGTGATCCTGGGGGCGGGCGAGACCAGCGAGCTGACGGCGCGCGCGTTGGCCGAGCAGGGGGCGGGAACGATCTTCGTGGCAAACCGTCACGCCGACCGCGCGCTCAGTCTGGCGCAGCGCTTCGGCGGCTCGGTGGTGGGCCTTGAGGGTCTGCCCGAGCAGCTGGTGGCGGCGGACATCGTGGTCTCCTCGACCTCCTCGCCGCACCCGATCGTGGGTCACGAAGAGCTGGAGCTGGTGATGGCCCAGCGCGAGGGCCGACCGCTGCTGTTGATCGACATCGCGGTGCCCCGCGACATCGACGGGCGCTGCGGCGAGCTGCCGGGGGTGACCCTGTACGACATCGACGACCTCAAAGAGGTGGTCTCGCGCAACCTCAGCACGCGCGCCGATCAGGTGCCGCGCGCGGAGGAGATCGTGGAGGAGGAGATCCAGCGCTTCGCCCGCTGGTTGGGCCAGCTGGACACGCTGCCCACGCTGAGCGCGCTGCGCGAGCACGGCAACACCCTGGTCGAGCAGGTGCTGGCCGAGAACGCCGGACGCTGGGAGTCGGCCTCCGAACGCGACCTGGTACGGGTGGAGGCGATCGCGCGCGCGGTGATGAACCGGCTGCTGCACGAGCCCACCATCCGTCTGCGCAGCCTCAGCGAGGCCCGTGGGCACGCGAGCCTCGAGCTGGTGCGCGAGCTGTTCGGCTTGCGCGAGGAGCACCCCGGACAGTCCTCGGCACACGGGCAGCAGGCCGCGGAGACCGCCGAGCCCGAGCTGGCCGAGGTGCATCGCCTTCCCCGCCGACACCGGCGCTGATGCGAATCGGCACCCGCGGCAGTGCCCTGGCGCTGGCCCAGACTCAGCTCGTGGCCGATCTGCTCGGCGGAGCCGAGATCGTGACGATCACCACCGCGGGCGACCGCGAAGCCGGGCCGGGAGCCGCACCGGGAGCCGGGCTCGACAGCGACGACACGGGCGCGAAGGCGAACACCGACGCCACCGCGACGCCGCCGACGGGAGCGGACAAGTCGCGCTGGGTGGCGGAGCTGCAAGACGCGCTGCTGGCCGGTGAGATCGATCTGGCGGTGCACTCCGCCAAGGACGTGCCCGGCGAGCCGGCCGCGGGCCTCTCGCTCCTGGGCACCCCGAAGCGCGCGGGGGCGCAGGACGTGCTGTGCGGCGCCGGCGATCTGGACGAGCTGCGGAGCGGGGCACGGGTGGGGACTTCCAGCGTCCGTCGCAGGGCCCAGCTGCTGGCGGTGCGCGAGGACCTCGCGGTGGTGGAGATCCGGGGCAACGTCGATACCCGTCTGCGCAAGCTCGACGAAGGCTCCCACGACGCCGTCGTGCTGGCCCGGGCCGGGCTGGAGCGCCTGGGCCGCGGCGAGGAGATCGGGGCGGTGCTGGATCCGGCGCGCTTCGTGCCCGCGCCCGGACAGGGCGCGCTCGCGCTGCAGGGCCGCAGCGACGATCCGGGGGTGAGCGCGGCGGTGCAGGCGATCACGGACGCCGAGACGTTCGCCTGCCTGCTGGCCGAGCGGGCGCTGGCGCGGGAGTTACAGGCGAGTTGTCACACCCCCCTGGGCGCGTATGCCAAGCCCGCCGGTTGTGGTTGCCTGGAACTGCACGCCTGGATGGGGCTGCCCGACGGCTCGGAGTGGCTGAGCGACGGGCTGGTGGGGGGCTTCTACGACCCGGAGGAGCTTGGGCTGCGCATGGCCGAGCGCCTGAAATCGGTGGGGGCGCTGGAGCTGTTGGGCCGCGCCGAGCAGATGGCTCTCAGTTGAGCGTCCCGGGCCACGTCTACCTCGTGGGGGCCGGGCCGGGCGATCCCGGCCTGTTGACGGCGCGCGCGCTCGAGCTGATCGCGCGAGCCGACGTGATCCTGTACGACCGCCTGATCCCGGCCGAGGCGCTCGACGGCGCCCGTGAGGACGCCGAGCTGCTGTTCGTGGGCAAGGAGGGCGGGGGGGCCGCGGTGCCCCAGGAGGAGACCGAGGCGCTGATGCTGGCGCGCGCGCGGGCCGGACTCGACGTGGTGCGGCTCAAGGGCGGAGACCCGTTCGTGTTCGGCCGCGGCGGCGAGGAGGCGCTGACTCTGCGCGCCGCTGCAATCCCCTTCGAGGTGGTGCCCGGGGTCACCTCGGGGGTGGCCGCCCCGGCATATGCGGGCATCCCGGTCACCCATCGGGGCCGCTCGATCGCGGTGGCCCTGATCACCGCCCACACCCGGGAGGACACCCCGCGTGAGCAGGGCCAGGCGGGCGCGGAGGACGACGCGGACGACGATTCCCAGGACTGGCCGGCGCTGGCGGCCTTCCCGGGCACGCTGGTGTTCTACATGGGCGTGCGCCAGCTGCCCCGCATCGCCGAGTCGCTGATCGGCGCGGGCCGCTCGGCCGAGGAGCCGGTGGCGGTGATCGAACGCGGAACGCTGCCGGACCAGCGAACCGTGACGGGCACCCTGACGAACATCGCCGAGCGGGCGCGGCTGGCGGGCATCAGGCCCCCGTCGATCACGGTGGTGGGGTCGGTGGCGGCGTTGTCGCAGGAGATCTCCTGGCGGGATGCCCTGCCGCTCGCGGGTCACACGGTCGCGGTCACCCGCGCGCGGGCACAGGCCAGCGAGCTGGCGCGACGGCTGCGGGCACTGGGCGCGAGCGTGATCCAGGCTCCCACGATCCGGGTGCGCACCCTCGACGGGCCGCCGCTGGACCCCTCGCCATACGACCTGGTGTGCCTCACGAGCCCCAACGGGGTGGGCGCGCTGTTCGAGCGACTGGCAGCCGGAAGACGAGATGCCCGTGCGCTCGCGGGCGCACGCGTGGCGGCGATCGGCCCGGGCACGGCACGCGCGCTGGCCGCCCACGGGATCGCCGCGGATGTGATCCCGGAGCGGTTCGTGGCGGAGTCGCTGGTGGAGGCCCTCGCGGAGCTGCCGGTCAAGCGCGCGCTGGTGGCGCGAGCCGCCGAGGCCCGCGACGTGCTCCCAGACGCCCTGCGGGAGCGGGGTGTCGAGGTCGACGTCCTGAGTCTGTACGAGACGATCGCCGAGCCGCTCTCCGAGCATGCGCTGGCCGCGGCACGGGCGGCCGACTACATCACCTTCACCTCCTCCTCCACGGTGCGCTTCTTCCTGGAGGCAGCCAGGGGCAGCGCGTCGTGTTCGCCGGGCACGCGCCTGGTCTCAATCGGCCCGGTCACCAGCGCGACGCTGCGCGAGCACGACCTGGAGCCCCACGTGGAGGCCGAGCGCCACGACATCGACGGCGTGATCGACGCTCTGCTCGCCGACGTCTTGGATGCGGACCGATGACGGACGCCGCACCCGTGATCACGTTCCTCTCCGACTACGGGCACGGCGATGAGTTCGTCGGCGTCTGTCACGGCGTGATCGCGCGGCGCTGCCCGCAGGCGCGGGTGATCGACATCACCCACGGCATACCCCGCCACGACATCCGGGTGGGAGCGTTGACGCTGAGCAGCGCGCTGGCGTTCATGCCCGCGGGGGTGCATCTGGCGGTGGTGGACCCCGAGGTGGGGGCCACGGGCCGGGACGCCCGCCGCGCGGTGGCGCTGCGAACCGCCGAGGAGGGGCGCGTGCTGGTGGGCCCGGACAACGGGCTGCTGGCGCTGGCCTTCGCGGAGCGGGGTGGCGTGGTCGAGGCGGTCGACATCGGGCGCTCCGGCGAGCGCCTGGAGCCGGTGTCGAGCACCTTCCAGGGGCGTGACATCTTCGCGCCGGTGGCGGCGGCGCTGGCAGCCGGTGAGCCGCTGGCCGCTGTCGGGGAGCCACTGGCGGTGGAGGAGCTGCGCCAACTCGCGCTCCCCACGGCGCAGCCGCGGCCGGACGGGCTGCTGGCGCACGTGCTGCACGTCGACCACTTCGGCAACCTCACGCTCGATGCAACCCATGCGCAGCTCGCCGAGGCGGGCGTGCGACTGGGGATGGCGCTGTGCGTGAAGAGCCCCACCGGTACCCGCACGGGTCGCTACGTGAGCACGTTCGCCGACGTGCCCGCCGATGAGCTGCTGCTCTACGAGGACGCGAGGCGCATGGCGGCGCTGGCGGTCAACAGGGGCTCGGCCGCACAGACGCTGGGGCTCGGACTGGACGACGAGCTGCTGCTCGCAGCGGCGTGAGCGCGCCGGAGCACCCGCACTCGGCGCGGGGCGGCATGGGACCGCTGGGGCACCCCCGCCTACAGCTGCGCCGCACCGCCTCCACCAACGATCGGGCCCGCGAGCTGGCGCTGGCGGGGGCGCCGCACGGAACGCTGGTGACGGCCGACGAGCAGACCGCCGGAAGGGGCCGCCAGGGTCGCCGCTGGTCGGCGCCGGCGGGCAGCTCGGTGCTGATGTCGGTGGTGCTGCGCTTCACGGACGCCGGAGGAGCACCGGCGCTACTACCGTTGACGGCGGCGGTCGCGGTCTGTGACGTGGCGGGTCCCGAGGCGCGCGTGAAGTGGCCCAACGACATCGTGCTGGTGCGCCCCGACGGGAGCCTTGCGAAGCTTGCGGGAATCCTCACCGAGGGGCGCCCCCAGGAGGGATGGGCGGTGCTGGGCATCGGCTTGAACGTCGCCGTCGAGCTTCGGGATCTCCCGGAGGAGCTGCGTGGCGCAGCGGCCAGCATGGGGTTGTCCCCAAAGCTGGTGGAGCCGACGCTCGCGCAACTGCTTAAAGATCTTGAGCGACGTCTCGCGGCGCCCACGACGGCGACGTTGGATGATCTGCGGGCACGCGATGCGCTGCGCGGGCGCGAGATCTCCTGGTCTGAAGGGCACGGGCGCGCCGCGGGAATCGAGGACGACGGGCGACTGATCGTCGCGTCAAACGACGGGCGGCGGGTGCTGCTGAGCGCGGGCGAGGTCCACCTGGCGAGATCCGCTTAGCGACCTGCGCCTACCCGGCGAGCTACTCCTGCCCGGCGACTCGCTCCTGTCCGGCGACCTTTGTTTCGCGAGCGGGCCGCGCAACGTCGCTGGAGTGCGCCTCGGCGACCACGGCCTCACTCGGGGCGGACTCTTTGGGCTGGGGCGTGGTACCCGTTCGCCGTCGAGCGCCGCCGCCCCGGCGTGAGCCGTTGCTCTGCGACTGGGAACCTCTGTTGCCCGTGGCGGGCTGAGCTGTCTTGTTGGAACCCTCGGCCTGGGGTCCCCGATTGGCGCCCTCACCCTGGGGTCCTCTGCCGAGGCCCTCCGCCTGGGGTCCCTTGCGGTAGCCCTCCCCGGGGCCTTTGCGGCGGCGGCGGTTGTTCCGGGCGCGACGCTTGGGGAAGTTGCGCACCAGCTCACGGGCGAGCGCGGGGGGCTTGCGGGCCATGCGGGTGCGGGCTCCGCGCAGCGCCTCTTCGGCCTCGGGGGTGTGGGCGAGCGCGGCGGCGAGCAGCGCGGCGGCGAGCCGACGGTCTTGCTTGCGCGAGGCGTGGATCAGACGGCGGGCGTTGCGGGCGTGGGCGCCACCGGAGGAGTTGACGAGCAGACCGAGCAGACGCTTGGTCTCGGGCCAGCGCTGCACGGCGTACTCCTCGTGCACGTCGCGGGTGTACTCCGCCAGGCGCCAGATCCAGGCGTTGGCCTGGTCGCGGCGGCCGATGCGCTTGTCGACCATGGCGCGCAGCATGATCTTGGAGGCCTCGCGGCGCTCGTCGCGGGGCCAGGCGCCGATGATGTCGATGGCGCTGTCGAAGGCGTCGGGGTCCTTTGCGGCGGCGATGTCGGTGAGCGCCCGCAGCCTGAGCTGGGCATTGGTGTTGCGTTGTACGGCGGTGATCAGGAAGCGGCTCTTCAGCTCGCCGGTGCGATCGAAGTGCAGCATGGCTCGGGCCCGGCGCCAGCCGTTGGGGGCGACGCGGGCTCCGGCGAGGGCGGCCCAGACGTGCTGCTCACCGTAGTCGAGGTACTCCACGGCGATCCGCCACAGCTCGCGCTCGAAGACCTGGAAGCGACGCTCCTCCTCGGCGCACACGGGCAGCACGCGGCGCTCGACGCGCATCCGTCGCCCGCGTCCGCGGCGCACGGGACCGACCACGATCGCGCCGCCGCGGTAAACGTCGCGGTCGAGCAGCGAATGCAGGGTCACGACGGGATCGTCGTGCTTGGTGGCGGGGTGCACGAAGTCCACGACCAGGCCCGCCTCCTTGCCGGGGTGCCGACGGGTGACGCGGCCGACCCGCTGCTGGTAGATGCGCTTGGAGGCGGTGGGGGCGAGGTGCACGCAGACGGTGGCGCGCGGACTGTTCCAGCCCTCGGCGAGCAGCTGGGCGTTGATCAACACGTCGATGTCGCCGCGCTCGTAGCGGGCCAGGATCGTGGCCAGCTCGCGCTTGGGGGTTTCGCCGGAGACGGCCTGGGCCTTCAGGCCCTCGGCGCGGAAGGCCTCGGCGAGGTTGTAGGCGTGCTGGACCCCGGCCGCATAGACAACCCCGGGGACGCCGTTGAAGCGGGTCTTGTAGAGGTTGGCGGCGGCCATGTTGAAGGGCTGCTGGTTGAGCAGGTTGGCAAGCTCCTCCTGGTCGAACTCGGTGTCCACCTCGCCGCGGCGCAGGGGCACGTTGGCGATCGTGCGCACACCCACCCCGGGAGAGATGCGCACGCAGCGCAGCGGCGAGATCACGCCGCGGCGGGCGGCCTGGGCGAGGTCAAAGCGCGAGGTCTGGGTCGGGAAGAGATCGGTGACGTGGCGTGCGATCAGGGCGCCGGTGGCGGTCATGCCGATGAAGATCGGCCCGGTCCAGTTACGGATCGCGCCGCTGGTCTTCTCGCCGAGGGCGGTATGGGCCTCGTCGCAGATCACGATCGTGTAGGCACTTGAGATCTTGCCGGCGTTGCGCACGAACCACTGGTAGGTCTCGACCGTGACGGGCCCCTTGACGGAATCCTCGCCCTTCAGCAGCGGACGGCTGATGCGGCTCTGATAGCCGCGGTCGCGCAGCTCGCCGTGGAACTGGTCGACGAGGTTGCGCCGGTGGGTGAGGATCAACACGCCGCCCGTTCTGGTGGCCTCGACGAACCCGAGCGCGGCGACGGTCTTGCCGGCACCGGTGGCGTGCTCGAACCAGAAGCGCTTGGCCGCGTTGGGATCCTCGGGCTGCTCGGCGAGCGTGTCCTCCTCATCCTCGTCAACCCAGTCGCGGGGCTCCTCGTCGCTCTCCGGCTCGGGGTCCTCCTCGTCACCCAGGTCGAGGTCGTCCTCCTCGTCGTCCTCTTCCTCTTCGTCGTCGTCCTCGTCGGGAGCGGCGCGCTGGACATCGCCGAGATCCTCGTCGTCCTCATCGTCATCGTCCTCGACGCCGTCCTCGTCGGGCTCGTCGTCATCCTCGTCGGCCGAGGCGGCGGACTCGCGGGCACGGTCATCCGCGGGGTTCCCCCCGATGCTGTCGGCGGACTGGTCGTCGGGGCCGAGGATGGCGGCGGAGGCAAGCAGCTCGGGCGAGGCGGCAGAGGAGGATGACTGTCCGTTTCCGGCGGTGCGCTGATCCTCGGCGAGCAGCGCGGTGAGGGTACCCGAGAGGGCATCGACCTGGTGGGCGGAGAGCACGGTGCCGTCGTGCAGCTTGGGCTCCTCCTCGGAGAGCACCCGTTCCAGGCCGAGGAGCAGCGAGAACTCGCGCCGCCAGGTCGTGGAGGGATGCTTGGCCTTGTCCTTCAGCTCCAGCAGGGCGGCTTGCAGTGCCCGTCGACGGGGCGTGCCGGCCGCCAGCGCCACGGCGGGGTCCTCGCCGGCGTGCAGGAAGCGCTCGCGCACAAACTTCTCCGCTCGTGAAATCTCGGCGGAACTTGGAATGGACGCGGCCGCGGGGGCCACTGGCGTGGACTCGGCCATGAAGGCTCTGGACTTCGAGACGGAGCCGCCGCGGAAAGGGTTTCCGCGTGACTCGGAAAGCCGGCGCTCAACCGGCAACACCGCCGGAGGCTCAGAGCGATCCGGCTCTGACTTGTCTCCAGGATATAGCACCGGGGCGCGAGATTGAAGTGCGCCGTCATCTGCGACCCTTCATCGCAATGACCACAGGGCGTCTGTTGATGGGATTTGGCGGGGTCGCGCTCCTCGCGCTGATCCTCGCCGGTCTGTTGCAGCTCCCCGGGCAAACCCACGCTCCGGCGAGTGCGCCCGCGCTGAGCGCGGCAGCGACGCGGGCTCGCCTGTCGGGCTCACCACCCGCACTGGCGGCGCTGCACAGCCAGGCCAACCGGCTGCTGCCCGGCGGCGCTCGGGCGCTGCGCGCGCGCCTGGCGCGGTTGCGGGGCAGACCCGTGGTGATCAACAAGTGGGCCTCCTGGTGTCAGCCCTGCCGCTCGGAGTTCGGCGCCTTCCAGCGCGCCTCGGTGGCGCTGGGTCGCCGCGTGGCGTTCATCGGCATCGACTCCGGTGACACGAGTCGCTCCGATGCGGTGGCGTTCCTGCGATCGTTTCCGGTGAGCTACCCCAGCTACTTCGACCCCGGGGGACAGCTGGGAACGAGCGTCACCGACTCCAGCTCGATGCCGGTGACCGTGTTCTACGATGCCCGGGGTGGCGAATTCATCCACCAGGGGCCGTACCTGAGCGTGACCGAGCTGGAACGGGACATCAAGCGCTACGCCCTGGAGGCATGAGGATGCCCGAGGTGCGCGTCGACCCCCTGAGCGGACATCGGACGATCGTCGCGGGCGAGCGCTCGCTGCGCCCCGGGGGCGCTCCCACCTGCGGAGCACCCGATCCCATAGACCGCGAGCGCGACCCCTTCGCGGAGGGTCACGAGGACCGCACCCCGCCTGAGCTGTACGCGGTGCGCCCTGGCGGCGGAGCGCCGAACTCGCCGGGCTGGACGGTGCGTGTGGTTCCCAACCTGTATCCGGCCCTCACGCCGGGCGATCCGGAGCAGCCCGGGACCGCGGAGCCGCTGCCGGGGCTGCGGGAGGAGCTGTTCGTCGCGACACCGGCCGCGGGCGCGCATGAGGTGATCGTCAACGGACCCCAGTCGGTGCTCTCGCTGGCCGAGCTGCCCGCGGCCCAGGTGGCGAGCGCGATGGAGGTGTGGCGCGAGCGCATGCAGGTGCACGCGGACAGCGCCTACCTGCAATTGATCGTCAACGAGCGGCGCGAGGCGGGGGCGTCGCTCCCGCACACCCACGCCCAGCTCTACGCCCTGAACTTCGTGCCCGCGGAGGTGGCGCGCGAGCGCGAGCGCGCCGGGGCCTACACGACGCGCACCATGGGCCAGAGCCTGCTCGGGGACCTGGTGGCCGAGGAGGTGCGCCTGCGCGAGCGGATCGTGGCGATCGACGAGGACGCGGTGCTGATGGCCCCCTACGGCTCGCGGCTGCCGTTCCAGTTGATGCTCGCGCCCCGGCGACCGCGGGCGCGCTTCGAGGAAGACGGGCCTACGGGCGCCGCGCTGCTGCACGACGGGCTCTGCCGACTGGCACGACACCTGGGGTCCAGTCCACCGCTGAACCTGTGGGTGCGGACCGCGCCGTTGGGGGCCGAGCACTTCTGCTGGCGGATCGACGTGATGCCGAGGCTCACCCACCTGGCGGGTCTCGAGCTGTCGACCGGGGTGAACCTGAACATCGTCGCCCCCGAGCACGCGGCGGCACTGCTGCGCGAGGCCTAGAAGCAGATGCGCGCGCTCGTGCAGAGGGTCGCGCGCGCTGCGGTGCGAGTCGAAGGCCAGGAGGTATCGGCGATCGGCGCGGGCCTGCTGGTGCTGCTCGGTGTCACCCACGAGGACGACCTCGCGACGGTCGATCGGCTTGCCGCGAAGGTGCTCTCGCTGCGAGCCTTCTCGGATCGGGAGGGGCGCATGAACGAGGCCCTGGGCGACCGCGAGATCCTGTGCGTGAGCCAGTTCACGTTGTACGGCGACGTCACCCGCGGCAACCGCCCGAGCTTCATCGCGGCAGCCAAACCCGAGCACGCCCGGCCGTTGTACGAACGCTTCTGCACGCTGACGGGGGCGCGGCGAGGGGTGTTCGGCGCCGACATGGAGATCGAGCTGGTGGCCGACGGGCCGGTGACGCTGCTGTTGGAGGCGTGATCCGCCGCGGATCGGCGCTCGACGGCACGAGGCGCGGATCGCCGGCCGGTTAGGCTTGCGGGATGACGCTCGTCGAACGCTTCGTGCCCCGCTTCGCCGCCGAGCCTCCCCAGGAGGAGCTGCCCTACGGCCGCTGGGCCGAGCGGCTGGGGCGGGAGTTCACCGCGGCCGTCCGGGCACTCGAGGATGCGCCGGGGGATCTGGGGGAGCCGGGCGAGATCGTCTGGTATCCCGACCGCACCTGGCACGGGCGCACGTTCGTGCCGGGCACCTCGCTCACGTCGGGGGGTTATGAGCTGTTCGGCTACGTGCGTTTCGTCCCCGCCCCCACGGGAGGTGAGCCGAGCGACTTCGAGGCGCGGGTCGACTTCACCGACGAGCTGGCCGCGGGCAACCCGGACTGGAAGATCGATCTTTGCGAGGAGGTCATCGGCAGCTGGCGCGGCGAGGCGGGCGCCACGGCGGCGATGACGCTGGTCTGGGGACATCCCCTGATCGCCGGTGGGAGCATCGTCACGGCCGAGCTGGCCGACCTGGCGGTGGACCAGTGCGAGCTGGTGACGGAGCGCTTCACGCTGCTGGCACCGGACGATTACAGACACGATCTGCTCGAGATCAAGCTGTGGAACGCAAAGGGCCGGGAGCTTGCGCGGGAGTCGCTCTACGAGGGCGAGGACGAGGACGAGCAGCCCACGGAGCACCGGCCCGCGGGAGAGAGCGGCTAGACAACAGCGTCGCGGGTATTCAGGTTGTCGCGGGAAGTGCCGAAGAGGCTTCTGTGACAGGTGCTGACAAGCCCCCTGCCCGAATCGGCCTGAACCTCGCTCCCTTCGCGGCGGCCTGGGTGCTGACGCTTGGGGCGGTGCTGACCCTGTCCACGATCGAATGGACGCAGTTCGCGGTCGCTGCGAGCCTCGGCGTGCTCGCCGGCCTCTCGCGCCTGGCGCCCTGGCCGACATCGCTGGCGGGCGGGCGCGAGACATTTCCCTCGCTGATCTTCCTATGCGCGGTGGCCTTCCTGCGCAGCTCGGGGGGTGGAGCCAACTCGGGCGTCGCGGTGGTCGCGCTGCTGCCGGTGTTCTGGACGGCCCTGCACGGCAACCGTCGCCAGCTGGCAGCGGTCACGGTCGGGCTGGCGGTCTTCTTCCTGGCTCCCCTGATGCTGGTGGGCGGCACGGCATACCCCCACAGCCAGTACCGCGCGGGACTGCTGTTTCTGGCGGTGAGCACGATCATCGGCTTCACCACCCAGCGGCTGATGACCCACATGCGCTTCCAGGCCCGCGAAGCGGAGCATCGCGAGCAGATGCTCGCGCGGATCGCGACGGTGATGCGGGGACTCTCCAACAGCCCGGGGGCGCGCGGCGAGGTCTGCGAGGCGGCCAAGACGATCAGCAACGCGAGCTTCGCGGTCCTGTTCGAGCCGTGGGGCGCCCCGGGGGCGCTGCGCTCCACCGCGATGGCGGGCCTCTCGGTGCCTCCGCTGGAGATCCATCCGGACGAGCGATCCTCCGTTCGGGATGCCTTCGTGTCACGGCAGGCGGCCCTTCTGACCGAGAGCGAGCACGGGGCGATTCTCAACCCGGCAAGCTGGGAGAAGGTCGGACGCCCCTCCTCGCTCCTGTTCGAGCCGGTGCTCAGGGGCGCCGAGTCGGTGGGGGTGCTGGTGGTGGGCTGGCCTCAGGCGGTCAAGGTGGGGGGCTCACGGGCGACTGCGATCGCGCTGCTGGCCCACGAGGTCGGGACCGCGATCGAGCGCGCGGACCTGCTGACGCGACTCACTGACATGGCGAGCACCGACGCGCTGACGGGCCTGCCGAACCGCCGGGCGTGGGACATGAGCCTCGGCCGAGCGCTGGCCAAGGACGACTCCCTGGCGATCGCGATGCTCGACTTCGATCGTTTCAAGGACTTCAACGACACCAACGGGCACCCGGCGGGCGACCGCCTGCTCAAGGAGAGCGCCGCCGCGTGGCGCGGCGAGCTGCGAGCCGGAGACCTCCTGGCACGCATCGGCGGCGAGGAGTTCGCGCTGTTGCTCCCCAAGTGTGGGCCCGAAGACGCGCTGCGAGTGGTCGAGCGGCTGCGCGAGCGGGTGCCGAGGGATCAGACGTGCTCGGCGGGGATCGTGATGCACCTCCCCGGCGAGACCGCGGAGGTCCTGATGAAGCGCGTCGACGCGGCCCTCTATGAAGCCAAGGACGCGGGCCGCAACTGCATCTCCCTCGCCGGCTGAGCGAGCGCATAGAGTGCCGGTCGATGGGCGAATGGGCGACGACCTCGACGTACGACGCGCAGGTCACGGCCGAGCACATCTGGACGCGGGCCTACGTCGATGCTCAGGCGTGGCCGCGATGGAACCCCGAGATCGCCACGGCCACGCTTCGTCAGCCGCTCGCACTGGGTGCCCGCGCGAAAATTCGGTTCACCAACGGAGCGCGGATGACCTTCACGGTGGTCGAGTTCGAGGATGGTCGACTGTTCACCGACGAGGCGCGCCTGCCGCTGGCTCGAATGGGCCACCGCCACCTGGTCGAGTCTCTGCCGACGGGCGGGGCTCGGCTCACGAACACCATTTACATTCGCGGCCCACTGCACCTGCTGTGGACCCGTCTGCTCGGGCGCAAGGCCGCGGGGGCACTGGCTGACGGTCAGCGGCTGATCGCGGAGCTGGCCGCGGGCGAGTAGCTCACGCACCTTCTCACGTCGCCCAGTCCTGCTCTCCGGGTCCGGGCCAGATCACTGCCAGGCGTCGCGCCAACCACTCTCCGTGAGCGTCGATCGACGACTCATCCCAGTTCTCCAGCTCGGCAAGCCTGGAGTTGAGCAGGAGCTTGCTCTCGGCGTTGAGCTGCTTGCGCTTGGCGGCCCAAGGGCCGTTGGAAAGCCCCGAGTTCAGTGGCTGGGTGACGATCGTGAGGTTGCCCAGTCGATTGACGTGGCGCCCTCGCTCTTGGGTCGCCTCCTCCAACTCCTCGCCGCTGGACACAGTGCCGTCGCCGTCGCGCAGCGGCCAGTGGGTGTCCCAAGAGCGTGGCAGGAGATGCTCCAGCGACAGGTCCCCGGCGAGCCCGGGAATGTCGGTCTTACCTGAGTAGAGGCTCGCCTCCACGGCAGTGAACGCCATGACGAGGCGGGGCGGTGAGATGGTTCCGTAGACATTGCTGTTGCGCAGGAACTCGATGAACTCGCTGTCGCCCGGCCAGCGGCTGATTTCGCCCTCACCACCGGACAGCGCCGCGAGCAAGGCATCATCCGCGTGCTCCAAGTCGGCCTTCATCTTGGCGATCAGACGGGGTACAAGCCGGTTGTAGTTCTTGGAGGTCAGTCGCATCAACGCGCGCCGCGCCAACCAGCTCTCGAGGATGCGCAGACCGCGGCGGCGCCGAGCCTCGGTGACCTCCGGGGCTCGATGGAGGAGCAGGACGATCGGGAGCACGGTGCCGGCGTCCAGTGCCGACAACCGCATGAAGAACGCCGCCTCGGGAGTATCGGGCGCGGGCGTGTCGAACGAGCGCATGACCGCGGCGTCGGCACACAGTTCGCGGATCAGCGCCTCGGCGTCCAGACCGGGGTTCAGCACACTGGTGCGGAACGTCGAGAACAGCTCCGTGGCGGGGATCAGCCGCTCTAGACGTATCGTCAGCCAGTTCACGAGGAACAACTCGCCGATCGGACGGTTGAGGCGACCCTGACGACGGTCTTGGCGCCAGTAGTCATCGTCCAGCTGGGGCTGCCAGACATCTTTGTAGAGCGCATCCGTGTCTCGCTGCTGTCGAGAGGCCTGGTGGAAGATCGCGTTCTTCACGAGGTCGAGCGCAAGCAACGGTGTGCCCCGTGCGTTGAGCGTCTCGAAAATCACCTGTGGGTTGTCGTCGGCGTCGAGCGTGATCGACACGACTTTGAGGAGGTCGCAGATGGTGATGCGCAGGCGCTCGGCGCGCTCCGCGATCGACTCGACCGGCGGGCGGGCGGGATCGCTCTGTGCCGTTGACAGCAGCGTGTCGTCCTCGTCGGTACGAGTGAGGTACTCGGCCGTGCGGTCACAGAAGTAAGCGAAGGTCTCGTCGATCAAATTCTCCGGATCATCAGCGTGCTCAGGCGGCAAGCCCTCGGGCGCCATGACTGCTCGAAAGGCCTCGCGATTGGCGTTTGTCGGCCAGACCTTCAGCTGCTCGACGCCGGTCGACCTTCGCGGATTGTTGATCGCCAGGTCACGAAGCAGGGCCGCATCGTTGTCGGCGCCGACCTCGGTGAGCGACTTGGCCGCGGCGGCGATCAGCAGTTGCAGCGTGGTGAGCCGCTGCTGACCGTCGATGACCGTGTAGCAGGGGATCTGCCCAGGCGGTGTCTGCTCTTGATCCAGAACGATGGCGCCAAGGAAGTGTGACCAAAGCTCGCCGACATCGCCGCTCTCCTGATGCTGCAAGAGGGAAGACACGTCGTCCCACAGCGGTGCCCACTGGTGCTCCTCGTTCCAGACATAGGGCCGCTGGTAAAGCGGCACGATGTACCGCACATCGCGCTCGAATAGTTGCTGGATCGTGTGGGTATCGGGCTTCATCGCATCCTCGGGCGCACAGGCCAAGACATCCTCTGCCGATCGAAGAATGCCAGATTGGGAGTGAAACCCGAGCGGGGGGCGTGTACGTAAGCTTGGACATGTTCGGCTGAGGGAACACCAAGGAGCAACGCCGGCCCACTCCTGCTTGTTCGTGGCGGAATCAGCCGGCGTTCGCCCAGACGGCCCGCCCCGGCCGCCCGCGCCCGGACAGGGCGGCGACCTGTTGGGCGGTCAAAGCGCGGTCGTATAGCCGGATGCGCGCCACGGCTCCCGGCGAGGCCTCTTCCGGGGTTACCCCGATTTCGTTGTCGCGGAAGAAGCGCAACGTGTCCCTGGAGTCGATCACCGCATCCCTGAGCACAGAGTCGTCAAAGGAGAACTGCCTGGCTCCATTGACGTAGCCTACGACCCTCCCGGCGCCGTTTCGGGTGAAGACGACCTGTGCGAATGCTCCGGCCCTGATCATGGCCCGCGCGCCCCGCGCGTCAGGGTAGAGTTCGAGATCGCCCCGATGCGCATAAAGGCCACGGTCACTCGTGCCGTTCTTGAAGTCCACGATGCGCACCCAGCCCTCGCCGCGGTTCACCGCCGCGAAGCGCAACAGCACCGCGATCGTGTAGGCGTCGTTGGGAATCACACCCGTGGTCGGAGCCAGCCGCACGCCATTGTCGGTAGGGAACGTGAGCGCCACTTGCGAGGAGCCGTTGACACCCACGGTGACAAACGAGTTCGTGCCCGGCCCGAGATCAGTGAGAGCGGGAGGCGTGCCAAGAGAGCTGGCGAGGGTGTGCTGGAACAGATAATCGGCCCGCGGCATCACGGTCGCCGAGGCAGCCGTGGCGCTACAGCCCACCACGCCCAGTGCAAGCGCCGCGCAGAGAGCCGGCCGCGCGCGCCGACCTGCGCGTCTCGTCCTCGCCGAACCAGCTCTACCGGTCGATCTCACAGGGCGGCCAGTCTACTAAGCGACCTTCCGGAGCGGCGCTTGGCCCCACAGATCGCCTATCAAGCGACCAACACAGATGGAGTAGGCGCCCCACACGCACCCTCATGCGAGGGTAGACATTCGTGCTGTCGTCAAAGAACTGCTACCCACGCGGCGACGACGACCAGGTGGTGGTCCTCGTCGTTTACGCAGGCTCGGCTCCATCAGACACCCACTGACTCCTATGACGGCAGTCGAGCTGGTGAGTGAGTTGAACGGGACTCCAGAGCACGTGGAAAACACCAATGGGCGCCGGAAACATCTAACTCGCGGCCTGACACGTTTTCGGTAAAGGTAGACAGGTGAGCAAAGGTCACCTACACTATCTGTAAGAGTTCGGGAACATGCGAAACGAAGCGAGTCCCCATGCCCACAGTAGAGATCAAGATCACGGTGCCCGAGGGAACCGACGTCACCATCATCAGCGCCGAGGGAGCTGTAGTCCAGTCGAGCGGTTCGGTGGATGATGGTGCCGTAGAGCGCTACTGGCGCGACTATCTAAGCAACAATGCTCGTAAGGTCTTCGGAGCCGCCGCGCGTATCGAGAGGCGCTACGGGCAGGGCTACACGCTCGATGACATCGCGCGGACCCTCAGCCTTACCGTAGAGAGTGTGCGTAGCCTCCATCGCACCAGCGGTCGAACCGCGAAGAAGTGGCGCGAGGATACCGGCACGCCGGAGCCAATCCAGCTGGTAGAGGGGCCGTATGAGTGGAACGAGCAGTTCCATGGGATGCGCACGACCTATCGACTCCCAGATGGAGTCGCCGAGACGATCGAGTTTGCGCCTCTCGTTATCGCATAGACGCCTTGCCCAATAGCAGGCAATCCCGATACGGGGACTGGGAGAGCGATTCGGCAGGATTTGGGCAGTGAGACGAGGGCTACCCAAGGCGAGGTAGGGCTATGCCAGGGCGAGCTTGAGGTCTGCTGGGCTGGCCTTGGCGGGAAGCTCAAGCAGAAGGTCGCCGTCCGCCTCGTCAAGGAGTTTGCGGACATCGATCAACGTGAGGCCGACTAGATCGCCGCTCTGGTCGAAGCTGACGGCGTGTCCTTCTGGGGTCTCGTCGAAGTCGACGGCGCGAGCGGGGTCGCCCTGGGAGAGGTAGAGCACATCGGCGTCGTGGTCGTAGCGGACGCAATCGAAGATGTAGGGCCCGATGTGGACGGTCATGGCTTGCTTCTCCTAGGGAATGCTGTACGGATGCTCCCAGTTGAGTCTTCGTCAAAGGCTACTACGACCTTGAGCCACCGACTGGGCCCGGCATTCTGGAGGTAGAACCAGTCCTGGCCAGGACGCGGCTGCTCTATTCGCTCGGTGGGTGCCTGGACCGCCCGAAGCACCTCTGCACGGAAGGGCGCCATGTAGGGGTGGCCGTCAATGATGTGGGCCCACCGCTCATCGGTCAGGTGTATCTCGCGTCCGAGGGGGTCCGTCGCCGTCTCCATTGCTTCGATTCTGCCCAAATGAGCGGACGCCTAGAAGACAATTGTCCGAGGTCAGGCCACCACCTACACCAGATTCTCAGCCATACCTCAACGTGGACCTTGAGCGACGAGTCAACGAGGATCTCCGAACTTAGCGCGTCTGGACGATCTGACACAAAGACCGTAAACCCCAGCAGCGGCTCGGCGTAGCGCCCGTGGTACTCGTTGATTGTGAGTGGGCGATCCGCGTTGACCTCGACGACCTGCCACCTATCGATGGTCAAGCTCGGTGCGTATGCGAGTGCCGTGCTGTGCTGGCCAGCGAAGGTGAGCCGTGCTCCCTCTACCGCACCTCATCTCGGGTAAGGGGCTGCCAGTCAATGCGAAGCTAGCTGGGCATCTACGCAAATCAGGCTGCGGCCAGCGCCTCGGCCAAAGCGTCCGGGCTGACGGCGACGTGCTCCGGGATCGTGACGTTGATGGCACGGTCGCGCTGGAGCAACCACTTCGCGTTGATGATCGTCGGGCCGATGATCTCGCCCTGGGCGTTGAAGCGCAGCACATGCCCCTCGGGAGTCTCCTCGCTCTCGGCAGCCTCCTGGCGATCCCCGATGTGGAGGTATAGGACATCGCCCCGGTCGTCGTAGGAGGCGCGGTCGAAGGTCAGGCTGCCGATGGTCACGGTCATGGGGTTTTCAGTCCTGGCGGATCTTTGCGGTTTGCGTAAGCGGTTCCTGTCTCCCAGCGTAGGCACCAGCACCGCTCAGCTGATCGGCCACGACAAGGTTCCACGGTGCTGGTGGGTAGGGCCCAATCGGGTCGCTGATGGTGTTTCAAGCTCCAGAGCAAGGACACGGGCACGGCACGCTATCTTGAGCGCACGATGGGTAGGCGCAACGTGAGTCTCGACCCGCAAAACAAGTTCGCCGGACCGGGCACCAGAACAACGAGCCCGGCATGAGCAACGGACGGGTCGTGGAGAACGAGATCGACGTGGTCCGCGGCGTGCGAGTTCTTGATGAAGCACGGGCGCAAGGAGCACTGGAGACCCACGAGGCTGACCGGCTCGCAGTTCAGGAAGTTCAGGCACTGCGACGCAATCGTTGAGCCAAACATCTACCGCAGCCACTCCGGTTCGCAGGCCTTGTTGCCGTCGCCGCCTGGTGCGGCCACTTCGTCAGCTAAGCCGAGAGGGAGCGCTACTCTCCGCCACGGAGTGGATCGCCTACCAAGCGACCCCACAGCCATAAAGTAGACGTCACCACACGCACCCCTCGGGGCCGCTTGGAGCCCAAAACGGCACCCTCGCTGACGTTCTAACCGACCAGACCAAACGCGCAAACACCGCTTGAATACTGGACACCGAGAGCGATGCCCCCGCCAGGAGTCGAACCTGGATCTACCGCTTAGGAGGATGGTTTGTTGGGCGGCGGAATTGGCCGGAATGCCTTTGCTTGGAACGAGTTTCGGGCTCTTGGTTCGGCGCCAGATATCGGCGGATTGGGCACGATTTGACGGGGTTTGGGCACTAGAACGGAGCTGGTGCCCAAACGCCACGCACACGGCGCGGAAATCGTGCGAGTATGGCGCGGGTGCGCGGTATCCTGAGGAGCACTGTGGCTACGCGCAAGATCAATCTGATGCTCGATGAGGAGCTTATCCGCCGGGCACGCCAGCAGGACAACGGCGAGGCCGGCAAGAGCGACGTAGAGGTCGTGGAGGATGCGCTCGCCGTATTCCTCGGCTTACATGCGCTAGAGGACGCGCGAGCGCAGGGAACACTGGAGGCCGCCGAAGCTGACCGGCTAGCGGTCGAAGAAGTGCGAGCAGTGCGACGGGCACGCAGCCAGGCTGCGTGATTCGCGCAGTCGTAGACCCAAGCGTCTTTGTCTCGGCATTTATCGGTGACCCGAACGCTGGTTCTGGTCGCCTGGTGGACGCCTGGCGCGATCGTCGCTTCGCCCTCGTCGTATCGCCGCTGCTGTTGGCCGAGCTTCGGGAGGTTCTGTCGCGACCCAAGTTCGCGCGCTGGGCCAGCGAAGGAAGAGGCGAAGCCTACGTCGCTGGATTCAGTGCCCGGAGCGAGCACCACCCGGACCCCACTGAGCCATCCTCCCCGAGAGTGCGCGATCCCGACGACGACTATCTCGTCGCGCTGATGCAAGCAACGCGGGCCGATGTCCTGGTGTCGCTCGACCGTGACCTGCTCGACGCCGAGCTGGACGGGATATCGGTCATCGACCCCGCCGGCTTCGTCGGCTCCTTGGAGGATGTGGCGAGCTGACAGGGATTCCTCGGTGCGAGAGAGCAGAGCAGAACTCGTAGCCGATCTCAAAGCCGGTCGCATCGGCCCGAGCGGCCCGGGCTTACTCTAGCCAGCGCCCGTTAGGCTTAGCATCCAGCACCCTGGCGATGAACTGACCGCGCGATTGATTGGGCGCGGTGAACGCCTCCCACACGTCCGCCGGACAGGCAGAATAGCTCCACTCCACGCCATCTGGGAACCGAACCAGGATCACCTCGTGCTCAGGCAGGTACGCCTCGGCCACGATGCGGTCTGACCCGGTTACTGACTGCCAGTCAATCATTGAGTGACATCATAGGCGCCTCGCCAGGCCGCGACTGCCGGCGCAAGGTCAGGTACTGTCGCCTCCCGTCGCCATGATGCGAGGGTTGGGTCTTCAGCCAGCGGCATCGGATCTGGTGGATCAACTAGGACACGCGCAGGGAGCACGACCGCCTCTCCCGTGACGATGGCCTCACCTGTTCGTAGCGACGGAAGAATGTCAGCCAGTCCTGCAACGGTATCCGGCAGCGCGGCGCGGATTCTTGCCTGGTCAGCAGAGTTGGAGAGTCGCAACGCAATTAGGCTGCCGCATTGCGCCAGAGCAGTATCCGGCAACTCGGACGGGCGTTGTGTGATCAGAAGCAGACCGACGCCGTACTTGCGGCCCTCTCGCGCTATCCGGTTCGCGGCATCAGCAGCCATAGCTGCTGCATCGGCGCCGAGATAGCGGTGTGCCTCCTCAAGAGCAATCAGCACCGGTCTTGGTCGTCCTATGCCGACACCATCGGGCGGCGTGCGGACTGCGGCCTCAAAAAGGAGATTCAGGACGACGCCGATCGCTAGCTCGCTAGCTCGAGCCGGAACCCCGCTGAAGTTGAGCACCGAGACCGGCTTTATGCCTCCCAGCCATGTAGCCATGACACCGATGAGAGGATCAGGTCCTTCAACGTCGGCTGCAGGCTCTTGGAAGAACTGCAAGCGGGGGTCAAACAATCCGAGTCTGAGTAGCTCGGGTAAGCTCCCGTGAGTGCCGTGCATTGGTCCCTTGAACGGGGCGGCACCGCCCTGTCCGTACGCGCGAAATCGCGCGGGCACGAGCGTCTCGGGATCACCGCGATCCTCCTCGCAGACCGTGTTGGGCCGCTTAGGCTCCATTCTCGTTTCATTGTTGTCGTAATCCAGTTGATGCCAAATCGGCCGGAGCTCAAAGGGCACAGGTGTGTCTGCGGTAACCGCCGTCGGATCAAGGTGCAGCCACGTCGCGCGAGCGACGAAGTCTCGCCGCGCTTGGGCGACAAGCTCCTCAAAGCGGCTCCGGGTCGTCGCTCCTCCACGCGCTCCCGCAAATACCTCAAGAATGTCGATGGCTGGGAGGGCCCAATACGGAACCTTAAGACGACTTTCGGCGTTAGCTGAGAGGACAGATAGCACTGATGCCTCCTGCCCTAGCGCATTTGGATACTCACCATGTGGGTCGATTACTACGATGTTTGCGGCTGGCCAACCGCGGCGTGCAAAGCCCTGGAGAATGCTGGCGACTGCGCTCGTCTTTCCTGCGCCGGTCGATCCAACAACCGCTGCATGGCGAATTACGAATCGACCAGCGTGCAAGCACAACGGGACCTCATCGGCCGCTGCCAGTCGTCCCAGCCGCAGGTGATCCTCCCCATCCGGTGGAAAGACAGCGTGGAGATCCTCTGCGGTCGCGAAATGCACGGGGTCATCGAGACCGGGATAAGAGCCAACACCTCGTTGAAATCGATGGGTCGCTCGGTCGATCTGCCCCAAGAGCTGGACCTGTAACCAGCGCTCGCCCGTCTGCACCACGTCCGCTGGGGCTTGTACTCCCGCTAGCTCGGAAATACCGAGCAGCGAAACCTGGCCCAAGAGGTCGACCAAACCCTGTGGAAATCGCACGAGCGATCCGATCTGGCCGATGGGCTGTAGATGCCCGCGAAAAATCGGCGCGACACCAGCGAGATCTGTGTCGAGCGCGACCGTGATCTGGGCACCGAGAACGTGGCGCACAGCTCCAATCCGTGTTGGGTCGCGGTCAGGCATCTGCGTGGCCGACGGCGACAGCAAGGAGTTCGGCCAAACGCTCTTGTAGCTCCCCTTGTGGGGGTGAACTGCGCGCCAAGAATGTGGCGAGCCGCCGGAAGTCGCCGAGTCCAAAAGCGTCGTCAATCCACAAGTCGTCCGGCGTATCGGTTGGCGCGCTCCAGTTGGCGCGCACTCCCCCAATGACTGCCTCTCCCGCGGCAAGCACTTGAAGATTTGGCGTCGAGAGTGCCTTCTCAGCGACGACGGCAGGAATCCCGCTGTGGCAGAACACGGTGAACTCGGAGCGCGGTCGGCGCTGGGCGGCGTCGAAGATCATCTCGTTGAGATGTTCATCGCCAAACGAATAGCCAGCGACCATCATTAACGTCTCCGGGTGCTGCATCGCGCGCCGAAAGCGATCCTGTAGCACTACGAACGGAACGCGCCGAGACTCATCGTACTTCATATCGGACGGATATATGGCTGCCGGATATTGGTTCACGACGGGCACTCCCAAACGCACAACTTCAGTCTCCTCCCATGCCCAGTGGACTGAGCCGTGCAACTTCCACAGGCGGACGATGAACGCGGGCAGACCGCCTGGGGAACTTGCCTCGGCCTCGACGATCTCTGTGCGAAACCGTGCACGGAGCGCTCCAGAGAAGCCGTCAAAATAGGGGACACCCAGCGCCTCTAGTGCGGTCTCCAAGAGGAGGTCATAGTTGACGCTGAACAACTCAAGCGGAAGCAGATAGTCAGTTCGTGCTGCCCACGCCGCAAATCTAAGCATTGGGACGAGGTTGGCCTCCTTAAGGTCGAGGGATGAGACGATGGAACGACAAATCGAGCGATCGAGGTCTACGGCCTCCTCGCTCGTCAGGTCGTCGACCTTTCCATCGCTTCCGCGCAAGAGGGCGGCTATCCGGCGCAACCGACTGAGGGCCTGCTCAAGGTTCCGACCATCCAACTGCTTCTCAAATGCTGCCTTTTGCTCGGGGTTAAGCGAGGCAAGCACGCTCGCCTGAAGAATCGAGACATCTGGTAGCCCACAGGCTCGTGCTGCACCCGCGCCTAGAAACACGCAGACATGCCGCGAGCGCGTCGCGAGCTTCGCGCTTAATTCATTTGCGAAGGATGCAACGTTGTGCGAAGGCATGCCGGCAAGACTACGCCATAGCAAATATCGGTAGACACGACGATTCGAGCTAGACGTGGGGCGACGGTTCGGGGATCGTGCCCGCGCCTACGCCTCCCGGCCAGTCCTACCGCAACGGCACGGACACTCCAGGGTTTCTTGCGGTGGCCCCAGCGTTGATAGAAGCTCGCGAGATTGGGTGCGCTCGTCGGGAGCGCCGCTCGCCTCCACGGAGTGGATCGCCTATCAAGCGACCCTGCAGCCATGAAGTAGACGCCGCCACACGCGCCCCTCGGTGAAGGTTCATTTGTCGTCGTCGGGTGGCGGCGAGAGGTCGTCCACCACGCCCATAAGCGATCGGAGCTGGTGCCGGATGCCTTCGGCGAGGCCGGTTGCCACGCCAGCACCTATGCCGAGAGCTGCCCCGGCGACAACTATCCCAGCAGGCACCGTTATCAACACTATCGGGTCTCCGTTTGCGGCGTATCCGAGCCCAGCTCCCGCTGATGCCGTCGCTCCGACCAACGTTGCGAGAGCCTTCGACCCCAACGGTGAGGACTCGAAAGGCACAAGAGCCTCAAAGGCTAGGTACTCTGCGAACGGCGAAGGGCCCTGCTTCTCGCCAAATGGTGTGTCAGGATCGAAGTAGATGTGAAATGACTGTCGGCGGCCCAACGCGCCATCTATCAGGAAGGGTAGCCCCCACGGGCGCAGGTTGCGCCGGAATGCCCTTGGGCTCTCATTTATGAACAGGACCCCAAGGGTCTCTCCCAGTGCGCTGATCGAGGGCGTCTCGTTGCCTTCGATGGAGCGTCTTGGCACCGTCAAGAACGTGAACTGCTCGCCGCGATGGTCGCGGTTGTAGATTGTGGTTTCGTAAATCTGCACAGGGTCCATGAGCAGAAGTATCTGGTTGCGATCGGATGCTCAGGCGAACACAGCCATGACACTTTCAATTGTCTCTCTCCTCGTGGCGCTTGTGGCGCTCGTGATCAACATGTCGGGGCTTCTTCGCCGACCCCGAATCGTGGCCAAGTGGGGCGAAGTTACCGGTGACGACGGCCGTGGGTCGCCGCGCGAGGGCCTATCAATCATCGTCACGGCGCGACGGCGGCCTGTTGAGATCGATGAGGTAGGCATCGTCCTACTGACGACCACTCCCAAACGGCATCAGTTCCCTGAGTGGCTACATGAACAGAGGCCATTTCGGCTTCCTCTGAACATAGAGCCAGCTCCCCACCGACTTCAAGATGGCGAATCGTTGAGGGCATATATCGACCTTGATCATGCACAGGAAGAGGCCTCTGGGCCAGGAGCCGCCTATCCCTACGTGCTGGCTAGCGGGACCGTGTATCTCGCTCGGAAGGACTCGAAGCTAGAACGATGGCTGGCCCATCGGGGTGGTGATTGATCGAGATCGCCTATGCGCCTTGCCGATGCAGAGGTTAGACCGCGTACCCGTTCTACCGCCAGACGCCGGGTACACCTGAGTGTCGTTCAGCGTGATCGTTCTATGTCGGGGTCGCGCGTTGGGCGTGTGTGGTGGTATAGGGCGCGGAGGGGGTCTAGGAGGCGGGCGATGGGGTCGCGGTCTAGCGCGGGGTCGAGGAGTTCGCGGTATTTCAGGGATGGGGTTTGTTGGCGGCTGTTGCGCATGTTGGTGGCGAGTTGGTGGATGCGGTTGATGTCGGTGCCTTCTTCGCCGAGCTGGTCGCGGGCGATGTACCAGTCGGTTCCGTGGCGGGCGCGGGTTGCCTCGACGTAGGTGGTCTCTTGGCTGGTCTGCCATCCGCCGGTGAGGATGATGGATCGTTCGACGGTGGCGCCCTGCTGGCGGTAGACGTGCTGTGCGTAGGCCAAACGGAGGGCGTCAAGGTCTGGGTGTTGGAGGTGGATGTGGCGGTCTGATCCGTCGAGCGCGATCGTGACGGCGTGGAGGGTGATGGTGGTGATTTCGCCGCGGGTGCCGTTCTCGACCCTTGGCTGTCCGGGTTGGCGGTGTTGGCGGGTGAAGGTGATGAGGTCGCCTTGGCGGATGCCGTAGTGGATGTCTGGGAGGGGGATCTCTTGGTGTCCGAGCTCGCCGCGTTGGCTGCGGAGGTGCTGCGCGCGGGCGTTGAGGCGGTCGATCTCCTGGTTTGACCCGTCAGCGATCAACGCGACCTGGCGGATGTCTTGGTGTTCATGGGTGAGTGTGCCCCAGGCTTGGACGGCGTTCTCGGCTGCTTGGTCGCGGGTGTCTGTGAGGTGTAGTTGTCCGCGTGTGAGGTAGTGCGCGAGTGCCTTCTCGGGTTCTCCTGCGCGCAGTGCTTGCCATGCCTTTCGCTCTGTGGGGTCGTGGGTGCGGTGGATGTCTTGGAGTTCGGCGGTGGGTGCGTGGTGGGCGAGGCGGTCGAACATGCCGCCGGGGCCGATGGAGGGGAGCTGCTTTCCGTCACCGACCGCGATCAGCTTTGCGCCTGAGTGCTCGACGAGGCGGGTGAGGTTGTCAAGGCGGGTGTGGTCGGTCATGCCTGCCTCGTCGAGGATGATCGTGGTGTTCTGGTCTACGTGGATGCTGCCGGTGTTGGCGCGTGCGACGAGCGAGTCAAGCGTCATGGTGTGGCCCTGCAGGGCGGGGCTGTCTACTCCCAGCCGCTCAGCCGTTGACCCGGAGACGGCCACGCCGATCGTGGTTCGGGTGGCGAGCTGTTCAGCGCGAGCAGCAACATCGATGATGACTCCCTTGCCGGTGCCTGCGGGTCCGATGAGGACGGTTAGGCGCTCGGGTCCGGTGATTGTCTGGAGGGCTTGCTGCTGCTCGGGGGTGAGGGGCGAGGAGATGCGTTCGGCGACTTCACGGATGGCGCTGGCTCGTGCGGCCTGGCCGGGGTCTCGTCCGGCGGGCTGGGAGAGCTGGGTGGCGCGGCGTTCGATTGCCTGCTCTTGTGCGCGGACGGGGAGGGTGGTCATGCGTCCGCCTTCAAGGGGGATCACCTGCCGGTCGCGAACCATCTCCTGTGTGACGGCTATCGCCTGCTCGGGTGTCATCTCTCCGGCGGTCTGCTCCAAGGCAACGGCCCGCAGGACGCGGGGGTCGAAGATCGCCTGGCGGTCGGTCAAGCGCTCCTGGATGCGCTCCTCAACAGCGCGCGTGATCCGGGGCGGGGCGGTGGCGAGGAGCTGTAGGGCCTCGTCCGGCCCGAAGTTGTGGCGCTGTCGGGTCTCCTGCCAGACGCGCTCCAGGTCGCCGCGGGTTGTGAGCGTTTTTGAGCGGCGGTTCTCTAGGGCGAGGTTGCGTAGCTCTCCGCGTTCTGGCGCGCGGCCGTAGCGAGCACGGAACCGCTCGGCCGCGTGGGCGACCTCTCGGGAGCGCTTAGAGAACTCATCAATCAATCCAGCGGGTACGCCCGCGATCTCGAAGTACCGGCCGTCCTTCCCCGTCGCCTGCCGGATCGCATACCCCTCCCGGGCAAGTTCTCCGGCGAGCGCGGAGCGATAGTAGGCGCCCACCTCCCGTGCCGCACGGAACACAGGCCGGGAGGACACCGCGGCGATGCGATCGTCCTGGCGTACTACGCCTGTGATGACGACGTGGCTGTGTACCTGGGGGTCTGGTGCTTGGGCGCCAGCGACTCCGCGAGCGGTGGTGTGGCGGTATTCGGCGGCGATCACATCCCGTGCGGGCTCCTCGACCACGACCCCGTCGATGCGGCGTCTGACGAGGGGGACCTGCTCGCGCATGTACTGCACGGAGCGTTCGACCGCGCGGGCGTGTGCGGCCTCGATCGCCTCGCGCTGCCACGGGTCCGCCAGCGCCCATACCACGGACACCGACTTCGGGGCGCTGAACGTCACGTCGATTCCGCCGCCGCGTCCTCCCCCGGCGCCCTCTGGTCTGAGCCAGCGGCCGGTCTCGGGGTGGCGGCCTTCCATCAGCGCAACGAAGTCAGCGCCCCGCACCTGCCTACTGCCCTCGATGCCGAGGCGTCGCAAGGTCTCGGGGTCTGAGAGCCACCGTCCTGGGGCCTGGGTCAGCTCACCGTCTGGGGTGAGGTAGTAGTCCCCACGCTCCGGGGCAACGGTCTTGCCCTCCAGGTACCGGGCATACCCCGCGCCGCGATCAGCCGGGATGCTCGAAGCGGTCATCACATGGTTAATGACCGTGAGCGCCCTGGAACGGCCACGAGATTTCTGATGCCGCGCGGCAGCCGCAAGACAGCAATCGCACAGCCGTGCATCAGGTCTGTACAGGCAGTCGCAGCGCAGCGACAACGGCAGCCTGCCGAGGGGTAAGGAGCACGGGTCGCGGGGCTGACGCAGCAGGCTTCGGTTGATTCTTGGCGGCGAACGAGCCTGCCTGTGCTGGCGGGACGGCCGACGATTTTGGAATTCGTTGGCCGTTTCGTGCTGCTCACGGTCAGTTAACAGCGTGGGCTTCAAGGAACACCCTACGCCACCCTCGCCAGACGGCTCGATCGATGAGTTGTGGGTTGAGGCCGTCGCGTTACGTGTCGTCCAGCTCCTTCACAACGTGAACAACTCGCCCGCGAGTGGTGGGCGGCTCGTGGATGCTGCGACCCTCGCCGCTGAACTCGGCGTCGATCGCTCCTGGGTGTACGAGCACCGCGAGGAGCTGGGAGCTATCCGACTTGGGACCGGCTCAAAGCCACGGCTCCGATTCGACGCTCAGCTTGCCCGGGAAGTCCTCACGCGCCGCGCGACCACAGGGTCATCCCCGTCCGCGATGGAGAAGGTCCGTGGGCGTCGCTCATCGGCTTCTGGCGACGGTCAGTCGCATCGCTCGGGTCTCTTGCCGGTGCGAAGGCAAACGGCGACATGAGGGGTCTTTTTCGTTGCTCTGGCCGGCTACTCCGGACCTTTGGCTTGGCCTCAAGCCGAGTCGTGCTTGTCTACCTCTTCGCCGAGTGCTTTGGCGCTTGCGCCAAGGGCGCGTAGGAGCCGCATGACGGTGTGCCAGCGCAAGCCACGGTGCCCGTTCTCGACCAGCGAGACATACGTGTCGGTCGTCTTTGCCCGACTGGCCAGCTCCTCCTGGGTCATGCCGGCCCGGTCGCGGAGCGCGCGCAGCGCACGCCCGAGGACTTTTTGGTCTCTGGCAGCGTCGGGGTCTGTTGGGTCGTCCGTCTTGGGCACCGTACTCACAATCAACCTTGCACGTTTAGCTAACCTGCGTTATCGTCGGCCCGACAAACATAGTGCCCCCGCGCTGCGCAAACAGCCGGGGGCGTGGCACCGAGAGTTCAAGGCTCCCGGCACGCAGGCCACGCTACCAAGACACACGCGTCGCCTACAGGCCAAGAGCAGTTCTCACGGAACCTCCAATCCCAAGGAGGAACCGAAGATGGGCAACATCACCGACCTGGGGGTCATTCAGCGCAGCGTCGTCCTAATCCTGCTCAGCGACGACCACGACCGCCTCTGGACCTTCAACGAAATACGGCGGGAGATCTACGACGCACCACCCGATGTACTCCGCCACGCCATCCGGCTGCTTGAGGCGGGGAAGGTCATCGAGACCACTAGCAGCCCGAGACTTGCGGTGTGGGCCACTGAGGCCACGCGATACCTGGACTCCCTAGAGATGGTCTGCATATGAGACCCCCCCTCAGAACCCCCGGCCCGAGGGGACGCGGACATGGGCTATAGGATCCTCTGCGACTGGTGTGGGGCCTGTCTCTACGGCGAGGACTACGCCGAACTCCCGGTCACGATCAGACGCCGACGCAACAGCGTCCTTGATGCGCGCTGGGCAGAGGAAGCCCGCCCGACACTGCATTTCTGCGTCCCCTCAAACGCGGGCGATAACCGCATGGGCATCGAAGCCCAAAGCGATGACGGCTGCTTTGAACGCGCCCGCGCACTACTGAAAGGCACCCCGAGCGAGCCACCCGACATGGGCCTTGAATGGCGGCTGCTCCCAGTCGGCTCACTCGTTCACGACCCACCCAGGCAAGGCCAGGAACCAGAACCCGACCTCGCAGCAATCCTCAAACCCCTACCAGCCCACCTCCGCTACGTCCTCCCAAAAGCAGGAATAACAACCCTCGCCCAAATCGACGCGATGAGCGACGAGCAACTGCTCTCCATCAAAGGCCTCGGAGCAAAGCTGCTCGCCGCATTGCGGGAGGCCCCGCGCACACAGAAGGGCGCCTGATGCCACGACCCGCCACCGGACAAGTGGTGAGGCGCAACAGCGGTGTGTGGGCACTCCGCTTCCGGGCCGACGGACGTAGGCGGTACCAGACGCTCGGCACCGCCGAGGAAGGCTGGAGCCGAGAGAAGGCAGAGCGGGCTCTCCGTCATGTCATGGCCGACGTCGAGCGTGGCGCCTGGGTACCGCCGTCACCCGAGTCAGCCGCCGAGATCAACCCGGACCCGAGCTTTCACGAGTTCGCCTCGGAATGGTTCGAAGGCACCAAGGGAGAGTGGCGGGAGAAGACCCAGCTTGACTATGAATGGCAGCTCACCTGCCATCTGCTGCCGTTCTTCCGCGATCACCGACTGAGCCAGATCACAGCGCGCGAGGTTGATCGCTACCGCCACGCGAAGGTCGCAGAGGGCCAGGCGATCGAGGCGGCGGCCGCCCAAGGAAAGCCGCTGATCGATGAGTACGTGGACAAGCGTTGCCGCAAGCTGCGCCGCCCACGTCGCGCCCTCTCGGCCACGAGCGTCAACAAGACCATCACCAGGCTGGGTCAGATCCTTGAGGTCGCCGTCGAGTACGGGCTGATCGAGGCAAACCCCGCCAAGGGACGGCGACGGCGCCTGAGGACCCAGAAGGCAATCCCGGTCTGGCTCGACCGTGCCGAGCACATACGGGCCTTGCTCGACGCCGCAGGCGAACTCGACCAACACGCGAAGCTGAAAGGAGGCCACGACCAGAAGGGAGGCCCGGCCCATCGGCGCGCACTGCTCGCGACGCTCGTGTTCGCCGGTCTGCGAATCGGTGAGCTGACCGCTCTGCAGTGGAGAGACGTGGATCTCATCGGGAACCTGATCACCATCCGCGCGTCGAAGACCGACGCAGGCGTCCGGGAGATCGACCTCCTGCCCACACTCCACGACGAGCTGCACGCCTATAGGGGACAGACCTCGGGCACTGCTCCCTACGACTACGTGTTCGCCACCGAAATCGGGATTGAACCTAAGCAGAGCAACATCCGACGCCGCGTGCTCGACAAGGCGGTGGAGCGCGCGAACGAGAAGTTGACCGAGGCAGGCGACGTTCCACTACCCGAAGGCCTGACCCCGCACAAGCTACGCCACACCTTTGCCTCGATCCTCGTCGCCCTCGGCGTCGATCCGGGCAGCGTCATGGACCAGCTCGGACACGCCGATCCCGGCTTCACTCTGCGCGTCTACCGCCACGGAATGCGCCGCGACGGCAGCGCCAGAGCACGCCTACGGGCACTCGTCGGCGCAGTTGATTGGGCACCATTGGGCACTGGAGCCCAAAACAGCAACCCCGCCCAGTTCACCGGCAAGCGCCCTCACTAAGCAAATCCGCTTGACCGCAGGGCATTCACACCGATGCCCCCGCCAGGAGTCGAACCTGGATCTACCGCTTAGGAGGCGGTCGTCTTATCCATTGGACTACGAGGGCTGGTCCGTGGTGCGGGGTGTGTGGGGCAAGGCTACCGTCGCCGCGCCAGCGGTAGTGCCGCGGACTCCTGCGCCAGTGCGTCCAGGGTCCCTCCGGTCACGCGGTGGGTTATCCACTCGCCCATCTGCTCCGCGCCGAGGTGGCTGTAGAAGCTCAGAGCCAGCTCGTTCCAGTCGAGGGCGGCCCACTCGAGACGTTTGCCCCCCGCTTCGCGGGTGCGGGCCGCTACCGCTGCGATCAGTGCGCGACCCACGCCGCCGCCGCGGTGGGCCGGGCGCACGTAGAGATCCTCGAGCCACATTCCCGTGCTCGCCAGGAAGCTCGAGAACGTCGGGAAGTAGACCGCGTAGCCCACCGCCTCCCCGCCGTACTCCGCGATCAGCGCCGCGGCCTGCGGCTGGGGGCCGAACAGGGCCGTGTTCAACTGCTCTGCGGTGGCCTGAAGCTCCTCGGTGAGCTGCTCGTACTCGGCCAGTTCGGCGAAAAGCTCCAGCAGCAAGGGCACGTCGGCCGCAGTGGCCGCCCGCACCGCCGGTTGGGCCTCCGGTGACTCGTCGATCTCCTCAGCCACGGTCGCGATCCGTGCGCTCGGGGTGGATCTCGTCGATCGTGGTCAGCGCCACATAGGGGGCACCGGCGGCCAGTTGGATCGCCTCACCTCCACCCGCCAGGCGATCGAGCACGCTCACCACCCCGCAGATCGTGTGTCCCGCGTCCTTTAGGGCCTCGATCGCGGCCAGCGTCGAGCCGCCCGTGGTCACCACGTCCTCGACCACCATGCACCTGTCCGTCTCCGTCAGCAGCGGTCCCTCGATGCGGCGCTGGAGCCCGTGGTCCTTGGCGTCCTTGCGCACAAAGAACACCTTCGCCTGTGCCCCTCCCGCGAGCGCCGCACAAGCCACCGGGTCGGCGCCCATCGTCATTCCACCCACCGCGGTGGCCCCCCAGTCCTGCGCCTGTGCCGCCACCAGCCGAGCCAGGGCCCCGAAACCCGGTGGGCGCAGGATGGCGCGCTTGGCGTCCACGTAATAGTCGGCCTGGGCCCCGCTGGTGAGCGTGACCGCTCCCAGAATCAGTGCGTGCTCGCGCAGCTCGGAGAGCAGCAGCTCGCGCGCGACCCGGCGCTCGATCGTATGTTCGGCCAGCTCGTCCACGTCTCCAACTAATCTAGCTCCGTGGCCACAGGTTTGTCTTCCCCGATCGCCGCTCTGCTGCGGCTGGTCTCTCGCATCACCTGCCTGATCGTGATCGCCTCGTTCGCGATCTTCGTGGTGCATCAGGCCACCAACGCCTCCAACCACCAGCAGAACGAAGTGAACAGCAGCGGCCCTCCCACCGGCGAGACCACGCTTCCCACCTCGAACCCGGAGCACAAGAGCACCGTTCACAAGGTGATCGACGAAGCCTCCGAAGAAGTCACCTCACCGTTCTCGACCATCACCTCGGGGATCGACAGTCAGTGGGGTCTGCGGCTGGCGAACCTCGCCCTGACCCTCGCCCTCTACGGCTTCCTGCTCAGCTTTCTCGCCCGCGCGCTGCGCGACTGAGCAGCGCCGATCAGGGTCCGGCGTTGCCGCGAACGCTGTGGCTGCCGCCGCCGCTCTCGTTGTAGACGTCGACCGGATCCCCCACCCGCACCCAGCCGTAGATCGCGGCGGCGTCGGGAACCGGCACCCGCAGGCAACCGTGACTCGCCGCGTAGTTGGGCACTTCGGCGTAGCCGTGGATCGCGTAGCCGCGGATGAAGTAATTGGAGTCCACCATCCCCTTGGCGTTCGTCCCGGGGGTCTTCATGTAGACCCGGAAGCGCCCGATCACCGTCGGGGTGGAGGGCTTGCCGGAGCTGATCGTGTAGATCCTTCGCACCCGCCCCCCGGGCTCGATCTCGGCGAGCACCTGCCTCGTGAGGTCAGCCTCGACATGTTCGCCGTCGCCGGGGTAGCGCACCCGAAAGCGGCCCGCCCCACGCTGGAGCAGGCTGAACAACCGCCGGTTGGTGCCCGTGACGCGCGGCAGACCCGTCAGCTTGCGATAGGCCACCACCGCTCGCTGGGTGGCTTCGTCGAAGACACCATTCAGGGGCACCGCATAGTGCAGGCCTTTCAGCTCGGACTGCAAGAGCCTCACCGCCGGACCCCGACCACCGGCGGGCAGTTCGGCGCTCACGAAGCGCACGTTCTTCGAGATCGCCGTAAAGGCCCCCAGCTCCGGTGTGGCCGCGTGTTCGCCGCGCACGCTCACCAAGCCCGGGCGAGCGCTCACATAACCAATATGGAACTGGCCCGCGCCGTTGCCCACCGGCAGCACGCTCACTTCTTTGACCGCGACCTTGCGGCCGTTGCGATAGAAGCGCACCACGACCTTCTGGCCCGCCACGAAGGGGATCACCACGCCGCGCGCCACCACCCGTTCGCCGGCCAGCGCAAAAGCCGGACGGCCATGGGCGTGCTGGATCGTGAACTGAAGGGCGCCGGCGACGGGCGCCGCCGGGGGTGGGGTGGGGGGAGCGGGGATCATGGGTCGATCCTATGTGGCCGGGATGACGACAGGCTCCTCCGCGAGCACACCCGTGCGGCTCAGCACGAGCGCGAGCAGCGCCACGCTCGCCAGCGCACAGAACATCAGCACCGGTATCTGCCAATCCCAGTTCTCCAACTGACCAAAGGCCAGCGAGTTGTTCAGCAGGTGCAGCACGATGCAGGGGTAGAGCGATCCGCTCGCCCGGTAGAGCACGCAGAGACCGAAACCGAGGGCCGCCAGCGGCACGAGGTCCACCGCGGGCGCGGAGCCCGCGTGGATCGCGCCGAAGATGAGCCCCGTTAGCACCGCCGCAACCCACGGCCCCTTCCAGTTGCCCAGTGCCGGGAAGATGTAGCCCCGGAACAGGATCTCCTCGCAGATCGGGGCCACCACACACGTCAGGCCCGCACTCAGCAGCAGCAGAGTGGTGCTCTGGTTCGCCCCCAGCGTGTTGAGCAGCTTCTCCTTTTCGGTCGAGCCGAGCACCGCCAGCCACACCGCGCTGAACACCAGGAAGCCCACCAGGGTGGCCCCCATCATCCATATCGCGCGCCACAGGCGAGTGGGACGCAGACCGAACTGCCAGGCCCGCACGGTGCGTCCGCCGAGCTGAGCGAAGATCACCGCAGCCGCCACGAAACCCGCGTCCTGGACGACGGTATCCGCGATCTCAAGACCCGGGGGCACGTGCGAGGAGCTGATGCTCACCCCCAGGATCACCGCTGGGATGTCGATGATCAGCCCGCCGAAGACCGCCAGCACCAGACCGCTCACGAGCGCCGCGGGCGCCGTCCACACCGGCCAGCTCGTGGGGCCGCTCTTGACGGGCCCCGTGGATGCCCGCCCCAACCCGCCTTCATCCCACGAGTGGTCGGGATCGTGGGGCTCGGCCGCTGAGGACTCCATGAGGGACATCATCGTCATTGTGCTCTAGCCAGCTTAAGCAGGGCCGCCCCGAGCGAGCGAAGTCGCTCAAGCCGGTAGCGCGCAGCCTCTCAGGCCAGCAGTGCGCAGTTCTCAGGCCAGCAGCGCGGGAAGCTCGACCAGCGAGGAGAGCACCGGCACTCCCGGGAAGAGCAACGGCGCAGCGTCCGCATCCTCCGCCCTGCGCACCAGCACCGGGGCCACGCCTGCCGCCAGCGCACCCGGCACGTCGTACTCGGGAGAGTCGCCCACGTGCACCGCCTGCGCGGGTGTCACACCCGCCAGCTCCAGGGCCGCCACGAACACGTCGGCCGCCGGCTTGGGTGCGCCCACCTCGGCCGAGGTCACCGCGCCGTCCAGCAGCTCCCGCAGGCCCGTCTCGCTCAGCACCCGGTGCAGGGAGATGTCCCAGTTGCTCGCCACCACCAGCCTCAGCCCCCGATCGCGCAGGGCGTGCAGCGCCCCCGCCACCTCGGGATAGGGGACAAAGCACAACGCGTCCAGCATCAGCGGCTGTAGTTCCTCCACCGAGATCGCCCTCGCGGCCGCGGGGGGCAGCGCGGCGTGCAGCACTCCGGCACAACCTCGGCGCAGGTCGAGCAGGCTCGCCGCGTCACGGCCCTCGTGGTGGTGGGCCCGGTAGTAGGTCATCTCGGCCCGGAATGCCCGCTCTGCCGCGCCCGCATCGATCTCGATCCCCCGCTCCTCGGCCAGCCCCTCGACCAGCGCGGGCCACGGAGCCTTCAGCTCCAGCAGGGTGCCCAGGGCATCCAGGAGCACCGCCCGCACGCGCCTATGCCACCCAGTGCCAGGTCGCGAATTGCGCCGTGAAGAATGCCAGCGCGAGCCCCGAGAGCACCAGCGCGCCCAGCTTTGCCCGGGGCCTGCCGACCAGCCACGCCGCCAGCCAGATCCCGAGCGGGAACAGCACCACCAGGAAGCGCGGCAGCGACATCAGCGGTTGCGGGGTCACCGGGTAGGAGAGCGGCAGGGCCAGCGCCGCCAGCACGTAGGCGCCGTATGCGAGCGGGAGTCTGCGAAACACGCCCACGATCGCGGGGAGCGCCGCCAACAGGAAGGCGAACAGCATTAGGTTGTGGCCCGCGCTCACGAACGGGCTGCCCGGGGCCTGCGGGAAGTAGACGTGCCCGCGCTGCCCCGAGAGCAGCTGGCGGAGGCCCGCAAAGGCCGCCTTGGCGCCATCCCAAACCCCCAGATAGGGACCCGCGAGATGTCGACTCCAAACCTCTTGGGCGTGGAACGGCATCAGCGCCTCGCCCCCCGCGACCGCCAGGTAGGCCATGTACACCGCGATCCCGGCGGGCACCAGCGCCACGTACAACAGGTCCGCCCGCGGGCGATAGCGGGGCACCCAGGGGCGCGCCGCGGGAAAGTCGGCCGCGCGGTCCTCGCGGGGACCGTAGAGGTAGAAGATCAGCACCGGCACCAGCAGCACGATCCCCGCGCTGCGGGTCGCGCCGGCCAATGCCGCGAGCAGCGCCGCCGCCGCCCAACGGCCCTGGCGAGCGCACCAGAAGACCCCCACCGACAGTGCCAGGTACAGCGACTCGGAATAGACGGCCGAGAAGTAGAAGGCCATCGGCGCGAACGCCATCAGCAGCACCGCCAGGCGCGCCACCGCGCCGGCTTCGATCCCCAACTCCAGCATGGTGAGGCGGTGAATACCATAGAGCGCCGCCGCCAGGGCCACGAGCGAGACCAGCACACCCGCGAGGATCGGCGGGGTGCCGAGATCGGAGATCAGGCGCAGCCCCAGCGGGTAGAGCGGGAAGAAGGCCGCGCGCGCGGACGTGTAGGAGCCCAGCTCCGGGTGGTACCCGTGGCGGGCGATCACCAGGTACCACACCGCATCCCAGCGGGCCGCCGGGGCGATGAGCAGATCGCCGAGGCGCCCGAAGCCCCTGGTCAGGCCCGGGGGATTGAAGACGTTGCGCTGCGGCCCGAACCCAACTGTCAGCAGCGCCGCGGCCGCAGTTGCCCAGACCAGCAGCCGCGAGGTCCACAGCGCACGCCAGGTGTCGCGCAGGGCACGCATCCGCTCCGCGTCGGCTCGCAGGCGCAGCCACCAGCCCGGGGCAGCGATGCCGAAGCCGGCCGACGCGGCTACACCGGGGGAGGCGAGAGCCTCGCCCACAGCCGGGGGCTCCACGATCGCGATCTCGGCGGTGTCAGGGCTCATCTGCTCACGACGCCGGGGCGGGTCTGCCCGCCGACGCTGGATGCAGGAAATCACACTCCGTCGCGGTAATCTCGGTGTGGCAGCTCAAGGCAATGTCCCGACCAGCACGACAGCGGCGCCGCCGCCACAGCCACGCGGGTCCCACCCGCATCCTCTTCGTGGGTCTGGGCGTCCTCGCCGCGGCCATGATCGTCGGCGCCATCGCCGCCGTGGGGTACGTGGTCCACACCGCCGGTGAAGCGCCCACGCTGGATGCCCTGAAGCCGATCGTCAACGGCGCCTCCTCGCAGGTGATCGCGGCCGACGGCACCCGCCTGGGTTACATCCAGTCCGACGAGCTGCGCAGCCCGGTCTCCTCCAACCGGGTCCCCAACAGTCTCAGAGACGCCACGGTCGCGATCGAGGACCAGCGCTTCTACCAGCACAACGGCGTCGACTTCACCGGCATCTTCCGGGCGGCCGTCAAGGACATCACCCACGGCGCCACCCTCCAGGGCGGCTCGACGATCACCATGCAGCTGATGCGCAACCTCTATCTCGGGGGCGACCAGCGCACGTTCAAACAGAAGATCGTGGAGGCCGACCTCGCGCTGAAGTACGAGGAACGTCACAACAAGCGCGAAATCCTCACCAACTACCTGAACAGCGTGCCCTACGGAACGGTCGGCGGACAGACCGCGATCGGCGTGCAGGCGGCGGCGCGCATCTTCTTCAACGAGCCCGCCTCCCAGCTCAACCTCCAGCAGGCCGCGCTGCTGGCCGGACTTCCCCAGGCGCCCTCGCAGTACAACCCGTTCCTCGACCCCGGGGCCGCCCGCAAGCGCCGCAACGAGGTGCTCGTGAAGATGGCCCAGCTGCACTACGTACCAGCCGCCGAGGCCGCCGCCGCCGAGGCCGCCCCCCTGGGCGTGAAACACAGCACCTACTACTCGGCCCGCCGCGAGGACTTCTTCTTCGAATACGTCCGCCAGCAGCTCGTGCACCGCTACGGCGCCGCCACCGTCGAACAAGGCGGGCTCAAGGTGTACACCACGATCGACCTCGAAATGCAGCGCAAGGCGCGCAAGGCGATCGCCGAAGTCCTCGACCAGCCTGAAGATCCGGCGTCGGCGATCGTCACCATCAATCCCGCCAACGGCAACATCGAGGCGATGGCCGAGTCGGAGAGCTACGAGAAGTCCCAGTACAACCTCGCCGCCCAGGGCCACCGCCAGCCGGGGTCGACCTTCAAGGCGATCGACCTCGCGGACGCCCTCTCCCGCGGAGTGGACCCCAACAGCACCTACTACCTCTCGCACACCCTCCAGGCCGGATGGCTCACCGGCTACCCCACCTATGAAGTGAAAACCTTCGAGGGAACCTCGCTGGGCAAGTCGATCAACCTGGTCAACGCCACCCTCGCCTCGGACAACACCGTCTACGCCCAGCTCGCGGCCGACCTCGGCGAGCACACGGTCACCCAGATGGCCTACAAGCTGGGTGTCACCACACACCTCTCGAGCTATCCCGCGGAGGCCCTCGGCGGGCTCACCCTGGGCGTGACCCCACTGGAGATGGCCGACGTGTACGCCACCCTGGCCGACGGCGGCTGGCGCAACACCCCGATCGCGATCACCAAGGTGGTCTTCCCCAACGGCCACACCGACCGCAACTGGGGCAAGCCCCACCGCGTGAAGGTGCTCTCCGACGGCATCACCGCCGAGGAGACCAACATCCTTCAGCAGAACGTGCAGAGCGGCACCGCCGTGCGCTCGGCGATCGGCTGTCCCTCGGCGGCCAAGACGGGGACCACCAGCGAACTGGTGGACGCCTGGCTGGACGGCTACACCGCGAACTACTCAACCGTGGTCTGGATGGGCTACCCCAACAGGCGCGTGTCGATGACCGACGTGCACGGCGAGCCCCAGCAGGGCGGTTACCTGCCGGCGGAAATCTGGCACGCCTACATGTCCTCGGTCGTGGGCAACCACTGCGTGCCCTTCCGCCCGGCGACCGAACCGATCTCCTACCAGTCCTTCTTCGGCAAGTTCGCCTCCACCGGCCGGGCCTCCGTTCAGCCTGAAGAACCGTCCAGCTCGACCACCAAAAAACCGCACAAGCCCAAGTCCGGCCCCGACGGCGGCGCAAAGAGTGAACTTCCGACGGAAGCCGGCAAGGGGACACCGCCCGGCAAGTCACCGGGGGAACCCACCCCGACAACCGCACCGGGCACCGGGACGGCGCCCGCAAAGACACCCGGCGGGGGCACCGCCTCCCCGCCCGCCGGACCCACCGGTGCGCCGAAGACCGCCGCCGGGCACCCGTGAGTGCCTGCGCGCTGGTAGTTTGAATCACTGAACATTCGATACTCAGGGCCAACCATGAGCATGTGGGGCCCGGACGGGATGCACACCAGTGGCAAAGGAAGACAAGGTTGAATTCGAGGGCGAGGTGATCGAGGCGCTGCCCAACGCGATGTTCCGGGTCAAGCTCGACAACGATCACGTCGTGCTCGGGCACGTTGCAGGCAAGATGCGCCGCTTCCGCATTCGCATCCTCCCCGGAGACCGCGTTCGCTGCGAGCTTTCCCCCTACGATCTGGACCGCGCCCGCATCGTTTACCGGCATCGCTGAGCACACTCTGATCGAGGCCATCGCGGCCGAACTGGCCGGCACCCGCGGACCGCGGTTGCTGCGGGGCGTCGGCGACGACGCGGCCGTCGTCCGGGCCCGGACGATCTGCGTGATCTCCGTGGACACCATGATGGAGGGTGTCCACTTCCGCATCGGGGGAGACTGGGCCACACCCGCCGAGGTCGGGCGGCGTGCGCTCGCGGGCGCGCTCTCCGATCTGGCCGCCATGGGAGCCGATCCCGGCGAGGCCTACCTCGCGCTGGGGCTGCCGCCGGGGCTCAGCGAGGATCAGGCCCTGGAGCTGCTCCGGGGCGCCCTGGAGCTGGCGCGCGCCACCGGCACCACGATCGCCGGTGGGGACGTGGTGAGCGCTCCCGTGCTGAGTGTGACCGTGACGGTCGTCGGCTGGTCGGACTCCGAGAGCGAGCTGGTGGGGCGCGACGGCGCGCAGGTCGGCGACCTCGTGGGGGTGACCGGGCGTCTCGGCGGCGCCGCCGCGGGGCGAGCGCTCCTGGAAGGCCGCGCGCCTGGAACCACACATACCGAGGCCGTCATGGCACGGCTGCGCAAACCAACGCCACGCCTGGCGGAGGGCAGGGCGCTCGCCCGGGCGGGAGCCCACGCCATGATCGACCTCTCCGACGGTCTGGCGACCGATGCGGGGCATCTGGGCCGCTCGAGCGGCGTGCACCTCCAGATCGACCTCGCAGCGCTCCCGATCGAGCACCATCTGAGCGAGATCTGCGACCGGCTCTCAATCCCCACCTGGCAGCTCGCCGCCACCGGCGGGGAAGACTACGAGCTGTGCGTGTGCGTCGCGTCCGGTGAGCGCGAGCGGATCGAGGCAGCCCTAGCCGAGGCCGCGGGCGAGCAGCTGACCTGGATCGGACGGGTCGCCGCGGGCGAGCCGGGTGTGACGCTCACCCTCGACGGGGTCGCCCGGGCGCTCTCGGGCTACGAGCACAGCTGGTGAGCAGCCGGCGGATCACACCCCGTGGGCGACGCCCGTGGGGATCGTGCGGGTGAGCCGCGCGTAAACCAGGATGCGCAGGGCCGCACTGTAGAGCGGCGTGCAGGCCGACAGCACCAGGCGGCTGTAGCCCACGCGGTCGACCGCCGCGGCGACATCGGTGGGCTGGACGACCCGCTGCCCGATCACGGTGTACACGAAGTGCGCATAGGGCATCTCCAGCACGATCCGATTGCCGTTGCGCAGCGAGTCGATGTGACGAAACGGCGCCAGGTAGGTCGTGCGGTGTCCCGCAATCGCAGTGGTTCCCGGGACTCCCGGAAAGCTCGTGTTGGAATAGATGCCGGGGCCGTTCTGCAAGTCCGAGCTGCCCGTCCCCTTGACCACCACGAAGCTCGCCCCGATGCTCGGGATGCGAATGCGTCCCACCGCGCTGCCCTCTCGCGCGCGGCGCTCCAGCTCGCGGGCCAGGAAGGCAATCCGGGCGCGGGCGCGCGGCAGGCCGGCCAGCTGCTGCAACTCGACCGCGGTCGGCTGCGCACGATCCACCCGCTGAAGCGCGCCGTTCAGACGATCCTGCTGCAAGCGCGCATAGAGGGCCGAGACGGGCTCCTGCCAGACGAGCGTGACCCCGGCATCCAGAAGCGCCAGCACCCCGGCGAGAATCAACAGCGCCGAGAGCGCCTGCCTGCCCCGCTGCCTGCCCCGCGGCGAGCGCCGCCGCGAGTTTCGTCCCGACGAGGATGCCGGTCTGGATGCGGTGAAGATGATGTCGGACATGTGATCGAATGTTGGCGGCGCTAGCGGCGCAGGGCGGACTCGGTTCCTCCCAACGACCCGGGACCAGCGTAGGACAACGGCCCCCGCACCCTGACTCCGGCGCCGTCGCTCATACCCGTGGCGCGCTCCCCGGGCTCCGAGCCGTCGGGGGAGCTGAGCGCGACCATCGTGGTTGCGGCAAGGCAGCCCAGGGCAAGGCTCCAGAGCAGCACTCCGAGCATCCCGATGCGGCCACCCGCCAACAGCAACAGCGCATCCTGGGCAATCGCGCCGGGGCCAAGGCCGAGCTGACGCGCATAGAAGCCGACCAGCAGCAGCACCGGCACGAGACCGAGAATCACCAGCAGCAGTGCTCCGATCCGCCGGGGCCGCAACTCGGGTGAGACCACGAGCAGCCAAAGGTGCAGCGCCGGCAGCAGCAGCAGCAGGGTGAGGGGATCGGCGGCCCAGACCGCGACGCTCACACCCAACAGCACCAGCATCACCGCCAGACCCGCGGCGTCCGAGTGGGCGCGACCGGGGAGCTGCACCCGCCGCATCAACACCGGCCAGGCCAGCCAGGTCAGGACTAGCACCAGGGCCGCGGCGAGCAGCGCCTCACCCGTTGCGGCATCGAAGGGCAGCGCGGCCGGGAGCACCGGCTCCGCGGGGGCCACCGCGAGTACCCCCAGCCTGCCCAGCAGCACCACGAACAGCGCACAGATGAGGAACGGCAGGGCGCAGGCCAGCGCCCACAGCGTCCAGCGAGTCACGGGCTTGCGCTGTCGTCGCAGGCGGGCCAGACCGTCGACGCTGACGAGCAGCACCGGCAGCAATAGTGCGCCGAGCAGCAGCCGCAGCGCCCAGAGGGGCAGCACCTTGCGCTGCAGAACGACCCCGGTCTCGATCGTGTCGGAGACGTCGCCGCCCTGATCCAGGGCGTACACCGAGCTGAGCGCCGCCCGCCCGAAGTTCTTCAGGCGCCCCGGGCTCACGGGCTCATTCGCGGTGGGTCCGTGCTCGCCGCTGACCTGCACGAGCACCGCCGGAATCCCATGGGCGTCGAGCGGCCCCTGCTCGCTCACGGTGAACGGGAACGTGAGGTGGGCCAGCTGGTTGAGCACGCTGGGAGTACCCGGGTCGGTGCCCACCTCGGCGACCATCGCCGCGGAGACCGTGCTCTGCAACCCCACCGGAGCGCTGCCCGGGTCGGCCGAGAAGGACACCACGAACGGCTTGCGGGCCCGCTGGCCGGCGAGGTCGCCGAGCACGAGCGCGGCATCCACAGGACCCCCGAGGTGTGCCGCGAACTCGGCCGATCCGGCGTTACCGCCACTACCACCGCTCGTGGAGACCAGAATCATCGAGCGCTGGGTCGAGCTGGTCGCGAACACCCGCGCCAGCTCCAGCAGCACCGCGGTGCCCGACAGTTCCGCCTGCGCACCGCGCCCTGCGGCGTCGCGGTGGGCGAGGATCACGATCGGCTCGCCCACCGAAGATCCCGGCCGTTCGGCGATGACGGTGGTCAGGGTGCGCGTGCCGTCGATCGTCTGGGCCTCGAATTCGCGGCTGTGCACCGAGAAGCCCCCGCTCGTGGTGTCACCCAGCGAGCCGATCATCCGCGCGATGCGCCCCGCCAGTGCCCTGTCACCCGAGCTTCCGGGACGTCGCCTCGGGAATTCGTCGGCAAGGGTGCGCATGTCGCTGAACGCGCGCGATCCATCAAAGGCATCGGGGGCCAGCGTGGAAGTGAACGGGCGCGGGCGGGGGGTCAGGGAGAACCCGGCGATCGCCAGGGCGAAAAGCAGCGGAATGAAAGCCGCGCGATAGAGGCGCCCATCGAGCATGTGTGCAGACCATAACTCCCGGGGAGGGCGCGCCGAGCACCACAACCGCCGCCCCGACAGACGGTCTCGCGGCTTTCAGGGGCACAGGGCGCTATCGTCCCGGCGCGTGCTCCAGCCCGTCGCCGTAGGAACAAAGACGCTTGCCGACTACACCCACATCTGTGGGAAGGAGTTGATCGAGGAAATTCGCGAGCTGGCCGAGCCGCTGAAGGGTCAGCGCGTGGTGCACATCTCAGCCACCGCCTTCGGGGGCGGGGTCTCGGAGATCCTCTACACGCTGGTACCCCTGATGCGCGACGTGGGGCTGGACTGCGAGTGGCAGGTGATCTACGGCCGCGAGGAATTCTTCAACGCGACCAAGCTGATGCACAACGCTCTGCAGGGCCATCCCCAGGACCTCGACGCCGAGCAGTGGGAGACGTGGAAGCTCTACAACGAGATGAACGCCCGCGAGCTGTCCGACGGGTGGGACGTGTGTCTGGTCCACGACCCCCAGCCGGCCGCGCTGCACAAGCTGGTCCCCGAGAAGGCCAAGGGCTGGGTGTGGCGCTGTCACATCGACGTCTCGACGCCCAACCCGGACACGATCGCCCAGCTGCTGCCCTACATCGAAAATTACCCCCAGTCGCTGTTTCACATGGCCGACTACGTGCCCGCCGGCATGAATGGCAAGGTCAACATCGTGCCGCCCGCGATTGACCCGCTGACGCCGAAGAACATGGCGCTGTCCCCCGAAGACGGCGCCTACGTGTGCGGACAGTTCGGGATCGACCTCGACCGCCCGCTGATGTGTCAGGTCTCGCGCTTTGATCCCTGGAAGGACCCGCTGGGCGTGATCGACGCCTACCGGCTGGTCAAGGAGAAGATCCCCGCGATGCAGCTCGCGCTGGTCGGCTCGATGGCCAGCGACGACCCCGAGGGCTGGGACTTCTTCAACGCCACCATCGCCCACGCCGACGGCGACCCCGACGTGCACATCCTCAACAACTTCAACAACGTCGGCGCGATCGAGGTCAACGCGTTTCAGTCTCACGCGGACGTCCTGATCCAGAAGTCGACCCGCGAGGGCTTCGGGCTAACGGTCTCCGAGGCGATCTGGAAGGCTCGTCCCTTCATCGGGGGCGCCGTCGGCGGCATCCCCCTCCAGATCGAGGACGGCGTCACCGGCTTTCTGGTTGGCAGCGTCGAGGAATGCGCACAGCGCACCCTGGAGGTCATGGAGAACCCCGAACTGGGCAAGCAGCTCGGCCGACGGGGCAAGGAGCACGTGCGTGCCCACTTCCTGACCCCACGCTACCTGCGCGACTACCTGCGCATCTTCAACGAGCTGCGAGAAGCATGAGCCAGGCACCGGCACAGCGGAGCCCGCTGGTGCTGGTGTCCAATCGCGGACCAGTCACCTTCCAGGCCGGGGGCGAGGCCCAGCGCGGCTCCGGCGGCCTGGTGACGGCACTTACCGGGCTGGCTTCCCACCGCGAGGCCATCTGGATCGCCTCCGCGATGAACGAGCACGACGTGGCGGTCTCCGAGGCGCACGACGGACGGCCCTTCCCGGTGCGCACCCCGGCGGGCGGTGAATACCAGGTACGCCTGGTGGCCAGCGACCCCGACGCCTACGACCTCTTCTACAACGTCTTCGCCAACCCGATGCTGTGGTTCATCCAGCACTACCTGTGGGATCTTTCCAACGCCCCGGACATCCGCCGTCACGAGATCGAGGCGTTCGAGTTCGGCTACAACGTGGTCAACGAAGACCTCGCGCGGGCGGTGGTGGAGGAGCTAGAGGGCGCCGAGGAACCGGTGGTGATGGTCCACGACTATCACCTATATACCCTCCCCGACCTCGTGCGCAGGGCACGCCCGGACGTGTTCCTGCACCACTTCATCCACATCCCCTGGACCCAGTTGGATGCCTGGCGCGTGCTGCCCTCGCGCATCCGTGAGGAGATCTTTACGGGCCTGTTGGCGAACGACATCATCGGCTTTCACACCCGCTCCTACAGACGCAATTTCCTGCAGTGCTGTCGCGACCTGATGGACCTCGAGGTCGACTTCGACCGTGGCCTGGTGCGCTTTGGCGAGCGTGAGATCTGGGTGCGCGACTACCCGCTGCCGATCGACCACAAGGCCACCCGGCTGGTGGCCCAGAGCGAGCGGGTGGCGGAGTTCGAGGCGGCCCTCCTGCGCCGCCGACGGGACTTCATGATCCTGCGGGTCGATCGGGCGGACCTCTCCAAGAACGTGCTGCGGGGCTTCTCGGCCTTCGACCTCTTCCTGGAGCAGCACCCAGAGTTCTCCGAGCGGGTCACGTTCGTGGCGCAGCTGATGCCATCGCGAACCGACGTGCCCCAGTACGCCGAGTACCTGGAGCGGATCGAGGCCCTGGTGGCCGTCGTCAACCACCGCCACGGGACCCCCGATTGGATGCCGATCCAGCTGAAGCTGCGCGATGACCTAGAGGAGGCGATGGCGGCCTACAAGCACTACGACGTGCTGCTGGTCAACGCCATGTTCGACGGCATGAACCTGGTGGCCAAGGAGGGTCCGATCGTCAACGAGCACGAGGGGGTCTCGATCCTCTCGGAGAACACCGGGGCCCACGAGGAGCTGGGCGAGTACGCGCTGTCGGTCAACCCCTTCGACATCCAGGAGCTGGCCGACTCGATCTACGCGGCCCTCACGATGGAGCGCGGCGAGCGCCACCGGCGCGCCCGCGGGCTTGAGCGAATCGTGACCTCCCGCGACCCCGGGGACTGGATCGACGAGCAGCTCGCCGACATTCGCGCCAAGGCCCAGTCAGCACGATAGAACCACGCTGTTATGATCCCCGGCCGCATGACGTTGGCTGCCCCCACATACGATCTCGTCCTGATGCTGGACCCCGCCGCGGAGGATGAGGCGCGGGCGAAGATCCTCGCGGATGCACGCGAGGCGATCTCGACCCAGGGCGAGCTGCTGCGGGACGACGACTGGGGCGATCGGCCGCTGGCCTACCCGATCGACCACAAGACCGCCGCCGAGTATCACCTGTTGCAGTTCCACGCACCCGACTCCGCTCTGCTGAGCGGCCTTGAGCGCTCGCTGAGCATCACCGACGGGATCATCCGTTTTCGCATCATCAAGCTCAAGCCCGGTACCCCGGCCGCTCCCGACATGGGTTCCGCACGGCCCGCCCAGACCGAAGCGCCGGTCGAGACGGCAGCCGAGCCCGCAGCAGCGGCCGAGACGGTTTAAGCAGGTCCGGCGCTTAAGCCGGGGAGCTGAGGGTAATAACATCGGCCTATGGCCATGAACGTGAGCAACCGGCCGACGGACAGGACCGACATCCTGCGGGCCTCCCCGCGCATGTTCGACTCAAAAGTGCTGGACGCCCTCTCGCGCGTGCACCCACTGGTGCCGGTGCTGATCTTCGTACCGGCGATCGTGGTGATGGCCGCATGGGGACTCACACGGGAGAGCCCCCCGAGCGTGCTCGGGCTGACCTTCGCCGGATATGCCCTCTGGAGCCTGTTCGAGTACTGGCTGCACCGGATCGTGTTCCACTTCGAGCCCCAGGAGGGTCTGGGGGCCAGGATGCACTGGATCATCCACGGAGTCCACCACGAGCACCCCAACGACCCGCTGCGCCTCGTGATGCCACCCGCGGTGAGCATTCCCCTGGGGGCCCTGGTGTTCGGCGTGCTCTACGGGATCTTCGGCGAACGCTACGCCCCCGGCCTGGGCGCGGGCTTCTTTGCGGGCTACCTGATCTACGACATGATCCACTACTACGTCCATCACTTCCGCCCTCAAGGGCGGCTGGGACGGGCTCTGCGTGAGCGCCACATGCGCCACCACTTCCAGGACGACACCCGCGGCTTCGGGATCAGCGCGCCTTACTGGGATGAGGTATTCGGCACCTCCTCACGCGCCCGGCGGGCCGATAGCACCGACCACTGAGGGCAGGGCAATTCTCGCAACGAGCGGGGTAATGGCTCCCCCGCGAGCATCCTAACCGCGGCCCTCTCTAGACTCGAATGTGGATCTGAATCGACTTCGAAGCGCCCCACCATCGGGGCTCCGCAAGCGCAAGCGAAAGGAAGCAAAGTGGCCGCCACCAACATCAACCGGGTAGTGATGACCGGAAACCTCACCGCCGATCCGGAGCTGCGTTCGCTGCCGAGCGGCATGTCGGTGTGCAGCCTGCGCATCGCCTGCAACACGCGCAAGAAGGACCAGAGTTCCGGCGAGTGGGTCGACAAGCCCAATTATTTCAACGTCACCGTCTGGGGCGCACAGGGCGAGAATGCCGCCCGATATCTCTCCAAGGGACGTCCTGTGGCGATCGACGGAAGGCTCGAGTGGCGGGAGTGGGAGGCCCAGGACGGGACAAAGCGCAGCGCAACCGATATCATTGCCGACTCGGTGCAGTTCCTTGGTTCGCGCGACGAGGCCTCTACGGGCAACGGATTCGCGAGCAACGGAGCATCCCAGGGCAACGATATTCCTGTCGATAGCGGGGATTTTCAGCCTGCACCGGTCGCCGGCGGAGCCGGGGACGAGGACATTCCGTTTTAGTCGATACAGCGAGGATCTTCAGTGGCAAAAGCGCGTGGCCGCGGCAAGCCAGTCCGCCGTCGGGATAAGAAGGGTGGACCCGGGAGCGGTCGGCGCAAGCCATGCCAGCACTGCCGTGACCATGTGGAGCAGGTCGACTACAAGGATGTGGTCCAGCTGCGCAAGTTCATCTCCGAGAAGGGCAAGATCCGCTCTCGGCGCATCACCGGCGCCTGCCGACGCCACCAGGGCCAGATCGCCCGCGCGGTCAAGCGCGCTCGCGAGTTGGCGCTGCTGCCCTACGTGAACGAGGGCGGACGCGAGGACGGGCCCCGCCGCGATCGCGGCGACCGGGACCGCGAGCGCTAGCGATGCCCGAAGCCATCCTTTTACAGGACGTCGAGGAGCTGGGCGAGCAGGGCAAGGTCGTCGAGGTCTCCAAGGGCTACCTACGCAACTTCCTGATGCCCCGCAAGCTGGCCCAGCCCGCCACCAGGGGCGCGATGGAGGCCGTCGAGCAGCGGCGGCTCGCGGCCGAGCGGGCCGAGCGCGAATTCGTGGCGCGCGCCAACGACAACGCGGCGCTGTTGAACAAGACGGTCCTCACGATCGCCCAGCAGGCCGGGGCCGACGGTCGTCTATTCGGCTCGGTGACCACCCAGGACATCGCCGATGCCATCCGCGACGCCCGTGGGTTGAAGCTCGACCGTCACAACGTGCACCTGCCGGAGCCCATCAAGAACGTGGGTACCTACATGGTCGTCGTCGACGTGGTTCCGGATGTCTCGGCCACCGTCAAGACCATGGTGGTCGCCCAGAAGTAGTCCAGCGGCGCGCCCGGTCGAGTCCGGCGCGCCTGCGAACATCTGTTCGTGTGTACGAACTGTTGTGGAAGTGTTCGCGAATTAAATTCCGTGATAGCGGGTTGCCTCTGCGGGCAGTCGCCACGCTCTCCCTAGACTCGCGCAGACCATGAGCGCCATTTCGATCGCCAACGGTGGCCAATCCGGGAGCAGCGTCCCCGGAGGGGTGATCGCGCCACCCCACAACCTCGACGCCGAGCAGTCGGTGCTGGGAGCGATCCTGCTCTCGGATCGCTCGCTCTACGCGCTGGTGATCGAGGAGGGCCTGCGCTCCGATGACTTCTACCGGGAGCGCCACGGCCTGATCTACGAGGCCATGCTGGCCCTGTACAACGAAAGCGAGCCCGTGGACGTGCTCACGGTGACCGACCGCCTGCGCCAGCTGGGCAAGCTGGAGGAGATCGGCGGGGCGGCCACCGTCGATGAGCTGACCGGCGTGGTGCCCGCCGCCGGCCACGCCCGCCGCTACGCGCAGATCGTGCGCGAGAACGCGCTGCTGCGGCGGCTGCTGAGCGCCTCGTATGAGATCCAGGCCAGCGTGCTCGGCCACCAGGCGCCACCCCGGGAGCTGGTCGAGCAGGCCGAGAAGGCGATGCTGGAGGTCGCCCGCGACGATCGTCAGCAGGACTTCAGGGCGATCGAGGAGGTGCTGCACGAGGAGCTGGACAAGCTGCACCGCCTCTCGATCGAGGGGACCTCGCTGACGGGCACCCCGTCGGGCTTCAAGGATCTCGACGAGGTGACCGGGGGCTTCCAGCCGGGCAACCTGATCATCATCGCCGCCCGCCCCGCGATGGGCAAGAGCGCCCTGGTCTGCAACATCGCCGAGAACGCCGCCGTGGAACACGGCAAGGCGGTGGCGCTGTTCTCGCTGGAGATGGCCGAGGCCGAGCTGGCCCAACGCTTCGTGGCCTCCCAGGCGCGGATCAAGGGCGAGGAGCTGCGCAAGGGACGGGTCGCCGAGCAGCGCTGGCCAAAGATCCTGGCCGCCAGCCAGCGCCTGGCCGCGGCGCCGCTGTGGGTCGATGACTCGAGCGACGTGGGGCTCCTGGAGATCCGGGCCAAGGCCCGACGCCTGCACAGCCAGTGCGAGGGCGGCCTGGGCCTGATCATCATCGACTACCTGCAGCTGATGCGCACCGACAGCCGCTACGACAGCCGCGTGACCGCCGTCGGCGAGCTGAGTCGCGGCCTGAAGATCCTGGCGCGCGAGCTGGGGGTGCCGGTGATCGCGCTTTCCCAGCTGAGCCGTGCGGTGGAGTCGCGCTCGCCCAAGACGCCCCAGCTCTCCGATCTGCGCGAGTCGGGGAACCTGGAGCAGGACTCGGACCTCGTGATGTTCATCTACCGCGACGAGTATTACGACGAGGACTCCGAGCGCATCGGCGAGGCCGACCTGATCATCGCCAAGCACCGCAACGGAGCGGTCGGGAAGGTCACGCTGACCTTCCAGAAGGAGTACCCGAAGTTCATGAACTACGCAGGCGACCGCTACGCCCAATGAGACGCACCCGATGAGCGAGCCGATCTCCGAGATAGCGACCTTGCGCCCCGGCGAAGCTTGCCCGCTCGGCCTCTGCGACGGGAGTGGCTTTTTGATCGACGAGGCCACCAACACGGCGTCGGACTGCCGCTGCCGCGCGGGTCGGATCGCCAAGATGCGCGCCCGCAGCCTGGCGGGGCGGGTACCGCGCAAGTACCAGGGCGTCTCCTTCGACCGGCCCCCGGTGAGCGACATCGCGCGGGTCGCTCCCGACGTCGTTCAGGTACTCCGCGGCTACGTCCGGCGGATCGACGAGAACCTCGACGCGGGCAAGGGCCTGTGGTTGTTTGGAGACGTGGGCACCGGCAAGACCACCCTGGCGATGCTCGCCTCCCAGGCCGCCCTACAGGCCGGTCGCTCGGTCGTGATCCACTCGCTGCCGCGCCTGCTCAACTTGATCCGGGCCGCGATCGAGAGCGAGGCCGGGATGGTCGGTTTCCTGGAGCGGCTGACCGCGGTGGACCTCCTGCACATCGACGACCTGGGCGCTGAGAACACGACCGATTGGGTGCTGGAGCAGCTCTACTCGATCATCAACACTCGCTACGAGGACGAGCGCGCGATGATCGTCACGACCAACCTGGGCTTCGAGCAACTCACCGAGCAGCTCGGCGAGCGCACGGTGTCTCGACTGATCGCCATCTGCGGCGATCCGCTGCCGCTGCACGGCGAGGACAAGCGACGCGAGTACCGGCCCCCGGAGGCACGCTCGGCCTAGCCCGCGGCCCGACCCCGAGTCTCCGTACAATCCTTCGACATGCCGGGAATAGTCATCGTGGGCGCCCAGTGGGGCGACGAGGGGAAGGGCAAGATCACCGATCTGCTCGCCGAACAGGCGGACGCGGTGGTGCGCTTCCAGGGCGGCAACAATGCCGGGCACACGATCGTGCGCGAGGGCGTGGAGTGGAAGCTGCACCTGATCCCCTCGGGGATTCTCTACCCGGGCAAGCGCTGCGTGATCGGCAACGGCGTGGTGATCGACCCGAAGGTCCTGATCGAGGAGCTTGACGCGCTGCGGGCACGGCGCGTGGACGTGGGTGGCCTGCGGATCTCGGCCAACGCCCACCTGATCATGCCCTACCACCTGCTGCTGGACTCGGCCGGCGAGGCCAAGCTGGGCAGCCGCCAGATCGGCACCACCCGCCGCGGCATCGGCCCCTGCTACGCCGACAAGGCCGCCCGTCTGGGGATCCGCGTGCAGGATCTCCTAGACGAGAAGATCCTCAAGAAGAAGATCGTGGCCGCGATGGAGCCCAAGCGGCTGTCGCTGCGTCCCTTCGAGAAGGACCCCACCCTCGACCTGCATGCGATGACCGAGGAGTACCTGACCTACGGCCATCGTCTGGAGCAGCACATCGCGGACACCGCCAAGCTGATGTGGGACCTGCTCGACGACAACCAGAAGATCATCTTCGAGGGCGCCCAGGGAGCGATGCTCGACATCGACCACGGCACGTATCCGTTCGTGACCTCCTCCAACCCGCTCTCGGGCGCGGCCTGCGTGGGCACGGGCGTGGGACCCAAGGACATCGACGAGGTGTGGGGGGTCTCCAAGGCCTACACCACCCGCGTCGGAGCGGGGCCCTTCCCGAGCGAGCTGCACGACGACATGGGCGAGCTGATCCGCACCCGCGGCGGGGAGTTCGGGACCACCACCGGGCGCCCGCGGCGCACCGGCTGGCTGGATCTGGTGGCGCTGCGCTACGCGGCGCGCCTGAACACGCTCACGGCCCTGGTGATCACGAAGCTCGACGTGCTCTCGGGACTCGACCGCATCCAGGTCTGCACCAGCTACCGCGGGGCCGAGGGCGCGGAGTTCGACGACTTCCCCTACCACCAGACGGTGCTGCACCACACCACGCCCCAGCTCACCGAGCTGCGGGGGTGGAAGGAGGATCTCGGCGAGTGCCGCACGGCCTCGGACCTGCCCGACGGCGCGCGTGAGTACCTACAGTTCATCGCCGAGAACATCGGCGCCCCGGTGACCCTGGTGGGCGTGGGTCCGGGGCGTGAGCAGGTGATCTGGACCGCCGAGGGCGAGGAGACCCTGATGGCGCCCGGCGGGGTCTCAGCTACCTAGCCGTACCAGGCGGACCGAGCGGACCGGCCGAACCGGTGTGCCGAGGCTCGGGTGTGAGCGCGGTGCCCGCTCAGGCGCCACCCTCGTCGGCGAGTCCGGCGACGTCGCGGGGCAGACGACCCGCGACGTCGGGCACCAGCGAGAGCACGACCGCATTTGCGGAGGGCTCCTCGGCGGGAGTCTGGTCGAGAACCTCGCTCTCGCCACGACGCAGCAGGCGCAGTACGAGCACCAGGGCCGAGAGCGTGCCCAGCGCACCGAGGGCGATCTGCACGCTGATGATGCCCTCCTCGGTCCAGTACACGTCGTCGAGGTCCAGCAGCAGCGCGGACTCGTCGAGCGTGAGCGCCAGGCCCACTCCGAAGGGCACCCCCAGCCAGGGGGTGAGGCGGTGGCGCGGGAACAGAATGGCCCCGCCACCCGCGAGGAACGCCACGGCGATCCCGGGGACGAAGTGGTGAATGTGCCGGCGGCCGACCACCAGGTTGCGCACCGGGCCAAGCGAGCCCCGGGTGTGAATCACGTGGGTGGCCGCGCGCACGAGCCCGAGCGCGAAGGTGAACGAGGCCAGCACCCCGATCAGCGCGGTCTCGACCTCGGAGGCCTTGCGAATGCCGACCACGGCCACCTCGACGGTCTGCCGGGCGGCGCCCTCGGCGGCTTCCAGGACTCCATCGGGCTCGGCGGGCAATGCCTCCCCCTTGCTCCACAGGCGCGCCACCTCGCCCGCGGCCACTCCACCCGCGGTGAGCAGCGCCACGATCCCGAGCGCGAAGGTACGTCGATCATTGGCCACCCGGCGGCGCCGCCGCCGGGCGAGCACCGCACGGGCGCTGTCGTGCACCGGAGCGTGATGTCCGCCGCGCCAGTTGCGGATCAGCGCCGGGAGCGGCGTCGAGGTCTTGCGTGCTAGGACGGTACGGGCCACCGGCTCACTCTAACCGCACCCCCCGACTACTCTGATGTCAAGAGATTGACGGTGTGTTAGTAGACTAATACTCTTGCTCTCATGTCGGAGTCGGTGGAGGCGAGCAGGGGCAAGGCAGCGGTCGAGCGAGCCGTGCTCCCCACCAGGACCACCCTGGAGGAAGTCGGGGACATGCTGATCCTCACGGGCCGCACGATCTCCTCGACGCTGCGCCCGCCCTACACCTATGGCGAGGAGCTGGTGGCCCAGTTCATGTTCGCGCTGCGTCTCTGTTGGCTGCCCCTGCTGATCTCCACGCTCGCCTTCGGCTACGAGGCGCCCGGGCTACAGGCCGCGAACTTCCTCTCGATCTTCGGCGCCCTGGACCGGCTCGGGGGCTTCTTCGTGCTGGCCTCGATCCGCGAAGCGGGGCCCTTCATCGACGCGGTGGTACTCGCCGGGGTGGCGGGCACCGCGATCACCGCCGACCTCGGCGCCCGCAAGATCCGCGAGGAGCTAGACGCCCTCCAGGTCCTCGGGGTCGATCCGGTCAAGAGCCTCGTCGTCCCCCGCTTCCTCGCCCTGATGCTCGTCACCGGGCTTTTCGACATCTACGCGGTGCTGTTCGGGATCTTTGGGGGCATCCTCACCACCCTTGCCTACGGCGAGCCCCTGGGGCCGTTCTGGGCGACGTTCTTCTCCAACGCCTCCACCACGGACCTCTGGGGTTCGGTGGTGAAGACCACGGTGTACGGGGCGATCATCGCGATCGTGTGCTGCTACAAGGGCATGACCGCCTCCGGCGGCGCGGAGGGCGTCGGGCGCGCCGTCAACCAGGCCGTGGTGGTCGCGATCCTGGCGATCTTCGCGTTCAACTACGTTTTCACCCAGGCCCTCCTGGCAACCCACCCGCAGATCTCGGTGCCGCGGTGAACGAGTTCGTGATCTCCCCCCGGGAGTGGCTCAGCTCACTCGGCGAGCTGGGCAGGTTCACGGCCGACGTGATGCGCCGCGTGTGGAGCTTTCAGATGCTGCGGTTCTTCGGGGAGGCCCTGCGTCAGTCGGGAATCCTGATCGTCTCCTCGACGCTCGTGATCTGGGGCCTGGTGTTCTCGATCGGGCTGCTCTGCGGAATCCAGGGCGCCTACCTGCTCCAGGGCGTCGGCACCCCGAGCTTCTCGGGCGTGTTCACCGCCTGGTGTGACCTGCGCGAGCTGGTGCCGCTGGTGTTCGGCTACATGATGGCGGCCAAGGTCGGCACCGGGATCGTGGCCGAGCTGGGGGCGATGCGGATCTCCGACGAGATCGACGCCCTCGAGGTGATGGGGGTGGACTCGATGAGCTTCCTCTGCGCCACCCGGGTGCTGGCCGCCTGGCTGGTGCTGCCCTTCGTCTACCTCGCCGCGATCGGGGTGGGCTTCTTCGCCTCATACCTGGCGGTGGTGATCCAGCTCCACGTGGTCTCGCCGGGAGGCTACCTGCTGATCTTCTGGCAGTACCAGAACCCTCCCGACTTCTTATACAGCCTGATCAAGGCCATGATGATGGGTACCGCGATCGTGATCGTGGGCTGCTTCTACGGCTACAACGCCAGCGGCGGGCCGGTGGGCGTGGGCACGGCGACGGCCAAGTCGATGGTGCTCAACCTGGTGCTGGTGCACCTGATCAGCATGCTCGGCACCCAGCTTTTCTGGGGCGCCAACCCGCGTGCCCCGATCGGGGGCTGAGCCCGAGCGCCCTCATACTCTTGTCTACTGCAACCTATCTGCTCGGAATATTCGCTTAATCTGATTCTATCTTCGAAGGGGCGACGTTTCGCGTCCGCCTCCACGCGAAGTGCAATTGATCAAAAGCGAAGGGAGAAGGTCTTGGGGACGGGACCATTCGACGAGGACACCGAGCAGGAAGCCGCGCGACTGCTCAGGCAGCTGTCTGACTACACCTCCACCGTCGTCAGCCAAGAGATACGCCGCGCCCAGCTCAAGAGCGAGCGGGCTTACGCGCACCCGCGGCGCCGCGACAGCCGGCTCACAGCCGGTGGCTTGGTCGGCCTCATGGGCATTGCGACGCTGATCGCCGCCGCGGTGATCACCCTCGGCAGCGCCGTTGGCACCGGGCTTGCCGCGGCCGCGATCGGGGCTGCCCTGCTTGCGCTCGCGGCGGGGCTGATAGTGGGCGCCACACGAAGACCATCCTCGGCGAGCCCGACGGACGGGAGACCACAGCTCTAGTCCTAGGGCGCCAGAACAGCAGACCTCGTTTCGCCCATCTCACTCATTTGCCCGGATCCGCTGCCAGTACGCTTCGAGTTCTCGCATGCTTTCTTCCTGGGGCTCACAATTTCCGAACAACTCCGGCGTGATACCAGCCATGGTAATCGGCCGACCCTGAATACGCCTGACAGCCATCAAGAACGGCCGCGAAGAATACCCGAACCCCTCGACTTCCGACCAGGCAACTACGTGCGTGCCAAGCCCGTTGTAAATGTAGAGCCCAGATGGCTTTGCGGTAACAGTCGCACGCACCGCGCGCCTCTCGAGCCAGACCGTGAACAAGACCCCGATAACGGTCGACACTCCTCCATAGGCTACACGTAGGACGGTATCGACGTTGGGCGCAACAACGACTGCAAAGTCGCACATCAAAACGTTTGCGCCGCTGACAGCAACTAGAACCCTCGAAATGACCCGTGCACGTGGCCGAATACTGAACTGTAGCGTGTGAGAAATCGACGCAGCTCTCGACAAAGGCCCTGCTTCGACCGTGCGCGCTGCACGCTCGCTGTCACCGGTCATCGGTACTGTCCATATTGCTGACGCCGTCTTGTGGTCAGTTGATACGTGTGCACTTACCTTCTCTTCCTTTATCTCTTTTTGTATCAGACGAGCCACCCCCGCTTGATTCGCGGCCCGCGCCGATGCGCCTGGGTTTAGAAGGGACGGCAACGCGTCGCCCAAAAGCGATAGGCCAGTCGGATCGGCGACGTTTAGCGGGATTGAGCCGTGGGTTTACACATATGGGGATTGAGATCCGGCTGTAGCTCAGGCGAAGCGCTGCGAGAACTGCGTGGGCGTCTCGATCGGCGGTTTGGTATCGGCGAGGTCTGTGAGATCGCGGTCTCCCGAGACGAGCACATCCACCTGAGCCGAGCGAGCTAAGGCAAGCAGATAATCGTCGTCGGGATCGCGTGACAGTGTGGCGGGGGCTTCTTTGGGGTCCTGCGCCCACTCCGCTACTTCGAGCAGGTCCGTGAGAAAGCGGTCGGTCGTCTCTTGGCCGAGTACATCCCTGAACTTCGGGCGGGCGAGAACATCCTCCAGCTCCTGAAAGAGCATCACCGAGACCACAGGCCGCCAGTGCCCCTCGATCGCTGCCTCAAGCAACCGCCCACAGAGGCCACTCGGCGTACGGGCCGCCGATACAAGAACGTTGACGTCCGCCCCCGCCCGCAGAGCGTTGGTCACTCGGCGTTGTGACCTCGACCCTTGGCGGCGCGCTCACGCCTGACCGCACGGGTCTCGCTGACGGCCAGCGCCATCGTCTGCTCGTCGTCCAGATCGTTCAGCTCCGGGCGGGCGCGCAGCTCGTCGAGGAGCAGGCGCATGTCCTCACGCGCGGCTTCCCCTCGGCCCTCGTCTACTACGTAAGCGCGCAGAGCGTCCTCCACGAGCTGGCTCTCGCTGCGATGCGTAGCCACGGCCGTCATCTTCGTCGCCGTGAGCACACCCTCATCGATGTAGTACGTCGTCTTGCGTCTAGCCATACCACCACGGTAGCGGGATGGCGTCACACCGTCAAGACGGCATTACCTCACTACCCGGGAACAGCTCCGGCGGGCGAGGCGAGAATCCACGTACTCAGCAAACCCACTGTCAGGTGGCGCACACGCGCGTCCCCATCGACCAGGACGAGCGGTCACAAACCGTAGCGATCGGACTGATCACTGCTGGCGATCAAACGAATGGGCCGTGTTGGAATCGAACCAACAACCTTGGGCTTAAGAGGCCCCTGCTCTGCCAATTGAGCTAACGGCCCGTGAGGGCACCGGCCACAGTTGGCCAGCATCGCGGAGATTCTAGCCCACCGCCGCCCACGACGGGACACCGGGGAGACTCAAAAGACGACCGTGCGCGCCCCGTCGACGATCACCCGATCGTCGAGGTGCAGCGAGACCGCCCGGGCGAGCACCGAGCGCTCGATGTCGCGGCCCACGCGCTCCAGCTCTCGGGCGCTCTGGCGGTGATCGACCCGCGCGACGTCCTGGTCGATGATCGGCCCGCCGTCAAGCTCGGCCGTCACGTAGTGGGCTGTCGCCCCGATCAGCTTGACCCCGCGCTCGCGCGCGCGACGGTAGGGGTCGGCACCCGCGAAGGCCGGCAGGAAGGAGTGGTGGATGTTGATCACCGGCACCCCCACGCGCTCCAGGAACTCGCCGCTGAGGATCTGCATGAAGCGCGCCAGCACCAGCAGGTCGACCTCGCCCCCCAACAGCCCCAGCAGCTCGCGCTCGGCCTCCGCCCGGCTGTCGCGCTCAAACGGCACGTGGTGGAAGGGCACCCCCATCCAGCTCGCCTCGCGCTCAAGCTCGGGATGGTTGGAGACCACGGCCGCGATCTCCGCGTCCAGCTCCCCGCGACGTGCCCGCCACAGCAGGTCCACCAGACAGTGATCGTGGCGGGAGACCAGGATCGCGATCCGGCGACGCTCCCCCCAAAAGCGCAGTTCCCACCCCATCCCGAAGCGGGCGGCGACCTCCCCGGCGAATTGCTCGCGCAGCTCATCGCGCTGCTGCTCGGAGCCCTCCAGGAAGAACTCGGTACGCAGGAAGAACCTGCCACCGCTGGGATCGGAAGAGAACTGGTGGGAGGAGACGATGTTGGCGCCCCGCTCGAACAGAAAGCCCGAGACCGCCGCCACGATGCCCGGTCGGTCGGCGCAGTCCAGCAGCAGCCTCGCCGTGTACCGCGGTGCCTCGCCCGCTTGGCCGGGACCAGAGCCAGGGTCGGCACCAGGATCGGGATCGGACGGATCGCTGGTCTGCCCGGAGCCCGCCATGCCCGTGGTGCTCGATCCGGGTCCTACTAGTGCGTCTTGGGCGCCGCGGTGGAGGTGGCGGCCGAAGAGGTGGTGGCCGTGGTAGTGGCCGAGGTGGACGTCGCGCCCTGCACCGTGCCCTTTGGCACCTTGTAGGTTTTCCCGCCGATGCTGAGCGTTTCTTCCCCGGATCCGCCGCTCGCGGTTTTGCTCGTGGCCACCGTTTCTGCTTCGCCCTTGGGGTGCTTCTTGATCTGGGCCAGCCTGATCTTGATCAGCCCTTTCTGCGCCGCCGGTGCCAGCGCGACCGCCTTGCTCGCGGCCAGGTCGCCTTGCCGGGTGTTGCCGGCGATGTAGGCGATCTGAGCCAGGCTCGCGAAGAGCCCCTCGCTGGGCGGGCGGCCCGCGATCACGATCTGCATCGCCGCCACCGCCGCGGCCGGTTCGTTGAGACTGCCCGGGCCGTAGAACACGCCCAGCATCTGGTTGGCCAGGTCGGAGCTGGGCTTCTTGGTTTCCAGCGTGAGGTAGCGCTGCCAATCCTGCTTGATCTCGTGCAGCAAACCGCCGGCCTTGGTCGTGAAGCCGCCTTCGGCGCTGTTGTAGTTTTCGCCCGTCCCGGCCTGGCGCAGGAGATCTTCCATCAAGCCCGCCAGCACCGCCGGGTTCTTGGGCTGGGCGGCCACGAGTTTGCGGTCCTTCTTGATCTCCTTCTCGAAGCTGGCGCTGCTGGAGCCGTTGTTGTTCGTGAACGCGTCGAGCAGCCCGCCGCCGCCACCCCCGACACCGACGCCGAAGCCGACGAAGCCCACCCCGAAAAGCAGGGCCAGGCCCACGTAGATGACCTTCACTACACGGCGACGGCCGCGGCCTCGCAGGTCGAAGAGCATCAGTCGGACAGCTCCCGGTCTATGTGGTCGATTATCTGCTGCACTGTGGGCTCGGTCTGATCGTCTCGTGGTGGGGCTTCACTCTGCGAATAGTCGGATTGCGCGGCGGGTGCGCTGGGCATCGGTGCGGAGGGTCCCGACGGACCCGGCGCTCCCCCAGGACCCGGTGAGGACGGGTTCTCCGGAGGCCCCGAGGCCTGCTGAGCACTCTCCTGCGCCCTTGCCCGCGCCGCGTCGCGACGCGCAACCAACGACGCCACAAGGATACTCGCCTCGTACAGCACGTACAGGGGAACCGTCTCCAGGATCAGCGTCACCGCGTCGCCGGGGAGGAACGCGGCCACCGCCGCGCACGCCACGACCGCGTAGCGCCGGTGCCGGCGCAGCTGGGCGGGGGTCACCAGCCCCACGCGCGTGGTCGCCAGGATCCCGACCGGAACCTGGAAGACCAATCCCATCGCCAGCAACACCGTGGCCGCGAACTTGTAGTACTGATTTGCCTGCACCAGCACGTTGAACTCGGCGCTGTTGAAGTTCTGGAAAAACCGCACCGCGGCCGGTAGCACCACGAAATAGCCGAAAACCACGCCGACCACGAACAGCAACGGGATCGCCATCACCAGAGGTCGCGCGATCCGTCTCTCATTTGGGCTGAGGGCCGGCAGGATGAACCCGTACAGCTCGAACAGGATCACCGGCAGGGAGATGATCAGCGCGAAGAACAGCGACACCGTGAGCGTCGTCGTGAAGGGCTCGCCGATCCCCAGCGTCACCGGCTTGTCGCCCTGCGGCACCTTTGGTATCCGCGCCGTGTCGGCTCGCAGGCGGGGTAGCTCGGCGGCCAGCTGAGCGCGCGTCCGCGCAGAGAGCCCGCTGCCCGGCGCGGTGAGCGCCTTGACGATCAGCTCGGTGTCGCCCGCGACCTTCAGCACACCCTGCTGGGCGAGCGCCGTCTGACCCAGCGGCCCGTTGCCCCGCGCGACCTGCTTCTGAGTCTGCTTGTCCAGCGGGTGATTGATGACCCGCAGCAGCGCGTGGTTCTGCCACAGGCAGAAGCCAAAGGCCACCGCCAGCGCGACGATGCTGACGATCAAACGCGTCCGCAGCTCATCGAGATGCTCCACGAGGCTGAGCCGATCCTCGTGACCGATGGTGCGAATCGCAGTGGCCATGGGAGGTGTGGCGCGGAGCCGCCCGCGCGGCTCGTCGATCACCACACCTAGGTTATCGCCCCGGCGAGCGAAGCAGATCACTTCCGTCCCCGGAAAACCGTCACTCAGCGGCGGCAGTGGCGAGAGGCTCCACGAGCGGGTCCCGGGCCCTGCCGAGCCCTCCCCGCAAAACGGGCGCCTATCGAAAGCTCACCAAAGCTGTGCTTTGCGGGTTTCTCGCTAAAGACGGCCCCCTCCGAGGTCGATGACGAGAACGAACACTCATGGCCTCCGAGAACGACAAGCACACCAGCCACCAGGTACGCCTTCCCAGCGGGAAGGTCGTCGAGGTCGTCCACCTCGAGCAGCCCCGGCCCGCCGCAGAGGATGTCGTAGCGACCCCCTCGGTCGCGCTGCACGTCTGCGCCTCCTGCGCCGGCGAGCTGGTCTATCCCCTGGATTGGGACGAGGCTCACCCCGGGCACTGGCGGATCTTGCTGCGCTGCCCCGACTGCGAGAACACCCGCGAGGGTGTCTTTGGACAGGCCGCCGTCGAGCGCCTGGACGACGAGCTGGACCGCGCCACCGGCGCGCTGCTGAGCGACTTCAGGCGCATGGCTCACGCCAACATGGCCGAGGAGATCGAGCTGTTCATCCGGGCCCTCGACGCCGACCTGATCGGGCCCTCCGACTTCTAGTCCCGCGGGAGCGCTACCGGTAGCGCTCCACCACCGAGTCCGCCACCAGCTCGAGCGGCTCTGAGCGCTCGGGCCGCAGTCGCGCCGGCAGGCAGGCCTTGGCCTCGGCCACCAGCCCCAGGGCGCGCTCCCTTGACTCCTCCAGGGCTCCGGTGGCCGCGATCCGCTCGCACAGCTCCTCCGCCTGCGCCGCTCCCGTCAGGGAGGCCAGCTCGACGCCGGCCAGCTCGTGGTCACGCTCGCGCGCCAGGATCAACGGCAAGGTCACCGTGCCGTCCAGGAGGTCCGTGCCCCGGGCCTTGCCCGTGCGCTCGGCGGGTCCGGATACGTCGAGCACGTCATCGAGCACCTGAAAGGCCAGGCCGATGTGACGGGCAAAGGCCCCCAGCGCATCCGCCAGCTCGGTTGAGCCCTCCGCGGCAACCAGGGCCCCAAGCCGACAGGCGGCCTCGAACAGCGCCGCCGTCTTCAGCTCGCAGCGCCTCAGATAGCGCTCGACCGCCACGTCCACCGCGTAGGCATCCTCGCGCTGCATCAGCTCCCCCGCCGCCAGTGACGAGCTGGCGTCCGAGAGCGCGCGGAGCTGCTCGACCTCGGCGTTGAGGGCCAGCTCCGCGAAGGCCCGCGAGAACAGCAGGTCACCCGTGGCGATCGCCGTCTCCCGGCCCGCCACCGCGGCCACCGTCGGATGCCCCCGCCGCAGCGGCGCCGCATCGATCACGTCGTCGTGGACCAGCGTCGCCGAGTGCACAAGCTCGACCGCCACCGCCGCGCGCACCAGCGCCTGCTCACCCTCAGCCGTGTCGGGCGGCCCGCCCGCCGACTCGACCGCCAGCACCACCAGCAGTGGGCGCAAGCGCTTGCCACCGGCCCGCACCGTCCCCGTCGCATGAGCCGCCAGCGGCACCCCGGCCTGCGCCGCAACCTGCTCCAGCCGGGCCTCGATTCCGAGCAAGCGCTCCCGCAGCCGGGGGCCCCCACGGCCCATGATGCTCTCAACCGCGTCGACGTCGCCCGGGGGCGTTCGCAGTGGCGGGCGCTCCACCGTGCTCACCGCGGTTCCCCGGCCGGCACCGTGCCAACGTGAATCGTGACGATCCCGCCCGCCGTCAGCAGATAGGAGATCCCTTCCAGCCCCACCCCCTCAAACTTGGCGGCGAGGCCCTCGGGGGACGGGAAGCGCTTGACCGAATCCGGCAAGTAGGAGTAGGCCTCGGGGTCGCCCGCTATACGGCCCAGAATGGGCACCACCCGGTCGAACCAGACCCGGTAGAAGAACGACAGCGGCGGGCGCGTCGGGTTCGTGAACTCCAGGATCACCACGCGTCCCCCCGGGCGCACCACGCGCGTCAGCTCGGCCAGCCCGCGGTCGAGATCGGAGAAGTTGCGCACCCCGAAGCCCACCATGGCCGCGTCGAAACTGTCGTCCTCGTAGGCGAGCGCCAGGGCATCGCCCCACTCAAAGCGCAGAATTGCACCCCCGGACCCGGCCTGGCCTTTCTCTGCCTTGACCCGGGCCAGGTCGAGCATGGCTTCGGAGAAGTCGCTGCCCACCACTTCGCCGCCCGGTCCCACCCGGCCGGCCAGCTCGATCGCCAGCTCGCCGGTGCCGGTCGCCACGTCCAGGACCCGGTCGCCCGGCCCAACGCGCGCAACGTCCACCGCGCGCGCGCGCCACTTGCGATCCAGGCCCGCACTCATGACCGTGTTCAGCAGGTCATACACGCGGGCGATGCGGTCGAACATTGCGCGCACCTGGCCAGCCTCCAGCCGTCCCGGCGGCTGCGGCTCGGTTGTTGCGCCGGCACTCTGCTGAGCGGGCATGACAGTACCGTTACTTAAGCTGCGACAAGAAGTCAACAATCGCGTTGAACTTCTTTGGCGGCAGACCCTTGAACGACGGCATCGGCGCCGTGGGGTTGACCAGGGTCCGGGCGATCCCCTGGCGCGGCAAGCGCGACGCGATGTGGGTCAGGTTCGGACCCGGCCCGTCGTTGCCGTTCTCGCCGATCTTGTGACAGGCCAAGCAGCCGGACTGGGCAACCACCGCCTTGCCCGCGTTGTATTCGCTCAGCGTCGCGCCACCGGCCGCCACCACGGCCGCCGGGGCCTCCATTTCGATCGCCGTCGGGGAGCCCGCGTTGGCCCCCTCGTAGGTCAGCAGCGCCATCGCGCAGATCACGAAGATCCCGGTGATCGTGGCGATCGGACGCCGCTCGGGCCTACGCTCGGGACCGCGATCGTAGAAGGGGAGCAGGAACAGCAGGATCATGCCGAGGGTCGGCACCCCGATCGTGGCCAGCGGCACCAGCCCCGGGGGCTTGAGCACACGCAGCACCTCGAAGAGGAAGAAGAAGTACCACTCCGGCCGCGGCACGTAGGTGGTGGTGGTCGGGTTCGCCTTGGAGCCCAGCTCGGCGCCGAATACGAGCGACATCGTGATGATGCAGGCCATCACCACGATCGCCATCATCGAGTCCTTGCTGACCGCGTAAGGGAAGAACGGCTTGCCCTTGGCCTTCAGGATCGCGTACTCGCGGAGGTACTCCTCCTTCTCCTTCTGATTCATCTGCTCAGGCCTCGGCTTTGCGCAGCTCGGGGTTCTCTTCGGCCTTCAGCCAGGGCGGCGCGGTGGTCCCCAGCTTGGCTACAAGGTACAGGTGTGCCCCGATCAGGGCCGCCAGCAGTCCCGGCACCAGCAGCATGTGGATCGCGTAGAAGCGCGACAGCGTGGTCGCCCCGAATTCCGGACCCGCCCGCAGGAAGTCGCTCAGGTAGGGGCCGAGCAGGGGACCGGTGCCGTTGATGTTGACCCCCACGATCGTCGCCCAGTAGGCCCGCTGGTCGAACGGCAGCAGGTAGCCCGTGAAGAACATCGTCATCGTCAGGATCAGCAGCACCACGCCGATCACCCAGTTCAGCTCGCGCGGGTACTTGTAGGCCCCAAAGAAGAACGTGCGGCCCATGTGCAGGAACACCAGGATCACCATCACGCTCGACCCCCACTTGTGCATGCCGCGCACGAACTGGCCGAGGAACACTTCGTTGGTCACGTAGCGGATCGATTCATACGCGCCGCCCGAGGGGTCGGGGCGATAGTACATCGCCAGGAACACGCCCGTCACGGCCTGTGAGAGGAACGCGAACATCGTGGCCGAGCCCAGCGTGTAGAACCAGTTGGTGCCCTTGGGCACCTTGCGGAACATCAGCCAGCGGGCCGCGCCGCTCAGCGAGGTGCGCTCGTCCACCCAGTCGACGACCGTGACCCCCGCGGCGGCGGCCTGATCGAGCGGTCCGGCCTTGCCGTTGCCCTCGCCCGGACGCGGGGGCGGAGCCTGCAAGGGGGCCGGAATCGGCGGGGCTGGGAGCTTTGGCAGCTTGGGCATGAGCGCGAGGAGTTAGAGCTTGCGGGCCGAGGGACGAGAGGGATACATGTACTGGCCGATGCCGTCGATCGGCTCGCCCGGGTCGCGCGGTGAGAAGCGCCGTAGCTCGCTGTTGACGCTGTAGCGGGGACCCACCTGGACCTCCTGGCCCTCGATCCGCGTGTAGAAGCGGTCCAGGGGGCGCACCGGGGGGCCGCCCACACGCCGACCCAGTAGGTCGTACACACCGCCGTGGCAGGGGCAGATGAAGCGCTCCGCGGCATCCACCCAGCGCACCGGGCAGCCGAGATGGGCGCAGCGCGAGGAGATCGCGATGAATTGGTTGTACTGGTCGGACTTGTCCACGTCGAGCGTCGAGTTGCGCTTGCGGATGTAAATCGTGGTCTTGCCCGCCTCGCCGATGCCCGGGGTGATCGTGACCACCGCGGGGACGTAGTTGGTGTCGGAGAAGTCGTTCACCGTGCCCACCGACTCCCAGCGATGGGGGGTGCTCTTGAAGATCGGCCCCAGCGCGAAGCCCAGCGCCGGCAGCGCGAACGACGACGCCGCGATCGCACCCGCCGTGTGGGCGGTACCCGTCATGAACCGCCGGCGCGTGACCGTCTCGCCCTCGAAGGCGCCCGGAATGTTCCGGTCGGCGGTGTACTTAGACTTGTGCTTGTCGTGCTTGTCGGGCACCTACAGGCTCTCCTGGGTTACGCCGCGGCAGGAACGCCGCGGCGCGGCTAACAAACAATATCGAGTGAGCGCCCCCGGGCGACGCCGGGACCTCGGACAGCCCGCCCCGAGCCCGGTCGCTAACGGGCGCCCACGGCCTGCATCGCGCCCAGTGCCTCCCGGGAGCCCGATCGCGTGAGCTGCTTGGCGCGCTCGTGCTCCGGGCTTGACCCCCAGCCCACCGCGCGCGCCCCGGCCGCCCACACCGCGAGCGCAAGCTCGGCCTGCCCGGAGCCGTGGGCGAGCGCGCTCAAACTGATCACATCCGCCAGCTCGGCCACCGCCACGAGATCGCCGAGGGCGATCAGGCGCGCCAACCCCGAGGCATAGAGCTGATCCCCGGCCAACAGCCCCAGATCGGCCTCCGCCGCGCGGGCGAGGCGAGGCGCGCCGTAGTGCAGCAGATACCCCTCGAAGATCATCTCGATCAGCAGCTCGTACTCCGCGGAGCGCTCGCGGGTACGGGGACCCGAGGCCGCCAGCCGCGCCGCCGGCGACCCTTCGGACGGCCCTGCCGCAGCAGGGGTGTCCTGCGCCAGCAGGCTCGCCATCAGACCGCCCTGCTCGCGCAACAGCTCGTCGAGGCGCTCCAGAGCGGGGGTCATGACGGCTCCCCGAAGGCCGCCGTGGCGGCCTCCACGGTGCGATCGATATCGCTGTCCGTGTGGGCCAGCGAAGGAAACCAGGCCTCGAACTGCGACGGCGGCGGGTACACGCCGCGGCGCAGCAGCGCGCGACACCAGGCCGCGTGGGCCGTGAGATCGCAGGCCTGGGCACCGGCGAGATCCATGACGGGAGTCTCACTGAAGAACACCGTCAGCAGCCCCGGCGCGGTCACCACCTGTACCGGTACCGCGCGCGTGCGCGCAGCCTCGCGCAGACCCTCAGCCAGGCGGTCCGTGATCCGGGCAAGCCTTACGTAGGCCGCCTCGTCGAGCAAGTCGAGTGTCGCCCTCCCGGCCGCCACCGCCAGCGGGTTGCCCGAGAGCGTGCCCGCCTGGTAGACCTCGCCCGCCGGGGCGAGGCGGCCCATCAGCTCCGCCGACCCCCCCACGGCAGCCGCCGGCAGGCCGCCGCCGATGATCTTGCCCATGATCGTCAGGTCGCCGCGCACGCCCGTGCGCTCCTGCTCGCCGCCCCGAGCAACACGAAAGCCGCTGATCACCTCGTCAAGCAACAGCAGGGCGCCGCTCGCGTCGGCCAGCTCACGCAGCAGCTCCAGGAAGCCCTCCTCGGGGGGCACCAGACCCATGTTCGCCGGCAGCGGCTCCGCCAGGATTGCCGCCAGCTCGTGCCCGTGCTCCGCGACCGCCGCGCGCAGGGCCTGCGGGTCGTTCCAGGGCACGATCACCGTGCTCGCCGCCGCCGAGGCCGGCACCCCCGGGCTGCTCGGCAGGGCCTGGGTGGCCAGACCCGAGCCCGCCTGCGCCAGCAGGCCGTCCAGATGCCCGTGGTAGGCCCCCGCGAACTTCAGGAGCCGCTCGCGGCCCGTCGCGGCGCGCGCCAGACGCACCGCCGTCATCGTGGCCTCGGTGCCCGAGGAGGTCATGCGCAGCATCTCCACCGAGGGCACCCTGCGAGTGACCTCCAGCGCCAGCTCCACCTCGCCGACCGTGGGCGCCCCGAAGCTCGTGCCTCGGGCCGCGGCCTCGTTGACGGCCGCCAGCACCGCCGGATGGGCGTGCCCGTGGATCAGCGGCCCCCACGAGCACACGTAGTCCACGTAGCGGTTGCCGTCCACGTCGATCAGCTCGGCACCCGCCCCGCGTTCGATGAAGAGCGGATCGCGCCCGATCGCGCGCATCGCGCGCACCGGCGAGTTCACACCGCCCGGCAGCACCTCAAGCGCGCGGCGGTAGCACTCCACTGAACCGGTCCCGGTACCCATGGATATCAGCCAAACAAACGCGCGGGGAGTGCCCTCAGGCACTCCTCATCAAGACCCATGCTGCCGCTCCCAGTCCTTGAATTCCTCCGTGAAGTACAGCAGGCGGATCTTCTTGAACTCAGTCGAGGAGTACAGGGTCGCGCGCTCGTGGATGCCCGTCTGCTCGGCGATCGCGTCGAGCACCGCGTCGCACTCCTCCTTGGAGCGCCCGTGGGCCATCGTGAACACCGAGTACGGCCAGTCTTCGTAGGTGGGCCGCTCGTAACAGTGGGAGATCCCGCGGAAGGACGCCATCCGCGGGCCCAACTCGTCGATCTGCTCCGGAGCCACCTTCCAGACCCCCATCCCGTTGGCCGAGAAGCCCGCGCGACGGTGGTAGAGAATCGCCGCCACCCGCCGCAGCAGGCCGCGCTCGTGCATCCCCCGCATGTGCTCCAGGAGTTCCTCGACGCTCATGCCCAGGCGCTCGGCCGCCGGAGCGTAGGGCTCAGGCGTTACCGGCATGTCGCCCTGAGTCGCCCGGATCACGTCCATGTCCAGCTCGTCATAGCTCGCGGCCTGGAGGTCGACCGGCTCCTGCACCGCGCCCTCGCTGGTCAGCGCCCCCGTGCCGCCCTCCATTTCGAGGTCCATGCGGATCTTGAACAGCTGTAGCGTGGGCAGCTGGCGAATCGACTCCGCGCCCGTCAGCTCTTTGAGCACGTCCAGCGTGCCCTCCAGGCCGAGCTTTGAGTCGGGCTCGACCGCGAGCGTGAACCACATGTTGAAGTCGTGGTTGCGCAGATAGTTGTGCGAGACCCCCGGGTGGGAGTTGACGATCTTGGCCGCCTGCCAGGGGTTCTCGGGGTCGACCTTGGCGGCCACCAGCATCGAGCCGTAGCCCAGCGCGCGGGTGTCGTAGATCGGGGTGACCTGGCGGATGATGCGCTCGTCCAGCAGGCGCTGCACGCGTGTCAGGACCTCCGCTTCGGCGACCCCGGCCGCCTGCGCCACCGCCGCGAACGGTCGGGGCTCCAGGGGGAAGCTGCCCTGCATCAGGTTCAGCAGCCTGCGGTCCAGATCGTCGAGTGCGATCGCCGCGCCGTCCTTGCGGCTGCGCGTCTTGGGGATCGCGGCGCTCGCGCGATCCAGGGCCGCCTGCGCCTGCTGTTCTGTCATGTCTGTCGAAGCCATAGCGCCGCATCCTTCGCGTGGTAGGAAATGATGACGTCCGCGCCCGCGCGGCGCAGGGAGGTGAGGATCTCGAGCACCGTGGCGCGCTCGTCCAGGTATCCGGCGTCAGCCGCCGCCTTGACCATCGCGTACTCGCCACTCACGTTGTACGCCACCAGCGGCAGCCCCGTCGCCTCCTTGACCGCCCGGATCAGGTCGCCGTAAGCCAGGGCGGGCTTGACCATCAGCATGTCCGCCCCCTCCTGCACGTCCAGCAGCGCCTCGCGCAGCGCCTCGCGGCCGTTGGCGGGATCCAGCTGGTAGCTGCGGCGATCGCCGAACGATGGCGCCGAGCCCGCGGCCTCGCGGAACGGGCCGTAGAAGGCCGAGGCGAACTTCGCTGAGTACGCCAGGATCGGCGTTTCGAGGAAGCCCTCGCCGTCCAGAGCGCTCCTGATCGCGCCCACCCGGCCGTCCATCATGTCGGAGGGAGCCACGATGTCGGCACCCGCACGCGCGTGACTCACCGCCGTGCGCGCCAGCAGCTGTAGCGAGGCGTCATTATCGATGCGACCCTCGCCGTCCGGAACACCACAGTGGCCGTGGTCGGTGTACTCGCACAGACACACGTCGGTGATCACCAGCAGCTCCGGCAGCTCTCGCTTAATCGCTCGCACAGCCTGCTGCACCACACCCTGCTCGTCCCAGGCCGCCGAGCCCTCACGGTCCTTGAGCGTGGGGATGCCAAACAGAAGTACTCCCGCCAGCCCCGCGGACGCCGCCTCGCGGGTCTCGGCTACGGCCTGCGCTATGGAGAGGCGCTCGACCCCAGGCATCGCGGCGATCGGCTCGCGCTCTGGGCCGCCTTCGGCGACGAACAACGGCAGCACCAACTGCCCCGCGGCAAGCGTCGTCTCGCGCACCGCCGCGCGCAGCGCAGACGTTGCGCGCAGTCTGCGCATACGCGTCTCGGGAAAGAGCATCACCTCCGAGGATACCCCGCGTCGGGTCGCGCGAGTGTCGCCTCAGCGCCTGGCTGTCCGCAGACCTAGCGCCTGATCAGGCCTCCCCAGAGCGCCGCAGACCCAGCCGTGCGAGGAAGCCAAAGGCCGCGGTGAGCCCCAGCAGGTGCAGCAGCGACACCCCCAGCCCCGGCGAGGCGCCGTTCACTGCGGCATCGAGCGCCTGCAACGCCGCCTTGAACGGGAACAGTGCGCAGAGCACCCGGATCACGTCGAACAGTCCGACCGCCACCGAGCCCGCGGGCACCAACGCCAGGAAGGCCAGCGGCAGCGACAGCAGGAAGGCCAGCAGCGAAGCCGCGCGCACCTCGCGCGCCAGCACTCCAATCGCGACACCCATCGCCCCGAAAGCGACGGAGCCCAGCGCGAGCGCCACCAGCCACAGCGCCACCCTGCTCCAGTCCAAGCCCACGAAGGCGCTCACGGCGGCCAGCATCGCGAAGGACGCCACGAACGCGCAGACCGCGGCCAGCAGGAGCTTCTCCAGCAAGAGCCCCTCACGGGACACCAGCGCGGGCGGGCTGCGGATCAGCCGCGCCAGTACGTGCTCCTCGCGCTCCAGCGCGATCCCGCCGGCGGCCAGCAGCACGCAGATGAACATCAGCGAGATGCTCACCGCGACCACCACCGCGTAGGTGTTCAATGGGGTGCGGCGTCCGTGCACCAGCGTCTGGTGCACCCGGATCGGCTGGCTCACCGTGGTCAGCACCTGCTTGCTCAGCCCCAGGTTCTGAGCCGCGAAGTCGGCGAAGCCCGTGACTTCTTCGAGCTGCCTGCGTTCGGTCCCCGGCGGGAAGCGCGCCACGATCCGGCGCAGGATCGGCGGGATGCGACTGAGCCCGAGTAGATGCCGGGAGGCTCCCAGCGCGCTGAGATCGCCGCCCTTGAGCAACAGGCCGATGGCCTGCGCCGCGAGCTGCTTGATCTGGTTGGCCAGCGCCAGGTTGGCCCGCGCCAGCGCCGATTCGATCGTCGAGCGCGCCAGGCTCTGCTCCAGGGCATCCCCGTTGTAGATCACGTTGATCTGTGCCTGGGTCGTCGCCGAGGACAGCGCCTGGGTGATGTTGGGCGGGATCACCACCGCCGCCAGCACCTGCCCCGAGGAGACCTTCTCGACGGCCGCCGCACGCGTTGCGACTCGCACCGGTTCGATCTCGTTGATCAGCTCGCCGTAGTAGCGGCCGATGTCCAGGCGGCGGTTGCCCAGTTCGATCACCTTGCCCGGCGGCGAGAGGTTCGCGATCGCCACCCTCGGCTTCGCCGGTGAGCGCGAGATCGCAAAGCCGATCAGCAGCGCGATCGCCACCGGATAGATCACCAGCAGCGCGACCAGCAGCCGCGAGCGCCGCAGGATCAGCAGGTCCTTGCGCAGCAGCCACCTCATCGTGCGCGCGGCCCCCGGGAGCGCAGGAAGCTCACGAAGGCACCCTCGAAGTCGTGCTCGCTGCCCTCCACCGCGAGCACCAGCTCCCGCGGGGCGCCGTAGAAGATCAGCTCCCCCTCCACCAGCACCAGCATCCGCTGGGCGTAGCGCTGGGCCTCGCCCACGTCGTGCGTGGAGAACATCACGCTCGTGCCGTGAGCGGCGAGGTCGGCGATGAATTCCCACAGCCGCTCGCGCTGGAGCGGATCCAGCGACGCACTGGGCTCATCCAGCAGCACCACCGGCGGGTCGGCGAGCAGTCCGATCGCGATGTTCACCCGCTGGCGATTGCCCCCCGAGAGGCGCCCCAGCTGCTCGGCGGCGCGGTCGGTCAGGCCGGTCTGCTCCAGCATGCGCCGCACGGTCCCCGCGGGGTCGGGCACCCGCTCCAGGTGAGCGAACAGGCTCAGATTCTCCGCCACCGTCAGCTTCGAGTAGACCGCCGGCTGCTGGGGAACCCATCCGACCTTCCCCGCGCCCCGGCTGAGAGCACCCGCGCTCGGCGACTGGACGCCGGCCAGAATCGACAGCAGCGTGGTCTTACCCGCCCCGTTGGGCCCCACCAGCGCCAGCAGCTCGCCGGGACGGGCCGCGAAGCTCACCCCCCGCAGCGCCTCGCGCTCGCCAAAGCGCTTGCCGATTCCCTGAGCGCTCAGAACCCCCGGGCCGTCCGCCCCACTCACAGCGGCCCGCTCCGCGGGCTCTCCCAAGACTCGATCGTCAGATGCCGACTCAGATAGATCACGGTCTCGCGCAGCACCGAGAGGATCGGCAGCGCCACCAGCGCCCCCACCAGCCCGTAGAGCTGCTGGCCGAGCAGCAGCGCGAAGATCACCAGCAACGGGTTGATCCGCAGCGTGTGCCCGAAGATCTGGGGCGCCACGATGTGTCCCTCAACCTGCTGGAGAGCCAGGAACAGCACCGCCACCCACACCGCCGTGACCGGTTCGGTGAGCAGCGCCACCAGGATCGGCGGCAACGCCCCCAGGAAGGGACCGACATAGGGGATCAGCTCCATCAGCCCGAAGAACACCGCGAACACCACCGCGTACTTGCGCCCGTCGGGAAAGATCCCCACCAGGCCGAAGATGTACAGGGCGATCCCCGCGGTCGCGCCCATGACAACGCTGAACAGCAACTGCCCCCCCACGTAGCGGGAGACCGCGTGCTGGACCAGCGTGGGGTAGTCGTCCTCGGGCGTCTGGGCGCCCTTGGGCATCGCCTTGCGCACCAGGCGGCCGATCCGTTCGCCGTAGATCAGCATGTACACCGAGAGCACGAAGACCAGCAGCAGATCGAAGCCCGCGCTCACCACTTCGGTGAGCAGGCCCCCGCCGAACGACACGAAGGTGCCCGCGCTCTTGGCGAGCTTGTCCTGGAGCGTCTGCAAGGCCGTCTTGCCCTGCTCGGCCAGCTTCACGTGCACCCCGAGGTGGCGCAGGTCGTTCTGGACGCTTTCGATCGTGCGGTTTGCTTCGTCGGTGAGATGGGGAAGGTTGTGCGTGAAGGCCTGCACCTGATCGGAGATAGGGTTGGCCATCAAGAAGCCGATACCGGTCAACGTCAGGAAGAATCCGAGGTACACCGCCAGTACCGACAGTCCACGGGGGAGACGCGCGCGCTGTAAGAAGGCGACCGCCGGATTCAGGATCAACGCAATGAGGCCCGCAACCACAAAGATCAGCAGCACCTTCCCCGAGGCCCGGGCCAGCTCCCACACGCCCAGTAGCGCCAACGGCAACAGCACCAGCTGGATCCAGCGCGGAACCACCGTGCGAGGCGGCTCAGGCGGTGGCGTGGCCTCCTGCGCGTCGAGCAGCTCCTGCTCCTGCTCGCTCGGCGGCGCGGCCGGGGTCGCGGCGATTCCCTCCCCCGCGATCATCTCCCTCCGATCATGGGCAGAGTATGGCTGAGCCCGAGGCGGCCGTCGGCAGCAGCACCGACGGCGTGAGCATCCTCTTCGTGGGTGACCTCGTGGGCGGGATCGGGCGTCGCACGCTGCTTGAGTGTCTTCCCATTCTGCGCGAGCGCTACGCCCCCACTTTCGTGGTGGTCAACGGCGAGAACGTCGCCGGAGGCCTGGGCATAACCCCCAAGGCCGCCAACGAGCTATTTGCCAAGGGGGTCGACGCCATCACCCTGGGCAACCACGCCTACCATCGCCGTGAGATCTACCCCTATCTGGACGAGCAGCCCCGGATCGTGCGTCCCGCCAACTATCTGCGGGGTCAGCCCGGCCGCGGCACCTGTGTCGTGGAGCACAACGGGCTGCGCCTGGGCGTGGTCAACATGAGCGGCAACCTCTACCTCCGCGCCGGGCGCTCGGCGTTCACCGAGATCGACGTCGCCCTGAAGGAGCTGGGCGAGGTGGACCACATCCTCGTGGACATGCACGCCGAGGCCACCAGCGAGAAGATCGCGATGGGCTGGCTGCTCGACGGACGCGTGACCGCGGTGGTCGGCACCCACACCCACGTGCCCACCGCCGACGCCCGTGTGCTCCCCGGAGGCACCGCCTACATCACCGACGTCGGCATGACCGGCCCCCGCGGTGGGGTGATCGGCGTCAAGCGCGAGCAGGCCGTGGAGTCGCTCGTGACCCAGATGCCCGTGCGCTTTGAGACCTCCGAGGACGATCCCTGGCTGATGGGGGTGCTCGTGCGCTGCTCTACGCCGCGACGGGCAGACTCGATCGAGCAGATTCTGATGCCCAGGCCTCCCCGGCCTCGCTAGCCGAGGACCCCAGCAGCGCCAGCATCACCGCCCCGAAGAACCAGGGGATGTAGAAGTAGAACCAATACTCGATGCCGAGCTGGGTCGCGATCAGGATCGCCCCCACGGCGGCCGCCAGTCCCACCAGGTCTGCGCGGCGCGGCACCACCGCGAAGCCCAGCGCAAACACCACCACCGCCAGCTGGACCACCTTCTGCAAGCCCCCGAGCCCGGCGTACAGACCCCAGACCGAGAACGGGGAGCCGCGGTTCTGCTGAAACTCGATCGTCCGTTCGTAGATCGTCGCCAGCGAGTTGTGGCTCAGCGCCGGCACGCTCACGACCGCCGCCGTCAGCACAAAAGCGATCGAGAACGCCGCCAAGGCGCGGGCGCGACTAGATCCGGGCAGTCTCCGCAGATCCTGGGTCGCAAACAGCGGCGCTAGCGCGAGCGGCGCGAACTTCGCGAGGCCCGCAAGCGCCACGAGCACCCCGCGCGCGGGCCGGGAGCCGACCAGCAGCATCGCGGCGAGCACCAACACCCCGACCAGCGCGTCGTTGCTGTTGCTCTCAAGGGCATAGAGCGTGAAGGGGTAGGAAACCCACGCGTAGGCCAGCGCCACCCCCAGCGTGGGACCACGCACCCGACGACCCAACAAAAACATCAGCGCGACCGCCAACAAATCAAACAAAATCGAGGCGGCGTGCGCCGCGGGCAGGTCGTCCCAGACGCCACTCCAGCCGAAGGTCTCCAGGAAGGGCACGTATGCCTCGTAGTTCACCGGCCCATAGGTGTCGGCGTTTTCATTGTCGAACGGATAGTGGTTGCCGTAGAGCGACTTGTCCTGGACGACCCGCTGGGCGCCCAGCACGCCCGAGTAACCCACATCGATCACGTTCCCGTCGCTGATGTTCAGGGCGATGCGAAAGCCCAGCAGGAGCACCACCCCCACCGCCAGCCAGCGCGCCGGTATCCAGAGACGCAGGGCCGGACGGCGGACCTCGCGCGGGCGCGCGAGCAGCAGCATGCGCACCAGCAGATAGATCAGCGGCGGATAGGTGAGCGGAACCGAGGCGTAGATGTGCGCGTGGTTGAAGAACGCCAACGAGACCGAGAACGACAAAAGCACCAACAGGTCCAGGTGCAGCAGCGAGAACGGCCTGCGCCAATCGACGAACGGAAGCATGAACAGCAGACACAACGGCAGCCAGATGTAGAGCGCGCTCAGATGGCCGCCAAAGCCGCTCGGGTGTCCGCGCGCCATCGGCCAGCGCACCTGCACCCCGGTCCACGCTTCGATCACCTGACCGGTGGCGTCCGCGATGATGACAATGCCGATTTCGGCGCGCTTGCTGGAGAAAACGGTGACTTGCCACTGTCCGGGGTTGTTCAGGTAGGCCCGCTCGAACGAGCCCCTGTTGGCGGCCCTCAAGCTGCGCATCTTGGGCAGCGCACGGGCGATTTCCAGAACCTGGTTGGAGGACAGCGCGCGCCCGGGTGGCGACTGGTTCGAAGCCGGCACCGGTGCGGTCGGGTCCGTGACGGCGCGAGCAAAACGGCTCGCCAGCGAACTGCTCGCGTCGGTCTTCGCGCGCGTCCGTGTCGTACTCGCGCGCGCCTGCGTGGCTCTGGACGCGAGCGCCGGGCTCGGCGAGATGCCCGCGACCAAAACCGGCGCGAGCACCACAAGTGCACTGAGTGCACGACGGCGCGTTGAGCGCAGCGTCCTGGACACTCAGCGAGGATACACCCGATTATTCAAATGCTGCCAACTAACGGTTTTGTCATCGTCCGCTCGGATGAGCGCCCTACGCCGCGACGGGCAGGCTCGTGCGCGCCGGTTTCGCGACCGTCCCGGCCGCGGCGGCTGCGGACCCCAACAGCGCCAACATCACCAGGCCGAAGAACCAAGGGATGTACAGGTAGAACCAGTGATCGATCCCCAGCTGGGTCGCGATCAGGATCGCGGCGGCGGCGGCCGCCAGGCCCACCAGGTCTGCTCGCCGCGGCACCACCGCGAAGCCCAATGCCAGCAGCACCGCCGCCAGCTGGACCACCTTCTGCAAGGCCCCGAGACCGCGGTACAGTCCCCACAGCGAGAACGGGGAGCCGCGGCTCGACTGGTAGGCGATGGTGCGCTCGTAGATCGTGTGCAGCGAGTCATGGGTCAGCGCCGGCACGCTCACGACCGCCGCTGTCAGCAGGAAGGCGAGCGCGAATCCCGCGCAGGCCCGCGGACGCCGTGCGGGCACAAGCGCCCCGAGTCCCTGTGTGGCGAGCAGCGGTGCGAGCGCAAGCGGCGCGAACTTCGTCAATCCCGCCAGCGCCGCGAGCACCCCGCGTGCCGGTGGAGAGTCGGCGAGCAGCACCGCGGCGAGCACCAGCACGCCCACCAGCACATCATTGCTGTTGCTCTCCAGCGCGAACAGGGTGAAGGGGTAGGAGACCCACGCGTACGCCAGCGCCACCCCCAACGTGGGACCACGCACCCGACGACCCAACAAAAACATCAGCGCGACCGCCAACAAATCAAACAGGATCGAGGCGGCGTGCGCCGCGGGCAGGTCGTCCCAGCTCCCGCTCCAGCCAAAGATCTGCGCGAAGGGCACATAGGCCTCGTAGTTCACCGGCCCATAGGTGTCGCCGTGCTCGTTGTCCACGGGATATCCCCCGTAGAGCGCCTTGCCGTCGGTGATTCGCTGTGCACCGATCACCCCCGCGTAGCCGACGTCGATCACGTTTCCGTCAGTGACGTTCAGGGCGATGCGAAAGCCCAGCAGGAAGACGACCCCCACCGCGAGCCAGCGCGCCGGGATCCACAACCGCAGATGGGGGCGGCGAGCACCGGGGCGGGCGAGGCGCAGCATGCGCACCAGCAGATAGATCAGCGGCGGATAGATGAGCGGGACCGAGGCGTGGATCTCGGCGTGGTTGAAGAACGCCAGCGAGACCGAGAAGCACAGCAGCGCAAGCAGGTCCAGGTGCAGCAGCGAAAACGGCCTGCGCCAATCGATGAACGGAATCATGAACAGCAGACACAAGGGCAGCCAGATGTAGAGCGCGTTCACGTGCTCGCCAAAGGCCCCCGAATAACCGCGCGCCATCGTCCACGCGATCTGGAACCCGGTCCACTGCTCCAACACCCTGCCCGTGGAATCCGCGATGTAGACCTGCCCGATCTCGACGCCCTTGCGTGAGAAGTAGCTCACCTGCCAGCGCCCCGGACCCTTCAGATAAGCGCCACCGTAGGAGCCCTTATTCAGAGCTCTGACACGGCGCATCTTGGGGAGGGCCGCCGCGATCCTGAGCACCCTGTCGGAGGCCAGATGTCTCCCACGAGGGGGAATGTGGGATTCGACCACCGGCACCGGGGCGTTCGTGTCGGTTGCGGTGCTCGTGCCCCCCGATCGCGTGAGCGGGCTCGACAGCGACCGATATGCCGTGGCGGTCCTCGCCTGACTCACAGACGCGTGAGCGCAGAGCGGCAGTCCCAGGCCGAGGAGAGCCGCGATGCCGAGCACCAGCGCCGGGAACAGCACGCGGCGCGGCGGGTGTGGTCCCACAAGCATCCCGCCGAGGGTAGCGGCGTGGCTAGCCGGGACCCGTCAGACCGAAGTGCCCCGCGATCAGCGGCGCCACGTCGCGGATCGCCCACTGCCGGGCATGCTCCTCGGCAGGCAGCTCGACCCCACTCATCACGAGCGCCCCGAGCGAGTCGCTGCGGTGTAGCGAGCCGTGGCTGCCTCCGCCCACGTGGGCCTGGCGCCCCCAGTCGAGGAACTCATACCCGGGCGCCGCCGAGAGCAGAACCTCACCCGACGTCGGGCACTCAAGCGCCGACCAGACGCGCGCGAGCGCATCCGGGTAGGCGTCGCTCAGCAGGCGGCCGTCGCTCAGCGTGGCGTCGAGCACCGCCGGCTCGCCCTCCACGCTCCAGGAGCCCCCGCGGTCGTCGCCGACCTCGCCCGCCGGGGCAAAGCGCAGCTCCCCCACCGCCGGCTTTGCGATCACCGCCTCGATCGTCGCGCCGTGCTCGTCGCGCTCGGCCCACATCACCAGATCCACGCCGTCGATCTGGAGGGCCACCCTGATCACGCTGGAGCGCAGAGCCACCCGGCGCTCCTCGGCGAGCAGGTAGACCATCGCGGCCCGCTGCGAGGGACAGACCGCGATCCGCGGCGATCCCTTGCGGGCGCCCCCGGGCCCCAAGACGTCAAGCTCGCCCAAGATGTCCTGTAGCGCGATCGTGTCCGTGACCGGGGCCTGGGAGTGGTCGGCCATCACGATCACCGCGTGCTCCTCGAGGAAGCGCTCCACCCCCCCGCCGGCCTCCATCACGCGGGCGAGCTGCAGATCGGCCTGTGCGATCGAGATCACCTGTCCCTCGGGCCCGTGCTTGTGCGAGTACCAGTCGTTGTCCGGCAAGGACAGCAGTAGGAAGTCGAACAGGTCGTGCTGCACCATGTAGGCGCTCACGCAGCCCGAGTGCCGGTCGCGGACTCCGGGCATCCCCAGGCCCGAGCGACAGCCCGTCGGACGGCTGGCGAAGATGTCGGCGTAGAATAGCTCGCGCGGGCCCATCACCGGATGGCGCATCAGCGTCGAGGCGATCCGGGTCAGGGCGGTGTCCCGCTGGGGCTCGTGGCGGTGGCGTCCGCGGTACATCAGGTAGGTGGTGCCCGCCGTGCGGATGTCGGCGTCGTCGAGGGCCTCGAAGATCGTCGGCACCTCGCCCGCGAGATGGGCGTGGTTCATGTTGTAAACCGTGTCCGTGAGCTGGCGGGCGATGCCGAAGCGCTGGGCCGCCCAGAAGCTCGACCCGTACTCGATGTAGCGGCCCTCCTCACGGTGGTACCAGTTCATGCCCGGGATCCGGTGACGCTCCTGGGCCACCCCCGTCACGATCGAGGCGGCACACACGGGCGTCACAGAGGGAAACGCGGCGACACAGTTCGGCACGTAGGACCCGCGGCGCATCAGCTCGCCCATGACCGGCGCCACGCCCTGCGCGACGGCGCGCTCGAGCATCGCGGGGGCCATCGCATCGATGACGCAGAGAACCAGCTTGGGTTGGGCCGACACGCCCGCTAACGCCCGAGGATCCGCAGCCCGGCGTACTTCTCCCCGGCGCGGCGGCGCGTGCTCAGCGAGAGCCACCCGAACAGGCCGACCGCGAGATAGCCCAGGGGATGCAGCAACGCGACCGCCCCCGCGAGCAGCAGGGCGGCCATGTCCACGTAGATCGTGAGCGCCTCGCGGGCGCCCTTGTCCGGCAGACGCGCGCGGGTGCGCTCAAGCAGCGGCCGAATCGCGCTCTGCCCCAGCAGCGCCGCGGCGCCCCCGCCGATCAGCCCGGGCCAGGCGGCGTCGCCGTGCACCGCCAGCGTGCCCGCGAACAGCAACGCCCCAACGCCGATGCCCACTCCCGCCAGCGCCGCGCCCAGCGGTCCGGCCGCGAAGCGCTCCGAGCCGAACCGCAGCTGCAGCAGATACACGATCACCAACGCCGCGGCGACCCCGACCAGCCACCCCCCGGACTGCAAGAAGGCGTAGTCGCTGTGAGCGAAGCGCAGTCCGAGCGCGTTGCCGGAGGCGAGCGCTCCCGCCAGCAGCGCCGGCAGGAAGGGCCGCAGGCCGGCCGCAACGCCGAGGCCGAGGCCGAGGCCTATGTAGAACGCGAGGTTGTTCATGGAGGGTGTGCGCTACGGTGCGAGGGGCCATGACGATAGACGACAGGGGCCGCAAAGCTCGTCCCACGGCACGCGAGCTGGAGCGCTACGAGCGCCTGTTCGCCGCACGCACACGCGGGATGCGCTCCTCGGCGATGCGCGAAATGATGGCTCTGACCGAGCGCCCCGAGGTGATCTCGCTCGCGGGCGGCCTGCCCGACACCTCGACCTTCGCGCCCGAGCTGTACGCCAAGCTGATGGCTCAGGTCGCCGCCGAGTCGACCGCCCGGGCGCTCCAGTACGGACCCACCGACGGCATGGCCGGGGTCAAGGACTGCATCGTCGAGGTGATGGCGGCCGAGGGGACCATGGTCGACCCCGAGGACCTGATCGTGACCACCGGCGGACAGCAGGTGATCGACCTGGTGTGCAAGACCCTGATCGACCCCGGTGACGTGATTGTGGCCGAGGCCCCCACCTACCCCGGCGCGGTGCCCACCTTCAGCGCCTATCAGGCCGAGGTGGTGCAGATCGAGATGGACGAGGACGGGATGCCGATCGACGAGCTGGAGAACACCCTGGATCGTCTGCACGCCGAAGGCCGCCGACCGAAGTTCATCTACACGATCCCCAACTTCCAGAATCCGGGCGGCGTCACGATGTCGCTGCCCCGCCGCCGGCGCCTGGTCGAGGTCGCCCGCGAGCGCGAGCTGCTGGTCCTTGAGGACAACCCCTACGGGCTGCTGCGTTACGAAGGCGACCCTCTCCCCACCCTCTATTCGCTCGATGCCTCCACCGCGGGTCACGGGGCGTCGGATCTCGTGATCTACCTGGGAACCTTCTCCAAGATCCTCTCGCCCGGCGTGCGGGTGGGCTGGGCGGTCGCCCCCCGGCCGGTGCTCGAGAAGCTCAACCTGGGCAAGCAGGGCGCCGACCTCTGCTCCTCACCGGTCACCCAGCTGTTCGTCACCGCCTACTTCAAGGAGCGCGACTGGCGCGAGTACGTGGGCTCGCTCAAGGATCTCTACCGCGTACGGCGCGACACCATGCTCGAGGCCCTCCAGGAGCACTTCGGCGAGCAGGCCAGCTGGACGCGCCCGCAGGGGGGCCTGTTCATCTGGGCGACCCTGCCCGACTACATCGACACCACCGACCTGCTGGCGCGGGCCCTGGAGAGCGAGAACGTGGCCTTCGTGCCCGGCCGCGCCGCCTATCTCGACGGGCGCGGCGCGTCCTCGATGCGCCTGAACTTCGCGGGCATCACCGAGCCCAACATCCGTGAGGGCATCCGCCGCATCGGCAAGGTCGTGCGGGAGCAGGTCGGCTTGTTCGGAACCCTCACCGGGGCGGCGGAGCCCAAGGCGCAGGCGCAGCCAAGCGAGCAGGAGCCCGCCCCACCGCTGGCGGACGTCGTGGAGCTGCCCCGGCGTGTGGAGAAGCCCGCGGCTCGTCGCCACGGCGATCGATGACCGGTCCCGGCGGCACGGCCGCAAAGGTCGCGGTACTCAAGGGGGGGCGGTCGCTTGAGCGACAAGTCTCGCTGCGCTCGGGTGCGCAGATCGAGGATGCACTTCAGCGTCTCGGACACGACACCGTGGTGGTCGACGCCGGTTTCGATCTGGTCGAGCAGCTGCGGGTCGCCCAGCCCGACGTCGCCTTCATCGCGCTGCACGGTCGCGAAGGCGAGGACGGCACCATCCAGGAGCTGCTCGAGGCGATCGGGGTGCCCTACACGGGCTCGGGGCCGTCAGCGTGCATCCAGTGCTCCGACAAGGTGCTCGCCAAGCACCTGATGCGCGGCGCCCACATCCCGACGCCCGACTTTTACTCGTTCAACGAGACCTCCTTCCGTGAGCTGGGGGCGGCGGCGGCGCTGCCCGACATCGAAGGCAAGCTGGGCTACCCAATCGTGGTCAAGCCCGCCAGTCAGGGTTCGGCGCTGGGCATCAAGTTCGCGGACTCCTCAAGCGAGGTCCCAAGCGCGCTGGTGGCGGCCTTCTCCTACGGCCGCAAAGTGGTGCTCGAACGCTGCGTGCGCGGACGCGACCTCGCGGTGTCCGTACTCGACGCCCCCGCCGGTGGCGCACCGCGGGCACTGCCGATCGTGGAGGCCGTGCCCCGCGAGGAGGACTTCTACGACTTCGAAGCCCGCTATCAGATCGGACGCACCAAGTTCGTGTGTCCCGCCGAGCTGCCTGCGGAGATCACCAACAGGGCGCAGGAGCTGGCGTTGGAGGTCTACCGCCTGATGGGCTGCCACGGCTTTGCCCGCGTGGACCTGATGCTCGGAGAGGACGGAGACATGTTCGTGCTCGAGACCAACACCGTTCCGGGCTTCACCGAGACCAGCCTGCTGCCGCAGGCCGCCGACGCCGCCGGCATCGACTTCGACGAGCTGGTCAGCCAGGTGCTCGCGACCGCGCTGTCACGGCCGTCCGCTCAATCCACGTAGGACGGGCGCCCGAGCAAGCTCAGGAATCGCCCGCGGCAAAGTCCTCGGGAGAGACCTCGTCGAGGAACTCCTTGAACTTCTCGACCACATCCTCGCTCTCGTCGACGTTGTGCTCGAACTCGATCGCGGACTCCGCGATCACCTCCTCGGCAGCGAAGATCGGCGCCCCGGAGCGCACCGCGAGCGCGATCGCATCGCTGGGACGGGAGTCGATCTCAAGCTCACGACCGCCCACGTTCAGAGTGATCGAGGCGAAGAAGGTGTTCTCGCGCAGCTCGGTCACGGCGACCTGCGTGCACTTGACCTCCAGCTCACCGAGGATGTCACACAGGAGATCGTGCGTCATCGGCCTGGGGGTACTGGCGCCCTGGAGCTTCATCAGGATCGACGCCGCCTCCGGATGGCCGATCCAGATCGGTAGGAACCTATTGCCGTCGACCGTCTTCAAGAGCACGATCGGCTGCTTGCCAACCATGTCGAAGCTGACGCCGTAGATGACCATCTCCTGCACAAGATCCTCCGGGAGGGGGGAATTCCAGAGTATAGGTACCCGCTGGTGGGCTATTAGGCCCCGCGGGTGGGGGACTCGACCGGCCTCACGCGACCGGCCTCACGCGCGAAAACTCCAGAGCTTGTTGCCCAAGAAGTTCAGGGGCATCGATGCCGCGACCGCCAGCGCCTGCGCCGGGATCTTGGCCACGCCCGCGTTCTCGACCAGCAGCATCAGAACCAGCAGGCTGAAGCCCAGCGCCACCAGGCTGATCGTGAGGAACCGAATCGCCTGGAAGTGGGTGGGTCCGGTGCGCGCGTCGAACGTCCAACGCCGGTTGAGCGCGAAATTGTTGATCACCGCCACCAACCAGGCGAAGACCGCGGCGAGGTGGTAATCCAGCCCGATCCCGTGTACGCAGATGGAGTAGACGGCGACGTTGATGACGAAGCCGACACCGCCGACGAGACCGAAACGGATCAACTGCAGCCAGTTCGCGGGCCGGCGCATGCCGTGCAGCAGCCGCACGTGCGGTCTGATCGCCGAGTGCCCCGACGCTTGGCCAGCCTTGAGCATCTCCACGGCTGAGGCCTCGTCTCGCATCGGCTCAGAGTAGCGGCACTAGGGGGCAGGTGCGAGCGCTAGCCTGTGGGCCGGTGGCAAACGCGACCCACACCAGAAGTCCCCTGGGCTTGCGCACGGGCCCTTGGCGTTACGTCCTGGGCGCGGTCGCGCTGGCGCTGGCGGGGATCGGGGCAGCGATCGGGGCGACGCTCGACGTGGGTGGCGCGGGCCACTCTCACCGAGCCGTCGCGCGGGTCGATCGCACGCGTACCTCGGCACGGACGTCCACCGCTGCCGCGGTCGGTGAGGAGGCCAACCACGCGACCGGTGCGCCCCCGGACGGCAAGGCACCCAGTGCAACGAGTGCTGCCAAGGTCGCGGGGCATCGGGCCGCCGTCGCCGAGGTGGCCGACCCCGAAGAGTCCAAGAGCTTCCCCGCCCCGGCCTCGGTTCACCACAAGGCTGCCATCACCCCGAGCACAGCCGCTGCCGCGGTCGTCGCCCCGGGAGCCCCGTCGGATGCCGAAGTACGCAAGGAGCTACGACAAATGCGGGCCCTGGAAAACGCCGCCCGTAGCCAGGCGCTGAAGACCGCGCCCGGCGGGGGCTCCATCGGCGGCAATGGGACCATCACACCTCCGGAAGGGATACCCGCGGTCGTTGCCCGCGTGATCGCGGGCGGCGACGCGATCGCGGACTTCCCCTATGTCTTCGGGGGTGGCCACGCGTCGTTCGTGGACAACGCCTATGACTGCTCGGGCTCGGTCAGCTACGCGCTGGCCGCCGGTGGGCTGCTGGGCGCGCCGGAGACCTCGGGCTCCCTGGCGAGCTGGGGCGCAGCCGGGCCGGGCAAGTGGATCACGGTCTACGCGAATGCAGGGCACACCTACATGTACGTGAACCTCGGCAACGGCTGGATCCGCTACGACACGAGCGGGCGCAGCGGCGTCTATGCCTCCCGCTGGCAGCCCGCGATCCGTTCGAACGAAGGCTTCGTGGCCCGTCACTGGCCGGGACTCTAGACGGGGCCTGTGCTCGCCGCCCTGATCCCGCCCGGAGGTCTGGCCGTCCTCGCCGACGCGACCGGCACCGACGTGGCAATCCTCTCGGTGGTCTCGATGGCCGGCGGCTATCTACTGCTGGCGGGACTTTGGTACTTCGTCTTCCGTGACAAGTCCCGCGACAAGGGCGAGCGCTAGCGCCACTCAGCGGTGCAGCACGATGGTGGTCATCTCCGTCGTGCTCTGCGGGTTCTGCGTGGAGGCATTGTGGACGATCAGCCTCAGGGTCAGCGTCACCTTGCGCAGGCGGTGCAGGCGGGCGGCGGTGGCCTTTGAGAACTTGATGTGCACCGTGTTGTGGCCGGCCTTCGTGGTCACCAGGATCGCGTGGGCGATCACCAGCGAGGGCGCCGTCCCGGCGGGCAGACCGTGCGCTGCGCTGCCGCGAATGCCAAGGTGACGGGCGAGCTTCGTGGGCAACAGCACCTCGAAGTGGCCGGCGACCTGTTCGCTGACGGTGTAACGGATAGCCAGGCCCTTGCGCAGAGTGGCCGCGAGCGAGGTCGAGGAGGCGGTGGCCTTCACGATCGGGCCGGGGGTCGTCTGGGTCGAACCGCCGGGAGCGGTGGTCGAACCGGTTGTGTTCCCACTTCCGTTGGCACCTTCACCCGCGCCGCCTCCCGGGGCCGGTGCTTCGGGACCGATAACGTTGACCGCGTTCGCAACGCTCGCGACGTTGCCCGCGACATCCTTGACGGTGAGCGTCACCTGGTAGGTCCCGCCGTACTGGTAGGAGTGAAAGACGCCGGCCGCACACGGAGAGAGCCACGGCGAGGAACAAGGCGGCACACCGGGTGAGTTAGCGCCCGGCGCGTAGCCCGAGACATCGGCGGATCCGTCACCAAAGTCCCAGGTGTAAGTGGGGTAAGTAACCTGCGGTTCACCGGAGGTAGAGAATGACCTGCCCCAGTCCAGCGTGATGTCCGACTCCTGGCCGTTGAAGCTTGCAAGGTCACCCGCGTTGATGGTGCTCGGTCCGGTGAATGCGGGAACCAGGTTCACGCCAGACCAGCCACAGGCCACGCCGGGATAAGGCATTTCGGCGCCGGCGAGATTGTAATTGTCGTTCAGATAGTAGCTACTTTCACCGATTACCTGATTGAACATGGTGCCGGCGTTTGTGTTCGCCTGCGGCGACTCGGAGCCCCCGAGGATCGGCAGGAAGTCGTTGCGGCACTTGTCCATGACCTCGCTGTGAGTGCCGTCCTGCCAGGCGTTCAGCAGCGGGTTCGTGATCGCATTCTGGTGCTCGACGGAAACCTGATTGATGATGAGGTCGGCGAGACCTTCGTCAAAGTATCCATCAGGCTTCTTCGGCTGGATGAGCTGGTTGGGCTGCTGCTCGGCCACCGGCTCCGGCGAGATGCCGGTGCCCTCTCGCTGGGAGTCAAGATTGGGTTCACTGCCGTCCCAGTTGCCGTCCTGGCAGGCGCTGCCAAGTGTTTCATACAACTGCGGCTTGCCCAGTTCGTAGTGCGGCAGGTGACCGTCGTTGAGACCGCCGGCGGTCCACGGGATCGCGGCGTAGATAATCGTATTTGCGTCACCGTTGCCGAGCGCGGCGTGGTAACTGCACACGCCCGCCGCAGCCTTCGCGGGTGGATTGTCAGAACAGTGCCCGTTGACACCGCCCGCGTCGATGCAGACCGCCACCCCTGGAGGAGTCAAGATGAAGAAAAGCGAGGTCATTCCGCGCGGCAGGCCGTTGGGAGCGGAGGGCTCGGCCTGGGTGGTGAACTTTAGAAGCTCTTCACGAATCTGCTGGTCGGTTATGCACGTGATGAAGCCGAAGTCATACTGGCTTTCAGGCGTGGAGGCATTGGGATCGGTGCACCCCGGCGAGGGGTAGTGGTTGGTGTCCGTGTACGCGCCCCGGAACGTCGAGTTGTACGCCGCGTGCCCGTTGCTGCGATCGGAGTACTGGGCGTCCAGGCCGTAGTGGTTGCTGAGTCGCCCGATCGGGTCCGCGCTGGTGTCTGCGACGTTGCGCAGGAAGCCGTCGATCAACTGCTGCCAGTTGCCGTGATACTGGTCCTGCGGATCCCAGTAGATCGCGAACACGTTGTTGGCGTGCATCACGGGATTGCCGGAGTTGTTCGCGAAACCACCCGTTTCGCCAAAGCTGATCGCGTTGCTCGGCGGTGTGACGCCCACTTCAGTGGGTCCGCTCGGCGTCGCCACCGTCTGCACGATCGCGTGCGCAGAAGCCGCGAGGGCCGCGAAGAAGACAGCCGTCAGCACGGCGAAAAGCGCGAGGGTCGGCGTTACGGTACGGCGGGCGGGGAGCGAGCGAGAATATGGGGTCACGGACCCACTATCGGCAGAGGCCTCGCGTTTCCTTAGCGTGGGTGGACGTCTGGCCGGTCAGGGGTCGCTGCGACGCCTCGATCGCAGCGGGAACAAGGCTTTGGCGGAGACGTTCCATGCAGGTACTCTTGGGAAGGGATGCGGGCCGCGATCACTGCGGTTCGCATCGGCTACAAGGAGATGATCGACGCATGGCGAGCAACATAAACCCCGCTGAGTCGCCCACAGCAAAGGCAATGAACCGCGCGATCGACCTGGCGATCAAGGGCAACTCGCCCTACCCTGAGCACGCAGCATTTGTAGACGCTGACTCCCCGCACGCTGGACACGAGATCACGCGCGCCCTAGACGACGGCTACGCCGTAGTGCTGGTCTCCGCCGACGGACGCGAGCGGATCGTGACTGCCAGGACCCTCGCCGCATAGGCTTGCCAGACTCCAGCTCGTTCAGCAGAGCGGCAAACGGCTCCGCAGATGGGCGATCCAGGATTCGAACCTGGGACCTCTTATTTATCAGGACAGAGGCCGTTTCCCTGGAAACACTAGGAATCTCAGTGTTTATCTAGGTTTCGCCGATCAAGACGCTCCCCTGATATCCGGGGATTGACGGCGATTGGCGGGGCTTGGGCAGCAGAATCGACCCGCTGCCCAATGCTACGGCTGGCCCGAGGGCTGCTCCCCGAGCAGGTCATCGACCCATCCACGGACCGCCTCGATCGCTTTTCGCGCGGCGCGACCCCGGCGTGAGCGAGCGCCGCCTTCAAGAGCTTTCGGACACCTCCGCGCCTCAGCTGTCCGGGGCGCGGAGGTTAGCGCAAACGTGGGGGCTAGTCTGCCGCTGTCAGCGGACTCAGCAGCATTCGCCGAAATACCAGCCGTTGAAGTAGCCAGCTTCTGTGTCGTGATTGTGAAGGTACGCTTCCAGGTAGACGTAAATATATCCCTGTGTGTGGTAATCAGCAGTCGAACCGCGTCCAACGCATGTGTCGCCAATGCCTCGAAGCCCTGCACAGACCGCTCGATTTTCTCCGGTGCCCCAACTGTCGTCCATCGCTCGTGTGCGGTTGAGAAATCCGTTTTGTCCGCTGGTGAGGAAGTAACCGTTCCCCGCCCAGTGGATAGTTTCATACGCGGACGCGCTAGCGACGGATGTCACGCAGCAGGCTACTACAGCCATGATGGCCAGAATACGGACCTTGAGCATGTCAGCCTCCTGTGACGTCGGTCGTGCTGGCTAGGACGTTGGGTGCGGCTTCGATCGCCCACCCGTTGTGAACTACTGGGACTGTCCTTGAGCTGCCGTCCACGAAGGTGACCTTTACGGCCGACACACCATCGGGCACTACGCCGGCGAGAATTGTTGGTGCGTTCTGTTCGTGAACTTCAGCTGTCTCACCAGTCTTGAGCAGAGCGGCAGTTCCACAGCTGCCCCCTCCTCCTCTGGCGCCATGACGTTCGGCGAACACGCAGACGCCACCCTGGCTACTCCTCGTAATCGTTACCACCAGGTTGGGCTTGCCGAGGTCGAGTTCGGTCGCGGAACTCCCGATCGGGCGGTTGCCTTCTCCCGCTGATGCGGATGGCGGCATCGAAGCAGATGCGTCGCCTGCCGATGTACCTACCAGAGCTGAGTAATCACTCTGCGTGACTTCAGGCGTACTAGTTGCGCTCGCGGTGCTTCCGGTAGCTACTGCTACCAGGACGGCAATCCCCGCGGCGGTGATCGCCAAAGCGCACGCGAGAAGAACCTTAGACCGAGACCACGGCATGGCGGCCTTCATATTGTGGACCTCCCTTTGCTCGTCGAGGCCGACCAAGCGGCCCATGAGTAGACGCTGTCCGAAAAGGCTACGAGTAGCCCGGGACCAACAATCCGACAGAGCGGAACGCTACAGCACCATCGGACTTTCCGTCAACTGGAATTTTTCCCGATCAGAAGGCGGCAACCGCCTACGCCTCCGATGCACGTAGCAGCGGCCACCCGGCCGCGACATCTCCCGGCGATCGCGGTGCCCACGGTCCTTGCGCGCCCTCGGCGGGTCGGCGTGCTCTCCCTTAATGCCAGCCAGACCCGCTTCGGGGGGCGGTGGCGATTGGGTCCTCAGAAGGCCCACTCCTCGGGTGGTGCTCCTGGTCTCCATGCGCTGGTAACGCCGCCGCCTTCTTGGCGAAGCGTGTGGCCGTAGTCGGCGAGCTGTGCCTGGAAGGCCAGCTCGTGGCGCGGGTCGTCTGCGGCGCTGTCGATCCAGTCGCGCCAGGCCACCAGGGCACACAACGTCTCCACATGGGTGGAGTTCTCCCACCACCCCTCCTTGAGATTCCCGAGTGCTCTGGGATAGCGACCGTAGAGGGCCACGATTGACCCCCACATCTGGCTCGGGCCAGCGATTTGAGCCGCCAGCGGAGGTTTGAGCCCGGTAAGGGTCCGGCCTGAAGCCAGCAGCGACGTGTGTCCTGGTTCCGGCCGAGGGTCCAGCTCGCAAAAGTTCTTGGATGCTTCTATGTTGTCAAGGGTGTTTTTGTGAAGTGGTGGTAGAGGTTGCGGGAGAGGTATCGCTTGAGGGATCTGATGGCCTCTCGTTTGGTTTTGCCTTCTTCGATTCGGCGTTGGATGTAGGCGCGGCTGGGTGGGTGGTGGACGGAGCGTGAGAGCGCGATCGTGTAGATCGCTGTGTTGATTTGGCGGTCGCCTCCGCGGCTGAGGCGGTGGCGGACGGTTTTCCCTGATGAGGCGGGTTGTGGGGCGGTGCCGTTGGCGCGTGCGAACGCTGCCTCGCTGGTGAAGCGTGCTGGGTTGAACGCGATGAGCTTCGCGGCGCAGATCGGCCCGACGCCGGGCTCTGCTAGAAGCGTGGGCGCGAGTTCGCGTGTAAGCGTGTCGATCTGGCGGGTGTATTGCTGGGCTTGCTGGTCGAGTGCGCGGGTGCGGTTGGCGATGTCGCGCAGGACTTGGAGGGTGGTGTTCTCTTGCAGGCTGGCGTTTGGGCGGGTTCGCATCCCGGTGAGCCGCTGCGCGAGCTTGGAGCCGTTCTTCGCTGTCCCGATCCGTTCGCGGAGTGTGGTTGGTGCGCTGATGTGGAGAGCCTGGAGCTGGTTATAGAGGCGTGAGCGCTCGCTGATGACGGAGCGGTAAGCAACGAGCAGCATCTGCAGCGCGACGCGGTTGCCGTGTCCTCTCGGCGTGGAGAGCCCATCGTTGGCGAGCACCTTTTTGGCGGCCAGCAGCGCGTCGATGCGGTCGGACTTTCCGGTGCGTCGCTCGCGGCGCTTGGGTCGCTCGACCTCGAACACGCTGATGGCGTTGTCCTGTAGGTATTCGCATAGGCCTGCGCCGTAGCTGCCGGTGCCCTCGATCCCGACCCGGATCTCGCCTTGGAGCCCTGTGATCCATGCGAGCAGATCGCGGTAGCCGGCGAGTGTCGTGGTGATTGCTCTCTCTGAGAGCAGCTGTCCGAGGTGGTCAACGGCGACGGCGAGGTGCTGGTCTTTATGGGTGTCCACGCCCACTGCGATCATCAATGGTGGTCTCCTGTGTTGCTGGTTGGCGCTGGTGATGTGGAGGCCGCCAGACAAAGCCATGTCGAGCAAGCAGCACGCTTCTATGAAGTCATGGCGGCGTCCGTGGCAGGCGACGGGAGACAAATCCACCGCAGGGCACCCACACTGGGGGCCAGCCGTTTAAATCGAGTCATCCCGTCGTCTGCCACACCCTTCAGGGGACACCGGACGCCACTGCATCGCCACCGCTGCGCTACGCCCTACGGGCTTCGCTACGCGGTGGCGAGCCCGCAACACAGGGCCCCAACAGGCCCAAACGAAACTACATGGCCGTTTTACGCCGCTCAAGGTCATTAACACCGTGGGCTACGAAAACGAACCAACACCCTCGCGCGGCTCGGAGGGATTCAGCTAGGGACGGGCTCCAAGCCGCGCCTACAGTTTGACCCCCAGGTCGCCCGCGCGGCTCTCGCCAGCAGGACCGAGAAGGCCGGTCAACATTCCCAGTCCCTCGGCGCCGCTGACAAGCCGAGGCGTCGTCGCCGTCAGCGTCTGAGCAACCGCGGGGGACTGCTTCCCTATAGGCGGCTCCGGGCTCGACAGAGACAGCCAGTGGGCGATCCAGGATTCGAACCTGGGACCTCTTCCTTATCAGAGAAGCGCTCTAACCAACTGAGCTAATCGCCCTTGTGCTGCAAATCCGCTGTTTTTGCCAAACACGACCTAAACAAAAGTGCCCTGCGGGGCACATATAGGGCCGAAAGCGTCTTGCATCGCAGCGTGAATGTTATCGACGGGCAAGGCTCATTGATCGACGGCCGTGGCCGTCCTCGTCAGTCCAGCCGAGTACGACCGGCTAACCGAGGCCAGGCGCCGGGCGGCTCAGGAGGAACTACGGGCGCGTTTGGCTGAGGTTCGCCGACGCGGGCCTTGACGTGTCGGTTGTGGATGAGGCGATCACGGCAGCACGGGCTACTGAGTGACGCCAAGGGTCGTCCTCGACACGAACGTCATCGTGTCGGGCATTGGTTGGGGTGGCGCCCCCGCCGCGATCCTTGAAGCCGTTAGCGATGGTCAGCTTGTGCTCGTGACCAGCGCTCCGCTTCTCGCCGAGCTAGCTGACCGCGTGCTAGGTGGTTAGCGAGGTGCGCCCAACCGCCGCGCGAGGGCATGTGCTTCCTCGCTGGACTGGAAGGACAGCTCTGCCCGGTAGCCCCCGGCGGCCGTGGGGCGAACGTTGACCTCGGCTCCCAGCACCTCGCCCAGCGACTCAGAGATCTCGCGCGCGGCCGCCTCCTGGTCGGGGTGCACGCCGCCCGCACGGGGACCCTTGCCTTGCTTGCTTGCGGCGTCGTTCGTGTTGCTGTCGCGGGCGCGGGCCTCCAGGGTGCGCACCGACCAGCCCTCACCCGCGGCCGCGCGGGCCAAACGACGACGGGCGGTGTGATCCTTGGCGAGCAGCAGTGCGCGGCCGTGTCCCTCACTCAGCGAGCCCTGCTCGAGCAAGCCCAGGGCCTCATCGGGCAGATCAAGCAGCCGGAGCAGGTTGGAGACCGCCACACGCCCGCGACCCACACGGCGCCCGACCTCCTCGCGCGTCAGCCCCAGCTCCTCCACCAACGCGGCAACCGCGCGGGCCTCCTCGATCGGATTGAGGTCCTCGCGGGCCATGTTCTCGATCAACGCCAGCTCCAGCGCCACCGCGTCATCTCGGGCGCGGACTATCGCCGGGATCTTCTCCAGGCCCGCGAGCTGAGCGGCGCGCCAGCGGCGCTCACCGGCAACCAGCTCGTAAGTGCCGCCCGGCTTGGGTCGGACCAACACCGGCTGGAGCACGCCACGCTCCTGTAGCGATCCCGCCAGGGCATTCAGCGCGTCCTCGTCGAAGTGGCGCCGAGGCTGCTTTGGGTTCGGCGAGATCAGCTCGACCGGCAGGTCGCGCAACTCATCAGCGGTCGGTGGGGCACCCGATACGGACAGGATCGCCTCCAGCCCCCGTCCCATGCCACGTTTCGCGGCGCTCACGCCGGGTTCTCCCGCCGCTTAGAACCTGTCTCAAAATCTACGGTGTGACTAGCCACGTGCCGCAACCTCTTTGGCAAGCTCGAAGTAGGCCTCGGCCCCGGCGCTGTGGGGATCGTGATGCGTCACCGGCAAACCGTAGCTCGGCGCCTCACCGACGCGTACGTTGCGAGGGATCACCGTATTGAAGACCAAATCAGGGAAATGCTCGCGCACCTCGCGCTCGACGTCTCGCCCAAGACGGGTCCTGTTGTCGTGCATCGTCAGCAGCATCCCGGCCACGGTCAGGCGCGGATTTAGCTCACGCTGGATCAGCGCCAACGTCTCCAGCAGGCCCGCCAGGCCCTCCAGCGCGAAGTACTCGGTCTGTACCGGCACGATCACCCTGTCGGCCGCGACCAGCGCGCTGACGGTCAATGGGCCGAGCGAGGGCGGGCAGTCCAGAAGGATGTACTCGTAGTCATCGCGTAGTCGCGAGAGGCTCTCGCGAATCTTGTACTCAAAGCCCTCCAGACGGGGAAGCTCGACATTTGCGCCCGCGAGGCCCGGTCCGGCCGGCAGCAAGCTCAAGCCGCCAATCGAGGTGGCCGCCACAGCCTCGTGAACGTCGGTGCCCCCCGTCAAAACCTCGTACAGACCGGGGGTCCTGTTGCGCGGCAGACCAAGCCCCACAGTCGCGTTGGCCTGGGGATCGACGTCGACCAACAGCGTCTCGTAGCCGGCCTCGGCGATGCAGGCAGCGACGTTCACCGCCGTCGTGGTCTTGCCCACACCGCCCTTCTGATTCGCGACCGCATAGACCGTACCCATGCGCGAGAAGCTAGCGCCGATCGGGGACGCGAGGCGTTGCGGGTGCAGATCCCCGGCGGATGCGACAGATCCAGCGGCGCTCAAAGACCCAACGGTCGCTTGCGGGCCATGCCCGCACGCCGGGGGAAGCGCTCCGGCGTCGCCGCAACCTTGCGGTAGAGATGCAAATGATGCTCGCGGGCGGCCTCATAGGGCTCTACGTGAATGATCTCGACCAGCTCCAGCCCGAGCGCGGCCGCAGCCACGGAACCCGCCTGCTCCTCCTCTGCGTTGCGGCGCCCGCGCCAGTCGATGAGCGTTCCGCCAACGTGCAGCAGAGGCGCCGCATACTCAAGCACCACCGGCTGGGCGGCCAGCGCGCGGGCGAGCACGGCGTCGTGGGCGTCGTGGCCGCCACTCCAGTCCTCGACCCGCGTCTGGAGAACCTCGGCGTTGCCTATCCCGACCGCCGCGCACAGCGCGCTGATGAAATCGCACTTGCGGGCCTGGCTCTCCACCAGCCTGATCTCCGCCCCGGGCAGCGCCACCGCCAACGGCAGACCCGGGAAGCCGGCGCCGGCGCCAATGTCGGCGATGACCCGCGCCTCACGGAGCACTTCGAGATCGAGTGCGGCCAGGGAGTCCGCCAGATGCACGTCCACGGCAAGCCCGGGATCGCGAACGCTTGTGGGAGCGCGATCATCCCTCGCCAGCACTGCCAGGATCTCGGTCAGCTGGGTCGCCCGTGAGACCGACAGGCCATAGCGCGCACAGAGCTTCTCCACGCGCCGCTCTACGCGAGACCCCGAAGCACCCGGGGGACCTCCGGATGTTTTCACGTGAAACACCCCTGCCCCGAGCGGGGCCTCATCGACTCAAGCGTCGAGCGGCGAGACAACCAGGAACCGCTCGGGCTCGTCGCCCTCGCTGTGGGTCTGCACATCCCCGCGGTCGCGCAGGTGCTCGTGCACGATCCTTCGCTCAGACGCCGGCATTGGTTCAAGCTCGACCGCACGTCCGCCACGCAGAACATCATCGGCAGCCTCATCCGCATCCTCCCGCAAGATCTCGGCACGGCGCTCGCGATAGCCGTCAGCGTCGATCACCACCCGGGTCCGCGAAGGCCCACCTGGAAACACGATTCTCTGCGCGAGGTGCTGGACGGCATCAATCGTCTGGCCGTGGCGACCAATGAAAAGCCCAACATCCTCACCCACCAGGCTCCCGGTGAGCACACCCTCGGACTCCTCGACAACAACCTCGGCGTCAAGGCCCAGGCCCGTGACCAACTCCTCCAGAAAGTCCTCCAGCAGCTCTACCGGGTCCACGTCTGATCCTCCGTCCCGCTCACGGTCGATGGCACTCATCGGCGGCGCCCCGAGCGCTTCTTCTTCTTCCTGGCAGACGGTGGCGGCGCCGTGGAACCCCCTGCCGCCAATGCACCCGCAAGCGCCGGTTCACCGCGCCCGGAGGGTTTGCTCTCAACCGTCCCCACGCGGGGCGGGGGCGGCCCGACACGTCTGCGGACGAAGTACTGCTGGGCCATGGTCCAGAGGTTCGTGGTGATCCAGTAGACGAGCAGGCCGGCCGGGAAGCGGAAGATGAAGAGCGTGAAGACCAGCGGTAGCGCCATCATCATCCGTCGCTGGTTAGCGTCAGCGGTTGCGCTCATCATCAGGGTCGACACGAGCTGCGAACCCACGTAAAGCACCAGTAGGAGCACTAGGACGGCTCCCGTTGCCTGATGGGTGATGTCCGGGATGAACCCAAATTTCGCCAAGCCATGCCCACCGGGCACCATGCTGCAGCTGATGTTGGAGAGCTTGTCGGAGGGGATCTGGCTGTTCTGGGCCACGTGGAAGTAGCTGCGCATGCCGGCCCCGCAGATGTCCAGCTTGAGATCCGTGCGGAGCATGTAGAACAGCGATACGAACACGGGCAGCTGTAGCAAGAGCGGGAGGCAGGAGGCGAAGGGGTTGACCTTGTTCTCCCGGTAGAAGTTCATCAACTCCTGCTGCTGGCGCTGCTTGTCATCCTTGTACTTGGCCTGCAACGCCTTGATCTCGGGCGCCAGCCGCTGCATGTTCTGCATTGAGCGGAACTGGCTGAACGTCAACGGCACCATGACCGCCCTGACCAGCATCGTCAAGCCGATGATCGACAGGCCCCAGCTGCCTCCGAGCACATCATCGTGGATGTGCACCAAGACCCACTCGAAAAGGCTGATGAGCGGCGAGAATGCGTCCTGGATGACGTTGGCGAGAATGGGCATCTGAGTGGGAGTGGAGCGGTGCTGGCCTCGCCTCAGGATCGCCCGCGCGCGGCGTGGTCGACATTGAACACCCGCTGAGCGGCCACCGGGTCAAACCCGCCGTGGCTCCACGGGTTGCACCTGAGCAGACGCCAGGCAGCAAGCACCAGACCCCTCAGTATGCCGAACTCATCGATCGCCTGTACGGCATAGCGCGAACAGGTCGGCTCATAGCGGCAGCGCCGTGGCAGCGCCGGTGAGATGAGGCGCTGATAGACCCCGATCGGGGCGGCAACGATGCGCCGGGCAACACCTGAGGCGGATGTGGTCACTGCTCACTTCCGTCCTTGGGCAGCGCTGAGCCACGACGCAGACCGGCGCGTTCGACCAGCTCCCCCAGCGAGGCGTCCATACCGGCCAGGCCCTCGCGCTCGGCAAGCTCGCGCGCCTCCGGGCGAGCCACGACGACCAGATCCTGCCCACCGCTCAAGTCGTTTTCCACCTTGCTGAACGCCTCTCTCAAGAGACGCTTGACACGGTTGCGGTCAACCGCGCCGCCCACCTTTCTAGAAACCGACAGTCCCAGCCGAGGCTTCACGGCCTCCGGATTCGGGAAGCTGTAGAGCACCAGGTGCCGGTTGGCCGAGGAACGCCCGTGCCTATAGACCCGCTCGAACTCGGCGCTGCGGGAGAGGCGACCGCGGCGGGGTGATCGCGGCTTCATCCTGCTTCGCTCAGGTGGAGAGGCGGCTGCGGCCTTTGTCGCGGCGCCGCTTGAGCAAGAGACGACCCGCGCGTGTACTCATCCGGGCACGAAATCCGTGCGCGCGAGCGCGCTTGCGCTTCTTGGGCTGGTATGTGCGCTTCATGGTCTTGCTCCTGGATCGCCATCAGTCGTGGTTTGCGCGCGCAAACCACCGGGCGGGGTGCACCCGCCGCGAGCTGAGAAGTATAGGCCCACTCGTCTCGCAAACGATTTTTTCGCCAATTGCGGGTCCGTAGACCGTGGGGCGATAACGGCGGGCGGCCTTGAGATATATTCGCCGGACCGGGCTCCTCGGGGCCCCAAATCTAGATTTCCCGCCACTTTCTTCCCTGGAGGAAGCAGGTTGACCCTGCCGTGAGCACAGAGCTTCAGCACATCTGGACCCGAGTACGCACAGAGCTGGCCGGGGCGGTCGATGAGACCACCTACCGCATCTGGCTCGAGCCCCTGAAAGTCATCGACTACGACTCTGGGTGCCTCACGTTGCAAGCGTCTCCCCAGGCCTGTGGATGGGTGCGGGAGCGCTTCGGTCGCGTGCTTCAGACGGCCGCGGCAGCAGCACTGGGTCCAGATGTCGTCGTGGACATCACCCTCTCCGGCGAGCAGGCTTCACGGCAAGCGGGTTCACGGCAAGCGGGCACGCCAGTCCCCAGCCCCGGGTCCGGGTCCTCAAGGACCAGCCCAACCACGGGGCAGCCCGCAGACGCACTGGGAAATCCCAAGCTGACCTTCGATCAGTTTGTGATCGGCGACTCAAACCGCCTAGCCCACGCCGCGGCACTGACGGTCGCGGAGATGCCCGCGCAGGCCTACAATCCGCTGTTCCTCTGCGGTCCTCCTGGAGTCGGCAAGACACATCTCCTGCACTCCATCGCCAACCTCCTGCTCGTACACAACCCCGGTCTGACCGTCCGCCTCACGACGAGCGAGGCCTTTGCGAACGAGTTCCGCTTTGCCCTTGGCGACGGCGGCATGGACTGCTTCAAAGCACGCTTCCGACACATCGACGTGCTCCTGATCGACGACGTGCAATTCCTCGAGCGCAAGGCCAAGACCGAGGAAGAGTTCTTCCACACGTTCAACGCGCTCTACGACTCCGGCAGCCAGATCGTGCTCACCTCCGACCGTCCCCCCAGCGACCTCCAAGCCTTGGAGGATCGTCTCAGGGAGCGCTTCCAGGCAGGGCTCGTCGCGGACATTCGCACGCCGGACCTCAACACCCGTCTAACGATCCTGCGCAAACGAGCCCAGCATGACTGCATCCTGCTTGCCGACGACGGGCCGCTGGAAGCGATCGCCGAGCGAGTCGCGCTCAACGTCAGGGCCCTTGAGGGGGCACTGATTCGGATCGTGGCATTCAGCTCGCTCACGGGGCGACCCTTGACTCGTGAACTAGCCCAGGAGGTGCTCGACGGCCTCTACCCAATGACACCGCGAACGCTCTACTCGATCGCCGAGATTCAGGCGGCCGCCTGCGCTCATTTCGGGCTTTCAACCCAAGAGCTGCTCTCAAGCACGCGAACCGCGCGCATCACGTGGCCTCGCCACGTAGCCATGTACCTCGCCCGCGAGCTGACCGGGGAGTCGCTGCCGGCGATCGGCCGGCACTTCGGGGGGCGAGACCACACCACCGTTCTGCACGCCTGGCGGCGCACCGAGGAGCGCATCTCCAGCGACTCCTCTTCTCGTCAGGCTGTGGAGACTCTGCGCGAGCGCCTCACCCACAGTTCTCCTGACCGGTCCGCTTGAGAGACTCCAGCAAGCGTTCCACAGACGCTCCACAGCCAAGCTGCCTATAAACCCGTTCCAGCGCCTCCCAATCCACTTTCCCACAGCCCCTACTGATCCAGTCTTCTCAATGAAGGTGTCTTCGTGAAGATCTCTCTTTCCACAGCGGACCTGCTCGCTCAGCTACAGACCGTCACCAGGGTCGCTTCCACGCGCAGCGCCGTTCAGGCCCTTTCCGGCGTGATGATCTCCGCCGGTGAGAAGAAGACCGAGATCTTGGCAACCGACATGGAGGTCGGGCTCAGGGTTCCGCTGCGGGCCGAGGTCTCGCGACCCGGAGAGGTGGTCCTCCCGGCACGCTTGATCCTGGACGTGGCTCGCGCACTTCCGGCTGAGAGCGTCACCTTGGAGCTGCGTAGCGCCGAGCAGGACGTTGAGCTGATCTCAGGCGCGGCGACCTTCCACTTGCGAACGCTGCGCACCGAGGATTTCCCGGCGTTGCCGGGGCCCTCGGCTGAGAACCGGGTTGTGCTGCCCGCCGACGCCTTCGTGCAGACCATCTCGCGCGTCGCCCGCTCCGCGTCCCGCGATGAGACAAGGCCGATCCTGACCGGCATCCTGATGTCTGCCAGTGGCCAGGAGCTGCGGATGGTAGCCACGGACTCCTACCGGCTCAGTGTCAAGGAGACCGCGCTCGAGAGTCCCCTGGACGGCACGCTCGAGGCGAATGTTCCGGCCCGTGCGCTACAGGAGCTTGCGCGCATCGCACAGCAGGTCGACAGCCCCGAGGTAGCCGTGAGCGTCGGGCAGAATCAGATCGTCTTCGAGCTGGGCGACGTCGTGCTCTCCTCCCGACTCATCGATGGGCAGTTCCCGAACTATCGTCAGTTGTTGCCGGAGTCGGTGGAGCACGAACTGCGCCTCTCCAGCGCCGAGCTGACCGACGTCGTGCGGCGCATAAGCCTGCTGGCCCAGAAGAATGCGCCTCTGCGCCTGAGTTTCGCCGAGGGCGAGCTGACGATCTCGGCCCAGACCCCCGACGTTGGCGAGGCCAGCGAGGCGATCCCCGTTCCCTTCCACGGAGAGGCCTTTGAGATCGGCTTCAACCCCGATTTTCTTCGCGACGGACTGGAGAGCATTGACTCCTCGGAGTTCGTGATGAAGCTGATCAGTCCGCTGCGGCCGGGCCTCATCGAGTCCCCCGACACGGCCGACTTCGTGTACCTGATCATGCCCATCCGCTTGAACGTCTAGGGGTCTCAGCGTGCGTGTGGTCAGCGCGGAGTTGCGCGACTTTCGCACCTACACTCGCGCCGAGGCCTGTTTGGGCGAGGGTCTCACCGTGGTTCACGGACCCAACGGTGCCGGCAAGTCGAACTTGTTGGAGGCGATCTACTTCGGGTGTACCGGGCACGCGCTCCGCGCCCGCAATGAGCGCGAGCTGTTGCGTTTCGGAGCGGAGGCGACTCGTGTAGTTCTGCGCGCCACCGATGGGCAGGACCAGCATGAGCTGAGCGTTGGCTACGGCGCCTCGCCCGAGGGCGAGCGCGCGGTGAAGCGCATGTGGGTCGACGGAGCGCCGGTCGAGCGCCTCCTGGACGTTCAGATCAGGCCGCTTGTCAGTGTCTTTCTCCCGGATCGCTTGGAGCTGCTCAAGGGCTCGCCCGCGCCACGCCGCGCGCACCTCGACCGGCTCGTGGCTGCAATCTGGCCCGCGCGGGTGGCGACTCGGCAGGCCTATTCACGCGCGCTGGCGCAGCGCAACGCACTGCTGTCCGGGATTCGCGCGGGCCGTGCCTCGCGTGCGTCGCTCTCAAGCTGGGATGCCGAGCTGGCCCGTCATGCGATCGCGCTGCGTGAGAATCGGTCGGCCGCGGTGGCGCTGATAGTCGAGGATTTCACCGCCCGCGCCGAGCAGCTCGGCATCAGCGGCGAGGCCAGGCTCGAGTACCGCCCGCGCTCGCTTGCGACGGATGCAGCCGGGTTCATCGCGGAGCTTGAGAGTCGGCTGCCGGCTGATCTCGAGCGCGGCTTCAGCGCCCACGGTCCCCACCGCGACGAGCTGGCTTTTCTCCGCGACGAGCGCGAGCTGCGTACCTATGGATCTCAGGGAGAGCAGCGCCTGGCATTGCTGTCTCTGCTGCTCGCCGAGCGCGCGACCCTGGCCCGCGAGTGCGGCCGCAGACCCCTGATGCTCCTGGATGACGTGATGAGCGAGCTTGACGGCAAGCGCCGCGAACTGTTGTCCGAGGAGCTTGCGGGCGGTGGACAGAGCGTGATCGCCACCACCGACCTCTCGTACGTTCCCGGCGCCGCGGCGGCGCACGTCACACGGCTGCGGATATCCCCCGGCACGATCCTCCAAGAGGCCCTCGCGGCATGAGGAAATCTGCGCCCCGGCCGCTCGCGAGCGCCCTCGCCGGCTTCACCGCGACAGTTGCCCCGGCGACAACGCTCGCGCGGGTCCAGGAGGCATGGGAGCGAGCCGTGGGGCCGGCGATAGCGGGGGCCTCGCACCCAACTTCAGAGCGCGACGGTGTGCTCACCGTGATCTGCTCGGCGGCCGTGTGGTCACAGGAGCTGGACCTGATGGCCCCCACCCTGATCGAGTGCCTGAACGAGGCGCTCGGCGACGATCCCATCCGTGAGTTGCGATGTCGAACCGGATAGCCTCTGTTTTTGGAGAATTTGCAGGCATTTCTGACCCACTGAGAGCCCCGGTCCAGAGACCGCCTGTGCTATTGTTCTGTATACAAGGCACTTGCCCCGGCCCGCGGTCTGAGCACCCGGATACCGGGGCTTTCTGACGTCATCGGAGGATCATTGGCCATAGGCAACGACAGCTCGACCGGACGCATCGACGACAGCACGAGCGTCGCCGACTCCTCCGCGGGTGTCCGAGCCGGGTACGACGCTCAGGACATCACCGTCCTCGAGGGCTTGGAGGCTGTGCGCAAGCGGCCGGGCATGTACATCGGATCCACCGGCGTCATGGGTCTGCACCACCTTGTGTACGAGGTTGTGGACAACTCCGTGGACGAGGCCCTCGCCGGCTATTGCACCGAGGTCTCCGTCACGATCCACCCCGACAACTCGGTCACCGTCGTCGACAACGGCCGCGGGATTCCGGTGGCGATCATGGAGAAGGAGGGCAAGCCCGCGATCGAGGTGGTCCTCACCGTCCTTCACTCCGGCGGCAAGTTCGGCGACGGCGGTGGCTACAAGGTCTCCGGCGGACTCCACGGTGTGGGTGTATCCGTGGTCAACGCGCTCTCCGAACGCCTCGAGGTCAATATCCGCCGCGATGGCTACCTCTGGTCTCAGGAGTATTCGCGGGGCGCACCCCAGCAGGAGCTTCAGCGCGGCGAGCAGCTCGCCGACGGCGAGCCCACCGGCACCAGCGTCACCTTCCTCCCGGATGCTGACATCTTCGAGTCGCTCGACTTCGACTTCCGCACGCTGGAGGAGCGCCTGCGCGAGACGGCCTTCCTGACCCGGGGACTGAAGATCTCGATCGTCGACGAGCGCGGCGAGGGCCACGCCGCCGAGTTCCAGTACGAGGGCGGGATCGAGGATTTCGTGGCCTACCTCAACGAGAACAAGGACACCGTGCACCGCAAGGTGATCTTCTTCACCGGCGAGAGCGAGGAGGGCGCCGCCGAGGTGGCCATGCAGTGGAACTCCTCCTATCAGGAGTCGATCCACTCGTTCGCCAACAACATCAATACCCGCGAGGGCGGCAGCCACATGTCCGGCTTCCGCTCCGCGCTCACCCGCTCGCTGAACAAGTACGCCCGCGATCACGGCCTGCTCAAGGAGAAGGAGGACAACCTCACAGGCGAGGACGCCCGCGAGGGGCTCACCGCGGTGATCTCGGTCAAGCTGCGCGATCCCCAGTTCGAGGGGCAGACCAAGACCAAGCTCGGCAACCCCGGCATGGCCGGCTTCGTCGAGTCGATCGTCAACGCCGGGCTCGCGGAGTTCCTGGAGGAGAACCCGAGCGAGGCCAAGGCGGTCATCATGAAGTCAGTTCAGGCCCAGCGCGCCCGTGAGGCCGCCCGCAAGGCCCGCGATCTGACTCGCCGCAAGTCGGCGCTGGAGAACTCCACGCTGCCCGGCAAGCTCGCGGACTGCTCGATCAAGGACCCCAGCCTCGCCGAGTTGTTCGTGGTCGAGGGTGACTCCGCCGGCGGCTCGGCCAAGCAGGGCCGCGACCGCCACACTCAGGCAGTGCTGCCGCTGCGCGGGAAGATCCTCAACGTCGAGAAGAGCCGCATCGACAAGGTGTTGCAGAACACCGAGATACAGGCCCTGATCACCGCGATCGGCACCGGCGTGCGCGACGAGTTCAACATCGAGAACGCGAGGTACCACAAGGTGGTCCTGATGACCGACGCCGACGTCGACGGCGCCCACATCCGCACACTCGTGCTGACCCTGCTCTTCCGTGAGATGCAGGAGCTGATCGAGGCGGGCTACGTCTACATCGCCAAGCCCCCGCTCTACAAGCTCAAGCAGGGTTCGCGCGAGCGCTACATCGAGAAGGACTCCGAGCTTGAGGACATCCTGCTCTCGGACAAGTGGGAGCGAATCGAGGTCTTCGACCGCCACGGCACCCAGTTCAAGCTGACCGAGGCCCGCTGGCAGCGCTTCACGAGACTGCTCAAGCAGTACGAGGGCTGGTCCTCCTCCCTGCGCGCCGCGCACGGACACGACATGGTTCAGTTCCTGGAGGAGTCGACGCTGCTGGGCGAGCAGGTCATGAGCGCCGAGGCTGCCGCCGAGCTGCTCGGCCGCACGACGCTGGAGGGCGAGACCCACTCCACCGAGCTGGTCGACCAGGATCCGCTGGAGCTGCGCGTCAAGGCTGTCGAGACCAAGACCGGATTCGCGCGCACCCATCGGATCAAGCGCTTCCTGTTCGACTCCCAGGAGTACCGGCAGCTGGCCCGCGTGCACTCTCAGCTGGTCGAGCTGGCGGGCTCACCCGCGTTTGAGGTCAGCCTCGGCGACGCCGGCGATAGCGCCCCGACCTTCGAGGCGCTGCGCACCTCGGTCATGACCGTGGCCCAGAAGGGCTCCAAGCTCCAGCGCTTCAAGGGGCTCGGCGAGATGAACGCCGAGCAGCTCGCCGACACCACGATGGACCCGGCCGGGCGGACGCTCGCGCAGGTGACCCTCGAGGACGCCGTGGCCGCGGACCGGATCTTCTCGATGCTGATGGGCGACCAGGTGGAGCCGCGCAGAGCATTCATCGAGGACAACGCCCGAGCCGTCGTCAATCTTGATGTCTAGGAGGTAAACGATGGCCAGCACCGATGTCATAGGCGGGGGCAACGTAGAACCGCGCGCGCTCGAGGAGGAGATGCGCACCGCGTACCTCGACTACGCGATGTCGGTGATCGTCGGGCGGGCGCTGCCGGACGTGCGCGACGGACTGAAGCCCGTGCACCGCCGGGTGCTCTACGCGATGAGCGAGCTGGGGCTCGGACCCACCCGCTCCTACGCCAAGTGCGCCAAGATCGTGGGCGAGGTGATGGGCAACTATCACCCCCACGGCGACTCGGCCATCTACGACGCCCTGGTGCGCATGGCTCAGGAGTTTTCGATGCGCAACGAGCTGGTCGACGGCCAGGGCAACTTCGGTTCGATCGATGACGACCCCGCGGCCGCGATGCGCTACACCGAGGCGCGCCTCACCAGGATCGCCACCGAGATGCTGCGCGATCTCGACATGGACACCGTCGACTTCACGCCGAACTACGACGGGTCCCGCCAGGAACCCTTGGTCTTGCCGGCGCGCTTCCCCAACCTGCTCGTCAACGGCTCCTCGGGCATCGCGGTCGGAATGGCCACGAACATCCCGCCGCACAATCTGCGCGAGGTGATCGACGCCACGATCGCGTACATCGAAAACCCCGACATCGACGTCAACGGCTTGATGGCGCACATCAAGGGCCCCGACTTCCCTACCGGCGGGATCATCCTCGGCCACGGCGGCATCAGGGACGCTTACGAGACCGGCCGTGGACGCGTGCGCGTCCAGGCTCGCGCTCACATCGAGCCGCTCAAGCAGGGCAAGGAGGCGATCGTCGTCACCGAGCTGCCGTTCATGGTCAAGAAGGGCGGCGAGAACGGCCTGATGATCAAGATCCGCGACCTGGTGATCGACAAGCGGATCCCCGAGATCTCCGATCTGCGCGACGAGTCCGACAAGCGCGGCATGCGTCTGGTGATCGAGCTCAAGCGCGACGCCATTCCCAAGGTGGTGCTCAACAAGCTCTACAAGCACACCCCGATGCAGTCGACCTTCGGGGTCAACATGGTGGCGCTCGTCGACAACGTTCCTCGCACCCTGAGCCTGCGCGAGGTCATCCACCACTATGTGGCCCACCAGCGCGAAGTGATCGTGCGCCGCACCAAGCACGAGCTGTCCGAGAAGGAGGCCCGCGCCCACATCCTCGAGGGGCTCCTGATCGCGCTGGACAACCTCGATGCGATCATCGAACTGATCAGGGCATCGCGCGACCGCGAGGCCGCCCGCGAACAGCTGGTCGAGCGCTTCGAGTTGAGTCACATCCAGGCCACTGCGATCCTCGATCTGCGCCTCTCCCAGCTCACCGCGCTGGAGGCCGACGCGATCAAGCAGGAGCACGCGGACGTCACCGAGCGCATCGCCGAGCTGCGCGCGATCCTCGGCGATGAGAGCCGCGTGCTGGCCGTGATCAAGGAGGAGATGTCCGAGATCCAGGAGCGCTTCGCCAACGAGCGCCGGACCGAGATCACGCACTCCGAGGACGAGATCGACATCGAGGACCTGATCGCCGACCAGCAGATGGTGATCACGATCACCCACACCGGCTACATCAAGTCGCTGCCGCTGGCCACCTATCGCCAGCAGCACCGCGGCGGGCGCGGGATCACCGGGATGGACATGAAGGACGGGGACTACATCGAGCACCTCTTCATCTGCTCGACCCACGACTACCTGCTGTTCATCACCAACCGGGGCAAGATCTACCGCTCGAAGGTGTACGAGTTGCCCGAGGCCCAGCGCACCGCCAAGGGCCGCGCGCTGGTCAACATCCTCCCCCTGCGCGAGGGCGAGCGGGTGCAGTCGGTGCTCTCCACGCGCGACTTCACCGAGGGCAAGTACCTGATCTTCGCCACCCGCAAGGGCATGGTCAAGAAGACCGAATTCATCGCCTACAACACCCCGATCAAGGCCGACGGGATCATCGCGATCAAGATCAACGACGACGACGAGCTGGTCGCGGTCAGGCGCACCAGCGGAGACGACGAGGTACTGGTTGTCTCCCATGATGGAAACGCCGTGCGCTTCCACGAGTCAGACGTGCGCTCGATGGGACGCGACACCGCCGGGGTGCGCGGCATGAACGTCTCCCAGAAGGGCAATTCGGTGCTCGCCATGGACGTGGCCCGCGACGATCAGGATCTGCTCGTGGTCACCGAGAACGGCTACGGCAAGCGCACCAACGTGGGCGAGTATCGCAAGACCAAGCGCGGCGCGATGGGGGTGAAGACGATCACGATCACCGACCGCAAGGGTGGTCTGGCCGGGGCGCTGGTGGTGCGCGAGCACGAGGATCTGCTGTTCATCTCGACCGGCGGCATGGTGCAGCGCACCTCGGTCCGGGGCATCAACCGTTACGGCCGGGCCTCCCAGGGGGTGCGCGTGATGAATCTCAAGGCAGAGGATGTCGTCAGCGCCGTGGCGCTGGTCGTCGATCCGGGCGAGGACACCGGCGCCCAGGAGATGCAGCTGAATGGAGTCGCCGACTTCGACGGAGCGGTGGACCCGGGCGACGCTTCCGAGGACTCATAGACAGGACGCCTTGCCGAGCGTCGCCTCCGTCCGCTACCCTGAGCGGACCAGAGAAAGGAGGTGGTCCAAACGCTCAGTGACAGTTTTTGCGGGACCCTGGAGGTGACCGGCCGCTAGGTCGGAAAGGCTGGACCGCTTAGCGGAATCCAACCCGGGACACCCCGAGACGACCGCCGGTTCTGGTCCCTCCGGCGCTACTTCAGGTCGCCTTGGTCATTCCAGTCAGAGCAGTGCAACGCGCGAGGGGCGCCGTCTTGACGGCGCCCCTCGTTTTAGTGGGAAACGAGGTCCGCAGAACCGCGCCGGACTCCTCCAAGCGATGGCAGGCCTCAGGGGTGAGTGGTTTGCTATTCGAGTCTGACCTGCTTACTATTCCGATGCTTGGTATTTCTACCGGCTCGAGAACGCGTTGCCGCCGCCGGCGACGGACCGCTCTTGGAGTGTCTGGATCTGGGAAGGGGGTGAGGGCCAATGACACGGACAGTGACGCCCGCCGGCTCCACAGCGCTGGGGCGAAGAGTCCGCCCATACCCGCCGTCGACCAAGCGCTCCCTTGCGGTCACGGGCTCGCAGACAGGCAGAAGCGCCCCGAACCAGGACTCCCCCGCCCCCCCTGCCACGATCTCGATCGGCTTGATCGGCGGGCGGCGCCTCATGCGCGAAGCGACCGCCAGGTTGATCGCCGCCCAGGACGGCCTGGAGCTGTGGGGCACCTGCGACTCGTCCGCCGACTTCATCGCCAAGCACCGCGGGACCCCACCCGACGTCCTCCTGGTGGACTGTGACGGAGACACCGAGGCTTGGATCGCGACGCTCACGAGTCTCGCCAAGGCGCCCGTCAGCTCCCGGATCGCGATGCTCTGCAACGACATCTCACGGGACATCGTGGGTTACGCCATGAGCAACCGCGTCAGCGGGGTGATGCTCAAGAGCTACACCGCCCGCGACATCCGCGACTCGATCGCCTACATGAACTCGGGACACACCGTGCTGCCGGGTGGATGGCAGGAGACCGTGTTGGGCGCGACCCGTAAATGCTTGACGCTTAGCCCGCGCCACCGGCAGATCCTGCGGATGATCGCCGAAGGATCCAGCAACGAGGAGATCGCCGACACTCTGTCGTTGAGCCCCAACACGGTCAAGTTCCATGTCCGCGCTCTCTACTCTCGCCTGGGAGTCCGCAACCGCGTCGAGGCCGCACGGCGACATGCGCAGATCGCGGATTCCGCCCGCTGAGACCCGCCGCCGGTCCTTCGACGGTTCGGGTGGCGCGGTCGGGGGCAAGGGCAGCCGGCGAATCGCGCTGCTCGGGGGCTCGGATGCGCTTACGACCGAGGCCCTGGCCTGGATGCTCAGCGCCGCCGGACACCGCGTGATTGGGACCTTCGCCTCGCTTCAGGCCCTGACCGATGCTCCCCGGTCGGCCCACCTCACCCCCGAGGTCGTGATCGCGGACACCGACGATCCCTCGATCGGGCCCACCGCGGTTGGCCAGATCAGGCGCACCTGTCCACGCGCGAAGCTGCTGCTGCTCTGCGATGCCGTCACCTCGACGCTCGTGCGTTGCGCCATCGAGGAGCAGGTCGACGGGCTGCTCCTGAAGTCCGACAGCGCCGACGATGTGATGGTCGCGCTTGGGCACGTCTTGCGGGGACAGACCGTGATGCCGGTCGGATGGCGAGAGATGGCGGCGGCCGAGCGAATGAGCCCGCTGGACTCACTGGGCGTCAGGGCTCGCGAAATCCTCGATCTGGCGGCGCGCGGCCTGACCAACGGGGAGATCGCCGAACGCCTCACGATCTCCCCCAACACGGTCAAGTTTCATCTCCGCACGGCCTACGCACAGCTGGGAGTGCACAACCGGGTCGAGGCGACCAGAATCGCCGGCTACACGGTCGAGGCCCCGCTCGACGATTCCAAGGACTGAGACTCAGACGCGCCGGGGCGCGGCCTGACATTTAAGTTATTAAGGTCAGTCTTGTGGTCAAATCGTGCCTATGAATCCTTAGTGCTGGCGCGGGTTATGCGATTTCGACAACCCGAAAGGGTGGGTCTGGCCCACCCTTTCACCCGACCCTCACGACTACCCCACATGATGATTGTGAAGGGGGTGGGCCCTGCTTAGCATCAGCCCCTCCGCGTTGGTCAGCTCGGCTGCCCGTTGCGGTTGTCGTGAATCCCACGGGCACCAACGCTCGTCAATACCTCAAGGAGGCGCTCGCAGCCAATGCGAACACTTAGCAACAGGAAAATAGTCGCGGGGCTTGCCTCCGCGGCTGGAGCGGCGGTGCTGGCCCTGGGCTCGCTCACGGCAGTCGCGGCTGCAGCTCCAGATCCGGGCCCCAGCGGTCCGAGCAGTCCCGGTAGTGCAACCGACGGTCCACAGACCGCCAACATCCCGCAGGTCGCGTGGGTCGGGGAGCACGTACGCCTCGTGGTGTGCGATCCGGTCATCAACTCGAACATCCAGTTCGTCAACTATCAGGTCGAGGACTGGTCCGGCTATCAGTTCCAGGCCCCCAACCCGGACGGGGACGCCGGCAACAATCTCGGTGAAGCGTTCGATCCAGGCCCCGCGGCCTTCTTCGAATCCTCCGAGCCCGCACACGCGGTGGAAACCGACGAGGAGGAAACCAGGCAGGATGGCTGCGTGGCGACCGACTACAAGTCGCTGAATCCCGGCCTGGCCCGTATCAGGGTCGTCGTCAGGGATGAGGGCTCCAAGGCCGTGGTGTTCTCCCACCAGTTCATCGTGATCTGGCTCACCGCCAACCAGCCCACCCTGTCAGAGGCCGGACTCAGTTCCGACGCGACCAACGTCTTCCAGTCTCAGTTGAGTGGGACCGGTCAGGCGAACCTGACGAGCTACCTCGGCGACCCGAACGGCGACGGACAGTTCCATCCCTCACCGTTTGAAGGCCAGAGCGAAACCGACAAGGGTCTGATTCAGGTAAAGGTCACCGGCAGCTTCCCCGTGCTCGCGGGCGTACCGCTTGCCAACGTGCTGCCCGAAACCAGCTACACCCTGCCGGAAGCATGGCCGACACTGGCTGCCGCACTGGCCAGCAGCTCGGAGAACGTCGAACCTCCGGGTGGCGAAAACGCCTCGCTGTGGGACATCCACGGGACACCTGCCTTCGGCAGCAACCCCAACAACGAAGAACCGGGCAACGACCCGCTGCATGCCGTGTACTTCCGCGGAGCGTTCGGCAGCTTCACCTCCGGTTCGACCGCGACCGTGGGTCCGTTTGACCCAGAGGCCGCCAATGAGACGCTGCTCAGCGACGGCAGCCTCAACGCCGACGACGCGCCGATGCCGGCGTTGCGTATCGACGTGGCGCTCGCACCGAACGCGGGTGGCAGCGACCTCGGAGGAGTGGGCCAGATCACGGGTGCCAGCAAGGCCCTGCTCTACAGCCACGACTTCAACGGCAATGCCGCCGAGTCGGGCAATCTGTACGCGCCGTACTACGGTTCCTATATCCCCGCCACCGATCGTCCGGTGAACGAGGCCTCGGGAATCGATGGGCCGAGCCCCGGAGGGGACTTCCCCGGCTTCATCAACAGTCACCCCGACCCGTACACGTTCTGGAATGCCCTGAACGTTCATGGGGCGCGCGTCTCCTCCGACACGGGCTGCTTGCGCCGCACGTTCGGCTCGACGCCTGCGACGGACGCATCGTCAGAGAATGACTACCAGACGCCCGAAGGGCCGACCAACATGACGTTCTACACGGACGAGCGGGGCGAGGTGTACATCGCCTACTCACCCGGGAATCAGTTCTACCTGGAACGCCTGGTCTCACCCGACAGCAACAACGGGTGCGATCTGGAATCCCTGTACCACCAGACGATCGGCACCTCGTCGATCACGGCGAGGGCCGTGTACCCGTACGAGCCCGTCGACTTCGGTCCGCTGATGTCGGCGCCGATTGAAAAGACGGTCAGCTCGCTGTGGCTGAAGGACACCTACGAGTTCCCCAAGGGGACGAGTTCCGCGGATCAGAACATCCGCATCCTCGTCGCCAAGGCACAGGACATCAGTGGTGAGCCCTTCACCGATGAGATCGTCTGCTTCCACGCGGAGCAGAACAGCGGGGTGCGTCCGTTCACCGGTCACGTGACCGACACGACCGGGCAGCTCGGTAGCGAAGGTGCAGTTGTGGCATTGGGCGGGACCACAGTGACGGACCCCGCCGACATCAACAGCGACCACCTGTGCGAGACCACCAACTCGCAGGGACTGGCCGCCGTCGAGGTGTCCAATAGCTCCTTCCCGTCGGTGGATGTCCTCACCTCGTTTGAAAACGAGGGCATCACGCGCGATCACCACTTCGACTTCTCGTCGAACGGCTCGGGCACCACCACCGAAACCACGACCAGCACGAGCACCGATAGCAGCACCAGCACGGACGCCGCGCCGACCACGGTCACCACGACCGAGACCAGCACGAGCACGGCTCCCGCGCCGACCAGCACCAGCAACACGAGCACCAGCACGACCAGCAGCGCTCCGGCGAGTAGCCAGGATCAGGGCTCCTCGTCCAGCAGCACGCAGCCCTCGGGCGGCGTGCAGGGCTCCACGACGACTTCGGCGCCTCAGGGTGTCAAAGCGCGTGTGAGCAGCGCCAAGCTGGTGAAGAGCCACAAGCGCTACTACCTGTTGGCCAGGATCAGCTCGAGCAAGAAGCACGAGAAGATCCGCCTGGTGCTGCTCAGCAGCTCGGGCAAGGTGTTGCGCACGATCAACGTGGTGGTTTCCACAAACCGCAACGTCAAGATCGCGGTTCCGTACAACAGCAAGGTGGCCAGCGCCAAGCTGACGATTCGCTAGTCAGAGCCACACTCGCAGCAGACCGGAGGCCCGCCCCGTGCGGGCCTCCGGCGTTAAGGACCGATCGAAACGGGATAGGCCGGGCGCGCGCCGGAGTTTTGAGACAGGTTCTAAGCCGCCTGCGGCAGGTACGCCTTCCAGGCGGCCGGGATGGTGGGGCTGGCCACGTGGATGAAGATCTCAGCCCGGGGGGTGTGGGGCGCGCGCCGGGGGTGCATCCCGGCCTGGCGCGGCAGACGGTCGCCCTTGCGGCGGTTGCAGGGCGCGCAGGAGGCAACGATGTTGTCCCAGCCCGAGGAGCCGCCCTTGGAGCGGGGGATCACGTGGTCCACGGTCAGGCTCGAACGCGCGCCGCAATACTGACAGGCCCAACCGTCCCTCGCGAACACGGCGCGGCGGGTGATCTTGCGCCGGTGGGCGTCGCGGGGCACGTGGACATAATTCCTCAGGCGTATCACCACCGGTCGCGCCAGGGTGGCGGTCTCGGAGTGCAGCGCCCAGCGCCCGCGCTCCAAAAGCTCGGCCTTCTCCTTGAGCAGAAGCACCACGGCGCGCCTGACCGAGCACACGTTGATCGGCTCGTAGGTCGCGTTGAGGACAAGCACCCGGCCACTGTCAGGCCCACGCCGCCGGTGCTCGGAAGTTGGCGCGAACCCTGTTGCTACAGGTGGAACGGTGGTATCCATCTGTAGCGCCGGAGTGTAGCGGGGGAGCCCCTCGTTGGGTGCGGGGAAAATTCCAGCGGTCGCGACGCTACCCGTGAACCGCATGATTGCGTGCTCCGGGCAACCAGATGTCAGAGACAGGCCCGCAAGCAGGCTCAGGCCGCGGGGTAGGAACCCAGCACGTGCACCTCGTGGCAGTGCCCGCGCAGCCCGCTCACCGCGGCCGCCACGCGCGGGTCCTCGAGCGCTCCCTGGAGGTCGGCGAAGAACATGTAGTGGCCCATGCTCTCCCGCTGCGGTCGCGACTCGATCTTCGTGAGGTTGATCTCGCGGCGGGCGAACTCATCGAGGCAACCCACGAGCCAGCCGGGGTGCTCGGCCCCGGCGCCCCAGAAGACCAGCGAGGTCTTGCGCGCGGCGTCCACGGGCGCGTTGCGCAGCGGCGGCGGGCCGGGGGAGTGCGCGGTGCCCGTCAACCACACGAAGCGAGTCTCGTTGTCGTCGCGATCCTGGACGCCGTCGCGCAACACGGTGCCCCCATAGATCTCCGCCGCCAGCCGTGTTCCGAGCGCGGCCTGGCCGGGGGGCGCCTCCTGGACCACGATCCGGACGGCCTCGGCGGTTGAACTGGCCGGCAGCACACGCGCCGAAGCCAGCTCCCGGCGCAGGAAGCGGGTGCACTGGCCGGGGACCTGTGGATGGGAGATGACCGTCTCGATCGCCTCCAGCTCCAGCGGCTGGGCCGCGATCAGGGAGTGCCTCACGTCCAGCAGCACCTCGCCCACGATCTCGAGCGCTCCGTCGGCTTCGCCGAGCAGATCCAGGGTGACCGTGACCGAGCCGTCGAGCGAGTTCTCGATCGGCACGATCGCCCACTCCACCTCGCCCCGGCGCAGCGCCATCACGGTCTCGTAGATGCCGGCCACTGCGACCGGCTCGACAGAGCCGGGCTGCGCGCTTGCGAGCAGGGCCTCCTCGGTGAAGGTTCCGGCGGGCCCCAGAAAGCCCACGCGCGGCAGCGCCCGGGCGCCGTCCCCGCGGTGCTGCTCGCGCTGGGAGGCCTGCCCGTCGTCAGGCTCGCCGCGGCTCATCTCAGCTGCCGGGGTCGGCGTGCTCGGCGGCGGGTGCGTCGGCGGGCGTGCTGGAGAGGGCCACGCGCACCGCGTCGGCCTCCTCGGGCGACAGCTCCAGCTCGCTGCGACCCGCGCGCACCTGTTTGGCGTAGACCCGCGCCTGGTCGCGATGATGGATGCACGAGAGCACGATCCCCGACTGCGTGCTGTCCAGCAGCGCGATCGAGACCGACTGGCGTCCGGATAGCTCGTTGTAGGCGTCGTAGCGCACCAACGCGCGATGGGCGATCGTCCCTTGCAGCTCGCTCTCGGCGGCGGCCAAGCGCTCGTCCAGCCTCACCGCGACCTCGCCCACGTACTCGCGCAATGCCTCAAAGGCGTCATGGATCTCGGCCGCGTGGGCGATCAGGTCGCGCTCCTCTCCTCCCAGCACCACCCGCTGGGCGCTGCGCAGGCGCCGCACCGAGAGCAGCAGCGCGCCACATCCCAGCAGGCTCACTGTCGCGACGGCGAGCGCGGCGAGCGCGAGGACGCTGTGAGTGTCGGTGATCGAGGCCGGCATGGGCACAAGTTAGAGCCTACCCAGGCAGCCAGCCGCGCCAACCGGCCGCGACCCCGCCCGTCCCACCCCGGGGTCTACTGACCGAACACCGCCAGGTAGGTGCCCTTGTTGTTTTCGCTGTTGGTCTCCCCGGGGACCGGCTGGATGTTGACGGTGATGCGGGAGGCGACCCCCTGCATCACGCCGGTGAGCGGGATGTCCACCTTCGCGGTGCTGCCGGGTTCGGTCTTGTTGATCACGCGGGAGCCCTTCAGGGTCTTGCCCCCCGCGGTCACGGAGACTTCGACCTTGACGTTGGTCTCCGCGTTGGTGCCGCCGTTCTGGACCATCACGGTGAATGTCGGGTTGGCGCCTCCCGCGATGTGGTTCAGCGCGGAGGCGCCCTGGAGATTCTGAGCGCCGACGCTGACCCCGGTGAGCGAGTGACCGTGGACCCCGGGCGCGATCTGCGCGCCCGAGCTGGAGCCCGACGCCTGGCCGGTGAGACGACCGAGGACCGTGGATGCTTCGAGCCAGCCGATGTTCGGCAGGAACACGCTGGCGCTGGTGCTCTGTTCACGGATGCCGTTGGACGCGAGGGTCTGCTGGATCAACGGGGCCACGCGCTGGGAGTAGATGACGTCGGAGGCCAGGAACATCTCCATGTCGCCCGCGATCAGGCTGCCGGCGGGCTTGCCCTGGCCGCCCAGCGCGCTGCGCACCTGGTTGGCGAGCTTCACGAGCCCTTCGGCGCGCAGGTCGAGTGCCAGCAGCAGGTTTCGCTGTGCGGCGGACATGGCGCCGGGCACGCTCAGGCCCTTGGCCTGAGCGGCCTCGCTCTGGGCCTGGATGCGCAGCTGGTCGATCTGCACCTGGACGTCCAGCGGCGACTTGCTGCTCGCGCTGGCGAGCGTCGAGAAGAGCGGGTGGGAGACCTGCTGGCTGGAGGACTGGGCGAGCTGGGAGACGTGTTCGTTGTATTCCTTCAGGGCGCTTTGCTTGCGTCCGTTCAGGCAGCTGTTGATCCCGAGCACGATCACGATCAGCAACACCACGCCGACGCCCGCGGCGATGCGGCGACGGACCATCAGGGTGTGCTGATCGAGCGCTCGAGCGCCTCCCATGGGCTGGGGACGGCGGGGGCTGGGGCGCGGTCGCACCCGCGCCGCTCTGGACGGCGGCCGAGGCGCCTCGTCCTCGTCATCGTCGAAGAACGACAAAAGCTTTAGCTCCTTGCAGGGACTTGAGAAGGCCACCAGTATTACTGGCCGTCACCTCCCCCAGGCTCCTGCAAGTTCTCGATCAAACCGCCTTTTCCTGCATCGGGGCGCAGGAGGCGAGCGTGCTTGCAGCGAACGCAGGATCCGGTGGACTGGAACGAGGCCCTGACCGCACCACTTCGCGCGCCCGTGGATGACGTGGGCGGCGAGGCCTTGACGCACGCCGGCAGCGAGACCTTGACGCTGCCCTCCGCGCGCGTCACGCGCAGGCTGCTGCTGGATCGCTACCGAGTGCTTGCGCGACTCGGGGCGGGTGGCTTCGGCGTGGTCTACCACGCGCACGACGAGCGGTTGGACCGCGAGGTGGCGATCAAGCGCATCGCGCTGCCCCCCGAGGAGGAGGGTGCCGAGGGCCTCGGCGGAGAGCGCGCCGAACGCGAGGCCATGGCCACCGCGCGCCTTGCGCACCCCGCGATCGTCGCGCTCTATGAGGCGCGCGCGGAGGAGGATGCGTTCTACCTGATCTCAGAGCTCGTGCAGGGGGACACGCTGGCGGCGCTGATCCAGGCCGGGACACTCCAAGACGAGGAGATCCTGGGGATCGGCGTGGCCCTGTGCGGTGCCCTGGAGCACGCGCACCGGCGGGGCGTGATTCACCGCGACGTCAAGCCTCACAACGTGCTGGTGCCCAGGGAGCCCGGCAGGCACGAGGAGGTAGCCAAGCTGACCGACTTCGGGGGCGCCTGGATGGCGGGCGAGGAGGCCTTGACGCGCACCGGCGACGTGATGGGGACCCTTGCCTACATGGCCCCCGAGCAGTGTGAGGGCGGGACGGTGGGCGAGAGCGCCGACCTGTACTCGCTGGCGCTCGTGCTCTACGAGGCCCTCAGCGGCGTCAACCCGGTGCGGGGGCCCACCCCGGCGGCCACCGCGCGGCGCATCGGGCAGCGCCTGACCCCGCTCGGGCGCCATCGAGCGGACCTCTCCACCGGCCTGCTTCAGGCGATCGACATCGCACTCGAACCCGACCCCGAGCAGCGGGGCACGCTCGCCGAGCTGCATCGCGAGCTGCGCGCCGCGCCGGCGGGCGGTCTGCGGGTCAGGCGTCCGCTGGTCACTCGCCGCCGCCCACGGCTGCTGGATTCAGACCCGCTCGACCCCGAGCGGCCGGAGCGACTGTGGCCGGCAGCGGAGCCCGTCGCGGAGCGCCTGGGGCGCTTGAGCTGTGCGCTGCCCGCCGGGGCGCTCGCCGCGGCCGCCTGCGCGTGGCTGGGACCGCGCTCGCCACTCCCGGCCGGGTTGGCGGGCGCGCTGACGGCGCTGCTGGTGGCGGCCCTCCCACGGCTGGGCTGGCTGCTCGGGGCTGCCGCGGTGATCGCCTGGCAGCTGATCGCCGGGCGATCGGGGGTCGCGCTCGTGCTGTTCGCCGCGGCGCTGCCGGTCGCCCCCCTGTTGCGCCGGGCCGGGCCGGAATGGTCGGCGGCGGCTCTCGCGCCACTGTTGGGCTTGGCGGGCTTGGCCGCAGTGTTCCCGGCTCTTGCGGGCCAGTCGCCGCGATGGCGTTCCCGCGCCGCGCTGGGCGCGCTGGGCTACTGGTGGCTGCTGTTGGCCGAGCCGCTGCTCGGGCGCCGTCTGTGGTTGGGGCAGCCCGCGGGGGTCCCCGCGCACGCGGTCTGGGAAGGCTCGCCGGGCGACGCCGCGGTGCACGTGCTCGGGCCGCTGCTGAGTCTCGGCCTACTGTTCGGCGCGGCGCTGTGGGCCGCGGGCTCGCTGGTGCTGCCCTGGGTGGTGCGCGGGCGCAACGTCGCCGTCGATCTGGTTGCGGCCACGGTGTGGAGCGCCGCGATGATCGCGGCCGCTCCGGCGCTCGATGCGGGGCTTTCGGGTGCGCTGCAAACCCCCACGCCCCACGGCGCGGTGCCCGGGGCGATTCTCGGCGGTGTGCTCGCGATCGGCGCCCGGGCGCTGCGCGGTCCCGTCTGACGTAGCATGGGCCTGCCGGACCTGGCCCTCCGCCGGACCGCCTCGCCATGAATCCATTGAGGGCCTTAGAGACCGTGATCGCAAGCCTGGTCGAGGGCAGCTTCGGCCGCCTGTTTCGCTCGGAGGTCCGTCCGATGGAGTTGGCCCGCAAGCTGGCCCGCGAGATGGACGAGCATCGCACCACCTCGGTCGCGCGGGTGTATGCGCCCAACGAGTACGAGGTCTGGCTGTCTCCGGAGGATCGCGCGCGTTACGAGAGCGTGGAGGCGGACCTGATCGACGAGCTGTGCGGCTACCTGCTGGAGCACGCCCGTCGCGAGGAGCTGATGCTGGTCTCCCCGCCGCACATCGCGTTCCACACCGACGAGCAGCTGCGACTCGGCGAATTCGGCATCCAGGCGCGCCTGACCCGCCCCGAGGATGAGGGTGAGGAGCACTCCGGGGACCCCGAAGAACACGGCCGCACGATGATCTACAGCCGCTCCGCGCGGTTGAGCGGTGCGCTCGAGGGGGCTGCCCAGCGCCGCGTGCCGCGTGCGTTGCTGCTCGTCGAGGGTCGCCGTCTGCTGGTGCCCCCGCGGGGGGGCGTGATCGGACGTAGCCGCGAGTGCGAGATCGTGCTCGACGACGCGGGCGTCTCGCGCAGACACCTGGAGATCCGTCCCTCGGGCGCCGGCTGGGCGGTCGCGGATCTGGGCTCGACCAACGGGGCCCGCCTGAACGGCCACGCGATCAGCGGCTCGTGTCCGCTACAGCTCGGGGATCGCATCGAGCTAGGCTCCACCGAGATGGTGTTCGAGGTTCGATGACCACGCTCGAGCCCGTGTCGGTGGCCCTGAAGTTCGGTTTCATCGCCGTGCTCTACCTCTTCCTGCTGTGGGTCTCGCGCAGCGCCCTGCGCGACCTGCGCGGCGGGGGCGGCTCCTCGCGCGGCGAAGGCACGCCCGGATCGATCCCACCGGACGCGACCGGACTGCACTCGGCCTCGACGCTGGGGAGCGCCAACATCCTCTCCCGGGCGCCGCGCCTGGTGGTCGAGCGCGCCCCCGGTCACGAGCCGGGCATGATCTACGACCTCGACGGCGAGCTGGTCCTGGGCCGTGGCGAGCGCGTGGAGATCCGCCTGGAGGATCCCTTTGCCTCCTCGCGCCACGCCCGGGTCTACGAGCAGGGCAATATCCTGGTGATCGAGGATCTGGATTCCACCAACGGCACGTACCTCAACGAGGAGCTGCTTGAGACCCCGCGACCGCTGCACCCCGGCGATCGAGTACGTATCGGCGACAGCGAATTCACGTTCGAGGTCGATTGACGATGGTTGACTGATGCTGCGCGTCGCCGAGCAGTACGCGGGAACCGATACCGGGCGCCAGCGCCGCGCCAACGAGGACTCGATGCTGTCGCGCTCGCCGCTGTTCGTGGTCGCCGACGGCATGGGTGGCGCGCAAGCGGGCGAGGTCGCCTCACGGATCGCGGTGGAGTCGTTCCACGAAGGCCTCCCGGCGGCCGCGAACCCGGAGCAGGCATTGGCCGCGGGCGCGCTGGCGGCCAACGAGCGCATCCACGACCTCTCCCAGCGCAACGTCGAGCAGGCCGGCATGGGCACCACTTTGACCGCGGTCTGGGTCGGCGAGGAGGAGGTCTCGATCGCGCACGTCGGGGACAGTCGCGCCTACTGCCTGCGCGCGGGCGAGCTGCTGCGCCTGACCGACGACCACTCGCTCGTCGACGAGCTGATACGTCAGGGCAAGCTGACCCCCGAGCAGGCCGAGGAGCATCCGCAGCGCTCGATCATCACGCGGGCGCTCGGCCCGGAGCCGGTGGTGGAGGTCGACACCCGCTCGTTCCGCGCGCGCGCGGGCGACGTCTACCTGCTGTGCAGCGATGGGCTCACCACGATGCTGCCCGAGTCGCGCCTGGCCGAGATCCTGCTGGCCCATGCGGGCCTGCGCGCGGCGGGGGAGGGCTTGATCGCGGCCGCGAACGAGGCGGGGGGCCGCGACAACATCACGGTCATCCTGGTGCGTTTGGAGGAGGTGGATGGCTTCGCCGCGCCGTCTCGCAGTGGGGCGCGGAGCGCAGAGCGGGAGGCCGAGCGCGTGGAGACCGGCGAAGAGGACACGCTGAGCGGTGTTCCGGTCGTGACGGCAGCGCCACCCGCGAGCGCACGCACGCCACGGACGGCGGCGCCTCGGCGCCCGCAGCGTTCGCCCCGCGGTGGACCCGGGAGCGCAGCGGCGCAGGGAGCCGCTCACTCGCGGTCGGGTCTGCGCCGCGCGCGCACGGCCATGTTCACGCTGGTGGTGATCGGGTTCCTGATCGCGGGCGCCTACGTGGCGTCGCAGTCGGTGTACTTCATCGGGACCAACAGCCGCGGGTTGGTCACGGTGTTTCGCGGTGTTCCCTTCGAACTTCCGGGCGGGGTGAAGCTCTACTCCAAGGACTACGTCTCGGGGGTCAGCTCGGCCACGTTGGAGCCGCAGCGACGACACACGCTGCTGGACCACTCGCTGCGGGCCGAAAGTGACGCCACCGACCTGGTGCGCAGCCTTGAACTTGGCCGGCTGAGCGGAGGATGAACCAGCTGCGATGAATCGCCCGATCGTCCGCCTCTACGGGCTCGTGGTGTTGCTGTTCGCGTTGCTCGTTGCGTTCACCTCGCGCTGGACGGTCTTCGAGGCCTCCTCGCTGCGCAACAACTCCCTGAACAAGCGGGGACTGCTGGAGCAGGAACGGATCGCCCGCGGCAAGATTCTCGCAGCCGACGGCACGGTGCTGGCGCGCAGCGTGCGGGGCCCGGAAGGAACCTACACGCGCACCTATCCGGCGGGCTCGCAGTTCGCTCACGCGATCGGATACTCCTACACAAATCTGGGCCAGGCGGGCCTTGAGCTGTTCCGCAACAAGGCGCTGACGGGGCAGACCAAGACGAACCTCCAGGTGATCCTCAATCAGCTCCAGGGCCGCCGTCCACGCGGCGATGAGGTGATCACCACGCTCGACCCCCGCGCCCAGCGGGCTGCGGTCTCCGCGTTGGGCGAACATAGCGGCGCGGTCGTGGCGCTCGATCCCGGCAGCGGCGCGGTGAAGGTGATGGCCTCGGTGCCGGGCTTCGACCCCAACCGGCTGCGCTCCCTGAGCACCTTCACGCGACTGCTCCACGACAGCTCGGGCTCGCCGCTGTTGAACCGGGCGACGCAGTTCGGCTATGCGCCGGGCTCGACCTTCAAGGTGATCACGGCCACCGCGGCGATCGACTCGGGGGCCTTCACCCCGTCCTCGACGATCAGCGGGCGCAACGACCTGATGGTCTCCGGGCGCCCGCTCGCAAACGACGAGAACGAGAGCTTCGGGCAGATCACGCTCACCGAGGCGTTGGCGAAGTCGGTCAACACGGCCTGGGCCCAGGTCGCCGAACGCGTCGGCAAGCAGACCCTGGCCCGGTACATGACGCGCTTCGGCTTCGATCGCAAGCCCCGGCTCGACTATCCGCTGGAAGAGATGTCATCCAGCGGCGAGTACCTGGGCGCGAGGCTGCTTTCCCCGACCAGCCCGCGGGTGGACGTGGGGCGCCTCGGGATCGGCCAGGACAAGCTACGGGTCACGCCGCTGCAGATGGCCGAGGTCGCGGCCACGGTGGCCAACCACGGCAAGCTGATGGTCCCGCACCTGACCGACCGCATCGTGGACCCGGACGGGCGCACCGTGGAAAGGATCGCTCCGCGCGTGCAGTCCAACGTGATGAGCCGCTCGACCGCGGATGCGGTGAGCACGATGATGGAGGCGGTGGTCAGCGAAGGGACGGGCACGCCCGCGCAGATCCCCGGCGTACGGGTGGCGGGCAAGACGGGTACCGCCGAGACTCAGATCGGCGATCAGACCAACAACGTGTGGTTCATCGCGTTCGCCCCGGCCGCGAATCCCCGGGTGGCGATCGCGGTGACGCTCAAGGGCGTGCCGGGCCAGGGCGCGACCTTCGCCGCTCCGGTGGCCAAGCAGGTGATGGAAGTGCTGCTCCATGATTGAGCCACAGACGATCATCGACGGCCGCTATGAAGTCGTCTCCCAGATCGGCTCGGGCGGCATGGCGGATGTCTATCTGGTCCGCGACCAGCTGCTGGGACGTCAGGTGGCGCTGAAGCTGCTGCACGCCCGCTTCGCCGAAGATCAGGACTTCGTTGAGCGCTTCCGGCGCGAGGCCTCCAGCGCCGCCGGCCTGTCGCACCCCAACGTGGTCGGGATCTTCGATCGGGGTGAATGGAACGACACCTACTACATCGCGATGGAGTACCTGTCCGGGCGCTCGCTGAAGACCCTGGTGACGGAGGAGGCGCCGCTCACCCCGGCGCACGCGATCGACATCGTGATGCAAATCCTGCGCGCCGCCCGCTTCGCTCACCGGCGAGGAATCATCCACCGCGACCTGACTCCCTTCAACGTGATCCTCGACGAGGAGGGACGAGCGAAGGTCACCGACTTCGGGATCGCTCGGGCGGGCGCCTCGGACATGACCCTGACGGGCTCGATCATGGGCACCGCGCAGTACCTCTCCCCCGAGCAGGCCCAGGGCCTGCCGGTGAGCGCGGCCTCCGACCTCTACGCGGTGGGGATCGTGCTCTACGAGCTGCTCACCGGCGAGGTCCCCTTCGACGGCGAGACCGCGATCACGATCGCCCTCAAGCAGGTGTCCGCCACGCCGCCCCCGCCCAGCGCGCTCAACCCGGCGGTGCCCGGAGCCCTGGATGCCGTAGTCCAGCGGGCGCTCGCCAAGGACCCGGCCGGGCGTTTCGCGGACGCCGAGCAGTTCATGGAGGCGCTCGACGAGGTGCGCAAGCAGCTGGGCTCGCAGGAGGGGGCCGATGCCGCGCAGGACACGCCTGCGCCGCAGGCTCCGCCGCCCGCGGCCGTGCAGAGCGTGCCTTCCCCCAGCGGTGGCCTGGCGATCCCCGCCGCCGGGCTCGCCTCGGGCGAGGCCTTCCGGTCCGAGCGCCGTGGCCGTGCGTGGCTGGTGGCCGGCGGGGTGCTGCTCGTGGCCGCGGTGCTGGCGGCGCTTCTGCTCCTCCCGGGCAAGGGCACCGTGACGGTACCGGCGGTCACCGGAGAAACACAGGCCGCCGCCAGTGTCACATTGCGTCATGTCGGGTTGACGCCGGTGGTCGCCGCGGCGAGCAGCGCCACGGTTCCCGCGGGGATCGTGATCAGCGAGAGTCCGGACAGGGGCAGCGTGGTGAGTCGCGGCTCGCGTGTGAGCATCGTCGTGTCGAGCGGTCCCGGCAGCCTGCCGCTGCCAAACGTCCAGGGGATGGCCCGCGCACAGGCACTGGAGCGCCTCCGGGCGGCCGGCTTCCTGCCGACGGTGCAGTCTCAGCCGAGCGCGACGGTCGCGCAGGATCTCGTGATCTCGACCAGTCCCTCGCCCGGCACCGAGGTGCAGGCGGGCAGTCCGGTCGCGGTGCTGCTCTCGAGCGGTCCGGCCGAGGTGCGCGTCCCCAAGGTGATCGGTGATAGCCGGGCGCAGGCCACGGCGGCACTGACGGCGGTCGGGCTGACGGTGGGGTCGGTGACCGGGCAGGTCTCCGCCAATCAGACCCCGGGCACGGTGCTCTCGCAGTCCCCCGCGGGCGGCGCCTCGGTGCGCACGGGGCGCAAGGTGAACCTCGTGGTGGCCCAGGCGTCCAAGGACGCCACGGTCCCGAGCGTCATCGGGCAGAGCGAGACGCGGGCCTCGGCGGTGCTGGGCAAGGCCGGCTTCAACCCGCTGGCGCGCACGCGCACGGTCACGGTCGCGGCCGAGGAAGGCCTCGTGCTCGCCCAGACTCCCGCCGCAGGGCACAGGGCGCGCCGGGGCTCCACGGTGACGATCACGGTGGGTACCCTGGGTCAGTCCACGACCTCCAGCTCTAGCTCCAGCTCCACCTCGACCACAGTGACCCAGCCGTCCACCACGACCACCACGACGACCAGCACGACCGTTGCCGCCAACCCGGCGGTCCCGAAACCATGATCCCGCCGCGAGCGCTGAAGGTGGTGCTGCTCGCGGGGGGACGCTCCTCCGAGCACGAGATCTCGCTGGCTTCGGGGCAGGCGGTGCGCGCGGGACTGCTTGCGGGCGGGCACGAGGTGCTGTGGGTCGAGATCGCCCGCGACGGCGCATGGACCCATGAGGGCGAGCGTCTGAGCATGACCCCGAGTGCCGGGCTGCTCGGCGCCGACGTGGTGTTCCCGGTGCTGCACGGGCCATTCGGCGAGGACGGGACGGTGCAGGGGCTGCTGGAGATGCTCGATGTGGCCTACGTCGGCGCGGGCGTGGCGGCGTCGGCGCTGTGCATGGACAAGGTGCTCTTCAAGGAGCTGATGACTGCCTGCGAAGTGCCCCAGGTCGACTACGTGGGCGTGCGCGAGGAGCGCTGGCGGCAGGCTCCCGAGGCGGTCCTCACCGAAGTCGCCGACCTGGCTCTACCGGTCTTCGTGAAGCCGGCCCACCTGGGCTCCTCGGTGGGCATCGTCAAGGTGAGCACCCCGGATGAGCTGCGCGCGGCGCTCGACGGGGCCTTCCGCCACGACGCGTTGGTGATCGCCGAGGCGATGGCCACCGGGATCGAGGTCGAGTGCGCGGTGCTCGGCAGGGTCCGCGCCCAGCGCGTGCAGGGCGCCGACGCGGGATCGCTGCTCGCCGCGGCCCAGGCCTGCGAGCCCGGCGAGGTCTCATTCCAGGGCGACTGGTACGACTACGAGGCCAAGTACACGCCCGGGGGCATGGAGCTGGTGGTCCCCGCGCGCATCTCCCCGGGTGCCCGCGAGCGGGTGCGCGAACTGGCCGTCGAGGTGTTCGCGTACACCGGCTGTGAGGGTCTCGCGCGCGTCGACTTCTTCGTCAAGGGCGAGCAGGTGCTCGTGAACGAGCTGAACACGATGCCCGGCTTCACGCCCACGAGCGTGTACGCCAAACTGACCTCGGCATCGGGGATCGACTACCCCGAGGTCGTGGATCGTCTCTGCCGGTTGGCGCTGGAGCGCCACGCCGAGCGCGGCACGCACGCCTACTGAAAAAGACGGCGGCGGACAGACGGCGAGGTCTCGGCGACCAGCCGCGCGCTGCCCCGCTTGGAGCGGCGGACTCAACCTCAGCGGAACAGCGTCAGCTCGGAGATCTCGGCGGTTTCCCGGTGGGGCGCGAGCTTGGTGATCCACACCAGGTAGAAGCGGTAGCGCGTGGCGGCTGCCGCGAAGTCGATCGTGGTCTGTCCCCGCCGGATCGGCTGTGCCGTCGCCAGGGCCTGCCAGCCGCGCTCGGCCAGCGGCTCGGTATTGCCGTAGCCGAGCGTTTCGTCGAACTTCTGGGCGCCGTAGATCGCCACGGAGAAGCCCGGCGCGGGCGTCTGGATCTCCACCGCCCGCGCCGCCACGCCGGGGGCGGCGTCCACGTACAGGCCCAGCCCCGGCTTGCCGGTGATGGCCCCGCCTAGATAGTGCTCCGAACTCCACAGCGAGTTGGGGTCGCCGTCCACCACGTTGGAGACTTCCGTGCGGTGTTCGGGACCGGTGCCAAACGGGTTGTAGCTGTGTGCCGCGGTCTGCCCCAGGGCCACCGGCGTGAGACCCGGCTTGCTCACCACGTCCGGCGCCACGCCCGTGCCGCGGTGGGTGTTGCTCGCCAGGATCACCAGCACCACAGCCGCCAGCGCGAGCACCACCGCCAACGAGATCACCCAGCGGGAGGGGTGCAGCATGCGCCACGGCAGTCGCCGCCGCGCGGAGCCGGGCAGGGTGCGCAGCACCGAGGTGACCTCGCCCGTGGCCTGACCCGAGCGCGAGGCCTCGATCGCGAGCGCCTCCTCCAGGTCACCCACGAGCGCCGGGATGTCCGGGTAGCGACGATCGAGATCCTTGGCGGTGGCGCGATCGACGACCGCGGCGGTGGAGGCGGAGACCTCGGGACGGCGCAGCTGCACGTCGGGAACGTCCTCGCGCACGTGGCGCATGGCCACCGCCACCGGGGTGTCCCCGGTGAAAGGCACGACACCGGTGAGCATCTCATACAGCACGATCCCGAGCGAGTAGATGTCCGACTGGCCCGTGACCGACTGGCCGAGGGCCTGCTCGGGCGGAGACGTAGTCGGTGGTGCCCAGCACGCGGCCGTCCATCGTCAGGCCTTCCTCGGTGAGCGAACGCGCGATCCCGAAGTCCGTGATCTTGGCCGAGCCCTCGGCACTCAGGAGCACGTTCTGGGGCTTGACGTCGCGGTGCACGATGTAGCGCTCGTGTGCCGCTCCCAGCGCCCGCGCGATCTCGATCGCATAGGCGATCGCCTGCGCGACATCCAGTGGTCCATCGCGGCGGATCAGCGCCTTGAGGGTCTCGCCCTCGACGTACTCGAGCACGATGTAGGGAGTCGCCACGCCGGCTCCGGCGCCGGCGGCGCCAACGGGGTCCATGACCTCCTCGCCGGCGTCGATCACGGTGACGATGTGGGGGTGACTGAGCTGCGCCACCGCCCGTGCCTCGCGGCGGAAGCGCTCCAGCTGATCGGACTCCGTGGCGATCTCCCGGTGCATCAGCTTGATTGCTACTTGGCGTTCCAGCACGGTGTCGAAAGCGCGGTAGACAGTGGACATGCCGCCGTGGCCGATTTGGGCGTCGAGGCGGTATCTACCGCCGAGCGCGGTGCCGAGCAGAATGTGTGTCATCGGGCACCATTGTGCGCCGCGCGGCGGCGGCGGCGGAGTACCGCCAGCGCCAGTGCGCCGCGGTAGAGCACGAACGGCGCCAGTGCCCGCCCGCGGCGCCCCTCCCGGATCAGCGGGGCGCAGCCCAGGGTGGAGAGGAACGCCCCGGCGGCCCCCACCACCAGCGGCCCCTTGATGCCGGCGGGTACGCCCCGCTGCGCCAGGCGCCGCCCTTTGAGCGTCGCGGCGCCCAGGATCACGGGCAGCGCGACCCGCCAGGAGAGGGTGGCCGCGTCCTCGCGCCCAAAGCCGCGGGCGCGGGCGGCGGCAAGCGTGGCCCCGTTGCGCGAGACCCCGGGCAGCAGCGCCGTGGATTGGGCCAGGCCGAGCAGCAACCCATCGAGCGCGCCCGCCTCCGGGAGCGTGCGCCTGCCCTCTCCACAGCGGTCGGCCAGCCCCATCGCGAGACCCCCGAGCACGAGCCCGAACGCGATTGTGCCCGGTCCGCTGAAGCGTTGCTCGATCGGACGCTCGAAGGTGCCCCCCACGATCACGGGCGCGGCGAAAGAGAGTGCGATCAGCGCCGCTCCCGCTCCGTCCAGCTCACCCACGGTCCCCCGAATCTCGCGACGCAGCAGGATCGCGAGCGCCGCGGCGCTGCCCGTGTGCAGGGCGACCTCGAAGGACTTGCGCAGCTCGGGCTCCAGCTCCGCCAGGGGCCAGCCCGCGAGCCAGGGGATCAGGGTGCTGTGACCGGAGGAGGAGACCGGCAGCAGCTCGGTCGGGCCGTGGAGCAGGCCCAGGGCGATTGCGTGGCGGAGAGGAAGCTCGGCCACCGTTTAGCGTCAGCCCGCGTCAGTGGGTGCCGCAGGGGCCGCTTTCACGTCGGCTTGCGGGCGCCGACGGCGGCGCACGATCGCGTAAGCCGCACCCACCACGATCAGAGCCACCAGCACATAGTCGAAGTACTCAAAGCCCTTGCGCACGCTCGTCCAGTTGCCGCCCACGGCCTGTCCGGCGAGGGCGAGGGCCAGCACCCAGGGGATCGAGCCGATCAGGGTGAGCACGGTGAAACGCAGGAACGGCATGCGCGCCACCCCGGCGGGCAGCGACACGAAGGCGCGGATCAGCGGGACCATCCGGCCGAACAGCACCGCGGACTGGCCGTAGCGCTGAAACCAGGCGTCCGCTCGCTCGATCTGAGCCGGACCCATGTGGACCAGGTGGCCGTGTCGTTCCAGCAGCTCCAGGCGCCCGCCGCGCCCCACGCCGTAGGCCACCCACGAGCCCACCAACGTGCCCAGCAGCCCGGCCAGCACGATCCCGGTCAGCGTCAGGTGGTGCTGGGCGCCGCTGCTCCCGGGGTCGGCCACCGCGAAGCCCGCGAACAGCATCACGACCTCGGAGGGGATCGGGATGCACGCCGAGCCGACCGCCATCAGCACGAACACCGCCGGCAGCCCGGCATCGCGCACGAAGTGCCAGGTGATGTTGACCAGCGACTCGGTGACCGATGCGAGGACGAGCATGCCGCCGGCAACGATACCGTCCCGCCTGCAATGCGGGTATGGATAGATCTCACCAACAGCCCCCACGTGCTCGTGATGCGGCCCGTGATCGACGCTCTGCGCGCGGAGGGTCACGAGGTCCAGGTCACCGCGCGCGACTTCGCCCAGACCCTCGGGTTGCTGCGCCGCTTCGAGATCCCTCACACGACCATCGGGCGCCACCAGGGCGAGCGGCTGACGGCCAAGGGCGTCGGGCTGGCGCGGCGCTCGGCGGCACTCACCAGGTGGGCGCTCAGCGAGGGACGCGCCACCGGTCGCGGTCGTTTCGACATCGCCCTCGGTCATGGCTCCAACGACGTGAGCGTCGCGGCGGCGCTCCTGCGGATCCCCTCCTCGACGATGTTCGACTATGAGTGGGCAGCCGTTCAGCACCACGTCAACTGCCGGCTCGCTCGCGCCGTGGTGGTGCCCGACTCGATTCCCCCCGAGCGTCTGGAGCGCTACGGGGCCCGCGGCAAGGTCCGCGCTTACGAGGGTCTGAAGGAGGAGTACTACCTCGCGGACTTCGAGCCCCGTCCGACGGTGCTCCAGGAGCTGGGCCTCGATCCCGCGCGCGCGATCGTGGTGGTCCGCACCCCGCCCGAGGTCTCGCTCTACCATCGCTTCGAGAACGATCTCTTCGCGGCCGTGCTGGAGCGGCTGCGAACTGCCGCGGCGGTCGACGGCCTGCAGCCGGTGCTGCTGCCGCGCACCGACTCCCAGCGCAAGGAGCTGCGCGGGGTGCCCGGCTTCGTGGTGCCCGAGCAGGCGATCGACGCCCAGTCCTTGATCGCCTACGCGGACCTCGTGATCTCAGCCGGGGGCACCATGAATCGCGAGGCCGTGGCGCTCGGAACCCCGGTCTACACCACCTTCGAGGGCCGTCCCGGAGCCGTCGATGAGCGCCTGATCGGGCAGGGCCGCCTGCGCAAGCTGACCGCCGTCGAGGACCTCGATCTCGCCAAGCGCGCCCCCGCCGTGGCGCCTGCGCGGGTGCGCCGCGACCCGGGGGTGCTCGTGAAGCTGCTGCTATCCCCGCTAAACGGCTGACGGACGCTTACAATCTCCGGGATGCGCCGACGTCTCCGCTCGGCGGCCCTTCCCCTCCACCGGCACTCTCTGCCCCAGCTGGCCGTGGACGGGGTTCTGGTCGCACTCGCGTACTACCTGGCCTTCCAGCTGCGGTTCGACAACGGCCCGCACGGCTCCTATGAGCTGCTGCGCGAACGCACGATCTGGTGGGTGCTGGTCGGCGGCGTGCTCGTGCTCACGCTTTCGCGGGTGTATCTGCGCAGCTGGAGCTACTCGGGCCAGCGCGATTATGAGGCGGTGCTGCGCGGCCTGGTGCTGCTGACGCTGCTGATCGTGGTGGGCGTGGCCGTGCTGCATCCCGTGCAACCCGTCTCCCATCACCACGCCGTCGCGCTGGGCCTGCCCAACGGCGTGGTCGCGATGTTCTTCCTGCTCTCGCTCCTGTTCCTGCTCGGCGTGCGGGTGCTCGCGCGGGCGCTGCACGAGGGTCGTTTCCTGGCGGCCTTCCAGGGGGGGCGCAAAGGCCAGCGCAGCGTGTTGATCGTGGGCGCCGGCGACGGCGGGCGGCTGGTGCTGCGCGAGATCATGCGCAACCAGGAGCTGGGCCTTGCGCCGGTGGGCTTTCTCGACGACGATCCCCGCAAGCGCGGGCTGCGCATCGACGGGGTGAAGGTTCGGGGCGACACCGAGGGGGATCTGCCACGCACCCTCGAGGACGCCGAGCCCGACGAAGTGATCATCGCGATCCCCTCGGCCCCCGGCTCCACGCGGGCGCGGATCGTGCGCGAGTGCCGCAAACGGGGCATCGCGGTGCGCACCCTGCCCACGGTGTTCGAGCTGTTGCAGACCCGTGGCACCCTCGCCCGCCAGGTGCGCGAGGTACAGGTCGAGGACGTGCTCGGCCGTGAGCCGGTGTTGATGGAGCTGGACCGCGTGGGCGCCTACCTCGCGCAGGAGTCGGTGCTCGTGACAGGCGCGGGGGGGTCGATCGGCTCGGAGCTGTGTCGCCAGATCGCGCGGGTCGGGCCGCGCAAGCTGGTGCTCCTGGATCACGCCGAGGACAACCTCTTCGCGATTCAGCGGGAGTTGGAGGACGAGCGCCACGTGCAGCCCTCGGTGCTCGCCGCGGTGCTCGCAGACTGCAAGGAGGAGGAGCGGATGCGCGAGGTGTTCGCCGAGCACCGCCCGACGATCGTCTTCCACGCGGCCGCCTACAAGCACGTGGGCCTGATGGAGTCCAACCCGGTCGAGGCGGTCCGCAACAACGCGATCGCCACCCGCGTCGTGGGGCACGTCGCGGGCGAGCACGGCGTTGGGCGCTTCGTGCTGGTCTCCACCGACAAGGCCGTGGACCCGGCAACCGTGATGGGCGCCTCCAAGGCGCTGGCCGAGTTCGCCCTGGAGGCCGCCACGGCGCGCTTTCCCGCCACCAGCTACAAGGCGGTCCGCTTCGGCAACGTGCTCGGCTCCTCCGGCAGCGTGGTGCCGATCTTCCGTCGCCAGATCGCCCGCGGCGGACCGGTGACGGTCACCGACGAGCGCATGACGCGCTACTTCATGACGATTCCCGAGGCCGTCCAGCTGATCATCCGCGCGGGCTCGCTCGAGCCCCTGCGAGACCCCGCGTTGGCGCCTGCGGCGGAGGTGTTCGTGCTCGACATGGGCGAGCCCGTGCGCATCCTCGACCTCGCCCGCGCCATGATCGAGCTGTCGGGGCTTGACCCCGATCGCGAGATCGAGATCGAGATCGTCGGGCGGCGCGCCGGTGAGAAGCTCCACGAGGAGCTGTTCAACGACTACGAGCGTCGCTGTCCCACCTCGGCGGAGAAGATCCTGCTGGCCGAGCGTGAGCCGCTGGCGCCCGAGACCGTCGAGGCGATGTTCGCCGAGATCAATCTGCTGGTGTTGGAGGGCGATGCCGCGGGCCTCGCCGCCAAGGTTTCCGAGCTGTCCGCGGTCCGCCACGCGCCGAGCGCCGCCCGTCGCGCGGGCGTCGTGCTGGGTGTCCCGCAGCCCGCGGCCGAGGGTAACCCCAACGGCACGCCTGCGCCCCTCATACACTCCCGTGACTCATGATCCTCCTCACGCCCGCGCTATCGCTTTCGAGTGAGTTCACTCAGGTTGGTGCCATCGCGGCCTTCGCGGGCGTGGTGGGCATCGCGGCGCTGGCGCTGCTGTTCTTTGCGCAGGCCCGCGAGCTGAAGCACCTGAGGGAGTGGGCCGCGCAGGCCCCCCAACGCGCCGCCGAGCTGGAACAGCGCCTGAAGGCCGATGCCGCCGCCCGCATTCAACGAGCCGTGCCTCCCCCGGCGCCGACTCCCCGCCCGGCCCCGCAACCGGCTCAGCAGCCCGTCCAGCAGTCCGCTCAGCCCGTCCAGGGTGCACAACCCGCTCAGGCCACCCAGGCGGCCCAGTCCACGCAGGTGGCCCAGTCCACTCAGGCCGCCCAACCAACTCACGCCGCTGCGCCCGCGCTCGCGGCCGGCGCGGCGGGCCCTGCCACACGAGTCGTCTCCGGCACGCCCGCCGGCGCCACGCCCGCTCCCGGCACGCCCACCACGGGTATGCCCGCCACCGGTACGCCGGGCTCACCTGCGGGCGCGCCCACCCCCGAGGGGCCCCCGGCGTCCTCGACAGCTCCTGTGAGCGGCGTACCGGGTACCCCGGCTCCGGCGACCGCCGCTGGTGTGAGCGCCGCCGCCGCGGGCGCGACACCGCTCTCGGCTCCAGGCAACCCACCGTCGCCCGGTATTCCCGTAGCGGGCGGCCAACCCGCGGGCACGGGGCCCGTTGACTCCCCGGCCGCCGCGGCCGTGTCCCAACCCGAGGCCTCTCCGGCGGAGGGATCGAGCGCGCCCCCCGATCCGGGCAAGCAAACGTCGAGCGCCGAGCCCCCAGGCGAGGCCCCCTCACCCTCCGATGCTGCCAACGGCTCCTCGGTTTCGCCCCCCGAGCCCTCGGCGCGGCCTGTGGTCGCCGTTGCCACCGCAGGCGGGGCCTCGCCGCGCGCCCCGTTGCCACCCCCACCGTCGGGGCATCCCGCGCGACGGCTCGCGCGGCCTCGCCTTCCAGGGCCGCCACTCCGGCTGGACGCTCGCGCGGCCCCGGCCGTCCGCCGGGGACCTCGCTGCTGGAGGAACCGCGCTCCCCGGCTCGCACGACCGCACTGATCGTGGGCGGGGTGATCGTGGGGTTGGTGCTGCTGGTGCTGATCGTCTCCGCCCTCAGCGGCGGGGGCTCGAAGAAGGCGGGGACCGCGGCCACGACATCCTCGACCGCCTCCACCGAAACCAGTTCCAGCACCAGTTCGAGTACAAGTTCACATCACGCCGCCCCGCCTGCACAGGCCGGCACCCCGGCGGAAACGCGCGTGGTGGTGCTCAACGGCACCGAAACCTCGGGCCTGGCCCACCGGATCTCGAGCAACCTCCAGCAGAGCGGTTACACGCAGGCGGCGGCCCTCGCGGCACGTCCGCCCGGCACGCACGCCACCACGCTCGTCGAGTACTCGACCGGGCATCGCGCGGACGCCCAGCACGTGGCCCAGACGCTCGGGGTGAGTCAGGTTCAGCCGCTGGACGCGATCACCACGCCCCTGGCGGGCTCGGCCGCGGTGCTGGTAATCGCGGGCGCCGACCAGGCCGCGCTCACGGGCTCTGCCGCAGCCGGCACCGGCGCGGGCCAGTGACGGCCCCCACGGAAGCTCCTGGACACCCTCCGACGAGCCCGAGGAACCCATAGTCGGCTTCCTGGACATCCCCGAGCGTTGTGCGAAGCCGCGTAAGCGGGGCCTCACACATGTGATCGACCGCGGCCTCTCCGTGGCGGAAGTGGACGGGCTGATGGAAACGGCGGGGTCGAGCGTCGATGTGGTGAAGCTCGGCTGGGGCACCGCGCTGGTGAGCGCGAATCTGCGCGCGAAGCTGGAGCGCTACGCCGCCCACGGTGTGCCGGTGGTGCTCGGCGGGACGCTCACCGAGCTGGCGATCCGCCAGGGCCGCGTGGAGGGGCTGGTGGCGTGGCTGAGAGAGCTGGGCATCGCCCACGTCGAGGTCTCCGACGGCACCCTCGCGCTCGACGGCGAGGTCAAATGCGAGCTGATCCGCCGACTCGCGGGCGAGTTCACCGTGTTCTCCGAGGTGGGCAGCAAGGACGCCGAGCACATCATGGCGCCCTATCGCTGGGTCGAGCAGATCCAGGCGGAGTTGCAGGCCGGGGCCTGGAAGGTGATCGCGGAGGCCCGCGAGACCGGGACCGCCGGGATCTTCCGCGCCGACGGCGAGGTCCGGATGGGCCTGATCGATGAGATCGCCCACGCGGTGGACCCCGAGCGGCTCCTGTTCGAGGCGCCCCGCCGGGAGCAGCAGGTGTGGTTCCTCAAGCGCTTCGGCAAGGACTGCAACCTCGGCAACATCGCCCCCGAGGACGTGCTCTCGCTGGAGACCCTGCGCCTCGGTCTGCGCTCGGAGACCGTCGAGTGCTTCGCGCTGCCCGATCGGCAAACGGACGGCCGGGCTTGACCGGTCCGCAGCGGCCGGCCCGGCTCGTCTTCGCGGCGCTCGTGCTCGCCAGCTTCGCCGCCTTCTTCATCACCCAGCGCCTCAAGCACACCCCGACCGTGGTGCAGCGCTTCCAGCTGATCCCGTATTTCTCGCCGACGCCCACCGGCCACCACAAGCAGGAGCGCGTCTCCTTCAAGATCAAGCAGGACGATCGGGTCACGGTCAGCGGTGCTCGACTCCTCCGAAAAGGAGGTCGCGACGCTCGCCCGCGACCGGCCGCTCAAGCGCTACACGCAGCTCTCGCTGCTCTGGAACGGGCGCGAGGGTCCGAATACGCGTGCCGGTGAAGCCGCCGGGCTCGTGGTGGCGTCCTTCAACCACGGCCCGCCCGCCCCGGCCGGGGAGTACCACGTGCGCGTGAGCCTGCGCGATCAGGCCCGCACGGTGATCTCCCCCAAGGGGTTCAAGCTCGTGCTCAAACCCCGCAACCCGGCGAGCGCCGGTCGATGAGCGCCGCGGAGGGCATCGCGGCCGGGATCGCCCTGCTGGCTGTGTTTGGGGCGCTCGTGGTGCTGATGCGCCGCCGCCCCGAAGCGTTCCCGCTGCTCGCGATCCTCGCGCTGCCTTTCCGCCTGCCGATCTCCGCGGACGGGCGCACCGTGAACCTGTTGCTGCCGCTCTACCTCGTGATCGCCGCCGGCACGCTGGTACATCTGCTGCGGGTCCTCGCGAGGATCGGCCCGGGCAACGGGCTCACCGCGGCAGAGCAGCCCGCGGGGCCACAGCAGCCCACGGCGATAGCTCAGCCCGCTGGGACGGCACAGCCCACCACGCCAACCCGCAACAGGCCGATCCTGCTCGACCGACTGCTGCTGGCGAGTGTGGTGCTCTACGCGGTGCAGTCGAGCTACTCCAGCGATGCCGCTCAAGGGCCTTGAGAATTTGGCCTTCTTCTACATCCCCTTCGGGCTGCTCTACCTGCTGCTGCGCGAAGTGGCTTGGACGCGCGTGCTGCTGCTGCGCTGCCTCGGCGTCGGCGGTCGCCCTGGCCGTGGTGTTCGCGGGGATCGGTTTCGTGGAGTACTCAAGCCACAGGCTGTTGCTGAACCCCAAGGTGGTGGCGGCCAACCAGTACGACAACTACTTCCGCGTCAACTCGCTGTTCTTCGACCCCAGCATCTACGGCCGCTTCCTGGCGCTGGTGATGCTCGGGGTGAGCACGATCGTGCTCTGGACGGTGCGCCGCCGCGACGTGCTCGTGGGCGCCGCGGTGCTCGCCTGGCTGTGGGCGGGGATGATCACGAGCTTCTCGCAGTCGAGCATCGCCGCCCTGCTGCTCGGTCTGGCGGTGCTCGCCGCCTGGCGTTGGGACGTGCGCGGCACCGTCTACGTCGGTGTGGCCCTGCTGGCGATCGCGGGCGTCGTGGCGGTGGGCGCCTCGCCCAAGCTGCACATCGGCCTGTCGGGCTCCGGGGGATCCGCCAACAACGCCACCAGTGGGCGCTCCAAGCTCGTGACCAGGGGCCTTGAGCTGTTCTCCGACCGGCCGCTACAGGGCTTCGGCGCGGGCTCCTTCCCGCTCGAGTATCGCCGCCACAACGACGTGTCCAGCGCGAGCGCCACCTCGGCCTCGCATACGATCCCGGTCACCGTGGCCGCCGAGCAGGGCATCCCCGGGCTGCTGCTCTACCTCGCGCTGCTCGTGGCGGCCTTCGGGGTGCTCTTCACCGACGCCGGGCGCTCCCCGCCGCGGATCGCGGTGGCGGCGTGTTTCGCGGCGCTCGTGCTGCACACCTGGGCCTACGCGGACTTCCTCGAGGACCCCCTGACCTGGACCCTGCTCGGCATCGGCACGGCCCTCGCCCTCGCCGCGCGCGCAGCGGCGAGCGAGCCGACGGTGGGCAGCGCCTGAGTCGTGCTGGACTATCTCAAGCGGCTGGTGAGCACCGGCGCGGCGTACCAGTTCGGGGACATCCTCGCCAAGGGTCTGGCGCTGATCACGCTGCCGCTTTACACCCACCACGTTGGCAACGCCGCCTACGGCGCCGCCAACACCCTGCTGACCGCGGTGATCCTGTCGAGCATCGTGCTGCGGGTCGGCGTCGGCGAGGCGTTCATCCGCTTCTACTTCGACGACGAGGATCTCGCCCGGCGCGACCGGATCGCGCGCTCGGCGGTCGCGACGGTGGCCTGGACGACGACCCTGGCGGCACTCACGGCGCTGGCGTGCTCGCCGGGCCTCTCGCGGCTGTTGCTCGGCTACCGCGATCCGCTGCTGCTGGATTGCGCGATCGTGGGCCTGTGGTCGTTCACCAACCTGGAGATGGCCTACGCCCAGCTGCGCGTGGACGAGCGGGTGCGCACCTACATGTTGGCCTCCGCCGCCAACGTTGGCATGACGGTGACCTTCACGGTGACGCTCGTGGTCTTCGCTCACCAGGGCGCCCGGGGTCTGCTGCTCGGCAACTTCGGGGCCTCCGCGCTGGTGGTGCTGGGGCTGTGGTTCGTGCTCCGCCGCCGCGTCTCGCTGCGTGTCCGGCGCGCGGACCTGGGGGCGATGCTGCGCTTCGGGCTACCCACGGTGCCGGCTGACGCCAGCGTCTACGCGTTGCAGGTGGCCGATCGCTTCTACCTGTTTCGCGTCTACAGCCACACCGCGGCCGGCCTGTACGCGGTGGGTGTGCAGCTGGCCACCGTCGTGTTCGTCGCGGTGCGCGGCTTTCAGTACGCCTGGCCGCCGCTGGCCTACTCGATCGAGAGCGACGACGAGGCCGCGCGGCTGTACTCGCTGGTGACCACCTACTACGTGCTGGCCACCGGCGTGGTCGTGTGCGGCGTGACCCTCCTGGGGCGCTGGATGGTGCGGCTGCTCGCGGCCCCCGACTTCTTCGGCGCCTACAGTGCGCTGCCCTGGCTGGCGCTGGGCTGGGCGCTCTACGGGCTCTATCTGGTGTTCGTGGTGATCGCCGGGCGCGCCCGCGTCACCTCTCGCAACTTTCCCGCCGCCGCCGCCGGGTTGGTGGTGAACGTGGCGCTGCTGTTGCTGCTGGTCCCCGCCGCGGGCGCCGGACTCGGCGATCGCCGGCGCGGGGATCGCGCTGTGCGGCGCCTACACGATGATGCTGCTCGTGATGTACCTGCTCACCCGCTCGTTGTTCCGGGTGGGCTTTGAGTGGGGTCGCCTGGCGCTGCTCGTCGGGATCCTCGCCGGGGTGGCGGTTAGTGGCGAGCTGCTGCTGCCCACGCACGGGCTTGCCGGGCTGCTTCTGCGGGCGCTGTGGCTGGGACTGGTGCCGGCGCTGCTGGCGGGAACGCACTTCTTCCGCCCGCGCGAGATCGCCCAGGCCAAGGGCCTGTTCGTGCTGCTCCGCGCGCGTCTGGCCACGGCCCGCGCCAACTGACCGTCGGCCAGGTGCCGAAACCCGTTCACAACACTCAAGCCGTGCTGGAGGGCGGTCGATTACGCGGAGAACATGCCCCCCGAGCTGTCCGTCAAGTCCCACCCGCCCGACGGGCACCCGCGAGCGCGAGCGTCGCGCCGAGGCGCTGCGCGGCATCGAGCAGACGAGCGCGGCCCAGAGCATGGCCGCCGCGGGCGAGCTGGCCTGTCTGCGGGCCCAGCTGCGGGTCGCCCAGTCGCCTGACGGGCGGCTGGCCTCGATGCGCGACGTGAACGGCATGGTCGAGCTGGTGCTCGACGAGCTGCACGAGACCTTCTGCGTTCTACCTCGCCGCGATCCAGCGCCTCGACGACGACGGGGTGCTGCGGCTGGTCGCCGGCCGCGGGCCGCTGGCAGAGGTGATGCGCGAGTTCCTGCTGCTGGAGCAGTCGGTGCTAGCGAGGGCATCAACGGTCGGGTCGCGCGTTCGGGACGTCACCGCGCTCGTGCCCGATACCCGTACCGACACGGACTACATCGTGCGCGACCCGCAGACCGACCCGCGCTCGGAGCTGAGTGTGGCGATTCATGTAGACGGGTAGGTGTGGGGAGTGTTGAATATCGAGGCCGTCGAGCCGGGCGCCTTCAGCGAGGCCGATGCGGTGCTGGTCGAGGCGATCGCCGCCAATCTCGGCGCCGCGGTCCACCGCGCCGAGCTGATCGCCGATCTTGAGGGCGCCTTCACGACCACCCTCGCGGCGTCCTGACGAGCACGGTCGAGGCCAAGGACGACTACACGGCCGCCCACGGCGAGGACGTCGCCGAGCTGGCCGAGCGGGTGGCGTTGCAGATGGGCCTCTCGCGCCACGGAGGCCCGCGACGTGCGTTACGCGGCGATGCTCCACGACGTCGGCAAGATCGTGGTGCCCAGCGAGATTCTGCTGAAGCCCGGGCCGCTGGATGACGCCGAGTGGGAGATCATGCGCAGCCACGCCGCAGTCGGCGGCGAACTGGTGGCCCGGATCGACGCCTTCGCACACCTCGCCCCGGCCGTGCGGGCTAGCCACGAGCGCTGGGACGGCGGCGGCTATCCCGACGGTATCTCGGGCGAGGCGATTCCCCTGGCCGCACGCATCATCGCGGCCTGCGACACCTATGACGCGATCGTCACCGACCGTCCCTATCGCCAGGGACGCACACCGGCCGAGGCCCGGGTGGAGCTACGCGGGTCGCGGGTTCCCAGCTCGACTCCGTGCGTCGTCGAGGCGCTGCTGGCCGAGCTGGCGTCGGCGAACTCCTAGCCGCCATTCACGCTGAAGGCTGCGGCGGTTCGCGGTTGTAGCGCGCCGCCGCCTCGCGCAGGCCCTCGCCGCGCTCCGGCCTGCAGCGTGGCGGTCACGTGACGCCAGTAGCGCCGCGGGGAGTGGCCGGGGAGCAGCAGTGCGGCCAGCGCCCGCAGCGCGTAGGGCCACGCCGTCAGCCAGCGCACCGCGCGCGCGGCCACGCGTGAGTGGTGCTTGCGCATGTAGAGGTCGCGGTTGCGCGACATTTCCACGATCCGCCGCTCGGGCACGGTGTCGGTCGAGAGCTGCTCGTGATGGACCGCCACGGCGCCCGGCACGTACAGGCTGCGCCAGCCCGCGTCGCGCAGTCGGCGGGCGAAGTCAACCTCGTCGGAGTACACGAAGAAGGCGGGGTCCAGGTAGTCGACCTGGGCGGCCGCCTCGCGACGCACGAGCAGCGCGGCGGACTGACACCAGTCGACCTCCCGGGTCTCGGACGCCACCGCTCTGCACCGTGAAGCGGCGGTGCAGCAGCAGCGCGCCCGGCGAGTGCCGTGAGCGGCGTCGGGAAGCGCCAGGCCGAGGCCTGGGCGCCACCGTCGGGGCGCAGCAGCGCCGCGCCCGCGCAGGCCGCGTCTGGGCTCGTTGCTCCAGCGCTTCGTACAGCGCAGCGGTGGCGCCCGGCAGCAGCTCGGAGTCCTCGTTGAGCAGCAGCGCGTAGCGTCCCCGCGCGCGGCGCAGCAGCTCGGAGTCGTTCAGCGCCTTGCCCCGGCGGTGGGTCGAGCGCGATCACCTCGATCGACCGCGGGATGCTCTGCGCGGCCTGCGCCGAGCCGTCGCGCGAGCCGTTGTCGAGCACCAGCACCTCGGTCGCGAACGGCAGGCTCCGCGCGCTCGCGGGCGATCGCGTCCAGGCCCCGCAGCAGCAGCTCGCGCTGGGAGGTGTTGACCACGCAGAAGGTCAGCTCGATCGGCGTCGGGGGCGGGCACCCGCCTATTGTCTCGGCCCATGCGCGTACATGTCGTCGACCCCTCGGCCTACACCCCGCCTACGACCACGCGCTGTGTGCGGCGCTCGGCCTGGCGCGGGGCGCGAGGTCGAGCTGTTCACGAGCCGCTTCGCCTACGGGGCGGTGGCTCCCCGCGGTCGACGGCTATCGAGCGGCAGCGAGTTCTTCTACCGCGCTCGGCCCGGGGGTCGCCCGGGTCGCGGGTGCGCACTCGCCCTGCAAGCTCGCCGAGCACGTGCCCGACATGCTGCGCTACCGCCGCGCCGCCCGGCGCGCGGACGTCGTGCACTTCCAGTGGCTCACCGTCCAGCACCTCGACCGCCATCTGCTCCTGCGGCCGCCCGCGAGGTTCCGGTGGATCGCGCCCCGCTGGTGCTGACCGCCCACGACGTGCTGCCGCGCGAGCCCCGTCCCGGGCAGCTCACGGCCCAGCGGCGCCTGTATGAGCGCTTCGACGCCGTGGTCGTGCACTCCGAGCACGGGCGGCTGCGCCTGATCGGGGAGCTCGGGATCGATCCGGCAGCGCGTCCACGTGATCCCCCACGGGGCGCTTCACCCACCTGGCCGCAGATGCACCCCCTCCACCGATCACGTCCTCGCCACCGCATCGACGCCCTCGCCACCGATCACGCACCGGAGCGCCGCCGCCGCGGCGGGCAGCCGTGGTGCTGTGCTTCGGGCTGATGCGCCCCTACAAGGGAATCGACGTGCTGCTCGAGGCCTGGCCGGGCATCGAGGACGCGGAGCTGCTGATCGCGGGCCTGCCGCGCATGGACATCGCTCCCTGCGCGCGGCGGCGCCCGGACGAACGTGCGGTTCGACGCCCGCTTCGTCCCCGACGAGCATCGTCCGCGCCTACTTCCGGCGCGCCGACCTCGTGGTGCTGCCCTACCGCGAGATCGACCAGTCGGGGGTGCTCTTCACCGCGCTCGCGTTCGGCAAGCCGCTGCTGCTGAGCGACGTCGGCGGGTTCCCCGAGCTCGCCGCCACCGGCGCCGCACGGATCGTGCCCGCCGGGGACGCCGGCCGCGCTGGACGCTGCGCTGCGTGAGCTGCTCGACGATCCGGCGGCCCGCGACGAGATGCGGCCGCCGCGCGCGGCCGCCGCCCGAGGGACCCTACTCGTGGGAGACCATGGCGCAGCGCCACCTCGCGCTCTATCGGCTCGCTTCTGGGCGAGAATCCCCCGCGATGAGCACCGTGCTCGAGATCGTCTTCTGGCTGGCCGGCGCCCTGATCGTGTGGACCCAGCTCGGCTATGCGCTGGCGCTGGCCGTGTGGGCCCGGCTGCCGGGTGCGCCCGCGCCACCCGCCGCGGAGCCGCACCACGAGACGTCGCTGCGAAGCCCCGGTAGGGGCGGCGCCGTCCAGCTCGCATCGACTTCGCTCTCACCGCAGTGCGGTCTCGCTGATCGTCGCCGCCCACGACGAGGCGGTCGGTGATCGCGGCCAAGGTCGCCAACGCGCTCGCGCTCGACTATCCCGCGCGAGCTGCTCGAGGTGATCGTCGCCTGCGACGGTTGCACCGACGACACCGCCGAGCGCGCCCGCGCGGCCGGCGCCGACGTCGTGCTCGAGCTGCCCCGCGGCGGCAAGATCCGCGCCCAGGACGCCGCCGTCGCGAGCGCGCCGGGGAGAGCTCGTGGCCTTCTCCGACGCCAACGCGCTCTGGGAGCCCGACGCGCTGAGCGTGCTGCGTCGGCGCCTTCGACGATCCCGCGCGTCGGCTACGCCTGCGGCCAGGTGCGCTTCGTGCAGGCGCCCGCGGGCGCGGCCGCCACCAACCAGGAGGGGCTCTACTGGCGCTACGAGATGGCGGTGCGCGACGCTGGAGTCGCGGCTGCGCTCGGTCACCGCCGGCAACGGCGCGATCTACGCCACCCGCCGCGAGGCCTACCTCGTGGTCGACCCGATCATGGGCCACGACCTCTCGTTCCCGTTCAACATGGTCAAGCGCGGCTGGCGCGCGGTGTACGTGCCGGCGGCCCGCGCGAGCGAGAAGATGGTGCCCTCGATCGAGGGCGAGTTCGCCCGCAAGCGGCGCATGATGAGCCACGCCTGGCCGATCGTGTTGCGCGGCGGGATGCTCTCGCCGCGCGGCTACGGCCTCGGCTACGCCCTGATGATCTTCTCCCACCGCGTCCTGCGCTACGCCACCCCGTTCCTGCACGCCGTCGCGCTGCTGGCCAACGTGCTGCTCGTGATCGAGGCGCCGGCGTGCTCTACGTGGTCACGCTCGCGCTTCAGCTCGCGCTGCTGGCTCGCCGCGGCGCTCGGGGGCAGTGTCCGCGCGCGCCCGTTGCTGGTCGCGCGCTACTACGTGCTGACGACCGCCTCGCTCGCGGCCGGGCCTCTGGGACTGGCTGCGCCACGGCACGGCCGCCGGCTGGGAGCCGCCCGAGGGCACGCGATGACCCGCGGCGCCGGAGTTCGGCCATGAGGCATGGCGCATGAGGCGTGTCTGTATGAGGCGTGTCGTGGATGTGGTGGTCTCCGCGCTCGTGCTGGGGCTCGCCTCGCCGGTGCTCGCGCTGGCGGCGCTCGCGATTCGCCTGGAGTCTCCCGGGCAGCCCGATCTACCGCCAGCGGCGCGTCGGCCTCGACGGGCGCGCGTTCGACGTGCTCAAGCTGCGCACGATGGTCGACGGCGCCGAGCGGCATCGGGGCGGGCCTGGCGATCGACGCGAACGACGCCCGCATCACCCGGGTCGGGGCGTTCCTGCGCCGCACCTCGCTCGACGAGCTGCCCAACCTGCTGAACGTGCTGCGCGGCGAGATGTCGCTGATCGGGCCGCGCCCGACGGTGCCGGTGCAGGTCGAGCAGTACACCGCCCGCCAGCGCGGGCGCCTGGCGATCAAGCCCGGGATCACCGGCTGGGCGCAGGTCAACGGCCGCGCCTCGCTGCCCTGGAGCGAGCGGATCGAGCTCGACCTCTACTACATCGAGCACCGCTCGCTCGTCCTCGATCTGCGGATCCTCTGGCGAACACTGGCGATGGTCTTCGGTGGCTCGGGGCTCTACAAGGGTGAGACCGGCGGCTGGGAGGGCTCTTGAGCACCCCGGCGATTCTGCTGACCGGCGTCGGCAAGCGCTACGACATCGTTGCCTGCTTCGCCCGGCTGACCACGACGGTGGCCGCCGACCCCAACCCGCTGGCGCCCGCCCAGTACGCCGCGCAGGTGCGCGCCGCGGTGCCGCTGATCGACGACCCCGACTACGTGCCCGCGTTGGCCCGGCTCTGCGAGGAGCACGGCGTGGGCGCGGTGATCCCGCTCACCGACCTCGACATCGAGGTGCTCGCGCAGGCCCGCGCCGACGGGCTGCTGCCCGCGCTGGTGCCCTCGCCTGCGATCGCCCGCGCGACCTACGACAAGTACGAGACCCACCTGCTGCTGGAGCGCCTCGGGCTGCCCTCGCCGCCGACCGTGCTGCCCGAGGAGCAGACCGACTCCTATCCGGTGATGGTCAAGCCCCGCCGGGGCTCGGGCGCGCGCTCGATCCACCTCGCACACGACGCGGCCGAGGCCCGTTTCTTCGTCGACTACGTCGAGGAGCCCGTGATGGTGCAGCGCGCGATGGACGGCCCCGAGTTCTCGATCGACTGCCTCGGCGACCTCGACGGGCGCTGTCTGAACGCGATCCCGCGCACGATGCTCGAGTCTCGCGGCGGCGAGTCGATCAAGGGCGCCGCGATCGCCGACCCCGAGCTGATCGAGCTGGGCCGCAGCGTCATGGAGGCGCTGCAGGTCTGCGGTCCCTGCACGATCCAAGCCTTCCGCGACTCCGAGGTCGGGTTGGGGATCACCGACGTCAACACCCGCTTCGGCGGCGCCTTCCCGGCGCCGATGTACGCGGCCCTTCCCGGTCGCAGCTATCCCGAGCTGATCGTGCGCTTGGCTGCCGGCGAGCCGATCGAGCCCCACGTCGGCGAGTTCCGGGCGGGCCGCACGTTCACGCGCTACTACTGGCAGCTGGAGCTCGACGAGCACCTGCTGCCGACCGGGCGGGAGATCGTGCCCGGTGGCCCGCCCCCGCCGCGATGAACCGTCCGGATTGAACAAAAGCGGCGTGGAGTAGGCGCAGAGCTGCAAGAATCGTATAGTCGTGAACATGCTGCTCGCAGATCCACCGGCCCGATCCAGCCAGGATCGGCCGACACCAGCCGTCGCGCCCTCCGCCGGAGGGGTGCCCGAGCAGTCCCCGGCGCCCGAGCGGTCCTGCGCCAACTGTGGCGCCGCGCTACGGGGCGCCCAGGAGTGGTGTCTGCAGTGTGGCGCCGGTGCCCCCGGCAGCCTGGGCGCCACGGGCTGGCGTGGACCCACCACGGTAATTCTGGCGCTGCTCGTCCTCGTCGCCGGTGCCGCCGTTGCGGGCGCCGCGGCGCTCACGCGCCACAAGGCCCCGGCGGCCGTGATGGTCAAGACCGTCGCCCAGACCCCGGCCGCGGTAGCTCCAACGCCAACAACGCCAACAACGCCGACCACGCCAGGCTCCACCGGGGTGCCCGGCATCGGCACGGGCACCACACCCGGGGTGGGCATCCCCAAGATCCCCGGCACCGGCTCGACGGGCCTGCCGAAGTCCTCCACCACCAAGGTCCCCAAACTGCCGTTCTTCAACAGCCCCAAGACGTCGGGCTCGACCACCCAGGCCACGACGATCCAACCGAAGCACACCGGTACCGGCGAAGCCAACGAAAACAACGGCACCCAGCCCGGATCAGGGGGCAACGAATCGAATTCCACCATCCCGAAGCCGACGCCGATCCTGCTCGACACCAACGCGGCCGCCACGTACGACCCCTACGGCTATCCGACCGGCAACTTCAGCGAACCCGAGCTGGCGATCGACGGTGACCCCGCGACCGCCTGGACCGCCCAGGTGGATTCCGCGGTCGCGCCGCGGATGGCCGAGGGTCTCGTGATCGACCTGAAGAGCGCGCGCCACCTCGAACTCCTGGAACTGCGCACCTCGACACCGGGGGCGACGGTTGAGGTCTACGGCTCCGACGGGCACACGCTGCCCGCCTCGATAACTGACCCGGCCTGGAGGCAGCTGAGCGCCCCCCACGTGCTGAAGAAGACCGCCAAGCTGAAGCTGCACTCAAGCCAGAAGGCCTACCGCTTCGTGGTGGTGTGGCTCACCAAGGCGCCCGCGGCCTCCGTGGGCACCCCGCAGGCGCCGGGGCACGTCGCGCTCAACGAGCTGGCGCTGTTCCCGCTCGCTTCGTAGTCGGCGTCGCGCCGTTGCCGGCCCCAGCGCCGTTGCCGCCCGCCGCGCCGTGGTTGCTCGTCCGTGCCCTGCGCTTGGTCGTCTGACTGCCGGTGGCCGCGCGCTTGGTGCCCTCTCGGGCACGTCCACGCGTCGCGCGTCGCGGACGCCACACCTCGTCGAGGAAGGACGCGATCTCTTCCGTCAGGCGCTCCGGCTGCATCCGCAGCTCCACCAGCGAGTCGGCCTCGATCAGCCGACTGTTGGGCAGCTCTTCGGCCAGCTGACCGGCGTCGGAGAACGGATGCACCGGGTCGCGGCGGTGGCCCAGTACGAGCGCCGGTGTCCTCAGCGTCCGTCGCTCGGCGCGGTGGGGGGCGATGCGCCCGAAGAACAGCCCCTGGAGTACCGCCGCGCTGGGCCCGGGGTCCTGGCGCACCAGGTCGAGCAGCACGTTGCCATAGTGCGGCAGCAGCCGTCGCGGGATCATCCGGGTGCCGCGCGCCAGCAGGTTCATGACGGGCTCCCCGAAGGTGAGCGCCACCAGCAGGGGCGTGAAAGCCATCGCGCTGGAGAGCAGGGCGTTGTCCAGCACGGGCATCTCGATCACCATGCCCCGCAGTCGCTCGGGCGCCACCGCGGCCAGCTCCAGCGCGGTGTTGGCGCCGAGCGAGGTGCCCATCACGACCGCCTCTGAAAGCTCCAGGTGGTCCATCAGCGCAAGCGTCTGCTGCGCGAAGGCCGCCATCGAGTAGCGCCACATGTCGCGGGGTCGCTCGGACTGGCCGTGCCCCAGCAGGTCGATGGTGATCACCCGGTTGCCCCGGGCCGCCAGATCCTCCGCGAGCGGATGGTCCATGGTCTGGCTCAGCAGCAATCCGTGAATCAGAATCACGGGGCGCTTGCTCGCCGGTGCGCTGCGCGCGGTGCGCCCGCGGTTGCCCGACGGTGTCAGTTCGGCGGGACCGCCGCCGAACTCGGTGTAGGCGATCCGCTGACCGTAGAAGCGAAAATGGGGCATGCCCCAAGGGTACTGCTCCCCCGGACGCCCCGTGACCCGGAGCTGGGGCTCGCAGATGGGGGTGCGCTCGCAGCTGGAGCCGGGCCCGCGGACGGGGTGAGCTTGTGGATGCACACAGGCCCAGGCGATGCCGTGGTTCGCCCGGGCCGTGTGCCCCTCTCCGGTGGCCCTCCGCAGTCCCCTAGCAGACGACCTGTACGTTGAAACCCTGGGTGAGGGCGGAAGGTGCGCTGATGTCGAGCAGATCCGGGTTGGATGGGTCGAGCGCCACCCCCAGCGATCCCGTCGTCAGCGCCGCGCCCAGCGGCGAGGCGGTAAAGGAGCACTTGGAGATGTTCACGTTGAACGTGATCGTGTACGCCTGCGCACCGGTCTGGGCCGCCGCGGTGGCGCCCCTGGTGGCACCCAGGGTGCCGGTCTGGCTGACCGCCGCGAACAGCAGCTGGTTGGTCTGGGCGAAGTTTGCTTCCTTGGTTTGAGCGATGAAATCGCTGGCCTGCTTGCCCTGTAGATAGTTGGCGTTGAAGCCGGTCGCCACGCCCGTCGCGTTCGTCGTCAGCGGTGCGCCGGCCTTGTTGCTGAGCAGGATCACGCCGCCCACGTTGCCGCGGCTGGTGAACGAGAAGGCGTTGCCCGTGTTGAGGTTGACCGAGGAGATGCAGGCCGGTCCGGTGCTGACGCTGCGGCAGCCGTAGATCGCTCCGCCGCCGGTGCCCTTGTTGGACTGACGCGTGCCGAAGCCCGCGTTGTCGGCGATGATCTGCGTTTCGCTGTTGTACTGCAGGTTGGTGTTGCTGCTCGGGTTGCGCGAGCCACCCCGGATGGAGCCGCCCTCGCCGGCGGCCAGCGCGAAGGGGGCCACCGCGATTGCCAGCAGGACCCCGCCGACGATGGCGGTGCGCCCCGCGCCCGCCGAGCGGCCGCGGGCAAACAGTTTGAGCTTCTGGAGTCGGGACTTGCCGAGCAAGGGAAAACCTCCGGTGTCGTGTCTGTGTCTCTGTCTTGAACCGCCTGCCTGTCGCAACTGGTGAGCGCGCCCAGAGTCGCGCTTTGTCGGCTGTTGGGAGACCGTTTGCACGTCGAGCGGGCTCATGCACGTGCGCCGGGAGCCGCGGCGCGCTAGCTTTCGGTACAACCGGCGAAGCAGCCGCAACCCGGAGCGTAGGAGGACCAGATGGCCAAGCAGCCCCGTATCCTCGCCGGCGAGACCGCCGCGATCACCGGCGCCGCCCGCGGTATCGGCCGTGCCACCGCCGAGGCCTTTCTGCGCAAGGGCATGAAGGTCGCCATCGGCGACGTGGATCTCGCTGCCGCCCAGCAGACCGCCGCCGAGCTGGGCCCGAGCGCCGTGGCGATTGCCCTCGACGTCACCGATCGCGACTCGTTCTCGGCGTTCCTCGACGCCACCGAAGCTCAGCTGGGGCCGGTGGACGTGCTCGTCAACAACGCCGGGATCATGCCGCTCGGGCGCTTCATCGACGAGGACGACATCACCGCGACGCGCATGATCGACATCAACCTGCACGGGGTGATCCTCGGCATGAAGCTCGCGCTGAACCGCATGGTCCCCCGCAACCGCGGGCACATCGTCAACATCGCCTCGCAGGCGGGCAAGTTCGGCGCCCCCGGGGGAGCCACCTACTCGGCCACCAAGCACGCCGTCGTGGGACTCTCCGAGGCCGTGCGCGGCGAGCTGCGCCTGATGGAGGCCAACATCGACCTGAGCTACGTGATGCCCTTCGTGGTCAACACCGAACTGGGGCACGGCACCGCCGCCGCCCGTGGCCTGAAGGTGTTGCAGCCCGGCGAGGTCGCCGATGCGATCGTGGACGCGCTCGAGAACCGCGTCGTGGAAGTCTGGGTGCCGAAGTCCACCAAGCACACCTTCACGCTTGGCACGCTGCTGCCGCGGAGGCTCTCCGAGGGCATGGCCCACGCGATGAAGGCCGACCAGGTGCTCGCCGGGGCCGACGCACACGCCCGCCGCGACTACGAGCTGCGGGCCGCCCGCTCCGAGCCCGGGTTGCCGCCGCCGTCAGAGGTCGCGCAGCTCACCGCCGGGGAGTAGCCGAGGCAGCGCCCGAGCTAGGCCGTAAGCCACTCGGCGATCAGGCGCCCGATCTCTGGGCCCTGGTCCTCCTGTAGGAAGTGCGAGGCATTCGCGATCGTGGTCGGGGTCTCGCGGCCGATGGACTGCGCAAACCGCTCGCCCACCGAGAGGGGGAGGATCGGATCGGAGTCGGCCCACAGCATCAGGGTGGGCCGACGATCCTCGCGTAGGCCCGCCAGCACCTGTTGTCCCGCCGCCGCGCCGGGGCCCTCGGGGGTCTGGGGGATCAGCAGCGGAAAGGCGCGCGCGCCCGCCTTGGCCGCGGCGCTCGGGAACGGTGCGTCGTAGGCCGCGATCACATCCTCGCCGGGGTCGTTCTTGCACGCGCCCTTGACCAGGAAGCCGATCGGCAGATCCTCGGTGCGGCTCACGAAGTCGCGGAACGCGAGCCAGGCCTCACTCATCTGCTGGTGCCCCGTGAACAGCCCTGTGTCGAGGATCACCAGGCGCTCGATCCGGTCGGCGTGCTCCATCGCCAGGCGCAGGCCGATCGGACCGCCCCAATCGTGCACCACCATCGTCGCGCCGCGTAGGTCGAGATCCTCGAGCAGGGTCGCCGCGAGGCTGGTGTGGCGGTCGTAGGAGTACCAGTCGATGTCGGTGGGCTTGTCCGAGCGTCCAAAGCCCGCGAGATCGGGAGCGATGCAGCGAAAGCCCGCGTCCCGCACCGGCGGGATCACCTTGCGCCACAGAAACGACCAGGTGGGCTCACCGTGCATAAAGATCACCGGCGCCCCCTCGCCCTCGTCGATGTGGGCCAGGCGCAGACCGTCGAGATCGCGGTAGCGTGCCGCGAACGGGAAGTCCGGGAGACCCTCAAGCAGCTCCTCGGGGGTGCGCACCACGTCGGTCACACCGGGATCGTACGCCACCTGGGCGCCATCCAGGCGGCGCTATGCGTTAGGCTCGCCCGCGTGCACGCCGCGATGCTTCACCTGATGCCGATTCTGGGGGCCGAGAAGAGCAAGACCGCCTTCTACGTTGCCGGTGCCCTACTCGTCGCCTGGGCCCTGATCGTGTCCGTCGGCATCGGCATGCGCAACGACGATTTCCCGGCGAACCAGGGGACCAGTCGCGCCGTGATCGGGCTCACCGTGCTGCTGGTTCTTGCGACGGCCGCCACCGCGATCGTCACCTCCGGCGGCTCGACCGAGACGACGACCGATTCGAGCGCCGTGACTCCTCAGACGGCAACGACATCCTCACAGTCCACGGCCGCCACGACGACCTCGGCCGCGACCTCCGCGAGCACGTCCACCACGACGTCCACGGCCGGTAAGCCCACCGCTACCAGCGGCACGCCCACGCCCTCCTCTTCACCCGCCGCCGCGCCGTCGGCGCCGCTCCAGCTGGCCGCCAATCCCCAGGGGCAGCTGGCGTTCGAACCCAAGCAGCTCACCGCGAAGGCCGGCAACGTCACGATCGACTTCGCCAACGCCTCGCCCGTGCCGCACAACGTCGTGATCGCACAGGGCAGTCAGACCCTGGGACAGACCCCGATCAAGACCGGCAGCGCGACGCTCAAGGTCACCCTCAAGCCGGGCACCTACACCTTCTACTGCGCCGTCCCCGGCCACCGTCAGGCGGGGATGGAAGGAACGCTGACCGTTTCCTAGGCCCTCCGCGCGCTGTACGGTGGCGTGCTGATGGAAGTTTTGGGAGAGGCTCAGCTGGCGCAGTCGGGGGAGCCCCTCCTGCTGCGCGACAACCTCGTCATCGAGGCCGACAACCTGCTCGCGCTGGCCCGCCTGCCCACGGGGGCTTTCGACCTCGTGTACATCGACCCGCCCTTCAACACGGGGCACTCCCAGCTGCGGCGTACCTTCGCGGTGGAGCGCACCGAGGGGACCGGCGATCGCACGGGCTTTGGCGGCCGTCGCTATGAGTCGCGGCTGCTCCAGGCGCTCTCATACCAGGACACCTTCGCCTCCTACCTGGAGTTCCTGGCGCCCCGTTTGGAGGAGGCCAGGCGGGTGCTCGCCGAGCACGGCACCCTGTATTTCCACATCGACTACCGCGAGGCCCACTACTGCAAGTTGCTGCTGGATGAGATCTTTGGCCGCGACTGCTTCCTGAACGAGCTGATCTGGGCCTACGACTACGGCGGCAAGCCCCGCAACCGCTGGCCGCCCAAGCACGACACGATCCTGGTCTACGTGCGCGACCGCGGGCGCTACCACTTCGACGCCGACGCCGTGGAACGCGAGCCCTACATGGCCCCCGGCCTGGTGACGCCCGAGAAAGCCGCCCGCGGCAAGCTCCCGACGGATGTGATCTGGCACACGATCGTGCCCACCCGGGGGCGCGAGAAGACGGGCTATCCCACCCAGAAACCCGAAGGTCTCGTGCGCCGCTTCGTCAGCGCCTCCTCGCGTCCGGAGGGCTGGTGCCTTGACTTCTTCGCCGGTTCGGGCACCCTGGGAGCGGTGTGCCGCGGACTGGGACGGCGCTTCGTGCTGGTGGACAGCAGCCCGGAGGCCGTACAGGTGATCGCAGCGCGCCTCGGCGCCAATCAGCAGGATCTTCCCCCCAAGCAACCGAAAGGCAGTGACAGTCGATGAAGCTTTACGTGTGTTACGGAACATTCCCGACCCCGCGCCCCGGGGGGCACCCCTGCAGGAACGCCCAGGAGGCGCTGCGCAAGGCCGGATATGAGCCGGAGGTGAAGCGCACCTACGGCCTGGGAATGCTGCCCGCGGTCTTCAACCAGACCAGCGGACGTCGCGAAGTGGAGCGCCTCACCGGCAACAACTGGGTGCCCACGCTCGTGCTCGACGACGGCACCGCGATCGACGGCTCGCACGACATCATCGCCTGGGCCGAGGGCCACCCCGCGTAGGTGCGCGACTTGCGTCGCCGGGGTCCGCGAACCGTGGAGTAGACGTCTAGTCTGACGCTGGTGAATCGGGCCCTGCTCATCGCCGCGCTGGCGTGCGTGGTGCTCCTCGGCGTGCGCGCTCAGCCGGCCTCTGCGCTGGCCGGCGTACCCTCCCAGGCTCAGATCGATGCCGTGAGCGTCCCCGCGGTCGAGGATCTAATCGACCTACAGCGACCCGACGGCTCCTTTGAAGATCCCGTCCGCGGAGCGACCGGTCAGGGTGGGCTGACGCGGCTCGTGTGGGTCGCCCTTCGACAGGCCTCGCGCCTCGTCGGCCAGGAGGCGCTGGAGCGCATCAGGCTCGCGAGGCGCAGCCTCTCACGCGGGGACGAGGGCGAACAGCTGCTACCCAAGTGGCCCCTAACGCTGATCGTGGTCGACGGGCTACAGCGTCTGCTCGCCAATCCCACGCCGTTGCTCGAAAAAGTGGCGGCGCTCGGCAAGCTGCACGCCTCCGGCGTGGCCGACGACTGTTACCAGCGCAACGACGGGTGCTTCAACAATTACCGGCTCACCAGCGAGGTGCTCGACCTGGAGCTTGCCTCGACCGGGCTACAGGCCGTCGGTCCCGCCGCCCGCCTGGCCGACCCGAGCCTGCGCCTGGATGCGCTGCACTGGCTGGGGTCCAAGCTGCCCGCCACCACCAGCGAGAGCGCCTCGGTGTTCGCGCCGGGCTCCTCCGGGCGCCATCTCGCGGCGGCGCTCAGCGACCCCGCCTACTACCCGCTGGCCTACCAGGCGTTCTGCACCGCGATGCTCACGCGCGCGGGCGCCCTCGGTGGTTCACAGCTTCCCGCCGCGGCCCGTCACCTGGAGCGCGCCGCGCTCTGGGAGCTGGTCGGCATGACCGCACCCGACGGGGAGATCTCGTGGATGGGCCGTGGCCAGGACGAGGTTTGGACGCTCGCCGCCGCGCTCTACGCCGGTGTCCAGGGCAGCGTGCTGATGGCCCACGTGGACCCCGCGCTCGCGGCCCGTCTGCGCAGGCTCGCGGGCGTCGAGCTTCAGGCCCTGCAAGCCCGCCTCGGGCCGCTGGGGCTGCGACCGAAACCCAACGACGATCTGAGCCCCGCGGGCCTGGACGGTTACGCGAGCGACATCGGCAACGCCTCGCTGGCGCTCGTCTGGCTGGAACTGGCCCGCGAAGTCGCGCCCGCCGCGGGCGGCCCGGTCTCCCCGCTGCCGTCCGAGCGGGATGGTGGCTCGAGTGAGGATCCGCGCGGCAACGGCTTGCTCGCCCTGCGCGACGATCGGGTGTGGCTGGGGGTGCACCGTGTGCGCAACGAGGGCGATCCGCGGCTTGGCTGGGGCTTGCTGCGCGCCCTGCGCCGCCTGCCCGACGGCCGCTGGGTGTCGCTGCTGCCCGCGCGCCCGCTGCCGCTGCGCGGCGCCGATCCCCAGGGCGGTCCGGTGCTGGTGCGTGCGGGGCGCACCTCCGTGCCGGTCAGCGTCGGTGAAGGCGTCGGCGGTGGGCGGATCGCGCTGAGCGGTGCCTGGCGCGGCGCTGCCGGCACGGTCCCCGGACGCTGGGTGTGGGCGCCCGTCGGCAGTGGTGTGCGTCTCACCAGCACCTGTCCCCGGGGGAGCAGTCTGCGCTTCGTCGAGTGGCTGCCGAGCACCGGCCCGGCGCTGCGCGTGGGGTCCTCGCTCGCGCAGGGCGGCTTTCGTGTGAGGTTCTCGCGGCCGGTGAGCGTGGCGGCGCTGCCCGGCCGCTGGTCAAGCGCACGGGAGCCCGGCCTGCGGGCCTACCGGATGACGGCGCGCTGCGGCGGCGGCACCCTGAGCGTGACCTGGAGCGGCGGGGAGCCGGCGTCAGGCTGACCGGCCCACTCTTTGTGGCATGTGTAACAACTGCCGCTCCCGGGAAAGTAGCAATCGGGGAGATGGTTTTCCTCGGTTCGTGCCGACTGTGCACAGCTAGAGAAGGAGGAGGAGATGTCGGAGATCGATGTGGTCACCACGGAGGGATTGGGGGAGTCCGGGGGGTCGGGCTTCGATCGGCGCGCATTCCTGCGCCGTACCGCCCTGACCGGCGTGGCGGCGGGCTCGGTCAGCACCGTGCTGGCGGCCTGTGGCTCGGGGGGCACCACTTCGAGCAGCGCTGCCGGCGGCGGTTCGGACGCGGTGTTCGGCTCACACAAGAACTACAAGTTCGTGATCGTCAATCACGTCACCACCAACCCGTTCTTCGTGCCCACCCAGTACGGGGCGGCGGACGCCTGCAAATTGCTGGGCTGCTCATACCAGTGGACGGGCTCGGAAAGCAGCAACGTCAACCAGATGGTCAACGCGGTCAACAGCGCCGTCACCAGTGGCGCCGACGGGATCGCGGTGGCGCTGATCGACCTACATGCCTTTAACGCCCCGGTCGAAGCGGCGATCAAGGCGGGCATCCCGGTCGTGGCGTACAACGCCGACGCGCTGGGCAACGCGCGCCTGGCCTACATCGGCCAGGACCTGTTCAAGGCCGGTGAAAAGATGGGCGAGCGGATCGTCGCGGCGGTGCCCTCGGGTGACGTGGCCCTGTTCATCGCAACGCCCGGCGCGGCCAACCTCCAGCCGAGGATCGACGGGGCGCTGCACGCGATCAAGGCCTCGGGCAAGCCGATCACGACGCACACCGTCGCCACCGGTGCAGCGGTCCCGGGGGAGTTGTCGACGATCGACGCCTACTGGGTCGGTCACAAGAGCACCAAGGGCATGTACGCCGTGGATGGAGGCAGCACCCAGAGCCTGGCCCAGGTGATGCAGAAGTACAGCCTCTCCGGCAAGGTCAAGTCGGGCGGCTTCGATCTCACCGAAGTCACCCAGAAGCTCCTACAGGAAGGCAACATCGAATTCACCATCGACCAGCAGCCCTACCTACAGGGGTTTCTGCCGATCCTGCAGCTGTTCATGTACAAGGTCTCCGGCACCCTCTCGGGCTTGGCGGAAACCGACACCGGCCTGAAGTTCCTGGACAAGACCAGCGTCGGTCCCTACCAGAGCACCAAGAGCCGCTATGAGGGCACCGCCTCGGCGGTGAAGGCCATCGCCTGAGGATCGGGACGGGGGGCCGGGAAAGATCATGGCGAGCGTGACCGGCGATCCGGCCTCGGGCAGCCCGACCGCGACAGAGAGGGTTCCGGCCCGTGCCGGTCGGGCCCTCCCCGGACGTCAGGCCATCTTCGAGCGGGTGGTCGGCCTGCGCGAGGGCAGCATCATCGTGATCACGCTCGTCGTGGCGATCTACTTCTCGCTGAACACCGGCAGCTTCTTCACCTCGGACAACTTCAAGACGCTGCTGCCCTACTTCGCCCCGTTCGCGATCTTGGGCGCAGGCGAGGTGTTCGTGATGATCCTGGGGGAGATCGACCTCTCGATCGGCGCGATGTACCTGTTCGCCCCGTTCCTCTTCTACAAGCTGGCCCAGGCCGGGTTGCCGCTCGTGCCCAGCGTGATCTTCGCGCTGATCGCGTGCATGGCCGTGGGTGCCGTCAACGGCTTCTTCACCGCGGTCGTCGGCATCAGCTCGTTCGTGACCACCCTCGGGATGCTCTTCACCTTTGAGGGGCTCGGCCTGATCATCTCCCACGGTCAGCCCGTGGCGACGCCGGGCGCGGCGGTCACCACCAGCACGCACAATGTCGCCCATATCGTCAACGGGCAGCACATCGTGCTGCCCGAAACCGTCAATCACATCGGCACGTTCGCCAAGATCTTCGGTGGCGGCGTCTATTCGGAGCTGATCTGGGCGGTGGCGATTGTGATCGTGTTGCAGGTCGTGCTGACCTTCACCCGTTGGGGCCTCTACACGGTCGCGATCGGCTCGAACAAGCTCGGCGCCGCCGAGGCCGGGGTGAAGGTGCGTCTGGTGATGATCCGCAACTTCGTCCTGTGCAGTCTCACCGGCGGGCTGGTCGGGATCTTCGAGGCGGTGCGCGCCACCTCGGTTCAGCCCGACCCCGCCGGCGCCAACGAAATCCTGTTCCTCGCGATCGCCGCGGTGGTGATCGGAGGCACGCTGCTCGCGGGCGGCTCGGGCACCGTCGTGGGGGCCCTGATCGGGGCGCTCTTCCTGGGCATCCTCCACGATGGGCTGGTGTTACAGGGAGTGAACGCCAATTACCTGTTGTTCTACACCGGGCTCGCGATCATCGTGGCGATGAGCGCCAACGTGTACGTGCAGCGCGCGCGCAGGGGGCATGGCGGTGGCTGAGCAGACATTCACTGCGGAGAAGATCGTCGGTCCGACCTCGGCCCCGGACGACGTGCTGCGCGTCGAGCACATCTCCAAGCGCTTCGGCCCGGTCACGGCGCTGCGCGACGTCAACCTGCATCTGCGCAAGGGTGAGGTGCTGGGGTTGCTCGGCGACAACGGCGCCGGCAAGTCGACGCTGATCAAGATCCTGTGCGGTTTTCAGCGACAGGACGGCGGTGAGATGTTCCTGCACGGCAAGCCCTACGACCCCAGGAGCGTCGACGACGCCCGTTCGAAGGGGATCGAGACCGTCTACCAGGACCTCGCGTTGATCGACGAACTGTCGGTCTTCCACAACATGTACCTGCGCCGCGAGCGGGTACACCATCCGCTGCCGCTGCTGGCCAACCGGCAGATGAAGCGCGAAGCCCGCGCCGCCCTGGATGAGATCGGGATCAACATCCCCCGTATCGACGTGGCCGTCGCGCGTCTCTCCGGCGGTCAGCGCCAGGCGATCGCGGTAGCCCGCACGGTCAACTCCGACGCCGACATCATCCTGCTCGACGAGCCGCTTGCCGCGATGGGCGCCAAGGAGGGCTCGATGATCCTCGACCTCGTGGCCCGCCTGAAGCAGGAGGGGAAGGTCTCAATCATCATGATCCTCCACAACTACGTCCACGTTCTACAGGCCTGCGACCGTGTGAGCATGATCCAGGACGGGGTGATCGCGTTGGACAAGCCCACCGCCGAGACCTCCGTGGAGGAGCTGACCGAGATCGTGGTCGAGGAGTACCGCCGCGCCCGTCAGGCCGAGCGCACCACGAGCAGCGGCGAGGCTAGGCCCGGCTGATGTAGGACCCGGCGTCGAAGCGCCGCATGCGGTGGCGCATAGAGGTTCGGCTCAGACCCGCGGTGCGGACAGCGACCCGAGGCCCATCCGGCGACTCGGAAACATTGCCGGCGCCCAGGCGCTCTGTGGACTACACTAGTCCACAGACAGCGATAGTTCGATATCTTAGTGCTTGGGAGTGTCGGCCACTAGCTCTTGCTCAGCGCTCCTCATCACTATCGTTAGCAAGCGAGGTACCCCTAACCTTCACTGCTATGCCCTGGCGGAACGGTCGGCTCACGTTTAAGGCTCGATCGCTGCCGAGGACAACGAAACGGCGATCGTATACGACTGGTCAGAAGGCGGGTTTGTCACCAACGAGCAGTGGGTTACATTCACAGGGGTCGCAGGGTGGATCGAGAACGGCCAGATTATCGGCTATGGGAATGACTGCTGCACGGCGCACCCCTTCTACGCCGAGGAAACACCACAGCATGTATTTCACATTTATGTCACCCCGGGGCCTGTGGCGAGTGGTTCAGGTCAGTACAACTACGACATGATCTACGACTCCGAACACAACGGTGCTTACCACTTGTATTGGAGTGCCGCCACAAACACGGCAAACTTTTTCGAAGTCGCTAGGTATGGGAGTGGCTGGCCTGTCTGGATCACCTATCAGGAAGCCGGTATGGAGGCCGCCAGTGAATCTGCGCCCTATCATGCCGGACGTGACGAGGTCGCGATCTACAACGGCGGCGAATGGTTGCCGTGGACTGGCGCCGTCAAGTATCACAGCCCCGGTGTGTGCATCGGGACCAATCGTGAATTAGGAGCGGCGGGGGACATTGAATGGACTCCTGGGCATAATGAATGCTGAGATGAGGAACACTGTGAGCACACTTACATTGAAAAGACTCAGGCCTGTTTTCTTAGCGGTGCTAGTTGTCGCTTGCATCGCCGGGTTGGTGGCGCGCAGTGGGGCCAACGCCGCGTCTAGTGAAGTTGAGCGGGCTGTCGACTATACCGCTCCAAGTGGCCCCGAACTCGATCCGCTGGCGGCAGCAAGGACGGTGGCGAGTCGGTACGCGCGACAGGCTGGACAAGACGGCGCTCTGGACGTGGCAGTGGCTCGGGGTAGTTTTGCCGAGGCGACCGCAGTTACGGAAGGTAAGGTCCCGAGCGAAGCCGAAACTGAGAGCAGCAGTCCCGAAATAGCCGCATGGCGAACGAGCCGGGCTTATCTGATCGTCATCAAGGCGCTCGCAGCCAACGCACGCTTCACCCCGAATGTCCCGACTCCGCGCGGGCACAACGGCCCTTCAGGCGCCGTCATGTCGTTGATCATCGACTCCCACACAGGCTTCGTAGAGGGCGAGACGATTGGTCCGAGTGCGCCAAAGATTGACGAACTGGGATCAGTAGTTAGCACGACGATCGCGGCGGTAGGTGCCGAAACGTCCGATTTGCACCTAAGCGCCGCGGCCTCCTCACCCCGACCAGGCTTGCTGATCGGGCGAGCCTACGTGGGTCGACGGGCGGCTAAAGGCTGGCCCGTGTTGGTGGCGCGCTCCCGCGGGGGGCTCGCACGTCATGCGATAACGGCCACCCGTACAGGCTCTACTGGCGGCTTCACGATTCCCCTTACGGCCGGCCTGTACGTGATCGCGGTACGGCGGCCAAACGGCAGAGAGTGCGGAGTGCGTGAGGTTCGCATCGTGCATCACGCCCGCACACACGTGGCACTGAGGTGCAGCCGTTAGGCCAGCCGGCTGATGTAGGACCCCGCGTCGAAGCGCCGCATGCGCCGCCGCATGTCGATCGTGGTCCAGGGGTAGATCGTGCTGTTGCGACCGTTCTCGTCCAGGTAGTAGCTGGAGCAGCCGCCCGCGTTCCACACGGTTCCCGCGAGCGCCCGCTGCACGCGCTCGTTGTAGTTGTCCTGCACCTCACCGCGAACCTCGATGCTGTTCACCCCGCCCCGGCGCATCGCCCGCAGCGCCTCGAGCAGATAGCCCACCTGGGCCTCGATGATCGTCATCGCCGAACCGTGCCCGTTGCCGAGGTTGGGGCCGATCAGCATGAAGAGGTTGGGAAAGCCCGCCACCGTGGTGCCCAGGTAAGCCTGGGGGCTGCCCTGCCACACCTCCCTCAGGGTCCGGCCCTCGCGCCCGCGCAGCACTGCCGAGATCGGGATGTCGGTCACCTGAAAGCCGGTCCCGAAAATGATCGTGTCGACCTCGCGCTCGATCCCGTCGGCGCCCACCACTGCGTGCTCGCGTACCTCCCGCACCGCCTCCCCGATCACCTCGCAGTTCGGCTGGGAGAGCGCCGGGTAGTACACGTTGGAGAGCAGGATTCGCTTGCATCCCAATGCGAACTGGGGTGTCAGCAACGCCCGCAGCTGCGGGTCCGGGATCTGGCGATCGAGGTGACTCAGGCCCACCCGCTGTAGCTTGCGCATCGCACCCGGGCGCCGCTGGGCGAGCTGGACCAGCTCGCCGATCCCGTAGATCAAGGCGCGCTGTGCCCGCTGGGCGAAGGGCAGGAAACGCAGCACCGCGCGCTCGATCGGGTGAATCTCGTGGTCGGGCTTCGGCAGCACCCAGGGGGCGGTGCGCTGGAAAAGGTGAAGGCGCTCGACCAGGGGCTGGATCTCGGGGACGAACTGGATCGCCGAGGCGCCCGTGCCCACCACCGCCACCCGTCGTCCGGCGAGGTTCTGGGTGTGATCCCACTCCGATGAGTGAAACACCGTCCCCTTGAAGTCGGCCAGACCCGGCAAGTCGGGGATCACCGGCTTGTGCAGCGGACCCGCTGCCGCCACCACGATGCGGGCCTGAAGCTCCCCGGCATTGGTCCGCACCCGCCAGCGCGCCCGCTCCTCGTCCCAGTCGGCGCCGAGGAACTCGGTGTTGAAGCGCACCTTGGCGTGGACCTCGTGGCGGTGGGCCACGTCCTCCAGGTAGTCCAGGATCTCGGGCTGGCGCCCGAAGGCGCGCTTCCATCGGTGACTAGGGGCGAAGGAGTAGGAGTAGAGCGTCGACATCACGTTGCACGCACAGCCCGGATAGGTGTTCTCCCGCCAGGTCCCCCCGAGGCTCGCCGCCTTCTCCAGCAGCAGCACGTCGCTGAAGCCTTCCTGGGCGAGCCTGATCGCGGCGCCCACGCCCGAGAAGCCGCCGCCGACGATCAGCACGTCCACCACGCGTCCGCCGTCGAGCACGTCCGGGGGAGAGGCCTGCGCGTCGGGGGTGAGCGTCGCGGACGTCATCCAGGGAGATTCGCAGATCCGCGCTGCGCTGCCTCGGCAAAGCGCGCGCCGCGCTCTTCGAAATCGCGAAACGCTCCATAGCTGGGAGCCGCCGGGGAGAGCAGTACCAGGCCCTCGCCGCCGAGCGCGCCGCGCGCCGCGCTTACCGCCTCATCGATGTCGGCCGCCTCGATCAGTCGTGGAGGAACCGGGCTCGCGCCGCCCGCCCCACGACCGCCCGGGGCCAGATCTCGCGGGTCTACGTGTTTCCTGATCGCCGCCAGCAGGCGGGGCCCGGTCGCGGGCAGGCCCACCACCGCGTGCACCGCGGTCCGCACGATCGCCTCCGCCAGCTGCTCGTAGCTCTGTTCGCGGTCAAAGCCCCCCGCGATCAGCGCCACCCGGTTATCCGCAAAGGCCGCGAGCGCCGCGATCGTGGCCTCCGGGGTGGTCGAGATGCTGTCGTCCACGAACCGCAGCGGCCCCTCAGTCCTGATCGTCTGCATGCGGTGAGGCAACGCCTGAAAGCCCACGAGCGCCGCCGCGGGATCGGACACCGGGAGGCCCATCGCGCTCAGCGCGGCGAGCGCCGCGCTGATGTTCAACGCGTTGTGCTCGCCCGCCAGCGGGGAGTCCGCCGCCGCCAGCACCGTCGCGCCCCCCAAAGTCACCGCCTCTCCCTCCGCGTCATAGCCGCCGGGCTCTCCGAACCACGTGGTCTGGGCCGGTGCGTCAAGCGCTTGCAGCCTCGGATCGCGGGCGTTCAGGATCGCGAGCACGCGCTCGTGGTCGCGCAGGACGCCCAGCTTGTCCGCGAAGTAGCGCTCGTGCGAGCCGTGCCAGTCGAGGTGCTCGGGGTGCAGGTTCAGCACCACCGCCGCCCGCGGCGAGCGCTCCAGGTCGGCCGCCTGGTAGCTGGACAGCTCGATCACCCAGAGGTCCGGGGGGACCTCCGGAGTCAGATGATCCAGCAGGGGAGAGCCCATGTTCCCCGCCGACACCACCTTCGCGCCGCCGTGGCGGGCCATGTGGGCGATCAGCGCCGAGGTGGTGCTCTTGCCCTTCGTGCCCGTCACCATCAGCACCGGGTCATCCCCGTGCTCCGCCAGCCACAGGTTGGTGCCCGTCGTGATTGCGACGCCGGCTCCCTCCAGCGCGACCGCCTCGGGGCGATAGCGGCTGACGCCGGGCGAGCGGATCACCAGTTCGCTCTGGCCGAGCGCCGCGATTCCATCGTTCCCGGAGCGGAAGCGCACCGGGGCTCCCCCGGTGAAGTTGGCACGCTCGGTCTCCGTGGCGGGCCGATCGCTGACGATCGTCACCTCACCGGGGGATCTCAGGGCGCTGATCGCGCGATAGGCCGAAGCCGCCTCGCGTCCTGCACCCCACAACGCGACGCGCCGATCGTTAAAATCATAAATACGCACGCGCGCTGTCCAGGAACCGCTCGGGGATGTGATGCTCGCCGTCGAGCGCGAGCACCCGCTCCGGGTCACCCACCTCCAGCGGGAGTGCGCTCAGCATTTGCTCGCGCGCGTGGACCACGACCTTGTGCTCGCGCCAGGCCGGCGCCTCGGCGATCAGACGAAACGCCGCCAGGGACTCCTCGCGCTCGCCCACGCACTCGAACGGCTTGTCGGCCTCGAACCCGCACAGCGCCAGGAACCCCGGAATCTGCTCGGGGTCCTCCAGCAGGTCGCCCCCGAAGATCGCCACCAGCCGCTCCGGCGCCAGGAACGGCGCGAGCGCCAGGAACACGAACCGGCACTTGGGGCAGTCACGACACCACGAGCTGCCCGCGTCGTGCAGGCGGAACACCGTGTTGCAGCTCGTGAACGCCTCGTGATAGGCCGGTAAGGCCGCGAAGGCCCGCGCGATCGTCAGCTCCCCCGCCCCCCTGAGCACCGAGAAGTAGTCGACTCCCCCAACGATCTCGGCGCTCAGCAGCTCGCGCAGGGCGCTCTCAAAGGCGTAGCCCTTGCTCCACTGGTGGTTCACCTCGATCCCCCGCCAGCGCAGGTTGCCCTGGGAGGCCGAGCGCTCGTTGGCCATCACCACCCGCTCGTGACCGTGCAGCACGGCGCTCGCCAGCGCGATCAGGGACACGATCGCCGTCACCGGCACGTGACCGTTCAGCGCGCCCCGTGCGTTGCACTCCAACAGCAGCGGCGAGATCCGGCGCCCCGCGACCAGATGAGGCAGCCCCGCGACCTGCGCCGTACGCCGGATCGGGGCGCGGTCTCCGACCGAGAACAGGCTCACCGGCCCCGCCGCGCGCGCGATCTCCAGGGCCACCACCGAATCCTTGCCACCTCCGATCGGCACCAGGCTGCCTCCCCCCGAGGGGAGCTGGGGCGCCGCCGCGAGTCGGTCCTCATCAGCGGGTGGCGGGAACGGCGCGAGGCCCGCCGGGTCCAGGTCGTTGCGATAGGCGAACTCGCCCAGGCCCAGCGTGTAGAGGTCTCTCAACAGCGCCGCCCTCAGGGGGGTCACGGCGCCGTCCAGCTCGATCCGGGAGGGAGCCGCGGCCTTGAAGTAGCTGACGCCCGCCACCAGGTGCAGCAGGCCCAGGATCTCCTCCAGTGCCGCCGCGCGCTCCCCCGTTGGCGGCGGCGCGCCCGCGGGTAGCGTGATCAGCTCGTCAAAGCGCAGCTCCTCGCCCAAACGCTCCCCGTGCAAGCCGTAGGAGAGCGTCGCCGTGGCCGTCTGCGGGTCGTAGCTGTGACCGAGAAAACGAAAGCTCGAATAGGCGGCCCGGTCAAATGGGGTGGTCGTGGCTGGCACTGCGGAGACCATGGTATGAGGTCCCCGAGCGCCTCACCGGGCGGGCTGCCCGGGACGCACGAACGTGTCTGGGTCCGGACCCGTGCGCTCACCCGCGTCGAGGCCCTCGATCGCCGCCATCTCCGGGCCGCTCAGCTCGAAGTCGAGCACCGCAAAGTTCTCCTCGATGCGTGCCGGGGTGGCCGACTTGGGGATCACCACGTTGTCCAGCTGCAGGTGCCAGCGGATCACGACCTGCGCGGGCGTCCGCGCGTGTGCCCGCGCGATCTCGACGATCGTGGGGTCATCGAGCACCCCACCCTGGGCCAGGGGGCTCCAGGCCTCGGTCACGATCCCCAGTCGACGGTGCTCATGGCGTAAGCCCGGCTGCTGGAAGCGGGGGTGCAGCTCAACCTGGTTGAGCGCCGGTGTCACGCCCGTCTCGGCGATGATCCGCTCCAGGTGCGCGGCCTGAAAGTTGGATACCCCGATCGCGCGCGCCAGCCCCTGGGCCTGTAGCTCGATCAGCGCCTCCCAGGTCTCGACGTACTTGTTGTGCAGCGGCACCGGCCAGTGGATCAGATAGAGGTCGATGTGTTCCACCTCTAGGCGCTTGAGGCTCGCCTTCGCCGCCCTGATCGCCGGCTCGTAACCGTGATCGTCGTTGAAGCACTTCGTGGTGATGAACACCTCGTCGCGGTGCAGGCCCGAGGCGTGCAGGGCCTGTCCCACACCCGCCTCGTTGCCGTAGGCCGCGGCCGTATCGATGTGGCGGTAACCCGCCCGGAGCGCCAGGGTCGTGACCTCAGCCGCATCCTTCGGCGGGACCTGGAAGACCCCGAAGCCCAGCTGGGGGATCTCGACGCCGCCACGGAGGCGAACAAGTGGAACCTGCGTGCTCAAAGGGCTCATAGGTGATTGTTCTGCCCGATGGAGCATAGGGCAAACATCGAGCCCCGCCGGCTATTGGACACTAGAGTCCTCTGCTGTCTCGCTAGACCCTAACTGTCCACCCATCGAACGTCGCTCGACTTCGCTTTGGACTCGTGGGGCCCTGGACTGTGTGACCAGGAATCCCTTTTATACACGGGGTTTTCGATCATCCCAACCCGCACTAAAACACTCATCGCCCGGGCGCGGATCAAGTCGGTAGTTGCGCGAGGCTTGATTTTAAGCGATGGATGTGCATATGATGTCAAGGCCACGGCATCCACAGTGGGTGCCGAGCACAACAGGGTCGGTGGGGTTGATCCGCTGGGTCGACGTCAAGCGCTTTGCAGGGGAACATTTTGGGGAGAGGACCGGACCAGATGAGAAGGGGTGCTTTTCGCGTGGGTTCGATGGGAACAGACGTGCCGGGAGTCATCGTGGCTGCTGAGCACATAACTAGATGCATCAGCATCGCTGATGCATCTCTCTCTCTCTCTCTCTCTCTTGGCCGGATCTACCAACCGAAAAGCCTGATCTAGGCCTCGCAGCGGGCCCCGCCGGGCTCCGCTTCAAGCCTCCTTTCGGGGGGTGCAGTCGTGTCGCGTAGGGCGGAGCTGGCCCCGCGACACACGCGCCGCGGTGGGGAGCCGCGCGCGGTGCTGCCGAGCCGGGAGCGGATGCGCGTCTCGGAGGTACAGCGTTCGCGCATGCTCAACTCAGCCGTGCAGGTTGTGATGGAGCGGGGTTACGGGCAGATGTCCGTCGCGCGTATCACCGGGCGCGCGGGTGTCTCGCGGCGCACCTTCTATGAAATCTTCGAGGACCGCGAGGCCTGCTTCCTCGCCGCCTTCGATCAAGCCGTCACCGAGATGAGCGTCCGGGCGGCGCCGGCATGGAAATGCGACGGCAGCTGGCGGGAGCGCGTCAGGTCTGTGCTGTCGGTCATGCTTGAGTTTCTCGACGAGCGACCCGGGATCGGGTTGCTCGTAGTCGTCGAGGCGCTCGGCGCGGGCCCGCGGGTGCTGGAGCACCGGGCGCGCCTGCTCAGCCAGCTGACCGCGTTGGTGGATCAGGGCCGGTTGCCCGCCGCCCGCCGCCCGCCGCCGCCACTCACCGCCGAGGGAGTGCTCGGCGCGGTGCTCAGCGTCATCCACGCCCGCCTGCTGGAAAAGGATCGCCCGCCACTCGCCGACCTGCTGAACCCGCTGATGGCCATCGTCGTCGCGCCCTACCTCGGGCAGGCCGTCGCCACCCGGGAGCTTGAGCACTCACGGCCACCCCGATCAGCGCGACCATTGGTGAGGAGCAACCCGCTTGAGAGCCTCAACATGCGGATCACATACCGCACCCTGCGGGTTCTCACCGTGATCGCCGATCACCCCGGCGCCAGCAACCGTCAGATCGCCGATCACGCCGGCATCGCCGATCAGGGCCAGATCTCAAGGCTCCTGACACGGCTGGAATCGCTGCGGCTGGTCTACAACACGGTGCCCCGCCAGCCCTCGGGCGAGCCGAACGAATGGCGACTCACCCCGCGCGGAGAAGAGCTTCAGCAGGCAATCCAGATGCAACCGCAGGCGATCCAGACGCAATCGGGCCACACCGGGCGTCAAACAAACGGGACAGGAGGAGTCGTTGATGCTCAGCACTCGTAGATTGACCCTTGCCACGCTGGTGGCCCTCTGCACCGCGGCGGGTGCCCTGGCGCTGGCGAGTGCTCCGGCGCTGGCCGTCAAGACTCACACCTTCCTGTCCTCCTTTGGTTCCTTCGAAGCGGTGCAGAGCGTCGCCGTCAACCAGATCACGGGCGACGTCTATGTGTACGACGGTGGCACCGGGTCAATCGACAAGTTCAACTCGACCGGCGAACCAAGTGAATTCTCTGCGCTGCACACCGACGCGATCGAAGGCCTCGGTGGTCTCGGCGCCTCCGAAAACCAGATCGCGGTCGACAGTTCCAGCGGTCCCGCCAGCGGCGACATCTATTTCGCGAGCGGGGGCTTGGTTTACATCTTTGGCGCCGACGGCAGTTTCCTGGGTGGACTGACGAGCGCGGTTCAGGGGGAAGTGCCCGGCGCTCCCTGGGGCAAGCCCTGTGGCGTCGCCGTCGACTCCCACGGGAACGTCTATGTTGGTCTCGGCGGCGTCCCCGGGCGGGTCAGCAGATACACACCCGCCGCCAACCCGGTCACCAACCTGGATTACAACTCCTCGCTGATCGCGGTCGCGGTCGAACCGTGCAACCTCGCCGTCGACTCCACCGGTGACGTCTACGCCGTCACAGCGACCACGGGTCCCATCACCAAGTACTCCGCGCTGCAGTTTGGTTCGCCCGTGGCCTCCGGGAGCCACGTCGATGAGTTCGGGAGCACGCTGGCCGTCGATCCGTCCAATGACGACCTGTTCGTCGACGATGGCAGTGAACTGGCGCAGTTTGCTTCCTCCACGGCCCCGATCGGCACTTTTGCCTCGCGGGCTCCCGGCGCCATCAATGGGTCCTTCGGCGTAGCCGTGAACGGTGGCAGTCACGATGTCTACGTAGCCGCCGGCAGTGGCGGTCCGATCAACGTCTTTGGCCCGACGATCGACGTGCCCGACGTAGTGGGCGCCTCGGTCACGAACCTGTTGTCGAGCACCGCCACCTTCACCGGCAGTGTCAACCCGGACGGAAACACCGTTACCAGCTGTGAGTTTGAATATGGCACCGAACAGTCCTACGGTCAGACAGCGCCCTGTGTGCCGCAGCCCCTCACGGGTACGCAGGCCGTGGCGGTCAGCGCCGACCTCTCAGGGCTGCAACCCGACACCACCTATCACTACCGGCTGTCAGCCGGTGACGCCGCCGGCACCAACTACGGCAAGGATCAGACCTTCACCACCCCGAACCTGCCGGTGGTGGACGCGACGGCAGCCGTCAGCGTGGGGTCGACCACGGCCGCGGTGAGTTCACAGATCAACCCGAACTTCGCGACCACCGCGTACCACTTCGAGTACGGGACCACCACGGCTTATGGGTCCAGTGCGCCAGTGCCCGACGCACACATCAGTGGCGCCACGAATACCGACGCCACAGTCACCTGGACCCTGACTGGCCTGAAGCCCGAAACCTCCTATCACCTGCGCGCCGTCGCGAGCAACGTGGTGGGACTTGGGGCAGGGGCGGACGTGACGTTCACCACGGGTCCCCTGCCGGGCTCGGAAAGCGCAACGATCTGCCCCAACGCGGCCCTGCGCACCGGACAGTCAGCCAATCTTCCCGACTGCCGCGCCTTTGAGATGGTCTCGGCGATCTCGAAGAACGGCGGGGGTGTCTCATTCAACGTCGGGTCCGCGCAGGGTGCCGTCGGCGGAGGCGGCGCCGTGTACATGGACAAGTCCGGCTTCGGCGACACGCGGGCGAGTGGCCCGGACGGTGTTGTTTTCTACCTGGCCAGTCGTGGCCCGACGGGCTGGGGCTCGCACGCCCTGACCCCGTACAGCACCCCGCAGGACTCAAGGCTCACCGGGGGCGAGTTTTACAGCCTCTTCGCAAGCGACCTCTCGGCGGGAGTGCTGCTAGACGTCAACCCGGTGCCGGGAGTGCCGGCGCCGCAGAACACCAGCGCGAACTATCTGCACAGCTTCGGCTCTGACGCCTTGCAGTCGCTGGCGCCGACCAACGTCAGTGCCCCTCCTGGCTCACTCGGCGTCTACGAGCGCATCATCTCGGGCTCCGGTGACCTGGGCCATGTGCTCTACGACACGATCGCGAACCTGACCCCCGAAGCGACGGGCAGCGGACCCAAGCTCTATGAATGGGACCACGGGAGCGTTCACCTGGTCAGCGTGCTCCCCAACGGCGCGGCCGCAGAAAGCGAAGGCAGCCCGGCGGAAGACACGGCAAGCTCCACCGCGTTCGGACTGCGGATGATGTCCGACGACGGGTCGCGCGCGTTCTTCGTCAGTCGAGGCGATGACCAGCTCTACATGCGCAAGCAGGCCCTCGCCACCACGTGGATTTCCGAACCGGAGAGCAGCACTCCTGATCCGCTGCCCGGCCCCGTGGAATTCCAGGACGCCACGCCCAGCGGCAAGCAGGTGGTGTTTATCTCCAAGGATCAACTGACCGACGGATCTTCCCCGGCCGGTGAAGTAGCCCACGGCGGCAACCTCTATCGCTATACCGACGGTCCCAACCCGACTGGCGAAGCAAACCTCCAGTTCATCGCACGCGAAGTCGGCCAGGTCCTGGGGATGAGCGACGACGGCGCCAGCATCTACTTTGTCAAAGGGCAGGACTATGGCTTGGGTAGCATCTATCTCTGGCGCGCCGGGAAGCTGCACCTGATCGGGCCTTCCCAGCCGAGTTACCCCGCAGAAGCGGCGAACAACGCGCGGGTCACTCCAGACGGGCGGGAGCTGATCTATGCCTCCAGCAGCGAGCCGCGCCATATCACCAACGCGGGTGGCCTCCAGCAGATATATCTCTACGACGCCGAGCAGGAATCGGTGCGCTGTGTGTCCTGTGACCCGACCGGGGCGATCACAAGCGGCTCCGCCACGATCTTTGCCACCGGCATCCCGGGTGTCGGGTTCGGCTTCATGGCACCGCTGCGGGCGCTCAGCAGCAACGACCGCTACGTCTTCTTCACGACCGCCGCGACGCTTGCTCCCCAGGACGTCAACGGCAGCACCGACGTCTACGAGTACGACATCCAGACCGGCAGGATTCACCTGATCTCGACCGGCACCAGCCCAGACCCATCTGAATTCCTGGATGCCACCCCCGACGGCAGCGAAGTGTTCTTCGCCACCGACCAGCGACTGGTGGGGTCCGATGTCGACACCCTGTATGACATCTATTCGGCCAAGGTCGACGGTGGCTTCGCCGAACCGCCACCCGCCCTGGCCCCCTGCTCCGGTGATGCCTGCCAGGGGCCGCCGCCGAGCGCCCCGAGCGCGCCGTTCCCCGGGAGCAACACCTTCTCGGGGCCCGGCAACGCGTCTCCCACGAGCAGCACACCCGTCAAGAAGCCGGCCAAGAACGCCAAGAAACCCGCAAAGAAGCGAAAGAAGTCAGCCAAGAAGGTTAAGAAGCCGGCGAAGCGGAAGGGCAAAAAGGCTTCCCATAAGCGGCCCGGCAATTCTCACGCCGCCACGTCCACCACCGCCGAGCGCCACCAGGTGGCCCGATGAGCAAGGAGAAGTCGATTCATATGAGCACGACAGCAGCGACCGCGCGGTTGTGGACGGCCGTCAAGCCAAGCCTTGTGTGCGGCATCCTGACGGTGTCCTGCCTTATCGCTCTCACGGGCCCCTCGCGGGCGTTTGCGTCAGGGCCGGTGTTCGACCTCGTCGCCGAAGCCCCGACCTTCACCCAGACCGAACGCTTCCTGGTGATCGCGCAGATGCAGAACATCGGTAGCGAAGCCACGAATGGCGAACCCCTGACGATGCGCGTCCAGCTGCCGCCAGGGATCACGGCCGACATCATCGACCATGGTCCGAACGGGGGCGAGAATCAGCCGCCACAGCAGTGGGTCTGTCCTTCCAAGGCCACCGAGACCTTCACCTGTATCTATCCGGCGTCCGTCAACTCACGCGAGCTGACCGATACGGTTTTCATCGATCTGGTGCTGCCGCCGGGGACGGCCGGCGTTTTGAAAATACCTTTGACCGTGTCCGGTGGCGGTGCGCCGCCGTTCACGCGGGAAGCGCAGACAACGATCGGTTCGCCCGGACCGTTCGGCATCTCAAGCTTCGAAGACCCGATTGTCAACAAGGATGGCTCACCCTCCACCCAGGCCGGTGCGGCCCCCTATGCGATCACGTCGAAGATCGCGTTCAAGACGCACTCCGAGACCCCGATCGCAAACTACATCGCGGCGACCGATCCGATCCAGGATTTCAAGGACGTGCATGTCGATCTGCCCCCCGGATTCATCGGGTATCCACAGGCGGTCCCGCATTGCACCCTGCACCAGCTGTCGATTCAGCTCAACGACCAGCTGCCCGGGTGTCCCACCTCCAGCCAGGTCGGCACCGCGACCGTGAGGTCCGGAGGCACAGCGCCACTGTGGTTCGAGGTCCCGCTGTTCAACGTGGAACCGTTCCCCGGCTCGCCGGTGGCGTTCGGTTTCGGCATCCAGGGAGTGACGGTGTTGTTGAACGCGACCCTGCGCAGCGACGGCGACTATGGCGTGACCGTCAACGTGCCCGACTCGCCGAACTCGATCCCGGTGCTCTCCACCGAAGTGACCGTTTGGGGGGTGCCATACGACCACGGTCATGACAACGACCGCTTCTGTGGCGGCCCCGGCGGGGAAAATTACCACAACTTCAACGGTGGTCCGAAGGGCATTCCCTGTGAAGTCTCTTCACCCCCGGTCGCCTTCCTGCGCAACCCGACGAGCTGTCCCTCCGAGCCCCTGAGTGTCGGTCTGCGAGTGAACGACTATCCCGTCGGGGCGGACACCGATGCGGCTACCTATCTCAACGGGATGGCGCCGCCCGATCAGGTCATCGCGACGGGCACGACCGGTTGCGATCAGCTGCCGTTCACGCCCGGCATCTCGATTCAGCCGACGCTCGCCCAGGCCGCGACCCCCACGGGAGTGGACGTGCGGGTGACGTTGCCGCAGTCCAATGGCCCCTACGGGCTCGCCGAGGCCGACATGCGCAAGGCCGTCGTGACGCTGCCGCAAGGGATGACCATCAATCCCTCGGCCGCCAACGGGCTGGGCGCGTGCAGCGACGCGCAGCTGCGTCTCGCCTCAGCCGCGCCCGCGGCCTGCCCCGACGATTCGAAGCTCGGCACGGTGACGCTGGACACGCCACTGCTGTCGCATTCGATCGAAGGCGGCATCTACGTTCGCTCCCAGAACTCCAGCGACCCGACCTCGGGTGAAATGTTCCGTATCGCCCTGGAGCTGCGCGACGATCCCGACGGTGTTGACGTGAAGCTAGCGGGCAACATCGCCGTGAACCCGAGCACTGGTCAGTTGACGACGACCTTCGACAACACGCCGCAGCTGCCCTTCAGTGACATCGCCCTGCACTTCAAAGGTGGTTCGAGGGCCCCGCTGTTGAACCCGTCCACGTGCGGTAGCCACACGATCACGGCCCGGCTCAGCTCGTGGGCACGGCCGGAGAGCCCGACGGTGCTGAGCAGCGACTACCAGGTCACCTCGGGTCCGGGCGGCGGGCCATGCCCACCACCGGTGCCATTCTCACCCACCCTGTTTGCCGGCACCGAAAATCCCGTGGCGGGCGTGTTCACTCCGTTCACCATGACCTTCACGCGGCCAGACGGCCAGCAGACACTAGCCGGGCTGCGTCTGCAGATGCCCCCGGGGCTGCTGGGCATGGTGAGGAATATCGCGCGCTGCCCCGAACCACAGGCCGCGATGGGCGCCTGTGGGGCTGACAGTCAGATGGGCAGCGTCGTGGTCGGCGCCGGCGCCGGGCAAACGCCGTTCTACCTCACGGGGAGGATCTACATGACAGGTCCCTACGGAGGCCAGCCGTTCGGACTGTCGATCGTCGTACCCGCCGTCGCAGGTCCCTTCAACCTCGGAAACGTGGTGGTCAGGGGAGCGATCGCGATCGACCCGCACACGGCAGCGCTGACGATCACCACCGACCCGTTGCCGCAGATCGTGGACGGCATCCCGGTGTTCATCCGGTCGGTCACGGCGACCGTGGACCACCCCGGTTTCATCTTCAACCCGACCAGCTGTGCGGCGATGAAGATCGAAGCCACCGTCAGCTCGGCGCAGGGAGCGGTCGAGAACCTCGCCAACCACTTCCAGGTCGGCGGATGCTCGTCCCTGAGCTTTCACCCCAAGTTCGCGGTGTCCACCTCTGCGCGGACCTCCCGGGCAGGCGGCGCGTCACTCGACGCGAAGCTGACCTATCCGCAGGGCGCCGGGCAGGCGAACATCGCGAAGGTCAAGGTCGCCCTGCCCAAGCAGCTGCCCTCGCGGCTGACGACGCTTCAGAAGGCCTGTGCCGACAGCGTGTTCAACGCAAATCCTGCAAACTGCCCGTCGGCCTCGGCGGTCGGTATCGCGCGTGCTGTCACGCCGTTGCTGGCGGCCCCGCTGTCCGGCCCGGTGTACTTCGTCTCCCACGGGGGCGAGGCGTTCCCGGACCTGGTGGTGCTGCTGCAAGGCGAAGGCGTCCGGGTCGACCTGGTCGGTTCGACGTTCATCTCAAGCAAGGGCATCACCAGCTCCACCTTCAAGACCGTTCCCGACGTGCCGGTCAGCTCCTTCGAGCTGTATCTGCCGATGGGCCGGTACTCGGCGCTGGCCGCCAACGGCAGTCTCTGCAAAGGCAGCCTGGTGATGCCCACGTCGCTGGTGGCGCAGAACGGCGCGGTGATTCATCAGTCCACCAAGATCGCCGTCAGTGGCTGTCCCGCAAAGGCGAGCAAGAAAAGCAAGGCCAGTAAAGCCAGAAAGGCCAGACGCGCGGCGGCCGCCGCCAGGCATGAGCACCGCCGTCGAGGGACCAGTCCCAGCAACCGGAGGAGCAAATGATGAGAGCCCGTACCCTGCCATTCACCGGCTTGGTCACGCTCGCCGTGCTGGCGATCGCGATGGCATTCGCCAGCCTGCCCGCGTACAGCTTCACGCAGGTCGCGTTGCTCCGGTCATTCGGCGGCGAAGGCACCGGTGCCGGGCAGTTCTCGGGCCCGGCCGGAGTGGCCGTCGATCAGACGACCGGCGACGTGTACGTCGTTGACAGGCCCGGAAACCGTGTCGAGAAGTTCACCTCCGCCGGCGACTACGTCAGCGAGTTCAACGGCGGTCCCGCCCACACCCTCGCCGGGCCTTCATCGGTGGCGGTGGACGCGTCCGCCGGTCCGGGCAGGGGAACGGTCTATGTCACCGACCCCGGCAACAAGGCTGTCGACCTGTTCGACGCCGAAGGCAACTATCTCTCGCAGCTGACCGGTACCCCGACCGGGGAAGCCGGAGCGCAGGTGCCGTTCAACATCCTCAGTGCCGTCACCGTCGATCCGGCCGGGAATCTCTGGGTGTATGAAGACAACGAAGGCGGGGTGGTCGACAAGTTCACCTCCGCCGGCAGCTATGTGACTCAGTTCTCGACCGGGCGGGGCATCGGATCCAGCATCGCGGTCGACGCGAGCAACGACCTGTACGTGACGTACGGCTGCGGTTGTCTCGGCAAGTACAATCCGGCGCTTGAAAGGCTAGACGGGGAAAAGACCGAACAGGCCACGGGTGAAAGCTTCGCGCTCGACCCGGTAGCCAATCGCCTTTTCTTCAACCAGGGCAGGAGCGGTATCGCCGAATACGACACGGAAAGCAACCTGCTGCGAAAGTTCGGCCAAGAAGAGATCGAAGTCGGAGCGGGCATCGCGGTGGACTCGGCCAGCGGCAAGGTTTACGTCGCCGACGCGAGCACCGATCGGATCGACATATTCGGGCCGCAGCGGCTCCCGGACCTGACCACCGGGCAGGCGTCGAGTCAGAACGGCCTGGTCACACTCACCGGCACGATCAACCCGGACGGCGTTGACGCGAGCTACTATTTCGAATATGGCGCCGGCACTCAATATGGCTCATTCAGCCCGGGCGCCCCGGGGCAGGATGCCGGGTCCGGCAGCGCCCCGGTCACGATCAGCACAACGGTAAGCGGCCTGGTGAAAAATGTGCCCTTTCACTACCGGCTCGCCGCCGTGAACGCAAATGGCAGCGTCACGGGCGATGACGGCGTTTTCACGATCCCGGCAGCGCCCGAAGTCACCACCGGCCCGGCGGCGGCGGTCATGCAGAACACGGCGAGCATCACGGGCACGGTCGATCCGTTGAACCTCCCAGCCGCCTACGCCGTCGAATTCGGGCCCACCACCAGTTATGGCGAACAGGCCGTTGGTGAGGCCGGCTCGGGACCCGCAGCGCTCCCGGTCAGCCTGGAGCTTCCCTATCTGCGGCCGGGCACCACATACCACTACCGGGTTGTGGCGAGCAACAGCGTGGGTACGGCCTACGGCGAGGACCGCACGTTTACCACAGCGGGCTATGTGCTCGGGGCCTCCCCGGCCCTGCCGCTGGTCGCGGCCCCCCAAATCGCGTTCCCGAAGGTCTTCGGAGTGAGCACCGCGAAGCCGAAGGCCCTGACGGCTGCTCAGAAGCTTGCCAAGACGCTGAAGGCCTGCAAGAAGAAGTCGAGGGCCAAGCGCGCAAGTTGCGAGAAGCGGGCACGCAAGACCTACGCCCGGGCAAGGGCGAAGGCGAAGCGGAAGTAAGCGCCCGCGCCTTATGCGGCGGTCGTGGCCTCAACATTTCCCCCGGATTACCGATCACCCGGGCCAGACATGTTGGCCACGGCCGAAGATCTGCACACCCAAGCCCTGGAGCGCTATTCAGAGGGCGAGGTGGACGCGGCGATCGAGTTGTTGCGCGAGGCGGTCACGGACGTGCTCGATCCGGAGCTGGTCAACGACCTCGCCGTGATGCTGGCGGGCTCGGGTATGACAGATGAGGCACGCGACCTGCTGGTCGGTCTGCGCGGACTGGTGCCCGACTACGAGGCGGCCGCCGAGAACCTCGCCAGCCTGCCGCAGGGCGAAGCGCCCGGGAACTGCGCCGATGACATGGCCGAAGCCCGCGGCCTGTTCTTGCAACTCGTGAGCGAGGCCTCCGCGACGCGGCTCGTCGACAACCTCGACCGGCTGTTCTTCCCGCTGGGTCATCCCCTCCCCGATCCCGGAAAGGCGGGTGAGCGGCTCGCCACCCAGCTGAACGTGCTCGAACGCTGCGGCGTGCTGTGGCGCAACATGGGCGACCAGCTGAGCCGCGAGCTGCTGCTGCGCTTCTTTGCCTACCGGGCCCTCGGCCCGGCGCACGTGCGCCTGCAGCTGGAACCCGAGTACTACCACCGCGCGGTCGGGCTGCTCACGGCCAAGACCGTGCGCGAGACCGGAGTGATGTTCGCGCCGGGTGCGCCGTTTGAGTGGCAGTTGCATCGTTACGACATGCAGGAGACCGGGGTCCCCGTGGAGGTCATCGGCTCGGCGCTGCCGTTGGCCTCGACGTACGTGTTCTCGCAGTACGCCTACCGCGACCCCGCGGCCGGAGCGCGCCCGCTCCCGGGAGACGTCGCGATCGACGGCGGCGGCTGCTGGGGCGAGACCGCGCTGTGGCTCGCCCACATCGTCGGTGAGGACGGGCACGTTCACAGCTTCGAGCCCGGTCCCCAAAACCTGGAGCTGCTGCAACGCAACCTGGCCCAGAACCCGCGGCTGAACGAGCGCATCACCGTTCACGATGTCCCGCTGGGGGCAACCGCGGGGGAAACCCTGTGGATCGAGGATGCCCTGGCGCCCGGCGCGGGCCTGAAGACCGCCGAGGAGATGCAGGGCAGGCCCAACATGGTCGAGACCCGGATCGAGACGATCGATGCCCTCGTGGAGCGCGGGGAGCTGTCGCAGGTCGACTTCATCAAGCTCGATGTCGAGCACGCCGAGCTGTCCGTCATCAAGGGCGCCGCCAACACCATCCGCAGTCAGCGCCCACGGCTGGCGATCTCGATCTACCACCGCCCCGACGACCTCGCGACGATCCCAGCCGCGATTGAGCAGCTCGGTGTTTCCTACCGCTGGTACCTACAGTGCTCCACGATGAACGACATCGACACCGTTGCGTTCGGGGTGCCCGCGTAGGCATAGACTTCGGTGCGTGCCCGATACGACGCGTCAGGCCTCCGGAGGTGTGGGAGGTCCCCAACGAGTCGCGCGACCGGGAGTTCTGCCGAGTCGCAAGGCTGCCCTGATCTGGCTCGGTCTTGCCACGGCCGTGTTCGGCGTTGCGATCGCGATCTTGGACCGGCACATTCAGAGACTCGGCGGGCCGGGGATCATCGGGCTTGAGCTGGCCGGAAGCAAGACCCGCGCGGCACAGATCATGGCCGAATGGGGCAGCAGCGGCCGCAGGGCCGCCCGGCTGTCGCTCTGGATCGATTATGGCTACATGCTCAGCTACGGATCGTTTGTGACTTTGGCCGGTCTCGCCACCGCCGATCTCGCCAGGGCGAGGGGCTGGAGGCGCATCGCCACGGCGGGGAGGATCGTTCCCTATTTCGCCGCTGCCGCCGCGCTGTTCGATGCGAGTGAAAACGTCGCCCTGCTCCTGACGCTCGCCGGGAACGGGGGCGGCTTCGCCCCACCGTTTGCCACCGTCTGCGCCAGCATCAAGTTCGCGCTCATCGCGACGGCGATTCTCTACGTGCTGTGGGGTCTCGCGCGTCGATCGGGGCAGCGTTTGCAATCGAGCACGCCGTGAAGCGCGCCTCCCTGTGGTGCCGCTCCCGCTCGCCGCTGGTCTGGCTCTAGACCGCGACGGGTTCGCCGGGCGCGACCGCCACCGGCGTCCTTGCGAACTCCAGGGCCCCGTCCTCGATCTGACCGAACTTGAGGCTCACGATGTCCAGGGGATAGTTCTGGTAGAGCCGCCACGGGGCCTTCGACCCCTGCTTGGGGAACTGGTCGATCGCGCGCTGCACGTAGCCCGAGGAGAAATCGATGAACGGCAGCTCGGCCACCGAGGGGTCCCGGTTGTTTGGCGTGACCTGCGCGTATCGCTGCGCGTCCATGTGGTTCAGGAGCCGGCATACGTACTCGCAGGTCAGGTCGCACTTGAGTGTCCACGAGGCATTGGTGTAGCCGATCGCCAGCGCCAGGTTGGGCACCCCGCTGAGCATCATGCCCTTGTAGCTCATCGTCTCGGGCAGCTGCACCTCACGGCCGTCCACCGCAATCTCCATGCCCCCGAGCGCCAGCAGATTCAGGCCGGTCGCCGTGACCACCAGATCGGCCTCCAGTTCGGCGCCGGAGGTCAGCTTCAGCCCCCGCTCGGTGAAGGTCTCGATGTGATCCGTGACCACCGAGGCGCTGCCGTCGCCGATCGCCTTGAAAAGGTCGCCGTCGGGCACCAGGCAGAGACGCTGATCCCACGGATTGTAGGTCGGCTTGAAATGGGTGTCGATGTCATAGCCCGCCGGGAGCTGCTTTTCCAGGGCCTTGCGCAGCAGGCTCTTCATCGCGCCCGGTCGACGGCGGCTGAGCTGGAAGCTCAGCATGGTCAGCAGCACGTTCTTCCAGCGCACCACGCCGTAGGCCGCTTTGGCCGGGAGCACGCGTCGCAGGAAGTTCGCGATTGCGTCTTCCGCGGGTCGCGTGACCACGTAGCTGGGGGAGCGCTGGAGCATCGTCACGTGCCCCGCGCTGCGGGCCATCGTGGGGACCAGCGTGACCGCGGTGGCCCCGCTGCCGATCACGACCACCCGCTTGCCGGCGTAGTCGATGTCATCGCTCCAGTGCTGGGGATGCACGATGCGCCCCGCGAAACGCTCGGTGCCGGGGAACTCCGGCGTGTAGCCCTCCTCGTAACGGTAGTAACCGCTGCACATCATCAGGAACCCACAGCTCAGGCTGACTGTCTCCCCGGTGTCGCTGCGCTGGGCCTGCACCGTCCAGCGGCTCTCGGCCGTGGACCACTCGGCGCGCAACACGCGATGGTGGAAGCGGATCTCCCGGTCGATGCCGCGGTCGCTCGCGGTCTGGCGGACGTAGTTGAGGATCGAGGGGCCGTCGGCGATGGCCTTGGCCTCCTTCCAGGGCTTGAACGAGTAGCCCAGCGTGTACATGTCCGAGTCCGAGCGGATGCCCGGGTATCTGAACAGGTCCCAGGTGCCGCCGATGCAGTCGCGGGCCTCCAGGATCGCGTAGGTCTTCCCCGGGCAGTTGGCCTGGAGGTGGTGGGCCGCGCCGATCCCTGACAGGCCGGCCCCGACGATCAGTACGTCAACGTGTTCGAGCGACATCTTTAAGGGCCATCCAGGGTTTACGGGTGGACATGGCGCCTACGAGCTTAGCCTGGTGCGGGCCCTTGCGCAGGTCGGGCCCGTCTTAACAGCGCGCGCAGGGTCGAGCCGTTTCTGTAACCCACCAGGGGCGCGATCGCCTCTGCGGGCTTGACGATGAGTCGGGCTGCCGGCCTCAAGTCAAGGCGGGTCGTGCCATGTCGGGCCACCGCATGTGGTCTTATGCCTCGCGGCGGTAAAGGATCGGAGCGGCGAGTCCCGCGACACCCAGTATGAGCAGCGCGAGCGGCCAGCCGAAGATGTCGCCGGTCTGTGCTTGGCCGACCTCGATCCGGGTCACCTGTGAGCCGATGCTGAGGATGAACGCCAGCAGCCCGAATCCACCTACGTAGCCGAGCCCACGAATGCGGGCGCGCGAGCCGATCCACACCAGGGCCAGCGCCACGATCAACAGATACAGGTCCCAGCCGAAGTGCTGAAGCCCGCTCGCGTGGTGGGGTTGCGGACCGATGGGAGGGAGGTGCCGATGGAGTTCCGCTTCGTGGAGGCTCCGGGTAAGGCCACTTTCGGAGATGTTGTGGTAGCCCGGGGTGAGCGAGGAGTCCGATGACGTGATTTCTGAGCCGGAACTCTGGGTGATGCTCGTGATGCCTTCAAGCGGCCCGATCACGGCACCGACCAGGATGCCCAGCACGCCTGCTGCCACCGCCGCCAGCCCGCCGACCGTGGCTATCTCACCCCTGCCGATCGCGCCGGCCCGTGCGCGCCAAGCCCAGGTAAGGAAGAGCAACCCGGCGGCGACGAGCAGCCAGCGAACGGTGTCCGTGGACGGGTGGTGCAGGATCTTGCTCCACACCAGCAGCCAGGTCACGAGAAATGCGAGCGCCGCGAGCAGGGCGGCATAGGGCACCCGCGCGCTCCGTGCCGCGTAGCCCGCGAGCAGGCCGCTGACGGCAAAGACTCCCGCGTCGAACAGTACGTGATGGGTGCTCGCGCCAACCAGGTGGAGGAACTGAAAAAGCGCCACCGGCGCGAGCAGCAGCGACGTCACTATCAACACCGACTGCCAAGGACTGGAGTTCTCGCCCGGCGGTGGTTTCGGCGCCTCGAGAGCAATCAGGTAGAGAGCTACCACGGGCACCAGCAGGACCAGCAGGAGCCCGAAATCGCTCCACCCATCGTGCCCCGACTTGCGGGCGAACAGGATCACCGCGCCCGCCGCGAGCAGCACGCCGCCGGCGCTGCGCAGAAGATCCGGGATGTCACGCCGGGAAAGTTGCATGACGCAGACAATAATCGTCGCTCGGACGGCTGCCTGCGGATCGCGTGGCGGCCTCGCGGGTGCCCTGTAGCTCCGTCTCGTGTCGGCTTGAAACCGCACAGAACGACAGAAGCCCCGCGTTAGCAGGGCTTCTGTGCGATGGAGCTAGCCGGGCTCGAACCGGCGACCTCCTGGGTGCGATCCAGGCGCTCTCCCAGCTGAGCTATAGCCCCACGGTCGACCTCTGGTGCTGGTCCAGGTGCGTCCTCAGCAAGTGTAGTGCGAGCGACCCCGGTGATGACGTCCACGCGGTACGTGCTCGCCAGGTTGGATGGCGATGACGTGGGAGCCGCCCAGTATGGTTTGGAAACGCAATGGGATTGCTCGATGACGCCATCCGCGAGCACTTGGAGCTGAAGCGCCTCCGAGGCGCGGACCCCGGGCAGGTGGCCCGCGAGGAGCACGAGGCACTCGGTCCGGTCGATCGCGGCGACGGTCACCGGCCAGAGGCCCAGGCCGTCGAATCCGGAGAGCATGCTCCGGCCGTCGGGCAGCCCGCCGAGGTTCGCGGGGAGGAGACCTTCCCCCACGCCGGGCAGGAGACCACCGAACTGGACATGAGCACCGTGCTGGGGGAAGGTTCGACCCACCAACCTGCCTCGATCCCTCCCGATCCGGACGCCGGCGAGTCGGGTCAGGCCGTGCCGCCCACCACCGGGGACTCCCTCGAATGGGAGATGCCGCGTGAGCACACCGCCGAGCCCACCCCAGCGCAGGAGGTCCAGCCCGGGGAGGCGGCACCGCAGGAGCAGGTGGACGACGTTCTGGAGGAGACCCCCGACTTCCTGCGAGAGACCCCAGAGCAAGAGCGCCTGTGGTTCGAGCAGCGACCGCCCCGAGACTTCGACTTCGACAAGTAGTCCGACGTAGGCCTGGCCGGCTCGTCGCGCAGTGGGTAAACTCGCTCTGGCTTGGGGCCATAGCTCAGCTGGGAGAGCGCCTGCTTTGCAATCGAGTTCGCGGATGGGCTGTAGGGCCTGATTCTCCGCCGTTCATCGGAGGCTCTGGCGTTTCTGCCGCTGGCACGGATGCGGTGGGATTGGGCGCGATTGGGTTGGGTTTGGGCAGCGGAATGAAGCTGCTGCCCAAACGAATCGGATTGCCGCCTTCGTCATGGTCCCAGCCCAGGCCGAAGCCGCCCCCATCACACGCTCTGACCAGCCTGGTAGCCACGTAGAATCGCCAGGCTGTGGCGATCGAAGACTTCATGTGGACTGCTCATGCCCTGCTCCGGCTTGACGAACGACATCTGGGTCGGTCCGATGTCGAGCAGGCTATCCGCGACGGACACGGCGGACGGAAGGTCAACAGCGGGCAGGCTGACTGGCTCATCGAGGGCATCACTGCCAACGGGGTTCGGTTTGAAGCTGTCTATGACCACCCCGTTGGAAACGATGAGTCGGCTGTGCGTATCGTGTGTGCATGGCGGGTGGGCTAGCCGCCGGACATCAGGCGCGGTAACCTCGAGGGAGCCATGTACGCTTACTACGATTCCGAAGCAGACATTGCCTGGCTCCCCACCGGTGAGTCTGACGATGTCGTGAGTGAGCGTGTTCCGGGCGGACTACGCGACTACGACCGCACTACCCACACGCTGGTCGCGATCGAGGTCTGGGATGCCAGCACGCGGCTACCCAAGACCTTGCTCGAAGCCCTGCCTGCGCCTGTCGCTCCACATAGCGCAGCGGCGTAGTCACTCAAGTCCTCGAACGAGCGGGAGCCTCCTCCAGGGGCGTATATTTAGTGCTCGCGGGGCCATAGCTCAGCTGGGAGAGCGCCTGCTTTGCAAGCAGGAGGTCGCCGGTTCGAGACCGGCTGGCTCCATTCGAGGAAATATCTGCAAATTGGCTCATCTTGAAAGACGGTTCCACCTCATCGGTACCGTGCTCAGCGGTCGAGGGCTGCGCGAGCGGTTGCGATCTTCATCACTAGCCGGCGTGAGCCTTGAATCGGTTGGAAGTCGTGGTGGCGGTAGAAGCGGTGTGCGGCGTCATCGAGGGCGTCCACGGCAATCAGGCGTCCGCCGGCGTTCGTCGCGGCAGCAGCGATCCGCTCAAGTGCGTCGAGCAGCAGGTGCGTGCCCAGGCCTTGCCCGTGCAAGCCTTGGCTGAGTGCGAGCCGCGCAATGAGGTAGCCGGGGATCGTGCTGTAGCCGGCGCTGAGTGAGCGCGATGGCAAGTCGGTGCGCATGAATTGGGTCGGAGCGATCGCGTGGAACGCGACGACCACCAGGTCGTTGGGCCTGGTCCACACGGTGGTGTGGGCGATGCCGGCGGCCTGTGCACGCAATGCGTCGTGGAGCAGCCATCGATCAAGCTCATCGCGCCCGCAGTCCAGCTGTGCGAGGTCGTGATGCTCGCCGCGCCGCTGGGACGTCCAGTCGCTCACGCGCGCCGATATAGGCGCGGGCTGCGAGCGGCTTGTTCCAAGCGAGGAGCCGGGTCGCCCTGGTCAAGCGCAGCGACCAGAGCGTCGAACTGGCCGGCCGGGATTAGTGTCTGGTCAGCCCGGCCGAGCACGCGATCGGCCTCACGCGTCGCCGCTGCCAAGACGAACGCCGAGACCGAGAGGTCCCGTGCCCGGGCTGCGCGCGAGATCCGCTCCTCGCTCGCTGGGTCGGCGCGCATCTCGATCCGTCTAGTCCGGGTAGCCATACCCCAATAGTACGGTACTTGTACGGTGCCTACAAGTACTGGGCCGATACAAAGGGCAACACTGATTTGCCCCACCAGAGTTCGCTGCACGCGTTTGGTGTCGCTTGGACAGCGGTGAATATTCCACACTCGTCGAGCATCGCGTTCAGGTGGCCCTGATCCCATAGCGTCGCAAAGATGCGCTCGGCCACCCTGAACGAGGGTCGTCCGTGGTGGTCGCGCTCGACGGCCTCGGGCAGCGCAAGCGCCATGCGCCGTGCCTGCTCAGTGGTCGTCATAGGGGTCGTAGGTGCCGAACGACCACAGGTTGCCCTCCAGGTCGCGGGCACTGTACTCACGTGACCCATAGTCCTCGTCGGTCAGCTCGCGGACGATCTCGGCACCCGCGGCTCGGGCGCGCTCGCAATGAGCGTCGGGGTCGGCAACCACGATGTAGATACTCGCTGTGGAGGCGCGCGCATCTGGTGCACGACCGCCGAGCCAACCGTCCGGACGCGACTGCCCAAGCATCACGAGACCTGCTCCGAGCGCAAGCTCTGCGTGGTTCACTGTGCCGTCCTCGCCGCGATAGACGACCTTCTCCTGGAAGTCAAACGCGCCCTTCAGCCATTCGATCGCGGCGTTAGCGTCGCGGTAGCGCAGTGCGGGAAAGATGTTCGGGTGTGCGGTAGGTGTCATGCCGTATTCCTTCGAGTTGCGGGATCGGCCTCAAGCTACTCCGGGGCTGGGTGTCCTGTCTTGGACAAATGTGACCCCGTCGCCGACCGTCCCCCGTTCCGGGAGTTGTCGGGCGAGGAAGTCGGTTGGGGTGATGCCGGCAAGCTCCCGAAACTCACGGTTCATGTGAGGCTGGTCGTAACACTCGCGCGGACGTGCCGAACACGTCCTCAAGCGCGACGACCTCGCCGGTCAGCTCCCGCAGCGGCATGCCGCAGATCCTGTACGCACCCAAGGGTGTGAGCTTCGAGCTTCGACCGCGGCCCGCTGACCACCGGTCTCGACCAGCTCGGGGCGATCGTCGAGGCCCGCGATCCACGCGCTGGGTAGTACACCGCGATCGGTGCGCAGCGGCTCTCCGATCGAGATCATCAGTGTCAAGCACGGGGGTGGCGGCTCCAGCCAGCGGGCGAACGGCAGCGAGTCATGCCACCAGCCGACGTACTCGCCGGCGATCAGCGAGCGCAGGCGCGGATCGGGCGAACGCGTTGCGCGCGAAGGTGTGGCCACGGTCGTCGGGATGACATGCTCGACCTCACCGGGCTTATCCATGTTCCCAGGGTAGTTCGGATCGCCGAACGGGGACGAGACTCATTGTTGACCTGTGGACCGTGCCGCTGAGGCTCGCGTCCAGCCGCGCTCGATCTGTCGCATCGCCGCGGGGTAGACGATCAGGTGCCGGAAGGGTTTGATCGCGGCCATGTAGGTGGTCCCAAGCAGTCCGTTCGGCTTTACGTAAACAGCCATCTGGCCGCGGTAACCGCCCGTTTCGTCAGCGACCCAGCTGAGGTGCATGACTCCGTGCACGGTGCGATTGGCAATCTCCGCGGCGAACTCGTCCTCAATCAGGTACAGCGAGGTGAATGGAAGCGCTTCGAATTCGGGGCCTGGTGAGTCCAGCAGGTCGCCCGGTAGGCGTTGGCGCAGCGTCGGCACCCTCTCTCCGAGCCCGGTCTCCGCCTCATCCCAGCCGAGTAGCTCGCCGACCTTCCAGCGGATCGTCCACAGCGCGCGAGCAAGCCAGGGGCCCTGCGAGGGATCACTGGCGGCGATGCCCTGCACCAGCATGGGGAAGTCGCTCCTGTCGCCACACACGGGTAGCGTCCACACGTCCTCGAGGCGAAAGTCGGGGACGATCTCATGGATTCGCCAAGGACGGGAGGTGTGCGCGCTGCTCGGGAGTCTCGCTTGTCCTTCATGCATGGGATGACGCTGGGGCTGGTTACTGCACTCTTGTCGCACTGCGAGCCAAGATGAGCGCCACCTGACGGTGGATGAGTGATATCGGAGGCCAGACAAACGCTGCGGGCGACCGGTCGTATCGGATGAACGACGCGAGGGATATTCGCCCTTCGTCGATGTGCATGACTACGTGACCGGTCAAGAACCAAGAGGCGGCCTCGATCCTCACCCAGCTCTCGCCGCGCTCGGTGATCTTCCATCCGAGTATGTGTTCCGGGGACGGCCGCAGCTTCAGGCGAAGGCCGAGGAAGACACGCTGGACAACTGGGACGAGGAAGAGCAGACCACGTGGTACACGGTTCAGCGTCGCGCGAATCAGCTCCTCGGGTGTTCCGTTCGGTGTCTCATCGAGCGTCGCCGTCACGATGTCGGCGTAATCGGCGTTCTCAAGCGCTCCGAGCGAGCGAATCGCCTCGGGAACCTCGCGCCGCCACTGGACAGTCGAAGCGGCTCCACGTCTATCACGACGTGGAGAGGGAGGGTTGGAGTGCTGGGGTGAGGCTGTGGGCATTGGTCTGTCCGTGAATAAGCTAGCATACATGCGTGTCTGTATGTATTGATACCGAAAGCGAGCCTCGCAAGGTCGATGAACTCCGCGAAAGCGCCAACACTGAAGCTGCCGACACTGCCGACGCATGGGCGTCCTACTCAGGCTGAGCGCCGCGCCCGTTCGCGCAGTGCCCTGCTCGAATCAGCCGCGCGCGGTCTCTCGCGTTACGGCTATGGCAACCTGGCGCTCGAGGAGGTGGCGCGCGAGGCTGGTTATACGCGGGGCGCTCTCTACCACCAGTTCAAGGACAAGGAGGATCTGGCGCTGGCCGTGATCGAGTGGGTCAACGAGAACTGGATGCGCGAGGTCGGCGTGCCGGCCGCGCAACAGGCCGAGCCGGTTGCCGGGTTGCTGACGCTGGCACGTGGACACGCCGTCTTTTGCCGACGCGACATCGCCCGTGTGGTGATGGCTTTGCGCTTGGAGTTCGCCGGTCAGGATCATCCGGTGGCGCGCGAGACCGAGCGGATCTGGGAGACCGGTGTAAAACGCTGCGTCAGGCTGATCAACGCCGGACGCAAAGCCGGCTCGATTCCACCGGGCCCGCCCGCCCGTGCGGTGGCACCGGCGTTGCTGGGCGCTCTCGAGGGAGCTGTGATCGCACTCGCCGGGCATGCACCGCACGATGAGGTTCTGGCAGCCCGCGCAGTCGCAGGCGTACTCGGGCTGAAAATCTAATCCAGCGACAGCAGCTCGATCCGATTGCCCCACGGACCTTGTGAGTAGAACCGGCGACATCGGTCGGCGCGTCAAGCTCTCCGGCCGCCCTCCGAATCGCCGGATGGGTCTTGTCGGCGATTGGGATGGTGATACGTTTCGGCTCACGCCGCCTGGGCTCAAGCCATGAACGTTCCCTCTCGCTCACGCCGCCGGACGCTGACGGCGCTCCCGCTGTCGCTGCTCGTACTGCTGCTCGTCTGCGGGCCGGACACGCTCGCGGCTGAGTTCACCGTCACCAGCACTGCGGATACCACCAGTGCCGGATGTGCGGCGGACTGCACGCTGCGCGGCGCGCTGGCCGCGGCGCTTGCCTCTCCCGACAGCAGCGACACGGTGGTCGTGCCCGCGGGCACCTATAAGTTTGGCGCCGTCGATGAAGAACATCCGACCAGCACCGGGGAGCTGCGACTCACCAACACGAGCGCCAAGCAGCTCACGATCAGGGGCGCGGGCATGGGCGCCACGGTCCTGGCCGCCGAATCCCACGACCGCCTGTTGCGCATCAGCGGCGGCGGACCCGACGTGCTCGAAGGCCTCACGCTTGAAAAGGGCTTTGCCGCCGAACGGGGGGCGGCATGGGAAGAGAGTCTCTACGGCGCCGGGATCCTTCAGATCGGGGGAGAACTGACGCTCGACCACGTGCGGGTCACCGGCAACGTGAACAACGGCTACGGCGGTGGGATCGACATCAAGTCGGGTGGCATCCTCAGACTGAACGACTCTGAGATCGACCACAACAGCAGCAGCGTTGGCGGCGGCGGTGGCGTCAACGCCGAATCCGGCACCGTGATCGCGACCAGCAGCACGTTCGACCACGACAACTCGAATTCGGGCGAGGGCGGCGCCGTGCAGCTGAGCGCTCACGGGGGCCATTCGACTTTCACGAACGTGACGTTTGCCGACAACGGCAACGACACCTACGAGGGCGGCGGGGTCTATCTGACGGAAGCCTCGGCGACTTTCACCAACGTCACCTTCACGGGCAATGATGGGCTGGGCAACAACTTTGGCGGCGCCGACATCAAGGCTGAAGCCGGCAGTCAGGTGACCCTCGCGAACGTGCTGCTCGACAAGTCGCCGCCGCTCGGCGCGGGCAATGCGTGCGCGGGTCCCGAAGTCGGGAAGGCTGGAGCATGGATTGACTCCGGCGGCAACCTCTCGGGGGACAGCAGCTGCGCGCTGCCCCCCGCCGACATGGGGCTTCAGCTTGGTCTCGGCGAACTGGGCAGCAATGGTGGCCCGACCCCCACGGTGCCCCTGCTCGCGGGAAGTCCGGCGATCGACTTCGGTCTAGCCGGCTGTCCGGCGACCGATCAGCGCGGCGATCACCGGCTGGGATCATGCGACAGCGGCGCCTTCGAGTTCGGGGCGCCGCTTGAAGAACCGGCCCCCGTGACGCCCAATCCAGGCCCGGGGACGGGCAACCCCTCCGGCTCGTCGAACGGTGCAGGCAGCGGCGGCACGGGCTCGGCCGGTCCAACCGGAGTGTCAGCCACCGCTCCGGTTAGCAGCCCTGCGGCTCCCAACTATGGACCCGAAGCGATCATCGACTCGCGGGGCACCGCGACGTTCGTCTACCACTGCGACGGCGGTACCTACACCCAAGCCTGCGAAGGCACCATCGGGTTGACCGGTGCCGCCGCGGCCGCCGTGCGCTATCTCGCGGCTACCCATTTCCATGTCAAGGCCGGGCAGCTCGTGCGCGTGCACGTGCACCTGCCCAAGCGCACCCTGGCGAAACTGCACCGCCTGCACCACCTGAAACTGACCCTGGTGCTCACGGTTCGCCAGGGGAGCAGGCATGTCGTCAGACGCGAGCCGCTGAAGTTCGGACTCGCCTCCAAGCACCGGCGGTAACCGTCTGTAGTGCGGTGACTGTCGGTAGGCTCACTCGACGTGAGCGCCACCTCTGCCGCAGCCATCGCCGCGCCCCGATCCTGGCCACGTCGGCACCGGCGGAGCCTGGTGGGGGCCGTGCTCACACTGCTCCTGGCGGTCGTCCTGCTGGGGCTGAGCTGGCACTTCTCCTCCGCCGTGCTGGTCCCTGACCATCGGGATCTCACGCCCGACGTCAAGGTCGACGCGATCTCCGCGAGTCAGGTCGTGCTGTCGCGATCTGAAGGCACCCTGCTGCCCGGTGTCTACGGCATGGAGTGGCAGGGGGGTCACGCGACCCTCGGGCGCATCCTCGGCAGCAGCGCCCACACGGTGACCCGGCAGCTGAGCGATGTCCGCGGTTACCTGCAACCGGGCATGAAGGTCGCCCTGGAAAAGGATGTGTACAGCGGGGACCCCGGGCAGACGCTCGGGCTGCCCTTTGCCGCTGTTGAGGTGCCGAGCCCAGTCGGCCCGATGCCGGCCTGGCTGATTCCTGCTCACTCCGACACCTGGGCGATTGTGGTGCACGGCATCAACGGCGATCGTCAGGCCGGTCTGAACATCGCTCCGACCCTGCATCGCGCCGGGCTTCCCACCCTGTTGATCTCCTACCGCGGCGACCTCGGAGCACCGGCCGGTCCCGGCGGGTTTCACCACATGGGGCTCACCGAGTGGCGCGACCTCGCGGCTGCCGCGACCTACGCTCTCGGCCACGGCGCGCGGCGTCTGGTGCTCTTCGGCTATTCGATGGGGGGAGCGGTCGTCGCCCAGTTCATGGAGCGATCGCCGCTGGCGTCGCGCGTCGCGGCGTTGGTGCTGGATGCACCCGCGCTCGACTGGAAGGCCATTCTCTCCTTCAACGCTCGCAAGCTCGGGCTACCCGGGTTCGCCGCCGCCCCCGTCGAGTGGATGATCGGCGCCCGTATAAATGCGGACTGGAACGCTCTGGATGCGGTGCGTCACACCGCGGACTTCCATCTGCCGATCCTGCTCTTCCACGGGACCGCCGACAAGCTCGTGCCGATCTCGATCAGCGATGCCTTCGCGAAGGCCCTTCCCGGTTGGGTGACCTACTACCGTGTGCCCATCGCAGGGCACGTCGAGGCCTGGAACGTGGACCCCGGCCTGTACGAGCAGCGCGTAGGCGCCTTGCTCGCCCGCATCGGGGCTTGACGTAATCGCTACATCGCACTCGCTACAGGTGGACTCGCTGTAGGCGGACGGCCGTCTGCACCCGACTACGCGCGGGGGGCCAGCGCTACGCTCGGGGCGCAGCATTACGCGCGGGGGGCCAGCAGCTCCATCAGCAGGCCGTCGTGCCACCCCTCGCCCCCGACGTCGCGCTCGTAGCGGCGCATCACGCCCACCGCGCTGAAGCCGACCTTCTCATAGGCTCGGATCGCCGCGGAATTGGTGCTCGCTGGGTCGACCGTGATGCGGTGGTGCCCCCGCTCATCGATCAGGTAGTCGGCGACCCGGCGCAAAGCCTCCGCTCCCAGACCGCGGCCGCGCAGCGCGGGATCCAGGAACACGTCGATCGTGGCGTGACGGTACTTGGGCTCGGTCTCCTCGTAGAACTGGATCAGGCCCGCCACCGCGCCGTCAACCTCGAGCGTGAAGCGGGTCGACTCGGGCTCGTCCCACGGGAAGTCCTCGGGCGGGACATCCCACCACCGCAGCACCTCGGGGGTGGTGTGAATGCGCAGCAGCTCCGGCTCGTCGCCGCGCGCGAGCGGACGCAGACGCAGCGGCGGATGCTCGGCGGACTGCTCGGGGTCGTGAAGACCGGCGAACGTAGGGGCGGCTAGTGCGGGGTCGGCAGACGCGGGATCGGTGGGCACGGACTGATGGTAGGCACAGTGCATCGGGTCCTCCGTGTGATCTAGACTTCTGGCCGTGCCCGCTGAGGTTCGCTTCTATGACGTGGTGCTCTGGATTCACATCACCGCCGTCGTGACCGCGTTTGGCGCCCTGTTCGCCTATCCGGTGTTCTTGTCCGTCAATGCCAAGGCGCCCATCCTTCAGCGGGCGAACTTTCACAGGTTGCAGATCGCCTTCAGCAAGCGTCTCACCGGTCCCGCGATCGCGGTGATCCTGCTCGCCGGCATCTACCTCGCCAGCGATGCCCACCTGTGGTCTAAGACCTGGGTGACCGTGCCGTTCGTCCTGCTGTTCGTGATCGCCGGACTCGGGGCTACCGTTCTGCGCCGGGGCGAGGAACGCCTCGTCGCGACCTCCGAGGCGGGCGATGAGGCCGCCTATGCGACCGCCCTGGCGAGCATCATGCTCTGGACCGCCGTGATCGTGGCATTGATCGTGGTTACGATCTTCTTCATGGCCGCCAAGCCGTTCGCCTAGCGTCCCGTCCCGTGGACTCGGCAGGTCCTCAGACCGGTTGCAGGGTTCCCAGGTCGCCGGCCGCGGCCTCGGGCTGTGTGATCGCACCGAGGCCGTCCTGCTGCGGGGCAGTCAGCTCGGGCCAGGGCTCGGCGGGGCGCCCCAGATAGAAGCCCTGGGCCAACGGCACACCCAGCTCGACCAACCTGCTCAGCTCGGCGGCGTTCTCGATTCCCTCGGCCACCAGCAGACTGCCGACGTGCTCGGCGTAGCCCACCAGCGCCTTGACCAGTGCGGCCCGGTCACTGTCCTGGTCGATGCCGGTCACCAGCGAGCGGTCGAGCTTCAGGTAGCTGGGGTGCACCGTCGTGATCTGGCGCAGCCCCGAGTAGCCCGCACCCATGTCGTCCACGGCCAGGCAGGCCCCGCGCTCGCGCAGCGGCGCGATCGCGGCCTGCAGTTGAGCGTCGCTCTGGACGAGCACCTCCTCGGTGACCTCGATGATCAGACCCGTGAGGTCCGGGGGCTGCTCGAGCATGTTCAGGGTGCGTCGGTCCAGCAGGACGGGCGCTGAGAGGTTGACCGAAAGGTGGGTGCCCGGCGGGCGCTGCTCGAACAGCTCCAGCGCTTTGCGCAGGCAAGCCCGCTCCAGGGCGTCGCGCTCTCCGAACTCCTCTGCCAGCGAGAACCAGTGCAGTGGGCTTTCGGGCCCACCCTGGGAGAAGCGCGCTAGGGCCTCGTAGGCGTGGATCGAGCGGGTGCGCAGGTCGACGATCGGCTGGGTGACCATGTTCAGGCCCTCGCCCTCGATCAGTCTGGTGAGCGCGTAGCGAGCGCTCTGCTTGCCTTCGCCGCTGAGCGATTCGCCGGCGTAGCTGGATACCTGTCCCCCGAAGCCGCTGCGCTTGGCCACGCGCAGAGCGATGTCGCTTGCGCGCAGCAAGGCCTCCGCGTCATCTCCGTCGCGAGGTGCCTGCGCGACACCCACGCTCGCCGAGATCGGGGTCGACTCCTCACCGCAACGCGCCAGGGAGGCGATCAGTCGCTCCCCCATCGCCGCGCCGCCGTGGCCCGGGACGATCACCGCGAACTCATCGCCTCCCAGTCGTCCCACCGGGCAGCTGGCTCCGGTGACCGCCCGCAGCTGCGCCCCGACCTTGCTCAGCAGGGCGTCGCCCGCGGCGTGTCCCAGGGTCTTGTTCACCACTCGGAACCCGTCGAGATCGAGCAGCAGCAGCGACAGCACCGCTCCGTCCTGCATGGTTCTGCACGCCTTGGTGGCCTGTTCCAGCTCGGTGCGAAACGCGACGCTCGAAAGCGTTCCCGTGAGGTCGTCGTGGTCGGCGTCGTAGCGGGCCTGGGTAAGCAGGTGGTTCAGCTCCCGGGTGAGCCGCCCGCTGGTGAGCAGCAGTCCGACCGAGGCCACGCAGAGGGCCGCGTGGTTAGCGCTCACCTCCCCCATCCTGAGCATCGGGAGCGCCAGCGAGCCGAGCACCACCGTGCGCCCGATCCAGTGAACGCGACCGCCCCGCGCCATTACCCCACAGGACACCGCGGCGAGCCACATGACGCTCAGCACCGTTACGCGCTGGTCGCCCAGGCCCACGATCAGGAAACCCGCCACTCCGGCGAGGGACTCCTCGAGCTTCAGCCACGACAGGCGCGGTGCGAGCAGCTGCACGCTGGCCGTGATCGAGATCGTCGTGAAACCCGCGACCCCCAGCTCGGGGTGGGGGAGCAACCCACGATGGGTGAGGACCAGCAGGACCCCGCCAACACCGAGCGTGGCACGGGTCGAGGCCGCCGTCCGGCGGGCCCTCAGCAGGTGGTCGTCCTCCACGATCGATCCCACATTCGACGATTCGACACAATCCCGGTAATCCTTGATCGCGCGTGCCCTCCGCGGACCGGTGACGGGCAAATTCTGCCAATGAGAACGATCAGCGAGCCACCAGGGCGTCGGCGGCCTGTTCGGCGCCGATGAAGGGGGTCAGCGCGATGTAGCTCACGTGGTCGGCCAACTCTGGCAGACGGTGCGCCTGGCCGCGGAGGATGTAGTCGTGGAGAAGCTCGAACACGCCACCCAGCACGGCCTCCCTGACGATCGACGCTCGCCCGCGCGGCTGCTCGGAGCCCAGGCCGAGGTCGAGCAGGTCGGTGTAGCCGAGATTGGCCTCCTCCACCCGGCCCGCCACGTGCGGATAGGCGATCAGGATGTCCACGCACGCCAGGTGGGCGTAGGCGGGCTCGGCGGCCAGGAACTCGAGCAGCGCCAGCACCCCGGCTCTCACGCCGTCGATCAGGTTCTTCTGTGAGGCCAGCGAGCGGTTGACCGCGGCCATCGCTCGGGCGTGTCCCACCTCATAGGTGGCCAGGAACGCCTCCTCCTTGTTCTCGAAGTGGGTGTAGAAGGTCTGTAGCGAGACGGCCGCCTCGGCCGCGATGTCCTCGAGTCCCAGCGACGGGTATCCCTTCGTGGCCGTGAGATTGGCGATCGCGTCGAAGATACGCTCGTGCTGGTTGAACCACACGAAGCCCCGGGGGAGGTTGTGCTCCCCGCGCGGCAGTCCCCGTGCGCCAACCGGCGAGGGCGGCGCCAGGGTGCCCGGGGCACGTCCCCCGGAAAGAGCGCGGGTGCGTTTTGCGCGCGGCCGCGCGGGTAGGCCGGCGGGCGAGGGGTGATAGCCGGCTATCCACGTCATCAGCTCCGGCAGGAGCTTCATCAGGTCGGTCTTCAGGGCCTTGCCCGAACGCTCGCGGCGCACCCGAGAGTAGACGATCATGCGCAACGCCCCGACGATTGCTCGGGCGACCGGGTCGGGGATTGTGGCGGCTCCGCGCTCGCGGGCAAACCCCCGGCTGATAAAGCGTTCGAATTCGGTTGAGCCCGTGGCCCAGCGCTGCATTCCCGCGGGCCCCGAAGCCCCGATCTCCACGCAGATCAGGCGTGCCGCGTCGGGGCGTGCGGCGATCTCCTCGAACAATGCCGTGATCACCGCCTCCAGCTGTTCCAGCCACTGCCGGGCGGGATCATACGAGCTGTACAACCGCCGTCCGAGAACCTCGACGATGCTGTCATAGGTCGCCAGCAGGCACTCGTCCTTGTTCGCGAAGTGCTCGTAGAAGCTGCGTCGCGAGATGCCCGCCCGGGTAACAAGGTCGGAAATGGTCGTGCTCACGAACCCACGCTCGTTGACGGCCTCGACCATCGCGTCGAACAGTCGCTCACGCTGGTGCGCGGCGACCTCCTCGCGCGGAAGCGCCTGCGGCCCGCGGGGCAAACCCTTGCGAGCGGCGACGCTTTCTGCGGAGACCCGTGCCACAAGGTCACCTTAGTTGACGAAAGGGAGCACCGCTACATCAATTGACAGATGAGGCGCCAGTCGGCGCCTCATGAACTTAAACTTGACAGGCTGCGTAAAGCATGATTTATATGTACCTACGAAAACAACTGGCCGAGTGTCCGGAAGGCAATGTGTCTGGAAGCGGACGTCGGCCCTCAAGCGACAGCAGGGCTTGCTGTGGGTTTGATTTTGGATGGAAAGACAGAAACGGGGAGGAGGACAGGAGGGGCCGCCGTCGACATCATTGTTACAGTCGTATTTCTGTAGACGGCGTACTATTAGCGATGACATTCCGGTGCATGGGGGAGATCGAGTTTGGCCGACGCGGCCAACGGTCTCAGGCCGGCAGAAGCAATCAGGTAGGGAGGCATTGATCATGAGAGCTCGACTCTGCGAGGAGGAACGGATACTGCGGACGCTCCACGCCCGTTGGCCGTACCGCCGCTCACACTGTCGTCACGACTTGCATTGGCTGGTGCGCGTTCGGCGCCACCGCAGCTGGTGCTCCTACGGCCGCTCGCACCAAGTGGCGGCCTTGCCGGCTTACAACCGACGTCCCTCGGCCGGATGAAGATGCTCAGGCGGGCTGCGGAACCGTGGCCCGCGTGCGCTGCGTGTTCTGCACGATCGCCTCGATCAGGCGCGGCCAGATCGCCCGTGGCAGATCATGGCCCATGCCCTCGATCATCAGCAGGCTCGCTCCCCGGATCGCGCGTGCCGTGGCGCGGCCGCCCGAGGGGTTGACCAGGCGGTCCGTCGTGCCGTGCACCACGAGCGTGGGCACCCCGATCGCGCGCAGCTCGCTTGTGCGGTCGCCCGAGGCGATGATCGCGGCGAGCTGCCGTCCCGGTCCCGTGGGGTCGTGGTTGCGGTCGTAGCTGATCGCCGCCAGCGCACGCACATCCTCGGTGTCCTGGGGCAGACCCCGGGAGCCGATCGCCGTGAACAGCCGCACGGAGTGCTCCACGAATGCCTCCCGGCCCCGGGCCGTCGGGCGCCGCAGGAGCAGGGGGTAGGTGCTCAGGGCCGGCTGTCCCGTCCGGCGACTGCCCGTGTTGGACATGATCGACACCAGCGAGGCCACCTTGTCGGGGTGACGGATCGTCAGCGTCTGGGCGATCATCCCGCCCATCGACGCCCCGATCACATGCGCCGGGGCCAGCTCCAGCTCGGAAAGCAAGCCGGCGGCGTCGTCGGCCATGTCTGCGAGCGTGTAGTGCGCCGCCCCGCGACTGCGCCGTAGCAGCTGCCCGACCGAGGGCGGCGCTCCCTGCACGTGGGTCGAGCGGCCGATGTCGCGGTTGTCGAAGCGCACCACGTGCAATCCCCGTTCGGCCAGCTGCCGGCAGAGGTCCTCCTGCCAGGCCACCATCTGGGTGCCGAGGCCCATCACCAGCAGCGCCGTCGGGTCGCCGGGGTCGCCAAAGGTCTCGTAGCAGAGCGTGATGCCCCTGCCCACGTCGCAAAACTGCTCGGGCATGATCGGCTGACTGTAGCGCTCCCCGCCGGCTCGGTTGCGATCGCGGACGGCCGACAGGTCAGGCGACCGGGCCGGCGGTAGGATCAATGTGTGTCGCGGGTCGCCGACTTCTACGCTCGCCTGAGCCCTCATCTGGCCCACCGGCCGGGTGCGACGTTGGCCTCACGAGCCCACGCACGGATCGTGCGCCGCAGCGGGGGTCGCCTGGGCGGGCGTCTGTTGGGGGCCGACGTGCTCGTGATCCGTACCGTCGGTCGTCGCAGCGGTCAGCCGCGCGACTCACCCGTCTTCTATGTTCCTCACCACGAGGGCTTTGCCGTCGTCGCCTCCAACGCGGCCTCCCGCGAGTTCCCGGCTTGGTGGCTGAACCTGGAGGCCCAGCCCGACGCTGAGGCGCTCGTACGCGGCCGCCGCCACCCGGTGCGGGCCCGGCGGGCCACCGCCGAGGAGGCCGAGGAGCTGTGGCCAAGTTTTGTCGCCGCCTACCGCGGTTACGATCACTACAAGTCGATCGCGACCCGCGAGCTGCCCGTTGTGCTGCTCGAGCCCCGCTAGCCCGAACGAGGAATCCACCGTGGAGCAGAACGACACCACCCGACTGTCGATTGACACGATCCGTGGCCTGGCCATGGACAGCGTGCAGCAGGCCGACTCCGGTCACCCCGGCACCGCGATGGCGCTCGCCCCGCTGGCCTACACGCTGTTCAAGCACTTCCTGCGGGTGAACCCCACGGATACCGCCTGGCCCGACCGCGACCGCTTCGTGCTCAGCGCCGGGCACGCCTGCATCCTTCAGTACTCGCTGCTGCACCTCACGGGGTACGAGGTCGGTCTGGAGGACCTCAAGCAGTTCCGCCGGTGGGGCTCGCTCACGCCGGGTCACCCCGAGCGCGGGCACACCCCCGGCATCGAGGTAACCACGGGACCCCTGGGGCAGGGCCTGGGCAACGCCGTCGGCATGGCGATGGCCGAGCGCTTCCTGGCCGAGCGTTACAACCGCCCGGGCAGCGAGATCGTGGACCACCACACCTACGTGATCTGCTCTGACGGCGACATGATGGAGGGCGTCAGCCAGGAGGCCGCCTCGATCGCCGGGCACTTCGGTCTGGGCAAGCTGGTCGTCTGTTACGACGACAACCACATCACGATCGACGGCACCACCTCGATCTCCTTCGACGGCGAGAACCACCCTGCGCGCTTCGAGGCCGACGGCTGGCACGTGCAGCGTGTGGAGGACTCCGAGGATCTGGACGCGCTGGAGGCCGCGCTCACGGCCGCGCGCGCGGAAACCGAACGCCCGTCGTTCATCGCGATCCGATCGCACATCGCCTATCCCGCCCCCAAGGCCGTGGACACCTCCAAGTCACACGGGGCTCCGCTTGGCGAGGAGGAGATTCGGGCGACCAAGGAAGTCATGGGGTTCGACCCCGACCGCACCTTCTGGGTCGATCCGAGCGTCTACGAGCATATGGATCTGCGCGCGGGGGGCGCACAGGCACAGAGCGTCTGGGGCGAGCGCTTTGAGACCTGGCGCGCGGCGCTCCCCGAGCTGGCCGCGGACTGGGACCGCGCCTGGTCCGGCAAGCTGACCGACGGCTGGCGCGAGGCGCTGCCAAGCTTCCAGGCCGGGCAGGAGATCGCGACCCGCTCGGCCGGGCAGAAGGTGATGGGCGCCTTCGCCGCCCACGCCCCCACGATGATGGGCGGAGCCGCCGACCTGGTTGAGTCGACCAAGACCGTCTTTGAGGGAGCGGGCGAGTTCTCCAAGGTCCACGCCGGACGCAACGTGCCCTTTGGCATCCGCGAGCACGGGATGGGCGCGATCGTCAACGGCGCCGCCGCCCACGGCGGGATCGTCAAGCCGTATGGCTCGACCTTCCTGATCTTCTCCGACTACATGCGCCCCAGCGTGCGGCTCTCGGCGCTGATGGGTCTGCCCGTGGTCTGGGTCTGGACGCACGACTCGGTGGCCCTCGGCCAGGACGGCCCCACCCATCAGCCCGTCGAGCACTACGCCGCGCTGCGCGTGATCCCCAACCTGTGGGTGATCCGCCCGGCCGACGCCAACGAGACCGCCGAGGCCTGGCGGGTGGCGCTCGAACGCGAGGACGGGCCGGTGGCGCTGCTGCTCTCGCGCCAGAACGTGCCCACGCTCGACCGCTCCGACGGTCTGGGCGCCGCGAGCGAGCTGGAGCGCGGCGGCTACGCGCTGTGGGACTCGTCCGGCACCGCTACGGGCGAGGGCGCCGCGAGCGACCCGGACCTGATCCTGATCTCGACCGGCACCGAGGTCGCCGTGACGCTACAGGCCGCCCGGCAGCTGGCGGACCAGGGCACCGCGGTGCGCGTCGTCTCGATGCCCTGCATCGAGCTGTTCGAGGCCCAGTCGCAGGAGTACCGCGATCAGGTCCTGCCCCCCGCCGTGAGCGCCCGTCTCGCGGTGGAGCCCGGCGCCACCATGAGCTGGTGGAAGTGGGTCGGCAGCGGCGGCGACGTCATCGGGCTGGATCGTTTCGGAGCCTCCGCACCCGGCAGCAGGGTGCTGGAGGAGCTGGGTTTCACAAGCGAGCACATCGCCACCCGCGCCCGGGCGCTGCTCCGGCGCGCGGGCTGATCAGTCAACGTCGCAAGGAGAAGCCACCATGTCCTCCCAGACCCCCTCTCTCTCGCCACTTCAGTCTCTCTCGGCTCTCGGGCAGAGCGTGTGGGTGGACTTCCTCTCGCGCGACTCCATCCACGGCGGACACCTACAGCAATTGCTCGACCGCGACGCCGTGGTGGGCGCAACGTCGAACCCCTCGATCTTCCAGAAGGCGATGACCGTCGGGGATGCCTACGACGAGCAGCTGCGCTCGCTCGCCGGTGAGCTGAAGGACGTCAAGGACATCTTCTGGGCGCTGGCTCAGCAGGACATCATGGATGCCTGTGACCTGTTCCGCCAGATCTGGGACGGCGGCTCCGGCCGCGACGGCTACGTCTCGCTGGAGGTGGACCCGGGACTGGCCTACGACTCGTTGGCGACCTTCCGCGAAGCGATCCGCATCCATCAGGCGGTGGACCGTCCCAACCTGATGGTCAAGATCCCCGCGACCAAGCCCGGCCTGGCAGCGATCGAGGACGTCGTGGCCAAGGGCAGGTCCGTCAACGTGACCCTGATCTTCTCGCTGCGCCGCTACGCCGAGGTGGCCGAGTCATACGTACGCGGCATCGAGCGTCTCATCGCCGAGGGCGGCGATCCTCGCAAGGTCGCCTCGGTCGCGAGCTTCTTCGTCTCGCGCATCGACACCGAGGGCGACAAGCGCCTTGACGCGATCGGTGGGCACGACCAGTTGAAGGGCAAGCTCGCGGTGGCCAACGCCAAGCTCGCCTACCAGCACTACAAGTCGGTCTTCCAGGGACCCCGCTGGGAGTACCTCGCCGCCAAGGGGGCCACCCCCCAGCGGGTGCTGTGGGCCTCGACCTCGGTCAAGAACCCCGACTACCCGGACGTCCTCTACGTGGAGGAGCTGATCGGGGCGGACACGGTGAACACGATGCCCGAGGAGACGATCGAGGCCTACCAGGACCACGGCCGCCCCGAGCCGCAGCTTGAGCTTGGACTGGCAGAGGCCCGCAAGCTGCTCGACGCGCTCGCAGGCGCCGGGGTGGACTACGACGATCTCACCGACACCCTGGAGCGCGAGGGCGTCGAGAAGTTCTCCGACGCCTTCGCCGAGCTGCTCGCCGCGCTAGAGGCAAAGCGCGGGGCGCTCGCCCCGGCCTAGAGGTCGATGCGCCCGGTGGTGGGCTCCGACTCAGCCCGACAGGTGAGCCCCGCGCGAGGGGCGCACCTCATGCGCCGCACTCGGGGTCTCGACGCCGGGGGGCAACAGTCCCAGCACGTAGCCCCCAAAGCCTCCGCCCACCATGCGCGCCCCAACGGCGCCCGCCGCTTTGAGGTAGCTCACGGTCCGCTCCACCGCGGGGGTCGAGACCTCGAAGAGGTCGCGCTGGCCGGCATGCGAGGCGTCCAGCAGTCGCCCCAGCTGCCGCAGATCTCCCGCTCGCAACGCCGCCTCGGCCGCCCGCACCCGCTCGTTTTCAGCCAGCACGTGCTCGACGCGCCTGGCCAGGGTGGGCTCCAACCGGCCGATATCGCCCGCGCTCGCTTGGCTAAGCGTGCGCACCCCGAGCGCCCGGCAGGCCCGCGCGCACTCCTCGCGACGCGCGTTGTAACCCGACTCGGCCAGGGCGTGACGCTCCCCGGAGTCCAGCACGACCAGCCGCCAGCCCGCGGCGAGCACCAGTGGCACCGGCTCGATCCGAAGCGTGCTGAAGTCGATCAGCAGAGCCGCGTCGGGCTGTCCGTAGAGCGAGGCCAGCTGGTCCAGCAAGCCCGTGCGGGCGCCCACCCACTCGCTCTCCACCCGCGAGCACAGTCGCGCCAGCTCCAGGCGATTGAGCCGTGGGGCATCGGGGGCTGAGGCCGCGAGCCCCAGCACGGCCAGCCCCAGCGAGACCTCCAACGCCGCCGAGGAGGACAGGCCCGAGCCGATCGCCAGGTTGCCCCCGATCTCAAGCTCGGCTCCGGCGATTGGGAAGCCCGCGCGGGCAAGCTCGGCGACCATCCCACGCACGAACGCGCGCCAGCCCTCGCCGCGTCCGGGGTCGGCTGCGGAGAAGCTGTCGTGCTCGCCCAGGTCGAGGGCCGCGGCGCTGACCTGTCCGTCGCTGCGTGGCCCGGCCCGCACCGTGATTCCCTCGGCGATCGCAAAGGGCAGCGCCAGCCCGCCGTTGTAGTCGGTGTGCTCCCCGAGCAGGTTCACCCGGCCCGGGGCAAATGCGCTGAGCGCCTCAGCCGGCACGGGCGATGGCCTCGCGCAGGGCCTCGGCCGACTCCTCCGGGAGGGTGTCCGCGATGAACGCCCCCGCGCCCTGCTCGGAGCCCGCGAGATACTTGAGCCTGCTCGCGGTGCGCAGTGGCGGATAGAACTCGACGTGCAGGTGCCCCGACGGTCGTGGGCGGCCGTCGGTGGGGGCCTGGTGCACCGCCATCACGTACGGGAAGGGCCGGTGAAACAGCGCGTCATAGCCGCGCGTGAGGGCCTGCGTGGCCTCGGCCAGCAGGCGCAGCTCCCGCGGCTCGCACTCCAGCAGGCTCGGGCGGTGCTCGCGCAACACGACGTGCGCTTCGTAGGACCAGCGGGCGGCATAAGGCACGTAGACCACCACGCCGTCGTTCTCGAAGACCACCCGCCGTGCGTCCTTCAGCTCCCGGGCGAGCAGGGAACAGGGGGCGCAGCCGCCCAGGCGCTCGTCGGCGGCCAGCTCACCCGCCGGCACCGGCGGCAGGAACGGGTAGCCGTAGATCTGTCCGTGAGGGTGGTGCAGGGTGACGCCCACCTCGATCCCCCGGTTCTCGAAGATCAGCACGTAGTCGACGTCGGCTCGCGCACCCAGCTCCTCGTAGCGCTGGCGCCACACCCACATCAGCGCCTCGGCCCGCTCGGCGGCGAGGGTCGAGAAGGAGCCCTCGTGGTCGTCGGTGTAGACCACCACCTCGGCCGCCCCGCGGGGCGCCTCATAGGCGGGGAAGCGGTTGTCGAACACCGCGATCTCGAAGGCCGCGAACGGGATCTCGGTCTCGGGCCCACCGGGCCGGGTCGGGCACAGCGGACAGTGCTCGGCGCTGGGCAGGAACGTGCGGTCCTGGCGGTGGATCGCGTAGGTGACCTGCTCGCCGCGCAGCTCGTTGAAGCGTGCTTCGCTCACGGCTCGGCCGACCGATGATCGCCGCGAGACGCCGAGCCCTGATCTGCTCCGCTCGCCCGCGCGTAAAGCAACAGCGCCCGGTCGTCGCGCTTGCGGTAGCGGCTGAGCAGCAGCGGCCCCAGGCGCTCCTCGCCCACCGGCCGCGCCGCGGGAGCACCAGTCGGCCGGGAGTGTGCCGGATCGCGCTCGCCCTCGTCCATCCCGGGAAGGTATACCCGCCTTGCGTTAGGGTCAGCGTGTGCCCGTCGCCTTGATCAGTGGCGCCTCCACCGGAATCGGCAGCGCCACCGCCCTGCGGTTGGCCGGTTCGGGGTGGACGGTGCTCGCCGGGGTTCGCGACCCGGCCGCCGCCGAGCGACTCGTCAAGGACGGCGGTGAGCGCGTGCTGCCGCTGATCCTCGACATCACCGATCCCGCCCAGATCGCCCAGGCGGCCGCGCGCGTGAGTGAGCGGGGCGGCGCTCTGGATGCGCTGATCAACAACGCCGGCATCGCCGTCAGCGGTCCGCTGGAGCTGGTCGCGCTCGACGAGCTGCGCCGCGCGTTTGACGTGAACTTCTTCGGGCACGTGGCGATGGCGCAGGCGCTGCTCCCCGCCCTGCGGCGCGCCCGCGGACGGATCGTGCTGACCTCCTCGATCGGCGGCCTGGTGTGCACCCCCTTCGCCGCGCCCTACTGCGCCTCGAAGTACGCCCTGGAGGCGGTCGGTGACGCCCTGCGGGTGGAGCTGCGCAGCTCGGGCGTGCAGGTCACCCTGATCGAGCCCGGCTCGGTGGCGACGCCGATCTGGGAGAAGGGGCGCGCCAACGCGGAAAGCCTGAGCGTGCCGCCGGAGCTACAGGAGCAGTACGGGCACGTCCCGGCCGCGATGGCCCGGGTACAGGTGGAGACCGGCAAACGCGGCGTGGCCCCCGAGCAGGTGGCCGCGACCATCGAGCGTGCGCTCGGAGCCCGGCGCATGCGCGCCCGCTACCTGGTGGGTCGTGACGCGCACGCGATGCTGCTCGCCAAGCGGCTCGTGCCCGACCTGCTGCTCGACCGTATCTTCCGTCGCGGGCTCGGCGTCTAGCCTCGTCTCGAAACCTGGTTGGGCGGCGGACCGAGCGCGAGTGAGGCGGGCACGAGCAGCGGCGCGGCAGCGGCGCTCGGCATCCCCGGCGGTGGTTGAGCTTTAGGTGACCTCGATACCGTGGAGGAGGCTTTACGTTATGAATGAGACATGGCTACCGCTGGCACCTGGGCCGACCGGGCTCCCGTAGGGCTGAGCGCGCTCGCCGCGCGCGACTGGGTGCGCGCTGCCCTGCTGGGCGGGTTGATCGCCGGTTTGCTCGCCGCCGTCCAGGCGCTCGCGCTCGGGCGCCTGCCCCTGAACCTCTATGACATCAGCTTCACGCTCGACTGGGGTCGCGAGCTGATCCACGGCGAGCTGCCCGACGTGCAGGTGATGGGCGCCTCTACGCCGCATCCCCTCTCGATCCTCTCGGGGGCCTTCGCCGCGCTGTTCGGCGGCGGCGCCCTGGACGCCATGCGCGCCGTGGTCTTCATTGCGGGCGGCGCCGTCGGCGTGTCGCTGTTGGCGATGGGTCGGGCCTGCCGTCAGGTGGGCATCGGCGTGGTCGCGGTGCTCGCCCTGATGCTCAGCGCGCCCTTTGTGGATGCCACGCTCGGACAGGCCACCGCCTCGGATCTGCCAAGCCTCGCCGCGGTGCTCGGGGCGCTCGCCCTGGAGCTGGCGCGCCCCCGACGCGGCGTGGGGCCGCTCGCGCTGCTCGCCGTCGCGGGGCTGTGGCGGCCGGAGGCCTGGCTGCTCTCCGGGGTGTACTGGCTCTACGTGGCGCCTGCTCGCGACTGGCGGGGACGCGCCCAACTCGCGGCACTCGCCGTGAGCGCACCGGTGTTGTGGTGCGCCACGGACCTCGTGCTCACCGGCAATCCGCTCTACTCGCTGACCTACACCCGCGAATCGACGATGGCCGCAAAGCGTCCCACGGGCTTCACACACGTTCCCTCCGCCCTGGGGGACACGCTCACCGGCTACTTCAGCACGCCGATCCTGATCGGTGCCGCGGCGGGCGTCGCGCTCGACCTCCGGTTGCGTCGGCTGCCGCGGTTGCTCAGCATGGCGCTGGTGCTCACCGTGCTCGCCTTCGCCGCGATCGGCGCCGCCAGCATGCCGCTCGACGATCGCTATGCGCTGCCCACCACCGTGCTGCTCGCGCTGTACTTCGGCTTCTTCGTGATCGGCTGGCGCCGTCAGGAGCAGGGCGCGCTGCGCCGCGTCTGGATGCTGCTCGCGGGCGTCGTCGCGGTGTTGGCGCTGGTGCTGGCGCCCTCGAACATGCGCGAGCTGGCGCGCGCCCACGGCTCGCTCTCCGCCCAGGCCAGGACCGAGGGCCAGCTCGACTCGCTGCTGCGCCCCGCCGCGGTGCGCCGGCTGGTCAAGAGCTGTGGCCCGATCCAGGCGTCCTGGCGGATCGTGCCGATCCTCGCCTATGAGCCTCGGGGTCGGTCCGCGCAGGCTCCTGACCGTCAACAGCGGGGTGCCGAAGGAAGGCTCGGTTGTCGAACCCGTCCCGGGGCTTGCGGCACAGCAGTTCGAAGCCCACCCCAACCCGCCCGCGGCCTTCACGCGGCGGGGCTACCGGATAGCGGCCTCCAATGGCAGCTGGATCCTCTACACCACCTGTTCCTGACGGGCACGTCCCGGCACCGCCCTCCGAGCGGGCCGCCTGGGCGCTGGCGCTGGGGTTGCTGGTGCTCGGCGTGGGTGTGCTCGCCGCGGTGCTCGGCGGCATGGTGGGCCAATCCCACGAGCGGATCCCGTCCGCCTCGCCGCCGCCGGTCGTAGCGGTTGTCCCGACCCCGGCGCCGGCCGCCGCCACGCCGCTGAGCATCGCCAAGTCCACGGCGGGCACGACCCCCGCGCACCGGCGCCGCCGTGTCGCAGCCAAGCCGGTGCCCGCCCACGCACGCATCGTCGATCGGCCCTCGACCGCGCAGCAACGCCGCGACCTCGCGAGTTATGAGGACTTCACCGGCACCCATATCTCGACGCGTTGGATGGAAGGCTTCTACCCGATCTACGGGGTCGCCCAGAGCGCCTTCGCGGTCAACTGGCTGCTACTGGCCTCGATCCACCGGCAAGAGTCGGCGTTCTCGACCGCACCCGGCATCTACCGCGGGTTGAACTTCGCGGGCTGCTGCGGTGGTCCGATGCAGTTCAACGTCACCAACGGCCCGGTCAGCACCTGGCAGCTGGTCAGCGACTCCTACCGCTACGGCACGCGGCCCGCGGCCTACGACCACCGCACCGGCACGCACCCCTCGATCTACGACGACTTCGACGCGCTGATGGCCGCCGCCCGGCTGCTGGCCTCCGACGGCGCCGGCTACGCGCTGGACGGCTCGGCCTGGGGGGCGGCCTACGACTACTACGGTCACGACGCCACCGGGGTCACCTACGCCGATCAGGTGCTCGCTCGCGCGATCAGCTGGTCACAGCACGGGTTCTGCATCAACTGCGGTCTTGAGACCGCGCTGGTCGAAGCGGTGCATGCCGCCTACGGCGCGCCGGTGCTCGAAGCCCTGACGACGGCGACCGCCGCCAGGGCCAAGCCCAAGACCGCCCGCTAGGCCTGCTGCGCGACCATCAGCTCGCCGGCCACCCGGTCGGTGGCGGCAGCGGTGCCTCCCAGCAGACGCCGGGAGAGCTGGGCGCGGCGGAAGTACAGGGGAGCGTCGTGCTCCCAGGTGGCGCCGATGCCGCCGTGCACCGAGATCATCGTGCGCGCCGCGTGGTCCAGCGCGTGACCCGCCACCGAGCGAGCCGCGCTGGCGGCGAGCGGGAACTCGCCCGGCGCCCCATTACGGGCCCAGCCCGCGTAGTACAGCAGCGAGCGCCCGTTCTCCAGCCGTCTGAGCACCTCGGTGAGGCTGTGCTTGACCGCCTGGTAGGAGCCGATCGCGCGCCCGAAGGTGTGGCGCTCCTTGGCGTAGGCCACCGAGACCTCCAGGGCGCTCTCCACGCTGCCCAGGGACTCCGAGGCGATCAGGGCCTGCGCGAGATACCAGGCGCCCGCCAGAGAATCCTCGGGTGTGTCGAGCAGGGTCGCCGTCGCGTTCTTCAGCGAGACCTGTCCCAGTGACCGGGTTGCGTCGTAGCGGCGTACGTCCTGCACAACCACCCCGGCCTGCGCGGTCTCGATCGCCACGCCCACCGGGCGCCCGTCGAGCAGCGCCACGCCCACCAGCAGCTCGGCGCCGGGTGCGTCGGGTACCCAGGCCAGCTCGCCCGTGACCTTCAGCTGCCCGTCGGAGTCGCCGGCCACGGCGCTCGGCGCGCTCGCACGCGCTCCACCCTGCGCCGGGTCGGTTGTCCACCCGTCGGAGAGATCGCTGGGCGGGGCGCTCGGCAGATAAGCCGCGCGACGCTCGCCCGTGGCGAGCGCCTCAAGCAGGCTCGCACCGGCCGGGGAGTCGTTCAGGATCGCCGTTGCGGGCAGGTGGCCGAGCAGCGCCACGCCCGCCAGCACGCGGCCGCACTCGCCGAGCACGAGCATCGCGTCGAACACGTCCAGACCCGCGCCGCCGTGGGCCTCGTCGATCAACAGGCCCGGCCAGCCCGCTTCCTTCGCGGTGGGCCAGAGGTCCGGCAGGGAGTCCTTGCCGTCGAGCGCCTCGCGGGCGTCCTCCAGCGTCTTGAAGCGCGACAGCGCCCCACGGGCGGCCTCGCGCAGGAAGACCTGCTCGTCAGAGAGTGAGAGATTCATGCCTTCGCCGACTCCTTCGCTCGCAGCTCTGAGAATGGGATGCCCTTGTCCAGACGGGGCTCGGGGGGCAGTCCGAGCACGCGCTCGCCGATCGTGTTGCGCAGGATCTCCTCGGTGCCGCCCGCCGACTTCAGGCCGGGCAGGAAGGAGATCATGTAGGCCCACTCGCTGTTCTCGTCCAACGCGTCGGGTCCCTGCACGTCGGCGATCAGGTCGCCCGCGCGGATCGCTCCGCTGACGATCGTGACCTTCGCGAGGCCCGCCTCGGGACCCGGTATCTGGCCCTTCTGCAAGGCCGTGAGGGTGCGGTAGCCGGTGAAGCGCACCGCGAGCAGTTCGCTGGCGATCTCGCCCAGCTCCTTGCGTATCTCGGGGTCCTTCGCCGCGTAGGGATCGGCCGCGATCGCCTGCGCGAAGCGGGCCGAATTGAAGCCCAGCCCCTCGCCGCCCAGCCCGATCGTGACGCGCTCGAACATCAGGGTCGTCAGGGCGGTGCCCCAGCCGTTGCCCACGCCGCCCACCACGGCGTCGCCGGGGATCTCGAGATCGTCGAAGAAAACCTCGTTGAACTCGGCCTCGCCCGAGATCTGACGCAGACCGCGGACCGTGACGCCCGGGGCGTCCATCGGCACGATGAACATCGTCATGCCCTTGTGCTTGGGCACGTCGGCGTCGGTGCGCGCCAGCAGCAGGCCGTAGGAGGAGAACTGGGCGTTGGTGGTCCACACCTTCTGACCGGTGAGCCGCCAGCTGCCGTCGTCTTGCAGGCGCGCCCGGGTCTGGACCGCCGCCAGGTCGGACCCGGCGGCCGGCTCGGAGAAGAGCTGGCACCAGACCTCATCACCGTGCAGCATCGAGCCCAGGTAGCGCGACTTCTGCTCCTCGGCGCCGTGCGCGATGATCGTGGGGCCCAGCATGCCCACGCCGATCGCGTCGAGGATGCCGGGCACCTTGGCGCGGGCGATCTCCTGGTTGCAGATCACCTGCTCGATCGGCCCGAGGCCCTGTCCGCCGTACTCCTTGGGCCAGGTCACGCCCGCCAGCCCGGCCTCGGCGAGCTTGCCCTGCCAGGCGCGTCGCGCCACAAGGATCTCGGCCTCGTCCTCCAGTGCGCCCGGTCCGCTCAGAATGGGCGCCTCACGCTTGTGCTCTTCAAGCCACGTGCGCACCTTTGTGCGATATGCAGCCTGCTCGGGTGTGTCGTCGAGATCCACTTGTTCTCCTTTGGCTGACTGGCCAGTCAATCCTCTCAGGGAACGGTACTCCTCAACACGGGGGCGTGTCGTGAAAGCTCAGGTTTCATTCGCTGAGCGGGATCTGAGGCTCCTCGACGGCGGGTCGGCCGTAGACGCCCTCAAAGCCCCGGTCCAGCAGCTTGCGTGCCTGGGTGGCCGGCGTGCGGGAGTCAAGCAGCACCACACCCAAGCGCACCCCATCGCGCTCGGCGCTCACCACCAGGCACCTGCCCGCCGCCAGGGTGTAGCCGGTCTTCAGCCCGGTGATCCCCGGAAAGTCGTAGCGCAGCAGCGGATTGTTGTTGTACAGGTAGAGCTTGCCGCCCTTGATCGGGAACGGCAGCACCGCCTTGAAGGTACGCACGATCCGCGCCAGCCGCGGTTGGGCCAGGTCCACGTGGGCGAGCACCGCGAGGTCCGCCGCGCAGGAGTAGTTGCCCTGGTCGACGTAGCCCGATGGGGAGGAGTAGTGGGTGCAGCCCATCCCCAGTCTCGCGGCCTCGGCGTTCATCCGCCTGACGAAGGCCGGAATGTTTCCCGCGAGGTGCTGGGCGAGGGCGACCGCGGCGTCATTGCCCGAGGGCAGGAGCAGGCCGTAGAGCATGCTCTCCACACGCACGTGCCTGCCGAGTGGCAGCACGCCGACCTTCGAGCCGGCCGCCGCGACGGCCTGCTTGGTCACCAGCACGCGCGCGTTCGGCGGCGCCGAGGAGACCGTGAGCAGGGCGGTCATCATCTTGGTCAGGCTCGCGATGCGCAGGCGGCTCAGCGGATTGCGCTGCCACAGCACCCGTCCCGTGTCGAGGTTGAAGAGCAGCCCCGCCCGCGGAGGATGAGCGAAGGTCAGGTGCACCGGGTCCGCCGTGCCCGTGAGCCCCAGCGTGAGCGGCGGGCGGCCGAGCGGCAGACCGGCGGGCGAGCGGGTCGGCCGGGCAAGCACCGCCGTGGGCGACCGCGGTGTCGGGCGGATCGAGGCGCTCGCCGCACCGTGCCCGCCCCCCGAGTGGAGCACCGTCAGCAGGGTGAGCACCGCCGCGACCGTGAGCAGCAGCGTGCCGAGGCCCAGCACGCGCCGGCGCCGTCTACGCCGACGGGCCAGCTCGCGCCGCCGTCGGCGACTATCTGGGGTTATGAAGGGTGGGGTGCTCAATAGCGGGGAGGATTCAGCAGCGCGCCGAGGATGCCGATCGCGAGCAGCACCAGGATGAAGATCGAGACGGCGCTCAGCAGCGTAAAGCCCTGCTGGGCGATCGCGCTGAAGGTCAGGAACGCGAAGCCCACGATGAACAGGAGCGCGACGCCGAGCACCACGAGGCGGGTCATGTGAGCACGCGGCCTACGTGGGGGGCGATTGCCCGCGCTGCCGTCAGGTCCACGTCGAGCGGGTCTAACTCGCCAGCGGGCCGACGCCGGGCTTACGCTGCGGCACGTGCTGGTCGGCGTGGTAGCTGGAGCGCACCAGCGGTCCGGCGGCGACGTGCTCAAAGCCCAACTCGTAGGCAGCTCGCTCCAGCGCGGCGAACTCGTCGGGGTGCCAGTAGCGGACCACCGGCAGGTGGCGCTCGGAGGGGCGCAGGTACTGGCCGATCGTGAGCACCTGCACGTGATGCTCGCGCAGCGCCGCGAACGTGTCCACCATCTCCTCGTGGGTCTCGCCCAGACCCACCATCAGGCCCGACTTGGTGGTCACCTCCGGACCGCCCATCTCCTTGGCGAGGCGCAGCACGCGGCAGGAGCGCGCAAAGGCCGAGCCGCGGCGGGCCACCGAGTACAGGCGGGGGACCACCTCGACGTTGTGGTTGAACACGTCGGGGCGCTCCGCGATGACCTTCGCCAGCGGCATCTCCTGGCCCTGGAAGTCGGGGGTCAGCACCTCCACCTGGCACTCCGGCGCCTGCTTGCGCACCTGACGGATCACGCCCACGAACGCCGAGGCGCCCTTGTCGGGGAGATCGTCGCGGTCGACCGAGGTGATCACCGCGTGGCGCAGGCCCATGCGCGCGATCGAACGCGCCACGCGGGCGGCCTCCAGCGGATCGTTCCAGGTGGGCTTGCCGGTCTTGACGTTGCAGAAGCCGCAGCGACGGGTGCAGGTGTCGCCGAGAATCATGAACGTCGCGGTGCCCCGCTCCCAGCACTCGCCGACGTTCGGGCACGCCGCCTCCTGGCAGACCGTGTGCAGGTTCTCCGAGCGGATCAGCTCGGTCAGCTCCCGGTAGCGCTCGCCGCCCGGGGGCGGGACCTTGAACCAGGGTGGCTTGCGCTCGCGCAGCGGGCGCACCTCGCTGCCCAGCACCTCCAGCACATCCATGCCGCCTGGGTTGGCCCGCGAGCGCGTGACGTGTTTGCGCTCGATCGTCGCCGTCACGCTCGGGGCGTCCACGCCCTCGCTCATGCGGCCACCCTCGCGCGGCGTTCAGGTCGAGCCGCGGGCGGTGCGTCGATCCCCAGGCGCTGCGGGGAGATCAGGCGCTGGCGCAGGCCGTGCGCCTCGGCGAAGCGGTGGGCGCTGCGGCGACGAAAACAGCTCATGCAGGTGCTCCGACTGCGGTCCGTCGCCGGGCTTGGCTGGGGCCTCCGAGCCACAGCATCCGGGTGGGCACGCTCGCGCTCTACCGAGGTCATCTCGACGTCCGCCAGCCCGCAGGCCACTACCCACGAGAAGGGCTCCAGGTCGTTCTCGACGTTCACCGCAAAGCCGTGTGTGCTCACCCCACGCGAGACGTGCACCCCGATCGAGGCGATCTTGCGCTCCTCGACCCAAACGCCGGTGTAGTCCGGCCCCTCATCGCAGCGCGAGCGGGCCGCGATGCCCTCGTCGGCCAGTGCGGCCACGATCGCGGCCTCCATCGTGCGCAGGTGGACCTGGACGTCCGCGACGCGCATGATCGCGTAGCCCACCAGCTGCCCGGGGCCGTGATAGGTGAGCTTGCCTCCGCGCCGGGTCTCCACGATCTCGATGCCGCGCTCGCGGTAGAAGTCCTCGCTCAGACTCAAGTCGCCCTCCGCGGAGCGTCGGCCGCGGGTGTAAACCGGCGGGTGCTCCAGCAGCAGCAGCGTGTCTGGAATCTCATCGGCCTGCCTGCGCGCTCTGAGCCGCTCCTGCATCTCAAGTGCCTCGCGGTAGGGAACCGAGCCGAGGTGGCATACCCACAGCTCGTTTGAGGTTTGACCGGCGAGGCTCATCTGCTCCACCAGCCTAGCCGATGCCCGCCGGCATCTCGCGTTGTAGGCATCATGAGTACAAACCTTTTGCTGCTATGATGCTCAAATGAGGACAACGGTGACGCTGGATGAGGATGTTGCCTCCAAGCTTCAGTGGGTAGCGCGAGAGCGAGGTGTGTCGTTCAAGGCCGCGCTGAACGATGCGGTACGTGCCGGTCTTGGCGGCGAGGCACGTGCCGGTCGTCGCTACCGGATGCCGACGCGTCGTATGGGCGTCAGGCGAGGGGTGGATCTTGATCGAGCGTTGCAGCTGGCCGGCGAGCTTGAGGACGCCGAGATCGTGCGCAAGCTCGAAATGCGCAAGTGAAGCTCCCGGACGTCAACCTTTTTCTCTACGCAGTCGACGAGGCCTCGCCTCGCCACCGGCCCGCGCGGGCCTGGGTGGAGGCGACATTGTCGGGATCGGAGACGGTCGCTCTTACCTGGGCGACGCTAATGGGCTTCATCAGGTTGAGCACCAACCCGAGTCTCTTCGCTCAGCCCCTGGAGGCGGACGAGGCACTTGACTTGGTTGATGGATGGTTGAGTCAGCCGTGCGTCACCGTAGTGCATCCGACCGAGCGCCATTCGGCGGTCCTGCGCGACTTGCTTACGCCCCTGGGCACGGCCGGGAATCTGACCACGGATGCCCACCTCGCTGCGCTCGCGATCGAGCACGGCGCGCTGCTCTGCTCATGCGACACCGACTTCGCCCGCTTCTCCGGGTTGCGCTGGAGCGATCCGCTCAAGAGTGCTGCCTAACTCAAGGGTGCTGCCCAAGCTAGAGCGTGAGCGATGCGGGGTGCTCCAGTAGCTCGCGGATGCGTCCCAGGAACCGGGCGGCGTCGGCTCCGTAGAGGATGCGGTGGTCGCAGGCCAGCGTCAGGGTGACCGTGTGGCGCGCCACCAGCTCCCCACCGCCGTCGGGTCCGCCGCCCGTCACGACCGCCCGCTGCTCCAGTGCGCCCACCGAGAGGATCGCGGCCTGCGGCGGGTTGATGATCGCGGTGAAGCCCTTGACCCCGTACATCCCCAGGTTCGAGACCGTGAAGGTGCCCCCGCCGACCTCCGGGGGGCCGATCGTGCCCGCGCGCACCCGCTCGGCCAGCGCGCGCGTCTCGCGGGCGATCTCACCCAGCGATTTGACGTCGGCGTCGAACACGGTGGGCACCACCAACGCGTCCTGAGACGCCACCGCCACGCCGACGTTCACGCGGGAGTGCAGCTGCAAGTGGGCGTCGCGGTAGCTCCCGTTGGCTCGCGGATGCTCGCGTAGCGCCAGCGCGCAGGCCTTGACGATCATGTCGTTGTACGTCGGCGCGTCGGGGTGGGAGAGCGCCTTCAGCTCTGTGCGCAGCGCCACGCACTCGTGCATGTCGACGTCCATCTGCAAACTGAAGTCGGGAATCGTGGCCTTCGACTCCGCCATCCGCCGCGCGATCGTCTGCTGGGTGCGCGACAGCTCCACCGTCGTGGTCTCGCCCTTGGCCGTGCCCGCCGGGGGCTGGGTGGGGGCAGACGGTGGCTTTGAGCCCGTGCTCTCCTGCGAGCCGCTCGCCGCGCCTGCCGTGCCCTTCGCGCTCGCCTCCGCGCCTGCCCCCTCGGCTGCCAGCACGTCTGCCTTGACGATCCTGCCCCTGGGGCCCGTCCCGGTCACGCTGCTCAGGTCCACGCCGTCCTCGCGCGCCATGCGTTTGGCCAGCGGCGACGCCTTCAGGCGCTCCCCGGGAGTGGCAGGCTCGGCGGGCAGGTCCTCTCCGATCCGCGCGATCAGCTCGCCCACCGCCAGCGTGTCGCCCTCACCCGCCACGATCTGAAGGGTGCCCTCCTGGTCGGACTCGTAGGTCATGGTGGCCTTGTCGGTCTCGATCTCAACCAGCTCCTCGCCGCGGCCGACCTGCTCGCCGTCGCGCTTGAGCCAGCGCAGGATGGTGCCCTCCTCCATGGTGTCCGACAGGCGGGGCATCACGATCTCAGCCATCCCAGCTCGATCCCTTCGCGGTCGCCGCAGTGCCCGCTCGTGAGTTGCTCTGGTTCGCCGGCGCCGCTCCCAGCACCTCAAGCGCCGCGGCCACGATCTGCGGCTCGTGCGGGTAGGCGATGTCCTCGAGGGGCTTTGAGTAGGGCATCGGCACGTCCGCCCCGCTCACCCGCCGCACCGGCGCGTCGAGGTCGTCGAAAGCCTGTTCTGAGATCAGGGCCGACAGGTTGGCGCCCACGCCGCCGTGGGGCCAGCCCTCCTCGACCACCACGCAGCGGTTGGTCTTGGCCACCGAGGCAAGGATCGTGTCGAGGTCCAACGGTCGCAGGGTGCGCGGGTCGATCACCTCGGCCTGCACCCCGTGCTCCTCGGCCAGGCGCTCGGCCGCGCGCTCCGCGGTGCGGGCCATGCGCGAGATCCCCACGATCGTCACGTCCCCGCCCTCGCGTCGTATCGCGGCGCGCCCAAAGGCCAGGAGGTGGTCATCCTCGTCGGGCACCTCGCCGCGCTGACCGTAGAGCGACTCGTGCTCGATGAAGATCACAGGGTTCTCGTCGCGGATCGCCGCCTTCAGGAGGCCCTTGGCGTCGGCTGGGGTGGAGGGGACCGCCACCAGCAGTCCGGGGACGTGCATGAACAGGGCCTCCAGGCAGTGCGAGTGGGTCGGTCCCAGCTGGTGGCCGGCGCCCTGGGGCATGCGCACCACCAGCGGCACCCTTACCTGCCCGCCGAACATGTAGTGGATGTGGGCCGCGTGGTTCACGATCTGGTCGAACGCCAGCAGCGAGAAGTTGATCGTCATCAGCTCCACCACCGGTCGCAGCCCCACCATCGCCGCGCCCACCCCCATTCCCACGATCGTGTTCTCCGAGATCGGGGTGTCGCGCACCCGGCGCTCGCCGAACTCCTCGAGCAGGCCCGCAGTGACCTTGAAGGCGCCGCCGAACACGCCGATGTCCTCGCCCATCAGGAACACGCGCTCGTCGCGTGCCAGCTCCTCGCGCAGCGCCGCGTTCAGGGCCTCGCGATAGCGCATCTCGCTCATCCGTGGTACCAGCCCTGAACCTGGTCGCCCAGCACGTATACGTCGTCGTAGAGCGACTCCGGGGGCGGGAACTCAGAGCGCTCGGCGAACTGCACCGCCGCATCGACCCGGGCGATCGCCTGCTCGTCGATGCGGGCCCGCTCGTCCGCGTCGATCACGCCCTCGCTCTCCAGCAACGTGCCGAAGCCCGGCACGGGGTCGCGCTCGCGCCACTGCCCGACCTCCTCCTTGGTGCGGTACTCCTCGGGGTCCGCCATCGAGTGACCGCGAAAGCGGTAGGTGACCGCCTCGATCAGCACCGGTCGGCGATCCTCGCGCACCCGCGCCACCGCCTCGGCGACCACCGCGTTGGTGTCCACCACATCCATCCCGTCGCAGCGCAGCCCGTGTACGCCGAGGCTCTCGCCCTTGCGCTGCAGGTCGGTCACCGCCGAGTGGCGTTTCAGCGACGTCCCCATTCCGAACTGGTTGTTGGCCACCAGGAACACCACCGGCAGCTTCCACAGCGCCGCCAGATTCAGGGTCTCGCCGAAGGTGCCCTGGTTGGAGGCCCCGTCGCCGAACACGCACAGCGTCACGTCCTCGGTCCCCAGGTAGTCGCCGGCCAGCCCGATCCCGGCGGCGATCGGGAGATTGCCGCCCACGATCCCGTAGCCCCCCATGAAGCGCCGCTGCAAGTCGAACATGTGCATCGAGCCGCCCCGTCCCCCAGAGCACCCGTCGGCCTTCCCGAACAGCTCCGCCATTACGTTGTCCGGGTGCGTGCCCCGCGCCAGGGCGTGGCCGTGGGAGCGGTAGGTGGAGATCAGGTAATCGCTCTCGCGCAGCGCGCGCACGCTGCCGACGATCGCGGCCTCCTCGCCGATCGATAGGTGCAGGAAGCCGCCGACCTTGGCCCGCGCGTACATCTCACCGGCCCGCTCCTCGAAGCGACGGATCAGCGTCATGGCGGTCAACCACTCGCGCGCCACCTCGGGCTCCGGCAGGACTGTGCTCATCAGGCCTCTACGGTACCCCAGCGCGCGAGCAGCTCCTCGGCGTCGACCTGGGCGAGGTCGGCCCGTAGCGCTCGCGCCATCCGCGAGGCGGTCTGCGGCGGGCAGTCCCAGAACAGGACCACCTCGCCGCCGTCGATCTCCACGACCTCGATGTGATCCACCCGTCCCGTGTCCGCCAGCATCGCCGGCATCCAGCCGCCGCGTTTGACGATCAGGCGATAGGCGCGGTTGGCCTTCATCGTGGCGCCGCCCGGGACGCGGAGATGGTCGATGTGGGTGTGGGTGTCGTCGGCGTCGTAGGCGTGGTGGCGGCATGGCCGGACGTCAGGTGCTCCGCGGCGCGCTCCGGCGCGTCCTCGCCGATGAACACCCGCTCGCCGACTCGCACCGCCGGGACCGCCGTGACCCCCACCCTCACGCCCTCCGCGGTCGCTCTCCTCAGCTGCGCGCCGACCGATTTCAGCGTCGCGCTCTTCAGGATCGCGCGCGGGTGCATCTCGCAAGCCGCAGCCGCGATCAGCACGTTGTCCATCTCTGCGAGGCTGCGCCCACCCGCAAACGCCTGGCGGAAGGCCGCCTGGGCGAACGGGACCGTGCGGCCGATCGACTTCGCGTAGGTGGCGACCAGCATCGCTTGACGGCTGTCGAACGGGAAGTCTCCCGGCCAGCGCAGCGGCTGCAAGCCAAGCTCCCGCGCGCGCCGCGCTACGTTCTCGCGGAAGGCCTCCGCGTCGTGCTCGCAGCGCAAACCCCCGTGAGGCTCGCCGTCCGGCAGCTCATCCGCGAGCACCGGCTGCCATTCGGCGCTCACCGGCAGCACCTGCAAGACCCGCTCCGCCGCCAGATAGGCCGACGGACTGCCCAGGTCGAAGTAGAAAGCCGCGTCGGACTGCTCGCGTCCGGCGGTCACGGTCTAACCGTGGATCAGCCAGCCGTCGGCGGCGCGTCCGGCCTCCATCACGGCCTCTGAGAGCGTGGGGTGCCCGTGGATGATCCGGCCCACCTCGGCATAGCCGCCCTCCAGTGCCCGTACGTTGACCAGCTCCTGGATCAGCTCAGTGGCGCGGCTGCCCACGATGTGCCCGCCCAGCAGCTCGCCGTAGCCGCGCTCCCCCACCAGCTTCACCAGGCCCGTGCGGTCGCCGTAGACCGTGCCCCCGCCCACCGCGCCGTAGGGCACCTTGCCGACCACCACGTCGTATCCCTGCTCGCGCGCCTGGGCCTCGGTGAGGCCGAAGGACCCCACGTTGGGCGTGCAGAACGTGGCCCGGGGAATGTCCACCAGTGAGATCGGGTGGGTGCTCAGGCCCGCGGAGGCCTCGACCGCGATCACGCCCTCGTCGGAGGCCTTGTGCGCCAGCGCCGGACCCGCCGTCAGGTCTCCGATCGCGTAGATGCCCTTCACGGATGTGGCCAGCGTGCCGTCGACCTTGACCAGGCCCCGCTCGTCCAGCTCGACGCCGGCCGCCGCCAGTCCCAGCGCGTCCACGTCCGGTCCGCGTCCCGCCGCGATCACCAGGTAGTCGACCTCGCCCTGCTCGCCGCCGTAGGAGAACGTGACGCTCCGATCGCCCGAGGTAACCCCCTCGACCAGGGTCTTCGTGAAGACCTGCATGCCCTGCTTCTTCAAGCCGCGCTCCACCAGGCGGGAGATGTCGGCGTCCTCCGTGGGCAGCACCCGCTCCAGCGCCTCGAACAGCAGCACCTCGCTGCCCAGGCGCGCAAAGCCCGAAGCGATCTCCGCACCCGAGGCGCCCGCGCCGACCACCGCCAGGCGAGCCGGCAGCTCCGTGAGCGCCCACGCCTCCTCCGTGCCAATCACGCGACCGCCGAACTCGACGCCCGGGATCGAGCGCTTGAGCGAGCCCGTCGCCAGGATCACGGTCTCGGCCGTCAGCAGCTCCTGCTCGCCGACCAGCACGCCGCCGGAGGAGGTGAGCGCCGCCTCGCCCTCGATCAGGTCGATCTTGTTCTTCTTGAACAGCCCCGCCACCCCGCCCGTGAGCGTGGAGACCACCTTCGCGCGGCGCTCCTGCACCGCCGCGTAGTCCACCTCGACCCCGCTCACCCTCAGGCCGTACTCGCCGGCCTCGCGGATCTCGCTCAGCAGGTCCGCCGAGCGCAGCACCGCCTTGGCCGGGATGCAGGCGTAGTTCAGGCAGCGACCGCCCACCTTGTCCTTCTCGATCACCACCGTCTTCTTGCCGAGCTGGGCGGCACGGATCGCCGCCACGTAGCCACCCGGTCCGGAGCCGATCACGATGCAGTCGTAAGAGGACTCAGCCATGTCGAGGCGAGCCTATCGAAGTGTCGGGTTGCGGCCCGGTTCGCCGGCCTGGATACGTCCCATCACGCGAATCAGCTTCCAAAACAGCCAGCCGCCGAGCCCCACGCTGAGCAGGCAGACCGCGGCTGCGACGATCGTCGTGGCGACCACCAGCGCCAGTGAGGTCACGATGATCTGAAAGGCCAGCAGACCCTCGAAGCCGAGCACCGCCCAGTAGCGACGTTCGTACATGCCGCGCGCCAGCGCCAGCAGCATCCCGATCAAGAAGATCGCGCCCGGCAGCGAGCCTCCGTGGCGCTTGAGGTCGTGGACCGTGAGCGCGCCGATCCCCACCGCGACGGCCAGTAGTAGCGCCACGCCGATCGCGACCAGCAGCGCGGGCGGGCGCTCACCGGCCGCGAGTGGCACGAGCGTGGCCCGGACCTCCTCGGCGCTCGGGCCACGTCGGCGACTAGGCGGCGTTGTCATCGCGCTCCAGGTTCAATCGGTGCTCGTCCAGCGCTGCCGTCAGCTTCCGCGCCGCCGCTTCGGGGTCCGCGGCCGCCGCGATCGCCCTCACCACCGCGACCCGCCGGGCACCCGCCTCGATCACTGCCCTCACGTTGTCCGTGTCGATGCCCCCGATCGCAAAGAACGGCCTCGGTGCGTGTGCGGCAGCGTGACGCACCAGCTCAAGCCCCACCGCCGGGCGCCCCGGCTTGGTGGGCGTCGCGTGCACCGGACCCACCCCCAGGTAGTCCGCCGCGGCCGGGGCCGCGTCGATCTCAGCGGGCGTGTGGGTGGAGAGGCCGATCAGCATGTCCGCCCCGAGCAGCTCACGGACCTCGGCGACCGGCAGATCGTCCTGTCCCACGTGCACGCCGTCGGCCCCCGCCCCCAGCGCCACGGTCGGGCGGTCGTTGACGATCAGCAGCGCTCCCAGGCGCTCGCACAGCGCGTGGGCGGCATGCGCCACCGCCGTCAGCTCGTCGTCGGGCAGGCGCTTCTCGCGCAGCTGCACCATCCCCACGCCGCCCGCGATCGCCGCGCGCAGCACGTCCGCCAGCTCGCCCGCGGGGGGCTGTGCGTCACACACCAGATAGAGCCGCGCCGCGGCCAGTCGGGCGCGGCGCTCGGCGCCAAGGTCATGAGCGGCCACGCGGGCAGTCTGCCAGGCCGTGGCGGGCTAGCATCACCACATGTCCCCGGTGCACCGGTCATGGTCAAGCAGGCTCTGAGACCCCCAGTCGATGTCGTCGTCGTCGGCGGCGGCATCATCGGGCTCGCCGTGGCCTGGAGCGCTCGCGCGCGTGGAATGTCTGTGACCCTGCTGGAGCGCGGCGTCACCGGAGGCGGCACCTCTCGGGTGGCGGCCGGCATGCTCGCCCCCGTCGCCGAGGTCGAGTTCGGCGAGGCCGGACGTCGTGTGCTCGAGCTGGGGATGCGTTCGGCCGCCTGCTGGCCGCGGTTTGCCGCCGAACTCGAGGAGGCCGCGGGGACCCCGGTGGGGCTGCGCCCCAGCGGCACCCTGGTGGTGGCCCGCGACCAGGACGACGCCCGTGAGCTTGAGCGTCAGCTCGCCTTCCGCGAGTCGCTCGGTCTGCGCGCCCGGCGCCTCGCGCCCAGCCTCGCCCGTGAGCTTGAGCCCGCGCTCGCGCCCACCGTGCGCCTTGCCCTGGAGGCCCCCGACGATCACAGCGTCGACCCCCGCCTCGTGCTCGACGCGCTGCGCCTGGCCTGCGCGCGCTGCGGCGTCGAGCTGCGCGAGCACACACCAGTGCCCGCCGTTCGGGTGGACGCCGCCCAGGCCCGCGTCACCGGGGTCGCGCTCGGTAGCGGCGAGAGCCTCAGCGCCCGCCGGGTGGTGCTCGCCGCCGGCCCTTGGACCGCAGCGGTCGAGGGTCTCCCCGAGCACGCTCGGGTGGCCGTGCGCCCCGTCAAGGGACAGATCCTGCGGCTGCGCGACCCGGCCGGCCCCGGCCTGCTCCAGCGTGTCGTGCGCTTTGACGGTGGTTACCTCGTCCCGCGGGCCGACGGGCGCTACGTGCTGGGCGCCACCATGGAGGAGCGGGGCTTTGAGCAGACGCCCACCGCCGGAGGCGTCTATGAGCTGTTGCGCGCCGCCCGCGAAGTGGTGCCCGGCGTGGTCGAGCTGGAGATCGAGGAGCTGGCCGTGGGGCTGCGCCCCGGCACCCCCGACAACGCGCCCGTCATCGGCCGCGGCGCGCTGGAGGGCCTTGTGTGGGCCACCGGACACCACCGCAACGGCATCCTGCTCGCGCCGCTCACCGCCACCCTGCTCGCGGGCGTGCTCGCTGAAGAGCCCGACTCCGTGTTGCTCGGCGGGTGCGCGCCTGGGCGCTTCGCCGTCGCCGCGGATGCCCCAACCACAGACGCCGCCCGACCCCCGGAGGGGGTCTACTCGTGATCGTCCTCAACGGTGCGCGCCGCGAGCTGTCCGCCGGGCAGACCGTGGCCGACCTGCTCGTCAGCCTTGGCCTCACCGTTGACGCTCGCGGGGTGGCCGTCGCGGTGGACGGCGAGGTCGTTCCCCGCGCCCACTGGGAGGCCGTCGCATTGGCCGACGGCGCGCGGGTGGAGGTGCTCACCGCGATGCAGGGCGGTTGAGGGCGCTACCGTCAGGGGACTCTCATGGCCAGCACCCACGAGCACACCGCCGCCGTCTCCGATGAGCTGATCATCGCGGGGCGTGCCCTGCGCTCGCGGCTGCTGCTCGGCACCGGTGGCTTCCCCTCGCTCCAGTTGATGGCCGCCGCGATCGAGGCGAGCGGCAGCGAGCTGGTCACCGTCGCTCTGCGGCGGATCGATCCGCAGGCGCGCGGCTCGCTGGTGGACGTGCTCGCCGAAGCCGGGGTCGGGCTGTTGCCGAACACCGCCGGGTGTCACACCGCGCGCGACGCGGTGCTCACCGCCAAGCTCGCCCGCGAGGCCTTCCAGACCGACTGGATCAAGCTGGAGGTGATCGGCGACGAGGACACCCTGCTGCCCGATGCCCCCGAGCTGCTGCGCGCCGCCGAGGAGCTGGTCGGCGCGGGCTTCACCGTGCTGCCCTACACCACCGACGACCCCGTGCTCGCGGGGCGCTTGCAGGACGTGGGGTGTGCCGCGGTGATGCCACTCGGATCGCCGATCGGCAGCGGCATGGGCATCCGCAACCCCTACAACATCGCCCTCATCCGCGAGCGCGTGCACGTGCCCGTGGTGCTCGACGCCGGGATCGGCACCGCCTCGGACGTCGCCCTGGCGATGGAGCTGGGCTGCGACGCCGTGATGGTCGCCAGTGCGATCTCACGCGCCCAGGATCCCGTGCGGATGGCTCACGCCATGCGCGCCGCCGTGCAGGCCGGGCGCCTGGCGCGCACGGCGGGCCGCATTCCCCGCCACCTGCACGCCCAGGCATCGAGCCCCGCTGAGGGGCTCGCCGATTTCCAGACCTAGCTGTGGTTCCTAGCCCACGACCGTGATCGTGCCGTTCATGCTGGCCGGATGATAGGTGCACTCGTAGTGGATCGTGCCCGGTTTGTTGGCCTTGAATTCAAAGGTGTCGTGTTCGTGCAGATCCTTCGAGGAGAACTTCGACGGGCCGCCCTGGCTGATCACGTTGTGGACCACTTCGTCGTTGTTCGTCCACTTGATCGTGCTGCCCACCTTGACCTTCAGCGTGTCCGGATCGATCGCGATGTTGCGGTAGGCGATCTGCACCACGCCGCTCTGCACCGGCGCCGAGGCGGGCGGGGTCGCGTACTTCGGCGTCGTGTTCGCGTGCAGGCCGCCGGTCTTGCTGCTCGACGTCGTGGTGGTACTGCCGGTCGTGCTGGTCGTGCCGCTGGAGCCGCTCGATCCGCAGCCCGCTGCCAGCAGCAGCGCGGGACAGGCGATCAGGGCGAGGAGACGTCTGTTCATGAATGGTCCTTTCTCGACGGTTGGCAGCGTGGCGCACACTGCGAAATAGACCCTCTCACACCGCTCGGGCGCCTGTCTCCTAGACTGGCCCGTCCAATGCCACGCAATTTTCTCACCGGAGCCGAGCTGAGCGCCGCCGAGCTAGGGCGGCTGATCGAGCGCGCCGCCCAGCTGAAGGCCGCGCCGCTGTCCTCGCAGTCGCTGCGGGGACGCAGCATCGCGCTCATCTTTCAGAAGCCCTCCACGCGCACCCGGCTGTCCTTCGAGGCCGGCGTGCACGAGCTGGGGGGCACCCGCTGCTGCTGCGCTCCGAGGAGCTACAGCTCTCCCGCGGGGAGTCGCTGCGCGACACCGCCCTGATCTTCTCCCGGCACGTGGCCGCGGTCGGTGTGCGCACGGGCCCCGACGCGATGCTCGAAGAGCTGGCCGAGTATGCCTCGATACCGGTCTTCAACATGCTCACCGCTCTGCACCACCCCTGTCAGGCGCTGGCCGACCTCTTGACCATGCACGAGACCTTCGGCAAGCTCGCCGGGCTGCGCCTGGCCTACGTCGGCGACGGCAACAACGTCGCTCGCTCGCTCGCGCTGCTCGGGGTTCGCGCGGGCATGCACATCGCCGTCGCCTCGCCCAGGGGTTACACGCTCGCGCAGGACGAGAACCTGCCGCTGCCCCCCGACGCCACGGGCTCGCTGACCCTGTATGAGGACCCGCGCGAGGCCGTCGTCGGCGCGCACGCCGTGTACGCCGACGTCTGGGTGAGCATGGGCGATGAGGACACCGCCGAGGAGCGCCGCCGCGCCCTGTCGCCCTATCGGCTCGACGACGCCCTGCTCGACCTGGCCGCCCCCGAGGCGATCGCGCTGCACTGCCTGCCCGCGCACCCCGGCGAGGAGATCACCGCCGAGGTCCTCTACGGCGCCCGCCAACGCATCTGGGATCAGGCCGAGAACCGTCGCCACGCCCAGAAGGCTCTGCTGGAGCTTCTGGTTGGGGCGCCTGCATGAGCGACCGCCCCGAGCGCGGCGACGAGCTTGAGCTGACCATCGATTCGCTCGCCTTCGGCGGTGAGGGCGTCGCGCGACTGGGGGACAGCGGCTACGTCGTGTTCGTCGCCGGAGCGATCCCCGGCGATCGCGTGCGGGCCGTGGTGCACAAGCGCAAGCGCAACTACGCCCATGCCCGCACCCTGGAGGTGCTGGAGCCCAGCCCCGAGCGCATCCCGCCGCGCGCCGCCCACCCCGGCGTGCCCTGGCAGGTGCTGCCCTACGAGCGTCAGCTCGAGATCAAGCGCACCCAGGTCGATGAAGCGCTGCGGCGCATCGGGCGTCTGGACGGCTTCGAGCTGGAGGAGATCGTGCCCGCGCTGGAGCAGTGGCGCTATCGCAACAAGCTCGAGTACTCCTTCGGCCGCGACCCCGACGGCGGCGCGCTCGTCTGTGGCTTTCACGCCCCCGCCGGGTGGGATCGGGTGGAACCCATGGAGGACTGCCTGCTGGCCTCCGAGCTGGGCAACCGCGCGCGCACCATCACCTTGCAGTGGTGTCGTGAGCAGGGTCTTGAGGCCTGGGAGCGCGGTGAGCGCGAGGCCGGCCCCGCCGCGGACGGTCGCGCCCGGCTGCGCAACCTCGTCGTGCGCGAGGGACGGCGCACCGGACAGCTACAGATCCGTCTCGTGAGCACCGAGGGAGAGCTGGAGGTCGCGGGGCTCGCCGCCGTCCTCGTGGAGCAGCTGGGGGAGCGGCTGAGCGGTCTGCTGTGGACCCGCTCGGGGCGGCTCGCGGAGACCACGCAGGGTGGCGAGACCGAGTTGGTGAGCGGCGTTGAGGAGTTGCCCGAGCGGATCGGGGAGCTGGACCTGCGGATCTCCCCCGAGGCCTTCCTCCAGACCAACACCGAGATGAGCGAGCTGCTCTACGGGATCGTCGGGGAGTACGCCGCCCTGGAGGGCTGGGAGCGCGTCTATGACCTCTACAGCGGGATCGGCACGATCGCCCTCACGCTCGCCCCCCATGCCGGTGAGCTGTGGGGCATCGAGCTGATCGAGGAGGCCGTTGCCAACGCGATCGAGGGCGCCCGCCGCAACAACATCACCAAGGCCCACTTCTTCGCCGGGGACACCCGCCTGGCGCTCTCCGAGCTGGTGCAGCGCGCCGGGCGCCCCGACGTGATCGTCGTCGACCCGCCCCGGGCGGGGCTCTCACAGAAGGTGGTCCGTCGCATCATCGAGGCCTCCGCCAAGCGCATCGTGTACGTCTCCTGCAACCCCACCACGCTCGCTCCCAACGCCGCCCAGTTGGTCGAGGCCGGCTGGACGCTGCGCCGCGTGCGCCCCGTGGACATGTTTCCCCAGACCCACCACGTGGAGTGCGTGGCGCTGCTGGAGCGGGTCTAGTGCCGATCGGGCGAGCGTTGCACTGGGCTAGGCTCTTGCCCTGATGCGTGCCGTCACCATCCGTGAGCAGGAGATCGTGATCGAGGATCACGCGGACCCCGTGCCCGGCGCGGGGGAGGTGCTGGTGAGAGTGCGGGCCGCCGGTCTCAACGGCGGCGACATGATGCAGCGGCGGGGTCTGTACCCCGCGCCCCCCGGCTCGCCGGCCGACATCCCCGGGATGGAGCTGGCCGGGGAAGTGCTCGGCGCGGGCCCCGGCGCCCGGCGCTTTGAAGTGGGCGAGCGTGTGATGGCGATCGTCGGGGGCGGGGGGCAGGCCGAGCTTGCCACCGTGAACGAGCGCTGCCTGATGCCTGTGCCCGCCGGGCTCGACTGGGCCGCCGCCGGGGGGCTCCCCGAGGTTTACACGACCGCTCACGATGCCCTCTGCTCGCAGGCGCAGCTGCGCCCCGGCGAGCGCTTGCTCGTGCACGGCGGCGCCGGTGGGGTGGGCAGCGCCGCGATTCAGCTCGCCCGTGCGACCGGCGCCCGGGTGAGCGCCACCGTGCGACGCGAGGAGCTGCGCGCGCAGGTCGCGGCGCTCGGCGCGGAGGTCATCGCGCCCGAGGGCTTTGCCGAGCACGGTCCCTTCGACGTGATCCTCGAGCTGGTCGGGGCGCCCAACATGGCGGAGAACATGGCGGCGCTCGCCACCGGAGGGCGGATCGCGGTGATCGGGGTGGCCGCCGGGGTCAAGGCCGAGCTGAACCTGCTCGCGCTGATGGGCAAGCGTGCGCGCATCCACGGCTCGACCCTGCGTGCCCGGCCCCCCGAGGAGAAGGCCCAGACCGCGCGTCTGCTGGAACGCGAGGTGCTGCCGCTGTTCGAGAGCGGTGCCCTGCGCGTCCCTGTCGCTGAGACCTTTGCCCTGGCCGACGCGGCGGCCGCCTATGAGCGCTTTGCCGCCGGGGGCAAGCTGGGCAAGATCGTGCTCGACTTGCAGTAGGGCGCCCGCGCCTCGCGGTGGGGCGCCCTCCGCCACCGCGAGCGCTTGTCGCCACCGCCTAGCGCTTGTGGGCTCGCCGTTTGGCCTGCTGCTTGTGCTTGGGGCAGCCGGTGATCGCGATCTTGGTGCTCTGCTTGATCGTCGCCCCGTTCTGTCCGGTGAAGGCCGTGGGCATCGCGAGCGTCTGTCCACAGAAGTTGCCCTTGGCCTTCGCCGGGAGGTTCGATGCGAGCGCCGAGAACCTGCCCTTCGGCAGCACCAGGTCGAAGCTCGCGATCGGCACGTCCGGGACCTGCTTGAACGTGCTGCTCGTGATCCCGGCCTTGCTGATGAACGTCGTGCCCACCAGGTCGACCGTGACGCCGTAGCCCTGCAACACCACGATCAGCGAGGGGAACGCTTCCCCGCCGTGTGACACGAAATACGCCGGGCCGGTCAACCGGACCGGGAGCACCGGCGTCACGGCCGTGGCGTGTCCGACCACCGATGCCTTCGGGCAGTTCGCGGGGTTCGCCTCGAACGTCGCCGCCGTGCAGGCCTTCTGCAACGTCGTCAGGCGCGAGGGCAGCTGCTTTGGCAGGTCCACCTTGACGCTTGCGATGTTCGCCTGCGAGCTGGCCTGGTTGGCTCCCAGCGCGCCCGTGGGGTAGACGATCTTGGCGTCCAGGCTGGCGCCGTTCTGCCGCGATGACTTCCCCGCCGTCGAGACCTTAAAGTTCGGCTTGAACTTCAGGCTCTGGCACGAGCCCATCTGGAAGGGGCTCGAAATCGGGGCGCTCGCGCCTGCGGTGCTGGTCGCTGTGCCCGAGAACGACTGCGCGCTGCAGTTAGTCGGGTTGAAGATGAACCCCGGACGATCGATGACGGCGTTGATCGTCCGCAGATCGGTCGGGATCCCGTCGATGATCGGGGGGATCGGATCGGTGGTGACCGTCAGCTGGGTGGTGTGGGGATCGACTTCGATTCGCGAGCGCACGACCTGTGTCTCCAGCGTGAAGGGGCCCACGACCAGCGGAACCTTGATCGTGAGGCCGTACGGCGCGCCGTTGTAGCCGCCCGTCAGGTAGATCGGGGCGGGGGGCTGACCCGGCTGTGGGACGACCAGCGGGTAGGGGCCGGGGCCGGCCTCGACGACGGTGTGCCCGATCTGGCTCGCCGCGCGGGCAGTCGCCGCTGGAGGCCTGGGGCTCGTGGCAGAGGCCGTACGTTGCTGATCATGCCCAGCAGGCCCTCGGGCGTCTTGAACTGAAGCGTCGAGATGCGCTGCTGACCGTCGCCCCGCTGCAAGAGCAGCGAGAAGTTGCTGTAGCCGCCGGCCTGATCGGTGGTCGACCCCGCGATCAGCGACGGGCTGAAGGGCAGCGGTGAGGCACAGGCGTCGCCGCCCGGCCCGGCTGTCGATCGCGAAGAAGTCGGTCGGGAACGCGTCGGTCTGGAAGGGTGAACTCCAGGGCGTGAAGTCGGAGGTCGTGGTGTAGATGCCGCACGTGCTCGGGGTCGCCAGCGCCGCCTGGGCGCCGCCGCTGAAGGACAGCTTCAGGTCGGTGAACGGCAGTTGGGGCGTGTTCGAGAACGTCGTCGTGAGCTGGCCGCCGTGGACTCGTTCAGGTGCACGTCGCCCACAGCTTCACGGCCACGCCGTCGGCGGAGGCCGCGACCAGCAGCTGCAGGTTCGGCGGGTTGGACTGAAGCATGTAGATCGTGCCGGTCAGCTTGTCCCGCAGCAGAGGCGTTTCGATCTCGACCGTGCCCACCTTCGACGCGGACGGGCACGACGGCGGGTTTTCGGTGCCCAATCCGTTTTCGGAGGCCGGCAGGCCGTAGGCCCGCCGCCTGCCCGGGGTTGATCACGACGCCCTTGGGGAGCGTGACGGTGGTGTTCTCGGATGTCCGCGGTCGACGTGCCTTCGGGGTTGTTCAGGCCCTTCTGAGGGAGCTTGACCTCGGCGGTCAGGCCGGCCGGTGTGTCGGCCCACGAGGTGTCGGGCGAGACCTTGAGCGTGGGACTGAATTCGAGCTGGTCGCAGCCGTCGATGGGCGGTGGCTTCATAGGCGGCTGCGCTTCCAGCGCGGGTCGCTCGAGGTCGATGCGGCCGTCGGATAGGCGGTTCCCCGAAGCCTGCCACGAGTCGGCGACGATCGAGGCTTTGCAGCGGGCCCGTCGCAGGAGGTTGGAAGGGTGAGTAGCGGGGTGGAGGACGCGTCGCCCGGGCACGCTTCCCCGGTCGACAGCAGGTTGTCCGGTTACGGAACTCTGTTGCCGAGACACCGTCCGCGAATCGGGTCGTGCCGTGGATCGCCCGGTATCCCCCAGAAGACGATTTCGCCGCCGAAGAACGTGGTGCCCTGGCTGGTGTTTCTGCTTTCCACCTGTAGGGTGTAGTCGCCGCTCGTCCGTACGGAGGGAACCAGCACGACCGGCACGCCCGGACTACGGAGAAGCCGAATTCGGCCGGCGCGCCGGGAGGAGGTACGAGATTGAAGATCGGGAAATACCCTGCTGTGCAAGATCGGACTGCAGATGGAGCGCCGCGTAACCGACCACAGTGGAATTTGCGCACAGCGGGCCGCTGTTGGTGTGTCCCGGCGTAGCCTCCTGTATCGTCGCAAACGCCTCCTGACGGCACTGGGGCAGCACGGTGGTATTGCCGACCAGCCCAGGCGGCAAGCGTGGCCTGAATGTCCCTGACGGCACCGCTCGGGAGGGTTTGTCCAAAGGCACTCACTTCGGTGTTGAACAAAAACCTTGTCGTCAGCTGATAGGGATGCGACCCAGCCTGCGTGGCAGCGCTCCCATCCGCATTGCTCGCCAGAAGTTCAAAGCTCTGAAAGCCGAAGTCAGCCGATGCGACAGCGCTGAGCCAAGCAGTGCAACCGCGGCCGTCGTGAAGAGAGTAAGCAGTCTTTTGACCATGGTTACTTCCTCCTCTTAGCGGTCTTCTTGATGGTTGTCTTCTTGACCGCCATACCGACTGCGGGCCTTGGCTTCGCAGGCAACACGCTGCTTTCGCCTGTGCTTGAGACGGCAGGCATGCAGAGCTTTTGCGAGCTTCTGTGCGCGGGTGAGCGCCTTTGGCTTGGGTGGGGGGGCAAAGTTGCCGACGCCGTTGAAAGTGACGCTCGATGGGGTCGAGAAGATCGGAGGCGCGGAGGGTACCCCCTGACACCCCGTGCCGTACATGCGGGTGCCGTAGGCGGTGGCGCGAAACCACCGTCGACGCGTGCGTCGTAAAGGTCGATAGAGACGATCCGTGTCCTGAGGGACGAGCTGGGAGGTGGTGAGGAAGAAGACATTCGGACCCGTCTAGGTCAGCGTCGGCAAACGAGGATTCCGTGCTGCTTGTACCGCTTGATATCAGCGTTACACAGCCACCGTTGGCGTCACAGCTGCCACGTCCGGCCGCCTCCCACTCATAGACGTCGGCTTGCCGTTGGTGTCCGCCGATACGAGCGCGTTGCGGCTGTCGAAGAACACGCGCGGGCGTCCTTCCACATCCGAGAGCACGCGCGACTGATAGCTCGCCCCGTCGGCTTCGAACTCTGTTCCTCCGGGAATGCTCGCGCCTCCCATGGCCCGTGCCCGACTGGGATCGCACGAGGCACAGCTCAGCTGGCCCGCGCCGGAGGCGCTGTAGACATAGATCTCCTGGCAGGGTTTAGGAGTAAAGACGGGCGGGTCAGTCCCCGGGACGTTTTCGTGACAGTCGCCAGGGCTGACCGGCGTGGTGTCATATCCGGTCAGATGGCCATCTGACATGAACACAACGCTCAGCCCGTCAGGTGAGACCCGCGAGGTCCGATTCTTGATCTCAGGCGCCCAGTCGTCGGCTTCTCCTCTCGAGTTGGCCTCGTTCAGGATCGCTTCACGGTTGTCGTCCAGGGACAGGGTGGCGATGAACCTCGTGGTCGCGCCCGGCACCTCTGTGCCAGACATAGAGGTTGCAGCATGTGTGGGCGGAGGCACCGGCCGCCAGGACCCCGTTGGCGACGAAGTATACGTAGGAGCCGTCTTCGCTGGCGCCCAGCACGCGCTGCACGTCGGCACCCGCGGGATCCGTAGTTGTGAGGTCACTCAAGTGCCCGTCGTCGAGGTTCAGTTCGTATAGGTCGCTGAAGGCCCGTGGTAGAGGCCGTCGAGTCGCTGGTCAGCTTGCGTCTATCAAGGAAGAAGACATGCGATCCGTCGCTGCTGGCAGTCTGGAACTGACCGTCACCGCTTTCAAGGCCTTCCTTTGATTCATCGACCTGCACGGTTGTTGTGGCGTTCTCGCGAACATAGAGTGTGTTTTCATAAGTGAAAAAAATCCGAGAGCCGTCGGCGGATACGGGATGCAACCCCCCGGGGTGGTTTGCATGCTGACCCCCAAGAACTGCGCCGGGAGTTCCCGTCGTTTCATGTGGCAGGATGTTGATCAGACGCAGATGTCCCTCGAACCACTCGTATAAGTTTTCAACGCCCGGGGAGCCCGGGGTCGCCGGTGAAGTGAGCGCCGCGGCGGTGGAGAACACCACGTGCGCGAGGTCGGCACTCGCTCCTGCGAACTTCAGTTCGAAAACCGCCGGCGCTTCTGGCGGTGTGCTGGTGAGCACAGACTGAAAGCTGTCATTTGCAAGCCGCTGAACATAAAAATCCTGGTAGCCGCTTGGCGCATCCGGTGTCAGCGGTGGGTTGCGGATCTGCGGATTCTCTCCGTTCACGAACAGCCCATCGGCCAGATCTTCGGAGAAGGCCTTGTAGGGCCCTCCCTGGCCGACCGCGAAATAGGATTCGGTCTCGATCGGAGGTATCAGACTCACCGTTGACCAGCCGCCGGCTCCACGCGTGGCGAGATACTGGGTGGACAGCGGCGCTCCGGCGGGATTCGCGAACGCGCCGTTGGATGCGTAGGCGATCGAGCCGCCGTTTGCGGCAGCCTGTAGGAGGCCTCCCAGCGTACCGGTGGGATAGCTGTCGATGCCGGTGAGTAGCGCACTGTTCTTGTCCAGCGGCGATGTCATCTCCCAGCCGCGATCGTCGGCCAGCGCCGGCGGTCCTCCGGGTCCTCGGGTCTGGAAGGTCCCGTCTTCGCCGTCAACTGTGCCGTTTTCGCTGTCCGCGATCACACGGTAGTGGTAGATCGTGCCAGGGGCAAGACCCTGTATATGGGTGCTCACAGCCTGATCGCTTTCCCCAGCGCCGATGTCGATGCCGGGTGGGAGTGGTGCACTCGTGCAAGCGCTGGGGTGTTCGGAACAGTTTTCCGTGCCGTACTGGAAGTAGTAGGTGGTCTCGGTGCCGGCCGGGTTGATCTGTGCGCCCAAGCTCACGGATGTAGAAGTGACGTTGAACGCGTACTCGCTGCCGACATGTACAGGAGCCACTTCCCTGGGACCGAAGATGTCGACCCTGCCGTTGCCATCGGCTACATACACTTCGCCTGTGGCATTGCCTGCCACACCGAAGGAGGTGCCGCTGAGGGCTCCGGCGCCTGTACCACCGAAGGTGCCGATACGTCGCGCTTCTGAGGAGATTTCATATTCGGCGACGAGGTTTCTCTCGTTGACGTAAAGGATCTGACTGCTCGGAGAGGGGTTGGCGGCGAGCGTGCTACCGGCGCCGGCATCGACCGTGATGCCTTCTGCGGCCAGTTCGATCGGGCTGAACTGAGAGGGTGCGTACATAATCACAGGCCCCGCCGACCATGTGTCGGCGTAGACGTTGCCCGTCGGGTCGACCGCTATGTTGCAGACTTCGCCGGTGAGGCCCCACAGCGAGGCTACATAGGCGGTGTTGCTCACCGGATTTGCGGTCGGCGTGTACTTGTTGACGTGTCCACTCGCGAGACCCACGTAGACATTGCCGTCTGGATCGATCGCCACACCGCATGGCGCCCCCCAGGGGGCGCCCGGGACTTCGCCCGGAGACGCCGCCATTCAGGTCGGCCGGAACTCCGCCGACTTCGATCGGGGCCCCGTCGGCGCCGTAAATACCGACGTGGTTGCGTTGGCAACGTAGATGTCACCCGCGGCTGGACCCGTAGAGCTGTCGATTGCGATCTCGTTTTCGTCGTCGAGCTGCCCGCCGACCCCTGTGATCGCATTCGCTCCCAGGGCGGAGAAGCTCACCGGTTCTCCGGCTGCGTTGAACCTATAGATGGAGCCGCCCGCTGCGCCAGTGTCGTAGACGTAGACATCGCCGCTGGATTGGTCGACGGCGATGCCCTGAACATTCGAGAAAGTAGCGCTCGAAAGCAAGCCTTCCGGGCCGAAGGAGCCGGTAAGCGGGTGCGTGAACTGCGCGGGCGCCTGAGCAGCGAAAAACATTAGCCACGACAGGGTGCATACGAAGACTCCCAGCGCGGGCAGTCGTCGATGTCCCCCTCGACCTGACAGTCGAGACAAGCCGTTCCCCTCGAAGCGAAGTCTACTCGTCATTGCTCCCTCTCTCGTTCGGACGCTCCACCCACGTTGCTCAGCGAATAGCGACCTCTCTAGATGTTCCGGTGGCCACGTGGCGACTTTCGCGCATCGTAACCAAACAGCCAGAAACGAGCGAAGGACGGGCAAGTGCCCAGCGGCGAGCTGGCTCAAATATGTCGCTCCCCCATTGAAGAATCCAGAGACTCCTTTAGTAAGAAACACACGCCTAAGCTTTCTGCGGGCGGTCTATCCGAGGTACGGACGCGTCCGGCATTGGGCCCCAGCGTCGGTGGTACGAAATGAGGGGCCGTCGGAGTACGGAGGATGTCCGCGGCGCGTGTGCACCGGCGTCCTAAAGAAGGGCATTGTGCGGCAAAGCAGCAAGGTCAGAAACGAGCCATAGCAAACAATCACGCACGGACGACTCCCTCATCCACGCTTCAGAACGCGGTGTTTTCCAGGTGGAAATCGACTGTGTGTTGAGCTAGGGCCTGCTTGCGATGCTGCTTCCTTGGCTCTCCACTTGCCTGGATGCCTAGATGGGTGGATCATCTCTGGTGTCCAATTATTTGGATGCTTGATAATAAGTAACTATCCAAGTGACAAGGAGACATAACGAGATGAGCAAGTCTAAGGCGATGTTTGGCATGGCCGTGATAGTCGGCCTGTTCGCATTTGCAGCGAGCCCTGCTTTTGCGTTGTTTGAATCAGAAAACGCAAAAACGACGGGTCCAGGTACTGCTGCTGAAACCACATTCACGGACGAAGGCGCGACGGTAGTCTGTAAAGCCTCCACGGGCGAATGGTCCATTTTCTCGCTTACAAAACAAGAAGCAACAAAAACGGGTGCACACCAGGTCATCAAAGTAACCAAATGGGGCACATGTACGGCGTTTGGTATTTCCGCGACTGTAAAACCGTGCAGCTTTGAACTTAAACAATCTCCTGGTTCCAATAAAGCTGTGTCGTCAGTTTTGACCGAATGTATCATCACAGTGTCAGGGGCTTGTGAAATTAAAGTGCCGGCCAGTGCGGCGAACACTAATCTCACGAAAGTAGATCTCACCAACGTCGGCAAAAACATGGAAGCGAACGTCAACGTAGCGCACATTACATCGACGGCGAACAAAATTGGAATATTTGGTTGTCCCGGAATTACGAACCTCACAAACTCAAATAGCACGGAGAAAGGGATCGTAATAGGCGAAGGCGAGAAATTTATTTAGCCTTCAGGCTGTCCTTCGAGATATAAATCAGTAAAAGCAGGTGGGGTGGGTCACGGAGGCTCACCCCACCCGTTAGTCTGGGTCCATTCGCACAAAGCGCAGGGGGCGGTTGGTGATAAGTTACTACAAGTGACAAGGAGGCATAACAAGATGAGCAAGTCAAAGGCGATGTTTGGCATGGCCGTGATAGTCGGCCTGTTCGCATTTGCCGCCAGTCCTGCTTTTGCGTTGTTTGAATCAGAAAACGCCAAAACGACGGGTACAGCTACCGCTGCCGGATTGACGTTCACAGACGAAAGCGCCACCCAAGACTGTAAAGCTGCCACGGGTGAATGGTCCATTTTTTCGCTCACGAAACAAATAGCAACCAAAACTGGTGCACACGAGATCATCCAAATAAGCAAATGGGGCACGTGCACGGGACTTGGTTTCCCTGAGACCGCAAAATCGTGTGACGTGGAACTTAAACAAGCCCTTGGCTCCAATAAAGCTGTCCTGTCGGTTCTGAGCGAATGTAGCTTTATAGTGGCAGGGCTTTGTGAAATTAAAGTCCCGGCCAGTGCTGCGAACTCAAATCTCACGAAAGTAGATCTCACCAACGTCGGCAAAAACCTTGAAGCGAACTTGAACATAGGGCACATTACGTCGACGGCGACCTCACTCGGAATTGGTTGCATAGGTATTACGAACCTCACAAACTCAGTTGGCACTTTTAAAGGAATTATAGTCGGCGAAGGAGAGAAATCTATCTAGCCATCGGGCTTTTATCGAGATACCTGTCAGTAACAGGCAGGGGCGGGCTACGGAAAGCCGCCCCTGTAGCCTGGAACCACTCGCACAAAAGTGACGAGAAAGTGTGTAATAAATCACTTTAGAAGTGACAAGGAGGCATGACGAGATGAGTAAGTCAAAGGCGATGTTTGGCATGGCCGTGATTGTCGGCCTGTTCGCATTTGCTGCCAGTCCTGCGTTTGCATTGTTTGAATCTACTAGCGCAAGCACTACGGGTATAGGTACCTCTGGCGAAATGACGTTCACGGACGAAAGTGCGTCGGTAGTTTGTAAAAGCGTCGTGGGCGGATGGTCGATTTTCTCGCTTACGAAACAAGAAGCAACGAAAACCGGTGCACATATGGTCATCAAAGTAACAAACTGGGGTACATGCACGGCGTTTGGTTTTTCCGCGTCTGTAAAACCGTGCAGCTTTGAACTTAAACAATCTTCTGGTGCCAATAAGGCTGTCTCGTCGGTTTTGACGGAATGCATCATCGAAGCGCCATTTGCTTGTGCAATTAAAGTGCCGGCCAGTGCTGCGAACTCAAATCTCACAAAAATAGATCTCACCAACCTTGGCGGAGGCACTGAACTGCACATTGGCGTAGAACACGTTACTTCGGTAGCTAGCAAACTTGGTTTTGGTTGCATAGGGGTCACAAACGCCACAAACTCGGTGGGTACAGAGAAAGGGCTTGTAGTGCTCGAAGGAGTAAAATTTATTTAGAACACAAAGCTATCTTTGGCGGCATACGAGTCAGTTAGAACAGGTGGGGTGGGCCACGGGGGCTTACCCGCCACTGAGTTGAAATACGCAACTTACTAGGAGCTACAAAGACATGAGTAAAACAAAGGCGATAATCGGGAGCGGCGTGGTCATTGGGCTGGTTGCGTTTGCAGCGAGCCCGGCCTTTGCGTTATTTGAATCAAGCAATGCGAAAACCACCGGCTCAAGCTCAGCTACCGAAATGTCATTCACGGACGAAGGTTTGACCTTTATTTGTAAAAGCGTCGTGGGCGAATGGTCCATTTTCTCGCTTACAAAACAAGAAGCAACCAAAAAAGGTGCACACCAAGTACTCAAAGTGACCAAATGGGGCACGTGCACCGCATTTGGCACCAACTTGACTATGAAACCGTGCAGCCTTGAACTTAAGCAATCTTCCGGTTCCAACAAAGCGGTCTTATCGGTCCTGACGGAATGCGTTTTCACGGCACCATCGACCTGTGAAATTAAAGTCCCGGTTACTAAAAACTCAAATCTCACGAAAATAGATTTCACCAACGTCGGCACGAACCTCGAAATGAATTTCAAAGTAGAAGGCATTACATCGACGGCGACCTCGCTTGGATTGGGTTGTATGGGAATCACGAACCTCACGAACAAAGTGGGTACGCTGAAAGGGGTCATAATTGGCGAAGGCGAGAAATTCGTTTAGAGGCTCGCCTGGGTCCAAATTACAATCATCCGAAGATGACTACAGGGTGGGGCAGGCCGTGAGGCCTGCCCCACCGGCAGGGAGCCGCACCCCGATGTAGCCGACGGTCTTTCGTGGAGATCAGTACGGCGGCTGCGCCGCGTACCAGTCGCCCAGGACACGAAAGGCATCCCAGAACTCGCGCTTGGCGTCCTGTTCGTCCAGGGACTCATCGATGTTCGGCACATACAGCGCGTCGATCGACGGCGTTAGCTTTTGTAGCTCGCCTGTGCGGTCGTGCAGCGGCCGTGAGAGCGGGATGTCGAGATCCCCGAGCAGCGCGAGCGCTTCGGCGCCCATCACGACGACGATCTTGGGTTGTACGATCGCGATCTCCTCGGCGACGTGCGCGATGCAGGCCGGGTCCGCGAGCGAGGAGTCGCTCAGTGGGCACTTCACGCAGAGCGTGCCGTACACCACCAGCGGGTCGATCGAGAGGCGCTTGAGGGACTTCATGAGCGCCCCGCCCGAACGGCCGTAGAAGGCGACGCCCTCCTCGATCTCTGAGGGTAGCGGTGCGTGCTTGAGCAGCATGATGTCCGCCTGGGGGTGGCCCGAGCCGAGCACCGGCATCAGGTTGCCGCGGGGGCAGTGCGGGCAGGCTTGTAGCTCGCGGGTCAGCGAGTTCAGCTCGCGGATCGCGCGCTCCAGGTACTTCTCACGAATCTCGTCATCGGTTGCCGGCATCGACATCGACTGTTTTGACGGCGCCCCGGGTTGTCCTTGGAGGTGCACCAACAGTTGCGTCATCCGCCCGTCGCCCGACGCACCCTTCTCGCCCTTCTGGCGCGCCTCGCGGGGGCCGGGGTGGCCTTGGTCTCGAGGAACTTCAGGGCCTGCACGTACAGCAGGCTCGTGGGGCGCGTGATGATCTCCGCCTCGCGCAGCGACTCCAGGAACTCCTGCGGCCCGTCGAAGTCGCGCATCCTAATCCGCACCGAGCCCAAACCCTGGGCGACATGGGAGTCCGAGCCCGCCCCCGCCACGATCCGGTACTTGGCCGCGAAGCGGGCCGCCTCCTCGTTGAACGCCCCGATCGCCACCCGCGGGTTGAACACCTCGATCGCGTCCACCTCGTCGATGATCGTGAGCAGATGCTCGTAGTCGGGCACCGAGTGCATCCGGTCAAACGGATGGGGCACGTACACCAGCCCCCCCTGACGCTTGATCTCCGCCACCGTCTCCGCGAGGGTCATCCCGCGCGGAATCTTCTCCTCGATGAACAGGCCGATCACCTCGCCCTGGTTGGCCGTCTTGACCTCCTCCGCCACGATCACCTTGACCCCCGCCGCCGCGGACTTCGCGCGCGCGTCCAGTGCCCCGGAGACCTCGTTGTGGTCGGTGACGGCAATCGCCCCGAGGCCCTGTTCGCGGGCCGTCGCCAGCAGCACCTCGACCGGCGTCGCGCAGTCCGAGGAGTGATCGGTGTGCATGTGCAAGTCCACGTCGATCAGCGGTCTGCTCGCCAGACGCTTGCGCAGCACGGGGTCCCCGCTCTGCGGGTGCCGGCGCGCCGCCACCCGCCGGTAGACGTCCTCAAGCTCGGTCGTGGTGCGCTCCCAGAGCAGCCCCGCGCCAAACGCGCTCCCCGCGTCCGACAAGCGTTTGCGCAGCTCGGCGTCGGCGATCAACCTCCCCAGCTGCGCCGCCAGGGTGTCCGCGTCGCGCGGCTCGAACAGCAACCCGCGCTCGCCTTCGCCGAGCACCTCCTCGTAGACCGGCACGCGGGATGCCACCCCGACCACCCCCGCGCCCAGCGCCCGCAGCAGCGACGTCGGCGCCGGCAGGGCGCCCTCCGATGCGCATACCACCACGTCGCTGCTCGCGAGCAGCTGCGCTTCCCCCGCGTCCTCGGGCGTCAGGAACCGCACCCGCTCGCGCAGCGATGCCCGCAGCGGCGCCGAGCTTGACTCCCCGCGCGCGCTCAGCACCGTCGCCTCCCAGGGCAGATCGGGGTCCAGGTGGCGCAGCGCGCGGATGAACAGCCGCAGCGCCGCGCGCTCCTCGTGGTCGATGAACAGCACCCGCAAGGGCTCGCCCGTGCCAACCCCGGCAGTGGCGGGCGGAGTCGGGTCCAAGCCCGGGAGCACCACCTCGTAGCTCGCCGGGAAGTGGCGCTCCATCAGTCTCGCCGTGGCCGCGAAGCTCGCCGTGCGCGCGTCCAGGCGCCCGAAGAAGGTCTCCACGAAGCGGCGCGCCACCTGCGTCGAGAGCACCGGCTCGACCGGTGCGTGGAATGACCCCACGTTCAGCGAACGCGAATGGCGCAGGGCCGCGCTCGACGTGCTCGGCGCGAACGGCTCGTGCACGTGCACGAAGTCCAGCGGCACCCTCCCCAGCAGATCCTCCACCGTGCGCGCCACGTCGATCGGCAGCGCCCCCGCCCGCAGTCGCGCGCCGGTGGGCACGTCCAGCACCTCGCCCACCGCGATCACCGCCGGAGCGCCGCCGTCGGTTCCGTTCAGGAGCGAACCCGGGTCCCCCCGGGCCGCGCGCAACACTCGCCGCGAAGCCCGCACCTGCTCAGCCGAGCGCGAGGGCGCCAGCACCAGCACCCGGTGCCCTCGCCGCGACAGGTCGGCGCTCACCCGCCGCACGTAGGTGTTGACCTCGTGCGGCTCCTCCCACGGATAGGGAGTTACGTGAGCGATCCTCAGCACTACTTCGCGGCGGCTGCCTTCGTCTTCGCCGGCGCCTTGCGCTTGGGCGCCACCTTCGGCTTGGTGCCCGGCTTGCCCGTGTACTTGCCGATGAACTTCTCGGTCTCCGCCCGCGCCTGATCGTCCGGGCGCTGGTTGTGCGGCGACTTCATCAGGTAGGACGACGGCCCGTCCAGCTGTCCGCCCACGCCGTGGTTCAGCGCCAGCTTGCAGCAGCGCACCGCGTCGATCACGATGCCCGCCGAGTTCGGCGAGTCCCACACCTCTAGCTTCAGCTCCACGTTCAGGGGCACGTCGCCGAAGGCCTGGCCCTCGACCCGGATGTGGGCCCACTTGCGGTCCGTCAGCCACGGCACGTAGTCCGACGGTCCGATGTAAACGTCCTCGGCCGGCAGCTTGTGGTCCATGATCGACGTCACCGCGTTGGTCTTCGAGATCTTCTTGGACTCCAGCCGCTCGCGCTCAAGCATGTTGTAGAAGTCCATGTTGCCCCCCACGTTCAGCTGGGAGGTCCGCAGCATCTTCACGCCCCGGTCCGCGAACAGGCGTGCCAGCGTGCGATGCACGATCGTGGCGCCCACCTGCGACTTGATGTCGTCGCCCACGATCGGCAGCCCGGCCTTGCGGAAGCGCTTGTCCCAGTAGTCCTCGCGGGCGATGAACACCGGGATGCAGTTCACGAAGCCACAGCCCGCCTCAAGGATCTGCTCGACGTACCACTTGGTGGCCTGCTCGGAGCCCACCGGCAGATAGGACACCACCACGTCGGTGCGGGTGTCCTTCAGGATCTTCACGATGTCCGCCGTCTCGCCCGGGGCCTTCGTGATCTTCTGCTTGAGGTACTTGCCCAGGCCGTCGTGGGTCATGCCGCGGTAGACCGGCACACCCAGGCTGCGAGGAACCTTGGCGAACTTCATGGTGTTGTTCTGTCCCGCCCAGATCGCCTGGCCCAGGTCCTTGCCGACCTTCGTGCGGTCGATGTCGAAGGCCGCCGTGAACTCGATGTCGCGGACGTGATAGCCGCCCAGGTCCACGTGCATCAGGCCGGGGACCTGCTCGTTGGGGTTGGCGTCCGCGTAGTACTGCACGCCCTGCACGAACGCCGAGGCGCAGTTGCCCACGCCGATGATGGCGACGCGTACCTTGTCGGTCTGACGTCGGGCCAAGCCGTTGGCGGCCGCGCCGTTGCCGTTGCTCTGCTGTGTGATGGTCACGGGTGAGATGTCCTTTGTGGAAGTTCGGGTCTATGTACTCCGACGGCGGCGCCTGGTCACACCGGGTCTGAGGAGAGCGCGCCGCGCACGTGCCAGATGCGCTGCGCCACTGTGATCACGCTCAGTCCCGCCAGCACGTACACCGCGGGCTCGAGCAGTTCGAAGCTGCCCAGTGTGGCGCCCGTGGCGAACAGCAGGCCGATCGAGAGGATCACGACACGCACCGGGCGCGTGGCGATCCCGACCTTGCACTCCACCCCCAGGGCCTCCGCGCGGGCGCGGGTGTAGGAAACCATCAGCGAAGCCAGCACCGCCACCACCACGCCCGCCGCCGCGGTCTGGTTGCCGTGGCGCGCGAAGTACCCCGCCACCGCCGTCAGCACGATGCCCTCCTCGATCCGGTCCAGAGTCGAGTCCAGGAACGCCCCGAAGGGGGTGCCCTTGCCCGACATCCGCGAGTAGCGCCCGTCGAGGGTGTCCATGATCGAGCCCACGATGAACGCCAGGCCGCCCAGGAAGAAAAGCTGTTCCCACACCAAGACCGCGGCCAGCACGTTCAGCGCCAGGCCCGTCAGCGAGATCGCGTTCGGCGTCAGGCGCGACTCGATCAGACGGCTGCGCACCTGCTCGCGTCGCTGCGCCGTGCTCGCGCCGGCCCGTGCCCCGCGTCGTGCGCGCGAGCCACCGCGGGTGGGTCGTACCGGTGTGTGTCTCGGGGCCATCGCTAAAGCATTCCTCAGCCACTTGCCCCGAGGCGGGCCGAGACCGACGTCTGCGGCGCGGCCGCGAACGCCTGTGGTGCCGCGGAGAAGGCCGTGGGCGCGGCCGAGAAGTTCCACACCTGGGGCCGGGCCCGCGCCAGCCACAGCGCGCCGTACGCCGAGATGCCCGCCGTCAGTGCTCCCAGCAGCGCGTCGAAGATGAAGTGGTTGGCCGTGGCCACGATCACGAACGCCATCAGGAAGGGGTACCCGAACCACAGCACCCGCAGCGCCCTGGGGCGCACCAGCCGCGCCAGCGGCCAGCCGATCATCAGCGCGAACGCCACGTGCATCGAGGGCACCGCCGCGTACGGGTTGAACAGCGAAGTCATCGAGGCGCTCGCGTGCGATACGTGCAGGCCCGTGAAGTCCGAAACCGAGTCGATGAAGCCCCACTCGGGCATGAAGCGCGGGGGGGCCGTGGGGAAGACCGTGTAGGCCACCAGCGCGATGCCCATCGCGATCATGAACATGTTGCGCACGAAGTAGAACGAGCGGTTGTGGCGCAGGTAGAGGTAGACCAGCGCCGCCAACGTGACCGAGGTCTGCGCGTTCACGTAGAGCCAGCTCGCCACGCCCATCAAGAGGTGGCTGCCCGAAGCCCACGCCTGCACGCTGGGCTCCACGAAGAAGTGCATCGTGCGCTCGATCTGGATCAGATCCCGCGCGTGCTGAAACGCCGCCCCGGCGTCGCCCTCGACCATTCCGCGCACCAGCCGGTAGGCGAGATAGGCCGCCCCGAAGAGCAGAACCTGGCGCAGAACGTCCAGCCATCCCTGCGGCAGGACCCGCGCCTGGAGGAGGCGGAGGCGAGCGACCATCGAGACGAAGCCTATCGCGCCGCCAACCCGCCTGCCGGTGCTCCGTCTCAGTGCTCCAGCTCAAACAGCTGCCAATGCGGCGAGCGCCACACCTCGCGCAGGTACGGCAGCCCGCCCGCGAGCAGTTCTCCCTCGGCCCGCCCCGCATAGTCCAGATCCACGTCGGGCAGTGCCACAAAAGCCACCCCGTTCAGTTTCAGCCAAGCCCTATATGCCAACGGCGTCAGGCTTGGGCGGTAGAACAGCGCCGCGTAGCGCGTGTCGAGCTGGCGCTCCCACCCCCGCGCCAGTGAGATGCCGTCATGGCCCGCCACGAAGGCCGCCTCCCAATGAGCCCGCGTCAGGGGGATCTCAACACGCGTCGAGCGTCCGCCGGTGAGGTCGCGCAGCTCGCTCAGCAGTGGCGCGTAATAGGACGCCCGCACCGAGGGATCGCCGGCGAGTGCCCTGACGTCACGGATCGGCGCCACCAATTGCCAGTACAGAAGCGCCGGGAGCAGCAGCAGTAGCACCCGCCGATGCTGCTCCCAGAGGACCCCCGCCAGCAGCGGTCCGGCCATCAGCGCGCCCAGGCGTACCGCATTTCCCCCTACGGGGGTGCGCAGCGCAAAGGCCCCCACCAGCCCCACCGCGTATAGGGCCGCGCCGGCGCGGAGCGCGCGGTGTCCCCGTTGTGTCAGGCCACCCTGCGGCAGCAGCAGTGCGAGCAGCAGCACCGCGCCGAGCGCCGGCCAGAACGCTGATGCCGCGAAAGGCTCCCACCCACCTTCGGGAAACGCCACCGCCAGCACCGCGATCGGTGTCAGTGCGGCGGCCGCGAGCGCCAAACCGCCGCTGCGGTCGTTCGATGAGAGCGCCAAAGCGATACCGGCCAGCACCAGAAACAGGCCCGCGATCGGACTGGCGATGCTTGTTCCGAGTGCCAGCACCAATGCCAACCGGGAATGCCGTCCCACGAGCGCCAGCAGCGAGCCCAGGCCGATCGCGAAGCCGAGGTCAAACGGCACGCGTCCCGAGAGCAGCCCGGCCGAGAAGCCCAGCGCAAACCAGACCGCCGCGGCCCGCGCTGCGGTGATAGAGGTAAACACCCGCGCCGCGAGCAGGCCGAACAGCGCGCTCGCCGCGACCGCCGCGAGCGCCAGCACCACCCGCACACCCAGCAGCGCCCCGAGGGCGGGCGCCAGCAGCGAATAGCCCGGCAGATAGTGGCCGTGGGCCGCGTACCAGCCGTGGTCGCGCAGCGCAAAACCAACCCGTGCGAACAGATCGCTGCGGTATGTGGCGGCGGCCAGGTCCGCCGAGGAAGGACTCCAGATCAGATACGCCGCGGCTCCCGCCAGCGCGAGACCAGTCGCCAGGACCCACGGTGCCCCCAGCCACTCACGCGCGCGCACCGCTCAGGGTTCCGCGAGGAACCCGACCACGCGGTCGATGACCTCCGGGCGGTCCAGCCAGGGCCAGTGGCCCGCATCGGGGAGCGTGAACAGCTCGGCGTTCGGCAGTGCCTGTGCGTAACGCTCCCCGAAGCTCGGCGCGATGTAGGGGTCGCGCGCGCCCCACACCACCAGTGCCGGCATCGTGAGCGTCGCAAGCTTGGCGCCCGCCGCCGCCAGTTTCTCCGGGGGCGAGCTGCGGTAAAGGCGCAGGATCGCTCGCTGGGTGCCCTGGTCGAAGTGGTCGAGCACCGTCGAGAGCCAGGTCTCGGGCATCGGCCCGGGCGTCACGTTGCCCTCTCTGGAGGTCACGCGCAGGGTGCGGCGGTTGGTCGTGCCCATCACCAGCTCGCCCAGCAGCGGCGTGCGCCACATCCGCGCGATCCGGTGCCAGCGGTAGCCCGGCAGGAACGTGATCGCGTTGATGATCACCAGGCGCTCGATCCGCTCCGGGTGGCGCTGGGCGAAGGCCAGGCCCACCGAGCCCCAGTCGTGCACCACGAGGCTCACCCGCTCGACGCCCACCAGTTCGAGGAAGCGCTCGATGAAGTCCGCGTAGCCCTCGATCGTGTAGTCGAAGTTGCCCGGCTTGCCCGAGCGTCCGAAGCCCGGGAGGTCCGGGGCCAGGCCCCCCGAGCGCGCGAGGAACTCCAGCCAGTCGTTGGAGTTCGTCGGCACCCCGTGCAGGTAGAGCGGCGGCGTCGTTCCCTCGCGTGGCGTCGGCGCGCTGCGCCAGAACACCGGCAGGCCGTCGAGCGCGTCGGTGTGGTCGCTCACCTCGGGCACCCGGCGAGGATATAGCGTGGGTCCATGACCGGCCCGACCGCACCCGCGCGCGACGCCGCCACCTGGAAGCCCCCGACCGCACGGCGGGTGCGCGCGATTCGCGATCGGCTGCGGACCGTGTACGGCATCCCCGTGATGGCCCCCCACGGACGGCCCCTGGACGAGCTGGTGCTGACGGTCCTCTCCCAGAGCACCAACGACCGCAACCGCGACGTCGCCTTCCTACGCCTGCGCGAGCGCTTTGCCGTCGTCGCCACGGGCACGGACGCAGCCGTGAGCGCGACCGATTGGGCCGCGGTCCTCGCGGCCCCCGTGGGCCTGATCGAGGAGGCGATACGTCCCGGCGGCATCTCCAAGGTCAAGTCCGCCCGCATCCAGGCGATCCTCGCGGCGATCGCCTCTGACCCTCGCGATCCGCGGGAGCCACTGTCGTTGGAGTGGATGCGCTGCGCCCCGGTCGCCGAGGCGCGCGACTACCTGATCGCGCTGCCCGGGGTGGGCCGCAAGACCGCCGCCTGCGTGTTGCTGTTCTCCTACGGCCTGCGCGACGTGCCCGTGGATACGCATGTCTCGCGTGTCGGGATGCGCCTTGAGCTGCTGGAGCCCGGCGCGCCGTTTGAGCGTCTCCACGACCAGATGCTCGCGCTCACCCCACCCGGGGAGGAGCTGGAGCTGCACGTCAACCTCCTGCGCCACGGACGGCGCACATGCCACGCGCGCTCACCGGCCTGCGCGAGCTGCGACCTGGCGCGGATGTGCCCCAGCCGTGGGTTGTTCGAGGCTCAGCCGCGCGGCAGGACGGCGAAGGCGATCACCGCGTAGTGCAGCCCGGCCGCCGCGATCACGAGCGCGTGGAAGACCTCGTGGTAGCCGAAGACCCCCGGCACCGGGTTGGGGCGGCCGGTGGCGTAGATGATCGCGCCCGCCGTGTAGAGCAGTCCGCCCGCGGCCAGCCCCGAGACGCCCAGCCAGCCGATCGCGCCGGGAAGCTGCCCAAAGATCGCCACCGAGACCCAGCCGAGGGCCAGGTAGACCGCGGCGAACAGCCACTTCGGCGCATCGATCCAGACCAGCTTGAAGACCACGCCCGCCGCCGCTCCGGCCCACACCACGATCAGGATGATCCGTGACAGCGAGCCCGACAGCGCCAACAGCGCGACCGGGGTGTAGGTGCCGGCCATCAGCACGAAGATCATCGAGTGATCCAGGCGCCGCATCCAGCGCCGCGGTCCCGGCCGCCAGGTCACGCGGTGGTACAGCGCGCTCGTGCCCAGCAGCCCCGACACCGCGACCGCATAGATCGCCGCCGCCGCCCGCGCCCGACCGTCCGAGGCGGCGAGGATTAGGCCCACCCCGCAGGCCAGCGAGACGAAGAACGCGTACTGGTGGGATACGCCGCGCAGCCTGGGCTTTACCGCGGCGATGTTCATCTGTTGAAGGTAACGCGTCCGTGGCTGGATGTCACGTCTGCGCCTGTCACGTCTGCGGCGCCAGCTTGGCGCGCTCGCGCTCCGGTGTCACCCGCACCACGTCCCAGGCCAGCCCGACGCGCGCCATCGCCAGGATCAGCCAGCCCGAGGGGTCCAGCTCATACCAGCGCAGGCCGTGAAAGGCCGAGCGTGGGAACGCGTGGTGATTGTGGTGCCAGGCCTCGCCCAGCGAGGGCAGGGCCAGCCAGAACACGTTGGTCGACCGGTCCCCCGTCGCAAAGCGGCGGCTGCCGAAGAAGTGACAGATCGAGTTGATGCTCCAGGTGATGTGGTGAACCAGGAAGATCCGCACCAGGCCACCCCACAGCAGCGCCGTCAGCCCCGCGCGCAGCGAACCGCCGCTGAGCCCGAACCCGAGCACGAAGGGCAGCACGAGCGTGAACAGCGCGATCAGCGGGAACCTGCGGTTGATGGCGCGCATCCTCGCGTCCTCCAGGAGATCCGGCGCAAAGCGGCGCGAGGACGCCTGGCCGTGGGTCTCGAACAACCAGCCCACGTGTGCGTGCCAGAGGCCGCTCAGCATCCCACCCAGACCGGCGCCGTGGCCCGCGTGGGGGCTGTGCGGGTCGCCCTCCTCGTCGGTGAACGTGTGGTGCTTGCGATGGTCGGCCACCCAGTCGATCACCCCTCCCTGGAGCGACATCGACCCCAGGATCGCGAGCGCGTGGCGCATCCAGGCGTGGGTCTGGAAGGCGCGGTGGGTCAGCAGACGGTGAAAGCCCACCGTGACCCCGATCGCGGTCAGCAGATACATCACCGCGAAGATCGCCAGATCGCGTGGTCCCAGCAGGCTCCTCCAGAGCAGGATCGCGGCCACGATCACCCCGGCGAAGGGAACGATGACCGCCGCGATGTTGACGTTGCGCTCCAATCTGGTCATGCTTTGAGCATATAGGCAGAGTTTTAGCGATTTCTCGTCATCGGCGTCACTAATAAAGGCCGGTTTTCTATGCGATCAAAACAAAGTGACGGGAGTTTGGAACTCTCCGCAGCACAAAGCGAGCGGCCCTGGGCACGGTTGGACCCCGCCCTCGCCGGGGTGCTGGCGCCCGCGCTGCCTGCTCTCGCCGACGAGGTGATTGCCGACATCGGTCGCGCCATCGCCGAGTACCGCCGACCCCTGCGCGGGGACTTCGGGCGCGGTCTGCGGGCCGGGGTGCAGCGTGGGCTTCAGCAGTTCGTCGATCTCGTGGGCGGCACCGAGGGGCCCGCCGTGGCCAGTCTCGGCGTCTACCACGCGCTGGGACGCGGCGAGCAGCGCGCGGGCCGCGGGTTGGATGCGCTCCAGGCCGCCTATCGCCTCGGCGCGCGACTCTCCTGGCGGCGCCTCTCCGACGTGGCTCGCGAGCACGGCGCGGACGCCGCCACGGTGTCGTTGCTGGCGGAGTCGATGTTCGCCTACATCGAGGAGATCTCGGCCAGCAGCGTCGAGGGCTACGCCGAGGCCCAGGCGGAGCTTGCGGGCGAGCAGGAGCGCCGCCGCCGCCGTCTGGTGCGCTTACTGGTCGAAGCCAACGAGCCGCCGGAGGAGCGGGTGCTGCGTGCCGCGGCGCTGGATGCCGGCTGGGAGCTGCCCGCGACACTTGCCGCCCTGGCCTGCCCGGTCGGCGACCTGGGAGGAGACCTCGGGGACGCCACCCGCCTGACCGCGCTGATCGGCGGCGGCGCGATCGGCGCGCGGATGCAGGAGCTGACCTGCGTCTTGATCGCGGACCCCGACCGCAGGGGCCGACGCGAGCAGATTGCGGGCGCCGTCGCGCGTGTCGCCCGCGAGGGCATTCGCTGTGTCGCGCTCGGTCCCACCGTGGCGCCCGCCGCAGCCGCGCTCAGCTTCGCCCGCGCGCGAGCCGGGGTGCGCTTGCAGGTGGAAGGCGTGCTGCCCTCAAGCGAGTTGCTCGTGTGCGCGGATCATCTGCTCACGCTGCTCCTGCACCGTGACCCCGCCCTGGCCGCCGAGCTGGTCGAGCGTCGGCTCGGTCCGCTGGCCGTGCTGCCCGCGGGCACCCGCGAGCGCTTCGAGCAGACCCTGCTCGCCTGGCTGCGCCATCAGGGCAGCATCCCACCGGTGGCCGCCGAACTTCACGTGCATCGCCAGACCGTGCGTTATCGCCTGGGGCGGGTAAGAGAGTTGTTTGGCGTCGAGCTGGACACCCCCCAGGGCAGGCTCGAGACCGAGCTGGCCCTCCGCATCTCCGCCGCCGCCAAAAGCACCGCCGTCGAGAAGATTGATTGATGGTTGGCAAAAAATCTGCCATACTGCCACTCAGATTTTATAAAGCGTATTGCAAGGAGCTTCACGAATGGGCAAGACCATAGGCATCGACCTCGGTACCACCAACTCCTGCATGGCCGTCCTGGAGGGAGGCGAGCCCACCGTCATCGAGAACGCCGAGGGCGGTCGCACCACCCCCTCCGTCGTGGCCTTCGCGGCCTCCGGCGAGCGTCTCGTTGGCACGGTCGCCAAGCGCCAGGCCGTCACCAACCCGCAGAACACCGTCTTCTCGATCAAGCGCTTCATGGGCCGCAAGGAGGCCGAGGTGCGCGAGGAGGAGTCGATCGTTCCCTACAAGGTCGTCTCCGGAACCAACGGCGACGCTCGCGTGGAGGCCAACGGCGAGCAGTTCTCCCCGCCTGAGATCAGCGCCATGATCTTGCAGAAGCTCAAGACCGACGCCGAAGCGTATTTGGGCGAGACCGTCGACGGCGCCGTGATCACCGTGCCCGCCTACTTCAACGACGACCAGCGCCAGGCCACCAAGGACGCCGGCAAGATCGCCGGCCTCGAGGTCAAGCGCATCATCAACGAGCCCACCGCGGCCTCGCTGGCCTACGGCCTGGACAAGGAGTCCGACCAGACCATCCTCGTGTTCGATCTCGGCGGCGGCACCTTCGACGTGTCCGTGCTGGAGATCGGCGACGGCGTGTTCGAGGTCAAGTCCACCGCCGGTGACAATCATCTCGGCGGCGACAACTTCGACAAGGCCATCGTCGACTGGCTCGTAGGCGACTTCAAGCGCTCGCAGGGCATCGACCTCTCCGCCGACCCGATGGCCTTGCAGCGGCTCTACGAGGCCTCCGAGAAGGCCAAGATCGAGCTGTCGACGACCCAGGAGACGCAGATCAACCTGCCCTTCATCACCGCCGATTCCTCCGGTCCCAAGCACCTCGACACCCGCGTCACCCGCGCCAAGCTCGCCGAGCTGACCGCCGATCTCGTCGGCAAGATCGTGGCGCCCGTGCGCCAGGCGATCGACGACGCCAAGGACAAGGGCGTCAAGGAGATCGAGCACGTCGTACTCGTCGGCGGCATGACGCGCATGCCCGCCGTGCAGGAGAAGGTCAAGGAGCTGACCGGCAAGGAGCCCCACCGGGGAGTGAACCCCAACGAGGTCGTCGCCGTGGGCGCCGCCATCCAGGCCGGCGTGCTCGCCGGTGACGTCAAGGACGTGCTGCTGCTCGACGTCACCCCCCTCACGCTCGGGATCGAGACCAAGGGCGGCGTGATGACCAAGCTGATCGAGCGCAACACCACGATCCCCACGCGCAAGGGCGAGGTCTTCTCGACCGCCGAGGACAACCAGCCCTCGGTCGAGATCCACGTGCTCCAGGGCGAGCGCGAGATGGCCACCTACAACAAGTCGCTGGGCAAGTTCCAGCTCACCGGCATCCCGCCCGCCCCGCGCGGCATCCCCCAGATCGAGGTCGCCTTCGACATCGACGCCAACGGCATCCTCAGCGTCTCCGCCAAGGATCTCGGCACCGGCAAGGAGCAGAAGATCGAGATCAAGGCCGGCTCGGGCCTCTCCGACGAGGAGATCAAGAACATGGTCGCCGACGCCGAGACCCACGCCGAGGACGACCGCCGCGCCCGCGAGCTGGCCGAGGCTCGCAACAACGGCGAGAACGCCGCCTACCAGGCCGAGCGTCAGCTCGTCGAGTTGGGCGACCAGGTGGACGCTTCCAGCAAGGAGGGCATCGAAGCCGCCGTCAAGGAGGTCCGCGAGGCCCTGGAGTCCGAGGACCCCGCCGCGATCAACGCCAAGACCGAGGCCCTACAGACCGCGTTCCACGCGGTCTCCGAGGCGATGTACCAGCGCGCCCAGGAGCAGCATGCCGAGGGCGCGCCGGGCACCGAGAACGGGGCCTCCGCCGACGGTGCGTCGGACGCTTCGGCCGAGGAGGTCGTGGACGCCGAGGTCGTAGACGAGCCGAAGGCCTAGCGCGATGACCGACAGCGAGCAGTCCCACCCGCACGGGCAGGCAGTCGAGGAGTCCCCGATCGTCCCCGAGACCCCGCCGACAGACGTCGCGACCCCGGAGCCGGAGGCGGAGGGCATCAAGCTTGACGCCCAGTCCGACGCTGAGTCGCAGGCGGCCGAGTCCGACGGCGCTGAAGGTCGGGAGGACGCGCTCCAGGGTGACGTCGATGACCTGGTCACCCTCGCGACCCAGCGCGACGATTACCTCGCGCTCGCCCAGCGCACGCAGGCGGACTTCGAGAACTACCGCAAGCGTGTCGCGCGCGACACCGCCGTGGCGCAGGAGCGCGGGGTGGCCAAGCTCGCCCGGGAGCTGCTGCCCGCGCTGGACAACCTCGATCGCGCCCTCGACGCGGCGGAGCAGGACGATCCGCTGCTCGCGGGGGTGCGGCTGGTGCGCTCGGAGCTGAGCGCCGCCCTGGCCCGCGTCGGCATCGAGTCCTTCGCGCCCGTCGGCGAGGCCTTCGACCCGGCCCAGCACGAGGCCATGGTCCAGCAGCCCGTGGAGGGCGCCGAGAGCGGCACCGTGGCCGAGGTCTACCAGCCCGGCTACCGCCTGGGCGCGAGCGTGATCCGCCCCGCCCGGGTTCTAGTGGCGGCCTAGGGGACATCGAGATGGCATCGCGTTTGGACTACTACGCCACCCTGGGGGTCGACAAGAAGGCCACCCCCGAGGAGATCAAGAAGGCCTACCGCAAGCTCGCGCGCCAGTACCACCCCGACCGCAACCCCGACGACAAGCAGGCCGAGGCGCGCTTCAAGGAAATCTCCCAGGCCCACGACGTGCTCGGCGACCCCGAGAAGCGCAAGCAGTACGACAGTGGCACCGGCGCCTTCGCCGCGGGCTCCCCCGGGGGCGGCTTCGGCGGCTTCGGCAACTTCGACTTCGACGCCTCCAGCATGGGGGACATCCTCTCCAACCTCTTCGGCGGCTCGGCCAGCGGGCGCAAGGTGCGCTCAAAGCCCCGCCCCGAACGCGGCGCGGACCTCCAGACCGAGGTCTCGATCAGCTTCGACCAGGCCATCTCGGGAGCCAAGATTCCCCTGTCCGTGCCGACCAGCACCACCTGCGGGACCTGTCGCGGCACCGGCGCCAAGCCCGGCACCGCACCTCGCGTCTGTCCCCAGTGCCAGGGTCGCGGGATCGAGACCCAGGGCCAGGGGATGTTCTCGATCTCCCAGCCCTGCTCGCGTTGTCGCGGTGCCGGGACCATCATCGAGGACCCCTGTCCCACCTGCCACGGCAGCGGTGCCGTGCGCACCCTCAAGCGCTACCGCGTGAACATCCCCCCCGGAGTCAAGGAGGGCTCGCGCATCCGCCTGCCCGGCAAGGGCGAGCCCGGCCAGCACAACGGACCCCCCGGCGACCTGTACGTCATCACCCACGTCTCGGCCTCGCAGATCTTCACCCGCAAGGGCGAGAACGTCGAGGTCGACGTGCCCCTGAGCATCCCCGAGGCCCTCAGCGGCGCCGAGGTCAAGGTCCCCACCCTGAACGGCACTAAGACCCTGCGCGTGGCCCCCGGGACCACCCACGGAACTGTTCAGCGCCTGCGCGGCGAGGGGCCCCCGCACCTCAGCGGTCCCGGGCGCGGCGACATCCACTACCGCTTTCTGATCGACGTGCCCGACAAACTCACCGACAAGCAGCGCGACGCCGTGCAGGCGCTCGCCAAGGTTCTCGACGGCGACCCCCGCGCGGCGCTGATGGCCGCCGCGAGCAACGGCGGGAGCGCTGCCGCCGGCGCCTCCTCCAGCGATGGTGCCCGCTCCGGCGACGGTGCCGCTTCGGAGGAGCCGGCCGGGACCTCGGCCGCGGGTGGCGAGCAGTGATGTCCCCGCGCAAGCGTCAGGCGCGCGAGGGCCAGGGTCCCTCGCGGGCGCTCGCCACCGACCGCGGCGTGTACATGATCTCCGTCGCCGCCCAGCTGGCCGAGATGCACCCCCAGACGCTGCGCATGTACGAGGCCCGCGGGCTGATCGAGCCGCTGCGCTCGCCCAAGGGCACCCGCCTCTACTCCCAGGATGACGTCGAGCGCCTGCGCCGCATCCAGGAGATGACCGCCGATCTCGGTCTCAACCTCGCCGGGGTGGAGCGCGTGCTCGACCTCGAGCGCGAGATCGAAAGCATGCACCGCAAGATCGAGGAGCTGGAGCTGAAGGCCCTGCACGCCCAGGTGCAGCTCGCCGAGGAGCTGGAGGAGGTGCGCCGCTCCTTCCGCGCCGAGATCGTGCCCTACCGTGGCGGCACCGAGATCGTGCGCGCCGCGGATGCGCGCTCGCCTTTCGGTGCGATCTTCAAGGGCCGGCCCCACGATGCAGCCTGATCGTTTCACCATCAAGTCCCAGGAGTCGCTCGCCGCCGCCGCGCGGCTGGCCGAGCAGCGACGCAACCCGCAGGTCAGCTCCGTGCACCTGCTCGCCGCCCTGCTGGAGGAGGGCGACCAGGGCGGCGTGGTGTTGCCCGTGCTGGAGAAGCTCGGGACCTCCGTGCCCGCATTGCGCGCCGAGGCGCAGCGCGCCCTGGAGGAGCTGCCCACGCTGAGCGGCGACTCTGCCGCCGACACCCAGCCCTCCGCCGAGCTGGTCTCGATCCTGCGCAGCGCCGAGGGCGAGGCCAAGGATCTCTCCGACCAGTACGTCTCAACCGAGCACCTGTTGCTCGCGTTGTCCGGGGATACCGTCCCGCCCGCCCGTGCCGGGGCCGCGCTGCGCGCCGTGGGCGCCAGCCGCGAGCGGGTCCTACAGGCCCTCGCGGAAGTGCGTGGTCCGCACCGCGTGAGCGACCAGAGTCCCGAGGAGAAGTACCAGGCGCTCGAACGCTTCGGGCGCGACCTCACCAAGATCGCCGAGGAAGGCAAGCTCGACCCCGTGATCGGGCGCGACGAGGAGATCCGCCGCGTGATCCAGGTGCTCTCGCGGCGTACCAAGAACAACCCCGTGCTGATCGGCGAGCCCGGCGTCGGCAAGACCGCGATCGTCGAGGGCCTCGCCCAGCGGATCGTCACCGGCGACATCCCCGAGTCGCTGCGCGACCGGCGCGTGATCGCCCTGGACATCGGCTCGCTGATCGCAGGCGCCAAGTACCGCGGCGAGTTCGAGGACCGGCTCAAGGCCGTGCTCAAGGAGGTCTCCGAGGCCCGCGGCGCGGTCATCCTGTTCCTCGACGAGCTGCACACCATCGTCGGTGCCGGCGGCGGCGAGGGCGCGGTCGATGCCGCCAATCTGCTCAAGCCAATGCTCGCCCGCGGCGAGCTGCGCTGCGTCGGGGCCACCACGCTCGACGAGTACCGCAAGTACATCGAGAAGGACGCCGCCCTGGAGCGCCGCTTCGCGCCGGTGATGGTCGGCGAGCCCTCCGTGGAGGACACCATCGCGATCCTGCGTGGCTTGAAGGAGCGCTACGAAGTCCACCACGGGGTGCGCATCCAGGACAACGCTCTAGTCGCCGCGGCGACGCTCTCCCACCGCTACATCGCCGACCGCTTCCTGCCCGACAAGGCCATCGACCTGATCGACGAGGCCGCCTCGCGCCTGCGGATCGAGATCGACTCGCTGCCCACCGAGATCGACGAGGTGGACCGCCGCGTGATGCAGCTGGAAATTGAGCGCACCTCGCTGTCCAAGGAGACCGACGCCTCCTCCGTCGACCGCCGCGAGGCGATCGAGCGCGAGCTGGCCGAGCTGAAGGAGCGCTCCTCCGGGATGAAGGCCCAGTGGCAGGCCGAGAAGCAGGCCATCCAGGGCGTGAGCGACTTGAAGGAGCGCCTGGAGGAGGCCCGTGGCGAGGCCGAGCGCGCCGAGCGCGCCGCCGATCTACAGCGCGCCGCCGAGCTGCGCTACGGCGAGATCCCGGAGCTTGAAAAGAAGATCGCCGCACACGAGGCCGGCCCCCATGCCGGGGGGCAGGCAGGCGAACACGAGGCGTCCCGGGTCGGCGACGGCGCCGCCGGGTCGGCGGGCGCTCCGGTGTTCCTCAAGGAGGAGGTCGACGCCGACGACATCGCCGAGGTGATCGCGCGCTGGACCGGGATCCCCGTCAATCGCCTGCTGGAGGGCGAGGTGCAGAAGCTGATCCACATGGAGGACCGTCTGCACGAACGCGTGATCGGTCAGGACGAGGCCGTCGAGGCCGTGGCCACCGCGCTGCGTCGCTCGCGGGCCGGTTTGCAGGACCCCGACCGGCCGATCGGAACCTTCCTTTTCCTGGGTCCCACCGGCGTGGGCAAGACCGAGCTGGCCCGGGCCCTCGCGGAGTTCATGTTCGACAGCCAGGACGCCATGATTCGAATCGACATGTCGGAGTACATGGAGAAGCACTCCGTCTCGCGCCTCGTCGGTGCGCCCCCCGGCTACGTGGGCTACGAAGAGGGCGGCCAGCTCACCGAGGCGGTCCGCCGCCGGCCCTACAGCGTGGTGCTGTTCGACGAGATCGAGAAGGCCCACCCCGACGTGTTCAACACGCTTTTGCAGGTCATGGACGACGGGCGCCTCACCGACGGCCAGGGGCGCACCGTGGACTTCAAGAACACCGTCCTGATCATGACCTCGAACGTCGCCGTCGGGGAAGCGCTCTCCGACACCGAGCTGCGCATGGCGTTGCAGCGGCAGTTCAAGCCCGAGTTCATCAACCGGCTGGACGACATCGTGCGCTTCCACGCACTCACCCGCGAGCAGATCTCGGAGATCGTCGACATCCAGGTGGCCCGGCTGATCGCGCGGGTCGCCGAGCGTGGGGTCGAGGTGACGCTCAGCGACGCCGCGCGCGGGCTGTTGGGTGACATGGGCTATGACCCCACCTACGGCGCCCGGCCGTTGCGACGGGTCATCCAGAAGCAGCTCGTGGACAAGCTCGCGCTGGCGCTGCTGGCGGGCGAGTTCCACGCGGGTGACACCGTTGCGGTCGACGCCGAGGATGGCGGCCTCGTGTTCAACCGCTCCGCCGTGCCCATCCAGGTCACCTAAAAGCGCCGAATCGGGTACAACGGGAGCAGGCGCGCTAGAGGCACGCGCGATCGCCATCCCACGAAAGGCCCACTCAGATGCCGACCTACATCATGCTCTCCACGCTCACCCCCGAGGGTGTGCAGACGATCAAGAACAACCCCCAGCGCATTCGCGAGGTGAACAAGGAGGTCGAACAGCTGGGCGCCACCGTTAAGGCGCAGTGGGCCACGCTCGGTCGCTTCGACTTCATCAACATCGTGGAGGCCCCTGACGAGACCACGATGGCGCGCGTCTCGCTGGAGCTGGGCTCGCGCGGCACCGTGCGCTACGAGACCCTCACCGCGATCCCCGTAGACGACTTCATCGCCTCGCTTTGAGCGGCGCTCCTCCGCGAGTCCGGGGTCGTTGAGCGTGAAGGTACTCGTCGTCGGCGGCGGCGGGCGTGAGCACGCGATCGTGCGTGCCCTGAAGCGCTCGCCCCAACAGCCCGAGGTGCTGTGCGCGCCGGGGAACGCCGGGATTGCCGCCGATGCACGGCTTCTGCAGATCGCGGCCGGGGATGTCGAGGGCCTGGTCGCGGCCGTGCAGCGCGAGGGCGTGGACTTCACTGTGGTCGGCCCCGAGGTGCCGTTGGTCGCGGGCCTCGTCGATGCGCTGGCGGCGCGTGGTCATGCCGCGTTCGGCCCCAGCGCCGCCGCCGCGGAGCTTGAGGGCTCCAAGGCGTTCGCCAAGCAGGCGATGGAGCAGGCCGGGGTGCCCACCGCGCGCTGGCGGCGCGTGGCCTCGCTACAGGACGGGGTGGCCGCGGCCACCGAGCTGGTCGTGCCCGTGGGCGAGCCGGGCGCGGGCGTGGTGATCAAGGCCGACGGCCTCGCCGCGGGCAAGGGCGTGAGCGTCGCCGACTCTCTGGCCGAGGCCGAGGCGGCACTGGCCGAGATCTTCCTCGACGGCCGTTTTGGCGACGGCGAGGTCAGCGCGGTGGTCGAGGAGCGACTGGTGGGCGAGGAGCTGTCGCTGCTCGCGCTCTGTGACGGCGAGCGCGCCGTGCCGATGGCCTCGGCGCGCGACTACAAGCGAATCTTCGCGGGCGACGCCGGTCCCAACACGGGCGGCATGGGCTCCTATTCGCCGGTGGCCGGTTTCGACGAGGCCGCCGTGGGTGAGCTTGCGGCCGTCGTGCACCAGCCGATCGTCGACCTGATGCGCGAGCGCGGCACGCCCTTTCACGGGATTCTCTACGCCGGGCTGATGCTCACCGCGCGCGGGCCGCTGGTGCTGGAGTTCAACGCCCGCTTTGGGGACCCCGAGACCCAGGCCGTGCTGCCGCGCCTGCGCTCGGACCTGCTCGATCTGCTGCTCAGGGCCTCACGCCCCGGTGGGCTTGAGGGGGTGGGACTGCAGTGGTCGAGCGACTGTGCCGTGACCGTGGTGCTGGCGAGCGCCGGCTATCCCGAGTCCTCCTCCAGCGGCGATCCGATCGCGGGTCTTGAGCGGGTGCCCCCGACGGTGGAGGTGACCCACGCCGGTACCGCCGGCGAGCCGGGGGCGATCCTGACGGCCGGGGGGCGCGTGTTGAACCTGACCGGACTGGGCGCCGACCCGGCCTCTGCCCGTCTCGCGGCGTATGCTGCGGCCGAGATGATCACTTTTAAGGGTATGCAGCTGCGCCGCGACATCGCCGCTCCCCGCGCGGGGGTACCGGCATGACCCACGACGACGAGCCCACGGCGCACGAGGGTCGCGCGGGCGGCGGCGGTACCCCCGGCATCTCGCTGGTGCCCGAGCCGATGCAGGAGGCCGAAGTCCAGGCCCAGCTCGACGACATCGACGTGGACGCCCCCCGGGTGGGGATCGTGATGGGCTCCAAGAGCGACATGGAGTCCATGGAGAAGGCCGCCGCCGAGCTACAGGAGCGCGGGATCCTGCACGAGATCCGGGTGATGTCGGCCCACCGCGAACCGGACGTGGTCGCCGACTACGCCAAGAACGCTCAGATGCGCGGGATCAGGGTGATCATCGCCGGCGCCGGCATCTCCGCGGCGCTGCCCGGAGCTGTTGCCGCCCACACCTCGCTGCCCGTGATCGGCGTGCCGCTCTCGGGCCGTCTGACCGCCGCCGGCGGACTGGACGCGATCCTCTCGATCGTGCAGATGCCCCCCGGGGTGCCGGTGGCCTGCGTCGGCCTGGACAACGCGCGCAACGCCGCGATCCTGGCGGCCCAGATCCTGGGCGCGTGAATTGATCCGCACCCTGTCCTCGCGCGTGGCCTACAAGAACCCCTGGATGGTGTTGCGCGAGGACGGCATCGAGCGACCCGACGGCGCGCAGGGCGTCTATGCGGTGGTCGACAAGCCCCGCGGCGCGCTCGTGATCCCGTGGGACGGCGAGCGGGTGCACCTGGTCGGCCAGTACCGCTACACCGTGGGCCGCGACTCCTGGGAGTTCCCGCAGGGCTCGCTGCACGACGGGTCCGGTCTGGAGGGCGAGGCGGTGGCGCGGGCCGAGTTGCAGCAGGAGACCGGGCTGACGGCCGCCGCGATGCACGGCCTCGGGGCGTTCACGTTCGCGATCGGGATGTCCAGCCAGTGGTGCGACGCCTTCCTGGCCACCGGGCTGCGGCAGGGCGAGGCCAGCCCCGACCCCGAGGAGGCCGGCTTGCGCACCCGTGCGCTGGACGTGGATGAGCTGGAGGAGGAGCTGCGCAGCGGAGAGATCTTCGACGCGGCCACGCTCGCGGGCTGGCAGCTGTTGACACTCGACCCCGAGCTGCGCTCGCTCGTGGGCAGGTGAGCGGAGGAGTGATCGCGCGCTACTCCCGACCCGAGCTTGGCCGCCTATGGACCGACGAGGCGCGCATGGAGACCTGGCGCAAGGTCGAGGTTGCGGCCTGTGAGGAGCTGCCCGCGCTGCTCGGCACGGGCGCCGGCCCCAGCGAGGTCGACCTCCAGGCGGTGCGCGCCGCGAGCTTCACGGTCGAGGCGGTCAACGAGCGCGAGCGCACCACCGACCACGACGTGGCGGCCTTCGTCGACGTGCTCGGCGGCTCCGCGGGCGAGTCGGGGCGCTGGATCCATTTCGGCCTGACCTCCTCGGACGTGCTCGACACCGCGCTGGGCTTGCAGCTGAAGGCGGCCGGTGAGGTGATCGTGCCCGGTGCCCACGCGCTGGCGCAGGCCCTCGCGGCGCGCGCCCGGGAGCACGCCCAGACGCTCTGTGTGGGGCGCACCCACGGGGTTCACGCCGAGCCGACCACCTTCGGGGTGAAGCTCGCGGGGTTCGCCTTCGAGGCGCACCGCAACGCACAGCGCCTGGACCGGGCCTTTGAGCAGGCCGCGGTGGGGGCGATCTCGGGCGCCGTCGGCACCTACTCGGCCACCAGCCCCGAGTTCGAGGCCCGCGTGTTGGGGCGCCTGGGCCTGGAGCGCGAGCCGGTCTCCACCCAGGTCGTGGCGCGCGACCGCCACGCCGAGCTGTTGCAGGCAATCGCGCTCGCCGGTGCGGGCCTTGAGCGGCTGGCCACCGAGATCCGCCACCTGCAGCGCACCGAGGTGCGCGAGGTCGAGGAGCCATTCCGCGCGGGCCAGAAGGGTTCAAGCGCGATGCCCCACAAGCGCAATCCGATCAAGAGCGAGCAGATCTCGGGGCTGGCGCGGGTGCTCCGGGGCAACGCCCAGGCCGCCGTGGAGAACGTGGCGCTGTGGCACGAGCGCGACATCTCGCACTCCTCGGTCGAGCGGGTGATCCTGCCGGACTCCACGATCCTGATCGACTACCTCCAGCAGCGCACGATCGCGCTGGTGTCCGGCATGACGGTGCACGCCGAGCGGATGCGCGAGAACCTCGACTTCACCCACGGCGCGCTCTTCTCCCAGCGGGTGCTGCTGGCGCTGGTCGAGACCGGGATGAGCCGCGACGACGCCTACCGGGTTGTCCAGCAGAGCGCCCAGCGGGCCTGGGATGAGCGCACGCCGCTACGCGAGCTGCTCGCCTCAGAGCCGGCCGCGGCGGGGCTCGATCTGGACGCGATCTTCGACTACGGGCACTACACGCGCCACGCCGCGGAGATCATCCGACGGCTCGAGGAGATATCTTCCGGGCAGTGAGCGCTCTCGCCGACCTGCCCCTTCTGACCAGCGGGAAGGTCCGCGAGATGTACCAGCTGGACGAGCGTCTGCTGATGGTCGCCAGCGACCGGATCTCGACCTACGACGCGGTGCATCCGACGCCGATCCCGGACAAGGGCAAGGTGCTCACGGGCCTCTCGGTGTTCTGGTTCGAGAAGACCGCCCACATCGTCGCCAACCACCTGATCTCCGCGACCGATGATGTTCCCGATGAGGTCCGCGGCCGGGCGCTGGCCGTGCGCAAGCTGCGGATGCTCCCGGTGGAGTGCGTGGTCAGGGGCTACATCACGGGCTCGGGCTGGAAGGACTACCAGGCCACCCCCCGTGCGGGGGGCAGGCCGGGCGTGGTCTCCGGGATCGAGCTACCCGCCGGACTGCAGGAGTCCGAGCAGTTGCCGCAGCCGATCTTCACGCCCAGCACCAAGGCCGAGGTCGGTCACGACGAGGCGATCGACTTCGCGCGCGCCGCCGAGCTTGTGGGCGACCGCGCCCTGATGCAGCGGGTGGCCGACGTGTCGATCGAGCTGTATTCGTTCGCCGCCGAGCACGCGCGCGCCAAGGGGGTGATCCTGGCGGACACCAAGTTCGAGTTCGGCCTGGACGAGCACGACGAGCTGGTGGTCGGCGACGAGGTTCTGACCCCCGACTCCTCGCGCTACTGGCCCGCCGAGGACTTCCAGGTCGGTCGGGGCCAGCCGAGCTTCGACAAGCAGTACGTGCGCGACTGGGCCTCCTCAAGCGGCTGGGACAAGTTGCCCCCGGCGCCCGCGATCCCCGAGGATGTGGTGGCGGGCACCCGTGCGCGCTACGTCGAGGCCTACGAGCGCATCACCGGCGAGCCCTTCCAGGCGTGGCTCGATCGCACGGCCGCCGCCCCGGATGCGGCGCGCTCGGCGGGTGCGTAGATGCGGGCCCGCGTCCTGATCCGTCCGAAGGCGGGCATTCTCGACCCCCAGGGCGTCGCGGTGCAGCGCGCGCTGCCCGCGCTGGGCTTCGCGGGCGTGTCGAACGTCCATGTGGGCCGGCTGGTCGAGCTGGACGTGCAGGACGCATCGCAGCTGGGGCTGATGTGCGAGAAGCTGCTGGCGAACCCGCTGGTCGAGGACTACGAGGTGCAGCTCCTCAACGACTAGCATCGCTTTAGTTGTGCATGGGCAGGTGGGTGTGCATGTGCTAATGTAGGTGTATGTCTGCTCCGCTGCTCTCACGCCGCACCCAGCTGTTGCTGGACGACGAGCTACACCGCCGGCTGCGCGAGGTCGCCGCGCAGCGCGGAATCTCCATGGGGGCCCTCATCCGCGAGGCGATCGACGAGAAGCTCTCAAGCGTCAGGGACGCTCGTGTCCAGGCGATCGACAGGCTGCTTGCCGCAGAGCCCATGCCCGTCGCGGACTGGCCGGCGATGAAGCAGCAGATGCTCGATGAGCGCTACGCCGGCGTCATGAAACTCATCGACGCCGACGACTGATCAACGGGTGCGCCGCTTCCTCTTCGACACAGGCGTATTCATATACGCGCTCGGCCGCGAGCACCCCTACCGCGAGCCGTGCCGAGCAATCCTGCGCGAGTTCGGGAGCGGACGGATCGCCGGAGAGGCAAGTATCGAGCTGGTCCACGAGTTCGCCTACGTGCGGTCCAGGCGGGGGGTGGCTCGTGCGGCTGCCGCCGAATCCGCGGGCGATGTTGCGGCCATGTGCCCGCTGCACCCAGTCGAGTCGAGCGACATCGAGCGCGCCCTGGCTCTGTGGTGCGAGCATCGGCAGCTCGCAATGCGCGACGCGATCTTCGCGGCCCAGGCGTTGAATCGCGATATCGATGCCATCCTCAGTCCCGATCGCGACTTCGACGGCATCCCGGGACTCCAGCGCATCGACCCTGCTGACGCCGACGCCGTGGCGGCGCTGAGATGAAGTTCGGGGTACTCCAGTTCCCGGGCTCCTGCGACGAGGTCGACGCGCTCCAGGCCGCGCGGCGGGTGGGTGACGCGGTGCTGCTCTGGCACGGCGAGCGCGACCTGGGGGACGCGGATGCGATCGTGGTCCCGGGAGGCTTCTCCTACGGTGACTACCTGCGGGCGGGCGCGATCGCGCGCTTCTCGCCGGTGATGGAGTCGGTGATCGCGTTCGCCGACGACGGCGGTCTGGTGCTGGGGATCTGCAACGGCTTTCAGGTGCTCTGCGAGGCCCGCCTGCTGCCGGGGGCGCTCCTGCCGAACGCCAACCTGCGCTTCACCTTCCGCCAGGTCAACCTCGACGTGGTGAACCCGGATACCGCGTTCACCCGGGCCGCGGCGTCGGGGGCATCGCTGAGCATTCCGGCGAAGCATTCCTGGGGGCGCTACTACGCGGACGAACCCACGCTGGAGGAGCTGGAGCGCGGCGGCCAGGTGGTGTTGCGCTACGCGCCCGGTGAGAACTTCAACGGCTCGCTGCGCGACATCGCGGGGGTCCAGAACGCGGCAGGCAACGTGTTTGGCCTGATGCCCCATCCGGAGCACGCGGTCGACGCGCTGACGGGCTCCACCGACGGTCTGCGGATCTTCGAGTCGATGCGCCTCGCCGTGGAGGGCGCCCGTGTCTGAGAGCGCGGTGCTGCCGAACCTCAAGGACGCCTTGGCTCTCGGTCTGACGGAGGCCGAGTACGAGCTGGTGTGCGAGCAGCAGGGTCGCCCGCCCAACCAGGTGGAGCTGGCGATGTACTCGCTGCTGTGGAGCGAGCATTGCGCCTACAAGCACTCCAAGAAGCTGCTGCGCACGCTGCCCACCGAGGGTCCCTACGTGGTGATGGGTCCGGGCGAGAACGCCGGTGCGGTCGACGTGGGGGGCGGCTTGGCATGCGCGTTCAAGGTCGAGTCCCACAACCATCCGAGCGCGGTGGAGCCCTTCCAGGGGGCGGCCACCGGCGTGGGGGGCATCCTGCGCGACATCTTCGCGATCGGGGCCAGGCCGATCGCGGTGCTGGACTCGCTGCGCTTCGGTGAGCCCACCGCGACGGCCCGTGCCGGGCCCGGCGAGGAGGCACATGGTGAGGAGGGTGACGCCCGCGCGCTCGCGGCGGCGGAGCGCTCGCGCTATCTGCTTGACGGTGCGGTGTCGGGGATCGGGCACTACGGCAACTCGATCGGCGTGCCCACGGTGGGCGGCGAGGTCTACTTCGAGGGTCCCTACGAGCAGAACTGCCTGGTCAACGCGATGGCTCTGGGACTGGCCGAGCGCGAGCGACTGGTGCGCAGCGCGGCGGCCGGGGTGGGCAACGTGCTGTTGCTGTTCGGGGCCTCCACGGGCCGCGACGGGATCGGCGGCGCCTCGGTGCTGGCCTCGGCCGAGCTGGGCGAGGCCGATGAGGACAAGCGCCCCACGGTCCAGGTGGGCGATCCCTTCGAGGAGAAGAAGCTCCTGGAGTGCTCGCTCGAGCTGCTGGAGCGCGACCTGCTCGTGTCCCTGCAGGATCTGGGTGCGGCGGGTCTGACCTCGGCGGCCTCGGAGATGGCCTCCAAGGGCGAGGTGGGGATCGACCTCGACGTCGCGCTCGTGCCGCTGCGCGAGACCGACATGGAGCCGTTCGAGATCATGGTCTCGGAGTCCCAGGAGCGGATGCTGTGCGTAGTCGAGCCCGCGAACGTGGCCGCGGTGCTGGAGCTGTGCGCGAAATGGGAGGTGAACGGCACCGCGATCGGCACGGTGACCGATACCGGCAACATGCGCGTGCTGCGGGCGGGCGAGCCGGTCGGGGAGATGCCGGTGAGGGCGCTGGTCGACGACTGCCCGCTGTATGACCTGGCGCCGCTGAAGCCGACCGAGCCGATCTATGCGCCACCCCGGGCGACGCTGGCCCGCGGGGGCTCGCCGCGCGAGGCGCTGCTGGCATTGCTGGCCTCGCCCAACCTGGCTTCGCGGCGGCCGCTGTTCGAGCAGTACGACTCGGTGGTCCAGTCGCGCACGGTACGCCGACCCGAGCAGACCGACGCGGCTGTATTGGCGCTGCCGACATCGGTTCGCGGCGGCGCTGGAGAATCGCTTTCGTCCGCCCGTCCCGGTTTGGCGGTCAGCATCGACGGCAACGGCCGACGGGTGGCGGCCGATCCCTACCGCGGCACGATCGCGGTGGTGCTGGAGTGCGCGGCGAACCTGGCGTGCGTGGGGGCCGAGCCGCTCGGCACGACCAACAACCTCAACTTCGGCAACCCGGAGAAGCCGCACATCGCGTGGCAGCTGACCGAGGCGGTACGCGGTCTGGGCGAGGCCTGCCGGGCGCTACAGGCCCCGATCGTGGGGGGCAACGTGTCGCTCTACAACGAGGGGGCCACCGCGGGGCCGATCTATCCGACGCCGGTGATCGGCATGGTGGGTCGCCTGCCCGACGTGACCCGCGCCGGACGCCTGGGATTTGCCAGGGAGGGAGACACCATCGCGATTCTCGGCCCCTTCATGCCCTCGCTGGCCGCCGCTGAGCTGGCCAAGCTACACGGCGAGCCGCTGCCCGACGGACTGCCGGACATCGACATCGAGGCTGTTCGCGTCGCGCAGCTGGCGGTCCGCGACGCCGTTCGGGCGGGGCTGCTCGCGAGTGCCCACGACATCGCCGAGGGCGGCCTTGCGGTCGCGCTCGCCGAGTGCGCCCTGGCGGGGCGGTTGGGGGCACAGTTGGAGCTGCCCGCGAGCGAGGATCCGCTCGCCGCGCTCTTCGGCGAGGCCCCCGGCGGGTTCATCCTCAGCGGCGAGCGCAGCGTCCTTGAAGGGCTTGGCGGCAGCACCCCGGTCCAGATCCTCGGCACGGTGGGTGGCGCCTCGCTTGACATCACAGGACACGGCGAGCGTCTGACGGTGGGGCTCGCGGAGCTGGCCGAGGCACACGGCGCGCTGGGCGCACTGTTTCCATGACCCGTGCTGCTAGCTTGTGAACAGTGATGCGTGACGGACCGCGCGACGAGTGCGGCGTGTTTGGGATCTACGCGCCAGGGCACGAGGTATCGCGCCTCTCCTACTTCGCGCTATTTGCGCTCCAGCATCGTGGGCAGGAGTCCGCGGGCATCGCCGCGGCCGATCGCGGCGGGCACGTCATCACGCGCCGCGAGCTGGGCCTGGTCAGCCAGGTGTTCACCGAGAACGATCTGCGCACGCTCGCGGGCGAGCTGGCGATCGGCCACGTGCGCTACTCCACGACGGGCTCGAACGCCTGGGAGAACTCCCAGCCGGTGCAGCGCTCGGCCGGCACCCACGGCTCCCATCGCGAGCTGGCGCTGGCTCACAACGGCAACCTGATCAACGCGGTGGAGCTGCACAACGAGCTGGCCGAGCAGGGGGTGACGTTCAGCTCGACCTCGGACTCGGAGATCATCGCGGCGCTGATCGCCACGCACCCCGCCGAGCGGGTCGAGGACGCGATCGCCGACGTGCTCCCCCGCCTGCGGGGGGCGTTCTCGACGGTGGTGATGACCAAGGACCGCGTGGTGGCCTTCCGCGACCCCGCCGGGCTGCGCCCGCTGGCGCTCGGCGCGATTCAGCCTGCGCCCGGTGGCTCGGACCCGGAGGTGCGCTACTGCGTGGCCAGCGAGTCGTGCGCCCTGGACATCATCGGCGCGAAGTTCCTGCGCGAGGTGGCGCCGGGCGAGGTGGTGACGCTGGGCGAGGACGGTCTCTCCGCTCGTCAGGTGATCTCGGATGCGCGCAAGGCGTTCTGCGTGTTCGAGTACATCTACTTCGCCCGCCCGGACTCGCGCATGAACGATCAGGTGTTGCAGGTGGCCCGGGGGCGGATGGGCGAGATTCTGTGGCGTGAGGCCCCGGTGGCGGCCGACATGGTGGTCGCGGTGCCCGACTCCGGCAACGCCGCCGCGCGCGGGCTGGCCCGCGCCGCGGGTCTGCCCCAGGACGACGGCTTCGTCAAGAACCGCTACGTGGCCCGCACTTTCATCCAGCCCGGTCAGGAGCTGCGCAAGCACGGCCTGCGGCTGAAGTTCAACCCGCTGCCGGAGGTGGTGACGGGCAAGCGCCTGGTGGTGGTGGACGACTCGATCGTGCGCGGCAACACCACCCGTCAGATCGTGCAGATGCTGCGCGACGCGGGCGCCGCGGAGGTGCACATGCGGATCTCGGCGCCCCCCATCAAGCACCCCTGTCACTACGGGATCGACATGTCCACGCGCGAGGAGATGATCGCCCACGGACGCACCACCGAGGAGGTCGCGGCCGAGCTGGGCTGCGACTCGCTGCACTACCTCTCCCTGGAGGGTGTCTACGAGGCGGTGCGCGGACAGCGCGCCACCCACTGCGACGCGTGCTTCAGCGGCGAGTACCCGCTCACCGGCAGCGACGGCGCGGCGGGCAAGTACTCGCTGGAGGAGCCGGCGGGGCCCTCGTTGCCGCTCGTGCGCGCCTGACAGCCAAGAAGGCAGCCGGCAGGCAGCCGGGCACACCCGGGTCTTATTCGGAGAGCATCGTCTGCTCGTCGCGCGCTGAGCTGGCGTCGTTGTAGCGGTTGTTGTACGGCCGGCGCGTGATCAGGCCGCGACCTTTTTCGGACGCGAAAGATCCGGCCAGGGCGAGGATGATGAGGAGGGTGACGAGCATGGATGCAAGCATGGGCAAACCTTTATTCGATGGTTGCTCTCCAGCCTCGAATCCCAATTCAACACGCACCCCCCGGGATCCTCTGTGAGGTGGCGCACACGGGTGGCGGCGGATGACTATGGTCCCCGCCTGAATGTCCGATCCAGCCGCCAGTAACCCGCCGCTCCCGATCGCCGTGCTGGTGTCGGGCGGGGGTACCAATTTGCAGGCGCTGCTCGACACGGTTCACGGCCACGAGGCCGAGATCGTCGGGGTGGCATCGAGTGCTGCCGGTGCGCCCGCGCTTGAGCGGGCGGCGAGCAGTGGAGTGCCGACCGCGGTGTTCACGCGCGCCGACTACCCCGATCGTCGCAGCCGCGATGAGGCGCTGGCCGACTGGTTGCAGGGACGCGGCGCGAAGCTGGTGGTGCTGGCGGGCTACATGGAGCTGCTGGGTGCCGCCTTCCTGATGCGCTTTCCCGATGCGGTGATCAACGTGCATCCCTCGCTGTTGCCGGCGTTCCCCGGGTTGCGAGCCGTCGAGCAGGCGCTGGCCTATGGGGTCAAGGTGTTCGGGGTGACCGTGCACTTCGTCGACGCCGGGGTGGACAGCGGCTCGGTGATCCTCCAGGGCGCCTGTGAACTACCGGATGTCGACGATCCCGACGAGGTGCTCACGGCACTGCGCCCGCTTGAGCACACGCTGCTGCCCGAGGCCGTGCGCCTGTTCGCGCGCGGGGCTCTGCGAGTGGATCCGCACCACCCCCGGCGGATCGTGGTCGATGGATAGGCTCTGGACACGATGCCCCTTGAGACCCTGGAGCGAATGCGATGACTGACGTGGACGCTGGACTACAGCGCACCGCGCCGGGGGATGTGCGGGTGCGCCGGGCCCTGCTCTCGGTCTCCGACAAGGCCGGGATCGTCGACTTCGCACGCGGCCTCCAGGCGCTCGGAGTGGAGCTGATCTCCACCGGCGGCACCGCCCGTGAGCTGGCGGGCGCGGGTCTTGAGGTGCGCTCGATTGATGACTTCACGGGCTTCCCGGAAATGATGGACGGGCGGGTGAAGACGCTGCATCCGCGCCTCTACGCGGGGCTGCTGGCGCTACGCGACAACGACGAGCATCTGAAGGCCGCGGCAGAGCAGGGCATCGAGCCGGTGGATCTGGTGTGCGTCAACCTCTACCCCTTCGAGCAGACCGTCGCCCGCGCCGACGCGACGGACGCCGAGGTGATCGAGAACATCGACATCGGCGGACCCACGATGATCCGCGCGGCGGCCAAGAACCGCACGTTCGCAGCCGTGGTGGTGGATCCGGCCGACTACGAGAGGGTGCTCGCCGAGCTGGGTGAATCCGGGGGACGCTTGTCGCTGCCCACCCGTGAGCGCCTGGCGGCGCAGGCGTTCGCGTGCACGGCGCGCTACGACGCGGCGATCTCGACCTGGTTCGCGGCGCGAGAGGGCGAGGACTTCCCGACACAGCGGTCGAACACGTTTGCGAAGGTGGCGGATCTGCGCTACGGCGAGAACCCGCACCAGCGGGCCGCCTATTACGCCCAGGTGGGGGCGCCCACGCACCTGCTGGCCGGGGTCAAGCAGCTGCACGGCAAGGAGCTTTCGTTCAACAACCTGCTGGACCTCAGCTCGGCGCGCGAGCTGGTCGAGGACTTCGCCGAGCCGGCGTGCGCGATCGTCAAGCACAACAACCCCTGCGGCTGCGCCCTGGGAGCGAGCGGGCAGGCGGCCTACGAGCGGGCCTTCGCGTGCGATCCGATGAGCGCCTACGGCGGGGTGATCGCAGTCAACCGGCGTGTCGATGAGGCCTTCGCGCAGTCGCTGAGCAAACAGTTCATTGAGGTGCTGTTGGCCCCGGGCTTCGACGCCGAGGCGCTGGAGGTGTTGCAGGTCAAGAAGAACGTGCGTCTGCTGGAGCTTGCCGACTGGCCCGCCCCGGCCGCGGGACTGGATGCCAAGCCGGTGCTCGGCGGTCTGCTGGCCCAGGACCGCGACGCGGTGACCGAGACGCGCGCGCAGATGCGCGTGATCAGCGCGAGCGCACCGAGCGAGGCGCAGTGGGAGGACATGCTGTTCGCCTGGAAGATCTGTCGCCACGTGCGTTCCAACGCGATCGTGATCGCAGCGGGCGCAGCCACGATCGGGATCGGCGCGGGTCAGATGAGCCGGGTCGACGCGGTGAACATCGCGATCGAGAAGGCCCGCGCGGCGCAGCCTGAGCTGCTCGCGGGGGCGGCGCTGGCCTCGGACGCGTTCTTCCCGTTCGCCGACGGCCCGGAGCTGGCGGTCGCGGCGGGTGTGACGGCCATCATCCAGCCCGGGGGCTCGGTGCGCGACGAGGATGTCGTGGCCGCGGTCGACAAGGCCGGCGTCGCGATGGTTGCGACGGACAAGCGCCACTTCCGGCACTAGTAGTAGCTCCCCGATCTTCTCCCCGGTTGTCGTTGTGCGGCGCGCGCGACGGCTTCCTCGGCGCGCGGTCAGCGTCTACTTGCCGCGGCGGCGTCGGGGCGCTCGGGCATCGGTGGGTCCGGGTGACCGGGGGCCTTGACACGCGAACAGTCACGATATATCGTGATCCTACTTAGATAGTTCACGATAGGAGCAAGATATGTTTGGCAATGCAGACGACACAACAAGAGCAGAGGGCTGCGGACCGGGCCTTCACGGCCACCATCGGCATGGTCCTCACAGGCACCGGGGCTTCGGCGGGCCAGGAGGATTTCCCTTCGGCGAGTTCGCTCGCGGCGGAGGTCCCAGGGGACGCGGCCGCAAAGCCCGTCGGGGCGATATCCGCACCGCGGCATTGCTGCTGCTCGCGGAGGAGCCTCGCAACGGCTATCAGATCATGCAGGAGGTCCAGGAGCGCAGCGAGGGTGTCTGGAGCCCGAGCCCCGGCTCGGTCTACCCGGCGCTCCAGCAGTTGGAGGACGAGGGTCTGATCCGCGCCGATGAGACCGAGGGTCGCAAGCTCTTCGTGCTGACCGACGCGGGACGGGCCTACCTGGCAGAGCGGGGTGCCGACAAGCCCGCGCCCTGGGAGCAGATGAGCGATCAGCTCGGTAGCCAGGGCATGGAGCTGGGCAAGGTCGTGCGCGAGACCATGTCAGCCTTTGCACAGGTGATGCGAACCGGCAGCGAGGCGCAGATGACGGAGGCCCTGAAAGTGCTGGTGGAGGCGCGACGCGGGCTTTACCGCATCCTCGCCGACGGCGACGTCAGTCCCGGGGAGTAAGCACGTTCGCGGCGACTCCCAGCAGCGGGTCGAGATCGTCGCTGCCCCTGGCGGCTACTTCGCGTATGCCCGCGGAGAGCGCATCGGGATCGCTCAGGATTCGCCGTTCGGTAAGCGGCTGCAGGATGCCGCGCAGCGTCAGCATCGGGCCCCACCCAGCGCGGGGCCCACAGCGCGTGCCGAGCGCCGTTCGATGCCGCGCTCGATCGCGTCGATCGCCTTGGACAGCGGCGCGGGGTTGCGGATGAACCCGGGCAGCTGCCCGCGTCATCGCTTCGACCGGCGGGGTCGGCGAAGCTGGCGCGCACGAGGTCGGTGTCGATGAAGCCGAAGTAGGCGCAGCCCACGCGGGCGCCGGACGGCGCGGTCTCGATCCGCAGCGCGTCGGTCAGTGCCTCGACGCCGGCCTTGGAGGCGGTGTAGGGACCCATCAGCGGGCGCGTGGCTGACGGCGGCCAGCGAGGCGATGTTCAGCAGGTAGCCCCGGCGCGCGGTGATGTGCTCGATCAGCGCCCGGTCGGTGCGCCAGACGCCGAGGAGGTTGACCGCCAGGGTGCGCTCGACCTGCGCGATTGGCGCGGTGGCGAGCGTTCCGCTGAAGGCCAGCCCGGCGTTGGCGATCCCCACGTCGATCCCTCCGAAGCGCTCGACCGTGGCGTCCGACGGCGCGCTGCAGAGCGTCGATGTCGGTGACGTCGGCCTCGAAGGCGGCGGCACGATCGCCGAGCTGTGCGGCCAGCTCCTCCAGGCGCTCGGGCTCAAGGCCGACCAGTGCGACGTTGGCGCCCTTGCCGTGCAGCCGTCGGGCGCTCTCAGCGCCGATGCCGCGGGCGGCGCCGGTGATGAAGACGGTGCGACCGTTGACGTCGAATGGTGTGGCGTTCTTTCGGCTCATGCGAGGGCCTCTTCGGTCGTCGTTGCTGGGATGGGGTCCTGGTGTGCGGGCGCGATGCGCGGAATCAGATCGTAGTCGTCCGTGTCGAAGTGGCTCGGTGCGCCGACGGAAGCGGAAGGTGAAGTCGGGCCAGATCGTCGAGGCGTTGCCGTGCGCGTCCAGGTACCAGCTCTGACAGCCGCCGGCCGTCCAGACGGTGCCCTGCGCGGTGCGGTTCATCTCCGCCACGAACTCTCGCTGGGCCTCGCGGACGCACCTCGACGGCGGCGATCCCGCGGTCGCCTCGATCGCGTCGAGCGCCTTCATCACGTACTCGATCTGGGCCTCGATCATGATCACGATCGAGGTGTGTCCGAGGCCGGTGTAGGGGCCGAGCAGGATGAAGAGGTTCGGGAAGCCGGTCACGGTGGTGCCGTTGAAGGCAGCCATCGTGCCGTCCCAGTGCTCGGCCAGCAGCCGCCCGTCCTTGCCGCGCACGCGATCGATCAGGGGCTGGTCGGTGACGTGAAAGCCGGTGCCGAAGATGATCGTGTCGACCTCGCGCTCGCTGCCGTCCTCGGTCACGATCGAGTGGGCCCGCACTTCGCGGATCGGAGTGTTGACGACCTCGACGTTTGGCTTGGTGAGCGTCGGCAGGTAGCGGTCGGTGAACAGGATTCGCTTGCAGCCCAGGCGGAAGTCGGGCTTGAGCTTGGCGCGCAGCTCGGGGTCGGTGACCTGGCGCTCGCAGGTGGCTTTCGCCGACGCGCTCGCAGGATGCGCATCAGCCGGGGTTCCTTGGCGAGGCCGAGGACGAGCAGCTCGGCGCCCCAGTAGAGGGCTCCGCGCAGCGAGCCGCATCGCGGGCGGGAAGCGCTTGAACAGTCCGCGCACGCGCGGGCTGATCGCGCGCGTTGCGGCGGGGCATGATCCAGGGCGCGGTGCGCTGGAAGACCTGCAGCTCGCTCGACTTCGGGCTGGATCTCGGGGACGAACTGGACCGCCGAGGCCCCGGTGCCGATCACCGCCACGCGCTCGCCGGCGAGGTCGTGCTCGTGATCCCACTGGGCGGAGTGGAACATCGTGCCCTGGAAGCAGTCGAGGCCCTTGAGCTTCGGTATCGCGGGCTCGCTGAGGCCACCCATGCCGCTGATCAGGATCTCGGCCGTGAAGCTCGCCCGCGGAGGTGCGGATCTCCCAGAGGGCGCGCTCGTCGTCCCAGGCCGCCTCCAGCACCTCGTGGCCGAAGCGAATGTGGGGCGGGATGCCGTACTCGTCGGCCACGCGCTCGCAGGTACTCCTGGATCTCGCTCTGGGGTGAGCACAGGCGCGTCCAGTCGGGGTTGAGGGCGAACGAGAACGAGTACAGGTGCGAGGGCACGTCGCAGGCACAGCCGGGGTAGGTGTTGTCGCGCCAGGTGCCGCCCAGTGCCGTCGGCGCGCTCGAGCAGGACGAAGTCGTGCTCGCCGCGCTGCTTGAGCCGGATGGCGCTGCCGAGGCCCGGCGAAGCCGCTGCCCACGATCACGATGCGGTGATGGTTGCCGGGACTGCTCATGCCTGCACGCCGATCAGATCCTCCGCAACCTTGTGCTCGCGGCGCTCGGGCGGCGGTGCTCCCTCCAGCTGCTCGCGCCTGCGGGCTCGCCGGGTGCTCAGCAGCAGCCAGCCCGCGAGCACCACGATGGGACCCATGAAGATGGGCAGGTCGACCAGGAGGTGCCCCGAGCAGGCCAGTGGGATTTGGCCTGCGTGCGGTCCGGGAAGCAGTCCCATCAGGCGGCCCCCACGATCGCGCCGGGGGCCAGGCCGGGCGAGTGTCCGCGGGGATCATCCTGCTCGCGCCTTGAGCCGAGCCGGCGCAGCCCCCACGTGAGGGCGGCCAGCCAGACCGCCGCGATCGTGAGCAGCAGCAGGTAGGCGGGGATCTGAAGCCACAGATCGCCACCGACGGCCTCGCGCTGGAGGATCTTCTTGTCGCGTGCGAAGACCCGTGTGAAGCTACTCGGGGCGGCGACTTCGCGCGCGGGGATGGCGGGGTCGTCGGGCATGTAGATCGGGATCGCATCCAGGGCGCGGCCGTTGGCGAGGCGCAACATGGTCTTCCACTCGCCGTAGACCGGGATCGGCTCGGTGGTCGCGTAGGTGCCCGGCGCGATGCGACGCAGTCGCTCGACCACGAGGCCTCCGCCCTGCCAGGCGGTCACGGTCACCCACTGGGCATCCGTGGCGGCGTCGGGCGAGGAGAGACGAAAGCTGGCGTTGACCGTGCGATGGGGGCCGGGGTCGACCGTGGTGAGTTGCGCGGTGGCGCTCAGCGGGGTCCCCGTGTTCATCGGCAGGGGATAGGCGATGCAGGCCACCGCGACCGCGCCGGCCAGTCCGGCCGGCAAGCCACGGAATGCGCTCGGAGCGGCGTGCGGTAGAGGGTCCGCGCCGGTGCGCCGACGGTCGAGGGAGTGGCCGATGAAGCCGCCCAACACTCCCCCCGCGACGGCGGCGAGCAGGCCGAGGATCGCCGCCTCGGGCAGCATCGAGGCGGTCCAGGGTAGCGGCATCCACACGTGCGTCCAGCCCCACTCGCAGGCCAGGCCGACGGTGCCGATCAGCGCTCCGCAGACCGCGCCGAGGATTACCGGGTCGGGCGTACGCCCGCGGCGTACCAGCCGCCAAGCGGCCAGCTCCACGAGCAACGCCTCCGGGAGATACAAGGGGAAGTGCAGCACGCTCTCGCCGATCGCCTGGTGGATGATCAGGCTGAGCAGTCCGTAGACCACGAGGTAAAAGCAGGCGGCCACGAGGGCGCCCCCGCGGCCGAGGCGGACCCGTGCGGCGACGAGCGCGACAGCGGTGGCGAAGGCGATCAGGATCGGCTGGTAGACGAGCTGGAACTGGGGGACGCCATAGTCGAACTCGCCCTGAAGGGTGGAGAGGCCGATCAGGAAGGCGCCGCCGAGCAGGGCCTCCTGCCAGCGCACCAGCAGGGCCTGCAACCGAGCCGGGGGAGCGTCTGCGGAATGGGCTCGCGCACGGGCGCCCTCGATCACGAGGATCCAGAGACCGAGGGTGGAGAGCGAGGCCCCGGCGACCATCAGGATGTGGGTCGGTCCCCACAGGGTCACGTCCTGCCCGAAGAGGGTATGCCACACGTCGTCGAGCGGAAAGCCGATCAGCGCGAAGGCGCCGCAGAGGAAGATCAGGATGCCTCCAAGTGGGGCGTGCCAGCCGCGGGCCAGCCGGATCGCGCTGGGCGAGTCCTCCTCGGCGCCCAGCACGATCGCGAGAAAGCCACCGAGCGCGATACCGGCGAGGCCAACGAGGATCGGATAGTGCGCGGCGGTCCCAAAGGGCCCGGGGTCGCGGCCGGTGTCGATGTGCTTGGCGACATCCCAGTAGAACCCGAACACCGCGACTATCTGGGCGCCGCCGGTGATGAGCACGGGCAGCGCGGCCCAGCCGGGAAGTCCGCTCACCCGCGCGGCGAGCTTGGCGAGGCCGGCCAGCCAGGTGATGCGCCCGGCGCGATGGGCACTGGCGATCCAGAGTACGACGACGCTGAGAAGGGTGGCCACGGCGCTGGCCCAGAGCAGGTCGCCGACGGGCGCGCCACGGGCGGGTGGGGCCGAAACGGCCAGCAGCTCAGCGGTGATGGACATGGCGACTCTCCTCGTGACTTGGTGACGGCATTGCTCCAGGTACCCCGCTCATCGTTTGATGTTACATCATCTGATGTCACGTTGTTTGAGGTACCCCCGGGCGGTGGTATGCTGATGAGGTGGCCAGGGAGCAAGCGCAGGCAGCGGCGGCGGGGGCCTCGCTCACGATTGAGCAGCTCGCGGCCGAGAGTGGAATGACGGTGCGCAACATCCGGGCCCACCGCGCACGGGGACTGCTGCCGGCGCCGGAGGTGCGCGACCGCGTGGGTTTTTACGGCCCCGCCCACCTGGCCCGCCTACAGGTGATTCAGGACATGCAGGCCGACGGCTTCAACCTGCGGGCGATCCAGCGGCTGCTGGAGCAGACCGGCGATCAGCCCGAGCACCTCCTCAGCCTGCGCAAGGCGGTGAGCGTTCCCTTCGAGAGCGAGGAGCCCGAGGTGTTCACGCTGGAGGACCTCGCCGAGCGCTTCGGCGCGCAGGCCGACCAACAGGCGTTGTCGCGTGCCCAGCAGATCGGTCTGTTGGTGGCGCTCGGCGAGGGTCGCTACGAAGTGGCGCTCCCGTCTTTGCTCGATGCGGCCCAGGAGGTGGTGGGACGCGGGGTCCCGCTCCAGCACGCCCTCACGGTGGTCTCCAAGCTCCAGGATCAGTGCAAGGCCGTGGCACGCGAGTTCGTGCGGCTCTTCCTCGAGGATCTCTGGAAGCCGTTCGCCGCCGAGGGTTACCCGGAGGAACGCTGGTCGGAGATGACCGAGGCGATCGAGCGTCTGCGTCCACTGTCCTCGCGGGCGCTGCTGGCGTCCTACCAGCTGACGATGTCTCGCGAGGTCGAGAAGGCCTTCGGGCGCGAGCTGGAGCGGATGACCAAGCGACGGCGCTAGCTGTTGTGCCCGGTGACGTCCCGAACGCGGGTGCGGGGTGGTCGGTTGCCGAGCGCTGTGTGTGTGCGGCGCTCGTTGTAATGGTTGATCCAGTGTGGCAGTGCTTGGCTGCGGGCGTCGGATGATGCGTACTGGAGCGCGTATGCCCACTCACGTGTCAGTGTTTGGTGGAAGCGCTCGATCTTTCCGTTGGTCCTGGGCGTGTAGGGCCGCGTGCGGATGTGAAGGATCGCGCGTTGCCTGAGCAGTTGCCTGAAGCTCTTGCTCTGGGTGTAGACGAACGCGTTGTCGGTCATGATCCGCTCACACACGATCCCCTGCTCTAAGAACCAGTCCAGCGCGCGGCGCGTGAACGCTGTGACCGTAGCGGCGGTCTCGTCGTTGTGGATCTCCGCGTAGACAAGCCGTGAGCAGTCGTCGATGATCGAATGCACGTACTCCCAGCCGACCCTTCTTGAGCGTTTGGTGCGATCGCCGGTCACGGCGTGCCCGGGCTCGGTGAACTTGCCAAGCTTCTTGACGTCCATGTGCAGCAGATTGCCGGGACACGGCCACTCGTAGCGGACCACGGCGGGAGCCTCTGGTCGTGGCTGGCGTGAGCAGCCACCACGACGCAGCACCTGATGGATCGTCGAATGCGACCTTTCGATGTCTGGCTCGCCCGCTAACCGTCGCGGACTCCAACCGGTGTGCTCTCGCCGCTCACAGATCCGCGCGGCCTCCTCGCCCGGCACCTGCTTCGGGCTGCGGTGCGGCCGCGAACTGCGGTCTTCCAAGCACGCGAGCGTGACGCGATCGGGCTCCTGCGCTACGCGCCAGCGGCGCACCCACTCCCAGCACGTTGACTTCGCCACGTTGCAAGCATCCGCCGCCGCCTGCAACGTGAATCCTTCCTCCTCGACCAGCAGCACCAAGCGGAGCCTGCCGATCTGAGTGAGTGGAGCGTTAGCGTGTTGCATTCCGGGCCTCCGTTGAGGTCAGTGAGCTTTGACACCCACAGCCTCTCGGCAGGCCCGGACCTACCCCACAACCACGTTCGCAACGTCCCTGGGCACGTCAGCTAGCCAAGCGACGGCTGGGGCGTCAAGCCGTTACGGTTACCCACGATGGTCATGCCTCGCACTGTCCGCCGCATGCTGGTCGCGGCCTCGACCCTCCTAGGCTTGATCTGCGCGACGCCGGCCCTCGCCGAAGTCACGCCCGAATACTTCAGTCTCCCGACGGGGTTCACCACGAGCTTCGGCATCGGCGCGGGAGCCGACGGAACGGTGTGGTTCGCCGCGAACCAGTCGACGCCGACGCCGGGGATCGGCCGCTTGATCCCATCCCAGGCCTCGCCGGGGACCGCCAACGGAGTCTCCACGTTCATCACGCCAAACCCGTCGCCGCACTCGTGTTGTGCAAACGCGGTCCGCGGTGTCGCCGTCGATAGCGCACACAACCGGGTGTGGTTCTCCCAGAACGACGGGGTCGTGGGCTACGCGAACACGGGTGCGGTCAGTCCCGGGACCGAAGCTGGCATGGTGGCGATACGACTCCCCGGGTTTCAGGATCTCTGGGACATCGCGGTGGCCCCCAGCGGCCTGGCCTGGTTCACGGAGGAGAGCGCCGGCAACGTCGCGCCCTACTACGGCGACAAGATCGCCTCCATCGACACGGGCATGACGGTCAGCGAGCAGGAAAACATCGCGCTCCAGGGTCACGGGCCGCCGCTGAACTCCGAACGCTACGACGCCCAGCCGCAGGGGATCACCACCGACAGCAGCGGCAACCCGTGGTTCAGCGAGGCGAACCCGGGGCTCCCGGGCTACCGCATCGCCACCGCGCCGTCGTCGGGAGGCGCATACAGCGAGTACCTGATCACCCCCTGCCAGGCGACCTCCCCGTGCTCGGGTTCCTACACGGGTACCGGACCGACCGATGTGGCGGTGGCACCCGACGGCTCGATCTGGTTCACCAACCAGCTCAAGAACGAGGTCGGGCGACTGAATGTGAGCGAAGGGACGTTCACCAACTACAGCCTGCCCGCGATCGATCCGGGGCTCGCGGCGGGCCAGGCCCGCGCGATCACCCTCGCCCCCGACGGCACCCTGTGGGTAGCCGAGTTCGGGTACATCTCCCATCCCGGGGCCAACGCGATCATCCGAATCCTCCCCAGCCAGCCCACGCCGGTGGCCACGGTCTACAAGCTCGGTGTCGGTCACGCCCCGCTCGGGGTCGCCCCCGACACTCGGGGCAACGTGTGGTTCTCGGTGGCCACCGAAAGCGGGCCGGGCCTGATCGGCCGTCTGGCGGGCGTCATCGGGACGCCACCCGGGTCCGAAGCGACACCAACCCCGGCCGCTCCGGCCCCCTCGGGAACCACCACACCGCCCGCGAGTCATCCGCTCACCCCGGTGAGTGCCGGCGTCGCCCGTGTGGGAGCCCCGCAGACCTCGGGGGGCGCGGTGAGCCTGACCCAACTCTGCGTGGGACCCCCGTCAGACCCGTGCGCGGTGGTCTACCTGCTCTCCTCGCACGAATACGTCGCGGGCTTCCCCGGCGCGCACTCCTCGGCGGTCAAGAAGAAGGTCAAGGGCACCGTGCTCGGTCGCAAGGTCGTGACCCTCCACGGGGGCGAGCACCGCAAGATCACCGTGACGCTCAACGCGGCGGGCAAGAAGCTGCTGAAGCGCAAGGGCAAGCTGACGCTGTTCTTCACCGCGACGCAGGCCGGTACGGGTGGCGCCGCGCCCAAGCTCCTCAAGCGCGTCAAGGTCACGCTCCGCGCCAAGCACTGAGGCACTCCGCACATTGCTCGGTGAGCGCGGCGGGTGCGGCATACGCGCACGGTTGGGGCACACGCGCCTGAGGGGCGCGCAGCTCGCGCTAGCGGGTCAATCCGGGTTGGGCCCCCGGCCGCGTCTGGTGGTCACTATCTCCTCCCATCGCCGCATCACATGCCAGTCGACCCAACCGGCGAGCGGCACGAGAATTGCGGTCACGATGACGTCGCCGGGAATATTGTCGGGGTCCGGGTGGCTCACGACGATCAGTGCGAACAGCGTCACCACGAGCGCGATCACCGAAAGCAAAAGCGACACCCCGACCGACGGATGCTCGTGCTCGGGAATGTGTACGCTCCGATAGCGCAGCGGACGGCGATCTCCGGGGTCTTCGCTCATGGCGGGCATACTAGGGTGCCATCCGGCTCAGACAGTTGTCACTCGGTTGGTGTAGTGACCTTGGCCCTGCCTTTTGGGTCTTCGCTCACGGAGCGCGGGATTACCGGCTCGAGTACGGCGATGGGACGGGGGATGTGTCCGCTGTGCTGTCATGTCGACACCGTAGGGTCTGCGAACGTATGTACGGTGTGAGTCTATTCACGGGCGCTGGAGGTCTCGACCTCGGCTGCGAGGCAGCCGGCTTCATGACGTGCGCGGCCGTGGAGCTGAACGACCGCGCACAGGACACGCTCAGGGCGAACCGGGAGGTGTTCTTCCCGCGACTCGCGGAGGACTGCATCTTCTCGGATATCGTCGATCTGGACTACGAGGAGCTGCTCGACATGGCCGGTCTCGAGGCCGGCGAGGCTGACCTGCTGCACGGCGGCCCTCCATGCACGCCGTTCTCCAAGAGCGGTTACTGGTTGGCCTACAAGCGCGCGGGGGAAGACCCGAAGGCATCGCTCCTTGACAACTACGTTGAGGCGCTTCGAGCGATTCGGCCAAAGGCATTTCTCATGGAGAATGTCTTTGCGCTTGGGTATCGCAACCAGAACCGTCCTGTGTTGGAGCGGTTTATCGAGGGGGTGAAAGCGGCCGGTTACTCATTTGACATGAGCGTGATGCTTGCCGCGGACTACGGTATCCCGCAGCGTCGACAGCGCTTGATCTGCGTTGGGTTTCGCGAGGATGTGCTCGATGCTCCGCCGAGTCTCTACGAGTTCCCCTGGCCGACCATAACTCACTCCGGGCCGCACGAGACGCGCACCAGCTACGATCGCACGCTCATACCGCATATGACCGCAAAGGAGGCCTTTCGGGGGCTCACCGATAAGAACAACCCGGCCGAGAGTGAGGAGGTTATCCGCGGCACGTTTGAGGAGGAGTTATACGCGGTTCCGCCAGGTGATAACTACCTGTTCTGGACAGCGCATCGGGGTCATGTCGAACCACGCTTTGAGTGGAGGAAGCGCTACTGGACGTTTCTGCTCAAGCTCCACCCGGATTGTCCAGCGCCGACCATTCAGGGTCAACCGGGTCCATGGGTTGGCCCATTTCACTGGGAGAACCGGAGGCTTCGGGTTGCCGAGCTTAAGCGACTGATGGCCTTCCCGGACAGGTTCGTGATCTGCGGTACGCGCCGCGACCAACAGCTTCAACTAGGTAACGCTGTCCCCCCCAAGTTGGGGCAGCTAGTTGCCGGCTGTATCGCCAATGAGTTTGCGCGGCTAGGGGCCTCGGAGGCGCTGCTCTCCGCGGCATAAAGGCAACGAGTCAAGCATGTCGAACAGACTCCCAATGGGCTTGGCGGTGGATCTTAAGACGGCACGCGCCGTTTTGGCACATGCTGTAGAGCACGCTGGGTCCAGTCAAGCTGTGCCCGATGAGTGGATGCAGTGGACGCATCGCGTGGATGCGTGTCCATCGACCACGTTTACGGTCGCGTTTGGAACGGCGCTGCTCGCCAAGGCGACCAACCCCGCGGTGGACGCTCTTGCGCTCAAGGCGACGTCGGGACCGAAGGGATACTCGGCTCGGACCGTCGGGCACAAGGTGCTTGTTCCCGGCGCGGTGCAATTCGGCTATGACCTGCGGGCGACCGGGCGGGAGCCGTTGAACAACCAGCCCTTCTTCCGGTACGACCGAATCGATGAGATTGACCGGATCCATGCGCGCGCCCGTCCGTACCTGCCGGACCTTATCGCCGCGTGCACCGCGCTCAATCAGCTAGAGGCTCTCCAAGCGCGGGCGGCCCTCGCGGCGTTTCTTCGCGTGCGCATCGATGCGGCGAGCGCTCAAGGTCCCGTTGACCTTCGCGGAACGGGTCTTTCGATGAGCGACCTGGTTGAGAAGACCACGACGTTCATCACGTCGAATACTGAGGGTGGACGCCGTGGGCAGGCCTTTGTCGCCGCAGCGTTTGACCTCGTCTCCTCGCACGTCAGAACCTCACGAGTGAACGACCCCAGCCGGCGTATGCCGGGTGACGTTCAGGTTCTCGCGCGTGGCGTTCCCGTGCTCGCAGTTGAGGTGCGCCAGAAGCTCGTGTCGAGCGAGGAGGCGATGCACTTCGCGTTGTCGCTGCGCGAAGGAGGGGTAGCGACCGGCCTGATAGCGATGCTCGACCCAAGCCAGCCCAGTCTCGATGAGCACCGCGTCTTGATCGACGCGGAGGCGTTGCATGGCGTGTTCCTGACGCTGTCATACGGTGTCCAGAGCATGCTCGGCGCCGCCGCCGTCTGGGGTGGCCGGCCGCTTGATGCGGTGCTGAAGGACTTCCCTATACGGATGCTGGAGCGCCTTGAAGAGATTGAGGTATCGGATCAAGGCGTCCACGAGTGGGCGGCGCTCTTCCCGTAGGCGTCCTTGATGTCTAGGGTCACAGAAAACAAGCGACGTTCGCATACCGGCGTTCGCGTTGCTGTGATGTGCCAGATCGGTACGGGCAGCCTCCTCCAACGATTCTCGGTTGGGTGAATGCATCGCATCCCGCGATCATGGGGCTCTTACGCAAGAGTGCCGTCGGGGAGGAGCCAGTGATGTTCGAGTGCACTGACGTGCGCTATGCGTTCATAGTCCCGGTCGTAGTGCACGAGCGGGACCTTTGCGGCTTCGGCGGCGCAACTGATCAGTAAGTCGACGGGTGGAACACGGCGATGGTCGCCGCTCGCTGCGAGCGCAAGTTGGAGCGAGCGGGCACGAGCCCATAGCGCAGTCGGCATGGGTAGCGACTCGAACGCGCTGAGTCGATCCGCCACCTCGGCCGCGCGTGTCTGGTTCGGGGTCACGCGGATGAGCTCGAGGATCACGAGGTCACAGACAAGTACGTGGCCGGCAGTGACCTGAGCGTTGAACCAGGACGAGAGTTGAGGAAAACGATGGTCTCTCGCCCAGGTCCAAACGCCCGTGTCAAATAGTGCCGGGCTTTCGAGCGAAGGTGGCGCGATCTCAGCGCTGACCGGACCCAGAGCGCTGTTCCCTACGGTTGGCCTCGATCTCAGCAGGTGTGCCATCGATATCCCGCGTGATGTCGAAGTTGGCGAGTACCCGGCGCCTGCTTACATCGCGGAGGGCCGCGTTTACGGTGGCGCTGAGGCCCCTAGTACCGAGCTGGGTGCGCGCTGCCTCGAGAGCCTCCTGATCGATATCAACTGTGGTGCGTGCCATGCCCATCATTGTAAAGCATCAGGCATGATGTACCCTTTGATGGCCGACACCTCGCGGGACCTATGCACCCAGGCCGTGGCAAATGCTTCCGCCGTAATGCGGCAGGTGGGAATTCAAAGAAACGGTCAAGAACAGGTCGAGGCTTTGGTGCGGCTACTACTAGAGCCGGTGGGGCGGAGGCAGCGGCAGAAGTTGGTCGCGCTGCTGGGCATCGACAAGGATCAAGGATTGGTGTGAATCAATCGGACTCTCGATATTCACGATGCGCTCGAGGCCGCCGACATGAGATGATCTGCGGGTGAGCGGAGGGAACCGTTAGATGGCAGAGGTGACCGCCAAGCGACGAGGGGAACTCGTGCGCGCCGTGTTCGAGGCGCTCATGGATACGACTGATGGACTGCCTGCTGGTCAGGTGCTCAAGACTGTCGAGCAGCTAGTGCCCCCGAGCGAATTCGAGCGGGCCACTTATCCGCGCAACCCGGGGGTGCGGCGCTTCGAGAAGACGGTCCGCTTTGCCACGATTACCTCAGTGAAGGCCGGATGGCTTGTGAAGGGCGGCGGAAGTTGGTCGCTGACCGACGAGGGGAAGCAGGCGTATCGGTTGTTTACCGATCCAGAAGTATTTGACCGGGAGGCTGTCCTGCGTTACCGAGCGTGGGCCAAGGAGCAGCAGTCCGAACAGGCCGAGATCGAGGAAGCGGAAGTGGCCGCTGATACCACCGGCATGCTAGAGGAGGCTCAGGAGACCGCCTGGGCGGAGATTCGTGCCTACCTCACGACTATGCCTCCGTACGATTTTCAGCGCCTCGTTGCGGCCCTGCTCACGGCGATGGGGTACTACGTGGATTGGATCGCCCCGCCGGGTCCGGATGGGGGTATCGACCTAGTCGCACACACAGACCCGCTCGGGACCACCGGGCCGCGCATCAAGGTGCAGGTGAAGCGTCGAGATACCGAAAAGGTCTCGGCCGAGGGGCTGCGTGCCTTTATGGCTGTCCTTGGTGAGCAGGACGTGGGCATCTATGTCTCCGCTGCCGGTTTCTCTACGCAGGCAGAGCGCGAGGCACGCTCACAGGAGAAGAGGCGTTTGAAGCTGATTGACCTTGAGCGCTTCGTTGAGCTGTGGGTACAGAACATGCAGGGACTTCCCGACCTTGATCGGCGACGTCTACCACTGAAGCCCGTCTATTTCCTGGCCTCCTTGCCGGAGTAGGTTTGGCGAGTCTCATCGCAGCGGATTGCGCGCCAGCTCACTGGCTGACAGCTTGAACTCTGCCCATAGTTCATCTGCCGGGCGGTCGTTGTGGCTGGCGTAGCGCTTGAGGAAGTCCCAAGGCTCCTCGGGTGGACGGTTGGCGGCGTTTAGTCGCCAGACCTGTGCTCGGTCGGGAGTGGTGCGTTGACAGATGCAGGCGAGGTAGGCGAAGAGAAGGCCGGAGGCCTTGACCGGGTTGTGCCCGGCGGCAATGGGCACAACCAACGTGAGTCTCGTTTGAATGAGTACGGCGAGCTCAGGCGCCTGTGTGAGCATGCTGCTGTCCGTTGTGATGAGGCCGTCCCAGGGCTCGGTGTGGTGGTGCAGCGCGAGCAGTAGTTCCCAATCATCGAGTGTCGACATGCGCGAGTCGATCTGATCGAGGGGAACGAGCAGTGCATCGGTCTGGAAGTCGGAGAGGACGCCGACAATGGGCTGTGGGAAGTTCTTATCGAGAGCGAAGAGGCGCGGCATGAGCCCGCCCTCTCATGCTGCGAGGGCAGGTCGTAGGTTTTGTGCAAGCTGGCGCTCGAGGTCGAGGGCATCCTCGATTGCCGCTCGATCGACATCCGGGTACAAGCGATAGATCTTGGCCCGTTCCAGCCCACTATCGGCAAGCGCACCGAGCGCTTGCGACTCAAGGCGGGTGTGGACGACGTGGGGGGAGCCGCCGAGCTTGCCCGGCACGATCCGTAGTCGCGGGCGAGGGGTGCTCAGGTCGGGGCCGTGCAATCCCTCACGAGAGACAAAGGGAGCGAGCAAATCAAGCATGTCGGCGTCGAGGATGTTCTGTCCTCCCGGTCGCTGCGTTCGTCCATCGTGCTCGAACACGATTCCTCCGGCGCGGTCAACCGCGACGCGAGGGCCGTCGTCCTCGCTCCAGAGGTCCAGCTTAAGGGCGGCGATCTCACGCAATGCACGGCGGACGGCCTTCATGGCGGTTCTGGGCACCTCGCGCCCGCTGGAGTCCTGCTTGGTCTGTCGTAGCCAGTAGATCGTGCGTAACGCCATCAAGTCGCCGTAGGACCACAGCTTCAAGCGCTCAGGGGAGACGCTCGGGACGAGAATGCCCTGCCTAGCCCAATAGTGGACGGTCGACTTCGGCACGCCGGAAAGCGAGACGGCGCGCTCGGCGGTGTACGACCCTCGAGGTTCCATGGGAAGGAGTATCGCGGCTGCGGCGGACCCTATCCCTAAGAGGGCGTGCAAAGCCCATTTCGACGCTTGTAGCGCGGATGCTCGGTCGGCTCCAGTTGATCGCCTCGATGCTCCATGATTTCAATAAGACGCGATCGATCCCCGAAAATGCGGCAGGTGGGAATTCAAGGAAACCGTCGGGCGCAGGTCGAGGAAGTGGTGTGGGCGCTGCTTAATCCGGTGGGGCGGCGGCAGCGGCAGAAGCTGCTCGCGCTACTGGATACACGAAGCCATCCGGGACGTGACGGCTATTCAGGTTTCGTGCTGGATACCGATCAGACGCTCGGGGGTTCCGATCTTGCGTAGGAACTCGGCCTCGGCGGCGTTGCGCGGCTTCTCGCGCCGCGCTGGTCCGAAGCCCGCGAGTATCTGCGCGCTTTTGGCACGTAGATGCGGCGCTTCGCGGCGCCACTCCTCGAATGAGATCGTCTGCGTCCTCATGGCTGCTTTGGAGGATACTCTACGCAAAGCGCCGCCCGGGCGATCTCGTGCAACTCACCGCTGTCCGGTGGCGCGCTGCCTGCTTCGAGGTCGGCTGCGAGTTTGCGCACGGCGTCGAGGATGATGCTCACACGGTGGGTGGCTATGCGCGCCTCGAGGTCTTCAGCTTCGTCCTTCGATAGCCCGGCGAGGAGCGCGAGCGACTGCTGCGCGGCGGTTTCGTGACCCGTGGCTTGGAACTCGGCGAGGCGGTCGATGAGCACGTCGACGCGCGAGAGAACCTTCGCTGTTCGGCCTGACTTCAGCGTGACCTCGGCAACGACGGCATCGCTGTCCAGGTGTGAGCTGGGGGCCTCCAGGAAGACCTCGGTGTCTTCCAGAGTCCAATGCCGACCGTCGCTTGCACGGATGAACCCAAGCTTGCTCAGCTTTGCCGCCAGCTCGTCGGGTACCGCCATCACAACATCGATGTCATAGGTCACGAACTCCTCGCTGGCGGTCCAGAAATACACGGCCATGCCTCCGACCACGACGGGATGGATACCCATGGGAGCGCCCACGGCCTCAACGACCGCCACTACTTCGAGCGTGCGCTCAGCCAGGTCAGTGTGTTGAGCCGCATGAGCCAGCGCAGCGCGTAGATCGGCGGCGTCGTGAGCATTGATATCGCTCAAGGAAGCCAACCTATACGCAACTCCGGCGGCGCACGTAAGCTCCCTTAGGTGACCCACATCGTGATCGGGGAGGCTGCGCAGCCTGCATCATCGAGCGAGGTAAAGCTCTCGGTCGGGGTCGACCTCGCGGCTCAGAACAAGAACACCGCGGTGTGCGTGATCGAATGGCATCGTGGCTCGGCGACGGCACGAGCACCGCTCTCGGGGCCGGCTGGCGAAGATCTTGGTTGGCTCGTGAGCGTGTGTGCTCCGGCACATGCGATAGGCATCGACGCTCCCTTCGGCTGGCCAGAGCATGCCGTGCAGGCGCTTGTCTCGTGGGCGGCGGGTGAGCGCTGGCCGGACGTCAGCAAGGACGAGCTGAGATATCGCGTCACCGATCGGATCGTGCGTGAGATGACCGGGCTCTCGCCGCTCAGCGTGTCCTCCGATCGCATCGCGGTGACAGCCTGGCGTTGTGCCCGACTGCTGGATCTGCTGCGCACGGGTGAGCATGGGGTCGACCGAGCGGGGAGGGACGGCATCTTTGAGGTCTATCCCGCGGCGGCGTTGACCTGCTGGGGCCTGAGCCGGAAGGGCTATAAGGCGGGTGGCGACGTCGCTGCTAAGCAACGGCAGCGGCAGGCACGGGCTGCTCTGATCGCAGAGATCGCGCGCCGCGCCTATTGGCTCGATCTGTCCGCAGTCAAAGATGCCAGTATCGACAGCGACCACGCTCTCGATGCTTTGCTCGCCTCGCTGGTGGCCCTTGCAGGCTACATCGGACGCACAGTCGCGCCGCCAGACGACCACGCCCTGCGCGCCGGAATCTTCCGCGAGGGCTGGATTCACCTGCCAGACACGAGTCTCGAGCAACTCATTGCCTTACCACCGGGCGTAATGCGGCAGGGGGTCTCAAAGAAACGGTCAAGCCCAGGTTGAGGCTTTGGTGCGGCTACTGCTTGATCCGGTGGGGCGGAGGCAGCGGCAGAAGGTGATCGAGCTGCTGGATACATGAAGTTACGGTCCCGTCCTGCTTAGCTGGGAGCGACCGGATAACCTGCGAATCCCGAGGCGACCTTGGAGCGGCTGGTTGGGGGGGGGCTCTAGGTGCTCCGACGCTTTGCGGATTCGCTCCGGGTCAACGTCGTACATTTCGCGCTAAAGCTGCGCCAATGAACAGCGCACTTCGGTCTCGTTCGACAGCACCAGTAGCACGACGGTCTGTTCGATCACACGGTCCTTGGCGGACCACGAACCACTACGCTCACGGGACATGGGAAGAACTAACTTTCTTTCCGTGTACGGCTCCGGCGCGGTTACCGCCGCGTCGGAGCCAACTAGATGGTTCAGGGACACCAGGACGCTACGCGGCGGTTGAGACACAACGGCGCTGATCGCTGTTGTTGGCTGCGCGGGAGACTCCCATAGTCCAATAAGTAGTTGAATAGCGATATGAGGCAGCCGCGTCCGGGCGAGACATCGAGCTAATGATGCTCATTGCCGCTGGTGCGAGCTGCGCCCTTGGCGTCGACGGAACTTACTTGGCGCTCATGGCCGACCGGCCTCGGTGGACGTCCGATCGCTCACGCCTATGGAAGCCTCCCTCACGTGCGGCGGTGAGATGTGCAGTCGATTGACGAGTATGACGTATTCCTAAGTTATGCTCGGACCGACTCGGGCGCAGCGACCATCTTGGTGGAAGCCCTAAAAGCGCGCGGTTTACGGGTTTGGATCGACACCGCTGCGATCGAGCCCCACGACCCGATCAGTGAGACCGTCCAGTGTGGGCTTGCACGCTCAAAAGCGTTTGTACCTCTCTACTCGAAGACCTACCCCAGCCGACGAGCTTGCCAATGGGAGCTGACTGCAGCGTTTGCGGCGGCTCAGGGGCTTGGTGACGTGCGTGATCGCATACTGGTAGTAAATCCGGAGCCAGAGGCTCCAGGAATTGATCGGTTTGCACACATCGAGCCTGTCGAGCTACGCGACACGCTTATCTCGCTGCCGCCAGACGCGGATTTCCCTGCTTGGGCTCATACCCTTGCTGGCCAGATTGCAGAACGCGTTGCTTCCCTCACTGGTGTGCTGGGCGGTGCCACTCCGCCGGTTGCCACCCAGTACGGTCGTCGGCTGGTTGGTGCCGAGAGCTTCGTCGGCCGTCATCCCGAGATCTGGCAACTCCACTCTGCCCTGTCAGGGAGTGATGCAGTGCTCGTCACTTCGGCCGCCATGGGTGAGGTCGTTATTGCCGTTGGTCCCGGTGGCATTGGAAAATCTCTACTCGCGGAAGAGTATGCACTCCGCTTCAGCGCTGCGTATCCCGGTGGTGTGTTTTGGCTCCAGGCATCATCGGGGTCACACCCTGTGTCGGCTGATGCCCAGGAGAACCAGCTTGATGTCCAGTTGCGTGGTTTGGCAGACGAAATAGGTATCACCTCGGCCGGAAGCAATGCGACTGAGCTTCGCGGTGCCATCGGGCTGCGCCTCGCGGGTGGTGGCCGCGCCCTTTGGATTGTTGATGACATGCCGGCGGGTCTTACCGACAAAGACCTCAGAAGATGGCTATCACCTCATCCCAATGCTCGGACTCTGCTCACATCCCAAAGCCGGAAATATGGAGTCGGGCAACAGATAGTGATCGACCGTCTTAGGCCAAAGGATGGATACCGTCTTCTTACGAGTCGCCGCAAGCCACGGAAAGATACAGACGATGATGCTTGTGCTCGCGCGATTGTTGAGAGTCTTGGTGGTCATCCTCTCGCTCTCGCTGTGTCGGCCCAAGCCTTACGAATCGAGACGGGCCCATCACCATTTGCGGATTATCAGAATGCCATCGAGCGTGATGCGATCAATCAGCTTGAGCTGGTCGCCGAGTTGGGCTCGGCGCTGCCCAATGGACATGAGCGGAGCATCGCGGCAACGCTGAGCTACAGCATCGAGCGGCTAAGGCAGCCTGGGCGCGACTTACTCCGCGTGGCCAGCGTGCTGGCACCAGACAAGATTCCGAGCGTACTGGTCGCTAAGACGTTTAATCAGGCAAAGTCATCCGATGTCGCTGCGGGGAAGCAAGCTACCGCAATCGCGATTGATGAAGTCGAGGGTCTGTCACTACTGGATCTCGATTCTGAGGGAGACGGGACCATCGCCGTCCACACGCTAGTGGTCAAGACAGCCCAATTTATCGAGAAGGAACCCGATCGTGCGCGCACTTTGCGCCGGCTGGCTACAGGTGCTCTGGCAGAGGAACTTGAACTAGCCGATGCTGTAAGGCCTGTATACGGGATACTGATCGGACATGCACGGACGCTTTTAAGTAACCAAGTCGGGGAGGAGTTTGCCCACGCCGAAGACGCGACGATGACGCTGCTTGGAAAAGTTTCCACATTTGACTATTTGCGCGGAGCTTACCTAGCCTCTGCGGCGACCCAGATCCCGATCTTGAGCAAGATAACGGGCATGCTCGGGAAGAGTCACCCAACTGTACTGACACTGAGCGAGCATTTAGCTACGACGCTTGCTGCGGGGGGCGATCTCGGGAGGGCTCGTTTGCTATCCGAACATGTGCTGGAAATCAAAATTGTAGAGCTGGGTAAGCATCATCCAGATACGCTGGCGACGTTGACCGAGGTGGCGATGATAATGACTAAGCAGGGTGAGTGCCTGGCTGCCCGTGACATGCTCGGCCCGGCGCTAGTGATACTCACTGAGACCTTAGGTAAGCATGCGGAGAAAACTTTGGCCGCCGCGAGTGCTCTGGCCAGCGTGCAGTTTTCGCTAGGGGAATTCTCGTTGGCGAGAGGGTCTTTTGAAGAAATTGAAAAATTAAGTACCACCCACGGGATGACAAAAGGTGAGGTGACATCGGAGACGGGCAGTCTGGCTAGCGTTTTACACGAGGAGGGTGACTTTGACGCCTCTCGAAAGCTTAAGGAACGTGTCCTTGAGCAGCGCAAGCTAAGGTTGAACGATGCTCATCCGAGCGTCATCCAGGCGCAGGTGAATCTCGCTGTGACGCTTGGCAGCCAGGGCAACCATGATGATGCGCTGCTGCTCCTTGAGCCTGCCGCGCGGGCGAGCGAGCAGATCCTCGGGTTGGAGCATTGGCAAACGCTCTGGGCAAAGAGTGTACTCGGCTTTGAGTACTACTCGTCTGGTAGGTATGGTGAGGCACGGGCCCTACAGGAAAAAGTGCGCGAGGGGCGACTTCACACTCTAGGCCCGGATCACATTGATACATTCAAGGTGAGTCTTAATCTGGCAGGGACGCTGCAGGCCGAGCGGCATTTCGATCGGGCTCGTAAACTGCTCGAGGAAATTCTCCCACGAAGTGAGGCTGTGCTTGGGACTCGTCATCCCGTCACCGATAGCATATTTAGCGTGCTTGGAGAGCTGTTACTGGAGCAGGGTGATTTTGGTGCGCTGGCGATGCTTCTAAAGCACTCTGGACATCGACCGACAGCCAAGGAGTTCGCTCAAGTTCGCGTTGGCCGCAATCAACCTTGTCCCTGCGGAAGCAAAAAGAAGTTCAAGCGCTGTTGCGGGCGGTAGCGCCAAGCTCCTACGACAGATGCCCAGCGTCGCGCGTGATGCGACAACTGGACGTTTGTCTCCAGCTCGATGCCGCGCCTACCTGAGAGGAGTCATAGGGCGGTCCCACGGTCTCGGGACCGAATGGGGACCAAATTCGATCTTGGCGCTCTAGCCAGGATCAGAAAGTAGCCAATTTCCAGCGCTTTCGAATTGCGCCGTCAGGGACTCGAACCCTGCCCGCCGGATTAAAAGTCCGGTGCTCTACCCGATGAGCTAACGGCGCGTGCCGCACCAGTCTGCCACATGATCTCGCCGTGTGGTGCGCGAGAGGCGCACCGTGGGTGGGGGCTCGAAACCGGGGATACGCAAGGCCCGTGGCCAAACGCCGGGGCTCAAACGGGCGGCCATCGCCCCCCGGGGCTGTCTCTGTTTCGGCGTGAAGTGGGGCCGGGGCCGTCCGCGCAGCCCCGGCCTGTCTCATCGAGCGGGTCCGGCCTAGGCGAACGTGACCGTGACCGCCGCCGAGGAGCCCGTCCCCCTGATCGGCTTGAAGGTGGCCTTCAGCTTGACCGCCAGGTGCTTGTGGCGCCGGTGCAGAGAGGTCGCGGTGGCTTTGGCCAGGGTCACCCTCAGGGTTACCCGCTCGGCTCGACCCGGCAGGGCACTGCTGGAGCGCACGTGGTTGCCGCCCAGAGTCAGCTTGCCCGCCGTCGGTGTCTGCACCACGACCGTGGCCACCCGACCCTTTACCCTGTGGCTCAGGATCCGGATTCCGCCGCTGCCGGCGGAGGAGCCCGAGCGTGGGACCCCCGCCGGGGTCTGGCCTGCCGGCATGTTCACCACGATTGTGGTCGTGCCTGGGCCCTGCCCGGGCGACCCACCGGAACCCGCCGAGCCGCCGCTCCCGCCGCCGCCCGAGCCACCGCCGGTACCACCCGTGCCGCCGCCGCCACCCGATTCGCCTCCGCCGCTCCCCGGGTTCATCACGCCCACCGTCAGTCCGCTGAGCCCGTCGAGCAGGCCCAGGGTGTGTCCGTTGGTGAGCCCCGTCGTCAGAGCCATCGCCGTGGCGGGCAGTTCTTCCGGGGTCTTGCCCATGTCGCCCGCCAACGTGTTTGCGTTCGTCCCGAGTTCTTCGGCCAGAGCCCCCACGGTGGTCTTCGAGACCGGCCCGCCTGCCACGGTTGAGCCCAGCAGACCTGTAAGCGTGCTCGGATCGAGCTTGGCGAGCAGTTCTTCGCTGAGCTGCACCGGATCGGCCGAGGAGCCCAACAGCGATCCCAGCAGCTGGCCCTCGTCCAGCGATCCCAGCGCTCCTGTCAGGATCGTGGCGGGGTTCCCGCCGAGCACGGTGCTCAGCAGGCCACCAAGCGAGCCGTTGAGTGCGCCCTGGAGCTTTGGCACCAACGTTTCGGGGTTGGCCAGTTCGCCCAGCGTCGCGTTCGGTCCGAGTTCTTCGATCGCCGTCGTCAGGGCTCCGCGGAGCGTGCCGATGCCGCCCAGCTGCGGCAGCAGGGTGGCGAAGCCCGGCAATTCGGAGAGCTGTTGGACTAGTTCGTTCAGGTCCAGGTCGCTGAGCGGCAGACCCGTCAGCAGCGCGTCCACTTCGCCCTGGGAGAGCAGCTTCTCCAGTTCGCCCAGCGGTAGTGAGACCGAGGCCGGGGAGGAGGCACCCCCACCCGCCGCGGGCGCTGCCGCGATCACGGCGGTGGTCGGCGTGACTGCTAAGACTGCTACGAGCGAGCCGGCTATTGCTGCGGTTCGCCGCTGCTTCCACTTCCCCATGCGGGTGCTGCTGCGCCGGAGACGGAGAGATTGTGGGTGCATGAAATGTAGCTCCTACTTTGAGGTTGCTTACAATTCGCGTTTATATCCCCACAAGTGCAAACCGGCAAAACGTTTTCATACAAACGTCTATTCCAATTGAGCAAATCGTTCTGTGTGCGAGACTTTGCGCTTCGCCCGGGCGGTGGCCGATTCGCCGACTGAAAGGAGTCCGGGTGCAGTGCCGCGCTAGCGGTCCTCGGCACTCTGATTGGCGGCCACCCGCAGCATCTCCTCGATGCGGGTCAGCTTCACCCGGGGGCGCCCCGCGGGCTCGCCGAGGCCACGCTCGTGACGGTCGATCTCCGACCAGCCCTCGTACGTGATCAGCTCCGGCTTGCGCGCCGTGAGCGTGCCCAGCACCTCCGCCGGGTCCGGCGCCGAGGGCTCTGCCAGTCGCCCCCCCGCGAGGTCCTCAAAGATTGCATCCACCGTTTGCTGGGCGTCCTTCTTGTTCGTCCCGATCACCCCCGATGGTCCCCGCTTGATCCAGCCCACCGTGTACTCGCCCGCGATCGGGCCCTCGGGGCCCAGCACGCGCCCCGATTCGTTGCGGATCACCCCCCGGCGCTCGTCGAAGGGCACGCCCGGCAAGGGCACCCCGCGGTAGCCGATGGCACGCATCACGAGACCCGCCTCCAGCTCCTCAGTCTCTCCCGTGGCGTGCGCCCGCAGACTGCCGTCAGCATCAAGCCGTAGCTCGTTGCGCGCCAGCACCGCCGTGCTCACCCGGCCGTGGTCGTCGCCCCGCAATTCGAGTGGGCTCAACAGGAAGCGCAGCACGATCCGCCGACGCTTGCCCGCCGGAGTCCGCTGGGCGTATTCGCGCAGCGTCTTTACGTTGCGCTCCGCCGTTGGGTCCATGTTGGGGTCCGCGATCATCAGTGCCCGCTCAAGCTCGTCGGGGTCCACGATCACGTCGGCGTCCTCGAGTTCCCCCAGCTCCAGCAGCTCCGGGTTCGTGAACGCCGCCTGGGCCGGCCCCCGGCGTCCGATCACCACGATCTCCGACACCTCGCTGTGCTCCAGGACGTCCAGGGAGTGGTCCGCGATGTCGGTGCTCTCAAGCTCCCCCCGGGTCAGGGTCAGCATCCGCGCCACATCGAGCGCCACGTTTCCGTTTCCGATGACCACCGCCCGCTCGTGGTCCAGATCGAAGTCGTGGTCGCGGTAGTCCGGGTGGCCGTTGTACCAGCCCACGAACTCAGTCGCCGGACGGCTCCCCTCCAGGTTCTCGCCCGGGATACCCATCGGTCGGTCCGTCGGGGCCCCCGTCGCGTAGACCAGTGCGTGGTAGTGCGCCGCCAGCTCGTCGTGGCCGATGTCGGTGCCGAACTCCACGTTGCCGAAGTAGCGAAACCGGGGGTGGGCCGCGGTCTTCTCGTAGATCCGCGTAACCGACTTGATCTTGGGGTGATCCGGGGCCACCCCCGAGCGCACTAGGCCCCAGGGCGTGGGCAGGCGCTCGAACATGTCCACCTCGATCCGGCCCTCGGAGTCCTTGAGGAGATGGCCTGCCGTGTAGAAGCCGGCCGGGCCCGAGCCGATCACGGCGATACGCACGGGAGAGTCACTTGCTGTCATTGGCGGGTCCTTCGGGGATAGTGGGCGCGGCCCGACTCGAACGGGCGACCCCCTCGGTGTAAACGAGGTGCTCTGACCAACTGAGCTACGCGCCCCTGGCCAGGGGGTCCTAAGGCTAGCGATCCGGGCGCATCCTCCAAGTCCCCCGGGATCGGGTCGGAGGTGGGCTAGCATTGTCGGCTCCCGGCCGGGAGACTCTTCTTGAAGACCGCAGACACCGCCCATAGCGAGGGGCCGTCGGCGTTCGCGCAGGCCGTCCAGCTCGAGTTGCGAGACGTCAGCAAGCGCTACCCCGGACAGCGCCGGGCCGCCATCGCCGGTCTCTCCCTGATCGTGCCCGCCGGAGAGGTCTGCGTGCTCGTTGGCCCCTCGGGCTCCGGCAAGACCACCGCCATGCGCCTCATCAACCGCATGATCCCCATCACCGGGGGCGACATCCTGCTGGGCGGTGAGAGCGTCCTGGACCGCGACCCCCGCGAGCTGCGTCGCGAGATCGGCTACGTAATCCAGCAGATCGGGCTCTTCCCGCACCAGACCGTGACCGAGAACATCGCCACCGTGCCCCGCCTGCTGGGCTGGGAGAAGGATCGGACCGCCGCCCGCGTGCGGGAGCTACTGGAACTGATCGACCTCGACCCCGAGGACATGAGCGGCCGCTACCCCGCCCAGCTCTCCGGCGGGCAGCGCCAGCGTGTCGGGGTCGCCCGGGCCCTGGCCGCCGATCCCCCGCTGATGCTCATGGACGAGCCCTTCGGGGCCATCGACCCAATCAACCGGGCGCGTCTCCAGGACGAGTTCCTGCGCCTCCAGGCCCTCGTGCGCAAGACCGTCGTGTTCGTCACCCACGACATCGACGAGGCCATCAAGATGGGCGACCGCATCGCCATCCTGCGCGAGGGCGGCGTGCTGGCTCAGTACGACACCCCCCAGGAGATCCTCACCCACCCCGCCGACGAGTTCGTGGCGCAGTTCGTCGGCGCCGACCGGGGCCTGAAGCGCCTCTCGCTCGACACCCTCGCCGACCTTGAGCTGATCCAGCCCAACGGGCTTGCCGCCGCGCACCGACCCAACGGGACCCGGCGGGTGCCGCTCGAGACCTCCGTGCGCGACGCCCTCTCGCTACTGCTCACCGCGGGCGGCGAGCCACTCACGGTGGTCGACGGGGACGGCCGGGTCTCGGGGCTCCTTACCTTGGGGCTCGTCGAGCAGCTGCTCTCCGGCGAGGCCTCCGGGAACGGGGGGCGACATCCGAGCCGCGGCAAACCCGACACCGGCGCTCAAGGCGAGGCCGATGCCGACACGGAGCAGGGCCTGGCATGAGCCTCCTGCCGGCGGCCGCGGGGCCGGTGATCCCAGACTTCGGCGGTGGCCACGGCGGCGGGTCCACGTTCACCTGCGAGCGCGCCAACCATCTGTTCTGCACGTCCTGGTTCTCGCACAACTGGGGGCCCGTGCTCTGGCCGGCGCTGCGCCAGCACGTGATCCTCACCGCGATTGCCGTCGGGATCGGCTTCGCCCTCGCTGTGACCCTCGCCCTGCTGGCCCACCGGCGACGCTGGCTTGAGCGCCCCGTGCTGTTGGTGGGGACCGTGCTCTACACCATCCCCTCGATCGCGCTGTTCGAGCTGCTCGTGCCCATCCACGGCTTCGGCCTCTCGCGCACAACCGCCGAGGTGGCCCTCGTGTCCTACACCCTGCTGATCCTCTTTAGCAACACCCTCACCGGCCTGCGGGCCGTGCCCGAAGAGGTGCGCGAGTCCGCCCAGGGGATGGGGATGAGCCCCCGTCAGACCCTTTGGCGGGTCGAACTCCCGCTGGCCCTCCCCGCGATCATGGCCGGTCTGCGGATCGCCACCGTGACTGTGATCTCGCTGGCCACCGTGGCCTCCTACATCGACAACGAAGGCCTCGGCACCCCGATCTTCCAGGCCATCGGGAATGACGTCTTCAAGACCGAGCTGATCGCCGCGGGCGGGATGGCCGTGCTGCTGGCCCTGCTCGCCGATGGGTTGTTGGTGCTGATCCAGCGACTGCTCACGCCCTGGGCGCGAGCCCGCGCGAGCTAGAGGAGGCCGGCGTGAACGAATTCATCGAGGCCTTCAGGTTCATCGCCCGCAACGGACAGGTCAAGGGTGTCCAGTCGCTACCCACCCTCACCCATCTCACGCTCGGGCACCTCAAGGTCGGGGCCATTGCGATTGTGGTCTCGCTGCTGCTCGCGGTTCCCCTGGGGGCCTGGCTGGGGCACCTCCGGCGGGGCTCCTTCGTGGCGATCAATCTGGGCAACGTCGGGCGTGCCCTGCCGAGTCTCGCCGTGCTCGCGATCGGCGACGCCTTCCTCGGGCTCGGGCTGCTCAACGTCGAGGTCGCCCTCGTGATCCTCGCGGTCCCCCCGATCCTCACCAACACCTATGTCGCCGTGAGCGGCGTGGACCGCGACCTGGTGGACGCCGCCCGGGGGATGGGGATGGGGGAGTTCGAACTCCTGCGCAAGGTCGAGCTGCCCCTGGCGATCCCCCTGATCTTCACCGGCATCCGCACCTCGGCGGTTTTTGTGATCGGCACCGCCACCATCACCGCCCTGGCCGGCTATAGCGGCACCCTGGGCGACGTGATCGCCAACGAGACCAGCTACCACCTCTCGGGGGTGCTCGGCGGGGCCATCTGCGCGGCCGCCCTAGCGCTGCTCGTGGAGCGGGCCCTCGCCGGTGTGCAGCGTCTTGTCACGCCCCGTGGCCTCCGCCTTCTAGACTTTCCTGATCGAATAACATGACAATGAGGAGGAGCAGCGCATGACGAGCAAGACCTGGAGTAGGGCCGCACTGGCCCTCGCGTTGGGGGCCCTGGCACTCTTGTTGGCCGCCTGCGGCGGTTCAAGCAGCAGCTCTTCGAGCACCACTGCCACTGCGACCAGCACGGCTGCATCGTCCACCACCAGCGCGGCCGCACCCGCGAGCAGCGGACCCGGAGTGGGCAAGCCCGCGGTGACGATCGGCGACAAGAACTTCGCCGAGGAGAACATCCTGGGGGCGCTCTACAGCCAGGCGCTCAAGGCCAAGGGCTACCAGGTCACCCTCAAGGACAACATCGGCTCCTCCGAGATCACCTACAAGGCGCTCACCGCCGGACAGATCGACCTCTATCCCGAGTACACCGGCACCCTGCTCTCGGCCGTCGCTGAACAGACCAAGGCTCCGTCGAGCGCCCTGGACGCCTACAACCAGGCCAAGGCCTTCGTCGAGCAGCACGGGCTGACCCTGCTGCACTACACGCCGTTCTACGACTCCGACGCGCTCGCCGCCAAGCCCGCCTACGCCCAGCAGCACGGCCTCTCAAGCGTGGGCGACCTCAAGCAGCTCGGCAAGCAGGTCAAGCTCGGCGCCGCCCCCGAATTCGCGACCCGCTTCGAGGGCCTGCTGGGACTCAAGAAGGAATACGGGATCGATCCCAAGTTCACCCCGATCGCGATCGGCCTGTCTTACAAGGCGCTGGAATCCGGTCAGGTCGACGTCCAGGACGTGTTCACCACCGACGGCCAGCTCTTGGGCGGCAAGTACAAGGTGCTCGCCGACCCCAAGCACGTGTTCGGCTTCCAGAACGTGGCGCCCGTGGTCAAGCAGAGCGTGCTCACAGCCGAGGGGCCCGCGTTTGCCGAAACCCTCGACAAGGTCAGCTCGCTGCTGACCTTCAACGCCATCCAGCAGATGAACGCCGCCGTGAGCCTCGACAAGCAGCAGCCCGCCGCCGTGGCCAAGCAGTTCCTACAGGCCAACGGGGTTCTGTAGATAGATAGAGATACTGGTGCCATCCCGCGCCGCCGCCTGCGAAGCTAGCGGGCGTGCGGCGCACGGGTCCAGGCATCGGTAGGAGGTGGCGGCGGATCGCGCTGGGCGTCCTCGGCGCGATCGTGCTGCTGCTGGTGCTCGCGCAGATCTTCCTGCCCGGCATCGCCGCCCAGAAGGTACGCGACCGAGTTGGTCGCTACGGCAGTGTGCAGAGCGCCAGCGTCAAGGCATTCCCCGCGATCGAGCTGCTCTGGGAAAACGCCGACTCGGCCACCGTGCGCGCCGGGCGCCTGCGCATGACCGCCGACCAGGCGGCGGACCTGCTGTGGAGCACCCGTGGGGTCAAGGACATGGACCTCGACGTGGAAACGCTCACGGTCGATCTCAGCGGCCAGGGGCCGCTCACGCTGCACCGAGTGAGCCTGCACAAGGGTGCCGCCCAGCTGAAGGCCCGGGCCGAGCTGAGCCGGTCCGACTTGCGCGCGTCGTTGCCGGGACTTGAGATCGAGCCCGTGGCGAGCGGTGGCGGACAGGTCGAGGTGCAGGCCACCGGCGGGCTGTTCGGGGCAAAGGCCACGGTGCAGGCCATCGTGGGACCCCAGGACGGCAAGCTGGTGGTCCAGCCCCAGGGTTTCCCGCTGGCGGGTCTGGGCAGGCTCACGCTGTTCGCCGACCCCCGGGTGCTCGTGCAGGGAGTCGGCCTCAGTGTTGCCCCGGGCGCTGGCGCCGGATCCCAGGCGGACTACCAGGTCAGGCTTCAGGCCCGGCTCGGCTGAGCCGCGGTGGCGCGCTCGCGCACGATCACCGGCATGCCCTCCTTGGGGCTGATCGTCGGCATCTGGCGGATCGTGAGCAGGAAATCATCCGGGACCTCCAGGGAGAAGCGGCTCAGGATCATCGTGGCGATCGTGCGGACCTCGAGCTGGCCGAAGCGCATCCCGATGCAGGTGCGCGAGCCGCCGCCGAACGGGATGTAGGCGCCCTTGGGCAGCGCCGCCTTGGCCTCGGGCGTGAAGCGCTCGGGGCGAAACCGGAAGGTTCGGGGAACACGTCGGGGAGGTGGTGGGAGGCCCAGGAGGAGTAGTCCACGTAGGCGCCGGGCCGGGAACGTGATGGCCTTCGAAGTCGAACGAGCGCTCGGCCCGTCGGGGGCCGATCCAGGCCGGCGGGTACATCCTGAGCGTCTCCTCCAGCACCATCTCCAGCTCGGTCAGCAGCTCGCCGCTCATCAACTGACCGGCGCTCGGTCGGCCTTGCTCAGCAGGGCGTCCTGCTCGGCCACCAGCCGCGCCGCGATCTGGGGGTTGTGGGCCAGCTCGTAGAACATGAACGTGATCGTCGAGGTGGTCGTGTCGTGGCCCGCGAACAGCAGGGTCATCACCTCGTCGCGGACCTGACGGTCGGTGAGCGCAGTTGCCGTCCTCGTCGTGGCGTCCAGGAGGAGGCTGAGAGATGTCCTCGCCGCGCCGCCCGTGGCGCGGCGCGCGGGTGATCTCGGCAGTAGATCAGCCGGTTGAGGGTGCTCGACGCCTGCTGAGGCGGTTCCAGGGGCTGTCAGGGCCCGCGAAGAAGCGCAGCGTGTACTCGCTCGGCGTAGAACGACAGGGCCTGCTCGAACACCTCCGCGGCGTCGATCCCTGGGCCGCCTGCGGGCCCTCGGGGTCTAGACCCGAAGAGCGCGCGCATCGCGATGCGAGCGCCAGATGGCGCGTCCAGACGTAGAGATCCAGAGGACGGCCGGGGGCGAAGCTGCTCGAGGGCAGCGCTCGGTCTCCTCGGTCATCACGTCGATCGAGGCCGCGATCCGCTCGCGGTGGAAGGCGGGGAGCATGATCATCCGCGAGACGGCGGTGGAAGTCGCCGTCGATCGTCAGCAGCCCGTCGCCCAGCGAAGCCCGATGAGATCGCGGAAGTGGCTTTCGCGCCACGAGGAAGTTGGAGGCGTGGGAGACCGTGATGTAGTGGTTGGCCTCCGGGCCCAGCATGAACACGCACCAGCCCGTGCAGGATCCGCAGCGTGAAGATCGGCCCGAACCGCTCGTAGGATTCCAGCAGGAGGTCCAGGGGGTCCTCCGCGAAGCGCCGGGTGCGCCGCAGGTCGAAGTGGGTGGTCCCCCAGGCGGGATATGCCTCACGGTTGGACCGCTCGGCCCGCATGTCCTGGACCAGCACGACGTAGCGGGTTGGAAGGCCTGGGGGGTGCGAGGTCCGACGAGCGCCATCCCGGTAGACCTAGAGGACCGACTGGCTGGCTGGCCAAATGACGGCCTCCCAGCGTGACCCTCGGTGCCGCGCGAGCAGGCGGGCGGAGAGCGGCGCGGACGGAGGCTTGGCAGCACGCGATCAGCTGCAGCCTGTGGAGCGTAGCCGCAAGTGTCGACCCACTTGCATACGCGGGGGCGTAGCTCAGTTGGTTAGAGCGCCGGCCTGTCACGTCGGAGGTCGCGGGTTCGAGTCCCGTCGCTCCCGCTCTTTACACACCCGCCTTTGCGGCGGTTTCTGCGGTGGGCTCGAAGAAGGGCACGAATGAGGGCTTTGGTCTGTACGGCGACGATGCGGCTGTTCGTCGAGCCAGACGCGCGTCGAAGATGAGGTGCAGGAGCTGGCGCTTGGCGTTGGGGTCGGTCTCGCGCGCCAGAAGATCGTGAAGTCTTCGAGCACCTGCTGGGCCTGGTCGAGGTCGGGGATGGGCTCGGTGGCGCGAGCGTGGCCAGCTCGGTGTTGATGGCGTCGCGTCGGGCGATGTACTCGGGGCGGGTGAAGGTCGCCGATCTCGTATAGGTCGCGGGCGCGGCGCAGGCGCTCCTCGAGGGCCGCTCGCTGCTCGGTCGTTTCGGCTGGTGTCGGTGCGGCGATGCCGGCGAGGCGGCGGAGGATCTCGTTGCGGATCGGCGGGGTGGGGCTTGAAGTCGGCGATGAACTCGACGAGCTGGCCTCGATCGCGGTCGGCGTGGACGAGGGGCTGGTCGCAGGAGCGGGCGTTGGGCGACGGGAGGCGCAGTAGTACCGCGGGTCGAGCTCGCGTCCTCCGGCGGTGCCCTGCATTCTTGCCCTGGCAGCGCTCGCAGCGGGCGAGACCCGCAGGAGGTAGCGCTGTGAGGGCCGTCCGGGATTCAGTGTGCGGGCGCGCTCGCCGCGCATCGGCCTGCACGCGGTCGAACAGGGCCTCCTCGACGATCGCCTCGTGCTGGCCCTTGATCGTCTTGCTCGTGTCGCGGCGGGCGGAGACGTACCCGGCATAGGCGGCGTTGCAGAGCATCTCCCGCACGGTGTCCGCACCGAAGGGGCGTCCGCGGCTGGTCCGCTGCTCGTTGACGTTCAGCCACACGGCGAGCGTGCGGTCGGTGTGCAGGCCGGTGGCGTACATCTCAAAGAGCTGGCGCACGTACGGTGCCGTCTCGGGGTCGGGTGCTAGCGATGTCGTCCTGCGCCTTTGACGTAGCCCCAGGGCAGGCTGCCGGTGAGCAGCCCCTGGCGTGCCTTCTCGCGTAGGCCCATCTTCGTCCAGAAGGACAGCGACACGGAGTAGTACTCGTCGAAGATCTCGTGGACGGACTCCGAGAGGAACGCGGCGGGGTCGATCGGCGTCGGCGCCCAGAGGCTGGGTGACTGAGATGACATCGATTCCGAGCTCTGAGCGCAGGAGCTTCTTGTAGCGCTTGGCCTCCACGGTGTTGCGAGCGAAGCGGAGGTGTGGAAGACGAGGACGCAGTCGAAGCTGTGCTCCATCGCGTCCTCGATCAGTCGCTGAAACTCGGGGCGCTTCTCCGCGAGCGCGGCCGGTCTCGAAGTCGATGTACTCCTCGACCAGTGTCAGGGAGTGGTCGGTGGCGTAGCGGGCGATCGCCTGGCGCTGCCCGTCGGGTGAGTAGCCGCGGCCCTGCTCCTCGGTGGACTCGCGGATGTAGGCGACCGCTCGCCGGGGTTGCTCTCGTGTGTCATCTTCCTACGCCTCCGGTTGTGGGTGTCGCTGGTGATGAGCTGCGCACCGTGACCTTGCCAGTAGGCGACGAACCAGCGACGAACGCCTCGTGGTCGGGGTCCGGGAGGCGCCGCTGCACGGGGCAGCTATCCCTGGAACCGCGAGTGCGCGGTTCTGCTCCGTGCTTTGGCTTGGTCCGTCGTCGCCCTTGTGTGGTGCAGGCGGTGGGTTCGGGCCGTGGGCGCCTTGCGGCATCGCTCATTTGCGTCTCGCTTTCGTTATTGGGGGTCTGCGCGTCGCGCCGCCACATCTGGCAGCGGGCGTGGCCCGTCGGGGGGGTCGAGGACTCTCGGCCGCGTTCGGGGGGCAAGCCGACGACGACCAGCGACGACACGATGCGCGCCAAACGCCCGATGGGAGGGGCCTCTGTACGACTGGCTCACGAGTTTCACAACCGGGCGTAGAGATGTCGCAATGCGTATCAGCCGCAAAATTGGCTTGTTTGCAGGACAAATTGTTCGTTGGTGAGAAATGACGGAGGACCCACAGACGGACCCCGGAACGGACCCGCAAACGGACCCTGAAACGGACCCTAAGACGGCCCTCGCTTTCAGGCCAGAAGCCGGGCGAGGCCTGTGCGGTCTTGGTCGGTTGATCCTCACGCCATAAGAGCGCCAATGAGCCCGAAATCGGGTCAAAGAATTCAGGTAGTCCGGGTACGCGACGCTCATTCATATGCAGACCATTCCGAGGGCGTCCAGATAGCGCGGGGCGGCAGTCGCCCATGCGGTTGCGTGCTTGCTGCCGGAGGTCTCGACTACATCCGCCGCCGCGAGCTTCGCGATGGCTTGGCGCATGATGCCCTGCGGTACGTCATAGACCTGCTCGCACAGCTCGCCGAACGTCCATATCGAATCGTGGTCATTGCGCAGAAGCTCCAAGACGATGCTGCGCTGCACGATGTCTACGTCAGTGATCTTGCCCATCATCGGTTCCTCCATCTGTTGGAGGCTCCGGGAGCACGGCTCTTCGGCAGGCAGAAATCCCGTCTCGGGTCAGTAGGGTTTCTGGCGCGTCGGGAGTGTCAGCTCTCGGTGCCAGGGGGGCCGGGCGCAACCACGTCGCGGCCCCCATATTTTTGGTCAATGGCTCCTGTATTAGTTCGGCGGCCAAGCACGAGGCATTGGCCGCCGAACTGCTACCGGCTTGCTGTGGGCGGCCTGGTGTAGGGCTCTTCGGCGAGTTCCGCGAGAATTTCGGGGGCAGCTTCGCAGAGGTCGTGGAGGTCCCTGGTGGCGTCGTCGTCTAGTTCGTCGGGGTGGCTGAGGGATGCCTGTCCGTACCAGTAGAGGCGCTCGATTAGCACGCGGAGGTTTGCTGGGGGCATGGTGAGCGTGAAGTGCTCGACCTCGGGTTCGACCATCTTGTACCAGCCGAGGTCGTCTAGGAGGCGCATGTCGGCTGCGAAGCGTCGGCGTAGTCGGAGCGCGTCGGAGATCTTGCCGTTGGTGAGGTTGACGTAGATGTCTCCGCAGCCGGTGAGGTCGGTACGGAGGGCTCTATAGATCGCGTGGCGTGCGGTGCAGCTGATCGTGATGGGCATGGTGTTCATCCTTTCGGTAGCGACACCATCCGGGCGGCCCCGTGCGCGACCCATAGGCCCTTGTGTAGGGGCTACGGTATGAGCGCATCGAAGCTCATCCCTTCGGTGCCGGGCCCGGGGTGTGCAAGCACCGCCGGGCCACTTATTTGGTTGGCGAAGATCGCCTGCTCTACCGGCTGAGTGTGGGCAGGCGGCATTGGCCGTCGGTCCAGGCTGGGACGGAGGATTAGAGCGATCAACATGGCGCGGAAGCATAAACGGCCGTTTATCGCAAGTCAAGGATCATCGGAAGTCCCCGGTCGCTCGGGGATAATCCGGCCGTGACGAGCTGGCCCAAGCACAAGCGCGTCGATCCCGCCGATCTACTTGGCGCGGGCGAAGTCCTGGAGCTGGTCGGCTGGAAGACCCGCAAGAGCCTGCTCGACGCGCAGCAGAGCCGTGGTTTTCCGCCGCCTGTTGTGGTGGTGCGAGGGGCGCGGCTCTGGCATCGGGAGGATGTGGAGCGATGGGTTGGGCGTAGTTACCGAGATCGATAGTTCCCCGCACAGCTCTCTGGGTCCGCTTTTGCCCAAGGTACCGCTAGACTGCCTCATTCTGCCCAGTCGAACCATGACCGGCCACGCGCGCCCGGCTATGCCCCAAGTTGCTCCCGTCGGGGGGAGTTCTTGCTTGTAACCCCCTATAGCTACTAGACCTCGCTATGAAGGGAGCCAATTGTGGCCGCTCACCATGATCATCGTTTTGACTTTGTCCTTGTTGTCTCGGGTCAGCCTCAGCCCGTAGAAATCGGTGCTGATCGAAGGCTGGAGCATCTCGTCGAGAAGGCCCTGAGCCTGACCGGCAATGCCGGACAGGCTCCCTCAGAGTGGGAGTTGCGTCGCCCTGATGGAGAACTCCTCGATCAGCACCTCCGTGTCGACGAGGCGCATCTCCATGACGGGATGACACTCTTCCTCAACCCACATGCTGGTGCCGGTGGCTGCTAAAGCCCCAATTCTCGTAGCTCCCAAGGTCAGCGCCGGAAAGCTCGAGCGCGAGCTGAACCAATGGGATGCAAACGCAGATACCTATCGGTCCCGCGGGTGGATCATTGTGGCCAGGCAGGAGCTAGCTGTGGATGTCGCGTTCACATGTTCGTTGGCGTTAGCCGGAAGAACGTTGACAGCAGTCGCTGCGACCGTCCGCTTTGACTTTGCCAACTACGATCTCTGGCCGCCATCGGTGTCGTTTATTGATCTCACAACCGGTCAGGTTGGGCCAACGAGCGTTCGTGCAGTGATGCAGACGGACCAAGGTCCCCGTGATTTACTAGTCGAGGCCCACCCAGAGACCGGCCACGCGTTCTTATGTGTCCCTGGTACTAGAGAGTATCACCAGCATCCGCAGCATTCGGGAGACGACTGGCTGTTGCATCGGGGCACTGGGGAGGGGCGTCTCGCAACATTGTGCGATCTTATCTGGCGGACGATGGCTCAGAATGTGCTGGGTTTGCGAGTTGTCGTCCAGGCCTTTCCCCCGGGACTGCCACCCCAAATGGAGTTTGGCCTTGCTCAGGGCGAAGTTCAGATGCCGCAACAGGTCGCAGGTGCGCTTAACCTGGGCAACCCGGCCCTCGTCCAGTGAGCACTCCCGTACCCACTGGACTTGCGGCAGTCTCAGAGTATGTAATTCCTGGGCGAGTCCTCGACTCCACTATCGACGTATTGCGCGAGGCCGGGCGTCGAGGCCATGAGGCATTCGTGCTTTGGGGTGGAAGACTCAGTAACAATGGAACACAGCTACGGTTTGCGTCAGCAATGAGACCTTCCCAATCATCAGGGTCCACCAAGGATGGTCTGCTGGTTGTAGTCGAGGGTGCGGCACTGTTTGCTGTCAATAAGCGTCTTTATGAGCGGGGCGAGGTGCTGGCCGGGCAGGTGCATAGCCATCCAGGTGAGGCCTATCATTCTGAGACGGATGACAATTTTCCGTTGGTAACACTGCTCGGAGGACTCTCTCTGGTTATTCCTGACTTTGCGCGCGAGGGACGAAATGCGATAGGCCGATGGGCGTGGTACAGGCTGGCTCAGCGCGGGCACTGGGAGCCGGTCGGTAAAGATACGACAATCACACTTCAGTGATGGCAGTACCACGTTTCTTCGACCGTGTTGCCGATGCGTCCTCGGCAGCGGTTGGACTGGACCGGGATGAGCTACGAGTTCGATTGGAAGGGGTAACTGTTGCTCTAGCCGCCCACCCCGACACCGTGCCCGATCCTGGGGCCTTTGATCTGGCCGCAAACCTGCTCGCGCGACTCTACCCACGTATTGCAGTGTCAGGACCCGCAAACCTAGCGGACGCTGCCAAGGCTAGAATCATCGCAGTAAACCCGGATTGCGACCTTGTTGACGGGGGATCAGACGGAACACCGGAGATTCTCTGGAGCCCGCGCCGTGGAACACCGCAACAGGTGACGGTATGGGCCTGCGGTTGGAATGTTGTACTTGATGGCGCGGAGTGTCAAGATGCTCCCGCAATATCAGCCGCGGCATTTGCTGCTGCCTGTATCGGAGTCGGAGAGTTGTTTCGTCTAGTGTTCGCTGAGGAGCTGGGCGCGCGCGGCCGACGCGGCCCAACTCCAGCGTCATTCAACTTGGTCACGCTCGGGGACGCGGAGGAGCTAGAGCCAGGCTTGGGTGCTGGTGCTGACATAGGTCGCGCGGCACTCGTGGGGGCCGGGGCCATTGGCCAGGCGGCGCTTCTGACGCTACGCGCCAACGACTGCACTGGGCAGCTAGCGGTGATCGACCCTGAGAAGTTGGAGCTGTCAAACCTTCAGCGGTATGTACTTGGGACCGACGCTGACGTTGGCGCTCAGAAGACGGCGTTGGCTGCTCGCGAGTTACAGGCGGGGCGGATACGTACGAACAAGCTTGCTTGTCGTTGGGGAGATCCTCCAGTGGCAAATTTGAGGGTAGACTCGGTGCTTGTCGCGCTGGACAGTGCGCAGGCGCGCATTGAGGTGCAAGCCGGCCTTCCCGGCCGTATCTACAATGCGTGGACTCAGCCTCGTGATCTAGGTTGGTCACGCCACGAGAATTTTGGGATCGACCCGTGCCTGGCTTGTCTGTACTGGCCGGATCGCCCGCGGCCTCATCGATACCAGGTGATCGCACAGGAGCTGGGCCTCGACGAGCAACGTGTACTTATCTATCTTGCGGGAAGTCAGCCGATCGGCACTCCCCTGGCACCAGGTGTCCCTCTACCCCAGCTTCCAGGGACTCCGGTACCAGCGAATACTGATCGCTGGTGGACGACACCGCTTATCGTTGATATCGCTGCTGAGAATGACTTGGCACCAGAGCGTCTCAGCCAGTGGGGACATCGTTCACTCGATGATTTTTATCGCGAGGCTATTTGTGGAGGCGCATTGCTTGACATGAGAAATGCAGCCCGCGATAGGACGGCTGAGGTTCCGATGGCTCATCAGTCAGCGTTTGCCGGAGTGATGCTTGCTAGCCAGCTCATTATCGCGAGTACCAAGGAACTTGCGAGTCGCCGCCCTTTGGAGACTGAGGGACGATACAACGTTCTCGCTCCACTGCCTCAGTTACTGTCGCAACCCCGTCAGAAGTCAGAACGATGCATCTGCTCTGATCCGGACTTTCTTGCGGAGGCGACAGATTCTCCTCCGGAGGTACCATGAGTCCAATTGCGGATGAGGATATCTCACTGGCATTGCTAAATGCGGTGGCACGGGAACCAACTCCCACGGCGATGCGTGCATTCGACGAGTTCTTTTACGAGCGAGTGAAGCGTCATATTCACAGATACCACCGAAGTATGGGAGGAATATTTGCTACTGCCCAGATGGATTTGCGGTCAGCACCGCCGTTGCGTGCCGATCAGGTTGATGAAGCAGCCCATGTCACCGCGCTACGGGCACTCCGTCGGGCTCGGGCATCGGCTAGCCAGTTTGATCCAGAGAAGGGAAGTGCGGAGGGGTGGGTTCTGAGGTCGGCTTCATTCGCCTTCGTCGAGGTTGCCAAGGAGATGGCTGGCATCAACCGCGTCGGACGTATGGAGATCATGGAGTCCAGCGAGCTTGAGAAGCACCTCGACGAAAGCACCACTGGACGTGACCCCGCACAACAAGTTATCGACCAGGAGGAGATTGTGCTCATGTTTGCCGAGCTTTCTGACGATGAGCGTCGCGCGGCTCTGCTCTGCTGGAGGTTTGAGTTCTCCTATGCTGGTGCAGCGGAAGTCATGTTCAACGATCCGGGACGCATAAAGCGAATCGACAAGCTTCTTCAGCAAGCACGCGTAAAGTTACGCGCTGTACGAAGTCAAGAAGAGGCAGCGAGCTAATGTGGTCTACATGGTTGACAACGGCGACGGGAGAGGCGTGAGCGACGAAAAAACGGTCTACAGCAGCCTGCCATCGGAGCTGACTGCCGTTCTTCGCGACCCGAGCATCGTGTTGCCAGGGGAGCTTGAACTCTTTGATCATGTTCGATATTGGACTGCGGCGCCTGCCTTGACGCTGGGGGCGACGACCATTGTGACTCCGATGCAAAACCAGACGGATCAAAGGACCTGGATCGGCTTTGGGAGGCCGCAAGCCCTCACCGGGTCGACCGTCTCCAGCTAGCCAAAACGCAGGATCGATGGTCGAGGCTCCAGGATATCTATGTATATACTTGTGTTATGAAGGTCGTCAAGGTTCGTCGTGTGGGCAATAGCAACGTGATCTCGATTCCGCGCGAGTTCGAGGCACGGGGCTATACCCCTGGCGCTTCTGTGCTGGTGGAGGAGATGCCCGATGGGGAGCTGCGGATCATGTCCACGGATAAGGTCCGCGAGCGAATCCGTAGCATCGGAGAGCGCGTTGTGGCTGAGCATGGCGAGGCACTTGAGATTCTTGCCAGCCACGACCCGGACGCCCCCAGCGGCTAGCGGTATGGCAGAGGATCAGCCTGGCGAGATCGAGCTGGTCTATCTCGTGCTTGAGGACATCCTCGCGCTCTACGCCCAGATCATCGGCGCATCAGACGCAGAAGCCGCCGACCACCTCCGCACCCGCGACGGAGTCGAGAGTGCTCTTGCTCGCCCCGAGACCTACGCTCTGTACGAGGATGCCGACATCGCACTCCAGGCTGCCGTGCTCGCTCATGGTCTGGCGGAGGGCCAGCAGTTCATCGACGGCAACAAGCGCACCGCGTTGGTTGCGATGCTCACCTTCCTGGAGGTCAACGGCTTTCGGGTCGAGGCCAATGACCCCGAGATGGCTCGCTGGATATTGAGCTTCAGCACAGGTGCTAGCCCAGGGGACGTAGCCAAGCTCCTGCGACCTGCTCTCCGTAGCAGCGCCTAGGTGCGGGCTTCATCAAAGTCGGTCGTAGTAACAGCGGTGAGCCGGATCTCAATCCCCCGGTGTGTAAACCCGCGGCTCAACTCCCGTCGCTCCCGCTTTTGTCACCCCGCGGTTGACGTGGCGACTATGGCGTCGATGTGTTGTTGAAGGTGCTGTGCTCTGAGTGGGGCCAGTCGCCCGTGTCCGTGTAGGGCGCTTTCGGTGAGGTAGGCGAAGTAGCGGTGTTCGCGGATGGTCGTAAGTTCGCGGCTTATGTAGTTCCTGAACTCGGGGTTCTGAGTGGCGATTTCGGCGGGTAGCTCGGGTCGGCCGTCGATGAGGACGAGGATGTCGTGTAGGTCCAGGCTGCGGAGCATGTCGTTGTTGCCGCGTCCGTGCCAGGCGGCGAGCTTGGTGGCGATGATGCTGGGTGGTGTGGCGGCGCGGATTGTTATGCCGGAGGGCAGGCGGCGGGTTGTTGCTGTGTCGATGGTGTGCTTGTACCAGGGGTTTGAGAAGCCGAGTACGTCCTCGTCGTGTGGCATGACGTCGAGAATCAGTCCGGTCTCGCTATGGCGCCAGCGGCAGATGACGCGCGAGTCGCTGGCCTCGCTGAAGCCACGGGAGCGTAGGCGCTCGCCGAGCTTGTAATAGCTGGTGAGGCTTGTGATGTCGCTGATGACGTCGACGTCCTCGGTTGCGCGCGTGTCTGGTGCCACGGGGTCGCTGAGCCAGAGGTGGATGCTGGCGCCCCCGAGGAAGACGACCTCGTTGAGTAGCGGCCCGAGGGCAGTGGCGGCTGTCTCGATTAGGTCGGCGCTCACGCGGCTGTCTGGTGGAGGGTCTCGGGCTGGTTGAGCGCGTCGCTCAGGGCCGTGGTGGCTACGGTACGCACGCGGGTGTCGCCTGCTCGTAGTGAGTCGAGGATTGCCAGGAGTCTGCCGAGCGCGGGCATGTGGTGGCTTGCCTGGACGGCGGCCGGATGTAGGGGTTCCAGGGCCTGGCCCCGAATCGTCCCCATGACGTAGGGCCAGACTGGCGGGGGTTCCTGCCCAGACTGGTGAATGATCTTTGAGATTGGCTCGGCGGCCCACGCAGCGGGTACTCCGCTTGTTAGCTCTCCGAGTCGGGCAGGGGCGATAAACCGCATCGCGTGGCTCGCCAGCTCCTGGAAGTTCGCTCGATGCACCTGCCGGTTGCTTGGCCGGTATAGCCCTGCTATCTCGGTGCGCTTGAGCGCGCGATGCACGAGTGTGTGGTCTACACGCAGCTCGGCCGCCAGCTCCCTGAGGGTCCAGTCCTCGTGGTCGGTCGCGAGAAGACCGGCGAGTATGTAGATGTCCGTGGAGCCAAGCACGGCCCTATTGTAGCATGTTGCGCAACACGCAACATCTGCCCGCGCTCGAATCTCAAACCCAAGGCGTGTCCGGTTCTTTCGATAAGTTTTGGCTATGGCAATTGCGGGAGGGGGTGAGGTTCTTTCGGGCCCCGCAGGATGGCCTCATGCGCGCCTGATCCCGACTTATGGCATCAGAAGCCAGGAGGAGCAGGAGAAGCGCGCGACCGCGTGTTTGCTGGCGGTCATGCACGGTGTGCCCGAGTTCGGCCATGCGCTCCTTGGGGAACTGGGCGCTCCCCGCTCCCCAAGCATCGACACTTTCGCCGAGGTTCGTTTCAAGAACGCGGAGGGCAAGACGGACATCCCTGATGGCGCGATCGTGTGCGAGCGAGGCGGTAAGCGATGGACCTGTCTGGTGGAGGTCAAGACCGGTTCCTCGGCTCTGAAGGATGAGCAGGTTGGCAGATATCTCGATATCGCAAGGGAACAAGGTTTCGATGGGGTATTGACGATCTCCAATCAGATCACGCACGGCCCGCTCGAGACGCCCGTGTGTGTCGACGGTCGCAAGCTTCGCCGCACGAAGCTATGGCATCTTTCTTGGTGGAGGGTCTTGACGGAGGCGGTTGTACAGAGCCGCTACCGAGGGGTGTCTGACGCTGATCAGGCTTGGGTGCTTCGCGAGCTGATCCATTACCTAAGCAGTGAAGCTTCCGGGGTATCCGGCTTTGAGGACATGGGTGAGCATTGGGTATCGGTTCGTAGTGCTGCTCGTGACGGAACTCTTCGGCAGGGAGACCCGACGATCCGCCAGGTCGCTGAACGCTGGGAGCAGTTCGTTGAGTATTTGTGCTTGAGCTTCTCCCAGGAACTTGGCCGGAACGTCGTCCCGCCTCGTTCACGGAAGCAGACAACCGGTGGTCGACTGGACGAGGTCGAGAAGTCGCTCGCTACTCGCGGCATTCTTGAGGCGACGCTACGTGTCCCCGACGCGATTGGCGACGTGCAGATACACGCGGATCTCAAAGCACGCCAGACGTCGGTGAGCGTGATCGTGAGCGCGCCAACCGAAGGACGTCCAAAGTCGAGGATCAATTGGCTGCTGCGTCAGCTCACCGAAGCATGGCCCGACCTGCGCATCGAGGCCTCATACCCGCACGCCCGGGAGAGCGTTGCCGCGATGTTGGAGCAGGCGCGTGCTCAGCCGGATATTTTGCTCTGTCCCGCCGATGTTAAGCGCGACCCCCGAGCCTTCACCCTGACGCTCAGTCGGCCAATGGGCCAGAAGCGAGGGCGCACCGAGGGGTCATTCGTACGAGAGACACGTGCGCAGGCTGTCACGTTCTACCGCAACCTAGTCCAGAATCTCAAGCCCTGGCAGGCTCGGGCTCCACAGATCCGCGCTGAGCCGGACCCACCCGCGAGTAGCCCGGCCTCGCCCCCAGACATCCTGCCGCTACTGCCCAAGGATGTCCTCCAGCCAGGTACGAGCAACGATGACATGGCCGACTTCAGCACTCAGTCTCCAGTGGTGCCAGTGTTAGTGGAGCCTGCCGCCGCCGATCATTCCACTCAGCCCGACGAGAACTCCGGCGATCCAGGTTCGGCCGCGCTTCGCGAGCGCATATATGAAGTCGGGAGCCGCATTGTCACTGAGCACGGCGACGCACTACAGGCACTCGAGGATCACGACTCGCAGGCCAACGACAGCTAGAACTCCGACAGCGCGTCAAGCCTAACCGTCGTTTGGAAGCCGGATCTCAATCCCCCGATGTGTAAACCCACGGCTCAACTCCCGTCGCTCCCGCTTTTGTCACCCCGCGGTTGACGTGGCGACTATGGCGTCGATGTGTTGTTGAAGGTGCTGTGCTCTGAGTGGGGCCAGTCGCCCGTGTCCGTGTAGGGCGCTTTCGGTGAGGTAGGCGAAGTAGCGGTGTTCGCGGATGGTCGTAAGTTCGCGGCTTATGTAGTTCCTGAACTCGGGGTTCTGAGTGGCGATTTCGGCGGGTAGCTCGGGTCGGCCGTCGATGAGGACGAGGATGTCGTGTAGGTCCAGGCTGCGGAGCATGTCGTTGTTGCCGCGTCCGTGCCAGGCGGCGAGCTTGGTGGCGATGATGCTGGGTGGTGTGGCGGCGCGGATTGTTATGCCGGTGGGCAGGCGGCGGGTTGTTGCTGTGTCGATGGTGTGCTTGTACCAGGGGTTTGAGAAGCCGAGTACGTCCTCGTCGTGTGGCATGACGTCGAGAATCAGTCCGGTCTCACTATGGCGCCAGCGGCAGATGACGCGCGAGTCGCTGGCCTCGCTGAAGCCGCGGGAGCGTAGGCGCTCGCCGAGCTTGTAGTAGCTGGTGAGGCTTGTGATGTCGCTGATGACGTCGACGTCCTCGGTTGCGCGCGTGTCTGGTGCCACGGGGTCGCTGAGCCAGAGGTGGATGCTGGCGCCCCCGAGGAAGACGACCTCGTTGAGTAGCGGCCCGAGGGCAGTGGCGGCTGTCTCGATTAGGTCGGCGCTCACGCGGCTGTCTGGCGGAGGGTCTCGGGCTGGTTGAGCGCGTCGCTCAGGGCCGTGGTGGCTACGGTACGTACGCGGGTGTCGCCTGCTCGTAGTGAGTCGAGGATTGCCAGGAGTCTGCCGAGCGCGGGCATGTGGTGGCTTGCCTGGACGGCGGCCGGATGTAGGGGTTCCAGGGCCTGGCCCCGAATCGTCCCCATGACGTAGGGCCAGACTGGCGGGGGTTCCTGCCCAGACTGGTGAATGATCTTTGAGATTGGCTCGGCGGCCCACGCAGCGGGTACTCCGCTTGTTAGCTCTCCGAGTCGGGCAGGGGCGATAAACCGCATCGCGTGGCTCGCCAGCTCCTGGAAGTTCGCTCGATGCACCTGCCGGTTACTTGGCCGGTATAGCCCTGCTATCTCGGTGCGCTTGAGCGCGCGATGCACGAGTGTGTGGTCTACACGCAGCTCGGCCGCCAGCTCCCTGAGGGTCCAGTCCTCGTGGTCGGTCGCGAGAAGACCGGCGAGTATGTAGATGTCCGTGGAGCCAAACACGGCCCTATTGTAGCATGTTGCGCAACACGCAACATTTGCCCGCGCTCGAATCACAAACCGCAAGGCGTGTCCGGTTCTTTCGATAAGTTTTGGCTATGGCAATTGCGGAAGGGGGTGAGGTTCTTTCGGGCCCCGCGGGATGGCCTCATGCGCGCCTGATCCCGACTTATGGCATCAGAAGCCAGGAGGAGCAGGAGAAGCGCGCGACCGCGTGTTTGCTGGCGGTCATGCACGGTGTGCCCGAGTTCGGCCATGCGCTTCTTGGGGAACTGGGCGCTCCTCGCTCCCCAAGCATCGACACTTTCGCCGAGGTTCGTTTCAAGAACGCGGAGGGCAAGACGGACATCCCCGATGGCGCGATCGTGTGCGAGCGAGGCGGTAAGCGATGGACCTGTCTGGTGGAGGTCAAGACCGGTTCCTCGGCTCTGAAGGATGAGCAGGTTGGCAGATATCTCGATATCGCAAGGGAACAAGGTTTCGATGGGGTATTGACGATCTCCAATCAGATCACGCACGGCCCGCTCGAGACGCCCGTGTGTGTCGACGGTCGCAAGCTTCGCCGCACGAAGCTATGGCATCTTTCTTGGTGGAGGGTCTTGACGGAGGCGGTTGTACAGAGCCGCTACCGAGGGGTGTCTGACGCTGATCAGGCTTGGGTGCTTCGCGAGCTGATCCATTACCTAAGCAGTGAAGCTTCCGGGGTATCCGGCTTTGAGGACATGGGTGAGCATTGGGTATCGGTTCGTAGTGCTGCTCGTGACGGAACTCTTCGGCAGGGAGACCCGACGATCCGCCAGGTCGCTGAACGCTGGGAGCAGTTCGTTGAGTATTTGTGCTTGAGCTTCTCCCAGGAACTTGGCCGGAACGTCGTCCCGCCTCGTTCACGGAAGCAGACAACCGGTGGTCGACTGGACGAGGTCGAGAAGTCGCTCGCTACTCGCGGCATTCTTGAGGCGACGCTACGTGTCCCCGACGCGATTGGCGACGTGCAGATACACGCGGATCTCAAAGCACGCCAGACGTCGGTGAGCGTGATCGTGAGCGCGCCAACCGAAGGACGTCCAAAGTCGAGGATCAATTGGCTGCTGCGTCAGCTCACCGAAGCATGGCCCGACCTGCGCATCGAGGCCTCATACCCGCACGCCCGGGAGAGCGTTGCCGCGATGTTGGAGCAGGCGCGTGCTCAGCCGGATATTTTGCTCTGTCCCGCCGATGTTAAGCGCGACCCCCGAGCCTTCACCCTGACGCTCAGTCGGCCAATGGGCCAGAAGCGAGGGCGCACCGAGGGGTCATTCGTACGAGAGACACGTGCGCAGGCTGTCACGTTCTACCGCGACCTAGTCCAGAATCTCAAGCCCTGGCAGGCTCGGGCTCCACAGATCCGCGCTGAGCCGGACCCACCCGCGAGTAGCCCGGCCTCGCCCCCAGACATCCTGCCGCTACTGCCCAAGGATGTCCTCCAGCCAGGTACGAGCAACGATGACATGGCCGACTTCAGCACCCAAGTGCCCGTGATGCCAGCATTATTGGAGACTGCCGCCGCCGACCATTCCAGCCAGCCCGACGAGAACTACGGCGATCCAGGTTCGGCCGAGCTTCGCGAGCGCATATATGAAGTCGGGAGCCGCATCGTCACTGAGCACGCCGGCGCACTCCAGGCACTCGAGGATCACGACTCGCAGGGCAACGACAGCTAGAACTCCGACAGCGCGTCAAGCCTAACCGTCGTTTGGAAGCCGGATCTCAATCCCCCGATGTGTAAACCCACGGCTCAACTCCCGTCGCTCCCGCTTACAGCAGTGTTTTCCCTGCTAACGGGACGATCCTTGGGGGCACATCTATCCGGCGTTTGCCGATCAGGTGTCGAGCGGCGCGCCGCCGAACCCCAGCTCGTTGCCGTCGGGGTCGCGGTAGATCGCCTTGCGTACGCCGTTGGAGTATGTCTCGCGCTCGTCGGGGTCGAGCCCGCGGGCAGCGATCGTGGCTAAGTGGGCATCGAGATCGTCGAGGAAGATGGTTACCACGGAGTTGCCCGCGCCCTCGGGGTGCTCAACGACGTAGACCGACCGGTCCTCGCCGAGTGTCCACACCGCCTCGGTGGCGTGGGGAAAGAACGTCGGCTCGCCCAGCAACCGTTCGTACCACGGTCGGGCCGCTTGGAAGTCCTGCACGCGCAGACCCGCGAAGAGGTGCAACGACACACCGCGAGTCTAGGTCACGCCGCCACGAAGGCGACGCGCCCCCGCTCGGCGACTGGACAGGCTGCCAAGACCTGGTCGCGGCGGCCGTACGTCACCTTCAGGTCATCCTGCCGGTCGCCCAGCGTTTTCGCGAGCTGCCACTGCCCTTGGGCCCGAGCGTGGCCGCGAGGCGTGGGTCGAACCCGGGCTGCTCGCGCCACATGCGCAGCACGCGGCGGTTCCCAGGGCGGGGTTCAGGAAGTAATGCTGAACGAGGGTTTGGGTTCCGTGCGGGCCCACCGGCGATCGGCGACTTGACATTCTGCTGAGGTAGTGCCTATGATGGACAGGTCCGGTGTTTCTGTTTGAGGGCGACCGGAGTGTTTTATAGCCGGGTCGCTTGGCTTCCTTTCGAGGTCGACCAGCAAAACTACTTTCGCTGGGGAGCGCTAGAGACCGGGTTTCGCTTAAGGGTCAGGGTTATGAGGGACTTCATCGCTACCGCGTCTGGCGCGGCTCCAACTGTTACGGCCCGTAGAGGCGCCGTAACTAGATGCATCAGCATCGCTGATGCATCTCTCTCTCTCTCTCTCTCTCTCTTGGCTGGGTCATCTAGCCGCTAGACCCCTCCGGGGTCCGGCAGGACAGTCCCCTGTCGGGGCTGGTGATTTCCTGCATTTCCAGCAGGGTTCGCGGTCTCGAGGGTCTAGCTGGGAAACCGGGTTTGCCGGGCATGCCTCGCCGGAAACCGGCTTTGTCGGGCACGCCTCGCTGGTGAGGGCCTGGTCATGTTGAGTGCGGGGGTCTCGACTGTACGTCGTCCTCGTGCTCGTGAGCGCACGGCGCGCTCTCGTGGTGGGGATCTGCTGGTCTCCCAGACACAGCGCTCCAGGATGCTTAGCTCCGCGGTGCAGGTCATCTCCGAGTACGGGTATGGCGAGATGTCAGTCGCGCGGATCACTAGTGGAGCAGGGGTCTCGCGGCGCACGTTTTATGATCTTTTCGAGGACCGTGAAGACTGCTTTCTGGCGATCTTCGAGGACGCTGTGTCGCGCGCCCGTCAGCTGATGCGTGCTGGGCATGAGGGTGGCGGTAGCTGGCGTGAGCAGGTCCGTGCGGCGCTGTTTTCTTTGCTGCTGTTCATGGACCGCGAGCCCGGGGTCCGCGCGCTGCTGGTCGTGGACGCACTGAAGGCCGGTCCGCGGGTTCAGGAGCGCCGGCTGGCGGTTCTCAATGAGTTGAGCAGGGTGCTGCACCAGAGCGGTGCGCGCGCGAAGCCCGACCGGGCACTCCCCGCGCTCACCGGCGAGGGCGTGATCGGCGCGGTCCTCGGAGTGATTCACACACGCCTGCTGGCGGAGCGCCCGGGGTCGATGGTGCAGCTGCTCAACCCGTTGATGGGTGTGATCGTGCTGCCCTATCTAGGACCCGCTGCCGCTCAGAGAGAGCTGGTTTGCCCCCCGCCAAAACGCTCGCGCCCACCAGCCTCCCAACCACAGTACAGCCGCAGGGACGATCCGCTGGCCGATTTGCCGATGCGGATCACCCATCGCACACTGCTGGTCCTCGCCGCGGTTGGCGAGCGCCCCGGGGCGAGTAACCGTCAGATAGCCGATGCGGCCGGGGTCACTGACCAGGGGCAGATCTCAAAGCTCCTGGCGCGCCTTGAAGGCCTCGGGCTGCTCGAGAACACAAGTATGGCCCAGCCCACCGGAGAACCAAACTCATGGCACCTCACCATACGTGGGCAACAGGTACAGCACGCAATCCAAACACACAATGCGGTCGCCGGCACTCAAGGCAACGCCGCGAGGGAGTCACACTAATGCCTGTAGCAAGGGAGACGGGGTTGATGAGCGCACTAGGTCGTCTGCTTAGAAATGGAGACGTCGCGGGGGTTCGCGGGTCTGTGTCTGCTCGACGGCTCGCAGCCGCCATGGCAAGCTTGTGCCTCTTCGCGGCGTACCCCACGCTCATCACCGCTCCGGCGTCGGCTGCGGCCACGCACCACTACCTGTCCTCCTTTGGGTCGTTCAGTGAAGTCGGCGCCGTCACGGTCGATCAGGCGACCGGGGACGTGTATGTCCTCGACGTCGTACACGGCGGGGGCTCGCTTTACAAGTTCAACGCCACAGGCGAACCCGCCGAATTCTCGGCGTTGCACACGAACGTGATCGAAGGCGTGGGCGGACTCACCGCAAGCAACCTCAGCACGGAGCTCGCGGTGGATGACTCAGCCGGCCCCGCGAGCGGCGACATATACGTGGCCACAGGGGAAAAGCTTGAGATCTACGCAGCCGACGGGACGGGGCTCGGGGAACTGAGCGAAGCCCACGCTTGTGGAGTGGCCGTCGATCCCGCGGGTAACGTCTACTCAGGGGAAAACAATGGTGTGAGCAAGTACACACCGTCGAGTAACCCCGTCACCAGCGCGGACCTCAGCTCCAAGCTCGCAGTCGAAGAAACCTACCATGGAACCCTCATGAGCCTGGCCGGCGCGACCTGTGGAGTTGCGGTCGACGCCGGAGGCGACGCCTACATCAACAACCTCAGCGTGCGCCAGGAACGAGGCACCGGCGAAGGTGTCACAGCGCGCTTCCCCGCGACACAGTTCGGCGCGCACGTGCCGAGTGGTATGTACGTTGATATGTACGGTGGCGCCCTTGCGGTAGATCCAGCGAGCCAGGACCTCTTTGTCGACGGTGTCAACGGGGTTATCCAGTACAACCCCGCGGGCCAGAAGCTCGGTAGTTTTGCCACTTCAGGGACGGGCGCAGTGAGCGTCTCCTACGCTGCCGGGGTAGATGGCCAGAGCGGCGATGTATATGTGTCCAACAACGCCAACAACACGATTGAGATATTTGGGCCTGATGTGGTGTTGCCGGACGCGACAACCGGTGACGTGAGCGCCACGTCGGCTGGGAGCGTGACGCTCTCCGGCTTTGTGAATCCCCACGGCCTTGCGGTCACCTCCTGTCGCTTCGAATACGGTATCAATCGCGCCTACGGTCACACCGCTCCCTGTTCCTCCAGCCCAGGCGCCGGTTCCACTCAGGTTGCCGTGAGTGCCGGCATCTCAGGGCTCGCAGTGGGCACTTTGTACCAGTACCGGCTCGTGGCCGCGGACGCTAACGGCAGTACCGCCGGCGTCGATCGGGACTTCGCCACGCCACAGGGCGCCGATGCATGTCCCAATGCGTCGATTCGCTCAACACAGACCGCAGGATATCTTCCCGATTGCCGTGCCTTTGAGATGGTCTCACCGGTCGAAAAGGGTACGGGCGGGGCCAACATCGCGGCCGCCGGGCACGGTGAGTCGCAGGCCTCGGATAGTGGCGATGCGATCAAGTTCTTCTCAGGCACAGCCTTCGGTGACGCACAGGGGATCGAGGCCCACGGCAGCGAGTACATCGCTCAGCGCTCGGCCACAGGCTGGACCACTCACGGGATAACGCCGAAGCTGCCCGGCCTTGTGTATGAGCTTTTCGGCGGCCCACAGTACGAAGCGTTCACACCGGATCTCTCCAAGGGTGTATTTCTCTCCTACACCCCACTCACCGCGGGCGCCCCGAACGTCGAACACGTCGCCAACCTATACCTGCGCACAGACACGCTCTCCGCTCCTCCCGGGAACTACGAACTCTTGAGCAATTCGGTGGGAGCGCTGCCCAGTCAGCCAGAATTCCCCGGCCATCCGGAAATCGAATACGTCGATGGGTCGGCTGACTTCAGCCATCTACTCTTCGAAAGCGACCACGATCTGACCGCGCAAGCAAGCGCTCTGGAAACCAATGTTCCAAAGCTCTACGAGTGGGTGAACGGCACGCTCACGCTCGCGGGCATCCTGCCGAGCGGCGCTCCCGCCGCGGAATCCCTCCGAGGACGCGGGGTTGGGTTCTCGGGACAGAACTCGATCTCCGCCGATGGCTCGCGCATCGTCTTCGCGGGCTCGGAAGCCGCGCTCCCGTCAGTCCTAAATCTGTACCAGCGCACAACCGACCCCGCGGGGAGTACGACCGCCGTCCAGCTGAATGCGAGCGAGCGCTCGACGCCCGACCCGGGAGGGCCGCAGACAGCAATTTTCGCCGGTGCCACCCCGGACCAGTCGAAGGTATTCTTCTTCAGTCCGGAGATGCTGACGGATGGCACGACGTCGGGAGGTCTCTACCGCTACGAAGTGGACGCCCCCGCTGGTCAGCGCCTCACGCTGATCGCACCGCGCGTCACCGCGATGCCTTTGGGCGGGATCAGCGAGAACGGAAGCTATGTCTACTTTCTCTCGACCGAAAGGCTCGTCCCCGGACAGCCCCAGCTCACGACCGAACAGGCGCTCTACGTATGGCACGAAGGCACGATCCGTATCGTGGGTGAGCACAGCTACTTCGATCACGCCTGGGATGACACGCAGTCGGCTGACTCGTTTCGCATGAGCCCCGATGGGCGCTATGCGGCGTTTGAAAGCCGTCTGGAAGACAACGCCAGGCGTGCCGGCGCTTCGGTTCGGGTCAGCATGGACAAGGACGAAAAATGCGTGGGCAGCACGTTCGTGTGCTTGCGAACCTGCTTCCCCAACGCCGCCTGCGGTCAGGTGTTCGTCTATAGCTATGAAAAGAACAGTCTGGTGTGCGCATCGTGCAGCCCGACCGGCGCGAATCCGTTGAGCGAAGGCACCTTTGTGTCGCAGTACGACAGCGAGATCTTCACCAACGGCACCTGGTATCTGACGCGTGCAGTCAGCGATAACGGGCACTACGTGTTCTTCGACACCAGTGACTCACTGCTTCCACAGGACACGAACAATCAGCGCGACGTCTACGAGTACGACACGCAGACGGACGAGGTGCACCTGATCTCAAGCGGCGACTGCACCTGTGCGTCGACGTTCGTCGATGCCAGCCGCGATGGCAGCGACGTGTTCTTTCAGACCCACCAGCGGCTGGTGCGTGCGGACGTCGATTCGGCTGGGGACCTATATGACGCGCGAGTCAACGGCGGCATCCCGAGTCAGAACGTGCCGGCAGCCGCGCGCTGTGAAGGCGACGACTGCCAGGGGCCGGCAAAGGGGCCATTGGTCTTCTCGTTGCCGTCTTCGGCGACCTTCGTGGGGCCCGGTAACGCAGCGGCGTCCGTGGCGAAGGCTCTCATCAAGAAGAGCACCAAGGGCAAGTCGAAGCGCAAGCCGCGCCACAAGAAGAAGCCCTCGCGCAAGAAGCCGACGTCTCGGCACAAGCAGAAGTCTGCGCACAAGCGCGCAAAGAGCACTGTTCAGCATGTCCACCGAGTCGGGCGCTAGGGGAGAGGATCGATATGTCAAGGACAACGACCAGCAGCATGAGGCAAACGATCACGCTCGTCGTGGCGGTGGCGCTTGCCGGTGCGATGCTGTTTGCAGGATCTGCCCAGGGGGCCTTTGGGATCGCGGCGTTCGATCAGCAGATCACAGCCAATCCCGCCGGGGCGCCGTTCACGCAGGCCAACGGGCACCCTTACGCGATCACGACGGAGGTTGACTTGAACAGCCACGTCGATCCTATGTTCGGCCTGACGAGGCCCGACACCGATGCGAAGGACGTCATCACCAACCTTCCTCCCGGAGAGTTCGGCAACCCCACCGCGTTGGCGCAGTGCACCTATGCGCAGCTCGGTGGGGCCGGGGAAGCGTTGCTCGGTGCGGCGATCGCCAACGAATGCCCGGTGTCCTCCCAGGTGGGCACGGTTCAGCTGAAGCTCGTCAGCGGGCTTGCCACATTGCCGCTGTTCAACGTGACGCCGCCTGCCAACGCGCCGGCGCTGTTTGGCTTCAACGTCGCCGGCACCCTGATCACGCTCAGTGGCAACATCCGTAACGGCGGTGACTTTGGCGTCACGATCGTGTCACGAAACATTCCCCTGACTCTGCCCCTGAGTGCCATCAAGCTGACCTTCTGGGGTACGCCGGCCGACCCCCGTCATGACAAGGAACGCTGCGACTCCAAGGCTGAAGAGCTTTCTCTGGAAGAAACGCCAGAAGGCCTGGTCTGTGGTGCCGGCAACCCCGATCCGGAAGCCGAACAGGCCTTCCTGACGATTCCGGGGCAGTGCAACGCGCCCGCGATGGAGACGAACGTGCAGGTCGACTCCTGGATCGAACCCGGCGTGTGGGCCGAACGAAACCTCTTCAACCATCTCGCACCGGGATATCCGCTGGCGCCCAGCGAATGGGGCGAACCGCAGATTTTGACGAGCTGCAACATCATCCCGTTTCATCCGACGATCGCCGTGCAGCCCACGAATCATCAGGCGGACACGCCGAGTGGGCTGAACATCGAAATATCGGTGCCCCAGGATGGGCTGTTGAATCCGGACGGCATCGCCACGGCCGAGCTGAAGAAGGCCGTGGTTACGCTGCCTGCCGGCGAGTCTGTCTCACCCTCCGCGGCGGATGGCCTGAGCGGCTGCACGCCGGATGAGATCGCGCTCAGCACGAACGCGCCCGCCGCCTGCCCCGACTCCTCGAAGCTCGGCACGGTCGTGGTCGAAACACCCCTACAGAGCGAACCGCTGACGGGTTCGATCTTCCTGGGCAAGCCCGAATGCGATCCGTGCGGGATTGGCGACGACCTTGCGGGCAGGATGCTGAAGCTGTTCATCGTCGCGGAAGCTCACGGCGTGATCATCAAGCTTGCCGGCCGGGTGGAACTGGACCCGAACACCGGCAGGATCGTCACGACGTTCGACAACAACCCGCAGCTGCCGTTCAGCCACCTGAAGCTGAACTTCAAGGGCGGGCCGCGCTCGCCACTGGTGAACCCGCATGCGTGTGGCAGCTATGAAACGACCGCCGAATTCACGCCGTGGTCGGGTAATCCACCGGTGAGCCTCTCCAGTGCCTTTGACATCACCTCGGGTCCCGAAGGCCGGCCGTGCCCCGGATCGCCACAGGCGTTCGGCCCCTCCTTTGCGGCGGGCGTGACCAACAACCAGGCCGGTGGGTTCAGCCCCTTCTCACTCACGTTCGGGCGCGCCGATGGGGAACAGCAGCTGGGTGGCGTGAGCCTGAAGATGCCCCTCGGTCTGCTGGGGACGCTGGCCGGCGTTCCCTTGTGCGGCGAACCGCAGGCGTCGGCGGGAACCTGTGGATCGGCCTCGGAGATCGGCAGCGTCACGGCCAGCGCGGGCGCGGGCGCCAACCCGTTCTCCGTAACGGGCGGGAAGGTGTTCCTGACGGGCGGCTACAAGGGCGCACCGTTCGGCCTCTCGATCGTGGTGCCGGCAGTGGCCGGACCGTTCAACCTGGGGACCGTGGTCGTCAGAGCGTCAATCGCGGTGGACCCGCACACGGCGCAGTTGACCATCGTCAGCGATCCGCTGCCCACAATCCTGGACGGCATCCCCCTGGATCTGAGGACGGTCAACGTGTCGGTGAGCAGGGATGGCTTCATCTTCAACCCGACCAGCTGCAACCGGATGAGCCTGACCGGCAGCTTGACCGGCGGCGCCGGAGGGGTGGAGCCGGTGTCCAACAGCTTCCAGGTCACGAACTGTGCGGCACTCGGCTTCAAGCCGGTGTTCAAGGTCTCCACAGCAGGCAAGACATCGCGTGCGAAGGGAGCCAGTCTGGATGTCAAGCTCTCCTACCCGGCCGGGTCGATGGGCAGGCAGGCGAACATCAGGTCAGTCAAGGTCGACCTGCCGAAGCAGCTGCCCTCGCGCCTGACCACGCTCCAGAAGGCGTGCCCGTCGGCGACATTCGACGTCAATCCGGGGAACTGTCCGGCGGCGTCGGTCGTCGGCACCGCGAAGGCCATCACGCCGGTGCTGCCTGTCGCGCTGAGTGGCCCCGTGTATTTCGTGTCCAACGGCGGCGAAGCGTTCCCGAACCTGGTGGTGGTCCTCCAGGGCTACGGTGTCACCGTGGACCTGATCGGGGACACGTTCATCAGCAGCAAGGGCATCACCAGCTCGACGTTCAAGACGGTGCCGGACGTGCCGCTGAACAGCTTTGAGCTGAAGCTCCCGCAGGGGCGGTTCTCGGCGCTGGCCGCGAACGGGAACCTCTGCAAGACGAAGCTCGCGATGCCGACGGCGTTCGTTGCGCAGGATGGCGCGGTGATCCATCAGTCCACCAAGATCACCGCCACCGGCTGTCCCAAGGCCAAGAAGGCCAAGAAGAAGAGCAAGGTCAGTGACGTCAAGCACGTCGGCAAGAAGGGCAGCAAGCCGAAGTAGGCACGGGAGCCCTCTAAGAGACTCATCGATATGCCTCGACCGAGATGCGCCGCATCGATCGTGCCGGATGGGACGAAGAGCAGCGGCGTTGAGGGACGGCGACTTTTGGGGTTGAGCAGGCCTGACTGCTTCCGTGGTGAGTCGACCGAGCGCAGCGGGTGACGCGTTCTACGCGCCGATGTGCCACGATCGTGATCGTCCCCGTCCGCGAAAGGAAAATCATGCCCGATTATGCGCCCGGAACCCCGTCCTGGGTCGAACTTTCCTCGCCAGACACCGATGCTGCCGCAGAGTTCTACGCCGAACTCATGGGCTGGAGCGCGACCGAGCCCGGACCCACAGAGACCGGTGGATACCGCATGTTCCAGCAGGGCGAGAAGAACATCGGCGGCCTGATGGGCCACATGCAGGAGGGTCAGCCCACGGCATGGGCGACCTATGTGAGTGTCGCCGACGCTGAGGAGACCGCGGCCAAGGTCACAGCGGCCGGCGGCACCGTGATGCTCGAGCCCATGGATGTGATGGACATCGGGCGGATGGCGTTCTTCGCTGACCCTACAGGTGCCGTGTTCGGCGTCTGGCAGCCGAAGACTTTCACCGGCGCTGACCTTGTCAACGAGCCCAACTCGCTCTGCTGGAATGAGGTGCTTACCCGGGATGCCGACGCTGACAAGGCGTTCTACCCGGCGGTCTTCGGCTGGGTTGCTGCGCGCCCGTCGTTCGAGGGCGCGCCCGAGTCCTACACGGTCTGGGAGCTTGACGGGAAGCCCGTTGGCGGCATGATGCAGATGACCGAGGGCTTCTTTGCGGCCGAGGTCCCGCCGCACTGGGCCGTGTGCTTCGCGGTCGCCGACTGTGATGGCATCACTGCGAAGGCCCGTGCGCTCGGGGCGAGCGTCACGGTCGAGCCAATGGATATGCCGATCGGACGCTTCGCCGGCCTGATCGATCCCCAGGGAGCCTCCTTCACGGTGATGCAGCCGGCGCCGACCACCTGATCACGGCCCCTTGGCGGCTGCCCCGTCGGGTCGGTGCTTGACGATACCCCGGTCGGGATCTCGATCGAGGGGTACCATCTGGAGCGATGTATCTGCACAAGCTCAGGCGAGCCGTGTTCGTCGCTCTGGCCTGCTCCGGGGCGACGCTGCCGTGGGCTGTCCTACCACCGGCCGCCTCGGCGCAGACGGTCGCCACGATCGAACCCTCGTTTGTGCCCGATCATCCCGGCGCCAGGACCTCGGCTACGTTCGCGGCGAGTTTCGCGGGCGACGGTGGCGCCCTGCCCGCGCCGTTGAGCAAGGCCATCATCCTGCTGCCTGCGGGTTTTGCGGAGACGTTGCAGTGGCCGCTGTCGGGCGGCTGCTCCAGGGCGCATTTACAGGCGCACGGAGCGCGTGGTTGCTCGCCGCGCTCGCAGATTGGCGCCGGCACCGTGCTGCTTGACTGGCAGGAAGGGTCGAGGACGGCGAGTGAGAGGGCAAGCCTAAAGCTCTTCACCGGGCCCACCGACGGCGAACCTGTGCTTGAGCTGCTCGCGGAAGGGGAGCAGCCGATCCGCCGACGGGTCGTGATGGTCCTGTCGCTCTCGCTCGTCAGCGCGCCCTACTCGGCCGCGATGGAAGCAAACATCCCACCGATCCCGACGCGACCCGGGCAGCCGGATGCCTCGATCGTGAGCTTCTCGGTCACGGTCGGGCCCTTGGGGCGGCCGCGGTCCTCCCACCGCCGTCCTGCGGCCGGCAGCCCGTGGGGTGAATTGAAGGTGTTCGTGCCGCGTAGCTGCCCCCTGGGCGGCTACCCCTGGACCGCCGCCTTCACCTACGAGGGTGGCGCCACCCAGGAACTGACCCGCACAATTCCTTGCGGGTAGCGCACAAGGAGTGAGGCACGAGGAGTGAGCGGGCGGTTTCGGCGCCCGCGGTTTCGGGGTTCGCGGCTTTGGCGTTCGCGGCTTTGGGGTCCCCGGCCTCGCTCGGTCTGACGCCGCGCCAGGTAGTCTTCGGCGACCGTGGCGCCCGAGATCACCTTGCACGTCCTGCCGCCCTCGCATCCGTGCCTAGCTGTCGTGGAGGCGCTGCGCATCAAGGGCCTCGAGTACGAGCGCGTTGACCTGGTACCCGGCCCACACGTCGAGCAGATGAAGGCCGTTTACGGGGAGGGCAACCACACGGTGCCGGGCATGCTGATCGACGGCGAGGCGGTGCATGGCTCGCGTTCGATCATGGCGCGCCTGGAGGCGCTTGCTCCGGAGCCCGTGCTTTACCCCTCCGCGGAGGTGCGCGAGGCGGAGCGCTGGGGGGACGTCGAGTTTCAGGATCTAGGGCGGAGGATGCCCTGGGGTGCGCTGCACTTCCGCCCCGAGGCGATGGGCACGTTCGCGGGCGCCGGGCCGCTGGATGGGCCGGGCACCGATTTTGCGATCCGGCTGGTGAGGGGCACCTGGAAGTACCACCGTATCTCTGCCGAGCTGCTGCACGAGGATTTGGCGGGGCTGCCCGCCAAGTTGGCTCACATCGAGGAGCTGGCCGCGCGTGGAGTGCTCGACGGGGAGCAGCCGAACGCCGCGGATCTCCAGATCGGCTCGACCCTGCGCGTGCTGCTCACCGTCGGTGACCTACGCCCACTACTCGCCGGAACCGTCGGTGAGCGGATCGCGCGACGCTGCTTCCCGGAGTACCAGGGCGACATTCCGCCCGGCGCGTTTCCCGCCGGCTGGGTGCCGGCGGCTTAAGCGCCTTCCGAGGAGTCGGCACCCCCGAATCGATCGACGTCCGATTTCCGCGAGACTTCGCGCGATGCCTGTGCGATGGTGGTCGGGTGATCGTTGACTCGGATCGTTTCTGGAGGGCCGTCGAAGCCGAGGATCCGCGCTTTGACGGATGGGTGTTCTGTGGCGTGAAGAGCACCGGGATCTACTGTCGTCCCAGCTGCCCCGCGCGTACCCCCAAGCGTGAGAACGTCTGCTTCTTCAGCACCGCCGCCGCCGCGCAGGCGGCCGGGTTCAGGGCATGCAAGCGCTGCCGCCCGGATGCCACGCCGGGCTCGCCCGAGTGGGATCGCCGTGCCGATCTCGTGGGGCGCGCGATGCGGCTGATCGCCGACGGCGTGGTCGACCGCGAGGGAGTCGTCGGCCTTGCTCGTTGCCTGGGCTACACCGAGCGTCATGTGCACCGCGAGCTGGTAGCCGTCACCGGTGCCGGGCCGCTGGCACTCGCTCGCGCCCAGCGTGCCCACACCGCCAGGATCCTGCTCGAGACCACCACGGTTGCGATCGTCGAGGTCGCCTTCGCCGCGGGTTTCTCCAGCGTCCGCCAGTTCAACGCCACGATCCAGGAGGTCTTCGCGCGAACCCCCAGCGAAGTGCGCGCCAGGGCCAAGCCCGACCGCGACGGGACCAAAAGCGAGGCGCTCACCCTGCGGCTTCCCTATCGGGCTCCCCTGGACGCGGAGGGCCTGATCGCGTTCCTCTCGCAGCGCGCCGCCCCCGGAATCGAGGAGGCCTTGGAGGGCGCCTACCGGCGCAGCCTGCCGTTGCCGCACGGAGCCGGCGTGATCGAGCTGCGTCCCCTCGACGGGCACGTTCAGGCCCGCTTCTGGCTGGACGACCTGCGCGACCTCGCCGCCGCGCTACAGCGTTCGCGGGCTTTGCTGGATCTCGACTCCGACCCACACGCCGTGGTCGAGTCGCTGGGCGACGATCCGCTGCTGGGAGCGCTCCTGCGGGCGGCCCCCGGTCGCCGGGTGCCGGGCCACACCGACGGCCACGAGCTGGCTGTGCGCGCCGTGCTCGGTCAGCAGGTCTCGATCGCGGGGGCCGCGACGCTCGCGGGGCGACTGGTGAGCGAGTACGGGCAGGAGCTGCAACGCCCCGTCGGAGCGGTCACCCATCTATTTCCCTCACCCCGGGCGCTCGCCGCGGCCGATCCAGATCGGCTCGCCATGCCGCACGCGCGTCGCCGCGCCCTGCTGGGTCTCGCCCGTGCACTCGCCGACGGGGAGATCACGCTCGACGCAGGCGCCGAGCGCAACGAGACGCGCCGTCAGCTATTGGCCTTACCCGGCATCGGGCCGTGGACCGTGGACTACATCGCCATGCGCGCCCTGCGTGACCCCGACGCCTTCCCGGCCACCGACCTCGGGGTGCGCCACGCGCTCGAACAGCTCGGGCAGGATGGCCGGCCCGCGGCCGCCGAGCGGTTGGCGGAGCGGTGGCGTCCCTACCGTGCCTATGCCGTGCAGCACCTCTGGGCGCAGCTCGCCGCGCCTCGCCAGATCAACCATGACCAGATGCCACCGGCCGACAGGGCCGACCGGCTCGCCGCTTGAGAGGAGCCATGATGCCCACCACCGCCAAGCGATTGCTCTACACCCGGATCGACAGCCCGATCGGCGAGCTGCTGCTGCTCGGCGACGGACACGCCCTTCACGGCCTCTACATGCAGGAGGGCCGTCGGCCGACCGCGCTCGCCCCATCCTGGGAGCCCTCGCGGGCAGCGTTCGAGGACCTGGGTGGACAGCTGGGCGAGTACTTCGCGGGCCGGCGCACCAGCTTCGACGTGCCGCTGATGTTGGCGGGCTCGCCCTTCCAGCGACGTGTCTGGAGCGCCCTGCAAGACATCGGCTACGGCGAGACCATCAGCTACGGCGAGCTTGCGCGTCGGGTCGACCAGCCGTCAGCCGCGCGCGCGGTCGGCATGGCGAACGGTTGCAACCCGATCGCGGTGATCGTCCCCTGCCATCGTGTGATCGGCGCGAACGGCACGCTCACCGGCTACGGCGGCGGCCTTGAGCGTAAGCGACTGCTGCTGGACCTCGAGGCCCGCGTCGCGAGCCCGCAGCTGACGCTCTAGGAGCCGGTCTGGCGGGTATTGAATCCTGGCACGCCAAGCGTGCCTGCTCGACGTTGGCGGACGCGATCCGGCGCCAAATCCCCGAGTCCGATGAGTTTTCCGTGACCGAATCGTCTATTCGGGAAAGACTCCATGCGGCTCAGATTGCACATGTGCCATTGTGGAGAGCGACCGCAAAAGCTTGGATGGAAGGAGCAGCGCCCTATGACCCCCACCGCCACACCGATGACCGACCGCAATCGCTGGATCGCCCTTTACGTGCTGTGTGTGGGGGTTCTGATGATTGTGCTCGACGCCACCGTTGTGAACGTGGCGTTGCCCTCGATCCAGGACGATCTGCGCTTCACCACCTCCAGCCTCGCCTGGGTGGTGAATGCCTACCTGATCGCCTTCGGTGGCCTGCTGTTGCTCGCCGGACGGCTCGGGGATCTGATCGGGCGCCGCACGGTCTTCCTCGCCGGTCTGGGTCTGTTCACCGGCGCCTCGATGCTGTGTGGGTTGGCCGACAGCCAGGAGATGCTCGTCGCGGCGCGATTCCTACAGGGCATCGGCGGCGCGCTGACCTCCGCGGTGATCCTCGGGATGATCGTCACCATGTTTCCCGAACCCCGGGAGCAGGCCAAGGCGATCGGCGTCTACGCCTTCGTGGCCTCCACCGGCGGCGCGGTGGGCCTGCTGGCCGGAGGCATCCTGACCCAGTCGATCAACTGGCATTGGATCTTCTTCGTGAACATCCCCATCGGCGTCGCCACCGCCGTGGCCGCCATGCGCCTGCTCGACCATCACGAGGGCATCGGCTTCAGTGAGGGCGCCGACATCCCGGGTGCGGTCCTGATCACCAGCGCGCTGATGCTCGGCGTCTACACGATCGTCAAGCCCGCCGCCGAGTACGGCTGGGGCGCCGGCCGCACGCTCCTGCTCGGTGCGCTCTCGGTCGCTCTGTTGGGGGGCTTCATCGCTCGTGAGGCGACCGCACGCACCCCCCTGATGCCCTTGCGAATCTTCCGCTCCCGCAACGTCGCCACGGCGAATGTGCTCCAGGTGCTGGGCGCCGCCGGAATGTTCGGGCTGTTCTTCATGGGGTCGCTCTATCTCCAGCGCGTGCTCGGTTATGACGCGCTTGAGATCGGGCTCGCCTTCCTGCCCGTCACGATCGCGATGGGGCTACTCTCGCTGCGCTACTCCGAGCGCCTGATCATGCGCTTCGGGGCCAAGTCCACGCTGATCGGCGGTCTGGGGCTGATGCTGGGAGGGCTCCTGCTCTTCACCCGCACCCCGGTCGACGGGCAGTACGTGACCGACGTGCTGCCCACGATGATCCTGCTCGGGGCCGGTGCGGGCAGTTGCTTCCCGGCGCTCATGACGCTCGCCATGTCGGGTGCCACCCAGCACGATGCGGGCTTGGCCTCGGGTCTGGTCAACACCGCCGCGCAGGTCGGGGGCGCGCTCGGCCTTGCGGTGCTCGCGACCCTCTCCGCGTCGCGCAGCGCGCATCTGCTCGCCGACGGTCACAGCACGCCCGTGGCGCTCACCGGGGGGTACCACTTGGCGTTCTGGATCGGCGCTGCTCTCCTGGCGCTGGCGATCGGGGTGGCGGTCACCGTGCTGCACGCACACGTTCCGGTCGCCCAGGGCGCCGCTGCGGAGGGCCGGCCGGTAGCGGTCGAGGAGGCCGTCTACTCCGAGGTGGCCTAGTCGCTTGACGCGCGCCCATCGATGGGCACACAGTCGACCGGTGGGCGTCGACCGCCGCCTCGCGGGATCGGCGGTCTAGAGCGCGATCAGCACGATCCCGGCGAGCGCCGCCGCGACCCCGATGGCCTGGATGCGGGACAGGCGCTCATCCAGCAGCGCCACCCCGAGGCCGATGGTGAAGATCGGGAACAACGATCCCAGCACCGCCACCAGCGACAGCTCGCCGTGGTCGGCCGCGGTCGTGTACATCAGCGTGCCCGTAACCAGCAGGAGCCCCGGGATCGTGAGCAGCGCGCTCGCGCGCCCCAGCTTGATCGCCCTCACACCGCGTCCCGCCCACACGGTCAACACCAGCACCATGACCAGGCGCGCATCGAACAGCGCCCAGGCGCGGCCGTGCGCCGAAGCCTTGGGCAGGGCGGTGAGGAACACCCCGAAGGCGACCGCGGAGGCCGCCGCCCAAATCGCGCTGGCACGCGGGTCCGGGTATCTCGCTGAGGGGCTCTCCTCACCCGCCGGACGACGCGCCGCGAGTGCGGCGCCGCCCATCGCCAGCGCAATTCCCGCCAGCCGTGGCGCGCTCAGCGAGTCGCCGCTCGCGAGTCCCCAGACCACCGGGATCACGGCTCCCACCGCTCCGATGGGCGCCGCCACCGAGAGGGGACCCAGCTCGGCGGCCTTGTAGAACCCGATCAGCCCGCCCGCGTTGCCCAACCCGGCCAGCAGCGCAAGCCACACGTCCGGTGCCGGCAGCGCCCGCCCGGCCTCCGCCGCGAGGTACAGCGCGCACGCGACCAGCGCCGCCAGCTGGGAGAGCAGCAGTACCGCCACCAGGGTGTGCCGCCGAACGAGCTGGGGGCCGAGGAAGTTCGACACGCCGTAACAGGCCGAGGAGCCGAGGGCGAGCGTGATCGCGAGCACCCACCCAGTCTGTCAGTAGCGCGGCTTACGAAGCGGTGGCGCTCTCCACCTCGCGCATCGCCCCGGTCTCGGGGTCGAAGATGAAGCCCCGGATGTGCTCGCGGGCGGGCAGCTCCGGACTTTTGCGCAGGCGGGCCAGGCTATGGGCCAGGGTTGCCTCGATGTCGTCGAAGGCGCCCAGGCGCCAGGTCGGCAGCACGCCGTCGGCGGCCAGGGCCTGCCTGAAGCTGTCCTCAGAGGCACCCTGTAGGCCGCAGGCCTCGTGCATGACCACCACGATCTCCTCGGTGCCCAGCAGTCGCTGGGAGGCGCTCAACGAACGCAGCGCGTCGTCAGTCACCAGCCCGCCCGCGTTGCGAATGATGTGCGCGTCGCCGCGCTCCAGGCCGAGCATGGGGAAGAGGTCGATGCGGGTGTCCATGCAGGCCAGCACCGCCACCTTGCGTCGTGGGCGCGGGCTCAGCCCGGGGGCCGCCAGCTCCCCAGCCCGGGAGGCCGCAACGGCAAGCATCTCATCGGCATTCAGCATCGCGCCGCACATCGTATGTCGATTTGCCGGCCCTTTGTTCGACGTGTGAGTAGTGCAAGAGTTCAGGGCGCGGTCGCAAGGGCCGGCAGCCCGGCTCCGATCCGACAACAAAGGAGACTCACCATGCGATTCATGATGTTCATGTTCCCCGGTATCGAGGAAGGCGAATGGACGCCGGACGCCGAGGCTGTCGCCGCGATGGGCAGGTATAACGAGGAGCTGACCAAGGCCGGGGCGCTGCTCGCGCTCGACGGGCTGCACCCGCAGTCCAAGGGGGCGCGGGTCACTTTCTCCGGCGGCGCTGCCACCGTGACCGATGGACCCTTCACGGAGGCCAAGGAGGTCATCGGGGGCTACTGGATCATCCAGGCCCGCTCGAAGGAGGAGGCCGTGGAGTGGGCCTCGCGCTGTCCCGCCGAGGACTGCATGATCGAGGTTCGCCAGGTCTATGAGATGTCGGACTTCCCGGAGGATGTCCAGGCCGCGGGCGAGCTTTCCCAGCGCCCGCCCGAGCAGACCTCGGCGGGGTAGGTGCGGCGCCCTCCAATCCCGCCCGCAGGCGTGCGCGGCTCTGCGGCCCGTCCGGCGTGCACCCGGCGCGAACTGCGATCGTCGTGACGGCAACCGCGACCCAGCGCGCGATCGAGGCGGTGTGGAGGATCGAGGCGCCGCGGGTCATCGCCCGGCTCACGCGGATGGTGCGCGACGTCGGGCTTGCCGAGGAACTGGCCCAGGATGCGCTGTTGATCGCGCTGGAACGATGGCCACAGTCAGGCGTGCCGGAGAACCCGGGCGCCTGGCTGACGGCCACGGCCAAGCACCGGGCGATCGACCTGCTGCGCCGCGGCAAGACCCTGGAGCGCAAGCAGGAAGCGCTCGCACGCGACATCGGTGTGCAGCTCGCGATGGGCGCCGCCGATCTGGAGGCATCGCTCGACGAGGATCTCGGCGACGAGCTGCTTGGCCTGATGTTCATCTGCTGCCATCCGGTGCTCTCGACCGAGGCGCGCGTGGCGCTCACGCTGCGCCTGCTCGGAGGCTTGAGCACCCCTGAGATCGCGCGGGCCTTCCTGGTCTCCGAGCCCACCGTGGCGCAGCGCATCGTGCGCGCCAAACGCACGCTCGCCAAGGCGCGGGTCGCATTCGAGGTTCCCGGGCGAGACGAGCTGGCGGCGCGGATGGCCTCGGTGCTGGAGGTCGTCTACCTGGTGTTCAACGAGGGCTACTCGGCGACCGTGGGCGAGCACTGGATGCGTCCGGCACTCTGCGAGGAGGCGCTGCGACTCGGCCGCGTCCTGGCCGAGCTGGCACCCACCGAGCCCGAGGTCCATGGTCTCGTGGCGCTGATGGAGATCCAGGCCTCTCGCGGGCCTGCGCGCATTGGACCCGCGGGCGAGCCGATCCTGCTGCTCGACCAGGATCGCTCGCGCTGGGATCGTCTGCTGATCGGTCGTGGGCTTCAGGCGCTTGCGCGCGCCCGCAAGCTCGGAGGCGCACTCGGTCCCTACGGCCTCCAGGCGATGATCGCGGCGTGCCACGCCCAGGCCTCGGCCCCCGAGCAAACCGACTGGGTGCGGATCGCGGCGCTCTACGAGATGCTCGCCCGGCTCGCTCCCTCGCCGGTCGTCGAACTCAACCGCGCGGTCGCCGTCGGGATGGCGTTCGGTCCGCGGGCGGGCCTTGAAGTTCTCGACGCTCTGACGGGCGAGCCCGCGCTTGAGCGCTATCACTTGTTGCCGAGTGTGCGCGGGGATTTGCTCGCCAAGCTGGGCCGTGCCGAGGAGGCTCGGTCAGAGCTGCTGCGCGCCGCGGCCCTGACCGAGAACGAGCGCGAGCGGGAGCTGCTGCTGAGACGTGCGGAGGGGTGTTCGGCGCAAGCGGGTTGACAATCACTACTCAGTCTGCGTATGATTGGTACGCCGAGTGTTTCTATATCAAGTGGTATCGGCTGAGAGCAGCCGGCGACTTGGTGTCCCAATCGGGTCGACCAGCAAAGCTAGTTTCTTTGGGGAGCACCGGCGTCGGGTCAGTCGTCATACGAGGGTTTGAGGATATGAGGGATTTCACCGCCACCGCGCCTGTCGCGGCTTCCACTGTTACGGCCCAAAATTGGGTGGTAACTAGATGCATCAGCATCGCTGATGCATCTCTCTCTCTCTCTCTCTCTCTTTTCGCCGGGTCGACTAGCTGCTGAAGCCCCCCGTCACTCGGCGTTGCGTCGAGGACGGGTCCTTGCTTGTGAGGTAGGTCGCCCACTGGGCGCCTCCGTCCAGGGGCTTGGGTGAGGTGCGGGTGATGGCTGCGACCCCGCGGGGCTCCGCGCGCTACCAGCGGCGTGCCGGTGAGCTGCGCTCCTCCTCGCTGCCACGCGAGGCGGGCATGGGGGTCTCCGAGCTACAACGCTCGCGGATGCTCAGCTCCGCCGTGCAGGTGGTGATGGAGCAGGGCTACGGCCAGATGTCGGTTGCGCGCATCACGGGGCGCGCCGGAGTCTCGCGCCGCACCTTCTATGAACTTTTCGAGGACCGCGAGGCCTGCTTCCTCGCCGCGTTCGACCAGGCCGTGGCAGAGATGACGATGCTGGCAACGCAGGCCTGGGAGAACGAGGCCTCCTGGCGGGAGCAGGTCCGGGCCGCCCTTGGGGCGCTGCTCGGCTTTCTCGACGAGCGGCCCGGCGTCGGGTCACTCGTGATCGTTGAGGCCCTCGGCGCAGGCCCGCGTGTGCTGGCGCACCGTGCGCGTGTGCTGGCCCAGCTCGCGCACTGCGTGGAGCAGGGTCACACCCAGCTCGGCAGGCGCCGCGAGCCTCCACCTCTGACTGCCGAGGGCGTCGTCGGCGCGGTCCTCGCCGTCGTTCACGCGCGCCTGCTTGAGAAGCCCCCCGTAGAGCTGCTGAGCCGGCTGCTCAATCCGTTGATGGGCATGATCCTCGCCCCCTATCTGGGCGACGGCGCGGTGACGCACGAGTTGCAACGGCCAACGCCGCGCAAGCCCCGTCCCGCGCCGGGAGTGCATGGGAAGGACCCGCTGCGGGGACTGCGCATGCGGATCACCTATCGCACCCTGAAGGTGCTCACCGTCATCGGGGAGAGCCCCTCGGCAAGCAACCGTCAGGTGGCCGACGGAGCAGGCATCACAGACCAGGGCCAGATCTCAAAGCTGCTCGCGCGCTTGGAGACCCTGGGACTGATTCACAACACCGTCCCGGGTCAGCCAACCGGAGCACCAAACCAATGGCATCTCACACCCCAAGGAGAAGAAGTGCAGCAAGCAATCGAAGTCGGACGTAGCGCCACTGCACATCGACCCAACGGGACAAAGGGTGTCAGCTGATGCCCACCGTGTCACACAACATTGCGAGGGCTCGCGTCCTCAACCAACGAGGAGGGGATGGTTCGATGCGTGCTCCCAGGACGATGCTGAGGGTTCTTGCCGTGCAGTGCGCGCTGCTCGCCGGGCTGCTGTTGATCCCGGGCGCCGCGTCGGCCGCGTTGACGCACAACTTCATCTCCTCCTTCGGTGCCTTCACCGGCGTCGAGGGCGTGGCGGTCGACCAGACCTCGGGGGACGTCTACGTCTATGACGCGGCGGCCGGCTCCGTGCTCAAGTTCGACGCGGCCGGTGCTCCCGCTGAATTCTCGGCGCTGCACGCGGATGCGATCGAAGGCGTGGGCGGCGAAGGCGAAGGCGAAAACGAGATCGCGGTCGACAGCTCCGCGGGGCCCGCCGCCGGCGACATCTACGTCGCCAACGGCTCGCAGGTGCGGATCTACGGCGCCGACGGCCACTCCCTGGGAGTGCTGGGCGAAGCGTCCGGCAAGCCCTGGGGCAAGCCGTGTGGCGTAGCCGTCGACAGTGTCGGACACGTGTACGTGGGCCTGTATCCCACCGAAGCCGACCCGAACAGCACAGTCAATCAGTACACGCCCGCCGCGAACCCAGTCGTTGCCGCGAACTATGTCTCCTCGCTGTGGAAGCTCAACAGTGTCTGCAACATCGCGGTGGACACCGCGGGCGACGTGTACGCCGACACCTTCTCCGAAGGGCCTGTCACCAAGTACGAAGCGCTGCAGTTCAGCGCGCTTGAACTCGAAGCCTCCGGGACCCAGGTCTCCGAAAGCGCTCGTGCCGTCGCGGTCGACCCGGCGAGCGGCGAGCTGTACGCCGGTCGCTACAACGAAGTCGCCCAGTACGAACCGACCGGTGGGCTGATCACCAGCATCACGGGCTTGGAAGCCAATGCCTTCGCGAACTCCCACGGAGTTGCTGTTAACGCCGAAACCGGCCGCGTGTACGTGTCCGACAACGAACGCGCTCGCATGGACATCTTTGGCCCCACGGTGATCGTCCCCGACGCGAGCACCGGCACGGCGTCCAATCTCACGGCGACGACGGCCACCGTCTCCGGCCATGCCGATCCCGCCGGAGGCGGCAGCATCACCACCTGTGAGTTCGAATACGGTACCGAAACCCCCTACGGGCAGAGCGCGCCGTGCACGCTCGCCCCGCCGATCGTCGGCGCCACTGACGTCAGCGCGAATCTTACGGGCCTTACGGCGGGCGTCACCTATCACTATCGCCTTGCCGTGTTCAACGCCAACGGTAACGGTGTCGGACAGGACGGCACCTTCAGCACCGAAGCACCCACGATCGAAGGTGTGTCGGCCACGGACATCGGCAGCGAAGACGCCACGCTGCGCGCCCAAGTCAATAACCATGAAAACGCCACCACCTACAGCTTCGAATACGGTACCGCCGACTGCGCATCAAACTCCTGTACGGCGATCCCGATTCCGCCCGGCAGCCTGCCCGCCTCGGCCGAACCGGCCGCAGTGAGCCAGGCGCTTCACTACCTTCAGCCCGGGGTCGTGTATCACTACCGGCTGATCGCCACCAGCTCTGTCGGTGTAGGGACCTCCGGCGACCACATCTTCCAGAGCTTCGCCCGCGCCGGGGGGCTGACGCTACCCGACAATCGCGCCTGGGAGCTCGTATCTCCAGTGGACAAGAACGGCGGGGGCGTGGCCTCCGTGGCAACCAGGACCCGCGCCGCGGCTGACGGAGATGCGATCGGCTTCGTCTCCTTATCGGGCTTCGGTGACACAGCCGGCATGGGCGCCAACGGGGAGTACGAGAGTGTTCGCGATGGCGCTCAGGGCACGAGCGGTTGGTCGACGCATTCGATCATGCCCAAGCTCGAACCGATCATCGCGAACCAGGTTTTCTCGGCTGGGCTTTCGCTCTATAAAGGCGAGTTCTCAGGTGATCTTGAGAACGGCGTGCTCGCCACCTACACGAACCTCTCCGGCGATCGTAACCTGGAACACGTGACCAACCTCTATCTGCGACGCAACCTGGGTACGCCCGGTAGTGGAAACTATCTGACACTCACGGCCTGCTCGATATGCGCGACACCGCTGGTGTTCGGCATTGCCCCCAGACTGGTCGGGGCGAGCGCGAACTTCGATCATGTGTTCTTCGAGGCCTGGGCGCAACTCACGGCGGACGCTCCCAGTGAGCCAGAAATCTGCGTCAGCGCAGGCCACAGCTGCGCCCCACGGCTCTATGAATGGGATCAGGGTGTCGTGCGCTACGTTGGTGTGCTTCCCGCCTCCGAAGGCGGTGGGAGTGCCATCCGGTCAATCGGTGCGCGCGATTTGGCGACTTCAGCCACTTTGCCCGGCGGCAGCATGTCCGAAGATGGCTCGCGAGTTCTGTTCGCGACTCCACGTACCAACAATGGCTTTGCCGGCCCGCTTTACATGCGAGTCGATCATTCCTCCACGGTGCGCGTGAGTGCCAGCGAGCGGACCGCGGCGCCGGACCCTGAAGCCGATGCTGTGTTCCAGGCCGCGAGCAGCGATCTCTCAAAGGTGTTCTTCATGGCCGAAGGCCAGCTCACCGAAGCATCGATCAACGGTAAAGCGCTCTACGAATACGACGCCACGAAGCCCGCGGGTCACCGGTTGACGTTGATCGCTGGCAACGCTTCGGGCGTGATAGGCGCGAGCAGCGACGGCAGCTACCTGTACTTCATGTCGAACGTACCGCTACTGCCCGGTCAGCAGGAATTCCCGGAGTCGGGCGATTATGGCGTGTATCTCTGGCACGATGGGGCCATCCGCTTCGTGGGCCCGTTGACCGGCTTCGACGCCCAGGAGGTAGACATCACCGGCAACTCCGCCGATTCTGTCGGTGCGCGCGTTACCCCCAGCGGTAAGTACCTGTTGTTCACGGCCCAGCATGGCGAAGGTCTGACGGGCTATGACCAGACATCACGCTGCTTCGGAGGGGGATGTTCCGAGCTGTACCTGTACAACGCTGAAACCCACGCGTTGCGCTGCGCGTCCTGCAACCCAACGGGTGCCCCTGCTGTCGGAGGCGCGGGCTTCGCATTGGGTACCCTGCAGGGCGGTACTGCGCAGTCGACGCATCTCAACCATCCTCTGTCAGACGATGGTCGCTATGTCTTCTTCAGTACCCCTGAAAGACTCGTACCGGAAGACCACAATGGCGCAGTCAAGGATGCCTACGAGTATGACTCGCAGACAGGTCAGGTACATCTGCTCTCATCCGGGAGCAGCAACCAGCCGTCTTACTTCATGGATGCAAGCCCAGATGGCCACGACGTGTTTTTCACCACATTCGAGCGCCTCGTAGGCTGGGATATCGACACCGCCAACGACTTGTATGACGCGCGTATCGGCGGTGGCTTTCCGGCGCCGACGCGAGCGGTGGAATGTGAAGGCGACGCCTGCTCTACGCCGGTTACGCCTCCAGAACGATGTCACACCGTCGAGTTCGACATTCAGCGGCCCCGGCAACGGGCAGCCGCAGATCGCCCAGAGGTCAAAGGCGAGCGTCAAGGTCAAGAAGAAGACGTCTAGCGCCAAAAAGAAGCGCAAGGTGAAGAAGAAGCCTCGTCGCAAGACCCACAAGCACGCCAAGTCCAAGCAGGTCAAGTCCAAGCAGGTCAAGTCCAAGCAAGCCACGCACAGCCAGGCCGGGAGGGCCCACCGATGATCGCCATGCTTCGTGCCTCACATCTACCACGACGCATGCCCAAGCGCGCGTCGCTCGCGGCACTCATCGCAGGCGCCTGCCTTCTGATCGCAGCCGGTGTGGCCAGCGCCGCTCCGGTCACGGATGTGCTGGGAATCGCCGACACCACTGCTGCGCCGGGCGGGAGCTTGCGCTATATCGTGGTCGTTTCAAACATCGGCGATCAGGCGAGCCCCGACTCCGATAACGACGGCATCGCCGACACCCCGCGGGTACTTACCATCGCGCTACCGTCCGGGCTCACAGCCTCCTCGGCGCGCGGCTTTGCTTCATGGGAATGTACGGGTGACGGTCCTGGGCCCGATCCCGAAAGGGTTGTAGGTGCATCGCTGCTGACGTGCACGAACCCCTATGTGGCCGATCCACACAGCTCCGGCACTCGTAACACTGAACTCTGGATCGACACAAACGTCGGATCCTTGGCAAGCGGGACGCTGCTTACTCATCTGAACGTGGTCGGTGGTGGAGCTGCGCCGGCCGGCACGGTCGTCGCGACCGCGGCTTCGCTGACGCCACCTGGCTTCGGCCTCGCATCTTTCGACGGTCAGACCAATGATGCCGCTGGGGGTCCATTCACGCAGGCGGGCGGCACCCCCTATGAGGTCTCGACCGATATCCACTTCAACACCCTGGACAGTCTGGACCCAAACAGGGGTGATTTTTGGCCTGTCGAACCGGTGAAGGACGTGCACGTCGACTTGCCTGCCGGCTTTATCGGCAATGGCAACGCCACCTCTGGTGTTCGTTGCACGCTTTCCGAGCTTGCGGCTGCGCAAAACTCGATTCCAAGGTCGACATGTCCGACCGGCTCTCAGGTGGGCGTCATTCGCGTCTACGACTTCAACGGCTCGATCCCGAACAATCCGGCTCCGGTCTATTTGATGGACCCGCCCGTGGGCGTGCCGGTTAGCCTGGGCTTTAACGCCGAAGGCACCACCGTGACGATGAATGCGCAGTTGCGCAGCGGCTCGGACTATGGCGTGTCGGTTGAAGTTCACGACGTCTCAGAGGGTCTGCCGATCGGCGCGACCGACCTCACGCTGTGGGGCGATCCGCAGGACCCCAGTCACAATCCCGAGCGGGCCTGCCCCGGTGAACTCACACCCGGCTACGGTGGACCGTCCTGCACGACGGATCTGCCCCAGCGGGTGTTCCTGCGCAATCCGACAGCTTGTACCGCGCCCGGGGTTGGGCTTGAAACGACGATCAGCACGGATTCGTGGACCAACCCGGGTGATTTCAAGTCCGCGAGCTTCGTTTCGCACAACCCGCCGTCCTTTCCCAGTCCTTCCAGCGAATGGGGCGCGCCGCTGGGTATCACCGGCTGCGCCGATGTGCCGTTCGATCCCTCGATCGAAGTCCAGCCAACCACGACCGCCGCAGAATCGTCGAGTGGCTTAAACATCTCGCTGCGCGTTCCGCAGAACTGGGAAAGCCCCGGCACGATCGCGACCTCGGACTTGAAGGACACCACGCTGGCGTTGCCCGTGGGCTACACGATCAACCCATCTGCGGGCTCGGGTCTCGGCGTCTGCACGCCCCAGCAGCTGCAAGCGGAAACCGCATCGACTCCTGAGGGTGTGGGCTGTCCGCCGGAAGCGAAGATCGGCACGGTCGAAGTCGAAACGCCGGTCCTGGCGGAGAAGCTGCTCGGCTCGATCTATGTTGCCAAGCCCTTTGACAACCCCTTCAACTCGCTGCTCGGTCTCTACGTCGTCGTGAAGAATCCCGAACGGGGGTTGCTGATCAAGCTCGCCGGCCACATCGAGCCCAACCCGGTAACGGGTCAGCTCGTCACGACGTTCCTCGACAACCCGCAGGTGCCGTTCAGCCGCTTCACCTTGAAGCTGCGTCAGGGAGCCACGTCGCCGCTGGTGAGTCCTCCCGTGTGTGGGAGCTACACGGCGGAAGCCGACATGACGCCGTGGTCCGAGCCGTCTGTGTCACAGCATCGCAGCACCTCCTTTGCGGTGGAAAAGGGGATCGGCGGCGGCCCCTGCCCGGCTGGCGGCATCCCCCCGTTCAACCCAAGCCTGGTCGCGGGCACGCTCAACAACAACGCCGGCTCCTACAGCCCGCTCGACATCCACATCACCCGCAACGACGGCGAACAGGAGATCACCCGCTTCTCCGCGGCCCTCCCGTCGGGCTTGACGGCGAAGCTCGCGGGCATCCCGTTCTGTCCCGACGCCGACATCGAGGCGGCCAAGCAGGTCAGCGGCGCCCAGGAGGAAGCGCAGCCCTCGTGTCCGGCGGCCAGCTCGATCGGGCATTCGCTCGTGGGGGCCGGTGTCGGGTCGGTGCTCGCCTGGACTCCGGGTGGCGTCTACATGGCCGGTCCCTACAACGGGGCGCCGTTCTCGATCGTGGACATCACCTCGGCGAAGGTCGGTCCGTTTGACCTGGGGACCGTGGTCGTGCGCGAGGCACTGAAGATCGATCCGGTCACGGCCAACGTGACGGTCGACGCCGCAGCGTCCGATCCGATCCCGCACATCATCGACGGGATCGTGATCCACGTGCGGGACATTCGCGTGCACGTCGACCGTCCCGAATTCATGATCAACCCGACGAGCTGTAGTCCGAAGAGTTTCGCGGCGACCGTGGACGGCGCCGGCGCGGACCCATCAAACCCGGCCGGTCAGGTACCCGTGACCATCAACAACTCCTTCCAGCTCGCGAACTGCCAGAACCTGGCGTTCAAGCCCGGCTTCAAGGTCTCGACCTCGGGCAAAACATCGCGCGCCAACGGGGCGAGCCTGTCGGTGAAGCTCACCTATCCCAACGCCCCCCAGGGCACCCAGACGAACCTCGCGAGGGTCAAGGTCGACCTGCCCAAGCAGCTCCCGTCGAGGCTCACGACGTTGCAGAAGGCTTGCCCCGATGCAGTCTTCGCTGCGAACCCCGCATCGTGTCCGGCGGCTTCGATCGTCGGGCACGCTCAGGCGATCACGCCGATCCTGCCGGTCCCCTTGACGGGGCCTGCGTACTTCGTCAGCAACGGCGCGGCGAAGTTCCCCGAACTGGTGGTCGTCCTACAGGGGTACGGCGTAAGGCTCGACCTGCACGGCGAAACGTTCATCAGCAAGTCCGGGATCACCAGCTCGACGTTCGCCGCGGTCCCCGACGACCCGATCGGCAGTTTCGAACTGACCCTCCCCGGGGGCCGCTACTCGGCACTCGCGGCCAACGGAAACCTCTGCACCGGCAAGCTTGCGATGCCGACCGAATTCGTGGCTCAGAACGGGGCGAGCATCCACCAGAGCACCCCGATCGAAGTGACGGGATGTTCCGGCGCGATCGCTTTGATCTCCCACAGGATCCAGGGCCGCAAGCTGATCCTCGCGGTCTCGGTGCCGGCCGCGGGCAGGCTGACCGCGAGTGCCCGAGGCCTCTCCAAGGTCTCCAAGCGCTCCACCGGGCGCTCGACGTTGAAGCTGGTGCTGAGCCGGTCGAGGGCCGGGAAGCTCGCGACGAGGGTCAAGCTCGCGTTCGTCCCGAAGCAGGGGAGGAAGCTCTCCAAGAGCCTCACGGTGCACTTCAGGCGCTAGGCATGTGCGTCGGAGGGGCCTGACAGTGTGCCCGGGGCGCTAGTCATATGCTTGGCCGATGGAGCTTGGACTTGCGACCTTCGCCGATCTAGCTTCGGGGGTCAGCCCCGAGCAGCGCATGCGAGACCTGATGGAGGAGGCCGAGCTGGCAGATCAGCTCGGCCTCGATGTCTTCGCGATCGGCGAGCATCACCGCGCCGACTTCCTCGTGTCTTCACCGGCGGTCGTGCTGGCGGCGGTCGCGGTCAAGACCCGGCGCGTGCGGCTCTCAAGCGCTGTGACCGTGCTCAGCTCCGATGACCCGGTGAGGGTCTTCCAGGACTTTGCCCACGTCGATCTGCTCTCCGGTGGCCGGGCCGAGATCATGGCCGGGCGGGGATCGTTCACCGAGTCCTTCCCCCTGTTCGGCTACGACCTCGACGACTACGACGCGCTCTACGCCGAGAAGCTCGAACTGCTGCTGAAGATCCGCGACTCCGTGCACGTCACCTGGTCGGGGCGCCTGCGTCCTGCGCTGGTGGACGCGGGCGTGTGGCCCCGCCCGGTGCAGGACCCGCTGCCGGTGTGGGTGGCCGTGGGCGGGTCTCCGCAGTCGGTCGTTCGCGCCGCGACGTTGGGACTTCCCCTCACGATCGCGATCATCGGCGGGCAGCCCGAGCGCTTCGTGCCGCTGGTGGACCTCTACCGCGAGACCGCGAGCGCCGCCGGACACGACCCCGCCCGGACGCTCGTGGCGATCAACACCCATGCCTTCGTCGGTGCGACCGTGGCGCAGGCCGACGCCGCCTTCGCCCCCGCCTATCTGGCGATGATGAACCGCATCGGCCGCGAGCGCGGGTGGCCGCCCGCCGGCCGGCGCGAGTACGAGGCACTGCGTTCACCCCGCGGCGCGGTGGCGGCGGGCACGCCGGAGCAGGTAGCGGAGAAGCTGCTCTTTGAGCACGAGCTGTTCGGGCATCAGCGCTACATCGCGCAGATGAGCGTCGGGGCGGTGGCCCACAGCGACGTGTTGCGCTCGATGGAGCTGTTCGGCACGAAGGTCGCGCCGCTGGTGCGCGAGGAGATCGCCCGGCGCGAGAGTTCCGCGGCGGCAGCGGGCTGACCCGCAGCTCGCGACCGTCAGCCCGTCGCGAGCGCTTCTCGTCTGATCAGTGTCTGTTCGGTCTCGCGGACGGCCTCGACGAAGATCTCAAGACCCCGCAGCAGCAGTGCGCGGGTGATCACCAGCGGCGGCAGGAAGCGGGCCACGTTGCGGAAGTGCCCGCCCACCTCGATGATCAGGCCCTTCTGCACGCACGCCCGGCGGACTTCGGCCGCCAGCGCCGGCCAGGGCTCCCGGGTCTCGCGGTCGTGCACCAGCTCGATCCCGATCATCAGCCCGCGCCCGCGGACCTCGCCGACCGCGGGCAGGCCGAGGGCCGATTCGTTCAGCAGCTCCAGCGCAAGCGTGCCCAGCTCCGCGGCGTGCGCAATCAGGTCGTTCTCGAGCGTGAACTGCAGCGCGGCGGCCCCGGCGGCCATCGCCACCTGGTGACCCCGGAAGGTGCCGATGTGCGCGCCCGGCTCCCAGGTGTCCAGCGCCTTGTCGTAGGCGATCCCCGACAGCGGATAGCCGATCCCGCCGATCGCCTTGGAGAGCGTGATCACGTCGGGTGTCACCTCTTCGTGATCGCACGCGAACATCGCGCCGGTGCGCCCAAAGCCGGTCTGGATCTCGTCGGCGATCAGGGGCACCTCGTGCACGCGGGTGATCCGCCGCAGCTCGCGCAGATAGCCGGGCGGGGGGACGATCGTCCCGCCCTCTCCCTGGATCGGCTCGACGATCACGGCCGCCGGCTTGGGAATGCCACTGTGGGGATCCTCAAGCGAACTCTCCAGGAGCCGCGCACACGCCAGCCCGCACGTCGCCGGGCGCAGTCCCAGCGGGCAGCGGTAGCAGTAGGGAAATGGCATGAAGTGAACCGCCGTGTCTTCGGGGCCGCCACACGCGGTGTCGCTCGTCACCGACAGGGCGTCGGCGGTCATGCCGTGGTAGGAGCCCTGGAAAGCGATCACCGTGCGCCGCTTGGTGTGGTTGCGGGTCAGCTTCAGCGCCGCCTCCACCGCATCCGAGCCGGTGGGTCCGCCGAAGTGGAAGCGCGCGTTGCTCCGCAGCGTGCCGGGCAGGACATCCTTGAGGCGGCGCATCAGCCGCAGCTTGGCGGCGGTGGGAAAGTCAAGCGCGTGCACCAGGCGCTGCTGCTGGTCGCTGGCGGCCGCCGCCACCATCGGGTTGCCGTGGCCCACGTTGAGCGTGCCGGCGCCCCCGAAGCAGTCCACGTAGGTGTTGCCGTCGGCGTCTCTCACGGTGGCCCCGCGGCCTTCCTCCAGCGCGATCGGGACGCTGCGCGGATAGGAGCGCGCGCTGCTCTCAAGCGCCGCCTGTTCGGCGAGCATCCGCTGTGAGCGCGGACCGGGAACCAGACCCGAGACCGCCGGGGCGGGTGCGAAGTGCATGTCCTGGAAGCGTTCGCTCATCGTGCGCTCCAGCCGGCGATCGCGGCCTGCCCGAGCGACACGCCGCCGTCGTTGGTGGGCACCCGCCGGTGCACGTGCACCGCGAAGCCCTCGTGCTCAAGTGCTTCGTGGGCGCCGCGCAATAGGAATTCGTTCTGGAAGACCCCGCCGCTGAGCACGGTCTGAGCGATGCCGGTGCGCTCGCGGATCTCAAGGCAGGTGTGCAGCACCATCTCGACCACCGTGGCGTGGAAGCGCAGGCTCAGCTCGGCCACTTTGGCGGTCTTGCTCTGGGCTCGCTCGGCCAGATCGCTCACCAGTGGCCGCGGGTCGATGCGCAGGGTGGGCTCCTCCAGGTGAAGCTTCCAGGGCAGCGGGCGTCCGAGCACGCCCGGCACGATCAGCTGCTCCAGCTCGATCGCGGCCTGGGCTTCGTAGTGGGCGTGCGCGCGGATGCCCAGCAGGGCGGACACCCCGTCGAACAGGCGCCCCATGCTCGACGTCAGCGGGGCGCTGATGCCCGCCTCGATCATGCGCTCCAGCACGTGACGCTCAAGCTCCGTGCGCTCGCTCACCACCGGCAGGTCCAACTCGGCGAGTTTCCCGAGGGCCTGCTTGAGCAGCGAGAGCGCCACCCGGAAGGGCTCTTCGACGGCCTTGTCGCCACCGGGGAGGCGGAAGTATTCGAGCTGCGCCGCCCGTTTGAATCCCCCGTAGTCGCCCACCAGGAACTCGCCGCCCCAGATGTTGCCGTCGGTGCCGTAGCCGGTGCCGTCGAAGATCACGCCGACCACGGGCTGGGTGAGCTGGTGCTCGCACATGCAGGCCGCCATGTGCGCGTGGTGGTGCTGAACCGAGACCGTCGGCAGCTCGTTCTGCGCGAGCGCGAAGCGGGTGCTGAGGTAGCCGGGGTGCCGATCGTGGGCGATCAGCTCGGGGGTCACCTCAAGCAGCTTTGAGAGGTGGCCGATGGCGTGCTCGAAGGAGCGTCGCGTGGCGTCGTTTCCGAGGTCGCCGATGTGGTGGCTCATGAACAGCTCGTCGCCGCGTGAGAGGCAGATCGTGTTCTTCAGCTCCGGCCCCACCGCGAGCAGCGGCGGCAGCTCAAACGGCGCTCTGACCGGCTCCGGGGTGTATCCCCGGGCGCGACGCAGCGGCGTCGTCACGGGGCGATCCGCGAGCGTCACGACGCGCGCGATCGAGTCGTCCACGCGCGTGTAGATGTCGCGGTCGTTGATCAGAAAGGCGTCGGCGATCTTCGCCAGGCGTTTCAGGGCGTCGTCGTTCTCGAACGCGATCGGCTCATCGGAGACGTTGCCACTGGTGGCCACCAGCACGTCCAGGCCACCCTCGAGCAGCAGGTGATGCAGCGGGGTGTAGGCAAGCATCACCCCATAGCGGTGGTTTCCCGGCGCGATACTCGCGGCCAGCCCGTCGTGCAGGCGCTTGCGCACGAGCACGATCGGTCGCGCGACGCTGCACAGCAGGTCCGCCTCTCGCTTCTCGACATGGGCGTAGGCGTCCACCGCCTCAAGCGTCGGCGACATCAGTGCGAACGGCTTCTCCTCGCGGCGCTTGCGCCGGCGCAATTCCTCGGTGGCGGTGCCGTTGCGGGCGTCGACCATCAGGTGGTAGCCGCCGATCCCCTTGACCGCCAGGATCGCGCCCTCGCGCAGCATGCGCACCGCCTCGGCCACCGGTTCGGCGCAGTCGAGCCGATCGTCAACCGAGCGCCACAGCGAGACCCGCGGTCCGCAGTCCCAGCAGGCCACCGGCTGGGCGTGAAAGCGTCGGTCGGTGACGTCGCGGTATTCGCTCGCGCAGGCCTCGCACATCGGAAAGACCGACATCGTGGTCTGGGGGCGGTCGTAGGGGACCCCGCTGATGATCGAATAGCGCGGACCGCAGTTGGTGCAGTTGATGAACGGGTAGCGGTAGCGGCGATCCGCGGGATTGCGCATCTCTCTGAGGCAGTCATCGCAGACGCTGCTGTCCGGTGAGATCAGCGTCTGGGCGCTCGCGAAGCGCTCGCTGGCCTGGATCGCGAAACCCTCGATCGTGGGCTCCCCGTATCTACGCTCAAGCAGCGCCACCGACTCGATCCGCGCGAGCACGGGAGCGGTGGTGCGGACATCCAGGATGAAGGCCTCCAGGGCGGGGCGATGCCCCTGAACCTCGAGCACCACGCCGTCGGAGTCGTTGCGAATCCAGCCGCTGAGGGAGTGCCGCTCGGCGGTGCGGAACACGAACGGGCGAAACCCCACTCCCTGGACGATCCCGCGAATCTGGTACCGCCGCGTCTCGCGCATGCTCGCCTGGCCTCGTCTCTTCGCTTCCCCGTCGCGCCTCAGCAGAGCCGTGGCAACTCGGCCCCGTAGAGAACCTCGACGGCGGTTTCCGTGCCGTCGCCCCGCTGTAGCGCGACCGGGCGCTCGCGGCGCTCGCCCACAGTGCCCACGATCGCGGCCGAGCGCCCGTAGGGGTGCAGGCGCACGGTGTCGAGGATCTCCTCCGCCCTGCTGCCGTCGACGAACAGGCAGAGGTTGCCCTCGTTGGCCAGGTACATCGGGTTGACGCCCAGCATGTTGGCCGCCATCGCCGTCTCGTGCTGGATCGGCAGTCGCTCCTCCTCGATCCGGATCGAGACGCCGGCGGCGTCGGCCATCTCGTTGAGGACCGTGCCGAGGCCCCCGCGGGTGATGTCGCGCATACAGCGCACCTCCGCGGGATGCTCCTCGAGCAGGTTCCAGACGAGCCCGTTCAAGGGCGCGCAATCGCTTGAGATGCGCTCCTCGAAGCCGAGCCCCTCGCGCAGCGAGAGGATGTGGATGCTGTGATTGCCGAGCCAGCTGGTGACGATCACCGCGTCGCCCACGGCGACCTTGCTCATGCCCAGGTCGACCCCGTCGGGCACTTCACCTACGCCGGCGGTGTTGATGAAGATCTTGTCGATCTCACCGCGGCGCACCACCTTGGTGTCTCCGGCCACGATCGCCACGCCGGCCTCGCTGGCAGCCTCACGCACCGAGTCGATGATGCGCTCCAGGTCGGCGATCGGGAAGCCTTCCTCAAGCACCAGCGCCAGCGTCAGATAACGCGGGATCGCGCCGCTGACAGCCAGGTCGTTGACGGTCCCGCAGACGGCGATCTTGCCGATGTCCCCGCCGCCGAAGAAGATCGGGTCGACCACGAAGGAGTCGGTGGTCATCGCGATCCTGTCGGTCTCGACTTCGAGTACCGCGCTGTCCTCCATGCGGCCGCTGTGCACGTCGCCCAGGCGGGGAGCGATCAGCTCGCCGATCAGCTCCTGACTCATGCCCCCGCCGGTACCGTGGTCCAGCTCGATCAGCCCGCCGCTCATGGGATCGCCACCACGTTGAAGCGGGGCAGGTCGTCCCGTGCGATTCCGGCGATCAGCTGATCGGTGCTGAGCACCGTGGCGCAGTAGGACTTCAGCCAATCCAGCGCCCGGTTCTGATCCTCCGGTCGCGCCGAGACGACTCCGTCGGAGGGGACGATCACGTTGTAACCACGGAAGAATGCGTCGGCCGCGGTCGTCTGCACGCAGATCTGGGTCTGCATGCCGGTGATGATCACGGTGTCGACCTCCAGCTCCTGGAGACGGTCGTGCAGGTCGGTCTCGTAGAAGCCGGAGTCCTTGTTCTTTTCGATGATGAGGTCGGACTCTGCGAGGAACTCCTCCATGATCCGTGCGCCGTCGGATCCCTTCGTGGCGGGTAGCCAGCCGTCGTAGCGCTCGGCCCTGGGGTCGTTCTCGTCGTTGATCAGCTGCAGGTGCACGACGGGTACGTTCAGTGCACGGATCTCCGCCAGGAATGAGACCATTTTTGGAGTGAAAGCATTAACTGCTGACTGCCGGGCCTCATTCTTGTTAACGAGGTCATACTGCAGGTCGTTGGTTAGCACCGCACAGCGGGCCAAGGTGTCTCCCTCCGTCTGAAGGTGTAGTGAATTAAGGCCGGGTCGGTGGTGCCGGTGAGCTGGTTTGGCTCGTGTCCGGGGACCCGATTCGCGGACTGTTGTCGGCCAGACTGACCGCCCTACACCGCTTGCTCAGAAGAGCTTTGGAATGTAGGGCGGTCGGTCATTTGATTCTGGCAGGACATCAGGTAAGCATCAACATATCGGACTCGTTCAAATCTCTCTGGACTTCAAACGTGGTATCCGGTAGCGTCGAGATCATGAGCGGTTCTCGTATTTACGCAAGTCCCAGATTCGCCCAGAACCCCTTCCGGGCGCGCATAGCCCCTGATTGCACGATTTTCCGCTCGCGGAATATCGCCAAAACACGCGCCAGGATCGCCGATTCGTTTTTGACTAACTCGGTCTCTCTTCACACTGGCGTTTCTGACTGATGGGTAACACTTCCACCGAGGCCAGCGAGGAGGTTCTCCTCCAGGCCGGCCCCGACTACGAGCCCGAGCGCATCGAGGCGCGTTGGCAGGCCGCATGGACACAGGCCGACGTGTTCGACACGCCCGCGCCGGCCGACGAGCGCGAGCCCGCCTACGTGTTCGCCGGCTGCCCCTTCACATCGGGGGATGCCCACATGGGGCACATCCGCAGCTACACGATCAGCGACGCCTACGCGCGCTTTCTGCGTGCGCGCGGCTATGCCGTCCTGTTCTCGCTGGGCTTCGACTCCTTCGGCCTGCCCGCGGAGCTGGAGGCGGTCCGTCGCGGCGTCTCTCCGCAGGCGTGGGTCGAGCGCTGCTGCATACGCATGCGGGGCCAGTTCGAGCGCCTCGGATACTCCTGCGACTGGAAGCGCACTTTCGTCTCCTCAGAGCCGGACCACTACCGCTGGACCCAGTGGCTGTTCCTCGCGATGATGCAGGCCGATCTGGTCTACCAGACCGACTCCCAGGTCACCTGGTGCGATTCCTGCCAGACCGTGCTTGCGGCGTTGCAGTCCGAGGACGGCACCTGCTGGCGCTGCCACAACCCGGTGCGCTTCGTGCGCCGCCCCCAGTGGTTCATGCGCATCAGCGCCTACGTGGAGGACAACGAGCGGGGCCTCGAGGAATTGCCCGGCTGGACCAAGGCCGCGGTTGGCGCGCAGCGCGCGGTGATTGGACGGGTGGACGGCGTGGAGGTCGACGCCAGCCCCTTCGACGGGGCTGCGCTCACGGTCTTCACCCCACACGCCGACGGGATCGACAAGGCGGTGTTCATCGCCGTGTCTCCCACGCACCCCGAAGTGGATCGCTGGGCTGCGGACCCCGCGGTGGCCGAGCAGCTGGAGCGGGTGCGGGAGGCCGGCTGGCGGCGCGACGATCGCGACGCCGATCAGGTCCCGGTGGTGCAGACCGGCGCGCTCGCGAGCGTGCCCGGGGCGCCCGGGATGCTGCCGATCGTGATCTCACCGCTGGTCGATGCCCGCTACGGCCCGACCGCCGTGCTCGGCATTCCCGAGCTGGACGCCACCGACCGCGGTATCGCCGAGCGCCTGCCAAAGCCCGCGGGCAGCGGTTGGAAGGTGGCGAGCACCGCGTCGGCCGCCCGCCCCGCCGTCAGATACCGGGCACGGGATTTCGCGATCTCGCGCCAGCGCGCGTGGGGAGCGCCGATCCCGCTGATCCACTGCCCGAGCTGTGGCACCGTGCCGGTGCCCTTCGAGGATCTCCCCGTGCAACTCCCGGACGATCTACAGGTCGGCGGGGAGGGCAATCCACTGGAGAGTCACCCGGACTTCGCGCACTGTGCCTGTCCCAAGTGTGGGGGCCCGGCCAAGCGTGAGAGCGACACCATCGACTGTCACGTCGACGGCATGTGGATGTGGATGCCGATCTGTGTGCCCGCCGAGGACCGCGTCACCTCGATGTTCAGTCACGTCGAATACCAGCGCTGGCTGCCGGCCAAGCAGATCGTGTGGGGAGCGGATGCCGGCGGCTACATGTTCGACCAGCGCCTGATCGGCAAGGTGCTACAGGATCTTGACGCCCTGCCCGAGCTTGAGCAGCGCGAGCCCTTCGCCAACGCTCTCATGCACCAGATGATCCGTCTGGACGGGCGCAAGATGAGCAAGCACCTGGGCAACGTGGTCGACCCCAACGAGCTGGTCTCCCGCGTGGGGGCCGACACCGTGAGGTTGGCCGTGCTCCACGCGGCCTCACCCGGGCGGATCTTCAACTGGAACGACCAGCCGATTCGCTACTGCCAGATCTTCCTCGGCAAGCTCTGGGGCTACGCCGAGCCCCGGCTGCGCGAGTGGAGCGCCGTCCAGCCGGAGGAGGCGAGGGAGGGCGCTGCGCAGGAGAGCCCCGGACTGGAGGAGTCCCCCGGGCTTGAGCAGATCCCCGGGCTTGGGCAGATCGATGTCTCCGACAAGCTGCGCCGTCGGCTCGCCAACTGGTGTCGGGTGGGCCTGGAGAAGACCACGATCGAGTTCGAGCGCCTTGAGATGCAGCGGGTGGCGCACAACACGATGTTGCTCCTGACCCGAATCCAGGACTTCGAGCAGCGGACGCTAGAGCGCCGTGGCCAGCTCCAGGAGGCCGACCGGCAGGCGATCGTGGTGGCGCTGTTGTTGCTCGTGCGGATGCTCGCACCGCTGGTCCCGCACATCGCGGAGGAGCTGTGGTCGGCGGCTCACCGGCAGGGCATGGTCAGCGCGGCGCCCTGGCCGGTGCCATGAACACGTACACGGCGGCCCGCGGCGGCCGAGGACAGCTGCACCCCCATGCGTCCGTAGCTCAACTGGTTAACGGCCAAGCAAGTAGCCAATGAGGGACGCCACCGTGCGAGTCATTCAGCCGGCGACCCAGCGTCAGCCGGCGGCTCTACGCCGCTTCCAGTGGTCACGGTGGCAGAAGCCATCGGTGAAATCAAAGCCTAAAGAGCAGCGGCCTTTGGAGCCGCAGATACGGGTTCGAGCCCCGTCGGACGCATCGTAGAGACGTAAACAGCCTTGCGGCTGACACCCGCGTAGACTTCCCGCCGATGGCGGCCATGAAGCGTTCGCAGATAGGGGAGCTACAGTCGAAGATCGGCGAGACCGTGCGTCTGCGCGGCTGGGTCAACGCCGTGCGCGACCAGAAGCGCATGCAGTTCGTGATCCTCCGCGATCACACCGGTCTGGCACAGCTGATCGTCGAGAAGTCCGATCCGCCCACCGCGCTGAACCAGGAGGTCTCGCGCCTGACCGCGGAGTCCGCGGTGAGCATCACCGGTCTGGTGGTCGCCGACGAGCGGGTCAAGCTCGGGGGTCTTGAGCTGCGCCTGGAGTCGATCGAGATCGAGTCATTGGCCGAGCCCGAGCTGCCCGTCACGCCGGAGTCCGCGCTAGACAAGCGGATCGACTGGCGTTACGTCGATCTGCGCCGGCCCGACCGGCGCCTCATCTTCGAAGTCCAGAGCACCGCCGAGCACGCCATGCGCGAGTACTGGCGGGGCGATGGCTTCATGGAGATCCACACCCCCAAGTTCATGGGCTCCGCCAGCGAGTCGGGGGCCGAGCTGTTCAAGGTCGAGTACTTCGACCGCACCGCCTACCTGGCCCAGTCCCCCCAGTTCTACAAGCAGATGGCGATGGCCGCGGGCTTTGAACGGGTGTTCGAGGTGGGGCCGGTCTTCCGGGCCAACCCGTCCTTCACCTCACGGCACGACACCGAGTTCACGAGCGTCGACGTCGAGATCGCCTGGGTGGAGTCCCACGAGGACGTCATGGCCTTCGAGGAGGCCTGGCTCGCGCACGTGCTGGCGGCGGTACTCGCCCAGCACGGGGAGGCGATCGAGCAGAGCTTCCAGACGCAGCTCACGGTGCCCACGCTGCCGTTTCCGCGCATCACCCTCGAAGCCGCCAAGGAGCTGTTGAAGGCTCACGGCCACCCGGCCCCGGGCCCCGAGGACGATCTCGATCCCCCCAGCGAGCGCGCGCTGTGCGCGATCCTCAAGGAGGAGCAGGGTCACGAGTTCGTGTTCGTGACCGACTACCCGACCGCGGTGCGGCCCTTCTACCACATGCGTCATGCCGACCAGCCCAATCTGACCAAGAGCTTCGACCTGCTCTGGCGCGGCATCGAGCTGACCACCGGAGCCCAGCGCGAGCACCGCTACGAGCAGCTCCTGGCACAGGCCGCGGAGAAGGGCGTGGAGGTCGAGCCGATCCAGTACTACCTCGACTTCTTCCGCTACGGCGCCCCGCCCCACGGCGGCTTCGGCTTCGGGCTCACGCGACTGCTGATGCAGATGCTGGCCCAGGACAACGTGCGCGAGGTCACCTTCCTGTATCGCGGGCCGAATCGGCTGGAGCCGTAGGCTCACCCAGGACGACCTATGCGGCGATGGCCTCGTCCAGGCAGTGTGCGCAGGCCTCGATGTTGTCCAGCTCGATCTCGAGCGGCGCGTGGTTGGACGGCCGGTAGCCCTGTCTGAAGCTGTGGTTGACTTCGCAGCGGGTCACATGCGAGGCGAGGTTGCCGCTGGCGAGCACGAGGTCTATGCGCAGCCCGTAGTCGCGCGCGTAGTGACCCTCACGCTGGTCCCAACAGGTGTAGCCGCGGTCGTCCGGATGCAGCCGCCGGTAGACGTCCACCAGCTCGCCGAAGTGAAGGATTTCGCGCAGGTCCGCCCGCTCGGCCTCACCGGTGTGGTAGGAGCCTTCGAACCAGCTGGGCTCGTAGACGTCCTGGTCGGTGGGGGCTACGTTGAAGTCGCCCGCGATCAGCAGGGGGTGGGCGTGCTCCTCGCGCGCCTGGTGGGCGATGGCCTCAAGGAACGCCAGCTTGCCCGCGTCGTCGAACTCCTCGCGGGTGGGCCCCGCGGGCACGTACACCGAACCGATCGTGAGACCCTCCAGGGTGACCTCCAGCCAGCGGCCTTCGGCGATGTCGCGGTGATGGTCCAGACGGATGTTGCGGTGGGTGACCTCGTGGTCGCGGCGAACCAGGATCGCCACCCCACCCCGACGCTTGCCTGCGCTGTGCTGTGAGTAGTAGCCCAGCTCCCGCAGGCGTTCGCGCGGGAAGCGGTGGTCCGGGCAGCGGGTCTCCTGTAGACACACCACGTCGGGCTGCTCGACGGCGAGCAACTCCATCAGTCTGGGCCAGCGTGCCCGGACGCCGTTTACGTTCCAGCTGACCACGCGCAGGCCGCTCCCCGTCATTGCGTCACCATCCCCTCGTGCTTCATCCCTTGTTTGTGTAAACCCTTGTACCTAAGGTAGGGATGACGACTGTAGACGACTAGGTGTCAGATGGCAAATGTAAACGGCCGATGTTGGACGTTTGGGAGTAGAGCCCCGGCAGAACTCAGGTGGCCAAGCGCAGATGGTGGCTGGGGTCAAGGCGCCGCGCAGCGGCCGCCGGGGCGGCTGTAGCGCGAGATCACTTGATGTAAACCGTGGTACCGAGCGGCACGCGCGGGTAGAGCGCGATCACGTCCGACGGACGCATGCGGATGCAGCCGTGCGAGGCCGCCGAGCCGATCGAGAAGGGCTCGTCGGTCCCGTGGATGCCAATGCCGCCGCCCAGGCCCATCCAGCGTGCGACGATCGGATCGCCGGGGCCCGGGGGAATCGTCTTGCCCGCCAGCGAGCCCGCCCACGAGCTGTTGGGCACATGCCACGGAGGGTTCACTTCGCGTTCGAGCACGTGATAGATCCCGGCCGGGGTTTCAAGGCCCGAGCGACCGACGGCGACCCCGTACTCGACGGCCACCCGCCGATTCTTGAACAACCTCAGCTTGAAGTTCTTGCGGTCCACCGTGATCACCGTCGCGTACCGGCGCTCGATCTGGATGGCGTTGAGGGCGGGATGGGTGATCACGAGCTTGACGTGCAGCACCCGTTCGGCGGTGGGGCTGTCGAGCGCGGCCTGTAGCTGGTTGACCAGGGCGCTCTCGTCGACCTTGTGGCCGGTCGCCGAGCGACGTACCTGTAGCCGGGTCAGGGATATCCGCATGCTTGCATCGCGTGGCGCCACGTCCACCCGACGGGCCACGTCCGCCGCGAAGCTCTCCAGCGCGGCGCGGTGCTGTTCGATCGCCGGCGCCACGCTGACGGGGGCTCCGGTGGCCTTCGCGCCCGCGTAGTAGGCGCGCGCCGCGGTCGTGTGCGCGTCCAGCGTGAGCTTGGCCGCGGCCGGGGAGAAGTGGAACACCCGACCCGCCACTCCGACCACCGCCGGGCGCGCAAGCACCGGCGCTAGCGTCTCGGCGAGCTTCTGCTCGGCGGCGTCCACCGTCAGTCCCCCGACTTCGACGCCGCCCGCGCTGACCCCGGCGGCGATCACGCGGGAGTCGGCCTGCGCGACGCTCTGCCCAGTGCCGGGCGGCGCCCCGACGGCCGGCGCTCCGACCACCAGCGCTGCGGCCAGGGCACAGATTGTGGCTCTCAGCAGGAGCTTTCCGGGACCGCGCATGCGGGGCAGCTTAGCGCTCGGCGCGCGTCCGTCCGCCGCTTGGGCGGGTGCTTGCTCGCCGGTGCCGTCCGCTCTCGTCTCTACCTTCAGGCCCATGCTCGTGAGCGAGTTCACCGACGGTCTGGAGGTCGATCAGGTGTTGCTGGTCCGCCAGGTCGAGCGTCGTCAGCGACGCGGCGGAGGCGAGTACCTGCGCTTGCAGCTCGGCGATCGTAGCGGGGCGGTGGTCTCGATGGTCTGGGACGAGCTGCCCGAGTTCGAGGGGCTCGCAACCGCCGGTGAGCCGGTACACGTGCGCGGACGCTACGTCCAGCACCCGCGCTTCGGGCCGCAGATCAACCTGCGCGCGCTCGCGCCCCCCGAGCCGGGCAGCTTCTCGATGGCTGAGCTTCAGGACGGTCCCCTGCGCGCGGTCGAGCAGATGGAGGCCGACCTGCGCACGTTGCTCGGAACCATTCAAAACCCGCATCTGGGCGTTCTGCTGGAACGTGTTTTCAGCGAGTCCTCGCCGTTGTGGGAGGGCTATCGTCGGGCGCCGGCGGCGAAGTTCTACCACCAGGCATATCCGCATGGGCTGCTCGAGCACTGTCTCGGGGTGGCCCAGGCGGTCAGCGCGATCTCGGCCACCTTCCCGGGGATCGACCGCGATGTCGCGGTGACCGGTGCGCTGCTGCACGACATCGGCAAACTCGAGGCCTACAACGACGATCCGCGCAGCATCGACTTCACCGACGTGGGTCGTCTACAGGGCGAGATCGCGCTCGGCTACTATCGGATTCGGCGGGCGATCGAGGAGATCGCGGACTTCCCCGAGCAGCTCACCCAGGCGTTGCTACACATCATCCTCTCCCACCACGGCTCGCTGGAGCACGGCAGCCCGGTGGTGCCCTGTACGCGCGAGGCCACGCTGGTGCACATGATCGACAACCTCGGCGGTCGTCTCGGCAGCTTCGATCGCCTGGAGAAAGAACTCTCGGCCGGCCAGCAGTGGTCGAGCTTCGATCGCGCGATCGGCGGGGGTGCGTTCTTCGCAGAGCGATCCTTGGCCGCTCAGGCTGCCGGGGTCGCCGCGGCCGCCGAGGTGGCCGAGGTGGCCCGCGCCGCCGACGCCGAGCCGGGCTCGCCGGTACGCGAAGCGGCGTAGATCCGCCGCGGCCGCGCATCCCTCCCGAGATCGACCCTTAGAAAGTACGCAAATTGCGGACCGGCGGGTCCTCCGGAGTAAACGTCTCCCCGGCGGGTTCTATCTTTGGGGATGAATGGCCAAGGACACCGAGAAGCTCATCCGCCAGTTGTCGTTGATCTCATACCTGATGGCCGAGCGCCGGCCGGTCACGGCGCTTGAGATCCGCCGCGACGTGGAGGGCTACAGCGCGATGAACGAAGACGCCTTCGCACGGCGCTTCTACGCCGACCGCGCCGAGCTTGAGTCCCTGCGCATCCAGCTGACCGTGGATCGCCCCGCCGACGCGGCGGCCGAGCAGGAGAACTACTCGCTGCGTTCGGAGAACTTCCATCTCCCGGCGATCGAGTTCACCGATCAGGAGCTGGCGGCGTTGCAGACCGCGCTACACCTGCTCGACGGCGAGTTCGCCTACGCCGAGCCGCTGCGACTGGCTCTTCAGCAGATCACCTGGGGCAGGCCCAGCCCGCTGCGCGCGCCCGAGCAACGCTCGGTGGCCCTTGGCATCACCGCCTCGGCCGGCGGTGGCGAGCTGTCCAGCCGTCTGGCGAAGGTCGAGACCGCGATCTTCCGCCAGAAGACGATCACGTTCGACTACTACACGATGGCCCGCGACGAGGTGGGATCGCGCAAAGTCGACCCGTATCACCTGCTCTTTCAGGGCGGCGAGTTCTACCTGCTCGGGCACGCCCACGAGCGCGATGCGATCCGCGTGTTCCGACTCTCGCGGATCCGCGGGAAGGTCTCCTACGCGACCAAAGCCGAGCACGACTTCAAGCGCCCCACGGACTTCGATCCGCGTGCCTATGCCACGCGCGCCGAGTGGCAGTTCGGGGAGCAGCGAGGCATCGCTGAGATCCTCCTGGGCGAGCGCATCGCCTGGCAGATCGAGCGCCACTTCGGTCGCTACGGTGAGATACGTCGCCCCACCGACGGCGACGGCGAGGATGGGCCCACGTTCGCGGATGGGGATCGCGGTGAGGATCGGCCCACATTCGTAGAGGGGGACCACGGCGAGGAGGACGTGCCGGGCGACCGGCTCTTCCTGACCCCCTATGCAAGCGTGCGGATGATCGTCTCGTGGGTGCTGGGTCTGGGCGAGCACGCGCAGCTACAGGGCCCCGCAGAGCTGGTCGAGGAACTCCAGCGCCGCCGCGCGCTCCTGGAGGAGCGCCATACCGGTGCTCCCACGGTGGTGGACCCCGAGGATCTCGCCGCCGACGAGGCCCGTGCCGCGGCCCGCGCCGCTGATCTGGCGCCCGCCACCAGGCCTCGCCGCAGGCGCCGCGGCGTTGAGGGTGAGGCGGAGGGCGAGGAGCGCGCCAACGAGGGAGCGATCCGGCCCGAGCGCTTCGCGCGCCTGGTGACGCTGGCGAGCATCCTGATCCAGGCCGGTCGCGCGGGGGGCAAGAAGCCCGACGGTCTGGGCCGGGTGTCGATCGCCGAGGTGCGCGAGCGACTACAGCTCAGCGAGGAGGAGTTGCGCGAGGATCTCAGTGTGCTCAACGTCGTCAACTTCGGCGGCGGGTCCTACGTGCTGTATGCCGAGATCCTCGAGGAGGAGGGCGAGATCGAGGTGGACCCCGAGCCCTACAGCGACAACTTCGATCGCCCCGCCCGCCTGCTGCCGGTCGAGGCCAAGGCGCTCGTCGCCGCGATCGACTTGATCGGCGAGCACATCCCCGAGGGCTCGCTGGCCTCGGCGCGCAACAAGATCGTGGCCGCCCTCGGCGAGGACCCGATGGAGCAGGGCCTACAGGTCGCTCACGCCACCACCAACGACTCCGAGGTCGCCCGCGTGGTCTCGCGCGCGATTGTCGAGCGCAAGTTGATCGAGCTGGACTACTACAAGGAGAACGAGGACGAGTTCTCGCTGCGGCGGGTCGAGCCCTACGCGCTGACCAACGGTCGTGAGGGCTGGTACGTGGCGAGTTTCGACCCCGACAAGCGCGCCATGCGTCACTTCCGCCTGGATCGGATCAGGCGGGCCGAGGTGATGGAGGAGACCTTTGCGCCCCGCCCCGAGGTCGACCCCGCGGCCGAAGTGGACGGCTGGCTGCGCACCGGCGAGGTCCAGGCCTCGCGCACGGCCCGCCTCTGGATCTCACCCGAGCGGGCGCGCTGGGCACGCGAGCAGCGGCGGGTCGTGCAGGAGCGCAGCGACGGTTCGATCGTGGTTGAGCTGAGCTTCGCGGGCACCGACTGGCTGGTGCGCGAGGTCCTCAAGGAGGCCGGTGACGCCGCCGTGCTCGAGCCCGAGGACGCTCGTGAGGCGGTGCTCGATGCCGTCATCAGGCTGCGCGCGGTACCGGTCGGCGTCTAGCCGCGGCAGTCGGCAACGAGCCTTCGCAGACACCGCGGCCTGGGTTGAGCCACGGCGCCCGCGGAGACCCGGCATCGGGGTGGTGACGGGATCTCTCTCAAGCGCCGCCGGAGAGGTAGGGCAACGCTCAAGCTTGAGTGGAGGTATGCCAACTAGGTGGCCCTGCCCACCACAGCTAATTCTTACTCCTCTTGCCCTCCAATTGCTTGGTGTGTTTCTTGGTGTTGCGTCGTCCGATGTTTCTCGATGGACACGGCGGCGAATACCCGCATCGGTCGGTGTGATCGGTACCCTGTGGCGCAGCGTGAGTCGCCGCGATCAGATCAAGATGAGCGACCCCGAGGTCGCGGATTTCCTGGCCGAGGAGCGCACGGTGGTGTGCGCGACGATCGGGCCGCACGGCTGGCCTCACCTGATGCCGCTGTGGTTCGTCACGCGGGACTCCGCGCAGGGTCCCGAGATCTGGGCCTGGACCTACGCGGCCTCCCAGAAGACGCGCAACCTGGAGCGCGACGCGCGCGCGACCCTCCAGGTGGAGACGGGCGAGCAGTACCAGGAGCTGCGCGGAGTCATGTTGGAGTGCGAGGCGGTCATCCACCGCGACCTCGAGACCGTGTCGGCCTTGGGCCGGGAGATCTTCGCCCGCTATGCCTCGCCGCGAGGGCAGCCGCCGGCCGCCGAACTGCCCAAGGAGGTGGCGGCGATGGTCGACAAGCAGGCCGCCAAGCGCGTGGCCTTTCAGTTCGTCGAGCGCCGCCGGGCGAGCTGGGATCACCGCAAGCTCGGCGGTGTCTACTAGGCTTCGGCGCGGATGGAGCCACTCAAAGGACTGATCCTCTCCGGGGGCAAGGGCACGCGGCTGCGTCCGATCACGCACACCAGCGCCAAGCAGCTCGTGCCGGTGGCCAACAAGCCGGTGCTGTTCTACGGCATCGAGGCCATGGCGGACGCCGGGATCGAGGAGGTCGGGATCATCATCGCCCCCGAGACCGGCCAGGAGATCCGCGACACCGCGGGCGACGGCTCGCGCTTCGGGATCAAGATCACATACGTCGAGCAGGACGAGCCCCTGGGCTTGGCCCACGCGGTGTTGACCGCCGAGTCCTTCCTCGGTGGGAGTCCGTTCGTGATGTACCTCGGCGACAACCTCTTGCAGGGCGGGATCACCGACCTGGTTGCGGCGTTTCGGGAGCACCAGCCCGACGCCCTGATCCTGCTGACCCCGGTGTCGGACCCGGAGAACTACGGGGTGGCCGAGCTGGCACCCGCCGGTCCGGGCGAGGTTGGCAGGGTGCTGCGCCTGGTCGAGAAGCCCGCCGAGCCGGTGACCGACCTGGCCCTGGTGGGGGTGTACATGTTCACCGCCGGCATCCACGACGCGGCGCGCGCGATCGAGCCCTCGCCCCGCGGCGAGCTTGAGATCACCGACGCCATCCAGTACCTCGTGGACGGCGGCCGGCGCGTGGAGCCCCACATCGTGCGCGGCTGGTGGAAAGACACGGGGCGCCTGGAGGACATGCTGGAGGCCAACCGGCTGATCCTCGACAATCTCACCGAACGGGTGGAGGGCGAGCTGATCGACTCCCAGGTCGACGGACGCGTGGTGATCGAGGCCGGGGCTCGTCTGGAGCGCACCACGGTGCGCGGGCCCGCCGTGATCGGCGCGGGGGCGCAGCTGAGCGACTGCTACATCGGTCCCTACACCGCGATCGGCGAGCATTGCCGGGTCTCGGGGGCCGAGGTGGAGCACTCCATCCTGCTCGCCGGATCCTCGGTCTGCGACCTCGACGGACGCATGGAGTCCTCGCTGCTTGGGCGCAACGTCACGGTTCGCCGCGGCGACCGCCAGCCGCGGGCCTACCGCTTCATGGTGGGCGACAACTCGGACATCTCGATCCTGTGAGGCTGCTGCTGACGGGAGCCCAGGGCATGCTCGGTCACGACGTGCGCCGCGCCGCCGAGCAGGCCGGGCACGAACTGATCCTGGTCGACCTGCCGGAGCTGGACATCACCGACGAGCCGGGGGTGCGGGCCTTTTTCGAGCGCGAGCGCCCCGAGGCGAGCATCAACTGCGCGGCCTGGACGGACGTGGACGGCGCTGAGACCAAGCAAGCGCAGGCGCAGGCGGTCAACGCGCATGGCGCGGGCAACATCGCGCGGGTGGCGGGGGAGTTCGGCACCCCCCTACTGCACCTGTCGACCGACTACGTGTTCGACGGCACGGCTCCGCTGGACGCCGCCGGACGGCCGCGGCCCTACGTGGAGTCCGACCCCACCGCTCCCCGCTCGGTGTACGGCTCGACCAAGCTCGAAGGCGAGCAGCTGGTGCTCGCGGCCTCGCGCGATCACACGGTGGTGCGCACCGCCTGGCTCTACGGGGTGGCCGGAGGCAACTTCGTCGACACCATGCTGCGGCTGGCCGGCGAGCGCGAGGCGGTGCAGGTCGTCGACGATCAGGTCGGATCGCCCACCTGGTCCGGGCATCTCGCCCCCGCCCTGGTGGGGTTGTTGGAACGCCGGGTGAGCGGTCTGGTGCATCTCACCGGCACGGGCGCGGTCTCCTGGAACGGGTTCGCGCGCGAGATCTTTCGCCAGGCCGAGGTGGACTGTCGCGTGGAGGTCGCCACGAGCGAGCAGATGGCGCGCCCGGCGCCGCGACCGGCCTACTCGGTGTTGGAGTCCGAGCGCGCCGATGTGCTGGCGATGCCCGACTGGCGCGACGGCCTGGCGGGTTATCTGGCGGCTCGGGCTGGGATGATGCGGGCATGAGGCTCTTGGTTTGTGGCGGCGCCGGGTTCATCGGCTCCAATTTCGTGCGGATTCGTCTGCTGGAGCAGGGCGATGAGGTGGTGGTGCTCGACAAGCTCACGTACGCCGGGCGTGAGGAGAACTTCCACGATTTCGCTGAGGACCCACGCTTTGGCTTCGTGCGGGGGGCGATCGAGGACCCCGAGGCGGTGGCGGGTGTGTTGGACGCGCACCGGCCCGATGCGATCGTGAACTTCGCGGCCGAGACGCATGTGGACCGCTCGATCGCCGAACCCGACGCGTTCGTGAGGACGCACGCGCTGGGTACCTATGTGCTGCTGGAGGCCGCCCGCGAGCGGGGGCTTCGCTTCGTGCAGGTCTCCACCGATGAGGTCTATGGGTCGATCGAGGAGGGCTCCTTCACCGAGGAGTCGCCGCTCTGTCCCTCCTCGCCCTACTCGGCGACCAAGACGGGGGCGGATCTGCTGGTGCAGAGCTACTTCCACACATATGGGCTGCCCGCCTTGATCTGTCGGGGGTCGAACAACTACGGCTCCTACCAGTACCCGGAGAAGCTGATCCCGTTGATGGTCCTCAATGCGCTGCACGGCGATCGGCTGCCGGTGTATGGCGATGGGATGCAGGTGCGTAACTGGATCCACGCGACCGACTTCGCCCGCGCGATCGGGCACGTGCTGGAGTACGGGCTGGCGGGGGAGGTCTACAACGCGGGTGGGCCCGACGAGTGTCCCAACATCGAGGTCGTCAAGCGCATCATCGAGCTGTCGGGTGGCGATGACTCGCTGATCGAGTACGTCACCGATCGCCCGGGGCACGACCGTCGCTACTCGTTGTCCTCGGCGAAGGTCAGGGCGCTCGGCTGGGAGCCGCGGGTGCGGTTCTCCGATGGTCTGGAGCAGACGGTGACGTGGTATCGCGACAACGCCTGGTGGTGGGAGCCGATCCGCTCGGGAGACTACCGCGCGTACTACGAGCGCCAGTACGGCCGCTCGTTGACTTAGTTCGAGCCCGTGTTGCCGGAGTTCGTGGTGGAGTTCGGGCCCGTGCTGCCGGAGTTTGGGCCGGTGGTGGGGGCTCCCGTGCTGCCTGCCGTCGGTGTGAGGGGGTTCGCGGTGCCGGCGATCTTCCAGTGCGAGCCTTCCTTGACGAGCGTGAGCGTGGTGGTGCGATTCTTGCCCGAATAGGTGCTCGTGACCTTGGCGGTCGCGGTGCCGGCGTTGACCGAGATCGCGTTGACGGTCAGGCTGAAGTTGTCGATCTGCTGTAGCTGACGCTTGAGCGCCTGGAGGCATCCGTCGCCGCCGCTCTTCAGGCGTTCCTGCACGGAGCGGGCGAGGTCGTTCTGGCAGATCTTCTTCTGATCGCCCGCCGTGGCGTCTCTCTGGAAGCTCGCGATTGCCTGTGCGACCGCGTGGCTTTCGCCCTTGAAGTTGCCGGTCGAGACGGTGCTGCCACAGGCCGCCGTGGTGAGCCCGAGCGCGAGGGCCAGCAGGCCGGCGCCGGAGCGCTTGAAGGTGTGGGGGCTCATGCTGGTGCTAGAGGCTACGACAGTCGCCCGCCTCAGCGCGGCGAGGCCGCTCCGCGGTGGGCGGAGCGGCGCTTTGGGGCTCGCTACTCGCGCTCGTCGTCGCGGCGGTAGCCGAGGCGTGCTGAGATGCGGTCGGCTGTTGATATGAGGTGTGGTCCGAGGGCGTCTACTAGCTCCTCGAGGCTGATCATGCTGTTGTGGGCTGCCATGTTGACGGCGGCTACGACCTCGCGGGTCTCTGAGCGTACGGGTGCTGAGATGGAGTGTAGGCCGGGTGCTAGCTCCTGGTCGTTGACTGCGAAGTTCTCTTCGCGTACGTGTTCTAGCTCGGTGCGTAGTGCTTTCTTTGAGGTGATGCTGTTGGGTCCGCGTTTGTCTAGTTTGATTTCGTTGATGAGGTCGCGTTGCTCGTTCTCGGGTAGGTAGGCCATGAGTAGCTTGCCCATGCTGGTGCAGTAGGCGGGTAGGCGTGAGCCGGGCTGTAGCCCGAGGTCGATCTTGTTCTGACCACGACGAAAACTCCGCGCGCGGTCGACGTAAAGGATCTCGGGACCGTCGAGGACGGCGAGGTTCACGGTATAGGAGGTGCGTTGACGCAGCTCTTCGAGGTAGGGCCGGGAGTGCTCACGCAGGCCGGTCGAGTTGAGGGCCGACATGCCGAGGTCGGTGACGCGCAGGCCGAGGCGATACTTGCGCGAGGCGCCCTGCTCGAGGTAGCCCAGGGCGACCAGTGTGATCACGTAGCGGTGGGTGGTGCTGCGGCTCATCCCCAGCTCGTCGGCGATGTCCGCGATGCCCAGTACGGGGCGCTCGGGCGTGAAGCAACCGAGGATTGCCAGCCCGCGCTCAAGGGACTGCGAATAACGGGGTTCACGCAGGCTGGGAACCGAGCGCGCCCATTCCCCGTCCTGGTTGACTTTGGCAGTATGTGAACTTGTTCTTGGCATCTGTTCGTAGGCCCCTGTCCTTAGTGCCGCGGTAACTTCCCGCCCTGGAGAAACTGTTGTTCGAACACAAATCATACTTCGAAGTTCGGATGTTCTCAATCATAAACATTGTCCGCTCTAATTTGCTTGTCTGTCCCCCGGCGAGTGGCGGGGCCCACGGGCAGCCATGAGCAATGCTGAGGATTGGTGGTTTCAGCGCCGCTTCAGCGACTTTCGCAGGGGCGGGCTGCGCGTCGGGCTGCGCTGGGAGGGCGGGAGCGCGGAGGGCGTGCTCTATGACGCGGGCGCTCCGCGCACCGCGGCCGCCGTTCTGCGGGTGCTGCCGCTGAGGATCCCGGTCGTGCACGTGGCCTGGAGCGGGGAGATGTGCATGGGAGCCGAGTCCTACGACCTCGGCGTGGGCGAGGCCGAGAACGAGGTGCGGCTGGTGCGCCCCGGAGACCTCACCTGGGATCCCAAGGTCGGTGAGATCTGCTTTGTCTACGGCGACGCCGAGTGCCGGCTGCCGTCGGGCCCGAACACCGTGGTGGTATTCGGGGCGATCCTGGAGGGGCTCCCCGCGCTCGCCGAGTTCGGCCGCGCGCGACGCTTTCACGGAATCGCCGACACGTGGTTGGAAGCCCTCTGAGCAGCGCCTCGTGCGTCGCCGGCCCCGCGCCCGCTCTCAGCTCCGCTGCTGCACCTGAGACAAAAGGTCGCGGCGGGTGGGGTGCGTGCGGAAACAGCGCTTGCACGGGTGCGGGCGCGCAGCGAGAATCAACCGATGGGGGAGCCCAATGAGCGCTTGGCCGCGGCGCACGCCGCGATCAAGGAGTACGCCGGGCTGCACGCCTTCATCTCGCTGAGCGCCGAGCGCTTTGAGGGCGTGGCGGGGACGGGGACCGCGGCGGGTGCGGGGCCGATCGTTGCGGTCAAGGATTTGATCGACGTTTGCGGGCTGCCCACCACCGGTGGGTCGCTCGGTCGCTCGGGTGTGCCCGCCGTTGCGGATGCGCCCGTGGTCAGGCGCGTGCGCGAGGCCGGGGGCGTTGTGATCGGCAAGGCCAACCTCTACGAGTGGGCATTCGGCGTCACTGGACACAACCCTCACTACGGCGATGTTGTCAACCCACGCGATCGGGAGCGCACCGCGGGGGGGTCTTCCGGCGGTTCGGCCGTGGCGGTTGCGACCCGCATGTGCAACTGGGCGATCGGCACCGACACGGGGGGCTCGATTCGCATACCGGCCTCGCTGTGCGGCGTGGTCGGCTTCAAGCCGACCCGGGGGCTGCTGAGCACCGAGGGCGTGCTCCCGCTGAGCCCAACGCTCGACACCGTGGGACCACTGGCGCGCGACGTGAGCACCGCCGCCAGGGCGCTGGAGGTGCTCTCGGGCCAGTCCTTCGTGCCGGTCGAGCACATGCGCCCGCGGCTGGCGATCCCACGGGGCTGGGTCGATGAGGACTCACTCGACGCCGACGCCCGCGCGGTTTGGCGAGCGGTTTCCGCGGGAGTGCCCGAGGTCGAGTTGCCGGGGTTGGAGCGCATGAGCGAGGCCGCGCGCACCGTGCTCGGATGGGAGGCCGCCGCAGTGCACCAGTCTGAGCTGCGGCGCGCCCCGGAGAGCTTCGGGCAGGAGGTGCGGGCGCGCCTTGAGCGTGTGCTGCTCGAAAAACAGGACAAGCCCGACAGTGTTTACAGCGATGCGCTCGTTGAGATGTCAGCGCTGGGCGGCGATGTGGAGTCTGCGCTGCACGGTTGGGATGCGCTGCTCCTGCCCGCGTGCGCGTGTGTGGCTCCCCTGCTCGGCGAACGGGACGTGCGTGAGCCGCTGGTCCGCTTCATGCGCCCGTTCAATCTGACGGGTCACCCCGCGATCGTCATACCCGCGCCCACCACGGGGTTGCCCGTGGGTGTGCAGCTCGTCGGGCGGCTCGGGAGCGAGGCGCGGCTGGCATCGGTGGCAATGGCGCTCGAGCGGTCCTGGACGTAGCCAAGGGCCGTCCCAGATCTCCAGCCGCGACCGATCTCGGGTGATCAGCGTTCGGGATAGTATTGACAATCAGAAGGACTCACCAATAGGATGTCACCTAGGCGAATTCGGTCGACCAGGGGAGGAGCATGAGTGTGAGCGAGCCCGCCGAGGAGCAGCAATCGGGGTGGAATCGGTCACTCGATCGCCGTGCTTTCGTGGCCGGGGCCGTCAAGCTGGGAGTGGGTGCATCGCTTGCCGGAACGCTGCTTGCGGGCTGTGGCTCCGGTGGCGGAGTCGGCGGGACCGCGAGCCTCTTCGACAGCTTCGCCGACGAGTACTTCAACGATGAGGTTCGCGGCGCTCGCGAGGCGGCCAAGGCCCTGGGCCTGCCGATTCACAACTACACCTTTGGCGAAAACGCGTCACTACAGGTCTCCCAGGTACAGGACGCTGTCACCCGTGGGATCAAGACGATGGGCATCTACGCGCCGCTCGGCGCCGGCCTGACCCAGATGATCGCCGCCGCCAAGGGCAAGGCGATCCTGGCCTTTGAGTACGACATCCCGCCCTGGACCTATCCCTCCACCTACGGTCCCACATACGGCTTCTATGTGGTTCCCAACATTCCCCCCGGCGCCTACCGGGCCGGCAAGATGGTTCTGGAGGAGATCGGCGGCAAGGGCAACGTGGTCGTGATGAGCGCCTTCCCCGGCGGCCAGGACAACGAGGGCTGCGAGCTGGGGTTCAAGCAGGCGCTCGCGGAGTATCCCGAGGTGAAGGTGCTGGCCAAGGCTCCGGGTCACTTCTCCCGCGGCCCCGCGCAGCAGCTGATGAGTGACTGGCTCACGCGTTTCCCCAAGATCGACGCACTGCTCTCTTACGCCGACACCCAGTCACTGGGCGCCTATACCGCGATGGCCGAGAAGGGACGCACGGACATCAAGATCGCGAGCGTCAACGGGCAGCTGGAGGGTTTGCGGGCGGTCAAGGAAGGCAAGATCATGGTGAGCGTCTTTACCAACCCGCTGCTCGCGGGCGGCTGGAGAACGGTCAGGCTCTATGACCTCCAGCACGGCTGGAAGCCCGGCCCGCTGGAGCGCATGTTCTCCCTGGACCCGGCCGTGGTCGACCGGGCCAACGTGGATGAGTACCTCAAGCTTCTACAGACCCATCCCCTGCCCTATGACTGGAAGCGGATGTCACGGGTGTTGAATCCCGACGGATGGCAGAGTCAGGGTCCCTGGTACCCGATCGACCCCGAAGCGTTCTGGGCACAGCGCAACCTCGGCACTCCGCAGCCCGCGAGCTGGCTGCCGCTCGACGCCGGGACCGCGCTCACCAACGGCGGGTTCACGAAGCTCAAGCAGGAGTACACCGACCACATTGGCACCCAGCCGATCTGAGCCGCCCTTGGCCGCGGCCGGGGCGAGTGAAAGTGCGCCCTCGATGGGCGCACCGCTGCGTGCGTCAGGGGTCGGCAAGCGCTACGGCGCCACGCTCGCGGTGAGAGGCGCCGCCCTTGAGCTGCGCCGTGGAGAGGTGCTGGGGCTCGTCGGGCAGAACGGGTCGGGCAAGTCCACCCTGCTGCGCCTGCTGGGCGGCATCGAGCGGCCCGACTCGGGGAGCATTCTCTGGGAGGGGCGCCCGGTTGACTCGCGGGGCCTGCGCGAGTCGGCGCGGGGCGGAGTGATGCTGGTCTTCCAGGAGCTGGCGCTGATGCCGAACCTGCGCGCGTGCGAAAGCTTCTTCGCGCCCGCCCCGAGCCTGGCCTATCGCCGCGGCGTGCAGCGTCGAGGCTGGATCCGCGAGCGCTGCCGTGAGGCCTGTGAGCGACACGGGCTCGCGCTCGACCCGGATCGGCTGGTGGCGGAGCTGTCCTTTGGCACCCGCCAGCTGCTGGAGGTGATCCGTGCCCTGGAGCTACCGCGCCTGCTCGGAAAGACCCACCCCACGGTGCTCCTGGACGAGCCCACGAGTGCGCTGGACCACCATGAGATCGAGCGCTTGGGGGTGCTCGTCGATCGCGCCCGCGGACAGGCCTCGTTCGTGTTCGTCAGTCATCGGCTCAGTGAGGTGCTGGCGCTCTCCGATCGCGTGGTGGTGATGCGGGAGGGCGAGACGATCGCCGAGCGGCCCGCCGGGGCGGTCCAGCAGGACGAACTGCATGAGCTGATGATCGGACGTCGGCGCACCTCCGCGGCACGGCGGGGGCATCGCCACGCGACACCCGGAAACTACGCGCGCCTGGAACTCGACTCCGCGGGCGGGAGCGGTTTTCAGAACATCTCGATCAAGGTGCGTCAGGGAGAGATCGTCGGTCTCGCGGGGGTCGAGGGATCGGGTAAGTCCGAGCTGTGCGAAGCCGTCTACGGTCTGCGTCGGCTGGGCAGCGGCCGCATGCGCCTCGGCGAGGAGGACCGCACCCACGCCCATCCGAACACTCAGGCGGCGCGCAACGTGGCCTACCTGCCCAAGGAGCGCTTGGCGGGGGGCATCATCGAGTCGGCCAGCGTCGCCCATCACGTTGGCCTGCAGATGATGCGCAGTCGACTGCTGACCGACCCTTCGCTCGAGCGGGATCTCACGCGGGTGATCATGGAGCGCTTCGAGGTGCAGCCGCCCGACCCGGGGATGCTCCTCGGGCGACTCTCCGGGGGCAACCAGCAGAAGGTCGCCCTGGGCAAGTGGATGGTCGACATACCCGACCTGCTGATCCTCGACAATCCCACGCGCGGGGTCGACGTCCAGGCGCGTGGGGTGATCTACCGGGAGATCCTCACGGCCGCCTCCCGGGGAAGCTCGGTGCTGATCGCCAGCGACGAGCTGGACGAACTGATCGAACTGTGCGACACCATTCATGTGCTGCGCGACGGGAGCATCGCGCGCTCGTTGGATGTCAGCGCGCTGCCCTCCGGCGAGGCCGAGGCCGAGCACGTCCTGATCGGGTACATGCTGTGACGCCGGGCTTGCGCGGTGCCTGGCAGAGCGTGGTGCCCTTCGGCGCACTGATCGGGGTGTGTCTGATCTTTGCCTTCACCGCCCCAGGGTTCCTCAGCTATGACAACGCGGTAAACGTCGCGGGGCAGTCAGGGGTGCTGCTCGTGATCGCGCTGGGAAGCGCATTCGTGATCCTGATGGGGAGCATCGACCTGTCGGTCGGAGCGATCGCGAGCCTCACCGGGATCGTGGCGGCCAAGACGGCGGTCAACCACGGCGCTTGGGGCCTCGGCGCCGCGGTGCTCGTGGGCTTGGGCCTCGGCGTGGCCAACGGCCTGATCTTCACCGTGCTGCGGATTCCGTCGTTCCTGGTGACGCTCGGCACGATGAGCATCCTCAGTGGCATCGCGTTACAGCTCACCGGCGGGGTTCCGATCACGATCACGAGCCCGGACTTCCTGGGCCTCTCGAACCGGGAGCTGGTCTCGACGCTGCCCGCTGTCGCCTTCTGGGGTCTGGGGGTCTTCTGCGTATCGGTTTGGGTGGCCGGACGCACCCGTTTCGGGCGCTACGTGTACGCGATCGGCGGGGCCGAGCGCACGGCCTTGATCTCGGGCATCCCGGTGATGCGCTTCAAGGTCTACGCCTTCGCCGTCAGCGGGCTGCTGGCCGGGTTGGCGGGCGGCCTGCTGGCCGCCTATCAGCAGTCGGGCTCGCCCACCGCGGGGCAGGGTTATCTTCTGAGCGCGATCGCCGCGGTGGTGATGGGTGGGATTCCGCTGACCGGAGGCTACGGCGGGATCGGGCGCACGCTGCTGGGGGTTGCGATCCTCGGCGTGCTCTCCAACGGTCTGAACCTGGCCGGCGTCGGGCCCTACACGCAGGACGTGATCCAGGGCGCGGTGATCATCGGCGCCGTGGCCTTCAGTCTCGATCGCTCGAAGCTGAGCGCGCTCAAGTGAAACGCTCAAGTGAAAGGTTCTGTGACGACGCTATGAAAGGAGGAGCGGATGCTGCTATTTGACGTCGCAGTCGACATCGAGCCTGAGATGGAGCGTGAGTTCAACGAGTGGTACCACACGCACGTGCCGAGATTGATGGGAGTCGAGGGCTACGACAGCGGCCGGCGCTACCTCGCGCTGGATGAGGGCCCCAAATATCGTGCGATTTACGAGATCTACGACCACATGTATCTCAAGTACCTGCTGGGCGAGAAGCAGGAGCTGCGTCACCCCCGTACGGTTTCCGAGTGGGAGGAATGGGACCGGCGCTTCGTACCCGCGATGCGGTCCGGGACGACCGGCCTGTATGCCCCCTTCGGCCAGTCCGGCGCGCCGGTGCTCCACGGCGACTGGCCCGTGGTGTTGACGCGCATGGACGCCCACGACGACGACACCCCCGAGCTTCAGAAGATCTGGCAGGAGTACTGGATGCCGCGACTGGCTGAAGATCACGATGTGCATCACGCCACGCTGCTGCGGGCCCATGACGATCATCGGGTGCGCTGGCTCGATACCAAGCCGGCCTGGCTGTTCGTGATCGAGGTGGGCAGCGTGACCGCGGCGGTCGATCTTTCACGCAGCCTGATGGGCGAGCGGGGCCTGATCGAGGAACTGGCCCTCGGCGAGGTCCAGGCGACGGCCTACCGCCCGATCGCACGGCACTGGCCGTTTCTCAGAGAGGAATCCGAGGTAAAGTTCTTCGACGAAGACCTCGACCAGGATGAAGAGGACGAGCTGTATGGGAAGCCGCTATGAGCACCTGGCTGATCGTTCGCTCCGAGCCCCTCGGCGATGAGCTGCTGGCGGAATACGAGCAGTGGTACGCCAAGCACATCAGCGAGCTGCTGGCGGTGCCCGGGGTGCTGAGCGCCCGCCGCTTCGAAAGCATCGACGGGGGACCGCGGTTCATGGTGCAATACGAGCTAGAGAGTCCCGAGGTGCTCGACTCCGAGGCCTACCGTGCGGTGGGGCGCTTCGGTGAGATGGAGCCCAAGGTGCGCTTCACCCGCAACGTCTACCGCGAGATCGGACTGCCATGAGCTGGCTGATGGTGGTCGACGCCGAGGTCTCCTCCGCGGTCGAGCGGGAGTGGAACGAGTGGTACGACGCCGAGCATCTTCCCAGCATCCTCGGGTGTCCCCATTTCCTGCGTGCCCGACGCTATCGGGCCGGGTCGCATCGCTACCTCACGATCTACGAGGTCAGCGGGCCGGAGTGCATGCAGAGTCAGGAGTTCGCCCGCCGTCGCGGCTGGGGCCGGTTCTCCGAGGCGGTCAACGCACGCATCGAGCTTTTCGAGCTGATCGGCGAGAGCGACCCCGCCGTAGGTGAGGGCCCGGGCGGGGCCTCTAGCTGAACTGGGCGGCGATCATGCGGCCGTTGGCGGGCCGGGCGTAGCGGCTGCGCACCAGGTCCCGAACGGCAAAGCTGCGGATGATGAAACGGTCGTGCTCGTCGAAGGCGGGCGAGAACGGCGAGCGGCCGTGCACCGAGCGCACGTTGTCCACCAGCAGGATCTGCCCCGGGGTGAGGGTGTGCGAGTGGCGGTGGGCCTGGTAGATCTCGGTCACCCGCTGGATCATGCCCTGCGCCTGCTCGGTGGTGCCGCTCATGAGGTCCTGGTCGAAGCACACGGTGGGGTCGTCCTCGGCGCCCGCGACGATCGGCAGCGGTCCCCGATTGATTCCGTCGAGGAATTCGTGTCCCCCGAGCCGGAAGGAGGGGTCGACCTCGGTCATCCAGAGCTTCTGGCGCAGCAGCTCACGCTCGAACACCGTGAGGTGCTCGATCAGCGCGTGGGCCGGCAGCACGTAGGTCTTGGCGTCGGGGTGTCCGCGCAGGCAGGCCAGGCTGAGCACGTCGGGGCGCAGCGAGGAGAAGGCCTGCTCGGTGTGAAGCTCCAGCTCCACGCTCGAACCCATGCTGGTCTGCGTGGTGGCCATCGCGCGATTGGGCACCATGTCCTGGTACAGGCAGCCGTAGCCCTCGGCCTCGTAGGCCACCATCTGCCCGCAGGCATGGTTGATGATCGCCTGCGCCCGTGCCAGGGAAGTGCTCTCGCCGAGATGGCTGCGGTTGTCCGGCGGCGTGGACGGCGCCTCCTCGACGCTTAGGCCGTCCAGCAGCATCGTCCCGGAGTCCGTGCCCTTGCTGGCGAAGTCGGTCAGCAGTTCGATCAGCCGATCGGGGAGGCGGCGTGCGGCGCGGTGGGCCTGGCGGCAGTACAGCTCGGGCGACTGTCGCGGGGAGACCGTGATTCCCTCAGCCAGCTGGGCCAGCTCGTCGCGCTCCTCAGGCAGCAGCTCCACCACGTCGGGTGCGCGGGCGTCGTCGGCGCCAGAGATCGAAGGGGAGATCGAGAGTGCGGAGTCCATGGTCTGAGAGAGTCGTGTAGTCGGGACTCATCTAGTTTTAGGGACAGGTCGCGGTGAGGCGAACGGGCGCCTGCCCACTGCTCCTGCCTTGAACTCGCCTACCTAGAATATTCCCTGCTCTCGCCGTTAATCCAGAATTGGAAAAACGGCCGACCACCCCCGCTTCTGTGTCTCCTACTGGCGGGTCGCCGTGGTCCTCCGCGGCGGGTCCCCGGATCGTTCATGGCAGCGCGCCGAGGACCGCCCGGGCGAGTCGTCGATCGCCGGTCACCTCGAGGGCTCCGGACTTGCGCCCGGGTCCCAGCGCGTCGACCCAATCGAGGGGGTCTCCGGAGATGCAGGTCCAGGGCAACGCCTCGGTGCGTCCGACTTCAACCAGCTGTCCCTTGTCGATGTTGAAGAGGTAGTGATCGAGGCGGTCGGGCTTTTCGACGATCATTTCGATCACGCCGGTGGGCAGGCGCACGCTGTCGTCGAGCAGTGCCGGCAGCAGGCGCAGCACGGCCCCGATGTCGACGCGCTCGCGATCCAGGGGAGTGGACCACATGTACTGCATTCCCCAGCGCGCGAGCGACGCGACGATGGGAAGGAGCGCCTGACCGCTGATCGTCAGTTTGTATTCGACGCGCGGCGGCAGCTCGCGGAACCGTTGTCGGGCCAGCAGATCGAGGTCTACCATTTGTTGAAGGTGGCGGTTGAGAACTCCGGTGCTGATACCGGGCAGGCATCTGCGCAAATCGCTCAGTCTCAGGGGCGTCGTGGCCAGCTGTAAAATGATCAGCAGCGTCCATTGGTCGCCGGTCGCCGCCAGGGCTCGTGCCAACGGAGTCCACTGGCGATGCTCGCTCGGTAGCGATAGCGGCGGTGCAGTTATCACGCGATCCTCCTCCTCGTCCAGGAAGTACGCATTGCGGGTGCTTGGTGTCACCAGTCCCACGCCGGGGGCCGATTCTGCGTGCGGGGCCAAATCCCTCATCTTCGAACCCTCCTATCGCGGCCAGCTTACTTGAACGATTCCATCAATAAAACCGCTTGATAATTTGTCTAGATAGAATTATCCGAAGAACAGGCCGGGCTGCCTCGGGAGCGAGGGCGGCCCGGGTGAGGGGTGTCCTGGGCAACGCGGCGGTCCACTAGCCTCCCCCTGTGCCCCTCTCGGTTTTCAGCCCCCGCGTGCGCGACTGGTTTCAGTCGGCGTTCGACGCTCCCACCGCCGCTCAGGAGCAGGCCTGGCCCGCGATCGCCAGCGGTGAGCACGTGCTGCTCTCCGCCCCTACGGGGTCGGGCAAGACGCTGGCCGCGTTTCTCTGGGCCCTCGACCGGCTGAGCACGCACCCGCCCGAGGGCTCTGAAGGCCGCACGCGGCTGGTGTACGTATCGCCGCTGAAGGCGCTCTCCTATGACATCGAGCGCAACTTGCGTGCTCCCCTGCGCGGGATCGGCGCTGAACTGACGGTGGCGATCCGTACGGGCGACACCCCGCAGCGCGAGCGCGCGGCGATGGCGCGCAAGCCACCGGACATCCTGATCACCACGCCCGAGTCGCTCTACCTGATCCTCACCTCGCGTGCGCGCGAGATGCTGAGCGCCGTCGAGGCCGTGATCGTCGACGAGATCCACGCGGTCGCCTCAACCAAGCGGGGCGCCCACCTCGCGCTCACCCTGGAGCGTCTGGAGGAGCAGGCGCGGGCCGGCGGGTTGCCGGGAGGGGTGCAGCGGATCGGGCTGTCCGCCACCCAGAACCCGCTTGAGGAGGTCGCGCGCTTCATGGTCGGTCCCGGGCGCCGCTGCCGGATCGTGGACACCGGCGTGCGCAAGGCGCTCGACTTGAAGATCCACGTGCCGGTCGAGTCGATGCTCGAACCCGACGCGGGCGCCGCCGCCGCCGACCCCCTGGAGCCGGTGGTGGGCGGCGAGGCCACCCGCCGCTCGATCTGGCCGGCCATCTATCCGGAGCTGCTGGCCCTGGTGCGGGAGCATCGCTCGACGATCGTGTTCGTCAACAACCGACGCACCGCCGAGCGTCTGGCGCTGCGTCTGAACGAGCTGGCCGGGGAGGACGGGAAGGTGGCGGAGATCGCCCGCGCTCACCACGGCTCGCTGGCGCGCGAGGAGCGTCTGCTCGTGGAGGAGCAGCTCAAGGCCGGGGAGATCCCCTGCATCGTGGCCACCTCCAGCCTGGAGTTGGGGATTGACATGGGCGCCGTCGATCTCGTGCTCCAGGTCGAGTCGCCCAAGTCCGTTGCGGCCGGCCTACAGCGCATCGGCCGTGCCGGCCACAACGTCGGCGATGTCTCCAAGGGCCGGATCTTTCCCAAGTTTCGTGGGGATCTTCTGGAGTGCGCGGTGCTCGCCCAGCGCATGCGCGACGGGGCGATCGAGCCGACCGTGGTGCCGCGCAACCCGCTCGACGTGCTGGCTCAGCAGATCGTCGCGATGGCGGCCGCCCAGGAGGAGCTGGACGTGGACGAGCTGTACGCCCTGATCTGCCGCACCCACACCTACGCCGAACTGCCACGCACCCAGCTGGAAAACGTGCTCGACATGCTCGACGGCCGCTATCCGTCGAGCGAGTTCGCCGAGCTGCGCCCCCGCATCGTGTGGGATCGTCTGGCGGGAACCATCCGCCCGCGCAAGGGCGCGCTGCAGCTGGCCGTCACCAACGCCGGCACAATCCCCGACCGGGGCCTGTTCATGGTCACGCTGCCCGACGGTCGCCGCGTGGGTGAGCTGGATGAGGAGATGGTCTACGAGGCGCGTCCCGGTCAGGTCTTCCTGCTCGGGGCCTCCTCCTGGCGGATCGAGGAGATCGGCCGCGATCGCGTGATCGTCACGCCCGCCCCCGGCGTGCCCGGCGCGGTGCCCTTCTGGAAGGGCGATGGCATCGGGCGGCCCAAGGAGCTGGGAGAAGCGATCGGCGCGTTCTCGCGCTGGGCCGTGGATCAGCCCGCCGCAGTGCTGGAGCGCGACTACTCGCTGGATCCGCGCGCCGCGCGCAACCTGCTCGAGTTCCTGGCCGAGCAGCAGCAGGCCACGCGCGTGATCCCCAGCGATCGCACGATCGTGGTGGAGCGCTTTCGCGATGAGATCGGCGACTGGCGACTGTGCGTGCTCTCGCCCTACGGCGGTCGGATCCACGCCGCCTGGGCGCTGGCGCTCTCGGCGCGCATCCGCGAGGAGCTGGGTCTGGAGGCCGACGCGATCTCCTCCGACGACGGCATCATCGTCCACCTCCCCGACGCCGATGACCCTCCGGGCGCGGACATCGTGCTGATCGACCCCGAGGAGCTGGAGGATCGGATCGTGGCCGAGCTGTCCGCCTCGGCCCTCTTCGGGGCCCGCTTTCGCGAGAACGCCGGCCGTGCGCTTTTGATCCCCCGCGCCTATCCCGGTCGGCGCACCCCGCTCTGGCAGCAGCGCCTGAAGGCCCAGAACCTGCTGGAGGTCGCCAAGCGCTACGGCGAGTTCCCGATCGTGCTCGAGACCTACCGGGAGTGCCTGCGCGACGTGCTCGACCTGCCGGGCCTGCGGGAACTGCTGAGCAAGCTGCACCGTCGTGAGCTGAGCATGGTGGAGGTCGAGACGCCCACCGCCTCGCCCTTTGCCTCCTCATTGCTGTTCGACTACGTGGCGACCTACATGTACGAGGGGGACACCCCCAACGCCGAGCGGCGAGCGGCCGCGCTCTCGCTCGACCGCGACCTGCTGCGCGAGTTGCTGGGTCAGGAGGAGCTGCGCGATCTGATCGACCCCGGCGCCCTCGCCCAGGTGGAGGACGATCTGCAACGGCGCTCGGAGCATGCCCGCGCGGGTAGCGAGGACGAGCTGCACGACATCCTGCGTCGACTCGGCGACCTCACCGCCACGGAGTCCGCTCAGCGCTTGGCCGACGGGCTCGACGCCACCGTCATGCTCGGAGGTCTCGTGGGTGAGCGCCGCGCGATTCGCGTGCGGGTCGGGGGCGAGCAGCGCTACATCGACGCCGCCGACGCCGGCCTCTATCGCGACGCGCTCGGGACGGCTCCCCCCGGTGGGCTGCCCGCGGCGTTCCTGGCCGAGGTGCCCGATGCCCTGATCGCGCTGCTGCGGCGCTACGCCGCCACGCACGGCCCATTCCTCGCCGAGCAGTCCGCCGAGCGCTACGGCCTCGGGGTCGACGCCGTCCGCCTGGCGCTGCGCGAGCTGGAGCGCAGCGGTGTGCTGGTGCAGGGCGAGCTGCGCCCCGGGGGCCGCAGCGGGCAGCGCGAGTGGTGCGACGTCGAGGTCCTCAGGCGCCTGCGCCGCGCGTCGCTGGCGGTACTGCGCAAGGAGATCGAGCCCGCCGACAGACGCGCCTTCGCGGGCTTCCTGCCGGCCTGGCACGGGATCGACCGCCATCCCGCGGGTGGCGCCGGGGTGGATCGCCTGCGCGAGCAGCTCATCGCCCTCCAGGGCCTTGCGCTGACACCATCCACCTGGGAGCGCGACGTGCTGCCGCGGCGCGTGGGGGCCTACTCGACCACCTGGATGGACGAGCTGTGTGCCAGCGGCGAGCTGGTCTGGATCGGCGCCGGGGCGCTCGGGCGCAGCGACGGGCGCGTCGCCCTGTACTTCCGCGAGGACGTCGCGCTGCTCGGGCCGCCCACCGTGAAGGGCCCGCCGGTCGAGCCACCGGCCGGTGAGGAGCACGCGCAGGTGCGCACGCGTCTACAGGCGGGCTCCTGTTTCTTCACCGACCTCTTGGCCGACTGCGAACTGACGCCACAGGCCCTGCACGAGGCGCTGTGGGACCTCGCCTGGTCCGGTGAGATCACGAACGACGCCTTCGCCCCGTTGCGCACGCCGCGCTTGACGTTGCCCCGCTCCTCCCAGCAGGCCACCCGCGCCACCAGAACGGGCCGTTTCTCTTCGCGCCGGGTGGGGTCGCGCAAGTCGACCCGCACGCACCCCCCGGGGCGCTGGTCGCTGACGGCCTCGCTGCTTGCGGTCCCCGCGGGCGAGCCCGAGGCGTCGCCCGCGGTGCGGCGGCGGGCGCTCGCGGAGCTGCTGCTGGAGCGCCACGGGATTCTCACACGCGAGCTGGTGCTTGCCGAAGGGGTGCCGGGGGGCTTCTCGGCGATCTACTCCGAGCTGTGTCAGCTCGAGACGCTCGGGGTGGCCCGCCGCGGCTATTTCGTGGAGGGTCTCGGAGGCGCGCAGTTCGCGTTGCCCGGCGCCGTGGAGCGCCTGCGCGCCAAGGGCGAGGCTCGCAATCAGTCGCTGGTGTTGGCCGCGACCGATCCGGCGCAGCCCTACGGCGCGGCGCTTCCTTGGCCGAACAGGCCGAGTCAGACACGTCGTCCGGCACGTGTGCATGGAGCGATCGTGGTGCTCTGCGGCGGCGAGCCGGTGCTCTATCTGGAGCGCGGGGGCAAGGCGATGCAGGTCCTGCTCGATCGCGACGACGAGCGTCTCGCGCCGGGACTGGCGGCTCTGGCCGACCACGCTCGGGCAGGGCGCATAAAGAGGATTGCCCTGGAAAAGGTGGACGGCGAGCCCGTTCTGGGGAGTCGCTGGGAGGCCGAGCTGGAGCGCGTCGGCTTCCACGTCGGGCCTCGTCGCCTGACGCTCACGGCCTGAGCGCGGGCCGCTTCGGGCGGTAGAATGGGCTCCGCATATCGGGCAGATTCCAACTCGGGATGGAAACATCCGCGCCGTCCTGCCCTCTAAAATTTGCAATTCATTCGAGCTTGACTTACCTTTTCGAATCGTGGGGATGAGTGGAACGAAGAGGGAAGCAGGTCCGCTGTACCGGAGGTTGCCTCATGGACCGCACGGAATGGGTCGCGAGGCAGTCGCCCGTCACCAGCGCGCCCGGCTCTATGGAGCGATGATCGAGGCGGTTCACCAGCGTGGTTACGCCGCTACCACCGTCGCTCACGTGATCGCCCTGGCCGGGGTTTCACGCCGCGCCTTCTATGAGCAGTTTGCCAACAAGGAAGAGTGTTTTCTAGCCACCTACGACATCGCGGTGGCGCGCTCGAAGAAAAAGGTGCTCGACGCCTGGCTCACCGATCGCGGTTGGGCCAATCGCGTGCACAAGTCCTGTCAGGCGTTCGTGGAGGATGCAACCGAGAACGTCACGAGTACGCACCTGGTGCTCGTTGACGCGCTCGGGATCGGACCGCAGGCACGCGAGCGCATGCTGCTCGCCTCCAGCGCCTACGAGCGCGTCGTAGCGGCCGGGTTCAAATTGGCGCCCGACGGCGTCGCACTTCCACCGCTGGCTCCCAAGGCGATCGTGGGTGGCGCCCGCTACGTCGCCTTCGCCCGGCTGCGGCGGGGACGCGAGGCCGAGCTGCCCGCGTTGACCGACGAACTGCTGGACTGGATCAGCGCCTACCGCTCCCCGGCGGCCGCCCGACTGCATGCCCTGGCGGTCTCCAATCCGCCGCACGTGCCGCCGATGCCCGCGAAGTTCCTGGCCAGCGAGGACAAGCGCGCCCGCGTTCTGGGCGCCGTGGTCCATCTGACGCTCGACGAAGGCTACGGCGAACTCACCGATCCGCAGATCGCCCAGTTCGCGGGGATGTCGACCGAAGCCTTCCACAAGCAGTTTCCCAACAAGCAGGAGTGCTTCCTGGCGGTGCTCGACGAGTTCGCCCGCGAAGCGATCGAGACCGCCGTGGGCGCCGCCGACGCGGCCGGCTCATGGGCGGAGGGCGTGTACCTCGGGGTGAGGGCGCTGGTCGGCTACTTCGTCGCCCATCCCGGGCTGATGCGGATGGGCTTCATCGACCTATTTGACATCGGGCCCGCGCTGGTCGACCGGCTGGGGGATCTGCTGGAGAGCTTCGCCGAGCAGCTCCAGGAGCGCGCACCGGAAGCGCGTCGCGGCCCCGCGCTCGCCGCCGAGGCGGTCACCGGTGCGATGTGGGCGGTGCTGGCGAGCTACGCGGTGCGCGATCGGCTCAGGTACATGCCCTGTCTGGCCGATCACCTCACCTTCATCGTGCTCGCGCCCTACGTCGGACCCAAGGCCGCGATGGAGACGATCGAAGGCGGCCGACGCCGCAAGATCGCCAGCTGAGGGGGCGCGCCTCTATGGTGGGGTGCGATGCATCCGGCTGAGAGGATCAAGCAGGCGGCCCTCCGCACACCTCCCCTGAGCTTCCCGTGCCCCGGATGCCAGAGCTGAGGTCCCCCCCGCGACGGGTAGGGCACAAGGGCGCCGCCCACATCGCGCCCGGCAACACCCTTGAGAGCTTCCAGGCGGCGATGCGGGCCGGGGTCGACATGATCGAGTTCGACGTGCTCAGCGAATACCCCGACGGCAGCGGGCGGCTGCTGCTGGCCCATGACTACGAGGCGCTCCGGGAGGACGCCCCGCTCACGCTCCAGGAGGGTCTGGAGCACCTCTGTGGAGCCGAGTTCGCGGGCATCGAGCTGGATGTGGACGTGAAGATCCCCGGTTACGGAGCGCGTGTCGTTGCGGCCCTGCGCGAGCACGGGCTCGTGGAGCGCTCGCTGGTGAGCGGCACCTACCCGTTGGAGTTGGACCTGATAGGAGCCCTTGAGCCCGCGTTGCGCCTGGGCTGGTCCGTGCCGCGCGCCCGGCGCGACTACACCGCCGACCTGCTCACCGCGATCCCGGCCCTGGCGATGCTCACGGGCTATCGCGCCTGGCTGCCGGCTCGCGCCCGCAGCGCCGTCCAGACGGGTCGCTTTGACGCAATCATGGCTCACTGGCGCCTGGTGACTCCCGCGCTGGTGCGTGCGGTGCACGCGGGGGGAGGCGAACTCTATGTGTGGACGGTCGACGATGCCGCCCAGATCGCCAGGCTCGGCGCGCTGGGGGTCGACGGCATCATCACCAACGATCCTCGCCTGTTCGGCGAGATCGACACACGCTGAGCACGATGCTCCGCTGACGGTGCGGCTCAGGAGGCCTGGGCGCCCGCGAGGTCTGCCTGTGTGCCCGCCTTGGCGCCCTGCGTGGCTGGGGGCGCGTCACGGTAGGCCAGCGCCGAGGGCACGCCGCGCAGTTTGTTGTGCAGCTCCGCCAGCACCCGGGCGGCGGGTGTCTTAGTGGGCCAGCCGTAACGCGCCACCAGTCGCGCGCAGGGCTCTGCGCCGGTTGGGGCCAGCACCGCCTCGGCCAGCTCCCCGGCCAGCGCGCGCATGCCTTCGTGCAGGCGTTCGGTGTCCCAGATCACGTGACCGCTTGAGTCGATGTCGACGTAGCTGTTGGCGGCCAGGTAGCTCAGCTCCAGGTAGGCCGCCCCCGCATCGCCGTGCAGCCAGGGGCCGCGTCGCAGGTAGTGCAGCAGCTCGCCCAGGAACGTGACGCTCACATCGGTGGCCGAGACACCGGACTGCGACAACCAGGCCGGGGTGAGGCCGAGCAGATATCCGTAGACGTCGGCGAGGGCCTCCTGAATCATCATGAACGGCTCGTGTCCGAGATCCAGGCGCCAGCTGTAGTCAGTGGCGGGCAGGCTCGCCGAATGGCCGATGTCGTGGCCACGGAACCACACCAGCAGCGGCCCCTCGGCTGGGCCGGAGGGCGCGCTGATCGGGCCTTCCAGCAGCGATTCGCCCAGCGGCCGGCTGATGACCGAGTAGCGCTCGCGGTAGGCGTTGCGGAAGACGATCGTCTTCTTGCGCTGATCGGGAGAGTCGGGCACCGACTCGTCCTCGGGGAGGAAGTAAGCGAAGTGCTTGGGGTACGCGTTGGCCTCGCCGCCGCAGGCGATCATGTCGGTGACGCGCATCGGGTAGGAGGCGTCCAGCTTCAGCTCGGGCAGACGCAGCTCCTCGCGCAGGTCGGCGGCGGCGCGGTCGAGCTGCTGGTCGAGGCCGGCCACCAGCTCGTCAAAAGGACGACAGGCACCGGCGGCGACCACCGTGTGAAGCGGGGTGCGGGTCTTCAGGCGCCAGGTGCACAGCGGGCCGCAGAGCACGGTCAGCGCCTGGGACTCGTACAGCTCGGCCTCCCGGATCGAGGCGTCGCGATGCGAGCCTCCTTCCAGGAAGGCTCCGGCGCGCATGCGCAGGATCTCGGCGGTCTCGCCCTGCACGGCGCCCGCCAGCTCGAGCAGCATCGTCCCGGTGCGCTCCGCGAGCACGTCGGCGGCCTGGTCTGAGAGCACCGAGCCGTCGCGGGTCTGAAGGCTGCGCAAGGCATCGCCGACCGCGGCCAGCTCGCGTAGCTTGGGGGTCAGCGGCGCGACCTCCTCGGTGAGCGTCGCCTCAAGCGGCACGTAGCGCACGCCGTGCTGTTCCTGCTCGGGCCAGAACAGTGGGCAGGGCTCCTGGCTGCGCGTTCCAAACGCACCCGCGATGGCTCGCTCGGCGGGGCGGTGGGACTCCGTGTATTTGACGGTCGCGGCCATGGTTCACCCTCTACCTCGCGTCGCGGTCTCCAGTGGTTGCTCTGACTGCAAGCAAGCTAGTCCGGATGCCCAATCACTGTCAAGTAGTCGCAGTGAGTCCGAATATTGGGCGAAATGTCTCTCACCGTCAGGGCCTGTGACGGCCCCCGAGACTTGCGTGCATATGGCCACAATTCCGCGCCTGGAGGGCCGATCGTGCCGGGCCGCCCGATCGGAAACAACGGGAACCGCTTGCGCTGTTTACTGCTCTCAGGCGACCGCGCAGGTCGCCGCGCTGAATCCCGCGGGGTCGGCCCCCGCGAGGCTCTTGTGTCCCGTGGTCGTGACACGGCTCACGGCGTGCACGACGTGGACGGGGCCTCGGCGCCACTGGAAGCTCACCACGCCCCGCAGCGTGAACTCGGGGGTGTTCGCAGAGGGCACGAACTGGAAGCTGCGCCCGGCCTGACGCGCCGAGCCCGATCCCACCGGCAGGAAGCCCGAGTCGGCTCCCTGAGGCAGGTCGATCCACTGCTTGGTCGAGCTGTTCAGATACTGCACACGAAAGCGCATGAACATCGTGTCCTTGGGCCGACCGTCGCTGGGCATCGAGCCGCGAATTCCGACCGTGTTGGGCTTGTCCGCCGGGTTGCAGATGTCGACCGTGGCCCACAGCTGGCGTGACTGAAAGAGCGAGTGGCCGGGGGCGATGGCCCCGACGGCCAACAGGGGTGCGAGCAGCTTCAGCGGAACCATGGCGTGACCATAGCGCCACCGTCGCGCCGACGGTGTGATATCCCCATCTTTCATGGCGTCGCTCAGTTCATCGGAGGTCCTCGAGCTGCTCGCGCGAGTACCGGTGTTCGCCACGCTGGAGCCCGAGGATCTGGGGCACATCTCGCAGCTGGCCGTGCCCCGCAACTTCGATGCCGGCCAGGTCGTGTTTCGCGAGGGCGACGCCAGCGACACTTGCTACGTCGTGCGCTCCGGTCACGCGCGCGCGGTGCGCGAGCACGGCGACGGGCGAACCATCACACTCGCCCGCTTCGGTCCGGGCGACATCTTCGGCGAGCTGGCCATGTTCGAGGACGAGCGGCGCTCGGCGACCGTCGAGGCGATCGAGCCCACCAGCGTGGTGGCAGTCCTCGGACCCGACATGCGCAGGCTGATGAGCGAACATCCGCAGATCGCCACCCGCCTGGTGATCGCCCTGGGCCGCCGTCTGCGCGAGACCAACGAACGGCTCTCCCGCCAGTCCTTTCAGACGGTGCAGAGTCGCGTCGCGGTCGCCCTCGGCCAGCTTGTGGCGCAGGGTCTGAGCGAGCGGGCCGATCAGGACGGGGCCACGGAGTCGCCGTCCGCAGACGTCGATCCTGATCATGATGAGGGCGTGCTCGTGACGGTCACCCAGGCCGATCTCGCCCAGCTGGCGGGCAGTTCCCGCGAGTCCGCCAGTCGCTTTCTCGCCGTGCTCGAGCGGGCCGGGGTGATCTCCCAGGGTCGCGGTCGCCTGGTGGTGCACGACCCGGAGGCCCTGAGGGCCTATGTCTTCTGAGAGCCGGCCCGCGGGGCGTCGCGGCGGACCGGCGCGCGCGCTCGAGGCCTCGGCCGGCGGTGTGGTGGTCCGCGGCCGGGAGGTGGTGGTGATCGTGCCCACGCGGCGAGCCGCCGACGGCTCGCGGGTGCTGGGCCTGCCCAAGGGTCACATCGATCCCGGCGAGAGCGCCCCGCAGGCGGCCGCACGGGAGGTGCGCGAGGAGACCGGGATCGAGGCCGAGCTGGTAGCCGAGCTGGGTGAGGTGCGCTACTGGTACCGCCGTGCGGGACGTACGATCCCCAAGTCAGTCTCCTTCTATTTGTTCCGCTACGTCGGCGGGGACACGGCCGATCACGACAACGAGGTCGAGGAGGCGCGCTGGGTCGCGCTGGGGGAGGCCCGGACCGCGCTCAGCTACTCGGGCGAGCGCGAGATGGTAGAGCGCGCACTGGTTCTGCTGGAGCGGTAGCCTGCCGTTCATGCAGGTGCTCAACTTCTACTCGACGATCTTCGCCGACGAGCTCAAAAGAGGTCGCAAGACGGCCACCATCCGACTGGGCGACAAGTCGGGCAAGTACCGCAAGAACCAGCTCGTCCTGGTGACCATCGGTTATCAGTACTCCCCCCGCGAGCGCATCTTCGAGGCCGTGATCGACCAGGTGGAAGTCACCAAGGTCGCCGAACTCTCCCCCCGCGACATCAAGCACGACAACCCCGAGTTTCGCCGTCACGAGGAGCTGATCCACTTCATGGAGCAGATCTACGGGCGCCAGGTGTCGATGGAGGACATCGTGACCGTGGTGCGCTTCTCCCAGATCGTCGACAAGCCCGTCGGCATGACCGAAGCCATGAAGGGCTTCGGCGGCGCTCAGAACTGAGGGCCGGGCTGGGCTGAGCGCCGGTCCCGACTGGCAGCGCGTGGTTGCACCTGCCGCGGCTGGCACTCTGTCGCGCAAACTGCCAATCAAGCCTTGAACATGGGCTCTCTTTAGGTATATTGAAGGCGCGATTGGCACTCTCCCGATGAGAGTGCCAATGGATCGCAGGGGCATTGCGCCCCGTTCCCCGAAGCACTCTCAATCCGTGGAGGTTGAACATGAAGCTGAAGCCCCTGGGCGATCGTCTGATCGTGCAGGCAATCGAGGAGGAGCAGACCACCGCGAGTGGCCTCGTACTCCCCGATACTGCCAAGGAGAAGCCGCAGAAGGGCAAGGTTCTCGCCGCCGGCGAGGGCAAGCTCGACGACAACGGCAAGCGCATCCCGCTTGATGTCAAGGAGGGCGACGAGGTCCTCTACAGCAAGTACGGCGGGACCGAGATCAAGGTCGACGGGGAGGATCTGCTCGTGTTGCGCGAGTCCGATGTCCTCGCCCGCGTCGAGTCCTAAGGAGATTTGAACACATGGCACACAAGGAGCTGAAGTTCGACGTAGACGCGCGCAAGGCGCTGGAGGCCGGCGTTGACGCGGTAGCCAACGCGGTCAAGGTCACGCTCGGTCCCAAGGGCCGCTACGTGGTGCTCGACAAGAAGTTCGGCGCGCCCACCATCACCAACGACGGCGTGACCATCGCTCGCGAGATCGAGGTCGAGGACGTCTTTGAGAACCAGGGCGCGCAGCTGGTGCGCGAGGTGGCAACCGCCACCAACGATGTGGCCGGCGACGGCACCACCACCGCCACCGTGCTCGCCCAGGCGATCGTGCGTCAGGGTCTGAAGAACGTGGCCGCCGGGGCCAACCCGCTCGGTCTCAAGCGCGGCATCGAGAAGGCCGTCAACCAGGTCGTGGCCAACATCGCCTCGCAGTCCAAGGCCGTCTCCGGCAAGGAGCAGATCGCCCGCGTGGCGACCATCTCAGCCGGCGATGAGGAGATCGGCGACGTGATCGCCGACGCCATCGACAAGGTTGGCAAGGACGGCGTGGTCAACGTCGAGGAGGGCCAGACCTTCGGCATGGACCTCGAGTTCACCGAGGGCATGCAGTTCGACAAGGGCTACATCTCGCCCTACATGGTCACCGACCAGGACCGTATGGAGGCCACCCTCGAGGACCCCTACATCCTGATCGCCAACCAGAAGATCGGCTCCGTCCGCGACGTGCTGCCGGTGCTCGAGGCCGTGATCCAGAGCGGCAAGCCGCTGCTGATCATCGCCGAGGACGTCGAGGGCGAGTCGCTCGCGACGCTCGTGGTCAACAAGCTGCGCGGGACGTTCACCGGCGTGGCCGTGAAGGCACCCGGCTTCGGTGATCGCCGCAAGCGGATGCTGGAGGACATCGCGATCCTGACCAACGCCGAGGTCATCACCGAGGAGCTGGGCCTGAAGCTCGAGAACACCCAGGTGTCTCAGCTCGGGCGCGCCCGTCGGGTGGTCGTGGGCAAGGACAACACCACGATCGTCGACGGCGCCGGCGATGCGGCCGCGATCAAGGGTCGCATCGGTCAGATCAAGGCCGAGATCGAGAACACCGACTCGGACTTCGACCGCGAGAAGCTCCAGGAGCGCCTGGCAAAGCTCTCCGGCGGCGTCGCCGTGGTCAAGGTCGGCGCGGCCACCGAGACGGAGATGAAGGAGAAGAAGCATCGTGTCGAGGACGCCCTACAGGCGACCCGGGCGGCGCTCGAGGAGGGCATCGTGCCCGGTGGCGGCGTAGCGCTGCTACAGGCCTCGGCGGCGGTCAAGGTCGACGGCGACCCGGATGCCGACGGCTCGGACGACGAGCGCACCGGAGCACGGATCGTGCTGCGCGCGCTTGAGGAGCCCCTGCGTCAGATCGCCGAGAACGCGGGCCTCGAGGGCTCCGTGGTGGTCAACGACGTGCGCAAGGCCAAGAAGGGTCACGGCCTCAACGCGGCCACCAACCAGATCGTCGATCTGGTCGCCGCGGGCGTCATCGACCCCGCCATGGTCACCCGCTCGGCGCTACAGAACGCCGCGTCGATCGCCAAGAACATCCTCACCACCGAGGCCATCGTGGCCGAGGTTCCGGACAAGGACACCGGCGGTGGCGGCGGTGGCGGCGGCATGCCCGACATGAGCGGGATGATGTAGGGAGCGACTCCCTTTGTGGTGTCGACCAGTTGGTTGTGGTCAGAGAGAGGGCCCGGCAAATGCCGGGCCCTCTCTCGTGGAGTTGCTGTGAGGTCCAGGCTCTATCTGCGAGGCCCGGGCTCCATCCGGCGCGTGACTCAGGCTCGCTGGTAGCCCGTCAGCAGTGCGCCGAACGGCGGGTTCAGTTTGCCGATGATTTTGTTCAGCACGCCGGCGTCGGAGAACCCACTCTTGAGCTTCAGTCGCTTGGGCAGCGCGTAGATCACAAACAGGTAGCGCTCCGCCTGGCCTTTGGCCGGACACAGCGAGTACTTGGTGTGACCCTTGCCGTTGCGCCCCGTGACCGTTCCGGCGGGCAGCTTTCCGGCGGCCAGTTCATGGAGACTCGGGTTCAGGCCCGCAATCGCCCACTCTACGACTGTGCTGCCTTTTTCAGTCTGTGCCAGCTGGAGCACGAACACGCTCAGTTCGGCGGTGCCCGGAGGTAGCGCGCCCCAGGTCAGGGGTGGCGCGGTGTTTTTCCCGTCACACGTGTAGCTGGCGGGGAGCACCGTTCGTTCCTGCACGGTCGGGCTGCTCAGCGTGATCGTGGACGGGTGGCCGTTGAACTGGATCCTGCTGGGCGTGGGAGTGCTGCTGCTGGTTGATCCGCCGGAGCCACATCCGGCGAGCAGCAACGCCACGACAGACGTGCCGATCGCGATAATTCGTGGTGAGTTCATGAGCTGAAGCTACATATCGATCACCCGAACTCAAAGCAATTACCGGAACTGTCTCTAGCTCACTTCAGAGACCCCTCGTGCGGGCTCGCCGACGTACTTCGCGGTTGGTCTGATCAGACGCGCTTCGCGCTTCTGCTCGAGGATGTGGGCCGACCAGCCCGCCACGCGCGCGCACGTGAACATGGGTGTGAACAGGTCCGCGGGCACTTCGGCTAGATCCAGGACCACGGCGGACCAGAACTCGACGTTGGTGGCGAGCACCCGGTCGGGCTTGCGGGCATGAAGCTCCGCGAGCGCCGCCTGCTCAAGCGCCTCGGCGGCCTGGAAGCGGGGCGATCCGAGTTCCCGACAGGTGCGCCGCAACACCCGCGCGCGCGGGTCTTCCGCGCGGTAGACCCGATGGCCGAACCCCATCAGCCGCTCGCCGCGATCCAGTGCGCGTTTGACCCAGCCCTCCGCGTCGCCGCTGCGTTCCACCTCGTCGAGCATCTTCAACACGCGCGAGGGCGCGCCGCCGTGCAGGGGGCCGGACAGCGCGCCGACGGCCGCCGAGAGCGCCGCGGCCACGTCGGCGCCGGTGGAGGCCACCACCCGCGCGGTGAACGTCGAGGCGTTCATGCCGTGCTCGGCGGCCGAGATCCAGTAGGCGTCGATCGCCTTGGCGTGGTCCGGGTTGGCCTCGCCGCGCCAGCGGGTCAGGAAGCGCTCCGGGATCGAGCGCGCCTTGTCGACCTCCGACTGTGGCACCGGTGGCTGCCCCGCGCTGCGCGCCGACTGGGCCACGAAGGAGAGCGCCATCACCGAAGCCCGGGCGAGATCCTCGCGGGCCTGTTCGTCGGAGATGTCGATCAAAGCCTGAAAGCCCCACTCGGGCGCGAGCATTGCGAGGGCCGACTGCACGTCCACCCGGTGGTCGCCCGAACGCACCGTGAGGGTGTGGGGAGCCGCCGGCGGCAGGCCGGGTTGGAAACGTCCGTCCACCAGCAGGCCCCAGACCTGTTCGTAGGGAACATGGCCGACCAAATCCTCGATGTTGAGGCCGCGATAGCGCAGTGCGCCACCGTCCCTGTCGGGCTCGGCGATCTCGGTGGCGAAGGCGACAACGCCTTCCAGGCCTGACTGGACCTCGGGTACGGTTTGAACCTCGCTCATGGCACTCGCTTTCTGAGCTTGCGGCTGACGGGGCGCTCGCCTTGTGGGCGAGCCCACATGGTCGCAGGAATGCGCCCGGTAGGCTCCTCAGCGGACGGCCAGCCGTCCATGCAGCGTTACGCCGGTTACCACCCTAGGAGGAGTCCGTGTCCGATGGCGATCTGATGTTCCGTTCGGCGATCGAGCTTGCCGCGATGGTGCGCTCGGGGGAGGTCTCCTCACGCGAGCTGGTCGAAACCTCGTTGGGGCGCATCGAGCAGCTCAACCCGCAGCTGAACGCCTTCGTGCAGGTGGATGGCGAACGCGCCCTCGCGAGCGCCGACGCGGTGGGCAGCGGCGATCAGCGCCCGTTCGCGGGAGTGCCGATCGCGATCAAGAACAACCGGCCCGTGAGCGGCCTGCGCCTCACCTACGGCTGTTCGCTGATGGCCGACTACGTGTCCGACTACGACCACAACGTAGTCCGCCGGCTGAAGGACGCGGGATTCGTGATCGTGGGGACCACGACCCTGCCCGAGTACGGAATCCTCCCCGTCAGCGAGGCCCGCCTGTTCGGCCCCACCCGCAACCCCTGGGACCCGCAGCGCACCCCCGGAGGCTCCTCGGGCGGCTCCGCGGCGGCCGTGGCGTCCGGGATGGTGCCCCTGGCTCACGGCAACGACGGGGGCGGCTCGATCCGCATTCCGGCCGCCTGCTGCGGCCTGGTGGGCCTGAAGCCCACCCGCGGACGGGTCTCGATGGCCCCCGAACTGGGCGATAACTCACTGGTTGCCGACGGTGTGCTCACCCGCACCGTGGCCGAGACCGCCGCGGTGCTCGACGTGCTCGCCGGTTACGAGCCGGGGGACGCCACCTGGGCGCCGCCGCCAACCGAGCCCTTTGCCGCCGCCGCACAGCGAGACCCAGGGAAGCTGCGGATCGCCGCCACCACGCTGTCGCCGGTCGCGGACGCCGTGGTCGACCCCCAGTGCGTCCGTGCCGTCGCGGAGGCCTCCGACTTGCTGCGCTCGCTCGGGCACCAGGTGGAGGAGGTCGATCCGCCCTGGCAGCTCGACGGCGTTCAGGAGTTGTTCGGCGCCGTCTTCTCCACTCACATCTCCCTCTCGATCGCCTATTCGGGGATGGTCGGCGGGCACGACCCGACCGCCGAGGACATGGAGCCGATGAGCTGGGCGATCTTCTCGATGATCCAGCACCTGAACGCCGTTGAGGGGATGGGCGCCGCGGTGCAGCTACAGGCCTTCACTCGCCAGCTCGTCGCCTTCCTGGAGCCCTACGACGTGCTGCTCACCCCCGCGCTGGCCGAGCGACCGCTGCCGCTCGGCACGCTCGACACCGCCGCGCCCGAACCGCTCTCGGCCTTCACCCGCTCGGGCCTGTTCACTCCGTTCACTCCCGTGTTCAACGCGAGCGGTCAGCCCGGCATCTCGGTGCCGCTCTATCAGGGTGAGGACGGCCTGCCCCTCGCGGTGCAGCTGGTGGGTCGCCCCGCCGCCGAGGCCACCCTCCTGGCGCTCTCGACTCAGCTGGAGTCCGCGCTGCCCTGGAGCGGGCGCCGCGCCGGGATCGCTTAGGAGGCCCGGGTTCCGCTTAAGACGCCCCGGGGTCGCTCAGGACGCGCTGGGGTCGCTCAGGACGCGCCGGGAACCCCGAGCACCGCCGGCATCGGCTGGGGGCTGACCCCGAGGCGCTCGCAGTCAGCGGTGCCGGTGGCGGAGAGCATCGGCACCTCCATCAGCTCGGCCTCGTCCCACGTCGCAAAGGCGTGGGTGCCCGCGGCCGTCTCCAGCAGGCGCAGCGCGCGCGAGACGACCGGGGTGGGGACGTGCACCAGCGCCCGGCGGCGGCTCAGCGAGCGCAGCACCAGACGCACGATCTCGTTGTGACTCAGCGTCTGAGGGCCGGCCAGCTCGAAATCCGTCCCCCGGCCGTCGCCGTCGCCGCGGCTGTCGCGCAGCGCCGCGATCAGGCAGTCCGCGACGTCCTCGGCCCAGATCGGCTGATAGAGCGCACGCCCGGACCCCGAGACCGGCATCAGCGGCAGCAGGGCCAGACGCTCGATCAGCGTCAGCCAGGGGTCCTTGGGGGCGTACACGATCGAGGGCGAGAAGATCGTGCAGTCCAGGCTCGACTCGCGCACCGCCTGCTCGGCCACGGCCTTGGCCCTGAAGAACCGGGTGCGATGGTGGGTGCCGGCGCCGAGCGCCGAGCAGAACACGAAGCGCCGCACCCCCGCCCGCTCGGCCGCGGCGACCATGCGCCAGGTGGCGATCCCGTTCAGCTCCTCGATCGATCCCCGCGGCTGGTCGCGGATCGAGGCCGCGAGGTGCACCACCGTGTCCACGCCCCGCAGGGCGTTGCGAAACGACGGGGGGTCCGTCAGGTCGCCCATCGCGATCTGGACCCGCACGCGCTGGGCGCCCAGGCGGCGGGGGTCGCGCACCAGGCAGCGCACCGGCGTGCCTTCCGCAAGCAGGCGGCGCAACAGTGAGGAGCCCACCAGGCCCGTGGCGCCGGTCAGCAGCAGCATGGGCCAAACCTAGCGGAGTCGGCGAGGTCACTAGGATTGGAGGCCGACTGAGGGGACCATCATCCCTAGAATGTGCCCTCCCGTCTGTAAAACCCCCCTAAAACGAACCAGGAAAGACTCGAATGGCCTACGTGATCGCTGAGCCGTGCATTGGCACGAAGGACAACTCCTGCGTCGAGGTGTGCCCCGTGGATTGCATCCACCCGACGCCCGACGAGCCCGGATACGACGCGGCCGAGATGCTCTACATAGACCCCGAGGAGTGCATCGACTGCGACGCCTGCGTCGAGGCCTGCCCCGTGGATGCTTGCTTTGCCGAGGATCAGCTGCCGGATGAATGGCAGAAGTTCGCCCAGATCAACGCCGAGTACTTCGCTAACAGCAAGTAGGGCCACCCCGGCACGGGGCCGTCGGCCCCGGCCACGCCGGACCGCACGCCGCGGGCGCTAGCCTCGGAGCATGGATCGAGCATCTGCGGGCGAGCCGCTGTGAGCGCCGTGCCGGACATCCTCTGGCACGGCCTGCGGGATTCGTTGCTGATGGCCTGGGAGGTGTGGTGGGCGCTGGTGCTCGGCTTCGCCATCTCAGCCCTCGTGCAGGCCTGGGTGCCGCGTGCCCGCATCGAGTCGGCGCTGTCCGGCGCGGGCGCCGGCCCGGTCGCCCTCGCCGGTGCCCTGGGGGCCGCCTCCTCGTCGTGCTCCTATGCGGCAGTCGCGATCGCCAAGTCGCTCTTCCAGAAGGGCGCCTCGGCCACGACCGCGCTGGCCTTCCAGTTCGCCTCCACCAACCTCGTGTGGGAGCTGGGGTTCGTGCTCTGGGTCCTGGTCGGCTGGCGCTTCACCCTGGCCGAGTACCTGGGGGGGATCGTGATGATCGCCCTCATGAGCCTGCTCTTACGTCGATTTGTCCCGCGCGAGGTCGAAGCGCGCGCGCGTGAGCACGCACAGGCGGCTGACACCGGTCACCGCCACCACATGGCCTCCGAGTCGATGAGCTGGCGAGCGCGCCTGGGCAGCGCCGACGCATGGTCGGACGTGGCCCACAACTTCCGCGGCGACTGGCAGATGCTGTGGAAGGAGATCTCGCTCGGCTTCCTGCTGGCGGGCTTTGTCGCCCAGCTCCCCGACAGCTTCTTCGGGGGTCTCTTCATCCGCCACACCGGCGGGCTCGCGGCGACCCTGGAGAACGTCGTGGTGGGCCCCCTGATCGCCGTCTTGAGCTTCGTGTGTTCGGTGGGCAACGTGCCGCTCGCCGCGGTCCTGTGGTCGGGGGGTATCAGTTTCGCCGGGGTGCTCGCGTTCCTCTTTGCCGACCTGATCGTGCTGCCGATCGTGGCGATCTACCGCAAGTACTACGGCACGCCCTTCGCGCTGAGAATCGTGGGGCTGATGCTGACCGCCATGATCCTCGCGGCGCTGCTCGTCGATGGGCTCTTCAGCGTGCTGGGAGCCCTCCCCAGCGGTCCCCGGCCTTCGCGGGCGGACATCTTCGGGGGCATCTCGGTCGACTACAAGCTCGCCCTGAACGTCCTGGGGCTGGCGATCTTCGCGGCGCTCCTCTGGCTGACCGCGCGGCGCGGGGTCACCGACCCGGTGTGTGGCATGAAGGTCGACCGCGGCAAGGCGGTCCGCGTCGAGCGGGAGGGCGGGACGCTCTACTTCTGCTCCGAGCACTGCGCCGGCGTTCACCGCTAGCGCAGCGGCCCGGCCCGACGGTTTGCGTTGTGTCTCGTTGGTCGTTCTAGGCGGCGCGCGCCTGCGGAGAGGCGCAGAAGGCGCATTTGCGTGCCAGCACCGGGATGTCGCTCAGGCACTCGGTGCAGGGATGCGTTTCGGATTCCACATCGGGCTCGGTGCGGCGTCGGCGCATGAGCATGTTGACGGGCTGCACCACGAAGAAGAACACCGCCGCCGCGACCGACAGGAACGCGATCAGGGCATTGATGAAGTCGCCGTAGCGGAACACGCTGCCGTTGATGCCAAACGAGAGCGCCGAGAAGTCGTGCTGTCCGAAGATCAAGGCGATGATCGGCGTCAGCAGGTCTCTGACCAGCGCCGTAACGACTGCGCCAAACGCGGCGCCCACGACGACGGCCACCGCCAGGTCGACCACGTTCCCGCGCAGAATGAACTGCTTGAAGTCCTTCGCGATATCGCTCACCGCAATGCCTCCCCAGGTCGTTGTTCGATCAGTTGGATCTACGACAACGTTACGCCCAAGGGCGGCCGGCGGTCCAGCGGGTGTGGCGGAGCCCCTAGCGGCGCGGGCAAGTCACGACGGCATGTGGCTCAGGCCATCGGCAGCGACATGCCCACCGGCTTGGGACTCTCCGGCGTAGCCGGGGGCGCGGCGGGGGTGATCTCAAGCACCGGCAGTGCCGGCAGCACCGGCAGCGTCATCGGTGTCATCGCGATCAATCCCCGGGCGGCGTGACGGATGGCCTGAGCGGCCGGGTCGTCGGGCTCCTCGATCACCAGGGGGGTGCCGCTGTCGGCGTGTTCGCGCAGGGGCATCGTGAGCGGAACCTTGCCCAGCAGGGGCACGTCCAGCTCGTCCGCCAGCTCCTGGCCGCCGCCTTCGCCGAAGATCGCAAAGCGCTCGCCGGAGGGGGTGGTGAAGCCGGACATGTTCTCGATCACCCCGCCGATCTCCAGGGAGACCTTGTTGGCCATCTCCGCGGAGCGCCGGGCGACCTTCTGGGCGGTCGCCTGCGGCGTGGTCACGATCATGAACTGCGCCTGGGGGAGCAGCTGGGCGAGGGTCATCGAGACGTCGCCCGTACCCGGGGGCAGGTCGATCAGCAGGTAGTCCAGCACGCCCCAGTCGACATCCTGCAGGAACTGGGTCAGGGCCTTGTGCAGCATCGGTCCGCGCCAGACCACCGCCGCGTCCTCCTCCAGGAAGAAGCCGATCGACATCACCTTCACGCCGTGGGCGCTGAGCGGCACGATCTTGCGCTCCGGGGACACCGGTGGGCGGGTGGCGCCCAGGCCGTACATGCGCGGGATCGAATAGCCCCACACATCGGCGTCGAGGATCCCGACCCGCTTGCCCTCGCCCACCAGCGCGGCGGCCAGGTTGGCGGTCAGGGTCGACTTGCCCACGCCGCCCTTGCCCGAGCCGATGCACAGCACGTTCGCGACCTGCGCAAGGGAGCCCTGCGGCAGACCCGAGGCGCGGCCCAGCTTCTGCTGGAGGGCACTCTTCTCGCTGTCGCTGAGGACATCGAAGTAGACGTTCACGTGCGCCACGCCCTCCAGGGCCGCGACGGCCTGGGTGACAGACGTCTGAAACTGGCCGCGGATCGGGCATCCGGCGGTGGTCAGCGACACCGTCACGTCCACCACACCGTTCTCGCCGATCTCGATCGAGCGCACCATCTCAAGCTCCACGATCGAGCGGTGCAGCTCCGGGTCGATCACGACCTCCAGGGCCTTGAGGATCTCATCTCGGTTGGTCATGGGCTCATTCTGACACCTTGGGATTTCAGCTCGCCGGACGGTCGTCGTGGCCGTCGTTAAATACTGACGGGGCGGCCGAAGCCACCCCGTCAGCGAGGGAGGAGAGGGTCCTACTTCCGCCGACGGGATGTGGGGTCGGCAGACCTTCTCGGGTCCAGGGCCTCTCCAAGCCCTGGTCGAGGGAAGCTGTGAGCGACTCAGACCAGGCTGAGCACGCGCTCCTGGATGCGACCGGCGAGCTGGCCGCCGTCCTTGATGCGGGCCCGCACGGCGCTTTCGATCTGGGTCTGCGTCTGATCGACCTGCGAGGTGAGGCTCTTGGTGACGTTGGTGCGCTGCTTGTCCAGCTCCCGACGGCGCTCGCGCAGCTCGCGCTCGACGCGGGTGCGGGTCTTGCGGGCCTCGCGCTCGAGACGGTTGCGAGCCGTGTTGCCGCGACGCTCGAACTTGCGCAGCTGCGTCTGGGCGCGCGAGGGCGTGGAGTAGCTTGAGATCACGTCGTTCACGCCTGAGACCACCCGATCGCGTGCGATCAGGGCGGCGCCGACCGGGATCAGCACGGCGCGCTCGGCGTAGTCGCCGACGACCTCGGCGGTCGTCTTGGTTGCGGTCTGGGTCTGGCGCAGCGCCGACTCGGTCTGGTGTACCGCACGGGTGCGGGCCGCCTTGGCGCGGGTCGACTTGGCCTGCGTGGTGGTGCGCTTGCGTGTCGTCGCGGCACCGGCGCGAGCGGTGCTCGTGCGCTTGGTGCTTGCGGCCGCGGCGCGCTTGGGAGCCGGTTTGGCGGCTGACTTGGCGGCGGGTGAAGTGGGGTTATTGGCGGTTGCCATCTGGAGTTGATCTCCTCTTTCGTCCTCGCGGGGAGGAATGGGTACGTACATTTGTTCTGGCTCGGTCCGCGGTGGCTACTTTACCACCGAACACCTGTTTGTACCCAGCTTTCGAGAGATCGTTACAGCCCGAGGCAAAGATCAGGTAAAGACCCTGTGAAATCTAGCTTATGATCGGAAACGCTTGTAACAATAAGAACATGCGTTCGGCATTGATCGCGGCGAGTATGTAGTCAGAGCACGTATGGCTCGGGCGGGGGAGGTTCGAGGTGCTCGGTGGCGGTCGTCTTACAGCGACCATGCCTTCGTCTGGCGCTCAGTAGCCAAGGAACGGGCAGTCTGCTCGAACTCGCAGAAGCAGTAGAAGCGCGTTGAGGGGGCGCAGCCTCATGGTTTTACGTCCCCGTAGATATCGCTATCATCTTCGCTACCCCCCCTGTTCGCCTCGGCGGCAGGGATGCGAGGCCGCCTGCGGGCGGCCTCTGCGCTTTATGGGCCTACCAGTGCGGCGGTTTGTGGATGATCCCCCGGGCGTCGGGAACTTGGTGCGGGAACTGGCTCGCCCTGAGTGCGGCTCTTCTGATTGGCTTGTAGAACGAGCCCCTCGGAAGTTCATGGGGGGAGAGGGCATAGCTTCGATTGCGGTGCGGGTTGAGGACGCCGACGGGCGCTTTGAGGTCGTGTCGCACGAACTGGATGGGGTCCTTGAGATCGCTGTCGTTCGAGACGACAACGGCAAGGTCATATCTCGCGCGAAAGCCATCGATTAGAAGATGGCTAGCAAGGTTCACATCGGAGCCCTTCTCCTCGGTGATCCAGACCTCGGCATAGGCGGCCTTGCCTTGTCGGTCTTTCACGCGGCGGCGGACTGCGGCTCTTGTCATGAAGTGCCCGTAGTGAATCGTCAGGTTAGGCACGGTTCCGAGAGCCCGAAGGTAGATCTGCTGGCGCTGGGTCTGCTGGTGCTGCTCCGCTTGAGTGTCTCCGGGCCTCGCTTTAACTCTCGCCGTGAAGTATTTAATGCCGACGATCTCGCTGTCGTCCCGGAGCAGATGCCCGCACAATGCCCCTAGATCGAGCCACCGCTCAGAGGAGCCTTCAGACAGCCATAGTAGAGGTTGAAGCCGTCCACATAGACGATTGTGCGCAATCGCTCTGAGGCTCGCCGAGACATTAAATCCGAAATTCTAACGTCCAGACCACGGGTTTCTGTGATGCAAGGGCTGCAAGCAGTGCCAGTAAGCGAGCGGCACGGCCGCTGGCTAGGCCCTTTCTCGTCCACCGACCAAGGGAACGCAGGCTTCTCAAACAACATCAGGGCTATCACGGCGCTATCGCGGGTCTCATCGCTAACGCCCTTCAACAGGGCGCCTCCTTCAATACGCTGGTCCTGCATCAGGACTCGCCTCCTGGTGTCACGGCCCCGGGGCAGTCACCACTGTCGCCGGGGCCAATTTGGCAGCTAACGAGCCGAAACGCTAGTGCCAGAAAGGACTTTCAGGGTACGTGTCCTGAAGACATAGTTGCCTTGATGGCGGCGAGTATGTAGTACAGAGCACGTACGTCCCAGGAGGACAAGGTTCGTTAGCTGCCCGGATACCGGCCACGCAGTTGCCTGGGACATGGGTTTGGCGCTGATGACATGCGCTTGGCGCTAATGAAAGGTCCGCGCCCGCGCGAGCGGCGACGATCTAGGCCACACGTGCCAGCCACAGGCCGGCATCCTCCAGCTCCGCGGCGGTGGGGAGCGTCTCGGGGGACTCCCAGGCCTTAGCCAGCGCCGACGGTCCACCACGCTCGACCACGGCGTCGCAGAAGCCGCGACCCACCTCGTACTGGCGCAGCTTCATCTCCATGCCCATCAGGCGATCCAGGACCCTCCAGGGCAGCGCCCGGTTCTCCCGGCGATGGGTCATGGAGGCGCGCAGCCGCGGCAGCGACGGCAGTACCTCGGCCCCCACGGCGTCCATCACGTGCTCGGCGTGCCCCTCGATCAGCGACATCGCGGCCTGCATTTGCGCGAGTAGCTCCCAGCGCTGCTCGCCGAGGGTGATCCGCAGCAGCTCGCCACGACGCAGGCGCTCGACCAGGCCGCGCAAGTCGCCCGAGCTTGGAAGTTTCAGCAGCTGACCCAAGGAGACGCTCACCTGCATGCCCTCGATCATCTCCCGCAGCAGCCCGCCCATGTACTCCCGCAGCCACGGTGCGCCCGTGAACTGGACCGCGTGGGTGATCTCGTGGATCGTCACCCATGCCACCAGCTCTTCGCGGTCCAGGTTGAGGTTGCGCGCCGCGAGCGCCAGGTTGGGGGCGACCAGCAGCAGGCGTGGGGTGACCGTGGGATCCAACAGCGCGAGGTCGTACTGCCCCAGCACCCGCTGGGAGAGCACCCCGGTGAGCGCACCGACCTGGGCACCCAGCAGCAGCCCCGTGGCGCCGCGCATCGCGGCGGGCAGCGCCGCCAGGTTTCCATTCCAGTTCCGGGTGGACCACCCGTCGCCCATCTGGGCCGCCACGGGCTCCAGCAGCGGTCGCATGGTTTGCAGGTTCGCCGTGATCCAGTGCGGGCGGTCGACCGCCTCCAGCGCGGGCAGCTCACGCGTGGGGGTCAGGCCCGAGTAGGCGCTCACGCGCCGCGCGAAGTCCTCGGCGAGCGGCTGGACGGAGCCGGCCAGCACCCCTCCGTGGGGGGGAGAGCCCGCGATGAACTCCCCGACACGCTGCGCGGTACCCCAATCGATGGTGTCCATGCTCATATCCTAGGCCTGTGCCCTCGCCGCTCCAGAACCTTTCCGATCTCCAGCTCGCCGCCGTGACCCACGTGGGCGGTCCGCTCGTGTTGAGCGGTGTCGCGGGATCGGGCAAGACGCGAGTCCTCCGCGCCCGCCTGGAATGGCTCGCCGAGCAGGGGGTGGCACCGGAGCACGTGCTCGTGCTGGGCGCCTCCCGGGTGGCCGCCGAGCAAATCAGGGTTCAGCTCGAGGATCGACTTGTCCACGGCTACGAGGAGCTGGCCGTGCTCACCGCCGTGGACTTCTGTGCGCGCCTGCTGCGCTCGGAGGTACTGGAGGCCGGGCTGGACCCCTTCTTTGTGACCGCCACTCGCGCCGACCGTGTCGCGCTGCTGCTCGAACGGGTCGATGAGCTGAGCCTGGCGCGCCACGACTTTCGCGGGCGCCCCGCGGCCCTGATGGCGAGCTTCGTGGCCCGCATCGATGCGTTGAAGGGAGAGTTGATCGACTCTGGCCGTTACGCCGAGTGGGCCACCGGTCGGCGGGAGCGGACCGAGCGCGAACGCGAGCTGGAGTTCGCCCAGATCTATCTCGACCACGATCGTCTGCTTGCCGAGCGCGGCACTCCGGACAGCGGTGAGCTGCTGGTCAGGACCTGTGCGCTGCTGGACGAGCGCCCCGCGGTGCGCGCGCGCGTGGCGCAGCGCTATCGGCACGTCCTGGTGGACGATTTCCAGGACGCGAGCTTCGCCGTGGTGAGGCTCGTCGAGCTGCTCTCAGCCGAGCATCGGCAGGTCACGCTCGCCGGGGAGGAGGCTCAGTCGATCGAGGTCTCGGCCGGTGGGGCCGGGGGCAACCTGCGGAACTTCCTCGCGCGGCACCCCGACGCCCGCGAGCTGTCTCTCACTGAGAGCTTTCGCTGCCCCGAGGAGATTCTCGCCGCGGCTCGCGCTGTCGCCTGCGCACCCCAGGGACAGGTCGCCGAGGCGAGGTCGGGGAGCGCCGCGGACGCCGGGCCCGTGCGCTTCTGGCGCTGCACCGACGAGCGCACCCAGGCCCAGAGCGTGGCGGGCGACATCGAGCGGTTGATCGGCCGCGAGGACGTGGCCCCGGAGCGGATCGCGGTGCTCGTGGGCTCCGTGAGCGGTGAGAGCCAGCCCATCGCCGGGGCGCTCGAGGAGCGGGCGATTCCCTATCGGGTGCTGGGCGGCACCGCGTTCTTCGAGCGCGCCGAGGTGCGCGACGTGCTGGCCTGGATGCGGCTGCTGATCGATCCGCGCGATGCCAGCGCGGTGGTGCGCGCGCTCGCGCGACCCCCGATCGAGCTGCGTCACGTCGATCTGGCGCGCGTGATCCAGATTGCGCGCCGGCGCAAGCTCGACATGATCTCGGCGCTGGGCGCCGCCACCGAGTCGCCCCAGATTCCACCCGAGGCGCGGGAGCGGATCCACGCCTTCCTGCGTCTGCACCGGGGGGCGGCCGCGGCGCTTGACACCGTGCGCCCCGACCTGTTCGTGCATCGCCTGATCGAGCGCATCGGGCTGCGGCGCCAGCAGCTGTTCGCCGCCCAGACCGACGTGGTGGAGCGACTGGTGAACCTCGCCCGGCTCGGTGAGCTGGCCGCCGACTTCGCCCGCCGCGAGCCGCAGTCGACACCGCGGGAGTTGGCGGGCTACCTGGCCGCGATCTCCGAGGTCGAGCTGCCTGAGGACGAGACGCTCGTCGACCACCGTCCGCGAGCGGTGCAGGTGATGAGCATGCGCTCCGCCCGGGGACGCGATTTCGACCACGTGTACGTCCTCGGCTTGCACTCGGCGTCGATGCCCGGCGTCAGCCGCCACGACGAGCGCTCTCGTCATGAGATCCCGGCGGGCCTGCGCGCGGCCGCGGGCCAGGCGGACTCCCGGGATCGGCGCGTCACCCCGGATGGAGGGGTGCCCCAGGATGAAGGAGCGCTCCAGGATGGGGATGTGACCCACGATCAGGGCGTGACCCAGGACGAGCGTGTGACGCGCATGCGCGGGCTGCTCTATCTGGCCATGACCCGCGCTCGACACCGGCTCGTGCTGGCCTACCCGGCCGCGTCCCGCGAGGGGGCCGTGCAGCCCCTGTCACCGTTTGTGCAGGACGCCCGCCGAGCTGTGGGCGGCGTTTTCTCAGACCGCGAGGAGGAGCTGTTCGGGCCGGCCGAGACCCTCCACGCAACGCTGCGGCTGATGCGCGAAGAGGTCCTGGGCGGCGTGGCGCGCATCGGTGGGCGCCTCGGCGAGCTGCGCCTGGACACCGATCTGGACATTTCACACGGTGTCGTGCGCTACCTGGAGCTGGTCAAGCTCGCGGCCCTCCTGGAACGGCCGGACGGACAGGGCGTGGCCGAGGCGCTCCCGGACATCAACGCACGTCTGCTCGCCGCGGCGACCTCGATGCAGAGGGAGATCTACGAGACCTCGCCGCTTGACGAGACGCTGCTGGCCGCCGAGCATGACGACCGCAGTCGCGCCCAGGCGCTCGCGGCCCGCGACGAGCCGTCGCTGGAGCCCTTCCTGCCGCGCCGCGGAGAGGGCCTGGTGCTCTCGGCGTCGGACATCGAGACCTACCGCGCGTGTCCCCTGAGATACAAGTTCGCCCGCGTCTTTCGCATACCCTCCGAACCCACGCTCAACCAGCGCTTCGGGATCGTGGTCCATCAGGTGCTCGAGCGCTATCACTCCTCCGGGCGCCACACGCCCCAGGATCTCGTCGAGCTGCTCGAAGCCGGTTGGCGGCGAGGAGGGTTTGGCGACACCGACCAGGAGCGCCAGCTGCACGAGAAAGCGATCGTAGCCCTGGCGGACTATCACGAGCGCCTGCGGGTGGAACCGGGCGAACCGGTTTGGTTCGAGCGCTCCTTCTCCTTCCGCATGGGACCCCACCACCTGCGCGGTCGCGTCGACCGCGTTGACCGGCTCCCGGACGGGGGCCACGAGCTGATCGACTACAAGACCGGCAAGCCCCGCACGGTGGCGGAACTCCAGGAGGACATTCAGCTGTCCCTTTATGCCGTCGGCGCGCGGGAGGCCTGGGAGCTGGAGGCGGCCCAGCAGGCCTATTACTACGTGCTGGACAACCAGAAAGTCCCCGTGCCGCGTGGACCGGCCGACGAGGAGTGGATCAGGGATACGGTCATGGAAGTCGCCGACGGCATCCTCGGACAGGAGTTCGAGCCCACCCCCTCGCAGGCCGCCTGCTCGATGTGCGACTACCGGATCGTGTGCCCGGCGGCCGAGAAGTAACTACGCCGTGTTCGAGTAGCGCTTGTCCGACTAGCGCTTGTCCGGGTAGCTACGTCTTGCCCGGTCCGTCGCGCCCGCGCTGGCGCAGGAAACGCTGAAACTCTCGGGCCAGCAGGTCGCCCGAGGGGAGGTCCTCGGGGGCGATCGGCTCGCGCTCGCTCTCGGCGCTCTGCTCGAGCCGTTCCACAAAGGCCTGCACGTCCGGGTCGCTGGAGACCGCGAGTCCCACCTGACGCTCGTAGTTGGCCGAGGCTTCCTCCAGTTCGGAGGCATCGACCGATACGCCCACGATCCCCTCCAGACGGCGCACCAGCGCGAGCGCCGCCTTGGGGCTGGGCGCCGCGGCCACGTAGTGAGGGATGCTGGCCCAGAGGCTCATCGAGGGCAATCCGGCCTCGGCCGTGATGCTGTGCAGGACGCCCACGATCCCGGTGGGTCCCTCGTAGCTGCCGGCGTTTGCGGTTCCCATCCGCTCCAATAGCTGGGGATCGGAGGCAAATCCGGTCATCGCGACGGGATGAGTGTGAGGCACGTCGGCCAGCAGCGACCCGAGGGTGATCACCAGCTGCACCCCCAGAGCCTCCGCCAGCTCGACGATCAGCGCGCCGAAGGAGCGCCAGCGCATGGAGGGCTCGACGCCTTGGACGAGCACCAGATCGCGCGGTGCCCTGGGGATAACGGCCTCGAAGATCTCGACCGAGGGCCACTCGATCTTGCGGCCCTTGCCCTCGACGAGCTTGATCCGGGGACGGTTGGTCTGGAAGTCGTAGAACTCCTCCGTGTCCACCTGGGCGAAGCGCTGGGCATCCAGGGCGGTGCTCAGGAAGTCCACCGCGGTCGAGGCTGCGTCGCCGGCGTCGTTCCATCCCTGAAAGGCACACACCATGGCCGGCGCCCGCAGGCCGGCGGGACGGCGGTCCCAGATGAGGGGCTGCATCCGAACCACCGTACATCATGAACCTGTGCGCACCCGGGCCTTGGACTTATGACAACCACTCCCGATACGCCTCCCGCGCAGGCCTCCACGGTGGCCACCCTGCGTGAGGGGCAGGTCCTCGACGGCGTGTTCGCCTGCTCGCGCAAGGAGCGTCAGATGTCGCGTGCGGGGAGCCCCTACCTGACGGTCGAGCTGCGGGATCGCACCGGGTCGATCGTGGCACGGGCCTTCCGCGACGCCGACCTGCTCGCGGGGCGTTTCGAGCGCGGCGATCTCGTGCGGATACGCGGGCGGGTGGAGCGTTTTCGCGATCAGTTGCAGATCGAGTTGCAGAGCATCGCCCGCGCCGAGGGGCACGACGCCGATCCCGCGAGCTTTCTGCCGGTCGCTCATCGTGATATCGACGAGCTGGAGGGATTCCTTGAGCATCTGGTGCGCGAGGTCTACGAACAGGGCCTGCGCTCGCTGCTTGAGGCCCTGCTTGCCGACACCGCCCTGCGGGCAGAGATCAAGCGTGCTCCATGTTCCCTGCCATCCAGTGGTCCGGGCAGGTCGGGTGCCCACCACGCCTACCTGGGTGGACTGTTGGAGCACACCGTGGCTGTGGCCACGATGGCGATCGAGCTGTGCACTCTGCATCCCCGTCTGGACCGGGACCTGCTGTTGAGCGCCGCGATCACTCACGACCTCGGTCGCACCAGGGAGTTCACCTACGGTGCCGAGATCGGCCGTAGCGAGGAGGGTCGCATGCTGGGGCACGTCGAGCTGGGCCTGCGTCTGCTGACCGGCCACTATCCCGCGAGCCTTCCCGGGGCGCGACGTCTGGCGCTCGAGCACTGCGTGATCACCCATCATGGGTCGGACGCCGCCTCCGGGCAGCGTTTTGCGTCGGCCGAGGCGATCGCTCTGCACAGGCTCAACGCGCTCGACGCACAGGTCAAGGGGGCATTCGAGCAGGGCCTTTCGCCCTAGCCGAATCGCCTCGCTGTGGCCCGGGAATCGCCCGCCCGGAAAGCCGCCCTTACGCGCGTGAATGGGAGCGTGCGCGGTCAAGTGCGGGCCCTACCCTGCCGATTAGACGGGTGATGGGAGACCCTCGCCCCAACACCACTGCGATGCTGGAGGGCGGACCCTCGGAGGGGCTGCTCTCCCCGGCGCGCCCGGGGCGCTCCTCACGCTTGATCGGCGACGTGGTTGTCGATCTCGGTCTCGCCGACCGTGAGGCCGTCGAGCAGGCCGTGGCGGCGGCCAAGTCCGAACGCAAGCCCACCGGTCAGGTGCTGGTCGAGCAGGGCGTCCTGCGCCAGGATCAGCTGGCCCGGGTGGTCGCCGAGCGCTTCGGGCTGGATTACGTCGATCTCACCGTCTACGAGCCCGACATGGGAGCCGTGAACCTGCTGAGCGCCGAGGCGATCAAGCGCTACCAGGCGGTTCCGGTCGGCTTCACCGACGACGGCGCGCTGCTGCTGGCGATGGCCGACCCCACGAACATCCTGACGATCGACGACATCGCGATGATCACCAGCCGGCGGATCAGACCGGCCGCGGCATCGGTGGAGGACGTCAAGCAGCTCGCGACCAAGATCGGCCAGATGGAGGAATCCATCGAAGACATCACCGGGGAGGAAGGACCCGAGGACGAAGCGCCCGAGACCCTCGCCGACGAGGCCGACCGCGACGCCCCGGTGATCAAGCTGGTGCACTCGATCATTGCCCAGGCCGTCCAGCAGGGGGCCTCGGACATCCACATCAACCCCGAGGAGGGCGACACGCGGGTGCTGTTCCGCGTCGACGGCGTGCTCTACCCGGCCGCCACCGTGCGGCGGCGGATGGCGATGGGGATGGTCTCCCGCATCAAGATCATGGCCGACCTCGACATCTCCGAGCGGCGTGTGCCTCAGGATGGCCGGTTGGCGCTGAGCGTCGAAGGACGCCGGATCGACATTCGTGTGGTGACCCTGCCGCTGGTCCACGGCGAGGGTGCCGTGATGCGCATCCTGGACAAGGGCGTGGTGGTCCAGAACCTCGACTCGCTCGGCATGCAGGAGGCCGAGCAGGTGCGCTTCGACAAGGCGATCCATCGACCCAACGGCGCGGTGCTGGTCACCGGACCCACCGGCTCGGGCAAGTCCACCACGCTGTATGCGGCCGTCAACGTGCTCAACGACGGCGCCCGCAGCATCCTCACGATCGAGGATCCCGTGGAGTCTCGGATCCAGGGCGTCAAGCAGATGCAGATCGCCCCCAAGGCCGGTGTCACCTTCGACTCGGGGCTGCGCTCGATGATGCGCGCGGACCCCGACGTGATCATGGTCGGAGAGATCCGCGACCGCGAGACGGCGCACATCGCGGTCGAGGCCGCTCTCACGGGACACCTGGTGCTCTCCACGCTGCACACCCGTGATGCGCCCAGCGCGCTGGGACGCCTCATCGACATGGGCATCGAGCCCTTCCTGGTGTCCTCGTCGATCGATTGCATCGTGGCCCAGCGGCTCGTGCGGATGCTCTGCGTGCACTGCAAGCGGCTCGCGAAGCTCCCGGAGTCGGTGCTCGCCGAGTACGGGCTGAAAGGCGCAGAACCGTATGAGCCGGTCGGGTGTCAGCGCTGTGGCAACTCCGGCTACCGTGGCCGCGTGGGGCTCTACGAGGTGATGAGCGTGAGCGAGAAGGTTCGCAGCCAGATACTCCAACACGCATCGGTTGACGACATCACGGCCACCGCCGTGAGCGAGGGCATGCTGCGGCTGCATGACGACGGCATGTCCAAGGTGCGGGCCGGAGTGACCTCGATCGCCGAGATCGAGCGGATGACCACCAGTCTGCTCTGAGCCCACCCGCACGAAACGGCGCTTGGCGGCAGGACTTCGCGGGGTCCCTGGCGTAGGGGATCGCGCCCGGTCGCACGCCGGGCGTTGGGTCGTGGGGCGCAGGCTTCGCGGGTTTCAGCCCGAGGGGACGAGCAGCGAGATTCGCAGTTTGCCGGAGGGGAAAGCCGTGCCGAGGAAGGAGAAGGCCTGGTAGGCGTCGCCCGCGTAGGACACCCTTCCGCGGTCGGGTATCGATTCCGGTCCGGGCCGTAGCGTGCCCATCGCCTGAGCGGAGCCGACCCGCATCAGCACCTGGGCTCCCGTGAACCGATGGGTTAGGAGCATGTAGCCCATGTCGTCCTGGATGGCCAAGAGGAAGTGGCCTCGCACGTGCCCGCGGGCGTCTCGCACGACCCCCGACACGGGCGCCAGGACAAACGGGCCGCCGAGGTCAACCACGAGGTGAGTGCCGAGCGTGGCGCGCACACGCACCACATGCAGGTGCGTACGGAAGAACCCCACGATCGCCGCCGTGGTGGCCGCCCGGTCGTCGCTCAGCACGGCCCTGCGAAATGCCCGCGAGCGTTCGACATGGCGCACGATCGCTTTGACTCTCGGACCGGTCTGCTCGCCCGCGTAGATGCGCATCGCCACCCTGCCGATCGTGTTGGCCTCGGTCTCGGCCGGTGTCACACCACAGGCCGGTGGCGCCGCGGTGGGCAGGAGCAGATCCACGCGCAGCGGCCGCGCGGGGAAGGCGCGGATGGTGAAGCTGCTCGCCAGATAACGGACCCCGTGCAGCCTCACCGGTCCCCGCGTGGGCAGGCCACGCCTTGGAATGACGATCGACGGGCTCGTGGCGCGCGCCAGGCGATGTGAGCCCACGGACAGCAGCACCTGGGTGCCGGTGAAGCTGCGGACGGTGTGGGCGAAGCCGTTGGCACCCTCCACCGAGAGCAGCAGGGTCCCGATCTCGCGCCCGCTCGCATCGCGCAACGGCGCGCTGGCAGGCGCGATCGCGTTCGGCTTGCCGACGTCGGCCAGCACCCGTGAGCCTCGCGACACCCGCACCCGCACGATCTGACTCTGGATCAGACCACGCAGCACGCGGCGCGTGGCCGCGGGGTCCCCGCGCCGGACAGTGGCGAGCAGCGCGCGTGAGCGTTGCAGACGCAGAGTGGCTTGGATGAGGATGCGTCCTTCTGCTGCCTCGCCGTAGATTCGTTCGGCAACCTGGTCGAGCGCCGTGAGGGACGCCTTCAGGCATGCCCCGGTCGTGGCGGGAGTGCTCGGATCGGCAGCCGCACTCGGGCTGGGCCCAGTTCCGCGGGCTCCGCAACCGGCGAGCAGGAAACCCAGGAGACCCGCCGAGCAGATCCGCGCAGCGAGGTGTGATCGTTGCCAGTCCTGCACTGGGTTTCAGCCTACGTCGAGGGTTGTGGGATTCGGGTAGCCCTCGGTTAGCGGTTGATGGTGGTGCTCCCGGGAGCAGGCCGGCGCCGAGGGGTGTGACGCCGGCCTGCCTCAGGATGAGATGGGAGTGATTCTGTGGGTTACTTCTTTTTGTGGGAGCCGGGCTTTTTGCCGTGGGTACCCTGCTTGCCTTTCTTGGACTTGAGCTTGTGCTTAGCGGCGGCCGGTGACAGGCGGTTGCCGCCGCTGCTTGCCGAGGCCGGGCAGCCGTGCGGGCGACCGAGATCGAACGGTCCCGAGATTGCCTGGGTTATGACTTTCTTTTCATTGAGGTAGGCATATGTGACTGTCAGCAGCGGATCGACACGGGGCTCGGCGCACAGCTTCGCCTCGAGGCCGAACTGACCGGTGATCGTCTCGAATCCAGCCGTGGTGCTTCCCACGCAGTTGAAGGCGTATCCAGGGAATTCGCCGTCGCAGGAGAACGAGTCGGCGGTTACCGGCCGACTCGCGAGATCGGTGATCAGCGGAGAACCTTCGAAGCCGCTCAGCGGCACTTGCGACTGGAGCTGGTAGCCGGTGATCGGCCCGTTGCAGGCGATTGAGTACCGCACCTGCTGGTCGGTGCTCCCCGATTCGGCCTGTCCAGCCGCGATGTGGCCGAAGCAGCGGTAGTTGTTGGGGTTGTCATCGGCCTGGCTCCCGGCCGCGAGCAGGAGCATCGCGGCCAGCGAGCCTCCGAACGCGGCGAGCCACCGCTTTGCTCGGTGGCGGCGGGTGGGTAGGAATGCGTGCAACGGGGGTCTCCGATCGTTGTTTGGTGGTGAGTTGTCAAGCGGCCGCTCTAGGCCGCTTTCTTGGTCGTGAGGTAGACGTCGCCGCCAAGCTGCTGGACGTCGGCGTCGGCCGCGTGACCCAAGAGGGGAATCCCGAAGAGCCGCTCCAGGCTCGCCAGGATTGAAAGCTGGTTGTAGGCGCCCGCGACCCGTGCGTGGGCGCGCACGAAGGGCGAGATCAGCAGGGCGCCGACGGGGTTGGCGGCGTTGTCGGCTTTGGCGGCGCTGTCCGCCGTGGCGCTGTCCGCGGGCTTGGCCTCGCCCGTTGAGGCGGCGCTCCCCGCCGGGGTGGGACCCGCGTCGAACGTGATCAACACGAGGCCGTGGTTGCGGTAAGCGCTGCTGTTCAGGATTGGCGGCACCGTCTGGCGCAGGAAGGCATCGGCGCCCGCCAGCCCGGCGGTTGCTCCGGTCGCGCACGGGGTGGGTGCGCCGTCGTGACAGGCCGAGGGCGCGATCCAGCTGAGGTTGGGGGGACCGGCGGGCGCAGTCAGGTCTGCGCCCAGCCCGCCCAGAGGCACGTCGCTCGCCGCGCACGCGCCGCTTTCCAGCAGCGAGTCGAAGTAGACGAAGGGGTTGCGAAAGCCCTGATAGGGGTGGCCCGGTGTCCGGGTCGCATCCGCCGTCCCCAACGCGGGATGGGGGCAGCTCGCCCCCGCCGCCCCTTCGTCGAGGCCCTCGATGTAGGCCTTCCATGTCAGACCTCCCGTCGCCAGCTCATCGGCGAGCGTCTGGGCGGCCTTGGGGTACACGCAACCCACCCCGCTCGCGAGCCCGCTCGAGGGGTCGACCGTGGCGGGCTGCACTTCGGTGTAGGTCGGGCAATTCTGTTCGGTGTCCGCGTTGGGGCTCTGTCCGGAGAGCAGCGAGACGTCGTTGGCCAGCTCGGCGCGGGCGAGCAGCGAGTAGTCGCTGAGCAGCGTGCCCTTCCGCACCAGCGAACCGGCGAGATAGGGATCGGCGGTGTGCTGCGCCAACGCGTCGCCAAAGCTCTGGCGATCGAGCACGATCAGCCAGACGTGGGTGATCGGCGGCAGCTTCACGGGAGCGCTCGTGTTCGTCTGCTGCCCGCGCTTGGCGCCGCCCGCGCCGCCCGGAGGGTTTGCGGAAGAGTCGGTTTCCGTTGCCGAGGTGGTTGGAGACGTTTCCGATGTCACCGTCGGTCGGGGGGTGGGGGTTGCCGGGGTGTGCGTCGGGGGCCGGCGATGACGCGCCCGGAGCCCGGTAGCCGGGTTTGTGTCGGGCGCGCTCGTCGCTGCGTCGTCAGCTGCGATCGGCTGCGTCGCCGCGATCGGCTGCGCCGCTCTGGCCCTCGCGATCAGGGGGACCAGGGCCGAGGCGAGGAACCGGCTCTGCGCATCGCGGGACGAGGACGACTGGGGTGCCGGCCCGAGCGCGGCGCCCACGGCAACCCCGCTTGCAAGCGTCGCTGCGACCAGCGCCGCGATCACTCTGCGGGGGAGGATTTGTGGTTTCGGGGGGCTGGGCACGCTCATGGGTTCTCGACATCTTCGGTGGAGTTCGTGAGAAGTATTCCTCACAAAATACCTAAACTTGATCCAAGTTATCTAGAATGTGCTAGCTTCGCATCCCCTCAAGTCGTCCCACCAGCTGAACGGAGCCCTCATCTCATGAACCGAATTCGTCGTATCGCCGCCTCGCTCGTGGTGGTGAGCCTGCTCGGGATCGCGGTGCCCACCATGGCGTCGGCGGCGAGCGTGATCACGCTCAGCGGAGCGACCGCGTCCTTCCCCCTCGTCTCGCTGCTGGCCCAGAAGTACGTGAAGCTCAACCCCCACAAGGTCAAGTTCAAGATCGCTCAGGGTGGAGCCCAGATCGGGATCAACGATGTGGCGGCCGGTCGCGTCTCGATCGGCGACGTCTCGCGCGACCCACAGCGCAGCGACCCGGCGGGACTCGTCTTCTACCCGATCGCCCGCTACTACATCTGCGTCGTCACCAACCGGGCCAACACGCTCGCGAACCTCACGCCGGCCCAGGTCAACTCGATCTTCACCGGCAAAGTTCGGAGCTGGAGCCAGGTCCCCGGGGCCAGCGCCACCGGCACCATCGACATCATCAGCCGCACCTCGGTCGCGGGCGTGCTGACCAACTTCCAGACCCTGCTGTTGGGGGGCAAGACGGTCTCAACCATCGCCGCGCAGGAGCCCTCCGAGGGATTGCTACAGCAGCAGGTCAAGAACGATCCGAACGCGATCGGCTTCCTCTCGGGCTACCTGGCCGACAAGGGCGTCAACCCCGTGGGCTACTCCGGAGTGGGTTGCAATCTGGCCAACGCGATCTCCGGTCAGTACGCCGGTGTGGCCCGCTTCTACGAGGTCACCAAGGGCCGCGCGAGCGGACCATCGGCGGCCTTCATCTCCTGGATCGAGCACAGCAAGGCAGCCCGGAAGATCATCTCGACGCAGTGGATACCGGTAGGCAGCTAGATGCTGGGGCGTATGCGCCGACCCGTTGGCGGGCCTCAGTCCCTGCGCCGAGCCTTCGGGATGACAGACGCGTTGGAGCGCCTGCGCCGACCCTGGCCCGATCGCCGCGCCGAGCGTACGCTCGGCGCGGTGTCCTGCCTCGTGGGACTCTGCGTGCTGTCCATGATCGTGTTCGTGGGCATCCGCGCTTGGCCGATGCTCTCGCACGAGGCCCTCAGCTGGCTGGGGTCCGGCGGTGACGTCGACCGACAGCTGGGCAACATGGACGTCACCGGCGTCAATCCGCCGGCCTCCGCCTATCACCTGAGGGCCTGGCCGATCCTGTACGGCACCCTGCTCACCACGGCCGTCGCGGTGAGTGTCGGGCTCCTGCTGGCGGTGCTCTCCTCGATCTTCATCGTCGAGTTCGCCCCGGCCTCGCTGCGGCGGGTGACGATCCCGATGATCCGGTTGCTGGCATCGGTGCCGTCCGTGATCTACGGCCTGATCGGGGTGCTGGTGCTGGTGCCGTTCGTGGGCAACCACCTGATCACCGCACCCGAGAAGGCCTCGGTCCAGAATGTGGTCCAGCTCGACGGCGCCGGGCTGGGCGTGGCGGCGCTGATCCTCACCGTGATGATCACCCCGATCATGGTGGCCCTGATCACCGAGGCGCTGGGCTCGGTGCCGCTCAGCTGGCGCGAAGGCGCGGTCGCGCTCGGGGTCAACCCGATCCGGGCGATGCTCGCGGTGACGCTGCGCGCGGCCCGCCCCGCGATCGTGGCCGCCACGGTGCTCGCCTGCGCCCGCGCGCTCGGTGAGGCCGTGATGATCCAGATGGTGTCGGGCTCGCGGGCGTTCTCGCCCAACCCGAAGGATGGGCTGATCTTCATCTACGAGCCGCTGCGCACGCTGGCGTCGACGATCGTCGACAACAACGAAGGGCTAGGGGCACCCGCCTTGCGCTCCGCGCTCTACGCGTTTGCGCTGTTGCTGCTGTTCTCCGCGTTCGCCCTCTCGATCGCGGGCTACCTTGTGAAGCTGCCCCTACGTCGCCACCAGGTCAGAGGATGAAGGTCGGAGCATGAGCGCCTTCGCACCTCAGCTCGGGTTCGACCCGCCCCTGCCTGCGCCGCGTCGCGGCCGCCGCTCCTCGCTCGGCTCGTGGCGCTGGGGGGATCGGCTCGTGCTGTTGACGGCCTGGGGAGTGGGACTCGGGCTGTGCCTGGTCGCAGGCGCCATCGTGGTCTACATGGGGGTGCGCGGGGTCGAGTACCTGCGCCCCGACCTGTTGATCACAAATCCCGCCCCCAGCGTCGAACAGTCCCAGTCGGGAGGCTTCCTGGACCCGCTGATCGGCACCGCCCTGTTGACCGTGATCGGCCTCGCGCTCGCCACCCCGCTCGCGGTGTACAGCGCCGTTTGGACAGTCGAGTACGGACGGCCGCGCTGGTTGGCGCGGGCCGTCGAGTCGAGCATCGAGATCGTGGCGGGGACGCCCGACATCGTGATCGCGATCTTCGGACTGGCGATCTTTCAGCTGGGCATCTTCGCGCCACTGTCCTTCAGAGCCTCGGGCGGGGGCGTGTTCGGGCGCTCGTTCTTCGCCGCCGGCTCGATGATGTCGCTAATCGCTCTACCCCCGCTGTTCGCGGCCACCCGCGACGGTCTACAGGCCGTGCCCGCCCACGTGCGGGAGGCGGCCTTCGCGCTGGGCAAGACCCGGATCACGACGATCCGTCGCGTGTTGTTGCCCGCGGTTCGCTCCAATATTGCCACCGGCGCCACCCTGGGCATCAGCCGCATCATCGGCGACACCGCGGTCGTGCTGTTGCTGCTGGGGGGCACGCTGCGCATCGAACCGATCGGCTCCCTGCCCGGGCTGAATGTGCTGCGCGGCAGCGGCTCGGCGCTGACCAGCTACATCTACGAGAGTTCCCCGGCGGGCGATGCGGGTGCTCCGCAGAAGGCTTACGCCGCCGCGTTCGTGCTGCTGGCGCTCGTGCTGGCGCTGAACGGGATGGTGGACCTGATCGGCCGCCGGGCGCTTCGTAGCGGCGGAGGGGCGGCATGAGCACGCTGCGGCTCTCCCGGATCCAGCCGCCCGTGCGCGCCGAGGAGGACGGCGGAGCGGTGCCGCCCGTGCGCACGATCGTGGTCGACCGCCCCCCGGTGCCGGTGCAGCCGCTCGCGGGGCGCGAGGCGATCAGGGCAGTCTCGGCGGCGGGGCCGGAACGCCTGCGGGTGGAGGGGGTGAGTGTCGGCTACGGCGGTCGGCTCGCGGTCAAGGAGGTCTCGCTTGGCATCCACCAGGGCGAGGTGCTGGCTTTGATCGGCCCGTCGGGCTGCGGCAAGACGACCCTGCTGCGCACCCTCAATCGCCTCACCGAGCTGACGCCCAGCGCCGCGCGCGCCGGTCAGGTGCTGCTCGACGGCGAAGACATCCACGACATCCAGGACACCGAGCTGCGCAAGCGCGTGGCGATGGTCTTCCAGCAGCCCAACCCGTTCCCGATGTCGATCTTCGACAACGTGGCCTTCGCGCTGCGCGAGCAGTCGCGCAGGCGTCCCGGCCGCCGCGAGCTGGAGCCGCTGGTGGCCGAGGCCCTGCACCGCGCCGGGCTCTACGACGAGGTGGCGGGCGAGCTGGATCGTCCCGCTCTGCGCCTCTCGGGCGGTCAGCAGCAGCGACTTTGCATCGCCCGCGCGATCGCCTCGCGCCCAGAGGTGCTGCTGATGGACGAGCCGTGCAGCGCCCTGGACCCGATCTCCACGGCGGTGATCGAGGAGCTGATCCACGAGCTTCGCCGGGATCTGGCGGTGGTGATCGTGACCCACAACCTGGCCCAGGCGCAGCGGGTGGCGGACAAGGTGGCCTTCATGTATCTGGGTGATCTCGTCGAGTACGGCACCGCCACGCAGGTGTTCGAGGAGCCGCGCGCCATGCGCACCCGCGACTACGTGCGGGGAGCGTTCGGATGATGCAGGCCACGGACGCGACCTGTCAGAGCTGTGGTGCCGCGCTCGTGCCCGACCAGCGCTACTGCCTGACCTGTGGTCATCCCTGCTCGCCGGTTCGCCTGGCGTTCCTCGACGTGTTGCAGACCGAGCGTGTGCATACCCCGACTATGAACGGCATGTCGCAGGCGGGCTACGCACCGGCCTGGGAGCCGGACGGCGCGGTCGGCTCACTCCAGCGATACACCGGTGTGTTCGGTCTGCTCACCGTGCTGTTGGTCGCGGGCCTGATCGGTCTGCTAGTGGGCCACTGGGTCGGTGGCGGGCAGGCTCCCACGCAGTCGGTGCTCAAGATCGAGGGTCTCGGCGGCCTCGCGAGTGCCGCGGCCCCGGCGGCAGGCACGACGACGACCCCGACTGTGCCGGTCGCCAAAAAGCGCTCGAGCGCGCACAGCGAAGCGGTCGCCGAAGCCGCCGAAGCGGCGAAGATCAAAGCACCGCCGCCGGCTCCGAAGCGGGCCGGCTCGAACGCGCTCAACAAGCTCGACCACTTGAAGGGCAAGAAGTACCAGCAGGAAATCGACAAGCTCACCGAAGGCGATCAGCCGATTGAAACCGGGGGCGGCTGATGAGCCTGCGACAGCGGCGGGTGGAACTGGCCGAGCGCGTCGCTGGGCTCACCTGGGATCTCGGGGGTCTCACCTACGAGATGGCCGTCCGTGACCACTACCGCCTCGACGTGCTTGCGCGTCGCGCCGCCGAGCTACAGCAGGCCGATGCCCAGCTGGGGGAGGTCGAGCGTCTGCTGGGCGCCGCCGAAGTCGGGATTCACGGCCAGTGTCGCTCCTGCGGCTCGGCTCACAGCCGCGGGGCCGCCTATTGCTGGCACTGTGGAGTGGCCCTGCGCAGCGAGGCCCGACCCTCGGTGCTGCCGGGCGAGTTGGCCTGAGCAATGGTTGTCCGTTTCTCCGCTGGGCTGCCGCGCGATCACGTAGCGTCTGGGGATCGCTTCGCTGCCGCGCCCAAAACTCACGCTGCTACTCGTCGCGATCGTGGTCGTGGCGGCGCCGCTCGCGACCCCGGCGTCCGGTCTGTTGGTCAGCTCACCGCACGCGCGGGTGGCGCTGTCGTCCCACCCCTGTCCGATCTTTCCGCCCGCGAACGCCGTCAACCAGGACATCTCACGCGCTCCGGTTGACCCCAACTCCTCGCGCTACATCGCGAGCATCGGCTCCGGCGGTCATCTGCACCCCGACTTCGGCACCAACCCGAGCTACGGGATCCCCTATGCCGTGGTGGGAGCCCATCAACCCAGGGTCCCGATCAAGTTCACCGCCTACGGTGCGGAATCCGACCGCGGGCCCTACCCGATCCCGCCGCGGGCACCCGTCGAGGGCGCCGGCGAAGCGGGAGACCGCCACGTGTTGGTCCTCCAGCAGGGCACGTGCAAGCTCTACGAGCTTTACAACGCCGGCCGCCTGGGCCGCGGTTGGGCCGCGGAATCGGGCGCGGTGTTCAATCTGCGCAGCAACGCTCTGCGCCCCGACGGATGGACCTCGGCCGACGCCGCCGGCCTGCCGATATTCCCGCTGTTGGTGCGCTATGAAGACGTGCGCCGCGGAGCGATCGACCACGCTCTGCGCATGACCGTGGCTCGCACCCAGAAGGGGTTCATCCATCCTGCCACTCACTATGCCTCCGCCGACGCCGACTCGGACCTCCCGCCGATGGGCCTACGCCTGCGGCTGAAGGCCAACTTCAGTCTCGGCGGCTATCACGGTGCGACGCTCGTGATCCTGCGGGCGCTGAAGCGCTACGGCCTGATCGTGGCCGACAATGGGTCGAGCTGGTACATCACGGGCGCGCCCAATCCCCAATGGAACGACGCGGACCTGGAACAGATCAAGCGCGTGCCGGGCTCCGCGTTCGAGGCCGTTCAGACCGGACGCATCAGACGCTGAGCCTAGCCGTTGAGGCTAAGCCTGACCGCCCGAGCCCGACGGTGCCGCCTGGGTGCTCCGGGTCTCCGGATACGAGCTGCTAGGCGCGATCGGCGGGTGTCTCGACCGGCGCCGCCACGGGCGGAGCGGGCTGCGCTACGGGCGGGGCAGGCTGCGCTACGGGCGGCTGCTGAACGGTCGGCGTCAGCGTTGGCTCAGAGTGGCCGGGGCTGATCGAATCCTTGAACTCACGCATGCCGCTTCCCAGCGAGCGCCCGATTTCGGGAAGCCGTCGGGCACCGAACACCAACAGCAAAATCACGACCAAAAATGCGATGTGAAGTGGATTGTCGAGTCCCATGTGATCTCAGTCTAAAGCAGGCGGACCGATAAGCCGGACCCCTCTGGATTTTCCTCCTCCGAGCTGCTTACCCGGAGAAGCTCGCTCACACTCCATCTACGGCCAACGCGCGCGTTTTGGATCACTGACCGGGTCTCCTGCGCCATACTAGGGAGCGTGTCCCCAGCCGCCACCCTCGTGGAGGCGCTGGAGCCGCTGCGCTCCGATCCCTCCCACGCTGCCGTGCTGCTCGATATCGACGGCACGCTTGCGCCGATCGTTCGGCACGCCGCCGACGCGCACGTGCCGGAGTCCACGCGCACGCTCTTGATCGAGATCGCCCGCCGCTACGCGGTCGTGGGCTGCGTAAGCGGCCGCCGCGCGGTCACCGCGCGCCAAATAGTCGCGATCGGGAGCATCGCCTACGTCGGCAACCACGGCGGCGAGCTGCTGCGACCCGGAGCCACGCGTGCCGAGCTTGACCCTGAGATGGCAGCCTGGACAGCCCGGGTGGGGGAGTTCGCGGCTCGCGTCTACACCGCCGAGCACGCGCGCCTGCGGGTGCGCCACGAGGACAAGGAGGCCATCGCGGCGTTCCATTGGCGGGGCGCCCCGGATGAGGCAACGGCGCACGCGGCGGCGGAGGAGATCGCACGGCGGGCGCAGGCTGAGGGCTTTGCCGTCCACTGGGGTCGTAAGGTGCTGGAGGTGCGTCCACCGGTGACCCTCGACAAGAGCCTCGGAGTGACCGCGCTGTTGAGCGGAGCGCCCGCTTCCAAGGACGGGCGCCGCCTCGACGCGGCCGTTTACGTGGGTGACGACACCACCGACCTCGACGCCTTCCGCGGGTTGCGCGGACTCGTGCTGGCGGGCACGCTGGGCTGCGCGGTCTGCGTCGGTGTCCGCTCGGAGGAGACGCCCGAGCAGCTCGTGCTGAACTCCGACCTGATGATCGATGGCACCGACGGCGTGCGCGTGCTGCTGGAGGCGCTGCTCTAGTGCCCTCGGCAGGACTCTAGGCCGACGCCACACGTGCGCTTCGTAGATTTCCTCAAGATCACGGTCCTGCTGAGCGCAGGTGCCGCCAGTGCGCTGGCGGCGATCACGGTGCTCGCCGGCGAGGCCGGCAATGAAGTGACGCAGGTGCTCGTCGCGCTGGGCTGGTGGGTCATCGCAAGCGTCGTCGGACTGCGGTTGGGCCGCCGCGCCGAAACCAGCCCGCCGGTGGCCCGGCTGTTGGCGGCCGCCAAAGCCAGCACGGCCCTGCCTGAGTACCGTCCGGGCTCGATCCTGATCAACCGGCTGTGGCCGCTGGTGGTCTTCATCGTGCTCTCGGGTGGGCTTGGCTTCCTGGCTCCGCAGGTCCCCGGCATCGGGGCCGGCTTCGCCATCATCTGGGCGCTCGCCTGGCGCCGCCAGGCAGCCGCGGTGGCCGCGATCGAGGAGCGCGACGGGGTGCGGTTCTACGTGCTGCCCACCTCACCCGTGAAGCCGATCGCACTCCAGCGCACCCATGGCTTCAAGGCGCTGCACCCCGAGCACATGAACGGCGCGCGGACCTGAGGTGTGTAGCTGAGATGGTTGCTCGCGCAAGGACGATTCGTGGCCCGCGGGGTGGCGAGATCGTGGGATCGACCGGCTGAGATGCTTGACGTCCTTCTGGTCTCGCCGGCCTCGACCGCCGGCCTGCGGGCAGCCGACGATGAGTTGTTCGCGGCACTGCGGCGCGCCGGGGCGAGCGTTGCGATCGCGCGACCCCGACCGCCGGCCGAGGTGCGCACCCTGATGCTCACCGATCTGGCCTGGGCGCGGGCTGCGCGCGGGGCGGCCCACGAGGCTCCCCAGTGGCGCTCGGCGCGAGCGGTGATCTACTCGACCACCACCGCCGCGCTGCTCTGGCCGCGGCCCGGCGCGGTGCGCTTCGATGCTCCCGCCGCCGGCAACCGGCGCGGGCGTCACGGTCTCTGGCAACGTCCGCTTGAGCGTCGGCGCCTGCGTCAGGCGCCGCTGCTGCTCCCCTGGAGCGCGGGAGGTCTCAGTGAGGCCGGTCCGGCGGCCGCGGGCGCCCCGGCGGTGGTCTTGCCGGTGCCGGTTGAGCCCTCGGGCTCGCTTGCGACCGCGGGCCCGGGAGGCGCGTTGCGCGACATCGCGGCGATCACCTATGGGGCGAACCCCGGCAAGAAGGGTCTGGACCGGGTGTTGCAGGCGTGGTCCGGCGCGCGCCGCCCTGGCGAGGAGTTGTGGGTGACGGGTGTCACGGCGGCGCAGCTGGGCGGAGCCGGTATCAGGCTCCCGGCCGAGGGTGTACGACTCACCGGTCTGCTCGCTGCGCACGAGCACCGCGCGTTGCTGCGTCGCGCGCGGGTCTTCGTGTGTGCCCCGCGCCGCGAGGACTACGGCATCGTGCAGCTGGAGGCCCTCGCCGACGGCTGTCGGCTGGTCACCACGGCCGCGCCTGGTCCCTACGCGGCGCTGACGCTCGCACAAACGCTCGATCGGCGCCTGGTGGGCGAGGGGCTGGGGGGTGCGCTGCGGGTCGCCCTCGACGATCCCGCCCCCGACTACGCGGCCAGGGCGCTCGCGGCGCTTGCGCCGTTCAGGCGCGCGGAGACCGATCGTGTGGTCGAGGAGCAGCTGCTCCCCGCCTTGCTAGCCGACGCGCGCGGATGAGTACTCCATCCCAGCCCTGAGCTGGAGACAATCTCGCGAGGTTCGCCGTCGCGACTAGCATTTGGAATGGGCCTTGGCTAGGTTCGAGCGATGTCGGCTCGCGGTCGTGTCATGCCTTCAACTCGCGCTGATCCGGAGCTTGGGGCCGGTACCGCGACGGGCGTGCGCTGGAGCAATTCGGCGAGCAGCGGCGGGTTGAGCGCGCTGCTCGCGCGCGTCGGCGTATCGCGACTGAGCGCGAGCGCGTGGGGTGCGATCGGAGCCACGGTCAGTTTCATCGCGCTCACCTGCTGGTGGTTGACGGTTGACCACAGCGTCCCGGTGTTCGACGCCGGGGATCATCTCGAAGAAGCGCTCATCGCGCACAAACTTCTCGCCGCCGGAGATATCTTGGGGCCGTTCAACCATGAAGCGGTGTACCCACCGTTGGGTCATCTGGTGGGTGCGCTCGGCGCGTTCGTCGGGGGAGTGAACGTGTCCGCCCCGATCGTCGCCGAGAACGTGGTCTTCGTGTCGTTGCTGACGCTCGGCTGCTATCAGACCGGCCGGCTCCTGTTTGGGCAGCCGGCGGGGATGCTGGCGGCGATATTCGTGCTGGGCTCGCCGCTGCTGATCGTGCAGTTTCACGTCTTCATGCTCGATGCGCCCGAGGCCGCGATGGTTGCCGTCGCGACGTGGCTGATCCTGGCGAGCGAGCGATTCAGTCGAGTGTCGATCGCGGGCCTGGCCGGCCTCGTGGTCGGCGCGGGCGTCATCGTGAAGGTGCAGTTCCCCCTGTTCATCGTGGGCCTCGTACTCGTCGGACTGTTGCGCGGGGGATGGCGGAACTGGCGCGGGTTTCTCACGTTCTCGGTGGCCGCGCTTGCGGTCGGGGCCCCGTGGTATCTGGATCACATCGCCAACCTGGAATTTATGTTGGAAATAGCCGGTGCCAACCCTGGTGTGGCGTCCTCCAGCGCGCCCGCGCTCTTCACCGGGGCGAATCTCACATGGTACTTCTGGAGCACCCTCAACTCTCAGCTGCTCGCGCCGCTGTTCCTGCTGGCGCTCGGCGGCACCGTTTGGCTGGTCATGGTGATCGCCCGCCGCGCCGAGCGTTGGAGCATCAGGCTCGACTTCCTAGTGGGTCTTTTCACCGCATGGTTTGCCGTCACCATGGCCCGTCACCACGACATTCGCTACGACATCCCGCTGATGCCCTATCTGGCCGTGATCGGCACGGGCTGGATCGTCTTCCTGCGTCCAACGGCGCGGTTCATCGCGATCGCCTTGCTGGTGGGGGCTGTTGCTGCCAACACGCTTGGCAACACCTTCGGCGTGGGTGGGAATGCGACGCTGGCGCTGACCCACCCGCTTTCCGACGGCCAGGCATTCCCGGATCGAGTCACGTTTTACAACAATGAAGGGTTTCTCGTGGCGGGCCCCAAACGCGATGGCGACGTCCCGGGTCTCGTCAACGCGCTCGGCCGACAGGGCGTTCGACTGCTGACGTGGAACACGATCAACGACGTGCAGTTCGAGTTCTCAAGCGAAGGAATCTCCGCGCTGGCTTACATCGCGGGCATGACACCATTCGGCTCGGCCGCGGAACTGGCCGGTGAACCGCGCGCCGCCGGCCTGATCTACCAGGAAAGAACCGAATCTGGGCCCGCTCCGTGCACGCGCCTGGCCAAAGGCGCCGGGGTCTGGGTGGCCCGTGAGGACCCCGCCGGCGGCAAGGTCAGGTTCTACTGTCCGTATCCCCAGCCCCACTATTACGGCGCGGCGCTCAAACTGGGCTGAGCGCGTGTAGGGCCTGGACTGACCCTGGAGTGCGCAGGGCTGAGACTGGGCCGGGCGCGTAGAGACTGAGTCGGGGCGTGGAGGGTTGAGAGTGAAGCGGGCGCGCGGAGCGCTCACGTGCCGCCGCGCCGCAGCTTGGACAGCTCGGCCCAGGATCTGGTGTTGGCCACGTCCGCCGGCGTCAGCCACGCCCGCTGCGCCGTCGCTATTCCCCAGCGCATCACGTCGAAGGTGTGCGTGCGGTGGGCGTCGGAGTTGATCACGATGCGCACACCGGCGTTCACGGCCGCCCTGGCGTTGATGTCGGAGAGGTCACGCCGGTCGGGGTTGGCGTTGATCTCTAGCATCGTGCCCGTCCGGGCCGCCGCGGCGAAGACCGCCTGGAGGTCCAGCGCGTAGGGCTCGCGCCGCTCGATCAGGCGACCCGTGGGGTGCCCAACGGCGTCCACCAGCGGATGCTCGATCGCGGCGATCATGCGCTCGGTCATCGCCCGCTCGCTCATCCCAAAGGCCGTGTGGACGCTGGCGATCACCCAGTCGAGCTGGGCCAGCAGCTCATCCTCGTAGTCGAGCGAGCCGTTGGGCAGCACGTTGACCTCGCTGCCCGCCAAGAGTTTGATGTCCGGGAGGCTCGCGTCCACCTCTCGGACGCGCTCGATCTGGATGAGCAGGTCCGCGGGGGAGACGTCGTTGCCGAAACCGTGTGTGGCCGAGTGGTCGGTGATCGCCAGATACTCATAGCCGCGCTCGATCGCGGCCAACGCCATCTCCTCGATCGTGGCCTTCCCGTCGGAGGCCACCGTGTGGCTGTGGAGGTCGCCGCGGATGTCTCCCAGCTGCACCAGTCGCGGCAGGCCCGGGCCGTCGATCAGCGCCGCGGACTGCAGCTCCCCCCGGTTCTCGCGCAGCTCGGGTGGAATGGGACCCAGGCCGAGCAGCGCATAGACCTCCTCCTCGGTCGCGCAGGTGTGAGTGATCCCCGTGGCGTCTTCGAGGATGCCGTACTCCGAGACGTGCAGGCCGCGTCGCACGGCGGCTTCGCGCAGCGCCGCGTTGTGGGTCCCGGAGCCCGTGAAGTGCTGCAAGAGGTTGCCGTGCTGCTCGGGGGCCGCGATGCGCAGGTCGACGCTCATACCCGAGTGCGTCCGCGCTCGCGCCCCGGCGCGACCGCTTGAGGCGACGCTCTCGATCTCCTCCAGCTCGGCGAGCTTTGCGGCGAGTACCTCGGGCTCGGCGGTGGTGGCGATGATGTCGATGTCCTTGACGCTGTCCACCGCACGTCGGGCCGAGCCGGCGAGCTGGATCCGGGCGTCCGCGGGCGCCCGCTCGATCAGTCCCGCCACGAGCGCTTCGCCCAGCTCGAGCGCCCGTGGCAGCAGCATCCGCACGGCGGGTCGCTCTGTGGCCCCGCTCTCCAGTGCCGCAAGCACAGCGGCCTCGAACTTCGCCCCCAGCCCCCGCACGGTCCGCAGACGCTCGTTCAGCGCCGCGTCGCGTAGCGCCGCCGGCGAGTCGATGCCCAGCTCGGTGTGCAGCAGTCGCGCGCGCTTGGGTCCGAGCCCCGGCAGGCGCGTGATCGCAATCAGACCGGGCGGGAACTTCGCGCGCAGCCGCTCGGCCGCCGGGATCGCGCCGTCGTCGAGCAATGCCAGGATCTTCTCCTGAAGGGTCGCTCCGATACCCGGCAGCTCGGTGACCCGTCCTTCGCGAGCGAGTCCCGCGACGGAGACGCTGGCATCGCGTACCGCCCGTGCGGCCGTGCGGTAGGCGAGCACCCGGTGCACGATCGCGCCGTCAAGCTCGTAGAGGTCGCCAAGCTCCTCCAGGGCATCTGCGATGGCCGCATTGGACAGTTCGGGCACGGTGCGCATAAGACTGCCGTACCCGTCGCCGCGGTGGCGCGCGGGTGCGCACGCCGGGTGCGCCACGCTCTAGGGTACGTGCACCTGTGAACGGCACAGCCTGGCTAATACTGCCCACCTACAACGAGGCCGAGAACATCGAGGCCATCGTCAACGCCGCGGGCGAGGTTCTCGCCGAGGCCGTCTGCGAGGACTTCCGGGTGCTCGTAGTGGATGACGGCTCCCCCGACGGCACCGGCGAGATCGCCGATCGGCTTGCCGCCGAGCACCCGTGGGTGGGCGTGCTGCACCGCACCGTGAAGAGCGGCATCGGCCCGGCCTACCTAGCCGGCTTCGCACACGCCCTGGAGCAGGGCGCGGCCTACGTGATGGAGATGGACTCGGACTTCTCCCACGACCCCCGCGACCTCGCGCGCCTGCTGGAGGCGATCGACGGCGGCGCCGACCTCGCGTTGGGCTCGCGCTACGTGCCCGGTGGCGGGGTCACCGATTGGGGTTTGCTGCGGCGCTTGATCAGCCAAGGTGGCTCCACCTACGCGCGCCTGGTGCTGGGCCTGCGCGTGCGCGACCTCACGGGTGGCTTCAAGTGCTTTCGCCGCGACGTGCTCGAGGCGATCCACTTCGAGGGCGTGCGCGCTCAAGGGTATGCCTTCCAGGTTGAGCTGACCTATCGCGCGGTGCGGGCCGGCTTCCGCGTGCAGGAGGTCCCGATCGTGTTCCGCGACCGTCAGCACGGACAGAGCAAGATGTCCTGGAGAATCGCAGTCGAGGCGATGTGGCTTGTGCCGCAGCTGCGCCTCGGGCGCCAGCCACCGCCGCAAAGATCCGCCCGGCAAAAGGTTCCGACGCTCAGGTAGTTGCCGCGGGGTGCCGATCACCCGAGGGATGGACGCCTCGGCCTATGCCCTCGTGCAAGGTGTGCGCCACACGCGCAGCACGCTGCGCACCTGGCAACGTCAACCTTGGCGAATTCTCCTGCGCTGGACCGCCGGCTCGACGCTTGCCGCGCTCGGCCTATTGGCCGCCGTGCTGGTGATCTCGGCGCTCTCCCGTGGCTATGTGCAGATCATCACGCTGCGCCCGCCGTTCGCGGTGGGCGACGGCGCCGACGTAGTGAACGTGCTCACCCACAACGGGCTGGTGCTGGCCCTGCACGCGATGGCCTGCGTGGCCGGCTTCATCGCCGGTAGCTCCCTGCCGATGCAGGCGCACGCGCACCGTGGCATTTCGCGCTGGCTGCACGAACACGGCGGCCGCATCGCGATCGCTTTCGTGGCCTGCGCCACGACCTTCTCGCTGTCCGCTCAGGCGTATGTCCTCGGCCACACCCTCGCCGGGATCGCCCACTTCGTAAATGTCTCTCCGGCGTTGCTGCTGCTGGGAGTGTTGCCCCACGCGCTGCCCGAGCTGATCGCGCTGTTCCTGCCGCTGGCCGCCTGGATCATGGCCAGTCGCCGCGGGGAGTGGGAGCAGCTGCTCGCCGCCACGCTCGTCACCGTCGCGCTGGCCGTGCCGGTGCTGATCGCGGCCTCCCTCGTCGAGGTCTACGTGACGCCGCACGTCTTCACCGCGCTCACCGGCATCCATCCCCCGATCGTGGGCCACTGGGAAGGGTTCACGGTCGCCGTGCGGCCACACTGAGGGCTTTTGAACGGCACTACACTTTGTATAGTGTTAGGAGCAGCGAGCGTACAAACGCGCATAGCGACACTAAGGGAGACCCCATGGCAGGCAGTCTGAGCGAAGTCAACGACAACAACTTCCAGGCCGAGGTCATCGAGTCCGAGACACCTGTGCTCGTCGACTTCTGGGCTCCCTGGTGTGGCCCCTGCCGTGTGGTGGCTCCCGTGCTTGAGGAGATCGCCGGTGAGCGCCCCGATCTGCGCATCGTGAAGCTGAACATCGACGAGAATCAGCAGACCGCCGCCAACTACCAGGTGCTCTCGATTCCGACCATGATCCTCTTCAAGGGTGGCCAGCCCGTCAAGACCGTTGTGGGCGCCTACCCGAAGCGCAAGCTTGAGGCTGAGCTGGAGCCCGCGCTGGCCTGAGCGTCGCCGGGGTCTTCCGCGGGACTCCGTGCCGGACTCGCAAGGTGTCGCAGACTCGACGTGTCCGGTACGCCCGGTGCGGCTAGGTCTGAGAGAGGTAGTCGTGGGCGGGCAGCCCGGATCCGGTCTCCTCGGCCCATGAGCGCACGGAACTCATGAGCCGTCGGCGGATGTCGAGGCGATCCTCGAGCCAAACCAGGGTGGCCTGTCCATCACTGCCGATCATCAGTAGGCCGTCCATCCCGTGAGCACGCTTGAGCGTGTCGAGCGCCTGAGTCGGGGTGTGTGCGATCGGCGCGCCGACGTTCAGGGATGTGTTGACCGATGCCTCCACGCCCACCCGTCGTCCCATCGCGAGCAGGAACTCGTGACAGAACGGGTCGACCTCGGGGCGCACGATCTGTAGGCGCCCGGTCCCGTCGTGGTGGATCACGGCGGGGATGCTCCCATGGGCCTCCGGCCGCGCGTGCGCCGTGAGGACCATGTAGTTGTAGGCGTTGTAGTCGTCGTCCGATGCCCCCTCCTCCAGGTAGAAGAAGCGCTCGGCGGCCGCGCGGGTGAGCATCGGCGCCAGCGGTCTGATCAGTTCGCGGTGCTTGACACGTTCGTTGAGCCGCAGACGGGTGTCCGCTTTGCAGGGGTTGGCGACGATGCTGCGGTGTCCCAGCGCGCGCGGGCCCGTCTCCGAGATGCCCTGGTAGATGCCCATGATGCCGTCGCTCGCCACCACGTGAGCGAGCAGGTCGGCCACCTGCGCTCTGACGTCGGGGTCGGAGCAGTCGCCCAACGGCATGCTGCCCGCGGCCGGCTCGGCGGTCACGGTTGCCCGGATTTTCGATGTGGTTGGGGGCAGGCCGCAGAAGAACGCGTGCTGTAGCGAGGGGCCGGGTCGCGCGCCCGCCAGCATGGCAAATGCGTACGCCGCTCCCACCGGGGTGCCGGCATCGCCGGGGATCGGCGGCATCCACAGGTGCAGTCGGTCTTTGCGCCCCAGATTGCGCTCGTACCAGGGCTCGTCGAAGCATTCGAGCAGCCGCATGTTGGCCACGCAGTTGAGCGCGGTGCCGCCGGTCAGCACGAGACGGTGACTGCCGGTCACGCGGATCATGTGGTCGACGATGTGGATCAGGGCGTCCTCGAAGACCATCTGCACGGCGGCCGCCTTGTCCACCCGCTCGCGCGTGATCTCCGGGTGGCGGATCTCCTCGACTTTCAGGATCGCGTCGGGATGCCACATCTCTTTCAGCGGGATCGGCTCGCCGAGGATGTCGATCAACTCCTTGCTGTAGGGCCGGTCCCATGAAGATCTCGTCCAGTTGGCGAGCGTACGGTTGAGGCGGACTTCGCCTTCGGCACCGAGGTGAAGCAGGTGTTTGAGTCGCCGGTAGTAGCGGTTGGTGAGGCGTTTGCCGTCGCCCCACGCGGCCGCGCCCATGTAGCGACCCTCTGAGCTGAGGGTCGGCCAGCCGCCCTGCGTCGAGCTGAGCACGCCGTACATGCGTCCGAGCGACTCCAGCTGACTCTCACCGCGTGCGCTCAGCAGCTCCAGCTCGCCTGACCGGCAGCTGTAGAGCGAGGTGTAGGCGTCGTCACCGCCTCCGTCGATCACGATCACCATGACCGGATCGGGGCCGTTCGTGAAGGGCGAGACGCCGTAGCTGAGGTGGGCGTGGCTGTCGTGGTGGCGTACCCCGATGATCGGCATCGGCCGCTCGAGTCCGAGCTGATGGCCGAGGCGGCTGGGGGCCTGGATCAGCGCAGCTACTCTGCTGCGGCTGGCGGCGCTTTTGTCGCGCCCCGATTTCCCGGTCAGCAGCAGCGCCATGCTCGCCGGTGCTTCCTCTAGCACCGGATGCACGATCAGCACGTTGGCGACGGCCGCGTAGTCCCAGCTGCTCACGCAGGCGGCGAGATCCTCGGGCCGCAGGCCGAGTCTCAGCATGTGCTGCTTGACGGTCTCGATCGAGTGCTCGGGATATTCGTGACAGTGCTTCACCGCCTTGTAGCGTTCCTCCTCTTCGTTGCAGATCAGCTCCACGCGCCCGTCCTTGGAGACCCTCACCAGCGCGGCCCCCGAGTTGTGGCTCGCGGTGTTGAAACCAAGCACGTAGGCCTCGCGCCCGGCACGGATGGTCTGTTCCAGCGCGGCGAGGGTTGAGTTTCCGGGCGCGCTGTCAAGACTGCACAAACCGTGTCGAGCGAGGTACCGTTTGAGCACGGCCAGGGTGGCGCGGCCACCCCACTTGGCCAGGTGCGGGTGCTTCGGACCCCAGGTTCCGAAGACCGCGTGTCGATCCCCTTCCATATATTCGATTGTACAGAAGCCATTGAGCCGCACGGGTCGATCGGCGGGGTCCGATGGGTGCCTCGGCGTGGGTTCAACCGCGAACGTGCCCGTGCCGTCAGGCGCCACGGCCACGGCCCACAAGAGGGTCGGTAACTTGGCTCCTGGACTGCCTTTAGCGAGCTGTGGCTCGCCGCAGCGAGATCGTCAGCGCCAGGCCGTCGATCTCACTCTGCTCCTGATAACTCATCGCCGCTGTCGCTTCGCTGTCTCCAATTTTCAGGTTCACCGCCAGCGTCTCGCCGGTCAGGTAGTCACGGTGGCACGCCACCGCGTCGATCAGCTCCGGATCGCCGAGCAGAGCCAGCTCGATGCGGTCCTCAACCTGTAGGTCGGCGCTCTTGCGAGCATTCTGGATCGCATGCACGATCTCCCGCGAGCGACCCTCGCGCCGCAGATCGTCGTCAATCTTGAGGTCCAGAGCCACGGCGTGCGCACCGTCGCGCTCCACGCTGTAGCCGTCGGGAGGCAGCATCGTGAGAATCAGGTCATCCGCGGAGAGCGAGTGCTCGCGCCCGGCGACCGAGATGCCGATCTCTCCGCCCGTTCGCAGGGCCGTCGCGACGTGATCCGGGTCGAGCGCCGCCACCGCCTCGGCGGCCTGAGGCATGTTCTTGCCAAATAGCGGCCCCAGCGATCGATAGTTGGCCTTCACCTCATAGCGTCCCAGCTCCTCGGCGCCGGTCACGAAGCGAACACGCCTGACGTTCAGCTCTTCGCGCACGATGTCCGCGAGACGTTCGATCGATTCGCGCTCGCGCCCCTCGGCGACCACGACCGCCTCCGCGAGCGGCTGGCGTACCTTGATCTTCGCCTGGCCACGGGCGTTCAGGCCCAGGCGAACCGTCTCGCGCGCGATCGCCATCGCCCGCTCCAGATCCTCGTGCCGGGCGGGCAGCTCGGTGGCCGTCGGGAAGTCGCACAGGTGCACGCTGGCCAGCGTGCCGTCCAGGTTGTCGTAGATCTCATCCGCGATGAACGGACAGAAAGGTGCCAGCAGCTGGGCCACGGTCACCAGGCAGGAGTGCAGTGTGGTGAACGCCGCCGGGTCCCCGTCCCAGAAGCGACGGCGCGAGCGGCGCACGTACCAGTTGGACAGCTCGTCGACCAGCTCCGCGATTGCCCGGCCCGCGGTGGTGGTGTCAAAGGCGTCCAGGCACTCGGCCACCAGCTGGGCCGTGGCGGCCGTGCGCGAAAGCGCCCACGCGTCGAGATCGGCGGCTCCGCTGTAGCCCCGCTCGGCGGTGCCCGGCTCTTCATGGCCCTCGCCCGGCTGCCCGTCGGCGGCATCGGTGTGAGATGCCTGCGGCGCGCCGCTCAGGCGCTCGGCGTTTGCTTCGGCGTAGAGCACATAGAAGAAGTAGGTGCTCCACAGCTGCTTGAGGAACAGGCGCACGCCCTCGCCGATGGTCTCCGCGGAGAAGCGGTAGCCGTCCCACGGTTGCTTGGCGGTGAAGAAGTACCAGCGGAAGGCATCGGCGCCGTAGGTGTCGATCACCTGCCACGGCTCGACCGTGTTGCCCTTGGACTTCGACATCTTCTGTCCCTCGGGGTCGAGGATCAGCCCGAGGCAGACCACGTTCTCATAGGGCGCCTTGTCGAACAGCAGCGTCGAGACGGCCAGCAGCGAGTAGAACCAGCCGCGCGTCTGGTCCTGGGCCTCGCAGATGAAGCTCGCCGGAAAGCGCTCGGCGAAGTGCTCCCGGCGCTCGAACGGATAGTGATCCTGGGCGAAGGGCATCGCACCCGAGTCGAACCACACGTCGATCACCTCGGGAACGCGGCGCATCGGCGCTGCGCAGGTCGAGCCCGTCGCGTCGGTCTCCGGGCAGGGGAACTCGATCGCGTCGACGTAGGGACGGTGTGGGTCTCCAAGCTCCGAGCCCGAACGCTCGCGCAGCTCGGCGAACGAGCCGATCACGTGCACGTGTCCCGCCTCGCAGCGCCACACCGGTAGCGGCGTGCCCCAATAGCGCTCGCGTGAGAGTGCCCAGTCGACGTTGTTCGCCAGCCAGTCTCCGAAGCGGCCGTGCTTGACCCGCGCCGGGTACCAGGCAACGGTCTCGTTCTCGGCCATCAGACGCTCGCGGATCGCGGTCGTCCTGATGTACCAGGAGGGCTTTGCGTAGTAGATCAGCGGCGTCCCACAACGCCAGCAGTGTGGGTAGGAGTGCTCGTACTCGGTCTCCCGGAAGAGCAGGTCGCGACGCTTCAGGTCCGCGATCAGCTCGCGGGTTAGCTCGGGGTCCTTGACCCACCGCCCCTCGAAGCCCTGGACGCGCTGGTCGTAGCGTCCGTCGAGTCCCACGGGGTTGTAGAGCGTGTGCGGGTCCGTGGGGTCGAACAGGCCATTCGCGGACGCCGCGTTGTAATCGTCTTCGCCAAAGGCCGGGGCGATGTGCACGAGGCCCGTGCCGTCCTCGGTGGTGACGAAGTCCCCGCCGATGATCGGCAGTCCACCCGCCTCGCGGTCCTCGGCGCCGAAGATCGGTCCTTCGTAGTACCGGCCGAGCAGCTCGCGGCCGGGGAAGCGCGCGAGGATCCTGGCCTCTGCGCCGAGCACCTTCTCGACCAGGGCCGCGGCGAGGATCAGGGTGCCCTCGCCGTGGGCGGCTCGGACGTACTCGGTGTCGGGGGCGAGCGCTACCGCCACGTTCCCCGGGAGCGTCCAGGGCGTCGTGGTCCAGATCAGCAGCGCGTCGCCCTCGCTGAACGGTGCGGTCGGGGAGAGCAGGGGCAGGCGCACGAAAACGGAGGGGTCAACCACGTCCTTGTAGCCCTGAGCCACCTCGTGGGAGGACAGGGCGGTCCCGCAGCGCGGACAGTAGGGGACGACCTTGTGCCCCTCGTACAGGAGACCCTTGCGATGGATCTGGCTGAGGGCCCACCAGACCGACTCGATGTAGTCGTCGTCCAGGGTGCGATAGGCGTCGTCGAGGTTGAGCCAGAAGCCGATCCGCTCGGTGAGACGGTTCCACTCCTCCAGGTAGGTGAACACCGACTCGCGGCACTTGGCGTTGAACTCGGCGATCCCGTAGCTCTCGATCTCGGCCTTGCTGGAGAGGCCCAGCTGCTGCTCGACGGCGATCTCAACCGGCAATCCGTGACAGTCCCAGCCGCCCTTGCGCTCGACGCGATAGCCGCGCATCGTCTTGTAGCGCGGGTAGATGTCCTTGAAGACCCGTGAGAGCACGTGGTGGGAGCCCGGGCGTCCGTTGGCCGTCGGTGGGCCCTCGTAGAAGACCCACGGCTCGGCGTCCTCGCGCCGACGCAGGGACTCGGCGAACACGTCGCGCTCACGCCAGCGCTCGAGCACCTCGTGCTCCATGTCCGCCAGCTCCCGGCGAGGATCGACCGGGTGTGCCGGGATCAGGGAGTGTCTCGGGGGCGCGCTCACGAGCGGTCATTGTAGGCGGGGGGTTCGCTGCGGGTGGCGAAGCCGGTCAGTTCGGAAACGGGCCGACGCGCGAGACGATGTCATACGGATAGATCAGCATCTGCGCGGTCCCGAACGAGTAGGTCGCCAGCGGCCGGCCGAAGCTCGGCGGCGCGGTGTTGATCCAGCCTTCGGCAGGATCGACCAGCAGGAACGTGTGACGTTCGTGCGGGACGTACCAGGATGTGACACGGCCCAGCAGGAAGGGGCAGAGGGTCACGCCTTCGGGGCTGTTGCATTCCGACAGCGGCCTGACCGTCAGGCGCCCGTCCGTGATCCAGGTGTAGCTCGATGCCTCCCAGTAGCCCCCGTATCCCACGGACACGTTGTTGGCCTTGGCGATGCGCAGGATTTCGGGGTAGTAACTGGCGGCCCGCAGGCCGACTTCCATGTTCACGTACTCGCTGGTGACCCCCGCGAAGCTGCCCGCGAAGAAGATCGCCGCGCCCGCGAGTATGAGCCAGCGCACGATCACGCCTCGGCTGAGCAGCAGGGGGATGATCGCCGCGGTCGAGAGCAGCACGGAGGCGTAATACGATTCGTGGGCGACGGTGGTGCCCGTTTCGGCGGTGAGCCAGAAGGCCGCGCAGACGCCGACGGCGGAGATGAACCAGTAGCTGATGTGAAGCGAGCGCGCGAGCTGCGCGGGTGTCTGCGAATCCTCCTCCGGCGCCTGCGGCCACAGCGCCCGGAAGAGGGCGTGCAGGCCGACCACGAGCACCGCCAGCAGCGCCGCGCACATCACGATCTCGCAGGCAACGCCAACCTGAAGGTGCAGCGTGCCGGGCGAGTTGTGGTCGAGGTAACCGTTGAAGAGCGCGTTGAGGCCTTCGAAGAGCAGTCGTGTGTGCACGGAGAGATCGGACACATCGGCGATTTTCAGGGGGCTGCGCTGCGCGTGCAGACCCAGCGATTCCATCGTGCTCAGGGTGAGCAGTGCGACGGCGACGGCGACCCCCGTGGTGATCAGCACCGAGCGGGCGACGCTCCTGGCGAGTCGCCGCCGTCGCAGGGCGCTGAGGAGCACCGCGGCGAGCATCGGGGCGATCGCGGCCGCTCCGATCAGCACTTCCGAGGCGAGCGCCGTGCCCAGCGCGACTCCCACGAGGGGCGGTACCGCGTGCGTCACGGCTGCTCGTCGTCCGTCCGCGCGCGTCAGCCAGATCAGGTAGGCGCCCACCAGCGCGATGCAGAGGTAGGCCAGGTTGTGGACGACCGCGGCCATCACGAACACCAAGGCCTTGGGCGAGGCCACGAAGACCAGCAGCGCCGCGAGGACGCCCGCGCGACGATCGCTCAACTGCGCCACGCACCACCCGACGAGCAGGGCCATGGCGAGGAACGTCAGGGTGGGAGTGATTTCCCACAGCTCGCGGTGCAGCGGCAGATATGCGGTGAGCAGCCCGTACCAGGTGGGCACGAACTGACCGGAGGTGCCGAACATCGTGTGGGCGCCCGCTCCGTCCCTGGCGATCGTTTCGATCATCGTGAACGGCGTGGAGTAGTCCCCGATCCAAAGGATTTCTTTGAGGTTGTGGGGAAGCTTGACGACGAAGACCACCAGGTAGAGGACGGCGATCCCGAGTGGAATCAGCCACGCGAACGCCGGGGGGTTGCCCGTGCGCAGCAGAGCCACCCCGCGACTCACAGCTCCGGCGCCGCGCGGCGCGCGACCGCGCTCCCCGACGGCGTAGGGGCCCGCGTGTTCCACGCCGGGCGATCGATTCCGTCTCCGTGGCTCCATCGCCGGCGAGTCTAAGCACCGCCTGTGGATCGACAGTCAACAGTCCGATCGGTGGGATCGGCACAGCCTCGCTCGCGCGCAACCAGGGGGCTTTGAGGGGCTCCGCGTTGAGCGGGGAAGCCGTCGGATGTCTCCGATTATCCGTCGGCTCGGACAGTGGCTTTACGGCTTGTGCGCGCCTGACGGCCAATTTCGATCAGTTATGGTCATGCCAATGAGTGGAAGTTCCCACAGTGAGGGTTCCCAGCGTGAGGGTTCCCAGCGTGAGGGTTCCCAGCGTGATGGTTCCCACAGCGAGGCATACCTGGCCGCGACAGTCGACCTGGCCCGCGCGGTCGACCCCGAGCAGCTCGACGCGCTCGTGCGGGGAATCTCCGGCGTTCGCGAACGCGGCGGTCGCCTGTTCATCCTCGGCGTCGGCGGCGGCGCCGGCCACGCCTCGCACGCGGTCAACGATTTTCGCAAGCTCGGCGGCCTGGAGAGCTATGCGCCGACGGACAACGTTTCCGAGCTGACCGCACGAACCAACGACGACGGTTGGGAGACCTCCTTCAGCGGCTGGCTTGCGACCTCGCGTCTGTCGGCCGCGGACGGGCTGCTCGTCTTCTCGGTGGGTGGCGGCTCGCGCGAGCACAACGTCTCCACGAACCTCGTCGCGGCGATGGAGGCCGCACACGCACTGGGCGCATCCATCTACGGCGTGGCGGGCGCACCGGGAGGCACGCTGGCCGAGCTGGCCGACGTCGCGATCCTGATCGACCCCCCGCCGGCTCTGCGCACCCCGCTCGTGGAGTCCTTTCAGGCCGTGGTGTGGCACGCGGTCGTCTCGCACCCGGGCTTCGCACGCAGAGCGGGTCATTGGGAGATGCTCGCCGCGCGTCCCTCGTGATTCGCCGGCCCGCGATCTTCCTCGACCGCGACGGCGTTCTCAACGAGCTTGTCGGTGACGGTGACGGTGACCGCGACCGAGAGGGTGTTCTCAACGAGTTTGTCGGTGACGGGGACCGCGCCGGTGGTCCCAACGAGCTTGTCCGGGACCGCGCCGGTGGCGGCGGTGTACGGGAGTCGCCCCTGGGTCTCGGCGAGGTACGCCTGATCGACGGGGCCGCAGCGGCGGCGGCGCGTCTGATGCGGGCCGGCTATCTGCTGGTGTGCGTGACCAACCAGCCCGCGGCCGCCAAGGGCGCGGTCTCCGTCGGTGAGTTGCTCGCGGTGCACCGCCGCGTGGTCGAGCTGCTGCGGTGCGAGGGTGTGCTGCTGCGGGCATCGCGGATCTGCCTCCATCACCCCGATGGGACGGTCGCTCGACTCGCGGGGTCCTGCGATTGCCGCAAGCCCGCGCCGGGGATGTTGCTGGAGGCTGCCGAGACCCTCGGGATCGCCTTGGAGCGGTCGTGGATGGTGGGAGACACCGACGCCGACGTAGCCGCCGGCAAGGCAGCTGGATGCCGGACGCTGCTGATCGAGAACCCGGATAGCGCGCACAAGCGTTTTGGCGAGATCCGGGCCGATCTGCGCGCATCCACGTTGAGCGCCGGAGCCCCCGCGCTGCTCATACAATAATCGGAGACATTTCGGTGACACGAATCTTGTTATGGTCACTTTCCGGTGATTCACCAATGCTCGATCAGATCACGACACGAATATTCGCCGACGGCGCGGACTTGGACGCGATCCTTGCGCTCGCCGCCAATCCGCGCGTCGCGGGCTTTACCACCAACCCCACGCTGATGCGCAAGGTCGGGCTGACCGACTACGTCCAGTTCGCCCAGCGGGTGCTAGAGAAGGTCACCGAGCACCCGATCTCCTTCGAGGTCTTCGCCGACGATCCCGAGGAGATCGGACGTCAGGCACGCCTGATCTCCTCCTGGGGCGAGAACGTGTACGTCAAGGTTCCCGTCACCACGACCGCGGGGGAGTCACTCGCGCCGTTGGTGCGCACGCTCTCCGAGGAAGGGGTGAAGGTCAACGTGACCGCGCTCTTCACCACCGAGCAGGTCGAGCTGATAACGGCTGCGGTCAAAGACGGCGCGCCCTCCTACATTTCGGTCTTCGCCGGAAGGATCGCGGACGCCGGTGTGGATCCGGTGCCGATCATGGCCCGTTCGGTCGAGATCATGGCCCAGGCACCCAGTGCCGAGCTGATCTGGGCCTCTCCACGCGAGATCCTGAACCTCATACAGGCCGACCAGGTTGGTTGTCACATCATCACCATCACCCACGACCTCTTGAAGAAGCTCGATGGCGTCGGCAAGAAACTCAAACAGTTCTCGCTGGAGACCGTGCGCATGTTCCACGATGACGCACAGGCCGCGGGCTTCTCCCTTTAGGCGATGCTGATCCCCGCGCCATGGGGCACGGCCTCGCACGCGAGCAGTTGCAGGTGGTGGCGATGAAACGAGCCTGTGTCACCGGCGGAGCGGGGTTCATCGGCAGCAATCTCGTCGACCGGCTGAGTCGGCTAGGAGCCGAGGTGGTGATCGTCGACGACTTCCGCACGGGACGGCGTGAGTTCGTGGCCGATGCCCTGAGCCGGGACGGCGTGCGCCTGGTCGAGGGCGACGTGCTCGACCAGGCGATCCTCACAGATGCCCTGGAGGGGTGCGACTGGGTGTTTCACCTGCAGGCCAACGCGGACGTGCGGCGGGGCCTTGAGCATCCGCGACGCGACCTGGAGCAGAACACGATCGCGACCTCGAACGTGCTGGAGGCCATGCGCGCGCGGGGGGTGAGCCGCATCATGTTCGCCTCGACCGGCTCGGTGTACGGCGAGCCCGAGATCTTCCCCACCCCCGAGGATGCCCCGTTCCCGGTTCAGACCTCGCTGTACGCAGCGTCCAAGCTCGCCTGTGAGGGGCTGATCGCGGCATACGCCACCGGTTACGGCTTCACCGGCCTGATCTGTCGATTCGTCTCGATCCTGGGGGAGCGCTACACGCACGGGCACGTCTTCGACTTCTACCGCGCGCTGCGCCGTGACCCGGAGCACCTGCGCGTGCTGGGCGACGGCCGCCAGGAGAAGTCCTATCTGTACGTCGAGGATTGCCTGGATGCGATTCTGCTCGCCGCGGAGCATCACGCGGAGGAGGCCGGTGCCCACATCTACAACCTGGGCGTCGATGAGACGATCGTGGTGGACGACTCGATCGAGATCATCACCGAGTACCTGTCGCTGACACCGGAGATCGCATACACCGGCGGGCGCCGGGGATGGACGGGCGACAGCCCCCTGATCCAGCTCGACACCGCCCGCGTTCGCGGCCTCGGCTGGAGGCCGCGGCTGACCGGTCGCGAGGCGATGCTGCGCACCCTCCGCTGGCTGGATGAGAACGAGTACGCCTGGATGAACCCCACCAGCGAGGGCGTGGTGGCATGACGGAGCGTGGTCGCCAGATGGGGCGCGGGCGCATGACGGAGCGTGGTCGCATGACGCAGCGTGGTCGCATGACGGGGGGAGCACTCCCATGAGCGTCATCTTCAGCCGCGCTCCGCTGCGGATCTCCCTCGGCGGCGGCGGGACCGACCTGCCGTCCTACTACGGCGGGCACGGCGGCTTCTTTGTGTCCGGGGCAATCGACAAGTACGTCTACATGCTCACCCACACCGTTTTTCAGCGCCGCTATCGCATGAAGTACTCAGAGCTTGAGGAGGTCGACGAGATCAGTCAGATCCGCCACCCGATCCTGCGCGAGAGTCTGCTGCGTCACTGGTGCGGGAACCCGCTGGAGATCGCCTCGGTGGCGGACGTGCCGGCGGGTACCGGCATGGGCTCCTCGGGGGCCTACACCGTCTGCCTGGTCAAGGGCCTGGTACGCGCCCGACACACGTCGATCAGCACCGCCGACCTCGCCGAGGCCGCGTGCGAGATCGAGATGGGCGTGCTGGGGGAGCCGGTCGGCAAGCAGGACCCCTACGTGGCCGCCCACGGCGGCATCTGCGCTTACACGATCGCCACCAAAGGCGAGGTCAAAGTCGAACCGCTTGAGCTGGATCCCGAGGCCCTGAGGCGGATGCGCGACCACCTGCTGCTCTTCTACACCGGTGAGGCCCGCTCGGCCTCCAAGGTGCTGGCCGACCAGGACACCCGCTCCAAGGATGGAGACCAGGAGATGATCGACAACCTGCACCGCACCAAGGAGCTGGGCCACCAGGTGCGTCGGCTGCTGCTGGCGGGGGACCTGGAGGGCTATGCGGAGGTCATGCACGAGCACTGGATGCACAAGCGCCGACGCTCCCCCGGGATGGCCAACGAGCACATCGATGCGCTCTACGCGCTTGCCCGGCGCAGTGGCGCCATCGGCGGCAAGCTGGTGGGTGCCGGCGGCGGCGGGTTTCTCCTCGTCTATGCGCGTCATCCCGATGAGACCCGCAGCGCTATGACCGGGGCGGGCGCCTCGGAGCTGGTGTTCGACTTCGAGTTCGGCGGCGCCCACGCGAGCGAGTACGCATGAGCCCGCTGCGGGTCGCGATCGTGGGCTGTGGTCAGATCGGTGCCAAGCGTGCCGCGGCCCTCAGGCCGGCGGACGAGTTGATCGGTTGCCACGACTTAAATCGCCGATGCCGCTCGACGTCTGGCCAGGCGCTATGGCGCGCGGGCTTGCGCCGGCCTGGATGAGCTGCTGGAACTTCGACCCGACGTCGTGGTGGTCGCCACCGTTCACGATCGGCTCGCGGACCTCTCCGAGCGCGCGCTGGCGGCCGATGCCCACGTGCTCGTCGAGAAGCCCGCCGGTATCTCCACGGCCGAGATCGAGCGGCTGATCGCCTGTGAGCAGGAGAGCCGCGGGCTCGTGAAGGTCGGGTTCAACCATCGCTTCCACCCCGGCCTCGCGCGTGCCGCAGCCGAGGTCGCAAGCGCTCGTCACGGCGATCTCATGTACCTGCGGGGACGCTACGGGCACGGTGGCCGCCCCGGCTATGACCGCGAGTGGCGCGCGGACCCCGCCCGCTCCGGCGGCGGCGAGTTGGTCGATCAGGGCATGCACCTGCTCGACCTCACGCTTTGGCTGGCCGGTCCACTGCCGTTGCGCTCGGCACTGTTGCGCACCCACTTCTGGGATGCCCCGGTCGAGGACAACGCGGCGCTGATCCTGGGGGCTCCGCGGTCAGCGGGCGGTCCCTGGGCGATGTTGCATGTGAGCTGGACCGAGTGGAAGAACCTCTTCTCGCTGGAGATCTACTGTCGCACGGCGAAGATCGAGGTGGACGGCCTCGGTCGCTCCTACGGGCCCGAACGCCTGCGGATTCATCGGATGCGTCCCGAGCTGGGCCCCCCGGACCTGGAGGAAGTGGTCTACCCCGACGAGGACGATTCCTGGTGCGCGGAATGGCGTCATTTTGCCGATGCCGTGAGCAGCGCGGATGGGCGTGACCTGCTGGGCGACCTGCACTCTGCGCGGTATGCCTGGGAACAGGTCGAGGCTGCCTACGCCGCCGACCCGGAACGCGCCCTGAAGCTGCCGACCGTCCAGTACTCCAGGTGATCGCGGCGATGGCGGACTTGGCATTCAAGGATGGCGCCCGCAAGCCGATCGGCGTGCTCGGCATGTGGCATCTCGGGAGCGTCACCGCGGCCTGTCTTGCCGATGCGGGCAACGAAGTGATTGGGATCGACCCCGACCCGGCCGTGATCGAGGAGCTGGGGCACGGGCGTCCACCGATTTCCGAGCCCGGGCTTTCAGAGCTGTTGCAGCAGAACGCGGCGCGCCTGCGCTTCTCCACCTCGCCCGGGACGTTAGCCGATGTCGCCCGGGCCTGGGTGGCCTTTGACACGCCCGTCGACGATGAGGATCGGGCCGACGTGGAGTCGGTGGTGGACCACGCCGTCCGGCTGCTCGCCGCGCTGCCCCGAGGCGCGCTCGTGATCGTTTCCTCCCAGCTGCCGGTGGGCAGTGTCGCTCGCCTGCGCCGGCGCTGCGCGGCCGAACGGGGCGAGGAGAGCCTGCGTTTCGCCTGCATCCCCGAGAACTTGCGCCTCGGGCACGCGCTCGAGTCTTTCAACTCACCCGACCGCATCGTCGTCGGGTGCGCGACGGAGGATCGCCCGGAGCTTGAGGAACTGCTGGCGCCTTTCAGCTCCAACGTGGAGTGGATGGGCATCGAGTCGGCCGAGATGACCAAGCATGCCCTCAACGGCTTCCTCGCGACCTCGGTCGCGTTCATCAACGAGGTCGCGGCGATCTGCGAATCGGTGGGCGCCGACGCGCGCGAGGTCGCACGCGGGCTGAAGAGCGAGCGGCGCATCGGTCCGCGCGCATACCTTGAGCCCGGCGATGCCTTCGCCGGGGGCACCCTCGCGCGCGACATTGGCTTCATGCGTGGCCTGGCCGAGCGCCACGGGCTCTCCGCGCACGTGTCGGCGGGCGTCGCCGACGGCAACTCGGCGCATCGGCAGTGGGCGCGACGCAAGCTCGCCGAGCTGCTCGGCGACGGCAGCACTGACGGCTCGTGCCTGGCCGGGCGAACGGTGGGGGTGTGGGGATTGACCTACAAGCCCGGGACCGACACCCTGCGTCGCTCCAGCGCGATCGAGCTGTGCCGATGGCTGCTACAGGCCGGGGCCAGGGTGCGAGCCCACGACCCCGCCGTGAGCAGCCTGCCCGCGGACCTCGGCGCCGACATCGAGCTTTGCGGCGGCGCCCTGGAGGCAGCCGCGGGCTCCGAGGCGCTGGTGATCTGCACGGGTTGGCCGGACTACCTGGAGGTTCCCGCCGAGGAGATCCTCGCGGCGTTGGCCGGGGCGGTCGTGATCGACCCCGCGGGCCTGCTGCGCAGCTCTTTGGCCCTGAACCCGCTTGCGCGCTACGCACGAGTGGGCGGCTCAGCGCGCGAGCTTGCCCCGCAGGTTCCCGGTATGCGGGGTCCCGACATGGGGATTCCCGGCATGGAGGTTCCCGGCACGCAGGTACCAGGCATGGAGGTCAAGGGGCGATGAGCGACACGCTCGCCGGTCGCAGCGCGCTCATCACCGGCGGAACCCGGGGGTTGGGACTTGAGATCGCACGCTCCTACCTGAGGGCCGGCGCCGTCGGCATCTGCGTCTGCGGCCGGGACAGCGGCGCTCTGGGGCAGGCCGAGGCTGAGCTGCGGGCGTTGGCGAGCCCCGAGCAGCGTGTGCTCGCGGTGCGGGCGGACGTGTCCGTGCCCGCCGAGGTGGAGCGCTTGGTGGACCGTGCGCTCGAGGAGCTGGGGGGTCTGAGCGTGCTCATATCCAACGCCGGTGTGTATGGCCCCAAGGGCGACATCGCGCAGGCCGACTGGTCGGACTGGACGCGGACGATCGAGGTGAACCTCTATGGGTCGGTGCTGCCCGCGCGTGCGCTGGTCCCCCACTTCGTCGAGCGCGACTACGGGAAGATCGTGCAGCTCTCGGGTGGCGGGGCAACGGGGCCGCTGCCCGGCCTCAGCGCATACGCGGCCTCCAAGGCGGCCGTGGTGCGCTTCATGGAGACCCTCGCCGGTGAGCTGCGCGATCACCACGTCGACGTCAACTCGATCGCCCCGGGTGCGCTCAACACGCGCATGCTCGACGAAGTGCTCGCCGCCGGACCCGAGGCTGTGGGCGAGGAGTTCCACAGGCGTGCCCTGGAGCAGCAGCGCTCCGGTGGGGTGCCCTTGAGTCGCGGGGCCGAGTTGGCGGTCTTCCTGGGCTCGGCGGCCAGCGACGGCATCAGCGGCAAGCTGCTCAGCGCGGTGTGGGACCCCTGGTCTGAACTGCCCCGACGCAAGACTGCGCTCGCGTCGGATCTCTACACGCTGCGGCGGATCGTGCCCGCCGACCGTGGCATCGACTGGGGGAGCGTCTGAGATGTCCGCTCCGGGCCGACCGGAGGAGCTGGTGACCGTGACTCTTGCCCGAGGGCTTGAGGGACCTTCCCGCAGTTACGCCAGCCTCAGCGTCGTGATCCCCGCCTTTAACGAGGAGAGCAACGTCGAGCGCGTCTATGACCGGCTCTCGACGGTGCTGATCGGGCTGAACCTCGAGTGGGAGATCATCTTCGCCGTCGATCCCTGTAGCGACTGCACGGAAGACCTGATTCTCGCGCTGCACGAGCGCGACCCGCGGGTGAAGATGCTGCGCTTCTCCCGTCGTGTGGGTCAGCCGATGGCGACGCTGGCGGGCATGGATGCGGCGAGTGGCGACGCCGTGGTGGTGATCGACTGCGACATGCAGGACCCCCCCGAGTTGATCAGCGAGCTGGTTACGCGCTGGCGCGACGGCTATGACGTCGTGTACGCCCAGCGCCGCAGCAGGGCGGGGGAGACGCTTGCCAAGCGGATCGTCTCAGCCGTCGGATATCGGGTGATCGCGCGCATCGCCGAGGTCGAGATTCCACCCAACACCGGCGACTTCCGGCTGATGAGCCGGCGGGTGGTCGAGAACGTGATCGCGCTGAAGGAGGCGCACGGGTTCCTGCGCGGGCTGGTGGGCCTGGTCGGCTTTCGTCAGACGAGCGTCCTCTATGACCGCGATCCCAGGGCCGCGGGAGCAAGCAAGTACAACCCGCTGATGGGCTCGCTGCTGATCGGGCTGAACGGTGTGATCGGCTTCTCCAGATACCCTCTGCAGCTGATCTCGCTGATGGGCATAGCCCTCTCGGGGCTGGCCTTCACGGGGGCCGTCATCTACCTGCTGCTGACGCTGCTCGGCGCACCGTTTCCGGTCGGCAATCCCACGATCGTGATCTCGATGGCCTTCTTCAGCGGCATCCAGCTGCTGTCACTTGGAGTGATCGGCGAGTACGTCGGCAGGATCTACGACGAGAGCAGACAGCGACCCAAGTACATCGTCGAGTCTCGCTGCGGCTGGGACGACGAGCTGGAGGGGTGAGCATGCTGCCGCCGGTCTGCATCCTGGCCGGCGGGCTCGGCACGCGGCTGGGCAGTCGCGTGCGTGACACGCCCAAGCCCCTGATCGAGGTGGCCGGCGAGCCCTTCCTGCTACACCAGCTGCGGTTGCTGGCCGCCCACGGCGCCGAGCGCGTGGTGCTGTGCGTGGGCTACCTCGGTGAGCTGATCGAACAGCGGGTGGGCGCCGAGCGGTTCGGCCTGCACATCGACTACAGCCATGACGGTCCCGGCTTGGACGGGACCCTCGGTGCGATTCGCCGCGCGCGCGGCCTGTTGGGGGAACGCTTCCTCGTGCTCTACGGCGACACCTATCTGCGCATCGACTACGCGCGGGCGAGCGACGCCTGGCAGGCCAGCGGCCTGCCCGCGATGATGTGCGTGCTGCGCAACGAGGGACGCTGGGATGCCTCCAACGCCGTCTACCTCGATGGTCGCGTCGTCGCTTATGACAAGCAGACCCCGGGGGCGGAGATGCAGTGGATCGACTACGGCCTCAGCGGCCTGGATCAGGCGGCCCTGGATCTAGTGCCGAGCACAACCAGCGATGCCTCCGAGCTGTTGCACCTGCTCGCGAAGGCGGGTTCACTGTTTGGCTTTGAGGCCACCGAGCGTTTCTATGAGATCGGCACCCCGGCCGGGTTGATGGAAACGGAGCGCTTCATCTCCTCGCAAGCGGCCGGTGCCGCGCAGCAGCGCTCCTCCTAGCTGTTCTGCTCACTTAGCGTCGCTCACTCAGCGTCGCTCACCTAGCGCCGCTCGTCCAGCGGCTCGCGCCACATCGGCCACATCGTGGGGCCGTAGGGCAGGCGCACCTCGCCGGTCACACGGAACCCGTGGCGAGCGTAGAAGTCGAGGTTGCGCTCCTTCGAGGACTCAAGGTAGGCGGCCACCCCGTCGCGGTCACACTGTTCGAGCACCGGTTTCAGCACCGCCGAGCCGTAGCCGTTGCCCTGCGCACCCGGGTCGGTGCCCAGCAACGAGAGATACCAGTGCGGCGGTTTGCGCGGGTGCTTGCGCTGGACGCCGCTCAGGCCGACCGCGAGCAGCGGCAGGCGCACCATCAGGCGCGGGTGCAGGAAGCTGCGGATCAGCGCGGCGTCCTGGCGCAGGGTGGTCTTCCAGCGATCGGGCGGGACCCAAAGCGCCGCGCTGGATAGCTCGGGGTTGGTCCAGACCTCCTGGTGGGCCAGGATCTGGTTGAGTCGCGCCACGTACATGCCTTCGAGCATCCCGGGTCGCAACCCTTCCGACCTACAGGCCCACACCGCGACCGGATCGTCCATGAATGCGCGCACGAGCGTTCGTGTCAGCGCCCGCACGTCGGCTGAGGTTGCGCGTCGGGTTGCGATCGTCGAGCTGCGCATCCGGGCCGCGTCAGTTGAGCGACTTCGCGCGCTGCTCGCCGTGCGCGCCGTTCAGGACGGGACCCGCCACCGGCGAGCGGCTGTCCAGGCGTTCCTGTGAGATCCGGCGTGCCGTGCGCCAGCCGAGGCGCACGAATGCCCGCGAGACGTGCTCGGTCTGAGCTATCACTTCCTCGAGCGCCGCCGCGAAGCGTCTGATCTCGCGCTCCTCGATCACCAGCGAGGGCAGGGCCTTGATGACGTTCATCCGATGTCCGGCGACCTGGCAGAAGATCTGATGATCGTGGAAGAGCGGGACCGTTATCAGCTGCGAGAACACCCCCGGCTGGGCGCGCTCGACGCTGCTCCACAACGACCGCCCGTGCCTGCCCTCGGGAGGGCTCAGTTCGATCGCCCACATCAGACCCAGGCCGCGCACGTCGCGCACCACCTCGTAGCGGTCGACGAACGGTCGGGTCAGCTCTAGCAGCAGCGTCCCCATGCTCTCGGCGCGGGCGATCAGGTCTTCGCGGTCCAGCGCCCGTAGCGTGGCCAGCCCCGTCGCGGCGGAGAGATCGTTGCCGCTGAAGGTCGAGCCGTGACGCACCGCGCGCTTCATCCGGTCAAAGACGCGATCGAAGGCCCAGCGGCAGACCAGCACGGCCCCGATCGGCATGAGGCCGCCGGAGAGCGCCTTGGAGAGGCAGATCATGTCCGGTTCAAGGCCCCAGTGCTCAAGTGCAAACAGGCGCCCGGTGCGCCCCATGCCGGTCTGCACCTCGTCACACACGAACAGCGTTTCGGCCTCTCGGCACAGCGCCTGGGCGCCCTCCAGATAGCCAAAGGGCGGGAACACGACACCCTTGCCCTGGATCGGCTCGAAGAAGAAGGCGGCCACGTCGCCGCGTCGCAGCTCGCGCTCGAGCGCGTCCAGATCGCCAAAGGGCACCGAGTCGCATCCCGGAATCAGGGGTCCGAAGCCCTCGCGAAACTCCGAGTGCCCGTTGAGCGAGAGCGCCCCCAGCGTGAGGCCGTGAAAGGCGTGCTCGGCGTAGATGATTCGGGATCGTCCGGTCGCGGCGCGGGCAACCTTCATGGCGCCCTCCACGGCCTCCGCGCCGGTGTTTGCCGGCATCATCGCGCCGACGCTCGCGGGCGCCCTTGCCAGCAGCTCCTCCGCCAGCACTCCGCTCAACAGCGTGACGCCCAGCTGGGGGAGGTTGGCGGTGCGCGCGTTCAGCACGTCTTCCAGGGCCGCGACGGCCTCGGGGTTGTTGCGCCCGATCGCGAACATCCCATGGCCCCCGAACAGGTCGAGGTAGCGCCTGCCCTCCGCATCGATCAGATGCGCGCCCTCTCCGCCGGTCCACACGCGATCGAAACCGATCGTGCGCACGATCCTCCCGAGCTGGGAATTGAGGTACCGATTGTTGAGAGCCATCTCCTCGCCGACGCGGGTGGCGAGGATCTCTTTGATCGGTGGCACAGTCGTCTGGTTCACGTCAGTCAGCTTATTTCAATAGACATAATTCGCTACCGCCATCGATATTCGCGCGCGCACGCCGCAACGCCGAGATCGCGCGGGGCTCAGCCGAACCGTCGCTGAGGCTTGTCAGGGACCGCCAATCGGCGATCGAGCGTGCACGCTCCCGACACGGACACTCGGAGTGTCCTTGTCTCCCACTGGGTGGCCCCGGCGCGCCCGTGCCGACGCGGCTAGCTGACGTGCCCAGGGACGTTGCGAACGTGGTTGTGGGGTAGGTCCGGGCCTGCCGAGAGGCTGTGGGTGTCAAAGCTCACTGACCTCAACGGAGGCCCGGAATGCAACACGCTAACGCTCCACTCACTCAGATCGGCAGGCTCCGCTTGGTGCTGCTGGTCGAGGAGGAAGGATTCACGTTGCAGGCGGCGGCGGATGCTTGCAACGTGGCGAAGTCAACGTGCTGGGAGTGGGTGCGCCGCTGGCGCGTAGCGCAGGAGCCCGATCGCGTCACGCTCGCGTGCTTGGAAGACCGCAGTTCGCGGCCGCACCGCAGCCCGAAGCAGGTGCCGGGCGAGGAGGCCGCGCGGATCTGTGAGCGGCGAGAGCACACCGGTTGGAGTCCGCGACGGTTAGCGGGCGAGCCAGACATCGAAAGGTCGCATTCGACGATCCATCAGGTGCTGCGTCGTGGTGGCTGCTCACGCCAGCCACGACCAGAGGCTCCCGCCGTGGTCCGCTACGAGTGGCCGTGTCCCGGCAATCTGCTGCACATGGACGTCAAGAAGCTTGGCAAGTTCACCGAGCCCGGGCACGCCGTGACCGGCGATCGCACCAAACGCTCAAGAAGGGTCGGCTGGGAGTACGTGCATTCGATCATCGACGACTGCTCACGGCTTGTCTACGCGGAGATCCACAACGACGAGACCGCCGCTACGGTCACAGCGTTCACGCGCCGCGCGCTGGACTGGTTCTTAGAGCAGGGGATCGTGTGTGAGCGGATCATGACCGACAACGCGTTCGTCTACACCCAGAGCAAGAGCTTCAGGCAACTGCTCAGGCAACGCGCGATCCTTCACATCCGCACGCGGCCCTACACGCCCAGGACCAACGGAAAGATCGAGCGCTTCCACCAAACACTGACACGTGAGTGGGCATACGCGCTCCAGTACGCATCATCCGACGCCCGCAGCCAAGCACTGCCACACTGGATCAACCATTACAACGAGCGCCGCACACACACAGCGCTCGGCAACCGACCACCCCGCACCCGCGTTCGGGACGTCACCGGGCACAACAGCTAGCGCAGCTCGCGATGGAGGTGATCGGCGAGCCGCAGGGCGAAGACGACGATCATGAACGTCGAGTTGGCCTGACCGGAGGTCACGAATGCGGAACTGCTCGCCACGGACAGGTCGTTGAAGCCGTGCACGGTGAGATTGGCGTCTAGTACACCGTCCTGCGGCCGCGCCGACATCCGCGTTGTGCCGGCCTGGTGATACCCGTCGAGCAGCTGCTCGCGAAACGCGGTCCCCGGGGCGTCGCCGAGGTATTTCAGGTGCCCGATGCCGTGGCGACGCAGATAGCGATCGAGGTGCTCGTGCACGCGCAGCGCCGCGTTGATGTCCTCGTCGCGGAACCACAGGCGAGTGTGCATTCGGGGTACTCCCAGGGCGTCGCGCACACGCGTTGGGGTGACGTAGCTGGCGTGGTGTGGCAGGTGCTCGCCGTGGTAGAAGATCGGATAGGTGTTCGATGCGCTCGGCACGAAGAAGCCCGGTGCCTTGGGGCCGCGCCTGAGAAAGCGCTCGTAGCTGAAGAGCACCCCGAAGGTGGCGGCATTCGGAAGATTGCTCATCAGGTTTCGAAGGTGCAGCCTCATCGACGCCGCTTTGAACGTGCCGATGCGCCGTCGGCGGATTCCCTCCGCGATGAAGCGACCGCCGATCGGCGAGGCCAGTGCGAGATATACCAGCGAGAGGATCTCGCTCCCGTGCGAGGGATCGCTGAGGTCCGGGTTGTCCAGCCAGAGGGCTGCGTTGGGCAGGTCATTGGCGCGCAGATACTCGGGCGAGAAGGTGAAACGCCGCCGCACGTACATTCCGCCGGGGTCTCGCTCGAAGCCGTAGATGGTCCTCCCCGGGGGAGTGGTGAAATGGATCTGCGCCACGCAGCTCCCCAGGTGCGCCATGTACCAGCGTCCCAGGTGACCGGAATGGTTCCCGATGCCATTCGGGTGATGGCGATTGGAGGCAAACAGCAGCCGCGTCGATTCGATCCCGCCGCACGCCAGCACATAGCGCTTGGCTCGTATTGTCATCCGCTTGCCCCCCAGCGTGCTCGCGGCCAGCTGCGCGACGCTGCGCCCGCCCGGGTCAGAGACGATCTCCGTGCAGGTGAGCTTGCTCACGACCGTCAGCCGGGGCGAGGCCTTCAGCTCCGTGCGGTAGGTCCGCCCGAATTTGGTCGGCAGCGACCAACGCTCCAGCGAAGTCGTGCAGACCTCGCCGTCGGGCCAGCCGGGAACCAGCGAGCGGCGCGCCAAGCCCGGTATCTGGCGGGCGTCGAACGTCGCCTCGCCGCAGACGCACCATGAGCACGCTCGTGAGAAATAGGGCTCCAGCTCTTCGTAGCCCACCGGCCAGCGCGCGCCCCCGACGATCTGGCGATGCTCGAAGTCGATCGGGTCAAACGGCACACAGCGCCCGGCCCAGAGGTTCGTCGTGCCGCCGATCTGACGACGCGTGGCGAGCGACATCGGAACGTGCGCTGGGTCATCGTTGACTGTTTCTCCGAGCGCCTGGATGTCGGCGTCATAGGAGTTTCCGCCGCTCTCGATCAGCAGTACCTGATGGCCGCCGCGGGCCAGCTCGAGCGCCAGGGTGATGCCGGCCGGGCCGGCGCCCACGATCGCGACATCCGCCTCCAGCCTCGTGCCGTCGGACAACTGTGTTGCGTCAATCTGCACGGGGCGCTGTCTCCGACTTGGACGGATTCGCAGGGCACGGAGAAGTGGGCTGGCGGCAAAGCGACATCATCGATAGAACAGGATGAATCAGATAGTTCAATCTATCGACTCCAGGGCGCTCATTTGTTTTCAGCGTCTGCGCCCGGTGAGGCCGATAGGAGTGAGAGACGCTCAGGTGAGTCTCTCCGAGCGCTCGATTGGGCGGGTCTCCCAGTTGCGAGCGGTGCCCGATGGGCCTCAGGGCTATGCGTAGTATCAGTCCGATGCGCAAGCTGATCGGCATGGTTCCGCTGCTGCACCGGGACAACCTGCTCGGTCAGGGGGTGCGATTCGCGATCGCCGGCGGGGTGGTGGCGACCGTCAACATTGGCATCACCACCGGGCTCGCGGCGGGCTCGCAGATGCCCTTTCAGGTAGTGCTCGCCATCGGTTGGGTGGCGGCGATCACCGTGCACTTCACGCTACAGCGCTTCTTCGTGTGGACCCACGAGGAGGGCTTCGCCCTGCCCTTTCGCCGTCAGATCCGTCGCTACCTGCTGCTTGCCGGCTCGCAGTTCACCGTGACCGCGATCGCCACCGCGGTGCTGCCGTCATTGCTCGACCTGTCGGCCGTGGTCATCTACCTGGCCGTGACCGGAACGATCACGTTGACCAATTTCCTCGTGTTTCGCCGCGGTGTCTTTCATGCCGACACAAACGAGCCCGAACGGCCGCTCCCCGCGTCCAAGGAGCCGGAGCGGGCGCTCGCCGCGGTGCCCGACGCTCCCCGAGGCAAAGAGGCCCTGGAGGCCTGATCCCGCAGCGCGAGCAGGCTTAGGAGGCGCTGGCGACTGCGGTGTTCGGCTGCGAGTCGCTCTGCTCGCGCACGGGCCTGGTCAGGCGTTCGCGCAACATCGTGGCCGCCGTCTCGGCTTCGCTGCCCAGCCGCGGAACCGTGCTGGCCCCGGTCTCGGGGAGGGCGCCGCGGAAGTCCAGCACCTCAAGCTGCCCGCCGCTCTGGCGGGCCGCGTAAACGAGGCGACCCAGCGCATCCATCGAGGCCCGGTTGCCGCTGAGCACCACCGCGTTTGGGTTCAGTGCGCGCAGCGCGCGCGCCACCCGTGCCGGCTCCAGCTCGATCGGGAGGGTCAGCACGCGCAGGCCGCTGCGCCTGAGGAACAGCTCAAGCGCCTGGATGTGCAGGGCGTCGATGTCCGGGGGATGGGTGGCGTCGAAGATCAGCACCCCCTGCGGCCGTGTCGCCGGGGGCGCCACCCGCTGGGCCGCCGCCAGCCAGCCGGTGGCGTAGCGCCAGGCGTAGCCGTACTCGGGTGAGGTGCCCTCCTCGGTGGTGTCATCCAGCGCCTCCGCGGCCGGCAGCAGCATCATCGCGACCGTGCGCTCCACCGAGCGGACCGCCAGGCTCTCTTCGAGCAGCCGATCGGCCTTCTCCTGGTCGAACGCCATGAAGGCGCTCCGTAGACGAGCGGGGGACGCGAGCCCCTCGCCGCGCTCACGCGCGATCGAGATCGCCGAAGAGATGTTGTGGGTCTCGTCGAAGGCCTGCCTCAGCGCCTCGATCTCCGCAAGCTCGAACTGGCGGTGGCCGCCCTCGGTGCGCTGCGGCATCGGGTAGCCAAAGCGTCGCTCCCAGCTGCGCAGCGTGTTCGGGCTCACGCCCAGCATGGCCGCCGCGGCGTTGGTGCGGATGACGCTCATACCCGCAGCCTCCCAACATCGGCACCCCCTGCGCAATCTCCGCAACGCCGGGTGCAGTTCGGCAGGTCCCGTGCGCTTGCAGGAGTTTGCCCGCCGGGTCAGACGGACGGCGGGTCGAGCACGATCAGGGCGCCCGGCGGTGGCCCGCAGGGCCCGACCCGCACGCCCAGCGGCTCGCCGCAATCCTCACCGATCCAGCAGCGCACCCCCTGCGAGGCTCCTCCGCCGAGCACCGCGTCGTGCAGCAGCTCCGCGAACTCATCCGGCTTCTCCGTGGGCACCAGCAGTCGTCCGATCCCCAGGCCCACCGCGCGCCGCTCGCTGACGCCCACCAGACTCTCCGCCCGCCGCGAGACCGCGGAGACGTTCAGCGCGCGATCCACCACCAGGAACGGGCTGTCGCGGGCCACCGCCAGCGGCGTGCGCAGCACGAGCCCCAAGCCACAGTGAGCGCATACGCGCGACTCCCGCCAGGCGCCCCCACCCGGGGCACGCGGCGGCGGCGGCGCCCCGCAGCGAGCGCAGAACGTGTGCAGCGCAGACGACGGGGCAGAGTCGAGGAGCTTCAACGCCATCCGTGGCGAACTGTGATTCATGGTGCCGGTATTTCCTCACCCCACCGCCGCAATGTGAAGCACACGCGCGCATTTGCAGAGGTTTATCCGCCGATGCTCCTGGATTGCCTCCACTGCGCCTAGGATTTCCGCATACGGCTTCGTCTCTACCACCACACGGATGGCGCTCGCGTGGCCTACCGCGAGCTTGGCGCCGGGCCGCCGCTCGCCCTGCTGCACTCGGCGATGCTCTCCCACAAGGAGTGGGAGCCCATGGTTGAGCACCTCGCCGATCGCTTTCGCGTGGTGCTCCCCGACCTGCCCCTGCACGGCGACTCCGAGGACCGTCCGCGCCATCCCTACACCCTCGACTGGTTCGCCGAGGTCATGGCGGGCTTCGCCGCGGACGTGCTGGGCCCGCGGCCGCTGATCGGCGGCCACGACGCCGGTGCCGAGATCCTGCTGCACGCCGTGAGCACCGGGCGTCTCTCCCCGTCGCGGCTGGTCCTGATGCCCAACCGGCTGCACCGCGCCCCGGAGGGCGCCCGCACGCGAGCTGCCTGGCGCCTGATCACCCGCACCGGTGCGATCCCCGGGGTCGACCGTCTGCTCACCCACGGGACCCGCGCCGTGTTCACCCCGGCGCTCGGCCGACGCCTCTCGGCCCGCGGCGAGCCCACCACCGGCGATCTCATGCGCCACGCCTTCGCCGACGTGCCCGGCAACTCGAACCTGGCCCGCTCGTGGGCCAAGTGCGCCCGCCAGTGGCCCCGCGGGGCGCAGCGGGGGCTGCTGGACCTCTACCCCCGGCTGGACATGCCCGTGCTGATGCTCTGGGCCGACCAGGATCCCCTGCACCCGCTGATCGGCGCCGAAGAGGCGATGGCCCTGCTGCCCGGCGGGCAGCTGCGCGTGTTGTCGAGCGCCGGGTTTCTGATGGCCTACGACGACCCCGTGGGTCTCGCCCGCGAGCTGGCCGCCTTTTGCGGATAACGTCCCGATTCGCCGCTGCGCATCCGCTCGCCACTGCGCTGCGCGCCGCCGGCCCCCTTGTGGGGCCTCATCAAATAACAACCTGGCGCTGTAACAAGGAGATGCGATGACCGACAAGCAAGAGCTGTGGGGCGGGGAGACCGCCAAGGCCGTGGAGAACTTCCCGATCTCCGGCGAGACCGTGCCGGTGTCCGTCGTGCGCTGGCTCGCCCGCCTCAAGGGCGCCGCCGCGACCGTCAACGCCGAGCTGGGGCTGCTCGACAAGCGCCGCGCGGGACGCATCGAGAAGGCCGCCGCCGAGATCGCGGCGGGCAAGCACGACGCGCAGTTCCCGATCGACGTCTTCCAGACCGGCTCGGGCACCTCCACCAACACGAACGCCAACGAGGTCATCGCCAAGCTCGCCGGTGAGAACGTGCACCCCAACGACCACGTCAACATGGGCCAGTCCTCGAACGACGTCTTTCCCTCGGCCGTGCACCTCGCCGTGCTCGACCTCGCCCAGAACGAGCTGCTCCCCGCCCTCAAGCAGCTGGAGCGCGCGTTTGCCAAGAAGTCCAAGAGCTTCGCCAATGTCGTCAAGTCCGGGCGCACTCACCTGATGGACGCCGTGCCCGTCACCCTCGGCCAGGAGTTCGCCGGCTACGCCGCCCAGATGGCCCTCGGCCAGGAGCGTGTCAGTGCCGCGCTCGTGCACGTCGGTCAGATCCCGCTCGGCGGCACCGCCACCGGCACCGGCCTGAACACCCACCCCAAGTTCGCCGAAAAGGTGCGCGCCAAGCTCAAGCAGGAGTCCGGCCTGAAGCAGATCGCCGGCCCCCTCGATCCCTTCGAGGCTCAGGCCAACCGCGACGCGCTCGTCGAGCTGTCCGGTGCGCTCAAGGTGGTCGCGGTGTCGCTCACCAAGATCGCGGGCGACCTCGCGCTGATGGGCTCCGGCCCGCGCGCCGGCATCGGCGAGCTGTTCCTGCCCGAGCTTCAGAAGGGCTCCTCGATCATGCCCGGCAAGGTCAACCCCGTGATCCCCGAGGTCGTGCTCCAGGTCGCCGCCCAGGTGATCGGCAACGACACCGCGATCACCGTCGGCGGGTTGCAGGGTCAGTTCGAGCTGAATGTGCGCATCCCGCTGATCGCGCGCAACCTGTTGCAGTCGTTGCAGCTGCTCAGCGCCACCTCGCGCGTGTTCGCCGAGAAGTGCGTCGATGGCATCCAGGCCAACAAGGCCGGCACCGAGGCCTCGGCGGGCGCGACCCTGGCCGTGGCCACCGCGCTGAACGGCGCGATCGGCTACGACAAGGCCACCGCGATCGTGAAGGCCGCCACCGCCTCCGGGCGGCCGCTGCGCGAGGTCGCGCTGGAGCAGGGGGTCGATGCGAAGCTCTACGACGAGACCATCGACCTGCGGCGGATCGCGCGGGGGAACCAGGTCTAGCGCGCTAGCTCGCCGGTAGCGCCTTGAACAGCTTTGCGACTACGCCCGCCGCCGGCTTGGCCTTGGCGGCGTAGTCGTACAGCCCCTTCTGGTTGAGGCCCGGCAGCAGTCGGATGTGGGGCAGCTGTCGGCGGATCGAGCCGCCCGCGAACGTGGGGGTGAGGGCGAAGTCACGCAGGTCCCACACCAGCATCCCGCTCAGCGCGGGATCGGCCTCATAGGTCTTGATGTGGTTGCTCAGCAGCTGGGACTGGTAGGCGTAGCCTCCCGGGGCGCCCGTGGCGTTCAGCCCGTTTGACTCCGCCCCGAACTCGCTGATGATCTGGACCTTGCCCGCGAACGTTCTGTGCATCGCCGCCAGGCGCGAGCGGATCATCGCGCTGACCTGCGCCGGGGTGTTGTGGGGGCCGTCATACCAGCCCGAGTAGTCGGTCTCCGCGACCGCGTCGAGGTGGCGGTACAGCGCCCCGGCGACCCGCGGAGGGTGATCGCCCCACACGTCCACCGCCACCAGGCGCCCCGGGTCGTGCAGGTGCAGCCAGTCCGACATCGCCTGCACGTACTGTGCCTGGCCGCCCGGGTGGCCCTCGCCCGCGACCTCGTTGGCCAGATTCCACACGATGATCGAGGGGTGCAGCTGGGCCTCGCGCTCGGTCGTGCGGGCTCGCTGCTCCGCCTCGCGTACCAGCGCCGGAGTGCTCGAGGTCCAGTTGCCCGCCCCGTCGACCGGGCCGATGCCCTGCCACACCACGATTCCGGCCGCATCCAGGCGTTCCAGCAGCGCCGGGTCCAGCGGATGCTGGGAGCGCGCCGCGTTGGCCCCGATCGTCTTCAGCTGCCTCACCAGACCGTCCTGATCCGCGGGCGAGAGCGCGTCGCCGTGACCCTCGATGTCCTCCTGGATCGAGGCCCCGTGTAACGTCAGGCGCTCCCCATTGAGGTACATCCGGTTGCCCCTCCACGTCAACTGGCGCAGACCCACCCGCGCCGCGTAGCTGCTCTCCTGGCCCACCGCGAGCGCCAGGTCGTAGAGGTTCGGCTCGGCCGGAGACCACAGGGCCGGTTCGCTCACCGCCGCCGTCGTGGTCATCGTCACCGACTGGTTGTGGCCCACCGTCCGGGGCACGAAGCTCAACGCGACTGTCTGGGAGCCATGTTGCAGCGAGCCCACCGGAGCGATCGCGCGCTGAGGTCCGTTGTTGCGCACCTCGACGCTGACCCGCACCCGCGCCTGCCCCGCGGTGGGCGTGTCGGGGCTCAGGCTCGTCTGGAGGCTCGGCGCCGAAAGCTCGCTCGCGCCCAGCGGTCGTACGCTGACCTCGCCGTTGATGCCGCCGAAGTTGAACCACGTGCGGTGAAAGCCCGCGCTCGACTGTGCCGCGGGATCGCGCCAGTCGATCCGCACCACCAGCGTGTGCGTGCCCGCCGCCAGGTCGCGGCGGAACTCGAACGGTAGGTAGGTGCCCACGTGTGAGCCCAGCGCCCGCCCGTCGACCCACACCTGGGCCAGGTAGTTGGCCGACTCGAAGTGCACCGCGTAGGCGCCCGGGATCGTGCTCTGGAACGTGGTGCGGTACCACGCCACCGAGCCTTCGTAGTTGCGTATCCCGCCCGGCCCCGTGATCGGTAGCGCCCGCACCACGTTCGGGACCGCCACAGCCGTGCCCCCGAAAGCGCCCTTGGCCCAGCCCAGCCCCTGCCCGCGGTTGCCCGGATCCTTGCGCATCGTCCAGCTCGTGAGCGCCTGGCGTCCGCCCGGCCCTTCGGATATCTGCGACTGGCTCGCGATCGCGATCACCGTCGTCGACTCCGGCGCCGCCGAGCCCGGGGAGAACGCGCCCAGCAGCAGCGTCAGGACCAGCACCGCCAACACGGCCGAGACGGCCAGGCCCGCGGAGAGCGCCTTGTTGGAGCCCTCGGGGGCGATGTTGGGTCGAGTTGGCACGAACGACCCATTCTGACGGTCTCGCTTCACATCCGCTTCAACAGCCTCAGGCGACGTTCGGAGCGGCGCCGCCCGACAGCATCCGATCCGCCGAGATCAGGTGATGCTCGCGGTGGCCCCGACCGGCAGCATCCGCTCCAGCAGCAGGATCGCCCCCGCCTTCGACAGCGGCTCGTTGAGGTTGCCGCACTTCGGCGACTGCACACACGACGGGCACCCCGCCGCGCAGGTGCACTCCGCGACCAGACGGTGGGCATCGCGGCACAGCTCCTCGAAGCGGATGAACGCCGTGCGCGTGATGCCCACCCCACCCGGGTGGCCGTCGTAGATGAAGATCGTGGCCCGCCCCGTCTGCGGGTGCATGTTCGTCGAGAGCCCCCCGATGTCCCAGCGGTCGCACATCGCGATCAGCGGCAGCACCGCGATCTGGGCGTGCTCGGTCGCGTGCAGGGCTCCCAGCAGCACCTCCAGCGGGATCGTCTCGGCGAGACCCTGCGCGTCCAGCTCGAACCACAGGGCCTGGGTGGAGAAGCTCGTCTGCGGCAGGTCCAGGGTCACGAGGTCCACCTGCGCGTGGTCGGGCAGGCGCCGGCGCTGGTAGGCAAGGACCGTCTCGCTCACGCTGACCTCGCCGAAGGACAGCGTGACCCCGAGCGCCTCGCGGCGGTCCAGCAGGCGCTCGATCGTCGTCTCGGTCTCGCGCTTGGGCTGGGTGTACCAATCCCCGTCGAACGGCGCCACCAGCGCGCGGCGCTGCTCCAGGTCAAGCTCGCGCACCTCATAAGAGCGGCCCATGTGCAGGTAGATCGCGCCCTGGTGCACCGTCGAGTGGGCCCTCGCCGCCTCGGTGGAGCCCAGCAGCTCGCCCGAGGAGACGTCCACGATCGCGAAGCGCTCCGCCGAGGCCGAGCGCAGCGACACGTTCGCCGCCGGATACTCGCCCGCATGGCGGGGCACGTAGGTGTTGGTCCGCTTGCGCAGCGCCCCCGCGCTCACCAGCACTTCGGCATTGGCCTCCCAACGCGGTCCCAGGAACTCGGCGTCGGCGGCTGACAGCGGCCCCTCGTGGGCCGCGCAGAGCAGGTGTGAGAGATGGATGCGAGGGCTCTCGTGGTCGAGGATCGCCGCCTCCACTGCCCGCTCCAGGAAGTCGTCGGGGTGACGGCAGAAGAACTGGTCCAACGCGTCCTCGCCCGCCACGTAGACCGCCAGCCCCCGCCCCCGGCGCCCGGCGCGACCCCACATCTGGCGCAGCGAGGCCACGGTGCCCGGGAAGGTCACCACCACCGCCGCGTCCAGCTCGCCGATGTCGATACCCAGCTCGAGCGCATCGGTCGTGATCACCGCCCGCAGTTCGCCACTGGTGAGGCGAGCCTCCAGCTCCCGCCGCTGCTGGGCGGTGTAGCCCGCGCGATAGGGGACCACCAGCCCCGCCAGCTCGGGGTGCGTGCCCTCCAGATCCGTTACCACCAGCTTGTTCAGCAGCTCCACTCCCTTGCGCGACTTCATGAAGCAGATGCACCGCGCCCCGTCGCGCACCAGCCGTGCCAGCAGCTCAGCGGCCTCGCCCAGCGCCGAGCGGCGTGTGCCCAGCGCCTCATCGGTCAGCGGCGGGTTCCACATCGCGATCTGTCGGCGCGGCGTCGGCGAGCCGTCCTCGTCGATCAGGCGGATGTCATCCAGCCCCGTCAGGCGCTCCGCCAGCTCCACCGGATTGGCGATCGTGGCCGACGTCAGCAGGAAGCGCGGCTCGGTCCCGTAGGCCGCCGCCACCCGTCGCAGCCGTCGCAGCACGTTGCCCACGTGCGATCCGAACACCCCCCGGTAGACGTGGGCCTCGTCGATCACCACCACCGCCAGGTTCGCGAAGAACTCCGCCCAGGCCGCATGGTTGGGGAGGATGCCCACGTGCAGCATGTCGGGGTTGCTCAGCACCACGTTCGCCCCCCGACGGATCTGCGCCCGCGCCTCGCGCGCCGTGTCCCCGTCGTAGATCGCTGGACGCACCCGCTCGGTCAGGCCAAAGCTCGACAGCGCCCGCGCCTGGTCCTGGGAGAGCGCCTTCGTCGGGTACAGGTACAGCGCCCGCGCCTTGCGGTCGCGGCAGAGCACGTCCAGGGTGGGCAGGTTGAAGCACATCGACTTGCCCGAAGCCGTCCCCGTGGTCACGATCGTCGTGCCCTCCCAGGCCGCCCGCACCGCCTCGGCCTGGTGTGAGTAGAGGCGCTCGATGCCCATGCCGGCGAGCGCCCCCAGGACGTCCGGGTGTAGATCCCCGGGCAGTGGCGCCAGTCGTGCCCGGCCGGGACCCTCGCGCGCTTCGCGCACCAGGCGCTCGTCGGCCCGGCCGTCTTCCAGGAGGGCGGTCCAGGGCTCCTTTTTGCGCTCCGCTGCCAAGGGCCTGAGATAGTAGAGGCGATGAGCACCGCCACCCCCGAGGATTGGCTGAAAGCCCGCACCTTCCACCATTCGCTCTACACCGCCGAGAGCATCGCCGCGGGGCGCGAGCAGAGCATCTCGATCTGTCTGCCCGCGCGCGACTGCGCCGCGACCGTCGGGGAGATCGTCACCGCCCTGCAACCCCTGCGTGCCGCCGGTGCGGTGGATGAGATCGTCGTGATCGACGCCTCCTCGCGCGATGGCACCGCTGCGATCGCCGAAGCCGCGGGCGCCATCGTCCACCAGGAGGCCGACCTGCTGTCCGGCTTCGGGCCGGTGCTCGGCAAGGGGGATGCCATGTGGCGGGCGCTCAGCGTGCTGCGCGGGGATCTCATCTGCTTCCTCGACGCCGACAGCGAGGGCTTCGAGGCTCACTTCGCCACCGGCCTGCTCGGCCCCCTGCTCGCCGATCCCGAGGTCGCTTTCGTCAAGGCCTTCTACCGCCGCCCCTTCGAGCAGGACGGGATCTCGCTGCCCGAGGGCGGGGGCCGTGTGAACCATCTCATGGCCCGCCCCGCGCTTGCCCTCTTCTATCCCGAGCTTGCGGGCGTCAAGCAGCCGCTCGCCGGTGAGGTCGCCGCGCGCCGCTCGCTGCTTCAGCGCCTGCCCTTCACCACCGGCTACGGCGTGGAGATCGCGATGCTCATCGACGTCTGGCGGGAGGTCGGCCTGGAGGGGATCGCCCAGGTGGACCTCGGCGTTCACCGCAACCGCCACCAGTCGCTACAAGCACTCAGTCCGATGGCCTTCACCGTGCTCGCCACCATCGCCCGTCGGCTGGAGCGCGAGGGTCGGCTGTTGGCCAAGGCCACGGCGGCGTCCGTGCCCGTCGAGCGTCCGCCGCTTGAGAGCCTGAGCATCGCGTGAGCGTGAGCGCTCGCTGCCTCTACCTCGACCTCGACGGCACCCTGCTCGGGCGGGGCGCCTCGATGCTGCACGACGGCGAGGGCGGTGTCTCGCTCGACGGCATGCGGGCCGTGCAGGCCTGCCTGCGAGCCGGAGTGGAGATCGCGCTGATGTCCGGTCGCCGCCAGGGACCGCTCGCCGAGGATGCCCGCCTGCTGGGTCAGACCGCCTACATCTTCGAGGCCGGGGCCTGCGTCGTGTTGGAGGGCGAGGAGCACTGGCTCACCGGCGAGATGCTCCCGGGGGAGCTGAGCATCGCCGAGCAGATCGAACGCTCCGGCGCTCCGGCGTTGCTGCTGGAGCATTACGTCGGCTATCTGGAGCACCACGATCCCTGGCATCTGAACCGCGAGGTCTCGCACCTGTTCCGGGGACTGATCGACGCCGAGGAGGCCGATCGCCTGCTCGCCGAGCATGGACACGGGAATCTGCGCCTGCTCGACAACGGCGTCGTGCACCGTCGCTCAGAGGCCCTCGCCGCGCTGCCGCACGTACGGGGCTATCACCTGCTGCCCGCCGGGGCGTCCAAGGTCGGTGGGGTGGCCTTTCACCAGCGTGCCCGCGGGTATGCGCGCGCGGAGACCTTCGCGGTCGGCGATTCGCGTGAGGACCTTGCCTGCGCCGCGCAGGTCGACGTCTTCTGGCTCGTCGCCAACGCGGTCGAGCGCGACCCCAGCATGCGCGAGGCGATCGCCGGACTGCCCAACGTGCGCGTGACCGAGGCCGGCCACGGAGCGGGGGTCTACGAGGCCGTCGTCAAGACGCTCGTGGGGGAGCGTTGAGCCGCCGCCACAGCCGCCGCCAGAACCCCGGTCGCGGTCGCCGCCAGCGCGCCGGAGGGGGCACCGTGGCGCGCACCAGCGCCACCCAGTCGTCGAGCGGCAGCTCGCCCGAGATCAGACGACCCAGGGCACTCGTGACCGGGGCCTCGACGCCCGCGCGCTCCAAGGCGAGCGCCAGCAGCGGCACCGACTCGAGCGCCTCGACCGCCTGGCCGATGCGGGCGGGGATCTCGCTCGCCGGCACGCCCGCCGCCAACAGCTCCCCGGCGCGGCGATTGCGACTCTCGCGCGCCAGGGCCGTGGCCACCAGGTCACCCGCTCCCGCCAGTCCGATCATCGACTCCGGCCGGGCTCCCAGGCCGTCGGCGTAGCGCCACACCTCCGCGAAGATGTGCCCCGCGGCGGCACCCGCCGCGTTCAGGCCCTGCGCCTCGGTCGCACCGGCCGCGAGTGCCGCCGCGTTCTTCGCGGCGCCCGCCAGCTCCACGCCGACCGGGTCGTCTGACTGCTCGCACACCACCCCGGCGCGTGTGAACATCTGCGCCAGCTGCCGCGCCAGCTCCTCGCCGCTCGAGGCCGCGACCAGTCCCGCCCCGGCATGCACCATCTCCTGGGCGTGCGCCGGTCCGCCGATGCACGCCACCCGCTGCGCGCCAAATCTCGCGCTCAGCAGCTTGGTGGGCGGTACTCCATCGGGGGGCACGAGGCCCTTGGCCAGCGAGACCACCGCCGCGCGGGCGCCCAGCCCCGAGCCGGGCAGCGCGGCGATCACGCGGTCGATGCCGCGCGAGGGGACCGCCAGAAACACGTAGTCGGCGCGCGCCACGCCCGCGACGGCCGGCTCGATTCGCAGCTGTGCCGGCAGCTCCACGCCCGGCAGGTATGCACGGTTCTCGCGCTCGGAGTCAAGCGTGGCGGCCTGCTCGGGCGTTCGTGTTTGCAGCGTCGTGCGCAGTCCACCGCGGGCCAGGAGCACCGCCAGGGCCGTGCCGAAGGAGCCCGCGCCGATCACCGTCGCGCGCTTGGCGCCCGGCAGCGGCAGCGAGCGGGCACGCGACGGAGTAGCCTCGGGCTCGATCATCTGGTGAGCGAGCCTAGCGATCGACACCCCCGCAGGGACACGTCGGCCGGCAGTGGCGCCGAGTGGCGCAACTGGACCGGCGATCAGCGCTGCCTGCCCGCGGCCGTCGACAGGCCATCCTCGATCGAGGATCTGACGAGCGTGGTCGCTGCCGCGTCGGCGCTCGGCCAGCGGGTGCGGGCGGTCGGCGCCGGTCACTCCTTCAGCGACCTCGTTTGCACCGAGGGGCGGCTCGTGCGTCTGGATCGCATGAGCCGCGTGCTGGACGTCGACCGTGCGAGCGGGCTGGTGCGGGTGCAGGGCGGGATCACGATCGGGGACCTCAGCGCCCAGCTGGCCGAGCACGGTCTGGCGCTCGAGAACCTCGGGGACATCGACGTGCAGAGCATCGCCGGGGCGATCTCCACCGCCACCCACGGCACCGGGGCGCGACTGCGCAACATTCCCGCGCAGGTGGCCGCGCTCACGCTGGTGCTCGCCGACGGCTCGCGCCTACAGTGCTCCGCGGAGCGCGATCCCGAGGTCTTCCGGGCCGCGCGCGTCGGTCTGGGTGCGCTGGGGCTGGTGGCCGAGGTGACGCTGCGCTGCGTGCCCGCCTTCACTCTGCACGGAGTTGACGCCCCGGCGCCGCTGGGGCAGACTCTGGACCGCTTCGAGGAGCTGGCCCTGGGCAACGATCACTTCGAGTTCTTCGTCTTTCCGCACACCAACACGGCCCTCACGCGCACCAACAACCGCACCGAGCGACCCCCGCGCCCGCGCGGTCGTGCGGCCGCCTACGCGAACGACGTACTGCTCACCAACCACGCCTTCGAGCTTTTCTGCCGGCTCGGTCGCCGCGTGCCGTCACGGATCCCCCAGATCAACCGGCTCGTCTCGCGCGTGGCCGGGCACAGCGAGCGCATCGATCGCGCCGAGGCGATCTTCGCCTCGCCCCGGCTGGTGCGGTTCACCGAGATGGAGTACGGGCTCCCGCGCGAGCACACCCCCGAGGCCGTGCGGCGGGTGCTCGCGATGGTCGAGCGCGAGGGCTTCGCCGTGCCCTTCCCGATCGAGGTGCGCACCGTCGCCGGCGATGACGCCCTGATCAGCAGCGCCGCCGGGCGCGACAGCGGATTCGTGGCGGTGCACATGTATCGGGGCATGCCGTGGGAGCCATACTTTCGTGCCGTCGAGGCGATCATGGACCAGCTCGGCGGGCGTCCCCACTGGGGCAAGCGCCACTTCCAGACCGCCGCCACGCTGCGCGCGCGCTACCCCGAGTGGGATCGCTTCCAGGCCGTCCGCCGCCGCCTGGACCCCGAGGGCCGCTTTGCCAACGCCTTCACCGAGCGCGTGCTCGGGTGAGCGACCTGGAGCGCCTGGAGCGCGCCACCGCGGACCTGGAGCGCCTGGAGCGCGCTACCGCCGAACTGGAGGCTCCGTTTGCGCTGGTCGACCTCGACGCCTTCGACGCCAACGCCGATCAGATGGAACGACACGCGGACGGCAAGCCGATCCGGTTGGCTAGCAAGTCGCTGCGCTGCCGTGCGCTACAGGAGCGTGCTCTTGCCCGCCCCGGCTTTCGGGGAACCCTGGCCTTCACGTTGCCCGAGGCGCTCTGGTTGGCCGGGCACGGCGCCCGCGACATCCTCGTGGCCTACCCCAGCGTCGACCGCCGGGCGCTGCGAGCGCTGGTCGAGTTGACCGCCCGGGAGCCCGCGAGCGCAGTCACGCTGATGGTGGACTGCCGTGAGCACCTCGATCTGATCGCGACGGCGATCGAGCAGGTGGGGAGCACGCCGATCGAGCAGGTGGGGAGCACGCCGACAGAGGATGCGCAGGTGCGGGTCTGTCTGGAGCTGGACGCCGGTTTTCGACCACTGGGCGGCCGCGTGCGCATCGGCGCCAAGCGCTCGCCGGTGCACACCCCCCGGCAGGCGGCGGAACTCGCCCGGGAGATCCTGGCGCGGGACGGTCTGCGGCTGGTGGGGGTGATGGCCTACGAGTCCCAGATCGCCGGTGTCGGCGACGCTCCTCTCGGTCACCCGGCGCGGGCGCTCGCGATCGGCATGTTGCAGTCGGCCTCCGGGCGTGAGCTGGCAAAGCGCCGCGCGGCCGCGATTGACGCGGTACGCGCCGTGGCGCCGCTTGAGTTCGTCAACGGCGGCGGCACCGGCAGCCTGCGGCGCACCGCGCGCGAGTCCGCCGTGAGCGAGCTGGCCGCGGGCTCGGGACTGTACGGGCCGACCCTGTTCGACGCCTACCGCGAATTTCGCCCCCGTCCCGCCGCCATCTTCGCGCTGCCCGTCGTGCGTCGCCCCGGCCCGGGAGTGGCCACGCTGCTCGGCGGCGGCTACCCCGCCTCGGGCTCCGCGGACGGCTCGCGCCTGCCGCGTCCCTATCTGCCTCGGGGTCTGCGTCTGGATCGCCGGGAGGGCGCCGGCGAGGTTCAGACCCCCGTGCTCGGCCCGGCTGCCGACGAGCTGGCGATCGGCGATCGTGTGTACCTGCGCCACGCCAAGGCCGGTGAGCTGTGCGAGCGCTTCGACCGTCTCTATCTGATCGAGGGCGAGCAGATCGTCGCGGAGGTACCCACCTATCGCGGCGAGGCGCAGTGCGTGTTGTGAGTCCGCTCGGCGTTGGCCGAGGTGGCTATGGCACGAAAGCCAACGACGGCAGTGACGCTATGGCAGCGAAGCCAGCAGCTGCTGGCCGTTCGGTGCGCCCCAGCCGCTGACCGCGTCGTAGCCGGGCCCCGCCTCGTAGCCGCTACCGGGGTGTGGGTGGGAGGTGTTGTCGCCTTCGGTGATATCGGTGCACGTCGCCTGCCCGCGAGGTTCGCCGCTGGGGGTGCCTTCGTAGAGCAACGGTGCCAGGAAGGTGGGTCCCTGGCTGGGCTTCCCGGCCTCGAGCAGCCGCGCGATCAGTGCGGCCCACAGCGGCGTGGCGGCGCTGGTCCCGCCGCTGGGTTCCCGGTTGCCGAGGAGCACGAGGTCGTAGCCGGGCGGGCCCGCGAGCGCGGTTATGTCCGGAACAATCCGGCCGTCGATGCTGCCCGGGTTCAGGGATGGGACTTCGACCGTCTGCCAGGAGGGGCGTTCGAAGATCGTGCTCACCCCGCCCCCCGTCGAGCCCCCTCCGTCCGCGCGCTGTCCCGGGGTCTGCCACCAGACGACCTCGCGGCTCGCCTCCAGCATCGTGCCTCCGACGCTTAGGACGAACGGGCTCGTCGCAGGAAAGTTCACGTGCGCCCGTCCATCGTTGACCTGATCGCCCGAGCCGTCGTCACCCGAGGCGACGCAGGTCGTGATCCCCATGTGCGCGGCGGCCTGTAGGCGCTGGTTGACCTCCTGCACGGCGGCCTGCGTCCAGTCGGAGCTGTCCTCGGCAAGCCCCCAGCTCACAGACAGCACCGAGATCGGGGCGGGCAGCCCCGAGAGCACCTGACTGAGCAGGTCGATCCAACCCTTCTGATCGAACGTCGAGAAGTAGACGATGATCTCGGCATCCGGGCAGAGGCCCGCGACGATCTCGATATCCATCATCACCTCGCCCGAGGCTTCCAGTTCTTCCTTGCGCTGTGCTTCGGGGAGCTGCGCAACTTCGGCGGGGGTGAGCGGTGTCGCGCCGGCGGGGACGATCGTCACCTGGGGCATCGACAGTCTGTGCTGATTGCAGAAATCCCTTAGGTCGTCAGGGAAATAGGTGCCGCCGAACTCGGCGATGCCGATCTTCTGCCCCTCGCCGTGACCGGGAGGAAAGTCATAGCGCCGTTCCAGGTCGCGTGGTCCGAGTCCGCTGACATGTGTTGCCGTGGCCTGCGCGGTGCTCGGGTCGCCGTCGGCCCGGTGCGCGACCCGGCGCTGGTCCAGGCCGAAGACGCCGGTCACGAGCCCGTTCAGCTCGGCGGGTATCTGAATGTCCTTCTCACGACCGCGAAACTCGCCTTCGTCGGGGCTGCGGTACAAGCCCAGGTCGGCCTTGAAGGCGCCCTCCATCTGGGCGGCGGTGCCGCTCACGCGCATGCTTCGTCCCACCCGCGATGCGTCCTCGACGGTCAGGCCAAAGCGCTCCAGCGTGCTTTTGACCTGTGCGATGTCCTCGCTGCTGGCGCCGTAAGCATTCTCATAGTCGGTTCTGGAGATCGTCGGCGCCTCGCTGTCATGCTGCGGCAGCTCGCTGCCGCGCAGCGTGAGTGTCACCTCTACCCGCGCGGCTGGGTCCACGTCGCCGATCCGGTCGGCGGCGTGCTTGCGCGGCCTGTCGCTCCCTGCGAGTACCACGTGACGCTCATCCATCGCCGGGCTCCTTTCTCAAGGTATCGGTATCTCCTGGGGCGCTGGTGTCGGTCGTTGGCTTGGGAGTCAGACCCGACCAGAGTCAAATTACCAGAACTCATCCGATGATGGCAAATTATATTTAAGCGAATATCGCGCGGGCCCACGGATGCATCGCGCGGGCCTGTTCGCATGCCCGGACCCCGCTTTCACATTAATTTCACACCCCGCAGTCGCGGGTTCTCAGACCGCCGAGCGGCGAGGTGGCGCGCCGCGTCGCTCAGCGCCCGTAGCGCTGGCCCAACACCAGCTGCTCCGGTAGTGCGGTGCGCGGTGGGGGTGAGGGGTCGGCGATCACCGAGACGGTCTCGGCCACACTCGTGGTGACCGCGCAGCGGCTGCCGTCGTGCGCCTGGAACACCACATGCTCCTCGTCGCGCTCGGCCAGGGTACCCTTCAACCCCGGCTCGAGCCCCGAGCCCTTGAGGTAGTGCAGCAGATCCTCGGCCTCGTTCTCAAAGCGCAGGATGCTGACCTCGGCGCCGATCTGCACGTCGGCCAGGGGCACACCCGCCAGCCGCGCCCCGGCGCGAATCGGGTGACCGTGCGGGCAGGTCTTGGCATCGCCGATCGCGGCCAGCATACGCTCCTCCAGCACCGGCGACATCGCGTGCTCCAAGCGCTCGGCCTCCTCGTGGACCTCATCCCAGGGGACGCCCAGCACGTCGGTCAGAAAACGCTCGATCAGACGATGACGACGCACGATGCCCTCGGCCTGCTCGGCGCCCGACGGAGTGAACGAGATCGCCTTGTCAGAGCCGCGTGTGACATAGCCGTCGCGCTCCAGGCGGCCGATCATTTCGTGCACGGTCGGCGCCGAGAGCTGCATCGCGCGCGCCACGTTGGCGCCTGTCATCGGCAGCTCGGCCTCCTGTAGCCAGAAGAGGATCTGGAGATACTCCTCCTCGGCGACCGTGGCGCTCTCGCTGGTCATCGCAGTGATGCTAACCGAGTTGATCGAAGGTGCACTCGCGCGGGTCCTTGTCATCGCGCCAGCGTCGTAGCTTGGCCCCGTGACGGATGCGCCCGGCACTGACCTGATCGAAGTCGATCTCGACCACCAGCTCGGGACGCAGCGAGACCCACTGTAGGTCACGCCCCGCGGTCCAGCGGCTGGGGTCGCTGCTGCCACGCTCCCCCGTCTCATACGGCGCGAAGAACCCGACCAGGCGACGCTTCTCCTTCGCGGTCAGCCCCGAGCAGTGCCCGACCACACGCAGCTCCTGGCCGTCGTAGAGGCCCAGGATCAGGGCGCCCACGGTGCCCGCCTCCTTGCCCGGGCGCCAGCCCACCACCACCGCGTCGAGCGTGCGAGTGCGCTTGACCTTGACCATCCCCTTGCGTTCACCCGGCCGGTAGGGCGCCGAGCGCTCCTTGGCGATCACACCCTCGGCGTCGTGCAGCCAGTGCTGGGCCGCGTCGGCGCTCGCGACGGTCGCCATCAACTCCACGCTACCGCGCTCGCCGTCGAGCAGCGACTCCAGTCCGCTACGGCGCTCGTCGAAGGGCCGCTTCAGCCACGACTCGTCTCCGAGGGCCAGCAGGTCGAAGGCGACGTACAGCGCCGGGGTCTCGGCGGCGAGCAGCGTTATTCGCGAGACCGCGGGGTGGATGCGCTGTCCCAACGCGTCGAAGTCCTCACGGCCGTCGGCGCCGCGCACTACGATCTCGCCGTCGAGCACGTAGCGTCCCACCGGCAGCCTCAGCTCCGGGAAATAGCGCCCCAGGGCCTTTCCGCTGCGCGACTGTAGGAAGACCTCATCGCCGTCCACGAAGGCGATGCAGCGAAAGCCGTCCAGCTTGACCTCGTAGACCAGACTCCCGTCAGCGGCGCTCGGCAGAGCCTTGCGCGAGAGCGCCAGCTGTGGCTTGAGCGGTGGTGAGAGCGGCAGGGACATCGCCCGGTTCACGTCTCCTTGGCCGCTTTGCGCGCACGGCTCGGCTGCACGCGCGGCGGCTCGCTCTTCTGCTTGCGAAAGTGAGGCGGCCAGGGCGCGTCGCCCAGCCCCTCGCGCTCGTCGCGCGCCGCCAGCTCCAACAGCGAGGCCAGCGAGCCCGGGTGCGAGTCGATGGCGACGCTGGGATCTCCACGCTCACGCAACCGCGCCGGAACCGTGTCCAGGCGCAGCTCGGCCGGATCGACGTCGGGCACCTCGGCCCATTCCAGCGGACAGGACACGCGGGCATCGGCCACGGCGCGCACCGAGTAGGCCGAGGCCACCGTGCGGTCGCGCGCGTTCTGGTTGTAGTCGATGAAGACCCCTTTGCGCTGCTCCTTCCACCAGCGGGTGGTGGCCTGCCCCGGCAGGCGGCGCTCCACCTCGCGCGCCAACGCCAGGGAGGCTCGGCGAACTTCCTCAAAGCCCTGCTCGGGGTGGATTCTCACGGACACGTGCATGCCCCTTGAGCCCGAGGTCTTGGGGAAGCCTCGCAGGTCGTGCTCCTGCAGCACTTCGCGCACCGCCAGGGTCACGCGGCGTACCTCCGCGAAGCTGACCCCGTCTCCCGGGTCGAGGTCGATTCGCAGCTCGTCGGGTCGATCGAGATCGGCGCGTCGCACCGGCCAGGGGTTCCAGTCGATCACGCCGAGGTTCACTCCCCAGGCCAGGTGGGCGGCGTCGTTGACGACCAGCTCACGCGCATGGCGCCCGCTAGGGAAGGTCACCGTGGCGGTCTGCAACCAGTCCGGCGCGCTGTCGGGCACGCGCTTCTGGAAGAACGGCTTGCCCTGCACGCCGTCGACCCAGCGCTTCATCACGGCCGGGCGCTCGTGCAGGTGACGCAACACGGCCTCCTGGCACTCCACGTAGTAGCCCACGAGGTCCAGCTTGGTCAGGCCACGCTCGGGGAAGAACACCTTCTCGGGGTTCGAGAGCCGCAGCTCCTGTCCGCAGAGTTCGATGATGGTGTGTTCGCTGGACACTCCTGCAAGGATGCCGCACCATGGCCTCGCGCACCGTGCTGATCGCACCAGGCCCCTTCGCGGGCAAGCTCGACGCCGCCCGCGTGGCGTCCGCGGTCGGGCGCGGTCTGCAGGAGGACGATGGATGGGAGATCGATTCGTGCCCGATCGCGCACGAGGGCGATGCGCAGCAGGTGCGTGGGTTGCTCGATACCCTGAACTTCGACAGCCGGATGCGCGCCGCCCATGCGGTCGTGGTCGTCGAGGAACGTCTGGACCACCGCGTCCTAAGAGGCAGCGCCGCATTCGAAATCGCCACCCGCGCCCGTCAGGCCGGGGTGCCCTCCTACGCGATCACGGCGAGCAACGAGCTGGACCCGTTCGAGGCCCGCATTCTCGACCTCCAGATCGTCCTGGAGGCCGCCACCGAGCGCGCGCTTGTGGCGGCCGGACGGCGATTGGCGCAGCTGATCTAGGAGAGGGAGTTGAACGCTGCGGCGAGGCGCGCGACGCCCTCGTCGATCTCCTCGGGCGTGACCCCCGAGTAAGCCAGGCGCAGCGTGTTCTCGCCACCGTCGAGCAGGAAGTCGGTGCCTTTCACGAAGGCCACCCCGCGCTCGGCGGCCGCCTTGAACAGGGCCTGCACGTCCGCGCCCTCGGGCAGGGTCACCCACATGAAGTAGCCCCCCTCGGGCGCCACGAACTCGGCCTCGGGAAGCTCGCGCCGCAACGCCACCTCGAGGGTCTTCAAGCGCTTGGTGAGGGCCGTCTTGACGGTCTCGATCGAGCGCTCCAGGGCACCCGAGGCACAGAACTCGTAAACGATCGCCTGCGAGACCATGTTGGGCGAGATGTAGGTGTTGGTCGCCAGGCGGGCGATCCGGGCGATCAGATCCTTCGGGCCCACGAGGTAGCCGACACGAATCCCGGGGCACACGGTCTTCGAGAACGATGAGGCGTACACCACGCGCTCGGAGTCCAGCGAGAGCATCGTGGGCAGCGTCGTGCCGCTGAAGCGCAGCTCGACATAGGGGTCGTCCTCGAACACCACGAAGTCGTGCTTCGCCGCCAGCGACAGCAGCGCTTCGCGCTTGGGCAGCGAGAGCGTGTAGCCGGCGGGGTTCTGGAAGTTGGGGATGATGTGGGCGAGCTTGGGACGCACCGCCGGGGTGCCCGGATTGCCGCTACCGGCCAGCAGCGCGGCCAGCGCGTCGGTGTCGATGCCGTCCACGTCGAGCGCCACCGGGTGCACCTTTGCGCCGCGTTCGCGTAGCGACAGCAGGGTGCGGTCGTAGGTGGGGCGCTCCACGATCACGTCGTCGCCCGCGCTCACGAGCGCCTCGAAGAGGAACGCGTCGGCCTGCATCGAGCCGTTGGTGACGAGCACCCGCTCGGGCTCCACGCCGTGATGGTCGGCGATCCAGGCGCGCAGGCGGGGGTAGCCGATCGAGGTGCCGTAGGCGGTGGTGCCCGCGGGGTCGCTCGCAAAGGCACGGGTGGCGGCGTCACTCAGGCCGTCGACATCGATGATGTCCAGCGATGGTGCGCCACGGGCGAAGGAGATCGTTGGGGCGGTCATGCGCAGAAGCCTAAGGCCTCGAAGGGGCAGGGCGCGGGGACGTCCGGCGGGCGAGGCTCAAACGTCGTCGAAGGTCAGCATCAGTCGCGAGCCCGCGATCTCACGCACGCTGAAGCCGGTGTCCAACAGTGCGCGCAGCTCGCGCACCAGCGCTACGGGCGCGCTCAGGTTGAGGTCGAGCACGGCGTGGCTGGCCTCGAAGCGACGCACCGCGACATCGCTCGCGTGGGGCACCATCGCCACCTGGCGTTCGAAGATGCTCAGCGAGCCGATGTCGTAGAACGGCCCCACACCCAGCTCGACGCGCCCCTCGAACAGCGTGTCGTCGATTGACGGCGGCGGCGCCGGGGTCGCGGAGAAATCGCCCATCACGCGCTCCAGCACCTGCTCGTAGTCCTCGGTCAGCTCGTGGGCGAAGCGCTCCAGCCGGTCGCGGAACAGGCGCAGCTCGGCCAAACCGGCCAGCTCCGTGGCGCTCGGTCCTACGTTCAGTGCCGCTTCCTGCGCTGCTGCTGCCGGTGCGCGGGTGGGTGCGGGCACGAACGGCGACGCCGGTATGGGCGGCGGCGTGGCTGCGGATGGCGGCGTGGCTGCGGGCGGCACCGGTGGCGGTGCGCCACGCTCGATCGCCTCGTCGATCAGCCTTCCCGCGGTCTCGGGTTGCTCCTGCGGGGCGGCGGGCGCCTCGCTGCGTCGCCTGCCGATCGCGGTCAACTCGTGCTCCAGCTCGCGCAGCTTGCGCTCCAGCTCGGCGAGGGTGCTCGTCACGTCAGACGCGCCCTGGGGGTTTTCGTGGGGGCCGCCCGGGGGAGAGCTGGATCCGCTGGCGAACGTGTCGGTCATGGCATCGGCTCGGCGTAGCGTGGCTAGGAGAGCTTACTCGTGTCAGCGGAGTGAATACCGGAGCCGGCCGAACTATTGCGGACGGATTGCGGCTGTGTCTTGGCTAGCCGTAGTAGCGCGAGATCTCAAGCAGCTGGCTGAGGATGTCGTGGGTGAGGGCCACGAACACGATCAGGGTGCCGACGACCGGGCCCCAGCGTCGCCCGACGCCACGAGCGGCCAGCGCGAGCACCGCTCCGTAGAGGGCCAGCATCGGCAGTAGATAGCGGGCCTCCGAGTAGGTCGCGGTTTCTCTGGGGAACGTGACGTAGCCATCCGCCCCGATCAGCGCCAGCATGCCGGCTGCCATCGCGAGATACGCGAGCAGCTCACTCCAACGGCTGCGCACCGCGGCCCGACCCACCGCGATCGCGCGAGCGCTCAAGACTGCGACCAGCCCCGCCGGGACGAGCGCCAGGCTGTAGAACCAGCTGGGGAACTGGGTGTCGAGCCAGCCGTAGAGGCCGACGAGCCCGTTGTACCAGTACTGGCGCGTGGTCGAGATGCTCGGGAAATCGTTCGCCATCCCGGGCAGGCGCGGGAAGAACAGCTGCCAGATGTAGCCGATTCGTCCCGTGAAGGTTCCATAGGAACCGCTGATGGACGCCTCTCCGGAGACGAGCCCGAGCGCCGGGTGGTTGGAGAGGATGTTGGCCGCCATGTAGACGACGACCGGGAGCAGGCCGATGGCGGCGGTGAGCGCGAAGCAGCGCAGCGCCAGACCGCGGGATACGCGCGCCGCGCGAGCGCACAGGATCAGCACGCCCAGGCCGATGCCGGGTGCGATGCCGAGGAAGTTGAGCTTGGTCAGGAAGCCGGCGCCGACCGCGATGCCTAGCCCCACCGCGAGTCCCTGCGTGATGCCCCTGCGAAACCCACGGGCGAGCATGTAGAAGATGGCCGCCGATATCGGGAAGAGCAGCGCATCCGGGTTGATCGCCCCCGAGATGTAGGCGAGCAGCGGCAGCAACGCCGTGGCGAGCCCGCCCACGGTCCAGGCCCAGGGTTCGGCCGGGAAGGCCTCGCGGATGAACAGAAAGACGAACATCGCCGTGAGCCCGGCCAGCAGCGCCGAGACCAATCGCATCAGCTGTAGCTGACCGAGGATCGTGCCGCCCGCGGCGAACGTGTAGGGGACTGCCTCCAGCGCGTAGTACAGGGGCGGCTCGGTGCTGGCCACGCCCGCGTAGCCGCTGCCCTGCCGATTGGCATTGGCGGCGAGATCGTTGTTCAGCTGCTGCTGTTCGGGCTGGGTCGAGATCGTGCGAGCGGTGGAGTCGAACTGGATCTGGTTCTGGCGCAGGTCGCGCAGCGCGAGTTCCTCGGCGTCGGAGAAGGCGCCCGGTTCGCCTTTGGGGAGCCCGCCGGTCTCCGCGAAATTCTGCACGTATGCGAAGTGGCTGGGCTCGTCGACCACCTGGAAGGGCGGCGTGATGAAGGCCCAGCAGATCGCGTTCAGACAGGCAACGGCCGCGCACAGCCAGGCCGTTCGCGGCAACTGGTCGAGCCCCGCGAGCCAGTTCGCCAGGCGTGAAGGCGTGCGATCCCGACGCTGCGGGCGCGCCCGCGTGCGAATCGGCGATCCCGCGGTGGTGATCGGCGCGCGCTTGCGCGGGGCTGTCTTGTGATCGCCGCCGCCGGCGGATCTCTTGCTTGTGGAGGCGGCCTGGCTCTTGGCCGACCGGCGACTCATCGGAGGTCTCCGAGGATGGCCGTCGATGCCAGCGCGATGATCGTGACCATCAGGGCGATCAGCAGGAAGACGATCCAACTGCCGCCGCTGGCGTTGCCCAGTCCCATGTGCTTGGCGATCGCGGATGCCTGCGAGGCCCACGACTTGGGTCCCGGCTTCAGATATTCGATCCTGGTTCTGCCCGGCAGTGGGCTGCCGTTGAGCGTCGCGGGGCGCGCGTGCCCCGCTTTGCCCCCGCTGAGCGAGGTTCCTTCCGTGACCGTGCCGAGTTTGACGCAGACCGTGACGTTCGCGCTGGTAGTGTGGGGCACCGGTCGCACCGCGACCGCCGTCGGCCCGACCCATTCGCCGCCACGGGAGCCCTCGGTGAGCAGCCTGCCGTTGGACCGCGCTTCAATCTTGATCGACGGGCCATATGGGGAGCCCATGGGGAGGCGAATCGCGGAGGTCCCCGCGGGCAGTTTCTCGCCGCTCTGACACACGACGCTGCCGCTCTTCAGCCCGGTCAGGCCGCCTTCGATCTGGGTCGAGCCGGCGCTGATCAGAACCAGCGGTGAGCGCGACACCGCCACCGCCGTGGCGAGGGCGGTGAGGACCAGCCCGATGGTCAGGACGATGGGTATTCGCACCGAGTTCCCCGACGTCCGAGATTCATCCGGCGCACGGGGCGACTGCGATGCTGGCCGCAAGACGGCTTATGCCACGGTCCCTTGCCATCGGGCCAAGGTATCCGCGCGACCAGCTGGTCGCAATCGTTCCAGCTTTTCGTTTCTGTCAAGCGGGCTGTTTTATTGCCTTTCGCCCGCCCGGTGGGCTGAGCGGTCCGCCCGCCCGGCGGGGGTGAGCGGTCAGCCGCGGAGGATCTGCACGGCCAGCTCGGCGACCTCGGTGGGAGTACGTCCCACGCGCACGCCCTTGGCCTCCAACGCCTGTGCCTTGGCGGCCGCCGTGCCGGCCGATCCGGAGACGATCGCCCCGGCGTGACCCATCTGCTTGCCCGCCGGTGCGGTGAAGCCCGCGATGTAGGCCACCACCGGCTTGGTCACGTGCTCGGCGATGTACTCGGCGGCCTCCTCCTCGGCCGAGCCGCCGATCTCGCCCGAGAGCACGATCAGCTCGGTCTGCTCGTCAGCCTGGAAGAGCGCGATGACGTCCACGAAGGAGGAGCCCGGTACGGGGTCGCCGCCGATCCCCACGATCGAGCTACAGCCGAAGCCGGCCTGGGCGATCTCGTTGCCGATCTGGTAGGTCAGGGTGCCCGAGCGCGAGACCACGCCGACGTTGCCCTCCTTGAAGAACGACGCCGGGATGATGCCGACGTTGGCCTTCCCGGGGGAGAGGATGCCGGGACAGTTGGGGCCGATCAGGCGGGTCCCGGGGAAGTCACGTTTGAGGGTGTTGTAGACGCGCAGCTCGTCGTGAGCCGGGATGCCCTCGGTGATCGCGATCACCAGCGCCACACCCGCGGCGGCGGCCTCCAAGATCGAGGCGGCGGCACCCGCGGGGGGCACGAAGATCATCGCCGTGTTGGCCTTGGCCTGATCGACACACTCCTGCCATGAGCCGAAAACGGGAATGCCCTCGACGTCCTGCCCGGCCTTCTTGGGGTTGATGCCTCCCACCACGTTGGTGCCGTAGCGGCGGTTGTTGAGCGTGTGGAAGGAGCCCTCGCGACCCGTGATGCCGGCGACGGCCAGGCGGGTGTCCTTGTCGATCAGCACCGACATCAGCCCTGGCCTCCCGCGGCCAGCGCGACGACCTTCTCGGCCGCCTCGTTCATGGTCGCCGCCGCGTGCACGTTGGGCAGGGCCGCCTCCTGCAACAGCCTGCGACCCTCGACGTCGTTGGTGCCGTCCAGGCGCACCACGAAGGGCACCGTGGGCTTCAAGTCCTCAAACGCCGCGATCAGGCCCTTGGCCACCTCGTCGCAGCGGGTGATGCCACCAAAAATGTTGAAAAGCACCGCCTTGACCGCGTCGTTGGCGAGGATCAGCTGCACGGCCTGCTTGATCTTGGCCGCATCCGATCCCCCACCGGCATCGAGGAAGTTGGCCGGCTTGCCGCCCGCCTGAGCGACGACATCCAACGTGGACATCACGAGCCCGGCACCGTTGCCGAGAATCCCGATGTCGCCGTCGAGCTTGACGTACTGCACACCCTGTTCCTTGGCGGCGCGCTCGATCGGGTCTTCGTTCTCCTTGTCGGAGAGGCTCCTGGTTCTCGGGGTGGCGGTAGAGCGCGTTGCCGTCCAATGACACCTTCGAGTCAAGCGCCTTGACCTTGCGCTGCGGTGTGACGATCAGCGGGTTGATCTCGGCCAGCGTCGCGTCCTCCTGCCACCAGACCTCGTACAGGGCGACCAGCGCGTCGGCCACGCCCTCGATCACATCGGCGTCGGCCTGGCCGTCGGTGGCGATCTGGATCGCCTCCTCGCGCGAGAGGCCCTTGAGCGCGTCCACGTGGCGGCGGATCAGCTTCTCGGGGGTCCGCTCGGCGACCTCTTCGATGTCGACGCCGCCCTCGACGCTGAACATCACCAGCGGCTGCTTGGCCGAGCGATCCAGCAGCACCGAGGCGTAGTACTCGGTGGCGATGTCCGAGGCGTGCTCGATCCAGAGGGTGCGCACGATGTGGCCGTGGATGTCCAAGCCCAGGATGCTCGTGGCGTGCTCGCGGGCCTCCGCTTCGTCGGCCGCGAGCTTGACCCCGCCGGCCTTGCCGCGTCCGCCGATCAGCACCTGGGCCTTGACGACCACCGGATAGCCGATCTCGTTGGCCGCGGCTACGGCGTCCTGTACGGTCGTGACGGCCTTGCCGGCCGAGACCTCAAGCCCGTGGCGGGCGAACAGCTGCTTGCCCTGATACTCAAGAAGGTCCATTGGCGGCGCGGGACTCTAACGAAAAGCGCTTGCCGGGGGGCTGCGGGACCCGCAGCCCCTCCCGATGCCTCCACAGGGCATAATGCCGGGCCCATGGCTATCCCAAAAAACGTCACATTCGTCACGTTCGACGTCTACGGAACGCTGATCGACTGGGAGACCGGCATCTACGAGGCCTTCGCCAAGGAGGCGGCCCGCGACGGCTTCACGATCGATCGCGGCGTGCTGATCCCCCTCTTCCACGAAGTCTCGCGAGAACTGGAGGCGGGCTCATACGAGCTTTACGCCGAGGTCCTCAGGCGCACCGCCGTCGAGATCTCAAAGCGGATGGAGTGGGAGCTTGAGCCCTCGCGCTCGGGCTTCCTGCCCGACTCGGTGCAGCGCTGGGCGCCGTTCAAGGAGACCAACATCCAGCTTCAGAAGCTCGCCAAGAAGTACAAGCTGGGTCTGATCTCGAACATCGACGACAAGCTTCTGGGCCAGACCCGCCGTCACATCCCGCACGACTTCGACCTCGTGGTGACCGCCCAGCAGGTTCGCTCCTACAAGCCCGAACCGGCGCACTTCGTCGAGTGCGCCCGACGCATGGGTGGCAAGAAGGGCTGGGTGCACATCGCCTCGAGCCACCATCACGACGTGGCGCCCTGCATCAAGCAGCGGGTGCCCGTGATCTGGGTCAACCGCAACAAGGAGACCCTCGACTCTTCGCAGAAGAAGCCGACCGTCGAGGTCCCCAACCTCCGCGAGGCCGCGAAGCTGCTCGGCGCCGCCTGAGCGCCCGGCATCGCGTAAACGGATCGGCCGGCCGGCGTGCGTGCTCTCTCCTTGCACGCGGATGTGATCGTCCTCACCAGTCGCATCTGGCAGACCAATTGCACGCTCGTGCGCAGCGGTGACGAGTCTTTCGTGATCGACTCGCCGATCCTGCCCGATGAGCTTGAGATGCTGCCCGCCGTACTGGAGCAGACCGGCTTCCGGTCGAGCGGGCTATTGGCCACACACGGCGACTGGGATCACCTGCTGGGTCGCCTGGCCTTGCCCGGGGATGCCCTGGGTGTTGCCGAGACCACCGCGGCCCGTCTGCACGCGCACCCGGGTGAGGCTCAGCGCGAGCTGCGCGCGTTTGACGAGAGCAACTACATCGAGCGTCAGGGCACGCTCACGCTGGGCTCGCTCCAGGCGCTGCCTGTTCCCGGTCACTGCGGCATCGGCGACGGCGAGCTTGAGCTGCATCCAGCCGACGGCCACACCGAGGACGGCATGGCGGTGTGGGTCGGGTGGGCGGGTGTGCTGGTGGCGGGCGATTATCTGTCCGGCGTCGAGATCCCCTTCATCGCCGAAGGCGGTGGGACCGTCCCGGCGTATATCGCCACGCTCGAGCGTCTGCGCCCGCTCGTTGAAGGTGCCGGCCATGTCGTTCCGGGCCACGGCCCCGTAGTCGAGTCGGCCAAGGCGCGGGCACTGCTGGAGGAGGATCTCGCCTATCTGCGCGACCTGGCCGAGCGGGGCGCGCAGGCCGAGCTTCCGGCCGGTCGGCGCAGCAAGTTCCAGCGCCGTCTGCACGCGCAGAATGTGGCCTGTCTCGACGCTTAGGCTGGGCAGCGCGAGGACGCTTTCCGGATCGCGGCGCGCGACGCCTAGATCGGACCGTAGAAGCGTCCGACGACCAGCAGCTGACTGAAGAGGTCCTGCGCGAGCAGCAGCAGCACGATCGCGGTGCCCACCGCCGGGCCCCAACGTTTTCCGGCCCCGAGCGTGGCGAGCGCGAGCACGGCGCCTCCGAGCGCGAACAGGGGTGTGAAGTAGCGCGGCTCCGTGTACTGCGCGAACTCGGCCGAGGATGCCGTGAAGGAGCTGGCCCCCAACATCACCATGATGCCGCCCGCCATCAGTACGTAGACGCACAGCTCGCCCGCGCGGCCCGCGAGCCCGGAGCGTCGCTGAAGCAGCGCACGCCCGCAGAGCCCGATGATGCAGGCGGCGGGGATCAGCGCGAGCGTGTAAACCCAGTCGGGGAAGTCGGTCTCCAGCCAGTTGTACTTGCCCACGATGCCCCGGAACCAGATCTGTAGTGGCGTGAAGATGCCCGGGAAGTCGTTGCTCATGTGCGGAAGGCGCGGCAGGTAGAACTGCCAGATGTAGCTCAGCTCCTGGAGGATCGGGCCGTGGGCTTCGATGCTCGCGGCGGTCGCGCTCGTCACGCCCAGTCCGCTGTGGTGGGCCAGAGGGTTGACGATCGCGTAGAACAGCAATGGGCTGACCGCCGGCCCGATCGCCGTCAGGAGGCATATGGCTGCGCGGGTGCGATCGATGCGTCCAGCCCGCAGCGCGAGGATCAGGATCCCGATCACGATGCCCGGCAGCAGTCCCGCGAAGGTGAGCTTCGTCAGCAGGCCGACCGCGGTCAGGGCGCCGATCGCCGCCGCCAGCCGTGGGGTCAAAGCGTTGTTGAACGCTCTGGCCAAGCAATAGAAGATGGCCGCGGCCACCGCCATCACCATCACGTCGGGATTCACCACGCCGCCGACGAAGCCGAGCAGCGGCGCAAACGCCACCCCGAGGGCGCCGACCGTCCAAACCCACGGGGTCCCGGCGAAGCTCTCGCGGAGAAACAGGAAGACGAAGAAGGCGGTGAGTCCGGCCAGCAGCGCACCGAGCAATCTCACCAGCTCCAGACGAGGGAGCAGCGACGTCGAGGAGCCAAGCCGGTAGGGGGTGGCCGCGAGTGCGTAGTAGAGCGGCGGCTCGGAGGCAGCGGTGCCGGCCGCCCCGGCGGTGCTGATCCGCTTGAAGGGCAGTGCCAGGTCGCTTTGAAGCTTGCGCTGTTCGGCGAGCGAGGCGATCGTGCGGGCCGCCGGGTTCTGCGTGAGGTAGTAGGCGTGCAGGTCGCGATAGGCGATCAGCTCCTCATGTGAGTACTGCTCGGAGTTGGCATACGGCAGGTCGCCGGTCTCCGCGAAGTACTGCACGTAGGCAAAGTGGGCCTGTTCGTCGGCGCCCTGGAACGGGGGCGTGATGAACGACCAGGCCACCGCGTTCAAACATGCGACGAGCGCACAGACGATGGCCGCCCGGCGATGGCGGCTGGGGCCCGAGCGCTCGTCTCCCGCAAGCCGCTGTGGCGGTGTGTCCAGCGCTCGCGCGAGCGTGCTCATGGCAGCTCGCGCGTCAGTAGCCATGTTCCCAGCGAAGCGGTGGCGAGCATCAGCGCGAGGAGGAAGGGTGCGATCCAGCTGCCGGGCCAGAAATGGCCGAGACCCATGCGCCGGGCCACCGCGGTGGCAAGCGACCACCAGGAGCTGTGCCCCGGCGTGAGATATTCGATTCTGAACCTGCCGAGGGCCGGTGCGCCGCCCATCCTCGCCGCGCGGGCAGCAGCCGTGTGCACCCCGGCCAGTTCGGCGGTCCCGCTCGGGGGTAGCGTGAGGCAGATCGTCACCACGGCCGCCGCGGCGTCGCGTCGGCTCAGAGGGATGCTCACGGCTCTGCCGCTCCACCCGGCGGCCCGCGTGCCCCGCGCGAGCACTCGTCCGTGGGCCATGGCTTCGATCGTCACCCGGGGTCCGACCAGCGACTTCAAGGCGACGCGAATCGCGGAGGTGTCGCGCGGCAGCGTCTCGGCGGCCTGGCAGACCCTGCCGTGGGGGCGGATCACGCTCGGTTCCCGCGCGATGATGTAGTTCGAGCGTGCTGTGCGCGCGGGTGCGCGCGAGAGGATCGAGCCGACGCCGAGCACGATCAGCACCAGCCCCGCCAGCAGTGTCAGCCGGGCATGCACCCGCTAGCGCTTGCGCAGGCCGAGGATGCTCAGTAGGAAGGAGGAGAAGATGACTTGCACTCCCAGCACCAGCAGGGTGCCCGCGGCGATCGCGATGCGCTCCTCCGAGAGGGTCCCCAGCCCGTCGGCGATCCACTTGAGCAGGATCGCGATCAGCATCGCGATCCCCACCGACGCCAGGGCGGCGCCCAAGAGCAGGCCGTGCTCTAGGCGGTAGCGGGCCCGCATCCGGTCAAACCAGGGGTCGTGCTCGCCCATGAAGTAGGTCGCGTAGGTGCGTGCGCAGAGGCCGAGGCTGACCAGCTGTGCACCGATGATCAGCAGCAGCGAGCCCGCGATCAGGGTGTGGACTTCCCACTGGCGCCCGAACAGGTTGATGCGGCTGAGCACCAGCAGCGAGATCAGGCCGCCCAGCAGCGACATGATGGCGCCCGGGAAGATGAACAGGTGCCTGGGGGAGTGAAGGATCAGGAAGCGCAGGTGTCGCCAGCCGTCGCGGAAGCTCGACAGCTTGGATTCCCCGCCGCGCGGGTGGTATTCGATGTCGAGCTGGCGGATGTCGAGCTTGGACTTGGCCGCCCGGATGACCATCTCCGAGGCGAACTCCATGCCGGTGGTTCTCAGCTCCAGCTGTTCCAGTCGATCGCGGCGGAAGGCGCGCATCCCACAGTGGGCGTCGCTGACCCCCGTGTGGAAGAGCAGGTTCAGGAAGCCCGAGAGCAGCGGGTTGCCGATGTAGCGGTGGTGCCACGGCATCGCGCCGGGGTGGATGTTGTTCATGCGATTGCCGATCACCATGTCGGCGCCCGCTTCGAGCTGCCCCAGGAACCGGGGGATCTCGTTGAAGTCGTAGGTGAGGTCGGCGTCGGCCATCACGATGTACTCGCCGCGCGCCGCCGAGAACCCGGCGAGATAGGCGCTGCCGTAGCCGCGGATCGGCTCGTGCACCACCCGGGCGCCCGCCAGTTCGGCCAGCGCCGCGCTGCCGTCATCCGAGGCGTTGTCGGCCACCACCACCTCGCCCGCGATCCCCGCCAGCTCCAGGACACCCAGTGCGCTCCTCACGCACAGGTCGATGTTCTCGGCCTCATTCAGGCAGGGGATGACCACCGAGATCAGCAACGCGGGGTCGCGCGTATCGGCGATTACGGCGGTGCGTGCTGTTGTGGTGCCCATCGGTCAACAGGGAGTCCTCGTCCGCATCGCGCGGTCGCATTTCATCCGAGAATCGGAAGGACTTCCACTGTTCTCGACGCCGGGCCAAGCGTCAAGCAATTGCGGGGATCGTCTCCGACAAGTCCCCCTGCGAGCGGGCGCGAGGCTCCGGCAGCTGTGTCTAGGAGGAGCTGCTCTGGCGGCGCACGTACCAGCGCACCGTCATCTCGGCGACCACCACACCCTGAGCGTCGGTCAGCTCGACCTCGATCGGAAAGCGCACGCGCCCCTCAGCGTCGAGTGTGGCGCGGATCGCGTCGCGGTCCTCATTGAAGCGCGCCGTCGCCTTGATCTCGCCCTTGGCCAGCTTGCGGTAGGCGATCTCGGCCGACTCCGCCAGCGGGGTTATCTCGCCCATGATGTCCAGGAAAGACCCCACGAAGGCCGCGCCCGAGGCCGCCTCGCCGGCCGCGAACAGTGCCCCGGCGTGCTGGGAGCCGACGTGGTTGCGCAGGTGCTCGGCGTCCGGCAGCCTGACCACGCCGTGATCGGCGGCCACCGTGATCGTCTCAAGGCCGAGGTGGACGTTGAACGGGATCGCCTGGCTCAGGCCGGCGGCGACGGCGGCGTAGTCGACGCTCATACTCCCGCTCCCGCTGGGCCCGTCGGCAGGGTCTTGATCGCGGGCGTCACTGGCCCTCGCCCTCGACGCTCTTGATGGTCGCGATCGGGGCGCCCGCCGCGATCGGGGCGCCCTCGGTGATCGGCAGCTCGGCGATCACGCCCGCCTTGTGGGCCGTGATCTCGTTCTCCATCTTCATCGCCTCGATGATGCACAGCAGCTGTCCCTCGGTAACCGTGTCGCCCTGCTTGACCAGGACCTTCCACATGTTGCCCTGTAGCGGCGAGGGCAGCATATCGGGGCCGCCCGCGCTGGTGGACTTGCGCTGGGCCCGCTTGGGAGCCTGGCGTGCGCCCGCCGCAGATCCCCCGTTGGCCCCGCCGCCCGCGAACGGGGGCCCGAGCACCTTCACGTCAAAGCGCCGGCCCGAGACCTCCACGGTGTAGGACTGCTCGACCTGCTCCTCCTCGTCCTCCGCGCCGGGCGCCTCGGGTGCGGGGAAGGCCAGCGTCTTCAGCCAGGTCTTGTCCTCCAGCAGGTCCCGGCAGGTCTCGCCCTTGGCCCACTGTTCGGTCGCCAGCAGCGCTTCGTGGAAGGGGATCAGCGTCTTCAGGCCCTCGATCTCGTATTCGGAGAGCGCCCTCAGCATGCGCCTGGTGGCCTGCTCGCGGTCGGCGTCCCAGACGATCAGCTTGGCCACCATCGGGTCATACATCGGCGAGACCTCGCCGCCCGCGCCCACACCCGAGTCCACCCGCACGCCCGGGCCGGTCGGCTCGCGGTAGGCGCCGATCTTGCCCGGGGCCGGGGCGAAGTTCTTGGAGGCGTCCTCGGCGTTGATGCGGCACTCGATCGCGTGGCCGCGCAGCTGGATGTCCTCCTGCTTGTAGGCCAGCGGCTCGCCCGCGGCCGCGCGGATGCCCTCCTTCACGATGTCCACCCCGGTGGTCATCTCGGTCACGCAGTGCTCGACCTGCACGCGGGTGTTCATCTCCAGGAAGAAGTATTCGGGCTCCTTCCCCTCGGCTGCCGAGAACAGCCCCTCGATCGTGCCGGCCCCCACGTAGTTGACGGCCTTGGCGGCGTTGACGCCGATCTCGCCGATGCGCGCCCGCAGCTCCTCATCGACTACCCAGGACGGGGCCGGGGACTCCTCGATTACCTTCTGGTGGCGGCGCTGGATCGAGCAGTCGCGCTCGCCCAGGTGGATCACGTTGCCGTGGCTGTCGGCCAGCACCTGGACCTCGACGTGGCGGGGGTCGTGCAGGTAGCGCTCCAGGTAGACCGTGGGGTCGGAGAAGAACTTCTCGCCTTCGCGGCTTGACCCCTCGAAGGCGCCCTCCAGGTCGGCCTCGGTGAGCGCCACGCGAAAGCCCTTGCCGCCGCCGCCTCCGGCTGCCTTGACGGCGACCGGGAAGCCGATCTCGCCCTTGGCGATCTTCAGGGCGTCCTTGACGTTTGCGACGGGCTCGGTGGTGCCGGGCACGATCGGCACGCCCGCCTTCTGCATCAGCTCACGCGCACGGGTCTTTGAACCCATCGCCTCGATCGCGCCGGCCGGTGGACCGATGAACACGATGCCGGCGTCCTCGCAGGCCTGGGCGAAGGGCGCGTTCTCGGCCAGGAACCCGTAACCCGGATGGATCGCCTCGGCGCCCGAGCGCCGGGCGGCGTCGAGGATCTTCTCGATGCTCAGGTAGTTCTCGGCGGCCGGGCCCTCGCCCAGGTTGTAAGCCTCCTGCGCGCGGGCGGCGTGCAGCGCCTCGCGGTCCAGCTCGGAGTAGACGCCCACCGACGCGATCCCCAGCTCCTCCAGGGCTCGCATGATGCGCACGGCGATCTCGCCGCGGTTGGCTACCAGGACTTTTGAGAACATCGAGGGCCGGCAGATTATTGGTTTGGAGGACGGTCGTGCGTTGAAGGTGCCTCAGAGCGTCCATCACTTTGATGGCAGGCGACTCGCGCCCGAGGAAAGCGCTCCACAGACCCCGGACGCGAGACGGCATCGCCCTGGTGCGCTCTCGCGCTCGATGCCCTGACCTGCCGTGGCGCGCGGCGGAGGCCGCCACACCAACTTGGCTTTGAAAATATTCCGCTCCTCCGAACTGGGGCGACTATCGCACAGTTAAGGCGGCCCGTCAACCGGGGTCATTGCGATATATGGATGATTGTCCGCTGTGCTCAGGCGGCCGCGGCGGTGATCATGCCGGCGCCCACGGTCTCGTTGCTGGCTTCATCGATCAGGATGAAGCTGCCCGTGCGGCGGTTGCGACGATATGAGTCGAAGGCCAGTGGCGCGCTGGTGCGCAGACGCACGCGACCGATGTCGTTCAGCTCCAGCTCCAGCGGGCCGGGCGAGCGCCCGAGCGAGTGCACGTCCACGCGATCGCGCAGCTCCTCCACGATCGCCGTCACGTTGCGAGTGGTGTGCTTGAGCAGATAGCGCCCGCCCGGTCGCAGGGGCTGCTCGGCCAGCCAGCAGATGTCGGCCTCAAGCTCACGCGCCACCGTCGGCGCCTCATCCGGGCGACAGATCAGCTCGCCGCGGGAGATGTCCAGCTCGTCCTCCAGGCGCAGCGTCAGCGAGACCGGCGCGATCGCCTCCTCCAACTCGCCGTCAAATGTGTCGATCGACGCGATCCGGGTGCGCCGGCCGCCGGGCAGGACCATCACCTCGTCATTGGTGCGCAGCGCGCCGCTGGCCAGCTGGCCGGCATAGCCCCGGTAGTCGCTGCCGCCGATCCGCTCCGGACCGTCGCCCCCGGCGGGGCGGATCACCCACTGGACCGGGAACCGCGCGGGAGTGTCGTAGGGGTGGTCGTAGGAGACCTCGACCTGCTCCAGCACCTCCAGCAGTGGCGCTCCCTCGAACCACGGCATGTGCTCGGAGCGATCGACCACGTTGTCGCCCTCCAGAGCCGAGATCGGGATGTAGGTGATATCCCTGACCTCCTCGAACTTGGCGGCGAACGCGGCGAACTCCTCGGCCAGCTCTTCGAAGCGCTCGCGCGAGTACTCGACGAGGTCCATCTTGTTGACCGCCACCACCAGGTGGGGGATGCCCAACAGCGCGCTGATGAAGGCGTGGCGTTTGGACTGCTCCAGCACCCCGCGGCGGGCGTCGAGCAGAATCACCGCGAGGTCAGCCGTGGAGGCGCCGGTCACCATGTTGCGCGTGTACTGCCGGTGCCCGGGACAGTCCGCGATGATGAACCGCCGCTTGGGCGTGGCGAAGTAGCGGTAGGCCACGTCGATCGTGATCCCCTGCTCGCGCTCGGCGCGCAGGCCGTCGGTGAGCAGCGCCAAGTCGAGCACGCCCTCCCCGCCGCGGCGCAGGCTGGCCTCGGCCACGTGCTGCAGCTGGTCCTCGAAGACCTGCTTGGAGTCGTACAGCAGCCGCCCGATCAGCGTGCTCTTGCCGTCGTCGACCGAGCCCGCCGTGGTGAAGCGCAAGAGATCCAGAGTCATCGCTGCACCCCACGTATCCCACTGCGAGACGCCGCCGGCCCCCCTGTGGGGGGCCCATCAAGATGTTCGGCGCGCACTAGAAGTAGCCGGCCTTCTTGCGGTCCTCCATGGCGGCCTCCGAGACGCGATCGTCCGCGCGGGTCTCGCCGCGCTCGGTGATGCGGGTCGCGGCGATCTCGACCACGACTTCCTCCAGGGTGCTCGCCTGCGAGCGCACCCCGCCGGTACAGCTCATGTCACCCACGGTGCGGTAGCGCACGGTCTCGGAGAAGATCTCCTCGCCCTCGATCAGCTCGGTGCCCTCGCGCCACGCGTAGAGCATGCCGTCGCGTTTGAACACCTGGCGCTCGTGGGCGAAGTAGATCGACGGGACCTCCAGGCCCTCCTCGTCGATGTACTCCCACACGTCCAGCTCGGTCCAGTTGGAGAGCGGGAACACCCGCACGTTCTCGCCCTTGCGGATCCGCCCGTTGTAGAGGTTCCACAACTCCGGGCGCTGGTTCTTGGGGTCCCACTGGCCGAAGTCGTCGCGGAAGGAGAACACGCGCTCCTTGGCCCGGGCGCGCTCCTCGTCGCGGCGCGCCCCCCCGAAGGCCGCGTCAAAGCCGTGCTCGGCGAGTGCGTCGAGCAGGGTCACGGTCTGTAGGCGGTTGCGCGAGGCTCTGGGGCCGGTCTCCTCGACGGCGCGGCCGCTGTCGATCGAATCCTGCACGCTGGCCACGATCAGTCGCTCGCCCAGTTCGGCCACGCGGCGGTCGCGGAACTCGATCACCTCGTCGAAGTTGTGCCCGGTGTCGACGTGCATCAGCGGAAACGGGAACGGCGCCGGGCGGAAGGCCTTCTCGGCGAGGCGCAGCAGCACGATCGAGTCCTTGCCGCCGCTGAACAGCAGCACCGGACGCTCCAGTTCGGCCGCGACCTCGCGCATCACATGGATCGCCTCGGACTCCAGGGCTCGCAGGTGGCTGAGCTGGGGGCGGGCTACCACGTTCACGACCCCTCCTGTGCGGGCAACCCCGCTTTGCCTGCACCCAGCGCGGCTTTGCCAACGGCGAGTGTGGGCCGGGCACTTGCCATGACACGCCCGGAGTGGCGCGCCAGGAACCCTGCGATCCCGACAACGATGGGGGCCCCGAAGATCACGCCGATCGGCATCTTGCCGCCGGCGTTGTTGATCATCGCCAGGGCCGAGCCCAGTAGTACGGCCCCGAGGGTCACACGCAGCGCATAGGCGGGCACGCGGTCGATGAAGTGGGAGCCGATCCACACGCCGGGAATCGAGCCGATCAGGATGTTGCCGACCAGGCCGTAGTCCACGTTGCCGCTGATCATGTGCGCGATGCCCGCCACCCAGAGCAGCAGGGCGGCGTGGAACACGTCGGTGCCCACCACCCGCTGGGGGGTGAGGCGGAACAGCACGATCAGCGCCACGCCGATCATGGCCCCGCTGCCGACCGAGGTTAGGCCGAGAATCGTTCCCAGCACGAACCCGAGCGCGACCGCGGCCACGCGGGTGGGCGTCGTGAACTGGAACGTCTCGCGCTCGCCTTCCGCCAAGCGTCCGAGCAGGAAGGTCCGCACGAGCACGACCGTGGCCACCATCAGCAACGCGCCCGCCACGCAGGCGAGCAGGACGTGGTCGAAATGCTTGCCGTAGGCCTTGTGCAGGCGGTCTACCAACAACACTCCCAGCAGCGCGCCGGGGACGCTCCCGAACGCCAGCCACTTGGAGACCGTGATGTCGACGGTGCCCTTGCGCAGGTGACGCCAGCCGCCCAGCGTCTTGGTGATCGCGCCGTAGGTGAGGTCGGTGCCGATGGCCACCACCGGCTGAACGCCCAGCACGATGATCAACAGCGGCGTCATCAGCGATCCGCCGCCGATGCCGGTGAGCCCGATCAGGATTCCCACCCCAAGGCCGAACAGCACTATTTCAGGGCTGATTCCCAGCATCAGGCTGCGTTCTGGTCCGACGCGACTGGGGCGGGGCCGTCCACGTGCAGGCCGCACTCGGTCTTGTCGGTGCCCGCCCAGCGGCCGTCGCGACCGCTGCCGGGCTGCGTGCAGGGGGCGCACCCGATCGAGGCGTAGCCCTGGTCGTGCAGCGGGTTGTAGGGAATGTCGCGCTCGTGAATCCGCCGCCAGAGATCCTTCTCGGTCCAGTGGGCCAACGGGTTGTACTTCCAGATGCCCCGCTGCTCGTCGCGTTCGATCGGCTCGGTGGCGGCGCGCGTGGGACCCTGCTCGCGGCGGATGCCCGTGATCCAGCCCTCGGCGCCGTCCAACGAGCGCTTGAGGGCCGCCACCTTGGCCACCGAACAGCAGTGCTCGGGTCCGGTCCAGGGTCCGCCCGGTCCGGTTGCGTCCTGCACCTCGATCGTGATCCCGAAACGCTCCTCGAATGCCCGCCAGGTTTTGAGGGTCTCGGGGAACAGCACGCCGGTGTCGATCGTCACGATCCGCGCCTGTGTCTGTCCGCCACCGAGCGCGAGCAGCTCCTCCAGCAGCACCGACTCCTCCTTCTGGAAGGAGCACAGCAGCACCACCCGCCCGCCGTGGCGCTCCACGGCGGTGCGCAGCGTCTCGGAGAGGCTGCGCGCGGGGTCGCTCCCGTCGGCCACGGCGGCCGGCGGGTCAGGCGTGTGGGTTAGACCGCGCACTCGCCCTCGCCGCGGATCACCTGGAAGGGCACGTTGCGGTTCCAGTCGATGAAGGTGTTCATGGTCTCCAGGCTGAACTCGGCCGGCAGCGACAGCTCCTTGACGAGCCCTTCAAGCTCCGGGTTGCCGACACGCTCCACGAAGTCGCCCCAGCCCTCGCCCTCGTTGCGGGTCGCCTCGTAGTGGCGCAGCCAGCGCTCGACCGCCTCGGGGACGCGCTTGGCCGGCAAGCGCAGCTTCAGACGCTTGCCAAACGCCACCTCGCCGCCTTCAAAGACGCCGCCCACATGGGGGATGTAGGCCGGGATCGTGTGCTCCCCGACCTTGATCGAGGCGCCGTAGAAGCCGATCGCCCCGAGGTGGTGCTGACCGCAACCATTCGGGCAGCCACTCATCTTGATGTGGATCTGACGGGTCAGCGGATCGGTGATGTTCATCGCCTCGATGCGCTCTTCGATCGCCTGGTTGAGTCCCATCGAACTGGTGATACCGAGCTTGCAGGAGTCGGTGCCCGGGCAGGAGACCACGTCGTTGATCTCCCGTGAGCCCCCCTCGCCCAGGCCGAGCGCGCCGAGCGCCTTCCAGACGTCATAGACGCTCTCCTCGCGCACCCAGCGCAGCACGAAGTTCTGCTGCACCGTGGTGCGGGCGTAGCCGCCGCAGTGGGCGCGCATGATCGCCGCCAGCCCGCGGAACTGCTCGGGCGTGAGGTCGCCGCGGATGACCTTGACCTCGACCGTGACGAAGCCCTCCTGCTTCTGCGCGCGCACGTTGGCCGTGCGGAAGCGCTCGAACTCGGAGAGGTCGCCGTTGGGGCTGCCGTAGCTCACGGGCGCCGCCGGTGCGCCGGCCTCCTCGTCGTCCACGAACAGACGATGCTCGACCGAGAAGTCGCGTTCGGCGACCCAGTCGCCCTTCAGCTCCTCCTCGACCTGGCGGCGCAGCTCCTCGATGCCAAACTTGTCGACGAACACCTTGATGCGGGCACGGGCGCGGTTGACCCGCAGCCAGTCCTGGCGGTCGAAGATCCGGAAGACCGCCTCGGCGTACTTCAGGTATTCGCCGTTGTCCAGCTCCACGAAGTCGCACAGCGCCGGCGCCACGCGGGGCATGATCGAGGTGCCGCCGCCCACCAGCATCTCCGCGCCGCGGACCTCGCCGCGACCCTCGATCTGCTTGACCCGCGCCCGGTAGGCGATGTCGTGGATGCCGCTGATCGCGCGGTCGCGTGGGCTGGCGTCGAAGGAGGTCTTGATCTTGCGCGGCATCATCTGCGTCGTGGGGTGGCGCACGAAGTAGCGCACGTAGGCGCCCGCGTAGGGGGTGAGGTCGAACAGCTCGTCCTCAGCCACACCCGCCCAGGGGTCGCCGGTGACGTTGCGGACCGTGTTGCCGCAGCCCTCGCGGCTTGAGAGTTTGGCCTCTCCCAGCTCGCGGATCGCCAGCTCGGCTTCGGGCAGCGGGATGTGGTGCATCTGGATGTTCTGACGCGTGGTGATGTGCCCCTTGCGCAGGGGCACGTACTTCTCGACCACCGCGGCGAACGCCTCCATCTGCTCCGGTGTGACCCCGCCGAAGGGGAGCTTCACGCGGATCATCTGCACGTCCGGCTGGCGCTGACCGTACACGCCCTGTCTGAGACGGAACTTGATGAACTCGTCTTCGGGCGTCCCACCGGCGAGGAACTTGGTGGCCTCGGTCTTGAAGTCGTCGTACTCGCGCGTGAGGATCGGGATGATGTGTCCCGGGACGTTCTCGTAGACCTCCGGGTCGGCGAGCGTGCCGCGACCGCTGCTCTGCTCCGTCGGGGTCTGCTCTAGCTGTGTGGCCGAACCGGGCTCCATGGGACTAACGGTCTCCTTGCGGGGTGAGTACGGGGAGGAAACAATTGACAATATACATAAAGGCGGGCGTCTTTCAGGTATTTCGCCGGGAGTCGCTACCGGGAGCCGAAGGGCTCAGCGCCAGGGGTGCGCATCTCCCCAGGGGCCGCTGCCGCCCGGCTCGCGTTCCACGCCCTTCAGCAGTGCCGCCCGCGTCCAGGGATCCTGGGGCTCGCCGCTCGCCGCGAAGACCGGTGCGGTTGCGCGCATGAAGCGCTCCAGCGCGGCCGTGATCGCCGCCGCTTCCTCGGGTGAGGCGGATGGGCTGATCAGAGTGAGCTGGGGGCGGCGATTGGGCACGCCCCAAGTGTGACACGACTGCGCTGCGCTCCGGAGTGCGCGCCGCTAAACAAATTGTTCGGAACTCCGTACAATCTGATGGATGACCGTGCCGAGCATCGACCGCAGCCTTGTCTCCGACCAGGTATTCCGGGTGCTCTGCGAGGCGATCCTCAGCGGGCGCTACGCCCCCGGTGAGAAGCTCCCCACCCAGCGGCGGCTGGCGGCCGATCTCGGCGTGAACCTCGCCCCCGTGCGCGAGGCCATCAAGCGCCTGGAGCAGTTGCGGCTACTCGAAGTCCGCCAAGGCGATGCGATGCGCGTGCGGGACTGGCGCGCCCACGGGGCGCTCGACGTGCTGGGCCACGCCATCTTCGGCGCCGCCGGTCTGGACCGCGGGACGCTCGCCGCCGTGCTGGAGGCACGTACCGCGATGCTCGCCGAGGTGGCGCGGCTGGCCGCGGAGCGACGCACCGAGGCCCAGGCCCTGCGCCTGCTTCAGATTGCCCGGGAACTCGCGGTCGCCCCCAATGCGGAGGCCGCACAGGCGCTTGACTTCGCGTACTTCGCCGAGATGATCGACGCCGCCGGCAACATCGTGTTCGTGCTGATCATGAACACCCTGCGCGACCTCTACTTCGCGCGCGCCGAGCTGTTCCGCGCGGTCGTCGAGGAATACCGGGCCCTCGCCCCGCTCTATGCCCGCGCCGCCGCCGCCGTCTCCGAGGGCGACCGCGCCGGTGCGTTCGCCGCCGTCGCTGAGCTGGCCGGTCTGCAACAGGCGAGCCTCGCGGACGTTTCAGGCCTGGCGGACGTTTCGGGCCTGGCGGACATCTCGGGATGAGGCCCGCACGCCCGCTTGCGAGGCCGACATGAGGCTCGCCGCGATCGGAGCGCGCGAGGCGTCGATCTTCACCTGCCTCGCCGACGGCTTCGTCGCCCCCGAGCTGCCCCTGCCCGCCGTCAGGGACACCCAGGCGCTCGTGACCTTCGACACCTGGCTGCAACGCTCCCCGCGGCTGAACCGGATCGGGCTGCGCGTGGTGCTCCACCTGGCCGAGATCGCCCCGCTGCTGCTCGGCGCCGGGCACCGCCTGCGAGGACTCGAGGAGGCACGGCGTCGGCGCTGGCTGGTGCGCGCCGAGCACCTGCCGCCGCGCGCGCTGCGCGATCTCGTGCGCGCCGTGAAGACGCTGATCCTGCTCTGCTACTACGGCGACCCCGCGGTCATGGCCCAGCTGGGCTACGACGCCGAGGCCAACATGCGCCGGGGGCGCGAGCTGCGGCGCGCCGAGCAGCGGCCGTGAGCCCGGTGCCGAGCGAGCTGCCCGGCGCGGCGTCGACCCGGCCCACCACCGGGGCCGCCTACACCGACGGTCACGGCGCCTTCAGGCCCACCGTCGAGCGCCTCAAGGACGGAGCCCGGATCAGCGACACGCGGCGGGTACGGGTCGATGCGGTCGTGGTCGGGACCGGCGCGGGTGGCGCCCCCGTGGCCAAGGAGCTGGCCGAGGGCGGCCTGCGGGTGGCCATGATCGAGGAGGGCGAGCACTTCTGGCCCGACCGCTTCACGGCGCGCCCCAGCGAGATGACCTCGCTGCTCTACCGCGACGCCGCCCAGACCGCGAGCCTCGGCAACGTCGCGATCGGGCTGCCGCTCGGACAGGGCGTCGGCGGCACCAGCCTGATCAACTCGGGCACCTGCTTTCGCACGCCGCGCGCGATCCTCGATCTGTGGGGGCGGCGGTTCGGTCTTGAGGACCTGACCCCCGAGGCGCTCGATCCCTTCTTCAGGCGCGTGGAACGCGAAGTCAACGTCGTCAAGGTTCCCCCGGAGATCGCGGGGCGCAACGCGCTGGTGGTACGTCGCGGGGCGCAGGCCCTGGGCTGGTCGGGAGACTTCATCCACCGCAACGTGCGCGGCTGCGTGGGCTCGGGGGTCTGCAACTTCGGCTGTCCCACCTCGGCCAAGCAGCACGTGGGCATCACCTACGTGCCGCGCGCCTGGGAGGCCGGTGCGGTCACCTACACCGGCGCACGGGTTTGCGAGATCCTCACGCGTGGCGGTCGCGCCGTCGGCGTGGTGGCCGTCACCGCCGGTGGGGGACGCCTGGAGGTGAGCGCCGATCTGGTGGTGCTGGCGGCGGGCGCGATCCACACGCCGCTGCTGCTCGCCGAGCAGGGCTTAGGGATGGGCAGCGGCGAACTGGGCGCCAACCTCTCGATCCATCCGGCCCTGGCCGTCAAGGCCATGTTCGACGAGGAAATCGACATGGCCCGCGGGGTGCCCCAGTCTTATTTCATCGACGAGTTCGCCGATCGGGGGATCATGTTCGAGGGGGCCGGCGGGCCGCCCGACTACACCGCCGCCTCGCTGGCCGCCCACCCGGCGCGGAGCACGCGCGAGCTGATGCTCGACTACCGCCACATGTCCCAGTTCGGGGCGATGGTCTCCGACCGCTCGCGCGGTCTGGTGCGCAAGCGCTTCGGGCGCCCGGAGATCCGCTACGAGCTGATCCCCCACGACGTGGCGGCCTTCAAGTTCGCGCTCGAACGCCTGGGCGAGTTGTACGCGGCGGCGGGCGCGCACACCGTGATCTACCCGGTCGAGGGGCTGGGTCCGCTGGCCGCGGGCGAGCTGGAGCCGCTGCGGGCGCTGCAGCTGCGCGCATCGGACCTGACGCTGATGGCGTTCCATCCCCTGGGGACCGCGCGCGCCGACGGCGATCCGGCGCGGGGAGTGGTCGATTCCGACCTGCGGGTGCACGGCTGCGAGGGCCTGTACGTCGCCGACGGCAGCGTGCTGCCCAGCTCGCTCGGGGTGAACCCGCAGCTGACGATCATGGCGCTGGCCACCCGTCTGGCCTTCCACCTGCTGGGCCGCGCCGCGCCTGAAGAGGAGCTGGCGCCGGAGTCGATGGCCGAGCCACGCATCACGCAGGTACACGAGCCCGCCCCCGCATGATCCGAACGACAGTTTCCAATCACCGCGAGAACCAAGGAGCATTGCGATGTCATTCCTGATCGACCCCCCCTGGCTGTACGCCACCGGACGCGCCTACGGCCGGCTGATGCCCGAGGAGACGCCCGCCGCGAGCGCGGTGAGCAAGACCACGCTCGGCGTGTTCCTGGCCACCAGCATTTCGCTGTATTTCAATCTGTCCTGGACCCGGCGGATCTGGGAGGCGTGCCGCGCTGCGGACGGCCGCGACTGGATGCTGAACTCGGGCGTCTTCAAGCTCGATCATCGCCGCGTGAGTCGCCGCACCCACCTGGTCTCGGCCCTGATCTTCACGACCTATCCGCTGTGGCTGTGGCTCGGGGAGCGCGCCGGGCGCAGGAATCGCAGTCCCACCGGCGGCTGAGGACGGTCCCTACAGCGGGATGTTGCCGTGCTTGCGCCTGGGGCCCGGTTCGTGCTTGGTCAAGAGCGTGTGCAGCGCCGAGATCAGCTTGGGCCGGGTCTCGTGAGGGACGATCACGTCGTCGATGTAGCCGCGCTCGGCCGCCGTGTAGGGGTTGGCGAAGCGCGCCTTGTAGTCGGCCATCAGCTTCTCGCGGCGTTCGTCGGGGGTGGGGCTACCGGCGATGTCGCGCCGGTAGATGATGTTGACCGCGCCCTCGGGCCCCATCACCGCGACCTCCGAGGTGGGCCAGGCGAAGTTGAAGTCGGCCAGCAGGTGCTTTGAGGCCATCACGTCGTAGGCGCCGCCGTAGGCCTTACGCGTGATCACCGTGATCTTGGGGACCGTGGCCTCGGTGAACGCGTACAGCAGCTTGGCGCCGTGGCGGATGATCCCGCCCCACTCCTGGGCGGTGCCCGGGAGGAATCCGGGCACGTCGGTGAACGTGATCAGCGGGATGTTGAAGGCATCGCAGGTGCGCACGAAGCGCGCGGCCTTGGCGGAGGCGTCGATGTCGAGCACCCCGGCCATGTGGTTGGGCTGGTTGCCGACGATCCCGACCGCGTAGCCGTCCAGACGCGAGAAGCCGCAGATGATGTTCTTGGCGTGGTGCTCGTGCACCTCGAAGAACTCGCCGTCGTCGACGATCAGGCGCACCACGTTGCGCATGTCATAGGGCTTGTTGGGGTTGTCCGGGACTACGGTGTCCAGCTCGGGGTCCATCCGCAGCGGGTCGTCGCCGGGCGCGATCCGCGGCGCGGTCTGCATGTTGTTCTGGGGCAGGAAGCTCACCAGGTAGCGGCAGTCCTCAAGACAGGCGTCCTCGTCCTCGGAGGCGAAGTGCGCCACGCCCGACTTGGTGTTGTGGGACATCGCGCCGCCCAGCTCCTCGAACTCGACTTCCTCGCCGGTCACCGTCTTGATCACGTCGGGGCCGGTGATGAACATGTGCGAGGTCTCCTTGACCATGAAGATGAAGTCGGTGATCGCGGGGGAGTACACCGCGCCGCCCGCGCAGGGCCCCATGATCAGGCTGATCTGGGGGATCACCCCGGAGCACTTGACGTTGCGCACGAACACGTCGCCGTAGGCGCCCAGGGAGACCACGCCCTCCTGGATGCGGGCGCCCCCGGAGTCGTTGATGCCGATCACGGGGCAGCCGATCTTGGCGGCCAGGTCCATGATCTTGCACATCTTCTCGCCCATCACCTCGCCCAGCGAACCGCCAAAAACGGTGAAATCCTGGCTGAACACGCAAACGGTGCGGCCGTCGATCGTGCCGTGACCGGTCACCACCGCGTCGCCCCAGGGCCGGTTCTTCTGCATCTCGAAGTCGTGGGTGCGGTGGCGCACGAAGGTGTCCAGCTCCTGGAAGGAACCCGGATCGAGCAGCTTCTCGACACGCTCGCGAGCGGTGTACTTGCCGCGGGCGTGCTGCTTCTCCTCCGCCTCGGGCGAAGAGTGGATCGCCGCTTCGCGCAGCTCGTGCAGCTGGGCGAGCTTCTCCTCGTATGTCTCGGGGGCCTTCTGGCGCATGCGGCGCCGGATGTTATCCGCGCCCGGGCCCGCTTGGTCTGCTCGGCTGGGTCGGCGGGCCGCTAGGCCCGCGAGAAGGGACGGTGGTGGGCCGCGCCGAGGCGGTCCAGGACGGCCGTGAGCACCGCCGTGGTCTGGTCGGTGATCAGCTCCTCGGCGGCCGCCAGCTCGGCCGCGAGATCGGGCAGCTGTGGCTCGGGGGCCTCGGACTCCGGCGCGGGCGCGGGCGCGGGCTCGACCACGGGCTCTGCCGCCACGACCTCGGTCTGCCGCGGCTGTTGGCGGCGGCGGAACAGGCGCGCGAAGAAGCCTCGTCGCGACTGGGGCGCGGGCTCGAGGAGCGGTTCGGGCTCGACGGTCGCCTCCGGTGTCGTCTCCGGCTCCGGCTCGGGCTCCGGCGCGGGGGTCGGCTCGGGCTCGGGCGGCTCACGGGTCGCGGTCAGGGTGACCTTGGTGCCCCAGCCTGAGGCGGCGAGCGCGACGGTGCCCCTGATCGATTCGCCCTCCCACTCCACGGCCTTCTCGGGCTCCAGGCGCGTGATGCGGATCTCGCCGAGCGCGCTGAGATGCCGAGCGAGCGAGTCGGCGTCGCTCAGCTCGGCCCAAAGCTCGGGCGGGGACTTGACCAGGGTGCGCTGCGCCTCGGAGAGCATCGCCCACCGTGTTCGAGCGATCTCGCGTTACTCCTTCAGCGTGCGGATTCGCACAAGTCGCATGGATGAGGATCGAGGATCGACGTCTCGCCGAGGTCGACGACGGCCTGCGCGACGGTCAGGCGGGCGCGCCGGTGCGCTGTGCGCCGATCAAGCCCCGCTCGTGCAGCAGCTCCGCGAGCTGCACCGCATTGGTGGCCGCGCCCTTGCGCAGATTGTCGGCCACGATCCACATGTCCAGTGCGCGCTCGTGCCCGGCGTCGCGGCGGATGCGCCCGACGAACACCTCGTCGTGCCCGGCGGCCTGGATCGCAAGTGGGTAACTGGCGGCGGCGGGGTCGTCCAGCACACTCACCCCGGGGGCCGCCGCGAGCAGCTCGCGCGCGCGCTCGGGGGAGAGATCCTCGCGCGTCTGCACGTTGACGGCCTCGGAATGGCCGATCACAACGGGGACGCGTACGCAGGTGGCGCTGATCCGGATCGAAGGATCCTCAAGAATCTTGCGGGTCTCGTTGACCAGCTTGCGCTCCTCGTCGGTGTGGTCCTCGCCCGGCGCGAAGCTACCGGCGTGGGGGAGCGCGTTGAACGCGATCTGGTGGGCGTAGGAGCTGGGTGGCGCGATCTCGCGATCGTGCAGCAGCGCGTGGGACTGATCCAGCAGCTCCTCGACGGCGCGCTTGCCGGTCCCCGAGACCGCCTGGTAGGTGGAGATCACCAGGCGCTCGATGCCCGCAGCCTGCTGGAGCGGCTTGAGGGCTACGACCATCTGCATCGTGGAGCAGTTCGGGTTTGCCACGATGCCGCGATGGTGCTCCAGGGCATCGGGGTTGACCTCGCTGACGACCAGCGGCACGTCGTCGTGCATGCGCCAGTACGAGGAGTTGTCGACCACGACCGCGCCCGCCGCGGCGAAGCGTGGCGCCCACTCGCCGGAGGTGGTTCCGCCGGCCGAGAAGAGCGCCAGGTCAAAGCCCTGGATCGTCTCCTCGCTCAGGGGCTGGACGATGCCGACGCCCTCAAGCTCGCGTCCGGCCGAGCGCTCGGAGGCGAAGGGCACGATCTCGCTCGCCGGAAATCCGCGCTCGCGCAGCAGACGTAGCATCAGGGTGCCCACCTGTCCGGTGGCGCCCACGACCGCCGTGCGGTACCCCTGCCGGGAAGTGCTCGTCGCGCTGCTCATCGGTCTGTCAGGGTAGCGCTCAGGTCTGGGTCAGGCGGCTGCCGTGGTCGGGCAGCGGGAACCCGGTTTCCTGCGCCCATCCCCGGACGGACTCCATGAGCCGCTCGCGGATCTCGGTGCGATCCTCCAACCACACGAGCGTCGCCTGTAGGTCGTGGCCGATCATCAGGAGCCCGTCCATGCCGTGCGCGCGCTTGAGCGTGGTGATCGCCTGCGTGGGGGTGTGTGCGATCGGCGCCCCGACGTTGAGGGAGGTGTTCACCGACGCCTCGACGCCGACCTTGCGTCCCATCGCGAGCAGGTACTCGTGACAGAGCGGGTCGATGTCGGGCCGCACGATCTGGAGGCGTCCGGTCCCGTCGTTGTGGATCACGGCGGGGATGGTCTCGAACGCCACCGGCCGTGCCCGCGCGGTGAGCACCATGTAGTTGTAGGCGTTGTAGTCCTCGCTGGATGCGCCGTCCTCCAGGTAGAAGAAGCGCTCGGCGGCGGCACGCGTCAGCATCGGGGCCAGCGGGCGGATCAGTTCGCGGTGCTTGACGCGTTCGTTGAGCAGGCGCCGGGTATCGGGGTTGCACGGGTTGGCGAGGATGCTGCGATGCCCGAGCGCGCGCGGCCCGGTCTCCGAGCACCCCTGGTAGAGGCCCATGATCCCGTCGTTGGCCACCAGGTGGGCGAGCAGGTCGGCCACGTGGTCCATCGTGGCCGGGTCGGAGCAGTCGCCCAGCGGCATGCCGGCGGCGGCCGGCTCGGCGCTCACCGCCGCTCGGATCTTGGCGGTGCTGGGGGCCACGCCGCAGTAGAAGGCGTGGCGCAACGGGGGTCCCGGGCGCGCGCCCGCGCGCATCGCAAAGGCGTAGGCCGCGCCCATCGGCGTACCCGGGTCGCTCGGGATCGGGGGCACCCAGATCTGTAGCCTGGTGTCCTTGAGCCCGAGGTTGCGCTCGTACCAGTGCTCGTCGAAGCATTCGAGCAGACGCATGTTGGCGACGCAGTTCAGGGCCGCCCCGCCGCTGAGCACGAGCCGGTGGCTGTTGGTCCTGCGAATCAGGTGATCCACCATGTGGACCATCGCGTCCTCGAACACCATCTGCACGGCGGCCGCCTTGTCCACGCGGTCGCGGGTGGTCTGGGGGTGGCGGATGTCCTCGACGTTCAGGATGGCGTCCGGATGCCACATCTCTTTGAGTGCGATGGGGTCGCCGAGGATGTCGATCAGCTCCTCGGTGTAGGGCTGATCCCACGAGGATCTCGTCCAGTTGGCGAGCGCCCGGTTGAGGTGAACTTCACCGTCGGCCCCGAAGTGAAAGAGGTGCTTGAGCCGTCGGTAATAGTGGTTGGTGAGGCGTTTGCCGTCGCCCCAGGCGGCCGCGCCCATGTAACGACCTTCGGAGCTTCCCGAGGGCCAGCCGCCCTGCGTCGCGCTGAGGACTTCATAGGTCCGCCCGATCGAGGCGAGCTGATTCATGCCCCGGGCGCTCAGCAGCGTGAGCCGGCCGGAGCGGCAGCTGTAAAGCGAGGAGCAGGCGTCGTCCCCGCCCCCGTCGACGACGAGCAGCATCACGGACTCATCGCAGGCCGCAAAGGGCGAGACCGCGTAGCTGAGGTATGCGTGACAGTCGTGGTGGCGCACCCCGATGATCGGCATCGGGCGCTTCAGGCCCAGCTGCTCGCCGAGGCGGGCGGGAGCCCGGGCCACCGCCGCCGTGCCGCTGACGGCGAGCGCCGCTTTGCCTCGTCCCGAGCGCTCGTGGAGCAGAATCATGCTCGCCGGCGCTTCCTCGAGCAGGGGGCGCACCATGATCACGCTGCCGAGGGCCGCGTAGTCGAAGCTGCCCACGCATGCGGCGAGATCCTCGGGCCTGACGCCAAGCGTTCGCATCTGCTGCTTGACCGACTCAATCGAGTGCTCGGGATAATCGCGGCAGTGCTTCACCGCGGTGTATCGCTCCTCCTCTTCGTTGCACACCAGCTCGACTCCGCGGCGCTCTGAGACTCGCACGAGCGCGGCCCCGGAATTGTGGCTGGCGGTATTGAACCCCAGCACGTAGGCCTCGCGCCCGGATCGGATCGTCTGTGCCAGCGCATCGACGCGGGCGCGCGCGAGCTTGCTCTCCACACGGTGCAGGCCGTGGTAGGAGAAGAACCGGTCGGCTATCGAGATCGCCGCACGCCCGCCCCAGTCGGCCAGGTGTGGGTGCCTCGGCCCCCATCTGCCGAAGGTGGCGCTCAGATCTCCAGCCATAGTCCCATTATACGGACGCTATTAATAGTTCGAGTTAGTGCGCGTCCCTCATTCTGGCGTCAAGCGGCAACCGTGGAGCGCTGCTGGCAAACGCCTCGTTTCGCTGCCCGCGCGAGCGCGGTCCGGCTGTTTCTAGGCGCCGGTCTGGGTGACCATGAAGTAAACCGTGGCCACGATCAGCACGTTTGCGAAGAGGCCGACGCGCAGTACCTGTCGCCTGAGCGCCAGATACTCCTCGCTGAAGCTCACCTCGCCCTCGCCGCTGTTTGCGATGTCACGCTCGGCGAGCGCGGCCAGACGCCGCTCACGCGGTGAGAAGAAGGCGCCGCCCAGGCCGCCCAGCACGATGATCGCGCCGAAACCCCACTGCACGTAGAAATCGCTCCACACTTCCAGCTTGCTCGTGAGATAGATGCCGGCGGCCAGCACCACGACCATGCCGGGAGAGATCACGCGCTTGCCGACGTGATCCTGGATGCGGTGCAAGCCCGGCATCGAGCGAGGCTCCGTGCGAACGCCGACCGCATACATCACGGGGTAGGCGAAGGTGACCCCGAAGCCGATCACCACGGCCAGGATGTGCACGACGAGCACCACGGAGTAGAAGGTCACGGCGGGAAACATCGTGTGCGCACCATAACCCCCGCCTCGGGCGGAAACACCTTCCCCCTCGGGCGGAAACTCAGAGCGTCGGCGTCAGAACGTCGGCGCGTACTTGCCGAAGACGTCCTGCATCGCTCCGCAGACCTCCCCGAGCGAGCAACGATCCTTCAGGGCCTGACGGATCGCCGGCAACAGGTTCTCGCCGCCGCGCGCGACGTCGCGCAACTCCTCCAGACGCCGCTCGGCAAGCGTCTGGTCGCGACTGGCCTTGAACTCGCTCAGGCGGCCCACCTGTTCGCGCTCGGACTCGGGGTCCACCCGCAGCAGGTCGGGTACCTCGATGCCCTCTTCCTCGTACTTGTTGACGCCCACCACGATGTCCTGGCCGATGCGGTAGCGCTCCTGGTAGCCCCAGGCCGACTCGTCGATCTCGCCCGTGATGAACTGGATCGCGTTGACCGAGCCGCCCAGCGCGTCGACCTTGCCGATCAGCTCCTTGGAGCGCAATTCGATCTCGTCCGTGAGGGCCTCCACGAAGTAGGAGCCCGCGAACGGGTCCACGGTGTCGGCCGCCCCGGACTCGTGCGCGAGGATCTGCTGGGTGCGCAGCGCGATCTTGGCCGCGTGCTCGGTGGGCAGCGCCAGCGCCTCGTCAAAGCCGTTGGTGTGCAGGGACTGGGTGCCGCCGCAGACCGCCGCGAAGCCCTGCAAGGCGACGCGCACGATGTTGTTCTCGGGCTGCTGGGCGGTGAGCGTCACGCCGCCGGTCTGGGTGTGAAAGCGCAGCATCGTCGCCTTCGGGTTGGTGGCCCCGAAGCGCTCGCGCATGATCTCCGCCCACATCCGCCGGGCCGCGCGGAACTTCGCGACCTCCTGAAAGACGTTGTTGTGGCCGTTGAAGAAGAACGCCAGCCGGGGGGCGAACTCGTCGACGGAGAGGCCCTTCTCGATCGCGGCCTGCACGTAGGCGATGCCCGAGGAGAGCGTGAAGGCGACCTCCTGCACGGCTGAGCAGCCCTTCTCGCGGAAGTGGTAGCCCGAGATCGAGATCGTGTTCCACTTGGGCACCCGTTCGTGGCAGTACTGGAACAGATCCGTGGTCAGCCGCATCGTGGGCTCGGGCGGGTAGATGTAGTTGCCGCGCGCGATGTACTCCTTGAGCACGTCGTTCTGGGTGGTGCCCCGCAGCTTCTCCGCGGGTACGCCCTGCTCCTCGCCGACCAGCTCGTAGAGCAACAGCAGACAGGCGGCGGGGGCGTTGATCGTCATCGACGTGGAGACCTGATCCAGCGGGATACCGTCGAAGGCCGTGCGCATGTCGTCGATCGTGTCGATCGCCACCCCGGTGCGGCCCACCTCGCCCAGGCAGCGCGGGTTGTCGGAGTCCAGGCCCAGCTGGGTGGGCAGGTCGAAGGCCATCGACAGGCCCGTGGAGCCCTTGGAGAGCAGGTAGCGGTAGCGCTCGTTGGACTCCCTGGCCGAGGCATAGCCCGCGTACTGGCGCATCGTCCAGGTCTGCTTGCGGTACATCTCGCGGTGTACCCCGCGCGTGTAAGGAAAATCGCCCGGCTCGCCCAGGACGAGCTGCTGGGGGAGGTCGGCCTCGGTGTACAGCTCTGAGATCTCGATCCCCGAGTCGGTGAAGCGGCGCGGATCCTCGGCACCCACGATCGGGGCTACGGTGAGGTGCTCCTCGGGCTCGGTCATGCTCACGAGCAGATCATAAGCGTCCATACCGGTGCGTGGAGGAGAGGGCAGGTGCGCGGAGGAGACAGTGAGGCTCGACCGCGGGTTGCCGGGGGCCGGGGCGGGTATCCTGCCCCGCAGTGTCCACTTGTCTGGTCACCGGTGGCGCCGGCTTCCTCGGGTCGCATCTCTGCGACGAGCTGCTCGCGCGCGGCAACCGCGTGATCTGCGTCGACAACTTCGAGACCGGCTCGCTGGCCAACATCGAGCACATCCGCGATCCCGAGCGGTTTCTCTACGTGCAGGCCGACATCATCGAGCCCTACCGCATCGAGGAGCCCGTGGACGTCGTGTACCACCTGGCCTCGCCGGCCTCGCCGATCGACTATCTGCGCCTGCCGCTGCACACGCTCAAGGTGGGCTCCTACGGGACGCACCACACGCTCGGGCTGGCCAAGGCCAAGCGCGCGCGCTTCCTGATCGCCTCGACCAGCGAGGTCTACGGCGACCCGCAGGTCCATCCCCAGCCGGAGTCCTATTGGGGGCACGTCAACCCGATCGGCCCGCGCGGGGTATACGACGAGGCCAAGCGCTACGCGGAGGCCCTCACCATGGCTTACCACCGCCAGCAGGGCGTGGATACGGCGATCGTGAGGATCTTCAACACCTACGGGAGTCGCATGCGGCCCCACGACGGCCGCGCGATCCCGACGTTCCTGCGCCAGGCGCTGGCCGACCGTCCGCTCACGATCTTCGGGGATGGCTCGCAGACGCGCTCCTTCTGTTACGTCAGCGACCTGATTCGCGGCATGATCGCGCTGGCCGAGTCCGGCTACCACGATCCCGTCAACATCGGCAATCCCGACGAGTACTCGCTGCTCGAGCTGGCCGAGACCATCAGGGAGTTGACCGGCTCCGCCTCGGAGGTCGTTTTCGAGGCGCTGCCCGAGGACGACCCCAAGCAGCGCAAGCCCGACATCTCGCGAGCCGCCGAGCTGCTCGGCTGGGCGCCCGAGGTATCGCTGCGTGACGGGCTACAGCGCACCATCGACGCCTCCGGCGCCAAGGTTCTGATCGGCTGAGCCGCCGGGCGCAAGGCTGTTTGCGGGCGCAAGTCCGCTTGCCGTGGGGTGGCGGGGGCATGATCGTGGCCACAGCGGGTAGAAGCAGGCGGATGGACCATGCGGCGGGTTGTGATCAGCCGTGGCCGGCTGTTGTTGGCTGTGGCGATGGCCGGCTGTGGCGCGATGGCCGGCTATGGCGATTGGACGGCGCGACCCTTTGGCCGCCGGTCGGCACGACCGCTACATCTGCGACCCTGAAGCGTTGTGAATAGCGAGATGGGACCTCCTTCGCCCAGCGGAACCCTCCCCAACAACCCCCGGACCCCGGTCAAGGCAGCGTCGCACGCCCCGGCGCCGGTCGTCGACAGGTCCGAGCCGGCCTCGCCGGTGCTGTATCGGGAGCCCTCCGAGCGCGACATGCGCCGCAAGCGTCCCCCGGCGATGTCGTTCCTGCTGCGCCTGGACACGATCAGGCGCGCCGGTGGCGTGCTGGCCCTGCTCGTGCTCGATCTCGCGGGCGTGGCGTTCGCGATCTTCACGGCCCTGGCCTCCAAGGAGGTGGTGCTGGGTCACCTCAACACGGCTAACGCCTTCCATGAGACCAAGCAGATCCTCGCCTTCGCCTATCTGGTGACGGCCCTGCTGTTCGCCCGCTCGGGGCTCTACGCCGAGCGCTCGCAGCGCCCCGGGTCCACGGGGATTGTGGCGGGCCTGTTCCAGGTGACCTTCGTGGCGTTGCTCTTCGCGGTCGTGAGCGGACAACGGTTTTCGAGCTTCTATGTCTTCTGGGGCACGCTGGCCTTCGCGCTGGTCTATGTGTCGTTGCTGCGCCTGCTCTACGACCGGCTGACCGGGGTGCTGATGCGAACCGCCGGTCAGCGACGCCGGGCGCTGCTGGTGGGCACCGGCGAGCACATCCGCGACGTGGGCCACGCTCTGCGCGACGCACCCCACGCCTCGATCGAGGTCCTGGGCTTCATCTCCTTGCAGCCGTTGCCCGACAACGGCCTGCGCTCCCTGGGCTCGCTCGCGGAGCTGGAGCAGGTGCTCGACACCCAGCGGATCGACGAGGTGATCATCGCCGACCCCGACTTCCCCGAGATGGAGGCCGTCGAGCTGGTCGATCAGTGCCATCAGCGGGGTGTGCGGGTGCGGATCGCGCCCTCCACGATGGAGATCCTGATTCACCGCGCCGAGTTCGTGCCCGGCGAGTCGGTGCCGCTGTTCGAGCTGAAGCCACCCGTGTTCGAGGGCGTCGACTTCGCGCTCAAGCGGGCGTTCGACATCGTGGGAGCGACGCTGCTGCTGGGGCTGCTGAGTCCGCTGCTGCTTGCCATCTTCCTCGCGGTGCGGCTCACCTCGCGCGGACCGGCCGTGTTTCGCTCGATGCGCCCCGGAATCGGGCAGTGGCCGTTCGCCTGCCTGAAGTTCCGCACCATGTACGTCGACGCCGCGGAGCGTCAGGGCGACCTGGAGTCGCTCAACGAGGCATCGGGGCCACTGTTCAAGATCCGCAACGATCCGCGCATCACCCCCGTGGGCAAGTTGTTGCGGCGCTTCTCCCTGGACGAGCTGCCCCAGCTGTTCAACGTGCTGCGCGGGGAGATGTCCCTGGTCGGCCCCCGCCCGCTGCCCGAGCGCGACTACGACATGCTCGAGGACTGGCACCGCAAGCGCTACCTGGTGCTGCCCGGCATCACCGGTCTCTGGCAGGTCTCGGGCCGCTCGGAGCTGGACTTCGACGATCTCGTGCAGCTCGACTTCCTATATCTGGAGCGCTGGTCGTTGGCACTGGACCTGACGATTCTCCTCAAGACCGTGCCCGCGGTGCTGATGCAGCGCGGTGCGTACTAACAGAGCAGCCGAGGCCGCACTGCCCACACGCGAGTACCACGAGGCCGCCTGGGAGGGTGTGCCCGCGGGCGCCGATCCGCAATACCTGACGCGACGGCTGGCCTTCCTGTTGGAGCACACCGCGGCCGGCGAGCGCGTGCTCGACGTAGGCTGCGGCGAGGGGCGCTTCACCATCGAGCTGCTGCGGGCCGGGCGAGATCCGGTGGGCGTGGATGTCGCCGAGGAGCCCCTCAGGCGCGCCCGTGAGTCGCGGCCCGAGCTGGACCTGCGACTGATCCCCTCTGAAGGGCCGTGGCCGCTTCAGGATTCGAGCTTCGACGTCGTGTGGGCGGGAGAGGTGATCGAGCACCTCGCCGATACCGCGGCCTGGCTCTCAGAGGCGCGTCGCGTGTTGAAGTCGAGCGGGCTGCTGCTGCTGAGCACGCCCGCACACGAGGTGCTTGCCCGGCTGCTGCTGGCGGTCTCTCCGGCGGCGTTCTCGGAACACTTCGATCCGCGTGGGGATCACCTGCGTTTTTACACAGCCGGGATGCTCCGAGCGCTGCTGGCCGATTTTGGGTTTCATGACATCGCGGTGAGCGCTGCGATCGGGGTGCCGGGGGCGCGACGCGTGTTGCTTGCCGCCGCGCGCCGCTCACGCTTCTGAGCCGTGCGCTGAGCACCGGGAGTTTCGCCGGCTTGTTTCCCGCTTGGGCGCCCCGGCCGGACACCACCGATAGGGCTGCATTGCAGGCGCTTTGGCCGGGACGTCCGCTGCGACGGAGGTAGCGGGGGTCGGCTGCGCTTGTCTGGTGTGGGTTCGCACATATATTCTGTGGAATCCCGATTATCGGGCTTTACAAGGGTCTCGCCAATTTCTATAACAGTGTCAAACACGTGCATTTGCGAGCCTCTCACGACCTAACGGCAGCTGTGACCGAACGCCCAGACGCCGGCGGTCTGCGCGTGCGTCTGGGCAGGCTGGCGAATGACCAGGTGAATGTCGTCCTGGCGATCGTTTTCCTAGTGGCCGCCGCATTTTACATCTGGACCGCCGCCACCTCGATTCCGCTTGCTCTGAACGGCTGGAGCGATGATCCGTACAACCGGCTCGCCACGGCGTTTCTTCACTTTCACGTCTCGGCGTTGGCCGCGCCGCCCGGGCTACTGCATCTGCCCGAACCCTATGACCCCAACCAGAACGCGCCCTTCCAGAACTCCCTCAACATTCACGATTACATCCTCTACGGCGGGCAGCTCTACGTCAGCTGGGGCCCGGCGCCGGTGCTCACGCTGCTGGTGCCCATGCATCTGCTCGGGCTTGGGCCGTCCGTCAGCTTTGTTGTCACCGTGTTCTCGGTGGTCGGTCTGGGCTTCGCGCTCGCGGCCCTGCGCGTGCTGCTGAGGTGGGCGCGCAACCCCAGTCCCTGGATCTGCGCGCTCGCCGCCTTTGCAGTCGCGATCTCCTCGATGGTCCCAACCATCCTGCGGCGTCCCGAGGTCTATGAGAGCGCGGTCGCCGGCGGCTTCTGCTTCGCCATGGCCGGCATCTGGTTGGCGATGTCGGCGTTGGTGGACCGGCGTACCTCGCTGCCGCGCCTGGCGCTGATGAGTCTCAGTTTCGGCCTGGCCACGGGCTCCCGACCGACGCTCGGGGTGCTGGGGCTGTTACTCCTCCCGGTCTACCTGTCGCTGCGGGGTACGCCCACACGCCGGGCGTCATTGCTGGCGTTGGCCGGTCCGATCGCGGTCTGCTTCCTGCTGCTCATGGCTTACAACCAGGCGCGCTTTGGCAGCCCCACGGAATTTGGACTGAAATATGTACTGGCAAGCTGGAACTCGCGCACCGAGGTCTACGGCGATCCGAATTATCTACTCCCCGCGACCTGGAACTACATGTTGTCCCCGCCGCGCCCGATGGCGCTCTTTCCGTTCGTGGAACTGGGGCCGCCGCCGGAAACCTATCCTTTTCACAGCAATTACACGGGCGCTCAGCTGATCGGGGGCTTCCTGCCGATGACCCCGATCGGCATCTTCCTGATTGGCCTACCCTGGCTTTGGCGTCGTCGCCCGGCGCTGCTTGAACCGCTCAGCCCGGTGTTCCTGATCTGCGCGCTCTCGGGCGTGCTCACGGTGCTGTTCATCTCCTATGAGCTTCCCGGGAGCGCCGAGCGCTACACGGTTGACTTCACGACGTTGTTCATGCTCGGCAGCCTGGGCGTTTGGCTCGCTCTCGGCAACAGCCTGCATGGGCGGGCGCGTCGGCTGGTGCACGTCGGTGGAGGCGTGCTGCTGGCATGGGGATGTCTGATGGGCTTCGCGGTGAGCCTCAAGGGTGAAGAGAATCTGCTCGCCACCAACTACCCGGGGCTCTGGTCGAAGCTGGAACGCGCCGGAGAACCGATATCGAGAGTGCTGACCGGCCTGGTTGGGCACCCGGCCGTCACGGTCATATCCTCGCCGGACGTCATCGCGGTGGACCCGGTGGGCTATCTGGGACTCGGGACCGGGCCGACCACGTTCGCGTTCGGTGGCGCAGAACCCGCCTCGATCACGATCGTTTCTCCTGGGAGTCGCAAAATCGAACTGGTCGGGACCGCGTACTCCGCGATCGTGAATGCGTCTGGAGGCGCCACGCGGTCGCTTGCCGGTCTAACGCATATCGTCGTCAGCGGGCCGGGCAACAGGAGCTACCTGTACAAGATACCCTCGCCCGGCGGGGGGCCGATCCGGCTTCCGCTCCAGCTGGACGGTGGTGTCAATCACATCCAGCTGACCCCGGAACCGACGATCAGACGCGCGAGCAAAACCGGGCGTCCCCCGGTTCAGGCATTGGAAATCCTCCATCTCGCGCTCGGGTAGCACCGTCGCGTGGCGATCCCGTGATGCGGCGCGCGCAGGAGCGATTGGCAGCCGCGCGAGCACGTGGGCGCTCCGCGGATCGGGTGGGCCTGGATCCAGTGAGCCCGGCTGCTGTGGGTCCGACCGCCGTGGGTCCGGCCGCGGTGGATCTGGATCGGGTGAGTCCGGATCGGGTGGGTTTGGATCGGGTGAGCTTGGATCGGGTGGGCCTGGCGCTGTTGATCGTCTTCCTGGCGGCGGCAGCGTTTTACGTATGGACCGCCGCGACCTCCTCCCCACTGGCTCTCAGCGGGCCCTACGAAGATCGCTACAACGCCCTGGCCGCCGCGATCCTCCACGGCCACCTCTGGGTGCTGCAGGCGCCGGCCGGGCTGCTGGCGCTGGCCGAACCCTACGACCCGGTGCAGAACCAGTACTTCCGGTCGGCGTTTGGCCTTCACGACGCGGTTCTGTATCACGGGTACATCTATCTGACGTGGGGGCCAGCGCCGGTGCTCACGCTTTTGGTGCCTCTGCGTTTGCTCGGGCTGAAGCCCTCCGTGAGCGTGGTGGCGGCGACCTTCGCCGTCATCGGCCTGGGCTTCGCACTGGGGACGTTGCGGATTCTGCTCAGGCAACTCTCAGAGAGCAAACTATGGATTGCGACACTCACCGGCTGGGCCGTTGCGCTGTGCTCGATGGTGCCCTTCATCTTGCGACGGCCGTACGTGTACGAGGAGGCGATTGTCGCCGGCTATTGCTTCGCGATGGCCGGAGCCTGGCTGGCGATCTCGGCTTTGGCCCGGAAGCGCTTTCAGCTGCCGCGCCTGGCGCTGATGAGCCTCTGCTTCGGCTTGGCGACCGGTTCGAGGCCGACCCTCGGGCTGACGGCGCTGCTGTTGCTACCGGTCTACCTTCCGGTCCGCAGGGCCGCCTCGTCGCGGTGGTCGCTGCCGGCTCTGCTGGCACCGTTCGGGGCCTGCCTGCTGTTGTTGTTGGCCTATAACCAGGCGCGCTTTGGCAGCCTTTCGGAGTTCGGCACGAAGTATGTGCTGGGGGGTTGGAACTCGCAAGTTCAGCCCCTGGCCGATCCGCGCTATGTGCCACCCGGCGTCTGGTACTACATGGCTTCACCGCCCCGGCCGATGGCGGTGTTCCCCTTCGTGGAACTGGACCCGCCGCCGCTGTCATATCCGTTTGCCACCCCGGGGGGCTATGCCGAGACGCAGTCCACCGGCGGTTTGCTGCCGATGGTGCCGATCGTGGTTTTCGCGGCGGCGTTGCCGTGGCTCTGGCGACGGCGCCCCGGTCGTCTGGGGTCGCTGACCGCCCCGCTGCTGGTCTGGATGACCGCGGGGGTGGGCGCCATGCTCTATCTGAGCTTGGAGTTTCCCTCGACGGTCGAGCGCTACACGGTCGATTTCTACTCACCCCTGCTGCTAGGTGGTCTGGCGGGTTGGCTTGCCGTATCCAAGTCGGGATACGTCGCGAAGGGGCACGTCCAGACAGGGCACGTGCGTCTTCGGCGGCTCCTGCGCGGCGGCGGAACTCTCTTGGTCGCATGGGGCTGTCTGATGGCCCTGGCGGTTTCGTTCAAAGGCCAGGAATATCTTCTCTCCAGTGAACACCCGGCGACCTGGGCGCGTCTGGAACGGTTCGGCTCGCCGTTGTCGGGCCTGATCGCCACGATCGCCGGGCATCCCGTGTTGGTCAGCCTGGCCGCGACAGATGTCACCGCCAGTACGCCGGTTCACTATTCGAGTCTCAGTCTCGGTCCGACCGCAACGGCATTCGTTCTGCGCGTGAACGAACCGGCCACACTGAGCATCGCCTCGCCGGGGAGTCGAAAAGCGACGTTGGCGGTGAGGACGACTTCGGCGATATCGGATAACGCATCGAACCTTGTCAACTCGCGGGCCGGAGCGAGCGCCGTGTCCGTCGCCGGTCCCGGGCAGGCTCTTCATGTCTATCCAATTTCCCCGAACGGCGGTGAGCTGCTGATCCCGCTTCAGCTGGACAACGGCCTCAACCGCGTGGTCCTGGTTCCAGTGGCAAAAGCGCCGCGGACAAGACGCGCTGCGGCCCCACCCGCAAACCAGCTGCTTGTCGTCAAAGACCTGACGTTGAAATAGGTAGCCGCGCTTCGCTCAGCGCGTGGGTCGGGGAACGGACGGCTGGGTCGGCGTCCTCTGGCACAGCGGCCCGGCACGCGGCGAAGGTGTTGAGCCCGAACTTGTGACGGCGGCATGAGATTTCGCTCGGCCGGAACCCGGCCCGGACGAGCATCGGCCAGAGATCGCGCGGGTCGTAGTAGCGCTTGTGGTCGTCCATCTCCAGAGCCGGGCTGAAGCCGAGGCGGAAGGCCGAGAACTCAAGCCAGGGCTTGCCCCGCCAGGAGGGCACGTTGATCAGCGCGAGGCCTCCCGGGGCGAGGATCCGATGCAGCGCGTCGAGCGTCTCCTGGGGCTCGGAGAGGTGCTCCAGCACCGACAGGCAGAGCACCACGTCGAGCGAGCGTGTGGGGATGGTTGGCAGGATCTCCTCAAGCGGCCCGACCCCGAGCTGCACCTTGGGGTGGGCGGCGAGATCCTCGGCGAGCTGGACGTCGACCAGCAGCATCTGCTTGGCGCGCGGGAGGAGCTGGCGCGCGAGAGCCGCCTGATAGCCACAGCCGAGATCGGCGACCCGCTTGCCGTCGAAGGACGCGTGCCGCCGGACGGCTCGTGAGCTGAGCCAGACCCCGAACCGGTCCACCAGGGACGGGGGCCGGTCCTGCCCGTAGGCCTCGCTACGCACGCCGGTCTCTCACTCCGGGCGGGCGTCGTGTGGCGATCACGATGCCGTGCAGGACGAGCGTGAAGGTGAACAGGAAGAACCCGATCATGATCAGCATCAGACCCGTCACTCCCAGCCCGTCCTGCACGGAGGCGTTCAGGCTGAGGTTCTCATCGTGTGAGATGTAGTAGCTGATCAACGGGATCAGGCAGGCCACCCCCGCGCTGGCGATGACGCCGGCCAGGATCACGCTGCGCGTGTAGGAAAAGAGCTTCAACCAGCGTTGACTTGCGACTCCGCGGTAGTCCAGCAGAACCTGTGCCAGGCAGCCGAGCAGGAACGCTTGCAGCCCGCTGATCGTGATCGACACGCCGACCAGCATCCAGTAGAGCGAGAAGGTGATGTGCCCGATCGTGATCGGACCGGCGCTGAGCGGGAGCGTGATCAGCAGCCCGAATAGGAACGCCAGCAACCCGGGCTTTAGCACGAAGAAGTCGGAGCGATAAATGAACATGGCGCGCAGGTTGATCCAGGCGGCCTGCCAGGGAGAGAACCAACCCGCTCGCTTGTGGTGACTGACCCGCCCGTCGCGGTCCTTCAGGAAGCGCACCGGGACCTCAGTCGTGCGCAGTCCCATGGTTGCGGACTTGAGCACCATCTCCGAGGCATACGCCCACGAGTCGGAGTCGAGGTTCATCGCCACCAGGCTCTCGTAAGTAATTCCACGCATGCCGCAGTGAATGTCTGAAAAATGGCTTGAGTACATGCGATTCAGTATCCACGTGGTCACCGGGGTGCCCAGGTATCGGTGCAGCCAGGGCATTGCCCCCGGGGCGATCGAGCCCCGCCAACGCGAGCCCATGATGAAGTCGTAGCCGTCGCGGAAGCTCTCCACGAACGGCTCAAGGCGTCTGAAGTCATAGGTGCAGTCGGCGTCGCCCATCAGGACATACCGCCCGCGGACATGCGGGATCGCATCCTGGTAGGCGCGCCCGAGGCCGCGCTTGGGGGTACGCAAGACGCGGGCCCCGGCCTGCAGGGCACGCTCGGCGGTCAGGTCGGAGGAGCTGTCGACGATCAGGATCTCACCGCGGATGCCGGCTGACTCCAGGCCTTCGTGGCACCAGCTCACGAACTCCGAGATCGTCAGCTCCTCGTCGAGGGCGGGGATCACGATCGAGATGTCGGGGTCCTCGATGTCAGCCGGCGGCCTCAGCAGCTCGGTGTCCTCGTCCCAGTGGAGGTCCAGCGCTGCGTCGGTGGGGGTTGACGGTGGAACGTCTTTGGGGACGGTGCCGATGCTCACTGGAGCAGCCGCTCCCTCGCGGCCTCCTCGATGTTTGCGTCGATCGAGTCCAGCAGCGCCTCCGCGGAGGTGTGGCCACAACGCCAGCCGAGGTCCGCAAGCCGGTCGCTGCGGAAGCGCACCACCGGTACGTCGCCCTTCCAGCCACGGGTTCCGCCGGTATAGGTGCAACGGACGTCGCTCAGACCCATCCGCTCGATTACCAGGGCGGCGATTTCAGTCACCGTCACGTAGTCCCCGGTGCCGGCGTTGAAGACCTCAAAGCCGCTCCACCCACGTTTGGTCAGCAGCTGCATCGCGGAGACCACATCGGTCACGTGGATGTATGACTTGCTCTGGCTGCCGTCGCCCAGGATCACAAGTTCAGTGGGATCGTCGAGCAGGCGCCGCACGAAATCGTAGGTGACCCCGTGAGTCTGTCGAGGGCCGACCACGTTCGCAAAGCGAAACACCACCGCGTCGATCCCGAACAGGTGGGTGTAGGCGGCGATCAGCGCCTCACAGCCGAGCTTGCTGGCACCGTATGTGGACACCGGTATCAGCGGGCCGAAGGCCTCGTCGACCTCCTGCATGCCGCGGTCGCCGTAGACCCCCGAGCCCGAGGCGTAGGTGAGCCGTCGTACGCCGTTGACTCGCGCCGCCTCAAGGACGTTGTGCGCCAGGTAGGTTCCCTGCCAGAAGTCGATCCCGGGGTCCGCGACGGCGGCGGCGATGTCAGGATTGGCCGCGAAAAGGTAGACGTGGTGGGCCCCGCGCATGGCCTCGACCACCCCGTCGAACTCTCGGAGGTCAGCGTGGATGAGGGTCAGCCGGGGATCTTCGATCACCCCGTCCAAGTAGGAAACGTCTCCCGAGACGAGGCTGTCGAACACAACCACCTCATTGGTGGGATCGCGCATCAACTCGCGGGTTACATGGCTGCCGATGAACCCGGCTCCCCCGGCGATGAAGAACTTACGCATAGTAGGCTGATGCTAACAATTAGAAGCACCAAGATAAATGGATTGACACACGATGTCCGGTACGAACTCAGTTGCCATCGGGGCCCGCGACGATTGGGATGCCCACTGGGACGATTATGCGGCTGCGGCCGAGCGCAACCCGGCCCAGCGCTACCGCCGAAATCTGGCCATGCGGCTGCTCGCGCGGCGCGGTCCGCCGCGGCGGCTGCTGGACATCGGCAGTGGCCAGGGGGATTTTCTGCTCTCCGCTTCGCGGCGCTGGCCGCAGGCTCAGCTGCTGGGGTTGGAGGTCAGCAGCCGGGGAAACGAGATCGGTCGTCGCAAGGTTCCTCATGCCCGCTTCTTGGACGTCGACCTGACCGGGATGCTCGCGCCGGCCGAGGATCTCGCCGGTTGGGCCACCCATGCCGTCTGCTCGGAGGTGCTCGAGCACGTAGACGATCCGATCGCCCTGTTGCGCAACGCGCGCGGGTTTCTCAGACCCGGGGCACGACTTGTCGTGACGGTACCCGGCGGGTCGATGTCGGTCTTCGACAAACGGATCGGGCACCGGCGTCACTACACGCCGGATGACCTGCTGGCGACATTCGTGCGGGCGGGTCTGCGTCCGGCGTTAGTCGGGGGTGCCGGCTTTCCGTTCTTCAACCTCTACCGCAAGGTGGTCATCGCACGCGGGGAGAAGCTGGCAGCGGACATTTCGACCGACGCGGGACTGCTGCGAGTGGCCGCGCGCGGCGCGATGCTGGGCTTTCGCCCCCTGCTTGCCGTGAGCTTGCCGCGCTCGCCCTGGGGAACGCAGATCATCGGAGTCGCCCACGAGCCGCGCTGAGAACCTTGCCGGTGTTCGCTGCTCGCGTTTCTATTTCGCGATCGTCGGGCCCGTCGCCGGCGCGCTCGCGGGTGCCGTGGCGCGCAGTGCCTGTAGGTAGTCGTTGCGGATCGCGATCAGCCCTGGTTCACCCGCCGTCACCGATTCGGGAGCCACGGCCTCCGGATTGAGGTAGATCGCGGCACGCAGGTCTTCCAGCGCCGACCGCGGATCGTTGGCCGCGAGGTCGTATTCGCCGAGCGCGACCCAGGTCTGGGGGTTAGACGGCTGTAGGCGCACGGCGCGCTGAAGCGTTGCGCGGGCCGCCCCGTTCTGGCCGGCATGTCGCTGGATCGCCGAGAGCGTGAACAAAGCCTGGGCCGAGAGCGGGTCGCGACTGACCGCCGCCTGCGCCGCCGAGAGCGCGCCGCCGGGGTTGGCCGCTACCAGCGCCAATGCTCGTTCGGAGGACTGCACCGAGCGTTGCGGTTGCCACTGCGCCCATGCCGCGAGTAGCGCCGCCACCAGCACCGCGCCCGCCACGAGGACTCGCATTCGGCTCAGCTCGTGGAGAGATCCCGCGCGGGTGGGAGTGGGGAGTGCCCCCCGGGCCGCCTCGGCGAGCGCGGGGTTAGCGGGCGGCAGGCCCGTGGCGGGAAGCGAGCCGGTGATGGGCAACCTGCCGGTGGCGGGCAGCGGTCCACGGCCGGCCAGCCAGCCCGCGCAGAGCAGCGCCGCGCAGGCGTTGCCCGGGACGTACCAGGTCCAGTCGGCAAACGAGTGGATGCCGAACACCACCACCAGGCACAGCATGCTCAGCAACCCGATCCGCTCGGCCGTGTACGCCTGCGGCGCGCGACGCCAGCGCCGGCCCCGCCAGCGCCGATTGAACGGATGCGTCGAGCGTCCCGCGGCTGCCAGCCAGGCGGCGAGCAGTGCCAGGGTGAGCCCGAGACCCACCAGACCCAGGTCGGCGAGCGTCTGCACGATGTAGCCGTGGGCGTGGTGCACGTTCAGCGTCTCGGTGCGATAGCGCAGGTGCGCCGTCGCATAGCCCGCGCCGCCGGCGCCGAGGATCGGATGATCCTTGAAGACCTTCAGCGCCTCGTTCCAGTAGCGCGCGCGCACGCTCCCGATCGCACCCAGACGGCTGGGTGAGTTGGCCGGGACCGGTGCATGCGGATCGGTCAGCGCGCTCACACCATGGGAGATGCTGCCGCTTAGGCCGCGCTGACTGGTGGCGAGCTTGCCCGCGAACGCGATCACGGCCAGCGCCAGGATGCTCAGCAGCACCGCCCCGGCCCGGCCGCGGGTGGAACGCGAGGGTGCCCGGCGTCCCGTGAGAAAGCCGACGGCCATCCCGACCGCCGTCAGCACGAGCAGCATCACGACCAGCAGCACCCCCAGCTGATGCCCCGCGGTGACGCGAGGCGCCAGTCCGACGTTGTCGGTGCTCAGGGTCGAGTCGGCGAACACCCAGGCCACCACCGGCGCCGCGGCCACGGAGCCCGCGATCAGCACCGCCGCCCCGCGCAGGCGCAGGGGCACGATCGCGAACCACAGCGCGAGGCCCAGCGCCGCGGCCGCCAGGGCCCCGCGCGAGTAGGCCAACATCAGGGTGAGCGCCATGACTCCCATCGCCGGGTAGGCCAAGGCACTGAGCAACCCGTGGCCGGTGCGGCGCGCACCGAGCCAGATGCAGCCCACCATGCCGATCGCTGCCATCAGGCCCGTCGCGTTCCAGTAGCCAAACGGTTCCTGCAAGCGCGCGTACACCTGTTCTGAACCCAGCCGGTCGGGGAAGACCTTGGTGAGCAGCGCATAACCGCAGATCACAGTCGCCGCGAGCAGCACCCCCCCGAGAATCGCGGGCCAGCGGTCCGGGACGGCGCGCGCGAGCGCCACCGCGGCGGCAAAGACGCTGCTGTAGGCCAGCAGACGGCCGGCATCCTGCCAGCTGACATCGGGCTGGACCGACCAGACCACCGAGAGCGCGGTCAACGCCGTGAAAGCCAGCAGCAGGCCCACGGTCCAGAGGCCGTAGCTGCGGCGGTCCGGCGCAGCGAAGAGCACCGCGGCCGCCACCACCGCGCCGCAGCCGAGCGTCAGGGCGATCTCGACTGCGGTCTCCTTCGGTTCCAGGGTTTCCAGGCTGAGGCCGCCCTTGGTGATGAAGGCCACCAGCGACAGCACCACGCCGATCAGCAGCGTCGGCCACAGAATCGGGTGCCAGAGCGCGAGCGTCCGTAGGCGTCCGTGGTCGTGCTCGCGGGCGGGCGAGGTCACAAACCCTCCCGCGGGGCGATCAGTCGGAGCGGCGTGCGCCGACATGTCTCCGCAGTGACCAGCCAATGGTCAACAGGGCACAGGTGAGCAGGAAGGCCAGGGTCACCAGCAGCGGTGTCGGCAGCGAGCTGAACGCCGAGGCGATGTTGGCGTGGACCACCCCGGGGTGGATCACCTCGTCTCCCACCTGCACCGGCCCGGAGCCGCTGTGGTGCGCATGCTCCAGGGAACGCTGCTCGACGGGCGTGGGTGGGGCCACGGCCGCAGTCGGAGCTGCGGAGCCGCCAAGGCCCGAGCCGCCGACGCCACCCCCCGAGCCGCCCCGGTTGCCGCCCACGGCGGCCAGCTGGGCCCTGTGGACCAGTTCCTCGCAATCGGTGTACTCCGAGAGGAACGGGGACATCTTCTTGAGCGCGCTCTTGTAGTCCTGCTGGGAGTAGCCGCTTGGAATCCGCCCGCCACCGCAGGCCGCGAGGATCTTCGAGGCGTTGTTGGCCTGGGCCGTCGCAGAGGCCAGGAGGGGCAGTGCCAGAGCGAGCAGGAGGCCGGTGCAGCACCGCTTTGAGTTGATTCGGGTCATCGATGATCGAGGCACGCTACCAGCGCCCCCGGGAGACGCCGAGGCTTGCCAGGGCGGCCGAGAAACCGGCTGCCCAGGCGTCGTGGCTGTAGGCACGAACGTCGGCCGCGCCCGCCTCGCCGAGCCGGGCGCGCAACGGTGGATCGCCGGCCAGGCGCACGAGTGCGTCGGCCAGCGCCGAGACATCACCCGCCGCGACCACCAGGCCGTTGTGCCGATCGCGCACAAGCCCCCCCGCGGCGGCGCCCACGGCGTCGCTGGCTATTACTGGCAGATGTCGGTTCATGGCCTCGTTCACCACCAGCCCCCAGGGCTCACGAAAGGTGGCCGTGGGAATCGATGGCACCACCAGAACGTCCGCGGCGCCATAGAAGTTGCGCAGTTCCTCGGCCTCCACCGGGTCGAGGCAGATCACTCCGGTGTCCGCTCCCACCGCGCCGTCCGCTCCCACCGCGCCGTCTGCTCCTGCCGCGTTGTCTACTTCCGCTGCGTTGTCTGCTCCCACGGTGCCGCCTGCCCCGACCGCGCCGCCGGCGGGGATCCAAGGGGGGCTGGATCCCACGCCGACGAGGACGAGCGCGGCGGTAGGCGCCTTCAGGCCCGAGGCACGCCAGGCTTGAAAGAGCACCCTGGACCCTTTTTCCCGAACAGGTCGGCCCGCAAACAGAAAAATCGTTTGAGCCTCAGCAGGCCATGAAGGCTCGGCGGGAGCCGCGATCTCGCTAGCCCCCCAGAACTCGTTGTCGACTGACTGGGGGGCGATGTGCACGTTGCGCGCACCCCGAGCCTTGACATACGCGCTGACATGAGGTCCATAGGTCACCACCGCGTCCGCCGAGCGGTAGAGACGGCGCAGCGCGAGATAGCTCAGCGCGTGGGCCGCCGTGCGTGGATGTGCCCACAGCGAGGCCCACAGGATCAGCGGCACCCCCGCCCGGCGCGCCCCCCTCCAGGTGCTCGGCAGCGCCACGCGTCCGCCGGTCGAGCAAACGACCGCACGGTAATCGCCGCTGCCCGCGAGGGCGGCAAGGTCGCGCTGGCGTACCCGACGGTGGGGGAAGGGCAGCTCGCCCGCGACGTGTCCTGCGCCGTGGTGGGAGCGTCCCCCGAACAGCGCGAACTCGACGTGCTCGCGCTCGTGCAAGCGCGCGAAGGCCCCCACACGGTCTGGGGGGGCGTGCCCGGTGACGAACAGGATCGGCTTCATCAGTGGAGGACCGGCCCCAGGCGGGCAGGGTCGGCTTGATGTGAGCCGCTCGCCGCTCATAGGGCAACCTCTCGGTTTGCGTGAGTGGTTTTTTTCGGTGGGTGGGTGTTCGCTTCCGACCGGAGGTGGGGCGAGCCCGCAGACTGCTCAGCGCAGATAGCTGACCACCACCGGGAGAGCGCCAGCGTCGCTAGCCGCTGAGACGGCCTGGATGAGACAAGCGCCTCCCGGTGGTGTGAGGCACCTAGAGCGGCGACAGGGCGTTGCCCCCCCGAGGGCCTGCCTATGAGCACCCGCCACGGTACCTCCTGGCCAGCGTTTTTCAAGCGAACCTCAACCGAGGAGGAGAACACATGGGCGCAATTAGCGGGATCGACTGGGCCAGTGACTGGCACGACGTGAGAATCAGCCAGCAAGACGGGACGTTGCTGGCCGAGCAGCGCTTCACTCATGAGGAGACCGGGATCACCGCCCTCGTCGAGTTGCTGGTCGACCACAAGGTCCAGTGCTGCGCGATCGAGCGCCCCGACGGGCTGCTCGTGGGACGACTCCTCGCGGCTGGGGTATGTGTCCTGGCGATCCACCCCAACCAGGTCAAGGCAGCCCGCGATCGCTTCCGCGCGGCCGCAGGCAAAAACGACCGCTTCGACGCGTTCGTGCTCTGTGAGCCTCGCCAGGACCGACCGCCACCGCTTCCCCGCGCTCGTCGAGCTCCAGCGACGAGACGCTGGCGCTGGCGCTGGCGCTGAAGACACTCATGCGCACCCGCGAAGATCTCGTCGATGCACGCGTCGCCCTGGCCACCCGCGCTCACCCCGACGGCGCGATCTTCCTCGCCTTCTTCCGCGACCCAAAGAGCGTCATCACAGCAGCCGGACTGCTCACCGAGATCGGCGACAACCGCACCCGCTACCCCACCAACGACTCGCTCGCCGCCGACGCCGGCCAAGCCCCAGTCACGATCCAATCCGGCAAACGCAACAACGCCACCTTCCGCTGGGCCTGCGACAAGCGCCTGCGCAAACACATGAGCGTCCTCGCAGACAGCACCCGCCACTGGCACCCCTGGGCCAAAGACATCTACCAACGAGCCCGCGCCCGCGGCGCAACGCACCCTCACGCCCTCCGCATCCTCGGACGCGCCTGGACCCGCATCCTCTGGCGCTGCTGGCAAAACAACACGCCCTACAACCCCACCCAACACAACGCCCTCAACAAACTCCTCGCACAAAAAGGTTGACACAGGGCGTCTCATCCCAGGACTGCCGCGTAGGCCGCCACGGTCTGCTCGCCGCAGCGCTCCCAAGTGAAGTTGGCGGCCACCGTCGCATGCGCCCGCAGGCCCGCCTCGCGCAGTCGCTGGGGGTCGGAGAGCAACTCGTCGATGCGCTGCGTGAGTCGCTCGATGTCGCCGGGGGGCACCAGCATGAAGCCGTCGCCGGCCGCCGCGATCTCCTCCGGGCCGGGCTCCCCGCGGCAGCCGATCGCGGGCAGTCCGCCGGCCATCGCCTCCACATAGGCCACGCCAAACGCCTCCTCCGTCGAGGGCATCACAAACAGTGTGCAGCGGCGCGCTCGCTCGATCGCCTCGGCCGGCGAGAGCTGGCCGCTGAACTCGACGCGCTCGGCCACGCCCAGCCGGGCGGCCAGGCCTTCCAAGGGCAGACGCTCCGGGCCGTCCCCGACAATCGCGTAGCGCAGGTTGGGATGCCGGTCGGCCAGCACCGCCAGTGCTCGCAGCACGTCGGCGTGGCGCTTGCGTGCAACCAGATGGGCCACGGTGACCAGCGTGGGTGGCGCAGGCTCCCGCGAGCGCCCTGACGCCCCGGCCCGCGGTAGCGGCAGGTCGGTGCCCAGGTGCACCACCCGCGTCTCGCCCGCGCCGTAGGCCTGGGCCAGCTCGGCGATGCCTTGACTGTTGGCGAGCACCAGTCGGGCCGCTCCCAAACCATTCGCGACGGCGCTGCGGCCGGCGGCACTGCGGGGCGCGGTGTACAGGACGTCGCCGCCGTGGACCGAGACCACCAGGGGCACGTCGAGTCCGGCTCGTCGCACGGCATCTCCGGCGGGCACCGCGTTGTGGGCGTGGACCAGCTCGAAGCCCGTGCGGCGACTGAGCCGCCGCAGCGCCAATGCCAGTGCCGGAGCGGCCCATCTTCCCCACGAGGGGTAGCCACGCGAGCGGGGCGGCGAGGCGTAGGGGACGTAGGTGACCGGCAGCTCGTCGCGGATCTCATGCCGGGGCTGGCGGATCAACCGGCCCAGCGCGCGCGCGGCGCTGACCGGGCCTTCGGCGAGGGCGGCGCGCGGTGGAACCATGCGATGCAGCACCAGGACGTGCACCTCGGCACCGGCCGCCTGCGCGGCGAGTGCCTGCCGGTGGGCCCAGACGCCCAGCACCGGGTCATCGCCTCGCGGGTAGAACTCGGCCACCACGGCCACTTTCGGAGATCGCGACACCGCTACCAGCGCCTGTGAGTCGCGAGCGTTCGCTGGGCCTCGTGCGCGCTCAGATAGGGGCGATCGGCCAGGAACTCACGCGCCTCCGCCATCGCGCTCTCGCGCGAGTAGGCATCGCCCGCGGGCGCGATCCGGTGTCCAACGGGCAGTGCGTCGAGCACGCCGCAGCGCCAACCCCGCTCGCGGGCAAGGGCCGCCCAGTGCAGGTCCAGGCCCCAGCCCATCCGCAGCGCGGGGAAGGGCAGCAGCGTGGGGAACGTCGAGCGGGCGAAGGCCGTCACGGGGCCGATCTCCACGAACGGCGTGTCACGCACCACGCTGCCCGCGCGCCGGCGTGTGATCTGCCAGGCGGCGTGCGAGTTGTAGCGGTGCGCCGGCTGGGCCAGGTCGAGGCTGAAGCGCTCCGCGAGGAACAGCAGGCGATCAAGGAAGCCCTGAGGCAGCGCGATGTCGTCGTCGACCACCAGCAGCCAGTCGTGGTCCTCGACCGGATGGGCCGCGAGCAGCCGATTGAGGTTCTCGAACTTTCCCAGCGCTCCAGGTGCGCAGCGGTGCAGCTCGACCTCGTGACGGGAGCGCAGCAGCTCCGTGCCGATCGCCGCGGCAGTGTCGCTGCGCTCGGGGCGCTCGACACCCAGTGCCAGCACGCGCCGGGTCGGCGGGGAGCGGCGTGCCGCGCGGGCCAGTCGCAGGCGCCCTCCGCCGAGCAGCTGCCAGGCATCCAGCGCCTCGTCGCGCACGCCGCGCGCGATCCCGTCAAGGCCGCCGACCGTGCCGCTTTCGCCCGAGAGGAAGTCCTCGCCGCCGGCCGTGGGCGTCGATCCCGGTCTGCTTAGCCGCGCGAGCGCTTCGCGCAGGCCCTGTTGCAGACGCCCGCCGCTGTGGGCCACCATCGTCAGGCCCGCCGGGCAGCGATAGCGAAGCACGTGCCCCGCGCAGCCCGCGAGCGTGCGCAGCTCACCGATCAGCGGCGGGGCCTCGCCTCGCCAGGCATCGAAACGGCGACTCGCCCGACCCCTGCCGCGTGCAGCCCGGGCCAGCGCGGATAGACGCGCATCTTGCCCACTGCGGCGATGATCCAGGGCGGCGCCCGCCACGTAAAGCACGCCGCCGTCCTGGGTGCGGCGCAGGCGATCCTGCCACTCCTGCTCGTCCCCGGCGTACTCGAGTGTGACGTCGAAGGGGCCCACGCGATCGAGTGCGCCGCGGCGCACGGTCATGTTGGCTCCCCAGGCATAGCGTGCCTCGCGGTCGTGCGGTCCCAGATCCAGCGAGGTGATCGGCGGGCCCTCGCGACCGCACGAGCGCACCGTCGAGCCTTCGAGCCTTGGTCGGATGGGTCCCGTGAAGACGTCCACCTCGGGGTGCTGCTCGGCGGCCCGCAGCAGCGCGGCTAGCCAGCCGGGGGAGACCTCCACGTCGTCGTCGACGAACACCACCAATGCTCCGTGGGAGCGCTCGACTCCCGTGTTGCGGGCGACGTTCAGGCCCAGTGGCCCCGGGTGGGGCTCATACCGCGCCCCGAAGCGCTCGCTCAGCGCACGGATCGCCGCGGAGGCACCAGCGTCGTCGACCACGAGTACCTCGGCACCGGTGGCCACGGCCTGCGGTGCGATCGAGGCGAGCGCCACTTCCAGGTAGGAGGGACGCGCGCGGGTGGGGATGACGATCGAGGCGGGAGTGGTCAAAAGCGGAGTACTCGGGAGCTGAATATTCGCGGTGAGAACGTTCCCAAGCAGAACATTCTAGGTTTGACCGGGCAATGGTCTTGTTTCTGCACAATCGCTACCGCACCACCGGCGGCGAGGAGCGCGTTGTGGACGACCTGCTCCGGCTCGTTCGCGAGCAGCTGAGGGAGCCTGCCGAGCTGCTCCAGCGCGATTCCGCGAGCGTGGATCGTGGGCGCGCGGCATTGGGCCTGTTGCGCGGCGGTTTGAAGCCCGCGGATGTCGCGGCGGCGGTCGGGAGCAGCGGCGCCCGGGTGGTGCACGCCCACAACCTCCAACCCACCTTCGGCTGGCGTGCGCTCGCCGCCGCACGCGCGGCGGGGGCCCGTGTGGTGCTGCATCTGCACCAGTACCGCCTCGTGTGCGCGACCGGCGTGTGCTTCACCCGTGGGCAGGAGTGCACGCGCTGCCACGGACGCAACACGCTCCCCGGGGTGCTACTCGGCTGCCGCGGCGACCGCTCGGAGGCGCTCGCATACGCGGCGGCGCTCTCGCTGTGGCAGCAGCGGACGATCGCGCAAGCCGATGTCGTGATCGTTCCCAGCGAGTTTGCCCGCGAGCGCTTGCGGGAGCTGGGGGCGCCCCTGCCGTGGGAGCGGGTCGCGGTTCTCGCTCCTCCCGTTCGCGCGCCCGCGGTGAGCCGGGGGGTAGATCAGGGCTACGCGCTGGTCAGCTCGCGACTGTCACCCGAGAAGGGGGTAGACGTGGCGATCGACGCCTGCAAGATCGCGGGCATCCCGCTGGTGGTCGCGGGCGAGGGTCCCGAGGAGGATGTCCTACGCGCCCGGGCCGGCGGGGGCGACGTGCGCTTCCTCGGACGGGTGGAGGAGGAGCGCCTGGCTCAGCTGCGTGCGGGCGCCACGATCGCACTGGTGCCGTCGCGGTCGGCCGAGACCTTCGGGTTGGCGGCCGCCGAGGCGATGATGGTGGGACTGCCCGTGGCCGCCAGCCGCGTGGGCGCGCTCCCGGAGCTGGTGGCTGCCGAGGGTCTGGTGGCACCCGGGGACGCGGATGCGCTCGCCGCCGCGATCGTTCGCCTGCGGGCCGATGAGACGATCGCGGCGCGCGGTCCGGCGCGCGTCGGTGCGCTCTGCGCGCCCGAGACGGTCGCCGCCGGGCTCGCCCGGATATACGCCGGTTAGGAGCGCCCACCGGGGGCCGGTAGGGGGCCCGCGCTGTTCAGGCATGCGAGCGGGGCGGGAAAGGCCCTAAGCTCCGGCCGCATGGGCGAGCAGCCACGGCGGGCATTGTTGACGGGCCTCACGGGCCAGGACGGCTCCTTCCTGGCCGAGCTGCTGTTGGAGCAGGGCTACGAAGTGACCGGCTTGGTGCGCGGCGCACCGGATCGCACGCTCGGCTGCTCCGAGCATCTGCGTGATCGGGTCGCGCTGATCCTGGGCGACCTCGCCGACCCCGCCGGTCTGCGGGCGACGATCGAAGCGAGCGCCCCCGAGGAGATCTACCACCTCGCCGCCCCGTCCTTCGTGCCCGCCTCCTGGGAGCAGCCGGCGGAGCACTTCAACGCGATCGTGGGCTCGACCGCGGCACTGCTGGAGGCCGCCCGCGAGGTCGGGGCGGGCACGCGCTTGTTCGTGGCCGCGTCCGGGGCCATGTTCGGCGAGGCACCCGAGAGCCCGCAGCGCGAGAGCACCCCCTGCCGTCCCACCACCCCGTATGCGATCGCCAAGCTCGCCACCCACCAGCTGGTGGGTGCGATGCGTGCCCACGACGGTCTGTACGCGTGCTCGGGGATCGTGTTCAACCACGAGTCCGAGCGTCGACCCGAGCAGTTCGTGACGCGCAAGATCACACGGGGGGCCGCAGCGATCGCCCTGGGCCTGGAGACCGAGCTGACGCTGGGGGATCTCGGCGCGGTGCGCGACTGGTCGTTTGCGGGGGACATCATGCGCGGGGCCTGGCTGATGCTCCAGCAGCAGCGCCCCGAGGACTACATCCTGGCCAGCGGTGTGCCGCGGACGGTCGCCGATCTCGCCCGTGCGGCGTTCGCGTGCGTGGACCTCGACTCCGAGCGTTACCTGCGGGTGGACGACTCGCTGGTGCGTCCGCACGAGGGCACGCCCAGCGTGGGCGATCCGACCAAGGCCCGCGAGCAGCTGGGCTGGGAGCCGCAGGTCAGCTTCGAGGCCTGGGTGCGGCGCATGGTGATGGCCGACATGCAAGCGCTGGGCGAGGCAGCCGGCCGGGTCTCGCAGCGGCGAGCGCCGGGCTGAGGTGGACGCTGGCGGCGAGCGCCGGGTTGACGTGGACCCGACCGACTAGACTGCCGCCCGACATGACGACCGTTGGCGTTATCGGACTCGGTTACGTCGGTCTGCCGTTGGCGGTGGCGTTTGCCGAGGAGGGCTGCGACGTGATCGCGGTCGACGTCGATGCTCGCAAGATCGAGGCGATCCAGGCGGGCGAGTCCTATATCGAGGATGTTCCCTCGGCGCTCCTCGGAGAGCTGAACGGACGCATCCACGCCACCACGCGCTATGCGCCGCTGGCGAGCGCCGACGCGGTGCTGATCTGCGTACCGACGCCACTCACGCGCAACCGCGAGCCCGATCTGGGTCCGCTGATCGACTCGACGCGGATGCTTGCCGACGTCTTGGGGGCCGGGCAGCTGGTGGTGTTGGAGTCCACCACCTACCCCGGGACCACCCGTGAGCGCGTGATGCCCTTGCTGGAGGAGTCCGGTCTGGCCGCGGGCCGCGACTTCCATCTCGCCTTCAGCCCCGAGCGGGTTGATCCGGGCCGCACCGACTACACGCTGCGCAACACGCCCAAGGTGCTCGGCGGTCTCACGGAGGCCTGCGCTGTGCGCGCCGAAGCGGTCTACGGCCTGATCTGCGATCACCTCGTGAGGGTCTCCACACCAGAGGCCGCCGAGCTGACGAAGCTCCTGGAGAACATCTTCCGCTCGGTCAACATCGCCCTGGTGAACGAGCTGGCGATGCTCACCGATCGCATGGGGATCGACATCTGGGAGGTCGTGGACGCGGCCGCGACCAAGCCCTACGGCTTCATGCGCTTCGAGCCCGGCCCGGGGATGGGTGGGCACTGCCTACCGGTCGACCCGTTCTACCTGAGCTGGCGCGCGCGGGAGTTCGACATGTCAACCGAGTTCATCGAGCTGGCCGGCAAGGTGAACCAGCAGATGCCCTATCACTGTGTGGCCAAGGTCGAGCGCGCTCTGAACCAGGCCGGGCTGCCCGTCAAGGGCGCGAGGATCGCGGTGCTCGGGGTCAGCTACAAGCCCGGCGTCGGCGATATCCGCGAGTCGCCCGCGTTGAAGATCATCACGCTCCTGCGCGCGCTGGGCGGGGAGGTCAGCTATCACGACCCCCACGTGCCGGAGCTGTCCGAGTTCGCGCTGAGCAGCACGCCGCTTGAGGCGCTGTTGCAGGACGCCGATCTCGCGGTGATCGTCACCGCTCACCCCGGCGTGGATCACGAGCTGGTCGCCCAGCGCGCCCGTGGCGTGGTCGATCTGCGCGGCGTCACCCGCGGCTCGCACGCCGGCAACCTCATCAGACTGTGAGCGTGAGGCCGGATCCCCGGGCGCCGGGTTTGATGCTCGGCGAGGACGTCAGCATCGGCGCCGAGGTATCCCTTGGCGCGCACATCGTGGTGCACGCCGGCACCGTGATCGGCGACGGCTGCGTGATCGAGGATCACGCGGTGCTCGGCAAGCGCCCCCGTCTGGCGCGCGGCTCCTCGGCTGCCGGGCGGGAGATCGCTGCTCTGGAGCTGGGCGAGCGAGTGACCGTGTGCGCCGGTGCCGTGGTGCTCGCCGGAGCCATCGTCGCCGCGGAGGCGATCCTGGGCGATCAGTGCTTCGTGCGCGAGCGGGCGCGGATCGGCGCCGGGTCGGTGATCGGGCGGGGCAGCGTGGTCGACAACGACGTGCGGGTGGGTGCGCGGGTGCGGGTCCAGACGAATGTCTACCTGGCCGCCTTCACGGTGGTCGAGGACGATGTGTTCGTGGGCCCGGGAGCCGTCACGACCAACAGCGACAACATGGCTCGGCATGGCCCCGAGACGCCGCTACTGGGCGCCAAGCTACGGCGCGCATGCCGCGTTGGCGGCCGCGCTGTGCTGACCCCCGGCGTCGAGGTGGGCGAGGAGGCCTTCGTGGCCGCCGGTGCCGTCGTCACGCACGACGTACCCCCGCGAGCGGTGGTGATGGGCGTGCCCGCCCGGATCGTGCGCGAAGTGCCCGATGAGGATCTGCTGGAGCGCTGGCGCTAGGACTGGAGCGCGATGCTAGGGCTGGGGCGCTCGCGCTAGGCGCCGCGAATCGCCCCGACGACCTCGTTGGCCTGCTCGCTCGTGAGCACCGGGGTCATCGGGATCGCCAGATGGGTGGCGGCGGCGTGCTCGGTGGCGGGCAGCTCGATCCCGCCCGCATAGGCCAGCATCGACGCTTGACGGTGCACCGGGGTGCGGTAGTAGCCCTTGTGGCCCACCCCCGCGGCTTTGAGGGCCGTTTCCAGGCGCGCGACCTCGGGGTGAGCGATTACGTAGAGATGCCACGCCGGTGCGCTCTCGCCGACCGGCCGCGGCAGGCTCGCAAGCTCGCTCAGGCCGGCTGCCTCGTAGTGAGCCGCGGCGCGGCGGCGCCCGTCGGCCCAACCGTCCAGATGGGGCAGCTGCACGCGCAGCACCGCGGCCTGTAGCTCGTCCAGGCGCGAGTTGTACCCCACCTGCTCGTAGGTCACCTTGTCGTGCGAGCCGTGGAAGCGCAGCACCCTCACGCGTTCGGCGATCTCCGCGTCGGAGGTCGTGATCGATGCCGCCGTCGCCGAAGCCCCCCAGGTTCTTGGAGGGGAAGAACGAGAACGTGGCGGCCGTGCCCAGCGCGCCGGGGCGTCCCGTCGGCGAGCGCGAGCCGGCCGCCTGGGCGGCGTCCTCCAGCACCGGTACCCCCAGCGCCTCGATCTCGGCCACCGGCGCCACGTTGCCGAACAGGTGCACCGCGATCACCGCCTTCGTGCGCGGCGTGAGCGCGGCCCGCACGGTCTCGGCAGTCACGCAGTAGGTATCCGGGTCGATGTCGCAGAACACCGGCGTGGCGCCCGTGGGCGGGATCGCCTCGGCTGAGGCGTAGAACGTGAAAGACGGCACCACCACCTCGTCGCCCGGGCCCACGCCCATCGCGCGCAGCGCGATCGTGATCGCCTCGGTGCCGTTGGCCACGCCGATCGCGTGCGTCGAGCCGCAGTACGCGGCGAACTCGCGCTCGAAGGCCTCGACCTCGGGGCCAAGGATGTAGCGCTCGGAGTCCAGCACTCGTCCGACGGCGGCCCGCAACTCATCGCGCAGGGCCTGCTGCGGGGTGGAGTTGTCGAACAGCTCTACGGCCATGGGTGGGCTAGCGCGGCGCCAGCAGCTCGAGGTCGGCACGGGTCATCAGACGGATCAGCTCCTCGAAGCTGGTCTGAGGTTTCCAGCCCAGATCACGCTCGGCCTTGGCGGGATTGCCGATCAGATGGTCGACCTCGGCGGGCCGCACGAAGGCGGGGTCGATCGTCACGTAGTGCTCGAAGTCGCCCAGCCCGGCCTCGTCGAAGGCCACCTGGCAGCACTCGCGCACCGAGTGGGCCTCGTTGGTGGCGATCACGTAGTCCTCGGGAGCGTCGGACTGGAGCATCAGCCACATCGCCTCCACGTAGTCCTTGGCGTAGCCCCAGTCGCGCTCGGCGTCGAGGTTCCCCAGGCGGATCTCCTTGAGGCGGCCGTGCTTGATCGCCGCGGCGTGCCAGGTGATCTTGCGGGTCACGAACTCCAGGCCCCTGCGCGGGGACTCGTGGTTGAAAAGGATTCCGGAAGTCGCGTGCAGGTCGTAGCTCTCGCGGTAGTTGACCGTGATGAAGTGGCCGTAGGCCTTGGCCACGCCGTAGGGCGAGCGCGGGTAGAACGGCGTGGTCTCGGTCTGCGGGACCTCGAGCACCTTGCCGAACATCTCCGAGGAGGAGGCCTGGTAGAAGCGCGCCTCGGGGCACACTTCGCGCATCGCCTCCAGCATGCGCGTGACGCCCGACGCCGGTGAACTCGGCTGTCAACGTCGGCTGGATCCAGGAGACGGCGACGAAGGACATCGCGGCAAGGTTGTAGATCTCCGCCGGCTGGGAGGCGCGCAGCGTGTCCACGAGCGAGCGCTGATCGAGCAGGTCGCCCTGGTGCAGGGTGATGCGATCGCGCAGGTGCTCGATGCGGTCGAACTTCTCGGTCGATGCGCGGCGCACCATCCCGTGTACCTCATAGCCCTTCTCCAGCAGCAGTTCGGCGAGGTAGGAGCCGTCCTGGCCTGTGATTCCGGTGATAAGTGCGGATCGCTTGTCGGTCATGGGGCGGACCCTATCGATCCGCGTTCGCGAATCCACTCGACGGTGGCCGCGATGCCCTCCTCGACCTCGATCTGCGCCTCCCAGCCGAGCAGCTCGCGCGCCTTCTCCACCGAGGGCCAGCGGCGCGGGACGTCGACGGTGAAGCTCGGCAGGTGCTTGAGGGCGAACTCCGCGGGGTCCTTGCCGCACGTCTCCCACACGATCCGAGCGATCTCGGCCACCGTCAGCTCGCGTGCCGCGGAGATGTTGAAGTCCTCGTTCAGTGCCGCCGGGGAGCTGGTGGCGGTGACGATGCCATCGGCGATGTCGTCCACATGCGTGAGCGTGCGCGTCTGCTCGCCCGAGCCGAAGATCTCAAGCGGGCTCTGTCCCGAGAGCACCTTGGCGATCAGGTCCGGCACCGCGTGGGCGATGCCCGGTTCGGGGTCGGGCGCCTCGCCCGGCCCGTAGGCGTTGAAGGGTCGGCAGATCGTGTAGGGCAGGCTGTGCTCGTCGTGGGCCGCGCGACAGTAGACCTCGCCGGTCAGCTTGGAGAAGCCATAGGCGGACTCCGGGGTCGGGCAGTCGGGCAGGTGGGCCTCCGTCGTGGGGAACTCGGTGGCGCGCTCGAAGACCATCGAGGAGGACACATAGGTGAAGCGCTCCACGTCCGCATCCAGGGCCGCGCGGAACACCGCGTTGTAGAGGGCGTTGTTGACCTCGGTCAGGGTGTGTGGCAGACGATGGAAATTGGCGATGCCGCCCACGATCGCCGCCAGGTGAATCACGTGCGTGCAGCCCGCGATCGCCGTCTTGGCCTCATCCAGCACGCGCAGGTCGCCGGTGTGGACCTCACAGCCCTCGCGCATCCACTGGGGCGCGGCACGCTGATCGGAGACCCGCACCTCGTAGGCCGGATCGGCCAGCAGGCGCCGCACGACCGCCGCCCCGATCGTGCCGGCGCCGCCCGTGACCAGGACGCGGCTCACGTCGCAGGGCCCGCGGTGAGGAGGACGCGAGGCATCCCCGCCGTCCGGGGTGGGGCGGATATCGGCCTCATGCCCCGGCGCCCAACGCGGCCAGCTCCCCGGCGTAGGCGAACACCTGGCCGGCCCCCCAGCAGTTCCAGGGATCGACCACCAGGCAGTCCTTGGCACCCGCCGTGAGCGATTGCCTCAAGCGTGACCGGGTCCCTGAACTCCGAGTGGTTGGCCGCGATCACGACCACCTCGGCGTCCGTCACGGTCTGCTCGAAGGAGGCCGTGGGCGTCGACACGTGCGGGTCGTGCGCCACCACGTCGGCCAGCTCGCGCTCCAGCAGGCGGATCAGCTTGTGGGCGAGCGAGTCGCGCTCGTCGTCGGTGTCGGCCTTGAAGGCCAGTCCCAGCACCGCGATCTTGCGATTCGCGATCGAGCCCAGCCGCCGTTTGATCCCCTCGACCAGGAACAGGGGCACCGACTCGTTCACGCGCGAGACCGCCAGCAGCATCCCGGGCGCGTTGGAGCGCTCCTCGGAGAACGTGAAGTCCTTGCGCAGGCACGTCCCCGCGGTAAGCCCGGGCTGGGCGATGCCGCCGCGGGGGTAGTCGCGGTTGATCAGGTCGATCACCTCGAACACGTTGGCCGCGTAGCGCTCGCAGTCCATCATCAGCAGGTTGGGCAGCGCGAAGTTGGTGTAGCGCAGGATGTTCGCCCAGATCTTGGCCAGCTCCGCCTGCACCGGCGTGGTCTGCACGATCGGCGCCCGGAAGACCCCGAACAGCTCTGCCACTACCTCGCCGGAGCGCTCGCCGATGCCGCCGATGATGCAGGGCAGCGTGTCGATCTCCTCCAGGAAGCGTCCCGCCGCGATCCGCTCCGGCGCGTGGGCCACGAACACCTCCCCGCCAATCTGAAAGCCCCGGTGCTTGGCTAGGTAGCCCGCCACGAACTCGGTCGTCCCGGGCGCCACCGTCGAGCGCAACGTCAGCGAGTGCCCCGGCGCGAGTACCGGCAGCAGGTCGTCCAGCGCCGAGCGGATGTCGCGCATGTCGATCTCGATGTGCGAAAACGAGGGCGTTCCCAGCGTGAGCACGATGTGCCGCGCGCCCGCGGCATCCACCACGCGCTCGGTCAGGGCGAGGCGATCGCCGCCGTGCAGACGATCAAGCAGCTCCTGTGCCCCGGTCTCTTCGAAGGGCATCCGGCCCTCGCGCACCGCGCTCAGTCGCGCCGGGTCGTTGTCGACCCCGATCACCCGCAGCCCACGGTCGGCGAAGGACAGCGCCAGCGGCAGGCCGACCCGTCCGAGGCCGACGACCGCTACGTCGGCTGTTGTCTGCTGGTCGCTCATCGAGGCCCAGAGGTTAGCGACGGCCCCACCGCCTTAGCGGCGCTCACGCATGTACTGGCGCGCGAAGCCCATCACGAAGCGAGGGTTGTAGCGGGCATAGCGCCGCCACAAGCGGCGGGGTTCGCGCGAAAGGCGATAGGTCCACTCGAGTCCGTTTCGTTGCATCCAGGCGGGGGCCTGGGAGACCAGGCCGGCGTGGAAGTCGAAGGCCGCCCCCACGCCCACCAGCAGCGGCGCGCGCAGGCGCGGGCGCATCTGTGCCATCCACTGCTCCTGTTTGGGCTGCCCGATCCCGACCCACACCACCGCGGCCCCCGAGCCGTCGATGTCGGCGATCACGCGCCGCTCCTCCTCGGGCTTCAGCGGGCGGAAGGGGGGCGAGTAGCCCCCGACCAGGCTCAAGCCCGGGAAGCGCTCGCGCAGGCGTGCTTCGAGCAGCCCCAGAGCCGCCTCGTCGCGTCCGCCGTAGAGGTACATCGGGATGCCCTCGGCGGCGGCCCGCGCGCAGAAGCTCAGCATCAGGTCGGGTCCGTACACCCGCGTCGCCCGGGAGTGACCGAGCGCGCGCAGCGCCCACACCAGCGGCTGGCCGTCGGGGACCGCGAGCGTGGCTCCCAGCACCGCCGCCATCGTCTCCGGGTCCTCGTGGGCGCTCATCACCAGGTTGACCGCCGCCGCCGTGACGTAGCCGCGCCCGTCTGCCGCGATCGTCCTCGCCATCCAGTCGACCACCTCCGTGTAGTTCGAGACCGCCAGCGGGATGCCGAGGATCGCCGCACGGGGCGGCGGTGCAGGGCTTTCGGCAGGGGAGGCGGGCGCGGGAGAGATGACGTGAAGATACCGGCGAGGCGTCAGCGGATACGCTGCGCCACCGTGCCGATCGACCCCGACTTCTGGGCGCAGCGTCGGGTGCTGCTCACCGGGCACACCGGCTTCAAGGGCGCCTGGCTGTCGCTGTGGCTACAGTCGCTCGGCGCCCGCGTCAGCGGTCTGGCTCCCGGCCCGCCCACGCAGCCCTCCCTGTACGAGCTGGGCCGAGTGTCCGCGGGGATGGTCGAGCGTGCTGTGGACGTCCGCGACGCCGACGCCGTGCGCGAGGCGGTCGCGGCCGAGCGCCCCGAGGTGGTGCTGCACCTCGCGGCCCAGCCGATGGTCAGGCGCTCGCTGGTCGAGCCCGCCCTGACCTACGAGGTCAACGTGATGGGCACCGTCAACGTGCTCGATGCGGTGCGGCTGGCGGGCGATCAGGTGCGGGCGGTGGTGGTCGTGACCTCTGACAAGTGCTACGAGAACGTCCCCCGCGACCCGGGCGAGCGGCGGGCGTTCGTGGAGCAGGACCCGATGGGCGGCAGCGACCCCTACTCCAGCTCCAAGGCCTGCGCCGAGCTGGTCACCGCGGCCTACCGGCGCTCCTTCTTCACGGCCGCGGATGCCCCGCGGCTGGCCAGCGCCCGTGCCGGGAACGTGATCGGCGGGGGAGACTGGGGCGAGGACCGGCTGATCCCCGACATCGTGCGGGCCGCCACCGGCCCCGGCGAGCATTCGATCAGGCTGCGCAACCCCGAGGCCGTGCGTCCCTGGCAGCACGTCCTGAACCCCCTCAGCGGCTATCTGACGCTGGCCCAGGAGCTGTTTGCCGACCCCGCGGCTGCGCGCGCCTGGAACTTTGGCCCGCCCGCGGACGACGCCAAGCCCGTCAGCTGGATCGTGGAGCGGATGCGCGAGGAGTGGGACGGTGCGTTCGCCTGGGAGGCCGACCCCGGCGCGAACCCGCCCGAGGCCGGCTATCTGACGCTCGACTCCGCCCAGGCCGAGCGCGCGCTCGGTTGGCGGGCCGGCTGGAGCCTCGCCGAGGCCCTCGCCAGGATCGTGCAATGGCACGAGGCTCATCGCAAGGGCGAGGACATGCGCGCCTTTAGTTTCCAGCAGATCACCGAATTCGCGTAGGTCGTAAACTACGGGCCCATGAGCCCGCTGCTTCTGCGCCACTATCGCGCCGAGCGTCTCCTGCGCCAGGAGTTCGACAAGCTGCGCAGTCAGGTGCTCGGGGCCGTGCGCGGACGCCTGCGCAGCAGGGGCGTGCAGCTCGATGACACGGACCTCGAGGCCTGCTACGCGATTGCCTGGCAGGGGCTCTATGCCGCGGTGCTGGAGGGTCAGGAGGTCGCCAACCCCGCGGGCTGGCTGGTGCTGGTGAGCTTCCGCCGTGCGATCGACGAGCATCGCTCGCGCCTTCACGAGGATCGCGGTGGGCTCGCCGGGGACACGATCGCGGGCGCCGAGGTCGCCGAGGTCGACATGGCGCGAGAGGTTGACGACCGTGACCGCCTGCGTCACCTCTTCGAGGGCCTGAAGGGCCGCCTGAGCGTGCGCGAGTGCCAGGCCGCGAGCCTTTGCTACCTACAGGGCCTCTCCCGCTCGGAGGCCGCCGCGCAGATGGGGATCTCCGACGCTCGCCTGCGCAAGCTGATGGAGGGCGAGGGACGCGAGGCTCCCGGCGTGGCCGGCAAGTTCGGTGAGCTGCTCGACACGATCCGCGCCGAGCGTTGGTGTGAGCAGCAGTCCTCGCTCATGCGCGCCCTCGCCTTCGGCATCCTCGACCCCGACGGCGAGCGTTATCGCCTGGCGCAGATGCACCGGCGCGAGTGCCCCGCCTGCCGCGCCTACGTCCGCTCGCTACGCGGGCTCGCAGCGGTGCTCCCGCCCGTGGTGCTCCCTCAGGGGCTCGGTGGCGCCGCGGCAGGTGTCGCCGGTGGCATGTCGGCGGGCGCCCTCTCGGCCTCGGGTGCCGCGGGGGTCGGTGGCGCGGCCGGCAGCGGATGGCTGCTCGCCGGTGGCCCGGTTGGCGCCAAGCTCGCCGTCGGCTGTCTGCTGGCGCTGGGGTTCGGCGCCGGCTGCGTCGCCCTCACCCAGGAACACAACCATGACTCAAGGGGCGCCCATCGTCGGGGTCCCGGCGTCGCCCGGCACCTGGGTCACACCGCTCTGGCTCCCGGCGACGGCTCGCCGGCGACTCTCGAACCAGGCGCCTCCGGGGGTGTGGGCTCTGCGAGCGGGCGCTCACCCGCAGCCACAGCAAGTGCCCTGTCGGCGCAGAGGGCCCGGCGCGAGTTCGGTCCCGAACGCACACCGGCCTCGGTGCATTCGACGGCGAGTCCACCTCCCACCGCGAAACGCGCATCCGTCTCAAAATCTTCTCTGCGCACAAGCTCGGCGCTGCGCACGGGATCCTCGCGGGCAGCGCAGGCCGCCGGGCGGGAGTTCGGGGCCGGCTGACAGATCGCTGTGTGAGACTGCCGCCATGCGGTCGAGCGCTCCGGATGTGCGGGTGGCGGTGGTGGGCCACGTCGAGTGGGTGCTGTTCGCCCGCGTCGAGCACGTGCCCCGGCCCGGAGATGTCGTGCATGCCGGGGACGGCTTTGAGGAGCCCGCCGGGGGTGGGGCGGTCGCGGCCGTGCAGCTCGCCCGGCTGGCCGGTGGCTCGACGCTTTTGACCGCGCTTGGTGACGACGAGCAGGGGCGGCGCTCGCGGGTGCGGTTGGCCGAGCTGGGCGTGCGCGTCGCGGCCGCCCCCGGAGCCCTGCCCACGCGGCGAGCCGTGACGCTGCTCGATCAAAGTGGTGAGCGCACCATCACCACCTTCGGGGAGCGCCTGGAGCCGCGCGCGGCCGATCCGGAGCTGCCGTGGGCGCAGCTGGGGGAGATGGACGGCGTGTATTTCACCGCCGGCGATCCCGGGGCCCTGCGCGCCGCGCGCGCCGCCCGGGTGCTCGTGGCCAGCCCGCGTGCCCACGAGGCTCTCGGTCACGGCGTCGAGCTGGACGCCCTCGTGCTCAGTGGCAGCGACGCCGTTGAGCTGCGCGAGGCCGAGCGCGCTCGGGGCGAGGCCGCGCTGGTGGTACAGACCGAGGGCAAGCGTGGCGGCACCTACACCACCCCCGACGGGCGCTCCGGGTCTTGGGACGCCGCCCCGCTACCCGCTCCCGCGGTTGACTCCTACGGTTGCGGGGACTCCTTCGCGGCCGGTCTCACCTTCGCGCTGGCGATCGGTATGGGGGTTCCGCAGGCGCTCGGGCTCGCCGCCCGCTGCGGCGCGGCGTGTCTCACCGGCCGCGGACCCTACGAGCGCCAGCTGACCTGCGGCCGGCCGCGCGAGCGACCCTAGAATCCCGCGGCGAGCGACCAAACCGCGGGACGAGCGACGCTAGCTCCGCGGGAATACCTTCGTGATCTTCGCAATTGCCAGCGGGTTGCCCCGCGGGCGCAGCTTGCCCGTCGCGATCGCCTTCAGCGGGTCCAGGCGCTGGCCCACTATGTCAACCCAGTCCTGGTAGGAGGTCCGCAGGCGCACATCGGGGCTCAGGGCCTCGCCCTGCTCGACCGTGCTTGAGCCGTTGTTGACCACCAGGTGCCAGGTGGCGACGTCGGGATCGCTGAACTCCCACTGGAACGTCGTCGGGCGGCTCAGCCCGTGGTTGGGGTTGACCTGGCGGCGGATCGTGTCGAACAGCATCTCCACCGTCTCCGGGTCGCGCCGCGTGGGCCCCTCGCGCACGCCGATGATCCCGGCCTGGGCCAGCGCCCGTCCGCGCTGTGAGAGTTCAAGCGGGGAGAGACCCGGGGGCAGCAGCGGGGGCCCCGGCAGCGACTCGACCGGCATCCCGGCGGAGCGCAGCTTGGTCGTCAGCGAGGTCAGCCCCTCGACGCCCACCTCGTCGTAGGAGGAGCCGAAGCAGGTGATGTAGCTTTCGTCCCAGTTCGGCGGCATCAGCACCTGCGCCGTGTAGCGGGTCACGTCCTGGAGGATGCGCGACACCGCCTTGGGGACTCCCACCGGGTCTTCCTTGTTGAGGTCCGCGAGCAGCTTCACGCCGAAGCCGATGTGGCGCTGCTCGTCGGCCGCGATGTTCTCCATGCCCTGGCGGAAAGCCGGCAACACGTTGCGCTGCTCCAGGTAGCTGCAGATGAAGTGCTGTCCCGGCTGGGCCAAAGAGGCCTCGATGATCAGGTGGTAGAGCGTCACCGCTGCCGCCAGCTGAGGCTTGGAGTGGTCCGCGCGCAGCTCGTCGGCCATCGTGTCCAGGCGGTCGAAGATCTTGCGGAAGCCCACTGTGAGCTGGGGCTTGATCGCGTTCAGGCCGCTTGCCATCGTGCCGTCGCCGATCCCGCAGACCTCCTGCATGAAGCGCTTGAAGAACACCGCGTGGCGGGCCTCGTCGACCTGCTGGGTGGCGAGGAAGTACTTCTGCTCCTCCAGCGGCGCCGCGTCGATGTATGGCGAGAGGTTGTCTGCCACCGCGTCCTCGCCCCAGAAGAACAGACAGTAGTTCCACAGCGCCGCCTTGCGCTCGAAGTCCGTGAACTCCTCACGCCACTGGCGCGCGTCCTCGGTGAAGTCCAGGTCCATCGCGCTCCAGTTGCCTCGCTCCCAGCGCGTGTAGAGATCCTCGTAGGAGATCGCGTCGGTGGGCAGGCTGCCGATGGCCGTCGAAGTGGGTGCGGTGGTGCTCGCCATGTATCGGTCCTCTTTCTGCGTGCGGGGAGTGGGGGTGCGGGGAGTGGGGGCGGTCGCGAGGCGGTGCGGTTCAGGGCGGTTTCGGGTCGGGCGGTCTCGCCCAGAATTGATAATGAACGTTATCGGAATAGCATTTCTGCTGTCAACCTGGAGCGCGGGACTACAATTGGCGGATGGCCACAACGCCCACCGGCCCCAGCACCCCCACTACGCCCAGTCCCCGGCTCACCCGCGAGCAGAGCAAGGCCCTCACCCGCGAACGCCTCCTCACCGCCGCCCGCTCGGTCTTCGCCCGGCGTGGTTTTCACGGCTCCTCTGTTGAGGAGGTCGCCGCCGAGGCCGGTTACTCCACGGGCGCCCTCTACTCGAACTTCGACGGCAAGGAGGACCTCTTCCTCGTCCTCATGGAGCGCGAGATCGAAGAACACGCCCGCGAGATCCAGGATGCCGTGGGCAAGCGCTCTTCGATCGCCGAGCGCGCCACCGGCGGCGCCCGCCAGTGGATGATCATGATCGAGCGCGAGCCCGAGCTGCTGCTGCTGTTCATGGAGTTCTGGGCCTACGGGGTGCGCGACGCCCGCATGCGCCCCAAGGTGGCCGCCCGCTTCGCCCAGGTGCGCGAGCTGCTGACCAAGCTGATCGCCGACGGCACCCGCGAGCTGGACCTCGAACTGGAGCTGCCCGCCGAGCACCTCGCGATCGCCATCGATGCCCTGGCCGACGGCATCGCCCGTCAGAAGCTCGCCGACCCCGACGCCGTGCCCGACGATCTCATGGGTCGAGTGCTCTCGCTGCTGCTCGCCGGCGCTACCCGGCAGGCAGGCACAGACACGCATAGTGCACGCTGAACAGCCGCCGCGCCAGCGGGGGCGCCGTCCGATGCAGTCCTGCCCGTAGCGCCCACTTGGCCGTGGCCCCCGCCCTGGCGGAGGGGCTCTCCGCGAAGAACCGATGCGCCCTCAGCGGCAACGGGTCATCCAGCTCGCCCGCCACCCGCAGGCCCGCGTCCCGAACGATCGCGCGCGCCCCCGCCCGGTCCAGGCGTTGTAGATGGCCCACCTCCTCGGCGTGCTCGCGCTTGGAGGCCCGGCGCGCCGAGAGGTTGTCCTCCAACGGCACCTCCATCACCACCGCCCCGCAGGCCCGGGCCACCTCGGCGAGTAGTCGCGGCGGATCGGGGACGTGCTCCAGCACGTGGGAGAGGATCCCCAGCTCGTAGGTCCCCGCGGCTACCTCCAGATGGTGGCCGTCAAAGCGCTCCACCGCGTCGATCTGTGGGCGCTCGCGTGCGATCCTCACGGCGGCCTCGGTGATCTCCACCCCCGCCAGCCGCCCCCCGAAACCGCGGCTGTGCAGCTCGCACAGCAGCGCGCCGTCGCCGCAACCCACCTCCAGGGTGCTTAGGGGTCTCAGCCCTGCGGCCGTGCACAGCGCCAGGATGTGATCCGCCTTGCCCATCGCCCCCATCGCGCGCCAGCCGGCATACAGTCGTGCCCGCGTCTCGTCCTGGGTGTAGGCCTCGTCGTAGAAGCTGACCAGCTGCTCGTCGGTGGTGGGCATCAAAGACGATTATGGTGCCCCCGATGACACGGAGGCTGACCACGGTGCTGCGCGCGGCCCCCGCGACGGTGCCCGCCCTCGTGTCGCTGATCCTGTTCGTGGTCTGGTCCGCCGATCAGGCCGGTGACGCGCTCACCAGCTGGGCGCCCGGGGGGCTGGTCGTGCTCGCCCTGGCCGGGCTCACCCTGGCCGTCGTCCCCCTGCGCCTCTCCGAGCTACCCGTGGCGCTACGGGTAGCCGCGTTCTGCCTGGCTGCGTACACCGCGCTCAGCTTCCTTTCGATCCTCTGGGCCGGGGCGCCCGGCGATGCCTGGGAAGGGGCCGACCGCACGCTGCTCTACCTGCTCGTCTTCCTGCTCTTCGCCGCCTGGCGTCAGCAGGGCGCGAGCGCCGCCCTGATCCTCACCGTCTGGGTGCTCGCGCTCGTGGGGCTGGCCCTGTTCGTGCTGCTGCACCTCGACGGCGCCAACCTGGCCAGGACGCTCCCCGGTGGCCGGCTGGACTATCCCTCCGGCTACGTCAACGCGAACGCCGCCCAATGGATGATGGCGGCCTGGCCCGCCCTGCTGATGGCGCGCGAGCGGCGCCTGCCCTGGGGCTTGCGCGGTCTGCTCGCCGCCGGCGCCGTGCTGCTGGTCGGGGTGGCCTTTCTCAGCCAGAGCCGTGGCTCGCTGTATGCCACACCGCTGATGCTGATCGGGATCTTCGCCCTGCTCCCCGGGCGCCTGCGGACCTTCGTCGTGTTCGTGCCCGTGGCCGCCGGTGTGGGGGTCAGCATCCCCGCGCTGCTGCGCGTCGGCGATCGGGTTCAGCACGGGGGCGACGCGCCCGCCGCCATGCACCAGGCGAGCGCCGTGCTGCTGGGGGCCGCCCTGGCGGTGGGGATCGTCGTGGCGCTCTTCGCCGCCGTCGAGCGTCGACAAACCTTCTCGCCGCGGGCCATCCGGAGAACCCGTGCCGGGGTGGGGACGCTGGCGGTGCTCGCGCTGGCAGCCGTCATCGCCGGTGGGCTGGTGTTCGGGGGCAGCCCCGTGACGCGCCTCAAGGACGGCTGGCACACCTTCAAGGCCGGCTACAGCGCCAATGTCGCGGGCAACCATCTCGTCAGCGGCCTCGGCAGCAACCGCTATGACTTCTACCGCGTCGCCCTCGACGAGTTCGTGGCCCATCCCGTGCTCGGCATCGGCGCCGACAATTACGCCCAGCAGTACCTCCGCCACGGTCGCAGCGACGAGACTCCGCGCTATCCGCACAGCGTCGAGCTGCGGACCCTCGCCGAGACCGGGATCCTGGGTGCCCTGTTGGGGGTCGTGGGCCTGGGGGCCGCGCTGCTCGCCGTCGCCCGCGCGATGCGTGGGCCCGATCCCCTGGCGCGAGCGGTCGCCGCGGCCGCGCTGAGCGGCTTTGCCTACTGGCTCGTGCACGGCTCCTTCGACTGGTTCTGGGAGCTGGCCGGGCTCGGCGGCCCCGCGTTCGCGCTGCTCGGGCTGGCCTGTGCGCTGGCGCCCGCCGCCCGCGATCGGGCTCTGAACGCGCCTGCCGCCGCCCGGCATCGTCTCGGGCGCCCCCCGCTGCGGCTCGCTGCGCGCCTTGCGCTGGTGGCGGTCGCGCTGCTCGGCGCCGGTGCGTTGGCCGCTCCCTGGCTCAGCCGGCTCCAGGTCCAGAGCGCCGCTCGCGTCTGGGTGCGCTCGCGCGAGAGCGCCTACACGCGGCTGGCCGATGCTGCGCGCCTGGATCCCCTCGGTGACCACGCCTACCTGGTGGCCGGCAGCATCGCCCTGCGTTTCGGGGAACTCAGCCGCGCCGATCGTCAGTTCGCGCTCGCCCTCGGGCGGGTTCCCGGGGACGCCTACGCGACCCTGGAGCGGGGTGCGATCGCCTCAACGCTGGGGCGACAACGGGATGCGCGCCGCCTGCTCAAACGCGCGATCGAACTCAATCCGCGAGACCCGCTGACGATCGCGGCGCTGGCCGCAGTCACGAGTGGGGAACGAGTCGATGTCAACCAGCTGAATCGTTCGATCCTACTCAATGCTCAGCAAATCTCCTAAGAGCTGCCTGGTCGAATCCCCTTCTGTTAATCGGTGCTCGACAGAGCCCCCAAGCTTCGCTAGCTTGTCGGGGGAGCCTGGCTGATTCGCTGGCCTCGGGCACAGGCAGTGCACCGTTGCCGATTTATGGACACGGCGTAGTCAGGCAAGGCAAGGAGCGAGTGGAGGAATGGTCCGCTCGAGCCGATGAGAAACCCAAGGTAGGGAAAGCATGAACCGCCACCGCACCACCATCATCTTGACGAGCCTCCTCCTTTCGGGGGCGCTACTGCTCCCTGCCGCCGCCCCGGCGGGCACGATGCTGAGCGGCTACGGCGGCCCCGGTGCAGGGGATCAGGCGATCCTGGGCTCGACGCTCGTGGGCGGCGCGGGGGGTGGCTCTACCGGCTCATCCTCCGGTTCGGGCGGGAGTCAGAGCCAGGGCGGGGCGACCGGCGCCGTCGGCGCCCGCGCCCACGGGACGCCCGCGCGCAAGCGCTCAGCGGCCGCCCGGGAGGGCTCCAAGGGCTCACATCGCCTGCTCCACACATCCAATCCGCCCGCCGCTGCGTATAGCGAACCGACGGGCTCGCGGCCGCAGGCCGCGCTCGCTGACGCATCGAACTCGGAACCGTTGGGTTTGAGCGGTTCGAACCTGATAATCATCCTCATCGTTGCAGGCGGTTTGGTTCTCACCGGCGGGCTCACCCGGCGGCTGGCACGGACGCCGAGCTAGACAGGCAAAGACGCTCCCCGAATAGACCAAGCCCATGCGAATCACACAGCAGACCTCAACCACGCTCCCCCTGACAGGGAGCTTGTCCGGAACACGCGACGCGCCTCGCCACGAGGCCGCTCGGCGCTACGCCTTCAACCGACGGCTGCAATGGCTCCTGGATGGGCCCGGCTGGAGCGTGCTGCGGCCCTCGGTCGACTTCGCCCTGCTCGGGGTGGCCGTCGTACTCGCCCTCGGCGGCCCGCACTCCGCGCTTCACCCCTTCTCCGGCAGCGCCCCGCTGCTGCTGCTCCCGCCGCTCGTGATGACCCTCTTCTGTCTGCGTGGCCTCTACCGCACGAGGTTGAGGGCACTGGTCCTGGACGGCCTGGTGCCGGTCGTCAGCGCGGTCTCCGTCGCCGCCATGACAGTGGCCATGCTGGGAATCTTCCTCAACGGCGAAGTGCCCGAGCAATCAGATTGGGTGCGCTCGTGGCTGTTCTCGCTGCTCGCCGTGGGCTTTGGCCGCGTCGCGCTCGCCTTTGCGCAGCGTTGGGCCCGCGGTCGCCGCCTGGTGGGCAAGCCCGTGCTGATCATGGGTGCCGGCCTCGTGGGGTCGCAGGTCGCGCGGCGCCTGGAGAACCATCCCGAGTACGGGTTGAGCCCGGTCGGCTTCCTCGACGAGGACCCCCGCACCACCACCGAGGTCGGGGGACGTGACGTACCGGTGCTCGGCACCGTCGAGGATCTCGACGAGATCGCGCGGCTGACCGGCGTCAAACACCTGATCGTCGCCTTCTCCTCTGTGGCCGACGCGCGCGTGAGTCTGCTGATCCAGCGCTGTCAGGAGTTGGGCATCGAGGTCTCCGTCGTGCCCCGCATGTTCGACGCCATCAACAACCGCGTGGGCTACGACACGGTTGGCGGACTGCCCCTGATGTCCTTCAGCACCGTCGATCCCCGAGGCACGCAGTTCGCGCTCAAGCACGCCCTCGACCGGCTGTTCGCCGCGGTGCTGCTGCTGACGCTCGCACCCCTGCTCGCGGCCACCGCGCTCGCCGTTCGCCTCACCTCGCCCGGGCCCGCCTTCTTCCGTCAGCGCCGCGTCGGTCGGGACGGCACCGCCTTCGATCTCTACAAGTTCCGCTCGATGCGCATCGAGCCCCCCAGGGCGGTCGCGGACGAGGCCGATGTCACGGCACTCGACTTCCTGCTAGGCGGCGACACCGCGCCGGGGGGCGTGGAGGGCGACGATCGACGCACAGCGCTCGGGCGCATGCTGCGCCGTACCTCGGTGGACGAGCTGCCGCAGCTGTTCAACGTGCTGCGCGGGGAGATGAGCCTCATCGGTCCTCGCCCCGAGCGCCCCGAGTTCGTCGAGCTATTCGGCCGGGACATCGCCCGTTACGGCGACCGTCACCGGGTCCGCTCGGGCATCACCGGCTGGGCGCAGGTCCACGGCCTGCGCGGCCAGACCTCGCTCGATGAGCGCGTGGAGTGGGACAACTACTACATCGCCCACTGGTCGCTGGGTCTCGATCTGAAGATCATGGCGCTCACCTTCGTGTCGCTGTTCCGGCACGCCGAGTAAGCACCGGGGCGACAAGCAGCCGTGGGCGTAGGTACCCGAGGGGCGTAAGCACCCGGGGCCAGCCGCTCAGATGCTTCGCCGGGCGCCCCGGGTTGCGCCCGCCCACAGCTGGTAGACCAGGACCGTGAGTCCCCGGGTGCCCAGTACCCGCGGCAGCCTGATCGAGTAGTGGTTGGCGCGGTTGAGCACGAACAGCGCCTTGTAGCGCAGCTGCCCGTCCACCGCTGCTTCCAGCTCCATGTAGTCCCCCACGGAACCCGCGCCGCGGGCAACGATCCCGCCGCCCGCCCTGCTCAGCTTGAGTGTGGTCGCGGTCGGGCTTGCGAAGGGGGTCGCGAACGCCCGGGTGAGCGCCGCGAACGCAGGCTTGGGCTTGTCCACGCTGCTCAGCACCCCGAAGTCTTCTCGCTGTGAGCCCTGCAGGGAATACACGATGTTGGCCGCCACGTATGGGACGCGGGCCAGCGAGCGCACGACGTCGAGCATGTTGCGCGCCTGAACCGCGGGGGTCACGCACGCCTGTTCCTGTTGGGTCTTGGACTGCGGATAGCAACTGCTCCAGCCGAACTCGTCGAGCCACAGCGGCTTGCTGTCGCCGTTTGCGAGCTGCACTTCGTGGATCGCGCGCACCGATCCCAGGGTCAGGTTGTAGTAGTGCACCGCCAGGCCGTCGTAGTAACCCTTGATCCCCGCCGCATACAGGTCGCGCAGGAACACCCCGTTGGAGCCCACCAGCGATCCCCCGAGCACCGTCACCGCGGGGTTGGCGCGCTTGATCGCCGTGTACGCAGCCCGCAGCATCGCCGCATAGCGCTGCGGCTTCTTGGGTCCCGCCCAGTAGCGCTGGTTTGAGTGATCCGGCTCATTCCAGATCTCGATCGCGGCCAGCCGCGTTCCATAGCGTTGGGCCAGATAGGCGACGAACGTCGCATAGGCGGCGGGGCTCATGGGGGGCCATGCGTTGGCCGCGCCCCCACGCCGCGTCGAACAGGACCGCAGCAGTGGCGCCGGCGCCGAGGATGCCCAGCACGGCGTGTCGTCCGCCGTCAGGATCACGCGGATGCCGTCGGCCGCCGCGTCCGCCACCAGCCGATCCGTGAACGCCTGTGCCTCCGGGTCGATCTGACCGGCTCCGTTGGGCTCCAGCACCGCCCACGGCACCTCGCTGCGGACGACCTTCACCTTGAGTTTGCGCGCCCAGGCGAGCGCGCGGTCCGCGTCGGCGGGCACGGCGCCGTAGCGCAGGCTGGTGACGTTGACTCCGCCCAGCGGCGCCACTGATGACGGGTGCGCCCCCGCGGGGCGCTGGGCGTGCCCCGCGGCGGCCAGGGGAGCGAGCATGGACAGTACGAGCGCTCCCACCGCGGCGGGCTTGGGCAGGAACCTCACGATGCCCACAGGATAGTCGCGAGCCGGTCGTCTGGCGGCGATAGCGCGGGCAGACTCTCAGTACGCTGTCGAGCGTCATGTCGCCCACCTGGATCTGGATGCAGGCCGCCATCGTGGTGTTCGTGCTGATCGGCATGGTCATCGCAGTTGCGAAGCTCGTGTAAAGAAGCTCCGCCGGGCAAGCCCGGTGCACTCGGGCGCGGGTATGATCCGCATTGCTCGGCTTAGCGTCCGGTCTTGACACAGGCAAGGGAGAATCATGTTCAAAGCGATCGTGGTGGGTACCGACGGCTCCGACACGGCCACCCAGGCTGTGCGCCAGGCAGTCGATCTTGCCCATGCCGTGGGGGCGACCCTCGCTCTGGTCAGTGCCTATGAGCCCGTGCCCGCACAACGGTTGAGCAAAGAACGCCAGGTCGCGCCGGAGGATCTCCAGTGGGCCATCAGCCCGCGCGAGGACGTCGATGCGACGCTGGAGGCCGCCGCCGTGATCGCGCGCCAGGCCGGGGTGAGCGCGAGCACCTATTCGCGTCAGGGAGATCCCGCCGACGCCGTGCTCGATGTCGCCGAGGAGCAGGATGCCGACCTGATCATCGTCGGTAACAAGGGGATGACCGGCGCCAAGCGCTTCCTGCTGGGCTCGGTGCCCAACAAGATCTCCCATCACGCACCCTGCTCGGTGCTGATCATCCGAACCACCTGAGTCGCGCATGACAGCGGTAACCCGAGAACGCCTCGTTTCGATCCAAACGACGAACGAGCGTGGTGGTGCCGAGTACGCGAACGTTGACCTGTTAGAGGCGCTTGCGGCGCGCGGCCACGACGTCGTGCTGCTGACCAACCTTCCGGACATCGCCGCCAACACCGTCGTGCCCGTGCGCCGGCTCGATCTCGGGCCCAAGCTCTCCACGCGCAGCCTTGCGCGGGTGGTGTTGCAGGCGCCCCTCACGCTTTTCCGCCTCGCCCGTGCGCTACGGGGCGAGCAGCCCGTCGGCACGCTGTTCCTGCATTTCAAGAAGGAGCAGCTGCTGTGCTCGCTCTTGCCCAAGCGGCTCACCGGCGAGATCGTGTGGGCCGAGTGGGGTCCGGTGCCGCTGCCGATGCGCGCCGGGGTCCCCCGCATGCTCTACGCGCTGGCCGCACGACGGGTGAGTCGGATTCTCGCCGTCTCGGAGGGCACGCGGCGCACGGTGGTGGACGCGGGCGTCCCCCTGGAGAAGGTGGATGTCATCCCGAACCTCGTCGACGTCGACGCGGTTGGCTTCGACGCCCGCAGCCGCGCGGAGCTGCGCAAGGGCTGGGGCGCCGGCGATGAGACGATCGTGGTCGCCTGCATCTCGCGCTTTCACCACAAGAAGCGCAACGACGTCGTGATCGATGCGATGGCCGACATCGAGGGTGACGTGCTGCTGGTGCTGGCCGGCGAAGGATCCGAGGAAGAGGCGCTGCGCGAACGCGCTGCCAAGTACGGCGACCGCATCCGCTTCGTCCCCAACGTGCGCGGCTACGTCGAGGCGTTCCTTTCGGCCTGCGACCTGCTCGTGTTCGCCCCCAGCCCCACCGAGGGGGCGCCGCGGGTGATCGTGATGGCCCAGCTCGTCGGGGTGCCCGTCATCGCCACCGACCGCGAGGGCACCGAGGGTCTGATCGCGCCCGGCAGCGGTACCGTCGTGACGCCCTCTCACAATCCGCAGGCCCTCGCGAAGGTGATCTCCGCATATCGCGACGACACCGGTCGTCGCCACCGCGAGGCCGAGACCGCCCGGCAGGCCACGCTGGCCAGTCACAACCCCGAGCGCACCCTCAGCGCCGTCGAGCGGGCGCTCGGGCTGGTCTCAGCCGCCTAGGTCGGCCGGTTAGGTCCGCTGCCTACTTCAGCAGGCTAGGTCAGCCGGGTTAGGTCCGCTGCCTACGTCAGCAGGCTAGGTCAGCCGGTTAGGTCGCCATCCACCACTCGCCCTCCAGGCGAGTGAGCAGGGCGTGCCCCGAGGTGATGGCTCCCAGCAGGTCGGGGTCCTTGCTGTGCACCAGCGAGCGCGCGCTGAAGCGGAACATGGCGCCGCGGTGGGCGAGCGGCGCCAGGATGTGCGCCTCCACCCTTCCCTGCACCGCCGCCCCGCCATGCGCCACGGCGTGCGCGAACAGGTTGTCGATCACCGCCCCCGCGTGGCGGTCGTGGGCGGCTATGTGGATCACCTGGCAGCCTTCGCCGGGCAGCACGAAGTACACGTACCAGCCCAGTACCTGGCCACCGCGGCCGCGCACCAGGCGGCGCTGCGGCGTGCCCCAGGTGCGGTTGTGGTGAAGCTCCGCGAACAGCCACTCCAGGAAGGGCTCGTCATAGTCCGGCACCAGTCGCAGCGAGCGGGTGACCCTCGGCAGGTTCTCCAGCAGCAGCTCCGGTGTGAGCAGCTCGTCCGTCGTCGCCGAGGCATCCGGCGCGCGGAAGCGGCTACTGGCCTTGGCGGTCGGCCGGTCCAGGATCGGCAGCAGCTGCTTGGCCCAGGGCTTGACCCGCTCGCGCAGCGTCAGGGTGCTGCCCAGCGCACGGTTGCCGACATAGCTCCAGGGGCTGAACACCCTTGCCCAGGCGATGCTGCTCGGATGCATCATCTGCCCGCCGATCAGCTCGAATATCTGGCGCATCTCATCGGAGGCGCCGTCGGTGATCGTCAGCTGCTGGGGTCCCGTCAGGTAGCGCCGCCAGAGCATCGCGCCGACGCCGCGCTTGCGTACGTCCGGGTGGGCGATGAGCGGCCCCGCGGCCGCCATTCGGATCGACTCCCCATCGAAGCGCATCCGCCGTGCGTGGGAGCCGATGAAGCCGAGGATCGCACCGGCGTCGTCGACGTAGACAAGACTCGGGATCTCGGGATCGAACCAGGGGTGGGCGAAGAGGATGCGCTCAAGCCATCCCGGCAGCTCCTCGGGGGGAATGCGCCAGTCGGAGCGGTCCACGAAACGGTAGAGCGCCGCGACCTCGGCGATGTCCTCCAGACGCATCGGCCTGATCTCGCTCATCGTGGCACCTCCCTGCCGGCGATGAACAGGGCGATCTTGTCGAGGCTGCGGAAATCGTCGATCTCCAAGGACTCCAGCGGGATCTCCAGCCCGAACTCCTGCTCGATCTCGAACAGCAGGGTGACGAGCGCCAGCGAGTCCAGCAGCTCGGCCTCGATGATGTCGGTGTCCGGTGCCGGCGCGGAGAGGTTGAGGACCTCCTCGAAGATGCGCTGCACGCGGGCGATGGGGTCCTGATCAGGCATGGTCGTTCGCCTCCACAAAGCCTTCTTTCAACAGGCGGCGGTCGATCTTGCCGCTGACGTTCTTGGGCAGGTTCTCAAATTCGCGCCACCGCGAGGGGAGCATGTAGCTGGGCAGCACCTCGGTCAACGCGCGGCGCAGCTTGCGCGGATCCAACTCGGCGTCTGCCCGCGGAACCCAGGCGCAGCAGATCGCGGTGCCCTCGAAGCCCTCGCTGGGCACGGCCACCACCGCGCACTCGGCAATGCCGGCCACGGCGCTCACCGCGGTCTCGATCTCGCCCAGCTCGATGCGGTAGCCGCGACTCTTGATCTGCGAGTCGACCCGTCCGACGTAGTGCAGGATGCCCGCCTCGTCGCGGCGCGCCAGGTCGCCCGTGCGGTACATCCGCTGCGCGCTCGCGGGCTCCACCACGAACGCCGCCGCCGTCTTGGCCTCATCGCGCCAGTAGCCCGGGCTTAGGCCCGCGCCCTCGATGTACAGCTCGCCGGTCTCACCGGGGGCCACGGGGAGCAGATGCTCGTCGAGGATCCGGACATCCTCGCCCGCACACGGCGTCCCGATCGGGATCGGGATCGTCATGTCCTCGGGGGCGCGCTCCACGGTGTGGAACGTCGATGCGATCGTCGCCTCAGTGGGCCCGTAGAGGTTGGTGTAGGTGGTCTGAGGCACCCGCTCCATCCAGTGCGCCAGGACAGCCGGGGGGAGCACCTCGCCACACCAGATGATCCGCTGGAGCGATGGGAAGTCGCCGGCCTCGATCGCCTCGCCGCGCATCATGTAGGCGAACGTCGAGGGCACCGAGAACCACTGCGTCAGCTCGCCCTCGCGGATGAAGTCGGCCAGCTGGCGCGGAAGCAGCACGTTGGGCGGCACCAGATGCAGCTCGCCCCCGCTCGAGAGGGTGCCGTAGATGTCGAAGGTCGAGAGGTCGAAGTGCAGCGGCGGGTGCCCCGAGATGCGATCGCCGGGCCGGTTGCCGAAATACGGGAGCGCCCAGTCGAGGAAGGCGCCGACCATGGCGTGTGTGATCACCACGCCCTTGGGGGTGCCGGTGGATCCCGAGGTGAACAAGATGTGCGCCGCGTCTCCCGCGCAGGTGAGCGTAGGCAGGGGGTCGTCCTGCAAGCCGGTCTGGGCGCCGGGGCCGAACGACGCTCCTTCAAGCTCCCCCTCCACCGACCCCAGCTCCGCGTCGAACTCCAGGTTCTTGGCCAGCTTGGTCGCGGCGGAGCAGCCCAGCACCACCCGCGGCTGGGCGGAGGAGAGGATGCTCTGCACCCGTGGCGCGGGGCTCGCGATGTCCAGTGGCACGTAGACGCCGCCCGCCTTCAGCGTGGCGAGCATGCTCACGATCGCGATCGGCGCCTTGGGCTGGAGCAGGCAGACGCGCTCTCCGGTCTGTAGTCCTAGCTCCAGCAGCAACCTCGCCCACTGGTTGCTGGTGTGCTCCAGCTCCTCATATGTGAGCCGCTGCGAGCCCATCGCGAGCGCGGTGCGGGTGGGGTGGGAGCGCGCGGCGAGTGAGACTCGCTCCTGGAGCAGCAGCGACATCGCTTCTCAGGAAGTGGAGGCCCGGGCGCGGTCAAAGACCTCGCGGATGTGGTGCAGCTCCTCCTGCGAGGGGGGTATGTCGAGGATGAACGAGCTGAAGCCCAGGTCGATGTAGCGTCGCAGCTCGGCGACCACGCGGTCATAGCTGCCCACCAGGTAGGGGCAGAAGGTCGCGTAATTTTCAAAGGGCCACAGCCAATACGGGTCCTCCTCGTCGGCCTCCCCGCCGCCCATCTCCGAGAGCTGGCGATGCCAGTGCGAGTCGGAGGTCTTCATCGCGAGCGTGTGTGCGATCTGGCCCTTGCGATCCTCGGGGAAGCGCTCGCGCGCCACCTCCCAGGCCTCCGCCGAGTCGGGACGGGTGACGATGCCGAGCCGCACGCCCGCGTTCTCCTCCTCCTGCTTGATCTCCTCGCCGGAGCGCTTGGGGTACTTGACCGCCACCGCACCGATCCGGCGGGCGGCGTCCAGCCCCGCGGGGGAGGAGCCCGAGATGAAGATCCCCGGACTCAGCTCCGGAGGCAGCGCCGGGGCAAGGCTGAGCTTGGCCACCGAGTAGTAGCTGCCGTCGGTCGTGACCGTCTCGCCCGCCAGCAGCCGCGTGATTATCTGGGTGTACTCCACGGTGCGCTCGTAGCGCTCATCGTGGGGGGTGTGGTCGTTGAGTGCCATCAGATCGTTGCGGAACCCGCCCGCGACCATGTTCAGGTTCAGGCGGCGGCCGTGCAGGTAGGCCAGCGTGCTCACCATCTTCGCGACCGAGTAGGGGTGCATGTAGGCGGCCTGCACCGCCACCAGCGGTGCCAGTCGCTCGGTGCTCTGCAAGACCAGCTGCGCCACCAGCCACGGGTCGGCGATGCCGTTGTCGGTGTAGACCAGCATCCCCTCGCAGCCGGCGGCCTCGCTCCAGCGGGCCACATCGGCGACCTGGCTCGCGTACACGTCGGGGGGGAGATCCCGCGACTGGGGGCAGGTCGAGAAAATGGAAATATCGCTGGACATTGGCTTAACTTTGATCATCGGCCCGATCGCAGCGTCACTTAACGCTTGCGCACCAGGACGTTCTCCAGGAAGAGCGCCTCGATCCCGGTTCCCAGGAAGGTCTCGATCGCCTCGGCGGGCGTGTTGACGATCGCCTGGCCCTTGATGTTGAAGCTCGTGTTTAGCAACATCTCCCTGCCGGTATGTCTGCCGACAGCCCCCAGCAGCTGGTGAAACTCGGGGTTTTCCGTGGCGGAGACCGTCTGCACTCGCGCTGAGCCGTTGACGTGAGTGATCGCCGGGAGGTCCGCTCGGAACTCTGCTCGCACGTCGACGTTCACGGTCATGTGGGGCAGCTCGGTCCCCGGGGAGACCTCAAACCATTTGTCCACCTGCTCCAGCGACACAGCCGGTGCGAATGGGCGGAACCCCTCGCGCAGCTTCACCAGGGCATTCACGCGGTCGCGCATCTCGGGTCGGCTGGGGTCCGCGAGGATGCTTCTGTGTCCCAGGGCGCGGGGGCCGAACTCCATCCGACCGCGATACCACGAGAGCACCTCACCGGCCGCCACCAGGCCCGCCGCGGTCTCACAGGCGTCCTCCAGGCAGCCCAGGCGCGTGATCTCGATCTGGCCCTCGAACTCGCTCAGGGCCTGCTCGATCCGCTCCAGCGAGTGGGCGGGACCGTAGAAGGGCACGGGCGAGCGTCGGTTGACGACCTCACCCACGAGCGAAGCCCGGTGCAATGCGGCACCGAGCGCCGATCCATCGTCGGCCGCGGCGGGCTGCACATAGATCTCGTCGAAGGCTCCCGAGGCCAGTAGCTTGCCGTTGGCGGTCGTGTTCAACGCCACGCCGCCCGCCAGCGCGAGCTTGCGGATCCCCAGCTGCCTGCCGAAGTGCCCGCAGAAGTGCAGGATCGCCCGATCCAGGCAGGCTTGCAGGCCCGCGGCCACGTCCTCGTGCTCGCGGGTGATCTCCGAGTCCGGCTCGCGCGGGGCGAGCAGGCTCTCGGTCAAGTGGCGACGCGTGGCCAGGTGATTCTCCCGCTCCTCGCGGGTGCGGTTGAGTCGCAGGGGCGCGATCTCAAAGCCCCCGTCCTCCTTGAGCAGCACCGCCTTGTCGAAGAACGACCGGAAGCGCTCGGGGTCGCCGTAGGGCGCGAGACCCATGATCTTGTACTCGTCGGAGTTGAAGTCGAAGCCGAGGTGCAGGGTGATCACCGAGTAGAAGATCCCGATCGAGTTGGCTGCCGAGATGCGGTGGACCGGCTCGAGTCGCCCCGCGCTCGCGCGGTACACGCTGGCCCCGTGTGCCTCGCCCATGCCGTCGATCACGATCACCAGACAGTCCTCCCAGCCCGAGGTGAAGTAGGCGGAGGCCGCGTGGGAAAGATGATGGTCGACGTGCACGATGCGCTCGTCGGGAAAGTCTCCGAGCGCGCCGTGCAGCCGCGCGCCGAAGGCCTCGTGGGAGAGCACGTCGCGGTAGAGCTGCTTGGAGATCGGCTCCAGCCCGTAGAGGGCGGCGTAGGGCGCGTAGTCGAAGGCGTGGGCGATCTCGTCGATGTCGCTCAGTTGCAGGCCCGCGTGATCGAGGCAGGCCGCGATCGCGCCCGCCGGGAAATCGCCCGTGTGCTTGCGCCGGCTGATCCGCTCCTCGGCCACGCCCACCACGAACTCGCCGTCGATGACGAGCGCCGCAGCCGAGTCATGTCCCTGAGAGATGCGGTATTCACGCTCTTCCAGGTGGGGCCACTGGTGGCGCTTGAAGTCGATCGTTCCCTCGACTCCGCTGACCCCGATGACCTTCATTTGGTCCTCTTATCGATGGCGGAATGATAAGACACTCTCGTGTTATCGGCCAGTCACAAAGATCCTGGTGCTGCTTCGTCGGTATCCTCGCCCCCGGGTGAGACGAGCGACCGACCGATGAAAATAGTGAGCGTGATGACGACCGACTCCAGTGGGGGGGCGGAGTTCGCTGCGGTCGAGATGCTTGAGGCCCTGCGTCAACGCGGCCACGAGACGGTATTGCTCACGGACATGATCGGAATCGGGCGCGACACGCAGGTCCAGATCGACCCGATCGACATCGGCCCCAAGCTCTCGCGACGTTCCTGGGTCGGCCTGGCGGCGCGCTGGCCCCTGCTGCTCTGGCGACTGCGGCGCGCGCTGCGCGCGCAAGCCCCCTATGACGTGCTGCTGGTGCACTACAAGAAGGAGCAGCTACTCGTGCGGATGCTGCCACGCGGCCTGCGGCGCACCGTGGTGTGGGCCGAGTGGGGGCCCGTGCCCTACCCGCTGCGCAAGGGCCTGCCACGTCGTGCCTATCTCGCCGCCGCCGCCGAGGCACAACTGGTGATGACCATCTCGGAGGGCACCCGCCGCTCCGTCGGCGCCGTCGGCGTCGATCCCGGCCGGTTGATCGTCGTGCCCAACGTGCTGCGCACCGAGGAGATCGCCTACACCGAGCAGGGCCGCGCGCGCGTGCGCGCCGAGCTGGGCATCCCCGCCGAGGCCTTCGTGGTCGGGTGCATCTCTCGTTTTCACCCCAAGAAGCGCAACGACGTGGTTGTCGACGCGGTTCGCGAGCTTGATGACCCGCGGGTGCATCTGATCCTTGCCGGTGACGGCGAAACCGAGGCAGAACTACGCGAGCTGGCGGCGCCGCTGGGTGAGCGGGTGCACTTCCTCCCGACCCCCGGCGTCGAGGTCTCCGACGTGCTCTCGGCCTTCGACGTGTCGGTGTTCTGTCCCAGTCCCACCGAGGGAGCGCCGCGGGCGGTGATCCTGGGGATGCTCGCCTCGCGGCCCTGTCTCTCGACCGGAGCCGAGGGCGTGGCCGACATGATCACCCCGGAGCTGGGCGGCATCGCCTCGCCCGAGAACGACCCCGCCGCGCTGCGGGCGCTGATCGAGCGTTACCTTGACGATCCACTGCGCGCCGAGCGCGAGGGCGCGGTTGCGCGCGCGTACGCGGAGCGCACCTACGCCGCGCCGGTCGTGGCCGAGCGGATCGAGGACCTGCTAAACGATGCAATTGCCATGAACGATTCGCGGAGGTGATTCCCGGGGCGGTGCCGAGTCGTCTGCTGATGATCGAGCAGGGTGGGCGCGGTGGCGTCACCGACTACACCGCTGAGCTGACCCTGGCCCTCGCGGCGCGGGGCTGGCAGATCGAGCTGGCGACCGCCCAGGACCACCTCTACCCGCCGGCGGAGGGGGTGCGTGTCCACGGCGTCTTTCACTACCTGCGGGGGGGCACGTCGCTTAGCCGGATGCTGCGCCGCCGGGGGCTCGGCCGGATCGTCAACGGTCTGCGCTTCTTCGCGGCGATCCCGCGCCTGATGCGTCTGGCGCGCCGGGTGGACATCGTTCACACCCAAGGCTGGGAGTCACCCCCACTCGCCTTGATCGCGGACGCGTGCCTGCGTCTCTGCGGGGTGGAGATCGTGCACACCGCCCACAACACCTTCGAGCGCGGACGCCCCTTCGCTCGTACCAACCGCCTGCTGGCGCGGATCACCGTGTGCACGATCGTGCACACGCAGGTTGACCTGAAACGGGCCACGGCTGCCGGTCACGCTCGCGTCGTGATGATTCCCCACGGCGAGTACGGCGGTCTGGCCCGCACCGGCGGCAGCGCCGATCGCGATGCCGCGCGTGCCCATCTGGGTCTCACCCCCGAGCAGCCGGTCGCCCTCATGTTCGGCCAGCTGCGCCTCGACAAGGGCATGGACCAATTGCTCTCGGCGCTGGAGCGGTTGCCGTCCCTGCACCTGCTGATCGGGGGGAAGGAGGAGGGCGCCCTCGCGGCCTACGCGGCACAGCTGCAGAGCCCCGCGCTGGCTGGGCGGGTGACGATCCGGGAGGGCTTTCTGGAGATGCGTGAGGCGGCACAGCTGTTCGCGGCCACCGACATCGTGGTGCTGCCCTACTCCGTCGCCAGCCAGAGCGGCGTGCTGCTGCTCGCCTACGGCTTCGAACGACCGGTCGTGATCTATCCCGTGGGGGGACTCGTCGAGGCCGTGATCGACGGTGAGACCGGCTGGGTCTGTTCGCGGCCCGATGTCGATGGACTCGTCGATGCGCTCGCCGCGAGCGTCCAGGGGGGTTGGGCGGAGTGCCGCCGCCGCGGCGAAGCCGGTGCCCGGCTCGCGGAAACCCGCTTTTCGTGGTCGGCGATCGCCGCTGCGACCGAGGCGCTCTACAAGCAGCTGCTCGAGCATGCTTGAGCGCTCGCAAGCAGACCTCGGGCGCAGCCTGCGGCTGCTGCTGGGGGACCGGATGCCGGCGGATGCGGCACCCGAGGAGCTGCTGCGCTCGCGGGCCGTGCGCTCGGCGCTGCGCGCCGGACCGGTCCCGCCACGGCCCTGGCGGATCGCTCAGCAGGTTCAACGCCGTCGTCACCGGCTCGACTATGAGGGCGCGGTCGTCGACCCTCTCGACGGCGCACGCCGCTTGCTGCTGGGCGAGCGCGCCGCCGAGGCCCCTCGCTTCCTGGTGCGCGTCGATGAGTTTCCCCACTACCAGGCCTGGGACGACCCGGGTCGCTTCGGTACCGAGCGCTACCTGCGCTTCCACGAGATCATGGCGAGCGCCGGGGTGCCCTACCTGATCGCCGTGCTGCCCCGTGTCAGCCACGCGAGCCTCGACCCGCTCCAGAGCGGCTATCGGACGTTGCAGGAGGATGAGTGTGCGCTGCTCGCGCAGCTCCCCCGGGATGAGGTGAGCTTTGGCCTGCACGGTCTGGATCACCGCACGCGCCACGTCTCGCCCCGTCGCCACAGCGAGCTATGCGGTCTGGACTCGCAGGCCACCGAGGAGCTGCTGGATCGGGGGCTCGCCGAGCTGGCGCCGCTGGGCATCCGTCCGGAGATCTTCGTGCCGCCGTTCAACCGTTTCGACGCAAGCCAATACGAGGTGCTCGCGCGCCGCTTCGCGGTCGTCTGCGGTGGACCCGAGTCGGTCGCGCTGCTTGGCTTCCAGCGTACGCCCCTGTGGTGGGGCGAGGCGGTGTACCTGCCGTCCTACTTCCCGCTCTACGGCCACGCCCGCGACGTCGCGCCGGCCGCGCGCAGGTTGATCGACCGGCGTGCCGGCCTGTGGGCGCCGATCGTGCTGCATTGGGGCTGGGAGGCCGATGCGGACTGGGTTGAGCTGGAACGCCTGGTGGAGCTGATCGCTCCCCACGCCGCGCGCTGGGAGGATTTCCTCGCCGCGGTGCGCGCAAGCGACGATTCTTCACAATCCCATTTATCATGACCAAGTGTCGCTTGTGAGAACTCACACGATCAAGGCTGGACTGAAGGCGCTGTCGCCGGCTTGGCAGGATCGACTGCGACGTCTCAGCCGGCTGCGCTGGCTGGAGAAGGCCCGGATCGTGCGCCACTACGACCTGTCCTTCGCTGAGCATCCGCTGCGGCTCGCGCGCTATGTCCTGTTCAACGCGGAGCTTGGTGACTTCTCCTACGACCTGGACAACGAGGACGAGCTGGCCGAGTTTCTCGCCGCCGCCCTGGGCATGGATCGGGAGGCGATCGCAGGCTACATCGCCGAGGTGCACACCGACCCCGCCCTGACCAGCGAGCTGAGCGCGCGCGTGCGCTGGCGCATGGACGTCAGCTCGCCCGCCCGACTCAGCGCGCGCGTGAGCTGGTACGCGATCGCGCGGGCGCTCAAGCCGAGCTTGATCGTGGAAACCGGCATCAAACACGGCTACGGTGCGCTCGTCCTGCTGAGCGCGCTTCAGCGCAACGCTCAGGAAGGCAGCCCCGGACGACTGATCTCCTTCGACAGCGATCCCTTCAGCGGCTGGGTGATCCCCGAGCGTTTGCGTGGCAACTGGCAGGCGGTGTTCGCCTCGACCTTCGACGCGCTGGACTCGACCCTCGCCGGTCAGGCGGTCGATCTCTTCGTCTGCGACACCCCGCCGCTGTATGAGATCGAGTCCTTTGAGATGCAGTGCGCGGCGCGTCACGCGGCGCCCCGGATCGCCCTGATCTCCGGCGGCGGCGATCGCACGCCCGCGCTTCCAGAGCTGATCGAGGAGGTCGGCGGGAAGTACCACTACTTCAACGAGCGCCCGCGCCATCCGGTGTATCCCGGCGCCGGCATCGGGCTGGGCTTGCTCGGGTACGACACATGAGGCGCGCCGTCGTGCTCGCCGGGGGCGAGGGCACCCGGCTGCGTCCCTACACCACCGTGCTGCCCAAACCGCTGATGCCGATCGGCGACCGGCCGGTGCTCGACATCGTGGTGCGCCAGCTCAAGGCCCACGGGTTCGAGCGGATCACCGTCGCCACCGGTTACCTGGCCGAGCTGATCGAGGCCTTCTTCCGCGACGGCGAGAAGTATGGGATCCCGATCGACTACTTCCGCGAGCACGAACCGCTCGGCACCGTGGGCGCGCTCGCGCTGATCGAGGGGCTCGATCAGGAGGACCTGCTGGTGATGAACGGTGACGTGCTCACCGACATCGACTACGGCGGCCTGCTCGAGCGCCATCGCGCCGGCGACGCGGCAGCCACGATCGCGACCAAGGTACGCCACATCCAGGTCTCACTCGGCGTGCTCAAGTTCAGCGACGAGCAAGATCCGACGCGCCTCACGGGCTATGACGAGAAGCCCGCGATCGACTTCACCGCCAGCATGGGCGTCTACTGCTTCGCCCCCCGCGCCCTTGCCTACATCAAGCCCGGAGAGCGCCTGGACTTCCCCGATCTGATCCTGCGCCTGATCGCCGCGGGCGAGGTCGTGCGGGCCTGGCCCAGCGACGACTACTGGCTGGACATCGGACGCCACGACGACTACGAGCAGGCCCAGGAAGAGTTCGAGAGCGTGCGCGCGCGGCTGATCCCGCCCGAACCGTAGGAGCCGGTCCACGGCAGCAGCAAGCCCTGCCGAGCAGTTCTGGATGTGTGTCGGTCACGCGAGCGCGGCGCGGACGGCCGCGACCACCGTGTCCACGTCAGCCTCGTCCATCGTCGAGCTGAGTGGTAACGCACAGTGACGGTTAGCCGCCTCCAGGGCGCCGGGGAGTCCCTCGGCGGGCGCGTAGCACGCGTATCCGCTGAACGTGTGCAGCGCCGGATACCAGGTGGTCTGGATGCCGTTGGCCTTCAGGTCGTTGCGGAAGCGGTCGCGGGCATCGCGATCGGCCAGCAGCACCGGGAACGCGAAGTGGGTGGAGCGCTCGACTGCCCGCTCGTCGAAGGTCAGCTCGATCCCGGGGACCTCGGCGAGTCGCTCGCGGTAGGCACGCACGATCGCGCGCCTGGCGTCGAGGTGCTCCTGCAACCGACCCAGGCGGCTCAAGCCCAGCGCGGCACGCGGCTCGTCCAGGCGGTAGTTGAAGCCGATGTCCACCACGTCGTAAGCCGGGTCGTGGCCGCGGTGACGATCCCAGGTGCTGCTCGTGAGGGCGTGGGAGCGGAACAGGCGCACGCGGTCCGCTAGATCCTCATCGGCCGTGGTGACCATGCCGCCCTCGCCCACGCAGAGTTGCTTCTTGGAGAAGAAGCTGAACGCGCCCAGCTGCCCCACGGTGCCCACCTGGCGGCCGCTCTCCTCGACACGCGCGCCGATCGCCTGGGCGCAATCCTCGATCAACGTCAGGCCGTGCTCGTCGCAGAGCGCGCGCAGCTCAACCACGTCGGCGGGGTAGCCACAGAAATGCACCGCCACCACCGCCTTCGTGCGAGCCGTGATCCGCCGCGCCACGTCCGCGGGGTCGATGTTGAAGTCGTGGGCGCTCTTGACGTCGCACAGCACCGGCTCGGCGCCCACGTAGCGGGCGGCCCCGGCGCTTGCCACGAACGTAAAGGCCGGCACGATCACCTCGTCGCCCGGGCCGACCCCGGCCGCCAGGCAGGCCAGGTGCAGTGCGGCAGTGCCGCTGGAGACCGTGACCGCGTGGGGGGTGCCCACGTACGTGGCGAGCGCCCGCTCGAAGGCCTGGGTGCGCGGGCCCATCGTCAGCCAGCCCGAGTCCAGACAGTCGAGCACCGCCTGCACGTCCTCCTCCGCCATCGCGATGTCCGTCAGCGGTACGCGCCAACCGCTCATCTCGCCACCGCCTCGGCCAGCGCGGCCGCGACGCGGTCCTGGTCATCGAAGGTCATGTGGGGGTAGAACGGCAGCGTCAACTCGGTGCGCGAGGCCAGCTCGGTGAGCGGCAGCGAGACCTTGGGGAAGCGCTCGCGGTAGGCCTTGAAACGGTGGATCGAGGGGTAGAAGATGCTCGTCTGGATGCCCCGCTCGCGCAGGCGGGTCGATACCTCGGCCTGGCGTCCGTCCTGCTCGATCATGATCGGAATCACGTAGCAGGAGGAGCTGGGCACGTCCTCGTCCTCGAACGGCACGATGATCCCGTCCACTCCCGCCAGCAGCTCGCGGTAGCGCACGGTCAGCTCACGGCGGCGCGTGATCTCGCGCTCCAGGCGCTCCAGGCGCGAGAGCAGCAGCGCCGAGCGGGGCTCGTCCAAACGGTAGTTGAAGCCCAGCGCGGTCACGTCGTAGGTGTCGGTGCGGCCGCTGTGGCGATCCCAGGTGCCGCTCGTCATCGCGTGCGAGCGGCGCGAGCGCGCGAACGCCGCAACCTCGTCGTCGTCGGTGCACAGCAGTCCGCCCTCGCCGACCGAGAGCACCTTGTTGGAGAAGAAGCTGAAGGCCCCCGCCAGACCCCAGGTGCCGAGCTTGCGCCCGTGCAGCGTCGCGCTCGGGGCGTGCGCCACATCCTCGATCAGGGCGATGCCGTGCGCGTCGCACAGCTCCTTCATGCGGTCCGCGGCCGCGGCGTAGCCCGCGAAGTGCACGATGCACACGGCCTTGGTCCTCGGCGTGATGCGCCGCGCCACGTCCTCCGGGTCGAGGCTCGGGTTCTTGCGCGAGAGGATGTCAGCGAACACCGGGGTGGCGCCGCAGTAGACCGCCGCCGCGGCGGTCGCCGCGAACGTGAACGACGGCACGATCACCTCGTCGCCCGGGCCCACCCCAGCAGCCAGGTAGGCGAGGTGCAGCGCCGCCGTGCAGCTGGAGACCGCCACGGCATGACGGGCGCCCAGATGCGCCGCAAAGGCCTCCTCGAAGGCCTGCGTGCGCGGGCCGAGCGTCAGCCAGCCGGAGCGTAGGGTCTCTGCGACCGCCTCCAGATCCTGCGGCTCCAACCGCAGGTCGAAGAGCGGAAGCTCAGGGAATGTTCCGGTAGCGGCCATCGAATGGGTCGCCAAAAGCTCCGGCATCGAGTCCCGCGAGCACCTCGGCGATGCCCTCGGGGACGATCATCAAGGTCTCGAAGCCCAGCTCCGCGCGGATCTTGTCGAAGCTGACCTTGTAGTCGCGAGGGTCCTCGTCGCGCCGCACATAGGAGACCTTGCCCTTGTCGGTCAGCTTCTGAACCTCCCCAACGATGTCGAGCTTGCGGTAGTTCTCGCCCGAGCGACCGGCGTTGAAGACCTTGCTCGCGACCTTCTCGGAGGGCGCCTCTAGCACCGTGCGCACCGCGCGGGCAGCGTCGCGGACATGAATGTAGGGGCGCCAGAACTGCTCGCCGAAGACTTCAAGCTCACGGTCGGCCCACAGGTCTCGCGCGAACTCGTTGACGGTCAGATCGAAGCGCATCCGGCGTCCCACGCCGTAGACCGTCGCGAAGCGCAGACAGGTCGGCTGGGTCGCCCCGTTGCCGTCGGCGAGGATCAGCTGCTCCATCCCGACCTTCTGTTCGGCGTACAGCGAAACCGGGCGCAGCTCGCCCTCCTCGGTGATGGGAACGTTGGGGTCGGCCATGCGACCGTAGTTGGAGCAGGTCGAGGCGAACACCAGCCGCTCGACGCCCGCCGCATTCGCGTCTGCGACCAGCGCACGGGTGGCCTGCACGTTGACCTCATCGGAGGCCGCGGGATCCAGGGCACAGGCGGGGTCGCCGACGATCGCGGCGAGATGCACCACAGCCTCGGCACCCTCCAGGGCGCGTCGGCGTGCCTGCTCGTCACGGATGTCCGCGCGAATCACCTCGACGCCGGCACGTTCCTGCTCACCGGCGATGTCCTCCTGTCCGTGCAGAAGGGAGTCCAGCACGCGGACCTCGCGTCCAGCCGTCTGCAACTCCTGCACCAGCAGCGATCCTATGTAGCCGCTGCCGCCCGTCACCACTGTCGCTTTGCCCACCTGAGGTTCCTTTCTGTTGGTAACCACGCTATCGGCAATCCATGACGGCGCTTGAGCGCGGACATCTGTTGCGCTCAAGAGGCCTGCCCGGGGCCGTTGCGGAGCATGCGCAGCTCGGCCGGGTCCACCACACGTAGCGCGAAGAGTCCCGCCAGGTAGACCAGCGCGCCCAGTAGGCCGGCGGGAACCAGCCCGAGCGGTGCGGCGAGCGCCATCGCGCCGGTCATCGCGGCCGCGAGCAGCACCGTGCGCAGTGCTTTGCCGAGCCGCGGGCGCAGTCGCAGCGCGCGCAGGCTGGTGCTCATCATCAGCGTGACCGTCAGGACCTCGGTGGCCACCGTCGCCCAAGCCGAGCCGTACGCGCCGTAGGGCGGGATCAGCACGAGGTTGAGCACGACATTCGCGGCGGCCCCCACGCTCGAATAGATCGCGAACCGCCACTGAAAACCGAGCAGCGGCGCGAGGAATCCGGCCAGCGAGCCGTAACAGATCGATACGAAGGCGATCATCAGGATCGGCAGCAGGCCGGCCGCGCGCGCGAACTGGGCGCCATAGATGAGGTGCACGATTGGGCCCGAGAGCGCCACGGTGCCGGCGAGGATCGGCAGGCCGATGACGGTCATCGTGTCGATGCAAACCTGCACGAGCCGCCGCGCGCGGGCCGGATCGCTGCGGTAGACCGCCGAGAGCACCGGGAAGAACGAGGACATCACGGCCGCCGGCAGGAAGGTCAGGGGTCCGAGGAAGCCGTAGGCGGCCCCGTAGATCCCCGACTCGTGCGCGCCCGCGACCTGGAGCAGCAGCACCGAGTCGATCTGGTAGTAGATCGTAATCATCACCGACCCCACGCCGAGCGGGATCGCCAGACGCACCAGCGGCCGCCACAGCCGCAGGCCCGCTCGCCAGGCGATCTGTGCGAAGCGGCGGGTGGCCTGGATCTGCAGAGCGGACATCGCCAGGATCAGCGCCGCATAAGTCGTGGCGAACGTGACGACCGACGCGTGCGTGCTGGACAGCACCACCACCGCGGCGAGCCAAAGCAGCGACTGCAGCACGGAGAAGGACAGCAGCAGCCCCGAGCGCAGGCGCGACTGGAGCACCGTCGTGAGCGGCCCGCAGGCCCCGTTCGCGACGATCGTCAGCATCAGCAGGAAGGCGACCGGGTGGCTGTGGTGCGCATCGGTCAAGAGCAGCGGGATCGACCCCGCGCAGAGCGCGACCACGACCACGGACATGCCGATTCGCACGCCCATCAGTGCCCCGAGCCACGCGGCCTCGCGCTCCGGCTCGGCCGCCATGCGCTGCATCGCGGCGATCGTGAAGCCGAGGTCGGCGAGCACGCCGAACAGCGCCGTGTAGCTGGTCACGCCGTTCCAGACCCCGTAGCTGGTGGCGCCCAGCGTGCGCGCCATCAGCGAGACCGTGACAATGCTGAGCGCCATCGTCAGCACCCGCGTCGCGAGCTGCACCACGATGTTGGAGGCGATCCGGCGGCCTCCGGCAGCGCCGGCGTCCCCGGCGGTCCCACCCTGAAGGAGTCCTCGCGTGAGCGCCCTGGCCTCGGTCAGCATGTTCGTCATACTCTTGCAGCCTTGCGTGTCTTGGTAGTGATGGCGCAGCCGCCCCTCCTGGAGGGCGGTGCAGCGGCGCGGTGTGCGGTGGCCCTGCTCGAGGGGTTGTCCGCCCATGGGGTCGACTGCCATGCTCTGTGCCCCGAGGGGCCCGGACCCCGGGTGCCTGCGCCCGCGGGTATCTCGGTCGAGCAGGTGCCGATCTCCCCGGCACCGCTGATGCGCGCGCGCTGGGACCGGCTGGCGCACCCGCTCGGGGCGCTCGCCCGCGGGCCCTTCGCGGAGGCGCTGCGCTCGCGGGCCCGCGATGCGGACGTCGTGCACTTCGTGGAGTCGGCGGTAGCGGCGGGCATCGTTCTGGTCGATCGGCCGGCGCTCGTACAACTGCACTGCCTGACCCGCCGCGACCCGCGGGTCTGGAACCCGCTGCGGGTCGAGGGACGCAAGTCGATCGAGCTGCTCAGGGGCGAGCGCCGCGCGCGCCGGGATGCGCGCTGGCTGCTGGTCAACTCGATCGAGGTCGCCCGGCCACTGAGCGCCGCGGCGCGTCATGCCGAGGTCACCGTCGCTCCGCTCGCGCTGGATCCGGCGCACTATCTGCCCCGAGCCGCACTCGACTCCTCAGCGCTCGGATTGATCGGCACCGCGCGCTGGCCGCCCACGCGCCAGGCCGTGGAGCGACTGCTCACCCGGGTTTGGCCGCTCGTCAGGGCGAGGCGCCCGGATGCGAGGCTGCTGCTCGCAGGCGACGGCATGGAGCGCGCCGCGTTCGCTCAGCTCCCCGAGCTTCCCGGCGTCGAGTGGCGCGGCCGGGTCGCTTCGGCGACCGAGTTCCTGCGCGAGCTTGGGGGGTTGCTGTACCCGCTGACGGCGGGCAGCGGCCTGAAGGTCAAGGTGCTCGAGGCCCTCGCGCTGGGCATCCCAGTCGTGACCACCCCCGAGGGCGCCGAGGGCCTCGGCGGTCTCGAAGGGCTCACGATCGAGACCGACGATGCACGCATCGCGGACGCCGCGGTGCGACTGATCGAGGATGGCGCCGCGCGCCATGCCGCCGGCACGCTGGCGCACGAGAACTTCACGCGCCATCACGCGCCCGCGGTCGCCGCGGCGCCCGTGGTCGACCTCTACCGGCGCATGCTCGCGTGAGCAGCCGCGGTCCGCTCCGGCTGCTCGCCTACACCGACTCCGGCGCCGTCGGGGGAGCGGAGCTGGCACTGGGGTATCTGCTCGGTGCGCTCGCGCCCGAGATCGAGGTCGGGGTGCTGGCAACGGACGCCGACGTGGGGGAGGCCATCGCCGCTCACCGCCCCGGGGCGGTGGTCCGGGGCGTGCGGGCGCCGCAGGGTACCCACGACCGCGCGACACTGTTCGCGCACGTTCGCGCCATCCGGGCGTTCGCGCCCGACATCCTGCATGCCAACCAACCTTGGCCATGGGCTTGCGGATATGGAGAGTTGGCCGCGGTGCTGGTCCCCGGCGTACGGGTGCTGGCGGTCGATCACCTGCCGATCTCGGGTGCCATTCCCCGCCGCCGGCTGCTCGCGAGGCGGGCGCTCGCGCGAGCACTGCACGCGCACGTATCGGTGGGCACCCGCTGCGCGCGCTTGATCGAGCAGATGGTCGGGCTGCCGCTGCACTCCGTCGGCTCGGTGCCCAACGGGGTGCCCCCGGCGCAGGTCGAGTCCGTGGCCCGCAGCGGGTCCGGCCCGGTGATCGGCTCGCTGGGTCGTCTGACCGATCAGAAGGGCTACGAGCGGCTGGTGCGTGCGCTGCCCGGGCTGCCTGAGCAGGCACGCGTCGTGCTGGTCGGCGACGGGCCCGAGCGTGAGGCGCTGGAGGCCCTGGCCGGCGAGTTGGGAGTGGCAGAGCGCCTGACGATCACCGGTTGGGCGTCGGAGGCTCGGCGCTACCTGCCCACCTTCGACGTCTTTGCGCTGCCCTCGAGCTGGGAGGGCATGCCGCTGGGCATCCTTGAGGCAATGCACGCGGGGTTACCGGTGATAGCGAGTGACGTGGGCAGCGTGGCCGAGGCGGTCCGTGACGGCGAGACCGGATACGTGACCGCTCCCGGCGATGAGGCGATGCTTTTGGAGCGCCTCTCCAGGCTGATCGAGAACCCCGAGCTTCGCGACACGATGGGCCGCCGTGGGCGGGAGCTGGCCTCCGAGCGCTTCACCGATGTTGCGATGGCGGCCCGTTACGAAGCGGTCTACCGCGGGATGCTCGGCGAGGTGCGAGGGCGAGGGCGAGGGCGCTAGGCCGGCGCGGCGAGGAAGTTCCAGAGCGGCTCGGTGAACGTCGCCTCGAAGCGCTCGCGCGTGTAGGGGCCCGACCCGTCGAGGTCGAAGATCCGCAGACCCGCGCCGTGGAGCAGGTCGAATACCTCGTTGGGGTGTGCGCCGTAGAGATCCGCGCCACCCACCCCGTGCTCGAAGAGCACGTATGGACGATGACGCTTGAGGGTCTCGTTGGCCCCCCGCAGCACCTGTAGCTCGGCGCCCTCGACATCGATTTTCACGAGCGTGGGGGCGAAGCCCTCGGGCAGGATGTCATCCAGACGCTCGGTGCGAACCGGGATGCGCTTCACCTCGCCGGCGCTCGCCGGGAGGTCGCTGCGCTGCCGCAGGCCGCTGTAGGCGGGTGCGTCGAGGACGTGCATGAACTCGGTGTCCTCGGCGACATCCGAGAGCGCGTTGCAGCGCACGTCGACCTGTGGGAAGCGGCTCACGAGGTCTGCGTGCATGTCCGGGATCGGCTCGAACGCAAGATGCTTGCCCGCGGGTGCGATGCGCACGATCGAGTCCAGCACCGCCCCCTCGTTGGCGCCGATGTCGATCGCGCTGGAGTCCGAGCGCAGCACGCTCGCGAGCACCACCTCCACGGCGTGAGCGTCGCGCAGCTCCCGTCGCAACGGCGCGTCGAAGGGGGTGCGCGCTTCGCGCAGGCGACCCTGAAGCTCCCGCGCCTGCTCCTCCTTGCCGAGCCGGATGATCGACGATCGGGCCGAACGACGGAGCGTCGATATTCCTGTCCGTAGGCTTAAACTCATGCGGCTGGCGAACATTATACCCGGGGGAGCTACCATCGTCTGGATGTGCCCTCTGCCTCCGCGGCACGATCGTCGGTCGCTCTCAAGCATCGACGGTGGCCGGACGATAAGACTTTCGTGGCGATGACCCCTGCTTCCATCAGCATATGAGCCCCACCGATCGCCTCGACCGCGCCCGCGAGACTGACAGCCTGCACGGCACCCTGGGCATTCTGCGCCGTCGCTGGCTGATCGTGCTGGGTGTGATCGTCGCGACGATCGCCATCAGCGTCTATCGCCACGAGAAGGCACCCAAGTCCTTTGCATCCACCGCGAGCGTGGCCTTTCAGAGCGGGACCCTCTCGGACGCGGCGCTACAGGTCGCTCCCTCCAGCAGCAGCGAACCGATTCGCCAGGCCGCGACAGAGGTGCTGATCGCCCACTCGCCCGAAGTGGCGGTGGCGGTGGCCAAGCAGCTGCACATCACCGCCGAATCAAGCGTGCTGCTGGGCCAGGTGAGTGTGGAAGCGGCCGCGAATGCCGACGTGCTGGACATCGAAGCCGCGACGGGCGATCCGCAGTACTCGGCGCGACTCGCCAACGCGTTCGCCCAGCAGTACATCGCGTTCAGGGCCAAATCCCAGCTCGCGGGCATCAATACCGCGGAGAGTCAGCTCCAGCAGCAGGTGCTCGCCCTGCCGGTCGGCTCGGGGGCTCGGGCAAGCCTGGAACAGTCCTTGCAGCGCCTCAGCGAGCTGCGGGCCGTCGCGGGCGGCGGCGCCAACATCATCGGACTGGCGAGCCCCGCGAGCGCGCCCAAGGGCACGAAAACGTCAACCAGCGTGATCATCGGCCTGCTGCTCGGCTTCGCGATCGCGTTCTCACTGGTGTTCCTGCTCGAGTCGCTGGACCGCCGGGTCAGGTCGATCGAGGAGTTCGAACGCGAGTATCGCCTCTCGGCGCTCACAGCCGTGCCCCACTCGGTTTTCCGGGGCGGCCGTGCCGAGAACCGCGAAGAGCTGCTGGAGCCGTTCCGGATTCTGCGCAGCGCCCTGGACTTCGCGGCGGTCACCCGACAGCTCGACACCCTGCTGATCACCAGCGCGGTCTCCGGCGAGGGCAAGACCACCACCGCCGTGGACCTCTCCCACGCCGTTGCGCTGGCGGGGCGTCGCGTGGTGCTGGTCGAGCTGGACCTGCGCCGACCGTCGTTTGCGGGCCACTTCAAACTCTCCCCCGAAAAAGGCCTCACGACGGCGCTTGCCCACCGGACCCCGCTGACCGAGCTGCTGGTGCAGCCGTTCTCCAATCTGCCTCACTTCTCGGTGCTGCCCGCGGGTCGTCTGCCGCACAACCCCTCCGAGCTGCTCGGCTCGCCCCGGATCACCGAAATCATTTCCGAGCTGGCGGCGGGCGGGGGCCTCGTGGTGCTCGATGCCCCGCCGCTGAATCCGGTGGCCGATGCTCAGGTGCTGCTCACCAACTCGATGGTCCACGGCGTGATCCTGGTGGCCCGGGTCTTCAAGACCACTCGCGACGAGGTTCGTCGCGCCCGCGCGATCCTCGATCGGCAGATGGTGGAGCCGGTCGGTCTTGTCGTGACCGGCCTGCGGGATGCGGGTCGCTATGGCTACGAGGCCTACGGAGCCTCGACCGGGACGGCCGATGTCGATCTTGAGGTGTTGGAGAAGCCGGCCGGCGACTCCGCGCGCCGACGGCTGCCGATCGAGGGCTAAACGGCGATGACCGTGGCCCGGCGGGTAGGGTCGCTCACGCCCGACGGCGGTGATGTCGCGCGCGCCGGCCTCGCGGCCGCCGGCACCGGCGTGGTCGGGTTCCTGGCCTCCCAGAAGATGGGGACCGTGGGCCTGTTCGTGCCCGGGCTGCTGGTGCTGCTGACGATCCTGCTGCGCAAGCCGCTCGTGCTGGTCTCGCTCGTTGTGGGCTTGGCGGCGCTGTGCGAGGGGCCCTCCTTCGGGCTGCTCAGCGTCACCTCGCACCTCTACGACCAGTTCTACAAGGGACTCACGCCGCTCGACATGTTGGTCGTGCTGGCGATCTTCTCGGTGGGGCTGGACATCATGCGCCATCGGCGTCGCATGAGCGCGCCGAAGCCGCTCGTGCTCGGCGCGGTGCTGTTGCTCTTGGGGATGATCGCGGGCGTGGCCACCGGGCGCGCCGCCGGTGGGACGCTGCGCGCCACGGTCCTATCGGAGAACGTTCTGACCTACCTCCTGCTGCTGCCGCTGGCGATCGCCAATCTCGACATCGATCGCGCGCAGATCAAGCGACTGCTTGCGGCCGCGGGGGCGATGGCGATCCTCAAGGCCGTGCTCGGTCTGATCGAGATCGCGGGTGGCTTTGGCACGGCGATCGAAGGCAACTCGCGGCTGACCTACTACGAACCGGCAGCCAACTGGCTGATCATGGTCGCCCTCCTGGGTGTGCTCGCGGCCTCGGTGACCCGCGCCAAGCCACCGCGGTGGCTGTTGATCGGCAGCCCGCTGCTGATCGCCTCGCTCGTGCTCTCCTACCGGCGCTCGTTCTGGATCGCCGCCGTGCTCGGCGCGCTGGCGGTGCTCTTGCTGGGGCTCTCGCCCGCGCGGCGGCGCATGCTGGTGCCGGTCGCGCTGCTCGTGGCGGTGGCCGTCTGGCTGCTGGGCTCGCTCAACTTCCAGTCGCAGATCCCGATCGTGAAGCGGGCGGACTCGCTGAACCCCTCGCACCTGGCCACCAACCGCGAGGATCGCTACCGCCTGGACGAGCGCGCCAACGTGCTGGGCGCGATCGACGAACACCCGATCACGGGTCTGGGCGTCACGATCCCGTGGTCGGCGAGCGTGCGGCCACTGCCGGTCGAACACGAAGAAGGTCGGCTGTACGTGCATTTCGCGGTGCTCTGGTTCTGGCTCAAGCTTGGCGTGCTCGGCCTGCTCGCCTACGTGGGCCTGCTGCTCGGAAGCCTGCTGCTCTCCTGGCGGGTGTGGCGAGGCAGTCAGGAGCCGCTGCTGCGCGCCTACGGGCTGGCGACGCTGTGCGCGCTCAGTGGGCTGTTGGTGATCGAGACGACCGCCAGCTTCACCGGCATCGACCCTCGTTTCACGGTGCTGCTCGGCTTGCAGCTCGGGTTGTTGGCGCAGCTGGCCCGGACCGATGATCGGACGCCGGCGGTGAGCGATCGGGTCGCTCGCGCCACACGGTGACCTGGGGCGCTACGGGTCACGCTTGGCAGGTGTTCTGCGTGTGAGGGATCCATGGCTTGGCAGGTGGTCGCTGGGGAGGACGCTCCGCTTGGGGGTCACTCCCAGATGCGGCGTATCCGTGCCCTGCGTCGCGCCGCCGACCAGTCGAACATGCTGTCGTTGATGTCGTAGTCGCCACGTTGGGCCTCCGGCACGTCTCCCGCTTCGATCCGCCTCAGCAGGCCTGGAAGCTCCAGGTAGAACTCGGGTGAGCGAAACGGCGGATGCAGTGACCAGACGCCGGGATCGGCGCCGAGGAAGTCCACGCGCGCCAGTCCCGCGGCGTGCATCGCGTCGCTGATCGTCAGCTCCGCGGCTCGGTAGGGAGGATTGCCGTGCAGGCGAGCCTTGCCGCGGCTGATCAGGCGCGCGGGGCCGAGCAGCTGCAGGGGCAGCAGGTGCTCGCGCAGCCGTTGACGATCGATCAGGAAGAGACGGCTGCTCAGGGTCGAGAAGCGGAAGGCCCCCGGCTCGTGCTGAAAGGGGGTCGCGGTCTGCCTGCGCAGCTGCCCGTCCCGGGCCGGGGGACCGGGGAGCGGGCTACAGGCCAGCACATCCTCGTGCTCGGCCAGCAGCGCACAGGCTTCGGCCATCCAGGTTTGACTCGATCCTCCGAACATGATGTCGGAGTCCAGATGGAAGATCAGGTCGTTGCGCGCGGCGTAGAGGCCGTGGAGATAGGGGTAGAACGGCGCCCCCTTGGTGTCCTTGGCGGGGACGGGCTCGCCGGCGGTGAAGTCGCGAGCCACCTCCTGCGCGGTCTCGGCGGTGTAGTCGACGGGCACCACGCGCGCGTGGGGGTACTCGCCGCAGAGGTCCGCCAGCAGCTGCAGCATCGGCTCGCGTCGCTCCTCCCAGCCCTCCGCGAAGCGACCGCCGCGCGCGGTGCGGTGGAGGTCCAGGGTGAAGATGATCTCCTGGACCTGCGGGCCCCATTGGCGCAGCTGATGGGGGAGGATGCTGACCGCGTGCGGGAGGTCGGTCGGCGCGACGTTGATTTGCAGCGTCACGGGACTGGTGTTGGGCATCGGCGTGACCCTAGCAACAGTCAGCGACCGCCCGGCACTCGAAGCCCGGACGGCCGCTGAGGTTAGATGAGAGGTGGTGCTAGGGGTTGTTCTTCAACAGCGATTCGACCTCGGTGGTGTAGGCGCCCTTGCGGGAGCCGTCGCGCTGGAGCGCCCCGAAGTACATCTCGCGATCGGTGGAGGTCCCCGATGTGGTGAGATCCTGCGCCTGGTAGAGGTACACGGCCTTCAGCTGGCTGCCGATGTGTTCCCGCAGCGCCGCGATCGTCGAGCCGAGGTCGCTGGCGGCTTCGGAATAGCTCATGCAGGCATTCCAGCCGTAGTTTTCGCTCAGACAGCGACCGTTGTCGGTGGAGAGACCCCACTCCGTGGCATAGATCGGGATCGAGCTGGAGGCGCCGTTGGCCTTTGTCTGGGTGACCACTTCCTGGACCCTGCTCACCGCGTTGGGCCCATAGGGATGGACCGTCCAGCCGGCCACCCGCTTGGCGAGGTCGGGCACCGCCTTGAACATGTTGTCGACCCAGGTGGAGCCCTTGTTCAGACCGCTGTCGCCCTGGGCGAGCAGCCCCACCTTGGAGTTGCTCGCGTGGATGCCTTCTGCGGCTTCCTTGAAGCGCAGCGCATAGTTCTGTGCGCGGCTTGCGACACCCGCGACGGAGTTGTCGGAGTACTGGTAGGTGAAGCTCGTCTCGTTGCCGAACTCGATGTTCGTGAACGCGGTGTCGGCCGGCAAGGACTTGCCCTTCCAGAACGTCCCGCCGGGACCGTAGGCGGCTGCCCAGCTCGCCAGATTCGCCGCTTGAGCGGTTGTCGGCAATGTCCTGGCGAAGCCCGCCAGCGGCATGATCCGGATGTCGACCTTGGCATATTCTTCGACCGTGCTCGCCAGCGCCGAGGCGGGCGTGCCGATCGCGAACTCCATGCGCACGCTGTGGGCACCGAGGTTGTGGATGATGCCCGGCTCGCTACTCGCGGTCGACCCCGGGACGATCGCCATTTCAAAACCGCCGGCGGTCGGTTCGGGTTCGGGGGCGGGCGGCGTCGGCGGGGTTTCGACCACCGGAGGTGTCGGCGGGGGTTCGACCACGGGCGGCGTCGGGGGGGTTTCAACGACCGGCGGCTTCGGCAGTGGCGTCGGCGTCGGCACGGTGGTTTCGGGTGGGTAGGAGATCGTCACGTCCGGGGCCCAGGCGCTGCCGTCGACCGCGGTGCGGACGCTGTAGCTGATGGTGGCTCCGGGAACCGGGGTGGGCGTGAATGAGGTGCCGAGCACGACCGAGTACGTTTCTTCCTTGTCCGGGCCGCGCTGCACGAGCAGATACGTGCTCACTTCGGCCACGGGCTTCCAGCTCAACGTCTGACCGGAGAGCGTAAGCAGCGGTGCGGCCTGCTGGTTGGTCGCTCCGATCGGACCGATGACGGGCGGGGCGGACACGACTTCGGTGGGCAGAGCTTCGGTGGGCGCCACTTCGGAGGGATAGGAGATCGACTGTTCATTCGACCAGGTAGATCCATCGACGTTGGTGCGGACGCTGTAGGTCACCGTCACCCCCGGCACCGGCGGCGGCAGGGTCGAGAGCGCGTTGACGACCGAGTACTGATCGGCCTGCCCGGGCACTTTGCGGACGAACACATAGCTGCTCATCCTGTGCACGCGTGTCCATGTCAGGCTCTGCCCGGAGACCGTGAGCTGGGGAGCCTGGGTGAAGTCGGATGGTCCAAACGAACGCGGCTTGCCGTGAGCGAGTTTGGACAGGTGGCGTTCGGTGTGCTTCAGGTGCTTGCCGGAACGCTGGACCGCACGTCGAGCTGTCGTGCAGTGGTGGGACGGGCGATGCAGGCAGCTTTTCAACTCGTGGGCGCTGGACACGAGCGCGTGGTCCGCGATCGTGCGCAGTCGGGCGGCGGCGCTCAGCGTGTGAGAGGTCACCGAGGCGGCGGTTGCGGTCGCGGTGCGCGATGGATTGGCACTCGCGGTAGCGCCGATCGTCAGCGCGGTGAGACATGCCATCAGGGATGCGGCGAGCAGCAGCCCGCGCAGCGGCTTATTGATCCGGGGACGGATCGTCAACATAAATCATCTCCTTCGATAGCCGGGCCGTCTACGAGAGACCCCTGGCTTTGCGGACCCGCCTCGCGACGGGGGTGCCCTTATCGGGATGTAGGTGTGACGACGAGCGCGTCTCGACCGTGGTCGGGACCTGTCGCTCTGCCGGCCGTTAGGCCTGCACTAATAACTCGGGTCGATCATCGATCCCGTTAAGCGCCGCGGGGCAAGCTGGACATATGTCCGCGGTCCGCTTTAGTCCCTATCTACCCACTGAGTCTGCTGCCTAACGTCGGGTGGACGAGTAGTGTTGCGCTGTCTCTAGGAGCCGGGTAATAGCTCGCTGAGCGCCTCGACCGAATAGCGCCTGGCGACCAGCTCTCGCCCGCGCTCACCAAGCTCGGGCGCGCCGTCGCGCAGCACCCGCACGAGCGCCGCCGCGAAGGATTCGGCGCCGTCGGCGATCAGGCAATCCTCGCCGTCTTGTACGGCAAGGCCCCCCGCGGCGCGAGGGGTGGCGATCACGGGCAGGCCGTAGGCGAGCGCCTCGATGAACTTCAGCGGGGTGCCCCCGCCCTGAAGCAGTGGGACCACCGCACAGCGCGCGCTGCGGTAAACCTCGCTCAGACTGGGGACGAAGCCCAGTGTCTCGATCCGTGGATCGGAGGAGGGCGCATGCTGAAGGCCCGGTCCGACGAGCGTCAGGCGAGCGTCGGGTAGCTCGGCCCACACGCGGGGGAGCACCTCGTCGAGGAGGAAGCGCAGGCCGCTGCGATTGGGCTCGTAGAAGAAACTGGCGACGAAGATCGCGCGGCGCTCGCCCGCAAGCTCGACCACCGGCTCGATCGCGGCGACGTCCACGACGTTCGGGACGCGGCACAGGGTTGCAGTCGGACAAAGCTGCCTCGCGGCTGCAAGGTCGGCCTCGCTGACCATCCAGGCTTCGGCCGAGCGCTCGAGCAGGGACCGCTCGAAGCGGCGCAGGGCCCAGGCGTGTACGGTCGCCCCTCGCAGCGGCCGCTGTCCAATCTCGTGGCGGAAGCCCGACTCGATGTTGTGGGCGTTGTAGATCACCGGGCGGCGGCGTGCGAGCGAGGCGAGCGCGGCCGCGACGATCGGACCATCGGCGACCACGCGGCCTCGATCCGGTGTGTCGGCCAGCTGCGCGGCCCTGGTGGCAAGCTCGTTCGAGACGCCGCGGGCGAAGTTATCGGGTACGCCGGAGAGCCGTGCGCGCCCGTAGGCGAGCGCCCGGCGCAGGCCCCGCGAGGAGGTGACCTCATGCAGACGGATGCCCGGTATGGCACGGAACGTGGCGTCGGGTTCCGGTGCGTCGAAGCCCACATAGAGCAGATCCAGGCCGTCCGAGCCGGCTGCCAGCCCGCGGGCCACGCCGTAGGTGCGCATCACGTGCCCCGAACGCAGCACCGGGGTGTGGGCGGTGACGAGCAGGTCTCTCATAGTGCCGCGATCGCTGTCGCGATCTCCTCGAGCCGTCGCTCCCAGGAGTGCGATGCCGCGGCCCCCGAGCGCTCGATCCGTCGCTGCGGGGTGTCCTGGGCCAGCGCCTCCTCCAGCAGCCGCGCGATCTCGGGCGCGTCGGATGCCGTGGCGAGCGCCTCGATGCCCTCCAGGGCGGGCAGCGGCGTGGCGACCACCGGGAGGCCCGCGGCCAGGTACTCATAGACCTTCATCGGAAAGATGCTTTCGGTGAGCCGGTTGCGTGCGTAGGGGATGATCCCCGCGTCGGCCGCCCGCAGGACATCGGGCAACCCCGCGTGGGAGCGGGCGCCCGGCAGATGGATGTTGGGCTCGGCCCGCAGCGCGGATACGTCGGTGTTGGGGTCGCCCAGGCCGACCGGGCCGACCAGCACCAGCGACCAGTCGGGCTTGAGGCGGGCGAGCGCCACGAGCAGGGGGACGTCGAGCTTGGTGGCCACGATCGCGCCGGTGAACAGGATTCTCGGCCGGGGCAGCGATGCGACGGCCGGATCGAGCGGCCCTTCCGCGAGGGCCTGCGCGAACAGCGCGGTGTCGGCGACGTTGGGGGCGTCCAGCACGTTGCCCGACAGCGTTCGCATCCGGCGCGCGAGCGGGGGGGCGCTGGCGAGCACGAGGTCGGCGCGTGCCGCAAAGCGCTGCTCGGCCGCCCGGAAGCTGGCCGCGTCGATCCCGGGCTGAGAGGCGATGTCATCGACGCAGTGATAGACGATCAGCGTGGGATCCAGGGCATCGACCAGGACCTCCGCCTGGGGCACGTAGGCCCACAGGATCGGCCGTTGCATCCCGAGGCGGCGGGCTGAGCGCCGCACAAGCGCGGGCAGCAGCCGAGCGTTCAAGGCCCGCGCGAGGCGGTAGCGATGCAGCGGCAGCACCAGTGGCGAGAGCACGTGCAAGCCATCGACCGCGCGCGCGGGGGCCAGTCCACGGCGTAGGCGTCGCGCGATGCGCGCGATGTCCCGACGGGCGATCTGGGGTTGTCGCAGGCCGAGGGACTCGACGAACAGCACTCGGTTATCGCGGGCCAGACGGGACATCAGGTGGTGTTGGTTGGTCCACAGCTCAGTGTCCCAGTCGGCAAACCCGACGCACACGATGTCCCGGCCGCGCAGCTGTTGGGGACTTGGCATGGCGGCATGATCCCAGGCTTGGACGCCCAGGAGCGCCCTCAAGGCCCTGTCCGTCAGGCGGGTGTGTAGGCTCGGGGGCGTGAGTCGTATGGCCGCTGACCTGGAGATTGCGGATGCCACGACGCTCGACGGTCTGCGTGAGCGCTTCCCGCGAGTGGCGGTCGTGCATGACTGGCTCACGATTCCGGGGGGCTCAGAGCAGGTGGTGATCGAGCTGCTGGAGATGTTCCCGCAGGCGGAGCTGTTCACGTCGGTGTACGACCCCGCGCCTTGGCCGGAGCAGATCACCGAGCGGAAGGTTCACGCCACTTTCCTCAACAGCATCCCGGGTGCGGCCCGTCACTATCCAAAACTGCTGCCCCTGATGAACCGCGCATTCCGGTCACTGGACCTGTCGCGGTTCGACCTCGTGCTCTCCAGCAGTCACGCGTGCGCGAAGAACGTGCGCACGCCGCCGGGGACGCTGCACGTCTGCTACTGCCACACACCGATGCGCTACGCCTGGGAGGAGGGGTTCCTGGAGGGGGAGGAGGTGGGGCGCATGACACGACTCGCGCTGCCTCTGCTGCTGCGGCGCCTACGCCGCCAAGACCTCCAGGGGGCGGCCGAGCCGGACCTGTTCGTGGCCAACTCCCGTCACGTCGCGGCGCGCATCGCGCGCTACTACGGCCGGACGGCGGAGGTCGTACATCCACCGGTCGACGTCGAGCACTTCCTGACGCTGCCTCGGGCTGCGGAGGACTTCTATCTGGTGTTCGGCCGCGTGGTGCCCTACAAGCGGGTCGATCTGGCCGTCGAGGCCGCCGCCCTGTCGGGTGCTCGGCTGGTGGTCGCCGGGGACGGACGTGCGCTGGCCGGGGTGCGCGCGCAGACCCCGGAGCGGGCCGAGGTCGAGTTCCTCGGGCGCGTGCAGGACAGCGAGCGGGATCGTCTGCTGGGAGGGGCGCGGGCGCTGCTGTTCCCCGGTGAGGAGGACTTCGGGATCGTGCCCGTCGAGGCTCAGGCGGCGGGCGTGCCGGTGATCGCATACGGCGTGGGAGGGGCCTCGGAGTCGGTGCTCGACGGGCGCACCGGGGTCCTCTTCGAGGAGCAGAGCGCCGCGGGCCTGGCTGCCGCGATCGAGCGCTTCGAGGGTCTGGAGATCAAGCAGGCCACGGTGCGCGAGCACGCCCGGCGGTTCGGTCGCGAGCGCTTTCAGGCCGAGATGGCGGGGGCGATAGACCGCGCCTCGCGCTCAGGCTCCCGCGAGGTGCGCGCGCAGCCGGCGCAGAGCGTGGCCTAGCCTTTTCACGGCCCGCCCGTCAACCGCTACGCGTCAACCGCCACTCGCGCCACTCGCCACCGGACTGAGCGGCCGCCTCAGCTGTCGAGGTCGAAGGCGCGCTGTGCCTGGTCGACCACATGGCGGGCCACCGCGAGCGAGGCGGTTGCCGCCGGTGAAGGGGCGTTGCGCACGTGCAGCATGCGCTCGGTGGTCGAGAACACGAAGTCGTCCACCAGGCGTCCGTCGCGGGCCAGCGCCTGGGCGCGGACACCGGCAAAGGCCGGCTCGAGGTCGTCGGTGCTCAGCTCGGGCACGTAACGCGCGGCGGCCCGCACGAGCGTGGAGCGCAGCGTGGCATGGGTCAGCTCTTCAACCCCGGTGCGCCACCAGCGGCGGAACATCCGCCACGATCCCGGCCAGCTGAGGGTGTCGAGGACGTCCTGTCGCCGCACCCGGCCGAGGCTGTAGGCGTCGCGGGCTCCGGCGAGCAGCGCGGTGGGGCCAAGCAGCACCTCGCCGTCGATATGCCTGGTCATGTGTACCCCCAGGAACGGCAGCGAGGGGTCGGGCACGGGGTAGATCAGGGAGCGCACCAGATGGTTGCGCTCGGGGATCAGCCGCAGATAGGCGCCTCGGAAGGGCACGATCCGGGGGTCGGGGTCGGCGCCGGTCTGGACCGCCAGTCGATCCGACCAGGCCCCGGCGCAGAAGATGACCCGATCGGCCTCGGTCACGCCTTTGGCGTGCTCCAGGATCGTGCTTTTGGCGGCGCGCTTGACGGTGTGCACCTCGCAGTCGGTCACGACCGTGGCCCCCGATCCCACTACATCCCGTGCGAACGAGCGCGTGAGCGCCGGAAAGCTCGCGATCCCGCTATGGGGCGAGTGCAGCCCGTCGATGCCCGCGGCGTGGGGCTCAAGCTCACGGATCTCCTCGGCGTTGATACGCCGCAGGCCCGGCACCTGGTTGGCTCGTCCGCGACGCTCCAGCTCGTCCAGGCGTCCCAGCTCGGAGGGCTCCAGGGCGACGATCACCTTGCCGCAGCGCGCGTGTGGCAGATCGTGCTCCTCGCAGTAGGCGTACAGCTCTCGGGCTCCCTGTACGCACAGCTCGGCCTTGAGCGAGCCCGGGGCGTAGTAGATGCCGGCGTGGATCACCCCGGAGCTGCGACCGCTCTGATGGGTGGCGAGGTCGTGCTCGCGCTCCAGCACGCACACCGACAGCTCGGGGTGACGGAGGGTCAGCTCGCGGGCCACGGCGAGACCGACGATGCCGCCGCCCACGATCGCGATCGCGCAGCGTGTGGGAGCGGTCGAGGACTCCCAGGGCGCTTGATGTGCGGCAGGCGCGGCATGCGCCACCGGGGTCGCGCCATTTTCGAGTCTTTGCATGTGCGCCCTAAATTATCGGGTGAGGGCCCCGGGTCCTCCCGGGGCGGTGGCGGCGGCGGCGTCGAGCAGCCCGGCGCCGTAGAGCGCGTGGTCGCTCGGGTCCCCCAACGGACGGGCGGTGGATCGCAGGCGCGCGACGATCTGATCGGGCGTGGGATGGCGGCCGAGCACGCCGCTGGCGATCACGAGGGCGGCGGTGGCGCTGACGTGTGGTGCGGCCATCGAGGTTCCGTCATAGCCGGTCGGGATCCCGAAGCGTCGCGGCGAGCCCCCGGTGAAGGTCTCCTGGAAGATGTCGCGTCCGGAGGGCTGGTCGGGATGGCAGTTGGGGTCTTCGGGTAGATCGGCGTCCGGGCCCCCCCCAGGGGCCACGAGCGTGAGACCGGATCCGTCGTTTGAGAAGTTCGCCAGGCAGCCGTGTTCGGTGGTGGCCCCCACCGCCACCACGTAGTGAGCGCGGGCCGGGTAGGCGATCGTGCTGTGACCCTCGTTGCCGGCGGCGGCGACCACGAGCACGCCGCGGTGATGGGCGTAGCGCAGAGCTTCGAGCAGCTCGGGTATGTCGGCGGCACTGATGTCGCTCGAGAACTCCAGGCTGAGGTTGATCACCCGGGCGCCGTGGCGCACGGCATAGCGCACGCCTTCGGCGATCACCGTGGCGTCTCCTTCGCCCTGGGTGTTGAGCACCCGTACGGGCATCAGACGCACCCCGAACGCAAGACCGGTTAGCCCGACGCCGTTGTTGGTGGCCTCCGCGATCGTGCTCGCCACGTGCGTGCCGTGGCCGTTGTGATCGTTGGGGTAGGGACCGTTGGATACGAAGTCATAGCCGCGCACGAACTGGTGGACGCCGAGATCCGGGGAGCGGCGGAAGCGCCCGCGGTTGGCGTAGGCGACGCCGGTGTCCAGCACGGCCACCACCACCCCGCGACCGCCGGGGGCGTGATCGGCGGCGACGTTCGCCCAGGCCTGGGGTGCGTTCACGCCAAAGGGGCCCACGAAGTTCCATTGCAGCTGTTGCCAGCCGCCGGCCAGGCCGCTGCTGCCGGGGTCGTTGGGGATCGGCAACGCGGCGGCGCGCGCGACGTAGTTCGGCACCGCCCAGATCACGTCGCGCTTGCGGCGCAGGGTGGCGAGGGCGCTCGTCATGCGCTGCCCGGCCCGCAACCGCAACAGGCGTGTGTGCGCGCCCACCGTGATCGGGTCGTGGGCACCGGCGGCGCGCGCCAGCGCCGCGCGGGCCGCCGGCTGGGTGCCCTGGGCGTAGCGGACCACGATCTCGTTGCTCGCACGGGGCTCGGGCGGAGAGGCGGCGGCACTCCTCTCGCCCACGGCGCTCCTGACCCTGAGCAGGACCCCTTCGACGCGCGCAGCGCGCGGGGAGGCGGGGGCGGCGAGCAGCACGAGAGCCAGGGTCGAGGTGAGCAGCGCCGGGCCTGAGTACCGGCGTGGAAGCGCTTGCGCGAGTCTGGTGCGGACGTGCGGCGCGTGCGGGTGGGTGGGTCCGGAGGGCATGAGCTTTTCGGTAATGATGATGTGCCGGGGTTTCCGGGGAGGCAGATGCCGACCGGCCGGTGGGGGACACACTATGAGCAACCGATTTTTTCCGCGCGATGAGTACTTCATGCGCATGGCCCTGCGCGAGGCCGAGCGTGCCTCAGAACACGAGGATGTGCCGATCGGCGCGGTGGTGGTGCGCGACAACGAGATCATCGCCACGGGGCGCAACGAGCGCGAGCTGCGCCAGGACCCGACGGCCCACGCCGAGGTCATCGCGCTGCGCGAGGCCGCGAGAGTGCTGGGCAGCTGGCGACTGCTGGAGGCCGTCCTGTACGTGACGCTCGAGCCCTGCGCGATGTGCGCCGGGGCGATCGTGCTCGCACGGGTGCCGCGGGTGGTGTTCGGCGCGCACGACCCCAAGGCGGGGGCGGCGGGCAGCGTGCTGGACGTGCTCGACGATCCACGTCTGAACCATCGCCCGGAGGTCTGCGCGGGCCTGCTCGGGCCAGAGTGCGGGGCGCTCCTGAGCGGGTTCTTCGCGTCGCGCCGTTAGTGGATCTACTAGCCTAGGGGCCGTCTCCCTGGAGGGGTGGCAGAGCGGTTGAATGCGGCGGTCTCGAAAACCGTTGTGCGTCTTATTGGCGTACCGAGAGTTCGAATCTCTCCCCCTCCGTTCGTAGGGCCCGTGTTTGGCTTGTCATCGGGACGCTGGGGCTTCCCCTCAACTCACCAGGAGCGCCCATGCCGCGTTATTTGCGACCGCTCGTGCTGGCTTGGATGCTGAGCTTGACGTGCGCGCTCGCCGGTGCCCCCGGGGCGGGCGCTGGCGGAGTTGACGGCCGTGCGTGGCTGGGACTGAACAACAACACCGTCAAGTACCTCGGTGCGGTCAATGCATTCTCACGGCATCACGTCGTCTATGACCGCAGCTTTGAGCTGACCGCCGGGCAGCTGCCGAGCGAATTGGAAAAGGGCTACGAAACCGCTGAATTTGAAAATCGGCTGAGAGAAGATCATCAGTACGGGATGATCCCCGTGGCGGTGATCGAGTACCGGGGCTATGACCGGGATGGGTATGTGTTCAAGTCCGATCCCGAATTCCCGCGGGAGCGAACCGCGGCGGAAGTCGCGCAGGGCAAGAACACGATCGCTGGCTATGTCGATGGGTTCGTGAAGTCCGCGGCGGCGATCCTGCGGCTGATCGACGAAAAATATCCCGGTATGCCGGTTCTGCTGGAACCGATGAACGAGCCCTGGGGCTACACCACGCCGCGGTTTGACGCGGCGCAGTACGCGGCGGTCATCGCCCGGCTCCTACCGGCCGCTCGGTGGGCACACATCCCACTGGGCGACATCTACGTGGGAGCGACGGGCAGGGATTGCGTGTTCAAGGGCGGGTCGGCCGAGGAAGAGTGCCTCACCAACGGGTGGGTGCCGGCGATGTACAAGGCCCAGCCGACGCTCCAGACCGAAATTCAGGGCTGGTACTTCCATCCCTACGGCCCTCCGTCGGGGGCTGCCTACTACGACAGCGAAGGCATCCAGTCGCTGCCGCTGGTGCGGAGCGCCATGACCTCCGGGCAGAACAACATCGTCGTCTCGGAGGTCGGCTACTGCGCCAAGGACGCGAACCAGGGCAAGGGCTGCGACGGGATCGGTATACAGAGCAGCACGAAGGCGGCGGGCAATCTGACCGAGATGCTCGACAACGCTCTGTACTACCACCAGGCCGGATGGCTCAAGGCGCTGATCGTGTACTCCCGCAACGACGGCGGCTGGGCGATGCAGAGCGCCTCCGACTTGACGTTCACGAAGCAGGGCGAAGCATTCGATGCCTTCGCCAACGCCTACGGGCTCAGCTGGTGGTCGCCCCAGCGGTCGCTGGATCCCTTCGCCTCATTGTTCAGCGAATTGAGCGGCGTGAGGTGCGTACCGTCGGTGGGCTGCATGGCCGTCAGGCGGTATCGATTCGGCTGACCTCTTCGGCACGCCTCTCGGACACGGGTGCGTTTGCTCAGTCGAGTGATCAGGCGGCCTGCGGGTCGCGCCCGGTCAGCCCCAGCAGACGATCCAGCAACGGCGCATCCTCGGAGACCGGCACGGCGGCCTTGAAGACGCCCAACGCACGCCACTCCTCGGCGTGGGGGCTGATCTCGTCCCAGAGGCCCTGCACCAGCTCATCGGAAAGGTCGGGCTGGATGCCGATCACACGGGCGATGTCGTGGGCGCGCAGACCTCGGAAGGAGTTGATCTGCCAGAGGTACTCGCGTGCGGTGAAATCGCCGAACGAGCAGTGCACGGTGCGGTCGAGGTCCTCAAACCCGGTGGCGGCGGCACACGCGGTCTCGACGATCGCGGCGAAGGCGCCCTTGGGGTCCGCTCCAAGTAGATCACCGTCGAAGCGCTCGCGGCCGGCCTCGTCCATCGTCTTGCCGGCGAGCATGTCGGGCACCCAGGCGTCATCGTAGGCGTGGTAGTTGATGATCTCGCGCAGCGTCGGGGCTTGGTCGGCGCCGCGCCGGGCGAAGCTCGGCGGCATGCTCATGGCCCACTGCTCCTCGCCGATGCGGGCGATCACGCGGCTCAGCGCGCGGTCGGCCAACACGAATATCTCGGGCTCACTCATGGTCATGGTTCGGTCTCCCGATTCGTGAGGGCAGCTGCTCCGATGCCCTCGGGTCGTTCAGGTCGATCTCAGGATAGGGCGCCGGGTACCCCGAGGGGTCCAAGCCGGCAGCTGGTCGGGGCCGCGGGTGGGATCGAGCAGCACGAAGGTGAGACGCTGAAGCGGGGCCGCCGCGCGGGGAAGGTAGGCGTGGGGATGACTCATCCTGTCACATCAATCTTCACTTAACGCATTGACAGTCAATCGCGCGGTGTTGTTAATAGGTCCAGGTTAGGTGAGAGACATGAAAGGTGTCGAGAGGGGTATTGAAGTTACAGCTTAGAGATTCTCTTATGGACATTTCTCAGCCTGTCAAAACGGCTCCCGGGGCCGGGTTTGGTTACAGGTCGCCCGGCGACGGCCTTCCTCGCGCCGCGCGCCGGTAACATGCCCGCGCGAGAGTGCGCGATGCTTCTTGTTGAACTGGATCGAACATGTAAAACTCAGTTTATGGTCGCGGACCATACAGAGCAGTCGCTTGCCGATCGTGTTGCGAGCACCGAGTGGTACCACACCGTGAAGTTGCCGGGTGGCATCGTCACGCCGGGTGGATTCAACACGCTCGACGAGCTTGGACGGGTGCCGTTTCCCGCGTCGCTTGCGGGCCGTCGGTGCCTGGATGTCGGGACAGCGGATGGATTCTGGGCGTTTGAGATGGAGCGCCGGGGGGCGGCGGAGGTGGTCGCGATCGACCTGCGGCACTTCAACTGGCCCGGGAAAACCGATCCGGAGACGGGGGCGACCAACGCCTACAAGTTCTACGGCTTCGACATCGCCCACGAGGCGCTGGACTCAAAGGTGCAGTTGCGGGAGATGTCGGTCTACGATCTCACCCCCGAGGCTGTGGGCAAGTTCGACTTCGTGTTCATGGGCAGTCTGCTGCTTCACCTGCGCGATCCCGTCGGCGCGTTGGCGGCGATCCGTGGAGTGCTCCAGGGCGAATTCCTGTCGGTTGACGCGATATCCCCACCGATGACGGTCCTTCACCCCAGGCAGCCGGTTGCCCGTCTGGAGGCCCCCGGGTGGGCGCTGTGGTGGTCGCTCAATCTACAGGCGTATCGCAAGTTGTTCGCGGCCGCCAATCTTGGAATTGTGGCAAAGGGGCGTCCATTCTTCGTCAAGCCGGGAACCACCTACGATTACACGGAAAGCGACGGTACTCCCCTGTATCAGCAGCTGGGTCGGGCGCTTGCCTCGAAATTGGGCGTCCTGCACACCTGGGTACGCGCAACCGGCCTCCCCGCCTGAGTCTCCCCCCGGGCGAAACTCAAAAAAGGGCGGAGAGCGCCTCGACGAGTCCGAGCAGCTTGTCCGGTCCGCGGGCCAGATCGAGTTGACGCAGCGGCCGTGGGGTGGCGGCGAGGTTGCGGGTCCACAGCAGCTCCTCAAGGCAGCCGACGTCTTCGGCGTGGGAGGTGCACATTCCCAGCACCGACTCCAGCACGTCGCTGACGGGCCGGCGGTGTCCCAGACGGGCGTCGATGAGGCTCGCGTTGGTGCCGTCGCGCGCGGCGAGAAAGCGGTTCTCGGCCAAGACCTCGGGCAGATCGACCCTGGGGTCGGCGCCGGAGCCCTCGGTGGCCTCGAGACGCACGAGGCACTGCACGAGCGCGGTGAGCGCGGCCGAGTCGGGCACGGTGGTCTGGGCATCCATGATCCTCACCTCGATCGTCCCGAAGCGCGGCTGTAGGCGCACGTCCCACCACAGGAAGGTGGGCTCGGGGAAGGCTTCACAGCGCAGCAGCAGGTCGATGGTGCTCACGTAGTCGGCGTAGTCGCTAAAGGCACGCGGGATCCCAACTCGGGGGAAGGCCTGGAACAGCGGGGTGCGCGTCGAGGAGAGCCCCGTCTCGCGGCCCTGCCAGAACGGCGAGTTGGCCGAGAGGGCGAGCAGCAGCGGCAGGTGCGAGCGCAGCCGGTTCATCGCCAGCAGCGCCCGCTCGGGATCGGGCACGGCGACGTGGACGTGGAGAGCGAAGGTGGGCTCGCGTCGGGCCAGCTCACGCATCGAGCCGTACAGGAAGCGGTAGCGATCGCCGGTCGAGATCTGGGTGTCCTGCCAGAGGGTGAACGGGTGCAGCCCGGCGGCGGCGGCGCGCAAGCCCGAGCGCTGAAGCTCCCGGGACAGCTCGCCGCGGAGATCCTCGAGCTGCGCCATGCCCACCGCTACGGTGGCCTGAGGATCGGTGCGCAGCTCCAGCGCCGAGCCGTGGGTCTCGGTGCTCGTGTGGGCTGCCAGCTCGCCCTCGCCGGTCATTCCCGCCAGCACCGCGTCTGCCTGGGAGGCAAGCGACCAGTCGGAGGGGTCGAGCAGCATCACCTCCTCCTCCACGCCGATGGTCCACGAGGGGGTAGCCGCGGTGGTTGGCGCCCACCTGGACCAGTCCTCCATCTGTGCCGCGCCTTCGCCCGGCCGGGCGGCGGTCTCAGACAATGCGAGCACGGAGTCCCTCCTGGCTGGCCGGCCGGGTGGCCAGCGCATAGGCGCTGCCCTCCTCGAAGCAGACGCTGTTGCGGGCGTTTGGGTGTTCAGGACTCTGAGCGATGACCTCATCTTGGGCGCAGCTCGTGCATCTCTCCTGGGACCGGCGTCCAAAATGCCGCTCCGCAGCTTGGACATTCCAGGTGGGTGGTCTCCGTTGAAGATTCCTCTCAGTGGCGGCGACTGCCAGACTGTACGATCACGAAATCTGAACCGGAAGGGCTCCAATGGCTGCTGACCTGTTAACGACCATACGCAGTGAACTCGACGCGCGCTTGGGCGAACTGCGCCCGCTGCTGTCCGAGTACGAGCGCCTGGTCGCCGCGGTCGATGCGTTGGGTATCCACACCGCTTACGCGGCGACACCGGAGGCGGCCGAGCTGGAGCTGCCGACGCCGCTCTCCTCGCGGGGTTCCACCCGCTCGCCTACCGGCCGGCGCCCTGGGCGCCCGCGGGGTTCCGCGGCCGGAGCGATCAAGCGCGCCGCCGCCCGCCCAGACACCGACAACGGGACTGTCAAGGCCACCGCGCGTTCCCCTCGCCGGGGATCGGGTGTCGCGGCGGTCGCGCCAAAACGTGAGCGCGCTGCAAAGGGCGCGGCCAAGCAGGCGATCATCGCCGCGCTGGAGCATGGTTCGCACACGGTCGGCGAGCTGTCGGTGGTGACAGCGATGAGCGGCCCGAACATAAATGGAAACATCCGACGTCTACTCAAGGACGGCACGATCGTCAAAACATCGCGCGAAGGCAAGACGGCCTACGCGCTCGTGCAGAGCATCATCTAGGGCCTCCCACGCATATTCCGCCGCAGCGCCGCGCGGGCCGACTCTGAGGTCAGCTCTCGCGCACGTCGAGCACGACCTTGCCGGTGGCGCCGCGCTCGTCGATCAGGCGCAGCGCGTCGGCCGCTCGCTCAAGGGGGAAGCGGGCACCGATGATCGGGCGTACGAAGCCCTCTCCGATCATGTGCTCGACCGCCTCTCCGATCTCGCGGTTGAGCCCGGGCTTGCCCATCACGTAGGCACCCCACCCGGCTCCGATCACCTCAGTGTTGCGCAGCAGCAGACGGTTGACCTTGACCTCGGGGATGGCCCCGCCGGTGAAGCCGACGACCACCAGACGCCCGCCCTCGCGCAGCACCCTGAGGCTGTCGAGGAACCGGTCGCCGCCCACGGGGTCCAGCACGAGGTCCACGCCGCCACCGCTCAACTCCTGGGCCTGCTCGCGCCAGGGGCCGTTGGAGCGCAGCACCTCCTCGGCGCCGGCCTGGCGGGCCACCCGCTCCTTCTCCTCGCTGGAGACGACCGCGATGGTGCTCGCCCCGAGCGCCCGGGCCACCTGCAAGGCGGCCGTGCCCACACCTCCGGCAGCCCCGTGTACGAGGACTCGCTCGCCGGCCTGTAGGCGTCCGCGCAGCTTCAGTGCGAAATAGACGGTGTGGTAGTTGAGCAGCAGGGCGGCGCCCGCGGCGAAGTCCAGCGGCTCGGGCAGCGGGAAAGTGAGGAAGGCGGGAGCGACGGCCTGCTCGGCCATGCCGCCGAGCACCGTGAAGGCAACCACGCGATCGCCCGCGGAGACCGGGGCGCTGGGCGGAGCGGCTACGACGATGCCCGCGACCTCCGAGCCCGGGATGAAGGGCAGCTCGGGCTTGAGCTGGTAAAGCCCGCGGGTCTGTAGGACGTCGGGGAATGACACGCCGGCGGCTACGACGTCGATCAGCACCCCCTCGCCGGGGGTGAGCATGTGATTGGCCGCGGGAGCGGGCACGTCCAACACACGCACCGCGTCGGGCCCGGACAGCTCGCTGATCTGAAGGGCGCGCACGAGGCAGACCTTACGCGACCGGCCCGTGTCGCGGGGCCTCCGGTTGGTGTCGCGAGGGCTCGTCGATCACGGCGAGCGGATGTGGGGTGGGCTGCGAAAGAGGGTGCGCAGACGTCCACTGCGCAGATCGGCGGCCCCGCCCAGCGGTGGCAGGCCGAGGGCGTCCTCGATCGATCCCAGCACGCCATAGTGGTCGATGGGTGAGACGTCGATGGCCCCTTCTCTCACCCTCGGGCCGGCGAGGATCGTGGCGATGTGTCCGCCCCTTGCCGAACCCCCGCAGCAGCCCCGGTCGCTGCTGCCCTCGTCCCAGGTGAGCAGCAGGAACCCCCGGGGTCCCAGCTCGCGCAGCAGCAGCGGCACGGTGCGCGCCAGAAAACGGTCCGCGGTCGCGAGCCCGCAGTCGTGACCGTCGTCGCAGAGGTTCGGGGAGATCCAAACGAAGGTGGGCAGCGTGCCTCGCCGCAGGTCGTTCTGGAGCGCGGCGAAGCCGACCAGCTTGCGGCAGCGCGTGGGGGAGCGGGCGACATCGTCGTAGTAGATGAACGGGTTGTGCTTCTTGGCGTAGCCCCCGGCGCTCGCGCCCGCGAAACATGGCGCGGGCTGGTCCTCCAGGTAGGCCTTCCAGGTGATGTGCGCGCCTTCCAGCTGGTCCACCAGGTTGGCGGCCGCGACGTGGCAGTCGGTGCAGTCACTGTTCACGTCCTGGGTGGCCCCGCTGGTGAGGGCCAGGTAATTGGGCAGCGAGGGGTGCCGGATCGCAAAGCTCTCGCTCGCCAGCGCGTAGCGGTGGGCCAGCGCATTGGTGTAGGGCGCGGCGCGGCTGCCGATTACATCGGTGTCCTCCTCGTTCTCCATCACCACCACGATCACGTGCGAGGCACTCGATCGGGGCAGGCCGGTGGCGTGCCCGGGGCTCAGGGGCGTGCCGGGCTTGGCGTCGCTGCATCCCGCCGCGAACAGCAGCGAGAGCAGCAGGGGCAGGGCGAAGCTCAGGCGGCGCACACGCGGGGGCACCCCGTCATGATGGGGCATCGAGAAAGGTCTGTTGCAAGTGAATTCGAACTTCCGGCCGGCAGCTAGACTGCTCAGATCGAGCCTTCGGTGGGTTCGAGCCGAGCCTCGGGGATCAGATGAGCATCGTCGGACGCCGTAGTTTCCTCCTTTTATCCGCCGGCCTCCTCGGGGTGGTCGCGGTGCTGCTGGCCGCGATGTATCTGTACGACCACGGACGCCGCGAAGACATCGCGCGCGGGATCAAGATCGGCGGCGTCGACGTCGGCGGACTGCGAGCCGCGGCCGCACGGACCAGGATCGAGCACGACCTGATCGCCCCCCTGAACCAGCCGGTGACGGTGCGCTCAGGGACGCACACCTGGCACATCAGCGGTCGCCAGGCGGGCTTGACGGTGGACGCCACGGACATGGTCGATCGCGCGGTGTCCGCCGGTCGCCAGGGTTCGATTCTCACGCGCACGTTCAGGAGTGTCTTCGGCGGCAGCGTCAAGCGGGACATCCCGGTCCAGGTCGACTACTCCCACGAGGCGGTCAGGTCGCTCACGGCGCAGGTACGGGCGGCGCTCAATGTGCCGGCGCGCGACGCGACGGTGAAGCCGGGAAGCGCCGGGCTGACGGAGGTCGAGAGCAGGCCCGGGGTGACGGTCAACAGTCCCCTGTTGGGGGCACGCGTCGAGCAGGCCCTCACGGGCACCGCGACGAGTCATGTCGTGGAGGTCCCCACGCGGCGGGCGATGCCTGCGGTGAGCACCGCCGAGCTGGCGGCCAAGTACCCGGCCTACATAGTGGTGGACCGTTCGGGCTTCACGTTGCGCTTCTACGACCACCTCAAGCTCGCCCTGAGCTATCCGATCGCGGTGGGCATGCAGGGCCTGGAAACGCCCCCCGGCCTGTACGCGGTGCAGTACAAGGAGGTTGACCCGCCGTGGGTGGTGCCGAACTCGGCGTGGGCCGGCAAGCTCGCGGGCAAGACGATCCCCCCGGGACCCCAAGATCCGCTGAAGGCCCGCTTCATGGCTTTCGATGGGGGAGCGGGCATCCACGGGATCGACCCCAGCGAGTACTCCTCGATCGGGCACGACGCCTCGCACGGGTGCGTGCGGATGCGGATCCCCGACGTGATCGCGCTCTACAAGCGCACCCCGGTGGGCACGCCGGTGTTCATCGCCTGAGAACAGCGGCTCAGTCGCGCGAGCGGCGTGAGGCGAGGTACTCCTGGTTCTGCTGGTGCTCGCCCCGGACCTGGATGGCGATGAAGACCACGATCAGGTTGACGACTACGCCGATCCCACCGAAGGTGGCGATCAGACCTATGTCCTTGGTAACGGCGGCACTGGCGGCGAGAAGCATTGCTGAGGGCTCCGGTGTGTTGGCGGGACGCTGCCCCCGGAGCCTACCAACGGCTCGGGTCGTCGGTATCGTAGCCTTAGCGCCGCCGTTGAAGCAGCGCATTGCCTGGAGAGGTGCCGGAGCGGTTGAACGGGCGCGACTGGAAATCGCGTGACGGGGGAAACTTCGTCCGAGGGTTCGAATCCCTCCCTCTCCGTACCCCTGTTGGAGTCGCACCCAGACGTGGGCATTGTGCTAGACCGCCAAGATCGTGACCCCGGTACCAAGGAGCTTCCGCAGGTCGCCAGGGTCTGAGGTGGCGATAGCGTCGCCGCGCTGGCTGACGCCGATTGCTATGCACGCATCGATCCTGCCCGCGCCTGGGGTGGCTCGCCGGAGACGACCCGCTGCTCGCGCGAGAGATTCGTCGAGTGTCTCGATCGAGCAGGCCTTGAGTAGGCGCGCGACGCGGGCGTCCTTGGCGTCGCCGCGCCAGACCTCGGCCAGCGCTATGGCGGGGATGGTTGGTACCAGTCCTCTGGCATAGGCCACCGCGAGGATCTCGCGAATACGCTCCTCGCCGCGTTCGTAGGCGATCAGCGCACCCGCGTCGAGTGTCAGGCCGGCCACTCGGCCGCGACCTGGGCTCGCACTGCGTGGGGCACTGCGCCTAACCGTGCCTCATCGTCGGCCAGAAGATCAAGGCCACGGGCTACCCGCAACTCGCGTAGTACCGCGGCGTTCACGAATGCCGACAGGTTTCCACCAGATCCGGCGAGCCGTTGCTCGGCCTCGTGGAGAACGGATTCATCGAAGGAGATGGAGCGCTTCTGACTAGCCATGAGTTGATGCTACCACGGTAGCAACGGCGGTCATGGCTTTTTCGGTCCTGTGTTCAGCAGAACCTAGGGTGATCTCCGAATCGTCTGCTGTGCAGTTCCCGGATGCGTGGCCAGGCGGGGTCATGTTTCGAGAGTCGTCCCGTACACCCCGTACCCATCAGATGGTCGACTGGCGAGGTGCCTCTCGATACGGTTGTCTAGCTCGTTTTCCGATGATGTACTCGGTATGTTTAGGCGATGGCGGAGCAGCCCGCGTGGCGATCGCACGACCCGGAGGGGGAGCGGGTGCGGAGGCTGCGCTTGCGAGCCGATGGACAGCGACCCCTCGTCGTGAACCTCAAGGAGACGATCTCGCTGACACGCAAGCTGTTTGAGTTGCGCGACTCCGCGCGGCGTGCCAGTTGAGCGCACCGTCGTTCGACCAGCTTCTTGCCCGCCTTGTCCAGACGGATGTTCGCTTCGTCGTCATTGGTGGCTTAGTGTTGGGGTCGTGGGGTTTCGAGAGTCGTCCCGCTAACCTCGTTTTGCTCGAAATCTGAGCCGCTTGTGGGCTTTGCAGCGCCAGATCCCGCCCGGGCGAGTACAGCTCGCCTATCCCTGAATGCTCCGTGGTCCTCTATGTATCGCACAAGCATAAGGACGTACCTGTATCCCGGTTCAACAGGTGTGAGGTCAGTATTCGAACTCGGCCGGGTTTCTTGGCTTCGTCAGCTCGGTGCGTAGAAATTCCGCGGGTCAGCGTGGGCGGTAGGCGTCGGCGCGATGCGCAACGGCAAGGATCGTGATCGAGCGGGCTGTGTCGTCGATGCGGTAGATGATGCGGTAGGGCCCGCGGCGCGCAGAATGGCAGCCCTCGAGCTCGAAGCGCAGTGGCTTACCCAGACGTTGGGGGTTGGTCGCGATCGTGTCGAGCGTCTCGATGACTGCTGCTGCGACGGAGATGGGCAGGCGGTCGATCTGGCGACGCGCGGGTGGCATCACCAGCACGTCCCATGGCGCCTCGCTCATGCTGCAGCGTTGCGGCGGTGCTCTAGCCCAGAGCGAAGCTCAGCGAGTGTGGTGGCCGGTGCGCTGTCTGCGAGTGCTTTCTCACTCTCGTGGATCTGTGCCATGGTCGCCGGGTCGGACAGGATCGAGAGGGTTTCCTCGAGACTCTCCAGGTCATCGTGGCTGATCAAGACCGCGGCGGGCTTGCCGTTACGGGTGAGCACCACTCGGTCGTGCTGGTCCTCCACGCGATCCACCAGCTCAGAAAGGTGGGCCTTTACAGAGGACAGAGGCAAAGTCTCGGACATGACCACTATTCTAGTCATCATTGGCGTGGGCGTCAATGGTTCATCGGCTCAAATCGGTCGTCGTGGAGCTGTCGGATCAGAGGCACGGAGATTTCGAGGACTTTCCCGCCATCCCGTCGCCATCTGATGGTCAGCTGACGGCCCTCTGTGCATGCCGCTGTCTTGCTCGTCGCGCGGACCGTGCCGACCTGCGTTTAGCCTGCCTCGTCCGATCTTGCCTTGTCCGATAGGAGATGTCGGCGTAGGAAGTCGATCTGATCGACGACGAGTGCTTCGTGCTGCGGTCCGTCGTAGATGTCGAAATGGTCGACGTTTGGGTATATGCGTAGCTCGCCGTGGGGCGCGCGGCGCGCTGCGGCGATCGCTGGTCCCGGCTTGGCGACCTGGTCGGCTTCGCCGACGCATACGAGCCACGGGCAGTGCAGTGTGGCGGCGTGACGGATGGGTCTGAAGGGACGGCCGAGTATCCAGCGCGCGGATGCCCGGTCCCGCCAGCGTGAGTCCTCGCCGATCGCGACGACGTGTCGCCAGCCGGCCTCGCTGCCGGGTGAGTTGATGAACGCCGCCTCGTGTGGCTGGCCGACGGCGGGCAGGTGGCGATTGAGGGCGGCGGCGAGGAGCATCGTGGCGGTGACTCGCATCGAGGAGCGGTGTGCCTGGCGCCATATGTCGAGGAATGGGACCTGGCTGATCGCCGCTGCCACGCGTCGGTCTTCAGCAGCTGCGGCCAGGGCGTTTCCTCCGCCCATCGAAGAGCCGAACGTCGCGACCCGCTGTGCATCGATGTTAGGCAGGGAGCGCGCGAAGGCGATCGCCGCCCGCCAGTCCTGGAGCTGGCGTGCCGGCTGAAATAGGTCTGGCTCGCCGGCGCTGTCGCCGAAACCGCGATGGTCAAATACGAGCGCAGCGATGCCCGCTGTCGCGAAGCGTTCGGCGAACACGCCGAGCCGGTCGCGTCGTGTACCCGACAGGCCGTGGGCCATGACGACGATCGGCGTCTCCTGCGGGCCATCGGAGGTCTGGTAGAGCCACGCTGCACAGGCGTCTCCGCCCGAGTCGAACTGGAGGTCATGGCGGTTCATACCCGTACAACGCTACGCGGCGGTGAAACGTGAGGTTGAGACGAAGATCACCTCGACGTGTAGACCGCTGGTGTGCAGCTCGCGGAGGCGATGCCACGCAGGGTCCCGTTCGAGAGGTCCTCCCGTCAGCCCATTCTCCGCTATGGAATTGATCACTGCCCGGAGGCAGCGGTCCCTCATGGCGAGGCGTCCTCCGAAGCGACTCTGTGAAAGATGTAGGTATCCATCTCGTCGATGATGTCCTCGGCCACTCGCTTTTTCTCCGATTGCCTCTTCAGGTGGGCGAACGTGGCCAATACGACGAACACCAAGCAACACCAGGCACCCACCTCGAGCTTGCCCCTCGTGCTCGGGTCGAGGGTGGTCGCGACAATGGTGGTCAAGAGCGTGGCGCCGATGCCGGCGAAAGTGAAGGCGGTGGTGAGCCACACGGACGTACCTGCGCTCTCGATGTTTGTCCTGATCTTCTGCTGGATCCGCAGATACTGAGCCGTGGACATCGCCATACGAGGTTCACCTTGCTGGAAGACCATCGGTGCGCTCGTTCCCGCGCGGGGGTGATCGGCGCCGGCGAGCTGGGTGACTTCCGCCTGCGTGGGCGGGCCGTTCGCGGCCGAGTGTTCGCCGCCCTGGCGACCAAACCACTTGGAGGGGGTGCGAAGCGTGGCCACGGCTCAGGCTTCCTGCTCGCGCAGCGTGTGGACGCGAATGGCGGGCTTTGCTGGGCGTCCGGCACGTCGCGCCGTTGGCCGAGGTGTCGTTTCCCGCATCACGCGGAAGCCGTCGCGCGCACGACGGAGCTTGCCCTCCATCGGGATCACGATGACGGCGCGAGGATCATCGGCAAAACGCACCGCGCGGGCCAGCGAGGCGTCGTCGGTCGCGTAGCGAATCACGCGGGTCTCGGGCTCGATGATCAACTCCAAACGATCATCTGCGCCAAGCGTGCGGGTGATCTTCGCTATCTGGTCATCCAGCCGTGCCTGCTTCATGGCCTGCCAGGCCTTAGTGGTGTCGCTGACGCTCAGGTGTTCGCGGATCGCCAGGAGCAGCACCAGGCAGAAGACGTCGGCTTCGCTGTACGCGCCGCCGGGGTCGCTTTCGACGAGACCGTCTTTGTCCCATGCCCGCCAAGTGGCGCGCTTGACTCGGCAAAGCTCAAGTAGTCGCGTCTGTGAGATCCAAAAAAGTCCATCCGCTGCGTCTGCCATGGTGTCCTAAACTGGCATAAATGCCATTTTAGACCGAATTTAGACAGGTCTCTCGGCTGATTGCAAGGACTGTTTCGTTCCGCCGGCGCCGGGTCTGTGGGTGTCGCGCTCGAACCGTGGCGGCGCCTCGCCCAAGTTGCTTTGCAGCGTCGCTTGGCGCGAGTTGCCGGAGGCCTTATCGTTTGACGGCGGTACACGTCTTCACGCTAGCGGAGGGTGTTGTGAGCACAACTGAGTCCGAGTCGTCCACGAGTCTCAATGACGAGGCGATTCGCGCGTGGGACGGACCGCTCTACGATCGCTTCGTCCGCTTCCGTGAGATTGTCACGACAGGCCTCGGAGCCCACGGCGAGGAGGCGCTGCGCTTGCACCCGCCCGCGCCTGGACAGCGAGTTCTGGACGTGGGCTGTGGTTTTGGCGACACCACCCAGAGGATCGCGGGCCTGGTCGGCCCCAGCGGCGAAGCTGTCGGTGTTGACGCAGCACCGCGCTTTATCGAGGACGCCGTCCGGGACGCCGACAGGCTGGGCGTAGCCAACGCGCGGTTCCTCGTGGCTGACGTCCAGGAAAGCCTTTCGGGAGAGGGGCGCTTTGATCTCGCGTTCTCGCGCTTTGGGACCATGTTCTTCGCCAGTCCAGTCGCGGCCCTGAGGAACGTTCGCCGGGCGCTCGTGCCGGGCGGACGACTCGTGATGGTGGTCTGGAGGCGGCGGATCGACAACGAGTGGCTCTACCGCGCTCAGACGATCGTCGAAGGAATCGTCTCCAGGCCCGAGGAGTACGACGAGCCTACCTGTGGCCCCGGGCCATTCTCGATGGCCGATGCCGACACCACGAGCGAGGTTCTCATCCAGGCGGGGTTCACCGACGTCACGCTGCATCGCTGTGACATACCGATCGTGATCGGGCTCAACCTCGACGAAGCGATCGAGTTTGTGATGGCGCTGGGTCCCGCCGGTGAGATCTTGCGCCTGGCGGGAGATCGCGCTGCCCACCTGCACGGGCAGGTCCAGGCCGCGTTGCGCGAGGGTCTCGCCGAGTTCTCCACCGACAGGCAGCTACAGGCGCCCGCCTCCACCTGGATCGTCGCGGCGAGCGCACCGGACGCGTAGGTTGCCCCCAGGGGGCGGGGACAGATCGTCTCATGGGCTGCCTGACTAAACTAGCCCTACTGCGCCCGTAGCTCAGCTGGATAGAGCGTCGGTCTACGGAACCGAAGGTCAGAGGTTCGAATCCTCTCGGGCGCGTTTCAATCGCGTAGTGCCGCCGGTAGCGCCAATACGTTTCCCCCGATGAGGCGTGTCCGGCTAGACCAAGGCGATGCCCTGGAGCTTTATGACGGCTGGTTGGCTCCGACCGTGATCATCGCTGACGGTCCCTACGGCGTCTCGGGATTCAAGGGGGACCTGCCAACCGTCGACGGGCTGGCCGAGTGGTACGCACCCCACGCGGCCGCGTGGGCGCGTTTGGCGATGCCCGAGACCACGCTCTGGTTTTGGGGCACCGAGCTTTCCTGGGCGACGGTGCACCCGATCTTGGCCCTCAACGGCTGGGACTATCGGACCGCCCACGTCTGGAACAAGGGCCTTGCTCACATCGCCGGGAACGTCAACGGAGGCACGATCCGGCGTTTTCCGATCGCGAGCGAGCTATGCGTGCAGTACGTTCGGAGGGTAGAGCTTCGTACCGGCGACGGCGAGCAGCTGCCGATGCGGGAGTGGTTGCGCGCCGAGTGGCTGCGAACCGGGATGCCGCTTTACAAGACGAACGAGGCAGCGGGTGTCAAGAACGCCGCCACGCGAAAGTACTTCACAGGTTGCCATCTTTGGTACTTTCCGCCACCTGAGACGATGGAGCGCATCGCGTTCTATGCCAGACGACACGGTAGAGCCACAGAGTGGCCGTACTTCTCGCTGGATGGCAAGACTCAACTCACATCCAGGCAGTGGTCGCGCATGCGGGCGAAGTGGCATCACGAGCACGGCATCACGAACGTCTGGGACGAGCCACCGGTGCATGGTCCCGCGCGCATTCGCGACGCCACCGGTCGATACGTTCACGCGAACCAGAAGCCGCGCCGGCTGCTCGAACTCTGTATCCGCGCTTCGAGTGATCCGCGGGACGTTGTGTGGGATCCGTTCGCAGGGCTCGCGACCGGAGGCATAGCGGCTCACGGCAGCCGCCGCCGGTACTTCGGAGCTGAGATCAGTCCCGTCATGCACAGGGCCGCCTGCGATCGACTTGCAAGCGAGGGCATTAACGTCGAGACTGTGGACCTCAATGGCGGGCGATCTCAAAGATTCGCGGGCGATCGGCGCGACGAGTCTTACCCCGCAGTCGTTCCCAAGCGCCAAGCCTCAGGAGCCCGAGGATCCAAGCGCTGACACGCTCGCAGGTCGTGTCCGTAGTGCGCTGTTTGCGGTGCCGGAGAATTTCGGTGTCGTCAATGCGCCATCGTTGGAAGCAACCGAGATCCATACGCTTGGGGGCGTTCTCGGATCGAGCATCGAGTCCAAGGTCGTCGAGACGCTCAACCGGGTCCGGCGCACAACATGGGATCCCGACGGCGAGCTGAGCGGCTATCGCTTCGTGCGACAGGCGCAGGTCTTCCCCGATGTTGTTCTCAAGGCCACCGACCCGGACGCGAGGACCCCTATCCGTCTAGGCATCGAGCTGAAGGGCTGGTATGTCCTCGCCAAGGAGCGCATGCCGAACTTTCGTTTCAAGGCAACACCTCTCTCGTGCGCCGAGGAGGACATGTTGGTTGTGTATCCCTGGGCGCTCGCGCAAGTGATCTCAGGATCGGCGCAGGTGCTGTCGCCGTGGATTGTCAATGCGCGATACGCGGCTGAGTACCGCAACTGGCACTGGCTGCACGCGATGGGTTCAAGCTCGGAGGACGACGAGCTGCTCAGCGAGAGCGAGCTGCCTACTACGCGAGAGATCTTGCTGTCCTCCGTTACCAGACACTATCCAGAGTCGAAGGCTGAGGAGCACAATGACCAGGCGCTCCACGACAAGGGTGGCAACTACGGTCGCATAGCCCGAACGGGACTGATGCGCCGTTACATCGAACAGGTCTTCGCAGAGGAGGAGCTGGCAGGAGTGCAGCTTCGATACTGGCAGCGCTTCCTAAGGCTGTTTGGGCGCGACACCCCATCGGACCGGATCCTCGCGACCATCGATGCTATGTCCAAAGAGGTCAAAGGTCGAGGTCGAACGGTTCGTCAACAGGAGCTTCAGTCCCTGCGCGAGCAGATCGCCAACATCGGCTCGACCCTCGCTGGACTTTCAGACGTGAGCTAAACGACGATCCGCGTCGCTGCCGAACCAGGGCAGAACCACCGGCAGATTGGCTGCGATGCCCGGCCCACCGTGCTCCAAGCCTGGCCGCACCTGGACCTGTAGCTTTCCCCCATGGCCAACAAGAAGTCCCCTGCTCCCAAGCGGCCTGGAAAGCCCGCGACGGCCCCTGCGAAGCTCGCGGCGGCTGCTGCACAGCCAGCTCCCACGGCCTCGGTGGGCAAGACCCGTGGCGGGCGGCCCGCCAAGCAGTCGCCCAAGGCGGACCTCGCGACGGTTCGGCCCGACGTTGGCGCCGCGGCTGCCGACCTGACGCGCCAGATCCTCGCGGCCGTGCCCGAGGCCGACAGCGAGGGTCGCATCGACTGGGACCGCCTGCGCAGCGTGCTCGGCCCCGACGCCATCGCGGGCCCGGACAGATATGGCTTCTCATGGGCCGGTCGGCGCGATGCCGCTCGCCTGCTCCAGGTGCCAACGCGTGCGTCGCTTGTCCCCGTGGAGAGCGAGTCACTCCATTTCGACGCCACCGAGCACGCGTTCATCGAAGGTGACAATCTGGAGACCCTCAAGCTGCTCTACAAGCCCTACTTCGGGCGCATCAAGATCCTCTATATCGATCCGCCCTACAACACGGGTACCGACCTGATCTACGAAGATGACTTCTCGGATCCGCTCGATCGGTACCTTCAAATGACCGGCCAGACCGGCGGCGACGGTGAGTTGTTGACAAGTAATCCCGACAAGGTCGGTCGCTTCCACTCCGCGTGGCTCTCGATGATGTATCCGCGTCTGTTCTACGCGCGCCAGCTGCTGCGCTCGGACGGGGTGCTCTTCGTCTCCATCGACGATCGTGAGCAGCACAACCTGCGCATGTTGCTGAACGAGGTTTTCGGAGAAGAGAACTTCGTGGGGACGTTCGTGTGGAACTCCAAGAAGGGCGGTGGTAGTGACAGCGCGACCGCGGTGACCGATCACGAGTATGTCATCGCCTATTCGAGGCTGCCAAATCAGCCAATCCTCTCCCGAATCGAGCTGCAGCCCGAGGAACTCGACAAGCAAGATGACAAGGGTCCCTTCAGGCGTGGTCGCGAGCTGAACAAGTGGGGCGCCAACTCGCGCCGCGAGGACCGCCCGACCATGTTCTTTCCCGTTCCCGGTCCCGCCGGGGAGGAGGTTTATCCGATCCAGAGCGACGGCGAGGAGGGATGCTGGCGCTGGGGCAAGCGACGGATGCTGCAGATCGTAGAGGCGGGTGACGCTGAATTCGTGAAGCTCGCGGATGGTCGTTTCCGCGTATATGAGAAGGTCAGATCCGCCGACTCCAGAGAGAAGCCGTACCGCACATGGCTGACCGAGGTGGGCCAGACGGCCGACGGTTCAAGGGCGTTGAAGGAGCTGTTCGACGATAAAAAGCCGTACGACTTTCCCAAGCCCGTGGAGCTGATCAAGCAGCTCGTCGCCATGGGGACCACGAGCGCCGATGACATCGTGCTCGATTTCTTTGCGGGTTCGTGCACAACGGCCCAGGCCGTCTGGGAATTGAACATCGAGGACGGCGGCAGCCGTACCGCGATCTGCGTTCAACTGCCGGAACCTACCCCGAAGGGCTCCGAGGCGCGGAAGCTGGGATTCGACACGCTCACCGCGGTGGGCAAGGAGCGGATGCGGCGCGTGGCGAAGATGCTCGCGGAGCGGGGGGACGCCGTGATCAACGGGCCGCCCGACCTGGGTTTCAAAGTGTTCCAGCTCACGCAGTCGAGCTGGCGGCCCTGGGAGGGAACCGATACGGACGATCCCGACAAGTACACAAAGACGATGGAACTCTTCACCGACCCGCTGGTCGAAGGCTGGGTGCTCCACGATGTGATCTACGAGGTCGCCCTCAAAGAGGGCTACGGCCTCAACGCCCGTGTCGAGCAGGTCCGCACGGCCAAGAAGAACGAGGTCTGGCGGGTCACCGACAGTGGACGCAACCAGTCCTTTCAGATCTGCCTGGATGAGGTGCTCGACCCCTCCACCCCGAGGCAGCTCAAGCTCGGGGCTGAAGATCTGTTCATCTGCCGAGACATCGCCCTGACCGACAAGCAGGCTGCGAACCTCAAGTTGCAGTGCCGGCTCAAGGTGATCTAGACCTGCCGTGGAACTGCGCTTTGATGCAAATCAGGAGTTTCAGGTCTCGGCGATCGAAGCGGTCACCGATCTCTTCGAGGGGCAGCCAAAGGTGGAATTCGACCTACAGTTCTCGCCCGGCTCCGGGAGTGCCGTAGGCGTTGCCAACCGTCTGGACCTGCCGGAGAGCGCCCTGCTGGCCAACCTGCACCGTGTTCAGGCGCGCAACGACCTCGAAGTGGATGGCAGCCTCGTGTACGTCAAGGCCGCCATCGAGACCGCCGCAGGTGCGGAGAGCGTTCGTTTCCCCAATTTCTCAGTCGAGATGGAGACGGGAACCGGCAAGACCTATGTGTATCTCCGTACGATCCAAGAGCTGTACGAGCGCTACGCCTTCCGGAAGTTCATCGTCGTGGTGCCGTCCGTGGCGATCAGAGAGGGCGTCCTCAAGACGCTCGATCTGACCCACGAGCACCTGTGTCGGCTTTACGGAAATCCCCCCTACCGCTACTACAGCTATAGGGCCGACAACCTGGCGCTCGTGCGCCAGTTTGCGCTCTCCAGTGGCATCGAGATCATGGTCATCACGATCGATGCCTTCAACAAGTCGACGAATGTCCTGCGGCAGGCCGACCAGGATCGTCTACAGGGCGAGACGCCGATCCATCTCATCCAGGCAACCCGACCGATCCTTATTCTGGACGAGCCTCAGAACATGGAAACCGGGCTACGACTAGATGCGCTTGCTTCGCTTCAGCCCTCGTTTGCGTTGCGCTACAGCGCGACACATCGCAACCCCTACAACAACGTCTATCGACTGACGCCGTTTGAGGCCTACAGGAAGGGTCTCGTAAAGCGCATCGAGGTGGCCGGGGTCGAGAAGGAGTACGACGTCGGCCAGCCCTTCGTTCGCCTGGAGTCGATCGTGGCCCAGAAGCGGACGGTCTCCGCGCGCCTTGCCGTTCACAAACTGATGAAGACCGGTGCCGTGAAAGAGACGACCGTGACCGTCAAACCGGGTGACTCGCTCGCCGCGAAGACCCGCCGCCCGGAGTATGAGGAGTACGTGGTCCAGGAGATCAACCGCGGCGGCGAATTCATCCGCTTCGCCAACCAGCGAGAGATCCAGGTTGGGGACGCGCTCGGAGCCGATCGCAACACCCTCTTCGATGTGCAGATTCGCTACACGATCGAGGAGCACATGCGCAAGCAGGCGCGCTTGAGGGCTCGCGGCGTCAAGGTTCTCTCGCTGTTCTTCATCGACCGTGTTGCCAACTACACCGACGGCGACGGCAGTATCCGCGAGCGCTTCATTCATCACTTCAACGAGCTGAAGCGCGATCATCCCGAATGGCGAGACGTCGACGTCGCCACTGTTCACGGCGGCTACTTTGCGCAAAAACACAAGCGCGACGGTGAGTCACAGGTCCGCGACAGCTCCGGCAAGAGCGAGGAGGATCGCGACGTCTATGACTTGATCATGCGGGACAAGGAGCGCCTCATGTCCTTCGACGAGCCGGTCTCATTCATCTTCTCCCATTCGGCGCTCCGTGAAGGCTGGGACAACCCGAACGTCTTCCAAATCTGCACGCTCAACGAGACGGGCTCGGCCGTCAAGAAGCGCCAAGAGGTCGGTCGGGGGCTCCGCCTGCCGGTGACCCAGGAGGGCGAGCGAGTAACCGACCTCACGAGCGACGCTCTGACCGTCGTGGCCAACGAGAGCTATGCCGACTTCGTGACGGCCCTTCAGCAGGAGATCATGGACGACTACGGTGAGTTCGGCAAGCCCCCGGCGCCCGGAAACGCGCGCGAGCGCGGTGTGGCGAAGCTTCAAAAGCGGCGACTGCTCTCACCGGAGTTCCAAGAGCTGTGGAGCCGCATCAAGCAGCGCACGCGTTATACCGTCGACATTGACACCGAGCGGCTCATCGCGGACCTCGCTCCGCGACTGGACGAACTGGTCATCGCCCCGCCGCGTGTGACAGTCACAAAGGCCGAAGTGACGGTCGGCTCAGACGACGCGCTGGAGGCGCTACAGCTGAGCGCGTCGATGACCGTGCGCGGCCTCGCCGGTCGCTATCCGCTCCCCAACCTGGTCGATGTGATGGCGCACCTGATGGAGCACACCTCGCCGCCGATGTACGTGACTCGCAAGACGCTGCTGGCGATCTTTCGGGGACTCAAGAACAAGCGGGCGGCCATGGACAATCCGCATGAGTTCGCGACGGCCGCGGTCCAAGTCATCAAGCAGCGGCTTGCCGATCAGTTGGTTGACGGCATCCGGTACACGAAGCTGGACGAGTGCTATGAGATTTCGCAGTTCGAGGCCGAGATCCAGAGCTGGGAGCAGTACCTCGTCCGTTCGAAGCGCGGGGTATACGACCATGTGGTCTACGACTCGGAGAATGAGCGTAGCTTCGTGGAAGGGCTTGAGAAACGCGATGACATCACGGCTTACATCAAGCTTCCGAGGTGGTTCAAGATTCCAACGCCGGTGGGCGAGTACAACCCCGACTGGGCGCTTGTCCGCGAAGCGCGCGACAGTCACGGCCAACCGACCGGCGGCCCATCCCTATATCTCGTTCGAGAGACCAAGAGCACGCACGATCCGGACGAGCGCCGTCCGGACGAGGACCGCAAGGTCCGCTGCGGCAGACGGCATTTTGAAGGGGCGCTTGGAGTTGACTTCGACGTCGCGACGGATGCGAGCGAGCTATAGGGGAATCGTCATGGCCGAGCGCTCGGCGCGGATGAACGACTGGCCCTCCGCGATCAGACCCTGAGCGAACTCGTCGACCTTGCGCTTGGGCCCGGTGACCGTGAAACCCACCTGGGTCGTCAGCAGGTGAGGATGCTCGCTGATCTCGCACTTCAAGCCGAGGCGGTCGGCCCAGGTGAGCATCGTCTGCTCGAATTCGGCTCGTACGCGTTTGCCGGCTATGGCAACCAACGTGCGGGTTTCCCGGGTCTCGGCGTCACGGGCGAGGGTATCGTCGACTTGCTTGGCTTCGGCGCTCACCGGTGGCTCGGTCTGATGCCACTCGTCGAGCTGGTCGTCCCAGTGGCTGATCTGGACGCTCGCCGTGATGCCGTCGTGTGCGAGCACGCTCTCGATCGTGCCGCGCGCGGCCTTGAGGGCGGCTTCGTCGGTTGCGTAGGCGAACAGCAGCCCTCCGTCGTGGGTGATCACGACGTCATCCGGCACCTCGGCCTCGATCTTTCCGACGATCGCCGGTCCGCGCAAGCGTCCCACCACGCGGTCAAGTACCCGGCGGGTCTCGCTGACGTCGAGCTTGGCCACGAGTCGCCAGCTTTGTTCCGCGGGGCTACGGTGAGAGCTTGCCATCGCCGGAGTAACAATATCCTCAACTTCGGAATAACTTCCCCTCCGGGGCTGAGGAGTGCCGGGGCTGAGGAGTGCCGGGGGAAGTCTGACTAGGACAAGTGTTGACCGGCCCCGTCGAACCACGAGTTTTCCGGCTCATCGGCCGATGTCGCCGCCATGGCCATCGGGCGCCATGCTGCCACGCATTCCAAGCCGGGCCGCAAGCGTAAGACGCACGCGAAGCCGACGCACGCCGCGAAGAAGCACGCGGGGCACAAAAAGCACGCTGTACACAAGAAGCGCCGTACCCGTCACAAGCCCAAGCATCACGCCCACGGGCACACCCACACCGGGGCGAGCACCGGTAGCAGGCCGACCACCGGGCTCGGATCGACGCCGGGCACCGGGTCCAACGCGGGGCCCTACGGGCCTCCCGGGGGAGCGGCGCCGATCGTCCCGCCCGCGCCGCCGCCGCCGTCCAACGAACCGCCCCCCGTCTACAGCAAGCTCGCCACCGAGACCGATGTGCGCCGCCTGCTCTGGCGGGCCGGTTTCGGGCCCAGCGCTGGGCAGGTCGAGGCGCTCGCGGGGCAGCCGCTGCAACAGATCGTCTATGGCCTGACGCGGCCCTCGGGAGTGGCGGTCCTCAATGGGCCCGCGCCGGTCGAAGAGGAAGGCAACCCGATCGCGCCCACCGACGCCTGGGGTGAAGATCACTGTTGGTGGCTCGACCGCATGATCCGCTCCGACCAACAACTGGTGGAGCGCATGACGCTGATCTGGCACGACTGGTTCGCGACCTCCAACGAGCAGGTCAACGATCAGCAGATGATGATCGATCAGAACGAAACGCTGCGCAGCCTGGCGCTGGGCAGCTTCCACGATCTCTTCCTCGCCGTGACCGTCGATCCGGCGATGCTCACGTTTCTGAACGGCACCTCCAATCGCAAGAGCGATCCCAACGAGAACTATGCACGCGAGATGATGGAGCTGTTCTCCCTCGGAGCCGACCGCGGTGCCTACACCGAGGATGACGTTCGCGAAATGGCACGCGCGCTCACCGGCTGGACCAGCGAATGGTCGGCCGAATTGGGCAATCACAACTTTCACTTTCAAGCCTCCCGTCACGACACCGCCACCAAGACCGTGTTCGGCCACGCGGGCAACTGGGATTTCAACGATGCCGTCAGCCTGTGCGTCAACCATCCGTTGCATGCGTCGTTCTTCGTGACCAAGCTCTGGGGGTACTTCGTCCCCACCGAACCCGACGAAGCGACGCTCGCGAGCCTTCAGGGTCTCTACACCGGCTCGGGCTTCAGCATCCGAGCGGTGGTGGAGGCGATCCTCCAGCACCCCGAGTTCTACGGCGGCCCCGAGATGGTGGTGCAGCCCGTCGTGTACAACGCCGGGCTGCTGCGCGCCGCAGGGCGCTACATCGACACCAACGCCTGGGCCTGGCTCGGTGCCAATGCCGGCCAGCAATTGTTCTATCCCCCCAATGTGTCCGGCTGGGATTACACACACTGGCTTGACACCTCGACCGCCAAGGCGCGGTGGGACATCGCCGACTATGTGGCCGCCAAGGACTACGCCAACCCGTGGGTCAAGACGGGCGAAACTCCCTACGACGTCCTCGAGGATCCCGCCACCGCCATGAATCGTGCGATGGCCTTCTGGGGCAAGCCGGCGCTGTCCTCCGAATCGGAGCAGTGCATTGCGGCCTTCGCCGAGTCGTGCCTCACGAGCACCGTCACCGCGAAGTGGCAGGAAAGCCCCTATCGCGCGATGCGTCAGAACGCCCTGCGGATGCTGATCGCGACCTCCCCCGATCTCCAGGTGAACTAGACATCATGGCCCAAAGCTGCTCGTGCAACGACTTCAACCGCGCCCAGCTGTTGCGCCGCGGGGTGGCCCAGGCGGGCCGGGGCCTGCCCGCGATCGAGCCGGGGATGCCACTGCCCGCGGGTACCGGGCTCGATCGGCGCAGCTTCCTGGTGCGCTCGGCCGGCGCGCTGCTGTCGGTCTACGGCGCCTCGATGCTCAGCCCGCGCCAGTTCGAAGAGGGCATCGCCCAGGCGTCGGCGAGCGCCCCCGGCCGGAGGGTACTCGTCTCGATCTTCATGGAAGGCGGCTGGGACTCGCTCTCGGTGCTGGCCCCCGTCAAGGACACCAAGTACCACGAATTGCGCCCCACGCTGGGCTTGGCCGAAGGTAGCGGAGAGGTCTTTGGCGAGGACCCCAACCTGATGTGGCATCCCCAGGCCGAAGGTCTGGCCACGCTCCACGGGGAGGGCAAGGTGACGGTCTTCCCCGGCATCGGCTACTCGCCGGCGGATGAGAGTCACTTCACATCCCGTCACTACTGGGAGGTGGGTGAGCTAAATGCCCAGACTCGCACGGGCTGGCTCGGGCGCTACCTGGACGTCACCGGTGAACCCGAGAATCCACTCCAGGGTCTCTCGCTGGACTACGCACTCGCTCCCGCCCTGGCCACCGCCAACATGCCTGTGGCCGCTGTCTCCGCGCCCTCGCAGTACATCTTGCAGGCCCGCGGCATGGGCGAACCGATTACCGCTCCCGCCCTTGAGACCTTCGGGCAGCTGGGCGCACTCGCGGCCCCCTCGCCCGCCTATGCCCAGGCGCGCAACGCCGCGTCTGACACCAGCCTCGTTCTCAACCAGATGTCTGAATTCGCCGATTCCGAAGGGCAGTCGAGCTACACGCCGCCCATGCCCTATCCCACGGCCGGCGGGGAATTCCCGACGCGCCTGGCGACGCTGGCCGCGATGCTCGACGCGGGACTCCCGATCACGTGCGCTTCGCTGAGCGGGGTGGGCAGCTACGACACCCATTCCGGCGAGTCGAACACGCTGAGCACCAACCTCGGTCAGACCGTGCAGGCCGTGCTCGCCTTCCAGCGCGACCTCGAAGCCCGCGGGCTCGCCGATCGGGTCGTGATCCAGCTCTGGTCGGAGTTCGGGCGGCGTCCCAAGGAAAACGGCTCCGGCACCGATCATGGGGCCGGGGGCGTGGCATTCTTGATCGGCACGCGCGTCGCCGGTGAAATGGTCGGTGAATTCCCCGGCCTCGAACAGCTCGACGTCAACGAAAATCTGCGCAAGACCTCCGACTTCAGGGACATGTACTGCTCGCTGCTGGAGCAGTGGTTCCAGACCGAAGCCGGTCTTGTGATCCCGGGGGCCGCCTCTTTCCAGCGCCCCGTGCTGATCGGATAGCGATGGTGAGACCGCGACTCACCGCGCTGGCGCTCTGCGCTCTGGGCGTGCTTGCGTGTGCGATTCCCAGCGCGAGCACCGCCACCGCAGGCACCCCAACAATCGCGGGTACCGTAGCCGCCGCTAGCACCGTAGTTGCCGCGGGCACCGCAGGGACCGCAGCCACCGCGAGCACCGCCACCGCAGGCACCAAGGTCAAGCACCGCGCAGCGCACTCTGTGCGGGTTTGCCATCGCACCCGTCACCATCGCCGCCGCCACCGCTGTGCCGCGTCGAAGCGTGCACGACATGGCGCCGCCAAGCATTCGCATGGGCGCAACGTCGCCGCCAAGCGTTCCTCCCCCGCGCCGAGCACCGCCCCCGGCTCCCGGCCCTCCTCCGGCGGCGCGACCCCGCAGACCCCGGCTCCCTCCGGAGGGTCCGGTGCCCCGCTGCTCCCCGAAGCTCCCGGTGGCGCGCTTGCGAGTCCCGAACCGGTCGCGGCGTCGCCGACTCCGGCACGCGTCCAGGTGATCGCCCGGGAGTACAGCTTTACGCTCTCGCGCCCGGTGGTCCCCGCGGGGCCGGTCATCATCGAGTTCCTCAACGCGGGCGAAGACCCCCACAACATGCATGTCGATCCCGGCTCCGGGGAACCCGAGTCGGGTGCCTTCGCCAACACGCCGGCCGGGACTCACGTGGACCAGAAGTTCGTCCTGCGCGCGGGCACCTACACGTTCTTCTGCTCGCTCCCCAGCCACCGGGCCAAGGGGATGGAGGCGACCTTTCGGGTTCAGTGATCCGCGGAGGCCTTGCGGTGAAACACTCGGTGAAAGCGGCCTCCCGGTGAACGCCGCCGCTCAGTCGAGGTACTGGACGATCTCCCGGGTTGGCGCGCGCTCGGGAATCCGCTGGGGCTCGCGCGGGTAGCCCAGGTAGAGCAGTCCTACCACCGTCTCGTTCTTGGGTAGTTTCAGCGCCATACGTCCCTCCGGGCTCTCCAGGACCGTGGGGGTTCGCCAGTAGCCCGCCAGGCCGCGAGCGTGCGCGCCGAGCAGCACGATGTAGGCGGCGACCCCACCGGCGAGCAGATCCTCGCGGCTCTGGGCCAGATCGCCGGTCTGTAGAGCCGTTGCCGCCACCAGCGTCGGTGCGCGGTCCAGCTTGGCGGCTGAGCCGGGCTGCTGCGCCTCGGCGGCCGACTTCAGGCGCTCCAGTGACCGCGGACCCAGCACCCGAAAGCGCCAGGGGTTGGTGAGGTGATGGTTGGGCGCCCAGCGCGCCAGCTCGAAGAGTCCCTCCAAGGTCGCCCGATCCACAGTCCGCGGCAGGTAGGCCTTGTGAGTGCGGCGGGTGCGGATCGCCTGCTCGACGCTCATCGGGACTTCGCTCATCTGGGCGCAGACGATAGGGCCTTGCGGCTGTCGACGAGTAGGAAACGAATGGACCGGGTATGCAGTGGTTAGCTCAAGTGGTTTTGAGAGGGGTCTTCGAGGAGGTTGTCAATGAGGTCTTTCGTTCGCGTCCCGGGGTTGCCGGTACGCTTTCTACTCGCAGGGTTGATTGCATGTATCGCCCTCGCCCTCGGGGGCTCCACGGCCCAGGCGGCTCCGACGTTCGGGGTCGAAGAAGCGAATTTCGAAGCCGGCACCTGCAAGGTCGCCACGTGCACCTACGCGAGCCCAACCACTGACTTCTTCACGCAGGCCGCCGGGCATCCAAATTTCGGCATCACCGGTTTTGAATTCAACTCGGTAGCGGGCGTGGGGCCCGGGAGCAAGGCGCCTGTGGGCGCGGTCAAGAACATCCGGGTTGATGTGCCCGCCGGCTTGGCGGCCAACCCGGAGGCGCTCACGGGTCCGAACGCGAAGTGCCCGATCGCGGTGTTCAACGAAAGCAAGTGCGGTACCGAATATCCCAACTCGCGCATCGGCACGAATGAATTGACGGTATACACGGGTGTCAACCTGACGCTGCCGGCCGCGGTGTACGACCTCGAACAGCCTGAAGGTTTGCCGCTTGACTTCGGCATCGAAGTGCCCGTGGTCTCTGAGCACATCTTTCTCGAAGGTCACGTGAGCTGGCACAAGGAAGCCGGAGTGGAGCCGAGTGGCGATTATCACGAGTTCTTCGAAATCAAGAACGTCTCGAACTCGGTACCCTTGCTGAAGTCGAAGCTGATCTTCGAAGGGGACAAGGGCACAGGGTTCCTGACACTGCCCAGTGTGTGCTCGAACTCGACCACCTCTCACCTGCGGGTCGAATCCTACACCGGCGAAGTCTCCGAAACCGACACTCACACCCCGGTGGGCGTCGAAGGCTGCAACCTGGTGCCCTTCGCCCCGACGATCGCCCTGGCGCCGGAAACCACGCAGTCCGACCTGCCCGACGGCGGCACGGTCAACCTGGGGGTGCCGCAGAGCACCTCCGGAGCGGAAATCAACTCCTCCGCGCTGGCCCTCGCAAAGGTGATCTTGCCGGAAGGCATGACGCTCAATCCCTCGGCGGCACACGGTCTGACGGCCTGTACCAGCGCTCAGATCGCGATCGGATTGGCGAGTGCGGTCACATGCCCGGAAAGCTCCAGGCTAGGCGCTGTCGCGATCGATACCCCCGACCTGCCGGCGGGCGCGCTTGTCGGCAGCCTCTATCTGGGCAGCCCGACGGGCGCCACGATCGGGGGTCCTCCGTACACGGTCTACCTCGACGCCGAGTCCGCCAGGTACGACGTCGCGGTGCGGCTGGAAGGACAGGTCACTGCCGATCCCGAAACCGGACGGCTGACCGCCACGTTCGCACACAATCCGCCGCTTCCATTCAGGACCCTTTCGGTCAACTTCAGAGGTGGAGCGACGGCGCCGCTCGCAAATCCGCTGGTCTGCGGCCCGGCGAAGACCGAAACCAGCCTCACGCCGTTCACGGGCGAGGCGGCCAAGGCGCCCTTCAGCACGTTCACGGTGGACAGCAATGGCCAGGGCGGCGCATGCGCGGCTCCGTTGCCGTTCACTCTCACCCAGAGCACCGCGCCACAGTCGCCGAGTCAGGCGGGCGCCTACAGCCCGTTCACCTTCAACCTGGCGCGCGCCGACGGACAGCAGTACCTGTCGCAGATCAAGACCGTGCTCCCGCCCGGTCTGCTCGGCGCAATTCCATCGGTGACGTTGTGTCAGGAACCGCAGGCCGCGCACGGCGAATGTGCACCGGCCAGCAAGATCGGCAGCGTCTCCCTGACGGCCGGTGCGGGCTCTGAACCGTATCCGTTCACCGGGTCGGTCTATCTGACCGGGCCCGTGCAGGGTGCTCCCTACGGTCTCTCGATCGTGGTTCCCGCGGTGGCCGGTCCGACGCCGGGGTCCGCCACGCCCACGTTCAACCTCGGGAACGTAAACGTACTGGCCACGATCAACGTTGACCCGATCACCTCGCGATTGATCATCACCAGCAATACGCTGCCACGCACCGTCGGTGGCATCCCGCTGCGTCTGAAGACGCTGAGCGTCTCGATCAACCGCGAACACTTCCTGTTCAACCCGACCAACTGCGGCGTCCTCTCGACCGACTCCACGTTGACCGGGACCACGTTGACGGCTGCTCCAGGCTCGACCCGAGACGCTGTCCACGGCGTTCCAGGTTGGCGGCTGCACGGCGCTGCCGTTCTCGCCGAAGTTCACCGCCGCCACCGGAGCCAAGTTCACGAAGGCCAACGGCGCCAGCCTGGTTGTCAAGGTCACCCAGGCCCCGAATCAGGCGAACCTCAAGTCGGTGGCGGTCAAGCTGCCCAAGCAGTTGCCATCGCGTTTGACGACGCTCCAGAAGGCGTGCCCGGAAGCCACGTTCGCCGCCAACCCCGACACTTGCCCGGATGGTTCGCGGGTCGGTGGCGCCACGGTGACAACACCTGTGCTGCCGGACAAGCTGGCGGGGCCCGCCTACTTCGTCTCCCATGGCGGGGCGGCCTTCCCGGACCTGGATCTGATCCTCAACGGCAACGGGGTGCGTGTGATCCTCGTGGGCAACACCAACATCACCGGGGCGGTCACGACGTCCACCTTCGCCTCGCTGCCCGATGTGCCGATCTCCGGCTTCTCGCTGAACCTGCCCGTGGGCAAGACCTCGGCGCTGACCGGCAACGGCAGCCTGTGTGCCTCGACGCTCGTGATGCCGACCACGCTGATCGCTCAGAGTGGCGCCAAGATCACGCAGAACACCAAGATCGCGGTCACTGGCTGTGGGCCGAAGGTGCTCAAGCGGAGGGTCAAGGGTCACACCGCGCTGATCACGGTCCAGGTCGCCGCCGCCGGCCGCGTGAGTGGCAGCGGGTCGAACCTCAAGCGGGTCACCCGACACCTGAGCAAGGCCTCAAAGCTGACCCTCAGGGTCCCGCTCTCGGCCAAGGGCGTGCGCGCCCTGCGTCGCCACGGGCGCTTGACGGTCAGCGTTCGGGTGGGCTTCATTCCGTCGGCCAAGGGACCCAGCTCGAAGGCCTTCACGACGGTCACATTCAGATAGCTGGTGGACTCTCGCTCGCTGATCTCCTACATTGCAGGGGATGGCGAGCGTGGGTACGGATACCGCTGAGCAGACCCCGGGCACGGACGAGATCCTGGCCGGCCTCAGGCGACTGACGCTGTTGGCCGACAGCGCCAGCGACCCGGACTCCATCTTCCGGGCGCTGGCGCGTGAGCTTTTCCTCGCGATCGGCGCCGAGGAGGTGCACGTGCACAGGCTTTCCGAGGCCACGGCGCGCTCCACGGCCCTCACCAGCGGCGTGGCTCCCGCCGCCGAGGAGGATCTGGTGGTGGTGTACATGTTCGGGGGCGAGGCCCGGATGAGCTACGTACTCGCGCGAGCCGAGCGGGCTCCCGGTGTGAGCTGGGTTGCGAGCACCGGCAAGCGCGTCCTGGCCTCGGGGGCACGCGAGCTGACCGCCAGTGTTCCCCGGCTGGCCGTCACCGGCGGTCTCGGCTGCGCTCTACTGCTGCCGCTCACCGTGCGCGGTGAGGTGGAGGCCGTCGTGATCCTCGCGCGACGAGGTGCCGCGGTGCTCGACGAGCGCGCCAGCGAGCGCGCCGCGACCCTGGTCGATCAGGCCGCCACGGCACTGGCGCTGCTGCGGGCTCGCGCGGAGGCCGGTACCGACCCGGTTACGGGTTGTATGAATCATCGCGCCATGCGCCGACGCCTGCACGAGGAGATCGGCCGCGCGGCGCGCTCAGACGGTCGGCTGGCTTGCCTGCTGATCGACCTGGACAACTTCAAGCTCGTCAACGATCGCCACGGGCACCCCGCGGGCGACGCGATGCTGCGCGAGGTGGCGCAGGCGCTGATGGGCGAGTTTCGAGCCTTCGATCGTGTAGCCCGCTATGGAGGCGACGAGTTCGTGGTGATCCTGCCCAACGCAGACCTCGAGAGCGCCGCCGCGGCCGGTGAGCGCGCTCTGGAGAGGCTCGGGGGACTGTCTTCCTTTGACGTCGTTCCCGGCGTGGCCGCCTCGATCGGCGTGGCCCAGTGGCAGTCGCCGATGGACACCGACATGTTGCTCCAAGCCTGCGATGAGGCCCTGCTGCGCAGTAAGCGCGACGGCAAGGGCCGCGTCACCCGCGCCGCCTGAGCGCCCCTGAATTTGCCCCGCGCTGATCCGCGGGGTGGGTCGGCTGCGAACTAAAGGGTGAGAACTCTCCCGGACACAGTTGCTCGGTGTCCGTGCAATCAAGCCAGTGGCTCGCGGCGGTCCTTCGATCGCGTGCGGCCCGTATGCAGACGACCGGAGGTACCAAAATGCCAGATCCTGGAAACGAGGAGTCCGTGCCGCAGCCCGCGGGAATCGTCGAGCGCCTCGTGCGCGACGACACGGACCGCAAGCGATTCCTCAAGGCGGTCGGCGGAGCCGGCGCCGCGAGCTTTGGGGCGTTTGTGCTGGCCGCCTGTGGGAGCAGCAACAGCACCTCCAGTGCCACCGGCACGGCGGCCACGACGAGCAGCACTACATCCTCGGCGATGTCCAGCTCGGGCGAAACCGGCGATCTGGGCATCCTCAACTACGCCCTCACGCTGGAGTATCTGGAGACCGCGTTCTACGGCAAGGTCGTGGCCGCGGGACTGTTCAGCGGCAAGGTCGGCGCGCTGATCAGGGATCTGGGACGTCAGGAGGCCTCGCATGTGCAGGCCCTGAAGGCCGCAGTCACAAAGCTGGGCGGAACCCCGGTGGCCGAGCCCAAGAGCAAGTTCCCGATCACGAGCGCCACGCAGGTAGCCGAGCTGGCCTACACCGTCGAGAATCTCGGCGCCGCCGCCTATCTGGGCCAGGCGGGGAGCATCCAGAGTCCCGAAGTCCTGGCGGCTGCCTTGGCGATTCACTCCGTTGAGGCTCGCCACGCGGCGGCCCTCGGGACGTTGGTGAAGAAGTCGATCACTCCGGACGGCGCGTTCGCGAAGCCGGCTGACATGTCCACGGTCCTGGCGGCTGTCAAGCCGTTCCTGGCCTAAGCGTAAGCCGAGAGGAGCTTTTGAAAATGGCTGACAACAGACTGGCCAACCCCGAGCTGGCCACATGCGAGGTACACGGCATCACCCGTTCGAGCTTCATCCTGCGGGGCGCCCTGGCCGCGGGCGCGGTCTATGGGACCTCGGCGGTGGCGCCGTTCGTCGCACAGGCCCTGGCACAGACCGGCGGCGGTGACGTTGACATTCTCAACTTCGCGCTGACGCTGGAGTACCTGGAGACCGACTTCTACAAGGTCAAGGGCAAGCAGGTCGGGCTGAGCGGTCAGGCCAAGGCCTATGCGACGCAGTTCGGCCAGGAGGAGGAGCAGCACGTGCAGGCGCTGATCGCGGCGATCAAGGCCGCGGGCGGCAAGGCGATCAAGAAGCCGACGTTCGTCTTCCCGGCGGCCAACGAGAAGTCCTTCCTGGCGCTGGCCTCGGTGCTGGAGAACACCGGCGTGGGCGCCTACAACGGCGCTGCCCCTCAGATCAAGAGCAAGCAGGTGCTCGCCGCCGCCGGCAGCATCGTGCAGATCGAGGCCCGTCACGCGGCGGCGATCGACCTCCTGATCGGCAAGAGCCCCACGCCCAGCGGGGGCTTCGACAAGCCGCTCACCAAGGCTCAGGTGTTGGCCGCCGCGGGGCCGCTGATCAAGGCCGACGCACCCCCGGCGATCCTCCGCGTCTGCGAGACTGCGGACTGGCCTGTAGACACCTGAGGATCGCCGGGAGATGCTTTATGTCGGAGAACAGCTTTGGCGCAAAGGACCAGCTCGCGGTCGGTGGGCGGGAGTACGAGATATTTCGCCTCGACGCGCTACAGGAGCGCTTTGACGTAGCCACGTTGCCGTTCTCCCTGAAGGTGCTGCTGGAGAACCTGCTGCGCACCGAGGGCGCCGGTGCGGTCGCCGCCAAGGACATCGAGGCACTGGCTGGCTGGGATCCAAACGCCCAGCCCAGCAAGGAGATCGCCTTCACGCCGGCCCGGGTGCTGATGCAGGACTTCACCGGGGTGCCCGCCGTGGTCGACCTGGCCGCGATGCGCGATGCGATGGCCGCGATGGGTGGCGACCCGGCGAAGATCAACCCGCTGGTGCCCGCCGAGCTGGTGATCGACCATTCGGTGCAGGTCGACGCGTTCGGGACCCGCGACTCCTTCCGCTTCAACGCCGAGCGCGAGTTCGAGCGCAACCAGGAGCGCTACGCCTTCCTGCGCTGGGGCCAGGGGGCCTTCGACGACTTCGCCGTGGTGCCGCCGGACACCGGGATCGTGCACCAGGTCAACCTCGAGTATCTGGCCCGGGTGGTCTTCCACAACGAGCACACGGGGCAGCTCTACCCCGACACGCTGGTGGGCACGGACTCGCACACCACGATGGTCAACGGCTTGGGTGTGCTGGGCTGGGGCGTGGGCGGTATCGAGGCCGAGGCCGCGATGCTGGGCCAGCCGATGTCGATGCTGATCCCGCAGGTGCTCGGCTTCAGGCTGCACGGCGAGCTGCCCGCGGGCGCCACGGCCACCGATCTCGTGTTGACGGTCACCGAGCTGCTGCGCGCGCGCGGCGTGGTGGGGATGTTCGTGGAGTTCTACGGCGCGGGCCTGCGCGGCCTGCCGCTGGCCGATCGCGCCACGATCGGCAACATGTCGCCGGAGTTCGGCTCGACCTGCGCGATCTTCCCGATCGATGCGGAGACGTTGCGCTACCTGGAGTTCTCCGGGCGCTCCCCCGAGCAGATCGAGCTGGTCGAGGCCTACGCTCGCGCGCAGGGCCTCTGGCACGACGAGCGCTCGCCCGAGCCGCGCTACTCGGACACGATGGAGCTGGACCTGGGCGCGGTCGTACCGAGCCTCGCCGGCCCCAAGCGCCCTCAGGACCGGGTTGCCCTGAGCGAGGCCCAGGGCGCCTTCCGCTCGGCGCTCCTCGACTACGTGCCGAGCGCCGGTGAACAGGTCGATGCCCACGACGAGGCCGTAGCCGAGTCTTACCCGGCATCCGATCCGCCCGCGAGCAGCGCGCCGGGTCACGAGCAGTCATTGGTCACCGCCGAGCCGCAGCTGCCGCCCCCGGGGGAGCCCGAGTTCAAGCACAACGGCGCGAGCGTTGCGACCAGGGCCACGGTGAACGGCGAGACCTTCGAGCTGGACCACGGTCACGTGGTGATCGCGGCGATCACCAGCTGCACCAACACCTCCAATCCCTCGGTGATGATCGGTGCCGGGATCCTCGCGCGCAACGCGATCGCGCGGGGTCTGCGCTCCAAGCCCTGGGTCAAGACCTCGCTGGCGCCGGGGTCCAAGGTGGTGACCGAGTACCTCGATCGCGCCGGGCTGACCGCGCCGCTTGAGCAGCTCGGGTTCAACCTCGTGGGCTACGGCTGCACGACCTGCATCGGCAACTCCGGGCCGCTGCCCGAGGAGATCTCCAAGGTGGTCAACGCCGAGGATCTGGCCGTGGTCTCGGTGCTCTCGGGCAACCGCAACTTCGAGGGTCGCATCAACCCGGACGTGAAGATGAACTACCTGGCCTCGCCGCCGCTGTGCGTGGCCTACGCGCTCTCGGGCAGCATGGACGCCGACATCGTGCACGATCCGATCGGTCAGGACGAGCAGGGCGGGGACGTGTATCTGCGCGACATCTGGCCCAGCGAGCGCGAGGTGGCGGACACGATCGAGCAGGCGATTCAGTCGGACATGTTCCGCTCGAGCTACGGCGAGGTGTTCACCGGGGATGAGCGCTGGAATTCGCTCGACGTGCCCACGGGCGATCGTTTCCAGTGGGCGCCCGACTCGACCTATGTGCGGTTGCCGCCCTACTTCCAGGACATGCCCGCGCAGTCCCCGGCGGTTACCGACATCGAGGGCGCGCGCGTGCTGGCGCTGCTGGGTGACAGCGTGACCACCGACCACATCTCACCCGCCGGTGCGATCAAGCGCGACGGGCCCGCCGGGCGCTACCTACAGGAACAGGGGGTGGAGCCCCGCGACTTCAACTCCTATGGGTCGCGGCGGGGCAATCACGAGGTGATGATGCGCGGCACCTTCGCCAACATCCGTCTGCGCAACCTGCTCGCCCCGGGAACCGAGGGCGGGGTCACGCGCTTTCTCGCGGACGCGAGCGGCGAGCAGATGTCGATCTATGACGCCGCGATGCGCTACGCCGAGCGGGGTGTCCCGTTGGTGGTGCTGGGCGGGCGCGAGTACGGCTCGGGCTCCTCGCGCGACTGGGCCGCGAAGGGCACCAGCCTGCTGGGCGTGCGCGCCGTGATCGCACAGAGCTTTGAGCGCATCCACCGCTCCAACCTGGTCGGCATGGGCGTGCTGCCCCTACAGTTCCCCGAGGGTGAGAGCGCCGGGTCCTTGGGGCTGACCGGCGAGGAGACGTTCTCGATTACCGGTCTGGCCGGGGCCATGCAAGCCGGGGGAGGGCCTCCGCGGCAGGCGCAGGTGAAGGCCACGCGCGCGGACGGCACGGCGGTCCAGTTTGACGCCCCGGTGCGGATCGACACCCCGCGCGAGGCCGAGTACTTCCGTCACCGCGGCATTCTTCCCTACGTCCTGCGCGGGCTGCTGGCGTCATGAGTCCCGCCGCGAAGCGTCCCGCTGCGAAGCGAGCTGCGAAAGGGCCCAACCGGGCCAAGGGGCCGGCGCACAAGCAGGCCGCCGGGTTCACGCCGGTGCTGCGCGAGCTGTTGTTGGCCCGGGGTCCCTCCGGCTACGAGGCGGCCCCGGCGGGCGTGTGGTCGAAAGCGGCCGAGGGCTTCGCGACGGTCAGCACCGACCTGGTGGGGACCCCGGTCGCGCACGTGGCCGCCCACCACGGCGCTCCCGCGCCCACGAGGCGTCTGGTCGTGATGGGGCACATCGACGAGATCGGGCTGATCGTCACGCACATCGACGACGAGGGCTACCTGTGGTTCGGGCCGGTGGGTGGCTGGGACTCCCAGATCCTGGTCGGCCAGCGGGTCGTGCTGAGCACGCGCGGGGGAGAGGTGCTCGGGCTGATCGGCAAGAAGCCCATCCATCTGCTGCGCGAGGAGGAGCGCAAGAAGGTCGCCGAGGTGCGCGACCTGCACATCGACATCGGGGCGGGCGACGGCAAGGAGGCGCGCGAGCTGGTGCGGATCGGCGACGTGGCGGTGATCGCGGGCGATCCCCTGGAGCTGCCCAACGGCAGGATCGCCTCGCGGGCGCTCGACAACCGGCTTGGGTCGTTCGTGGCGTTGGAGGCGGCGCGACTGATCGCGCAGGCGGGGGGCGCCCAGTGGGAGACGGTGGCCGTGGCGGCTGCCCAGGAGGAGATCACGTTCGGGGGCTCGCGCACGAGCGCCTTCTCACTGCAGCCCGACGCGGCGATCGTGGTGGACGTCACCCACGCCACCGACGCGCCCGGGATCGACGTCAAGGAGGCCGGCAAGCACGAGCTGGGCTCCGGCCCGGTGATCAGCCGCGGCTCGACCCTCAACCCGCGGCTGTTCGAGCTGCTGCACGACACCGCCGAGCGCGAGCAGATCCCGTTCACCGTTGAGGCCTCGGGGCGCAACACCGGCACCGATGCCGACGCCGTGCACATCAGTCGCGGCGGCGTGCCCACGGCACTGGTCTCGATCCCGCTGCGCTACATGCACTCGCCCGTCGAGATGGTCCAGCTCGAGGACGTACACGCCTGCGCCCGCCTGATCGCGGCGACCGCGCTCAGTCTGGACGGAGAGACCTCGCTGGCACGCTAAGGACCCGTGAGCAGCTGAGGACCCGTGAGCAGCGCGTCAGTCTTCGGGAGCGCGCAGATCCAGCCCCGGGACGCGCCCGAAGTGGCGGACGTTGCGGGTCATCAACGGCAGATCGTGTTCGAGTGCCGTCGCGGCGATCAGTGCGTCGGGGGTGGGCAACTTGACATCCCGCTTCAATATGCCGCCTCGTTCGGCGGTTGCCCGATCCACGGGGATCTCCTGTAGTGGTGCCAGGAGGCTGCGAAGCATCTCCGGATCGTCGCGTCCCGCAAACAGCTCGCAGCGCGTGATCACCGAGTAGGCCAGTGGTTCCGGCGGAAGCCTGCGGGCGCCGCGTATGTGGTCGATGACGACGTCCGAGTCGATCATGATCGGCGCGCGGCTCTCAGCCATAACCACGGTCCCAGTCATCGCGGTCGGGATACGGGAAGTCCGGGGCGATGCCGAACGTCTCATCGAGCACGCGCTGTCGCTCGGTTCGTTCCTTTTCTGCCGCGGCACGACCGTGGGTATCGAGGTACTCGTCCAGGGCTGCGCGAATCACCTCCGCGAGGCTACGCCCGTCCCGGGAACGTAGTTCCTCGATCTGCCGGCGTTGCTCCTCGGTGAGGTAGACCTGTGTGCGAGTCGCTGCCATATACAGCGCAGTATACAGCAAGGTGTGGCGTGAGCCCTCGGCGTGAGCCCCTCAAGTGGCTCTCCCGAACCGACGGGGCTCACGCCGTCATTGGTGCCCGTGTTAGCTCAGGCTTTACTCAGTTCGGTGAACTCCTTGGCCTCGTAGGCCGCTCCGGGGATGCCGCCGAGGGCGAGCAGGCGCAGGCCTTCGGGGCCCGAGTAGACCTTGCGCCGCGCCGCGGCGCCGACACGTACGAGCACGTCGGGGGTCAGCTCGACTCGCTCGCCTTCGACATCCATGTGGCCCGAGCCGCGCAGTACGGCGAAGACCTCCTCCTGCGCCTCCTCGGCATGGTCGTGCTCGGGGTAGTCGGAGTAGCTGGGGGGGAGGTCCACCACCTGCAAGCCCAGGGATGTCACGCCCAGTTCGGCTCGGGCCTTCTTGAGGCCGCCGCCGAAGGCGCCCTCCATGTCGTCGATGCGCTTCACGGTGTAGTCACTCATGAGGTAATCGTCCTTTCCATCGTTTTCGAAGAGATTGAATTCTGTGGGTCGGCTGAGCGTATCGGCATTACGATTCCGAGCTGACGCGACTGCGCGAGCACCACGCCGTCGGCGCCCCAGATCACCCCGTCCTCCTCAAAGAAACCCTCGCTGAGGAGTCGCGTGCGGAAGATGCTCAGGCACAGCTCTTCGGGGTCGCGCTCAGCGGGGACCAGGGGCCGGCGGAAGTGGATCGTGAGGTCAACCGTGGGGCTGACCGCGGGGGCGCGCAGGGCGATGAAGGACGGCGGGAACCAGGCGTCGCTGAACAGCGCCACCGCTGGGGCATCCACCGGTCGGGGCTCGGGCAGGCCGATCCAGCCGCCGATTTCCATCGGGGCGTCGGCGCCGATGAAGGGGACCGCTCCGACGCGGGGCTGCATCACCATCTGGCGGGTGAAGGGCGGGGCGCCTTTGAAGAGCCCCGGCGAGGAGCGTCGCTGCGGGTCCGGCGGTGGGAGCGCGGGCATCGGCAGGGCATCGACCTCGGGCGCCTCCCAGGGAGTCGAGAAGGCCGACAGTGCGATTGCCATCAGTTTGCCGTTCTGCTCCAGGCGCGCGGAGAGCGTGCTCAGCGAGCGGCCCCGGCGCTCGATCGTGACCTCGATCAGCGCGGGCCCCGGTTCGGGCGAGCTGGCGTAGTGGATCGTCAGCGACCGCGGTGAGCGGTCCACGTCGGCGATGGCCTCGGTCAGCGCTCGCAGCAGGATCGCGGCCAGGTAGCCCCCGTGGGGACCGCGCCCGGCACGCCAGTCGGGGGAAATCTCGGTCAGGAAGCTGACGCGCCCGGGGTCCGTGGACTCCCGGCGAGAAACGGCCGTATCGAGGTCGAAGACCGTCGGCATCGCTGAGCGCGAGAATACAGATCGGATGCTGCTGCTGTTCGACATCGACGGGACGATCCTGCGGGGCGCGGCCGAGGCGCATGCGCGTGCCCTCTACGTGGCGCTGCACGAGGTCTACGGTTTCGGTGGCCCGGACGGCGATCCCGACGCGATGCCCAGGGTGAGCGCGGCGGGGCGCACGGACATTGAGATCGCGCGCGAGATCGCGTTGCTCTGCGGATGCTCGGCCAAGGCCTTCGACGACGGCCGCGAGAGGCTCATGGAGACGTGCGTGCGCGAGTACGCGCGACTGGTGCCCGACGATCTCTCGGGTCGCGTGGTGGCTGGAATGGCAGAGTTGTTGGCCGAGTTGGCCGACACCGTTTCGCTGCGCCTGGCGCTGGTCACCGGCAACCTGGAGGGCGTGGCGCGCCTGAAGCTCGCCCGCGCCGGGGTCGGTCGATTCTTCGCCTCAGGGCAGGGGGGGTTCGGCTCGGACTCCGAGGATCGCACGGACCTGCCCGCGGTCGCTCGTGGACGCGCCGGGGCGGCGGGCGAGCCCTACGCCCGCGAGCGCACGCTGGTGATCGGCGACACACCCCTGGACATCGCGTGCGCGCGAGCCGACGGCGTGGGTTGCATCGCGGTGACCACCGGCCCCTATGAGGCGAGCGACCTGACGGGCGCCGACGCGGTTGCGGGGAGCATCGCGCAGCTGCGCGAGCTGATCCTGGCTCAGTTGCGCACGAGCCGCTTGTAGGTGATGCGGTGGGGACGGTCGGCCGCGGCGCCCATCAGCTCGCGGCGATGCTCCTCGTAGGCCTCGAAGTTGCCCTCGAACCAGGTGACCTGGGAGTCGCCCTCAAAGGCCAGCACGTGGGTGGCCACACGGTCGAGGAACCAGCGGTCGTGGGAGATCACCACGGCGCAGCCCGGGAAGCCCAGCAGGGCGTTCTCGAGCGCGCGCAGGGTGTCCACGTCGAGATCGTTGGTGGGCTCGTCCAGCAGCAGCAGGTTGCCGCCGGAGCGCAGCAGCTTGGCCAGGTGCACGCGGTTGCGCTCGCCCCCGGAGAGCTTGCCGATGCGGGCCTGCTGGTCTGAGCCCTTGAAGTTGAAGCCCGCGGTGTACTGGCGCGAGTTGACCACCCGGTCGCCCACCTTGAGCTGGTCGAGGCCCTCGGAGATCTCCTCCCAGACGGTCTTTGCGGGGTCCAGGGAGTCGCGGGACTGATCCACGTAGGCCAGCTGCACGGTGTCCCCGACCTCGAGCTTGCCGCCGTCGGGCGTCTCCTCGCCGGTGATCATCCGGAACAGGGTGGTCTTGCCGGCGCCGTTGGCGCCGATCACCCCGACGATGCCCGCGCGCGGCAGGTCGAATGACAGATCCTCGATCAACAGGCGCTCGCCGAAACCCTTGCGCAGGTTGGTGGCGGTTAGCACCCGGTCGCCCAGGCGGGGCCCGGGCGGGATGTGGATCTGAACCTCGTCGAGTTTGACGTTGCGCTCCTCGGCCACCAGCTCCTCGTAACGAGCCAGGCGGGCCTTCGACTTGGTGCGCCGCCCCTTGGGGTTGGTCCGCACCCACTCAAGCTCCGCGGCGATCGTGCGCTCGCGGCCCTTCTCCGAGCGCTCTTCCTGGGCCAGGCGCACCTGCTTCTGTTCGAGCCAGCTGGAATAGTTGCCCTGGTAGGGGATGCCCTTGCCGCGGTCCAGCTCCAGGATCCAGCCCGCCACGTTGTCAAGGAAGTAGCGGTCGTGGGTGACCGCGACGATCGCGCCCTTGTACTCGGCGAGGTGCTGCTCAAGCCACGCCACCGACTCGGCGTCGAGGTGGTTGGTGGGCTCGTCCAGCAGCAGCAGATCGGGTGCCCGTAGCAAGAGACGGCAGAGCGCGACGCGGCGGCGCTCCCCGCCGGAGAGGTTGGCGACCTCGGCGTCGGGCGGAGGCAGGCGCAGGGCGTCCATCGCGTATTCGAGCTGGGTGTCGAGATTCCAGGCGTCCGCGGCATCGATCTTGGCCTGGATGTCACCGAACTCCTCGGCGGTCTCGTCGGAGTAATTGGCGGCCAGCTCGTTGAAGCGGTCCAGCAGCGCCTTGGTCTCGGCCACGCCCTCCTCGACGTTGCCCTTGACGTCCTTGGCCTCGTTCAGTTCGGGCTCCTGGGCGAGCATCCCCACGGTCGCGCCCGGGGCGAGGGCCGCTTCGCCGCGGTACTCCTGGTCGACCCCGGCCATGATCCGCAGCACGGTCGACTTGCCGGCGCCGTTGTAGCCGAGTACGCCGATCTTGGCGCCCGGGTAGAAGGCCAGGGTGAGGTTGTTGAGCACCGTCTTGTCGGGCGGATGCAACTTCGAGAGACGGTGCATCGTGAAGATGTACTGAGAGGACATTTGCAGGCAGGATAGGAGGTTCCGGGGCAGAGCGCCGGTGCCCCGCTCGCCGGGCCGCTTCGTCCACAGCAGTGGCCGGGCCCGGCGCGGATCGCTAACGTGAGCGGGGTATGTCCACGACCGTCCTTGACATAGAGCAGCAGATGATGCTGCTCGAGCTGGAGTCGCCGTTCGACAAGCGTTCGGTGCAGCTGGCGCGGCGGCGGATGGCCAAGCGCTGGCACCCCGACGTGGCTCCCCAGGGCAAGCAGTTCGAGCACGAGCGCCACCTCAAGGCGATCAACGAGGCGGCCGATCATCTGGAGCGCCTGGCGGAGACGTCCCGGGGCGGGAAGGTCTCGCGCAACGCGGTGCGGGCCAGTGCCGCGGCTGCCCGCCGGGCACGCGAGGAGGCCGGTCGTAGGGCCTATGAGAACGAGCGCCGGGCGCGCGAAGAAGCGGTCGACCGCGCTCAGAACGACCCCTTCGGGAGCCGGGTGCCCGACCACTCGGTGGTGCACCGCTACGCCCGTTGCGTGTCCTACCCGGAGTGGGGGGTGGGCACCGTGGCGGGGATCTACTTCACCGGCGATCCCGAAAGCGACGAGGAAGTGCAGCAGTGGGCACGGGTGCGCTTCAGCCACGGTGTGCGGACCGTGCCGGCGGGCAGCATGCGTTTCGTGGACTTCTCAAAGCCCGACCCCGCCGAGGAGCGGGTCGAGCGCTTCATGACGGCCGCCCAACGGGCGATGGCCGAAGGCGACTACAGCCTGGCGGCCCAGCGGCTGGTGTACGCCCGCGACGCCGAACCGGACAACGTGGCCGTGCTGCGCCTGATGACCCTGGCCTTCTGGCAATCCGGAAACCTGGAGGCGGCCGCCCGTTCGGTGCGCGACTGGGCGCGGGTCGACGGCGCGCGTCCCGCGGCCCACCGGTTCGCCTCGCGCATCTACGAGGACATCGGCGCCCTGGACCTGGCCGAGGAAGCAGCCCATCGTGCCGCCGGGCGCGGTGCCGCCGACGCGGGCGCCTGGGAGCGCGTGGGTCGTCTGCGCCTGCGTCTGATGGACCGCGACGGTGCGCTTGAGGCCCTGGAGCTGGCCGGGCGGCTCGGCCCGAGCCTTGAGGGGCTGCTCGACCTGGCGCTCGCGCGTCAGCTGACCGGCGACCTGGGCGGTGAGATCTCCGCCGCCGAGCGCGCCACATGGCTTGAGCCCGAATCGGGGGAAGCGTGGTCGCGCTACGCCCACGCACTGGCCCGCAGCGACCGCGTGAGCGAGTGCATCGCGGCCTGCGAACGCGCCCTGGGTCTGGGCGCCGACGGCGAGGTGGCGGAGCTGCTGGAGCAGGCCCGCGCGTTGGAGCCCCGGGTGCTGCCGGCGGCATGAGGCAATTGCCGGGGGCCCAGCCGCCCGCTTGCCCCGGTGCTGACTGAGTGGCCGACCGCGGGCGCTAAAGGATGTTCACGGCCCGCGAGACGATCAGGCCGATCGTGAGCAGCGAGACGGTCGCCTGCGCGCCCATGACGGCCTTGGTCTTGTAGGTCAGCGGCAGCGTGTCGGTGGGGGAGAAGGCGGTGTTGTTGGTCAGCGACACGTAGAGGTAGTCGAAGAACATCGGCCGCCAGGCGATCGGCTCGATGCGGTCGTCGGTCATCTGCGGGAACAGGAAGTCGGGCGCTTCGTCGTGGCCCGCGGCGCGCTTGCCGGGGCCGCCGCGATCGATCTCCCAGTACCAGAGACCGAAGATCAGGAAGTTGGTGAGCCAGATCAGCACCCCCGAGATGATCAGCTCCCGCCCGTTCTCGACGTTGTGGTGCAGCAGGTAGTGGGTCAGGGCGGCCAGCGAGAAGATGTTCGCGGCGCTCACGAAAGCGGTCAGCGAAAGCGCGAAGGCGCGCCTCAGCGGATGCTCGTGCTCCAGCTGGTTGGGGGTCGCCATGAACATTCCGATCAGCAGGGCGCCCTCGAGCGCGGGCACCAGCCAGGTGGGTCCCACGTGCAGCCGCGCCGGCAGCAGCAGCTGTAGTGCGATCGCCGCGAGCACCGTCAGCTGGGCCGGCCAGAAGGGCTCGGAGGCGGCCGGCGGCGGATAGGGGCGAGCGGACTGTGCCTGGGGCGCCTGATCCACGGCTCCAGAGCCTATGGCCCCGGGCGGCCGGCGCGCTAGCCTGTAACCAGATCCGAACGTCCTGATCCGCCGGGTCGGCGACCTCGTAGGAAGGTATGAATGGGAATAGGAAATCCAGTCCACCTGATCTTCTTGGCGGCCATTGCGCTGATTGTGCTCGGCCCGAAGCGTCTGCCCGAACTGGCCCGCTCGCTGGGTCACGGGATGCGCGAGTTCCGTGAGTCGCTCAACGCGGCCGCCGCGGGCGAGGAGCATGCCGGTCCGGAGCCGGTGACCCACCAGCCGCAGCTCGCGGTCGCCGCTACAGCTGTGGATTCAGAGCCGGTGGGGCCGGGCGCACAGGTAGAGCCGGTAGATCCGGCCCAGCCGGTACCGTCCGGCGATGCGCCTGATAGTCGCCCGCTGTGAGGTTTCCTACATAGGTCGCGTCACCACCGTGCTCCCCGAGGCGGTGCGGCTGCTGATGCTCAAGGCCGACGGCACCTTCATGGTCTGGGCCGACGGCGGCGGCCCCAACGTCAAGCCCCTGAACTGGATGATCCCGCCGACGGTGCTCGAAGAGCAGACCGACGAGCAGGATTTGCTCACCGGACTGGTGGTGCGTACCCGCCAGGGCACAGGCAAGCAGCGCCACGAGGATCGCGTGGAGATCGTGATCTCAGAGGTGCTCTCCGACATCGAGCACGAGCTTGACGTGCTGGCGTCGCTTGAGAAAGAGGGTTTGGAGCGCGAACTACAGGAGCTTCTGGCCGGGCAGCCGCACTGGTGCGGGGAGGGCCTGCGCCTAGTCAAACGCGAGTGGCCCACCGACATCGGCCCGGTCGACCTGATGTGCCGGGACACCGAGGACGAGTGGATCGCGGTCGAGATCAAGCGGATCGCCACGATCGACGCCGTGGAGCAGCTCTCGCGCTACTTGGAGCGCATCCGGGTCGATCCCGCCATGGGCTCCTGTCGCGGGATCCTGGTGGCGCAGGTGATCAAGCCACAGGCGCGCGTGCTCGCGCAGGCGCGTGGCATCGACTGCGTTGAGGTCGACATCGCCGTGCTCCGCGGCGAACGTGAGCCCGAGCTGACCCTGTTTGCGGCATAGGGCGCGCCGGGATGCGCATATAGTTCGCCCATGAGCGACCCCATCAGCGACCCCATCAGCGACGACGCGACACAGACCGACGAGGCCCCGCAGGCGGTCCTGACCGAGCGCCGGGGCAACGTGCTGCTGATCACCATCAACCGCCCCGAGGTGCGCAACGCGGTCAACGCCGCCGTGGCCGCCGGGATCGCGGGGGCGCTGGAGGATCTTGACAGCGACGACGAGCTGTCGGTGGGCGTGCTGACCGGCGCCGGGGGCTTCTTCTGCGCCGGGATGGACCTGGGGGCGTTCGTCAAGGGCGAGTCGCCCTGGTTCGGCGACCGGGGCTTCGCCGGGATCGCCCAGCGCGCCGCGCGCAAGCCGCTGATCGCCGCGATCGAGGGCTTCGCGGTGGCCGGGGGCATGGAGATCGCGCTGGGCTGCGACCTGATCGTGGCCGCCAGGGGCGCCAAGTTGGGGATTCCCGAGGCCAAGCGTTCGCTGGTCGCGGCGGGCGGTGCGCTGCTGCGCCTGCCCCGGCGGATGCCCTACCACGTGGTGATGGAGCTGGCCCTCACCGGCGACCTGTTCCCCGCCGAGCGCTTCCACGAGTTCGGGGTGGTCAACCGTATCGTCGAGCCCGGAGAGGCGGTTCAGGGCGCCTTGGAGCTGGCCGGCCGGGTCGCCGCGAACGGGCCGCTGGCGCTGATCGCCTCCAAGCAGATCCTCCAGGAGCAGGCCGACTGGAGCACCGCGGAGATGTGGGAAAAGCAGGGCGCCATCTCCGGGCCGGTCTTCGCCTCGGAGGATTCCAAGGAGGGCGCCAGCGCCTTCAAGGAAAAGCGCCCCCCGGTCTGGCGGGGTCGCTAGGCCAACGTCGGGCTCCGCCCTCCTCGCGGGGCGGGGAAGCTCTGGCGGGAGGGGCTATCGGCGCGCGCGGCGCTTGCGCCGACGCTGCTGCAGGACCGCCATCAGTCTGCGCAAGAGCCAGAACACCGCCTCAGCGCTCCCCGGGGGTCTTGCGGGGATACTGCGAGATCGGCATCCCGAGGTCGACGGCGGTGGTGACGATGCGGTTCTGTTCGGCGATGTGCGAGGCCGGATAGCCCTCGCCGGGGCTGGCGCGCTCGGGGCGCCCGACGTAGCCGAAGTGCATCTCGTCGGGCAGGATCTGCATGAGGCGCGGGAACATGTGCGCGCGGGCGCCCATGTTGCGGGGCTCTTCCTGGACCCACAGAACCTCGCGCAGGTTGGGGTAGCGCGCGATCAGCTCCAGAACCTGACCTTCGGGGAACGGGTAGAGCAGCTCGATACGGCCCACGGCCAGGCCCTCGCTGCGCTGACGCTCGGGGTGCCCGACGAGGTCGTAGTAGATCTTGCCGGTGCACAGCACCAGGCGGGTGATCTTGTCGTCCTGGACCCCGGGCTCGGCGAGCACCGGCTGGAAGCTCGTGCCCTCGGCGAGGTCCTCCACGGCGTTTGACGCCTGGGGCAGCCGCAGCAGCGACTTGGGGGTCATGATGATCAGGGGACGCTGCTTGGCGATGCGCGCCTGTCGGCGCAGCATGTGGAAGTACTGGGCGGGCGTGGTGAGGTTGGCCACCCTGATGTTGCCCTCGGCGGCCAGCGACAGAAAGCGCTCCAGGCGGCCCGAGGAGTGCTCGGGGCCGGAGCCCTCGTAGCCGTGGGGGAGCAGCAGGGTCAGGCGCGAGGTCTGCCCCCACTTGGCCAGACCGGAGACGATGAACTGGTCGACGATCACCTGGGCGGAGTTCACGAAGTCCCCGAACTGGGCCTCCCAGAGCACGAGCGTCTCGGGGGCCTCCTGGCTGTAGCCATACTCGAAGCCCATGCAGGCCAGCTCCGAGAGCGGGCTGTTGTGAAGCTCAAACGGCGCGAGGGCCTCGGGCAGGTTCTGGATCGGACAGAGGGTCTGCCCGGTCTTGGCGTCGTGCAGGACCATGTGGCGCTGGCTGAAGGTGCCGCGCTCGGTGTCCTGCCCGGTGAGGCGGATCGGGGTGCCTTCGACCAGGAGCGAGGCGAACGCCAGCGACTCGGCATGGGCCCAGTCGATGCGTGTGGCGGGCTCGCCCTCGGTCTCCTGCGCGGCCGGCTTCAGGGCGGCCCCCCGACGTTCGAGCTGTTTTACAAGCTTGGGGTGGACGGTGAAACCCTCGGGTACCCGCAGCAGCTCGGCGCCCAGCTCGCGGATTTGCCCGGCGGGGACCGCGGTGGTGACGTCGGGGCTCGGGGAGCGGTCGAGCTGGTATTCGCCGGTGCTGTGGTCGACGGCGCCGCTCTCGGCGGCCGCCGCGATCTTGGCCTTCAGGCGCTGATGCAGGATCGTGAGGTTGTCCCACACGCCCTGGCCGAGCTGGTCGACCTGCTCCTGGGTGACGATCCCGTCGACCACCAGGCGCTCTGCCCACAGCTCCGAGACGCGCTTCTTGCCCTTGATCTTGGCGTACATCTCGGGCTGGGTGTAGGCGGGCTCGTCGGACTCGTTGTGCCCAAAGCGGCGATAGCCGATCAGGTCGATCAGCACGTCGTGACCGAACTCGCGGCGGAAGGCGAAGGCGAGCCGCACGGCGCTGATGCAGGCCGAGACGTCGTTGGCGTTGACGTGGATGATCGGCACGTCGAAGCCCTTGGCCAGGTCCGAGGCCCAGCGCGTGGAGCGGGCGTCGTCGGGGTCGGTGGTGAAGCCCACCTGGTTGTTGGTGATCAGGTGCACGGTGCCGCCGACCTTGTAGCCGTCGAGGGCCTGGAGGTTGAGGGTCTCCGCGACCACACCCTGCCCGGGGAAGGCGGCGTCGCCGTGGATCACGATCGGGACCGCCGCGTCGGTGTTCTGGTGGGCGTGCGGGCCCTGGCGGGTGGTCTGGGCGGCGCGCGTGGCGCCCTCGACCACCGGCGAGACGTACTCGAGATGACTCGGGTTGGACTCCAGGTTGACCCGGATGGTCTCGCCGTTGGGCAGCTGGTAGGAGCCCTGGGTGCCGTGGTGGTACTTGACGTCGCCCGTTCCCCCCTGGGGGATCGTCGTGACGGCCTCAAGCGTCGAGGCGCCCTCGAACTCGGCGAAGATCGTGTCGTAGGAACGGCCGAGGTTGTGGGCCAGTACGTTCAGCCGCCCGCGGTGGGCCATGCCGACGACGACCTCCTTGCCGCCGTGTGCCGCGGAGAGCTGGATCAGCTCGTCGAGCATCGGCACGGTCATGTCCAGGCCCTCGATCGAGAACTGGTGCTGACCGAGGTAGGCCTTGTGCATGAAGCGCTCCATCGCGTCGACCTCGACGAGGCGCTTGAGCAGCACCTTCTGCTCCTCGCTGGTCAGCGGCTGGCGGAAGGCGCCGGACTCGATCTTCTCGCGCAGCCACACGCGCTGGCGGTGGGAGGCGATGTGCTCGATCTCATACGCGATCGTGCCGCAGTAGGTTTCGCGCAGGTGCGAGAGCGCGTCGGCCAGGGTGGCCCCGGGGACGTACATGCGCAGGATCTTGGCCGGGATCTGGGCCATCAGTTCGGGTGTCAGGCCAAGTGGCTCGGGGTCCAGCGCGGGGTCGCCCTCGGGCTCCACGCCCAGCGGGTCCAGGCGGGCGGCCAGGTGGCCGTGGGTCCGGTAGGCCTTGAGCAGCGCCGTGGCGGCCTGAACGGCCTGCAGCAGTTCTTCGCTGGGCGGCGCCGCGACGCTCCGGGGAGCCTCACGCGCGGCTGCTGCCGCGGCGGCCGGCGCGGGCAGTGCGGGAACGGGACCGAGGGTGACGCCCAGCGAGGCGAAGACCCCGTCGTAGAAGCCGCGCTCGCCCTGGAGGTATTCCTCGATGCGAGCCAGGAAGCGCCCGGACTCGGCGCCCTGGATGATGCGGTGGTCATAGGTCGAGGTCATGGTCATGACCTTCTCGGCCCCGATCATCGAGCCGATGTTGCCCAACCCCACGGGGTAGGCGATCGAGCCGGTGGCGATGATGGTGCCCTGGCCGTTCATCAGACGCGGTACCGAGGCGATCGTGCCGAGCCCCCCGGGGTTGGTGAGGGTGATGTTCCCACCGGTCAGGTCGTCGGCCTTGAGGCTGTTGGTGCGGGCCTTCTCGACCAGCGCATCGTAGGCATCGAGGAAGGCGTTGAAGGCGAGGCGCCCGGCGTTGCGAATCACGGGGACCATCAGGGTGCGGCTGCCGTCCTTCTTCTCCACGTCGACCGCGAGGCCGAGGTTCACATGGCCGTCGTCGACGCGGTGGGGCTTGCCGTCGACCTCGGCGAAGTGGTGGGCCATGACCGCCATGTCGTCGGCCGCGCGCGCGATGGCGTAGGCGATTAGGTGTGTGAAGGAGACCTTGCGCGGACCCGCCTTCAGCTCACGGCGACGGGCATCGAGCACGGTCACCGTGATCGTGCGGAAACTGGTGGCGGTGGGGATCGACCGCGACTCGTCCATGTAGCGGGCGAGGGCGGCGGCGCTGCCCTTCATCAGCTGGGAGCCGGCCGTGGCCGGGGTCTTGCCGTTGGCGGCGCCGTTGGGCGGGCCGCTCTGGGCACCGCGGTTGCCGGCGGCGTCGAGCACGTCGGCCTTGACGATGCGTCCGGCCGGTCCGCTGCCCGCGACCTCGGCGAGATTCACGCCCTCGGCTGCCGCCACGCGTGCGGCCACAGGGGATACGCGGGTGCCGTCGGGGACCCCGGTTGCGCTGGAACCGTCGCCGTCAGTCGCAGTGGACGCCGCACTGGAACCGTCGCCGTCAGTCGCAGTGGACGCCGCACTGGAACCGTCGCCATCCGTTGCCGCGGGCCCCGCACTGGAACCGTCGCCATCCGTTGCCGCGGGCCCCGCGCTGGAACCGTCGCCGTCAGTCGCAGCGGGCGCCGCGCTGGAACCGTCGCCGGGGGCGATCCGCGCGATCACCTGACCCACGGTCACGGTGTCGCCCTCTTCGGCCAGGATCTCGGTCACGGTGCCGCTCGCGGGGGAGGGCAGCTCGACGTCAACCTTGTCGGTTGAGATCTCGACGATGGTGTCGTCGACCTTGATCGACCCGCCGACCTTCACGTGCCATTCGAGGATGGTTCCCTCGGTGACGGACTCGCCCGCGGCGGGGGTCACTACGTCGACCGTATCCTGACTCGTGGTGCTGGTGGCCATCGGCCTCCCCACTCTAGCGCGGCCCGCCGCCGGACCGAGTGCCGAAACGCCCGCTTCACATAGGTTAACGCCGCCGCTGCTCCCGGATGAACTCGTAGCTACCGAAGAACGGTCCGATTCCCCCCAGCACGGCGACGGCCACGGCCAGGCGCAGCGACACGATGCGCATCCGTGCGGCCGCGACGCAGGCCAGAGACATCAGGATCCAGAGGACTCCGTGGGCGAGCCCGAGCACGAACGTCGCCGGCTCGGGGTTGCCGGCGATAAACGCGCACACAAGCAGCGAGAGGTACACGCAGGAGTGAACGAACGAGGTCCACTTCAGACGCGTGAAGATCGCGCCGTGGCTCACTCCGACAGCCAGCGCGCCATCCGCCGCAAGGCATCCTCGGCCTCGGCGGGCCAGTCGTCGATCTCGGCGGGCCACCAGGCGTGGGCGTCGTGCTCGTGGTCGCGGGTCACCTCGGCGCCCTCCGGGAGCCAGGCCTGGCCGACGAACATCACGAGTTGGTGGGGCAGCCGAATCAGGGCCTCGCCCTGCACCCGCTCGGGCGCGACCGACCACTCCTCCTGTAGCTCTCGCACGAGGGTCTCGGCGGGGCTCTCGCCGAGGTCGACCGCGCCGCCCGCGCCGAGCGCCCAGCGGCCGGCCCATGAGGCAAGCCAGGCCGCGCGGCGTCCGGCAAGCCAGCGTCCGTCGGCGGAGCGGGTGACACAGAGGGCGGCCACGCTGCACGACGCGTCGCCCCCCACCAGCCGCAGCGCCCAGCGCAGGGGCTGAAGCTCGATCTCGATGCCCCCGGGACCCTGGCGATAGTCGACCAGGCGCGCGGCCACGCCGTCGTGGCTTGGCGATCCACGCTCGCGCAGCGCGGCGATCGCGGCGTCCGCGGCCTCGGTGTGGGCGGCGGTGGGCTCGAAGTGCTCCTCGCGCCAATGGGTGCTCACCTGCTCAAGCGGCCAGGGCCCGCGGGCGAGGATCTCGGGCGGCTCGGCGACGGGCTCGCGCTGGGCAGACATGTACGGAAGGCTAATGGTCTTAGACTCGCGCCTGTGACGATCCCTCGCCACAAGCACTGGGGCTGGGGCCTTGAGGCTCAGCAGCCGGGCCCCGAGGAGCTGCGCGCGACGGCCGCGGGGCTGGCTGCCCATCTGGGTTTTGACCCGCCGGTGGTCGAGGATCCGGTGCCGCTTGAGCAGGTTGAGCTGCGCTCCGCGCAGATCGCGCCGTCGGCTTTGCTCGCGCCGATCTGCTCCGGGGACCGGCACGAGCGCGCGTCGCACGCGTGGGGAAAGTCCTACTCGGATGTGGTGCGGGGCTTTCGCGGTCGCTTCGACCATCCCCCCGATTTCGTGGCCCGCCCGCGTGATGAGCGCGACGTGGAGGCCGTGCTTGAGTGGTGCGCGGCCGAGCGGGTGGCCGTGATCCCCTTCGGCGGTGGCACCAGCGTGGTGGGGGGCGTGCAGGCCGAGGTCGGCGGCGCCTACAACGGCGTGGTCAGCCTCGATCTTCGCGGTCTGGATCGGGTGCTTGAGGTCGACCCGATCTCGCGTTCGGCCCGGATCCAGGCGGGGGCCACCGGTCCGGGACTTGAGGGGCAGCTGGCCGAGCACGGATTGACGCTGCGTCATTTCCCGCAGTCCTTCGAGTACTCCACGCTCGGCGGCTGGATCGCCACGCGGGCGGGCGGGCACTTCGCCACGGTGTGGACGCACATCGACGACATGGTCGAGTCGGTGCGCGCGCTCACGCCGGTCGGTCACTGGGAGTCGCGGCGGCTGCCCGGCTCGGGCGCGGGCGTGAGCCCCGATCGCATGCTGCTCGGCTCGGAGGGCACGCTCGGAGTGATCACCGAGGCCTGGATGCGGGTGCTGCCGCGACCCACGCACCGCGCCTCGGCCGGGGTCACGTTCACGAGCTTCCGCGAGGGCGCGGACTGCGTGCGTGCCCTCTCCCAGTCGGGCCTGCACCCCGCCAACTGCCGTCTGATCGACCCGGCCGAGGCGCGCCTGACGTTCGCCGGGGACGGCTCGCGGGCGCTGCTGGTGTTGGGCTTCGAGTCGGCCGACCACCCGGTTGCAGAGCAGATGCGCCGTGCCCTTGAGATCTGCCGCGAGCACGGCGGGGAGCCCAGCGAGCAACGTTCCGGGGCAGATGGGGCGGGGGCGGGGCGGCCCGATGCGGTGGGCAGCTCCTGGCGCGAGGCGTTCCTGCGGATCCCCTACATGCGCGACACGCTCGTGGCGATGGGCGTGCTCAGCGAGACCTTCGAGACCGCGATCACCTGGGAGCGCTTCCCGGTCTTCCACGAGCGCGTGACGGCCGCCGCCGAGCAGGCGCTGCGCGAGGTGTGCGGTCCCCAGACCGTGACCCACCCGGTGATGTGCCGCTTCACCCATGTCTATCCAAACGGGCCGGCGGCCTACTTCACGGTGATCGCTCAGGCCCGGCGCGGCGAGGAGGTCGAGCAGTGGGCCGCCGTCAAGCGCGCGGTCTCCGAGGCGATCCTGCGGGAGGGCGGCACGATCACCCACCATCACGCCGTGGGCCGCGACCACCGCCCCTGGTATGACCGTCAGCGCCCCGAGCCGTTCGCGGCGGCGCTGCGCGGGGCCAAGGCCGCGATCGACCCCCGGGGGATCATGAATCCCGGGGTGCTGATCGACCCGCCGAGTTGGGGCGGCCCGGATCGATGAAGATCGCGGTGCTCGGTCCCGGCGGTGTCGGCGGCCTGGTGGCGGGCGCCCTGGAGCACGCGGGCACCCCGGTCACGGTGGTGGCCCGGGAGTCCACCGCGGAGCTGATCGAGCGCCAGGGCCTCCAGGTGGACAGCGTGCTCCTCGGCCGGTTCACCGCGCGACCGCGCGCGCTCGCGCGGCTGGAGGAGAAAGTGGACGTGCTGGTGGTGGCCACCAAGGCCGGCGGCCTTGAGTCGGCGCTCGAGCGCGTCGCGGCGGCACCCGCGTACGTGGTGGCATTGCTCAACGGGCTCGACCACCTGGCGCTGTTGCGCGCGCGGTTCGGCGTGGAGGCCGTGGTGCCCGCCACGATCCGGGTGGAGGCCGATCGCCCGCGGCCGGGCGTGGTGGTGCACACCAGTCGGTTCCTGCGCGTCGACATGGCCTGGCGCGATGCGGCGATGCGAGAAGGCGTGGAGCAAATGGCGCACAAGCTCGAACAGGCGGGGATTCCGGTCCGGGTGCTCAACTCCGAGCCCCAGGTGATGTGGTCCAAGCTGGTGCGCCTCAACGCGCTGGCCTGCACCACGAGCGCCTTCGACAAGCTGCTCGGGGAGATCCGCGACACCCCGGAGCTGCGGGCCGACCTGGAAGGCGCGGTCGGGGAGGGCTGTGCGGTCGCGCGGGCCGAGGGCGCCGAGATCGGGCCGGCGACCGCCATGGGCGAGCTGACCGACGCTCACGCCACCCTGGGTAGCTCGATGCAGCGCGACATCGCCGCCGGGCGCGCTCCGGAGCTGGACGCGATCGTGGGCTCGGTGCTGCGGGCCGGGGCGCGCCACGGCATCCCGTGTCCCACGATCGAGCGACTCGCGGGGATGATCGCGGCCCGCGCCGGGGTGCCCGCGCCGGTCATTTCCAGCTGAGAATCCGGGCTGCGGAGCGAGACGTCGCTCCCGGCCGTCAGGCCGCCGTCAATCCTGAAACGGCGAGCGGCTGGGCGAGATCATCGGCAGCATCTGGGCGCCCACCGCGTCGACGACCTCCTCCTCGGCCTCGCTCAGGCCCTCATCGTGCTGACCGTCGCAGAGCACGCGGAAATTCCCGGTCACGCCGTTGTCGGCGTGGATCGTGATGCCGGGCAGGATCTCCTCGCCCTCGTCGAGCCCCAGACGCTCCAGGTCGAAGTGCGCGAGACCGATCCCGTAGGCGTTGTGGGTGGGGTTCTCGCGGTCGTGCGCGGCCACCGCCTGCGCGAAGCGCTCGAGGTTCTTGGCGATCTTGCCGGTGTCCGCCATCGGTCAACGGCAGAGTAGCGCGCCGGGCGCCACCCGGTGGGATCCGTACGATTCAGTGGCCAAGCAGCCGACCCAAAGGGGACTCACGATGGACATCTTCGATCATCTCGACGAGATGCGCAGGCGCGTAAACGTGCTGGAGCATCCCTTCTACCAGCGCTGGAGCGCCGGTGAGCTATCCGCCGAGGAGCTGGACCTGTACGCCGGTGAGTACCGCCACGCCGTGGTGGCCCTCGCCGAGGCCTCGCAGCGGGCGGCCGCCAAGGCCGGGCCCGAGCACGCCGCCGGTCTTGAGCGTCACGCCGCGGAGGAGCACAGTCACATCGAGCTGTGGGACGACTTCGCGGCAGCGGTGGGCTCCACTGAGCGCAACGAGCCGCTGCCCGAGACGCGCGAGTGTGCCCAGGCGTGGGCGGCGGGCGAGGATCTGCTTGAGCACCTCGCGGTGCTCTACGCCGTCGAGGCCTCCCAGCCGGCGATCTCGACCACCAAGCTTCAGGGACTCCGTGCGCACTACGGCCTGAGCGAGGACTCGGCGGGTCTCGACTACTTCAAGCTCCACGCCGAGCTGGACGTCGAGCACGCCCGTCACGCACGGGAGCTGATCGCGGAGCTGATGAGCGACGAGCGCGCGAGTGAGCGCATGCTGGCCCGGGCGCAGAGCGCGCTCGAGGGCAACTGGCACCTGCTCGACGGGGTTGAAGCCCAGTTCGCGACAGCCGCCTAAGGGGCGGGTCGGAAACCTCGAAGCCGGAGCGGTCGAGGCGGTCGTCGTCGGACAGGCGGTCGTCTCGGTCGGCTCAACACCGCGGCGCTGGCCCGGTTGACCGGGTGGCCCCGACGGGCGTACGCTGGTCGGACACACGGACACAGTTCGACAGAGAGGAAGAACGATGGACACCTATGTGATTCTTCGTCGCGGCGGTTGGCGCTCGCCGGAGGACCTCCAGGCGGCTGCCGAGCGCTCCACCAAGACCGGCGAGGAAATGTCGGACGACATTCGCTGGATTCGCAGCTACGTCCTGGCCGAGGACGGCGGATCGGTGGGCACGGTCTGCATCTACCAGGCGAGCAGCCCCGAGGCGATTCGCGATCACGCCGCGCGCGCGGGTCTGCCGGCCGACGAGATCATCCCGGTCGCGGACACCGTGCTCGTCCGCCCCGACCCCGAGGCCGGCTCCGCGTAATCGAGAGGCGACCGGGGACTCACGTCGCATAGGTATACGACACCGGGGCCGGATCTCTAGCCGGGTTGGTCGTCCGTGACAGTCAGCTGCGTTTGCCGCCCAGCCAGCCGCTGCGCTTCTCGGAGAGGGCGAAGCCGGGAGGAGCGGTGACCGGAAAGTGCTCCGGCGGGCGTGGCTCCAGCGGTGGCGGTGGTGGAGGCGCCTGGGGAGTCTTTTTCTTGAAGATCATGATCTCAGCTTAACCAATGAGGCCGAGGGTCCACAGAATGACCTCGGCGATGAGCAACGCGCAGCTCGCGGCCAGCACGGGCACGGGCTCTCAAGGCCGAAAGCGCGCGCTCCTGCTCCGCCAGCGCGCTGGCGGTCAACTCGAAGCTGAGCTGCTCGATCGATTCAGCCACACCGTGGTTCTAACGCTCGCTTGGGACGGTATTCCGTGCCCAGACAAGCACGCTACTGGTGCGTTCCCCGGCCTGAAGAGATCGATCCTAGACAGCCTGGAGAGCTGCCGACCCTACATCTCCAGGATCTCGACGCGGTACCCGTCGGGATCTCTCACGAACACGAGTCGGGACCCGCCCTCGCGCACGCTATAGGGGGGCTTCTCGGGCGCGATGCCCTGCTCGGCCAGACGGGCCAGTGTCGCGTCAAGATCCTTGGCGGTGATCGCGATATGTCCATAGGCCGTGCCGAGGTCGTAATGTTCGACGCCGAAGTTGTAGGTCAGCTCCAGGCGCGGCATGTCGCCGTCGCCCGGCTGGTTCATGAAGACGTTCACGGCCTCGTTGCCGATCGGGATGCGTCCGACCTCCTCGAAGCCGAGGGCGTTGTAGAAGGCAACTGAGCGCTCGATGTCGGTGATGCGGTAACAGGTGTGGATTAGTGACATGCGCGCAGTCTAGATGGGCTCGGCCCGGTCGGCCCGATCGTGGGCTGTGGGAGACCTGCCGGTCCGATAGTCGGGCTTCATGCAAGTATGCCGCCATGATCGTCGAGCGTTCAACCCATCCCCAGTTCGTGTCCAACACCTATCTCGTGGCCGACGGGCTAGGCGGTCCCGCGTTCTTCATCGACGCCGGCGGTCCCGTGGCGCCCCTGCTGAAGGCCGCCGATCGGCTTGGTCTGGAGCCCACGCACGTGCTGCTCACCCACCATCACTTCGATCACGTCAGCGAGGTCGGGGCGCTGCGCAAGCGCTGGCCCGCCCTGGAGGTTCTGATCCACCCGCTCGAAGTCGACCTGATCGGCGACGGCGTAATCACCGAGACCATTGAGCCGGGGCAGGCGCTGGGTCTCGGCACCCTTGAGGTCCGTCCGCTGCGCACCCCCGGACACACCGCCGGGATGCTCTCCTTCCTGGTGGGCAAGCCCGGGGGACAGACCCGCCAGCCATCCAGCGCCGCGCCGGGGGGGTTCACGGGCGAGGAGCCCGTGGTGTTCACCGGGGACACCCTCTTCCGTGGCTCCGTCGGCGGCGTGCGGGCACCGGGTCACACCACCTACACCGACCTGCGGGACTCGATCATGGGCACCCTGATGGAGCTGCCGCCGCGCACTATCATCTATCCCGGCCACGCCGAATCGACCACGGTCGCCGAGGAGTGGAACGGCAACTCTTTTATCAGGATCTGGCGGGGCCTTGACCCGGCCGGCTCGGAGCCCTGCGAGGCCTTCGGCGAGCCCGCCACTCTGATCCTGCTCGGCGACGATTACGACGGTGGCAAGAAGGCCTGGGTCCGCTGGCCCGACGGTCGCGACGACATCGTGCCGGGCTCGCAGGTCACGATCACGGGGTAGGAACCGGGTAGTCCGAGACACAGCCCGTACCATGGGAGTGTGGCCCGCGAAAACATCCCGACCTCCCGTGTGCGTCGTACCGCGACCGTAGGCAAGCTGGCGGCCACCGAGGCGGTCAAGCAGTTCGGGACCCGCGCCGCCAACGTGACGCGCGGCGAGGAGGCCTCCGAAGCGGCCATGGCCCGCCGCCAGCTGGAGACCGCCAAGCAGATCGTGGCGGCCCTGGGCACCATGAAGGGCGCCGCCATGAAGCTCGGCCAGGTCCTCTCCTTCCTGGACGTGGGCCTCGTGGAGGAGGAGCACCGCGAGGAGTTCCAGGCCGAGCTTGCCAAGCTCCGCGACGCGGCCCCCACGGTGTCCTTCAAGCAGATGCGCCGTGTGATCGAAGACGACCTCGAAGAACCGATCGCCGAGATCTTCGGCTCGTTCGACGAGGAGCCGATCGCGGCGGCCTCGATCGGGCAGGTCTACCGCGCCACCTTGAAGGATGGGCGTCAGGTGGCGGTGAAGGTGCAGTACCCCGGCGTCGCCGCCGCGGTGCGCGCCGACATGCAGAACCTGGACATGATCATGCGGCTGCTCAAGCGCATGACCCCGGGCTTGGACGTCAAGGCCGTGACCGCCGAGATTCGCGACCGCATCGGCGAGGAGCTGGACTACGAGCTGGAGGCCCAGAACCAGCGTTCGCTCGCCCGGATCTTCCGCGGGCACCCCTTCATCCTGATCCCCGACGTGATCACCAGCCTCTCCCGGGAGCGGGTGATGGTCAGCGAGTTCGTGAGCGGGGTCGGCTTCGAGGAGATCAAGACCTACTCGCAGGCCGAGCGCGACCGGATCGGGGAGATCGTGTTCCGCTTCTTTCTCGGTTGCCTCTACCGCCACCGCCAGTTCTCCGGCGACCCCCACCCGGGCAACTTCCTGCTGCTCGCCGACGGGCGGGTCGCCTTCCTGGACTTCGGGCTCTTCAAGCGCATGGAGCTGGCGCCGGTCGAACTTGAGTTGGCGTGTCAGCGGGCGGTCAGCGAGGGCGAACCCGCCACGCTGCACGAGCTGCTGGCCGGTTCCGGTTTCCTGCCCCACCCCGATCGGGTCGATCCCGAGAGCCTGCTGGCGTTCATCGCGAGCGCCATCTGGTGGTACACCACCGCCGATGAAGAGGTGGAGCTGACCCCCGAGATCGCCACCCGGGTGATGATCGAGAGTTCCGACCCCCGCTCGCCCTACTTCCGCGAGATGCGCCACCAGGACATGCGACCCGAGCACCTCTTCGGACGGCGCATGGAGATGTTGACCCTCGCCGTGCTCTCCCAGATGCGTGCCCGCGCCAACTGGCACCGCATCGCGCGCGAGTGGATGTACGGCGATGAGCCCGTCACCGAGCTGGGGCGCCAGGAGGCCGAGTTCTACGCCCGTGGCGGTGTGGGCGCGCCCGGGTGATGTGGCCCGGAACTGCCCGGCACAGCCCGTGAGCGCCCGGGCGACCTTCGCCGTGCGGCCAGACTCTCGTCGCTCAATCCGCCGGGCTCAGCAGCAGGCGGGCCAGTAGCGCCAGCACCGCCAGTGGCATCAGCCACCAGGCCGCGACATTGACGGCCGCGACCGCCGCCGTGAGCGCCAGCGCGAGCACGACCCCAACGGCTGCGCGCCAGTCATCGCCCACCACGAAGTCCCGAAGCCCCAGCGCTACGCGGATGCACGCGCGGATCGGCGCTGCCCGGACAAATGCGCGGAGCAGCGCTGCTCGCGGGACCGCCTCGGGTGCGGCTGCCGCCGAGGCGCTCTCGCCGTGGGCCGAGCCCGGAGCGCTGTGGCCACTGACGGTCTGGCCCGGGGTGGCCTCGGCGTGTCGGCGGCGCAGGATCGAGGCCGTGGCCAGCGCCGCGAGCAGCGTGGCCGGGATCAGGGCGAGTAGCGCGCCGTCGCCTGCGGGCCAGGACGCACCCGCTCCCTCGGCTGCCCATAAGGTCCCGAACGCGGTGAGCATCACTCCCACCCCGAGCTTCATCGCATTCTCCGGGACCCGTGCGAGCGGCCGGCGGCTTGCGATGCCGAGGATCGTGACCACCCCGACCGCGAGCGCCGCCGAGGCCGCCGCGAGTCCCACACGGTGCTGGTTGGCGCCGAAGGTGAGCACTATGAAGATCACCTCCAGGCCCTCCAGCAACACGCCCTTGAAGGAGACGGTGAACGCGTAGCCGTCCAGGCCTTTGACGCCCCCTGTCGTCGTAGCCGCGCGCGCGGCGCGCGCCTCGCGCTCGAAGGCCTCGGTCTCGTCGTGCAGCGCCTTCAGGCCCGCGGCCCGCAGGATCGCCTTGCGCAGCCACTGCAAGCCAAAGATCAGCAGCAGCGCCCCGACCGCCAAGCGCAGCAGATCGATCGGGAGGGCCAGCAGCGCCGGGCCCAGCGCCGCGACCAGAGCCACCAGGGCCAGGGCGGCCGCACCCACTCCCGCAAGCGCCGAGCGCCAGCCGCGCGTCACACCCATCGCGAGCACGATCGTGAGCGCCTCGACGGCCTCCACGGCGCACGCCAGGAACACCGAGAGCGCGAGTCCGAGGTGCTCGCCGGTCATGCGCCCGATCCTACGCCAGGCACCAGCATCCTCGGCGCGGGCGGTGGTGACTCAGATGGCGCACAGCCGGGCAAGTTCGACTGGATGGGAAACCCGGGCGTCAACCCGTTAGGCTCCAGCGCGTGATCTGGATCAATCCGCCGGCCCGGATCCATGCGAACACTCTGGCCCTGGTTGCCCTGGCGCTGATCTGGGTCTGGTTCGCGTGGGGCGTGTCTCGCGATGCCCGCGCCGCGGGCCCGTCGGGAGCATGTCCACCGACGTCGGCCGCCGCCCCGCTCACCCCGACGGCTCCGGCCGGGTCCACTCAGCCCGGCCCGGAAGCTGTGCTGGCCTGCGTGGACGCGCAGCCCATCACGGGAGCCACGTACGAGCATTGGCTCGCGATCGCCGAAAAGTTGGGGGGCCCATCCGCCAAGGGACGCGGGCCGGACCCCGGCGCGCTCCTCAATCAGGTGATGAGTTTCCTGATTTCCTCAGACTGGGTGCTGGGCGAAGCGGCGGCGCGGCACGTGTCCGTGTCAGACACCCAGGTGCACCGGAGTTTCGATCGCATTCGCCGACTCCAGTTCCCGAAGCCCGTGGAATTCACGAAGTTTCTCGAGCGGTCGGGCCAGAACGTCGAAGATCTGCTCTACCGGGTGAAGCTGAACCTTCTCGTCGAACGGATTCAGCGCAAGGTCGAGGCGAATCGGCACGGCATCAAGGCGCGTAAACGGGCGCTGGCCCGCTTCGTCCGGGGATTCGAGGCAAAGTGGAAACCGCAGACCTACTGCGATCCGCGGTACGTGGTCAAGGACTGCGGGCACGTGCAGTCTCAGTCTTAGAGCGCGCTGCTGAGGGGTTCTCCCCCGGGTTGGGGGTTCTCACCGGGTTGGCTGCGTCCCCGCTTGCTAGAGCATCTGGATCTGCACCAGGCTGGTCGTGCCCGGTCGCCCGCTGGGGAGACCGGCGGTGATGCCCACGCGCATGCCCCTCTCACACCAGCCCAGCTCCACCACGCGCCGCGCGGCGTCCGCGATCAGCGCCTCGGTGGTCTCGTGGCGGCGCATCGAGGCTGCCCGGACCCCCCACATCAGACCGCAGCGGCGCACGGTCTCCTTGCCGGGCGAGAGCGCGTAGATGGGCACCGTGGGACGGTGGGCGGAGACCAGTCGCGCCGAGCGCCCGGAGAGGGTGGGCACGACCAGCGCGTCCAGACGCAGCTCGCGCGCGGCCACACACAGGGTGTGAGCCAGGGTGTAGGCCGGGTCGGTCTCCAGACGCCGCACCCGCGTGGCATTCCAATCCTCATAGGGGGCCGCCGCCTCGGCTTGCACCGCGACCGCCGCCATCATCTCGATGGCCTCGACCGGATAGGCGCCCACCGCGGTCTCCTGGGAGAGCATCACCGCGTCGGTGCCGTCGAGGATCGCATTCGCCACATCCGCCACCTCGGCGCGGGTGGGGCGTGAGGAGCTGACCATCGAGTCCAACATCTGGGTGGCCGTGATCGATGGCCGGGCGAGCTTGCCGGCCAGGCGCAGGAGATCCTTCTGCACGATCGGCACCCGCTCGATGGGCAGCTCGATGCCGAGGTCTCCGCGGGCCACCATCACGCAGTCCGCGGCCTTCAGGATCTCCTCGGCCCGGTCCACGGCCTGGGGCTTCTCGATCTTGGCGATCAGCGGCAGGCGGGTGTGCTCGCGCACCAGCTCGATGTCCTCGGGTCGGCGCACGAAGGACAGCGCCACCATGTCCACGCCGATCGACTCGCCGTGGCGCAACAGCTCGAGATCCTCCTCGGGCACGGCGGGCAGCGAGTCCACGGGGCCCGGAATGTTCAGCCCCTGACGGGAGGCCACCACGCCGCCGATCTCTACCTCGGCTTCCACCTCGCAGGCCTGCGCGCGCACCTCGCCAACGCGCAGGCGCACCGAGCCGTCGGCCAGATACATGACGTCACCGGGGCTGATCGCGTCGGCCAGACCGGCCCAGGTGATGGTCATCCGGGTGGCGTCGCCCTCGGCGTCCTCTTCGTTGGGCCCGCAGGCGAACGTCAGTCGCTCGCCGGGCTTCAGCTCGACCACACCACCGCGCAGGGGGCCGATCCGGAGCTTGGGGCCGGGCAGGTCCTGGAGCACGGCCACCGGGCGTCCGGCTCTGTTGGCGGCGTCCCGTACCCGACCGATCGTCTCGGCGTGCTCGTCGAGGGTGCCGTGGGAGTAGTTCAAGCGCGCCACGTCCATGCCGGCCAGGACCATGCGCAGCAGCGTCTCCGGCTCACGCGAGGCGGGCCCGATGGTGGCGACGATCTTGGTGCGGCGCATGCCTCGCAAGGTATCGGTAGCGGGCCCGCGGCGCGCTCTCGCGGCGCGCCGCAGTTGTATTGCGCCGCTCCGGTCCTAGGATTGTGTTCGATGCTCAGTCCCTCGCGTCCCTTTCCAAAGCTCGGTGCGCCTGCGCGCGTGGTCCACTTCGGCGGTGACTCTGAGAGTGCGAGCGTCGTGAGCGTCGCCGAGGATGGGCGGCGCCTGAGCGTGCGCTGCGAGAGTGGGGAGCTACTCGAGTTTGTGCTGAGCCCGGCCACCGCGCGCTTCGTCTCGGCCGAGCGCTCCCACGGGCCCCGGTTGGAGCTATAGCCTAGGGGGCCTGTTGACCTAGGGCGCCTGGATATCCGGGAAGTGCTCCGCGCAGTGCTCGCGCAGAACGCCTCGCACCCAGTCGCGCTCGGGGGTGCTCGCCGCGCGAAAACGAGCCAGCAGTTCGCGCTGACGGTCGATCGGGACGCCCGCGATCTCCCAGCGCACGGCGAGGCGCTCGAACAGGAACTCCACCGCCCGCTGCCAGGCGTCCTCGCGGGAGAGCCGGTTGCCGGAGAACACTTCGGCGTACTGCACCCGGGTGGCCGGGGTGAGGGCGCCGCGCAGGGTGAGGGTGTTTCCCTCCGGGTCGCCGTACTCGCTGTTGGGCGCCGTCAACTTCGGCGCACGGCGGTTGCGTTTGGCCACCGCCGGTCAGATGGTCGCGGCGTGTTCGAGCTGGACCCGGACGTTGCCGGTGAGCGGCCTGGCGTGTCCCGGCCACGCCGCGGCGGGCTCCAGCGCGGCGAGCTTCAACAGGCTTTCGCGCGCCTGCTCGGTGTCGAGGTTGTAGGTCGCGTCGGGGAGATGTGGGGGGCAGCTGCGGCCCCACGTGTCCAGGGTGTAGAAGCAGTCGCTCACCAGCGCCAGGCGATCGGACTCGCGCCACAGGGCGATCTGACCGGGGGCGTGTCCGGGGATGTGAACCACGCGAAAGCCGGCCACCTCCTCGCCCTCCTGGAGGGTGCCCGCGATCTTGACGGGGCCGCCGTCCCAGGCGATGCGGTGCAGGATTCGATGGATCTGGCGCTGGGGCGTGGGTAGCCCGGTGAGGCCGGGGGGCCAGTAGCGAAAGCCCCCGCTGCCTTCGGCGTCCTCCCGCTCATCGGGGTGACACAGCACGGGCGCGCCCAGCGCGGGCGCCGAGCCGCGGTGGTCGGTGTGAGCGTGGCCGAGTACCACGCGGCGGATGCCGCCGAGCTTGGCGCCCGCGCCGGCGATTGCGCGGACCATCGTGCGGGCGCCCGCGTCGAATAGGGTCACGCCGCCCTCGCCGCCGGGGTTCTCGATCAGGAATACGTTGCAGCGCCCGGGCTGACCCTGCACGACCCAAACGCCCTCGGCCACCAGCTCGGCCTCCCCGGCGGTGTGCCCGCTGAGGCGGGTCTTGAGGTTGAACGCCCCCATCAGCCGCTGCTCGGCGGTGGAGCCCAGCGGCGGCATCATGCCGATCTGGCGCGGGAAGTTCATGGTGTCGGTGAAGGCGTCGTTGCTCCGGATCAGCCCGTCGCTGACCGTGAGCAGGTCGAGTCCCTCGAGCACGATCGGGTGCCCGGTCGGCAGCACGCCGTTGAGCGATCCCGGCCCCGCGAAGGTCCCGGTCAGGCGCCACTGCACACCGCAATGCTCGCCCTCGGTGGTGGTCCGCACGATCTCAAAGCGCAGGTCGGGCAACGCGTCGAGGAGGCCGCCGATGAACGTCCTCAGGCCCTCGGGAGCGGTGGTGTCGACCTGGCCGCGCACGTGCTCGCGACCGTCCGGTGCCCACATCGCCACGGCCGCCGTGAGGTCGCGGTCGTTGATGGCCTGGAAGTAGCGCCGCGCGACCTTCTCGGCCTCGCTCGTGGAGGAGCGCGCGCCGTGGGTGCCGGCTTGGTGAATGTTGGCGGCGGCCTCTTGAACCTTGGACGCGGCCTCGATCGGGGTCTCCTCTTTGGGCATCTGACTGCTCTCCTTGGGGACGCTCAGACACCCAGTCTAGGCCCCCGGGGGATTGGTGGGAAACCGGGAGGCGGCACACAACGGCGCAACCAACCATCTAGGCTCCGGGGCGGTGACCGAGATGACCCGCAAACGCGAGCTGGGGCGGGGCGAGCGTGTGCTCCCCGGCGTCTTCAGGCTGCGCCTGCCGCTGCCCTGGCCGGGGGTTCCGCACTGCAACGCCTGGGCGGTGGCCGCCGGCGACGGGGTGGTGCTGTTCGACACCGGGATCCACGAAGCCGGTTCGCTCGATCATCTGGAGCGGGCGCTGGCGATGTGCCACCTGAGCCTCGAGAACGTCCGCCTGGTGGTGTGCACCCACGCCCACTCAGACCACTACGGCCAGGCCGCCACGATCGTGGAGCGCACCGGCTGTGAGCTGTGGATGCACCCCAACTACGAACACATGACCGCGATGGCCAGGGACACCGAGGCGGCCTTCGCGCGTCGCCTTGAGATCGCGCGCCAGAGCGGCGTGCCGGAGGAGCCTCTGCGTCGCTATGCCGCCGAGCGGCGCTCGCACAACTCCGGGATCTCAGGGGTGATCGAGCCGGACCGTTCGCTGCTGCCGGGCGTGACGGTGCCCACCGACCTGGGGGAGTGGGTGGTGCACGAGAGCCCCGGGCACGCGCCCTCGCACGTCTGTCTCTTCCAGCCCGAGCGGCGCCTGCTGATCTCTGGAGATCACCTCCTGGGGCGGATCTCGCTGTACTTCGACTACGGCTACTCCCCGGACCCGGTGGGCGAATTCCTCAGCTCCCTGGACGTGGTGGAGGGCTTGGACGCGCGGCTCTGCCTGCCGGGCCACGGGCGCACGTTCACAGACGTGCAGGCCCACATCGAGGGCAATCGCGAGCTGGTGGGCGAACGCATGGAGAAGACCATTGCCGCCCTTGCCGGGGGGCCGCTGACCGCATTCGAGCTGGTCCCGCTGGTTTATGAGATCCAGCTCTCCCCGCTGACCGCGGCCTGGCTGCTGACCGAGACGCTCTCGTTCCTGCTGCATCTGGAGCGCACCGGCGAGGTGCAGCGCATCGCGGGGGAGCCCGAGCGTTGGGAAGCCGCGGCCGTGCCCGCCAAACCTTGACAAAGCCGTGTTAGGCTTTGGGCCATGCGGATCGACGATCTCCTAGCGGCGCCCGGACCGGTCTTCTCCTTCGAGTTCTTCCCCCCCAAGACCGAGCAGGGCGAGCAGAACCTCTATGCGGCGCTCGCCGAGCTGCGCCCCCTGGAGCCCTCGTTCGTCTCGGTGACCTACGGCGCCGGCGGCTCGACGCGTGCCAAGACGATCGAGATCGTGCGGCGGATCAAGCAGGAGTACGGCTTGGAGGCCATGGCGCACTTCACCTGTGTCGGGGCCACCGTGGCCGAACTGCGCGACACGCTCGATGAGATGCTGGCAGCCGGGATCGACAACGTGCTCGCCCTCCGTGGCGACCCGCCGGCCGGGCAGGACACTTGGACCAAGACCGACGGCGGACTTGAGTATTCGAGCGAGCTGGTGAACCTGATCGGGGCCGACTACCCGTTTGCGATCGGCGCTGCCTGCTTCCCGGAGACCCACATCCACGCGGTCGGCCCCGAGGAGGACATCGCATATCTGGCCGAGAAGGTGCGCGCGGGGGTCGACTTTCTGGTGGCCCAGCTGTTCTTCGACAACGCCCTCTACTTCGACTTTGTGGCGCGTGCCCGCGCCGCGGGAATCGGGATCCCGATCATCCCGGGCATCCTGCCGATCACGCACATCGACCAGCTGGAGCGCATGACCAAGATGTGCGGGGCCTCGATCCCCGAGGGTTTGCACCGTGAGCTGCATGCCCGCAAAGAGCAGCCCGAGGCCGTGATCGACTTCGGCGTGGCCTACGCGACCTTGCAGTGCGCCGAGCTGCTGGCCGCGGGGGCGCCGGGCATCCATTTCTACACGCTCAACCGCTCACCCGCGACCCGCGCGATCCTCTCGGCCCTGAAGCTCGCCAAGCCGTGGGAGAACTCGGTCTACGCCGGTTCGATCTCAAGTCCCTCGGCCAGCCGCGGGGAGCCGTCGGCGGCTTCGTAGCGCACGTCGATCGAGTCGTTCTGGCGGTAGGTGCCCACGCCCCAGGCGCCGAGCAGCCAGCGCCACTTGCTGATCTGATCCTTGCGCAGCTCGCGCTCGAACAGGAGCGAGCGCCCGCTTGCCACGAAGTCGACCCCGGGCTTCTGGGGTACTCCGTTGAGGTAGATCTCATAGGGCTCCCGCACAGCCTGGGGGAGGGTGACCATTGACTTTCCCATTCTCTCGGGATTATGCACCCGGCCGGCCCCGTACCCTCAGGGGCCATGTCTGCCCTGCCTCAAGCGGCCGAGATTCCCTACACCGTGCGCCGCTCGAACCGTGCCCGGCGGGTGCGAGTCAACGTGCACGCCCATGCCGGCGTGGAGGTGGTGCTGCCCGCGCGCGCGCCCGAGCGTGCCGCGGCGGCGGCCGTGAGCGAGCTGCGCCCCTGGATCGAGCGTCGCCTGGCCGAGGCTCGGGTTGTGCTGGAGCGGATCGCCGACCGGGACGGGACCGTGCCCTACCTCGGCAGTCCGCTGTTGCTGGTGCCCGAGCCTGGACGTCAACGGGTCCACCGCCGGGGCGAGCGCCTGCTGGTCCCCGAGGGCGATGCTCGAGCGGCCCTGGAGCGCTTCTATCGCCGTTCGGCGAGGCTTGAGATTGAGCGACGTCTGGATCGAGCCACCGCTGAAGCCGGGACCGCATACCGCGACCTGGTGATTCGCGCCCAGCGCACCCGCTGGGCCTCCTGCTCCACCACGGGGCGGATGAGCTTCAACTGGCGGCTGCTGCTGGCGCCCGAGAGCGTGCTCGAATACGTGGTCTGGCATGAGGTCTGCCACCTGGAGGTGTTGGACCACTCGCCCCGCTTCTGGGCCCTGGTCGAGCGGCGCTGGCCGGGCTACCGCGAGGACCGCGACTGGCTGCGCCGCCATGGGGCCACGCTGATCCTCTGATCGTTGCGGCTAGCTGCGTTGTGGCTAGCCGCGCTGGGCGAGATCCACGTAGTCGCGGTCGCGCTCGCCGGTGTAGATCTGCCGCGGGCGGGCGATCTTCTGCTCGGAGTCGTTGACCATCTCCAGCCACTGCGCGATCCAGCCGCTGGTGCGCCCGATCGCGAACATCACCGGGAACATCGCCGCCGGGAGACCCAGCGCCTCGTAGATCAGGCCCGAGTAGAAGTCGACGTTCGGGTAGAGCTTGCGTGAGGTGAAGTAGTCGTCGTCCAGCGCGCGCTTCTCAAGCTCGGTGGCGATGTCCAGCAGTGGGCTCTTGCCCCGCACCTCGAACACGTCATCGAGGTGCTTGCGGATGATCCGGGCGCGGGGGTCGTAGTTCTTGTAGACCCGGTGCCCGAAGCCCATCAGCCGCTCCTTGCCGGCCTTCACGCCTTCGAGGAAATCGGGGATCGCATCGACCGAGCCGATGCGGTTGAGCATCCGCAGCGCGGCCTCGTTGGCGCCGCCGTGCAGCGGGCCGTAAAGCGCGGCCACACCGGCGGCGACCGCCGAGTACGGATCGACCTGGGTGGAGCCCACCGAGCGCACGGCGCTGGTGGAGGCGTTCTGCTCGTGGTCGGCGTGGAGGATGAAGAGCACGTCCAGCGCCCGCTCCAGCCGCGGATCGGGCTCGTACTTCAGCTCGGTCATCTTGTACATCATCCCCAGGAAGTTCCCGGCGTAGTTGAGATCGTTGTCGGGATACACGTAGGGCTGACCCATGTTGTGGCGGAACGCGAACGCCGCGAGCGTCGGCATCTTCGCGAGCAGCCGGATGATCTGGATCGAGCGGATGTCCTCGTCGTGGATCTGGTTGGCGTCGGGGTAGAACGTCGAGAGCGCCCCGACCGAGGCCACCAGCATCCCCATCGGATTGGCGTCGTAGCGGAAGCCCTGCATGAAGTCCTTGACGTTCTCGTGCACGAAGGTGTGGATCGTGATCTGATGGATCCACTCATCCAGCTCGCGCTCGGTGGGGAGTTTGTCGTGGATCAGCAGGTAGGCGACCTCCAAGTAGCTCGAGTGCTCGCAGAGCTGCTCGATCGAGTAGCCCCGGTGCTGGAGGATGCCGGCGTCGCCGTCGATGTAGGTGATCGCGCTGCGGCACGAGGCGGTGTTGGTGTAGGCCGGGTCGTAGGCCATCAGGCCGAAGTCGGCCTCGTCGGTTTTGATCTGTCGGAGGTCCATCGCGCGGACCGTGCCGTCGTTGATGGGTAGCTCGTAGGTCTTGCCGGTGCGGTTGTCGATGACGCTCAGCGTCTCCTGCGCGGAGGCCGGGCCGTCCGCTACCTCATCGGGAGCCTTGGTCTCGGTACTCATCTGGCCTCCTGTCGGCAATCTCTCAATTTCATCTCCCCGATTATGCGACACCGTAAGCGCGCGCCGGTGAGGGGTTTGTGACTCACGCGTGGGCGCCGTAGCGGCTCTCGGTCGCCTCGACCTGGCCCTGATAGTGGCTGCCGAGGCTCTCGTGCCCGTAGGGCCGCAGCGCCGGGGCGTCGAGCGTCATGAACGAAAGCTGTGCGATCGGCAGGCCCGGATAGAGCTTGATCGGGACGCGGGTCAGGTTGTTAAGCTCCAGCGTCAGCGTTCCCCGCCAGCCCGGATCGCAGAATCCGGCCGTGGCGTGCACGATCAGGCCCAGGCGCCCGAGGGAACTCTTGCCCTCGATCCGCGCCACGATGTCGTCCGGGAGCTGAACGTGCTCCAGGGTCCTGCCCAGGCAGAACTCGCCGGGGTGGATCACGAAGGGCTCACCCTCCTCGAGCGTCACCTGTTCGGTCAGCTCGCGCGGCGGGTCGCGCAGGTCGATCGCGCTGATCCGGTGGTTGTGAAAAACCCGGAATGAGTCTCCCAGTCGCAGATCGACGCTGGCGGGCTGGACCAGGCCCTGATCCCAGGGATCGATCTTGATGCGACCCTCACCGACGAGGCGTACGATCGTGCCGTCGGAGAGAACCGAGCAGGGCGTCTGTGTCATTGCCGGGATTCTGGCATGCGCGGCGGCAAACGGCGTCAGCGACGCTCCAGTGGGCCATCGACAAGCGCCGCGGCGACGGTCTGCGGGTCCGGGTAGGGCTTGCTCAGTGACGCATGGACCGGGAGCGCACCAGCACCGTGCGCATCCTGGGCGGCGAGGGGGGCACCGAGCCACCCTGGTGCGGACCTCTCCGGGGCATGCGCGGCAAGGTGGGCCTGGGGTGGCGCGGAGTTCGGGCCCGGTGGCCGATCCCGCCGTTCTCCCCGATGCCGCCGTGCTCCTCGGGCGTCGGCTCGGGCACCGCACGCACGGCCCAGCGCACCAACAGCAGCAGCGCCACGACCGGGATCTTCAAGAAGAGCATCAGCCAGATGAAGGTCCAAGTGTCCACCGGCATCGATCGTACTACCCCGCCCGACCGCGAACAAATGCGTAGGGCTCGGGGGCCGAGCGAGCCTGGGGGCCGAGCAAACGACCGCACCGGGCAGGCGCAGTGTGGGCGTTTGCCTGCGGTTTGATCCAGCTTGGGCGTGAACGCGAATGTATGGGTACCGCGGCGAAGTGAAATGGGTACCCGTTTGAACCAATGAACCAAGGGAGGGAGTCGCTGCTGCCGAGGTGGCGGCTCCCTCGCCTTTATGAGCAGCAATACCCGAGCCGGCGGGCGGCTAACCCGTGGACTGACCCGTCGGCGCGCCGACGGGTCGCGGGCGTGTCAGTCCCGCAGTGGGATCGGCGCCTCGCTGAAGCTGGTGAACTCGCGTAGCTGCTGCACCCGCGCGACCACTTCCGCACCCGAGAGGTGCTGCACGCGCTCGGTGCCGAACTCTTCGACGTTGAATGAGGCAAGGGCGGTGCCGTAGGCCATCGCCTGGCGCAGCAGCTCGTCGCTGAGGTCCAGGTGGGAATGTGCGGCGATGTAGCCCACGAAGCCCCCGGCGAACGTGTCGCCGGCCCCGGTGGGGTCCACCACGGTCTCCAGCGGGAACGCGGGGAGCGAGAAGAAGCCGTCCTTGGTGACGAGGGCCGCGCCGTACTCGCCCTGCTTGGCCACGATCACACGGGGCCCCCATGAGAGCACCTCCCGCGCGGCCGCATAGAGGCTCGGCTTGCCGGTCAGCTGGCGCAGCTCCGAGTCGTTGAGCGTGAGGCAGTCGACGCTCTGGATGGCCGCGACCAGCGAGTCGCGGGCGATGTCGATCCAGAGGTTCATCGAGTCCAGGGCCACGAACTTGGCGTCGGGCAGCTGGGCACGCACCTCGCGCTGTAGGTCGGGCTGGATGTTGGCCAGGAACAGCACGTCGCTGGCCCGGGAGGCCTGCGAGAGCTTCGGCTGGAAGCCCTCGAAGACGCCCAGCTGTGTATCGAGGGTCTCGCGCGAGTTCAGGTCCCAGCCGTACTCGCCGCGCCAGAAGAAGGTCTTGCCACCGTCGATCTGCTCGATGTCGGACACGTCCACGCCGCGATGGCGCATGACGTCCAGCTCGGGCTCGCCGAAGTCCTCGCCCACCGGGCCGACGACCCTGACCTCGCCGAAGAACGAGGCCGCCAGGGCGAAGTGCACGGCGGCGCCGCCGAGCATGCGCTCGCGCTCGCCGAAAGGCGTTTTCACGGTGTCGTACGCGATTGAACCGACCACAGTTATTGGCATGGCGGCGCACCCTACAGCCTGAGGCCCCGGATGCGCCAGATGGCTATAGCCTAGGCTCCGATGCGGGCCGTTCAAATGACAGAGTTCGGGGGTCCCGAGGTGCTGAGGACCGTCGAGCTGCCCACCCCAGAGCCCGGTCCCGGAGAGGTGCTGATCCGCGTCTCTCGCGCGGGCCTGAACTTCGCGGACACCCATACCCGTACCAATTCCTATGTGCAGAAGGCCACGCTCCCGCTGGTGCCGGGCGGTGAGGTGGCGGGGGTCAGGCAGGACACCGGTGAACGCGTGGTGGCGCTCGTGGGCAGCGGCGGCTATGCCCAGTACGCAACGGCGCCCGAACCGCTCGTGTTCCCGATTCCCGACGGCGTTGAGGATGCGACGGCGCTCGCGCTGATCATCCAGGGGGTGACAGCCTGGCACCTCTACCGCACCGCCGGTCGGGTGAGCGCGGGGGAGAGCGTGGTGGTGCACGCCGCCGCCGGGGGTGTCGGCTCACTCGCGGTGCAGCTCGGCCACGCGCTCGGCGCGGGCCGGGTGATCGCCACCGCCTCCAGCCCGGAGAAGCGCGAGCTGGCGCTGGCGTTGGGCGCCGACGTGGCGATCGACCCCGACCCTGAGGGTCTCACCGAGCGCCTGATCCAGGCCAACGCCGGAGCCGGGGTCGACGTGGTGTTCGACATGGCCGGCGGCGCCGTCTTCGAGGCCTCCTATCGCGCGTTGGCTCACTTCGGGCGGGCGGTCGTCTGCGGGATCGCCTCCCAGGAGCCCAACCGCATATCCAGCGGTTCGCTGCTGCGACACTCGCGCTCGATCGTCGGCTTCTACGTGTTCCACTGCCTGGAGCGTCCCGGCATGTTCGGCGATGCCCTGGCCGATCTGCTCGCGCGCGCCCAAAGCGGTGAGCTGCGGGTGGTCGTGGGCACCACGTACCCGCTGGAGGACGCCGCCCAGGCTCATATCGACCTGCGCGAGCGGCGCACCACGGGCAAGCTGCTGCTGGACCCCTTCGCCTAGAGAGCGCTCACGACAGCTCGGCCTCAGGCGTGCAGCACCACCCGTCGGGTGATCCTCACGGCGGCGCCCTGCTTGGGGGTGAGAAGAACTCGCACCGTCAGTGCCAGGCGCCGACGAGCGCGCAGGGCACGTCTGGCCTTGGCGTTGAGCGACACCTTGAAGGAGACCCGGCCAACACTCAGCGACGAGTGCACCGTTCGCCCGACCCGCGTCTGCACGGCGTACCCGCTTTTGGCCAGCGCGGCGCGCCTCGCGAGCAGATCGACCTGCAGCTTTGCTCCCACGCCACCGGCGGCCACGTCGACGGAGCCACGCACCAACTTCCCGTGCTGGCTCGCGGCGAGCCTAAGGGCCTTGGACGGGCTGCCCACAAGTGGCGGACCGGCCGGCGTTTCCGGGAGCGGCGCTCCCGTCGTGGTCGTGGTGGTTGACGAGGAAGACTGGGTTGTGCTCTGGCTGATCGTCGTGATCCCACCGGCGCCCACGACGACGCGCCCGCTCATCGCCGCTCCGTGAACGGTGCAGTAAAAGGAGTACACGCCGGACTGCGTGAAGGTGCAGGTTCCGCTCCAGTTGGTCCCCGAGGCGGCGGGGGTGTTGCCGACCGGGACGCCACTGCTGCAAGTTGGCTTGGCCGCGCTGAGCCATTCCACCCCGTGGTTCACGGTGCTCGTGTTCTTGAACGTCACCGTCCCTCCGGAGGAGACCATCGTCTGCATGGGCGACCAGCTGTGGCGTTCTTCGTTGTAGACGCCGCCCAAGGGTTCGTTGACGGCTTCCACGGTCGGGGTGGCTTCGGCGCCCGCCAGTCCAGCCATCCCGGGTATCGCCGGGGCGGCCGCGAGCAGGAGCAGAGGGAACAGCAGGTGGCGCTTGTGCAGTTTCATCGGCTGACCACGACCTTTCGTGTGAGGGTGCTCACCGCGCCGTGCTTGGGCGTGAGTGTGACCGTAACAGTCAGCGCCAGGCGCCGGTGCCGGTGCAACGCGCGCTTGGCCTGAGCACTGAGGGCGACCGCGAAGGCGACCGGCCCGGGCTGCACCGAGGCTCGCCGCAGCCGACCCACCAGCGATCGGCCGGTGCGCTTGGCTTTGGCCAGCGATGCGCTCGGAGCCAGCAGGTCGACCTGTAGGCGGGCCGTCCCGAGGCCGTCGGGGACTTTGACGGTGCCGCGTACCGCGCCGCCGTGCTGGGTGCCGGCCAGCGCGACCGTGGGGACAGCGGCGCCGGCGCTCGTGGCAGTGTCGGGAGCGCCCGTGGTCGGGGAGCCGGCGCCGGGGGGCGTGCTCGCACCGCCCCCGCCCGGCGGGGTGGTAATCGGGGGATTACCCGGGGGCTCGGTGAGGATCGGCGTGGGCAGCGGCGTCGCGGTCGTGGTGAAGGCTTCGTCGGTCCCGGGCGTGGTGCCGAGCGCGTTGTGTGCCACCAGCTGGAAGTGGTAGAGCGTGCCCGGCGAGAGCCCGCTCAACTCGGCGGCCACGGCATGGAAGGCGTGGTCCGCGCCGAGCGGCTGTTCGTCGGTGCTCTGCCCGTAGCTCGTGCTGATGCCGTACCTGAAGAAGTAAGACGTCGCTTCGCTCTGCGGATCGACCGAGCCTCCCAGCGTTGCGGTGGTTTCGCTCACTCCCGTCGCCCCACCGGTGAACACGGTCGGTGCGCTCGGCACCGACGGACCGGTGACGGTGATCGCGCCGCGCATCGCGGCGCCGTGGACGGTGCAGTAGAAGTTGTAGGTACCGGGCTGGCTGAACGTGCAGGCCCCGCTCCAGTTGGTCCCGGAGGCGGCGGGGGTGTTGCCGACGGGGACGCCACTGTCGCAGCTCGGCTTGCTCGCGCCGATCCATTCCACGCCGTGCGCTATCGCCCCGGGGTTCTTGAACGTCACTTCGCCGCCCTTGTCTACCGTGACCTGGGAGGGCGACCAGCTGTGTCGTTCTTCGTTGTAGAGACCGCCCAGGGGTTCGTTCTTCGCTTCGACGGTGGGGCTTGGTTCCAGGCCGTCGGCGATTGGCAGGCTCACGACGGCGCTACAGAGCACCGCGGCCGGGAGGAGGAGCAAACGACTGTCCGGTCTCACGAGTTGCACGATTCGGGCCCGCCTTTCAACGTGTCGTCCTAGCATTGGGCCTGCGCGCAATGTAAACACGCAGCGCCCCTTCAGTTGGAAAGACCCCGGCGCTCGCAGATCCTTCCCGGCCGCTCGGGAAGCTTTGGCGATAAACGGGGTCTCTCAGGTTGGAGCCCGGTAACCCCACCCACGACACAGAGGGAGTCCTCCGCATGAGAACAAAGACACTAGGCGTGCTGATTGCCATTGCGGCAGGCGTCATGGTCCTCATCCCCACGATCGCCTTCGGGGGCGCCCGGGCGGCGGCCACCCACGTTGTGACCCTCAAGAACCTCGAATTCCATCCGGCCACCGTGTCGATCCACCGCGGCGACAGCGTGAAGTGGCTCTGGCGCGACGGTGGGGAAGAACACAACGTGACCGCGCACGGCTTTCGTTCGCACACACAGACCAGGGGTTCCTTCACGGTGCGCTTCACGCACGCGGGCACCTTCAAGTACCGCTGCACCATCCACGTCGCCGAGGGGATGACGGGCAAGGTCGTTGTGCACTAGCGGCGCGCTCGCGCTGGTGCCCGATCGTGTCGTTGCTCTAGGGGTCTCGGCGGCCCGCGCCGAGGGACCGGGCCCGGTCTGAGGGCGTCGAGCACGTAAGCTCTCAGCTCGACATGTCGAAGACCTTCGCCGAACTCGGCCTCTCCGAGCAGACCCTGCACGCGCTGCGCGATGTGGGCTACGAGTCCCCCAGCCCGATCCAGGAACAGGCCATACCGCCGCTGCTGGAAGGCCATGACGTGATCGGCCAGGCCCAGACCGGCACCGGCAAGACCGCGGCCTTCGGGCTGCCGATCGCGGAGTACATCGACCCTTCCGAGCGCGACGTGCAGGCGCTCGTGCTGACGCCCACGCGCGAGCTGTGCATCCAGGTCACCCAGGCGCTGCGTACCTACGGCGAGCACAGCGGCTTTGACGTGGTGGCCGTGTTCGGGGGCGCCCCGATTCGCACCCAGCAGGCCCAGCTGCGCGTCGGCGGGCACGTCGTCGTGGGCACCGTGGGACGGGTGCTCGACCTGATCTCCCGTCACTCGCTCGTGCTGCACGCCTGTCGCTTCGTGGTGCTCGACGAGGCCGACGAGATGCTCGACCTGGGCTTTCTGGAGGACGTCGAGAAGATTCTTTCGCTCACCCCCAGCGGTCGCCAGACGGCACTCTTCTCCGCCACCATGCCCCCGCCGATCCGCAAGCTCGCCGACGGCTACCTCTACGAACCGATCACCGTCAAGGTCAAAGCCGACACCCTCACGATCGACACCGTCGCCCAGTTCCAGCTGCCCGTCGAGTCCAAGGGCAAGCCCGACAAGCTCGTGGAGGTGCTGCGCTCGGAGTCCCCCGAGCAGGCGATCGTGTTCGTACGCACCAAGATCCGCTGCGACCAGCTCTTCCGCACCCTGCGCGACCGCGGCATGGGCGTCAGGGCCCTGCACGGCGACATGTCCCAGGGCTCTCGCGACGGTGTGATGCTGGCCTTCAAGGGCGGGCGGGTCCCGATCCTGATCGCCACCGACGTGGCGGCCCGGGGCCTTGACATCTCAACGGTGACGCACGTGGTCAACTACGACGTGCCGACCTCGCCCGACACCTACGTGCACCGCATCGGGCGCACCGGTCGCGTGGGGCGCTCCGGGCGGGCCATCACTTTCGTGGAGAGCGGACAGAAGCGGGAGCTTGAGGCGATCGAGCGTCACATCGGCACCTCGATCGCCGCCTGGGAGCAGGGCGCCGTGGTTGCGCCCACGCCCGTGGTCGAGCGCCCGCGCAGACACTCCAAGCCGCGCATTTCGCGCAACGGCGACGAGCCCTACACCAAGCTGCTCATCAAGGGTGGCCGCGCGGCCGGGCTGCGGGTGGCCGACATCGTGAGCGCTGTCACCTCCAAGGCCGGTCTCGACGGCGAGGCCGTGCGCGACGTGCTGGTGCTGGAGCGCTTTTCGTTCCTGTCGGTGCCCGCCACCGAGGTCGACCGCGTGATCGAGGCCCTCGACGAGCACACCGTCCGCGGCCAGTCGCTGCGCCTGGAGCGCGTCGGCGACTGAGCCGGGCCCACCTAACCCCCGAGAGAGGAGACAACCGATGTCCACAGCCACCATGAAGACCACCGAGGGTCCGATTGTCTTCGAACTCTTCGACGAGGATGCCCCCAAGACGGTCGAGAACTTCAAGAAGCTCGCCACCGAGGGCTACTACGACGGCCTCAGCTTCCACCGGGTCATCAAGGACTTCATGATCCAGGGCGGCTGCCCGCAGGGCACCGGCACGGGCGGTCCCGGCTACACCTTCGAGGACGAGTTCAACGCCCACAAGATCGTGCGGGGCGCGCTGGCGATGGCCAACGCGGGCCCCAACACCAACGGGTCGCAGTTCTTCATCGTGACCGCCGAGGCCTGTCCGTGGCTGGACGGCAAGCACACCGTGTTCGGCCAGGTCAGCGAGGGTCTCGACGTGGTGGACAGTCTGGAGGCCGTGCAGACCGACGGCGGCGATCGTCCCCAGAGCCCGATCGGCATCGCCTCGATCGAGTTGTCCGAATAACAAGGCCTTAAAGCCTTGCGCGCTTGCGTGCATCGGTTAGCCTTCTCTATTACGAGCGAACGAGTAGGGGAGATAGACAGAGATGGCGACCGTCGAGACGCAGGCACACCACACTGAGAACGGCGCGGCCGCCCTGCCTGAGGGCATCCCCGTCGAGAACCCCGCGACCGGCGAGATCATCGCCACGGTCCCCGACCTCGATGCGGCGGCCGTGGCCGAGATGGCCCGGCGCGGGCGCGAAGCCCAGGTGGCCTGGGAGGCATATGGCTTCGAGGGTCGCGGACAGGTACTGCTGCGCGCCCAGAAGTGGCTGATGGATAACTCGCAGCGCGTGATCGACACGATCGTCTCGGAGACCGGCAAGACCTTCGAGGACGCCGAGTTCGCCGAGATCGCCTACGCCGGCAACGCCTTCGGCTTCTGGGCCGCCAACGCCCCGAAGTACCTCGACGACGAGCGCGTCAAGTCCGGGCAGATGCTGGTCAAGGGCAAGAAGCTCATCCTGCGTCACCGGCCGCTGGGCCTGATCGGCGTGATCGGCCCCTGGAACTACCCCCTGACCAACTCCTTCGGGGACTGCATCCCGGCGCTGGCCGCGGGCAACAGCGTGATCCTCAAGCCGTCCGAGGTCACCCCGCTGACCTCGCTGTTGATGCTCGAAGGCCTGCGCGAGAGCGGCCTGCCCGAGCACGTGCTGCAGATCGCTACCGGTCGCGGACAGACCGGGGCGGCGCTCACCGAACAGGTCGACATGATCATGTTCACCGGCTCCACCGCCACCGGACGCAAGGTCGCCGAGGCCGCCGCCCGCCGGTTGATCCCGGCCTCGCTGGAGCTGGGGGGCAAGGACCCCATGATCGTGCTCTCCGACGCCGATCTGGAGCGGGCCGCCAACACGGCCGTGTACTACTCGATGCAGAACGCCGGTCAGACCTGCATCTCGATCGAGCGGGTCTATGTCGAGGAGCCCGTCTACGACGAGTTCGTGGCGAAGGTCACCGAGAAGGTGCAGGCCATGCGCGTCGGCGTTCCCCGCGGGCCCGGCTCGGTGGAGATGGGCGCGATCACCTTCCCGCCCCAGCTGGAGACGATCAAGGCACACGTGGCCGACGCCATCGACAAGGGCGCCCGCGTGCTCGCCGGCGGCAGGGAGGCCCAGGGCCAGGGCGGCGGTCGCTTCTACGAGCCGACCGTGCTGGTCGACGTCGATCACACCATGAAGATCATGACCGAGGAGACTTTCGGTCCCACCCTCCCGGTGATGCGGGTGCGCGACGCCGATGAGGCGGTCAGGCTCGCCAACGACTCCCCCTACGGCCTGGGGGCCTCGGTCTTCACGCGCGACACCGAGCGCGGCGAGGCGATCGCAAAGCGCCTGGAAGCCGGTGCGGCCAACGTCAACGACGCCCTCATCAACTACACGGTGCTTGAGCTGCCCATGGGTGGCGCCAAGGCCTCGGGGCTCGGCTCCCGCCACGGCGCCGGGGGCATCCGCAAGTACTGCGCCCAGCAGGCGATCGTGGTCACTCCCCGGCTGGCGCTCAAGCGCGAACCCCACATGTACCCCTACAAGGCCCGCACCTCACGGCTGCTGGCGCGCTTCTTCAAGTTCATGTACGGGCGCGGCAAGGGCATTCAGGAGTAGGAACAGCTTAAGAAGCGGCCTTGAGGGCCGCTTGCGCGCGTCGCGTCGTTCAGACCGGCTCGCGCAGCGAGATCCCGAACAGTCGCTCCAGCTCCGGGATCGTGTTCTCGGCGGCGGTGTGATGGACGGCCGCCATGCCCAGCTCCTGTGCGGGCGTGAGGTTGAAGGGCAGGTCGTCCACGAACACGCAAGCGCTCGGCTCACGCTCGATCGCAGCGGCGCCCAGCTCGTAGATGCGCGGTGCCGGCTTGCGCATGCCGACCTCGCCCGAGATCACCACGCCGTCGAACAGTTCGCCCAGCAGCTCGCGGGGGTAGCGGGTGGTGCCCCACGAGTTCGAGATCAGACCCGTGGCGATCCCGCTCGCCCGCGCCGCACGGACCGCCCGCACCATCGGCTCATCCAGGGCGGCGCCCGCGAACAGACGGTCGATCAGGCCTTCGGCCGAGGCCACCCCCAGCAGGCTGCCCAGTCCGTTCTCGAAGTCGGTCTCATCGACGCGGCCCTCCTCGAAGCCGATCAGCAGCTCGCGCGCCTGCGGCGCCTCGCGGAAGGCTTGGGCCAGCGCATTGGGGTCGAGGCCCTCGGTCTCGCAGAACGCGCTGAAGGAGTGGAAGAGGTTGCCCGTCATCACCCCTCCCCAATCGACCAGCAGGCCCGTGATCGCTCCCGGCATCGGCTCGGTCACGTTCGCTGCGGGGGCCGGTCTCTCCACTTCGGACTCGGTCATCTCGGGCTCACTCGCCATCGGTCAGCAGCTCCTCGGCACGTGCGGCCAGCTCCAGCACGCCCTCGCCGAACTGCTTCAGGTAGGGGTCGTCGGTGCTCCCCGCGATCGCGCGCTTGTAGTTGCCCTCCATGAACACCACAGACTTCCACACCGCCAGCGCCGTGTACCAGCGGGCGGCACGCATGCTGCGTCCCGAGCGCTCCTCGTAGAGCGCCGTCAGCTCGGCCCGCGTGGGGAAGCCCTCGGCGCGCGTCACGCGCCCCAGATGCTCGCGCAGGCCGCCTTCGGGGTCGCCGGCCTCGGTCCACATCATGCACAGGTAACCCAGGTCGGCCAGCGGGTCGCCGATCGTGGCCATCTCCCAGTCGAACACCGCCACCAGCTCCGCCGGGGCGCCCGCCGCGAACATCGTGTTGCCCAGCCGATAGTCGCCGTGCACGATCGTGGCCGCGGTCTCCGGGCCCTGCTCGGGACGGTGCTCGGCCAACCATGCCCCCACGCGCTCCACCGCCGGGATCTCCCTGGTCTTGTTCAGCTCCCACAGTCCCGTGAAGCGCCGCAGCTGGCGCTCCAGGTAACCCGTGGGCTTGCCGAAGCCCTCAAGGCCCGCCGCGCGCCAGTCGACCGCGTGGATCTCGACCAGGGCGTCGATCAGCTGCTCGGCGATCCGTCGGCGTTCAGCAGGGGCGTCCAGGTCGGTTGGCACGGTCGAGGTGATCACCTCGCCGAGAACCCGCTCCATCAAATAAAAAGGACAGCCGATCGTCGCCGGGTCCCGGCCCACCGCGAGCACCGCCGGCACGCGGGCCGGGGTGTCGGCGAGGGCGCTGAGCAGTCGGGCCTCGCGCAGTACGTCGTGCGCGCTTGGGGGCAGCGGCCCCCGCGGGGGACGGCGCAGAACCGCTTCGGTCCCGTCCGCGCGCCGCAGCAGGTAGGTGACGTTGGAGTGTCCCTCGCCGATCGGCTCGGCCGCGATCTCGCCCCCGCCGAGGCCGTGGGCGTCCATGAAGGCCTCAAGGGGCTCCAGCACGAGCAGCGGCTCGCGGGCGTTCCCCGCCGCCTCGGCGTGCGTGCGCAGGATGTCGTCGGGCGCCGTGGGCATGCTCATGGGCGCAACGCTATCCCAACTGCCCCGTCACGGCTATTTGTCACGATTATCACAACGGTTCGGCGCATTCCGGGTCTGCGACGACCGCAACATCCTCTGCGCTACCGTGTCTTAAGCGATGCGCACCGCGTGCCCGTCCAGCTTGAGGCGGCATGGCTCCTCCGCGAGCACGTCTGCGCATCTACGTCAGTCCCCCACACAGAATCGGAGCTTCTGAATGCTGCGTACCCGCATACTCCTCTGTGCGCTACTCGCCACCATGGCGCTGGGCGTGGGCGCCCTCGGTGCCGGCCAGGCGCTGGCCTCCCACAGCCAGACCGTCTACTTCGAGGCCGGACAGAGCCTGCTTGAGGCCGACAAGCGTCCCGCCGCGATCGCCCAGATGCAGACCCTCGGGGTACGCGCGATCCGTGTGGAGCTGTACTGGCGCGACGTCGCCCCCAGCCCCACCGCTGCCGTGCGCCCGAGCTTCGACGCCACCGACCCGGCGGCCTACGACTGGGGACAGTACGACGCGCTGATCGCCGAAGCCCAGCGCCTGCACTGGAAGGTGCTCCTGACCGTCACCGGACCGGTGCCCAAGTGGGCGACCGCCGCCAAGAAGGATTTCCTGACCAGGCCCGAACCGGTTCAGTTCAAGCAGTTCATGACCGCCGTGGGCCGTCACTACGCCTCGCGGGTCAGCCTGTTCGCGATCTGGAACGAGCCCAACCACCCCGACTACCTGCTGCCCCAGTTCGTCAAGGGCGTGGCCGCCTCGCCGCGCATCTACCGGGCGCTGTTCCAGGAAGGCTACGCCGGCCTACAGGCCGCCGGGATCTCCCACCCCAAGGTGCTGATGGGGGAAACCGCGCCCACCGGCACCTCGCACGTGGTCTCGCCGCTGGCCTTCCTGCGCGGTGCGCTGTGCCTCAACACCCACTATAAGAAGGCCGGCTCCTGCGGATCGCTGCCCGCCTACGCCTATGGCCATCACGCTTACACCAACGGCGGCGGTCCCACCTACAGGCCCCCCAACTCGCAGGACGTGATGATCGGTGTGCTCTCGCGCCTCACCCAGGCGCTGGACCGCGCGGCGCACGCCCACGCGATCAAGGCTCACATGGGGGTCTACCTCACCGAGTTCGGCATCCAGAGCAAACCCAACCCCTACGTTGGGGTGCCCGTGTCGGTCCAGGCCGAATGGGACGCCATGGCCGAACGGATCGCTTACTACAACCCCCGCGTGCAGTCCTTCTCGCAGTACCTCCTCCAGGACGACCCGGTGGGCGAAGCTCCCGGATCGGCCTACATCGGCTTTCAGACCGGCCTTGAGTACGCGACCGGCAAGCCCAAGCCGCTCTATTTCAGCTGGCCGCTGCCGCTCGCGGTTGCCAAGCAGGGCAGCCGTTACTCGCTCTGGGGCGACGTCCGGGCGGCCACCGGGACGAGCACAGTGACCGTGCTCGTCCAACTCAAGGGGTCCAAGAGCTTCCGGGTGCTGAGGAGCGTGCACACCAACGGCCTCGGCTACTGGACATTGCATTCCGGCACCCGCGCCACCGCATGGCGGGTGCGCTGGACCAGCCCCGCGGGGGTCAAGTACGTAGGGCCCCCCATCCACGCGCGCTGAGGATCTCAAGGCGCTCCAGCCCGGGCCGGGCTCCGGCGTGCTCCTACGATGGGAGCCATGCCGGAGCTTCCCGAGGTCGAGATCACCGCTCGCCGCCTTGACGCGGCTCTGGGCGGGGCACGCATCGAGTCGGCCCGGGCGCCCGGGCTCAACGCTCTGAAGACCTTCGCCCCGCCGCTCTCCGAGCTTGAGGGACGCATCCTGGAAGGGGTGGGACGCCGGGGCAAGCACTTCGTGATCGGCGTTGAGGGTGGGCTCACGCTGCTCATTCACCTGATGTCCGCCGGGCGCCTGCAGCTCTACGACAAGCCCGCCGGTCCCCGTGACCGCACATCGCGGCTGCTCATCCGCTTTCCCGGAGGGGCCACCGGGGGCGTTACTGGAGGCGTTCGCGGAGGGGCTCCCGGAGGCGAGCCTGGGGGCGAACGCGAGCCCGAGCGCGAGCGCGAGTTGCGCCTGCGGGAGTTCGGCTCCAAACAGGCCGCCTGGGTGAAGCTGCTGCCCTCCAACCGGCTCGACCAGGAGGAGTCGCTTGCCACGCTCGGACCCGAGGCCTGGCCCGACCCTCCGCCGCTCAGCGAGATTCTGGGGGTGGCCCGGCCCCTGCACAGTCTGCTGCGCGACCAGCGCACGATCGCCGGGATCGGGCGCTCGTGGGTCGATGAGATCCTGTGGGAGGCGCGGCTGTCCCCCTACAAGCGCGGCAGTGATCTCGACGAGGCCGAGCTGGAGGGTCTGCGCGTCGCGATCCTCGACAGACTCGGCGGGGCGCTCGATCACTACGAGCAGGTGGTCAAGCTGCCGATCCCCGACAAACTGCCACTGCCGCTGAAGATTCATCGCCACGAGGGTCGGCCCTGCCCGCGCTGTCAGACGACGCTGCTCGCGGTGCACTTCGAGAGCTACGTCATCGCCTACTGCCCCACCTGTCAGACCGAGGGGCGCACGCTCAAGGACCGGCGGCTCTCGCGGCTGTTGAAGTAGCGCCGGGGATGACGTCGCGGGCGGGCGTGACCGGCACTCGCGTAACGGGCGCCACTCACTAGGATGCGGCCATGATCGAGCAGGGAGACACCGCGCCGGACTTCGAGCTGCCCGACCAGGACGGCAGGGCGGTGAAGCTCTCGGACTTCCGCGGTCAGCCGGTGGTGGTCTACTTCTATCCCAAGGCCGACACGCCGGGGTGCACCACGCAGGCTTGCGGCGTACGCGACCACCGCGCCGACTACGCCAAGGTCGGCTCGGTCGTGCTGGGGATCTCCCCCGACCCCGTTGCCAAGGTCAAGAAGTTCCACGAGAAGTACGACCTCGACTTCGCGCTGCTCGCGGACGAGGGTCACGCGGTCGCCGACGCCTACGGCGTGTGGGCCGAGAAGTCGATGTACGGGCGCACCTATTTCGGCAACGAGCGCACCACCTTCATCGTGGACGCCGAAGGGAAGGTCGCGGAGGTGCTTCGCAAGGTCAAACCGGCCGAGCACGACGCGTTGGTGTTGGCCGCGCTTGAGGAGCTGAGTGGTTAGAGAGGTTCGGTGCCCTCGTTGAGGATCGTCAGGTACTCGTTGTATACGTAGAGCTTTCCTCTTTGCCGGCCGGTTGCCTCGCGTAGGATTCCCGCTTTCTCGAGCCTTTGGATTGCGGCATATACGGGCGGTCCGGTCAGGCCGAGGCGATCGGCGGAGCTGCTGGCTCCGATGACAACGGAGCGGGTCGCGAGGTCGTGGACACGGTGCGCGGTGGCGGCGCCACGTCCGAAGGTATGGATTTTCTGACGGTCGCTCTCGACCATTGCGACGACCCGCTGGGTAGTGAGTGTCGTGGACTCGGCAACCTCGATGACGCCTTCGAGGAAGAACCGCAGCCAGTCCTCCCAGGCCCCGTCGGTGCGGACGCGCTGTAGGTGCTCGTAGTAGCTGTCGCGGTTGCGCTTGAAGTGCAGGCTCAAATAGAGGAGTGGCCGGCTGAGTACGCCCTCAGAGCACAGCAGCAGAGTGATGAGGAGTCGTCCGACTCTTCCGTTGCCGTCGAGGAATGGGTGGATCGTCTCGAACTGTGCGTGCGCGAGGGCGGCCTTCACGAGCACGGGAGTGGGGTTTGGGTCATCGTGGATGAACTTCTCGAGGGCGCTCATCGCCGCGGTGACCTCCTGCCATGTTGGCGGCACGAACCGTGCAGCTGAGGGGCGGGGACCGCCGAGCCAGTTCTGGTCTCGGCGGAACTCCCCGGGATTCTTGTCCGCGCCCCGTCCGGTCTGCAACAGTTGTCGGTGGACTTCGCGTAGTAGCCGTGCAGAGAGCGGCGGCGCTCCAGGTTTCGCGATCTGGCTGAGGCCGTGGTCGAGGGCCGCGATGTAGTTCGCGGTTTCTTGGGCGTCTTCGCGTAGCGCGCCGGGTGCGGCGTCGTGCTCGAACAGCAGTAGGTCTGAAAGGGAGGACTGGGTACCCTCGATCTGAGAGGAGAGGACGGCCTCCTTGCGGACGAACGTGTAGATGAACTGGTCGGGGTCAGGGAGCAGTAGCGTGATCCCATCCAGGCGGCCGAGGGCCTGGTTGGTGCGGTCCAGTAGGGATTGCATCGCTGCGTCGATGTGTAGGGGGGGCTTGGGTGGGAGTGGGTTGGGATAGAAGGCCCAGTACCCGTCGGGGCCGCTGTCGACGAGTCGGTACTCACCGGTCCGGGGGCTCGATGCGGGAGTCGGAGGATCTTTACGTTCGTTTACCATCCCCAAAGCTTACTAAACGATAACGTCATATCGTTTACTTAGGGCCCTGGGTTGGTAGCGATCGTTGATTAGTCGGCACGGTTCCTCGGATAGCCCTACGCCGATCGGCGTGAAGCCCCAAAATGGTGCGCGTGGACGCCGAAGGGAAGGTCGCGGAGGTGCTTCGCAAGGTGAAACCGGCCGCGTCAGAGTCGCTTGCGAGCGTAGGTGTGCCATGAGCACGCGCGGCCCTTGGCGATCCCTAACCTGACTTTAAGCGTGCCCCCAAGTGTCGTTTGCCAGACTTTCGCGTCAGGTTGATCATCGCTAGGACTTGCCGATGGGGACGGGGACATCGTTGAAAGGAACGGACATCCTGCTACGGACGCTCACCAGACTGTCGGGTATCCGCGAGCCGCTCGCGGCGAAGGTGCCCGAGATCACGGTGCTGTTCTGGGTCATCAAGGTCCTCACGACCGGCATGGGCGAGGCCATGTCGGATTTCCTGGGCCAGAAAAGCATTGCGCTGGCGGGCGCGCTCGGCATTTTAGGGTTGGCCTTCGCGCTGCGGTTGCAGCTGCGCACGCGCGAGTATCGAGCGCCCGTGTACTGGGGCGCCGTGATGATGGTCGCCGTCTTCGGGACCATGGCCGCCGACGGTGTGCACCGCGGGGCGGGCGTGCCGTACACGCTGAGCACGCCTCTGCTCGCGGTTGTCGTCGCAACGATCTTCTTCTTGTGGCAGCGCAGCGAGGGCACGCTCTCGATCCACAGCATCACCACGCAGACACGCGAGGCGTACTACTGGGCCGCCGTGCTGGCGACCTTTGCGCTCGGCACGGCGGCGGGCGATCTGACCGCGATGCCGCTAAACCTCGGATTTCTAGGTTCGACGGTGCTGTTCGCCGTCATCATCGCGATCCCGGCGCTGGCCTGGTGGCGTGGGAACCTCAACCCGATCGCCGCCTTCTGGGCAGCCTATGTCGTTACGCGCCCACTCGGGGCGTCGATTGCCGACTGGTTTGGCAAGTCGCATGCCAAGACCGGTCTCGGTCTCGGGGACGGGACGGTCAGCGCCCTGGCGTTCATCGTCTTCGTCGTTCTCGTCCTCTACGTCACCCTCACCAAGGGAGACATCCAGCACCCGTCGTCTGCGCATCCGCACGACCCGCGACGGCCGGGCGTTGAGAGTGCCGTGATCCAGGCCCAGCCCGCTGAGAGTTAGCGAGGCCCGTCGCCACCCATATGGCCGTCACACACCCGCACGGCCAGGGGTGAGAGTGGCTAAGGCCCGGCTGTCACCAACGACGTTTGATCGTTGTGGAAAATACACGCCGGGTTGACGCGACCGGGCCAGCAACCACAGCGCATCTGGCCATCGGGCGCCGGGGTCAACTCGAGTTTGCGGGCCGGGTTTCCGGCCCATGTCTCGCCCGCCGGCACGTGCTTGGTGACAACCGCGCCGCCGCCGATCACGGCTCCGTCACCGACCAGTATGAAGGGCAGGATCGTGGCGTTCACGCCACACCGCACACCCTCGCCCAGACGCGAATGCCCGGCCACCACGGTGCCCGGCGCGAGTTCGCAGTCTGCTCCAACCCACGCATCGTGGCCAATGTGGACGTGCTTCATCAGCCATGCCCTCGCGCCGATGCGCGTCGCTTCTCGGGTGCCCGCATCGACGGTCACAAACGCCTCGATCCTGGCGCTGGCGTCGATCTCCGGGGCGACCGCGGGATCTCCGGGTTGCCACTCGCGCGACTCCGGAGGGTGACCGATCGCGGCAGTCGGGTCGATGCCTCCTCCATAGGAGCTGAAAGGCGCAACGCTCATGTTCGCGACCGTATATCGCACCCCGGACGGTCCCGGTTAGGAGAGCCTCCCGGCCCGGGGCTAGCGGATCAGACGATCTAGACGTGACGCGGTAATCGTCTCGCGCAGTGTCTCCAGCGCATCGTGCTTGGGACGCCAGCGAAGCTCGCGCCGCGCCTTGGCGGCGTCCATGATCACGGGCTCGCGAAACGCGCTGACCCACTGTGCCTGCGCGGGCAGGAAGCCCAGGCGTCCAACCATCTCGGCGATCACGTCGACGGCCAGCTCGGGCACCGGGATCGAATACCAGCCAAGCTCCTCGGCCAGCACCGATACGGTCAGCCGGCCGTCTGCGGCGAGGTTGTAGACGCCCGGGGAGCCGCGCCCCAGCACCGCCGCGCGAACCGCGTTGGCGACATCGTCGTGGTGCACCAGCTGAAATGGCACACCCGGATCGGGCAGCACCGGCTTGAGGATCGGGACGCCCTCCAGGAGGCTCGCGACCGCGCCCGGCAGACGCTCGGAGAGCTGCGTGTAGGGCAGACTGTCGATCAGCAGGGGCGCGTTGCGCCCGGCGACGATGCAGGGGCGAAACACGTACACCTCGGTGGGGCTTCCGTCGAGGGTCTCGCGCAGCAGCGCCTCCACCTCGGCCTTCTGCGCGGAGTAGTCGTGACTGGTCGTGCCCCGTGCCGGGACATCCTCGGTCAGTGGCTGAGGGTTGTCGCGGTGGAAGCCGTAGGCCGCCACCGAGGAGGTGTAGACCAGGCGTTCCACGCCCGCCGCCGCGGTAGCCTCGAACACGTTGCGCGAGCCCTCCAGGTTCACCGCCCGGCTCTCCTTCGGGCCGCCCATGATGATGAAGGCCAGATGGACCACCACGTCGGCGTCCTTCACCAGATCGTCCACAGCGGCGCGGTCGAGCACGTCCCCGCGACGGTAGGAGAACTTCTTCCAGCCATGCTCGGACGGGTCGAACGCCCGGCGGGCCATGCCCAGGATGTGGCCCACCTCGCGCGAACGCTCAAGCGCGCCGATCACCGCCTGCCCGATCTCCCCTGTCGGGCCCGTGACCGCGACCGTCAACCCGGCGGAATTCTTAGGTCTTGCCATCTCCACGTTCTACCGCACAAGCGAGCCCGCTAAACCACCCGGGTCGCCGCGGAGCCCGCGGCACTATGCGGCTTGGCTCTTATGTGGCCAGCGACCTGTGCGCACGCGCTCGTACAAGGTGTCGGGTGCGAGGTCCGCGCCGCCCGGCCAGGCCACGGTTCCCAGCTCGGGGTCGACATAGACCTCGACAAAGCCCTTGATCGTTCGTGCGCGGTCGAACACCGGTCCGTGCATACGGTCCAACACGTCGACTTCTCCGGTGATGCCGTCGGCGAAGGTGATGCGCAGCGCTCCATGCCGGGGGACCCCAGCGTGCGTTATGTCTGGTGTGAGAACTGTCATCGCAATGGCTCGATCGGCTCAAGTGTTACACCTGCGCGGGATCTGTGCCAGTTCACTTCTAGCTCCTCCAGATGCATCTCCGCCCAGGCGAGCACGAGCCGCAGCTCGCGACGGGGCAGATCACTCGCCAACACCTCCAGCGTATCCAGGCGAATCTTGGCGCTGAACTCCGCTGATCTAGCGTGAAAGTGCGGCGGCTGGTGGTCGTCAAAGAACATCGCGATGGTAATTCCCATGAATCTGCTGATGGTTGGCATCAGCAGATTGTGGTGCTCGCTTGTGACGCGACGCTGAGCCGGCTGGCCGCCTGGCCACAACGGTTTACTTGTTCAGCGCATCCAGCCGTTCACGGAAGAAGCGCAGGGCCATCCCGTGCCGATCCTCAGTCTTCAGCAGGTCCGCGTATGCGAGTTCGGCTCCCCGAAAGGCTGTCGCTTGCCACAGCTCCCCGTCGGGCACAGGACCCCAGGGCGCCACGTAGAGGTAGGGCCCAGGGTGTAGCTCGTCGCCGGGCGAAGCGCCATAGGCCGCGCGCCTGCCCTCGGGCTCGGCTCCCAGCTCCACCGCGATGTCGAAGTGCTCCGGCCATAGCTGCACCAGCGAGGGTTCCAGCTCATCGCCGACCCCGCTGCGCAGCTCCTCGAGAACCGACGCGCCGAAGGCGTACCAGGCGCCCATGAAAGTCGAGGCCTCAGGGTCGACGTGGAGGGGTGTGGTGTCGGTCGGGGGCTTGCCCAGCAGCTCGGGCCCCACGTGCTCGGCCATCGCGGCGAGCGTCGTGATTCGTGCCGAACGTTCGCGCTCGCCCTCCTGGACGATCAATTGATCGCCGATCACCCGCAGCTGGATCGAGTCGCCGAAGAGCGGCGTGCCGAAGCCGCCGGGCGTCGAACGCAGGCCGATGCGGCCCGTGGCCTGTGCGCGGGCGGGGGAGATCACCTGCTCTGCCAGGCGGTGCAGGGCCAGCCTGGTATCCACGAGTCGCTCGGGGACCCTCGTCAGTTGACCATCCGGAGCGGGCTCGCGGTTGCTCACGCCGCTCACTGTAGTCTGCACGGCTCCGAGGAAAGGCAGCCCGATGTCCGCCGGACTGGAAATACGCGGAGCGGCCACAGGGCTCCTCGACGATCCGCTGCTGCTGCGTGTACGTGGCGGTGCCGGCGAGGAGGGTGTCGTGTGGCGTGCCCGCTATCGCGATGACCACGCGCGTGTCTGGCGGGCCATCGCCCCCCGCGCCCGCGACCTAGCGGGAGCCTGGGAGCCATCGAAGGCCGCCACCGAGTCGCTCGCCGCGCTGCAGTCGCTGCGACCGGTGAGCATCGATGTGCGCGCCGAGGTCCCCGACGGGCGGGGCGTCAATCGGACCGTCACGCGACGGCTGCTGGGTGAGGGGGTGCGGGTGCGGCGCTGGCGCGACGGCCTCGCCGCGACCCTTTATCTGCCGGTCGCCGAGCAGCCCTGCGCCACCGTTGTGGTCGATGCGAGCGGGGGACCTCGGCAGGCGACGATCGCCACGTTGGCCGCGGCGCTGCTGGCCTCTCGTGGCGTGCTGGCACTGGTCGTTGCCTCTGTCAAGGCACCGCAGTCGGCGTCGGAGGTGCTCGCGCTCGCCGCCGAGCGCCTGGCGCTGGTGCCCCGCGCTTGCAGCTCGATTGAGCGGCTCAGAGTGCTCGATCCGTTCTCGGACGCCGCCGACGGCGAGGCCCGCGGGGAGGTTGTGCTGCCGCCGGGCGTTGGCGCGCGAGGCATCGCCGATGCTGCGCTCGCCCGGGCGATCGCCTGGGACGGCTTGCTGGCCCGGCTGGGCGCGGTGCCGCGTGACGGGGGCGAGGAGGCCGAGCAGCCGCTCGGCGACCCGGGTACGGTGGGGGCATGACCTCCGCTCGCAAGCGGCAGGCGCTTGAGCTGTTCAGCGGTCTGCCGCGACACTATGACCGGGTGGCCGCTGCGTTCAGCTTTGGTCAGGATCCCCGCTGGCGCTGCGCGCTGGTGGATGCGGTGGCGCCCGTCGCGGGGGAGCGGGTGCTCGATGTGGCGACCGGCACCGGGATGGTCACCGCCGAGCTACTCGCCCGCAGCGACTGCTCGGTCGTGGCGCTGGATCAGAGCCCCGAGATGCTCGCCGGCGCGCGTGCGCGTTTCGCGGCACAGCCCGCACTCGCCGCGCGCGTGGAGCTGGTCGAAGGGCAGGCCGAGGAGCTGCCGTTCGCGGATGAGAGCTTCGACGTCCTCACTTTCACCTATCTGCTGCGCTACGTGGAGGATCCAGCGGCCACCCTGCGGGAGCTGGCCCGCGTGGTCGCGCCCGGCGGGCGTGCAGCCTCGCTCGAGTTCGGCGTTCCCCCTGGTTTCCGGCGCGGTTGGCGTGGCGCTTTTACACCGCGGTCGGGCTCCCGGTCCTGGGCCGGCTCGTCTCGCGTGACTGGATGGAGGTGGGACGCTTTCTCGGTCCCAGCATCCGCGGCTTCTATGCGCGCCACCCGGTCGATCGGATCGTGGGGTACTGGCATCAGGCGGGGTTCGAGCACGTGCAGGTGCGCCGTATGAGTCTTGGCGGCGGCATCGTGATGTCGGCGACCCGGTGTCCGCGTGATGCCCGCGCAGACTGATCGCCCGGCGTTCTACGCGTTGGGCGGCGGTGGTTGGCGGGATCTGGTGACGCTGCTGCATCCGCCCTACACCGCCTGGCACCTGAGCTATTTCGCGATCGGCGCCGCGCTCGCTCCCCAGGTGCACCTGGATCGGCTGCTCTGGGGGTTGGCCGCCTTCGGATTGGCGGTCGGCGTGTCGGCTCACGCGCTCGATGAGCTTCACGACCGGCCGCTGCGCACCGGTCTCTCCGACCGCGTTCTGGTCGGCCTGGCGACCGTGAGTCTGCTCGCGGCGGTGCTCATCGGGGTCGGTGGCATCCTCACGGTCTCCGCCGCGCTCACGCCGCTGGTGCTTGCAGGGGGGTTCTTCCTGGTTGCGTACAACCTGGAGCCATGGGGTGGGCGCTTTCACAGCGATCTCTGGTTCGCCGCGGGTTGGGGCGCTTTCCCGGCGTTCACCGGCTATTTCGTCGAGGCCCTGAGAATCGCTCCCGCCGGGCTGTTGATCGCTGGGGGTGCGCTGGTCATGAGCGTCGCTCAGCGACGGCTTTCCTCCCAGGCGCGTGAGCTGCGTCGGCGTACCGCCGCTCTCAGCGGCGTGCGCACGCTCGCGGACGGTCGCACCGAAGAGCTGTCGCTGGCGGGGATGCTCGCTCCGCTCGACGGCGCACTGGGGGCGCTCTCACTGGCGATCGTCCTAACCGCCGGTGCGTTGCTGGCCGCGCGCCTGTAGGGCGCCCCTGCGGCCCTGGGGCTCGCGCGCACGCCGATGGCGATGCCGGCTGTCTTCGCGCTGGCGTTGGCAGGCCGCGTCGACGATCTCGCAGACCTCGTGGGGCTCGCGAATCGCATGGAACACGGCCAGGTCCTCCTCGTCGATGTGGCGCTCGGCCAGCGCCCGCGCGCGCAGCCAGTCCAGCAGGCCATCCCACTCGCCGTCGCCCAGGAGCATCACCGGGAAGTGACGGATGGTCGTGGTCTGGATCAGGGTGAGGGCCTCGAACAGCTCGTCGAGCGTCCCGTAACCACCGGGGGCGATCACGAACGCGCTGGCGTAGCGGATGAACATGACCTTGCGCGCGAAGAAGTGACGGAAGTGCAAGCCGATGTCCAGGTAGGGGTTGAGTGCCTGCTCCCGCGGCAGCTCGATGTTGCAGCCGATCGACAGCGCACCCGCGTCTCTCGCACCGAGATTGGCGGCCTCCATCAGCCCGGGGCCACCCCCGGTGATGACCGCGTAGCCGGCCCGGCCCAGGCATGCCCCGACCTCGCGGACCAGCTGATAGTGAGGGTGATCGCGGGGGGTGCGCGCCGACCCGAACACCGTCACGGCCGGTCCGACCGCGGCCAGCGCGTCAAAGCCGTGGGCGAACTCGGCGGCGATCTCCCGGACGCGCTCGGCATCGGCGGCACGCACCTCCGGCGGCTCGTCACCCAGCCACAGCAGCAGCTCCTCGTCCAGGGTCAGAGGCGTGGCGGCCTCGGTGTTGAGGTCATCTCGCACGCCGACAAGCCTACGTCCAGGCGAGCGCGTTTGCTCAGGGCGGCTTGCTAGAGCGGCTTGCTAGAGCGGCTTGCGCGCCTTCACCTGGTAGACCGCGGTGAGCGCCGTGTCGAAGCCGTGGCGCGCCGCCCGCAGGTAGAGCCGCCAGACGCGGGTGCGGTCGGGGCCGGCGAGCGCGACGGCCTCGTCCAGGTGCTGGTCCAGGCGCTCGGTCCAGTGGCGGAGGGTCAGCGCGTAGTCATCCCTGAACTGCTCGACGTGCTCGGTGTGAAAGCCAGCGCGTTCGAGCCCAAGCTGGATGCGTGAGAGGGGCAGGGCCTCGCCGTCGGGGAAGACGTAGCGCATTGAGAACTCGTCCTCCGTGGGATCGTTGTTGGGGTCGAGCGCGGCGATGGCGTGGTTCAGCAGCACCCCTCCCGGACACAGCAGCTCAAACAGCTGGCGTGCGTAGACATCGATCTGGCGGTCCCCCACGTGCTCGGCCATGCCGATGCTCGCCACCGCGTCATAGGCGGACGTGGGCAGCTCGCGATAGTCGCTCACCTGAATCTCCACCTGCTCGCTCAGACCCGCCTGCTCGACTCGCTCACGGGCGCGCGTTGCCTGCGAGGGGGAGAGCGTGATGCCGGTGACCGTGACGCCGTAGTTGCGCGCCGCGTGAATGGCAAAGCTGCCCCAGCCGCAGCCGACGTCGAGCAGGCGCTGGCCCGCTTTCAGCTCCAACTTGCTCGCGATCAGGTCGAGCTTGGTCAGCTGGGCCTCCTCAAGCGTCTGGGCGCCCCGCGAGAAGATCGCGCAGCTGTAGGTCATCGACTCGTCCAGGAACAGCGCGAAGAAGTCGTTGCCGACGTCGTAGTGGTAGCGGATCGCGGCCTTGTCGCGCTCGATGCTGTGGCGCTCCCCGCGCAGGATCAGCTCAAGGCCCGGGCGTCGAGGCAGCCCACCGGGCGCCGCGGCTGCGGCGACGGCCAGCCCCAAACGCAAGCGGTCGGCGTTGCCGATCGGCGGGGGCTCCCAGTCATCGACCACCAAGAAGGCGCCGTCGAGGTCGTCGACCAGCAGCGAGCCCTCGACGTAGGCCCGCCCGAGACCCAGGGCCCCCGGCGCGCGCAGAAAGTGAGCCAGGGCCGAGGGCCGCTTCACGAAGAAGGTCGGCAGCTCCTCGCCGGTGCCCTGCAATGCGCCCCCGTCCCAGAAGCGAACATGAAAGGGCCGCGACGGGAACAGCCGCCGCAGCTCCCGGCGCAGTGGTCCACTGGCGCGAATCAGAGCCACACACCCACGTTAGCCCGGCTCCCGGGATTATTTAAGTGCTCAGACGGTCTTCATGCCGCGCTCTTCGCGGCGCTCCTGGGCCTGGCGCTTGAGTTCGGCCTGCTGGCCGTCGAGCGCGGCGATCCGCGTGTTGCGGCGGTCTTCGGCGCTCGCTGCGCGCTTCGTCGGCTGGGCCGAGCCGGACGCTTTCATGGGCATTGCTTTCGGGGGCTTCTTATCGATGGAGCTGTCGCTCATCACGAACTCTCCTCGCATGGGTGAGCAGCGGTCGCGCAAGACAGACAGTGCGACCCGCCAGGCATACTGCCTACTCAGCATACCGCCTGCGTAGGCCGGGTTCGGGCGATTTCCGGGGAGATGCTCCTGGACGATCACCACATGGGGCGAGGACGAGAACGGCCCCGCGCGCCCCGGGCCGGGGGCACTCGCCGTACGCTTGAGACTCGTGCTCACCCTGCTGGCAGCGACATCCATCGGCGACAGCCTCAACTCGTTCTTCAACGCGGTCGGTCATTTCTTCTCGGACCTCGCTGCCGTGCGCTGGGGTGCGCTCGCGTTGGGCATGCTCTTCTTCGGGCTGAACCTGACGTTGCGCTCGCGGGCGTTCTTTCACAGCCTGCGCGCCGCCTACCCCGCGGTTCCCTTTCAGTGGCGGCGCGTGTGGGGGGCGTACTTCGCGGCGGTCGGCTTCAACAACGTCGTCCCGGCACGCGGTGGCGACGTGATCAAGCTCTTTCTCACGCGCAGCTCGATCCCGGGGTCCACCTACCCGACGGTTGCGGCCGCGTTCTTCGTGGAGTCGATCTTCGACGCCGGGGTCGGCGTACTCGTGCTGATCTTTGCGTTCACGCAGGGTGTCTTCCCCAAGCCGCCCGATTTCTCGAAGCTGAACTCGTTCGACATCTCCTACCTGGCCGAGCACTTCCGCTTCACGCTGTTCCTCCTGACCGCTTTGGCGGTGCTCTTCCTCGTGGTCTTCGCGCTGCTCTCGGTGCGCGTCAAAGCCTTCTGGGCGCGGGTGCGCCAGGGGGTCACGATCCTCAGTGACCGCCGTCGCTATCTGCGCGAGGTGGTCGCCTGGCAGGCCGCCGGCTGGATCTGTCGCTTCGTCGCCTTCTGGTTCCTGCTCGATGCCTTCCGCGTGGGCGGCTCGGTGGGCAACGTGCTGCTCGTGTTCGGCGTCAATCAAGTCGCCGGCGCGGTGCCGTTCACGCCCGGTGGCGCCGGTGTGCAGCAGGCGCTGCTCGTGAAGGTCTTCGCGGGGGCCGCGGCGACAGACGTGGTGGCCGCTTACTCGGTGGGTCAGCAGATCGCGATCGCCACGTTCACCGCGCTGGTGGGCCTCGGCTCGGTGGTGTTCATTTTCCGCTTCCGTTCCTTCAAGGAGGTGATCGTCGCGGGGCGCGCCTCGCGCGAGGCGGAGCAGGCGGCCGAGCGTGCCGGGATGCTGATCGTCGAGGAGGATCTGGTCGGCCGCCGCTCGTGAGGGATGCGGCCGCTGCGGTGGTGCTCGTGGGCGCTGCGGCTGCTGGACTCGGTTACTGAAGTCCCTCGCGCGCCTCGCGCACGAGGGTGACGGCCTCGGGGAACACCAGCCCCATCACGGTGCGCACCTGTTCGGCCTGGGCCGTTGCGTCGCCCTGGAGGTTGATGCGGTTGACGGCCGCGACGGTCATGTCAACGGCCAGCTTGATCGCGTTGTCCGCCCAGACGAGGCGCTGCTGGCCCTGCATCTGCTCGGCGAACTCCGCCAGGCGACGCTGAAGCTCCTCAGGATCTCCGAACAAATCGCCCAGTCCACCGCTTTCCATGGTGCCCATCGTAGCGACGAACTCATAGACTGCGCGTAGGCATGCCCACCAAGACTGAGATCTCCGAGCAGGTCGCCCACGAGAGTGAGCGGCGGTTGCGTCTGGGTGTGCCCACCGCGGCCGGTGGTGTGCTCTATCTGATCAGCGGCATCATCATCAACTCCACGCTCAGCGGACGGCCCTCGGTTGGCGTCCTACAGGGCCTGGCCCCCGCGCTGCGGGGCGACGCAAATCCGGCCGTGAGCCCGCAGGCGCCGGAGATCAAGTACGAGAGTCACCACGCCTTCGGGCTGATCGCCGGCAGCGTGCTGGCCGGGCTGGCGATAGCCGCGCTGATTCTGGCGATGCTGTTCGTGCTCGACGCCACAAGATTTCGCAGGCCCGAGACCAACAAGGCCGCGCGCGCGATGGTGCTCGTCGGGGGTGTGGGCATCGCGGTGCTCGGATTCGTCAACGAGGTGGTGCTGGCGGTCAGGACCCACCAGTTCGCGACCGGCCACGATTTCAGCAGCCATGCCGTCAATGCGGTCACTCACAACACCGGCTACGACATCCTTGCGCTCGTCGCGCCACTGATGGCGATCGTGTTCGCCGCCAGCATCGTGATCGTGATGCTGGGCTCGGTCAAGGTTGGCCTGCTGCCTCGCTGGATGGGCATGATCGGTGGGCTCTCGGCGCTGCTGCTGCTGTTGCCGGCGCCCCAGCTCGACGTCGTTCCCGCCTTCTGGATGGTCGGTCTCGGCATTTTGCTGATGGGGAAGTGGCCCAAGGGCGACCCACCGGCCTGGCCCGCGGGGGAGCCGAGGCCCTGGCCCACGTCGGCCGAGGTCCGTGCCGCGCGCAGCGGCGACACTCCCAGCCGCGGCAAGGGCTCCGTGGCTGTAGCGGCCACCGCCGGTCCGGCGCCCGAACCGACGGAGGCCGGCGCCGGTGGATCCGGACGTCGCCGGCGCAAGCGCTCCGCGCGCCGCTAGAGGCGAGCCGGGGGCCGGATAACCTGTCCTGGCGGTGGGTAACCCTGGGTAGAACCTGGAAGGGGCGGAGCGATGGGCAATGAACACGAGCCGGTCACCGGCGAGGCGCTGGACAGCCGGCTCGCGGAGCTGTTGGACGTCGAGCGCTTCGAGCCTCCGGACGCATTTACCGAGCGGGCGCTGCTGAGCGATCCCGCGATCTACGCGCAGGCCGAGAGCGACCCCGAGGCGTGGTGGGTCGAGCAGGCCGAGCGGCTGCACTGGTTCCAGAGGTGGGACACCGTGCTCGATGACTCCAACCCGCCGTTCTACAAGTGGTTCACGGGCGGCACGCTCAACGTCTCCTACAACTGCCTGGATCGTCACGTCGAGGCCGGGCGCGGCGAGCGTGTCGCGTTTCATTGGCGTGGGGAGGAGGGCGAGGAGCGCGACATCACCTACGCGGCGCTGCTCGCCGAGGTGCAGCGCTTCGCCAACGCCCTGAAGGGTCTCGGTGTGAGCAAGGGCGACGTGGTGGGGATCTACCTGCCGATGATCCCCGAGGTGGTGGTGGCGATGCTCGCCTGTGCCCGCATCGGGGCGCCGCACAACGTGGTCTTCGGTGGCTTCTCCGCGGAGGCGGTGCGCGAGCGTATGGAGTTCTCCGAGGCACGGGTGCTGATCACCGTCGACGGCGCCGCGCGCAAGGGCAAGACCGCGCCGGTGAAGGAGCGGGTGGACGAGGTGATGGGCGACCTTGCGACCCTGGAGCGGATCGTGGTGGTCAGGAGCAAGGGCGTGCCCTGCGAGATGCGCGACGGGCGCGACGTCTATTACGACGAGATCGTGGAGGCCGCCGCCGCGGACTGCCCGGCCGAGGCGCTGGACGCCGAGCACCCGCTCTACATCCTCTACACCTCGGGCTCGACGGCCAAGCCCAAGGGCATCCTGCACACCACCGGTGGCTATCTGACGGGTGTGGCGGCCACCCATCGCTACGTGTTCGACCTCAAGGCCGAGTCCGACGTCTACTGGTGCGCGGCCGATGTGGGCTGGGTCACCGGTCACTCCTACATCGTCTACGGACCCCTGGCCAACGGCGCGACCTCGGTGATGTGGGAGGGCGCGCCGGACTATCCCAACAAGGGCATATGGTGGGAGCTGATCGAGCGCTATCGGGTCAGCATCCTCTACTGCGCGCCGACCGCGATCAGAGCCTGCATCAAGTGGGGCGCCGAGTGGCCCGGCAAGCATGACCTCTCCTCACTGCGACTGCTCGGGTCAGTGGGCGAGCCGATCAACCCGAAGGCCTGGCTCTGGTACCACCAGGTGATCGGTGGCGAACGCTGCCCGATCGTCGACACCTGGTGGCAGACCGAGACCGGCGCCATCATGATCACGCCGCTACCCGGGATCACGGCCACCAAGCCCGGCTCGGCCACCCAGCCCTTCCCGGGCGTACGGGCGGAGGTGCGCGACGAGTCCACCGGCGAGCCGATCGAGGAGGGTCAGGGCTTGCTTGTGCTCACCCACCCCTGGCCGTCGATGCTGCGCACGCTCTACAAGGAGGACGAGCGTTTCGTCGAGACCTACTTCAAGCGCTTCGGCAGCGAGATCTACCTGGTGGGTGACGCGGCGCGCCGCGACAAGGACGGCTACCTGTGGGTGATCGGGCGGATCGACGACGTGGTGAACGTCTCCGGGCACCGGCTCTCGACGGCCGAGGTCGAGTCCGCGATTGTGGCGCACGTCGACGTGGCGGAGGCGGCGGTGATCGGTCAGCACGACGAGGACACCGGGCAGGCGATCGTGGCCTTCGTGACGCTCCAGGGCAACCTCGAGGGCGACGAGCGCACCGTGGAGGGCATTCGTGCAACCGTGGCCGAGCGGATCGGCAAGTTCGCCCGTCCCCGGCGCATCATCTGGGCCGACGATCTCCCCAAGACCCGCTCGGGCAAGATCATGCGCAGGCTGCTCAGGGACATCGCCGAGGGGCGTGCTCTGGGCGACGTCACAACGTTGCGCGACCCCGACGTGATGTCGCAGCTGGAGGGACGCGTAAGGGAGCTACAGGCCCAGGAGGACTAGCGGCTGCGCCGACCTCGCGGCAGCGCTGACCTTCTAGACCTTGCGGTACTCCGGGACCCAGGACCCGTCGTCCTGACGAGCGAAGTCTTGGAAGAGCCCCGGGGCCTCTGCCTGCATGATGCGCGCGATCTGATCGAAGACGAGCCGCAGCTCCTCCTCGGCTCCCTCGGCGGTGCGCATCTCGATCACGTGGCGCAGCGTGCGGGCGTTGGCGGTCCACATGATGTCCGTGGAGAGTCCGATCGGGGCGAGGCGCCGCAGCGCCGAGGTGACCTCCTTCTTGACGTGGAAGGGCACCCCCTCCTCGTCGATTCCCAGCGCGCCGGCGGCGCTCACTTGGAACTCCTCCAGCTGCTCGACGATCGCGAGCACCTGCTCGCGGACGGGCTCCAGGGCCGGGGGCACGCGGAAGCCGATGTCGGTCAGGCGCACGTAGCGCAGGCTCTCCTGACTGAAGGCCGAGCCGGCGCGATGCCGGACAAGCTCGTGTGTGAAGACACGGCTCACGTCGCGCAGCGCGAAGGAGTAGCTGGCGTGCTCCAGCACGCTCCCGTGGGCGCTGCGCAGGATGTTCGCGAAGTACTCGCGCTGATCGGTGCGCACCCTGGTCACGTTCGGGTTCAGCCCGGGCTCCCAGCTGCGATAGCAGGCGCGTCCACCGAACTCGACGATCAGCTCGCCGCCGTTGGGCCGCTCGGTCTCCTCTAGGCGGCGCTCCAACCACGACTCCCCGCCAACCTCGCGCAGATAGCCGCGAATCCCCTCGACGTCGATCGAGGGCCGGGCGATCAGGAACACCTTGGGAGTCGTCTCATGCACGGGGTCGAGGATCCTAGGTTGTCGCCCGGACGGCGCCGACAGCGCCCGCCGCGATGGCTAAGCTCTGCCACCATGGCCGCTGACCTACCGGAGCTTTCCGACCCCGAGCTGCTCGGGACCGCCTGGGATCTGGAGCCGCTCGTCGACGGCCAGGGCGAGGCCGGGGTTGAGCGTCAGCTGAGCGATGCGCTCACGCATGCGCAGGGCTTCGCCGCGCGTTACGCCGGTCGGCTCGCGGAGATCGACGGCGCTCAGCTGGCCGAGGCGATGACCGAGCTGGCGGTGATCTACGAGCTGGTCGGCCGGGCCGGGACCTACGCGGGGCTGCGGTTCTCCACCGACACCGCCAACCCGGCCTACGGTGCGTTGATGCAGAAGGTGCAGGAGCGCGAGACCGAGATCGAGACCACGCTCTTGTTCTTCGACCTGGAGTGGGCCGCGCTTTCAGACGAGCAGGCCGAGGGGCTGCTCAGCGGCGAGGCGCTGGACTTCGCCCGCCACCACCTCGGCAACGTGCGGCGCTACCGCGAACACATGCGTAGCGAGCCGGAGGAGAAGATCCTCGCCGAGAAGTCGGTCACCGGTGCGGGCGCCTGGTCGCGGCTGTTCGACGAGCTGACCTCCGCGATCGAGGTGGAGCTGCCCGGCGCGGATGCCGAGAGTGACGAGGCTCGCGGCGCCGTTGCCTCGGGCACCGGCAAGGTCGCTCTGGACATGGCGCTCAGCAACCTCGCGCTGCCCGATCGTGAGCTGCGTCGCACCACGGCCGCGGCGGTCACCGCGGCGCTCGCGCCCGGCCTGCGCACGCGTGCCTTCGTGTTCAATACGCTGCTGGCCGACAAGGCCACCGACGATCGCCTGCGCAGCTACCCCAACTGGCTGGCCGCGCGCAATCTCGCCAACGAGGCGAGCGACGAGTCGGTGCGTGCCCTGATCGAGGCCGTCCGCGGGCGCTACGAGCTGGCGCGGCGCTGGTACCGGTTGAAGGCCGGTCTGCTCGGGGTGGAGAAGCTCGCCGACTACGACCGCATGGCGCCGGTGACGGCGGACGAGGTGACGTTCTCCTTCGCCGAGGCCCGCGAGCTGGTGCTGGACTGCTACGCCTCCTTCTCGCCCGAGCTGGGCAATCTCGTGAAGCGATTCTTCGACGAGCGCTGGATCGACGCGCCCGTGCGCCCGGCCAAGCGCGGAGGGGCTTTCTGCGCGTCGGGTGTGCCTTCATTGCACCCGTACGTGCTGCTCAACTACACCGCTCGCCGCCGCGACGTGCTCACGCTCGCGCACGAGTTGGGCCACGGGGTGCACTTCGCGCTGGCGGCTCGTCAGGGCGTCTTTCACCAGGGGACTCCGCTCACGCTCGCGGAGACCGCCTCGGTGTTCGGCGAGACGATTGTCTTTGGACGGCTGCTGGAGCAGGACTCAGACCCCGCCTCGCGGCTGGCGCTCCTGGCCGAGAACCTGGAGGGGGCGATTGCGACCGTGTTTCGTCAGGTCGCGATGAACCGCTTCGAGGAGCAGGTTCACACCGCCCGCCGTGAGGAGGGCGAGCTGTCGGTGGACCGCTTCGGGGAGCTGTGGGCCGACAGTCAGAGCGAGCTGCTGGGCGACTCGGTGGAGATCACCGAGGGCTACCGCTCCTGGTGGTCATACGTTCCGCACTTCATCGGCTCTCCCGGCTACGTGTACGCCTATGCCTACGGTCAGCTGCTGGCGCTCTCGGTCTACCAGCGCTATGAGCAGCAGGGGGAGGAGTTTGTGCCGCGCTACCTGGAAATGCTGGCCGCCGGTGGCTCGCGCAGCCCGCAGGAGCTGGGTGAGATCGTCGGCGTCGATCTCGCCGACCCGGGCTTCTGGGATGCCGGTCTGGATCTGGTGGAGGGCCAGCTGCGCGACGCGGAGCGTGCGGCGGCCTCCTCGGCGCCGAGCTTAGGACCTATGCCGGGATAGGCCCTAAGGATCGCGCGCTCCCTCCCCTGCTTTTGCGCTCAGTGGAAGGGAGGTGCCGTTTCGGCTTCGCCGTGGGCGACGCCCTTGCTGTCATACAAAGTCAGGTGGACCACGTAGTTACCGTGCGGCGGTGGGTAGGGAATCCAGAACCTGCTGACGAACGACTCGTCGTCGGCTTCCGGCTTGATCTGCATCGCGATCACTTCTCGCAGCCATCGTTTGGGAAGTGGGCGGTGGGTCGACTTTGACCAGAGCGACCACTCCAGGATGGCCTCACGGTGCGCGAACCCGGCCAGCTCGACCGTGTAGCTGACCGTCACACCAAGCGGATAGAACTTGTTATCGCGTATCTGTCCCCGCGATTCTGCGAGCGCGCGCTCGAGCGCGCGGGCGGCGGCGATCGGGTCTGAGTGGTGGGCGAGCGATTGGTCGATCATGGAGGTGACCGCGCAGGCTTTGGGGCAGCTGTCGGGGACCGCGATCCGAACGCTCTGGTCGGTGGGGGATGCTTGGTTTGTAGCTTCCAATCCCGGCAGCTGCGCAGTCGTGACGGGGATGCTCGTGAGCGCCGCCACCACCGCCGTCTGCTGGCTTGCGAGAGCACCCGCGCCTTCCTTGACCTGCGTGTTGCCGACAACACGAAACGGCGTCGAGGAGGAGGAGGACGGCTCTACGAAGCTCGTTTTACTCGCCAGGCGGGTCGCGGGTTTGGGAGGTTCGGGGATGGTTCCGTCGCTCGTGATCACCGTCGAGTCCGGTGCCCCGGATTCGGTCGTCGTGGTTCCATCCGTGGTGACGATCGTGCGGTCGATCTCGCTGCTTGTCACAGTAGTCGGGGTTTCCGTTGTCGTGGTGGTCGTCACGATGTGCCTTAGAGTTGGTCTCGGGATGGGCCTCAGGATCGGTTGCACGATGTCGGCCGCCAGTCGATAGCGCGACCCGGGCAGGTAGGGCGGATGCGAAGGAGAGCGCCCGACAGACGCCAGGGCGTGGGCCCCGATCCGCGCTTCGTATTCACTGAGTGCGACGTCGCGGTCCACGCGCAGATTGCTGAAGTTGGCCTTCAGCACTGCTGGGATCGGATCAGGTGGGGGTTTCGGGATCAGCGCGAGCACCGACCCGACTGCGGCGGCCAGTGCGCCGATGGTCAGGATCAGACCCCTGGCACTGGTCAGGAAGCGCTTGGCACGTTCGATGAAGCTTTTCTGCTTGCGCACAGTCGTCCCGTTTCAGGCGTGCTCTAGCAATTAATGAAGTCAGCTTAGAAGAATTCGCCCGTATAGGCAAACACACATCGAGGGCGAGTGTGGCTAGCTGACGTGCCCAGGGACGTTGTGAACGTGGTTGTGGGGTAGGTCCGGGCCTGCCGAGAGGCTGTGGGTGTCAAAGCTCACTGACCTCAACGGAGGCCCGGAATGCAACACGCTAACGCTCCACTCACTCAGATCGGCAGGCTCCGCTTGGTGCTGCTGGTCGAGGAGGAAGGATTCACGTTGCAGGCGGCGGCGGATGCTTGCAACGTGGCGAAGTCAACGTGCTGGGAGTGGGTGCGCCGCTGGCGCGTAGCGCAGGAGCCCGATCGCGTCACGCTCGCGTGCTTGGAAGACCGCAGTTCGCGGCCGCACCGCAGCCCGAAGCAGGTGCCGGGCGAGGAGGCCGCGCGGATCTGTGAGCGGCGAGAGCACACCGGTTGGAGTCCGCGACGGTTAGCGGGCGAGCCAGACATCGAAAGGTCGCATTCGACGATCCATCAGGTGCTGCGTCGTGGTGGCTGCTCACGCCAGCCACGACCAGAGGCTCCCGCCGTGGTCCGCTACGAGTGGCCGTGTCCCGGCAATCTGCTGCACATGGACGTCAAGAAGCTTGGCAAGTTCACCGAGCCCGGGCACGCCGTGACCGGCGATCGCACCAAACGCTCAAGAAGGGTCGGCTGGGAGTACGTGCATTCGATCATCGACGACTGCTCACGGCTTGTCTACGCGGAGATCCACAACGACGAGACCGCCGCTACGGTCACAGCGTTCACGCGCCGCGCGCTGGACTGGTTCTTAGAGCAGGGGATCGTGTGTGAGCGGATCATGACCGACAACGCGTTCGTCTACACCCAGAGCAAGAGCTTCAGGCAACTGCTCAGGCAACGCGCGATCCTTCACATCCGCACGCGGCCCTACACGCCCAGGACCAACGGAAAGATCGAGCGCTTCCACCAAACACTGACACGTGAGTGGGCATACGCGCTCCAGTACGCATCATCCGACGCCCGCAGCCAAGCACTGCCACACTGGATCAACCATTACAACGAGCGCCGCACACACACAGCGCTCGGCAACCGACCACCCCGCACCCGCGTTCGGGACGTCACCGGGCACAACAGCTAGAACAGCCCGAAGCTGCTGCCCGCGCCGTGCACGAGATCGAACAGCGGCTGGGGCACGATCCCGAAGAAGAGCGTGGCCGCTGCGGCCGGCACGGCGACGAGCAGAACCTCTGGCTGTGTACCCCGCTTGCGCGGAGACGCGGCCGCGCTGCCCTCGCCCGGCCCGTCGTCCAACTCCGGAGAGCCACCCGCGATCAGCGGCAGTCCCCCGCCTATCAGCGGGGCGGGGGTGAGGCTGGGTGCCTCGCGCATCCAGATCGTGGCGATCACCGGCAGGTAGTAGCCCAGCGAGATCATCGAGCCGATCACGATCGCCACCCCGAGCCAGGCGTAGCCGCCCGCTACGGCGGCATCGATCAAATAGAACTTGCCCATGAAGCCCGCCGTCGCGGGGATCCCGGCGAGACCCAGCATCGAGAGCGTGATCGGCCAGGCCAGCCAGGGGCGCTCGCGCCCGAGCCCGGCCAGCGCCTGGATGTCATCGCCCAATCCGGTTTCGCGCTCGCGGGCGACGATCACGGCGAAGGCGGCCATGTTCATGAACAGGTAGACCGCCAGGTAGAACACCGTGGCCTTGACCCCCAGTTGGCTTGCGACGACGACGCCGGCCAGCATGTACCCGGCCTGGGCCACCGAGGAGTAGGCCAGCATCCGCTTCAGCGAGGACTGTCCGAGCGCGCCCACGTTGCCCACCAGGATCGTGATCGTCGCCAGGGTCGCCAATGCCGGGCCCCAGCTGTCCTGGGCTTCGATCAGGGCCACGTCGAAGAAGCGCAGGAACACGCCGAGCGCCGCGACCTTGGTGGCGACCGCCATGAAGGCCGTCACGGGCGTCGGGGCCCCCTCGTAGACGTCGGGGGTCCACTGGTGGAAGGGCGCCACCGAGGCCTTGAAGCAGAGCCCGGCCACGCACAGCGCGATGCCGGTCAGGAGCAGCACGTCGCCGCCGAGGCTGTGCTGCGCGATCGCGCTTGCGATCGTCGCGAAGTCGGTGGCGCCGGTGGCCCCGTAGATCAGGGCGATGCCATAGAGCAGGGTGGCCGAGCCGACCGAGCCGATGATCAGGTACTTCAGGCCGGACTCCAGCGAGTGCTCGCGGCGCATCTCGGTCGCGCACAGCACGTAGAGGGGGATCGACAGCAGCTCAAGGCCCATGAACACGGCGACCATGTTCTGGGCGGCGGCCAGCAGTGCCATGCCCCCGATCGAGGTGAGCAGCAGCGCGTGAAACTCGCCGTGCGCCGCTTCGCGTGGCGCGAGGGAGCGCCAGGCCAGCAGCACCGTGCAGGCCCCGCCGGTCACGAGGATCAGGTTCAGCACCAGTGAGAGGTCGTCGATCCGCAGCGCCCCCGAGGCCACCGACTTCTCGGCGTGCCACTGCCAGATCGTCAGGCCCGCGGCGGTGGCCAGTACGACGAGACTGAGCAAGGGCACGAGCTGCTCGCGTACGCGCCGCGAGCTGAGCAAGCCGACCAGCAACACCACGATCGCGCCGCCCAGCAGCGCGATCAGGGGGGACAGCGCAGCGAAGTCGATGTGGGGACCCTTGAGGTGGGCGCTGGCAAGTGGGGTCATGGGGCCACGCTCGCCGAGGTCGAGGGGGCGGGGTGCAGGGCAGTGTGTGCCGCGGCCACCGATGAGTTGACCGAGCCTTCGCTGCGGTGCAGTGCGATCTGGGGGTCGAGTGCGAGCAAGAGGATCACGGCGATGAGTGGCACCAGCACGAGCCCGTCGAGCAGCCCGATCTCACGCGACTTCACCTGGGGTCCAACGCGGTTGTGCATCGCGCGGATGAACAGCCGCAGCGCGTAAACGCTGGCCATCACCACGCCGCTGAAGGCGAGGATCGCGATCGTGAGCTTGGCCTTGAAGACCCCCAGCAGGATCAGGAACTCACCCGCGAAGTTCGACGAGCCCGGGATCGCGAGCGTGGCGAGCGCGACGATCAGGAAGATCGTGGCCAGCACCGGGGCGCGGAAGGCGATGCCGCCCATCTCACGGATGTCCTCAGAGCCGCCCGCACGCTGGGCGAGCAACGCCACGATGAACAGCAGTGGCGCGACCACGAGGCCGTGGTTGAGCATCTGTAGCAGCGCCCCCTGGGCGCCCTGGGGGTTCAGCGAGAAGATCCCGATCGTGATGAAGCCGAGCTGGGCGACCGAGGAATATCCCGCGATCAGGCGGGCGTCGGTCTGCGTGAAGGCCACCGCGGAGCCATACAGGATCGAGGCCAGCCCGATCAGCAGCATCAGCAGCTGGAAATGGGCGGCGGCCTGGGGGAACAGCGGCAGCACGATCCGCAGGAAGCCGTAGGCGCCGACCTTGGAGAGCACCCCGGAGAACACCATCAGCACCTCGATCGGCATCGCCCGGTAGCCGTCGGGCATCCAGCCGTGCAGCGGGAAGGCGGGCATCTTGACCAGGAAGGCGGCGGCGAAGAACAGGAAGATCCACTCCTGGGAGCCCCTGCTCAGGGGCAGGGCCTGGAGGTTGGAGAGCACGAAGGTGATTGGCTCACCGTTCTGTTGGGAGGCCAGGACGCCGGTGGCGATCGCTGCGGCGAGCATCAGCAGCGAACCCACCAGGGTGTAGATCACGAGCTTGATCGTGGCCTTCACGCGATCCGGGCCGGTGCCCCAGCCGCCGATCAGGAAGTAGAACGGGATCAGCATCAGATCGAAGAACGCCACGAACAGCGCCAAGTCCTGCGCGAGGAACGCCCCCAGCACGGCGGACTCGGCGAGCATGAAGTGGAAGTAGAAGAGCTTCGGGCGATCCCACGAACGCAGGTTGGCGGCGATCACGGCGGCGCTGAACAGCAATGCGGTGAGGCCGACCAGGAAGACGTTGAGGCCGTCGACGCCGAGCTTGTAGTGGATGCCCAGCTCCGAGATCCACACCAGGTCGGTGACGTGCTGCAAGCCATGCCCGCCACTGTGGAAGTCCGCGATGTAGCCGATCGCGAGCGCCAGCGCCGCCACCGCTCCAAACAGGGCCAGCAGTCCCGGCAGACGTCCGGCGCGGGCGCCGCGGGGCGCGAGCAGGGCGCCAAGTAGACCGCATGCCGCGGGCAACCAGATCAGGATGGAAAGTGGCATCGGATCAGCTCAAATCCTCGTTCAGGCCTGTAGTAGGAAGTAGAGGCCGAGCGCGCTGACGCCGAGCATGAGCAGCGCCGCGTAGTAGCGCAGGAAGCCGCTCTGGGTGGCGCGCACGGCGGCCGAGCCGGCGCGCACCAGGCCGCTGCTGCCACCGACGATCGTGCCCTCGACCACGAGGCGCTCGAAGGTGCCGCGCGCGAAGCGCCCGGCCCAGGCGGCGGGACGCACGATCATGAGGTCGATCAGCTCGTCGAAGTACCACTTGTTGACGAACAGCGCGTACAGCGGCTTCAGACGCTCGCGTGCCGCGACGGCGAGCGTGGGTCGCTTGACCCAGATGCCGTAGGCCACGCCGATCCCGGCCAGGCCCACGAGCGTGCCCAGGATCAGACCAAAGGCCAGCAGGCCGCTCTTGGTGTGCGTGTCATAGAGGCGCGAGTCCGCGAAGGTGGGGCGCAGGAAGTCGTCGATCACGAAGTCGACCTTGGGTACCTGCAAGAGGCCCGCGCCGATCGAGCCCACCGCCAGCAGGCCCATGGCCACGCGCATCGGCAGCGCGTGCTCGGCCGTCGTGTGGTGGGGGCCGGGGAAGCCGACGTCGGTGTCCTCGACCTCACCGTTGGCTGGGTTCCTCGGCACCTCGGTGTGGCGTAGACGGCCGCCTTCTAGCTCGCGGGCCTCGGCCACGGGCTCGCCGTGGAAGGCGCGGAAGATCATGCGGAAGGTGTAGATCGCGGTCAGAAAGGCCCCGATGTAGCCGACCACGTACAGCGCCCAGTGCCAGCCTCCGCGCTCGCCGGTGACGAGCAGAATCTCGTCCTTGGAGAAGAAGCCCGCGAACGGCGGGATGCCCGAGAGCGCGAGCCCGCCGATGATGAAGCAGCCGTAGGTGAAGGGCATGGCCTTGCGAAAGCCGCCCATCTTCTCCAGCGACTGCTCGCCGCCCATCGCCCCGATGATCGAGCCGGCGCCCATGAACAGCAGGGCCTTGAAGAAGGCATGGGTCATCAGGTGAAAGAGCCCGGCCGCGTAGGCGCCCACCGAGACGCCCATGATCATGTAGCCGATCTGGGACATCGTGGAGTAGGCGATCACGCGCTTGATGTCGGTCTGGGCCAGGCCGATGGTGCCCGCGATCAACAGCGTGGCGGCGCCCACGATCGCGCCCACGTCCTGGGCGGCGGGGGCGAGGTCGAACAAGGGGTGCATGCGCGCGATCAGGTAAACCCCCGCGGTGACCATCGTGGCGGCGTGGATCAGCGCGCTGACCGGGGTGGGGCCCTCCATGGCGTCCGGGAGCCAGGTGTGTAGCGGGATCTGGGCGGACTTGGCGAAAGCGCCCACGAGCAGCAGCACGCAGCCCGCCACGAGATCGCCTTCGTCGCGGCTGAAGATCTGGGGCGCCGCGTGGAAGGTCTTCAAAAAGTCCAGGGTGCCGGAGTGCTTGAAGATGAAATAGGTCCCGAGCACCAGGCCGACGTCGCCGACTACGTTGATCACGAAGGCCTTGATCCCGGCGCGGGTGGCGGTGGTGCGCCGGTACCAGAAGGAGATCAGCAGGTAGGAGGCGGCGCCCACGAACGCCCAGCCCACGATCAAGAGCAGGAAGTTGCCGGCGAGCACCAGCAGCAGCATCGAGAACACGAAGAAGTTGAGGTAGGCGAAGAAGCGCGCGAAGCCCCGGTCCTGGTCCAGGTAGGAGACCGAGTAGAGGTGAATCAGCGTCGAGACCCCGGTGACCACGAGGATCATGAACACCGACAGCGGATCCACCAGGATCGAGAGCTGCGCGTCGACACCCGCGGTCTTGGCGTAATCCCACAGCGAGGACGTCACCTGGCGGTGCGCCGGGGAGTAGCCCTGCAGCTTGATCAGCGCGCCGAGCGCCGCCAGGAAGGCGAGGAAGATCGCGCCCGTTGCGATCCAGCCGGCGCTGCGCCCAGGCAGCGAGCGAAAGCCAAGCCCGATCACGAGCACGCCGAGCAGCGGGAAGGCCAGCACCAGCCAGCCGAACGTCGTGGCGCTCATCCGCGTCCCCCGCTCATCCCTGTAGCTCCCGCAGCTCGTCCACGTCGATCGGCAGGTTCTTGCGGTAGATCGCCACGATCATGCCCAGGCCGATGCAGACCTCGCAGGCGGCGACCGTCATCACGACGAGCGCCAGGATCTGCCCGTCGCCGTCGCCCCACATGCGCGAGAACGCGATCAGGGCGAGGTTGGCGCCGTTGAGCATCAGCTCCAGGCAGAGCAGGGCCACGAGCGGGTTGCGGCGCGTGATGACGCCGGCGGCCCCCAGGGAGAACACGATCGCCGACACGGCCAGGTACCAGGCGATGCTCACCAGCCGCCCCCCTTGCCCTGGGTCTGGAACTCCTCGGGGCGGTCGTGCCCGGCGGCGAAGACGAGCGTGCCGACGCCCTCGGCCATGGTGCCGGTGCCGCGCGGGCGCAACAGGTCCAGCGGCGGGTCCTCCGCGCCGGGCTCGCCCAGGCCACCGCGGCGACGAGCGAGCACCACGGCGCCGACGGCCGCGATCGTGAGCAGCAGCGAGGCGACCTCGAAGACCAGCAGGAAGCGGGTCAGCAGCAGCTTGCCGATGTAGGCCGGGGTGCCGAAGGTGTCCGCTTCGGGTGCGCCCACCGAGTAGCCGGCGCCCTTGGAGTCGATCGCCTCAAGCCCGGTGCCGAGCAGTGCGATGAACAGCTCGACCATCAGCGAGCCGGCCACCAGGATGGCGCCGAGGCGCAGGTTCGAGCCGACCGCGCCGGGCGAGCGCAGCCGCTCTCCGATGCCTTCACCGGCGTCCCCGACGTAGGCGACGACGAACACGTAGAGCACCATCACGGCCCCGGCGTAGACGACGACCTGCACGGCCGCGACGAACTCGGCGCGCAGCAGCAGGAAGAGCACGGCGAGCGAGAGCAGGTGCCCGACGAGCGCGAGCACGCTGTAGAAGGGGTCGCGCAGGATCACCACGCCGAGCGCGCCGGCGATCACACCGAGGGCCCCGAGGAAGAAGAGGACGGCGCTCATCGCGTCACGGTCCCTACTCGCCCTCGTTCCGAAGCGGGGTGCGCTCCAGGGGCTCGGCGAGCAGCATCTCCTTGGTGAAGATCAGATCCGAGCGGGTGTAGTCGGACATCTCGTAGTCGTGGCCCATCGTGATCGCGTCGAACGGACAGGCCACCTCGCAGTAGCCGCAGAAGATGCAGCGGCTGAGATTGATCTCATAGACCGCGGCGTAGCGCTCCCCGGCGGAGACGCGCTGCTCGGGTGTGTTCTCGGCGGCCACCACACGGATGCAGTCGGCCGGGCAGGCGGCGGCGCACAACGAGCAACCCACGCACTTCTCAAGCCCGGTGTCCTCGAAGCGGTGCAGCTTGTGGCGTCCGCGGAAGCGCGGGTAGACCGGCACCTTCTCCTCGGGATAGGAGATCGTGTTGACGCCCTCGGCGATTCGCGCGAACGTGGTCTTCAAACCGCGCAGGGTCTCGCCGAACGCGCGGTAGGCGCCACCGGCGCCGCCGGCCTTGGGGCCGCGCAGCACCTCGACAACATCGTCTCCGGGATCCCAGGCCATCAGTGGGTCACCACCACGAGGATCGCGGTCACGAGCGCGTTGAGCGTCGCCAGGGGCAGCAGGATCTTCCAGCCGAAGCTCATCAGCTGGTCGTAGCGCAGCCGCGGCAGGGTGGCGCGGACCCAGATGAAGAGGAACGTGATCAGGCTCATCTTGAAGAGCACCACGATCGGGTCGACCCAGCCGGGGGGGTGGATGCCGAAGGGCATCAGCCAACCCCCGAGGAACACGGTGGTGACGATGCCCGAGATCACGAGCACGTTGAGGTACTCGGCGAAGTAGTAGGAGGCGAAGCCCCCGCCGCCGTACTCGGTGTTGTAGCCGCCGACCAGCTCGGCGTCGGCCTCGACCAGATCGAAGGGCGCGCGGTTGGTCTCGGCAAAGCCCGCCACGAGGAAGATCAGGAAGCCCACGAACTGGGGCACGATGTACCACATGCCCGCCTGGGCGTGCACGATCCCGGTGAGCGACAGGGTCTGGGAGGTGAAGATCACGCCGACCAGGGCGAGCCCCTGGGAGACCTCGTAGGAGATCAGCTGGGCGGCGCCGCGCATGGCACCCAGGAACGAGTACTTCGAGCCCGAAGACCAGCCCCCAAGCATAATCCCGTAGAAGGCTATGGCGCCGAAGGCAAATACGTACAGGGGACCGATCGAGACGTCGATCCCATATAGCCCTACCTTCGTTCCAAAGATGTCCTGGGCGTCGCCGAAGGGGATGATCGCGAAGGCCGCCACGGCCGTCAGGATCGAGATCATGGGCGCGATCGCGAACAGGAACCCGATCGAGGTGGTGGGCCGGGACTGCTCCTTGGTAAGCAGCTTGAGGATGTCCGCCAGCGGCTGCAACGCACCGTAGGGTCCCACGCGGTTGGGTCCGTAGCGGCCCTGCATGCGGCCCATGATCTTGCGCTCGGCCATCAGCACCACGGGCACCAGCTGTAGGCCCACGGCAAAGATCACGATCGCCTTGACGATCTGGATCCACCAGGGCTCGAAATAGCCGACGACGGCCAGGTAGCTCATGCCTTGTGCACCTCGACCAGCGGGCCTTCGAGTGCGTTGGCACTGTCGGCGCCGATGCCCTCCTGGAGGAACACCGAGCCGGCGGGACTGGCGGCGCGCAGCGCGACGGTGGCGCGCACCGAGGCGTGCTCGGGCCCCACGCGTACCCGATCGCCCTGGGAGAGCCCGAGCCGCTCGGCGTCGGCCGGCGACATCTCCACGCACTGGTCGGGATGCAGGAACCTCAGCGCGGGGGAGACCTCGACCTCGGGCGAGGCCCAGATCGAGCGGAAGCTGCCCAGGCGCAAGGCGCCGTTGGGGGAGGGCACCGCGACGTAGGGCTGTCCCTGGGAGTCGGGCGCGGGAGCGTCCGGGAAGGCCGAGGCGGCGTCACGCTCCTGCCAGCGCACGCCGCGCCCGCCGATCTCCTCCAGCGTCAGCCCGGCGTAGAAGGGCACCGCGTCGAACAGCCGGCGGCTGGCCATTGCACCGGTGAGCACCTCCAGGTCGGCCCCGCAGCGGCGGGCCAGCTCGGCGATCACGGACCACTCGGCGCGGCTCTCGCCCTGGTGGCCGATCGCGGGGCGCAGTCGCTGCAAGCGCCCGTCAGGGTGCACGATCGTGCCTTCCTTCTCGGCGTAGGACTGGGCGGGGAACACCACGTTGGCGTGCGCGCGGATGCCCTCGGTGAGGAAGGCCGCGTGCGCGATCACGGTCGACGCCTGCTCAAGCGCCCGGTCCCAGGTGGAGCGGGGCAGGGCGCAGTCCAGGGGGTCGGCGTGCAGGAGGTAGAGCGCGCTCAGCTCACCGGCGGCGAGATCTTCCCCGATGCCGTGGACATCGATCGGCGAATCATGGGAGGCAACTTCGCCCGAGCCCTCGCCCGAGTCATATGTACCGGCCGGCTTGGCTTGTGCGCAGAGACCCGGGCCGTATCCGGGCGCGAAGCCCGACTCCAACAGCCCCCGTCCGTTGGTGCCGGCCGCGGGCACCGCGAGTAGCCCGGCGCCGTCGCGGTCGCTGAGGTTGAGGCCGCCCGCGAGCTTCAGCAGGGCATCGGACGCGGCGCTGCCCTGCGTGAGGACCCGCTCGCCGTAGAGGATCACGAGGTCCTCCCCGCCGGTGCGCAGCAGCTCGGCCAGGGCGCGGATCTGCTCGACCTCGGCGCCCGCGGCCTGTGCGGCCTGGTCGAGGTCACCGCCGTAGAGCGCGGTCGCGAGCGCCTGCAAGAACGCGCCGTCGCCGCCCGGGGCGTAGCGGACTGAGAGCTTCGCGCTCGGGTCAAGCGAGGATGGCCGGGGCGTGGCGATTGCGAGCTTCACGGCGTGGCGGCGCACGCCCTTGCGGATGCGCAGATCGAGGATCGGCATCTCGTCGACCGGCTCGGTGCCCAGCACGAGCACGGTGTGTGCGAACTCGAGGTCGGAGACCGTGGCCTGTAGGTCGGGGCGGGCGAGCCGGTGCTGGATCGCGGGGTCGATGCCGCCAACGGTGTCGATGCGCTCGGAGCGAAGCCCCTCGCGCATCAGGCGGGCCAGCAGGAAGGCCTCCTCGTTGGTGCTCTCCCCACCGGCCAGCGCCCCGACCTTGCCGCGTGCGCGGGTGAGACCGGCGGCGGCCTCCTCCAGGGCGCGCTCCCAGGAGACCGGGCGCAGCTCGCCGCCGTCCCGCACCATGGGCTGGGTGATGCGCTCCTCGACGTGGATCGACTGATAGGCGAAGCGGCCCTTGTCACAGAGCCAGCCGTCGTCCACCTCGGGGTGGTCGCGGGCGAGCACACGCAGCACGCGCTCGTCGCGCACGGTGAAGGTGACGTTGCACTGGGCGGGGCACATCGTGCAGACCGAGCCCGAGCCCTCGACGTCCCAGGGGCGCGCACGGAAGCGATAGGGGCGCGAGGTCAGCGCGCCGACGGGGCACAGCTCGATGATGTTGCCGCTGAAGGGCGCCACGTAGGGGTGCCCGTCGAAGGTCGAGACGTAGGAGTGCGCGCCGCGCTCCTGGAGGACCAGCTGGTAGTCCTCGGAGACCTCCTGGGAGAAGCGCACACAGCGGTAGCAGAGGATGCAGCGCTCGCGGTCGATCGCGATCAGCGGCGACAGCTCCAACGGCTTGACGAAGTGGCGCTTGGGCTCGATGAAGCGCGAGGTGCCCCCGCCCCAGCCGAAGGTGATGTCCTGTAGCGGGCACTCCCCGCCCTTGTCGCAGACCGGACAGTCGAGCGGGTGGTTGATCAGCAGGAACTCCACCACGGCCTGCTGGGCGACCTTCACGCGCTCGGACTGGGTGTGCACGACCATGCCGTCCTTGACCGGCGTGGAGCAACCGGTCTGGAGCTTGCCGATGCCCTCGATCTCGACCAGGCACATGCGGCAGGCGCCCACGGGGCTGCCGAGCTTGGGCTCGTAACAGAAGACCGGGATCTCGACGTCACCGTGCTTGGCCGCGTCGACCAGCATCGAGTTCTCGGGCGCCCGGACCTCCAGGCCGTCGATCGTGAAGGTGATGAGCTTGGGCTCGGGACGCGGCATCAGATCGCTCTCTGGGCGGCGAGCGGCCCTGCGGATGCCGTCGTTTCGGCCGCGGCTGCGAGCGGCGCGCCGAGGCCGTTACCGATCGGAGATCGGCCGGCACGGACGGCCTCGATGTGCGCTTCGAACTCCTCGCGGAACTTGGCGATCATCGAGCCGATCGGCATCGCCATCGCGTCGCCGAGCACGCACAGGCAGTTGCCCATGATGTGCTGCTGGACCGAGGCCATGATCTCGATGTCCATCGGAGTGGCCTCGCCGCTGTCGATCCGCTCCAGCATCTTGACTGTCCAGTTGGTGCCCTCGCGGCAGGGTGTGCACTTGCCGCAGGACTCGTGGCGGTAGAACTTGGCGACCTTCAGCGCGACGTCGAGGATCGGCGTCGAGTCGTCCACCACGATGATCGCGCCCGAGCCCAGCATCGTGCCGGCCCCGGCGAGCGAGTTGAAGTCGTAGGGGATGTCGAGGTCCGCGGCGGTGAGCACCGGCGAGGAGGAGCCCCCGGGGAACCAGCACTTGATCTCGCGTCCCTCCGGCGGTCCGCCCGCGAGGCCGTAAATGATCTCGCGCGAGGGGATGCCCAGCTCGATCTCGTAGTTGCCCGGACGCTGGACGTGCCCGGAGACGCTCACGAGCTTGGTCCCGGTGGAGGTCTCCACGCCGAGCTTCGCGTACTCCTCGCCGCCCATGCGCATGATCGTGGGGACCGTCGAGAGGGTCTCGACGTTGTTGATCAGCGTGGGCCCCTGGTAGAGGCCCTGGTTGGCCGGGAAGGGGGGCTTCAGGCGCGGGTTGCCGCGCTTGCCCTCCAGGGAGTCCAGCAGGCCGGTCTCCTCGCCGCAGATGTAGGCGCCCGCGCCACGGTGCACCACGAGCGAGAGCGAGTGCCCGGAGCCGAGGATGTTCTCGCCCACGAAGCCCGCCTCGCGCGCTTCGTGCAGGGCGGCGTCGAGCATGTCGGCCTGCAGCTGGTACTCGCCGCGGATGTAGATGAACGAGCGGTTGGTGCCACCGGCGTAGGAGGCGATCACGATCCCCTCGATCAGGGTGTGCGGGGTCTTCTGCATCAGCTCGCGATCCTTGAAGGTCCCGGGCTCGGACTCATCGGCGTTGCACACCAGGTACTTGTCCATCGTGCCCTTGGGCAGGAAGCTGACCTTCTTGCCCATCGCGAAACCCGCGCCGCCACGCCCGCGCAGGCCTGACGCTTCGAGCTGGCCCAGCACCGCCTCGGGGGTCATCGTGAGGGCACGGCGCAGCTGCTCGTAGCCGCCGCGACGCTGGTAGACCTCAAGCGTGGCCAGGCCCGGCTCGTCGATATCCCTGAACAGCAGCGTCTCGGTCATCGCTGCTCCTGCGCGGCGCCGCTGCCGGGCTGCTCGGGGTGCAGCGGGAACTCCCGGGAGTTGGCGTGGGGGTCGGCCACCAGGCGGCGGGCCAGCTGCTTCTCGGGCAGCACCGGGCGCCCGGCGCGGGTGTCGTCGAGCAGCCGGGGGATGTCATCGAGGGTGAGCGGTCCGACGTAGACGCCGTCGACGGAGGCCATCGGGGCCAGATCGCAGGCGCCGAGGCACTCGAAAGCTCTCACGTTGAACTCGGGATCGTCCCCGGCGGCCTCGCAGACGGCGGCGTGCAGCTCGTCGGCGCCGCGCAGCGAACAGGAGATGTTGGTGCACACGTAGATGCTGTGGCGCCCCACCGGAGTGGTCTCCAGCATGTCGTAGAAGCTCGCCACCGAGATCAGGTAGCCGGGGGTGAGCGCCATCACGCAGGCCACCTGCTCGATCGCCTCGGGGGAGCACCAGCCATGCACACGCTGGGCGGCCGCAAGCGCGGGCAGGGCGGCCGAGCGCTGGTCGGGATAGTTGGCCATGTGCCCCTCGATCTCGGCGCGCAACTCTGCGGGAACCGCCGTGGTGGCGGGATCGGGGATGCCCGCGGGGTCCTTGGTGAGGTCGGCCGCTTGATCCCAGCCGGGCACGCGCGAGCCGTGCTCGTAGCGGGGGATGCCCTTCTCGCGCGGAACCGCGGTCATGGCCTCTGCGGTCATGGCGTCCATCCCGGACACGCTCAACTGCTCGCTCATCTATCTATCCCGCCCAGGATCGGATCGAGCATCGCCAGGGTGGCGATCAGGTCGGCGACGTAGGCGCCCTCGGCCATGCTCGTGAACGACTGGAGGTTGACGAAGCTGGGGTCGCGCATGTGCACCCGCGCGGGCTTGGAGGAGCCGTCGGAGCGCACGAAGCAGCCCAACTCCCCACGGGGGGACTCGATCGGGAAGTACACCTCGCCCGGCGGCACCCGGAAACCCTCGGTGACGAGCTTGAAGTGGTGGATCAGGGCCTCCATCGAGGTCGCCAGCTCGTGGCGGGGCGGCAGCGCCACCTTGCGGTCCTCGGTGATGTACGGCCCCTCGGGCAGGCCGTCGAGCGCCTGGTCGATGATCTTCACGGACTCGTAGATCTCCGCGAGGCGCACCGCGAAGCGGTCGTAGTTGTCGCCCACGGTGCCCACCGGGATCTTGAACTCGAAATCCTCATAGGAGCTGTAGGGCGCGGCCTTGCGCAGATCCCAGGGGTTGCCGGCGGCGCGCAACAGGGGGCCCGTGACGCCGTAGGAGAGCAGCGTCTCGGCGTCCAGCGGGCAGGTGCCGCGCAGGCGCTGGAGCACGATCTCGTTCTTGTTGAGCAGGTCCCCGTACTGGTCGGCGCGGCCGGGCATCGTCTTGGTGAAGCGGCGCACCTTCTCCACGAAGCCCACGGGGATGTCCTCGATCACGCCGCCGACCTGGAAGTAGCGCGTGTGCATGCGCTGCCCGGAGGAGAACTCGAAGAGGTCGAGGATCTGCTCGCGCTCGCGGAAGCAGTACCAGAACATCGAGATCGCGCCGAGGTCCAGGGCGCTGGTGCCGAGCCAGACCAGGTGGGACATGATCCGGTTCAGCTCCATGTGGATCACCCGCAGGTACTGGGCGCGCTTGGGCACCTCGACCTCGATCAGGGTCTCAACGGCGCCGATGTAGGCCATCGAGTTGAAGTAGTAGGCCAGGTAGTCCATCCGCTCGATCACCGGGATGACCTTCCAGTAGGACTTGTCCTCGGCGGTCTTTTCGATGCCCGTGTGGACGTAGCCGATGACCGGCTTGATGTCGCGCACCACCTCGCCCTGGAGCGTGACCAGCAGGCGCAGCACACCGTGTGTGGCCGGGTGGTGGGGACCCATATTGAGCGTCAGCAGCTCGCGGGTGTCCTGCACGCTGCTCTCGGCGGCCAGCGAAATGCTCTGCTCGCGCAGGCGGTACTCCGAGATCGTGGGGGTCTCGCCCGCGCTCATCCTCCCGACCCCACGGTGTCGTGCTCGTTGTAGGTGAAGATCACCGGTTCGCCGCCGACCGGGAAGTCGCGGCGCTGGGGGTGGCCCTCGTAGTCCTCGGGCATCAGGATGCGGCGCAGGTCGGGGTGCCCGACGAAGACCACGCCGAACATGTCGTAGACCTCGCGCTCCTGGTGGTTCGCGGTCGGCCACCACGGTGTCACCGAGTCGACCTCGGGCGCGTCGGTGCTGACGCAGAGCTTGACCGTGATGCGGTCCACGCGGCTCATGTCGAGCAGCTCGTAGTGGACGCCCAGACGGGGCTCATGGGGGTAGTAGTCGACGCCGTGCAGGCTGGCGAGGAAGCTGTAGCCGCGCCCGCGCAGATGGGCAAGAACGCCGCGGATGCTTGCCGGGTCGACGATCAGGGTGGCGCGGCCGCGAAAGAAGAGGGTGTCGAGCACCACGCTCTCGCCCAAGCCCTCGGCCTCGCGCAGCTCTTGGGCGATCAGCTCCAGACCGGTGGCGTCAGGCACCGGCGGTGTCCCCTTTGCGCAGCACGTTGATCGCGGGGTCCCCGGATTGGCCTTTGCCGGCGGCGCCCCCACCGGCGAGGACCTCCTCGGTGCCGACGGCCTCGTAGCGCTCGCGCCAGCCCATGTCGGGGTCGTCCTGGACCATCTTGCGCAGCTTCAGGATGCCGTGCATCAGTGCCTCGGGGCGCGGGGGGCAGCCCGGGACGTGCACGTCGATCGGCATGAACTTGTCGGCGGGCACGATCGCGTAGTTGTTGAAGACGCCCATCGAGGAGCAGCAGGCGCCCATCGAGATCGCCCACTTGGGCTCCAGCATCTGGTCGTAGATGCGCCGCACGATCGGGGCCATCTTGATCGACACGCGGCCGGAGAGGATCAGCAGGTCGGCCTGGCGGGGTGAGGCCCGGAAAGCCTCGAAGCCGAAGCGGGCGACGTCGACGCGCCCGGCCACGATCGACATCATCTCGATCGCGCAGCAGGCCAGGCCGAAGGTGGCGGGGAAGAACGAGTTGGAGCGCGCCCAGGCGACGGCCTTGTCGAGGGTGGTCGTGAGGATCCGTTCTTCCACGTGGCGTTCGAGGTCCGCGCCCTCCAGGTGCGCGGCGGGCGTCAGGCCGTCGACCTCGCCGCCGCGCAGCAGCTGCGGCGCGTTCAGGGTCCGCACACGCAGGTCCTTGGCGGCCATCGGCCCAGCCGCGATCGACCGATCGGAGATCGGCTCGCGCTTCATCTCCACTCCAGGGCTCCCCTGCGCCAGACGTAGACGAAGGCCACGAACAGCAACACGATGAACGTGATGGTCTCGGCCAGGGCGTAGCTGCCATAGGCGCGCAGCTCCACGGCGATCGGGTAGAGGAAGACGACCTCGATGTCGAACAGAATGAACAGCATCGCGATCAGGTAGAAGCTGATTCCGAAGCGCATGCCGTGCTTGACCTCTGAGGGCAGGCCGCACTCGTAGGGGTCCTGCTTGTGCTGGACCGCGCGGCTCGGGCCGAGCACGGTGTTGAGCACCGCGAAGGCGCCCCCGACGGCACCGCCGAGTATCAGGAAGACGATGGCGGGGAGGTAGGAGCGCAGCACCGGCCGCTGTTATATCACCGCTTGTGGCAAGGTGTTACATAGTGACAATCAGCGCGAGAGCAAACGGCTTTCCATATGTTCGGCGGGCGCCGTGAGAAGCGCCGTGGTGGCGGGCGCCCTGGCGTTCGCCACGCTCAATCTGGCGCCTCTGATCGTCGGTGGATGGCGCTGGTATCGCGGGCAGCGCAGCGAGGCCTTCTGGGTGCTGCTGCGCGTCGGTCAGCTCGCGGCGCTGCTGTTCGCGGTCGGCATCGGGGGGTTGGCGGCGGCCGGTCGCTACTCGAACGATCACCTCTTCTACCTCTACGCGCTGCTGCCGCTCGCCGTGGGCTTCGTGGCCGAGCAGCTGCGGGTGGTCTCGGCCGAGACGATCCTCGACCAGCGGGGGCTTGAGGACGCTCAGGCGGTGGGTCGGCTGCCGCCGGAGGAACAGCAGGCGGTCGTGGAGGCGATCGTGCGGCGCGAGATGGGCGTGATGACGCTTGCGGCGCTGGTCGTGATCTTCCTGGCGCTGCGCGCGGCCGGCACGGCGCACGGGTTCTAACGCGGGTTCCGCCACCGGCTGCCACCGGCTCCAGCGTAGGTTCAGCCACCGGTTTTAGGGTATGTACCGCTACCGGTTTCAGCTTGGGCTCCGGGTCCTCGGGGCTCCGCGCCCACGACCGGTCTCAGTCGGTGAGGTCGACCTCGGCGGGGCCGTCGTCCACGAGCGTCACGTAGCGGCCCCGGTACCAGACCAGCGGTCGGCCCTGCTCGTCGTGGTGCATGTCGGTGACGGCGCCCACCACGATCGTGTGATCGCCCCCGGGGTGCATCTCGCGCCGGTCGCAGACCAGCCAGGCGAGGGCGTCCTCAAGCACAGGCACGCCCTCGTGCTCGCGCCAGTTGATCTCGGCGAACTTCTCCTGCTGGGGGTGCTTGGACGCGAAGGCGTTCGACAGCTCGTGCTGACCGTGGCGCAGGATGTTCACCGCGAAGCGCCCGGTGGCCTGGATTGGCGGCAGCGTGCGGGCGGAGTTGTCGAAGCACACCAGCAGCAGCAGCGGGTCCAGCGAGAGCGAGCAGAGGGCGTTCGCGGTCATGCCCACGGGGCCCTGGGCCGTGACGACCGCCACACCGGTGGCGAAGTGCCCGATCACCTCGCGGTAGCGCTGCCGCTCCGGGGTGCTCATCCGTTCTCCCGGGTCATCGGTGCTCCGGGGTCATCCATGCTCCGGGGGTGCTCATCAGCGCACGACCAGCTTTCCGCTCATGCCGAGGTCGGCCTGGTTGGCCACGGTGCTCACCATGGCATACCGTCCGGGACGCAGCGTCGTCGAGATCACCGCGGTGGCCCCGGGCATGATCGTGGAGGTGCCGGCCACCGCGACGTTGCCCCGCTCCAGCGTGAGGTTGTGGGTGAGGATCCCGTGGTTAGCGACCGTGATCCGCACCGCTCCGGCGGGCACGCTCAGGCTACGCGGCAGGATGCGGTACTCCTCCAGCGAGAGACTCACGAGGCCGCTGTTTGTGCGAACGGTCTTGGCGTCGCCGCAACCCGCGAGCGGGAGCATTGCGATCAGGGTGGGGAGGAGGAGCCTGAGCCTCATCGATCAAGGCTATATATTCCGGCCCGCATGATGGCTCGCCCGAAGATCATCGCCACGATCGTCGCGGCGCTCGCCCTCGCCGGGTTGGGCGCGGGCTGTGGCTCGCAGGAGATCAAGCTTTCAAAAAGCGACCCCTATCACCGCGGGGCGGTGCTTTTCCGCGACCACTGCTCCGGCTGCCACACGCTGGCCACGGTCGGCGCCGAGGGCTCGGCGACGAGCATCAAGGATCGTGTGCGCACCAACGGGCCGAACTTCAATCAGCGCAAGGAGAACGTCCAGCAGGTTCTCTACGCGATCCGCAATGGTGGCTTCTCGGGGGCGATCATGCCCGAGAACATCGTGGTCGGCGCCGACGCCCAGGCGATCGCCGACTTCCTGGCGAAGTACTCCGGGGCGCAGGCCCAGAAGGTGCCCGCCGTCGAAAACTCGCAGTAGGGGCGCTAGCCTCGACGTCGTGCTCGATCTCAAGCTGATCCGGCAGGAACCAGAGGCGGTGCGCACCGCGCTGGCGCGGCGAGGCCCAGGTCCCGCCGAGGTCGTCGATCGAATTCTTGAGCAGGACAGCGAGTGGCGCTCGGCCACGGCCACCGCCGAGAACTTACGGGCGAAGCAGCGCAGCGACTCCGAGGAGATCGCGGCCGGCAAACGGGCCGGTGAGGACGTCAGCGGCCTGCTCGCGAACATGAAGCAGCTGAGCACCGAGGTCAAGCAGCTGACCGAGCAAGCCGATCGCGCCAAGGACCAGCTCCAGCGGCTGCTCGCCCCGCTGCCCAACCTGCCCGACCCGACCGCTGCCCCGGGTCCCGAGGACGAGCTGGTGCGCACGGTGGGCGAGCCCTTCAAGCCACCTTTCCAGTCGCGTGACCACCTGGAGCTGGCGGGCGAGCTGATCGACATGGATCACGCCGCCAACCTCTCGGGCTCGCGCTTTGCCTACCTGAAGGGCGATCTGGTGATGCTCGAGCTGGCGCTGGTGCGGTGGGTTCTGGAGAAGGTGCGCGGCCACGGCTTCGAGCCCGTGATTCCGCCGGTGCTGGTGCGCGAGCGCGCACTATTCGGCACGGGTTTCCTGCCGGACACCGAGCAGCAGATCTATCGCCTGCCCGAGGACGATCTCTATCTGGTCGGAACCTCCGAGGTCGCGCTGGCGTCACTGCACGATGAGGAGATCATCGAGGCCGAGCGTCTACCGCTGCGCTACGCGGGCTTCTCGCCCTGCTTCCGCCGGGAGGCGGGCGCCGCGGGCAAGGACACGCGTGGGATCTTCCGCGTGCACCAGTTCGACAAGGTGGAGATGTTCAGCTTCGTGGCGCCCGAGGACTCCACCGCCGAGCACGAGCGCATCCTGAGCATCGAGGAGGAGATCCTGGGTGAGCTGGGGTTGGCCTATCGGGTCGTGAACATCGCCGTCAACGACCTGGGCAACTCGGCGGCCAAGAAGTACGACTGCGAAGCCTGGATTCCGAGTCAGGGTCGCTACCGCGAGCTGACATCGTGCTCGAACACCACCGACTACCAGGCCCGGCGCCTGAACATCCGGGTGCGCCGGGAGAAACAGGTCGAGATGCTGCACACGCTCAACGGCACCGCCGTCGCGGTGGGGCGCACGCTGATCGCGCTGCTCGAGAACGGCCAGCAGGAGGACGGCGGTGTGGCGCTACCGGAGTGCCTGGCGTCCTATGGGGCGCCGCGTACCCTCTCGGCGCCCTGAGCCGGCGCCCTGACCCGGCGCCCTGACCCGGCGCCCTGACCCGGGGCTCCGGAGGCTGCGAGCGAGCCGCCGCTACCTGGCGCTGCCGGGCAGCTGGATGTGATCGGCCTCCGCGGCGCCCGGGAAGGGCCGGGTGAGTCCGAACTGGTTGAGCGTAGCCTCGGGCACGCCCTCGACACCCGGCGTGTCGGAGGCTTCTCCGCGGGTGTGGGGGTCGTTGGCGAAGCCGCCCACCTCGACCGAGTGCTGGGGACTGCGGTAGCCGGAGATGCCGATCAGGTGCAGGTGCAGGGCCTTGCCCATCGTGTTCAGGCGTGAGGCGATCGTGGGCTCGTTGCCGACGCTGTAGTTGGTGCCAGGAGCCTGGAAGAACCCGTCTTCGCCGCTGGGCGCCAGCGAGCCGGAGGACAGTCCGCTGAGGCCGAAGGATTCGTTGCGGGCGGCGATCTCGCGGGCCTGGATCTGCGAGAGCTGGTGCTCCAGCGCGTTGCGGTGTGCGCGCAGGGCGCCAAGCTCGGAACTCTTGTGGTTGCGGGCGCGTACATAGCGGAGCTGGCGGTTGAGCACCTCCAGGTGGATCTGGGCGATCTCGTCGCGCTGCACCAGCACGGCCGTGGTCTCGCGCTCGCTGCGGGCCTCCAGGGCGCTCAGCCGGACGGTCTCGGCGCTCACGGCCTTGCGCGCGGCGGCCACGTGAATCGTGGTCTGGGCATTCTGGCTCGAGATCGCTCGCAGATCGTTGACGCGCTCCAGCAGGTCGGCAAAGCCGTGGGCCTCGAGGATCACGGTCGCGATGTCCGGCGCCGGGGTCTCGTAGGCGGCGATGACCTGGGCGACCAGCACCTGCTTGTCCTTGACGAGCTGAACCTGAAGCGAGGCCAGGTGGGCGCGCGCGACCCGCAGCTGCGTCTTCAACCGGTGTAGGAGCCCGCGCTCGACGTCGAGGCTGGACTGTAGAGCGCTCAGGCGGGCCTGAAGGTCGTCGATGCGGCCCTGAAAGCCCGCGATTTGGTTGTTGTCGGCGCGAATCCCGGCCCGCACCTGGCCCTCGCGGGCATGCGAGCTGGCGATGCCGTGTTCGATCGTTCCGGGGGAGCGGGCGCTGGCCGAGCCGACCGCGGCGACCGCGGCGATCAGCGCAACGAGGCCGCCGAATTGGCGCAGACGGGGGTGTGGGATCGGAAAAGAGCGCATGCGCAGGGGTTTCGCGGATTGCTGAACCTAGTCAGCACGAGCGCCGGGCACAAGCGATTGGAGTCGGTGCAGGCAGACTTGCAGGAAACACTTTGCTCTGCTCGCAGCGGGCCTGCATCCAGGACACAGGCGCTGAAACTCGCGCGAAGTCCGCTGATAAGAACCACACGAACCACTCTGGCTAGACATTGAAAAGATGCCAGCCATTGCAAAGATCAAGCGAGGCACGTAGGGTTGCCACCGATCCAGATGTTGAAGGGGAGAGATCGTGTGGAGGAGATGCAGCGCACACGGATCATGAGTGCCATGGCTGATGCGGTGATCGATCGAGAGGCTTGCTCGGTCACGGTGGCGGACGTGGTCGCACGGGCAGGGATTTCTCGTAGAACTTTCTACGAATACTTCGCCGACCGCGAAGAGTGTTTCCTGTGCACCTTCGAGTGGGGGATGAAACGTGCCCGGGCGGTGATGGCCGAGGCCTACGCCTCGGAGTCGCGCTGGCTTGACGGCATCAGGACGGCGCTCGCGGCGCTGCTGGCGCTGATGGACGAGGAGCCCGCGCTGGCACGGCTGTGCGTCGTACGTGCCCTGGGAGGCGGCGCAGAGGTGCTTCAGCGCCGGGCCGAGGGGCTTGAGGTGCTCTGCAACTTCGTCGATCGCGGGCGCTTGGAGCGCTCGACCGGGCCCGAGCCACCCGCGGTCACCGCCGAGGGCGTGGTGGGCGCGGTCATGTCGGTCGTCCACACCCGCCTGCTCGCGGCCGATCTCACGTCCAACGGACCCGGCCCGAACGAGACTCCGCTGCTGGAGCTGCTGGGTCAGCTGATGAGTCTGATCGTGCTGCCCTACATGGGCGCGGCCGCCGCTCGCCGCGAGCTGACCCGCCCCACGCCGGCTTTCGGGGGCCCCTCGGGAATTGGCGATATCCCTCCGGAGGGCCTGAATCTGCGCCTCACCTACCGGACCACGCGCGTGCTGCTGGCGATCGGGCAGCGTCCGGGCGTCAACAATCGCGAGGTCGCCGATCAGGCCGGCATCGTCGACCAGGGCCAGATATCGCGGCTGCTCAACCGGCTGGAGGGCCTCGGCCTGATCGTGAACACGAGCGATGGCACCACGCGCGGAGCACCCAACGCGTGGCTGCTCACGGCCCGGGGCGAGCAGGCCGAACGCGGAATCCACGCTCAGGCTCGGCAGGTCCCCCGCGCACGGGCCAACGAAGGTCAGCGTCGTTAGACGACCTTGAGCGGGCGCTGCGCGTCGGTGGCAGGTCGCGGCGAGATTCCAACGCCCACCAAAGCTCGCCGAGGCGACTAGCGGTGGGTGCTCTTGAGGCGCATCAGACGGTGCGCGAGCGTCGCTGAGACCGCGGGCGCCAGACGACGGGCCTCTGCATCGGCCTGAGCCTCGTCGAGCCCCAGCACGTCGAGGGCGAGCACACGGGCGGCCTGGCGGCGGTGTCCCAGTCCGAGCGCGGCGCTCGTGCCGGCCGAAGTGAGCTTCAGGCCGTCGGACTCGATCAGCCCCAGCTGACGCAGGCGCCGAATCATTTGCAGGGCGGTGGGGTCAGAGACACCCAGGCGCCGAGCCAAGCCCGATTGGGAGAGCTTCACGCCGTCGCGAACGAGGTCGAAGATGCTGAGCAGATAACGGGCCTCGCCGGGGGTGACCTCCATGCACGGAGGGTCCTCGCGTGACCCCGGATGGCCAGGGGACCGAGACGTGGGCATGTTCGCCATCAGGCTAGCGGCTGGAGAGCGCTCGGCGGCTGACGCGCGTCAGCTCCTTGACCAGCAGCTCGATCGAGCGCTCCAACTGCTGGATGCTGGCCGACTCGACCCGGCTCACACCCAGCTGACCGTTCAGCCAGGCGTTGATCTCGCGATGACTGCGCCCGTCGCGGCGGTGCAGATCGGCAACCAGACGTTGGCGCTCGCTGCGCAGGTCCCCGCGCCGCTCAAATGCGGCCGCGGCCGGTGCGGGCGCCGGGGCGGGGGTAGACGGGGCCGGGAGCGAGCCGGCCTTGGCTGTCGGCGGGGGGCCGAACAGCGTCATCTGGGGCGCGAACTCGGCGCTCAGGGGCACGAAGTCGGAGTCCTCCGAGCGCTCGGAGGCACGTCGCTCGGGGGGCTCGTCGAAACCATCCTCGAACTCGACCGGCCGCAGTACGTGGCGCAGCTCCGTCTCGACCTCGGAGGCATGACGGCGCAGCAGCGGGTCCGCCGGCAGGTACAGCCAGCTGGCCTCCGGCGCGCGACCGCGAATGGTGCGCACGAACCGCCCCACGATCTGGCGGAAGATCAGCGGCGTCTTGGCGGCCGTGGCATACACCCCGACCCGCAGGCGGGGGATGTCGACGCCCTCGGAGACCATGTTGACCGCCACGATCCAGGGGTCGCGCGAGGCGGTGAAGGCCGCCAGCTTCTCCGCGGCCCGGGACTCGGTGTGCAGCACCACCAGCGGCGCCCGCCCGGTCGCCTCGTGCAGCAGCTTGGCGATCCGCCGCGCGTGGGTGGCGTCGGCGGCCACCACCAGGCCACCGGCGTCCCGATGCTCGCCCGCGCGCAGGGCTTGCAGACGGTTGTCCGCCTCGCGCAGAATCCGGGGGAGCCCGTCGGGCAGCTCGGTCGAGATCGCGGTGCGGTAGCGGCGGCTGGCCTCGCGGGTGCTCAGCACGGTCTCGAACGAGGACTCGATCACGTCCTCGCCGCTGCGCCAGGAGAGGGTTCCGTCGAACGTGACGAACGCCACCGGGCGGCAGATGCCGTCGGCGACGGCCTCGGCGTAGGTGTAGGACACGTCGGGCTCGGCCAGCCCTTCGGAGTCGTAGCGCACACCCGGGATCGGTGTGGCGTCGCTGCGAAACGGGGTGCCCGACAGCAGCAGACGGCGGGGCGCCGCTGCGAAGGCCTGCTGAAAGCCCGCCCCCCACGCCAGATCCTCGCCGAGGTGGTGGGCCTCGTCGGCCACCACCAGCGTGCCCGGGGTGACCCCGGCAGCCCAGCCGCGCGGGTCGGAGGCCACGCGCGCATAGGTGACCGCCACGCCGTGGAAGTCGCGCGGCGGGCGTGGCCCGTCGGCGTCGGGAGCCAGCTGCACGCCAAGTGTCGAGGCGGCCGCCGCCCACTGACGCGTGAGCGGTGTGGTGGGACATAGCACGGCCACGCGGGTGATCGCGCGCTCCGCCAGCAGACGGCGCGTCAACTCGATCGCCGGACGTGTCTTGCCCGCCCCGGGGGCCGCCGAGACCAGGAACGGGCCTCCCTCCCAGTCGGCGAGCTGGGCGAGTGCGCGCTGCTGCCAGGCGCGAAGGTCTGTGGACGGGGGAGCTGGCAAAGGGCCAGGCATCGTGTGCCATGGACCGGACGGATCGGGCGCCGTGAGCCCAGCGCTGCGGATGCGCGTATGCGGTGCCGTTGCTTCGGTGCCGATGCGCCCACGCGGGTGCCGCTACGCCGGTGGGGGTCAGCCCAGAACGAACAGGAGCGACTGCGCCGTGCCGTGAGCCGGCGCGCAGGTCAAGAGATAGCGACCCGGGGCCAGCGCGCGGTGACTCTTCAACCGCGCCCGGCCGTGACCTGCGCGAGCCGAAATCGTGAAGGACCCGGGGAGCGTCCGCCAATGGGTGTGCCCGCGGACCCTCACCTGCTTGGCGAGGGTGATCCGCACCCTCGCGGGGAGATTCATGCTGAAGCTGAGCCCAATCTGGGACACCTTCGGGTGAGCGTGGTTGAGGGCCGCGATCGCGCTCAGCGTGAGGCTGAGATTCGACAGGCTCAGGCCGATCGAGCTTGAAGCCGCCGTCGATCCGGTCGGTTCGGTCGAGCCGGAGGAACCGCTCCCCGCGCCCTGGGTGCCGCCCCCGGGTGTGCTCGGGGTCCCGGGATTGGTGGTGCCCGGTCCCTGCCCGCCCGTCTTTTCAGGTTCAGGTTCGGGTTCAGGTTCGGGTTCGCCGCCCGTATTTTCCCCTTCCCCTTCCCCTTCCCCTTCCCCTTCGCCTGTGTGCTGGCCACTGGTGGGCTGGAAGGCGGTGAGCCCGATCGGCGTGCCGACGCCTGACGGGCCGTCATACCCGGTTGTGGCTGTGCAGATCCCGTCGCCCTGGCAGTCGGCGCTCTCTTCGCCGATCGTGCAGGCGGAGATGCCGGTTTCGATGTTGAAAGCTTCGGCTTCGCCGCAGGCGCCGTTGGATCCGGAGGTGATGTCGTGCAGGGCGGTGGGCGAGGCCGAGAGGTTCGCGTAGAGCGTTTCGGCGGGATGGGCCACGCCGTGGGCGCCCCCGGCCAGCGCGAAGATCGAGGCGATGATCGGCGAAGCCACGCTGGTGCCGCCGATCGTGCTCCAGCCGACGCGGCTCGTCGAGGGGTCGGGCGTTGAGTCGTAGACCGCCACGCCCGTGTAGGGGTCGGCGTCGGCCGCTACGTCTGCCACGGCACGCTCCGAGCCACAGCCGACCGCGGCGCTCGGCTGCCAGCTCTGCGCCGCGTAGATCGTGCTGCATCCGCCGCCGCTGGCGCCGTCACCGTTCCAGACGCTCTCTTCCTTCCAGGTGCTGCCCGCGCTGTGCAGGATCAGGCGCGTGCCCCCGACCGCGATCACATTCGGTGAGGTGGCCGGGAAGTCGGCCAGCCCTCTTTCACTGCTGTTTTCGTTGTTCCAGTCCAGATAGCCGGTGTCCCCCGAGGCGACCGTGATCACGGTGCCGGGGTGTTCGAACGCCGCGGTGCTTTCGCCCAAGGACTCCGGCCCGCCCCAGGAGTCGGAGATCTCGGTTGCCCCCATCGTCACGGCTCGGTTCTCGGCGATGTCCAGGTTGACGTTCGTGGCCGAGTTGGCCTCGACCAGCAGTATGTGACAGTCCTGGCAGACCGCGTGGGCGACCTCGATGTCGGTCGCGATCTCGCCCGCCCAGCCCCTGGCTTCTTCACTGGTCGAGTTCGGCAGCGGCGAGGCCTGGCCGTTCTGGTTGACCTTCGTGAAGCACCCGTTCGCGTGAGTGCAGGCGGGGAGGCCGAATTCCTGGTCATAGACTTCGAGGTCTTCTTCGGCGTGGGCGTCGTCGTAGGCGTCAACGATCGCGATCGTCTGCGGATTGGTCTGGGGTTCGAGCTGTTCGGTGGGCAGCTGATAGCCGGCGTGCAGGTCGTGCGGCCTAAAGCCGTAGGCGCCTTCGGCGGCTGTCGCCGCTCTGATCGGCCGCGTGGTGGTCATCGCCAGCGGGTGCGTGTGGGCGCGCGCCGCAGCGGTTCTCGGGACCAATTCGAGCGCCAGGCAGCCCGCGCTGCGGGGGAGTGGAGTGGCGCACAGGGGGCGTGTCCCGTAGTCGGAGGCGGGAAGCGGAGCGAGCGGGCCGGCCGCTCCGGCGGGCGCGGCACAGCACGCCCAAGCTGTCGCGAGGACGGGGAGGCATGCCGAAGCAAGTGCGCTGGCGGTCCTCCGGATCTGCATGCTCCTCGAATCGGTGCGGATCGGGCCGTGCTTGAGGGTGCGCGCCCCGCTCAGACAAACTGCCGAGAGACTACCCAGTCCGCCGCATCGTTCAAGTCGATGGGACCGGCCGCGTCGATCGTTTTCATGGCGCCCTCTAGGCTGCGGGTGTGTCGCACCCGTTCGGCTTCCTGCTCGCGCCCGATACTCCACCCCGCCGCGTGGGTGCGATAGCGGCGGTGCTGGCGGTCGCGCTGTGCACGCTCCTGCTCTATCCCCTGAAGCATGTGGCCCCGGTGATCTCGCTGGGCGTGATCTACCTGCTGGCGGTGCTCGTGCTGTCGGCCGTCTGGGGCGCGTGGCTGGGGATCGCGACGGCCCTTTTGAGCGCGGCGGCCTTCAACTTCTTTCACCTCTCGCCGGTGGGACGCTTCACGATCGCCGGTTCGAGCAACTGGGTGGCGCTGGTCGCGTTCCTTGTTGCCGCCGGCCTGGCCAGCTCGGTGGCGGAGGTCACGCGAGCACGGGCGCGTGAGGCGGAGGCACGACGCCGCGAGGCCGATCTGGCCGCCGAGATGGCACGGCTGCTGCTGCGCGGCGACGATCTCTCCCAGTCGCTCGCCGCCGCCGCGGCGCGGCTGGCGCAGGCGCTTGATCTCAGTTCCGCGGTGATCGAGATGGAGGCCGTCGAGGGCGACGAGCGGCGGATCGCCTTCCCCCTGCGTGAGGGCACCCGGCGGCTGGGCACCCTGCTGGTGGGAGTTGAGGCCTCCGAGGACGATCTGCGCCGCCTCCAGGAGCGCGTGGTACCCGCGCTTGAGTCGCTGCTCAGCGCGGCGCTCGAGCGCGAGATGCTGCTCGGCGAGGTGGTGGAGACGGCGGCGCTGCGGCGCGCCGATGTCGTCAAGACGGCTTTGCTGCGGGCTGTTTCTCACGACCTGCGTTCGCCGCTGACCGCGATCTCGGCGGCCGGTGAGGCGATCGGGCTGCCGAGCCTCTCCGTCGAGGAGCGCAAGGAGCTGGCCTCGGTGATCGTGGGCGAGGCGCGGCGACTCTCGCGCCTGGTGGAGAACCTGCTCGACCTCTCGCGGCTGGAGAGCGGCAACGCCTCGCCCCGGCGCGACTGGACCTCGATCGAGGAGGTGATCAACGCCGCGCTGGACGAGCTGTCGGCGAGCGCCGAGGAGTTTCACCTCTCGATCGACCGGGAGCTGCCCCTGGTGCGCGCGGACTCGGCGCAGTTGGAGCGAGTGTTCGTGAACGTGCTCGAGAACGCGCGCAGGCACTCCGGCGGGCACTCGGTATCGGTGCGGGCGCGTGCCGTGCGCACGCTCACCGGCGAGGGTGACCGCGTGATCGTGCGGATTGTGGATCGCGGCCCGGGGATCCCCCCGGTGCAGCTGGAGCGGGTGTTCGAGCCCTTCTACCGCGCGGGCACCGCACGCGGCGGGCACCGCGGATCGGGGCTCGGTCTGGCGATCGCACGCGGCTTCACCGAAGCCAACGGCGGTACGGTGAGCGTCGAGTCGCTGCCCGGGCAGGGCGCGAGCTTCGTGTTCGAGTTTCCACTGGAGGCGATTGATGAGACCCGTGCCGCAGAGTCTCTCGGCGAGGCCCGAGGCGTAGATGGGCGCTGAGCAGCCACGCATCTTGGTGGTCGACGATGAGCTGCAGATCCTGCGTGCGCTGCGGGTCGTGCTGCGCGAGGCGGGCTTTGAGGTGGTGCCCGCGCAGACCGCCTCCGAGGCATTGGATATCGCGGCGGTCAGGCCCCCGCGGGCGGCGATCGTGGACCTGGTGCTGCCCGACGGCGACGGTATCGAGGTGACCCGCCGCCTGCGCGAGTGGAGTGAGATGCCGATCCTCGTGCTCTCGGCGGTCGGCGAGGAGGAGCAGAAGGTCAGAGCGCTGGAGGCTGGGGCGGACGACTACATCACCAAGCCCTTCGGCGCGCGCGAGCTGGTGGCGCGGCTGCGCGCCGCCCTGCGCCGGGGCGAGTCCTCCCGCGAGGGGCAGGAGCCCAGCGTCGAGGTCGAGGGGCTGCGCGTCGATCTCGCCGCCCGCAGCGTCAGCCGTGAGGGCGAGGCGATCCATCTGACCCCGATCGAGTTCGACCTGCTGCGGGTGCTGGTGCGCAACCGTGGACGGCTCCTGACTCACAGGGCGCTGCTGAGCGAGGTCTGGGGGCCGGGCTATCTGGACGACGTCGCGGCGCTGCGCACGCACATCGCGCGCCTGCGCGCCAAGATCGAGCCCCCGGGCTCCCAAAGCCGGCCACGCTACATCGTCACGGACCCGGGAGTCGGTTACCGCTTCGCGCTTTAGCGTCACAAAATCGTAATGCCGGGCGCTTGGATTGTCATGCGGCCGTGACGCGCCGCGTCCCATAGTGGTGAGCATGACCGTCTTCGCCGCACTTCTAGGCATCCCGGGCGACGTAGTGGGAGTCCTGTTGAGCCTTGTGATGTTCGCGATCTTGATCCTGCTGGTCGAGGGGATCGACCGGGTATGAGCGGCCCCCTCCCGATCGGAGCCTTCGTGGGCGGCATGACCGGGGCCGACGTGATCGGCCTGGCGATCTCGGTGCTGGTGATTCTCTACCTCCTATATGCGCTCGTGCGCGGAGAGCGGTTCTGATGAGCGTCGGCGGCTGGGGACAGATTCTGCTCTTCATGGTCGTGCTGGTGGGCGTCTCGATGCCACTGGGCAGCTACATGGCCAAGGTTTACACCGGTCAGACGGTTTTCCTCAGCCGCGTTCTCGGTCCGGTCGAGCGCATTCTTTACAGGCTCATGCGGGTCGATCCCCGGCGCGGCATGGATTGGAAGGCGTGGGCCCGCAACATTCTGATCTTCTCGCTTGCCGGCTGGCTGCTGCTCTATCTGATCCTGCGCACCCAGTCGATTCACCCTCTGTCTTCCGCTGGGCTTGAAGGGGGGGCGAAGTTCAAGTCGGCGCCCTGGGACGTGACCTTCAACACGGTGTCCTCGTTCGTGACGAACACCAACTGGCAGTACTACGCGGGCGAGTCCACCATGACTTACGTCAGTCAGATGGTCGGGCTGACGGTGCAGAACTTCCTCTCTGCCGCCGTCGGGATCGTCGTCGCGGTGGCCCTCATTCGGGGCATCATCGGGCGCAGCGGCAAGAGTCTCGGGAACTTCTGGGTGGACCTCGTGCGGACGATCCTCTACGTGCTGCTGCCGATCGCGGTCATCTCCGCTTTCGTGCTGGTCTCCCAGGGTGTGATCGAGAATCTCAGCCACTCTCTGACTGCCACCGGCCCGACCGGACTCGGCCAGACGATCGCGCAGGGGCCGGTCGCCTCCCAGGAGGCGATCAAGATGCTCGGGACCAACGGCGGTGGCTTCTTCAACGTCAACTCCGCCCACCCCTTCGAGAACCCCAACGGGTTCACCAACTTCTTCGAGATGCTGCTCGTATTGATCATTCCCGCGAGCCTGGTGATCACCTACGGCAAAATGGCCGGCAGCCGCCGCCAGGGCTACGCGATCTTTGCGACCATGTTGGCCCTCTTCTTCGCCGGGGTGGTGGTGGCCTACGCAGCCGAGGCCCATGGCTCACCCGCACAGCATGCCGTCGGTCTGCACACGCACGTGATCGCGGGCTCCACGGGCGGCAACATGGAGGGCAAGGAGCAGCGCTTCGGCATCGCGGGCTCGGCGCTGTTCGATGTGGTCACCACGATCACCTCCTGCGGGGCGGTGAACAGTGCGATCGAGTCTTTCACCGGTATCGGCGGCGCGGTCCCGTTCGCCAACCTGTCGGCCAGCGAGGTGATCTTTGGCGGCGTGGGCACGGGTCTCTACTCGATGCTGATGTTCGTGCTGCTGGCCGTTTTCATCGGCGGGCTGATGGTCGGGCGCACACCGGAGCTGCTGGGCAAGAAGATCGAGGCCCGGGAGATCAAGCTGGTCTCGCTCGGGCTCCTGATCACGCCGCTGTCGGCCCTGTTCTCCACAGCGCTCGCGACCGCCGACCACGACGGGCGCGCTTCGATCTCCTCGCTCGGCGCCGGGCCACAGGGTTTCTCCGAGACCTTCTACGCCTACCTCTCGCAGGCCAACAACAACGGCTCGGCCTTCGCGGGCTATACCGGCTATGTCAACAACCTCGGCAATCTCGGGACCCACGTCTCCTACCGCTTCGCAGACCTCCTGGGCGGCTTCACGATGCTGTTCGCGCGCTATGCCCCAATCCTGTTCGCGCTTGCGATCGCCGGCACCCTGGCAGGCAAGCGCGTGAGCCCGGCGGGCCTGGGCACGATGCGCACCGACAACTCCACCTTCGTGGTGCTGCTGATCGGCGTGATCGTCCTGGTGGGCGCGCTGACCTTCTTCCCCGCGCTGCTGCTCGGTCCGATCGTGCAGGGACTAACCGGACACCTCTACTAGCTCATGCGCCGCGAGATATTCACATCCATCGTCGCCGTCGTCGTATTCACCATCGTTCTGGGCATTCTCTACCCCCTGACAGTCACCGGTGTCAGCCAGGTGGTCTTCTCCGGCAAGGCCAACGGCTCGCAGCTAAAGGTGAACGGCAAGCTGGTCGGCTCACGCCTGATTGGCCAGCAGTTCGCGGACGTGGCCATGAGGAACGGCAAGCCGGAACTGGACGAAAACGGCAATCCCGTCACCAGCCCGGATCCGCGCTACTTCCAGAGCCGCCCCTCGGGGACCACGCCGGCGGACAACGCCGCGGGATCGAGCTTCGCCAATCTGGGACCGAACGACAAGGCCACGGTGGAAGCGTTCGAAGAACGCATCAAGACCTACCTCGCGATGGAGAAGCCCTACGTGCCCGGGTTGACCGCGGCACAGATTCCGGTGGACGCGGTGAACACGTCGGCCTCGGGCGTGGACCCTGAGATCTCGTCGGCCAACGCGCGCATCCAGGCCCATCGCGTGGCGGGCACTCGCCATCTGACCCTCGCTCAGGTGGACGGCCTGGTGTCTCGCTACACCAGTGGACGCACTCTCGCCGTCTTCGGCGAGCCCGGCGTGAACGTGCTTGAACTCAATCTCGCGCTCGACCGTCTCAGTGGAGGTCACTGACCATGCCCGTTACCCAGTCATCCGAGCGCAGGTCGGTCTCGTTGTTTCAGCGGGACATAGTCAAGCGGGCGCTGCTCGACAGCTTCGTCAAGCTCGATCCGCGGGTGCAGGTTCGCAACCCGGTGATGTTCGTGGTGGAGATCGGGGCGCTCATCACCACGATCGCCTGGCTGATCCAGGTTGGCGGCGGCAAGCCCCTGGGCGGTGGCAATGAGCCTGCCTGGTTCACCTTCACCGTGACCGTCTGGCTGTGGCTGACGGTGGTGTTCGCAAACATGGCCGAGGCTTTCGCCGAGGGTCGCGGGCGTGCACAGGCCGACACGCTGCGCAGCATGCGCAAGGACACGATGGCCACGATGCGGGACGGCAGCGTCAAGCCCGCCTCCGAGCTGACCCGCGGCGACTTCGTGGTGGTCGTGGCCGGTGAGCTGATCCCCGGGGACGGAACCGTGATCGAGGGCATCGCCACGGTCGACGAGTCCGCCATCACCGGCGAGTCGGCGCCCGTCATCCGCGAGTCCGGCGGCGATCGCAGCGCGGTGACCGGCGGCACGCGCGTGACATCCGACCGGATCGTGGTCGAGATCACCCAGGAGCCCGGGCACTCCTTCCTGGATCGCATGATCGCGCTGGTCGAGGGCGCCGAGCGGCGCAAGACGCCGAATGAGATCGCGCTCAACATCCTGCTCGCGGGCCTCACCCTGATCTTCATGGTGGTCGTGGTGACGCTGCGGCCGTTCGCCCTGTTCGCGCACACCAGCATCTCCGAGACCACGCTGATCGCGCTGCTGGTGGCGCTGATCCCCACGACGATCGGGGCACTGCTCTCGGCGATTGGGATCGCCGGGATGGATCGCCTGGTGCGCCGCAACGTGCTGGCTCTCTCCGGCCGCGCCGTCGAGGCCTCCGGCGACGTGGACGTGCTGCTGCTCGACAAGACCGGCACGATCACGCTCGGCAACCGGCAGGCCTCCGAGTTCATCCCGATGCCCGGCGTAGCCGAGGCCGAGCTTGCCGAGGCCGCCCAGCTGGCCTCACTCGCGGATGAGACCCCCGAGGGGCGTTCGATCGTGGTGCTCGCCAAGCAGTACGGCATCCGTGAGCACGACATGGTCGCCGCGGGCGCCCGCTTCGTCCCCTTCACCGCTCAGACCCGCATGAGTGGCGTCGACATCGATGGCCAGCAGCTGCGCAAGGGCGCGGGCGACGCAATCATCGCGTTCGCCGAACACGAGGGCGGTCAGGCGCCACCTGAGCTATCCGGACAGCTCGCCCGCATCGGGCGTGAGGGCGGCACGCCGCTGGCTGTTGCGCGCGACAGCCAGATCCTGGGCGTGGTGTATCTCAAGGACACCATCAAGGAGGGCATGAAGGAGCGCTTCGACCAGCTGCGCGCAATGGGTATCCAGACCGTGATGGTGACCGGCGACAACCGCCTCACGGCGGCCAAGATCGCGGAAGAGTCGGGCGTGGATGACTTCCTCGCCGAAGCCACCCCGGAGGCCAAGCTGGCACTGATCAAGGCACAGCAGCAGGACGGCCGTCTGGTCGCGATGACGGGCGACGGCACCAACGACGCCCCCGCGCTCGCCCAGGCGGATGTGGGCGTGGCGATGAACACGGGCACCCAGGCCGCCCGCGAGGCGGGGAACATGGTCGATCTGGACTCCAACCCGACGAAGCTGATCGAGATCGTCGAGGTTGGCAAGCAGCTGTTGATCACCCGCGGCGCGCTCACGACCTTCTCGATCGCCAACGACGTGGCCAAGTACTTCGCGATCCTGCCCGCGATCTTTGCGGCCACCTATGCCACGAGTGCCGCAGGCAACGCGGGCAAGGGACCGTTGCATGTGCTCAACATCATGGGTTTGGGCGACCCACGCTCGGCGATCATCTCGGCGATCGTCTTCAACGCGCTTGTGATTCCCGCGCTGATCCCGATCTCGCTCAAGGGCGTGAGCTACCGGCCGATCGGCGCGAGCGCGCTGCTGCGGCGCAACCTGTTGATCTATGGCCTGGGCGGGATCATCACGCCTTTCATCGGTATCAAGCTGATCGACCTGATCGTCCACAATCTGCTGGGAGCTTGAGACTCCTCCGCGCGACGAAGCTTCCCGGACAATGCAGCCATGCCAACCGATCGTGGACATCTGAAGGTCTTCATCGGGATGGCCGCCGGGGTGGGCAAGACCTACCGGATGCTCCAGGAGGGGCAGGCCGAGGCGGAGGCCGGACGGGATGTGGTCGTCGGCTACCTGGAGACCCATGGTCGCCTCGAGACCGCCGCGCAGGTCGAGGGGATCGAGATCCTGCCGCGCCGACGGGTGAGCTATCGCGAGAGCATCCTTGAAGAGATGGACCTACCCGCGATCCTGGCGCGGTCCCCCGAACTGTGCCTGATCGACGAGTTGGCCCACACCAATGCCCCGGGGATCGAGCACGAGAAGCGCTACGAGGATCTACAGGACGTGCTCGAGGCCGGCATCGACGTGTTCTCTACGGTCAACGTGCAGCATCTGGAGAGCCTCAACGATCAGGTGACCCAGCTCACCGGCACCCGCGTACGCGAGACGATCCCCGACGCCGTGCTCTCCGCCGCCGACGAGGTGGTGCTCGTGGACCTCACGCCCGAGGCCCTGATCGCCCGTCTGCGGGCGGGCAAGGTCTACCCCAGCGAGCGGATCCCGGCGGCACTCAACAACTTCTTCAAGATCGAGAATCTGGCGGCGCTCAGGGAGACCTCGCTGCGCCAGGTCGCCGAGGGCGTCGAGGTCAAGCGCCTGGTCAGGGCACCGAGCGTTGGCGCGCGCGAGGATCGCCTGCTCTCGACGGCGGCTCCGCAGGCGATCTCCGAGCGGCTGCTGGCGCTGCTCACGCTGTCCCCGCGCGCACAGCGGGTGGTCCGTCGGGCATGGCGTTCGGCCCAGCGGCTCGGCGCCGAGCTGGATCTGCTTGTCGTGCGCTCTCCGGGGCAGCCTCCCAGCGCCGAGGAGCGCGAGCAGCTGGAGGCGATGCGCCGGCTGGCCTCGGTGCTGGGGGCCCACCTGCTGGTGGAGGAGGGTGAGGATGTGGCCGAGGTCGCGATCCGCGTGGCCCGCGCACGCGGGAGCACCTACGTGTTGATGGGCACGCCCAAGCCCCGCAACGCCTGGCGCCGTTTGACTCGCCCGGCGCTGCCATTTCAGCTGCTGCGCGGCCTGCCGGGGGTCGATCTGCGGATCGTCGCCGACCGTGCTCTGCGCGAGGCGGTTGAGACCCACGCGGAATCTGAGGCGGGGGCGGACGTCGGGACCAGGGCAGGGACCGAAACCGACACTGGGAGCGGGGCCGGGATCGAAACCGACAGTGGGGCCGGGGCCGACACTGACGCTGGGACCGGGCGCCGGAGCGATGAGGAGCCCTCGCGATGAGTGTGGCGGCCTTGACGCTGCTCGCGGTGGCGCTCGCGGGGGGCCTTGGCGGCGGTCTCGGGTTGGAGCGCCTGCGCCGCAGTCGTGCCCTGCACGGTCGTGCCGCGGTGCGCCGCATAGCCTTCCCTTTCACCGGTGCGACGCTGTCCGAACCGGCACTGCTCGCCGCGTTGCGACTCGCGCGTGCCGAGCACGCGACACTGATCCCGATCTATCTGGCACTCGTGCCGCGAAGGCTGCCGGTCGAGGTTCCGTTGCCCGCCGAGTGCGCGGTGGCGCTGCCGCTCCTGGAAGCGGTCGAGCAGCGGGCCAAGGCCGCCGAGGTGCCGGTGGACTCGCGCATCGAGCGTGGCCGCACCGTGCGCCACGCGCTGCGTCTGCTGATGGCGCACGAGCACTTCGAGCGCATGGTGGTGGCCGCCGGTGTGGACGGTTTCAGCGAGGGTTTCACGCCCGAGGACGTCGCCTGGCTGCTGGCGCACGCCCCCGGTGAGCTGATCGTGCTGCGCCCGCAGCGGTGATCGTTCACACGTTCACACAAAGCCTTTTGCCGCTTTAGGGTTGACAAAAAGACCTAGATGACATCTACAGCATGTGTCGCTCCAAATTGCTTGAATGCAGGTAAATCATGGGGTTGCCTGTGCATCATTGACATATTGGAAACCAATAGTAGTACGCGACCTCATGTGATCCGCTATGGTCGTCGAGTGATAACGGCGATCCGCGGGGGGGCTCGCGGTCGGGGGAGGCTCTACGAATGCGTATTCCTGTGCGTTGGGCGATAGCGTGCGCGGTTGGCTGCTTGATGACGTGCGGCTGTCTGGCGGGATTCTCGGCGTCCTCCGTGGCGCTCGCGAGTGAAGCGGGTGCCGGTGAAGGCGGCGGTCTGCTTGGAAATCCGTTGGTGGTGCCGGCATTGGCGCCGCTTGACGGTGGGCGTGCAGTTGCGGCAGAGCGCCTCGCGTCGCGTTTGAGTCCGGAGGGGCGGGCTGTACGCAGCGCCTCGCGCACCAGGTTCTCGGGTCTGGGGGCCGCGCGTGCGGTGGCCCTCGCCCGGATCGCGTATCCCCACCTGGTGGATGCCCCTGCCTACGGCGCTCCGCGGCTGCCTGCGGGGCAGCGCATCGTGAGCTATCCCAACGACCACGCTGCTCGGGTTCAGCTCCCCAACGGGGGACATGCCGTGCTGGACTCGCTGTTGCCACTTCTCACCCACACTCCCTCGGGTGGACAGGTCCCGGTCGATCTCGGCCTGCGCGATACCGGTGGCGCGTTCGAGCCGGCGCATCCAATCGCGGGTCTGCGGATCCCCAGGCACGTTCGCGACGGTGTGAGCCTGCTGGGCCGGGGGCTCTCACTCACGCCCGTCGACGGCCACGGCAGGCCGTTGGGCGGCGGCGAGGGCACGATCGATGGCTCCACCGTGCTCTACCCGAATACTCAGACCGATGCTGACACGCTGGTGAAGCCCCTTGCCCTGGGCGTGGAGAGCGACACGCTGCTGCGTTCGCAGGACAGCCCGGAGCGGCTTTTCTTCAAGCTCGGTCTTCCGCGCGGGGCGCGGCTGATCTCCGAGCAGGATGGAAGCTTGCGGGTTGCGACCCCGAGCAGGACGCTTGCGATCGTCCCCCGGCCTTCGGCCCAGGACGCGCAGGGCGGCGCGGTGCCGGTCTCGATGAGCGTGTCCGGCGATACGCTCGCGCTCACCGTCAGACATCGCGCGGGCGACTACGCCTATCCGATCGTGCTCGACCCGACCGTGATCGATCACGGGCTCACGCTCGCCGGTGAAGGCGTCGCGGGCAACTGGGCGTTTTTCACCGAATGGCCCACGGCGTTCGTCGCGGCAGTCAGCGCGCAGCTGGTCGGCCTCTCGGGCAGCACGGCCTACTCATCGGGTCAGTTCAGCTTCTTTGAGTACCCCACTCAGGGCGAATCGCGGATCTATGGCTTCATCTCACACGTCGGGGAAGATCAGTACCTGTTCGAACCCACGATGCGCAACAAGCTCGCCTTGTGGACCAAGGCCGGGGTGGCCGAAAAGGTCGAAACGCTAACGCCGCACACGGCCATGACGGATTGGCCGGAAGTCACGGTGTGCATCCTCGCCGCATGTGCCGTCGCACCGGTTGCAAGCGAAGGCGGGATCCACGAGGGCAACTCGGCGATCTTTGAGCAGGAAGCCTTCGCGACAGGGGAATTTTACCAAAGCATCATTTACTCGACCTCCGTTGAGATTAACCAGGAAACCGGCCCGGCAGTTTCCGTGGACACTGCCGACGCCACGGTTGGCGGCCAGCTGAACGGCCTGCACACGGGCAGTTGGGGCAGCGGCTCGTTGGCGAAGATCGGGCTGATCGCTAACGACCCCGGGATCGGGGTCAGCGAAAGCTACTTCCACTCGCCCCAGGCAGCGGGCTGGGGGCACGCCTTCGCGGCGGTCCCCAACTGCGTGGGTGTGCAGTGCGACGAGTGCTGGGATCTCGCGGCGCGGTGCACGGCGGGTCACAGCACCAGCGGCGAACCGCTGGGCTACAGCCTCAACGGCCTGCCTGACGGTGTCGACACGATCGAAGCGAAGGTCAAGAACGCGGCCGGTCAGACCGCGACGGTAAGCACATCGGTCTCGATGGACAGCACGGTGCCTTACGGGTTGAGCATCACCGGTCTGCCCGCGAGTCATGAAATCGGTGAGGGTCAGTATCACCTGAGGGCCAGCGCGAGCGATGGCTCGGGCTCGCTTCAGAGTTCGGGGGTCGCATCGATCACCTTCAAGCTGAGCGGCAAGGAAATCGGCACGCCGACCGGCTCGTGCTCGCCGGGGCCGTGCACGACGACGAGCAACGAATGGGTTCTCAGCGGCAGCGAATTCGGCGCGGGCCGGCAGCTGCTTGTCGTGGCTGTGACCGATGGCGCGGGCAATGTGACGAAGGAAGAAATCCCGATCGTGGTCCATCATGCCGCGCCGCTGTCGGCCGGGCCGGGGTCGGTCGAGCCGGTCACCGGTGAGCTGAACCTCAACACCACGGATGTGATGATGGGTGCGGCGGGCGCCTCGCTGACCGTCAGCCGCGTCTACGAGTCGCGGCACTTGACCGAAGGCGTTGAAGGTCCACTGGGACCGCAGTGGAGCCTGACCCTGGACAGCCAGGAGGACATTGCCAAGCAGCCCGACGGCAGCATGCTGCTGACGACCAGCGGCGGCGGTCAGACGCTGTTCCAGAGCAACGGCGCCGGCGGCTTCACCAGCCCACCCGGTGACGCCGGTCTGGCGCTCTCCGAAAAGGTGGTCGGCGCCAGTCATCTACTGCTGCTCTCCAGCAGGGGCTCGGTGACGACGTTTGCGCACTCCGCGGGAGCGGGTGAACTCGTGTGGGTCCCGACCGTGAACGAAAGCTCGGGCGGAACCAATACCACCACGACGAGTTATCAGACGGTGAGCGGGATTACCGAGCCGACGCAGGTGCTGGCCCCGGTCCCGGCGAACGTGAACTGCACGACGATCGTAAAGGGCTGCCGGGCGCTGCTGTTCACGTATGCCACGAGCACCACCGCCTCCAGTGAAGCCCCGGCCGGTTGGGGTGATTACCTGGGGCGTCTGAAGCGGGTCGATTTCAAGGCATGGGATCCGGCGACGTCGGCGCTGCTGACCACGGCGGTGGCGCAGTATTCCTATGATTCGCTGGGCAGGCTGCGCGCCGAGTGGGACCCGCGGATCTCGCCCAATCTGAAGACGACATACGGATATGACTCCGAAGGGCACGTGACGGCCAGCTCCACCTCGGGCCAGCAGCCGTGGCTCTTCACCTATGGTGAGATCAAGACCGATTCCAACACCGGCCGACTGTTGTCGCTGGCGCGACCCGCTGCTGCGACGGCACTCGGCAACGAATCGGTGCTGGTGAACACGGTCGTGCCAACGCTGTCGACCACGACCCCGGTCTTGGGCACCTCGTTGAGCGTGTCCTCCAACGGGACCTGGAGCAACGCGCCGTTGCGCTACAGCTATCAGTGGCAGGACTGTGCCTCGGGCGGCACGGGCTGCGTGCCGATCCCGGGCGCGACCAATCAGAGCTACACCCCGCTGGCGACCGATGCCGGCTATGCGCTGGTGGTGCAGGTGCGAGCGACCAGCGCGGCCGGTACTGTCGCGGCGTCCACGGCCGCGAGCAGTGTGGTTCCGATCAATTCCACACCGGGCTATTCCGCGTCGTATGGCACCCCGGGGTCGGGTAACGGTCAGTTCTCGAGTCCCGCGCGGATTGCGCTGGACTCGGCGGGCAACATTTGGGTGACTGATACTGGGCAGAACCGCATTGAGAAGTTCACATCGGCGGGTGTCTTCTCCGCCGCCTATGGAACCGCGGGCTCGGGCAATGGTCAGTTCTCAACGCCGGTCGGGATCGCGATTGATTCCTCGAACAACGTGTATGTGTCCGATCAGGGCAACAGCCGTATCGAGGAGCTGAACTCGTCGGGGACGTTCGTGCGGGCCTGGGGCACGGCGGGCTCGGGCAAGGGCCAGTTCAATACCCCGGCCGGCCTCGCTTTTGACTCGCAGGGTTACTTGTGGGTTGCCGACAGTGCGAACAACCGGGTGCAGGAGTTCTCGGGGACTGGTTTGTACATGTCGAGCTTTGGTTCGCTGGGTTCGGGCAACGGGCAGCTCTCGGCTCCGGCGAGTGTCGCGATTGATCAGGGCAACGTTTATGTGGCTGACTCGGCGAATAATCGTGTGGAGGAGTTCTCGCCGTTGGGGGCCTACATCAACAAGTGGGGCACGCTGGGCACGGGCAACAGCCAGTTCAATGCGCCCAAGGGCATCGCGACCGATCCGACCAGTGGTGCACTCTACGTCAGCGACACGGGTAACACGCGGGTGCAGATGTTCAATCCCGCGGGCACCTATTTGACGAAGTTCGGTGTGGCCGGTATCGGGGCGGGGCAGTTCCTCGAACCCACCGGTGTAGTGGCCGGGTCGGGCACGATCTTTGTGGTGGATACCGTCAACAATCGCTTTGCGAAGTGGACGCACAGCTATCCGGCGACGACGCAGCCCGCGGCGCCGAGCCCCGGGACGACGGCGGTGTGGACGTTTGCCTATCGCGTGCCCGTGACGGGTACCGGGCGTCCATATGCGCTGGGCAGCACGGAAGTGGCGGCGTGGGCGCAGACTGATCTGCCGACCGATGCCACAGCGATCTTCCCGCCGGACAAGGCGGTGGCGAGCCCGCCCCTGAACTACAGTCGCGCGACGGTCTACTACCAGGACGACAACGATCGCTTGGTGAACGTGGCCAAGCCCGACGGCTCGATCGCCACGAGCGAATACAACTCCTACAACGACGTCGTGCGCACACTCACGCCGGGCAACCGGGTGACCGCGCTCGCCGCCGGGGCGGGCTCGGCGGCGCAGTCGCAGCTGATTGACACGCAGAGCACCTATGGCAGCGAAGGCACCGAGCTTTTGAGCACGCTCGCACCGCTGCACACGGTCAAGCTCGCCAACGGCAGCTCGGTGTCTGCGCGCCAGCACGTGCAGTACAGCTATGACGAAGGTGCGCCCGCGGGTGGCCCCTACCGGCTGGTGACGAAGATGACCGAGGGCGCGCAGATCGCAGAACAGCCGGAAGCGGACGTGCGCACCACGATCACCTCGTTCAGCGGTCAGCGCAACCTGGGTTGGCTGTTGCGCAAGCCGACATCGACCACGGCCGATCCCGGAGGCCTGGAACTACGGCATACGACCACGTATGACTCGGTCACCGGGAACGTCACCGAAGCGCGGACGCCGGGAGCGTCCAACGAAGAATGGGGCTACAGCTTCAAGTCCTCGTTCGGGACCTTCGGCACGGGCAACGGTCAGTTCCATGGTCCGGCGATGGATGCGGTGGACGCTGCCGGCAACGTGTGGGTGACGGACTCGGCGAACAATCGCTTCGAGAAGTTCTCTTCGACGGGAGCGTTTATCGCGGCGTATGGCTCGGCGGGCTCGGGCAATGGCCAGTTCCTGTACGTCGGTGGGATCGCGATCAACCAGAGCAGTGGCAACGTCTACGTCTCCGACGAAGGCAACAGCAGGATCGAGGAGTTCTCCTCGACCGGCGAATTCGTCCGCACATTTGGCACCGAAGGCAGCGAAAACGGACAGTTCGAACATCCGGTGGGGATGGCGATCGACAGCTCCGGCAACGTGTTCATTGCCGACTACTACAACAACCGTGTTCAGAAGTTCTCCTCGACGGGCACCTATCTCTCGAAGTTCGGCACGGTGGGCTCGGGCAATGGGCAGCTCTCGCATCCCACCGACGTTGAGATCGCGGGTGGGAACCTGTATGTGGTGGATTACGGCAACAACCGCGTGCAGGAGTTCACGACGGCCGGGAGCTATCTCGGGCAGTTCGGTACAAGCGGCACCAAGGGCGGGCAGTTCACAGAACCGGAGGGCATCGCCCTGGAGCCCACGTCGGGCAACCTGTATGTGACGGACACCGGCAACGGTCGCATCGAGGAGTTCAGCCCCGCTGGCATGTTCATCGAAGCGATGGGCTCCTACGGATCGGGCGCCGGACAGTTCGTGGACCCCAACGGGATCGCGTTCAACGCCGCGGGAAACATGTACGTGGTCGACTACGGCAACAACCGCGTACAGATGTGGGCGCCCGTGTGGGCACCAACGTACACCTCGAAGTACGGCTCCCTGGGCTCGGGCAACGGACAGCTGTCAAAGCCCGGTGGCATGACAGTCGACGCAGGCGGCAACGTCTGGGTGGCGGACACCGAAAACAACCGGGTCGAGGAGTTCAACTCCAGCGGTACCTTCGTGAGGGCCTTTGGCACGCTGGGAACCGGCAACGGAAACCTGAAGAAGCCCAGGGGAGTAGGGCTGGATTCGAGCGGCGACGTGTGGGTGGCGGACACCGAAAACAACCGCATCGAGGAGTTCAGCTCGACCGGCACATTCATGCAGGTGTTTGGGACGCTCGGTACAGGGGCCGGCCAGTTCAACCATCCCACGGGCATCGCCTTCAGCTTGGCCACCGGCATGATGTACATCCTGGATACGGGCAACAACCGCGTGCAGGGCTGCATCACCTACCTCTGTTTCACCTCCTTCGGCTCGGCGGGCTCCGGCAACGGCCAGTTCAACGCGGCCGAAGGGCTCGCGATCGACAGCTCGGGGAACTTCTGGATCGCCGACGGCGGCAACAACCGCGTCCAGGAGCTGAGTTCGACGGGCACGTTCATCCAGAAGTTCGGCACCCTCGGCAGCGGCAACGGGCAGTTCTCAAAGCCCGAAGGTCTCTCGCTTGACGCAGAAGACAATGTCTGGGTCGCGGACGGTGGCAACAGCCGCGTGCAGGAGTTCTCCTCCGGGGGGGCCTACATGTTGCAACTCGGCGTCAAGGGATCGGAAGACCAGCAGTTCAACACCCCGGCCTCGGTGGCGTTCACGAAAACCAGCGACTTCTATGTGCTGGACACGCTCAACAACCGCATTCAGAAGTGGCGCGTGGCGCCCGCGCACGAATCGACGACCAACGGCGGCACGCATGGGCGCCAGACGGTCTACTACACGGCGGGCACGAACACGCAGGTCGCGGCATGCGGGAGCCACCCGGAGTGGGCCAACCTGCCGTGCCAGTCACAGCCCGCGGTGCAGCCGGAAACCGCCGGCGTGCCAAACCTGCCGGTGACGAAGTACACGTACAACATGTGGGATGAGGTGCTCACCACGGTCGACACCGTGGGCGCGAGCACTCACACGACGACCAACACCTACGACGGCGGGGGCAGGCTCCAGACGACCGGCATCAGCTCGACCGTGGGTACGGCGCTGCCGACCGTGACCAACGAATACAACACTTCGACGGGCGCGCTGGTGAAGCGGAGCGCGACCATCGAAGGCTCCACGAAGTCGTTGACCAGCGTGTTCAACACGCTCGGGGAGATGACGAGCTACACCGATGCGGACAGCAACGCGGCGGCCTACACGTATGACATCGACGGGCGCCTCTCGACGGCCAACGACGGCAAGGGCACCCAGACCAGCACGTATGACACGACGAGCGGTGAATTGACATCGCTCGTGGATACCGCGGCGGGTACCTTCACCGCGACCTACAACGCCGAAGGCGCGATTGCGAGCAGCGTCTATCCCAACGGGATGACCGCCACCTACGCTTACAACGCCACCGGCGAAGCGGTCGGGCTCGAATACGTGAAGACGACGCACTGTGTATCTGCCTGCACGTGGTTCACGGATTCCGTGACGCCGTCGATCCACAACCAGTGGCTCAGTCAGGCGAGCAGCCTCTCAAGCCAGACTTATGCGTATGACAACGTTGGGCGGCTCAGCGAAACGCAGGACACACCGGCCGCGGCGGGGTGCACGACGCGTGTGTACACCTACGACCCGGATACCGACCGCACGAGCCTGATCACGCGGGCGCCGGGAGCGGGTGGCGTGTGTGTCAGCACCGGCGGGACCACCCAGACCAGCACCTACGACACCGCAGACCGTCTGCTCGACACGGGCATCGCTTACAGCACGTTTGGGAACATCACCTCGCTCCCGGCAGCGGACGCGGGCGGCACGCTGCTGACCAGCGGCTACTACGTCGACAACCAGCTGGCCACGCAGACCCAGAATGGGCAGACGATCGGGTACAACCTCGATCCCGCCTTCAGGACCCGTCAGACGGTTGCGACGGGCACCACCACCGCGACCACCACCTACCACTATGCCGACGGGGCAGGCTCCCCGGCATGGACGGTGGAACCGACCTCCGGTCACTGGACGCGCGAGATCGGGGGCATCGACGGGGCGCTGGTGGCGACGCAGTACAACGGCGAAGCCCCGGTGTTGCAGTTGGCCAACCTGCATGGCGATATCGTCGCCACGGTTGCTCTGAGCGAACTCGCGACGGGGCTCACAAGCTCCGGGGACAGCACCGAGTACGGCGTGCCCCGGACGGGCTCCCCGGCGAAGTTCTCCTGGCTCGGGGCCGGTGGGCTTCAGACCGAACTCGCCTCCGGCGTGATCGCGATGGGCGCGCGCTCCTACGTGCCCCAGCTCGGGCGCTTCATGCAGCCCGACCCCGTGGCCGGCGGCGGACCTAACTCCTACGCGTATACGAACGCCGATCCCGTGAACGAATCGGACCCCATGGGTGAGTACAGCGCCACAATCTCTTCCGCGATCGCGGAAGGCATCTTCGAAGAAGCAGCGGAAATCGCCGCTCAGCAGGCCGCCGAAGAAGCGGCGGCCAGGGCCGCGGCCGAAGCCGCGGCGAGTGCCGCGGAATCCGAAGGCGAAGCCTATTCCGGCCAGGTCCCGGAAGGTGGCGAACCATACGAGGCATGGGGAGAAGTCGTCGGCCATAGCGCGTTTGGCGTCGGCAGCCCGGCCGCCGGCGGCGGCGGCGTGAGGGCCCACGCCGCGGGCAAGGTGTGCGTGTCCAGCTCGGGCAAGAAGTGCCACAAGGAGGTCCACTACGCGCACCCGCAGAAGGACGGTCCTCCCGCGCCCCAGAAGGATGGTCCACCGGCCCCGAAGAAGAAAAAGAAGAAGAAAGCAAAGAAGTCTGATTGCCCGGACGGCGAGCGCGAATACCACACCAAGCTCGGGACGATCTGCGCGCTTTCACTCGCGCAGGCGTTGGCGGGAGGGGATGACCCGATGAGCGACCCGGGGGTGGCCTACTGATCCCTCGCCGGGTCTCGAAGGGGGCAGCGATCGCGACGGCGCCCGTGATCGCTGCAACTCTGCCGTCAGGTGATGCGACCGCGCAACCCTGGCACGCATAAGCTGTTGCGGTGGGCATGAACGACAACCGCTCCCGCCGTCTGCTCGCCGTCCCGCTCAGCTGCGCGCTGCTCGCCGCGCTGGCGCTCAGTCCGAGCGCGCTCGGGCGCTCCGGCCATGCCAAGTCCCACACGGCAGCTGGGGTCATCGCCCACACAAGCTCAACGTCGTTCCTGACGGGTATCGGCGACGAGCAGACCGAGATGTTCACCGACCCGCACTGGCAGCAGCTGCACACGCGGATCGCTCGCTACATCGCCCCCTACGACGCGGCCTACTACGGGGAAGACCTCAACGAGGTCACAGCCTGGATCCGCGCGGCCGAGGCCTCACATCAACAGATCCTGATCGCCTTCTACCACTCTGAGCACACCCCGACGCGGATGCCGAGCGTGGCCCAGTACGAACGCGACGTCAAGCGCTTCATGAAGTTGTTCCCCGAGATCAAGCAGTACCAACCGTGGAACGAGGCCAACCGGGGCAACGTGGCGCACATGTTCGCGAGCCCCTCCGCGGTCGCCGCGGCGGAGTACTACCAGGTGCTCAAGCGCGCCTGCCACACCTGCACGGTCGTGGGACTCGACATCCTCGACCAGCAGAACGTCTCGCCGACGCTGACCTACATCGCCCAGTTCAAGGCCGAGATCCGTCGGCTGCGGACGATCATGCCCTCGGTGTGGGGGCTGCACAACTACTCCGACACCAACCGTGACAGCAGCCTGCGCACCCGGGCGGTGCTGGCCGCGGTGCCCGGGCAGGTATGGCTGACCGAGACCGGCGGGATCGTGCAGTTCGCCAACAGCTTCCCCAATCGCGGTGGCGCGGGCCTGAAACGCGCCGCGGCCGCGCTCAGGTTCATGTTCTCGATCGCCTCCGCCAACAGCCGCATCAAGCGTTTGTACGTCTTCCAGTGGACCGGCTCGCCGGCGAGCGCGCGCTTCGACGCGGGGCTGACCGACGCCCACTTCAAGCCGCGCCCCGGCTATCTGGTGATTTGCCACGAGCTGCACGCGGCGCACTGCAACGTCACACTGTCAAAGCACTGACCGGCGGCGCGGCGCCTGGATCGGTGACCTCGTGTAGCCGGGTTGGTCGGTCGGGCTCGTTGCGCCACAGTCGCGCCGCCGCCAGCGCGGCCAGGCCGATGACGAACCCGAGCAGCGCCATCGTCTTCAGCGGATAGGAGCCGAAGCCCTTGTGCAGGGCCGTGTGGTCGCCGGCGCCGACGATGCTCAGCAGGCCGCGGTGGTCGATGCCCAGCAGGGTCGGTGCGAGCGCCGCGAACAGCGCCCAGGCCCCGAGCGCGAGCACGCCGGCGGTGAGGGAGGCGCGGTCGAGGCGCACGCGGGCGCTCGCGAGAGCCGCGAGCAAGACTCCGCCGCCCGCGGCGAGCAGGAACGGCCAGATTCCACCCCAGCCGCGGCCTAGGCCGATAGCACTGGCGATCGTGGGCTGGAAGAACCCCTCGCGCAGATAGCGCATCCAGACGATCGTCTCGGTCTCGTAGCCCGTGAGCGGGTGTGTGATCGTCGCGACGATCGTGGTCGTCAGCGAGACCGCGGCCAGCGCGATCGTGGGACCCGGGTAGCGCTTGAACGCGATCCCGAGCGGGAGCGCGAGAAACGGCAGCATCGTCGTGAGAAAGCGCGGCCCCATGAAGCCCCCGCCGAACGGCAGGTAGTAGCCGGAGTTGTAACCCACGTAGCACAGGCAGATGCCCGCGATCGTGAGCGCCTCCGCGCGCTTGCCGCGGCGGTAGAGCAGCACGGTGCCCAGGCCGCCCATGACCAGCACCGGGGAGAGCGTGAGCAGGCCGCGCGAGTCGAGCAGCAGCGTGGCGAGCACCTTCAGGCTGGGAGCGTCGATGCCGAAGAAGCCATGCTGCTGGCGGGGCACGTCGGAGTAGGCCAGGTGCGTCCAGGAGTGAAAGGCGTAGTGGTTGTAGAAGACCAGCGGCAAAATGCCGATGATCCCGCCGAGGATGTAGGCACCGGCACGAGCAACGACGCCGGAGACCGTGAGCGCGTCGCGCCGGGAGAGGAGGTAGAGCCCCAGCACGAGTGCCACGAAGAACACCGGGTACTCGGCGGCGACCGCGTAGCCCATCATCAGGCCGGCCACCCCCAATAGCGCGGGCCGCGGGGGCCCGGCGCGCTCGTGCAGCATCAGGGCGAAGGCCGCGAAGCCCAGGAAGGCCGTGAGGACGTGCGAGAACAGCATCGTCGAGAGTGGCAGCACCAATGTGCCGAGCCCCAGTGTCACGGCCGCCGCCGCGCCAAAGCCGGGCTCCAGGCGCTCGGCGACCCGCCACAGCAGCAGCAACAACAGCAGGCCGGGCAGCACGTTGCCCCAGAGGCCGATCAGGTAGACCATCTCGTCGTCGCCGCGCTGCGCTTCGGAGCTACGGGCCAGCTTGTCGGCGTCGACGGCGTTCAGCGTGTCATACCAGGGCAGGACGAACAGCGCCAGGCCCGGGGCGCGGGCCGAGTAGTAGTGGCCCTTGTAGATCACCTTGTCGCCCGTGTTGTCCTGGTAGCGGTCGATCGTGGTCTGGTCCCGATCGAGCGAGCGCACGAGGTCATAGTGGGAGGCCTGGTTCCAGGAGAAGCTCTGGATCAGGGTTGTGTAGGAGAGGCCGCTCAGCAGGATCGCGGCGAGCGCCATGCGCCGCTTGGTCAACGGAGGTCTGCGCATCAGTCTTTTCCGTGCAGGGCGCTCGGCCCGGGGCCGATGTCGTAGATCACGAGCGAGCCCACCCGCCGACGTGTGACGCCAATACCCGCGATCGGTCTGGCGGCCGCGACCTCTACGTCGGGTGGCTCGGCGATCACGTAGCCGTGCAGGCCCGGGAGCTTCGGCAGCTTGAGGTGCAGGACGACCGTGCGGATGCCGTAGTAGCGCAGCTTCTCGACACTGGCCTTGTCGGGGAAGCCGCTCATGCCGCCGCGCAGGTCATCGACGGCGGGGATGTCGAAGGTGCTGTTGCCGATCGGGATCTTGTAGAAGCCGTTGGTCGAGAAGTACTGCCAGACGCGATCGGCCGCGCCGTCGGTGGGCAGGTCGAGGATCGGGCCCGGGAGGCCGATCTCGGCGCGCGCCGGTTGTGGCACCAGGGGGTGGGCGAGGTGCCCGGCGCCCTCGCCGAGCATTCCCACCAGCAGTACGCCACCCACGAGCACCGGCAGCCCGTCGCGCCAGCGCGGGGAGATCTGTCTGCCGCGGGTTCGTGCCAGGCCCACGAGGTGCTGGGCGCCCGCGCCCGCGAGCAGTGCCAGGAAGAGCGTCCCCGTGGTGAAGACCCTGCCGGGCACCCGCACCCCGTTCCAGCCCGGGGCGTAGTCATAGAGCAGTCGGTAGGGGTAGCCCGCGCCGGTCAGGCCGAGGCCCATCGCAAAGACCCAGCAAACCGCGGCGCCGACGATCAGCCCAATGCGCAATCGGCGTGTGTAGAGCGGCACGCACAGGCCGAGGATCGCCAGCACGAAGATCGCGAGGCCGGGGAAGAACACGTCCTCGTTCTTGGAGTGCACGTGGTCGCGGAAGACGCTGGTCGCGGAGCCCCACACGCGGTTCTCCGAGGAGGCCGACAGCAAGGAGGCAGGCCCGGAGGAGTAGGTCTCCACTTCCCTGATCGTGCGCGCCGCGGTGGGATAGAGGTGCGAGATCTTCAGGTAGGGGCGGGCCTGATAGATCGCGATCGCCCCGAACACCGCGAATCCGGCGATCGTCAACGTGACCATGCGCCGCGGCAGCGCCGGACGCCCGGCACGCCACCAGTAGACGGTGGCCAGCAGGCCGAGGACGGCGATCAGGTAGCTGTACTGCAAGCCCAGCGTGAACCCGAGGCTGATCTGCCAGGCAGCCACCAGCCAACCGGCGGCCACCAGCGGTCGTGAGCCACGGCGGTAACCGCGCAGCAGCAGGAACAGCGACAGCGGGATGCCCCCGCCGGAGATCACGTGCAGATGGCCGGCCTCGGTCACCCGGTAGGGCGCATATGCGAACGCCACTCCGGCGGCGGCCGCTCCGAGGCGCCCCAGTCCCAGCTCGCGGGCCAGCAGGTAGGCGCCCACGAAGCACAGCGCCCAGGCGAACAGGAAGAGCAGGTTGTAGCGCACGAGTGCGGCCACGGTGCCCGAGCCGAAGAACGCCGTCGGCCCGTAGCCCAGTAGCGAATCGGAGAACGCGAGGCTCAGGGGGTGGGGGTAGAAGGCGTTGGAGCTGAACAGGTGCTGGGGGTCGTGCAGCATCGCGTGTCCGACATAGGCGATCTGCCAGGCCGTGCGCACGGGGTCGCCGAGGTCCGGGGCGATGCGGCTAGGCATGTGCAGCACCAGTGGCCAGGTGGTGAGCACGGCCAGGGCAACGCCCGCCACGATCACCCACCACAGCTCGCGCGTCCTCAGGGCCGGTGAGGCGGCCCAGCGTTCAGCGACCCCCCCGGCACGAGCACCCGCGCTGCGCCCGGCGGCGGGGTTGGATTCCTGGGGAGCTGGTTTGGGGGGTGAGGGATCCCGGACGGGGGTGCTCACCGTGGATGCGATGTCTGGGCCACGTGGATCGGCGCAGCATACGGGAGCGCCTTGTGCCAGAGCGGCGTAAGTGCGTTTGGTTCTTGCGACGTTCCGACATGCCGATTTGCGTCAGACTGCGTGGCATGCGGGTGCTTGTGGTCGGAGCGGGTGGTGTCGGGGCCGCATTCGCCGCGATCGCCCAGCGCCGCCCGGCGTTTGAGCGGGTGGTGCTGGCGGACGTCTCGCCCGAGCGCGCCCAGGCCGTGGTGGACCGCCTGGGGGAGCCCGATCGCTTCGCGGCCGAGCGCGTCGATGCCTCCAGCCGCACGGAACTGGTGGAGCTGATCGGCCGGGTAGCGCCCGATGCGGTGCTCAACGCCTGCGATCCGCGCTTCAACGAGCCGATCTTCGGGGCCGCGCTGGAGGCGCGGGTGACCTACCTGGACATGGCGATGACGCTTTCTCATCCGCATCCGGAGCGACCGCACGAATTACCGGGCGAGATGTTGGGCGACCGCCAGCTCGCCCAGCATGCGGAGTGGGAGCGGGCCGGGCTGCTGGCCTTGGTCGGGATCGGCGTGGAGCCTGGGCTCTCCGACGTGTTTGCCCGCTACGCCGCCGAGGAGCTGTTCGCGGAGATCGCCGAAGTGGGTGTGCGCGACGGCGCCGACCTGGTGGTCGAGGGCTATGACTTCGCCCCGACCTTCTCGATCTGGACGACGATCGAGGAGTGCCTGAACCCGCCCCTGATCTGGGAGCGCGAGCGAGGCTTCTATACCACCGCGCCATTCTCCGAGCCCGAGGTCTTCGAGTTCCCCGAGGGGATCGGCAAGGTCGAGTGCGTCAACGTCGAGCACGAGGAGGTCGTGCTGATCCCGCGCTGGGTGAAGTGTGAGCGGGTGACCTTCAAGTACGGGCTGGGCGAGGAGTTCATCGGGGTGCTGCGCACCCTGCATCAGCTGGGTCTGGACTCCACCGACCCGGTTTCGGTGCGCGGCGTGAAGGTGGCTCCACGCGACGTGGTGGCCGCCGCCCTGCCCGATCCGGCCACGCTGGGCGAGCGGATGACGGGCCGTACGTGTGCGGGAACCTGGGTGACGGGTACCGGCAAGGATGGAAGGCCGCGCTCGACCTATCTCTACCACCTGGTGGACAACGAGTACACGATGCGCGCCTACGGCAGCCAGGCCGTTGTCTGGCAGACCGCGATCAACCCCGTCGTGGCGCTGGAGCTGCTCGACGAGGGCGTCTGGAAGGGCGTCGGCGTGCTGGGGCCCGAGGCCTTCCCGCCCGCGCCGTTCCTGGAGCGCCTGGCCGCGCTCGGCTCGCCGCACGGACAGCAGGAGAAGCCGGTCTAAGAGCGCCCGGCTCGGCGGGTGCCCGGGCGAGTGCGGGCGAGGGGCGAGTGCTGGAGAGCCCACGATCGGTGTGATGCCCGGCGGCGCAGCGGAGCGGCGCGCGGCTCCCCCGATCCGCGCGCCGTGCTCCGACCTCCACGGCGGAGGTCCCCCCAAGCTCAGAAGTGCGCCGGTGCGTGCTCCACGGGCTGGTCGAGGATGCCCGGCGGCGCCGTTTCGGTCTTGCGTGAGAAGAAGTCGCGGAAGAACGGTCTGGAGGCGAGCATCAGCACGAATCCCAGCAGCATCCCGCCGATGCCCATCCAGAGGGGCAGCGTGATGCCGAGGATCGGGGAGGATTCGACGTTCGCTGTGTGGCTGTAGTAGGTCGCCGCGTAGATGCCGACTCCGAACAGCATCAGACCCCCGGTCAACGGGGCGAGACCCAGCACGAGGAAGTTGCGCGCGCTCTTGAACAGCTCGCGACGGTAGTAGACGGCGCAGGCGATCCCGGTGAATCCGTAGTAGAAGCAGATCGGGAAGCCGATCGCGGTGAGCGAGTCGGAGAGGACGCTTCCGGAGAGCAGCAGCAGCGGGACCGTTATCGCGATCGCCAGCGCGCCGAAGCCGAGCGTGGAGACGGTGGGTGTCAGGTAGCGCTTGTGGACGCGTGCCAACAGCACGGTGACCGCCTTCCAATGCGCCATCGAGAGCGTCGTGCGGGCGGTCGGCAGGATCGTTGTCTGCGTGGAGGCGGACGCCGAGGTCAGCACCGAGATGATCAGGAGCTTGTAGAGGATCGCGCCGAGCACGGGCTTGCCGAGCGCGCTGAGAACGTCTTCGGCGTTGTTTTCAAGGAAGCCGGTGCCGTGGTAGGCCTGCGCGCCGGCGGAGACGATCAGGTAGATGACGACCAGCAGGATCGTGGAGATGACGGCCGCGCGGCCGGGCCCCTCGCTGGGGTCCTCGGACTCCTCGTTGACGGCGACCCCGGAGTCCCAGCCCCAGTAGATGAAGACTCCGAGCAGCACGGCCACGACGAGATCGTGGAAGCCCATCGCAAACGGGTTGAACCACGACAGCGACGGATGGATCGATCCGGCCGGGTGGCCGCTGTAGACCTTGATGAAGGCCACCACGGCAAAGAGCGTGAGGATCAGAACCTCGGCGCTCAGGAGAACCTGCTGGATGCGCGCGGACAGCTCGATGCCGCGGTAGCAGATCCAGGTCATCAGGGCGATCCAGACCACCGCTGCCAGGAGCACCCAGCCCTTGGAGGCGGCGGCGGAATCCAGGCCGAAGAGCTTGAAGGTGTAGATACCGGCGATGTCCGCGAGCGAGGCCATCACGATCAGGTCGGCGAGGAAGATCGCCCAGCCGTTCACCCAGCCGGTGGCCGGTCCGAGCGCGCGTGTGGTCCACGCGAAGGAGGTGCCCGCGTCGGGGTCGGCCCGGTTCAGAGCCTTGTAGGCGCCGGCGATCAGGAGCATTGGGATGAAGGAGACCAGCAGCACCGCGGGCGCGTGCACGCCAATGCCCGGGACGGCGACGATGAAGCCCAGGGTGGCCGCCAGCGAGTAGGCCGGGGCGGTCGAGGCAACCCCGATGACGACGTTCGACAGGTACCCGATCGCGTTCTTCTTCAGGCCCTTGTCCATGACTCCCGACGGTCCGGGGCTCTGAGGTGTGGTGAGGCTCGCGGTTGCCATGCCCAAACTCCTTCTGTGGGGATTGCCACAAGGTACGCCGGGCGGTGGGCCCTACACAAGGGGCGCGATCCCCAAAGACTGATCGCTTGCTTGTACGTTTAGTACAATGGTTTTTGCCTTAGTTGACCGTGCCAGGCCTTGAGTCGCACACCTGCTCGCAGTACGGTTGTCCTGAGTGTCTAGCCTGAGCGCTCGCTGCGAAGGCATCACGAGAGGAGCGAGATGGCCACCCATCTGACCGAACCAGTCCCGGCAAGCGTCAACACTGAGCTTCAGGCGATGGCCAAGCGCCACCTCTGGATGCACTTCACGCGCATGGGCAGTTACGCGGACAGCGAGGTGCCGGTGATCGTGCGGGGCGAGGGCTGCTACGTCTACGACCAGCACGGCAAGCGCTACCTGGACGGCCTCTCGGCGCTGTACTGCGTAAACATCGGCCACGGGCGCACCGAGCTGGGCGAGGCCGCCGCCAGACAGGCCGGCGAGCTGGGCTTCTACACCAACTGGAGCTACGCCCACCCGCGCTCGATCGAGCTGGCCGCGCGCATCGCCGAACTGGCGCCCGGCAACCTCAACCGCGTGTTCTTCACCTCCGGTGGCTCGGAGGCGGTCGAGTCCGCCTGGAAGCTCGCCAAGGCCTACCACACGGCCTGCGGGGAGCCCTCGCGCCGCAAGCTGATTTCCCGCCGGCTGGCTTATCACGGGACCTCGATGGGGGCGCTCACGGCCACCGGGGTCACACCACTGCGCGAACCCTTCGAGCCGCTGACCCCCGGCGGGCATCACGTGCCCAACACCAACTCCTACCGCTGGGCCGAGGATCGCGACCCCCTCTGGGCTGCCGATGCGATCGAGGAGGCCGTCCTCTTCGAGGGTCCCGGGACGGTCGCCGCGGTGATCCTCGAGCCGGTGCAGAACAGCGGCGGCTGCTTCGTCCCTCAGGACGGCTACTTCCAGCGGGTGCGCGAGATCTGCGACCGCCACGGGGTGCTCCTGATCTCCGACGAGGTGATCTGCGCTTGGGGCCGGCTCGGTCACTGGTTCGGCTGCGAGCGCTACGAATACCAGCCCGACATGATCACCACCGCCAAGGGGATCACCTCGGCCTACGCCCCGATGGGCGCCGTGATCGCCGCGGATCATGTCGCCGAGCCGTTCCTGCACGGGACCGAGACGTTCACCCACGGTTTCACCTTTGGCGGGCACCCGATGTCCTGTGCGGTGGCCCAGGCCAACATCGACGTGATCGAGCGCGAGGATCTCTGCGGTCACGTGCTTGCGCGCGAGGGCGAGTTCCGCGCGATGCTGGAGGGGCTGCGCGACCTGCCGATCGTGGGCGACGTGCGCGGCGCCGGCTACTTCCACGCGATTGAGCTGGTCAAGGACCAGGAGACCAAGGAGACCTTCAACGCCCAGGAGTCCGAGGAGCTGCTGCGCGGCTTCCTCTCCGGGGAGCTGTTCAGGCGTGGGCTGATCTGCCGCACTGACGACCGGGGCGACCCGGTGGTGCAGCTCTCGCCGCCACTGATCGCCGATCGCGAGCAGTTCGAGGAGATCGAGACAACCCTGCGGGCCGTACTCAGCGAGGCGTGGCAGCGAATCTCGCGAGGCGAGGCGGCGGATCTCTCGCTAAGGGTGAGAAACCGCTGAAGCGGTTATGGAACTAACCGTCGAGAGCCTGATCGCCGAGTTGGGCCTCGACCTGGCCAGCGGCCAGGAGTCGGCGGGCGCGCGGGTGCGCTGGGTGCACAGCACCGAGCTGGTGGACCCCACGCCGTGGCTGACCGGCGCCGAGCTGTTGCTGACCACCGGGATTCAGCTCGACACGCCCAAGGCCCAGCGCGCACTGGTCGGAAGGCTCGTCGAGCACGGCATCGCGGGCCTGGGGTTCGGAACGGGGTTTGCCCATGAGCGCATCCCCGCGGCGTTGCTGACGGCGGCGCGCAAGCTCGAGTTCCCGGTCTTCGAGGTCCCCTACGAGCTGCCTTTCATCGCGATCACCGAGCGGGCCTTCACGCACCTGGTCAACGAGCAGTACGAGACGCTCAGGCGCAGCATGACCATCCAGGAGCGTCTGGAGCGATTGGTGCTCGAAGAGCGCGGGCTCGACGAGGTGGTGCGCGCCGCCGCTGGGGCCATCGGAGGCGTGGTCGGCGTGCTCGACGCGCAGGGCGAGGAGCTGGCCTGGCATGCGCACGTCAAGCCGTTGGGTGAGGGCGAGCGGGCGGCCATCGTCCGCGAGATCCGCGATGCGAGCACCCCGACGGGCTCCCCCGCGGTGCCGTTCGAGCCGCGCCTGCCGCGCTGGCGCGGCGGCGTGCTGGCGCTGCCGGTGATCGCGCGTGACCGCGCGGTCCCGTATGCCTGGCTGGTCGGCGCCGGCGTGAAAGGACCGCTGGGTGACTTCGAGCGCTTGATCTTGCGCCAGGCCGTGACGGTGGTGGCATTGGAGCTGATGCACCTGCGGATCGAGCGCGACACCGAGCGCCGGCTCGCGGGTGACGTGCTGGCCGAGGCGCTCACCGGACGTCTGCATCCGGAGGAGCTGGGAGCGCGGCTGCGTCCCTTCGGCCTGGGGGATCAGGCGGCGGTGCTCGCGTTCTCGCTGCGCGATCCCGATGCCGCGGCGCCACTCTTGGAGCGTTCCCTGGCGCGGGCCGACGTGCGCGGGCTGGTTGCCACCCGCGGGGGCCTGCTGTGCGCGGTGATCGATCCCGGCGGTGTCGACCCGATCGAGGTGGCCGCCCGCGCACGGGCCGAGCTGGCGGTCGAGGTGGGGGAGGTGCGCGCCAGTGCCAGCCGCGCGGCCGCCACCCATTCGCTGCGGCTCAGCTTCCACGAGGCCCGCTGTGCGCTTGAGGCGGTGCGCCTGGAGAACGGCAAGGCGCCCGAGGTGGCCTCCTACAAGGATCTCGGGGCCTTCCAGCTGTTGCTCTCACTCCAGGACGACGACGCTCTGATCTCGTATTGTCGCAGCGTGCTCGGGCCGGTCGAGGAGGGCGAGGGCGATTATGGCGACGAGCTGCTGCGCTCGCTCGACGTGTTCATCGAGCACAACGGTCACTGGGAGCGGGCGGCGAGCGCGCTTTACTGTCACCGCCACACGCTGCGTTATCGCATCAGGCGCATCGAGCAGCTCACGGGACGCGATTTCGGCAACGCACGCGATCGCATCGAGTTCTGGCTGGCCCTGCGAGGAAGGGAGTTGTCGCGATGAGGATCGGAATCCCCACCGAGATCAAGTCGGACGAGTACCGCGTGGCGATCACCCCCGCGGGGGTTCGCGAGCTGGCCACCCGCGGACACGAAGTGCTGGTGCAGGAAGGAGCCGGTCTGGGCAGCGCGATCGACGACGTTCAGTACCTCGCGCAGGGCGCCCACATCGTGCCCGATGCCGCGGCGGTGTTCGCCGAGGCCGAGCTTGTGCTCAAGGTCAAGGAGCCCCAGCGCGAGGAGGTGGAGCTGCTCTCCGAGGGGCAGACGCTGTTCACCTACTTGCACCTCGCCGCCGCCCCGGACCTCGCCGAGGGTCTCCGACAGTCGGGCGCGACGTGCATCGCCTATGAGACCGTCGAGGACGGCGAGGGTCGTCTGCCGCTGCTGGCGCCGATGAGCGAGGTGGCCGGCAAGATCGCCACGCAGGCCGGCGCGTTCATGCTCGAGAAGCCGCTGGGGGGACGCGGCATCCTGCTCGGAGGGGTGCCCGGCGTGGCGGCCGCCACGGTGCTCGTGATCGGGGGCGGTGTGGTCGGCATGAACGCCGCGGTGATCGCGATCGGGATGCAGGCCGACGTGTTCGTGTTCGACCGCTCGATCGATCGCCTGCGCGAACTGGAAGTGGCCTTCGGGGGGCGCGCCTCGACGGTCTTCTCCTCGACGCTCGCGGTGGAGGAGATGCTGCCCCAGGCGGACCTGGTGATCGGCGCGGTGCTGATCCACGGAGCCCGTGCCCCCTGGGTGATCCGTCGCGACCAGCTGGGGGTGATGAAGCGTCACGCGGTGCTGGTTGATGTCTCGATCGACCAGGGTGGGTGCTTCGAGACGTCGCTCCCGACAACCCATTCCGAGCCTACCTTCGAAGTCGACGGAATCACCCACTACTGCGTCACCAACATGCCCGGCGCGGTGCCGATCACGTCCACCTACGCGCTCACCAATGCCACGCTGCCCTACCTGATCGAGCTGGCCGAGCATGGCGTGAGCGAGGCGCTGGAGCGCAACGCCGGGCTGCGCGGCGGCCTGAACGTGGCGCACGGAGAGATAACCCACCCGGCGGTGGCCGAGGCGCTGGGCGTCCCGGTCGGCCCCCGACCCTGAGCAAACGAGGAGGAGCGGACATGTCCACCGAGATCGGCACCCTGAGCAACTTCATCGACGGTGAGCGTGTGCCCTCGGACGGGACGGACACCGAGCCGGTCCTCAACCCGGCGACTGGGGTGCAGCTGGCGCGCGCGCCGCTCTCCAGTGCCGCGGACGTCGATCGTGCGGTACGTGCGGCGCGCGGCGCCTTTGAGGGCTGGTCGCAGTCGACTCCGGCTGAGCGCGCCCGGGCGCTGCTGGCGCTGGCCGACACAATCGAGGAGCACGGAGAGGAGCTGGGGCGGCTGGAGGCGTTGAACGCGGGCAAGCCGCTCGCGGCGGTGCTGGGCGACGAGATCCCGGTGATGGCGGACAACCTGCGTTTCTTCGCGGGCGCGGCGCGCTGCCTGGAGGGCCGGGCGGCGGGTGAGTACATGGAGGGCTACACCTCCTTCACGCGCCGCGAAGCGGTGGGCGTGATCGGGCAGATAACCCCCTGGAACTACCCGCTGATGATGGCGATCTGGAAGATCGGACCGGCGCTGGCGGCGGGCAACACGATCGTGCTGAAGCCCGCCGAGACCACGCCGATCACGACGGTGAGGTTCGCGGAGCTGGCCGCGGAGATCCTCCCCAAGGGAGTCCTCAACGTGATCACCGGCCACGGCGAGCCGACGGGCGAGGCGCTGATCACGCACCCCGAGGTGGACATGATTTCGCTTACCGGTTCGGTGCAGACCGGCAAGCACATCGCGCGGGTGGCGGCGGACTCGCTCAAGCGCGTGCACCTGGAGCTGGGCGGCAAGGCGCCGGTGGTGGTCTTCGACGACGTTGGCATGGAGCACGCCCTGGAAACGATCGCGGGCACGGGGTACTACAACGCCGGACAGGACTGCACTGCGGCCACACGTGTGCTCGCTGCCGAGGGGGTGTATGACGACGTGGTGGCCGGCTTGGCCGGCCAGGCTCGGCGTCTCGTGATGGGGGACACGCTCGCAGCCGACACCACCCTGGGGCCCGTCAACTCTGCCCGTCAGCGCGAGCGCGTCGAGGGCTTCCTGGAGCGCCGTCCGGCACACGCCGAGATCGTCACGGGCGGGGGGCAGCCCGACCGCCCGGGGTTCTATCTGGAGCCCACTGTGGTGGCGGGATTGAAGCAGGAGGACGAGATGATCCAGAGCGAGATCTTCGGCCCCGTGATCACGGTGCAGCGCTTCAGCGACGAGGCGCAGGCGATCGCCTGGGCCAACTCCACGCGCTACGGGTTGGCCTCCTCGGTCTGGACCCGCGACGTGGGCCGCGCACTGCGGGTCTCAAAGGCGCTGCGGTTTGGCTGCGTGTGGATCAACGACCACATCCCGCTGGTCTCCGAGATGCCCCACGGCGGCTTCAAGGACTCGGGCTACGGCAAGGACTTGAGCGTGTACTCGCTGGAGGACTACACGGTGGTCAAGCACGTGATGGCGAGCCTGCAGTAGCGGGATCAGACAGCCCGCCTGCTACGGTCCCCCTTACGGGCGGCAACGTCGTCCGTGAGGTTCTTTGTCTTTGTTGGCGCTCACAGTGCGCGGATGGGGCCAGTCGAATCTCCATCCGTACCAGCGGCCATAGGGCCGTGAGAAGGAGCATCAACCATATGAAGTCTGCAACTTTCGCCGACCTCGGCGTGTCCGAGGTCGTGGTCGGTGAGCTGGCCAAGCGAGACATCGTGGAGCCGTTCGCCGTTCAGCGCATGGTCATCCCCGACATCCTGGCCGGTCACGACCTGCTGGCCAAGTCACCCACCGGCTCGGGCAAGACCCTCGCCTTCGGCGTGCCGCTGGTCGAACGCCTCAAGGACACCGACGCGCGGCCCTCGGCCCTGGTGCTGGCGCCCACCCGCGAGCTGGCCCTTCAGATCGTCGACGACCTGCGTCTCATCGCCCATGCCCGCGCGCTGTCGATCGCCGCGGTCTACGGTGGCGCCGGCATCATCAAGCAGGCCCGCCTGGCCCAGCGCGCCCACATCCTGGTCGCCACGCCGGGGCGTCTGCTCGACCTGATCGAGCGCCGCGACATCTCATTGAGCAAGGTGCGCCTGCTCGTCCTCGACGAGGCCGACCGCATGCTCGACATGGGCTTTCGCCCGGTGGTCGATCGCATCGTGAAGATGACCGCCAAGGATCGTCAGACACTCATGTTTTCCGCCACCCTTGAAGGCGAGGTCGGGCGCCTTGCCGCGGTCTACACCAAGGATGCGCGTACCCACGAGTACGCCTCCACACCCGAGAGCCGTGGACAGGTCGAGCACCGCTTCATCGCGGTCTCCCACGAGGGCAAGATGGATCGCCTGGTGACCGAATTGACCGACTTGGAGCGGGGCCTCACGCTGGTGTTCGTGCGTACCAAGCGCGGCGCCGATCGGCTCGTCAAGCGTTTGACCGCCAGCAACGTGCGTGCCGTGGCGATGCACGGGGACAAGTCCCAGGCCCAGCGCGAGAAGGCACTGGCGCGTTTTGAGTCCGGGCAGGTCGACACGCTCGTCGCGACCGATGTGGCCGCCCGCGGGATCGACGTGGCCGGCATCACGCACGTGATCAACTTCGACATCCCTGCCACCCAGGAGGATTACGTTCACCGTGTGGGACGCACCGCCCGTGCGGGCGCCACCGGGGTTGGGCTGACCTTCGTGCTGCACGACCAAGCTCGTGAACTGGTGAGCATGGTCGACGATCTCGGCCTGCATCGGGAGCTGGAGCTGGGCGGGCTGATGAGTGACGCCACCCGACCGCGCCCCGCCGGCGCCCAGCGGCCGGGCGGCCGTGCAGGACAGCGCGGCGGGCCTGCTCGTGGCGGGACATCGCGCGGCAGCTCCCCTCGGGGTGGCGGCTCCTCGCGCAATGGTGCCTCCCGTGGCAGCGCCGCTTCCGGGGTCTCCTTTCGCGGGGCCTCTGCCGGTGGGGGTGGTTCCCGCGGTGGCGGGCGCTCCTCGGGCGGTGGCTCCGGTCGCAGTGCCCGCACTTCGGGCGGATCGCGCTAAACCCGGTCCTGGAAACGGCAATGCCCGTCCGCTGGCCCGAAAGCCGCCGGATGGGTAGCCTGCCTGCCTGCTTATGCCCACTCTCCGCTCAGACATACGCAACGTCGCGATCGTCGCCCACGTCGATCACGGCAAGACCACGCTCGTGGACGCCATGTTGTGGCAGTCCGGCGCCTTCCGCGTCGGGCAGGACGTCAACGACCGGGTGCTCGACTCGATGGATCTCGAGCGCGAGAAGGGCATCACGATCCTGGCCAAGAACACCGCGCTGCGCTACCGCGACATCAAGCTGAACATCGTCGACACCCCCGGACACGCCGACTTCGGGGGCGAGGTGGAGCGTGGGTTGACCATGGTCGACGGCGTGCTCCTGCTGGTCGATGCCTCCGAGGGGCCACTGCCACAGACCCGGTTCGTGCTGCGTAAGGCCCTGGAGTCCCACCTGCCGGTGATCCTGGTGGTAAACAAGGTCGATCGTCCCGATGCCCGCGTGGCGGAGGTGATCGACGAGGTATACGAGCTGTTCCTGGATCTCGACGCCAAGGAGCACCAGATCGAGTTTCCGATCGTCTACTGCAACGCCAAGGCCGGCCGCGCCTCGTTGAAGTACGACGCCGAGGCCGAGGGCGGGGGTTTGATCGACGGCGACCTCTCGCCGTTGCTGGACCTGTTGCTGGAGCACATCCCGGCGCCCGAGTACGAGCCGGATCACCCCTTGCAGGCGCACGTCACCAACCTCGACGCCTCCCCCTACGTGGGTCGTCTGGCGCTCTGTCGGGTGCGACAGGGAAACATCAAACGCGGACAGCAGATCGCGTGGTGCCGCTCGGATGGAAGCATCGAGCGCGCCCAGGTGGCCGAGCTTTATATAACGGAGGCCCTCGATCGCGTCGAGGCCCAGGAGGCCGGACCGGGTGAAATCATCGCCGTGGCCGGGATCGCGGAGGTCACGATCGGGGAGACCCTGGCCGACCTCGAGGACCCTCGCCCGCTGCCGGTCATCACCGTCGATGAGCCCTCCCTGTCGATCACGATCGGCATCAACACCTCGCCCCTGGCCGGCAAGGAGGGGAGCAAGCTCACCGCCCGTCAGGTCAAGGCGCGCCTCGAGCAGGAGCTGGTCGGCAACGTCTCGCTGCGCGTGCTCGACACCGAGCGCCCCGACGCCTGGGAGGTCCAGGGACGGGGTGAGCTACAGCTGGCGATCCTCGTGGAGATGATGCGTCGCGAGGGCTTCGAGCTGACCGTGGGGCAGCCAAGGGTGTTGCTGCGCGAGATCGACGGCAAGCGCCACGAGCCCGTGGAGCGTCTCGCGATCGACGTGCCCGAGGACTATGTGGGCGTCGTCACGCAGCTGCTCGCCCTGCGCAAGGGCCGCATGGAACACATGACCAACCACGGCACCGGCTGGGTGCGCATGGAGTACCTGGTGCCCGCCCGTGGGCTGATCGGATTTCGCACGGAGTTCCTCACCGAGACGCGGGGCACCGGCCTCATGCATCACGTCTTCGATCGCTGGGAGCCCTGGGCGGGAGAGCTGCGCACGCGTGTCACCGGCGTGCTCGTGGCCGACCGGCGCGGCGACACGGCCCAGTTCGCGCTGATGAACCTCCAGGAGCGCGGCACCATGTTCGTCGGTCCCGGCCAGGAGGTCTACGAGGGCATGATCGTGGGCGAGAACGTCCGCTCCGACGATCTCGACGTGAACGTGTGCAAGGAAAAGCACCTCACCAACATGCGCTCATCGACCTCCGACGTGCTCGTGCGCCTGGTGCCGCATCGGGAGCTGAACCTCGACCAGGCGATGGAGTTCGTGCGCGACGATGAGGCCGTGGAGGTCACTCCGGCCAGCGTGCGACTGCGCAAGGCGGTCCTGGGTAAAACCGATCGCATGAAGGCCGCCCGTCAGAAGAAGTGAGCGGCCATGACGGATGTCATGGTCAAGTCACGACACCTGCCACTTACGCCCGGGCGGCGAGTGGCCTAGCCTCGTCGTATGACGAATGCGATTGAGGTAAACGAGCTGCGCAAGCGCTACGTGGAGATCGAGGCGGTGCGCGGCGTCAGCTTCACCGTAGGTGTGGGCGAGGTGTTCTGCATGCTGGGCCCCAACGGGGCCGGCAAGACCACCACGACGGAGATCCTTGAGGGGCACCGGCTCCCCAGCGCGGGCAGCGTCTCGGTGCTCGGCCACGATCCCGCCCGCGGCGAGCGGGCCCTGCGCGAGCGCATCGGCGTGGTCCTACAGGACTCCGGGGTACAGCCAGACCTGACGGTGGGCGAGCTGATCGAGATGTACGGGCGCTACTACCCCCGCTCGCGCTCGGTCGAGGAGCTGCTGGAGCTGGTCGAGCTGGACACCAGCAGGAACACCCGTGCCGGTGTGCTCTCCGGCGGGCAGCGCCGTCGCCTGGACCTCGCGCTCGGGCTGGTGGGCGACCCCGACCTGCTGTTCCTGGACGAGCCCACCACGGGATTTGACCCGCACGCCCGCCGCCACGCGTGGTCGACGATCCGCTCGCTGTGCTCGCTGGGCAAGACGATCTTCCTCACCACGCATTTCATGGACGAGGCCCAGACGCTCGCCGATCGTGTGGTCGTGATGGCGAATGGGCGGATCGTGGCCGCGGGCACGCCGGAGGAGATCGGGGGCCGCGACGCGCTGCCCACCGAGATTCGCTTCGCGCTGCCCGAGCAGATCGGCGTGGGCGAGCTGCCCGAGCTGCCCCGGGATGCCGAGCTGACCCATGATCGTGACGGGGTGTTGATCAAGACGCAGAACGGCTTGCTCGCCACCCACCGGCTGAGCGGTTGGGCGCTCGAGCGCGGACTGACGCTGCGCAACTTCGCGGTCGCCCAGCCCACGCTGGAGGACGTCTATCTGGCCCTCACGGGTATCGATGAGAATCAGGCGCCCCTGTCGGGCACCGCCCGCGAGGAGGTCTCGAAATGAACGCCACCACCACTACCGCGGGCTCCCGTGAGAGCGCCCCGGCTCGCACGGCCGGGGGTCTGCGCTACGAGCTGGGCCTGGTGGCCTGGCAGGTCCGCTACGAGCAGCGTGGCTTCTGGCGCAACCGCCGCCGCGCGATCTTCAGCTTTGCCTTCCCGCTGATGTTCCTGCTCATCTTCGGGTCGCTCGACGCGGGTGCTCACCTGAAGGATCGGGACAATCTCCCGTTCATCGACTTCTTCGTGCCCGGGATCATCGCCTACGCGGTGATGGTGATCGGGTTCTCGAACATGGCCATGTCGATCGCCAACCTGCGCGCCACGGGGATCATCAAGCGCATGCGCTCCACGCCGATGCCGTGGAGCGCCTACCTGGCGGGCATCACCCTGAGTTCGGTGCTCACCGTGTTCGCCTCCGTCGTGGTGCTGCTCGCGGTCGGCATCGTGCTGATGGGCGCGCGCGTGTTCACCGCGACGCTGCCGGGCCTGATCGTGACGGTGGTGCTCGGCACCGCCTGTTTTACGACGCTCGGGATCGCGATCTCGCGTCTGATTCCCAATCCCGACAGCGGCATGCCGATTCTGATGTTCGTCACGCTCCCGCTGTCGTTCGTCTCGGAAGTCTTCTTCCCGCTCGAAGGCGCGCCCTCATGGCTTGCGGACATCGCCGACCTGTTCCCCCTGCGCCCGCTGTCGAAGGCGCTACAGGCGGCCTTCGATCCCCACACCCAGGGCGCGGGCCTGATCGGGCACGATCTGAAGACCCTGGCGATCTGGACCGTGGCGGGGTGCTTCGCGATGGTGCGCACGACGCGAATGCTCTCGTCCCGTGACTGACGCCGACATGCACGCGGGGGAGCGGATGCGGCCGTTCGTGCGCCTGCTCGACCGCCGGGCGCTGCTGAACCGCTTGCGCGAGCCGACGACCCGCAACGGATTCGGCGGACGGTGGCGGCGGGTCTCGCTGCCGGTGCTGTGGCTGATCGTGCCGATCAGCGATCTGGTGAACTCTCACCCCTCGGACCTGAAGCTGGTGCTGGTCGGACTGGGCGTGCTCGCGTTCGTGCTGATCTACATCGTGGGCTCGCTCGGGGGGCTGTTGAAGCCGGTACCGGGGTTCCTCGTCCTGATCGCCTTCGGCGTGCCCCTCACGCTGTTCGGCACGCCCACGTTCTCGATCCTGTTCATCTACGCCGGGGCGGCCGCGGGTGTGCGCCTCGGTCGCTGGGCGCCGGCCGCTGTTGTGCTTTGCACGATCCTCACGGGAACACTCTCATTCGCGGCCGGAGCCAACCTCGGGTACTCGCTTTCGACGATGTTCGTGACCGTTTCGATCGGGGCGATGATGCTTGCGTTTGGACGGCTGATCACGGCGAACCTCGAGCTGGAGCGGGCGCGTCACGAGCTGGCCCGCATGGCGGTCGATGACGAGCGGCTGCGCTTCGCGCGCGACCTGCACGACCTGCTCGGTCACAGCCTCTCGGTGATCGCGCTCAAGGCCGAGCTGGCCGGCAGGCTGCTGAAGGAGGACCCCGAGGCCGCCGCGGTGCACGTCGGCGAGCTGGAGGGCGTCGCTCGCACGGCACTCGTGGATGTCCGCGAGGCGGTCAGCGGCTACCGTCGGCCGGTGCTCTCGGCCGAGCTGGACGGTGCGCGCATGGCATTGCGCGCCGCCGGTATCGACGCGACCCTGGAGCGCTCGCGTGCCGCGCTGGAGCCCGAGGTCGAGGCCCTGCTGGCCTGGACCGTGCGCGAGGGCACCACGAACGTCATCCGCCACTCCGGCGCCCGTCATTGCAGGGTGGTGATCGAGCCCGGTCCGCGGGCGGCCAGCGTTGAGGTGCTCGACGACGGGTGCGGTCCGGGGGCGCCGGGCGAGGTCGGAAATGGGCTGGCGGGTCTGCGCGAGCGTGTCGAGCGCATGGCGGGAAGACTCGATGCCGGGCTGGGTCCGGACGGCGGGTATCGCCTGCGTGTCACCGTGCCCAGGGGCACCCCCGGGGCTGCGGTGTGATTCGCGTCCTGCTCGCCGAGGATCAGGCGATGGTGCGCGGCGCGCTTGCCAGCCTGCTCTCGCTGGAGGGCGATCTTGAAGTGGTAGCCGAGGTGGCGCGCGGCGATCAGGTGCTGGAGGCCGCCCGCCGAACCGGCCCCGAGGTCGCGCTCCTGGACATCGAGATGCCCGGCATGAGTGGTCTGGAGGCCGCCGAGCTGCTCGGCCGCGAGCTGCCCGACTGCCGTGTCCTGATCGTCACCACCTTCGGGCGTCCCGGTTATCTGCGCCGCGCGATGGAGGGCGGCGCCTGCGGGTTCCTGCTCAAGGACGCGCCCGCGGCAGAGCTGGCGGCCGCGATCCGCCGAGCCGCGGCCGGCGAGCGCGTGGTGGACCCCGGCCTGGCGGCCGCCGCGCTCAGCACCGGGCCCAGCCCGCTGACGGCGCGTGAGCGGGAGGTTCTGCTGCAAGCTCGTCAGACCGGCACGATCGCCGAGCTGGCGCAGGCCTTGCACCTCTCGCCGGGCACCGCGCGCAACCATCTCTCCTCGATCATGCAGAAGGTTGGAGCCTCCACACGGGCCGAGGCGATCCGCAGGGCCGAGGAGAAGGGTTGGCTCTGAACTACTGGGGTTGGCTGTCAAAGGCTGCGATGCCGGGGCGCCCGCGGGCTGCGCATGCGTCGGATGGCGACGTTAGGGTCTCAGGCATGAACAGATCCCCAGGAGCACCCGAGCGCATCACGACTGCGATCTGCTTGGCGCTCGCCATGCTGGTACTGGCCGTACCCGCCGGGGCGGCAAGCTCGGTCCACTTCACGCACGAGAGTTACGCCGACTTCCAGAAGCAGCTGAGCGCGGGGCAGATCCATGCCGTCACGTTCAACAAGAAGGCGCACACCGTTCACGTGAGCCTCAACGACGGGCGTCACGTGCTCGCGAGCTACCCCTCGCACGACGAGCCCCTGATCGCCGCGCAGCTCAAGGCCAAGGGAGCATCGGTGAAGGTCAAGAAGGTCAAGGTGAAGCCCGCGGCGGCTCATCACACGCTGCGCTACATCGCGGGTGGGATCCTGGTGATCCTGATCCTGGTCGTGCTGGCGGTGCTGCTGATCGGTCGTCGTCGCACCCTTGTGCAGCCCGGCGGAGGGGAAGCGGAAGGGGACGGTGAGGTGCCGCTTCAGCCCGAGGAGAGGCCCGCGGCCGCCCCGCCCGTCGCGTAGGAGTGAGTCACCGCCACAGCCATCTCGGACATGCTCACGGGCCGCCGCCGTCGGCCCGGCGGCTCGTGGTGGCGCTCGGCCTGATCTCCGGTTTCATGGTTGTGGAGGTGGTCGCGGGTGTGCTGGCTCACTCGCTGGCCCTGATCTCCGACGCCGGGCACATGCTGACCGACGCGGCCGCGCTGGGGCTCTCGATCGTGGCCCTGCGCCTGGCCGCCCGCCCGGCCCGGGGTGCGATGACATACGGCCTGCGCCGCGTGGAGATCCTCTCCGCCCAGGCCAACGGCGCGACGCTGCTCGTGCTGGCCGGCGTGATCGTCTACTCGGCGGTAAGCCGACTGATCTCGCCACCGACGGTCTCGGCGTGGACGGTGGTGGCGGTGGCGCTCGCCGGGATCGTGGTCAACGGCGCCGCGGTCTTCACGCTCGCGGGCGCCGGGCGGGAGAACATGAGCATCGAGGGCTCCTTCCAGCACATCCTCACCGACCTGTTCGCCTTTATCGGCACCGCGGTGGCCGGTGCGGTGATCCTGCTCACCGGCTTTGGGCGGGCCGATCCGATCGCCTCCTTGGTGGTTGCCGCACTGATGCTGCGCTCCTCCTACGGTCTGCTGCGTGACTCTGCCCGGGTCTTTCTGGAGGCCGCGCCCGAGGGACTCGATCCGCAGGAGATCGGTCGCGCGCTGGCCGGTGCCGCCGGGGTGGTCGAGGTGCACGACCTGCACGTCTGGGAGGTCTCCTCCGGCTTTCCCGCGCTCTCGGCCCATGTGCTGGTGAGTCGCGACACCGATTGTCACGGGGTCCGCCGCGCGCTGGAGGTGCTGCTGGTCGAGCGCTTCCACCTGGAGCACACCACGCTGCAGGTGGACCACGAGGATGGCGGTGAGCTGCTGGAGCTGGAATTCTCCCGCGGCGGGCCACCGCGGGAGTAGCATTCAGCCGGTTCCTACAAGCGGTTCGTGACAGCGACCAGGAGGTTCCCATGGCGTCGGTCGGCAACGATCTGGAGGACGTGCTCGTAGGCGAGCGCGAGTTGTGGCATGACGGACCGCCGCACGAGCTGTTCAAGCGACTGCGCAGCGAGTGCCCGGTGCACTGGTCGGCGAGCATGCCCGAGTTCCCCGGTGAAGCCGGCTACTGGTCGGTCACCACGGCGGACGACATTCACGAGGTCAGCCGCGACTGGCAGACCTATTCCTCCGAACTCGGTGGCTTCACCGCGGTGACCCATGCGATCCTGCCGCTGGAGCTGGCCCGGGCGATGTTCATCGGCATGGATCCGCCCAAGCACGATCGCGTCAAGGCGTTGTTTCAGGCGGGGTTCACCCCCAAGCGGATCGCTCAGCACGAGGGTGCGATCCGGGACATCACCACCGGCGTGCTCGACGGGCTCGCGGGGCGCGACAGTTGCGACCTGGTAAGCGACGTGGCCCAGCCCGTGGTCTCGCGGGTGATCGGCAGCTTCATGGGGATTCCGCCCGAGGACGATGAGATCTGGGCGCGACTGATGAACTCGACGCTCGGGGCGGGCGATCCCGATATCAACCCCGAGGGCGCCCAGACGGTGATGCAGCGCGACGTGCCCGAGATCTTCGAGCGCTGTCGCAGGTTGATCGCCGAGCGCCGGGTGCGTCCCACGGAGGATCTAACGAGCGTACTGGTGAGCGCCGAGATCGACGGTGAGATGCTCGAGGAGCATGAGATCGTGATGGGCTTCTTCCTGCTGCTGGCCGCCGGCAACGACAGCACCAAGGCCACCTATTGCAGCGGCATGCGAGCGATCATGGAAGACCCCGAGCAGCGCGGTCTGCTGGTTGAGGACCCCACCCTGATCCCGAGCGCCGTCGAGGAGTCGCTGCGAATGTTTCCCGCCTTCGCCCACTTCCGCCGCACCGCCACCCGCGATTGTGTGTTGAACGGGCAGCAGATCCGTGAGGGTGAGAAGGTGGTGATGTGGTACGTCTCATCCAACCGCGACGAGACGCGCTACGAGGATTCCGACCGCTTCGACCTGCGGCGCAACCCCGACCACCAGGCGTTCGGTGCCGGTGGGCGGCACTTCTGCCTGGGCACGGCGCTGGCGCGCCTGGAGCTGCGAGTGCTCATGGAGGAGACCCTCGCGCGCTACCCCGCAATCGAGATATCTGGAACCCCCACGCATGTGGAGTCGGCGTTGGCCAACCAGTTGAAGACCCTGCCGGTCAGGCTCGCGCCGTAGCGCACAGTTCTACGGCAGCTGGATAGTGAAGTGATCGCCCGGCGCGGTGACTGCGGCGCCCCCCGGCGATGAGGGCTTGCGCACCGCGGTGACGTTGCCTTCGATTTCTGTCTTGGAGACGGTCAGCGTGAGGAACCCGTAGTCGGTCTGGTTGTAGGCGCTGAGGGTGACCCCCAGTTCGGGGTCATGCCAGTTCGGCGGCGGCGGCTGCCCATTGACGAGGCCCATGTGGTGCAGGTTGTAGTAACCGCCGTTGCCTGCAACCACGTAGGTGATCGACGTCCCCATGTGCTTGCGGGTGAAGCGCTGGTAATTGTGCACGTGCCCGTTGAGCACCAGGTCGGCCGCACGTCCGGCCGCTTTGAAGGCGTCGTCCAGCACCTTGCCGATGTTCGGGCTGGAGCCGTGGAAGGCATCGGCCGAGTAAACGGGGTGATGGGCGGCGACGATCAGCGCCTTGTCCGTGGCGGCCGCGGCCACCTCGCCCGCGAACCATGCTTCCTGGGCCGGTTCGACGTAGCCGTGCTCGGGCACGTTGGTCGCGAGCCCAATGATCGTGGCGAACGGCGTGATCAAGGTCCAGTACGGGTTGGGCTGGGTCATCGCGAGTCGTGGCGACTCGCCGGCCTCGGGGGTATGTGTGTCGGGGGCGGCGCAGAAGTTGGTCATGAAGCCGTCGAGTGGAGTCGACTCGGGCGGGTCTTTGCTGTCGTGCCCGGGCGTGAGCGCCATGTCGTGGTTGCCGTGGATCGCGACGATCGGCCTGGGATAGTGGATGTAGGGCTCGTAGAACTGGTCGTAGTAGAGCGCCCGCTGCCCGTAGTAGTAAACGATGTCGCCGAGGTGATAGAAGAAGCTGGGAGCCGGGTCGAGCGTGTCGAACTGATGCTCCATCGCCAGGGCGACGTTCTCCTGGGCTTCGGGATGCTTGACGCCGCCGGTGTCGCCGACGGTGTGGAAGACCAGCTTGCCCGCAGCCTTGATCTTCGTGATCGCGTCGGCTCCCACTATGTCGGCGAGATCCAGGCGGTAGGGCGCTGCGCCTCGCGGTGGCGGCATCGGCTCGGGCTTCTGCTTGTGCGCGGCCGCTGTCGTCGCGTGCAGCTGCTGGTGCGCCGTTGCGCGCGGGATGTGAAAGCGCTGCTCGCTGTTCGACACCGGTGCCTCCGATCAAGTTGGGTTTGGCTTCGGTTGAGTTGCTTGGGATTCTGCCAGAGATCGATATGGAAATGTTGAAAAGTTGCTGCTACTGGAAATAGCGTTCGGGTGGTCGCCACGGCCGATGGGCCGGCTCAGCAGGCCGGCCGCTTGCGTGGTCGATGGGGATGCGCGCTGGTGTGGGCGGAGATCGCCTTCAGGGCCACGCGAGTGTCGTGGGCGAGCAGGTCGACCATGTCGCGGGAGAGGTTCTCCTTGACCACCATCCGCAGCACGCTGACGTGCTCGGCGTTGGGCGGCAGCGTGTAGGCGGGCACGATCCAGCCGCGCTCGCGCAGCAGGTGGGAGAGCTTCACGAGGTCGATCGCCTCCGGGTCGGTGGCTCGCAGCGCGACGATCGGGAAGTCTGCCGCGTCGTTGATCAAATCCAGGCCGTCGAGGTCACCCAGCTTGGCAGCCAGCGCGCGGGCGTTCGCGAGCACGTTTGCCACGATCTGCTCGTAGCCGGCCCGCCCGAGCCGTAGAAAGGCGAAGTACTGGAGCACCACCGAGGAGGAGGGGCGCGAGAAGTTCAGTGAGTAGTTGGGCATGTCGCCGCCGAGGTAATTGATGTGAAACACCAGCTCCTCGGGCAGATCCGAGCGGTCGCGGAACACCACGGTGCCCATGCCCGGGTAGACGAGCCCGAACTTGTGATTGGAGACGTTGATCGAGCGAACCTGGGAGAGGCGGAAATCCCACTCCAGCTCGGGCCGGCTAAAGGGGATGATGAAGCCGCCGCTGGCCGCGTCGATGTGCAGAGGTATGCGCCAGCCCCGGTCCGCTTCCACGCCCGCCAGCAGCCGGTTGATCGATGTGAGGTCGTCCATCTGGCCCGTGAACGTGCTCCCCAGCAGGCCCGCGACGGCGATTGTGCGCTCGTCGAGCAGCGGCTCCACCTGCTCGGCTCCGATCACGTAGCGTCCGTCCTGCATCGGCACCAGGCGGGCCTCGACCTCGAAGTAGCGGGCGAACTTCTCCCAGCAGGTGTGCACGTCGGCGCCCATCACCATGTTTGGTCGATCGGCGGGCTCTCCGGCGGCTTCGCGGCGACGCTGCCAGGAGCGCTTGTGGGCGAGCATCGCGAGCATGATCGCCTCTGAGGACCCGATCGTGGCGGTGCCCGTGGGCTGCTCGTGGGCGGGCGCGTGGAAGAGTCGCCCGATCATGCTCACCACGCGCTGGTGGACGACCTCGGTCTGGGGATACTCGTCCTGGTCGATCAGGTTCTTGGCCAGGGTCTCGGAGGCCAGCTGATTGGCCTGAGGCTCCATCCAGCTGGTCACGAACGACGCGAGGTTCAGCGCCGGGTTGCCGTCGAGGTTCAGCTCGTCGTGGACCAGCTGGTAGGCCGCGTCGGCGCTCATGCCCGCGGCGGGGAGGCGGAACTTGGGGACGTCGTGTGAGAAGGAGCGTCCCGCGTAGGTGGGGGAGTGGACCTCCTCTGAGTCGAGTTCGAGCTTGTGCACGGTGGTTCCTCCGGTGCCGGGGAGAGCGGTCGAGCTTGATCATCCCCGAGAAGCCTGGTGCTCGCGCCGCCGACGGCCGCTCGTGCTCGCGTCACCGATGGGATGGCTGCTCCCGCCGCATCCCAGAGAAATCCCTCAATCTGCCCCCTCAGAAACTCCGCAGCCGCTCTGAGAACAAGACTCAATCTCATGATATGGTGACCGACGTGAAGGTGCTCGAGCTGCAAGATGCCGCGGTGCAGTTGGGCGGCCGCACGATCTGGAGCGAGGTTGGGTTATCGATCGAGCAGGGTGAGTTCGTCGCGATCCTCGGGCCCAACGGCGCGGGCAAGTCGACTCTGCTCCAGGTGCTGCTGGGATTGCTGCGCACCTCGGAGGGGTCCGTCAGCGTTCTCGGGGGAGCGCCGGGCGCCAACAACGAGCAGATCGGCTACCTGCCGCAGCGCCGCGCGTTTGACCCAGCAATGCGGGTGCGGGGCATCGACCTCGTGCGCCTGGGACTCGAGGGGGGCAGGTGGGGAATCCCGCTGCCATCGCTCAGGCGACGCGCGACGCGCAGCTCACTCGCGCGTGAGCGGGTCGCGGAAGTGATTGAGCTGGTCGACGCCGGTGACTACGCGCAGCGTCCGATCGGCGAGTGCTCGGGCGGGGAGCAGCAGCGCCTACTGATCGCCCAGGCCCTGGTTCGTCGCCCGCGGATGCTCGTGCTCGACGAGCCGCTGGATGGGCTCGACCTGTCCAACCAGGCCGCGATGGCCGCCCTGGTGCAGCGCATCTGCCGGGCCGAAGGCGCGGCGGTACTGCTGGTCGCCCACGACGCCAACCCGTTGCTGCCCTACCTGGACCGCGTGCTCTATCTCGCGGGTGGCCGCGCGGTGATGGGCACGCCCCGCGAGGTGATCAACGGGGAGACCCTGAGCAGCCTCTACGGCGCGCCGATCGAGGTGCTGCAAACATCCGACGGACGGCTGGTCGTGGTGGGACAGCCGGAGGGTCTCTGTGCTCACGGTCATCACCACGGTCACGATCTCGCGGGCGCGCACTCACGATGAGCCCGCGGCTGTCGATCGACCCCCTGTCCGACCTTCACCAGCTGCTCGCCTACCCGTTCATGGTCAACGCCCTGGAGGCCGGGACGATCGTGGCGGTGATGGCCGCAACCGTGGGCTGGCTGATGGTGCTGCGCCGTGAGAGCTTCGCCGGGCACACGCTGTCGATCATGTCGTTCCCGGGGGCCAGCGCCGCCGCGCTCGCCGGGGCGCCGCTGGCGTGGGGCTACTTCGTGTTCTGTGTCGCCGGCGCGCTCGTGATCGCCGCCGGATCGAGCGTGGCGGGACGGCGCGAGGAGTCTCAGGGGTCCGCCGTGGTGGGCACCGTCCAGGCGTTTGCCCTGGCATTGGGATTCCTGTTTCTCAGCCTCTACCACGGTGTGTTTGAAAGCCTGGAGACGCTGCTCTTCGGGTCGTTCCTGGGCATCACCTCAAACCAGGTGCTGGTGCTCCTAGGGGTGATGTGTGCGGTGCTGATCTTTCTCGCCTTCGCGGGGCGCCCGCTGCTGTTCGCCTCGGTCGACGAGCAGGTGGCACGCGCCGCGGGGGTGCCCGTGCGGGCGCTCTCGGTGGCTTTCCTGCTCGTGCTTGGTCTCGCCGTGGCGGCCACCGCCCAGATAACCGGGGCGCTGCTTGTGTTCGCGCTACTGCTCGCCCCCGCCGCCACCGCCCGTGAGCTGACGCCCCGCATCGGCCTGGGTCTGGCTCTCAGCGTGCTGATCGGGCTGTCGATCACCTGGATCGGCCTGGGGCTCTCCTACTTCACCAACGATCCGTTGGGCTTCTTCGTGAGCACGATCGCGCTTGTGATCTACGCCGCCGCGCGCTGCGCGCGAGTGCTGCGAGCGGGCAGACGCGGGCGCTTGGCCCCGGTTGCGGTGGGTGCCTGAGGATGCTCGCCCACGAATTCATCCGCAATGCGCTGCTGGCCGGGTCGCTGATCGCGCTCGCCAGCGGGGCGATCGGCTACTTCGTGGTGCTGCGCGGACAGGTGTTCGCCGGGGACAGCCTGAGTCACGTCGCCTTCACCGGGGCGCTGGCAGCGGCGGCCGCCGGTCTGGATCTGCGGATCGGGCTGTTCCTGGCCACAGTGCTCGTCGCGCTGTTGCTTGGCGCTCTCGGAGCACGCGCCCGCGCCGAGGACGTCACGATCGGGATCGTGCTCGTCTGGGTCCTGGGTCTGGGTGTGCTGTTCCTCGACGTCTTCAGCTCAGGTGGCTCGGGCGCGAACGGGAACGTCGCCTCGCGGGCCCTGTTCGGCTCGATCTTCGGGCTGAGTGCGGGCGACGCTCGGCTGGCCGCGCTGATCGCCGCCCTGCTGATCTTGGCGCTGCTCGCGATCGCCCGCCCGTTGCTCTTCTCCTCGCTGGATCCCCGTGTGGCGCTGGCCCAGGGCCTGCCCGTGCGCGGTCTCGGGCTGGTCTTCCTGGTGCTGCTCGGCGTGGACGCCGGTGAGGCCACCCAGGCGGTCGGGGCGCTGCTGCTGCTCGGGTTGCTGGCGGCGCCCGCGGGGGCCGCCCACCAGCTGACCGCCAACCCCTATCTCGCGCTGGGACTGTCCGCCGGGATCGCCCTGGCCTGCACCTGGGCCGGGATTCTGCTCAGCTATGAGCTGCCCTCGCTGCCGCCCAGCAGCGCGATCGTCTCACTGGCGGCGCTTTCCTTCCTGGTCGCCGCCGTCTGGCGGCGGTGGCCGACGTTCGGGGAAGCCCGGGCGCGGGGATAACATCGAGACATGTCCACGAAAACCGCAGAGGAGACCTGGGCAGGGCGGGCTGAGGCGACGCTGGCCGCGGCCGGGCACAAGCGCGGTGGCGCCCGCCGCGCGCTGCTAGAGCTGCTGGACCGGCAGAGCTGTGCACTCACCGCCCTGGAGATCGAGGAGGCCCTGCGCTCCGAGCGCCGCCAGGTGAGTCGCGCGAGCGTCTACCGCATCCTCGACGAGCTGGAGCGGGTGCGCCTCGTGCAGCGTGTGGAAACGGGCCAGGCGATGGTGCGCTACGAGCGAGTGTGTGAGACCGAGGAGCACCACCATCACCTTGTGTGCGACGAGTGCGGCCTGGTCATGCCCTTCTCCGACGACGCCCTCGAGCGGGCGATCCACGCGCTCAGCGCGCGAGTGCCCCTGGCGGTGTCGGAGCACGAGATCGTGCTGCACGGGTCCTGCGAGGCGTGCGCGGGCTGATCTCCCCGGGTGGCTTGCCCCACAGGTAGGCCAGCACGCAGATCAGGGTGAAGACGGCGACCACCAGCAGCACCGGTCCGGAATCCTCGGTCAAAGCGCCGACGGCCCCCGCCGTCAGACCGCCGGTGAGCGCCGCCGACCACGCGGGATCGCAGCCGACCGGAGCACAGAGCCGTTTGCGCCTGCGCATCCCCAGCACAGAGGCCCCTAACGCGAGCGCGGTCGCGTAGGGCATCGCGCCGTTCTTCAGAGCATCCCAGGCGGCCCCGTAGCGGCGCACGATGATGTCACGCACATCGCCCGTCGAGCGCGCGTGCAGCACGCTGCCCGTGAAGTGCCCCGAGCCATGGGCCGTGAGCAGATCCAGCGCGGCCAGCGCAAGCAGGCCCACGAGTGGGCTGATCAGCACCGTCAGCGCGCGGCGGCGATCGAAGCCTCCCGGGAGCAGCGTGCCGCCGGCCATCGCGGTCCCGGCGCTCACCAAGATCACGCCACCGACCCCGGCCCCGATTCGAGCGGAACCCTCGATTGCCGCCAGCGCGATGCCCGCGAGCACCATCGCGAGGGCCGCACGCCGCCCACGCACCGCCGGATACAGGGCGGCGGCCACGGCCGCGAACACGAGCACCGCCAGCCCCGACTTCAGCTCGTTGCCGATGCCGTAGAAGCGCGCGCCAAAGGCCGGGTTTGGTCCCAGCAGCGAGCGGATCAACAGCTGGGTGCCGGCCAGCGCATCGACGCTGACGGCGAGCACCGCGACCACGGCGGGCGCGAGCGGCGCGCGGGGCCAGCCCAGCAGCCGGTCGCTGAGGGCCCCCAGCGAGAAGCAGGCGAGCGTGAGGATCGCGTACTCCCCGACCGGGCTCGGCTCGAGCGCGGCCCCGATCAGCACCGCCACGGGAGACCACAGCATCGCCAGCGCCCCCACCCGCATTGCCGCGGCTTGCATCGCTGCGGCCCGCACTTTGGGCGCCGGCCACGATAGTGACAGCAGGAGCAGTAGCGCCCACACGCACAACAGGCAGGCCAGCGCGGGCAGACGCCGCCCATAGATCACTCCAAAGCGACTCTTCAGCGCGCGCAGGTAGCTACTGTCGAGCGGCCCGTCGGTGCTGATCGGCTTGCCGCGCATCGCAGCCGGCACCGAGAGTTCGAGGTGCTGCAAGATCGTCGGAGCGAGGTCCACCGCCGCGACCAGGCCGCGCTGGCTGGTCGACCGTGAAGTCAGCTCGCGCCCGCCGCCCAGGCCGCCGAGGCCCACCCACAGCAGCTCGTGCCCCGGCTCGTCCGCCGCGCGCTGCACCACGATCAGCAGCTCGCCCGCGGGACGTGTGGCGCTCAACCGGCGCAGCTCCTGCGCTTCCTCGCCACCCCCCGGCAGATCGGCTACCACCAGCCGTTGTCGCCGGGTCAGCGCGAGGATCCGCGCCGGGAGGGTCGCGGCGGTGCCCAGTGACAGCGAGGCGATCCGGCCCGCTCGATCGGCGGCGATCACGGCGTTCTCGTCATCCTGGCCGTCGCTGCCCGCGTATGCGCCGCCACCCGGGATCGAGGAGGCCAGCAAACCTGGTTGAAGGATCTGCGGCGCTTCGGCGGCGCGTTTCTGCACCTCAGACCAGGGCGCGACCGTCGCCGAGGACTCCGATCCTGAGCCGGAGACGGCGCTCACCGACAGCGTCGGCGGGCGGTCCGGGGTGTAGGCCGAGTAGGACACCCGCGCGCCCTGGGTGATGTCCAGCAGAAACTGCGAGGTTCGGTACGTGCCCTGCGTGGCGCTCATGATCGCGCTTGAGATGCCGGTGGCGCCGCCCAGCTCGGCCTGGATAGCGCGATCGTCACCGGGTGCGATGAACACCAACAGGACGGAGGGCCGGCTCTGCGGCAGCGGTGCAGCCGCGGCCACCCCCGGGCCGCAGGCACCGACCAGCGCGGTACACAGGAGGGCCGCCCACGGCCCTCCGCGCAGGCGGCTCAGCCGTCCGCTCCCTCGGTGGCGAGGTCGTGGCGCTTGCCACGCGCTGAGCGCGAGCCCCCGGCGCCGTGCTCCTCGACCTCCAGGTGGACGGTGCCCTCGACGTTCAGCCGCGGCAGTATGCGGTCAAGCCACGCCGGGATCTGCCAGGTGCGCTCGCCGAGCACGCTGAGCACGGCCGGGAGCAACAGGCAGCGCACCACGAGCGCGTCCAGGAAGACCGCGCTTGAGAGGCTCAGACCGAACTCCTTGATGACCCTGTTTTCACCGAGCATGAACGACAGGAACACGCACACCATGATCGCGGCGGCCGCCGTCACCACCCGTCCGGTCAGCGCGAGACCCTGGCCGACCGCGCGCGAACTGTCGCCGTTGCGCGCCCATTGCTCGTGGATCCGCGAGACCAGGAAGACCTCGTAGTCCATCGACAGTCCAAACACGATCGCGAACAGCATCACCGGGATGAATGACTCGATCGGCCCCGGGCTGGTTCCCATCAGGCCGTCCAGCCAGCCCCACTGGAAGATCGCCACGATCACGCCCAGCGAGGCACCGATGCTGAGGAGGTTCATCACGGCGGCCTGTAGCGGGATCACGATCGAGCGGAACACGATCAGCAGCAGCAGCGCCGAGAGCAACACGACGACCCCGATGAACAGCGGCAGCTTCTTGCCGAGCACCGTGGCGAAGTCGACGCCGACCGCGGTGACGCCGCCCACATAGACCGCCATGTGCTCGTGACTCGTGACGGCCGGGACAACCTGGTCGCGCAGCCGTGTGACCAGCTGGGTGGTGGCGTAGTCCTGGGGTGAGGAACTCGGGTAGACCGAGATCGTCGCCACGTCACCCGCCGGGTTCAAGCGTGGCGGCGTGACCGAGGAGACTCCCGCGGTCACGCTCAGCGCGGCCTGGAGCTTGTTCAGCGCTTCGCTGTGGAGCGGGTAAGCGACGTCGGTCTGCGTCACCCCGCCCGAGGTGGTCGAGCGCTCAGCCGGGACCCTCGCGGACTGGTCGGCCTTCCCCGCCTGGGGAAGCTTCGCGACCACCAGCAGCGGACCGTTGAAGCCCTTGCCGAAGCCCTGGGCGAGCAGCTCGTAGGCGCGCTGGGTGGTGAAGCTCGTGGGGTCGTTGCCGGCGTCGCTGGAGCCCAGCCGCAGCGCGGTCGCGGGGGCCGCGATCACGAGCATCGCGAGCGCTGAGCTGACGGCGATCGTCATGGGTCGGCGCTGCACGAAGGCGCTCCAGCGCATCCAGGCTCCGCCGCCGCTCGGTTGCTCGACACCCCTGCGGCGCGCGCGCCGACTCGGCCGGGCCAGGCGGGCGCCGACCATGGTGAGCAGTGCCGGCAAAAGGGTCAGCGAGCCGATCATCACCAGCAGCACCCCGATCGAGGCGGAGATCGCAACCCCGTAGAGGAAGTCGACGCCGAGCACCATCATGCCCAAGAGCGCGATCACCACGGTCGTGCCCGCGAACAGGACGGCACGCCCGGCGGTGTCCATGGCCTGCACCACCGACTCGCGCGCATTGCCAAAGGTGGGGCCGGGGCTCGCGTATGCCTCGCGGAAGCGCGTGAGGATGAACAGGGCGTAGTCGATGCCCACGCCCAGTCCGATCATGGCGGCCAGCTCCGAGGAGAAGTCGGGCGTGTCGACCACGTGGGTGAAAAGCGCGATCACTCCGAGTCCCGTGCCGAGACCGAAGAGCGCGGTCAGGATCGGCAGGCCCATGGCGATCAACGATCCGAAGGTCATCAGCAGCACGATGATCGCGGCGATCAGGCCCACCGCGGTGGACAGGCCGAAGCCTTCCTGCTGGCTGGCCTCGATCGCCTGGCCGCCCAGCTCGATCTGCAACCCGGGCCGCTGGGCTGCTCTGGCGACCTTCACCACCGGCTTGGCTGCATCCTTGGACAGCAAGTTGGCGCTCTTGTCGAACACCACCGTGGCAAAGGCGATCCGGCCGTCGGCGGAGATCGACTTCCCCGCCGCGGGACCGGCATAGGGGCTGATCACTTCGGTCACGTCGGGGAGGTGCGCGACCTGCGCGAACATGGTCTGCATGCGGGCACGGACGGCCGCATCCCGGACTCCGGTGCCGCTTGTGCGAAAGACGATCGTGTCGCGGTCTCCGGCCTGGGTGGGGAAGCTGCCCTTCAGCAGGTCATCGGCGCGCTGGGCGTCGGAGTGGGGGAGATTGAAGTTGTTCGAGTAGGCCGTTCCGGCTGACTGTGCCACGGCGTTGACGGCTATGAGCAGCACGATCCAGCCGATGACGACGTACAGACGGTGCGTTGTGGACCAGCGAGCGAGCTTGAGCATGAGGGAACCTTGGCCGTAGAGGGATGGCGGGCCGCGGGAGCGGAAAGCAGTTTGCAGAAGAGTAGATCAGTTGACGCTCGGATCCCGAGGCATACGCGCGATCAGGGCGTAGGTTCCGCCCATGCGCGTGAGCACGGAACTCCACAGCTCCTCGGGCACCTCGGTGAAGACGTCCCCGGGCTCTGCCGGATGCACGATCCAGTCGCCCTGGTCCAGCTCGGCCTCGAGCTGTCCGCCGCTCCAACCGGCGTAGCCCGCGAACACCCGCCGGCGCTCGGTGGCGTCGGTCAGCTGCTCGATGTCGGTCTCGGGCGCCGGGAAGCCGATCCGTCCCACGACCAGCAGGCCGATCGGGGCGGGGTCGAGAAACTCGGCGAGCAGGATGATCGAGCCCGGCTGAACCGGGCCGCCCACGTACACCGGGTCCTGTTCGACCGTGCCCTCGAGCTGGGGCACCGCGTCGTTCACGGCGGTCTCCGAGGGGCGGTTGAGCACGACGCCCATCGCCCCCTCCTCGCTGTGTACCCCAACCAGCACCACGGTGCGCTGGAAATTGGGATCGGACAGGGTAGGGGAGGCGAGCAGCAGTTGACCGGTGAGCGATTGCGCCATACCAGCAGGCTAGCGCGGCGCACCTGCTTGACTTCCCGGCAGGCCGAGACCGGGCGTGCGAGATCGAGGAGGCGAGCCGGTGAGCGAGAGCGAGACAGACTTCGATGTGGTGGTGATCGGGGCGGGGCCCGCGGGGGAGGTGGCCGCGGGGCGCCTGGCCGAAGCAGGGCAGCGGGTCGCGCTGGTGGAGCGCGAGCTGGTCGGAGGCGAATGTTCGTTCTATGCCTGCATGCCCTCCAAGGCCCTCCTGCGCCCCGCCCAGGCGCTGGCCGAGGCGAGGCGCGTGCCCGGCGCGGCGGAGGCGGCCACCGGGACACTCGACGTGGGCTCCGTGCTGCGCCGTCGCGACGAGGTGGTGCACGGGCTCGACGACAGCGCCCAGCTGCCCTGGCTTCAGGAGCGCGACATCACGCTCATACGGGGTCAGGCGACGATCGCGGGCGAGCGCTCGGTTCGCGTCGGTGAGCGGCTGTTGCGAGCCGATACCGCCGTGGTGCTCGCAACGGGCTCGGGCGCCGCGATACCGCCGATCCCCGGCCTGCGGGAGTCAAACCCATGGACCAATCGCGAGGTGAGCACGGCGCGGGCGATCCCAGACTCGCTACTGGTGCTGGGCGGGGGCGTGGTGGGTGTCGAGATGAGTCAGGCCTACGCCGGTCTCGGGGCGCGCGTGACGATCGTCGAGGCGGGCGAGCGCCTGATCGCGGGCGAGGAGCAGTTCGCCTCTCAGCAGGTCGGCGAGGCGCTCCAACAGGCCGGAGTCGAGGTGGTATTGGGAGTGAAGGCCGTCGCGGTCGAGCGCGCACACGGAGCGGGGCCCGTCACGCTGCGGTTGGAGGACGGACGCAGCTTCACCGGGGCTGAGCTGCTGGCCGCGGTCGGGCGGCGTCCGAACACCGACATGCTCGGCCTGGAGGCGCTGGGCCTGGAGCCGGGCGACCCGGTGGAGGTGGATGGCTACATGCGCGTGCCCGGTCACGAGTGGCTCTACGTGGTCGGCGACGCCAACGGCCGTGTGTTGCTCACGCACATGGGCAAGTATCAGGCGCGTCTCGCGGCGGCGCACATTCTCGGCGAGGCTCCCCAGCTGCGCTCGGACGGGCGTCGCTCGCCGCGCGTGATCTTCACCGAGCCCCAGGTCGCCGCGGTCGGCTACACGCTGTCCGCTGCGCAGGAGGCCGGTCTGAGCGTACGCGCGGTCGATCAGCCCACCGGGGGGAACGCCGGTGGCAGCTTCGTCGGGCACGACGCGCCCGGCACCGCACGGATCGTTGTCGACGAGGAGCGCGGGGTACTCGTGGGAGCCACGATCACCGGGGTTGATGTGTCCGAGTTTCTCCACGCCGCCACGATCGCCGTGATCGGCGAAGTGCCGCTTGAGCGCCTGTGGCATGCCGTGCCGTGTTTCCCCACACGGAGCGAGGTGTGGCTGCGACTCCTGGAAGGCTACGGCCTGTAGCTGGTTACCTTCGGACTGCAACCGGTTGCCTACGGCCGGTACGGGTCTTGATGCTACGGCCTGTACGGGTCTTGACCGACTCGCCAGGTCAGGAGACCGAGAAGAGGTCCAGCTCGCCGCTGCGAGCGTGGTCGTTGGCGTTGCCCTCGGGCTCGACCACGTGGCCGTCGATGACGATCGGACTGTTCCAGTGGCCCGGTGCCCCCGGAAGCCTTGCGATTGGGCTCGCTGAGTCGGGTCGATAAACGTTGATCGCGCCCTGCGCCGGGTCGTAGACGTAGAGCAGGCCGCCGGCCAGGATCGGGCTGGTCCCCGCGGTGTGGTTTTCCCACAAGCCCCGCAGTTTCCCCCCGTCGAGCGCGTAGGCGGCGGTGCCATTGGCTGCGGCCACGAACACGGTGGTTTGCGCGCCGTGATGCCAGACTGCGGGTGCCGTGAACAGCTCGCCCCCGCCGGGAATGCGCAGGGTTTGCAGCTCTCCTCCGAGCGTCTCGTGAAAGGGCCCGGAGGGCGGGTGTCCGTCCAAGCGCGAGCGTGCCAGCACACGCAGCACGCCGTCCTTGCCGGCAAGCACCACGCGATCGGAGCCCAGCAGCGCCGGTGCGCTGGAGCCCAGGTCCGTGTCGGTGGCGTTCAACTGTGCCTGGTTGGTGGGGGTGTAGGCCTGTAGCAGGTGCAGCGCCGGGAAGGACAGCTCGAGCACGCTGTCGCCGAAGTTCGTCGTCCCGTTCCAGGGGGCGTTGCCGGTGTCGAGCAGGATCCGCCCACCCGGCTCCACCACCGCGCCGCCCCGCGAGAGGATGGCCGAGTCGCTGGCCGGGCAGCTGCTCGGCACGATCAGACGCCGACGGTTGGCGCACAGGGTGTTGAAGACCCCGCGCAGCGCGCCGCTGGAGCGATCGATCAGGACCACGTGACCCTGGTAGGGCGGAGCGTCGCCGATGTAGCCGCCGGTGCTCGCCACGACATCGGGCCCGTCGATGTTGAGCGCCGCCGCGAGCTTCTCGTGGGTGGCGTCGTGGGTGACGCTGACCGGCCAGGCCCCGGCGGCGGCCTCGCGGCCATCGGCGAGCGTCAGCTTGTGAATCAGCCCGTTCGGCGAGGCGGTGTAGAGGAAACGGCGGTTGGGGTCGGCCAGTGGACTGGCGGTGGTGATCTGGGGGCTGCCGGCCCACCGGGAGTACCCGGGCGGGGTGAAGATCCACAGAATGCGGCCGTCGGCGGCGTCCAGGGCAAGCGTTTTCCCGTAGGTGGTGCTCAGCACGATCACATCGCGAGTGGCGCCCGCGACCGTCACGGCGTGCAGGTAGATCGGCGAGGAGTCGACCGTCCCGGGCAGCGCTATGTGTCTGCGACGCAGATGCCCTACGTTCGCGGCGGTGATGCCGGTCGGAGTGTCGCGCGCGTTGGAGCGCTGGGGGTCGCCGCCGAACTCGGGCCAGTCCAAGGGCATCGTGAGAGACGCCGCACCTGTGGCGTACGTGCCCGACGCTACGGTGAGCGCCGTGGATGACCCCCCGCCGCAGGCCGCAATGGCCAGGGCGATCAGTGGCGCCGGCGCGAGATGAGGAAGCCGACGGGCTGGCATATGGGGTCGTTGTAGCGCATCCGCGCGCATGGCCACCCCGCGATGGCCGGTTATCCTGCCCCTTGGCATTTGCGATCACCGAGCGGAAGGCGAACAACATGGCGAGGACCCCGCAGGTCGGTGAGCCGGCTCCCGACTTCGAGCTGCCCGGCACCGATGGACCCTTCAAGCTTTCCGAGCATCGCGGCGAGCGGGTGGTGCTGCTGTTCTATCCGGGGGACAACACGATGGTCTGCACGAAGCAGTTCTGCTCCTACCGGGATCGGCCGGATGAGTTCGCTGCGCTTGACGCCACAGTCGTTGGGATCTCGGCTCAGGACTTGGAGTCCCACAAAGGCTTCAGCGAGAAGCACTCGCTCACGGTTCCTTTGCTGGCCGACTCAGACAAGGCCGTTGCCAAGGCGTACAGCGCCTACTCGCCTCGCCTTGGAACGAAGCGTGCGGTCATAGTGGTCGATGAGGAAGGGATCGTCTGCCACCGACACGACCATCTGTTGGGCCTCGACTATCAGAGCGTCGATGATCTCAAGGCTGCCCTGACCCGATAGCCGAACGCCGGGCTGATGCCAAGCTCTGCCTTCGCGTGGGCCGCTATAGTGTGACCACAAGGTGACCATATGCCCGAGATGAAGAGTGTAGGCGTCCGCGAGTTCCGCGATCACGCCACCAAGTACCTAGCAGGCCCCGAGACCGTCGCCGTCAACCGGCACGGGAAGGTGATCGGCTTCTACATACCGCTGAAGCGCGACGAGGACGAGGTACGTCGCGCCGTCGCTCAGCTCGGCCAGGCAGTCGAGCAGGTGCTCGATGAAACCGGCATGACCGAAGACGAGCTGGCAGGCCTGTTGGACATGCGGCGCCCGTTCCCTGAATGATCGTCGTCGCCGACGCCAGCGTGCTCGTTGGCGAGATGTTGCGAAAGCGGGGCCGGGAGCTGTTCGTGCACCCTGCTCTGCATGTTGTTGTGGCCGAGGATCAATGGAGCGAGACCGAGCACGAGCTGTCGCGGCGGCTCGGCATCATGGAATCGACAGGCCGCCTCAAACCGGACGGAAGGCGTGTGCTGGAGCAGTCCGTACGCACCATGATCGACACGCGGGCCATCGAGATAGCAGGCCGAGAGATGTACGCAGCTTTCGAGGAGACCGCACGGCGACGGGTTCCCCGCGACCCGCAAGACTGGCCTACCGTCGCTCTGGCACTCCTGCTCGACGCCGCGATCCTGACGGGAGATCACGACTTCCTTGGCTGCGGATGCCCAACATGGACCGTCGAGACCCTGCGGCACGAGCTTGAGCAGCGAGCAAAGTAAATCATCGGAGAAGCGGAGCCAATCTCGCGTCCGTGTTCATAAACGGCCCCACTCGGTGTTTTAGCATCGCGACAACACGATGGTGTCCGTCGACGATCTCAAGAAGGTGCTCGACTCGCTCCCGGCCTAAGTCGTTCTGTCCGACTCGCTCCCGGCCCTGAGTCGTTGGCAGCTTTGCGCGCTCGGATGAGTGCTGTTGTCATTTGGACTTGACATGTAGTTGTAGGACTGATTATGATTGACCGGTCCAATGTTCCTCTGTGGGCATCGGATGCATAGGCCGGTTTGCTTGGTGCGCTCCTGCGGGGTCGACCCGTATCGCTAGTTCGCTGGGGATGACGTCAAGCGTCGGTTGTGATTTGAGGGTTCGGGTTATGAGGGATCTTTTCGCTACCACGCATCGCGTGGCTACCGTTGTTACGGCCCGAAATCGGGTGGTAACTAGATGCATCAGCATCGCTGATGCATCTCTCTCTCTCTCTCTCTCTCTCTTCACCGGACGATCTAGCCACTAGAGCCTTCCGAAGCTCGCTCGGGCAGCGCCTGACTCGCAATTTTGGGGGTAAGGGCTCCCCTGGGTCTCGGCGCGATTGGTCGCCGTCGGTGATGTGCGGGGGCGTGTCGTGTTGAGTGCCGGAGGTTTCGCGCGTGAGCGGCGTCGGGGTTCCCAAGCGGGCCCTGTGAACCCCAGGCGTGTGAACACGCTGGTGTCGCAGACGCAGCGGTCGAGGATGTTGCGCTCCGCCGTCCAGGTCCTTGCAGAGGGCGGCTATGGCGAGATGTCGGTCGCCCGGGTTACGAGTGGCGCAGGTGTCTCGCGTCGGACGTTCTATGACCTGTTCGACGACTGTGAAGATTGCTTTCTCGCGGCCTTCGATGACGCGGTGTCGCGTGCTCGCTGTCTGATGGCCGCGTCCTGCGAGGGCGAGCAGGGATGGCGTGAGCAGACCCGTGCATCCCTGTTTGCGTTGCTTGTGTTCTTGGATCAGGAGCCGGGGGTGCGCTCGGTACTGGTCGTCGATGCGTTGAAGGCCGGTCCTCGGGTCCAGCAGCGGCGGGTGGAGGTTGTTGGTGAGCTGAGCGAGGCGCTGCACGCGGGAGGGTCACGCGCGAAGCCCGGCAGGGAGGTACCCCCGCTCACGGGTGAGGGTGTGATCGGCGCGGTCCTTGGCGTACTCCACACACGACTCCTGGCGAAGCGTCCAGGTTCAATGGTCGACTTGCTGGGCCCGCTGATGGGTGTGATCGTGCTGCCCTACCTGGGTCCCGCCGCCGCGCAGCGTGAGCTTGCGCGTCGGGCACCAGAGGCTCCGCCCCTGCCGGTGACCGTGCTTGGGTCTTCCGACGCCCAGCCTGTCAACGCGCTGGCCGGCGTGCCGATGCGCGTGACTCACCGCACCCTGGTCGTGTTGACAGTGATTGGCCGGCAGCCGGGTACGAGTAACCGACAGGTGGCCGACCACGCCGGGATTGCGGACCAGGGGCAGATATCAAGGCTTCTAGCGCGCCTTGAGGGCCTGGGGCTGATCGGTAACACAACCAAGGGTCAGCCCAGCGGCGAGCCCAATGCCTGGTGGCTGACGCCGCAAGGCCAGCAGGTGCAGCACGAAATTCAGACGCAGCTCGCCACGGGCGCGCTTTCACCTAATGGGACGAGAGGGTCACTCTGATGCCAGTCCGCGAATCGGCCGCAAACATTGAATCTGCCGCGAACTTCAACGCGTTCGTTGAAGCACCGATGCACCGGGCCAACCACGCCCTCACGGGTGTCCTGTCGTCCAATCACCGAGGGGACTGCCTCTCTGAGCACAAGGAGGAGATGTACGTATGAGTAGCCCAACTCGGTCAGTCGACACGCCGGTGATCCGGCCCACCGCAACGTCTGTTGGCACCCGCACCCACAAGACCCGCTGGAGGTTCCTGCCGGTCGCGATGCTCCTGCTCGCCTGCCTGCTGCCCGCCGCGGCCCAGGCCGAACAGTGCCCCAACGAACAGCTGCGTCGCGAAGCAAACTCCACCCAGCTGCCGGACTGCCGCGCCTACGAGCTGGTGTCGCCGCCGTTCAAGAACGGCATCCCCATATACATGACCGTGGCCAATGAGACGTCGCTATCGGGGGACGGCATCACGCTTGGCGCAACCGGAGTATTCCCCGGCGCACCGGCGAGCCCGCAGCACGTCTACTCGCTCTCATCGCGCACCGCTTCGGGCTGGTCCACCCAGAGCCTTGAAATTCCCCAGATCAACCCCGGCATCATCTTGACGGCTGCCACGGCGGGTGTCTCGGCCGACCTCAGTCATACGCTCGACGGCAGCTTGGCTGCGCTCGCGCCGGGAGCGGTCGACGGGCAGCTGAACATCTACCTACGAGACAATGTGACCGGGTCGCTCGAACTGGTCGCCACCTCCAGCGACCCAGACGCCTTCCAGAAATTTACCTTGCTCAGTGTGCTCGGCGGCACGTCGACATTCAGCCATGTGATCTTCACTCTTCCGCAGGCACTGACGCCCGATGCCGTCGTCGGCGCCAGGAATCTCTATGACTGGGCGGGCGGTCAGCTACATCTGGTCAGTACGCTGCCCAACGGCTCGGCGGCTACCGACGCAAATTCTGCGGTGAACTCCACAACCGGTGAAAGGCCCCATCAGGTTTCGGCGGATGGGTCGAAGACCTTTTTCAACGCAAACGGAGGCATCCTGTACGCGCGAGTGAATAACGCAACGACAGTGCCGATCTCTGTCTCCCAGCGTGCGGGGAATGCCGGCGAACCGCAAGGGGGCACCTTCATAGGCGCCAGCGCCGACGGCTCGATTGTCTACTTCGAGAGCAGCGTCGATCTGACCGAAGCATCCGAAACGCACGGCTCCTACTCGCTGTACCGCTACGACTTCAACACCGGGTCGCTAACCGACCTGACGATCAGCTCGGCTCCGGGTGACGCAGTGTTAGGAGCCCAGGTGGAAAGGGCACTCGAGGTGAGCGAAGACGGTTCCTACGTCTATTTCACGGCACGAGGGGATCTGGCGCCCGGGGCGACAACGGAAACCGGTGAAGGCACGAATATATATGTCTGGCATCAGGGCCAGGGGACGAGGTTCATCGCACAGACGCACTTTCTCTACCGCGAACCGATGGGGCAGGTAAGCCCGAACGGCTTGCATCTCTCCTTCACGACGGACTCACCGCTCACCTCCTACCACTGCGCCGGGTGTCTCATAATGTACGACTATGACTACGCGACTGCCCAACTTCGCTGCGTGTCATGCGATCCCGGCGGCGCAACGCCGACCGAAGGCCTGGTGATTGGAGGCGCAGTTTGGGAACCAGGCATCGGTGGGTACGAGCCGAACTACGTCGTTGACAACGGCATGGTGTTCTTCGGGAGTAGTCAGGCATTGGTTCCGCAGGACACAAACGGCCAGTACGACGTATATGAGTGGCAGGATGGCCGCCTTGCGTTGATCTCTCCCGGTACGGGCAGTCAGCAGTCGGTTTTCTCCGACGTGTCTCCGGATGGCAGGAACGTGTTCTTCAAGACCGGTAAGCCGCTGGTCGGCCAGGACGTCGACGGGACCGTCGATATGTATGACGCGCGGATCGGTGGTGGCTTTCCCGCCCCAGTCGTTGCTGCGCCGTGTACCGGTACGGGTTGTCAGGGCGTGCCTTCGGCGCCCCCGATCTTTGCGACTCCGCCGAGTGTCACGTTCAACGGTGTGGGGAACTTCGAAGCCGCGCCAAAGCCGGCTACGAAGTCCAAGCGCGTTTCGCTGAGTCGCGCACAGAAGCTCGCCGCGGCACTGCGGACGTGTAAGCGCGGTGCAAAGAAGAAGCGGGCGACGTGTGAGTCGCGTGCGCGAAAGAGGTACGGCAAGGCGGCCAAGGCGAGAGCCGGCACGCCGGGCGCGACCATGAGCAATCGGAGGGGCAACTGATGCGTATACGAGGTTTTGCAGTCGCGGCGGTTGCGGCGCTCGCGTTCGCGAGTCCCGCGTCCGCAGGTGCGTTCGGTATTGCCGAATTCTCGGGGTCGATCGCGGACTCGAGCGGTGCACCGTTGGCTCAGGCGGGTGCGCATCCTGATCTGACCACGACGATCCAGTTCAACACCAAGACGGCGCAGGGCGCGCAGGGTAGCTATCTGACGGTCGACGGAAACCCAAACGAAATCGAAGTGAATCTTCCGCCCGGTGTGGTGGGAAATGCGCAGGCGGTGCCGGGATGCACCCAGGAACAGCTGCGCGGTACAGGCCCTTATGCGGAATGTCCGAAAAACACTCAGGTGGGTGTCATCGCACTCACGTTCTACGCGGAATTCCTGGGCAACGGCGCGATCGAAACGGTGCCGGTTTATAACATGGTGGCGCCTGTGGGGATGCCCGCACAGTTCGGGTTCAACTTTCTCGGGGTGCTTGTGTTCATCAACTCCAGTGTGCGCGACGATAGCGACTACGGTGTGACCGCGAAGATTGCGGGTGTTTCACAGGCCGTCCCGCTTGGTGGTTCGAAGTTGACGTTGTGGGGTGTTCCGTCGGATTCTTCGCATGATGCTGCGAGGGGTGGTGTTGCGAGTACGGCTCCGCGGGTGGCGTTTATGACGAGTCCGACGAGTTGTTCGCCTTCGCCCCTTAGTTTTTCGATGCGTGCGGATTCGTGGCAGGCGCCTGGTGTGTTTTCTTTGGCGAGTTTTGATCACGATGCAAGTGGTGGCGCGCTGTTGATGAGTGGTTGTGAACGGTTGGCGTTTGAACCGACGATTAGTGTTGGTCCTGATACTGCTGTGGCGGACACTCCGGCGGGTTTGACGGTCGAGGTGAAGATGCCGCAGGATGGTTTGTTGAACCCGGGTGGCCTGGCGCCGGCGGATTTGAAGGACACGACGGTAACGTTGCCTGAGGGTGTAGCGATCAACCCGGGGCAGGCCGCTGGCCTGGTTGCGTGTCAGGCGGGGGATGATGGTGTGGGTGTGCCGGGTCCGGCGCATTGTCCTTCGGCGTCGAGGGTCGGCTCGGTGGAGATAACGACGCCCCTGCTACCCGACAAGCTCGTGGGCAGCGTGTATGTGTTGCAGTCTAACCCCCCGAATTTGCAGCTGTTGGTCGCTGCGTCAGCTGACGGCGTGAACTTGAAGCTTGTCGGCGATGTTCATCTGGATGCCCGCACGGGCCAGCTAACAACGACGTTTGCGAATACTCCACCGACTCCGTTTACGGACTTCAAGTTAGCGTTCAGCGGTGGTGCGCAGGCAGCATTGACGACCCCCACACTCTGCGGAACATATGCCTCGGCGTCTGACTTCACGCCGTGGAGTACGCCGTATGAGGCGGATCGTTTCTCGACGGACAGTTTTAGTATTACCAGTGGTGCGGGTGGTTCGGGTTGTGTATCGCGGTTGCCGTTTGAGCCGGTGATGACTGCGGGTGCTACGACTGACCAGGCGGGTGGGTTTACGAGCTTCTCGCTGTTGATCCAGCGCGGCGATGGCCAGCAGCGCGTATCACGGCTGCAGTTCAAGACGCCCGAGGGGTTGCTGGGGATGATCAGCAAGGTCCCGTTGTGCGGGGAGACCCAAGCAGCAGCCGGTACATGCTCGGCTGACACCCAGATTGGGCACACGATTGTGCAGGCCGGTCCGGGCCCGTATCCGCTGGTGGTGCCGCAGCCGGGTCAGCCGCCCGCCCCGATCTATCTAACCGGCCCATATGCCGGTGCGCCCTATGGGTTGTCGATCGCGGTGCCTGTTGTCGCGGGCCCGTTCAACCTGGGGACGATCGTGGTGCGCGCGGCGATCAGCGTCGATCGCAAGACCTCGCAGCTAACGATCACGACGGGAGAGCTACCGAGCATCCTTGACGGCATCCCGACGGATCTGCGGGCGATCAACGCCGTGATCGATCGTCCTGGGTTCATGTTCAACCCGACGAGCTGCGCGCCGATGTCCTTCAGTGGGACAGCGACGAGCACCGAAGGCGCAAGCGCTGCGCTCTCGAGTCATTTCCAGGTCGGGTCTTGCCGGAGCTTGACGTTCAAGCCGAGCTTCAGTGCTTCCACCTCGGGGAAGACCTCTAGGGCGAATGGCGCGAGCCTCGATGCGCGCATCGTCTACCCCACCGGCCCGCTTGGTCATAACCAGGCCTCTCAGCAGTCAAATATCGCGAAGGTCAAGGTCGACTTGCCGAAGCAGCTGCCGTCGCGGTTGACGACGCTACAGAAGGCGTGCACGGCGGCGGTCTTTGAATCGAATCCCGCGAACTGCCCAGCGGCGTCAGTCGTGGGTGTCGCGAAGGCCGTCACACCGGTATTGCCGGTGGCGTTGAGTGGCCCCGCGATCTTCGTCTCTCACGGTGGCGAAGCGTTCCCCTCCCTAGAGGTCTTGCTACAGGGTGCTGGGGTGCGTGTTGATCTGACGGGCTCGACGTTCATCAGCAAGAAGGGGATCACTAGCTCGACGTTCAAGAGTGTCCCGGATGTTCCGATCACGAGCTTTGAGCTGTATCTCCCAGGTGGTCCGCACTCAGCTCTTGCGGCGAACGGGAATCTCTGCAAGACAAAGCTCGCGATGCCTACTGCGTTTGTTGCGCAGAACGGTGCAGAAATCCACCAGAGCACCCCGGTCAGCGTCAAGGGATGTCCCAAAGCCAAGAAAGCAAAGAAAGCCAACGCCAAGAAGACACGGGCAAAGGCGAGCCTAAGGAGGGCTAACTGATGAGGACCCCCAGGCAGGTCATGGTAGGACTCACGGTACTCGCCGGGATGCTCGTGATACTTGCCCTCTCAGCGGTCTCTGCATTCGCTGCGGGTGAACCCGTGGTGGGTACCGAAGGCGCTACTGCGGTTACGAGGACCACGGCCGTGGTGCATGGGTCTGTCAATCCCGCGGGGGTTTCTGTTACGGCGTGTGCGTTTGAATACGGCAGCGAAGCGGGGAACTACACCGAAACGGTGGCGTGTACCCAGCCCACGCCGTTGACCGGCGAAGAAAGCCTCCCCGTATCGGCAGCCTTGAACGGTTTGGTGTTGGCTAGTACCTACCATTACCGGCTGACTGCCTCTGGTGTTTTCGGGAGTGTCCACGGCGAAGACCAGTCGTTTACGACGAACGCGGCGGTTGAAGGCCTCGCTACGCTCCCCGCGAGCGCGATCACCGCTACCACCGTGACGCTAAACGGCACGCTTGAACCGAACGCTCTGGATACGCATTACCAGTTCCAGTACGGCACCAGCGAAAGCTACGGTAGCTCAACCGCTTCTCAGGACGCCGGGGAAGCCAGCGAACTCCTTCCCGTAAGCGCTGCCCTTAGTGGTCTTGTACCGAATCAGCTCTACCACTACCGGCTGCTCGGCGAAAACTCGCTCGGGAGCACCCAGGGAGCCGACGAAACATTCACCACCACCCCCGTATTGCCGCTAGTCGAAGGGCCTGGCTCAACGGTGTCCCTCAAGCGGACCCGTGCGCAGATCCTGTACACGGTCAATCCACAGAACAACACCACGCAGTACCGCGTGCAGTACGGCACAAGTAGTAGCTACGGGCAAACAACGACATTCGCAACGCTGCCCGCCGCGCTGGCTGGGGAAACGGTGTACATCAACCTGGAAGACCTCACCCCGGGAACCCTCTACCACTACCGCCTGCAGGCAACCGACTCCGCCGGGAGCATCAACACACCCGACCAAACATTCACAACCAATCCCCCAACCCCGCCCGTCGTCGCTACGGGGCCCGCGAACACCGTCGGGCAGAACAACGCGACGATCACCGGAAGCGTCAATCCGCAGGGCGAGGCAACGACGTACGGCTTTGAAATCGGGACGGGTGGGGAATACGGCGCACCCACCGGCCTCGCGACGACCAGCAGCGGTGAAGAAACCGCCGGCCTCACCCTCACCGCCCTACAGCCGGGCACGACCTATCACTACCGCATCACAGCAACCAACGCCGACGGCACCACCTACGGCAGCGACCAAACATTTACCACCACAGGTATCGCGGTCCAGCTCACCATCCCGCCCGCCCCGCCGCTAATCACAACACCCAACGTCACCTTCCCCACCCTCACAGCCACCATTACCAAACCGGCCACCAAGCCAAAGCCCAAAAAGCACACCAAGAAGAAGACCAAAAAGAAGACCAAGAAACACCCCAAACACACGATCAAAAAGTAAAACCAAGCACCAGGGCCTGCCCGGTCGCCCAATCGGCGGCTGGGTGCCTTGCGTCTGCGGCCCTCAGATCTGGGCTTGGCTGTCAGTCGGTCGATGTACCTGTGAGGGCGGTGCTGGACTCCCTGTCCGCCTGCGTCTGGCTGTCGATCTGCGCGTGGCGAAGCGTTGTGGGGGCCCGTTGGGGCTCCGGCCGGGGGTCCTCGGTGGTGCGGTGGGCGTGCAGGTCGATCAGCTCCAGCTGCATGTTGCGGGCCTGCTCACCATCCCGGGGGGCTAGTCGCCGCCACTCGCCGTCGTCGCCCAGTTCCCAGGAACTCTGGTTGTCCGCGAAGCCGCGTTCGAGAGTGTCGAGCAGCTCCGCCCGCAGTGCGGGAGCCTCGATCGGCACGGCCAGCTCGACCCGGTGATCGAGGTTGCGGGGCATCAGGTCGGCTGAGGCGATGTAGACCCGGTGCTCGCCGTCGCGCTCGAAGGCATAGACCCGCGAGTGCTCCAGCAGCCGCCCCACGATCGAGACCACGCGGATGTTCTCAGAGACGCCCGCCACACCGGGTCGTAGACAACAGATTCCGCGCACGTTCAGTTCGACGCGCACCCCCGCCTGGGAGGCCCGGTAGAGCGCCCGGATACAGCGGCCGTCCACGAGCGAGTTCATCTTCATCGCGATCCGGGCGGGTGCGCCCTCGGAGTGAGCGGCGATCGTCTGCTCGATCTCGGCGATGATGCCCTCGCGCAGCTGGCTGGGCGCGGTCAGCACCTTGCGATAGTGCAGCGGGCGGCCGTAGCCGGTGAGGTAGTTGAACATGTCTGCCACGTCGGCGGCGATCTGCTCGTCCGTGGTGAACAGCCCGAAGTCGGTGTACAGCCGGGCGGTCGCCGAGTGGTAGTTGCCGGTGCCGATGTGCACGTAGTGGCGTACCCCGTCGCCCTCGCGGCGCACCACCAGCACGCACTTTGCGTGGGTCTTCAGGGCGGGCTGCCCGTAGACCACGTGCACGCCCGCCTCCTCCATGGCCTTGGCCCAGTGGATGTTCATGCGCTCGTCGAAGCGCGCCTTCAACTCGACCAGCGCGACCGCCTGCTTGCCGCGCTCGGTAGCTTCGATCAGGGCGGGCACCAGCGGCGAGTCGTCGCTCGTGCGGTACACGGTCTGCTTGATCGCGAGCACATTGGGATCGGCGACGGCCTGCTCGACGAAACGCTCCACCGAGGTTGAGAAAGAGTCGTAGGGATGGTGCACCAGCAGGTCCCCGTCACGCATCGCGGCGAACACGTCGGGGCGCTCGCCCTCGTGGCGGAGCAGGCGGGGGTGGGTGGTGCCCGCGAGGGGCGAGCGGGCGGTCGTGGGCCAGCGCAGCTCGGCGAGCCCGGGGAGTTTCACGATCTGCCAGAGGGCGCTCATGTCGAGCAGGCCCTGCACGGGGTAGACCTCGGTGTCTTGCATCCGCAGCAGACCCGCCAGCTCCACGCGCAGCTCCTCCGAGCAGCGGGCGCCCACCTCCACGCGCACCACCTCGCCAAAGCGTCGGCGGCGCAACTCGTCCTCGACAGCCTGGAGCAGGTCGGCGGCGTCGTCGGAGACCTCCAGATCGGCATCCCGCGTGACCCTGAACGCGTCGTAGTCCACGATCTCCATGCCCGGGAACAGCGCGTCCAGATGGTGCCCGATCACTTCCTCAAGCGGGATCAGCGTGATCGGACGGTGCTCGGAGGAGCTGCGCGTCGGTCCCCCCGGCGCCTCGGGCGCACGGATCGTCACGAACCGCGGCAGGATCTCGGTGGGCACCTTCACACGCGCGAACACAGTCTGATCGGTGTCGGGGTCACGCACCAGCACGGCCAGGCTCAGCGAGAGGTTGGAGATGTAGGGGAAGGGCCGGCCCGGCGCGACTGCCAGCGGGGTCAATGCCGGGAAGATCGCCTTGCGGAAGTGTCGCCCCAGCTGGGCGCGCTGCTCGTCGTCGAGATCGTCGACCCCGGCCACGAGCACGTCATGGTCGGCCAGCGCCGCGCGCAGATCGGCCTCGAAGCAGTCGCTCAGGCGACGGCCCAGCTCGAGCACGCGGCTGCGAATGCCCGCGATCGACTCCGAGGGGATCAGACCGTCCTGGCTTGGGTTCTGGACGCCGGCCTCGATCTGGTCGTGCAGGCCGGCGACGCGCACCATGTAGAACTCGTCGAGGTTGGTCGTGTAGATCGCGCAGAACTTCAACCGCTCCAGCAGCGGCGTCTCGGGATCCTCGGCCAGCTGGAGCACACGCTCGTTGAAGTCAAGCCAGGAAAGCTCGCGGTTCAGGTACAGCGAGGAGTCCTCCAGCGCCGGTGCCCGGCGGCCCTCATCGTCTTCTTGCTGGTTCTCGCCGCTCATGCCACTCCTCAAGCTATCGGGCCGAGCCAGGATCATCACACGCCACCCCGGGCGTGACGTAAACAAATTGATAAAGCCGGCTCGCGGCGCGTTCACCGCTTGGCGTCACGTCACCCTGCTCCTACCCGCTAGTGTGCGCCGCGAGAGGCATGGCTCGTCAGCTCTGGTTGCTACGTCACGCGGACGCCGAGCCGCACGGGACCCGTTCAGATGCTGAGCGGCGTCTGACCGAGCGCGGCGAGCGCCAGGCGCGACTGGCGGGCCGGGCGATCGCGCAGCTGGGCATCGACTTCGACCTGGTGCTGGTCAGCCCCAAGGAGCGTGCCCTGCGCACCGCGACCCTCGCCGGGGAGGCCCTCAGCGATGAGCAACGCGAGCGCTTCAGCACGCACCAGCCGCTCGCGGGCGGATTTGAGGGCGCTCAGGCCTTCGATGCGCTCAGCGGGATACCCGCGGACGGTCGGCTGCTGCTGGTGGGCCACGAGCCCGACATGTCCGGCGTGATCGCGGACACCACCGGTGCGCTGGTCGACTTCAAGAAGGGCGGGCTCGCGGCGGTGCGTCTACAGAGCGTAGGCGGCGAGCTGATCGTCCTGCTGCGGCCGCGTGAGCTGGCTCTGATCGCGGGCGATCCCGGCGCTGACGTCTGAGCCCTCCGGGGTGCTGCCAACGGTCTCGGCGGCGAAGCGATATCCGATCCCGAAGTGGGTGTGGATGTAGCGCCAGCGGGGGGAGGCCTTCTCCAGCTTTTGGCGTAGCTTGCGCACGAAGACGTCCACCGAGCGATCGCCGCGGACCATCGCATAGCCCCACAGACGCGAGTAGATCTCCTCCCGCTCCAGCACCCGTCCCTCGGCCGCGGCGAGCAGCTCGATCAGCTCGAACTCGCGACGGGTGAGGTCGATGCTGTGACCATCCACGAAGGCCTGGAAGCGATCGGAGCGGATCTCGACCTCGCCCGCGAGCACCGGCTTGCTCTCGGCGCGGCTGGTGGTGCGTCGCCGACGCCGGGTGACGCTCTGGACGCGGGCGATCACCTCCTCGGGGTGACAGGGCTTGGTGATCCAGTCATCGGCCCCCAGCCGCAGACCGCGCACGCGCTGGGCGACCGTGGAGGGACCGGTGCAGACGACGATGCCAAGCTCGGGCAGGTCGCCGCAGAGGCGCTCGAGCCAAGTCCAGGCCTGGGGGCCGAGCACCGCGAGGTCGACCACCAGCGCGCTGAGGCGCATCGCGGCGATCGTGTCCGTCGGTACAGGGCCGGTGAGCACGTGGTGCTCCCAGCTGAGCCGGTCCAGCCGCTTGCTCAGGACCTGGATGAAGCCGCTGTCACGATCGAGAACAGCGATTCGCAGCGGTGCAGGGGTCGAACGACCCTCCGACGTGCCCACCTGCTCGACGCGGGTACTTTCGATCATCTCGCGGGAAGTCTAGGCGACCGCACGGCCGCTGTGGGGCGCGTGTGGCAATGGTCACAGGATCTTCACAGACAGCCCGCAATCTGCGCAGAAATGCCCCGGCGTATCTGGCGCGAGCACTGGGCGGCGGGTTGGCGACGGCGGGCCGGGACGCTTGGGCTAAGGCGAGCCCGCGGTCGTGGGGGGGTGCGATGAGTCTGAGAACTCCCGGAACAGGCCCGTTACCACGAAGGCGGTCTGCTCGCCGATGTCCACCGCGTTGTCGCCCACGCGCTCAAGCGCACGCGCAACGAGGATCATGTGCATCGCCCATTCGCGCGTGTCCGCGTCGTCGCCGATCTGGAGCGCCATGCGGAAGATGTCGCGATTGAGCTGGTTGATCTCGCGGTCCTGGCGCACCAAGTCCTCGGCGAGTTCAATGTCGCGGCCCGCGAACGCAGCCTTTGCCTGGGTGGTCTCCGAGCGGGCGTAGGCGCCCATCTTCAGGAGGGTGTCGAGCAGGGCCTTGTGCACCGGGGGCTCGTTGCCGGAGAGCGGAATCAGCTTGGCGATGTTCACGCACTGGTCGCCCATGCGCTCGATGTTCTTCATGACGTGCAGCAGGGCGGCCACGAGTCGCAAATCGCCCGCGACAGGGGCCTGTAGCGCGAGCAGGGAGAGGATGCCCTGGTGCACTTCCAGGTACCGGCCGTCGACGCGATCGTCATCGGCGATCACCATCTGGGCCAGCTCGACATCCTGATGATCGAGGGCCTCCAGCACGCGGTCGAGTTGCTCGACTATCAGGTCAAGACCACCCAGCGCGCGGGTCTCCAGCTCCTGGAGCTGTTGCTGGAAGTGCAGCCGCCCCTGCAGCGGGGAGGCGGGTCCGTTAACCGAACTTTCCGGTGACATATTCCTCGGTTCGGGAGTCGTGGGGGTTGGTAAACATCTCGTCCGTAGGCCCGACCTCCACCAGCTCTCCGCTGAGCATGAAGGCCGTTCGGTCGGCCACGCGCGCGGCCTGCTGCATGTTATGGGTCACGATCACGATCGTGACCCGCTGCTTCAACTCCGCGATCAGCTCCTCGATCTTGAGCGTGGCGATCGGGTCGAGCGCCGAGCAGGGCTCGTCCATCAGCAGCACCTCGGGGTCCACGGCCAGCGAGCGGGCTATGCACAGCCGCTGCTGCTGGCCGCCTGAGAGTCCCATGCCGGGCTCAGAGAGCCGGTCGGCGACCTCCTCCCACAGCCCCGCGCCGCGCAGGGCGTCCTGGACCTTCTGGCGCAGGTCGCCCTTGCTCCGGTTCGTCAACCGCAGACCCGCGGCGACATTGTCGAAGATCGACATGGTGGGGAACGGGTTGGGTTTCTGGAAGACCATCCCGATCGCGCGCCGCACCGCGATCACGTCGACCGAAGAGTCATATACGTCAAGCTCGTCGAGCAGCACTCTGCCCTCGGCGCGGGCGCCGGGAATCTCCTCGTGCATGCGGTTGATGCAGCGCACCATCGTCGACTTGCCGCAGCCCGACGGCCCGATGATGGCGGTCACCTGATTGGCCGGGAACTCCAGGTCGATGCCCTTGACCTGCTCGGCCTTGCCGTAGAAGGCGCGCAGGCCCTCCAGCTTGATCTCGGGTCCCCGATGCGTGGGTGCCGGGGTGATTCTCTCGCGCGGCTGTGAGCCCGACGTGGCCACCGAGGAGGGGGGCTCGAGCAGATCGTCAGGAGCCATGGCGGCGGTGCTGGGGTGCGGTCCGTCGGGCATCATGCAAAGCGGCTCCTTCGGGATACGAGGCGGGCGAGCAGGTTGAGAATCAGGATCAGCAGCACCAGCGTGAGCGCCGCTCCCCATGCACGGTTTACCACCGACTGGGTTGGGGATGTGACGTCGTTGTAGATCTGCACGGGTAGCGAGTTCATGAACTGCCCGAGGTTCAAGGTGGTGGTGTTCGTGTTCGCGGCGGTGAACAGCAGTGGCGCGGTCTCCCCGGCGGCGCGGGCGATCGCGAGCAGAATGCCCGTCAGCATGCCCGTGACGGCCGTCGGAAGCACGACCCTGAAGACCACCTTCCAGCGCGCCGCGCCCAGGGCCAGCGCGGACTCGCGCAAGGCGTTGGGGACCAGCAGCAGCACCACCTCGGCCGAGCGAATCACGACGGGGAGCATCAGCAGCGAGAGCGCCAGCGAGCCCTTGTAGCCGGCGTAGGAGCTGCCCGTTCCGACCACGAGCACGATGTAGATGAAGAGCCCGAACACGATCGAGGGCACGCCGGTGAGCACGTCCACGAAGAAGCGCACGAGATTGGCGAACCAGCTGCTCTTGCCGTACTCGACGAGCCACAGCGCGACTCCCACACCGATCGGGATCGCGATCACCGAGGCCAGGGCGACCATCTCAATGGTCCCCAAGATCGCGCTCTTGATGCCCCCAATGCTCGAGTTCTTGAAGAACGTGTTGCCCGTGGGGTCGGTGGTGAAGAAGCTCTCACTCCACGCGCCGAGACCCTTGTGCAGCAGGAAGTAGAGCACCAGCACCAACGGCACCAATGCGGTCAGGGTGCCGCCCAGCAGCAGCCTGCGGGCCAGGATGTCGGCCCGCCGCCGTGAGGGACTCACCGCAAAGCGGGCGAGGCGGTCGGAGGAGGGTGTGGGGGCGGGTGTGCTCACGCGCTCAGCTCTGCGCTCGCGACGGCGGCCGGCCTGTTGCGCTCGGGCGCGCTGCGCGCGCCGGATCTGCGGGAGGCCCTGAGGACCAGCAGGCGGGCGGCGTTGACCAGCAGTGTCAGCACGAACAGCACGAGGCCCGCCGCGAACAGCGCCGAGCGGTGCAGTCCGGTGGCCTCGCCGAACTCGTTGGCGATTACGGCCGCGAGCGTGTAGCCCTGACCGAAGAGGTGGCTGCCGAGCTGCGGGGCGTCGCCGATCACGATCGTCACCGCGATGGTCTCACCGATGGCGCGTCCCAGTCCGAGCATCGCTCCTCCGGTGATTCCGGCGCGGCAGTAGGGCAGCACGGCCATGCGGATCATCTCCCAGCGCGTGGCGCCCAGTCCGAGCGAGGCCTCCTTCTGGTCGGTGGGCACCGTGCTCATCACCTCACGGGTGATGGCGCTCACGATCGGCAGGATCATGATCGCCAGGATCAGGCCGGCGACGAAGTAGTTGGGGATCGTGACCGCGCCGCCCCCGACGAAGGGTATGAAGCTCAGGCGGTCGGCCACCCACTGCTCGGCTCCCTGGAGCTTGGGTGCGAGGAAGAAGATGCCCCACAGGCCGTATACCACCGAGGGCACGGCCGCGAGCAGCTCGATCATGAGCGTCAGCGGTGTGCGGAAGCGTTGGGGACACAGCTCGGTCAGGTAGAGCGCGGTGGCAACCGCGACCGGGACCCCCATCAGCAGGGCCAGGCCCGAGGTGATCAGGGTGCCGACCACCAGCGGCAGCGCGCCGAAGTGGTTGGCGCTGACGTTCCAGTTGTTGCCGAAGGTGAAGCCGAACAGGCCCGCGGCCGAAAAGGCGGGATGCGCCTCGGCCACCAGGCGGATGAAGAAGAAGACGATCAGAACAAGGATCAGCGCGGCCAACCCGGTGAGGCCGTACTTCAGCGCCCTGTCCGGAAGGCGCGCGAGCGGGGAGCGCTCAAGTGTCGAGCGCTCCCCGCCGTTTATGGAAGCTGCTGCCTCCATCGCGCTATCGGCCTAGGAGCCGATCGGTGCGCCGTTGCATTCCAGTGAACTCGCCGCCGTCTTGGCCTTGGCGAGGATCGCGCTCGGCAGTGCGGCGTAGTCGGCCTGCCCGAGGATCGACTGACCCTGACCGAGGCCGTACTGGATGAACTTCACGACCGTCTGGGCGGCGCTTTCGCCGCCGGGGATGCCTGCCTTGCACATGTCCTTGTAGACCACGATAAAGGTCTGCGAGGTGATCGGGTAGCTGCTCGCGCCGCTGGGGTTGGCGATCGCGAAGCCCAGGTTGGCAGGCACCTTGATGCTTGCTCCCGCAGCGCTGGTCGACGCCAGCGAGGGCGCCACGAACTTGCCGGCCTTGTTCTTCACGCTGGCATAGGTGAAGTTGTGCTGTAGCGCGTAGGCCTGCTCGACGTAGCCGACGGCCCCGGTGGTCTGCTGGATCGCTCCGGCCACGCCCGCGTTGCCCTTGGCGCCCGTACCGGTGGGCCACTGCACGTCCTTGCCCGAGCCGACCTGCTTTTCCCATTCGGCGTCCACGGCGGCCAGGAAGCCGGTGAAGCCGGCGGTGGTGCCGGAGGAGTCAGAGCGGTGGATGACCGTGATCGCGGTGCTCGGCAGCGACACGCCGGGATTCAGCGCCTTGATCTCGGCGTCGTCCCAGGCCTTGACCTTGCCCAGGAAGATGTCGGCGACCGTCTTGCCGTCGAGCTTCAGGCCGGTCTTCAGACCGGGGACGTTGTAGGAGACCGTGATCGCGCCCAAGAACATCGGGATCTGCACGGCGGGGCCGTTCTTGGCCAGGGCGGCTTCGTCGGGGGCCTTCAGCGGGGGATCGCTCGCTCCGAAGTCCACGGTCTTGGTCTCAAGCGCCGTGACGCCTGCGCCCGAGCCGACTGCCTGGTAGTTGACCTTGGCGCCCGAGAGCTGGGCGCCCCACTGCTGGTAGACCGGTGCGGCGAACGTCGAGCCGGCGCCCGAGATGGTGGCGGAACCGCTGCTGGAGCTGCTCGTGCTTTCGGTCGCTGCGCTCGATGAGCTGGTGGAGCTTGAGCTGCTGCCGCAAGCGGCAAAGACGAGCGCGAGTATCGCCGCGCCCAGGACCGCCCCTATCTTGTTCTTGGTCACTACGTCTCCTCTGACGAATTGTTGACGGCGGCAGATCGAGCATGAAGGGCTCTCTGCCGAACCAGTGCTCAGTGCAGTCTGTTAATCGCCGAGCACGCCGATGTGAACATCTCGTGAAGGTTGGGGTTGAAAGCGATACCCGAAACCTGGGTGGGTGTGGATGAAGCGGCGATCGGGCATCGCGGCTTCGAGCTTTCCGCGGAGCTTTGAGATGTAGACGTCGACCGAGCGATCGCCGCTGCGCAGCTCTCCGCCCCAGACGCTGCCGTACAGCTCCTCGCGGGTCACGATCGCGCCCGATCGCCTGGCCATTGCTGCCAGCAGCTCAAACTCGCGGACCGACAGGCGCAGGGCACGACCTGTGGCGAGCACGAGTCCTTGGCCGACCCTGATCTCAAGCTCGCCCGCGTAGAGGGTGCCGGCGTTTTCGCGCAGCTCGTTCACAGGGAAGCAGAATTGCGCGCCCGGGGCTCGCGCGAGTTGCCAACTCGTGATCCAGTCGTGAAAAAGTCGTGAAGGATTCGTGAGACCCGACGGGGCTCCATATGCTCGCGCGATGAGCTTCCTACGTCGTGGAGTCGACACGGCGCTGATGTCGCTGGTCGAGGAGTCCGGCCAGAACGTGCAGCGCGCGACCGTGCTGTTGCGCGACCTGTTGAAGGATTTCCCCGAACACGCCACGCTCGCCCGTGACCTGAAGGTCTGCGAGCAGGATGGCGACCGCATCACCCACGACATCATCCACCGGCTGACCGATCGGGGCCGCGTGCGCGCGCCCTTTGACACCACGGACGGGTATGCCCTGGCCAGCGCCCTGGACGACATCGTGGACAACGCCGAACAGGCCGGTGCGCAGTTGGGGCTCTACGGTGTGGAAGCGCCGATGGAGCAGGCCCTGGAGTTCGCCGACGTGCTGGTCGGGGCCGGTGAGCAGATCGGACGGGCGCTCGCCTGCCTGGGCTCTCAAACCGAGCTGGCGCCACACCTGGTGGAGATCCACCGCCTGGAGAACGAGGGCGATCGCGTGCAGCGCGACGCCGTGGCCTCACTGTTCGCGGGCGGGATCGACCCGATGATGGTGATTCGCTGGAAGGACATCTTCGACTCCCTGGAGGCCGCTGTGGACTCCTGCGAGACGGTTGCCCACGTGCTCGAGGGCATAACGCTCAAGCAGCGCCGCAGTCGGTGGCGCTGAACGTCCTTTCGGGCTCCCGTCTTTGGGCTCCATCCTTCGGTCTCCCGCCTCCGAGGCTCCCGTCCTTCGGCCTGCTACCGGCTCCTACCCCAGAGTGCTCGGCGGTGCGCTGAGTTCGAGCTTGGCGCCGGTGGGGTTGCCGATGAAGTAGATCTGGAATGGGCTGCTCCCGTGCGCGGGGACGCTCGCCAGCACGGCGCGTCCCGCGGCTACGACCTTTTTGCCGCGGCGCGCGAGGGCAAAGATCACGAGATTCTGCTGGGTTGTGGAGGAACGGTTGATCAGGGTGCCCTGCGCCGCCGAGCCGTTGGCAGGGTCTGCGACGAGACGGGCACCGTCGATGTCCAGGCGCGGGGGTGTGACATCGCTGCTCGCGGCCTCACCGGCGAGCGCGGAGATCGTTGCCGGAAATGCGCTCAGGGGGATCTGGTCGTCAACCCAGATCGAGGTGCGGTGGGGTAGCAGCAGCGGTGTCGACGTCAGCGACGGGTCCAGACCGGCGGCGTTGTTCTGGAACAGCTTGCTCCCGTTCGCGCCCTTCAGGGCGATCGCGATCGGGACTCCACGTAGCGCGTGCGCGCCGTCGTTGCGCAGCGTGATCACCGCCGCGGTGCCGTTGCCGTCGTGCAGGAGGGCGGTGTTGAGGATCTTCACCACGCGGCTGGGGCGAGGAACGCTGGAGGTCGGTCGAGCGCTTGGCACGCGGTGAAACCGCTTGGCCAGGGTGGCGCTCCGCTCGGCGGTCGTCTCGCAGCCGAGCAGCGACAGGGTGAGGACCCCGATCGCCGTCATCGCCAACACGCGGCCCAGCACAGCTCTTGCGGCGCCGACCGGGAGCGCCGCCGCCGAGACGCCTGGCGAGAACCTAACCGAACGCACCGCTGATGTACTCGCGCGTGCGTTGGACCTGGGGGCGATCGAAAACCTGGTCGCTGGAGCCGTACTCGACCAGCTCCCCCAGGTGCATGAACGCCACGTGATCGGCCACACGCCGCGCCTGCTGGAGGTTGTGCGTCACGATCACAACGGCCACGCTCTCGCGCAACTCGACGATCAGCTCCTCGATCACCGCCGTGGAGATCGGGTCGAGCGCCGAGCAGGGCTCGTCCAACAGCAGGACCTCGGGGTCGGCGGCAAGCGCCCGCGCGATGCACAGCCGCTGCTGCTGCCCACCGGAGAGTCGCAGGGCCGAGCGGTCGAGATCGTCGGCCACCTCCTCATACAGTCCGGCACGCTGGAGGGCGTCGCGGACGGCCGGCTCCAGCTGGGCACGTCGCATGCGCCGACGCCGACGCCCACGGGAGGGCTGCTCGCGCAGGGCGTAGGCGACGTTCTCAAAGATGCTCATCGGGAAGGGGTTGGGCTGCTGGAAGACCATCGAGACCCGGCGGCGCAGCTCGGTGACCTGTAGCTCGTGGATCTCCTGTTCGTCGAGCGTTATGCGTCCTCCCCGGCCGGCTCCGGCGGTGATCTCGGTGAGGCGGTTGAGCGAGCGCAGCAGCGTCGTCTTGCCGGAGCCCGAGGCGCCGATCAGTGCCAGCACCTCCCCCTGGCGCACAGGGAGCGTGACGTCGCGCACGACCCAGCGCTCCTCGTAGGCCAGCCACACCGACTCCAGGCGCATCCGCTCGGTTACCGCGAAGCTCACCGGTCGCCGCGTGGGTCGCTGATGCTCGACGGACGCGGCCGCGGACGCGTCCGTGGCCGCGGAAGGGAACTCCCCGGCGGCCGTCGCGTCGACGGGCGGGGGGCTGCTGAGGCCCGGCTCCATCGGTGAGACCGGTCGTGGCGTGACGGGCGCACGCGGTGAGACGACCCGGGGTACGCGATCCACGGCGATCCGACGCACGGGCGGTGGTATCAACGGGTCCATGCCCACCGCCGCAGTCTGGTGAAGGGCTGTGCAATCCGTGCGTCGGATCGTGCACGCCGTCCGCCTGTGCCGTGGCGGGCGAGACGGCCCACAAGGGCGTTGAGCATGAGCACGATCATCAGCAGAACGAAGGCCGCCGCGTAGGCCTTCTGCGGTGCATTGCCCTCCCCGGCCGGTGAGTTCTGGTACACGTAGCTCGTCAGGGTCGAGCCGGTGCCCCGCAGGCTGCCGATCAGCGGAAGGTCGCCCACGCCTTCGTTTTTCAGCGTCACCCCGAGCAGGATCGTCACGATCGCGGTATCGCCGATGATCCTGCCCATGCCCAGCGCGATTCCGCTCGCGATACTGGGTCGAATCGCGGGCAGCAGCACCCGCCAGGTCGTGACGGAGCGCGTCTTGCCCAGCGCATAGGAGGCCTCGCGCATCCGGTCGGGCAGCTGGGCGAGCCCCTCGCGCGTGGCGGCCACGATCAGCGGCAGGGCCAAGATCGACATCGCGACCCCGGCGGCGAAGAACGATCGCCCATAGACCGCGCCGTTCGCCGCGTTCTGGGACAGAAAGCCAAGGAAGCCCTGGGTGAAGACCAGCAGGCCGAAGATCGCGAGCACCACGCTGGGCACCCCCGAGATCATCTCGATCGCGGACTCCACCGCGCGCGCCAGCCGTGCGGGTCGACCGAACTCCGACAGCCACACCGCCAGGGCTACACCCAGCGGCGTCGCGATCGCCGTCCCGATCAGGGTCAGGATCAGGGTCCCCACGATCGGATCGAGGAACCCGCCGGTCTGGCTCTGGTGCAGCGACGGCGAGGGTGAATGGACGAAGAGACTCGGGCGCAGGTAGGAGATGCCCTTCACGAGCATGAACAGCACGATTGAGAGGGTGATCAGGCACAAACCGATGCCGGTGGCCCAGCACAGCCAGTAGCCCAGCCGGTCCACGAGTGGCCAGGCGGCGGTGGAGTGGCGCGGCGGTCGCACGATTCGTGCACCGGGCGGTGGCGCGAGCCCCTCGATGGGCGCCGTGAGCGCCTGTGCCTGTGTTTGTGTCTGTGTTCGCACGTCGGACATCAGGCGCGAATGCCATAGCGCTTCAGTGGTTGTTTGGCGGCCCAGCCCGCGAACGAGAGCATCGCCGCGGAGATCAGCAGGACCGCTGCCATCGCATAGACGGTGTGCCCGAGCGCCCCCACGGTGAGCCCCTGGGACTCCTGCACGATCGTGGCCGCCAGCGGCCGCACGGGCTCGAAGAGGAACGTGGCCCCGTCGAGTGGGTTGGCCGCGAACGCACGTCCGCCGGAGACCATCGAGAGCATGATCGCCTCCCCGAGGGCGCGGGCGGTAGCCAGCACGGTCGCGGCCACGATCGCGGGGCGCGCCGTGCGCACCGACACTCGCCAGACGGTGCGCCAGTGGTTGACTCCGAGTGCTTCGGAACCCTCGCGCCATGCCGCCGGCACCGAGGCCAGCGCGCCGGCGATGATGGACACCATGATCGGCGTGATCATGATCGTGAGGATTACGGTCGCGGTCATCAGGTCGGCGCCGTTGAGCTGCACCACGAAGGACACCGATTCCTTGCGGGCGTTGCTGATCAGGTGCTGGTTGATGTAAGGCGCGAGCGCCAGCACCCCGATCAGGCCGTAGACCACCGAGGGCACACCGGCCAGCAGCCGGATCGTGGGTTCTAGCAGCGCTCGCATGCGGGTGGGCGCGAACTCGCTGAGAAAGACCGCGGCCAGGACCGAGATCACGAGCGCGCAACCCACTGCGAGCACGGTGGTGAGCAGCGTGCCCCAGATAAGCGGCCAGCCGCGGAAGTAGTAGGCCGAGTGCCCCGTGAGCGGTGTGGCCTGCTCCATCGCGCGCAGCTGCGTGTCGACGTCGCCGCCGGAGCCGAACCAGCGCAGCCCGTTGTGGGCAAAGGAGGGCCAGGCCTTGATGAAGACCGTCACGACCATCAGTCCGATCAGAACCAGGACGGTCACTGCCAGCGCGCCGAGCAGATGCTCGGCGCGCCGATCGGCATGCTTCGGGTCGGGTGAGCGCCCCGGGGAGGCGTGCCCCGGCACCGGTGGATCGGGCACTAGTGGATTGCAATCCAGTCGGAGTTGACAATCGTGCGAACGGTCCTGTTACCGGGCTTGGTGACCCACTTGATGAACTTCGCCGCTTCGCCGGAGGGGGCTCCCTTCGTGACCATCCAGAAGTTGCGCACACCTCCGTATTGGCCGGACTTGGCGTTGCGCAGGTTGCAGGCCACTCCCTGATAGCCCACGGCATTGACGCCCGCCGTGAAGGCGAAGGACACGAAGCCGATCCCGCCGGGGTCGCTGGAGACCGCGTTCTGCTCCAGGCCGTTGGAGGTCTCGGCCGTGGCGCTTGGTGTGACCTTCAGATCCTGGCCGAGGAAGATGTTCTGGAAGGCGTCCTGGGTACCCGATGCCCCATCGCGATCGAACAGGTCGATTGGGCCGGCCACGCCGGCGCCGGGGACTTCATTCCAGTTGCGGATCGCTCCGGTGAAGATTCCCTGGACGGTCTGCTGGGAGAGGTTGGAGAGGGGGTTCTTGGCGTTGGTGATCACGCAGATGCCATCCTGGGCGACCTTCGTGAAGACAAGTCCCTTGGGGTCGACGCCGCGGATCGGATCGCGAGAGGAGTCGCCGATGTCGAAGCGGCCGCTCGCGGCCCCGCTGATGCCGATGTCCGACTGTCCGCCGCCGACTTTGGGGGCGGGGATCTTCGGGTAGGCGTGGTGGTAGGCGCTGGCGAGTTTCTGAGCGAGCGGGAGAACCGACGTGGAGCCGCCGATGATCAGGCGCTTGGCCATTGCGGTGGCCGGTACGGCGAGGATCAGACTCATGATGAGGGCGGCGATGAGGGTGCGGTGCGCGCGCACGTTGGGAGGCTCCTTTTGTGGGCGTATGGACGCTCGTGACAGCGACGAGCGCGACAAGCGCGGGATGCGCGAAAGCAATGTCACCCCGACGCTCGAGAGTGTCGATCCAGTGTGCGGCGCCCCGCGTGAACAGGTTGTGGCCAAGCGGAGAAGATCTGGTGAACGAGGGGGCGCGAGCGCCATCTCCCATTCGCTGTCCCGCTCGCGTCCGGGCGGTGTTACGAAATGGTTATCGGACACGGTGGGCTTGGCCGATGTGTCGTTTTGGTGAACGACGTTGAAATTCACCTGACCTGCTGTGAGGCTGCCAAATCCACATGACAGATTCCCCAGATTCCTCTCAAGTCGGCCCGGATTCAGACTTTAACCCCAGCGCCAACTCTCATGCGAATGGGACCTTGCCCACGGGCTCGGCGCTGCGGACGAAACCACTCGCATCCAAGCGTCCGGCGGTTCGCTCCGGGTTGGCGAGCAGACGCCGCAACCCCGTGTTGGTGGCGGTGGGCGACCTCGCCTCGGCACTGCGCCGGGCGGTCCTCAAAGACCTCTTCACAGTGTTTCTACTGCTGGCCTCCGTCGGTCTGGCGATCGCGTTTGCCACACTGCTGAGTTCGATCGGGCCGAGCAGCTCCGGCACACAGGTCCCAATCAGCACGGTGCAGGCGCTCTCCAAGCACCATCAGATCGCAAGCGCGGTGCTGCTGGATCACGACAATCGCATCGAGCTGACGCGCACGGCCACGGCAGTCGGTACGCAGCCCAGCCGTCTTTGGGCGGCATACCCGTCCTCGGGCGCGCAGACCCAGCAGCTGGAGGCGCAACTCACGGCGGGCGGGGCGACGGTCTCGGTGGACCAGCAGTCGAGCAAGCCGACCAGGGCGATCATCGTCCAATTCCTGATTCCAATCCTGCTGCTGGTGTGCCTGTTCGCGCTGTTCACGCGACTGGGCAGCAACGACGGCGCGGGTGGCATCGCTGCCTTCTCGCAGTTCGCGGGCAAGGGCAAGCGCAAGGGCAAGGGCACCGCTGATCGCGTCACGTTTGCCGACGTGGCCGGCGCCGGAGAGGCACTGGCCGAGCTGCGCGAGATTCGCGATTACCTCGCCGAACCCGGCAAGTATCTGGCCGTGGGGGCTGCGGCGCCCAAGGGCGTGCTGCTGGTGGGCCCTCCCGGCACGGGCAAGACGCTGCTCGCCAAGGCGGTGGCCGGCGAAGCCGACGCGGCCTTCTTCAGCCTCTCGGGCTCGGACTTCGTTGAGTCGTTGGTCGGAGTTGGCGCGGCGCGGGTGCGCGACCTGTTCCGCAAGGCCCGCAAGGCGGCGCCCGCGATCATCTTCATCGACGAGCTTGACGCCGCGGGACGCAAGCGCGGTGCGGGGATCGGTCAGGGCAACGACGAGCGCGAGCAAACTCTCAACCAGATCCTGGTCGAGATGGACGGCTTCGGCGGCGACGGGGGCCTGGTCGTGATGGGCGCCACGAACCGTCCCGACATCCTCGACCCCGCACTGCTGCGCCCGGGGCGCTTTGACCGGCAGGTAGTGGTCGACACACCCGACGTGCACGGCCGCCTGGAGATCCTGCGCCTGCACGGTGAACGGCGCGCTCTGGCCGCGGATGCCTCGTTGGAGGAGGTGGCCCGCCAAACCCCGGGCTTCAGCGGCGCGGAGCTGGCTAACGTGATCAACGAGGCGGCGCTGCTGAGCGTGCGCGACGGTCGCGCGCAGATCGACCAGGCCACGTTGGAGGAGGCGGTGGATCGAGTTGTGGCCGGACCCGCCAAGCGCCACATCCTCACCGCCGAGGAGCGCTGGCTGATCGCGATCCACGAGTCCTCGCACGCCGTTGTGACCGACGCGCTGGGTCATACCACGGCCACCCGCAAGCTGTCGATCATCGCTCGCGGGCGCACGCTGGGGGCGGCCGCTCACATGCTGGCCGACCGCGATCAGGTGATCATGAGCGAGCCCGATCTGGAACGCCAGCTGATCTCGATCGCCGCGGGTATGGCCGGTGAGAAGATCGCCTTCGGTCATCTCTCGACCGGCGTCAACGACGATCTGCACGCCGCCACGGCCCTGGCGCGCAGCATGGTCACCTCCTTCGGCATGTCCGAAGCGCTTGGTCTGGTGACGATCGGCGAGAAAAGTGGCGAGGTCTTCCTTGGGGCATCGCTGCAAGACCTTGGCTCGGTGGGCCCCGAGACGCTGAACCTGATCGACAACGAGATCGAGCGGATGGTGGGCGACGCGGAGGCCAAGGCTCAGGTGATCCTGGATCGCAACTGGAACACAGTCGAAGAGACCGCCACGGCGTTGCTGGAGCAGGAGACCCTCTCGGGACTGGCTCTGGAGGCCGTGCTCTCAACGGTCCAGGAGATATCGATCGAGGAGCTGCGCGATGTCCGTCGCACGCCGCCGGCCCGGGAGCGGGACCGTTGAGGGCACGCATCTCCCGGTTGAGGGCACGCGTCTCCGGGTCTCGCAGTTCGGCGTCGCTGGTCATCTCGATCATGGCGCTGGTCTTCTCGACCACCGGGCTCGCCGATGCGGCGCGCCAGGTCGTGGAGCACGCCGTTGGTAGCGGCGCCGTGGCTAGCAAGCCCCACCACGCGCGGATCGCGAAGGTCGCCGGGCACCGCCTGAGCACGAAGCCCTACGCGGGCGGAGTGTTGCTGCTGGGCTCCAACAAGAAGTTCGCGGCCACCGCGATCCCGACGGTCAAACTTGCCAAGAACGCGGACAAGCTCGGTGGCCTGACCGCTGAAGAGGTGGCCGGCAGCTGCCCGGCTACCACCGTGGATCTCGGGAGCTGGTGCTTGGACACGGCCCCCTATCCGCTCACCAACTCACAGATCGGTCAGAATAACTACGTGTTCGCGAGCAAGAAGTGCGTCGAAGAGGGTGGTTACCTGCCGTCGGCCGCACAACTGTTGGGGGCCGCAAACCGCGTCAAGCTGGAGTCCACTATCCACGACTCACCGCTGAACGCGACGGTGCCGCTGGACCCCACGCATGGCCTGAGAGACCAGCGCGAGATGACCTCATCCTTGACGACCACGCAGGCCGGCTCCGACGCGGCGGGCTCGGAGGGTGTCAGCGAAGGCTCGACCGGCAATCCCCAAACCGGCGAACCCAACCCGGTGCCGCTGGCGGCGGTGCCTCTACCCGAAACGTTGCAGTATGTGACCGTCTACAGCAACGGGCAGAAAGGCGGCTTCGCCGGGTCTGAGCCGGTCAGTCAACCCGAGAACTTCCGCTGCGCCTACAACAAGTCACAGGGCGCGCTCAATCGCGGAGAATGAACCCCGGAGCCGCGCTTGCTCGGGACCTGCGTTCGGGGCCGCGCTTACTCAATCGCGGAGAATGAACGCCCGGGCGTCGCGTCGCTCTCCCCGAGTGAGAGTGATCAAAGTGAGAAGTGGGCGGGCTTCACCAAATCGTTACTTGCGGGGGCGCCACACGTTCGACCATGCGGCGGTGTACTCCTTTCAGCGTCCGTCGAGCGGCCGCTTGTGGTTGACCTGTCTCGACTGACTGCCGTGAGCGCCCAAGCCAACCTCATTTCCACGCCGGGGCTCGAAAGCGTGCCCTGCTCGCACTGCGGTGCGCCGGGCGTTTCCGATCAGCGCTATTGCCTGGAGTGCGGCGCCCGCCGCGGCGACGCCCGCAGTCGCTTCCTCGACGAGGTACGTGGACCCGGCGTCTCCGCTGCGAGCGAGCCGGTGGGAGTCACGGCTCCCAGCCGGTCGTCAAACGGGTTCTCGCGCCAGGGCGGCGGTTGGACCACGGTGATCGCGGGGGTGGGCGTGCTGCTGCTCGCGATGGGTGTGGGGGTGTTGATCGGACGTTCCGGCGGGACCGGTGCGCTCAGCGCTGCTCCGGCGCAGGTGGTCACCGTTGACTCTGGCGGCGGCACCGGCGGTACGGGTGTGTCGGGCTCGACTTCCCCCGACTCCACGGGTGCGGCCGCGAGCGGTTTCTCCGACTCCTGGCCGGCCGGTAAGAACGGCTACACCGTGCAGCTTCAAACGCTGTCGATGAGCGGTACCCAGGCCGGCGAAGTGACGGCCGCCGAGACGGCGGCGCTCGGCAAGGGAGCAAAGGCGGTCGGCGCGCTGCGCTCCGACGACTATCGAGGTCTTCCGAGCGGCCTGTACGTGATCTACTCGGGGGTCTACGCGAGCGCGGGTGAGGCAGGCCATGCGCTGGGTGCCCTCAAGCGGAGCTTCCCGGCGGCCAAGGCGATTCACGTCGACGGAGCCTCGGGAGCGAGTTCGGCGCGGGGATCCGCCACGCAGGGCGGGGCAGGCGCCCACGGTAAGGGAGCCGCAGGCGGAGCAAACCCGCCCGCGGCAACTCCGCCGTCGACCTCGCCCAGTAGCGGCCAGAGCAACGAGCAGAAGTCGCGCAACATGCCGAACGTGGTCTCCACCGGTTGATGTCCGCCGGGTCGGGCGCAGAGGAGGAGCCTTCGAGTTTGAAGGCTCGTCGCGACGAGCTGGCCGCACAGGTGGCGGAGCTGCACTGGGACCTCGGGGGCCTTGCCTACGAGATGGCGATCCGCGATCACTTTCGTTTGGACGTGCTTGTGCGCCGCGCCGCCGCACTGCAAGAACGAGACGCCGAGCTGGCCGAGTTGGAGCGTCTGCTGGAGGCGCAGGCCGGTGTCGCGGAGCGCTCTGGGGCGCAAGGCAGATTGTTGCCCGGTCCCGGTGTGGCGACTCTGCTGCTGCTTGTGATGCTCGGCTTTGGCGTGCTCGCCGGGAGCTTGGCGAACAGCAGCTCAACGGCGGCGGGGACACCTGGCGGCAGGCTCACCCTCAAGCTGCGCTCTGCACAGGCCGACTCCAGCGTGGTGGCGGCCCCAGCGCTAGAGCCGACAACGCCGCCGCCAAGCGCCTTGGGAGCGTTGGGATCCTCCGCGGTGGCCTCTCCCTCCTCGTCCTCCGAACCCGCCTCTGGTCCCTCGCAACGGACCGCCGATCCCTCACAGCCCGCCTCTGGCGTTTCGGGGGAAACGGGGACATCCGCGGGTGGCCACGCCAAGACGACTGCGCCGGGGAGCGGCCCGGCCAAGCTCGCCCCCGCGCCGACGCCGAGCAAGTCGGGGCTGCCTCCGGTCAAGCACGTATTTCTGATCGTGCTCGCCGACCAGCCCTACTCCGCCACGTTCGGGCCCTCGTCCCCGGCTCCCTATCTGGCGAGCACGCTCGCGCGCCGGGGCGAGCTGCTGGTGCGGTATTACGCGGTGGCCCGCGACGAGCTGGCCAACGAGATAGCGCTGGTGAGCGGCCTCGGGCCCACGGCCGACACGGCGGCGAACTGCCCGACATTCCTCGACGTGACACCGGCCATCGCGGGCAGGGACGGTCAGTACTCCGGCGACGGCTGTGTCTATCCAAGCGCCGTGCAGACCGTGGGCGATCAGCTGGCCGCCAAGAAGCTATCGTGGCGGGTCTACGCGGAGGACATGGAACACGGCCCCGCCGGTCAGCCGCGGGCGTGTCGTCACCCGGCGTTCGGCGCCGCGGACACAACTTCGGTGGCGCGGGTGGGGGATGCCTTTGCCACCTACCGTGACCCGTTCACCTATTTCGACAGCGCGATCGACGGGCATGACTGTGCGCGCGAGGACGTGGGGCTCTCCGCACTTCGTGGCGATCTGGCCGACGCCAAGGTGACGCCCGCGCTTTCCTACATCGTGCCGAACCTATGTCACGACGGACGCGAAGCGTCCTGCACGCCCGGTGCGCCGGCCGGTCTGCCCGCCGCCGAAGGGTTCCTGCGGCGCGTGGTGCCGGAAATACTCCATTCACCGGCATACAAACAGGGGGGGCTGCTGGTGATCACAACCGACCAAGCCCCCGCGACCGGTGCCGGCGCGGACTCGAGTTCGTGCTGTGCGCAGCCAGACTTTCCCGGCGTCCCCGGCAACCAGCCAACACCGTCGGCGTCCGCCGTCGGGAAGCTGCCGCCGCCCGGTGGAGGTCAGGTGGGCGCGCTGCTGCTCTCCCCCTACGTCAAGCCTCACAGCTTCGATCAGGAACCGTTCAATCACTTCTCGCTGCTGCGCATGATCGAGGATCTGTTCGGGCTGAGCCATCTCGGCTACGCCGGCCGGGCCGGGGTGGGCTCGTTCGATCAGAGCGTCTTCCCGCGCTATCGCCCCGGTTGATCGGCCGTAACTTAGAGGCCGGCCAGCTCCTGGTAGGTGACAGCGGTCCGGTTACCCGCGACGCGGCTCAGGACTCGCTCCAGGGCCATGATGTGCCGCGGGTGCTGGAGGTCGCCGGGGTGCAGGTCGAGGCGCAGGGTACTTGTCGGGAGCCGCGAGCCGACCCGAATCAAGGCGGGCGAGAGCGCCCGGCGCAGTGGGCCGCCGGTCGCGAGGCTCCAGGCGGGGGTCAGCGGCTCGCCCGCGGCGGGGCCCTTGATCGCGCTCGCCCGGTAGAGGCGCAGCAGGCCGGCCCACCAGCTGAATCGGACGCTGAGCGTCTCGCGCAGCGTCGGCGTGTAGGCGTAGGCGGGAGCTACGAAGCCGTCGGGCTCGATCCCGGCGAGCTTGAGCACGCGCCGGCCCGCGTCAACCGCACGCCGCGTCTCATCCCGGTCGAGCCCCACGAACTCCGCGCCGCGCCGAGCCTGAGTCGGACCGATCAGCGCACGCGAGGAGCCGGGACCGCGCCGCCCCGGGTGGCGGAAGCCGTGCTGTGCGATCGAGTCGCCGGTGCGTCGGCGCGCGGCCAGCCAGTCCACCATCGCGGGCGCGCGCTCGCCGATCGGGTGCATGTCGTGGGCCGGGATCACTAACAGCGTGACGCGGTCGATGCCGTGGTCGTCGAGCCAGTCGCGGATCAGGGCACAGCGCTCGAAGGTGGCGGGCTCGATGCCGTGCAGGGCAACCGCGATCGTCTGTGCGCGCGGTCGGTCCGCGCTGTGGTGTCGGGCTGGGATCGGCAAGGCTGGGATCGGCAGGGTTGGAAGCGACATCCTCATGTAGAGGATTCGCCGCATGGGACCGGTCCCTGTGATGAGCCCGAGATCAAGTTGTGAGCATCCTGTTATCTACTGGACGGCGCCCGCCGGGGTCGAGCACAGTCGGCTCATGGCTGGAGCGCAGGGGGGAGTGGAGTCCGAGCGCGCATCCGGGGACTCGGCGGTGTCGGTTCCGGCGAACCTGAGAATCGCCACGATCGACCGTGACAGCGCATTCCTGCGGGCGCTGGCGAAGCACATAGAGCAGTTCGAGTGGAACCTGATCGCCTACCCCGGCCCGGTCGGAGCTGAGGCGCTGCTAGGCGGGCACCCACATGCGGTCCTGCTCGACGTCGCGCTGCTCGGGCCCCGGTGGGACGGCTGGATTGCCCGTCAAGCCGCCGAGCTTCCACAGCTCGGCATCATCGTGTGCACGGCGGGCTCGACGGTGAGGCAGCGTGTGCGGGGCCTGTGGGCGGGAGCCGACGATTGGATAGACAAGCCCTGTGATGTCGATGAGGTGGCGGCCCGGGTGCTGGCCATCGTTCGTGCTCAGCGCGTGCAGTTGCCCGGTGGGGTTCCTGCCCCATTGCGTGGTGCGGAGCTGGAGGTGCGCCCGGGGCTCTTCGACGCGTTCGTCGCGGGCAACCCGGCAGGTCTGACCCGCCGTGAGTTCGACGTGCTGCTGTGTCTGGCCAGCCATCACGGGCAGGTACTGGATCGCAGACAGCTGTACCTGGAAGTTTGGGGCTTCACGATGGTGAGCGGCGATCGCTCGGTCGACACCTTCATCCGCAAGATCCGCGCGAAGCTGCTGCGCATCTCGCCGGGGTGGCGCTACATCCACACCCACAAAGGGCTCGGCTATCGCTTCCAGGGCGAGCCGGCCAAGCGAGCGCGGCGACCCTAAGAACCTGTCTGAGCCACGAAGCGGACTAGAGCGACCGGCTCCCGCGCTGAGACGGGAGCCGGTCGACTTGCTCAGTGGATGGTGATCTTCGTGCTGCCGACGTAGCTCACGCCAAAATCGCCATAAAGCGTGGCGGTGACGTAGTAGGTGCCCTTCTTCGTGAACGTGTGCGTTGTGTTCGGCGCGGGCCAGAAGTAGTCCGGGCCGAGGAGCTGCGTGTTGAGGTCTTCCAGTGCAAGGGTGCCGCCGTTGAGCAGCATCCAGTCGAAGCGATACGGCACCTCGCCCTTGCGGTCAACCGTATCGGCGAGCGTGACCTGTGTGCCGACGGGGAATGAGAAGGACGACCCCGTGTGGCCGTTGACCGTGAGCGCTCCGGAGGGCTGCGGGCAAACTCCCTTGCCGCCCGGCGCGAACTCGATCACCTGATCATCGCTGTTGCCGTTGCCCGGGTTGGGCTGGGTGAGCACGAACAGCGAACCGTTGGCGCCTGCCGCGACGCTCAGCTGTTCATCGTCCAGATTGCAACTCTGCCCCTGTGGCTGACCGCCAATCGTGGTGATGACCGTTCCGTTGGAGCTGAACAGCCGTACTCCCATGTTCGCGACGAAGCTGTTCCTGGGGACGTCGTCTGTCCAGAAGGTGGGAGCTTCGTTCCAGGGTGCCCCCACGCTCTGGGGGTCGGTGCCTTCCGAGGCGTGTGCGTATTTGGCTGCGTAGAGTCCGTTGGTGAGTTGGGTGATGGGGCCGGCGGCGGTGTAGACGCTTAGCGTGTTGATGCTGTTGAGGTCGCCGCTTTCGGTGCTGTTGTAGTTGCTCGTGAACCTGCCGTCGAGGGTCGGGGCCTGGTCTTTGTTGACGCTGGCGGAGGTGTCCGGGGCGAGTGGCGTGAGGGTGCTGAGGTCGGGGTTGACTTCCTCAAGGCGCGAGATCTTGCCGTCGCCCTGGTAGAGGTCGACGCCGTAGTTCCCGGTGCTCGTCGTGAACAGCCCGCCGCCCTGTTCGCCGTTGGGCGTGGTCTGTTCATCCGCGACCCAGCTACCGTCGAGCTGGCCCTTGCCGGGGCCCGTGGTAGCGACGCGCTGCAACATCGTGGGGCCTCCCAGCCCGCGGCGCATGCCGTCCTGGGCCTCGATCACGACGTCGTGGCTGCTCTTATCGACGCTCAGACCCTCGGGCACCGCCAGGGCACCGTCGATGCCCCTGACTTCTTCTTCTTCGTCTTCGACGACGCTGAGGTTGGCCTGCAACACCGAGGCGCCCGCGATGAGACCGGCCCCGGTCAGCGAGTCCACCGGGAAACCGGGCGCCGCGAGCAGCGCCTTTGCGACCGGGGTCGTGCTCCACGCCACCAGCCGCTGCGCGACCGGAACATAGTTACCCCGGCCCGTGAACACGATGCTCTGCACCAGCGCATACACACGATGTTCCTGGGAATCGACCGCGAGCGAGATCAACGGATTGGCATCCGTCAAATTCTGCGTATCGAGAAAACTCTCAACCGGCAGCGTCACCGACCCAAGCACCACACCACTACTAGAAAGCTTCTGCAACCGATAACCCAAATGCCCTTCCCCCGGCACATCCACAACCCGATCCAACACCCACACCGCATTACCATCGCGGGTTGAGTGATCGGCGGGGTCGACCGCGAATCCGACGGGTTCGTCGAACTTGCCGGCGACGCTGCCCGACCCGTCAAAACCACCGAAACGCGCGACCTCCCCATATGGGGAGGCAAGGCCGGTGGAGGCCAAGCCGGCGGTCGTGGTGGGGGAAGTGGCTGCGCTCTTTGGTGACACGGCCGCTTGGCTGCTGTGAGCGGCTGCGGCCGGCGCCAGGGTGGTGGTGAGCATGCAGGCGGCGGCGAGTCCGACCGAGGCCGTGCGCCAGCCGCCGAGGCCCGAGCGTACCCGAGCCCCCAGTGAGTGTGAGATGTGGGAATAGTTCATGGAAGCGACGCTAACCGCTTGGCCCGGCGGCGGTTAGCGTATTTACCGACTGCTCACGGCCTGGTCACCGGGCAGTCACAACTGGAGACAGGAGAGAACCTCGCAGCTGTCTCAACAACTGGAACTAAGACCACTTGATAGGCATTGAGTGTATCCGACTGTCTACGGGTCAAACTGAGGCGGAAATCCCTGCAAAGGCAGTTATTGGCTTTACTGCTTTCTTTTGTTTCTATTGTTGTGGGTGACTGTTTTGTGAACTTGGTTATGCCCGCCCGTGAGCTGGACCTACGGTTGGTTTGTCCAGCAATCAACCAGCGCGTCCTCCCGACCAGGGGGATGCGCAACGGAGGAAAGATCATGAAGGTAAGACTTGGGCGCCTTGTGGCGCTCACGATAGTGTGCGCGGCGTTCGTCTCTGCGGTTTCGGCCCCGGGGGCAAGCGCGGCTACGTGCGCGAAGATAACGGGCTCAGGCTCGTCATTGCAGGCCAATGCGCAATCCCTGTGGGACGGCGTATTCAACGCGTTTACGACGAAAACCCAGTACAAACCGACCGAATGCACAACGCCGACCAAACTTGTCACGTATGTAGCGACAAGCAGCGGTAGAGGTCTGAACTGCTGGGGTGCGCTGAAAGTCACTGAAGAATTTGAAACGACCGAATGCGGCACCTCGGGGACGCTCGATGCGTTCATCGGCACGGACGTCGCGCCGGAAGGCCCGGCCGGCACCGCTGGGACACAGCTGTTCAACATAGATCACGCCGGGAAAACAGGCGGCGCTCCCAACGAAGTGATGGCGGTGCCGGTTGCTCAGTCTGCCATCGCGATAGTGGTCACCCTGCCTGTGGGCTGCACGCCGGAATTGACCAAAGGCGTGGAAGGGATACTGAAAAACACGTCCCTTGAGGAACAATGGAACTCCAACACCGGGACGCTCAGCGGCAGCATCACAGGGCTGGGTACATTCAGCGGGTGCGGGACCAAACCCCCGAGCCTGATCGTGCGCAGCAAGAATTCCGGCACGACCGCGGGATTCAAGCGCGGCCTGAACCAAATCAACACAAAACACTGGTCGAAATTCGTCGAAACGCCCGCTGTCGCAGAGAATACGACGTGGCCCGCGACGACCTTAAAAATCAGTTCTACCGGAAAGGAAGAGGCCGAAAACGTCTCCAAAACCGCGAACTCAATCGGCTATGCCGATCTCGCGGATGCCAGATCGGCCGGGCTGACGCGCAGCCCGAAACTGCACAAACTCACGGGCGGCGCCGAAGAAGCCTATTCCTTCTTCGTGAGAGTCGAAGTCGGAGCAGGGAAAATCTCGCCGGAAGCAGAAGTCGAAGAAGGATCCAACTGTGCACTGGCCTTGTACAACGAACCGGCGTCAGTGGCGCCGAACGTCGATTGGTCCGGGGCCTCCCAGACAAACGACACGGGTGGGAAAGCCTATCCGTTTTGCACGCTCACATTCAAGCTGGCCTGGAAGCACTACAGCGGTCTGACGCCCGCGTATACGGCCGGGACGGAAAATTCTGTACTCGACCTATTCCACTACGTCGTCAACGACGCCCAGGAAGGCACAGCGGCGAAAGCACTGGAGCTGAAACACTACTGGCCGCTCGTGGAACCCATGTTGGCACATGCTCGCACAGGTGTGAGTGCCACGAACATCGGCGTGTAGCGCTACGAACATCGACGCAAGCGCCATGAACATCGGCGCCTAGGCTGGAGCAAGCAGCTCTGTCCGGTTGGTGGGCGGGGAACAAGAGATTCCCCGCCCACCGGCTTTGGTTGCGTCGCCTCTATCTGTTACGAAGCCGTGAAGCCCTACCGGTTGCTGGGCGCCACCGATATGGTCGCGGCAATGCACGATCATTCGACTTGCCCAACTCCGTCTTTGTATGCTGACTCGCGATTTTCCTCCTCAACCAGGGGACACCTCCCGTACGCTGGCCGCTTGCCCTACGGGTGGGCGCTGTGCGCTTTACTAGTCCTCGGCTTGCTGTTTGGATTGGGTGAAACGACGGCCCACGCGTCCGCGGGAGCGACGTATGGGGAGGTCGCGCGTTTCGGTGGTTTTGACGGGTCGGGCAGCGTGGAAGGCAAGTTCGGTGAACCCGTGGGGTTTGCCGTGGATGCTGAAAACCCCCTGGAAGAAACCGCCGATGGTAATGCGGTGTGGGTGTTGGATCGGGTTGTGGATGTGCCGGGGGAAGGGCATTTGGGTTATCGGTTGCAGAAGCTTTCTAGTAGTGGTGTGGTGCTTGGGTCGGTGACGCTGCCGGTTGAGAGTTTTCTCGATACGCAGAATTTGACGGATGCCAATCCGTTGATCTCGCTCGCGGTCGATTCCCAGGAACATCGTGTGTATGCGCTGGTGCAGAGCATCGTGTTCACGGGCCGGGGTAACTATGTTCCGGTCGCGCAGCGGCTGGTGGCGTGGAGCACGACCCCGGTCGCAAAGGCGCTGCTCGCGGCGCCCGGTTTCCCGGTGGACTCGCTGACCGGGGCCGGTCTCATCGCGGGCGCCTCGGTGTTGCAGGCCAACCTCAGCGTCGTCGAAGACGAAGAAGAAGAAGTCAGGGGCATCGACGGTGCCCTGGCGGTGCCCGAGGGTCTGAGCGTCGATAAGAGCAGCCACGACGTCGTGATCGAGGCCCAGGACGGCATGCGCCGCGGGCTGGGAGGCCCCACGATGTTGCAGCGCGTCGCTACCACGGGCCCCGGCAAGGGCCAGCTCGACGGTAGCTGGGTCGCGGATGAACAGACCACGCCCAACGGCGAACAGGGCGGCGGGCTGTTCACGACGAGCACCGGGAACTACGGCGTCGACCTCTTCCAGGGCGACGGCAGGATCTCGCGCCTTGAGGAAGTCAACCCCGACCTCAGCACCCTCACGCCACTCGCCCCGGACACCTCCGCCAGCGTCAACAAAGACCAGGCCCCGACCCTCGACGGCAGGTTCACGAGCAACTACAACAGCACCGAAAGCGGCGACCTCAACAGCATCAACACGCTAAGCGTCTACACCGCCGCCGGCCCCATCACCCAACTCACCAACGGACTCTACGCAGCCAAATACGCACACTCCTCCGGGGGCGGCGCCGTGACCAGCGACATTCAGTCCAACCTCGCGCCGTGGAGTACGGGGCCCGAAGAATATCTCTCGGCCTTTTGGGTGGAGGGGACCGGCGGCGCATCTCCGGTCGGCAACGTGGGGGTTCGCCTGTTCGAAGCCGACGGTCAGATTCTCACGACGCTGGGCGGTCAGCCCGAAGGGCAGGCCTGTAACTTGGATCAGCCGCAGCTGAGCGTGGCGGCGGGCGCCAACGGCTCGCTGTTCGTGCTCACCCAGCCCAACGCGGGCAACGGCGACAGCGACGACCAGGTGATCGAGTTCGCGCCGGGTGCCTCAGGCGCCTGTCCGGTGCCGGGTGGGCAGGTCGCGGTCAACGGCACGCCGGACGCCACGATCGCGGTGGTCCATCAGGGCGTGCCGGTGACGCTCGAAGCGGGCTCGATCGATCGAGCCGGAGAGGCGCCGTTCGAGTTTGACTGGAACCCCACGGGAGCCAACACCGGCGGTCCGCAGAACGATGGGTTCACGCTCGTCTCCGCGATGTCGGGGCCGGAATACAAGTGGCCCTCGCCGACGGCTGAATACACCTACGAAACGCCGGGTCTCTACGCGGCCAGCGTGCGGCTGACGGGGGACTACGGCACGAGCGTCTTCCCATTCGAGGTGAGGGTGCTCGGCAGCGCCCCGCCCGTCGCCGTGCTCGAACCGCCCGCCTCGATAACGGCGGGGCAGTCGGTGAGCTTCGGGGGCTCGGCCTCGACGCCGACGCCGGGGAGCGCGATTCAGGACTACCACTGGGAATACGGCGACGGCAGCGCCGCCGATGACACGCAGGTGGCGCACGACTCGCACACGTTCGCAAGCCCGGGTAGCTACAAGGTCAAGCTGACGATCACCGATGAAGTCAGCAACGAAGCGACCGCCGAAGCGCAGGTGACGGTCTCCCCGGGGAGCACCACCACTACGACGACGACAACGACGACATCGGCGCACCCACCGACCGCTACCACCACGTCTACGACAACAACGGTCACGCCACCACCACCGCCTGCTCCCGGGGTTGCGGTGGCGCACGTGACCTCAAACGTGTCAGGCGGAGCGGTCCCGATCGTGGTGTCCTGTCCGGCGGGCAGCAGCTCCTGCACGGGAAGTGTGCAACTGCACACTGCGGGCGCCGTCGCAGCGGCGGTGCTCGCCAAGCGCGACAAGCGCAAGACCAAGAAGCAAGCGCTCCTGCTGGGCCGGGCATCCTTCAACGTGCCGGGCGGTCACAGCGAGACGCTGCTGGTGCACCTCTCCTCCAAGGGGATGGCCGTGCTGAACCGAGCACACTCGTTGCGCGTGGCAGTGGTGATCGCCACGACGGTGGGAGGACACACGCAGACGACCACCAAGAACCTCGTGCTGCGGGCGCCCGCCAAGAAGACGAAGAAGGCCGCTCACCGTCATCGATGAACTAGACGCACGGTTCCCGGTTCCGGGCGCGTGAAAGTTTGGATAACCACCCTTGTGGGCGCCCCGCGCCAACTCTACGGTGGCTAGACAGCAAGCCATGAACCAACGCCACATCCCAGTGAGTCGCGTCAGCGGGGTCGTGCTGCTTGGACTGCTCTCCACGTCGTTGCTGCTCGTGCTGCTCGCGCTCGCGAGCGCCGCACGAGCGGATGGGGATGCGGTCTGGCACTCCGCGCCCGCGGCCGCACCGTCGCCGCCGCCCGGGGCTGCGCCCGCGCCCTACCCCGTGCCCGTGGGCCCGGTGGGCGCGCTCAGCTTCTGGGCACCCAATCGCGGGCTGCTGATCACGGGTGGCACCGAAGACCCTTGGAGTGGGCCGGTGGCCCCCGGGCTGTACGCCTATGACGGGGTGGGCTGGCACCAGCTCTCCACGGTGTGCGGTGGGGCCGGGGGGCGCATCGCCTGGGCCGGACCCGACGAGTTCTGGACGATCGCCGACCAGCGTGCCGGGCAGGCGGTGGTGGGCCGTCAGAGCAGCTTCGCCCTGACCTCGGTCTCGCTGTGTCACTTCCTCGACGGAGCGGTGGTGGCCTCCTACGCGATGCCCCTCGAACAGCCGGACTCCTACCTGCGTATGAACGCGGCCGCGTGCCTTGGCCCGAGCGACTGCTGGTTTGGTGGCCAGGACGGTCAGGGACCCTCGGGGCCCGGCGCTTTTCACCTGCACTGGGACGGCAGCAGCCTGACCACGGTGTACGAGCCGGAGGATCACGCGGTTGATGACATGGTGGACTTCGCGGGCAAGGTCTTCGAGAGCGTCCGGATTCAGCGCAACGATTTTTTCTCAAGCGAAGAGAACCAGGCACATCCGGCAGTGATCCACACGATCGCCCCGGCGGGCTCTGAAAACCCGTTCAGCGATCTCTTCATGTTCGCGGGCACGCGACTGCCGGAATACGGGCTCGGTGTGCTGCCGGCGGCGCTCCAGGGCTTCAGCCTGGCGACAGACGGTTCGCCGCTTGGAGAAAGCGTCACACAGCTGTGGGCGGCGGCCAACCCGGTGATCCCCAGCGAGATTCCGAGCGGCTCGAACAGCGCGAGTCTGACGCTGCTGCGCTACGCGGGCGGCTCGTGGTCGCAGATCAAGCCCGCGCTACCTGCCGGGGTTGCGTTTGCCGGAGTCGGCGCTCAGATCGGCTCTGGTCCGGAAGAGCAGGGGACCAGTGAGGCGGTGGCGCCCGAACCGGGGACGGACAGGGCATGGTTATCGCTGACGGGCGAATCCACCCAGGCGACGGTCGCGCAGATCAGCGCGGACGGCACGGTGTCCGAGGTCGACCAACTTCCCGCGTCCCAGGAAAGCGTGGGCTTGCACGGTTTCGCCGGGCCGATCGTATGCCCGGCGGCGCATGACTGCTGGATGGCGAGCACGGGCCACGCGGGCTCGACGGTGCCCGGGTGGCTGTTCCATCTCAGCGACGGCACGCGCTATCCGCAGGACACTGACCCGAACTTCGCCGGAGTGATCAGCTATCGCCCCCCGGACGCTGGTATCCCCGTGATCTACCCCGACGTGCCGCCGTTGGACAACTCGCTGTCCAACCAGCAGGCACCCCCGCCGCCGAGCGCTCCGGCCACCTCGGTCACTGCACCCACCGGCGGTCCAACGAAGGCGAGGCCACTCGTGGTGCACGTGAAGAGCCGGTTTTTGCACCATCGCCTGCTCGTGATCGGTTTCACACTGACCGCTCGCGCGCACGTGCAGCTGATCGCCCGCCGCAAGGGGCGCGTGGTGGCCCGCACTCCCCGCGAGTCGCTGCGGGTCGGCAAGCATCAGCTGTCGCTGGGTCTCAATCCCAAGGCGTGGCCCACGGGACTTCAATTCAAGGCCACGCCGATCGACGCCGCCACACCGACCGGTGGCGGCTCGGGCAGCTCGAACAACACCGTCAGCACCGGGTAGAGGCTCGGTCGCGCTCGATGAACACAACTCTCCGGCATCGCACCCGGCTGGCGCTCCAGGCAGCCCGCCGCCCGGCTCTGGCGCTCGTGCTCGCAGGTGTTTGCTTTCCCGCGGACGCCGCCGCAGTGATTCATCCGGCGAGCGTCATCTACGGACCGGCGAACGACCTGCTCGACGTGGACGGTGCGGCGATGGCGCCCGACGGCACGGGAGGAATCGTGTATCGCCGGGAGGTCGCCGGTGCGGCGCACGTGTTCGTGAACAGGTTTCTCAACGGCCGTTGGGGGAGCCCCGTGCAGGTCGACGGTGGCAACCCGTTCGGCGCGACGGTCCCCGCGATCGCCGCGGGCAATGGGGGGCGACTGCTGGTGGTGTGGGTGCAGCCGCGCAACGTGACGGCGCGTGGCATCACGCTCTACGAGCTGATGGGCGCCTCGCTGCAGCCGGGGGCGGGGGGCTTCGGTGCGGGGGTCCTGATCGACCCGAACGTGGGCGAGCCGTACTCCGGAGACGCGAGCGCGGTCAACCCGTCGCTTGCGATGAACCCGAGCAGTGGCCAGGCGTACGTGACCTACCGTGTGATCACCAGCGATTGCAGCAATCTCGCGGGAGACCCCCCGAACAGCGCCTGCCCGCCCGGAAACTCGACGGACAAGTTGGTCGAGGTGCGGGTGGCGCGCTTCAGATATCTCACGTGGAGCGCCCTCGGCGCCGTCAACCGCGCTGCGCAGCTCGCGATGCGCAACCCGACGCAGAGCAACGCCCCGGCGATCGGCATCGACCTCAACGGCAACGGCGTGGTCGCCTGGCAGGAGCCCGGCAGCGACGGCATCGCCCGGATCTGGGTGCGGCGGCTGTTCGGCAACGTTCAGGGAAACGTGCTCGAGGCCAGCCCCGAGACGCTCGGGGGCAATCCGGTGACGGCCGACGCGGACGCACCGGCGGTCGCGGTGAGCGGCTACGGCGAGGCACGCATCGCCTATCGCATCGCGGGATCCCCGGGCTCGGCGATGCCCGCCACCCGGCTCTTCCTCAACTCGATCTCAAGCGCGCTCGGCCTGAAGGCCGCGCAGCTCAACGGAGTCGTTGCGCTCCCGGGGGGCAGTCAAGCGGGAGCCGGCGCACCGAGCGTGGCGATCGACTCGCGCGGAAACTTCCGCCTGGCCTGGACGCAGAGCGGCACCGCGCAGGAGCTATCCGGCGATGACGAAGCAGTCGGCTCGTCGCTGACGGTCGGCTCATCCACGGGATCGTTCGCGCCGACCGCGGTCAACCCGGCCGGGGGCGGGATCACGGCTTGGACGGCGGCGCCCGGAGGCCTGGCGGCGGTGGATGTACGCGAGGACTATCCGCACGGAGGCTTTCAGCTCGCGCAGCTCGCCGGTGGGCTACCCGGCCAGATCGTCGGGCTCGCGCTGGGTGGCTCGGGGCAGGGCGATGCGCTGCTCGCCTGGGCGCAGGGTAGGACCGGTCAATCCGAGGTGATCGGCGATCTGGTCCAGGCTCCGCCCGCTCCGTTCAACGTGCAGACGCCTTCGAGCTGGGTTCGCGGGGCGGTCGCGGGCGTGAGCTGGGAAGCGACCTCGGACGCGGTGGCGGGCGTGACTTACACGGTGTATGTGGACGGCGTGCCGCGCCTGAGGGAGCTGACCGGGCTGGCCGCCCAGCTGAGGTCTCGGGGACTGGGTGACGGGGTGCATGGGGTGCAGGTGCTCGCGACCGACGGCGCGGCGCAGCAGACGATGAGCAGCGAGCACTCTCTGAAGATCGACGCAAACCCACCGACGGTGAAGGTGAGCATGATCGATCGTCGCCGGGGGGTGCGGGTGAGGATCCGCGATGGAGCCTCCGGCGTCGATGCGCGGGCGATACGTGTCTCCTTCGGGGATGGGCAACGATCGGGTAAGCGGGCGACGGCCGCTCACGAATACAGGAAGGCGGGCCCCTACACGATCACGGTGCGAGTACGCGACAAGGTTGGCAACCGCGCCACCGTCCACATCCGGGTGCGAGCCCGATGAGCTTGCGAAGGCCGGGCACGATCGTCGCTCTCGTCCTACTCGCGGGGCTCGTCGCCGAGGCATCGGCGCGCGCCGACTTCACGCTGCCCGCGCTGCTGTCCGGGACCCCACAACTTCAGTTCGAAGAAGCCGATGCGCCGGTGCTGTCGATCGACGGTCACTACGCGGTCTTCCAGGGCGTGCTCGGCGGCGTGTCGGGTGTCTACCGGCGCGATCTGGGCAGCGGGGAAGTCGTTCTGGCCGCGGGGGGCGACGCGGCCGGCCCGTCGGTGAGCGCGGACGGTCGCTACATCGCCTTCACGACCACCGCCGACCTCGACGAAAGCAGCGAGCCGCCGCTCGATCGCGGGTGCCCCGAGGTGTACGTGCGCGACATGCGGCCCGCCGCGGGCGCTCCCCTCTACACGCTTGCCTCGGCGCTCGACGGGACGAGCCGGGGCATCAGCTTCGCGGGCTCGTGCTCGGGCTTCGCGGTCACCGGCGCGCAGGCCGCCCCGGGCGTGGCGATGAGCGGCGACGGTCGTCACGTCGCGTTCACGGTCCTGAGCGCCTCAAACCTGGTGAGGGGTGCGGGCTGCCCGGCAGCGACGCCGCTCGGGGAATGCCCGGCCGAGACAGAACCGAGCCAGGTGGCGGTGCGCGATCTCGACACCGACACGACCACGCTCATCACCGCCACGCCGCAGGGAGAGGCGACACCGGGAGGGGGCGCGTTCCCGTCCACCGACAGTGAGCAGCAGATGGCAGGGCGCTCGCCCGTACAGGCGGCCCAGTTCGGCGACCAGGTGACAGGCTCGACGGCCGCGATCAGCGCCGACGCGAGCACGGTGGCGTGGCTAGGGACGAACGTCCCGGCACAGGTCCCCGGCGCGGTCGACCTGGAATCAGGCGGCGGCAGCTGTGGTCGCAGCGCGCTGGGCAGCGAGGCAGAGCCACTGTGGCGGCGGGTGGCGGGCGGCTCGGCAGCGCTGACGCGGCGCCTGCTTGCGGGCGCCGGACTGGACTTCACCTATTCCTACGGCAGCGAGTGCATCAACCCGGTGCTGTGGGGCTCGCTGCTGAACTTCCAGACGACCGTCTTCTTCCCCCCGGTGCTGAGCGCGGACGGCAACACGGTGGCGGTGATGTCCAACGCGCCCTCGCCCGCGTCCGAGCCGAGCTACGTCGCCTCCAACGAGTCGATGGAGAACACGGATGCCTACGTCGTGCGGGTCGATGACGATCCGGCGCGTGCCCCCGGGGTGACGGCGCTCACCACGACCCCCAACTACGCGGCCAACCTGGCGGCCACGGGCGACGTCAAGGATGTCGCGATCTCCTCGGACGGGAGCAGGGTGGCATTTGACACGACCCGCACGCAGTTCGCCGCGGGGGCGCCGACGCTGATAAGCCCACCCTCCAGTTACACCAACGTCTCAGAAACCTATGAGGCCGATCTGGGCTCGGGGACCCTCCAGCGGGTCACCTCCACCTACGACGGCTCCACGCCCAACGGCTCCGCGGGCCTGCTGGCGTTCTCCGGCGACGGGCAGACGCTCGTGTTCGCCTCAAGGGCGACCAACCTGTTCTTTGGCGACAGCGTCCCGGCGAGCCAGGTCTATGCCGTCTCGGCCACCCCGGCTCCCGATCAGGTGGTGCCTCAGGTGCAGGGAGTCGCGCCGGTGTCGGCCCCCCCGACCCCGGATTGGGTGCTGAGCGCCACCGCCGCCGCGCAAGCGGACGGCAGCGTGCTGCTCTACGCGCAGGTACCGGGGGCCGGGAGACTCGCGGTGGGCGCGCTTGCACAGCTGGCGTCGAGCGTCCACGCCCGTGCGGGCAAGGCTCGCAGCAAGCGGGCGAAAGCCCGCATCGCAAAGGGCAGCAAGGGCGCGGAGCTGCTGATCGCTCGCACCGTGGCTCGGGGCGGGGCGTCGGCCAGGGGGCTCTCGGAGCTACGACTGCGCCTGCGGGTGGCCGCACGCTACCGCTCGCTGGTCACCGCGAGGTACGGGCTGTACACGGTTCTGCACGTCACATTTGTTGCCCCCGGACACGCACCGCAGGTACAGAACATCCCGGTGACTTTTCACACGGCGAGCAGGAAGAACCTCGCGAGTACGAAGAGTTCAAAGCGACGTCTCGCCGCAGGGGCTTCTAAGCGCAACGGGTCGAGGTCAGGCGCTGCGCGCTCGCCGGGGGCCGGCAGGTGAGGATGCGCATCCGCCTGTGCGGCGCCCTCGTGGGTGCCGTGCTCTTGCTCGCCGTGGCGGGGCCCGATCAGGGCGGGCCGCTGTCCGCGATCGCACGCGCGCTGAGTACGCCCGGTCAGCTGAGTGCTCCCGGCCGGGCCCATGCGGCGCTCGCACCCGACGCGAGCGCACCGCCCACCGGCGGCGATTACTTCGCCCCCGAGCTGGGGCTGCCCGCCACTGAAGTGGTGGCGATCGGATCGGGGCCGCAGGAGGCGCCCGGCGAGGTCTGGGCGTACGGCAAGCTCGGGGACGTACCGGTCACCCTCGACGGTCATAGCTACAGCGACCAGTACGCGCTGCTCGAGCGCAGCGACGCGTCCGGCTGGCAGGTCGTGCCGCTGCCGCTCGCGGCGAACGCCACCCCGCTGGTGGGCGCCCCCTACCGGGGCGCCACGCCGTCCGAACACGGTCCCTTCGCGGGTCAGACGACTGCCGCGGGCGGTGTCGTGCTGGTCTTTGGGCAGACCGTGGTGACCCGCGACCCGGGCGCCAAACCGCAGCTCGCGCCGGCTCCCAGCCCGATCGGCACTCCGCCGCCGGGCGGTGCGGGCTCGCCGGGGGATGGGGTCCTCGCCGAAGGGGAGTCGCTGCTGGGCGAAGGTGCCGCCGCGGGCCCCGACCCTCCGTATGCGGCGATCGAAGAGGACGGCGCCCACACCGGTGTGCTGATCGCCCCCCACGATGACGGTGGTAATCCGGGGGGCAAGCCCAAGAGTCCGCCGGGGGTGCTGCACTTCGACGGTCGCCGCTGGAGTCGCGAGCCGATCGCGCTGACGACCCTCCAGGAAGATGGCTTCAACGTCCTTGCGCTGGCATGCGCGGGATCCCCCGCGAGCGGCGGACCGGGCGCTCCAAGCTGCTGGCTGCTGGCAAGCTCGCGACTGACAGCCGTGAGCGGTCAGCCGACCTCGCTCGCGCTGTTTCGCAGGGTCCCGTCCGCCGGCTCCGCCGGTTACGTCTGGCAGCCCCAGCCGGTTGGCGATGGCCCGCTGAGCACCGAGGGCGCCCCGAACGCGCCAACCGTGGCGGCGCTGTCGCAGGGCGCGCAAATGCTGACGGCGACGACTCAGGGCGCCTGGGTCGACTTTCAGGCGCAGATCAACGCGTCCGCTGCGGGCGGGGCGAGTACCCCGAGCTATGTGAGTGAGTTTCTGAGTGCCCCCCCGGTGCCGGTGAGCAGCGGAGAACCGGCTCCCGCGGAAACTCCGCCGAGTCCCGTCCCGCTCCCCCCGGCGAGCGTGCTCGGGGCGTGGTGCTTCCCGACCGGGGCCGGGTGCCCCGATTCACTCGGGATGGCGCTGCCGGGCCAGTACCGTAGCTTCGCCTGGCCGGGCGGCTCGGGGGATCCCGGTATTCGCTTGCTCACAGGCCTGCCGGCCCACGCCCTGCTTGAGTTCGCGGCCGGCGGCGTCTCGCAGGTGGTGGGGGCGGGTGGCACGCTCGAAGGCACGGCGGCGGGTGGGGCCGCCTTCAGTTCTCCACAACGGGGCTTGCTCGCCGATGGCTCCAGCTCACAGAATGGGGCCGACCAGCAGGGCCAGGCCCAGGTCATCGCGGTGGGCACGCAACCCGGAGACGATCAGCTCCAGCAGGAATCGGTGCCCTTCCGCCGACCGCTGCTGGCGCTTGCGCAGGCGCCGGGGAGCACGCCCGGCAGCTCCGGCGCCCAGGCGATCGCGGTGGGCGATGAGGGGCAGATCGCGCGCTACGTGCCCGGCCAGGGTTGGGCTCAGGAATCGCTTTACGACTCGGCGGGGAAAGTCCAGAGTCCCACCCTGCGCGGTGTGGCGTGGCCCGAACCGGGGCGGGCCTACGCGCTGGGCGACAACGGCGCTATGTGGGTGTGGCAGGCGGCCACGGGCCTCTGGGAGCCCGACCCGGCCAAGCCGCTGAACTTCATCGGCAATCTCAGCGCGGTCGCCTTTTCAAGCACCCACCCGGGGCTTGGTTACGCGGTCGGCAAGCAGGGTGTGCTGCTGCGCTTCGGGAAGAGCTGGACCCAGGTCAGCCTGCCGCCGGAGCTGTCGCAGGCGAATTTCACGTCGGTGAGCTTCGCCGGTGGCGAGGCGATCGCTGCCTATCGCATCGTGCAGGGCGCCACCCAGTCCGAGAGCGGGGGCATCGCCGTCGAAGACGGGTCGGGCTGGCGGGTCGACCCGGGTGCGGCCGCCCTGTTGAGCGGGCTGCCCACATCCACAGGGGCGGTGCTCTCCAAGGCGGCGGGCTTGCCCGACGGAGGGGCGGTGGCGGCCGGGCCGGGACTCGTGATCGAGCGCGATTCGGCGAGCGCGCCGTGGCGCTTCTCCGCGCAGCCGTTGCCCGAGGCGCAGAACGTCTCGGCGCTGGCTGCCTATCGCGACCCGGCGGGAGCGGTGCGCGCGATCGTCTCGCTCGATCTAGACCTCAATCTCGATCCGAACGCCGACGCGGGGGGCTCGTTTCAGTTCGGTCCGTGGGGCGGGGACATGCCTCCACCCACGAGCCCGGGAGAGCCTCCCGCGTTCATCTCACCCGATCCGCTGCCGAACTCGGGCTATCTGGTCAAGGAGACCGCGGGGGGGTGGAGCGACATGCAACACCAGGCCTACCCGGCGACCTCGGGGAGGTTCGTGGATTCGCCGCTGCGCCCCGATCCGGTGCTCGCGCTGATCGTGGCCCCGGGCGGTGAATCCGGACTGGCGGTGGGTGGTCAGACGGGGGACTTCCAGGGCACCGGTGCCGAACCCACCTACGAGACGGCGGCGGCGATGCGCTTCCCGGGCGCGGGCGGCGCGTCAGCCGGGGGGGACTCGCCGGCTGCGGTGGGCACAACCGCGGGTCACGCGAGCTTCGTGGTCGCCGGTCAGGCTTCATGTATGACCGCCTGCGGGGCGCTGATCAACGAGGGGCCCGGCCCCGACGTTTGGATGGCCCACGCGCTGGAGTCGGCCGACTGGATCGCGAGCGGATCTGGGGGTGGCCTGCGGGCCTTCCTCTATACCGGGAGCGTTGGCGGCGAAGACGTGTTCCCGCGAGAGGCCGCGCTTTACCGGGGATCGCTGCCGGCATACGCTCCCGGCTCGGTCACGTCTACGGCGGGCGGCGCAAGCTACTACGCGTTTCGCGCCACGGGCGCCGAGGGCGGACCGGTTGAGGTGATCGTGCTCGCCTTTGCCGGCACGAGGCTCGAACAGGAGCCCGCTCAGGAGCAGTGGCTGAAGGGCCAGCTGGAAGCCGCCAAGCAGCAGGGCCTACCGGCGATCGTGATGGGCAACGCCTCGTTGGGCTTCAGCCTGCCGCAGCAGAACCCCGGGAACATCGCGGCAGACAGCGAAGCCGTGGCGGCGCTCCTGCTTCAGGGTGGGGCGTCGGCTTACTTCTTCGATTTTCCCGAAGCCAACGTGAGCACCATCGTGAGCTATGGCGGCAGCAGCATCCCCGCCTTCGGCACGGGCACGCTCGGCTACGTCAACCCTCCGACCGCCTTTGAAGCGGACTCGTTGGGTTCCAGCGGCTTCCTGCTGGCGGATGTCGACACGTCGGCGCGCAACCCGCTGAGCAATGTGGCGCCCGTCAGCGCGCGGGTGGTCCCGAACATCAGCCGGCTCGCGCTCGATGCGACCGACGGCGTGCTCCTGCGGCGCAGTCAGGTGGCGCTGTTCGAAGCGCTTGCTCGCCGTCCGCCCGGCGGTGGGCTGATTGGTCCCGGTGGCAACGGGACACGCTTCTACGGTCCTGATCCGTATGACCAGATCCCGTTCTTCTGTCAGGGCAGCAACTGTCCCTACCAGGTGCCGACGGACTACGCCTTTTCCTCCTCAAACCCCGACATCGGCGATTTTGTGGCTCACGATCCGACGTCCAGCAACCCGCGTCAGGTGAAGCTCGGCGCCGACGGGCTGCCGGTGCCCGACCCGTCATCGGGACTGTTCTGTGCCTTCAACTCGGGTACGACCACGGTTTCGATCGCCACGGGTGGACTGACCTATGCGGAGCGGGTGAGCGTCCAGGGGGGGTCGGTCGAGTACCCATGTGGAACGGTCCCGTTGCGCAATCCGCCTGCGCCCGCGAAAACGGAAACCGGGTTCCCGGCCCCGGACCTTCCCTCGGCCGCTTCGCCCGCCCCGACGGGTCCGCAGCTACGGGGGCTCGTGCCGCCCCCGCCCCCGGCAGTGGTGAGGGCACATCCCCGCCCCGTGACTCCGCCGCCCGCGCCTCCGTTTCTCGCGCTCTCGCCGCCGCCGCTGGGTGCGCGCCCCGCGATCGTGCCACCTCCCGCGCCGCCGGCCGGTCGGCCGATCCCGCCGAGCGGCTCCTCGCAGGTTTACCAGTCAATGGGGGCGCCCGAGGAGAAGCGCGAGGAGGAGTCGGCGACCGAGCTGGCGTCGAGCAACTTTGCGGCCTACGACGCCAACCAGCGAAGCGGCCCGGGCCCCTGGGTCCTGATCCTCGTGGTGCTGGCCGCGGCCGGTGGTGTCGGCCTGCGTGGCGGTGCGCGCCGCACGAGTCGCCCGCGCGCCGCCCCGTCCTGGGCGAGGGTGGGTGAGCGTTGAGGCTCACTGTGAATGTCGTGGGCCCTACACCAAATCGACCGGGTGAATGTTAACTAACAGTGACTATCCCCGGCCGCGTGAGTGTGGCAGATGATAAGCGTTTGTGAACTGCCTGAGATCGTTTGGATAACTCTCTGGACAGTGAGTTCATAGAAAGGGAAGCTGGCGAGGACCCGGTGTGTCCGGGGCAGTTCGGCCGTCATCCGGCGGCGTTCAGCGCATCGATCTCGACTCTCGACAGGAAGGATCATTTCCCAGATGAGTATTCACACCAGGGCGGCAGCACTCGCCCTCAGCGCGGTCTGCTTCGGCGGTTGCCTGGTCGGCGCCACCACGGCGCTCCTGCCCAGTGCGGCGGCGGCGGGCGGCACGCTCTCGTGTCCCGCGGAAATTACCGGGTCAGGGTCGTCTTTGCAGAAGGTGGCACAGGAAAACGTTTTCACCGCCGACTTCCTCTCGACGCTGTGCACCACGACACCGCTGGTCAAGTACACCAAGACCTCCAGCGGCCCCGCGCTTGAAGAGTTCGGCAACGTCACCGGGGCGCTGCTTCCGACCAAGAGCGGCAATGCGGTTGCGCTCGACGGTTACGTGGGCAGCGACGATCCGCCCCAGCCGGTGCAGGTCAACACGGCCGATGCGGCCGCCGGAGGCGGTGACCAGGCCGAGCTGACGATCCCGGTCGCGGAGGCGCCGGTAGCGCTGCTGCTGCACCCCCCGTCGGGCTGTGCGGTGGAAGCCGCGCCCAACATCTCCAACAGCGCGCTCGACACCCTGTGGAAGGGTGAATACGCGTCGTGGGACGCTTTCCTGACGGCCGCCGGGGTGACGCACAACGCGGGTTGTGGTGCCGCGCCGACGCTGCTGGTGCGATTTGACAACTCGGGAACCTCCTACGTCTTCAAGTCCTATCTGAACCAGATCGACGCCGGCACCTGGAGTGCCTACGCCAACGACTTCAACTCCTGGCCGTCCGGGAGCCACGTTGAATCATCGATCGCCACCAAGGGCGGCAGCGGCGAGGCCGCAACCGTGTCGAGCACCGCGGGGGCAGTCGGCTACGCGGCCGCCTCGGACTCGCACGCCGGTGGATTCGCACCGTGGTCCGGAGGGGCGACGGTCTTCTGGGGGAAGGTGCAGAACAACGGCACCAATCCGAGCGGAGCCACGTATGCCGATCCCGCCAACGGCTCCAACGGCAACTGCCCGACGAGCGTCACGCCGACGGGGGCTCCGACGGCGCCCGGCAACTGGTACGGCGTGCTCTCCTCAAACCCGAACATCGCAGCGGCCACGGGCTTCAGCGCCGGTCAGTATTCACTGTGTGGCCTGACCTATGACCTGGCTTGGGCGGACTACGCCAAGATCGGCGCGATGGGACAGGCAGCGCTGTATGGGGGCAGCTCGAGCGCCGCGACCGCGATCGGCAACGCGACCGCCGACTTCCTGACCTACGTCACGGGCCCGGGCCAGAGCGCCCTCGCCACGGCCGGGCAGTACTACAGCTCGCTGCCGACGGGAGTACAGAAGGTCGCCCAGGAAACGGTCAGTCTGATCGGCAATCCCGGCGGCGGCAACGGTGGCGGCGGTGGCGGCACGCAGACGACCACGACGACGACCACCACCACGGCGGCACCCACTACCACCACCACAACGACGACCTCTCAGCAGGTCACGACGAGCGTGACTCCTCCCAACGTGACCGCGAGCGCGGCCTCGGTGGTGCAGGGCGGTCACTTCGCGGTGACCGTGAGCTGCCCGGCGGGCGCGGTGACGTGCGCGGGCACGGTGAGCGTCAAGACGGCCGGCGCGATCACGGCCTCCGCGGCGAGCAAGAAAAGCTCAAAGCACGCCAAGATCGCACCGTTCAAGGTGGGCTCGCAGTCGTTCAGCCTCCAGGGAGGTCAGAGCAAGACGATCGCGATCTCACTCAACTCGAAGGCAGCCGCGCTGCTGCGCAAGCACGGCTCGCTGCCGGTGATCGCCACGATCACGGTCAGCGGAGGCCGCACCGTCACCGAGCACCTGGTGCTGAAGGCCAAGAAGGTCAAGAAGCCCACAAGGGGCAAGAAGTACTGAAACGAGCTGGTCGGATAGCCGCCTGCGGGCGGGATTAGGAGCAGGAAGCGGGGTGGACGCCAAAAGGCTCCGCCCCGCTTTTCGTTTCCGCCCCGCTTTTCATTGGGTCTCAGGCGACGCGAGCGGCGTTGGCCCTCGGGTGACGCGAGCGGCGTTGGGTCTCAGGCGACGCGAGCCGCGAGCCGGTGGGCGTCGTGGGTATTCAGCACGCGCCGGTAGCTGCCGCCCAGACGCTCCAGCGCCTGCTCCCAGGTGCGGGCCCGCACCGCGGCAAGCGCGGCTAGCGCGAGACGCTCGCGCAGCAGAGGTGAGCGGGCAAGCTCGACCACGGCCTCGGCGAGGGCATCGGCGTCGGCATCGCACAGCAGGCCGCTGAGGCGATCCTCGAGCAGCGCCAGGGGGCCGCCCTTGGCGACGGCGATCACCGGCAGGCCGCTGGCCTGGGCCTCCAGGATCACCTGACCGAAGGTGTCGGTGGCGCTCGGGAAGAGGAACATGTCGGCGCTCGCGTACACATTGGCCAGCTCCTCGCCCTCCAGCCATCCGAGGAAGGTGACGGACTCGCCCAGGCGCTCGTGCAGGCACTCCTGCTCGGGACCGCCCCCGGCGATCACCAGCTGTAGGCGGGACTCCTTGCGCTTTGCCTTCAGGAAGGCGTCGGCCAGTAGGTCGGCGCCCTTCTCGCGGGTGATGCGCCCCGAGTAGAGCACGTTGATCGCGGTGCGCGGCAGCAGACCCGCCACCCGTCGGGCGGGGTCAAAGCGCGCGGTGTCCACGCCGCGGTCCCAGCGCATCGTTTTGCCGGGGCCCACGCCGATCGCGCCAAGCGCCTGATCGGAGGCGGGGCTGGGGGAGAGCACCAGATCGCAGGCGCCGTAGAAGGTGCTCACGGCCGTCGCCATCGCGTCCGTCACCTGCCGATCGCCCGAGCGCAGGCCGGCATAGGCGGTCAGCTCGGTGTGATAGCTGCCCACCAGCGGCAACCCGAGACCGCGACTGAGCAGCGCGCCCGCGACACCGGCGGGGCCGGGGGAGCAGACGTGGATCACGTCGAAGTCGCCCTCGGCGAGGGTGTTCACGGCGGCCGCGAGGCTGGGCACCCCGATCCGCAGCCCCGGGTAGTAGGGCACGTCGAACTCGCTCACCGCTGAGAGCCGACGGTCCACGTCGGGATCGGTGCCGACCACCTCGATCTCAAAGCCCGGCACGCCGCGCTGGCGAATCTCCTGGATGACGCGGGTCACGCCGTGGGTGCTGCCGATGCCGTCTGCGAGGATCGCCACGCGCGGCGACTCGCCCTCCTCGCGACGGGCGTCGAGCTTGGCCTTCTCGTTGGCCAGGAAGGCGGTGGCCGGGGCGTAGGGGATCGCGGCCATGCAACTCTCAAAGAGGCCCACCGCGGCGGACATCAGCTCGGCCTGGCCGGTGGTGGCTCGGATGGCCCCCTCGACGGCGAGGCGCAATTTGCGCTCGTGCAGTCGGCAGGCGCGACGGTAGAGATCGGAGTGGCTGAAGGCGTCGTCCTGCATGTAGTCGATCAGGGCCCGCTCGTCCAGGTGGTCGAGTTCCACCGCGCTCAGCCAGGCTCGCAGCAGACAACGCGCGTCGGCGGGCGTCAGGTCGCCGTGGACGGTCCCCTGGCGAGCGTCACCCTCGCGCAACAAACGGCGCGCCATCCTCATCACCGTATGGGGATCGGGGGCCCGTGTATCGGTCCCGACCTCGCCGCGCCCGAGCGCGCGTGCGGCGAGCGCGATCGCGGCGTGCGCCCACTTGGCGGCGCTGCCCTGGGCGCCGCCCGCGGTGACTCGTCCGGCCCGAATGTGCGCCAGGAGCTGGGCCGGGGTGCTCGCGGCGGGGGTCTCGGTCCAGGTGCGTCCGATGTCCACGCCGGCGTGATCGTCGCTGCCGCCGATCCCGATCCCGTCGCGGGTACCCACGTAGGTGGCGGCCGGCCGGTTCAGCTCCCGCGCCCGCGCCCCGTTGCGGATCTCCCAGATCCCGAACAGCTCGGCCAGGCGCCGCCGGTGGCGGGCGGTGAGCGGGGCGCCCACCATGTAGTAGGGGTGCGCCAGGGCGCACACGATCTCGTGCTCGTACATGTAGGCGGCGCAGATCTCGACGTCGTGACGGTGCCCCTGCAACCACTCGTGGTCCTCGGGGGTGATGCCGTAGCAGAGCACGTGTACCGCCTGGGGCTCGCCGCGGAAGTGGGCGGTCAGCTCCTCGGAGATGAACACGTCGGGGCGGTCGGCGATCTGGAGCACCCCCGCGATCGTGTCGTGGTCGGTGATCGTCACGAAGTCCATGCCACGCCGCCTGGCGAGCCGATAGACCTCCTCGGGTGGGGTGGCGCACTCGGGCAGCCCCAGGGCGCGCTGCACGCCGAGCTTGGAGGTCTCCGAGGCGGTGGAGTGACAGTGCAGGTCGGCGCGGCTCGTGGAGTCAGTCATCGTTGCTCTCCTCTGTCTTATTCGTCGATGACTGAAGATTTGCCCCCGACGGCGGGGTCTCCTGTGATGAGTCGGGGACGATCGTGTGAACGAATCGTGAAGCTGGGGTGCGAGGCCGCAATCGGAAACGATCCCTAAGCTATCGCGCGGTGCACCACTACATCTCCTATTTCCAGGCTGTGATCCTCGGGCTGGTACAGGGCGTGGCCGAGCCCTTCCCGATCTCCAGCCTGGGGCACGGCGTGGTGCTGCCGCGACTGCTGGGCTGGCACATCCATCAGAACGACGAGCGCTTCCTGACGTTCCTGGTTGCCGTACACCTGGCCACGGCACTGGTGCTGCTGGCGTTCTTCCTGAAGGACTGGATCCGGATCGTCAAGGGCTTGGCGCGTTCGCTGCAGATGCGCGAGATTCGCGAGGACGATGTCGACGCGCGCCTCGGCTGGCTGCTGATAGCCGGCACGATCCCCGCCGGTGTGATTGGACTGCTGCTTGAGAAACCGCTGCGCTCGCTGTTCGCTTCGCCCGAACTGGCAGCGCTCTTCCTGATCGTCAACGGTGTCGCCCTGCTCGCGTTCGAGCGCCTGCGCAAGCGCCCCCCGCGCGAGGGCGACTATCTCGGCGATGGCGATGAACGGATCGCCAAGCTCAGCTGGCGCCAGGCGATCGGCGTCGGGGTCTCGCAGGCCGCGGCGCTCATCCCTGGGATCTCGCGGTCGGGCTTCACGATGGGTGGCAGCCTGCTGACGGGACTCTCAAACGAGGACTCGGTGCGCTACGCCTTCCTGCTCTCGACCCCGATCATCGGGGCGGCCGCGGTGCTGAAGCTCCCCGAACTGCTCGGTTCGCACGGCAACGGCGTGCGTGGGCCCGCGCTCGTTGCGGCGCTGTGCTCGGCGCTCACCACCGTGGTCGCGGTCAAGTTCCTGCTCAAGTACTTCGAGACGAACCGTCTCACGCCATTTGGGTTCTACTGCATCGGCGCCGGGGTGTTCTGCACCCTGGTGTTCGCCCTCGGCGGCTAGCCCCGACGGGTCCTCGGTCCGGTCTGAAACCAGGCGAAGGCGAAGCACGCCAGCGCCACGATCAGAGCCGCGATGCCGTGCTTGGTGTGGTGGTGAGATGAGCCCGCCTGATGGCCGGGGAAAAACGAGGGCAGCGAACTCTCGGTGTCCGCGAAGTAGATCGCGGCGACCACCAGCAGCAGGGCGCCGAGGAGCACCACGGGGACGATCAGCTTGCGTGTGTTATTCATGCGCGGAAGGGTAGAGGAGAGTTGCCGGCAGCGTCGCGGCGCGGGGCGCTGAGCGATCCGTCTCCTCCTGCGAGGATCATCCCGAGCGAGATGCCCGTTCCGCGAACCCCACCGAAGATGTTCGAGACCCGCAGCCACGCCTGGCGGGAAGTCGGTCTGCTGCGTCAGATCAGCCCGCGGGCGGTAAAACGCGCACGGCTCGAGGCATTCGTGCTGATCCCGCTGTTCGTGGGGCTGGTGATCGTGTACGACAACCGCCAGAGCCTGCTCGGGGTCGACGTTCGCCACAAGAGCAGCCCCGAAGTGGACACGGCGGTGCACATCGCGATGGTGATCGCGCTGCTGGTGCTGGGCTGGGCGATCGCGCGCGACGTCGGTCGCGCCCTGGGGCCCGCGCTCTTCCGGCGCCTGGATCCGGCCACGGCCGGCCCGGTGGGGTTCGTGGTGCGTCTGGTCACGGTCGCCGTGGCGTTCTTCGTGGCGCTGCGGGTGGCGGGCATCGAAACGCGCACGCTCGCGGTGGGGGGCGCGTTCACGGCGGTGATCTTCGGGCTCGCCGCCCAGCAGACGCTGGGGAACGTGATCGCGGGCACGGTCCTCTTGAGCGCCCGGCCCTTCCGGGTGGGCGACCGGGTGCGGTTGCAGGGCGGTCCGCTGGCGGGGCAGCTGGAGGGCACGGTCAGCTCGCTGGGGCTGCTCTACACGATCTTCGCCACCGGGGATGACTCGATCATGGTCCCCAACAGCGTGGTGCTCAACGTGGCGGTGCTGCCGATCCGCGAGCCCGAGGCGGTCAACCTGAGGGCGCGGCTACGGGCCGGGATGACCCCCAGCGACCTCCAGGAGCTGCTTGAGAAGTCGCTACAGACGCCGCTGCGCAGTGCCCCGCGCATCACGCTCGAGGAGCTGGACGGCGATGAGGTCGTGGTGCGGATCGCCGCGGTTCCCCGGGTCGCCGCGGAAGGGCGTCACCTGGCCAGCGAGCTGCTCGGGATCGTCTCCCGGGAGTCCGCGCAGGACACGCGGTAGCGCAGGAACAGGTGGGAGTCGCTCTCCAGCAGGGCGATCAACTCAAGCTCCACCGGCGGGTCGAGGTCGGCGCCGCTGAGGATTCTGAGAACCTCGCTCGCGGTGTCCCCGCCCGCGAGCTTGGGCGCGAGGGAGAGGAACAGCTCGTCCACCACGCCGGCGGCGAGCAGCTGCGCGTTGAGGTGCGGGCCGCCCTCGCAGAGCAGGGTCCTCACCCCGAAGCGTTGGCGCAGCTCGACCAGCCCGGCGGCCAGGTCCAGTTGACCGTCATGGCCGGTGCGGATGTACTCGATCGTGCTCGCGCCCTCCCGCAGGCTGGCCGCCGAGGAGGTAAGGATCACAACGCGAGCCCCGGGATCGCACAGCAGCGGAATGTCGGGGGGCAGGGCCAGGCGTCCGGAGACGATGCAGGCGAGCGGTTCCTCGGCCAGGCCGCGTTCGCGACGCCGACGGCGGCGGGCCTCGTCCCGCACGAGCGCGCGGTAACGCTCGACGCGCACCGTTCCGGCACCGGCCATCACGGCGTCGACGGTGCCGCGCAGCGCATGAAACAACTCGCGGTCGGCGCTGTTGCCGATCGGCCCGGAGCGGCCCCCGAGGGTTGCCCGGCCGTCGATGGTGCTGACCATGTTGAGCACCAGATAGGGGCGTTCCCCCCCGGATGTGCGCTCGGCGAGCGCCAGCTCGCTCACGATCGCCTCGATGCCCAGCGTTTCGTCGGGTGCCGGGCGAGGGAACAGCCGGCGGACCTCGGTGGCCGGGGGGTCTGCCGGGAGACTCATGCTGCAACCCTAGCCACGTTCCCCGCGAGACGGCCGAGAATCGCCGTTTGAATGTTCACCGGGCTGCGCAACACAAGCCGCCGATGACCTGCTACCGTCGTGCCATCTGGCTGGCAACAAGAGCCGGCGAAAAGCAGTGCAAGCGCTCGCAGGTCGAAGCTCCTAGCAGCATCCTCCGCGTAGCAGCACGCACATACCGTGGAGGAGTACCCACATGCCTACCGGCACCGTAAAGTGGTTCAGCGACGACAAGGGGTTTGGTTTCATCACCCCAGATGACGGCGACAAGGACCTGTTCGTCCATCACACCGGCATCAACGGCGACGGCTACCGCTCGCTTCAGGAGGGCGCCAAGGTCTCCTACGACGCCGAGCAGGGCGACAAGGGCCCCAAGGCCGTAAACGTCCAGTCGATCTAGCTTCAGCGCTTGGGCCTCTCAAAGAGTCCCAGCCGTAGACGTCTGCTCTTTGAGGGCCCGCTTTGGCGGGTCCTCAGCATGTCCAGCGATGCCACAACACTTCCCCTGAGGGACACGCTGATCGGCGGCCCGCACGCAACGGGGAAGCTCGACCACGCAACGCGACGCTCGGCCGCTGCGAGCGACACACGCCGGGACAGGCTGATCGGGGGCCTGGCGCTGACGGTGATCATCCTCGCCTGCCTGCTGATCGTGGTCCTCGCGGCCAACCGCCCGAGCTTTCTCTCCTCGCCCAGTCACTCGCACTTCTTCCCACACTGGCTGGCGGGTCCGCTGGGGGGCCTGTGGCCGAGCTTCACTCGCAGCAGCAACACGCTGCGGGAGCTGTTCACGTATTCGATGCTTGGGATGTACGTGAGCTATCTGCTCGCTCTGAGATATCTGCCGCGTCTGCGCTCGCGGTGGGCGATTGTGGGTGTGATCGCGGTGCACGCGGTGATGTTCCTGGCGCCGCCGCTGACGCTCACGGACATCTTCAATTACGTCAACTATGGGCGGATGGAGGTGGTGCACAACCTCAATCCCTATACGACGATCCCGATGCTCGAGCCCCACGGCGACCCGAGTTTCGACCTGAGCAACTGGCACAACCTGCTGAGCCCCTACGGGCCGCTGTTCACTTTGATCACCTTCGCGTTGGTGCCGCTCGGGGTGGCGGGATCGTTCTGGGCGATCAAGGGCATTCTGATGCTGGCCAGCCTGGGGACGATCGGGCTGGTGTGGAAGTGCGCGCGACTGCTCGACCGCGACCCGGTTGCGGCGATCGTCTTCGTGGGGCTCAACCCGGTGGTGTTGATCTGGGGCCTGGGGGGTGACCACAACGACTTCATCATGGTGTTCTTCATCGTGCTCGGGCTCTATCTGCTGCTGCGCGCGGGGATGGGGGACGGCGTTGAAGGCGGCATCGAGACGAGGACTCCCGCGGTGAGTGGCATCGAGACAGGGACTCCCATGGTGAGTGGCATCGAGACAGGGACTCCCGTGCAGGGCGGCGCGGGGCCGGAGGTGGTGGCTACATCGAGTCGGGCGGGAAGGCTGCGGGGGTGGTTGCTTCCGCTTGCACCGCTTGAGATCGCGGCGGGGGCGGCGTTTGTGACCGCGATCGCGGTCAAGGCCTCCGGGGGGCTGGTGATCCCGGTTGTGCTCGGCGCCCTGCTCGCCACCCCACGGCGATTGGCGCAGACGCTGGCGGGAATGGTCGGCGCGGGCGTGGCGCTGGGGCTGGTCAGTCTCGCCGCGTTCGGCCCGCACCTCCCCGACCTGAGCACCCAGAGTCGCCTGGTGACCAACATCAGCCCGCCCAACCTGCTTGGCCTGGCGTTGGGTCAGGGTGGCGAGAGCGACACGCTGCGACTGCTGCTCAGCGGGGTGCTGGTGCTGGCGGTGCTGGCCTGCATCGCGCTGGCCTGGCGGCGACGCGACGCGCTCACGTCCGCCGGGTGGGTCACGGTCGCGTTGCTGCTCACGCTCAGCTGGGTGCTGCCGTGGTACGTGCTCTGGGTGCTGCCCCTGGCGGCGCTCTCGCGCTCGCGGCGGTTGCGCTTTGCGGCGCTGGCGCTCGGCGCCTACCTGATACTCGCGTGGGTGCCACTCGCCTCCAACGTGTTCAACGCGGTTGGGTTCCATCCCGAGAAGACCTCGCTGGGCAAGCTCCACCAGCGCTACGTCAAAGAGCTGCTCTACTAGCTCGAAGGGCAGCTCTACTAGCGGGGCGCTGCTGCCGGTCGGCTTCAGGGCTCCCCGGAGCGTCGCGTTGCGTGGTGCTAGCCGTCCTCGGGCGGACGGCGCTCGCGCTTGCGCTCGGCGTCGCGGCGCTTGGCTGACAGGCGTCGCTCGCGGGAGGCTCTGGTGGGGCGGGTGGGGCGTCGGTGGCGCGGCACCGCGAGGGCCTGCGCGAGCCGCTCGGCGAGACGTTGCAGGGCCAGCTCGCGGTTGCGCAGCTGGGAGCGCTCGTCCTGCGCGATCGCCACGACCCTGGGACCCACGCGCGCGAGCACGCGCTCGCGCTGGCCCTCACTCAGCGTGGCCGAAGCACGGACGTCAAAGCTGGCCTCGATGCGCGAGGAGGTGACGTTGGCGTGCTGGCCGCCCGGTCCCGAGGAGCGGCTGGCGCGCAGCACGATCTCGGCGAGGGGGATGCTGAGCCCGGGTGTGACCTGTAGCCGTCCAGCCGGTAGGTCCTCGGCCATTGCGCTGCCGGGCTTCTCCTGCTCACACCGCGCGACGCCGCTCAGGCGTCGGCGGCCGGCCCGCCGGCGCCGGGAGGACCACTGGAGGGCGCGTCATGTTCGGGGTTGCGACCGTCGCGACCGACGTAGCCGTCCTTGCCCCCGGCGCAGAGGTAGATCGCGTCGCTCTCGCCGACGTTGCGCACCTTGCGGATCGTGGCGGCGTCCACGCGGGCTAGGGAACCCTCGTCGAGGCGATGCACGGAGCCGTCCCCGAACTCCATCTCGATGGCGCCGCGGTGCACGAAGTACAGCTCCTCCTGGACGTCGTGGTAGTGAGGTCCCGTCACGTAGCCCGGGGGCATCACGATGGCGTTGACGCCGAACGCGGTCACGCCGAGACCGGCGCGGATCTTGCGGAAGCCGTAACCCTCGCCGAGGTCGTCGAGGCCGCCGACGGCGTAGCCGTCGCCGGTGCTCACCTGGGGGTACTCGGAAGCTTGCATGTGCCTCTCCTGTTTAGTGGTCAGCCACGTGGCCGCCCTCGGGAACGAGTGCCCTGCCCTCTCGTGCCCAGCGCTGCAGGCCGCCGCGCATCGAGTATGCCTGAAAGCCCGCCACTCGGAACGCCTGTGCGGCCATGTCCGAGCGGGCGCCGACGCGGCAGTAGAAGATCACCGGCTGTGCGTGCTCGATGCTCTCGGCCTCGGAGGAGAGGCGCACCAGCTCGATGTGACGGGTGCCCTCGATGTGGCCGGCCTCGCGCTCGTAGCCCTCGCGCACGTCGATCACCTGCACGGCGGGGTCCTCGGCGAGCCATTGCTGCACCCGCTCGGGATCGATGTTGATCTCCACTGACTGCGCGCTGTCGCTCATCGATCATGAGCCTAGCTCAGTGCCGGGGCCGACCGGCGGCGTCAGGCGATCAACTAGGATCCGGACGATGCAGGCACTGAACGATGTCTACACCATCCCCCAGGAGTACCTCGACTTCTGCGCGACGATCAAGCAGATCGCGGTGGAGAAGATCGCGCCCCGATCCTCCGAGATCGACGAGAAGGCGGAGTATCCGTGGGACATCCGCAAGCTGCTCGCCGGGCAGGACATCCTCGGGCTGCCGTTTCCGACCGAGTACGGGGGCACGGGCACCGGCACGCTGATGCTCAACATGGCGATCGAGGAGATCGCCAAGGTCGACGCGGCCTGCGCGCTGATCCTAATGGTGCAGGAGCTGGGCACGCTGCCGATTCAGCTGTTCGGCTCGGATGAGCTGAAGGAGCGCTTTTTGCCTCGTTGTGCGAGCGGCGAGTGGTCACCGGCTTTCGCATTGTCCGAGCCGGAGGCGGGCTCCGATCCGGCGGGCATGAAGACCACGGCGGTCAGGGACGGCGATGAGTGGGTCATCAATGGCACCAAGAACTGGATCACGAATCTGGGCGTGGCCGACTTCTACATCTGCTTCGCGGTGACGGACCGCGAGACCCGCAGGATCACGGCGTTCGTGGTGGAGGCCGACCGGCCGGGCTTCAGCGTGGGCAAGCTGGAGCACAAGCTCGGGATTCGGGCCTCGCCGACGGGCCAGCCGATCTTCGAGGACGTGCGGGTTCCCCACGCCAACGTCATCGGTGAGGTTGGGCGGGGTCTGCGGGTGGCGCTCGGGACGCTGGAGCGGACCCGGCTGGGCGCGGCCGCACAGGCGGTGGGCATCGCTCAGGGCGCGACCGACTACGCCGTGGCCTACGCGCGCGAGCGCCGACAGTTCGGAAATCCGATCAACGAGTTTCAGGGGATTCAGTTCAAGTTGGCCGATATGGAGACACGCACGGCCGCCGCGCGCGAGCTGCTCTACAAGGCATGCGCGATGGCCGATCAGGGCCACCCAGAGCGGGCAAAGTACTCCTCGATGGCCAAGGTGTTCGCCTCGGACGCCGCGATGGCGGTGACGATTGAGGCGGTCCAGGTCCTGGGCGGCTACGGTTATGTGAAGGAGTATCCCGTGGAGCGCATGATGCGAGACGCCAAGATCACCCAGATATACGAGGGCACGAACGAGATCCAGCGGCTCGTGATTGCCCGCACGCTCAAGTAGGGACTGCTGTGCGTGCGTCGAGGTCGCCAAGCGCCTTCGGCCAGCTTCGACGTATCGGTGTTGCAGCAATCGTGGCGCTGTCGGTCGGCCTGCTCGTGATCGTGCTCGCCCAGGACGGTTTCAGCACGATCGGCGCGGTGAGGTTCATGGAGGAGTTCCTGCTGGGAGTGCTGGGCCTGGGCATCCTGGCCTGCGCCGGGGCGTTCGTGGCGGTGCGGATGGCGGGGTGGCGCGATCCGGTCTCCGAGCGCGACTTCGACGAGATCGTGCTGCGCTCGGAGGAGCTGGCCCGCGAAGGGCTGGCGGCGGATCCGGGCGAAGCGGAGTTCATGGAGCTGGACCCGCTTGACGACGAGGACTTCGAAGAGCTGGTGCGAGACGCGCTGGACGATCTCCCCGACCTGCTGCGCAACGCGCTACAGCACGTCCCCGTGGTGATCTCCGACGGCGGGCGCGCCCGGGGCGCCTACGGTCTATATGAAGGCAGCCAGAGCCGTCGCGACGATACGCATGACCGCATCATCATTTTCCGCGACACGCTGCGGCGCGACTTCGGGCACAGCGCGGACCTGCTGCGCGATCAGGTCACGCGCGTGGTCCGCCACGAGCTGGCGCATCACGTCGGTTTTGACGAGCTGGGCGTCAGCCGGTTGGACCTGTAGACGATCCTCGATCGTCCGAGGCCCTAAGATTCGCGCTCCCCGGCGTCGGGGAGGAGCAGCAAACGCCGTCGCCCACGATCAAGGAGAGAATCTCACATGCCTGAAGCTGTAATCGTCGACGCCGTACGTACGCCCATCGGTCGGGCCGTCAAGGGGTCGCTCAAGACTGTTCGCGCGGATGACCTCGCGGCGATCCCGTTGAAGGCGATCATCGAGCGCAACCCGCAGGTCGAGCAGACCTCGATTGGGGACGTGATGATGGGCTGCGGCTACGCCGAGGGCGAGGCCGGCTACAACATCGGGCGTATGGCCACGCTGCTGGCCGGCATCGACCACCACGTGCCGGGCACCACGGTCAACCGCTTCTGCGCCTCGTCGCTTCAGACCACACGCATGGCCTTCCACGCGATCAAGGCGGGCGAGGGCGACACCTACATCGCCGCCGGGGTCGAGGCCGTCTCGCGCGCGGGGTCGGGTGCTCCGTTTGAGTTCCACCCCATGCTCGACGGCTCTGAGAACTCGCTCTACAACGCCTACATCTCGATGGGCATGACCGCCGAGAACGTGGCCGACAAGTACAACGTCAGCCGCGAGGCCCAGGACGAGTGGGCCGTGATCTCCCAGCAGCGCGCCGTGGCGGCCCAGGAGTCGGGCCACTTCGACAAGGAGATCATCCCGGTGACCGTCCCGGCGCACAAGGACGTCGACAAGGAGGGCAACGAGATCGACGTGCCCGAGACGGTCCTCACCAAGGACGACGGTCCGCGTGCGGGCACCACGCTGGAGCGGCTCGCCGCGCTCAAGCCGGTGTTCAAGGAGGGCGGCACGGTGACCGCGGGCAACGCCTGTCCGCTCAACGACGGCGCGGCCGCGCTGCTGGTGATGTCCGACGAGAAGACCCGTGAGTTGGGTCTCAAGCCGCGGGCGCGAATCATCGCCTCGACAGTGGTGGCGATCCGCCCGGAGATCATGGGCGTCGGCCCGATCCCCGCGATCAAGGCGCTGCTCAAGAACACGGGCATGTCGATGAGCGACATCGACGTGGTTGAGATCAACGAGGCGTTCGCCGCCCAGATCGTTCCTTGTAAGGAGGAGTTGGGCATCGACGACGACAAGCTCAACCCCTTCGGTGGGGCGATCGCGCTTGGGCACCCCTTCGGGATGACGGGCGCGCGCATCATGACCACGCTGCTGAACGACCTGGAGACGCTCGACGGGACCTACGGGATCGAGTCGATGTGCGTCGCGGGCGGCATGGGCATGGCGATGCTGGTCGAACGACTGAAGTAAGGAGACATGGCGGTGAGCCTCAGATCGGCCGAATCTACTGATCATTAATGATTGTTCGGCATTTCTGGTCGGCTGAGATTCAAGGCAGATTGTGTGCGATTGAGGGGGTTGGGCAGCAGAACCAGGTTGCTGCCCAACCCCGATCGCCGTGATCGTGCCATCACGGCTAGGCCGTAGGCTGAGTCGGTGAGCCAAGGGCGAGCCAAACCGACGAAAGCCGCTGGCGAGCCACCCTTCTCCAAAGGCCAGGTCAACCGGGCCGGGAGATTGCTCCTTGCTTTCGGGGAGACCGCGTCCCGCTTGGGCACTGATCAGGCAGCACGCGAATTCAACGCCAACGAGGTTCTCCTGGCCTTCGGCGCGGTGCGTTGGTGGCGGACGCTGCACGCGCGCCCGCTCTCCAATGTCGCGGCGAGTCTCCGCTACCACGTTGAGCAGGAGGATGGCCGCGTGGACGGTCGCGTCGAAATCGCCCAGCGGTTGAAGCGCTGGACCACGATCATCGACAAGCTCGCACGCGAGCCCAAGATGCAAGTCACGCAGATGCAGGACATTGGAGGCGTCCGTGCCCTGCTGCCGAGCCTTCCCCATGTGTACGCCGTGAGCCGGCGCCTGCGCAAGACGTGGACGATCATCAGGGTGCGGGACTACATCGCCGAGCCCAAGCCGTTGGGGTACCGGGCGCTGCACCTGGTGGTGAGCAGAGGAGGCCGTCCGATCGAGGTGCAGCTACGCACCACGCTCCAGGATTCTTGGGCAAACCAGGTCGAGGATGACGGCCGACAGATAGGGGTGGGTCTCAAGTTCGGGGCTGGGGCCGCCGAGATACACGGGTACTACGTCGCCATCGCCGACGTCTTCGCGTTCCTCGATCGAGGCGAGGCGATCCCCGAGGAGCTGGAGACGAAGCTCAACGAGCGGTATGCGAAGATCATCGGAGTACTACCCCGTGCGGAAGGTCCCTCCACATGAGCCCAGCAGACATCAAGCACTTCCTGATCGTGTACGACATTCCGTCGTCTCGCGCTGACGTTCGGCCGTACGGCACGGACTACGACGGAGCGCTGGAGGCGTACGAGCAGGCCGAGCAGGACGCCCGCGATCACCCGAACCTGGAGGTCGTCCTGCTGGGTGCCGACTCGCTGGAGACGATCAAGCGCACCCACTCAAGCTACTTCCAAACGCACGAGTCGTTCGAGGCGCTCCTCCCGGCCGGCGTCCTGCACGCCTAAGTCACAAGAACGAACCGTCGCCGTGTCAGCGCGGCGGCATGCGCAGCGCCCCGTCGAGCCGGATGACCTCGCCGTTGAGCATCCGGTTCTCGACGATCTGGCAGGCAAGCTGGGCGTACTCATCGGGGTGGCCCAGACGCGGGGGGTAGGGGACCCCGGCTCCGAGCTTCAGGCGCGCCTCCTCGGGCAGCGCGGCGAGCAGCGGCGTGTCGAAGAGCCCGGGTGCGATCGTGTTCACGCGCACCCCGTAGCGGGCCAGGTCGCGGGCCGCGGGCAGCGTCATCCCGACCACTCCGCCCTTGGAGGCGGCATAGGCGATCTGTCCGACCTGCCCGTCGTAGGCCGCGATCGAGGCGGTGTTCACGCAGACCCCGCGTTCCCCATCCTCCAGCGGCTCGGTGGCGATCATCGCGGTGGCGGCGTAGCGCAGCACGTTGAAGGTGCCGATCAGGTTGATCGAGACGATCGTCTCGAACGGCAGCAGCGGGTGGGGGCCCTTGGAGCCCGCCAGCTTCTGAGCCCAGCCGGTGCCTGCGCAGCACACCGCGATGCGCAGCCCCCCGTCCACCGCGGCGGCCTGCTCCACGGCGGCCTGGACCTGGGTCTCCTCGCGCACGTCGCACGCCACGAAGCTTGCCCCCAGCTCGCCGGCCAGCGCCTGGCCGCGCTCGGCGTTGAGATCCGCGATCGTCACGATCGCCCCGCGCGAGCTGAGCAGCCGCGCGCTGGCCTCACCGAGCCCCGAGGCTCCTCCGACTACGATCGCTGAGCTGCCCTGCACTCTCATGCGCCAGACCCTACCGGGTGGCCGCGGGTGCGAGCGCGTCGATCACTCCTCGCGGGCGTCGGTCGCCGCGCCGAGGTCGCCCGCTCCGTGCTTGCCGGTGGGCGCGGGACTCTCGTTCAGCCGCGAGAGCGTCAGCGCGAACAGCTCGTCGGGGTCGGTGAGCCAGCGAACCAGCTCCAGCCCCGAGGCCGACAGGTCGCCCTCCAGCCGTTGCGGGGTGAACTTGGCGCTGATCTCGGTGCGCATCTCCTCGCCCGCGTCGAAGTGCACGGGCAGCTCCAGCGCGCGCACCTGCACGGTGTGGTCACGCCGCGCGCGCAGGCGCATCTCCACCCACTCGTGGCGGCGGTCGAACAGCGCCACGTGCTCGAAGTCCGCGGGGTCGAAGTCGGCGTCCAGCTCGCGGTTGAGCACGTGCAGGAGGTTGCGGTTGAACTCGGCCGTGACACCCTCCAGATCGTCGTAGGCGGCCTCCAGCACCTCGGGGTCCTTGACCAGGTCGGTGCCCATCAGCAGATGGTCGCCGGGAGCGAGCAGGCCGGCGATCTTGCGCAGGAAGCGTCGGCGGCTGCCGGGCGGGAAGTTGCCGATGGTGCCGCCGAGGAAGACCACCAGGCGCGCCCCGGCCGGGGTGGGCACGCGATCGAGGTGGCGCTCGAAGTCACCGATAACGCCGTGCACCTGGAGCCCCGGGTACTCCTCGGTCAGCTCGGTCGCGCAGTCGCGGACCATGCCCTCGGTGACGTCCAGCGGCACGTAGCGCACGAGCGTCCCGGCGCTGTGCAGGGCGTCGAGCAGCACCCGTGTCTTGGCCGCCGTGCCCGAGCCCAGCTCGACCAACTCCACGGCCCCCGTGATGCTCGCCAGCTCCGCGGCGGTCTCGGCGAGGATCGCGCGCTCGGTGCGTGTCGGGTAGTACTCGGGCAGCTCGCAGATGCGATCGAACAGCGCCGCGCCGCGGGCGTCATAGAAGTGCTTGGGCGGCAGCTCCTTGAAGGGTCGGGTCAGGCCGTCCAGCACGTCGTCGGCGAGCGAGCGCTCCTCGCCCTCGTGCAGATAGGAGTCGATCCGGATGTCCGCCGGCAGGCTGGACGGCTCCATCAGCTACCCCTGACCAGACGCAGGCCGGCAAATATCTGGCGGCGTATTGGGAGATCCCAGTTGCGGAAGCTCGGTGTGGCGACGCGGGGACTGGTGGCCCACGAACCGCCGCGCAGCACCCGGTAGTCCTCGCCGAAGAACACTTCGGAGTACTCGGGGTAAGGGTGGGCCACGAAGCCGGGGTAGCCGCCGAAGTTGCTGCTGCACCACTCCCAAACCTGCCCGACGGCGGCGGGGGTCTCCTGATCCCAGGTCGCGGCCCTCTCCCACTCGGCCTCGGTAGGCAGGCGCGCGTCGTGCGCTCTGGCGAAGGCGTCGGCCTCGAACCAGGAGACGTGGCAGACGGGTGCATCCGGATGGCCCGCCTCCACCTGTTGGTGATGGGTGATGTCGTACTCCTCCTTCCAGGACCAGCCCTCATCGGACCACCACTCGCGCCGCTCATAGCCGCCGCCCTCGCTGAAGCGCATCCAGCTGGCATTGCTCACCGGGCGGCGCGCGATCGCGAACGCCGCGGTCAGCGCCTGGTGACGGGGACGCTCGTTGTCATAGGCAAAGCCACCGGGTCCCGCGCCCATCGCAAAGGCGCCCGCGGGGATCTCGATCCAACGCTCGGGGCCCGTGAGCGCGGTCAGCCGCGGCTCGCCCGCGGGCAGCAGCCCCGCGATCATCATCGCCTGGCGCATCGTCTCGGTGTGCTGAAGCTCGTGGCGCAGGACCATCTCGAAGACGATCCCGTCGCCGATGCCGTCGCGCTCGATGCTCGACGCGGTGCGCTCGCGCACTTCGCTCAGATATGCGCGGGCCTGGGCGGGCCCCAGCAGCTCGATCTCGGCGCGCTTGACGCGCGGCGTCTCAAACGCGTCGTACAGCTCGGCCAGGTCCCCGCGCAGCAGCTCGAGGCCGGCGTGGCGATGGGCCAGCCACAGGTCCTCGTAGGCGGCGATGTGCCCCAGGTCCCACACGAGCGGGCTCATGATCGGCGAGTGCGCTCGCCGCAGGTCCGCGTCGTCGAGGTGCGCAACCAACTCCAGCGTCGCCGCGCGGGTCTCCCACAGATCGCGCAGCGCGCTCGCAGCGGCGGGGTGGGAGCGGCGGCTGGGGGTTTGGAGTCGATCGGTGGCGGCCATGGATCCGATGATGGATCAATCTACGCTCAGACGAGCCGATTGGCTCACTCTGTCTCTCACAGTTCGCTAGAGGCCCGGCGAAGCGGAGTCGTCGGTCACTATGTATAGCCGCCCCGAGCCCAGGAGGCTGGCGGGAACATGCGGATCGGGTCCGTCGAGCACCGCGGCAACGGCGTCGGCCTTCCCGGAACCGGTGGCCAGCAGCAAGCAGTGACGGGCCGCGCGCAGCACGTGCAGGCTGAGCGTGACCCGCTCCGGCGGGGGCTTCGGCGCAGCGTGCACCGCCAGGCAGATCGCCCCGCTTTCGTCCAGCACCTCGGGGTGGCCGGGGAACAGCGAAGCGGTGTGCCCATCCTCGCCGAGTCCCAGCAGCGCGAGGTCGAGCACCGGCACCTCGCCCTCGGGGTCACCGGGTACGCGGGCGATCAACTCCTCGGCGTAGACGCGAGCGGCCTCCTCGGGTCCCAGCTCGCCGCGAATGCGATGCTCCACCGGTAGCGCTCCGCGGATGCCCGCGAGCAGCGAGCGGGCGACGAGCTGATGGTTGCTCTGCGCGTCGGTGGGCTCCACGCAGCGCTCATCGCCATACCAAAGCTCGACCTTGCTCCAGTCGGGCAGGAGACCGGCCAGGATCTCGTAGGCACGCCGCGGGGTGTTGCCCCCGGCCAGCGAGATGTGGGCGACCGACCGCCGGGCCACGGCGTCGTTGAGTATGAGTGCGATCTGCTGGGCGGCGCGCTCGGCGGCGGCCTCGGGGTCGGCGACGGTGGTCAGCCGGGTCATGTCAGGGCACCATTTGCGCGGCGGCCGCGAGGGCGGACGCATACGTGGCATCGCGCAACAGCGCCTGGCGGATGCCCTCGCCCAGGATGCCGGTCTCTCCGCGGGAGGCTCCCAGGATCGTCCACTCGCGCTCCTCGCCCGCCGCGGTGCGGCTGTGGGCGTGTAGGCCGCCGGGGCCCCGGTCCCAGCGCAGCTGCCGACCCGAGGCGGTTTGCAGCTCCAGCCCGGCGAGCCCTCTTACCCGCTGGCCGCCGTCGGGCTCCAGACGCAGGGCGGCGTCCTGGCGGCGCGCGTGGGCCTTGCCGCTGAGGCTCGCGCCACCGGCCACCAGCGGGCTCAGCTCCCACCCCAGTCGTGAGGCCAGCCAGCCGATCAGGAGCATCGCCGCGATCGTCGAGTCGGGGTGGTGGTGCACGCTCACCGCGTTGATGCTGCCCAGCTCCGCACGCATGCCCCGCGGGTCGAACGCCGCTGCGATGCGCTCGCGCCAGGGCGTCGAGCGCAGCCAGGCCAGGTCCACCACGTAGGCCTTCTGTGTGAGCGCCGAGGCGCGATCCAGCGCGTCGCGCCAGACGGGCTCGTCGATCGAGTCCACCAGTACCGCCTGGGCGAGCGCCAGCAGAGTGTCCACGGCCTCGGGGTGTCCGTGCGGCGACCACAGCAGCGTCGGCAGGTCGCTCACGACCAGCGGGTCGACGATCGTGAGCAGGTCGTCCAGGTGACGCTCGCCGATCTCCACCACCACCGTCTCGCGCAGCAAGGTGAACTCACCGGGTCGCGGCTCGCCTTCGGAGGCGACGCTTGCGCGGGCGTCCAGGCGTTCGCGGCCGGACTCGTAGGAGAGCACCACCAGGCGCGAGGCGTGGTAGCGGCCCACACCGCGCAGGCGGTTGGCGATTTCCCCGCTCCACTCCTTGTCGACGAAGGCGACCATGTTCAGGGCACGCGCCGGCGTGTAGCCGGCGTCCTCGCCGTGGCGCTCGGCCAGCAGCCGCCGCAGCGCGGCTTCGATCGCGTCGGGCGTGGTCCCCTGCTCGCTCCAAACCGCGTCGCTTGAGGCCATCAGATCGCGCGCCAGCGGTGCCCGTCGTGGAGGATGCCGTCGGCCTCCGCGGGTCCCTGGGAGCCGGCCTCGTACTGGGGCAGCGGCCCCGGCGTGCTTTCCCAGCTTTGGACGATCGGATCGCAGATCCGCCACTGGGCCTCAACCTCGTCGTTGCGGGTGAACAGCGTCGGATCGCCGCGCATCGCGTCGGTGATCAAGCGCTCATAGGCCTCCGGCGACTCCGAGAGGAAAGCGGTCCCGTAGAGGAACTCCATGTTGACCGAGCGGATCAGCATGCGGGTGCCAGGGATCTTGGCTCCCAGCTGGAGGGTGACACCCTCGTTGGGCTGTAGCGTGAGGATCAGCTGGTTGGGCTTCACGCCGAGCGAACCGTCCTGGCTGAAGGCCAGGTGGGGGACCGGCTTGAGGGTGACCGCGATCTCGGTGATCTTGCGCGCCAGACGCTTGCCGGCGCGCAGGTAGAATGGCACGCCCGCCCAGCGCCAGTTGTCGACTTCCAGACGCAGGGCGGCATAGGTCTCGGTGTTGGAGGCCTCGCGCACGCCCTCCTCTTCCAGATAGCCCGCGACCGCGGCGCCCCCCGCGTGCCCGGGCGCGTACTGGGCGCGCACCGCCATCCCGGCGATGTCCTGCTCGGTGGGCTCCCCGATGGCCCTCAGGACCTTGACCTTCTCGTTGCGCACTTCCTCGGCGGTGAAGCTGACGGGGGGCTCCATCGCGATGTGGCAGAGCAGCTGCAACATGTGATTCTGGATCAGGTCGCGCAGCGCCCCGGCGTGGTCGTAGTAGCCCGCGCGACTGCCGATGCCGATGTCCTCGGCCGCCGTGATCTGCACGTGATCGATGTAGTTGCGGTTCCACAGCGGCTCGAACATGCCGTTGGCGAACCGGAACGCCATCATGTTCTGGACCGTCTCCTTGCCCAGGTAGTGATCGATGCGGAACACCTGGTTCTCGTCGAAGACGCCCAGCACCCGCCGGTTCAGCTCCTGGGCCTCGGCGAGGCTGGTGCCGAAGGGCTTCTCGATGATCACGCGCACCTCGGCGCCCTCGTGCCGGGTCAGCTCGCGCTTGCCCAGCTCCTCCACGATCACCGGGAAGAACTCGGGCGCGGTTGAGAGGTAGAAGGCCCGGTTCAGCTTCTCGCCCGTGTGCTCCTCGAACGCGTCCAACTCCTGCTCAAGCGTCGCGTACACCGCGTCGTCGTCGAAGACCCCGGGCACGTACTTGACGTGCTCGAGCAGGCCCTTCAGCACATCCGCGTCCGGTGTGCGGCGGGAGAACTGCCGGATCGCCTGCTCGCACTCCTCGCGGTAGTCCTCGTGCGCCTTTTCCCGGCGCGAGACCCCGATCAGGTGAAAGCGCTCGGGCAGCGCCCCCTCGTGGGCCAGGTTGTAGAGCGCCGGCAGCAGCTTGCGCCGGGCCAGGTCGCCGGTGGCGCCGAAGATCACAAGCGTGGTCGGTCCGACCGGCAACCGCTCCAAACCCTCCACGAGCGGGTTCTGGGACTCCTGCTCGACTGCGCTCACCGCTTGCTCGACTTGACCGCATGCCCGCCGAACTGGTTGCGCAGGGCCGCCAGCACACGATGGGTGTAGTCGCCGTTGCCGCGCGAGTAGAAGCGCGCATACAACGAGGCGGTGATCACCGGCGTGGGCACGTCGCGGGCGGTGGCGTCCTCGATCGTCCAGCGGCCCTCGCCGGAGTCCTCGGTGAAGCCCTCGATGTTCGCCAGCTCGTTGCCGTCGGCCTCGAAGGCCCTGGCCGCCAGTTCGCACAGCCAGGAGCGCACCACCGACCCCTGTCCCCAGAGGTGCGCGATCTTGGCGTTGTCCAGCTCGTACTCGGACTTGTTGAACAGGTCGAAGCCCTCGGCGTAGGCCTGCATCAGGCCGTACTCCACGCCGTTGTGGACCATCTTCACGTAGTGCCCCGCGCCCGCCCCTCCGAAATGCGTCCAGCCCCGGGGTCCGATCGCCTTGATGCTCGCCTCATTGGTCTCGGGGGCCAGCACGTCGAGGATCGGCGCGAGGCGCTTGACGGCTTTTTGGGGGCCGCCGACCATCATGCAGTAGCCCACCTCCAGCCCCCACACGCCGCCCGAGGTGCCGACGTCGACGTAGTGGATGCCCTGCTTCTTCAGTTCGGCCGCGCGGCGCTTGTCGTCGGTCCACTTCGAGTTGCCCCCGTCGACGATCGTGTCGTCGCGGTCCAGCAGCTTTGCGAGCTTGTCCACCGTCTGCTGGGTGGCGGCGCCCGCGGGCACCATGATCCAGACCATCCGCGGCGGCTTCAGCTTCTTCACGAGGTCCGCCAACGAGTTTGCCCCCACCGCACCGTTCTTGACCGCCAGTTTCACCGTGTCGGCGCCCAGGTCGAACGCGACGACCTCATGGTCTGAGTCTCGCCGGATGCGGTGAACCATGTTGCCGCCCATCTTGCCCAGCCCAACGAACCCGATCTGACTCACAGAAGCTCCTCGATCTTGGCGGTCAACGAGCGCAGCGCGCTCGCGGGGTCATCTCCCTGTAGGCGTACCCGCTCTGCGGGCAGACCCAGCTGCCGCAGTGTGTTCAGGTCACCGATTGCCTGTGCGTTCTTCAGCGTGGTGAAGGTGTAAGGAGCGCCGGGTATCCCGACATCCACAGCGCCGTCGTGGAGTAGTTGCAGGAAGCGCCCCACCTTGGGACCCCCCTTGTGGAACTGCCCCGTCGAGTGCAGGAAGCGGGGGCCGTAGCCGAACGTGGTCGTCGCCCGCGTGTGCTCGCGGATCGCCAGGCGTAGTTCCGCGACCGCGGCATCGAACTCGGCCGAGGGCTCCAGGTAGCCCATGATCGCCACGTAGTGGGGAGGCCCGGCCTCGCCCAGCAGTACGCGCAGCGCCTGCTCGTCGGCATCCGCGACCACCGGCAGTGAGCCCGCCGCCTCGAAGTCGCCCAGGACCCTGTTGGTGGCGTCCTTGGCCTGCTGCACGTTGGGCTGGTCGAAGGGGTTGATCTGAAGCCCCCAGCCCGCGACCGCGACCGCCAGCTCGGCCAGCAGGAACACGCGACCGAGGTCGCCCGCCCCCGTGGTGGGAATCGTGATCACCGGGCGGCCCGCGTCGATCAGCGCCTGCACCCCGCCCTCCAGGGCCGGGTCCGGGGCGTGCAGGTCGGGTAGGTAGGCGAACACCCGGTCCTCGCCGTAGGCCGAGGGCTCACCCAGGGGTTCTTCGGCGACCGGCAGGATGCCGGTGTCGTGCTTGCCCGTGGACTCCGCCACGAGCTGCTCCAGCCACAGTCCCAGACCCGCCAGCGACTCCGAGACCAGGAACGTCAGCTTGTCCTGCCCGGCCTGCGCCAGGGCGCTCAACGTCGCCCCCAGCCAGACCCCCGCGGGGTGCCGGGCAGCGTCCCATTCGATCTCCGTCCGCGCGGCCGCGCCGGCCCCTTCCAGCAACGCCCGCACGTCGACGCCCATCAGCGCGGCCGGCACCATGCCAAAGGCCGAGAGCGCGCTGTAGCGTCCGCCGATCTCGGGGTCGCCCGCGAAGACATGCCTGAAGCCGTGCTCGTGTGCCAGCTGCTCAAGGCCCGAGCCCGGGTCGGTGATCGCGACGAACTGGGAGCCCGTGCCGACCAACTCCCAGAAGTGGGCGAACATCGAGAGCGGCTCGACGGTGCCCCCCGACTTGGATGACACCAGGAACAGCGTGTGGGGGAGATCGACCGCCCGCTCGATCGCGGTGACCGTGGCCGCGTCGGTGGAGTCCAGCACGTGCAGCCGGGGCCCCTCGGCCCTTGACGGGAAGGACCGGCGCAAGACCTCGGGGGCCAGCGAGGAGCCGCCCATGCCCAGCAGCACCACGTCGCGAAAGCCCTCCGCGCGCACCGTGTCCGCGAACGCGATCAGCTCGTCAACGCCGTCCAGGCTGCGTTGCGCAATCGTCAGCCAGCCCAGGCGGTTCGCGATCTCAGGGGTGCCGGGCGATCCCCACAAGCTCGCCTCGCCGCGAGCCAAACGGCGCTCTACATCCTGTTCGTCGGCCTGCTTCAACCGGGCGCCCACCGCTTGCCGCACCGAGGAGGGCAGGTGGGCGCGCACGGTGAGGATAGGATCGCTCACCCCACGATCGTAGTGGTCGGAGGGGCCGGTAAAGGTTCACGCACTGGAGGCACCGACTTGAGTTCCGATCCCACCCCGCAGCGACCCGACCGAAACCTCGCGCTGGAGCTGGTGCGCGTCACCGAGGCAGCCGCGCTCGCGGCCGCGCCCCTGGTTGGCATGGGTGACAAGCTGGCCGCCGATCAGGCCGCGGTCGACGGCATGCGCTACGCCCTGCGGTCGGTGTCGATGGACGGGTTGGTCGTGATCGGCGAGGGCGAGAAGGACGAGGCGCCGATGCTCTACAACGGCGAGCAGATCGGCGACGGCTCGCCCCCCGAGGTCGACATCGCGGTGGACCCCCTGGAGGGCACCACGCTGGCCGCCCACGGCATGCCCAGCGCGCTGGCCGTGATCGCGCTCTCCGAGCGCGGCACCATGTTCGACCCCGGGCCCTGCGTGTACATGGAAAAGATCGCGGGCTCCCCACAGATAGCCGACCTGCTCGACCTCGATCGTCCCCTGCCCGAGACCCTCAAGCTGGTGGCCGAGCGCAAGGGCACCGACATCCGCGACGTGATGGTGGTCGTGCTCGATCGTGCTCGCCACACCGAGGCCGTCAAGGCGATCCGCGAGGCCGGCGCGCGTGTACGCCTGATCGCCCACGGTGACGTCTCGGCGGCACTGCTCGCGGTCACCGAGCAGTCGCCCGTCGACCTGCTCTGGGGGATCGGGGGAACCCCCGAGGGCGTGATCTCGGCGGCCGCCATCAAGTGCCTCGGCGGGCAGCTGCTGGGACGGCTCTGGCCACGCGACGAGGACGAGCGCAAGGCCGCGCTCGACGCCGGGTATGACCTTGCGCGGGTGCTCGACCGCGACGACCTCGTGGCCGGCGACGACGTGTTCTTCTCGGCCACCGGCGTGACCGACGGCGACGTGTTGCAGGGGGTGCGCTATCCGACCGCCGGCGGCGCCACCACCGAGTCGCTGGTGATGCGCTCACGCTCCGGCACCGTGCGGCGCATCCGGGCCGTGCACGACCGCAACAAGCTCAGGGCATTCGACGGCGGGCAGCGCTTCGGCTGATCAGCGGGGGAGGGTCAGACGTCCGCTGCCGTCCCTGGTCCCGTTGCCGTTTTCGCTCTCGCCTGAGGACTGCGGGTCGGGTACGTCGTCCACGCGAGTCAACCGCCCCACGCGCGACTCGGCCAGGTCCATCCGCGCGAGCGAGCGCAGGAAGCCGTGGGTCACGATCACGTGGATCCGCAACTGGGTCTCGTTGTAGAGCCAGCGGCCGACTCCCGCCGCGATGGCGGGATAGAAGTTCGCGACCTCCACCTCGACGTGCAGTTGGGTGCGCTCGTCGTTCTCGCCCGGGCGTCGCCGCACGTCGATCTGGAGGTAGCCGCTGCCGTGGCGTCCGGCACGCGCCACCAGCAGCCCCCGCTCGATCCGCCAGCGCACGATCCCGCGGTCGGCGTCCATCTCGTATTCGGGGGCCTGGAAGGTGAGCAGCTTCAGGGGCGCCACCAGCAGCACCACGAAGCGCTCGCGCTCGGTGTAGCGCACCCGGATCAGGCCGAGTGTCACGCGCGAGAGGAAACGCCAGTAGGTGCGAGCCAGGCGCTCCAGGTGTTCCGGCGACCACAGGTCCTCGAGGGCGGCGGTGGGCATGTAGAGGTCCGCGGCCTGCACCGAGCGCACCGCGCCGGTGTCCGGGTCGATCGCGGTCGCGTCGTGCGGATCGGCGATCACCGCCGCGGCCGGCCGGTCGCGACGTTTGAAGAATCTGCGGGCCATCCACCCATCATGTCGTCCTTCGTTGCTGATATTCAAGGGAGGTGAGCGATTACCGTCCACCGTCCCGCGCGCGTCCCGTGGCCGACACCCCGGTCGAGGCCCTGCTCGCCCGTGCCGATGAGCTGGCCCGGCGCTGGGCCATCGCGCTGATCCTCGCCCGACCCCTCGATCGCATCGGCGAGATCCCGCTGGAGGATCTCGCGGCTGAGGCCCCCGAGCTGTTTACGCAGGTCATCCGCGCGCTGGCCTCCGAGACCGCGCTTCAGCGCCTGCTCGGTTGCGGAGACGGCGCTGCGTCCACCGGCGGGGTGGCGGGCAGGCTGGGAGTCCTGGCGGGTGCCGCCGACTCCGCCGCCGCGGTTGTCGCCTGCGAGGCCATGCGGGGCGTGCTGTGGGACGCGTTGCTCGATGAGCTGCACGACCCCCAGCCGCGACAGGTTGCCGAGCTGTCGGACCGGCTCGCCGCTGTCTGCTCGGCGGTCGCCGCCTCGCTGCCGGCTCACGGAGGGCAGGCCGCCGGGGCGCCCCCGTCGCTTCGTGACGAGATCCCGCCTGAGCCCCGACAGGCGCACGCTCGCGAGCCGCAGCCGCGAGGGTCGGGGCCGCTCGCCCAAGAGCCCCCGGAGGCGATCTCCGCCCATCCAGGCGAGCGGGACTTCCCGGCCACGCCCTGGGAGGGACAGCCGCGGATCGAGATCCGCGATGTGCGCGGTGAGGGTCCCTCGGCGTGGATCGGCTCGATCGGACGACGCCTGGAGCGCCACCAGGAGGACGGGCTGCCCTTCGCCGTGCTGCTGGTCGAGGTGGTCGACATGGAACGGCTCGCCCAGGCCGGCTCGCCCTCGACGGTCTCGCAAATGATCGCCAAGGTGGAGGGTGCGCTCAGCGAGGAGCTGCGCCCCGCCGACCTGCTGACGCGCGAGAGCCAGGGACGGTATTGGCTCGTGACCCCCGAGACCGATGGGGTGGGAGTGCGGATGCTGGCCGAGCGCCTGGCACGCTCGGTGAGAACCTCCGCCACCGATCACGGGGCGCCGCTCGAGGTTGCGATCGGCATCGCGGTGTGCCCGGAGGATGGACGCGACGCGGCGACGCTGGCCGCCCATGCCGACGCCGGGGTTTATGCGGCGCGGGCCTCGGGGCGCTCGATCGCGCCGGCCGACGAACCGCAGTAGGGGACGTCTCAGCCGGGTTGTCTCGGCCGGGGTGTCTTAGCCGGCGACTGCGCCGCCGGTGGCCGCGGTCGCTTCGGCGCCGGGGGGCAGGCCCAGCGTGGGGGTGTTCGCGGCGGCGCCCACGACCAGGGTCCCGATGCGGACGGTTTCCCCGATCCCCAGGGCCACGGCGGCACCCTCTGTCAGGTCCCAGTCCGCGCCGTTCGCGTACGGGCCCCGGTCGATCACCGGCACGGTCAGGCTGTGTCCGGCGTAGCTGACTTCGACCAGCGTGCCGCAGGGAAGGGTGCGGTTGGCCACGCCCACGAGCAACGGGCTCAGGGTTTGCCCGCACGCGGTCTGCTGCCCGTAGAAGCCGGGACCGAAGTACGTGCTCAGCGCGGGCCGATACACCGTTATCTGCGTCGGCGCCGAGCTGTCCACCTGAGCGGTCCCCGCGCGCAGCCCCGTCGGGCCGAGGACCACCGCGCGCACCGTGATGCGTCCGGGCAGGTTCGTGCGCCAGTGAGCCAGGAACGCTCCGCGGCGGTTCACGCGGGTGCCGGCCGCCTGCACCCAGATGCCCAAGGTCGCTTCATAGCGCTGGATCGCGACCGGCTTGCGCGCGTCGCGCATCGGGACCGAGCCGCTGAAGTTGAGAACGTGGCCGAGCATCGCTACCGCGTGAGCTTGCAGGGTCACCGGACCGGTGCTCGTGGCCAGCGTCGGCTCCGTGGTGGCGGTCGAGAGAATCGTCTGCCCGCCGGTCGGAGCGCCCCCGGAGGGCACGGTCGCGGTGCCCGGCGCTTGCGCGGCGCTCGCTGCTCCGCGGCTGTCCGCCGGTGCGTTGGCGGGCGCGAGCAAGCCGAGTAGCCCGGCGATGGCCAGGACAACGGATCGGGCAGGCAGCTTTGCGATCGTCGTGCGCATGTAGTGGCGGTGCCTACGGGGTGAGCTGACGGGCTCGCGCTTGCGCGCTACGACCAAACAAGGCCGATTCGCCCCCGCGGACCGAAACATCTCGGGCCGCATTGGGTCCCCCGTCTCCCGCGACCTGGGTCGCAGAAGCTCGGCGAACGCTCAGTATACAGGCACGATCCCCGGCCACCGCGGGCCACAGGGCGGGGTCAGAGGCTTAGGTCACGGGCTCGGGTCACAGGCCCGGATTACGGGCTCGGGTCACGGCGTGCAGCGGTGAGCCGCGGGTGTGGAGGGGGCGCTCCTCAGCGGCCCTGCAGCCGGGCCAGGGCGTCCCTGAGCAGGCGTCCCCCGGACACCGCGCCGGCCTGGGCGACCTCGCCGAGCAGGCCCACGATCGAGCCTGCCAGCTCGATGCTGCTCGGTGGTCCCACCGCGAGTCCCTGCTCGACTTCGCTGCCCACCTCAAAGCCCTGCCGGGGCGCGAGCGCGGCGAGGGTCTTGGGTGCGCGGCGGCCGGCATTCGCCGCCTTGCGCGCCTGCTTGGGTTTCGGGGCCGTCTTCGTCGGGGCCTTCTTGGCCTTCGCGTTGGTCCGGCTCGCGGGAGCGCTGCTCCCGTTGGCGGCCGGTTTCTCGGTGGCCCGGGCGCGGCGTGCGCTTGGGCGCTGCGGGCGCGTATTGGGCAGGCTCGCCAGGATCCCGGCCGTTTCACGGGGCGCCGCGGGCGCTCGCTTGTGGTTTGAAGGCTCGCTCATCCATCCTCAATCATCGCGCAAGCTGGCGGTTTGCGAACCGCCGAGCGAAGATTTTCTCGCCGGTGGAGAAACCTCAACCGGGCATGTGGTGTTCTGTGGTGGCAGCAGATCGACTTGCACAGCTTGATTGGAGCAGGTAACGCGTTAGCATAGGTACCCAGATTTCAGCGGCAGTGTCGGGCCCGACCTCGGTCATCGGCCTGGCCAACCATGTAGTCCTCAGTCACATCCCGGCAGGGTCGCCATCCTCGCGCCCCGGGGTCCCTTCTCGACGGAAACGGAAATAGATGTCAGTAGTCGAACTTCAGGAGCTCGATGAGGTCAAGGGCCTGCTGGCCCGGGGCCAGCAGGTTGGCGTACTCAGCTACACGGAGATCTCTAAGGCAACCTCCGAGCTGGACTTGGATGAGTCGGATGTCGAGGAGCTGCACGGCTTCCTGGAGAAGTCCGAGATCGAGCTTGTGGAGGACATCGATCCGGCGACCGCCGCCGCCTCGGAGGTAGAGCGCGCGCCCGACAAGCGTGGCCGGCGCAAGGCGAAGACCGCCCTGGACCTCAAGCCGGACATGACCACCGACTCCCTGCAGCTGTTTCTCAAGGACATCGGCAAGGTGCGCCTGCTGACCGCCCAGGAGGAGGTCGACCTCGCCAAGCGCATCGAGCGCGGCGACCTCGACGCCAAGCAGAAGATGGTCGAGTCCAACCTGCGTCTGGTCGTGTCGATCGCGAAGAACTACCGCAACCAGGGCCTGCCCTTCCTCGACCTGATCCAGGAGGGCACACTCGGATTGGTGCGCGCGGCCGAGAAGTTCGACTACCGCAAGGGCTTCAAGTTCTCCACGTACGCCACCTGGTGGATTCGCCAGGCGATCGCGCGGGCGCTGGCCGACAAGGCGCGCACGATCCGCATCCCGGTGCACGTGGTCGAGAAGCTCAACAAGATCGGGCGCGCCGAGCGCAAGCTGGTGACCGAGCTGGGTCGCGAACCCACCGCCGAGGAGATCGCGGAGGTGACCGGCATCGACCCCGAGGAGGTCGACTCGATCAAGCGCTCCGCCCAGGCCCCGGTGTCACTGGAGAAGCCCGTCGGTGACGAGGAGGAGTCGGAGTTCGGCCAGTTCATCGCCGACGAGCGGGCCGAGTCCCCCTACGAGCGGGCCGCCGAAATCCTGACCAAGGAGGCGTTGCGCGAGGCCCTGGAGAATCTTTCCTATCGCGAACGGCGCGTGCTCGAGCTGCGCTACGGCCTCGGCGGCGAGCACCCCCGCACGCTGGACGAGGTGGGGCGCACCTTCAACGTGACCCGCGAGCGCATCCGCCAGATTGAGAACCAGTCGCTCAAGAAGCTCCAGAGCCTCGCCGAGGCCCAGAAGCTCCGCGACGTCGCATAGTCCGCGACAGTCACATGGCGGGCAGCGGCTGTTGGTTCCTGCGGTCCAGCGGGATCGCCGGTCTCGTCCAACGCCCGATCGATGATTAAAGCCGAGCGTGCTCCCTGCCGATGCGGGGAGCATGTTCGATGTGCAGGTCGCACTGCGTGAGCTGGTCAGCCGTCAAGGCTCGGATCTGCACCTGAAGGTGAACTCGGGGCCGCTCTACCGCGTCCACGGCGAGCTGTCCTCCGACCCCGACGCCGAGCAGCTGAGCGCCGAGGACACCGAGCGGGCACTGCACGACCTCCTGCACGACCCCACCAAGCTCCAGGAGTTCTCCGACGAGCACGAGGTCGACTTCTCCTTCGAGATCACCGGTGTGGCCCGCTTCCGCATCAACGCCTTCCGCCAGCGCGGAGTGATCTCGCTGGCCTGCCGGGCGATTCCCCACAAGATCAACACGATCGAGGAACTCTCGCTGCCGACGGTGGTCCGCGACCTAGCCGAAGAGGAGCGCGGGATCATCCTGCTGACGGGGACCACGGGTTCGGGCAAGTCCACGACGCTGGCCGCCATGATCGATCACATCAACGAGACGATGAACAAGCACATCGTCACGATCGAGGACCCCATCGAGTTCGTGCACACCGACAAGCGCTCGGTCATCAACCAGCGCGAGGTCGGCATGGACACCGCGTCCTTCAAGCGCGCCCTGCGCCGCGTCCTGCGCCAGGACCCCGACGTGATCCTGGTTGGAGAGATGCGCGACGAGGAGACCGTGCAGACAGCGCTGTCAGCCGCGGAGACCGGGCACCTGGTGCTCTCGACGATCCACACCGTGGACGCCCCCGAGTCGATCAACCGCATGCTCGACTTCTTCCCGCCCCACCAGCACGATCAGGCGCGCTCGATGATCGCGGGCACGATCAAGGGCGTCATCTCCCAGCGGCTGGTCGCCGGTGCCAACGGCGGCCGCGTGGCGGTCTGCGAGATCCTGCGCATGACCGGCCGGGTGCGCGACATGATCGTCGACCCTTCCCAGACGGGCAAGCTGATGGAGGTCATCGAGTCCGGTGGCTACTACGGGATGCAGACCTTCGACCAGGCCCTCTTCGGACACGTCAAGGCCGGCCGGGTCACGTTCGACGAGGCGATGCTCGTGGCCTCGAGCCCGCACGACTTCAAGCTCCTGTGGCAGGCCGACGGTCGGCGTGGTACGACGATGGACGATGTGGCCCAGGCCGAAGCCCGTCGCGACTCCGGTGCGGAGTCCTCATCGGCCGCCAGGGTGCCGGCGCCGGAGCAGCCCGGACGCCCGCCGCTCACGGTCGCCTAGAGCGCGTAGCCGCCGGGCCTTACTTCACTTGGTAAAGTAAAGGCTGAAATGGCCGTCGATGAGACATGTCCGGTATGCCGTACGGCTGAGATCGTGTGCGGAAAGTGGACCCTGCTGCTGGTCCGTGACCTCGCCGAGGGCGCCTCGCGCTTCTGCGAGCTGGAGCGCTCGCTTGCCGGTATCAGCCCGCGCACGCTCTCGCTGCGCCTGCGGGCCCTGGAGGAGGAGGGGATCGCCGAGCGCCACACCTTCCCCGAGGTGCCCCCGCGTGTCGAGTACGCGCTGACCGAGAAGGGCCGGGCGCTGATCCCCATCATCGAGGACATGCGCACCTACGGTGAGGACTGGCTCGCCGCGGACTGCGAGGACCGGGTGCAGTCGGCGCTGGTCGCCGATGTCGCCACGGTCGCCTGAGTCGATCCCCGCAACAGCGGCTGCGTTGGCAGGAGCGCCGCCCGCTGCGGCGAAGTGGACTGATCGTGCGCTCACGTCAGCTCGACACTGTTCTGAGAGGCTTCGTCGAAGCGGCCGCGACCTGCTTTCAGGAGGCGCTGGCCGCGGGTGCGGACGTCCCCTACGAGCTTGCCGCCAAGGGGACGCGTGGAGGGCGCTCGCCGCTCTATTGCTATGAGCCCCTCACCGAGGTGTTCATCTCCGAGCACTCCTCGAAGCTCAGGAGCCTGGACATTTACGGGCCCGCCGTCGCGGCGCTCGCGGACTTCGACGGGCTCGACCGCTACCTACAGGCCAAGGATGTCAACGTCGGTCGTGGCGATCGACGGGCACGCGCGGCCGCCGCGCTGCGCGCGCTGCTGGAGGACGTGTTTGCACAGCAGACCAGCTTCGAGTTGAGCCCCGAGCGCCTGGAGGAGGCCTTGCTGGCGCTTGAAGGGTCCGTCGCCGGTGGTTGTGCCGAGCTGACCCTGATGGCCACGCTGCACGGGCTCATCATCGCCTCCGCCGAGTTGCCGCTGGCGGCCGGCCTCATGATCGCGCGGCCCGAGGCCTTGCAGGGGGCGCCCGAGGGCGTACTGCGCCCCGGCGGCGCTCACGACGGGGAGCATCTCCTGGTCGTCTACAGCGCCGATTCGATCGAGTCTTCCCCGCTTGGGCGCGACCGCGGCGCGGTCGCCGAGGGGTGCGCTGTGCTGCACGAGCTGCTGCGCGCGCTGCGGCTCTTCGGCGACGGTCGCGTGACGCTGGGCGCGCTCGGTTGGGCGCAGGTCGGCGGCGGCACCTGGCGGCCGCTGGCGCTGGGCGTCGGCGGCAGACCCCACGGCATGCTGGTGGTGGGCACCGATCAGGAGGACGAGCTGCGCGCCTTCTGCAACCTGGTCTCCCGGCGCCGTCCCCGCGAGAACGAGCTGGCCTGGGCGCTGGAGCGCTACGAGCTGGGCTGCGAACGCCACGGCGAGTACGAAGCGCTCAGCGACTATCTGCTCGCGCTGCGGGCGCTGCTGGAGCCCGAGGGGCCCTCCAGCGGATTGCTGGCCGGGCGCCTGGCCGCCCTCTGCGCCACCCCGGAGGATCGGGCCGAGTTGAGTGCCCGGGTGCTTCAGGCGCTCGCGCTGGAGCGCACCGTGATCGCGGGGACCGCCGTCGAGCACGCGGGCGGGCTGTCGCTGGTGCGCGACCTCGCCGATCATTTGCGCGCGCTACTCAGAGACGTGATCTGCGGTCATCTCGACCCCGACCTCGTGGTCGTGGCCGACGAGCTGTTGCTGGACGACGGTCAGGAGCCCGGGCTGGGGCTGCGAGACGCCGAGGGCGACCCCTGGGAGACCGATCAGCTGAGCCTCGCCGGGCTGCCGGGCTAAGAACCTGTCTCAAAACTCCGGCGCCGTAGGTCTGGAGACAGGTTCTAAAGCGGGCTGCCGGGTGGCGCTACCGCGTCGCTGCACCCACCAGCAGCTCGCACGGCCCGGTAAAGCCATCGTCCTCGAACTCGCCGAGCGCCTCTCCGACCTCCTGCCAGGCCTGCTCCCGACCGGCCTCGTCCAGTCCCGCCAGCATCTGGTGAAGGGCACCGAAGGACTCGCGCTCGAAGCGCAGACACTCGACGGCCGAAGTCATGCGCAGCGGTGAGGGTACGGTCTGGACCTGAACGTCGCTAAAGCCGGCCTGCTCGTAGGCGGCGGCGAGTATCCCCTCGCTGCCCAGGCTGAACGGTCCCGGCTGGCCGGGCAGCGGCGCCCCCAACTCGGCCCGCCGCCGGATGATCCCGACGGGCACCGAGAAGAATCGGTTGTTCTCGGGCGTCGAGTAGACGATCGCTGCGACCCGCCCGCCGGGGCGCAGCACGCGCCGCATCTCAGCCAACGCACCCTGCTGGTCGGGGAAGTAGATCAGCCCGACGCGCGATATGACCGCATCGAACGACGCGTCCTCCACGCCGGCGAGACTCTCGCCGTCCAGCTCCCGGGTCTCCACGTTAGCCAAGCCGGCAGCGCGCGCGGCAGCGGCGGCGTACTCAAGGATGGTGGGTGAGATGTCGGTGGCCAGCACATGCCCGTCGGGCCCCACGCGGCGGGCCGCGGCCAGCGTCTGACCTCCGGCGCCCGCTGCCACGTCGAGTACGCGCGCGCCGGGTCGAACGCCGGCGGCGTCGAGCATCGCCTCGGTGGCCGGGCCTAGCCAGCTCTCCAGCGTCTGACCCCAGCGGTCCCAGGCGCCGGCCGCCTCCTGCCACTGCTCCCGCGTCGTCGCCTTGAACTTGTCCGGGTCGAACGTTGGTGCCGCCACGGCTGCCTCCTCGATTAGGCGTAGACATTGCGCGGCGGCCAGCTCAAGCACACCTCACCGCGGCCCGAGTCATTCACGATCGTCGCTCCCAAATATTCTATTCGGTTCGCGCGCACACGCCCCCGGCGACGACGCGTGCGCCGTTGCTCCCGTGCGCAAGTTGACCCACTAGAAAGCCCCGCTTCACCCGAATAGATAACTCTCGATCTCGCTCAACCCGGCGGTGTCGCGCACGTCGCTGTCGAGGTGAGGGATCAGGATCGGCTTGGGTTCGTTCAGCACGCGGGTGAGGTGCGCCACGGTCTCGGCGTCGCGGCGCACCAGCACGTCGAAGTCCGCGAGGTTGTCGGCCACGCGTGCGGCCAGCGGCTCGCCCAGCTCGGCTGAGAACAGTGCCTGGACGGCCTCGGCGGGATGTCCGTCCAGGCCGTCGCGGTTGACGCGGTTGACGATCAGCGCCTCACGAGTCATGCCCGCCTCGGCGAGCTTGCCGTCGAAGAAGATCGCCTCCCGTGAGGGCTCGGGCTCGGGTGAGGTCACGAGCAGGAACGTGGTCGCGGGGTCGCGCAGCAGCTGCTCCACACCCCGCGCGCGCTCGCTGAAGCCGTCGGTGAGCCCACCGAGCGAGCGAAAGAAGGTCGAGAGGTCGCCGAGCAGGTCCACGCCGGTGACCCGCGCGAACATCGAGAACACCAGGCCCGTGCCGCGACCCACGAAGCGCGTCGCCATGCCACTGGGCGCGAGGAAGACCTTCAGCGCCCGGCCCTCCAGGAACCCCGTCAGCCGGCTTGGGGCATCGAGGAAGTCCAGCGCGTTGCGCGAGGGCGGGGTGTCCAGCACGATCACGTCGAAGCCCCCGTCGCGGTCCAGCTCATACAGCTTGGCGATCGCGGTGAACTCCTGCGAGCCGGCCACCGCCGAGGACAGCTCGCGGTAGATGCGGTTGGCGAGGATCTCCTCGCGCGCCTCCGGCGTGGGCGCCAGGCGTCCGATCAGGTCGTCGAAGGTGCGCTTGGAGTCGAGCATCATCGCCCACAGCTCGCCCCGCATCTCGGCTCCCGGTGTTTCCAGACGTGCCGGATCGACCAGGCGCGGCTCATTGTCCAGCTCGCTCAGACCCAGTGAGTTGGCCAGGCGCTTGGCCGGGTCGATCGTCACCACGGCGACTTTCTGCCCACGCCTGGCGAGGCCCAGCGCCAGCGCCGCGGAGACGGTGGTCTTGCCCACCCCGCCCGAGCCCGCGCAGATGCAGATGTGCTTCCCCTCCAGCCGCCGGGCGAGCTTCGCAGTCTTGCTCACGGGCTGATCCTAAGCGCCGGTCCCGCCGGGTCTTGCTCCGGGGTGCGGGCGCGATCGGCATCGGTTGTGCAGGAATCGTGTCTCCGCCTGCGAATACCCCCGCGACGGCTTTCCCACCATCGAGCATCGGAGCCTCCCGTGAACGGCAAGGCCAAGGTCATCGCGTTCGCCAACCAGAAGGGCGGGGTGGCCAAGACAACCACCACGCTGAACCTGGCCGCCGCTTTTGCGGAGGAGGGTCATCGGGTGCTGTGCGTGGACATGGACCCGCAGGGCAACCTCACGATGTCCCAGGGCATCGACCCGGACACGCTGGACAAGTCGATGTACGACGTGCTCGTGCACAAGGTCTCGATCCGCGAGGTGGTCCGTAAGCGCGAGATCGACATCGCCTGTGCCTCGATCGACCTGGCGGGGGCCGAGATCGCGATGTCCACCATGATCGGTCGCGAGCGCTCGTTGCAGAAGGCCTTCGAACCGATCCTCGACGACTACGACTTCATCTGCATCGACACCCCGCCGAGCCTGGGATTGCTCACTATCAACGCGCTCACGGCGGCTGACAAGGTAATCGTCCCCGTGCAGTGCGAGTATCTGTCCATGCGTGGACTCATACAGCTGCAGAACACCCTCGCGATGATTCGCGAGAACCTCAACCCAGACGTCGACATCGAGGGGATCCTCCCGACGCTGGTCGACTCGCGAACGATCCACGCCAAGGAGGCGATCGAGATCTTGGAGGAGAACTTCGGCGACCGCGTGTTCGCTTCGCGCATCCGCAAGACCGTGCGTTTCGCGGAGGCCCCCGTGAAGGGCATGTCGGTGCTCAAGTACGAGCCCGACGGTGTCGCGGCCCAGTCCTACCGTCAGCTCGCACAGGAGGTTCTCACTCATGGCCAACGCTAAGCGTGCGAGCATGCGTGAAGGGCCCCTGGCAGCGCTCTTCCGCAAGACCGAAGATCAGGACCCCTCCGAGCAGTCTCCCGAGCAGTCCGCGCCCGCAGCCGCGTCCGAGGCTGCAAGCAGTCGGCAGGCATCCGGTGAGCACGCATCCGGCGAGGAGACTTCCGAGCCGACGCTGCGCGAGGCGCCCGCGGCGCGCGCGAGCGGCCTGCCGCACCCCGCGCTGAGCCCCTCCCCCGAAGTAGCCGAGGAGCCGACTCGCATCCCGAGCCCTCAGGAGCGCCTGCGTCACGCCTTCTCCTCGGAGATCCCCGAGAACGTTCTGGAGCGCGCCACCCCGCAGGCCGCCCCCAGCCCCACGGCGCCGCCCGCGATGGACGTCTATGCACGCGAGGACCGCCGCCCGTTCGGCAGCGCGGCCCCGGTCGCCCAGCCGGTGATACGCGTCGTCGGCGTCGGTGGCGCGGGCGTGAACGCCGTCAACCGCATGGTCGAGGCCGAGGTGGTGGGCGTCGAGTTCCTCGCGATCAACACCGATCTTCAGTCGCTCCAGCAGTCCACGGCCGACCTGACCCTGCACATCGGCGCAGAGCTGACGCGGGGCCTGGGTTCGGGCTCGGACGCCAATCTGGGTCGCCAGTCCGCGATGGACGACTACGACCGCATCAAGTCCCTGCTGAAGGGCTCGGACATGATCTTCATCACCGCCGGTGCCGGTGGTGGTACCGGGACGGGGGCGGCGCCGATCGTGGCGCGCATCGCCCGCGAGGTGGGAGCGCTCACGGTCGCGATCGTGACCAAGCCCTTCGGCTTTGAGGGCTCGCGTCGCGGCGAGCAGGCCGAGCAGGGCGTGCGGGCGCTGGCCGACGAGGTGGACACGCTGATCGTGGTGCCCAACAATCGCCTGCTCTCGGTGCTGGACAAGCAGACCGCGATGGTCGAGGCCTTCCGCGTCGCCGACGACGTGCTGCGTCAGGGCGTGCAGGGCATCTCCGACCTGGTGACGCTGCCGGGCCTGATCAACCTCGACTTCGCCGACGTGCGCACGATCATGTCGGAGGCCGGCAACGCGCTACTCGGGATCGGCATGGGCGTTGGCGAGCACCGGGCCACCGATGCCGCGATGCAGGCCGTGGCCTCGCCGCTGCTTGAAACCTCGATGGAGGGCGCCCGCTCGATCCTGCTCTCGATCACCGGGGGGCGCGACCTCTCGCTGTGGGAGGTCAACGAGGCCGCCAAGGCCGTCTCGCAGGCCGCGCACCCGGACGCCAACATCATCTTCGGCGCGATGGTCGACGAGAAGCTCGACGACCAGGTGTGGGTGACCGTGGTGGCCACCGGCTACGGCAACGCGCGGATCACAAGAACGGCGAATACACGCAGCCGCCTGGAGGAACCCGCGGGCGAGCCGCGCGTGCAGCGTGCCGGGGCGAGTGCCGTCAGCCGCGATCGCACGGGCGTCGCCCAGCGTCGCGGAGGCCTCGCGGTCGATGAGCTTGACGTACCCGAGTTCATCCCGAACGTCTAGGGCGCTCAACGCTTCGGCGGAGGACTCCCAGGGGTTTCTCCCCTAACGTACGCGTGAATGAGCGCGTCTAGGCAGGGTGTCGTCGCCGCTGGGCATCCGCTGACGGCGGAGGCCGGTGCGCGCGTGCTGCGGGAAGGCGGTAACGCCGTCGACGCCGCGGTGGGGGCGATGCTGATGTCGTTCGTGGCCGAGCCCCTGCTCACCGGGCTGGGCGCCGGGGGCTACATGATGGTCGCCGGTGGCGGGCAGGAGCCCGCCCTGCTCGACTTCTTCGTGGAGGCGCCCCCGCGAGCGCAGGACGGCTCGGCGGCGCAGTTGCAAGCGATCGACGTGTCCTTCGGGGACGCCGCCCAGGTGTTTCACATCGGGCCCGCCTCCTGCGGGATCTACGGGACACCGGCGGGCGCCTGCGAGGCGGTGGCCCGCTGGGGAACGGTGTCCCTGGCCGAGCTTGCCGAGCCCGCGGCGCGGGCGGCACGCGCGGGGGTCGAGCTGAACGCCGGGCAGGCCTATGTCGCGGAGATCCTCGCCGAGCTGCTCGTCTCTAGTCCCGAGTGCGCGGCGCTGTGGGCACCCGCGGGACGCGTCCTGCGCGAGGGTGAGGTGCTGCACAACCCCGAGCTGGGGGACACCCTCACGCTGCTGGGGAGGGAGGGCGCACAGCCGTTCTACGGCGGGGAGATCGCGGGGGCGGTCAACGACTGGCTACAGGCCCGCGGGGGGTCGGTCACCAGCGCGGCGCTGAGCGAGTACCGCGCGATCCTGCGCGAGCCCGCCCGCATGCGCTACCGCGAGCGTGAGGTGCTCACCAACCCGCCGCCGTCGGCGGGCGGCACCCTGTTGGCCTACGCGCTCGGGTTGCTCGACCGTCGCCCCGGGCCACCGCGCGTCGAGGATCTGGTCGAGGTGATGGCCGCCGCCCAGACCGAGCGCACCCCGGACTTCGTGCGGGGTCTCGACGAGGAGGGTTTCCTCGAGCGCTTTCTGCGCGGGCGGCTCGGCGCCACGACTCACATCTCGGTGCTCGACGGCAACGGCCAGGCGTGCAGCGTGACCTGCACCAACGGCGAGGGCTCGGGGGTGGTGGTGCCGGGGACCGGGATGCACATCAACAACATCATGGGCGAGGAGGACCTCAATCCGCTGGGCTTTCACCTGCACCCCGCCGGGCGGCGGATGCCGAGCATGATGGCCCCCACGGTGGTGATGCACGACGGTGAGGTCGAGCTGGTGCTGGGGAGCGCGGGCTCCAACCGGATCCGCTCGGCGTTGCTACAGACGATCGTGGGGGTGGTCGACCACGGGCTCACCGCCCCGCAGGCCGTGATGGCCCCGCGGGTGCACTACGAGAACGGGGTGGTCTACGCCGAGCCGGGAATCGACACCGCAGCGCTCGCGGGCAGCGACCACCGACTGGTGTGCTTCGGAGCGCTCAACCTGTTCTTTGGCGGGGTCCAGGCGGTGCGCTGCCATCACGGCGAACTGGCCGGCGGCGGGGACCCCCGCCGTGGTGGGGTGGCGGTCAACGCATGAGACGGCTCGCCGCACCCATGAGGCGGCTCTTCTGGCCCGCGACGGCCCTGGTGGCGCTCTGCGTGGGGGTCGCGCTCGCGGGCTGTAGCGGCGGGATCAAGGCGCCGGACCTGTTCATCGTGACTCGCACCGGCAGCGTGCCGGGCGCGAAGCTGACGCTGCTGGTCAACGAAGAAGGCGGCGTGCACTGCAACGGTGGCCCCACCCTCAAGTTGAGCGACCCGCAGATCGTCAAGGCGCGGGCGATCCAGGAAGCACTGCACGACCCTGCCACCAAGGGCCTGGTGCTCGCGCCACGGCCGGGGTCGGTGCTCAGCTACAGCGTTCGCGACCAGGACGGCACGGTGCGCTTCAGCGACAACTCCGCCGCACAGCCGGCTGCCCTGCGAGACCTGAGCCTGCTGGTGCTACAGGTCGCCCAGGGGGTCTGTCACCTGCTCATGTAGCGCGCGTGGGCGGCCGTGGCCGCGTCCCCCTCGCTGTCCGGCGAGGAATCGGGCGAGGAGTCCGCAGGGCTGAGCGTGATGGGCGCCAGGAAGCGCCAGACCTGCTCGGCTCCCGCGATCGTGTGGGGGCCGCCGGAGCTGATCTCGGCCCCGGCGGCGTCGGGCATGCCGTGCCCTCCCCCGTAGATGCGCATGTGCTCCACGATCGCTCCCCCGCGGCAGTCGCTCCAGCGGTAGCGCACCGTGTGGAGGGCGATCTTGGCCTTGGTGGGCCGGATCGCGCAGCCGTCGCGGGCGGCCCAGGCAAACACGTAGGACAGCACCGCCCCGGCGTGCTCGGGGCCACGGCCTTCGTAGGGGACGGTGGTGTCGGCGGTGCCGTGGATCTCCAGCACCGACACCGGCCGCAGTGGTCGACAGGCGGGCAGCGTGCTGTAGCCACCCGCGATCGGCGCGATCGCGGCGATGTCCTCGCTGAGGTCACAGCCCAGACGGGCCGCCATGCGAGCGCCGTTTGAGACTCCCGTGGCGTAGATCCGCCGGGGATCGATGCAGGCCACGTTCGCCAGAGCGACCAACAGCCGCGAGATGAAGTCAACGTCGCGGTCGGAGCCGTTGATGGTCCATTCCGGTCCGTGGGCGTCCGGGTAGACCACGGCGAACCCGTCTCGGTCGGCGATGGCGGAGAAACCCGTGTCCCGCTCGAAGGCGGCGCCGCTGCCGCCGTAGCCGTGGAGCGCGATCAGCAGTGGCAGCGGATGAGCGGTGGCGGTCGGGGGCACGTGCAGGACCGCCGTACGCTTCAAGCCGTCGCTTGAGAGCGCGAAGCGCGAGCTGCCCGCGGGCGGAGGCACCTGGCAGGGGCCGATCGTGGACGGCGGGCCGACTGGTTCGACGGCACTCGCGCCCTGCGCCGATGCTGAGAGGCTCCCCCCGATCAGCAGTGCGCACACGGCCAGCGTGATCGTGCGCGTGATCATCGCGGCCCATCCAAACACACGGCGGACGGCAACCGCGCCGGTCCCCTTGCAGGGTCGGTCCGTGGCAGGCGGGCGGTAGGCCTCAGCCGGGCTTGCGGGCGGAGACGATCAGGTTGTAGAAGATCGCCGCGGGCAGACGCGACTCGAGGAAGCGGCGGTCCAGCTCCTGCAAGACGAGGTAGCCGCGGTAGGCGTACTGCCGCCAGGCCCACGGGACTTCACTGGGCTCGGCGGTGGCCTCCAGGGTGCGGTTGGTCCAGCCGAACCAGTTGGCCACCAGCTCCTCGCCGACGACCCGCACATCCTCGAAGCCCGCTCCCCGCGCGAGGCCGGTCAGTTCGGCGGGGGCGAAGGCGTGCACGTCGACCACGCCCTCCAGGGCGGCATCCGGTGCGCCACCCTCGGCGGGCGGTGCGGGCCGGGCGCCGATGGCACGACGCCACAGGGGCGCCACGGCGGTGGCGGCGCGCTTGGGAACCCGGGCGAGGCGGTCCCCGTAACGGGAGGGCTCGCCCGCGAACAGCACGATCCCGCCGGGTGCCAGCACGCGCTCGAACTCGGCGAAGGCCTGGGCGAGGTCGGGGATGTGGTGGAGGATCGCGTGACCCAGCACGAGGTCAAAGCTTTCGTCGGCGAACGGCAGGCGCTCGGCGTCGGCGGGCTTGGTCTTGACCTTCAATCCCAGCCGCTCGGCGTTGGCCGCGAGCGCCGCGAGCATGCCCGGGGAGATGTCGCTACAGGTGGCCTCGTCGATCAGGCCGGCGCGCATCAGGTTGAGCGTGAAGTACCCCGTGCCCGAGCCGATCTCCAGCGAGCGGGGGTAGTGGCCGGGTGTGCCGCCAAGCGCCTTGCGGACCTTCGCGATCACCTGATCGTGCCCCAGCTCGCCGAAGTCGATGCCCCACTTGGAGTCGTAGTGATCCGCCGCCACGTCGTGGTAGCGAGTGTTTACGTCTCGGATCTCCTCGGCGGTCAGATTGGGTGCCACGGGTTGGCACCATATACTCGCGCGCCGTGTCCGTGTCTTCATATGTGCAGCGCGACCAGCCCGACGGCGTACCGCCGCTGTCGCTCACCGGCGAGCGCACACTCCCCGATGTTCCCGAGGAGAACTACTGGTATCGGCGCCATCTGGTGGTCTACGAGTGGATCGCCGCCCAGGTAGCGGGACTGCGCGTGATCGACATGGCCTGTGGCGAGGGCTACGGCTCGAACGTGCTCGCCGGGGCCGCCGCGAGCACGGTCGGGGTTGACGCGAACCCCGAGGCCCACGAGCACGCGCGCCTGCGCTACGGCCGCGGCAATCTGCGCTTCGCCCGCGACCTGGTGGAGGGCTTCTCCGAGGAGGCCGACGCGGTGGTGTTCCTACAGACGATCGAGCACATCCAGGAGCCCGGCGCGGTGCTGGAGCACTTCCGCGCGCTCGTGGGCGATCAGGGGATGGTCTTCCTCTCCACGCCCAACGTGCTCACGCTGGCCCCCGCCGGAGCGGAGCGCTCGGACAACCCGTGGCACGTGCACGAGTATCGCCCCGAGGAATTCGAGGGCCTCTGTCGCGAACACTTCGCCTCGGTGGCGCTCTTCGGCCTGTTCCACGCCCGCAAGCTGCGAGCGCACGAGCTGGCCCTGAAGCTGGGATGGGATGCGGTGCACAAGCGACTGGGTCTCACCAAGCGCTTCTACGACTGGTTCACCCCCGCGATCGCGGCCTCGGATTTCGTGCTGCGCCCGGCCGGCCAGGCCGACATGAGCCGCGCGCTGGACTTCATCGCGGTCTGCCGTCCATGAGCGGCGTCTCGCTCAGCGGCCCCACCGGGTGAGTTCGGTGGGCAAGGCGCGCGGCCGGCTCGCGATCGTCCTGCACACGCACATGCCCTACGTGGAGGGCTTCGGCACCTGGCCCTTTGGTGAGGAGTGGTTGTGGGAGGCGATGGCCACCTGCTACCTGCCGCTGGTGGAGCTGCTCGACGAGGGGGCCCCGATCACGCTGTCGCTCACCCCGGTGCTATGCGACCAGCTCCAGGCCCCCGGGATCGGGGAGCGCTTCACGGCGTTCGTGAGCGACGTGCGCCGCCACACCCACGAGCAAGACATCCAGGGTCTCAGAGCGGGTGGCCACGAGATGCTGGCCCGCGAGCTGGAACGCTCCTGGGGCGACTACGAGGGCGCCCTGGAGCGCTTCGCCCGTCACGGGGGGGATCTGTCGGGGGCGCTCGCTCCGCACGCCCAGTGGACCTCCTCGGCGACGCACGCGGTGCTGCCATTGCTGGCCACCGAGGCCGGGCTACGCGCACAGGTGCGCGGCGGCGTCGACTCCCACCGGGCCCGCTTCGGCGCGGACTGGCGCGGCGGCTTCTGGCTGCCCGAGTGCGCCCACGCTCCGTGGCTTGAGCCCACGCTCGCGCAGGCCGGGGTGCGGGCCACCTGTGTGGAGCTGACCAACCGCTTCGGCCTCGGCTCCCCCGCGCATCTGCGCCCGCTGCGGGGGGAGTCCGGGGTGACGCTCGTGCCGATCGACCGCGCCACGATGTCGCTGGTGTGGAGCGACGAGGGCTACCCCGCGCACGGTCGCTATCGCGACTACCACCGGCACACGATCCACCACCACAACCCCTGGGCCAACGACGGCGAGCCCTACGACCACGCCGAGGCGCTCGGCCTCGCTCGCGAGCACGCCGCGGACTTCGTGGCCAGGACACGCAAGCGCCTGGATCGCGACGGCGCCGAGCTGCCGGGGGGTGCGCTGGCGGTGTGCGCCCTGGACACCGAGCTGTTGGGGCACTGGTGGTATGAGGGCACCGCCTGGCTCACCGCGGTGGTCGAGGAGTGCACTCGCCAGGGTCTTGAGCTGGTGCGCCTCGACGATGCCCTGGAGTGCCAGGAGCCGGCGGCCCTGCCTGAGGGTGGGGACTGGCAGGCGAGCACCTGGGGGCAGGGCGGAGATCTCTCAACCTGGTCGGCTCCCGCGGTCGCCGAGATCGCTTTCACGGCCCGCGCGGCCGAGCTTGAGGTTCTGCGTGAGCCCCGCTCGCAGGCGGTGGTCAGGGAGCTGCTGGCCCTCCAGGCCAGCGACTGGGCCTTCATGGTCTCCCGGGATCTCGCGGTGCCCTACGCCCGCGAGCGCTTCGAGGGGCACCACCGGGCGCTGCAAAGCGCGCTGGCCGCGGGCGCGGACGGGGGAGGAGCGGGGCCGCGCAACCTGGCGATCCACGCCGATCCGGCGACGTTGCTCGTGCCCTGACGCGGGCACGGCAAAGAATTTGATGAGGCCCCCCCGAGGGGGCCGGGGCGGCGTCTCGCGCGGCGGTCCGGGGAGTGGTGCGTACTACTCCCAGCGCATGAGGCGGGGCTGCTCGCGCATGCGAATCACGCGCGCCGGCACGCCGCCGACCACCGCGTTCTCGGGCACCTCGGTCGTGACCACCGCGCTCGTGCCGATGATGCTGTTGTCGCCCACCGTGACGCCCCGCAGCACACACGCCCCGTAGCCCATCCACACGTTGTGGCCGACACGGACGTCGCGCTTGTAGATCCCCTGGAGGCGGATCGGACGCTCCACCTCGACCACGCCGTGATCGAAATCGATCAGCATCACGCGGTCGGCCACGATGCACTCGCGCCCGATCGAGACGTGCTGGAAGGCGGAGATGGTGCACTCCTGGCCCATCACGGTCTTGGCCCCGATTCGCACCTCGCCCTCGTGCACGCGGATCTTGGTGGCGTGCCCGATCCAGGCCCAGCGGCCGATGTGCAGCGTGGCGTGCCGCCCGATCTCCAGTTTTACCCCGGGGCAGATGAAGCACAGGCCGTCGGTCTTCAGGCGCGGACCGTGGCGCAACTTGAGCAGCACGAGGCGAGCAAGGAGCAGGGCGTAGTGCCGATTGAGCATGTTGTTGGCCCGCATGAACCGCAGCAGCGCCCGCGGGCCGCCGGAGCGTGGCGGTGGCTCGCGGCGCAGGAACTCCGGCAGCTCGCTCGCGGTCGCGGCGCTCACCCCGTCGGGGGGCATTTCCTCGGGCCGGCCTGCCAATTTCGGGCGGGAACTCACGAGCGGTCATGGTAACCGGGCGGCGACTGGCATCATTCCCGCCTCGATGGCCGCACCGAGGAACAAGGAGGACTCCGCCGATCTGGCCAAGCGTCTGCTGGCGGGTGACCGGCGTGCGCTCGCCCGGGCGATCTCGCTGGTCGAGGACGACCGCCCCGAGGGTTGGGAGCTGGTGCGCATGGTCTACGGCCACACCGGCCGGGCGGCGGTCTACGGCTTCACCGGACCCCCCGGGGTGGGCAAGTCGACGCTGATCGGGGCGCTCACGCGCGCCCGGCGCGAAGCGGGACGGACGGTGGGGGTGCTGTCGGTCGATCCCTCCTCGCCCTTCACCCAGGGTGCGCTGCTGGGCGACCGCATCCGGCTCACGGAGCACTTCCTCGACCAGGGGGTGTTCATCCGCTCGATGGCCAACCGGGGCGCCCTGGGCGGGCTCTCCGAGGCGGCCCTACAGGCCGCGCTGCTGCTCGACGCGGCCGGTCGTGACGACGTGTTCGTGGAGACCGTCGGGGTGGGTCAGGCGGAGATCGACATCATCGACCACGCCGACACGATCGTGCTTGTGTTGATGCCCGGCTCGGGCGACTCGATCCAGGCACTGAAGGCCGGGGTCATGGAGATCCCCGACGTGATCGTGATCAACAAGGCCGACCACCCCCTCACGGACACGATGGTGCGCGAGATCAGGGGCGTGCTCTCGCTGGCCAACCTCGATCACGCGGCGGGCGAGAAGCCGGGGTGGCGGGTGCCGATCGTCAGGACCGAGGCCGCCCACGGTCGCGGGATCGCCGAGCTTGTGGAGCACCTGAACGCTCATCGCGAGCACATCCTCGCCGAGGGTCAGCTGGTCGAGCGCCGGGGTCGCAACCTGCGCAACGAGGTGCTGGCGCTCGCGACCGCGCGGCTGCGCCGACGCCTGGAGGAGGAGCTGCGTGAGGACGCCGACTTCCAGCGGCTGCTGGAGGAGGTGGTGCAGCGCCGTCTGGACCCCGCCAGCGCCGCCACCGCCCTGCTGGCGCGTGCCGCCCCACCCGAGGCCGGCTGACCGCGAGCATGCCTTGCTAAATAATCGGGTACTCCCGATATGAGTGCTCTCTTTGCGACTATTCCGGCTATCGGTCCACTGCCATGATGCCGACCTCCTCGCGGTATTCTGTGTCAACTGCTGTTTTCCAATAGACAAGCTGATTTAAATGGCCATAACGACTTTCCCCAGGCAGGATCAGCCGTTCCCGATCGGCGAAAGTCTCGATCCGGACCGTCCCGGCAGGTTCTCCTCCTCGCTGCGCGCCGGCTTGGCGTTGCTGGCCTGTTTCAGCCCCGAGCGTCCCGTGCGGGGCATCGCGGACATGGCCGACGAGCTGGGGCTGGGTCGCTCCACCACCCACCGCTATGCGACCACCCTCACGGTGCTCGGCTATCTGGAGCAGGGCCCATCACGTAAGTACCGGCTCGCGCCGAGGGTCGCCGACTTCGGCCTCGCCCTGCTGGACTCCCTGGCGCTGCGCCGGCACGCCCGCGAGGGGCTCGCGGATCTCAGGGCACAGAGCGGCGGCACGGTCGGCATGGCCATCTTCGACGGTGGCGAGGTCTCCTACATCGATCGTCTACAGAGCCATCGTCGCGGTCAGCACGCCGTCGATCTGGGCTTCGGCATCGGCTCGCGACTGCCGATCCACTGCACCGCCGCCGGCAAGGTGCTCGTGGCGAGCCTCCCCGAAGAGGAGCTGCGCGAGTTCGTGAGCAATCTCAAGCTCGACCGCCGGGGCCCCAACTGCATCACCTCCAAGAAGAGCCTGTTGGCGGAGCTGGAGCTGACTCGCGGGCAGGGCTACGGCATCGAGGACGAGGAGCTGGCCATCGGCCGCCGGTCGATCGCCGGACTGGTGATGGGTGGGCCGGGCGAACTGCGGGCTGCGATTGACGTCGTGGTCCCCGCCGATGCCTTCTCGCGGGCTCAGCTGATCGATCGAGTCGGTCCCGCGGTGCGTGCCGTGGCCGAGGAGATCGCCGCCACAGCGCGCGGCTAGCCGGCTACCCGTCCATAGGTCTACGGGTCTACGCTCCCGGGACGCGTCCACGGGGGTAAGCACTAAGAACTAAGGGTCTAGGCGCCGAGGGCGCGCGCGATCACCATCTGCTGCACCTCGTCGGTGCCCTCGCCGATCGTGAGGATCTTGGCGTCGCGGTAGAAACGGCACACCGGGTACTCCTCGATGAAGCCGTAGCCGCCGTGGATCTGCACGGCCTCCTCGGCGCAGCGCACCGCGAGGCGACCGGTCTTGAGCTTGGCCTGGGCGGCGGTCAGGGTGAAGTTGCGCCCCGCGTCCTTCTCGAGGGCGGCCCGGTAGACGAGCAGGCGGGCGGCCTCGATCTCGGTGCTCATGTCGGCGAGCTTGGCCTGGATGGCCTGGAACTTCGAGATCGACTTGCCGAAGGCCCGGCGCTCCTTGGCGTAGGCCAGCGCCTGGTCCAGCGCGCCCTGAGCTAGGCCCACGCCCATCGCCGCGACGCCGATGCGCCCGATGTCGAGGATGTGCAGGAACTGCTTGAAGCCCTGCCCGCACGGTCCCAGCAGATTCTCCTCGGGCACGCGGCAGTCGGTGAACGTCAGCGGGCGGGTGTCCGAGGCGTTCCAGCCCATCTTGCGGTAGGGCTCGCCCTGCTCATAGCCCCGAGTGCCGTTGGCGACAATCAGGTTCGAGATCTCCCGCTCGGCCGCCGCGGCGCCCGGATCGCCGGTGACCGCTGTGATGCAGACCACTCCCGAGATCTCGGTGCCGGCGTTCGTGATGAACTGCTTGGCGCCGTCGATCACCCATTCGCCATCCTCCCGGCGAGCGCGTGTCTTGGTGTTGCCCGCGTCGGAACCGGCCTCGGGCTCGGTCAGCCCGAAGGCCCCCAGCACCTCGCCGGAGCACAGCCGGGGTAGCCACTGCTGCTTCTGCTCCTCCGAGCCGAACAGGTAGATCGGCTGGGTGCCGAGCGAGGTGTGCGCGCACAGCGTGATCGCCACCGAGGAGTCCACGCGGGTCAGCTCCTCGACCGCCAGGGCGTAGGCCAGCGAGTCGCCGCCGCCCCCGCCGTACTCCTGGGGGAAGGGAATGCCCATCAGGTTCAGGCCGGCCAGCTTGGCCACGATCTCGTACGGAAAGGACTTGGTGCGGTCCAGCTCCTCAGCCACCGGCGCAACCTCGCCCTCGGCGAATTCACGGACGGTGCGGCGGATCAGCTCGTGCTCGGGAGAGAGGTCGAAGTTCATGGTCGAGCATTCTCACAGACCGCTGCGGCGAGGGGGACGTTCCGGCCGTCGGTGGTGGGACCCGCGGGCGCCCGCCGATGGAACCGTCGATGGACCCCTAGGATGCCCGCCGATGGCGTTTGCGCGACTGATCCTCGATTTCCTCACGGGTGGCAAGACCTATCGCTATGGCTCGGACCGTGCGCAGCGGGCCGATCTGTACCTGCCGCGCGGCGTCGGCCCCCATCCGGTGATGGTCCTCGTGCACGGCGGCTCCTGGCAGCAGCGCTACGGCCGAGTGGTGATGCGGGGGCTGGCCGGCGATCTGCGGCGGCGGGGCTGGGCGGTGTGGAACATCGAGTATCGCCGTCTCGGAGGCGGTGGCGGCTGGCCCGCGACCTTTGAGGATGTCGCCGCCGCCGTCGATCACCTCGCCAAGGTCCAGGCCCCGCTGGACCTGGAGCGCGCGAGCGTCATCGGTCACTCAGCCGGCGGCCACCTCGCGCTGTGGGCCGCCGGTCGCGAGCAGTTGCCCGCCGGCGTTACCGGCGCCCAGCCGCAGGTGCGTTTCAAGTGCGCCGTTTCCCAGGCGGGGGTGGTTGATCTGGCCGCGGGCTATCGCGCCTGGCGCGGTGGCGCCGTGCGAGCGCTGATGGGCGGCGCCCCCGAGGATCTGCCGGAGCGCTACGCGGTGGGGGACCCGATCAACTTCGTCCCGCTCGAGCTGCCCGTGCTGCTCGTGCACGGCGTGCAGGATGAGACCGTCACGGTGCGCCTCAGCCGTGAGTACGCGCGGCGCGCGGGGGATGCGGGCGGCGAGGTTGAGCTGATCGAGATCGAGGGACCAGCCGGTGGTCACCGGGTGCACATCGATCCACGCAGCGAGGCGTGGGGGTTTGTGACCCGCTGGTTGGAGCAGCCCGTCGGTTCCCGTGTTGGCGAACCGCTGGTTGAGTGAGCGCCCGGGTTGCCGCTAGGCGCCGTAGGAGCGCGCCAGCTCGACCAGTAGGCGCACGCCGTAGCCGGAGGCGCTCTTGGGGGCGTAGGCCCGCCCGAGGTCCCAGGCCGAGCCGGCGATGTCGAGGTGAGCCCAGGGCGTCTCGCCCACGAAGTTCGAGAGGAACGTGGCGCCGGTGATGGTGCCCGCCTTGCGGCCTTCCGGGGCGTTGTCCAGATCGCCGTAGCGGCCCTTGACAAGCTCGTCGTACTCCTCGTGCAGCGGCAGGCGCCAGAGGATCTCACCGGTCTTCCGGCCGACCGCCGTGAGGCGTTCCGCCAGCTCGTCGTCATTGGCGATCAGGCCCGCGTGGGTGGAGCCCAGCGCGATGATCACGGCGCCCGTGAGCGTGGCCAGGTCGACGATCTGCTCGGCTCCGAGGGAAACGGCGTGATGCAGGCAGTCGGCGAGTACCAGGCGGCCCTCGGCGTCGGTGTTGTTGACCTCGATCGTCTTGCCGTTGGCGGCCGTCACGATGTCGCCGGGCTTCACCGAGCGGCCGCTGGGGAGGTTCTCGGTGGCGCCCACCACGGCCACCAGCCGTACCGGCAGCCCGAGTCGCGCGATCGCCGCCACCGCCTGGATCACGGCGGCGCCCCCGGACATGTCGAACTTCATCTCCGACATCTTGGCCCCGGGCTTCAGCGAGATGCCGCCGCTGTCGAAGGTCACGGCCTTGCCCACGAAGCCCAGCAGCGGGCCCTGGGCGCCGGGTGGGTCATAGCGCAGGGTGATCAACGCCGGCTCCTGATCGGAGCCCTGGGCCACCGCGGCGAACGCACCCATGCCGCGGGCCTCGATTGCCTTGCGGCCCTCGACCTCGACCGACAGGGTCGCTAGTTCCTCACCCAGCTTCAGCGCATACTCGCCAAGCGCGGTCGGCGTGAGGTCGTTGGCCGGCCGGTTCTGGAGGTCGCGGGCGCCGTTGACGGCCTCGGCGACGATCGCGGCCTCGCTCACCGTTGTCTCCAGCTCCGCGGCCGAGTCGGCCCCGGGCGCGGAGATCGTGAGCGCGTCGAGGTGCTTGGGGGCGTCGCCCGCCACGGGGCTCGGCGCGGACTTGTGCAGATCGAAACGGTAGTCCGCGAGCAGGGTGCCCTCGACGAGCGCGCCCGCAACCGCGGGGTCCGCCTCGTGGGGAAGCTGCCAGCAGAGCGTCCGCGTGGACATCTCCAGGGCGCGCTGCTGAGCTACCGCGGCGCACACGCGGGCGCGCTCGGGGGTGAAGTCCTTGGCGTAACCGAGGCCGACCAGCAACCAGCGCTTGCCCTCGGCGTGTGTGACGGCGAGTGACTTGAACGCGCGACGGGCCTCGCCGCTCTCGAGCAGCTCGACGACCGCGCCGGGAGTCTCCGACCCGGGGTCCTCACCCTCGAAGAGCCCCAACGCGATCGTGTCGGCGGCGGTGTCCGAGCCCGGTTTGATGGTCGCTGAGACGTGCACGGCAGGGGCCACGATATCCACCTCGCTAGCATTCTCGTTCTCTCGACGTTTCCCCCAACCCAGGAGAGCACTTACTGCCATGCCCAAGACCGTGATTCTCGGCGCCGCCCGTACCCCCATCGGCAAGATGGGCGGAAGCCTGTCCTCGCTTGATGCCACCGAGCTTGGCGCCGTGGCGATCAGGGCCGCGCTGGAACGCGCCGGCGTGGAGCCCGAGCAGGTTGACCACGTGGTGATGGGACAGGTCCTCCAGGCCGGTCAGGGGCAGATCCCCTCGCGCCAGGCCCAGATCAAGGCCGGCATTCCCAAGGAGGTCTCCTCGGAGACAATCAACAAGGTGTGTGCCTCCGGCTTGCGCGCCGCGGTGATCCTCGACCAGGCGATTCGCGCGGGCGACGTGCAGGTCGGCGTCGGCGGTGGCATGGAGTCGATGTCAAACGCTCCCTACCTGCTCCCCGGCGCCCGCTTCGGCTTTCGCATGGGTGACGCCAAGGCGCTGGACGCGATGGTCCACGACGGGCTCACCAACCCCTTTTCGGGCAAGCAGATGTTCGTCGAGGCCACCGAGATCGGAGACGAGCTTGAGCTGACGCGCGCCGACCTCGACCGCTGGGCGCTGCGCTCGCACGAGTTGGCCCTGAAGGCCACCGACGAGGGCCGGCTGGCCGAGGAGATCGTGTCTGTGACGATCAAGGGGCGCAAGGGCGACACCGTGGTCGAGGTCGACGAGGCCCCGCGCCGCGACACCTCCCTGGAGCGCCTTGCGTCGCTGCCCGGACTGGTCGGCAAGGAGGGCTCGCACACCGCCGGCAACTCTCCCGGCGTCAACGACGCCGGTGGCGCCCTGGTGCTGGCCTCGGACGAGTGGGCCTCGGCCAACGGCCGCGAGGTGCTGGCCCAGATTGTCACGCACGCACAGAGCGCCAACGACTTCGCCTACCTGGCCACCACGCCCGCCAGCGCCGCGATGAAGGCACTGGAGAAGGCCGGGCTGAAGGCTGAGGACATCGACGTGTGGGAGATCAACGAGGCGTTTGCCTCGGTCACCCTCAACTCGATCAGGATGCTGGGGATCGACGAGAACAAGGTGAACGTCAACGGCGGCGCCGTCGCTCTCGGCCACCCGATCGGCGCGTCGGGCGCGCGCATCCTGGGCAGCCTCGCGTTGGAGCTGCGTCGGCGCGGCGGCGGTCTCGGCATTGCCGCGATCTGCTCCGGCGGCGGTCAGGGCGACGCGGTGATCCTCAAGGTCTGAGCCGTGTCCGGGCGCGCCGCTGCGTTCTTCGACCTCGACAGGACTCTGATGGCGGGCTCCTCGGGGATCTTCTTTGCGAAGGCCGCTTACGACACCGGGATGATTTCGCGCGGGCGCTTGGCGCGTGACGTGCTCGAAAACCTGCGCTTCCGGCTGCGGGGATCGACCGACGATCGCGCCGACCAGGTGCGCAAGCGCGTGGGGGAGATGATCGCCGACGTGCCGGTGCGCGAGTTACAGCGCCTTTCCCCGCAGGTACTCGCCGGAGTGCTCCCGCGGCTGTATCCCGAGATGCTGGAGCGCGCCTACGAGCACCAGGACGGGGGGCGGCGGGTCTACATCGTGACCGCGGCCTCCCAGGAGATGGCGGACCTGCTGGCCCACGTGCTGGCCTTCGACGGGGGCCTGGGCTCGCGCTCGGAGATCGTCGAAGGACGCTACACCGGCAGGGCCGCGGGCCCGTTCAACTATCGCGAGGGCAAGGTGCTCTCCATGCAGCTGCTGGCCGCGGCGGAGGAGATCGACCTACAGGCCTCCTACGCCTACTCGGACTCCGAGTCGGACCTGCCGATGCTCCGGGCGGTGGGGCATCCGGTGGTGGTCAACCCCGATCTTGAGCTGGCCCGGATCGCGAGCGAGGAGGGCTGGGAGGTGGTGCGCCTGGATCGCCTGGGACGGCGGCTGAAGGTCGTGATCGCCGTCAGCGGGGCTGCGGCGCTGGGCGGCTTGGGCAGGGTCGCGGCGGCGCGGGCGCGGGGGATCTACAATCCGCCCCGAGCCGATTCATCTCGGCATGCCCGTCTGCGCGCTCGCCGGCAGACACGTTCCTGACGCAGGTTCCTGACGCCTCATGTCCTCAACTACCGCACAGACCCCGAGCAAGATCCGCGTGGTCGTGGCCAAGCCCGGCCTCGACGGTCACGACCGGGGCGCCAAGATCATCGCCCGCGCGCTGCGCGACGCGGGCATGGAGGTGATCTACACCGGGCTGCACCAGACCCCGGAGCAGATCGTGGAGACGGTGATCCAGGAGGACGCCGACGCCGTGGGGCTCTCGATTCTCTCGGGCGCCCACATGACATTGGTCCCGCGCGTGGTCGCCCTCCTGCACGAGCAGGGGATCGACGACGTGGTGGTTACGGTCGGCGGCACGATTCCCGCCGAAGACATTCCAGAGCTAAAGAGCCTCGGCGTCGCCGAGGTGTTCACCCCGGGAGCCTCGACGCAGTTGATCGTGGACTTCATCCGGGGTGCGGTAGCGACTGATTGACTCGTCAGTCAACCGCTAAAACCGATACGATTGCCCTACACAGACCCCTCAAGGAGTTGCTGAATGAAGATATGCGTCCTGGTTAAGGAGGTTCCCGACGCCGCCGTCGAAAAGAGGATCAATTCCTCGACGGGGCGCATGGACCGCGGCGGGGAGAAGAATCTCAACCCGTATGACACCCACGCCATCGAGGCTGCGATGCAGATCCGCGAGGGTGGAGCCGTGCCCGTCGAGGAGATCATCGCCGTGACGATGGGTCCCGACAGCGCCGTGCGCGCCCTGCACAAGGCGGTCTCGCTCGGTGCCGACCGTTCGGTGCACCTTTCCGATGAGGCCGTGGCGGGCTCGGACGTGGCCGCAACCGGCTACGCGCTCGCCCAGACCTTGCAGCGCGAGCAGCCCGACCTGGTGCTATTGGGTCAGCAGTCCGACGACGGCGAGTGCTACACGATCGGCGCCGTCGTGGCCGAGCACCTGGGCATGCCCTCGCTGACACAGGTCATCAAGATGGACGTCGACGCCGAGGCCCTGCGCTGCGAGCGCCAGGCCGAGTACGGCTACGACACGGTGGCGATCAAGCTGCCCGCGGTGATCTCGGTGGGAGACGCCATCAACGAGCCCCGTTACCCGTCGCTGAAGGCGATCATGGGCGCGAAGAAGAAGCAGCTGGACACGGTCACCGCCGGTGACGTCGGCATCGACACCTCGAAGGTGGGCGGCGAGAACTCAGCCGCCCAGTGGGTCTCCGCGAAGGCGCCGCCGCAGAAGGCCGCCGGCGAGATCATCGAGGACGAGGACACCGCCGAGACGGTCGAAAAGATCGTCGCCTGGCTCGACGAGCGCAAGCTCATCTCCTAAAGGACTGATCTGAAATGGCGAATATCCTGGTCTACGCGCTTCACTACAACGGCGCGATCAACAAGAACTCATTGGGCGCCGTGAGCGAGGGCGCCCGGCTCGCCGAGGCACTCGGCGGCGAGGCTCACGCGATCCTGGTGGGCGAGAACGTCCCGCAGGATCTGGCGGCCTCTCTGGGCGCCTATGGCGCGAGCAAGGTGCTCATCGCCGAGGGCCCCGACGGTCTGTCCCAGCCGGTAATCGACGCGATGGGCAAGGCGATCGGCGACGGCGGCTACAAGTACGCGCTGTTCGGCGGCGGTCTGCTCGGTTTCGAGATCGGCGCCGGTCTGGCGGCGAGGCTTGGCGCGGGCGTGGCGATGGAGATCACCGCGGTGCGCGCCGAGGGCGGCGAGCTGGTGGCCGAGCGCCCGATTCTCGGCGACTCGGCGATCTCGGAGATCAAGTACCGCTCCGAGGTGGGCATCATCATCGGCCGCCTCAACGCGTTCGAGATCAAGCAGGGCGGCAGCGGCGTGGCTCCGGTCGAGCAGCTGAGCTTCGAGCTGAGCCCGCAGGCCGCGCAGGCGACGATGGTCACGCGCGGCGAACAGCGCGGCGCCGACGTCGACATCGAGGGTGCCAGCATCCTGATCGCGGGCGGTCGCGGTCTCGGCAAGGCCGAGGGCTTCCAGCTCTGCGAAGACCTCGCGGGCGCCTTCGGCAACAACAGCGCCGTCGCCGCCACCCGCGCGGTGGTCGACGCCGGTTGGTATCCCTACGCGGCCCAGATCGGTCAGACCGGCAAGACGGTCGCCCCGAAGCTGTACCTCGCGGCGGGCATCTCCGGCGCGATCCAGCACAAGGTCGGCATGCAGGCTTCGGAGAACATCGTGGCGATCAACAAGGACGCTAACGCTCCGATCTTCGAATTCTCCGATCTCGGCATCGTGGGCGATCTGAACAAGATCCTGCCCAAGCTCACCGAGGCCGTGAAGGCGAAGCGGGACAGCTAAAGACCAGGTGGAAACCGAAAAGGAGCGTTGAGCATTGTCTTCTCATAACGGTTCCAGCAATGGGAGGGTCGCGCCCGCGGCCTTCCCGCCGCCGGTGGACACCCAGAAGGAATTCGTCAAGCGCGGCCTCGACTCCGAGGACGAGCTGATCGAGGTCGGGGTGGCGATCATCGGCGGGGGGACCGCCGGCCTGGCCTGTGCCAACCGTCTGTTGCAGCTGCTGGCGGACGATCCCGAGACGCTGGAGCGCCTGGGTGAAGTGCCGGTGGCGGTCATCGAGAAGGCCAAGACCTGCGGCGGGCACAACCTGTCTGGCGCCGTCATGCGCCCGGGTCCGCTTGAAGAGCTGTTCCCCGACCTGACCCGCGAGGACTGGCGCAAAGAGGGCTTCGCCTTTGGCGAGGTCCACAAGGAGGCGGTCTACATGACGCCGACCGCCAAGACCAAGCTTCGCATCCCGCCGCCGCCGCCCTTCAAGAATCATGGCAACGAGGTCATCTCGGTCTCGGCGCTGGCGCGCTATCAGCAGCGCATCGCCGAGGAGGCAGGCGCCTACATCCTGACCGAGACCTCGGCCACGCAGCTCGTGGTGCAGGACGGTCGCGTGGCGGGCGTGCGCTCCGGCGACAAGGGGCGTGGCAAGGAGGGCCAGGAGCTGGGCAACTTCGAGCCGGGCACCGACATCAAGGCGCAGGCCACCGTCCTGGCCGAGGGCTGCTGGGGTCATCTCACGGGCGCCGCGATCCGTGAGTTCGATCTCGCCAAGGGCCGCGAGCCTCAGGTGTGGGAGCTGGGGGTCAAGGAGGTCTGGAAGGTCCCCAAGCCGCTGGACCGCCTGATCCACACCATCGGTCCGTGGCCGCTGAAGCTCTCCGCCAAGTACGGGCACGTCGGCGGCACCTGGATCTACCCGATGAAGGACGAGAAGACCGGCGACGATCTGGTCAGTATCGGCTTCGTGCTCGACCTAGAGTACGCCGATGCCACCACGTCGGCTCACGATCTGTTGCAGCAGTTCAAGCTGCACCCGCTGGTCAAGGGCATCCTCGAGGGCGGCGAGCGCGTGGCCTGGGGCGCAAAGGCCCTGCCGGGCGGCGGCTACTGGTCGATGCCCAAGCTCTCGATGCCCGGCGCGGTACTCGTGGGCGACGCGGCCGGTCTGGTCGACACGGTCTCGCTCAAGGGCGTGCACCACTCGATCCTCTCGGGCAAGCTGGCCGCCGAGTCGATCTACGCGGCGCTCGTGCGTGGCGAAAGCTCGTTCGAGTCCTACGAGCAGGCGGTCGAGGACTCACAGACGGGCAAGGAGCTGTACGAGGTGCGCAACACCCGCCAGCCCTTCCAGAAGGGCTTCGTGCTGGGCGCGCCGCTGGTGAACGCGATGATCGCCACCAAGGGGCGCTTCCCCGCGGGTCGCTGGTCCTGGCATCGCAACGACGCCAAGCCGATGTTCGTGGGCAAGACCAAGGACAACTATCCCAAGCCGGACGGGAAGTACACCTTCGACAAGCTCTCCTCGGTGTTCATCACGGGCAACGCCACCCGCGACGATGCCCCCAACCACATTCGCGTGCAGAAGCACGTTCCACGTGAGATCGCCGAGACCTGGCGCTGGATGTGCCCGGCGGGGGTCTATGAGATCCCGGAGGACGCGCCCGAGCACGGCGACGTGGATGTGATCGTGAACTACACCAACTGCGTGCAGTGCGGGGCGATCACGGCCAAGGGCGGCCGCCTGACAACCCCCGAGGGCGGCGACGGGCCGCTCTACCAGATCACCTGACCGTTAGGTCCGTGCGGTTGACGCGGCGACCGGCACGCAAAGCCGGTCGTCCACCCGACGGCGAAACCTGTGGGGTTCCGGCGTGTTAGTGGTTGTGATGTCGATGAACCTCAACGCAACCGCCCGCATTTCCGCACGCGCCCCACGCCCCGGGCACCCCGGGCGCAAGGGTCTCGCGCCGCCGACGCTGCTCGCCTGCCTGCTCTGCGCCTGTCTGGGCGCGACGCTCGTGCAGGCCCGTCCGGCACTGGCCGGCCAGCTGGGTTCGGGGGGCTCCTCGCAGGGGCAGCCGGGAACGGGGACCAACCCCGGCTCGGGGGTCTCGGCCACGGTCGAACAGTGCCTGACGGCTGTCGATGCGAGCGGTCGCTCGGCGACCTTCTCGGGACAGATGGTGGCGGTGACGGGCACCGCGCGCATGACGATGCGGATCGACGTGCAGGAGCGCGCGCCGGGCGACACCATCTTTCACACCCTCAACGCACCCGGTCTGGGGGTCTGGCGACGCTCGGCCAGCGGGGTGAAGATCTACAAGTACCTCAAGCAGGTCACCAACCTGCCCGCGCCCGCGGCTTTCCGCGCGATGGTGCGCTTTCGCTGGCTCAACGACCAGGGGCACCTGATCAAGCGCACGGAGCGTCACACGCCGATCTGCGAACAACCCGACGGACGGCCCAAGCTGGTCGTGGGGCTGGTCCGCGCGACGCCGCTGCGGGGCTCCCCGCGGGCCGGTTACCTGATCACGGTGCGCAACGAAGGGCGCGGCACGGCCGGCGCCTTTGACGTTTCGCTGAGCGTTAACGGACTCGCGCAGTCGCCGACGACGAGCGTGTCCTCGCTCGCGGGCGGCACGCGCACCGTGCTGGACGTCCAGGCGCCCCGCTGCACACCGGGCAGCACGATCGAAGTGCAGCTCGACCCCACTCACCAGGTTCCCGAGGCGGTTGGCGGTGGGCTGGCGTACACCGCTCCCTGCCCCTTGAGCGAAACGGGCGCCGGGACGGTGGGAGACACCTCCGGCGGTCCCGCGGCTTCCACGGGCTGAAGCCCACCTGGGCAGAAACCCCAGCAGAGCACCGGGTTGGGATCGCCGCGCGGGAGGGGCACGGGCACCCGGTGTGAGCCCCGCTCACGGCAGTCGCTAGAATGCTTGGCACATGAAGTCTTCAATCCATCCCACTTACATCGAGTCCCACGTGAAATGCACGTGCGGCAATGAGTTCGTCACCCGTGCCACTCGCTCCGACGTGCACGTGGAGGTCTGCTCGAACTGCCATCCCTTCTACACGGGTCGCCAGAAGCTGGTCGACACCGGGGGTCGCGTCGAGCGCTTCCAGCGCCGTATGGCCAAGGGCCGCAGGATTACCGCTCCCGCCGGGAGCGCCCCGGCACAGACACAGAGCCGGCCAGAGTAGGCCGATGTCCTCTCGCCTGGCCGCCGGTCCGCCGACGCCAGTCGAGAATCCGGCGGCGCTTGAGTCCTCGGACGGTCAGCTGACGGCGCAGCGTGACGCACCCCTCGGGGGCCAGGCGGTCTTGGAGGGCGTGATGATGCGCGGTGTGCGCAACTGGGCGGTGGCGGTGCGCAAGCCGAGCCCCGAGCAGCTCAGTCACGGCGAGCTGAACCCCGAGGAGCCCGCATTGGGGGAGATCGACGTGTCGGTCTTCCAGCTCACCTCGGTGCTCAAAAAACACCGCTGGCTGCGCCTGCCGGTGCTGCGCGGAGTGGTGGCGCTCGGTGAGTCGCTCGCGATCGGCTTTCGTGCGCTGGGGATCTCGGCGAGCGCACAGCTGCCCGAGGAGGAGCAGCAGATATCCGGCGGGGTGTGGGCCGGGACCGTCGTGGTGGCCCTGATCTTCGCGATCGGCCTGTTCTTCCTGCTGCCCGTGGGGCTGGTCAGCCTGATCAAGCATCAGCTGAACTCCTCGGTGCTGTTCTGGATGATCGAGGGAGTGGTACGGACCTCGATCTTCCTCTGTTACATGCTGCTGCTCTCCAGGCTGCGCGACCTGCGCCGCGTCTTCGAGTACCACGGTGCCGAGCACAAGACGATCTCCTGCTACGAGGCCGGTCTGCCGCTGACCCCGGCCAACGCTCAGCGCTTCTCGCGCCTGCACCCCCGGTGCGGCACGAGCTTCCTGCTGGTGGTAATGGTCGTCGCGATCTTCGTCTTCGCGCCGATCGGCCTGCCCGCCTGGTACTGGCTGCTGGCCACCCGCATCCTCGGTGTCCCGGTGATCGCCGGGATCTCCTTCGAGCTAATCAAGTTCGCGGGCAAGAACCGCAGCCGCCGCTGGGTGCAGGTGATCATGTGGCCCGGATTGAAGCTCCAGCTGCTCACCACGCGCGAGCCCGACCTCGACGAGCTGGCGGTCGCGATCGCGGCCTTGAACGCCGTGCTTGAGCTGGAGAAGCCCGGCGAGCTGACGGCTGAGGACCTGGTGGGCGTAGAGGTGGTCGCGTAGCAGGCTCCATAGACTGGCCCTCATGATCGAGGACCTTGTCGCACAGATCGAGACGCGCTTTGCCGAGCTGGGCGAGCAGATGACCGACCCGGCTGTGATTGGGGATCGCGAACGCTACGCGGAGGTCGGTCGTGCCTACCGTCAGCTCCAGAGTGGCGCCGAGCTGGCGGCGCGCTGGCGTCACGCCCAGGACGATGCGGCGGGCGCGGAGGAGCTGTTGGCCGAGGACGGCGAGAACGGCGAGGTGCGCGAGATGCTCACCGACGCGCGTGCCCTGATCGAGACGCTGGAGGAGGAACTTCGGCTGGCGATGGTCGAGCGCGATCCGAGCGACGACAAGAACGTGATCGTCGAGATCCAGGGGGGAGCCGGAGGCGATGAGGCCGGGCTGTGGGCTGGGGATCTCTACCGGATGCTCGCCAAGTACGCCGAACGCCGTGGCTGGCAGACCGAGCCGATGGACATCGGCGAGGGCAAGTACACGTTTGCCGTCAAGGGCGATGGGGCCTACTCGGTGTTCAAGTTCGAGGGCGGCACGCACCGTGTGCAGCGGGTGCCCCAGACCGAGTCCCAGGGACGCATTCACACCTCCACCGCGACCGTGGCGGTGCTGCCCGAGGCCGAGGACGTGGATGTGCAGGTGGATCAGGGCGATCTCCAGATCGACGTCTACCGCTCCTCGGGCCCCGGCGGGCAGTCGGTCAACACCACCGACTCGGCAGTGCGCATCACGCACAAGCCCTCCGGCATCGTGGTCTCGATGCAGGACGAGAAGTCCCAGCTGCAGAACCGCGAGAAGGCCCTGCGGGTGCTGCGGGCCAGGCTCTACGAGCGGGCGCTCGCCGAGCAGCAGGCCGAGCTGGCCGCGGACCGGCGCTCGCAGGTGGGCACCGGCGATCGAGCCGAGAAGATCCGCACCTACAACTATGGGGAGCGGCGCGTCACGGACCATCGCATCAAGCACACCGCCCACAATCTCGACCAGGTGCTCGAAGGGGAGCTGGACGAGTTCACCGAGGCGCTGCAGTCCGACGAGAAGCGCCGGCGCCTGGAGGCGCAGACCTCCGCGTGAGTGCGACCCGAGGCCTCCGCGACGCGACGCTCTCGCACATCACGACCGACCTCCCGGGGCGCGGTCGGCGGAGGGAACGATGAGAGGGACCCCGGCGCGCGACGCACTGGACGGCGCGATGACGGCGATCGGGGCGGCGGGTTGCGAAACGCCGCGGCTCGACGCCGAATTGCTCTTGGCTGACGTGCTGGGGGTCTCCCGAGCCCAACTGCTCACCGATCGCGAGTTGACCGTGGAGGGCCCGGCGGTGCGGGCCTTTCAGAGCGCGGTGCGCCGCCGCGCAGTGGAGCGCGAGCCCGTGGCCTACATCATCGGTACCCGCGGCTTTCGTGATCTCGACCTGGCGGTCGATCGCCGTGCGCTGATTCCCCGTCCCGAGACCGAGTTGCTGGTCGAAGTGGGCCTCGCGTTGCCGGTCGGGGCTCGGGTACTCGATCTGGGCACGGGCAGTGGCGCGGTCGCGTTGGCGCTCAAGCACGAGCGCCCGGATCTCCAAGTGCTCGGCAGTGACGTCAGTCCCCGGGCGCTGGAACTGGCCCAGCTGAACGGCGGGCGGCTGGGGCTCGACGTGGAGTGGATCCAGTCCGACCTGTTGCAGGCGGTGCCCGACCAGCTCGACGCGATTCTCTCCAACCCGCCCTACGTTCCGGAGCGCGAGCGGGCGTCGCTCGCCCCCGAGATTCTGCGGCACGAGCCCGCGGGCGCCCTCTTCGCCGGGCCCGACGGGTTGGCGCTGATCAGGTTCCTGATCGCGGCGGCAGGCACGCGCCGACGGTTGGGGCTGTTGGCGATCGAGGTCGGAGCGGGTCAGGCGCCCGCGGTGTCGCAGTTGATGCGCGACGCCGGGTTCACCACGGTGCGCAGTGAGCGCGACTTGGCCGGGATCGAGCGCGTCGTGGTGGGGGAGCGCGTCGTGGTGGGGGAGCGCGGCCGATGACGCTGAGCGCTCCAGCCGCGGAGCAGATGCGTCGCTGCCTGGAGGAAGGCGGAGTGGTGGTGTTTCCAACCGACACCGTTTACGGCGTGGGCTGCGACCCCGAGAATGCCGAGGCCGTACAACGCCTGTACGAGTTGAAGGGCCGCCCTGCGGCGCGGCCCGCGGCGGTGATGTTCTTCGCGCTCCGGGACGCCCTCCGGGCTCTCCCCGAGCTTGGTGCGCGCGAGCGGCGAGCGCTCGGCGCGCTGCTGCCGGGCCCTTTGACGGTCGTGCTGGCGAATCCCACCCGCCGCTTTGCGCTCGCGTGCGGCCCGGAGGCGGGTGGGGGTGGCGCGCTCACGCTTGGGCTGCGCGTGCCCCTATTGGGCGATGCCCTCGCGGCGCTGCACGGGGTCTCCCGGCCGGTCTTGCAGTCGAGCGCCAACATCTCCGGGGCGACCGAGGTGCGGCGGCTCGCGGACGTGTCCGTGCGCTTGCGCGAAGGGGCCGACCTGGTGCTCGACGGTGGCGAGCTGCCCGGCGTCGCCTCGACGGTGCTCGACCTGCGTGACTATGAGCAGAGCGGCGAGTGGCAGGTGCTCCGCGCGGGGCCGGTTGACCGTGCGGTGCTGGAGGGAGCGCTCGCGGAGTCTTGACCGGCTGCATCGACCGGCGGCACGGGGACCCCGGGGCTCGCGCGATGTGTGACGCGTCGAAAGCCCGGGCCTGCGCGTGCTAGCCTCGATGGGCGTCCTCGCAACTGGCGCTTGGGTGGAATCGACCACCGGGAAGCGGGCGGCGTTTGAAGGTTCTAGCCGCGCGCCTGGGCACTGAAAGCCGTTTACCGACCGCCCAGGAGAGTGCCATGTCCGAGCTGAGTCCCGACTACTTCAACCGTCCACTGGCCGAGGTTGATCCCGAGATCGCCGAGGTGCTGCGCGGCGAGCTTGAGCGACAGCAGGGCACCCTTGAGATGATCGCCTCGGAGAACTTCGTTCCGCGCGCGGTGCTCGAGTGCCAGGGGTCGGTGCTCACCAACAAGTACGCCGAGGGCTATCCCGGCCGGCGCTACTACGGGGGCTGCGAGTGGGTCGACGTCTCCGAGCAGCTCGCGATCGACCGCGCCAAGGAGCTGTTCGGAGCTGAGCACGCCAACGTCCAGCCGCACTCCGGGGCGCAGGCCAACACGGCCGTCTACCACGCCCTGCTGAAGCCGGGGGAGACCATCATGGGGCTCTCCCTGGCCCACGGCGGGCACCTCACGCATGGGATGAAGATCAACGTCTCGGGTCGGCTGTATGACATCGCGGCCTACGAGGTCGACCGCGAGAGTGGCCTGATCGACATGGACGAGGTGGCGCGCATCGCACGCGAGCGGCGTCCCCGGCTCCTGTTGGCGGGCTGGTCGGCATACCCCCGCCAGCTCGACTTCACGCGTTTCCGTGAGATCGCCGACGAGGTGGGGGCCCTGCTGATGGTGGACATGGCCCATTTCGCCGGTCTGGTGGCCGCCGGGCTGCATCCCAATCCCGTGACGCTGGGCGCCGACGTGGTGACGAGCACCACCCACAAGACGATCGGGGGTCCGCGGGCGGGGGTCATTCTCTGCAAGGCCGAGCACGCCAAGAAAATCGACTCGGCGGTGTTCCCGGGCCAGCAGGGGGGTCCGCTTCAGCACGTGATCGCCGCCAAGGCCGTGGCCTTCAAGATCGCCGGCAGCGAGCTGTTCCGCGAGCGCCAGCAGCGCACCCTCGACGGCGCCCGGGTGGTGGCCGAGCAGATCATGGCCGCCGGGGACGGGGTGAGCGTGCTCACGGGGGGCACAGACGTGCATCTCACGCTGGTCGACCTGCGCCAGGTGACCCCCGAACTGAGTGGCAAACAGGCCGAGGATCGGCTGCACGACGTCGGTATCACCGTCAACCGCAACGCGATCCCGTTCGATCCCCGGCCCCCGATGGAGGCCTCCGGGGTGCGCATCGGCACGCCCGCGCTGGCCACACGCGGACTCCAGCTCGACGATTTCAACGAGGTTGGGCAGATCATCGCGGCCACCCTCACTTCGGGTTTCCAGGAGCGCACCGAGGAGCTTGCCGGACGGGTGCGGGCGATCACCGAGCGCTACCCGATCTACGAGGAGCTGTCCGCGAGCGTAGTGGCCTAGCGACCGCGGCCGCCACGGTTTGAGCGTAGTGCTCGCGGTTGTACGCGCGAGCACTACAGGCGGGTGGGCAGGTGGTGGCGGTCGCGTATGACCCCCGCGCCTGCGATGCTGTCGGCAGTTTTATGGGGCACTTGAACGAGCTTGACGCGCTCTACGCCTTTGGGACGGCTCTCGCGGGGACCGCGCTGCTAACCCCGCTGACGATGCGCTTTGCCAGGGCCACCGGCGCCGTGGACACGCCGCGCGACCGTGGGCTGTCCGATCGCCCCACGCCGCTGCTCGGCGGTCTGGCGATCTTCGCCGGTGTGCTGCTGGCGGGGCTCGTGTGGTTGCCGGGCGGCTATGGCAAGGAGCACGAGCTGTGGACCGGCGTGCTGCTGGGTGCCGGCGTGATCACGCTGGTGGGGGCCCTCGACGATCGCTTCGATCTGCATCCGGCGCTGAAGCTCGCCGGCCAGGTGCTGGCGGCCGTGATCGTTGTTCACTACGGGGTGGTCGTGAAGGCGATCACGCTGCCCTTCGTGGGGCATCTGGCCTTTCCCAACGCGGGGCCCACCAACGCGGGACCCACGCTGTCCGTGATCGGCCTGGTGGCGATGATGAACGTGGTCAACTTCTCCGACGGGGTCGACGGGCTGGCGGCGGGGGTCTGCGCGATCATCGCCGCGGCCATGGCCGTGATCGCGTTCGATCTCGGGCGCGCTCCCCCGGGGGTGCTCGCCGCGCTGACCGCGGGCGCCGCCGTGGGGTTCCTGCTGCACAACTTTCCGCCCGCGTCGAGCTTCATGGGCGATTGCGGCTCGAATCTGCTGGGGCTGCTGATGGGCTGCATCACCGTTGAGGCCGCCGTCAAGACCACGGCGGTGGTCTCCTTCGTGCTGCCCCTGATCCTGCTTGCGGTGCCATTTCTCGACACGACCTTCGTGGTGCTCAAGCGCCTGAAGTACAGGCGGCCGATCTATGCGCCGGACGACGAGCATTTCCACCACCGCATGGCCCGCATCGGCTTCAGTCATCGGCGCACGATCGCCTATCTCTACGCCTGGACGTTGATGCTCGCCGGGCTGGCCCTGGCGCTGCGCTTCGTCCCTTACAGCGATCACCACGGCCACCTGCGCACCGGCTGGTCGCTGGTGATGGCGCTGCTCGGGCTGCTGGTGGTGGCCGCGAGCGTGTACCTGGTCTACGTGCTTGAGATCCTCAAGTTCCGGCGCCTGGACACGGTTCGCCTGCGGCGGCTGCGGCCCGATGCCTCGGCTGCTGAGATCGAGAGCGACGTCGCGAGGGACCTGGAGACCGGCGAAATCGAGGCCGTCTCGGTCGCGGCTCTAGGGGTTGAGCAGGGGACTGGCGAACGGCAGGCGCGTGAGCAGGACGTAGGCACAGAAGAGCAGGGTGGCCGCCCGCAGCCTTCGGTCTTCGGCGACCGCGGCAAAGGGGAGCGGCCAGATCGCGTACCAGGGCAGCAGCCAGGCGGTGCATAGCAGCAGCGCGACCGTCGTCCAGCCCGCCATCGCTCGCCAGTCGGCACCGCGCGCGGTGCGCCACAGCGCCCAGGCGAGCGCGAGCAGGAAGAGGGCCGCGAAGGCGCTGCGCCACCAGCCCGGGGTGCCGTGCAGGCCCACCAGACGGGCCAGCTCCGCGGGCACGCTGTGCACCGCGATCAGCTGCTGCTGACCGCGAACCGCGCCCAGGAACCCCAGCGCGTGGGTGCCGAAGCCGAGCACGCCGAGGAGGGCCACCGCCGCGAGCCCGACCAGGGCGGCGAGCAATAGTCCCAGGCGCTCGCGGCGACGTGTGGGGGACAACATGAGCAACGGCAGCGCCAGGCCCGCCGAGAGCTTGACACCGGCGGCGGCCGCCAGGAGCCGGGCGGCGCCTCGCGGTTGTGCAGTGGACGCGGCGCTCGCCAGCAGCGCGCCGGCCAGCAGGGCAAGGATCAGGGTGTCGTTGTGCCCGCTCCCGACCGCGAAGGCCAGCAGCACCGGGTTCAGGCCGACGAACGCCGCGGCCCTCGTGCGGGCCCGGGCGACCAGCGCGGCTTCGGCTGTCCGCGGAGCTGTCCGCGGTGCGGCTTCGCCCGCCTGCGACGATGGCTCGGCGGCGGTAGCGCGAGCTGCCGCGAGGACCCCCTCGGTGCGGGCCAGGAGCACGACCGCGCCCAGGGCGGCGGCGACGGCGAGCGCCTTCAGGGCCCACACGCCGCCCGCGAGCCCCAGCGGGACGAGCGCGTATGAGCCGAGCGTGAACAGGGGCCCGTAGGGAGAGCTGACGCCGTGCCAGCCCAGGAACGGGTAGACCGCATCCGCGGGAGCGGCGGCCGCGGTGTGGGTGTAGGGGTCCAGCCCGTGCAGCGCTCCCAGGCGGGCGTAGCTGAGGTAGCCGAAGAGATCCTGTGAGAACAGCACCGGTCCCGCCAACAGCGCGAGGTGGGCGGCGAGGATCGTCAGCCACACCGCCCGTCCCGGCAGGGCGCGCACCGTGAGCAGCACCAGCCCGTAGCCCACCGCCATCGCGATCAGCAGCAGCTGAGTGGCGTTCTTGCCGACCTCGACGCCCAGATAGCCGAGCGGCCCCGACAGCCACCCCGGGAAGCCGCCGTGGGCGGCCGGCACGTTCGCGGAGGGTCTGGAGGCGGCGCCCGCGGCCAGCAGCAGGCTGGCGCCGAATACTCCCAGCAGGCCGAGGGCTCCCGGCACGCGCAGCAACATCGGCGCGCGCTTTGTTTGCATCGGGTTATCTTCGCCTTGGTCAGAGGGGACGCGGGCAACTGCCCGAACCCCATGGGGTATGCCGGTTGTGGCTTGGATTGGTCAATTGTGGCGTGCCCGCCCGGTGTCGGAGTTCACGTCCGTCAACCGTGCAAGCGTTCGGTGCTCCCGCTAGGCTTTGCTCGCCGTCGTGTCCCCCTGCGGACAAATGTCCAGGGACGCGCGCACCCGAGCCCAACACCGGTGTCAGTCACGGTGAGCGAGGCTTCGACACATATGCGACGCCGCAACCGTAAACCCACCGCCACCCGGCAGCCCGGGCCGCAGCGTGTACTGGTTCTCTCCGCCGATGTCGGCGAGGGTCATGCCGCCGCCGCCCGCGCCCTGTCCGAGCAGATCGAGGCATCCCCAGAGGATGCCGAGGTCACCGTCATCGACGGGCTGGCCGCGATGGGGAGGGTGCTGCGCCCGGTGGTCGAGGACGGCTACCGCGTGCAGCTGCGCTTCGTGCCCTGGACCTACACGATCGTCTACTGGCTGCTGGAGCACGTCATGCCCGTGCGCTGGCTCGCGCGCCGGCTGCTGTGCCTGCTCGGCTCGCGCCCGCTGGCGCGGCGGATCGCCGAATACGACCCCGACGTGATCGTCTCGACCTACCCGGCCGTCACCGTCGTGCTGGCGCGGCTGCGTCGCACCCGCGTGATCACGTGCCCGACGGTCGCCACGATCACCGATCTCACCGGCCTGTTCTTCTGGGCTCAGCCCGGCATCGACATGCACCTGGTCATGTACGGCGAGTCGATGGCCTCGGTCGAGCGGATCGCCGGCGAGGGCAGCGTCAGGCTGGTACGACCGCTGATCTCGGCCGAGTTCCTCCAGCCGCGCTGTCCCCTGGAGACCCGCCGCGCGCTGGGGTTGCCCGAGGAGGGTCGCATGGTGATCGTCTCGGGCGGGGGCTGGGGCGTGGGCGATGTCGCGGGTGCCGTGCGCGAGCTTTGCACCGTCGGCGACATCTCGAGCATCGTCTGCCTGGCCGGACGCAACGAGCAGCTCGGGGAGAAGCTACGGGCGGCCTTCGCGGAGGAGTCCCGGGTGCACGTGTACGGCTTTACCGACCAGATGCCGATGCTGCTCTCCGCGGCCGACGCGCTGGTGCACTCCACCGGCGGGGTCACCTGCCTGGAGGCCAAAGCCGCGGGCACGCCCGTGGTCTCCTACGGGCTGCCGGTCGGTCACGCGCGCATCAACACCCGCGCGATGGCCGACCTGGATCTGCTGCGCCTGGCCAACGACACCGACGAGCTGCGCGAGCAGGTGCGTGCGAGCTTCGCCGCCGCCTCAGTCGGGGAGGATCTTGCCCGAGCAAGCGACCAGGCGCCCGCGGCGCGCGAGCCCTCGGCGGTCGACCTTGTGCTGGACACGCCCCGGCGCGTGAGCCCAATCCCGCTGTGGCGCATGCGACTAACCGCGCTCAGCCTCCAGTTCCTGATCCTGATGGGCGCCGGGACCTGGATGATGTCCACCGACGAGGTGACCGCCTGGGCCGGTGCGCTGCTGCGAGTGCACCAGCTCCAGCACGTGAGCACCAGCCAGCACGACGTGGGGATCATCGTGCGCGCACCCGCCGGTGACGTGGCATCGGTCGCCCGGGAGCTGGCCAGCCGCGGCATCCACGCGTCCTTCGCGGACGGTGGCGTCAACTCGCCCCCGACGATCCAGCAGCTGCGCTTGCTGGGTGACGAGCTGTTGCCCGAAGCTCCGCGCGCGGGCGCCCTGCGCTGGATCCGGACGCGAGGCGCTCTGCGCAAGCAGGCACGCGCGCTGGGCCTGCGCCATCGCTTCTACTTCCTGGAGTCCGGCGCCGGACTCACCGTGGGACAGCTGGTGCTCGCCCGCACCGCCGGGGCCATGCCCGTCTCCGGAGCGCTGCGCATGACCGCGACCGGAAGCCTGCCTCAACGCCCCAGACGCGCCGGGGACGTGCTGGTGGTCACCGTCGACGGGTCCAGCTCGTCGGTCGACGGCTTGGTGAGGATCGTGTCCTGGCTACGCGCCGGTGGGTTGGGCACGGAGTCGCTCGGCTCGCTCACACGCTCGCCCGTCATCAGCGCTAGCAGCAGCGGCGAGCGCGCCAGCATGCCGGCTCCCGCCACGAGCAGTGCCAGCGAGGCCACCAGCGGTACGCCCCCGAGGGGTGTCGTGCCGAAGCGCTCGCCCAAGAGCAGCGGCGCGAGCACCACCGGCACCACCGTCTGAGTGACGAACACCACCGGTGCCACCTGGATCGCCGGACGGGTCTGGAGCGCGCTCATCTCGCTGAGCGCGGCGATCGCGGAGGCTCCCGCCGTGGCCAACGCCCAGACGCCCGCCATCAGCAGATGTTCGCGCGAGAGGTTGTCGGCCGCCAACTTGGTGGCCACGCCGCTCCAGGCGAAGCCCAACCCGGCGCCGAGCATGGTTATCGAGTCCAGCGGTCTCCCCACGACGCGCAGGAGGTAGGGCAGCATGCTCGCCACTCCCAGCCCGATCAGCACGAGCGTGAGGACCAGATTGCCCGAGTGGGTCGTGGTGCGGTCGGGCGCACACAGCGCCGCGCCGAGCACGCCGAGGATGATCGCGCCCATCGCCAGGTACTCGCGTCGTCCGGCGTGCTCGTCGAGCATGCGCTGGGCGGCGAACATGAGCACCAACAAGCCCGCGGCGAGCGCGGGCTGCACGACCACCAGCGGGGCCAGCATCAGCGCCAGGATCTGTAGTGGCCAACCGAGAATTGACATCCCCGTGCCGATCAGCCAGCGCCCCCGCGTCACGAGGCTGCGCGCGAGCGCCAGCCGCAGGTGCTCCTCCTGCGGGACCTGCTTGGCGTCCATTGCCTGGAACGCCACCCCTAGGCTGTAGAGGGTGGACGCCCCGACTGCCGCCCCGATACCCAGCACCAGATCGATCATGTACGCCCCCGATCATCGCAGCCCCCGGGAGATAACCGCGGGCGGCCCCTCGCGCTCGTTGCGCTCCGTCGCGCCGATCGGAGCGCCCGCGGCGCTCGCGCTCACGCCGGGGTATGCCGCCGCCGCGCTGGCCGCCGCCGGGGTGCTCGGCTACCTGCTGCCCGGTCTCGCCGGGGCCTGGCCGGCGCTGCGTGCTCCGCTGGGCGTCGAGGACCACACGGCCGACGGCGCGGGCTACGCGATCACCTTCGATGACGGGCCCCACGCCCAGGGCACGCCGGCCGCGCTCGAGGCGCTCGCCCAGGCGCGGGTGCGGGCGACCTTCTTCCTCGTGGGCGAGCAGGTGGCGCGCGCCCCGGCGCTCGCCCGCGAGATCCTCGCGGCGGGCCACGAGATCGGCCTGCACTGCCATCGTCATCGCAACCTGCTGCGTCTGACCCCCTGGCAGGTGGGCGAGGATCTGGCGCGGGCGCAGGCGAGCATCGAGGACGCCACGGGCCGCTCGACGACGCTCTACCGCCCACCGTATGGGGTGCTCAACGCGGCCGCCCTCGCGCTCGCCCGCCGCCGGGGCTGGCGCACGTTGCTGTGGACCCACTGGGGCCGGGACTGGGAGGCCCGCGCGACCCCGGAGTCGATCCTGCGGCGAGTCACCGACGGCGCGGGGGAGGGCTCGGTGCTGCTGCTGCACGACGCCGACGACTACAGCGCCCCCGGCTCGTGGCGCCGCACGGTGCAGGCGCTGCCGCTGGTGCTGGACACGCTGGCCGAGCGGGGGCTCACGGCGGTGCTGCCCTGAGGGGAGCCATGGGAGCAGTGCCTCGCGAGATTTCGCGCGTAGGCGGCGGCTAGGATTGGAGCGATGCCCTCACCCGTCGAGACAGGCCCGCAGCACAGCCTGGGATCAGGCCCGCAGCACAGCCCGGGATCCTCCGCTCGGGTGGCGGCGGCGGTTCGCGCTGGGTCTGCGTCTGAGCCGACCTATGAGGGACTCCACGCTCCACGGTCTTCGGAGTCGATCGCGCACGAGCCCGACCACGCGGCCGTCGTACGCTCACGTTGGTGGGTCGAGCTGCTGGCGATCGCCTGGCTCGGTTGGGCTTACGACGCGATCACGGAACTCGCCCCGCTGAGGTTGAGCGCCGCCCTGGGTCACGCCCGGGGGATTCTGCATCTGGAGCGTCTGCTGCACCTCGATCCCGAGCTGGCCCTGAATCGCTGGCTGGCGGGGCATCACACGCTGGGTCTGGTGGTGTCGGACTACTACGACAACGCGCACTTCATCGTCACGCTCGGCCTGCTGGGGTGGTTGTGGTGGCGGCGTCCCGATCTCTACCGGCCGCTGCGCAACTCGCTCGTGCTGATCAACGTGATCGGCTTCGTGGTGTTCTGGCGCTATCCGGTGGCGCCGCCCCGGATGCTGGTGCACGCGGGCTTCAGCGACGTGGTGGCCTTCACCCACGCCTTCGGCTCCTGGCACACCGGGTCGTTGGCCTCGGCGGCCAATCAGCTGGCGGCGATGCCTTCGCTGCACCTGGCCTGGGCGGCGTGGTGCGCGCTGGCGCTCTGGCGAATCTCCGATCGCCTGCGCGTGCGGGCGCTGGCCGTGGTCTACCCCGTGCTGACGACCCTCGCGGTGCTGAGCACGGGCAACCACTTCCTCGCCGACGTCCTGGCGGGACTACTCACCGCCGCGCTCGCGGTCGTGCTCGTCGAAGGATGGCGCATGCGCCGCATGTCACAAACTTGTTACGAAGTCCAAGACCAGGTAGACTCCCGCTTGGCTTCCACAGACCACCACTGAAGTACGTAAGCCAAGTCCGCCGTGAGAGAGCGCGCGGGCTTTCGCGTCTGTAGGGTGCCCGCCAACATGCCAGACTTCGACGCTACTGAGGGATACGCCGAAGCCAGCGATCGACGCGCCGCAGCGCGTCCGCAGGAAGCTGGTCCCTGCCCGCCCGAGATCGAGCCCGAGCGCTCACCCTCAAGCGAGGATTCGGACGCGCCCGTGTTGGAGGCGCCCGTGCTGGACACTCCCCTGTTGGATGTGCCCATGCTGGAGGCGCCCGTGCTCGACGCTCCCCTGCTGGACGCGCTCGCCGCCAAGCCGGTCGTGCGGCGCAGCCGCCACCGTCGTCAGTCCTCCTCTGCGCGTGCCGCCGCTCGCCGGGTGAGCCTGCCGCCACTGCACCGCCGTCGGCGGGCCGCGCGTCAGGCTTGTGTGCACGGCCGGCGCATCCTCGTTCTGGGTGCTCCACGGCGCCGGCGCCGGCTGCTGCCGACGCGCTGTCACCGCCGCCCGCCGGGAGCGCTGAGCTGAAGGCCATGGTCGCGCTTCGCTACCTCGACGTCTGCCTGGTGCTCGCCACCGCTCCCTTTGTCCTGATCGGGGGTCTGCCGGTCACGGGCTATCTGATCGGCTCCGGCGCCTGGCTTCTGACCCGCCTGGGTACCGCTGCCGTCTACGCCCGTGCCGTGCGTGTGCGCGACCCCAAGGGTCGGGCCGGTCTACAGGTCGGGGCGATGATGGCCCGTATCTGGATCGTCGCCCTCGCGGTGCTGGCAGCCCGCTACGCCGGTGGCAAGAGTGACGGAATCATGGCCGCCGCATTGGTGCTGGCGGCCTTCACCGTGTACTTGGCGCTGTCCTTCGTCTACCAGGGAGCGCTCGGTGGAAAGCCCCTCGACGGAAAGCCGAGCGTCTCATGAGCACAGCCGTCGAGACAGCACCCGCGCCCACGCGGGGAGGGACTTCTGGACACGAGACGGCCCCCGCGCCCAAGCAGGGAATGAGCACCAAACGCAAGCTGCTTGCGCTGTTGACCGTGTGGATCGGTGGCATCGTCGTGCTGGCCGCCATCTACGGCGTTCATGGCAAGCGCAACACGACCTTCGAACCGCAGAACGAGTTCAAGCTCGACAACTGGGTTCCGATCCACCTCGGCGGCATCGACCTCTCGATCAACAAGGCCGTGCTCTACCTGTTCCTGGCCGCCACGGCTACCTGCCTCACCATGATCTACGTCGCCCGGCGCATGCAGCAGCGGCCCAATAAGGTGCAGGCCGCGATCGAGATCCTCTACAGCCTGATGCGCGACAACATCGCCGGCGGCAGCATGGACGAGCGGATGGCCGCCAAGTGGTTCCCGTTCATCGGTGCGCTGTTCCTCTTCATCATGTTCTCCAACCTGGTCGGCTACATCCCGCTGCCCACCAACACCGAGCACAAGATCGACGTGCTCGGGCTGCACATCCCGTCTTTCTCGCTCTACGCCGCCACCGCCAACCTGTCGATCCCGCTGGTGCTGGCGCTCGTGGTGTTCGTGTCCTACACCTATGAAGGGGTGCGCGCCAAGGGGCCGATCGGCTACCTCAGGGGGCTCGTCCCCGGGGGCGTGACCGGTGGAATGGCCGTCTTCATCTTCGGCCTCGAGGTGCTCTCGAACGTGATGCGGCTGATGTCGCTCTCGATTCGTCTGTTCGCCAACATTCTGGCCGGCCATCTGATCATCCTGTTCATGGCCGGAGCGCTCGCGGTGATTCTCGGAATCACCGCGCTGGGCTGGTTCACGATCCCGTTCGGTATTGCCCTGTTCGCGTTCGAGGTCGGTCTGGTGGCCGCCTTGCAGGCGTTCATCTTTGCCACCCTGACCGCTATCTACCTCGGCGGCGCGGTCGCCGACCATCACTAAAAGGAGCCAATCGCTGTGCACATAGCTTTCATCACCCTCTTGGCGGTCGTGAGCGAAGAAACCGCCAAGGCCGGCAAGTCGATCGGCCTCGGAGTCGGCGGTGGTCTCGGTGCCGTGGGCGCCGGCGTCGGCATCGGCATCATCTTCGGCAAGGCGATCGAAGCGATCACCCGTCAGCCCGAGATGCGCGACGAGATCACCCAGCTGCAGTGGTTGGGCTTCGCGCTGACCGAGGCCTGCTTCTTCTATGGACTCGTGGCCGGGCTGCTGGCCGCCTTCATCGTCTAGGCCTGTGTTCGTCGCTCTCGCACACACCGTGGCCTCGCCGCTCGCCGCGCTTGCGGCGCCGGTGATGGCATCCAACGGCAGCTTTCTGATCAAGCCGGGCATCGGCCTGATGATCTGGACGCTGCTCGTATTCGGGACCACCATGGTGCTGCTCGCCAAGCTGGCCTTCCCGCGCATCAGCGCGGCGCTCGAACGGCGCCAGCGGACGATCGAAGAGTCGATCGACCACGCCGAGCGCACCCGCCAGGAGGCCGACCAGCTGCTGGGCGAATACCGCGAGCGCCTGCAGGAGGCCCGCGCCCAGTCCGATGAGATCGTCCAGCGCGCCCGGCAGGTGGCCGAGACCCACGAGCGCGACGCCAAGGAGCGCGGTCGCGAGATCGCGGCCGAGGCCTCAAAGCGCGCCGAGCGCGACATCGAGGCAGCCACCCAGCGGGCGCTGGGGGAGATCCGCAAGGAGGTCGCCGACCTCACGATCATGGCCACCGAGAAGGTCACCCGCAAGGTGCTCGACGACGCCGACCAGAAGCGCTTGGTCGAGGAGGCCCTCAGCGATCTGGACTTCTCGGGCATCTCCTCATCGGGGGCGGCCGGCAACTGATGGAGGAGCTAGCCCGCGTATATGGCCGCTCGCTGTTCGAGGTGGCCTCCGAGCACGACAAGCTCGACGAACTGCGCGAGCAGCTCGGCCAGTTCGCCGATGCCCTGAACGAGCACCACGGGCTGCAGGTGTTCTTCTTCTCCCCCTATTTCTCCACCCAGGAGAAGCAGGACGCGCTCGGGCGCGTGCTTGAGGGAGCCGACGAGCGGCTGCTGAACTTCCTCAAGCTGCTCATCGAAAATCACCGCATGCCCGTGATCTTCCGTGTCCGCCGCGAGTTCGAGCGGCTCTGGGATGAGGAGAACCGGATGCTGCCGGTGGACATCACAAGCGCCATCGCCCTCGACGAGGCCACCACCAAGAGCCTCGGCGATTCGATCAGGCAGCGCACCGGACGCAAGGTGGCCCTCACCGCGCACGTCGAGCCCGACATTCTCGGGGGCATCGTGGTTCGTGTGGGCAACTCGATCCTCGACGCCTCTATTCGCAACCGACTGGAGCAGCTGCGTAAGCAGGTTGCCCAAGGAGCCTCTTAGGAAAAGACATGCAGATCAACCCTGACGAGATCACCAGCATCCTCAAGAGCCGCATCGAGGGCCTCGACGCCGGATCGGCCGAGCTGACCGAGGTGGGCACCGTGCTGTCGGTGGCCGACGGCATCGCGCGCCTGCACGGCCTGGAGAACTGCATGTCCTTCGAGATGCTCGAGCTGCCCCACGGGGTCACCGGGCTCGCGCTGAACCTGGAGTCCAACAACGTCGGCGCGGTGCTGTTCGGCGAGTGGGAGCACATCTCCGAGGGCGACACCGTCAAGCGCACCGGACAGTTGCTGCAGATCCCCGTGGGCGAGGCCCTGCTCGGGCGCATCGTCGACCCGCTCGGCCGTCCCCTGGACGGCAAGGGCGACGTGAACACCACCGAGACCCGCCCCACCGAGTTCAAGGCCCCCGGCGTGGTCCAGCGCCAGCCGGTCACCGAACCGATGCAGACCGGACTGAAGGCGATCGACGCCATGATCCCGATCGGCCGGGGCCAGCGAGAGCTGATCATCGGTGACCGCCAGACCGGCAAGACCGCGATCGCGATCGACACGATCATCAACAACAAGGACACCGGCGTGGTGTCCGTCTATGTGGCCATCGGCCAGCGCATGTCGACCGTGGTGGCGCTCGCGCAGATCCTCCAGGACAACGGCGCGATGGACAACACGATCATCGTCGCCGCCCCCGCCGACGAGGCGGCGCCGATCAAGTTCATGGCGCCCTACGCCGGTTGCGCGATGGCCGAGTACTTCCTCTACAACGGCAAGCACGCCCTCTGCGTGTACGACGACCTGACCAAGCATGCCTACGCCTACCGGCAGATGTCGCTGCTGCTGCGCCGCCCGCCCGGACGCGAGGCCTACCCGGGCGACGTCTTCTACCTGCACTCGCGGCTCCTGGAGCGCGCGGTCAAGCTCAACGACGATCTCGGTGGCGGCTCGCTGACGGCGCTGCCCGTGATCGAGACCCAGGCCGGCGACGTCTCGGCGTACATCCCGACCAACGTGATCTCGATCACCGACGGGCAGATCTTCCTGGAGCCCAAGCTGTTCAACTCCGGGGTACGTCCCGCGATCAACGTCGGCATCTCCGTCTCCCGTGTGGGCGGCAACGCGCAGATCAGCCCGATGAAGAAGGTGGCCGGGCGCATCAAGCTGGAGCTTTCCCAGTTCCGCGACCTGGAGGCCTTTGCCCAGTTCGGCTCGGACCTCGACGCCGACACCCAGCGCACCCTGGCCCGCGGCGCGCGCCTGGTCAAGACCCTCAACCAGCACGAGCGCGAGCCGCTGGCGGTGCAGGACCAGGTGGTGCAGATCTTCGCCGCCACCAACGGCTATCTGGATCGCCTCAATATCGATCGGGTGCCCGAGTTCCTGCTGGGCCTGACCGAGCGCTTCCACGCCCAGCATGACGATGTACGCCGGCTGATCGCCGGGGGTGACTGGTCCAAGGAGTCCCAGGCGGCGGTGGCGGAGGCCGTGGAGGCATTCGCCAAGGACTTCGGCTATGACCTCGACGAGGAGGGCCAGCCGATCGACGACAGCGCGCCGCTGGCAGTTACCCAGACGACCCCCGAGCCGGAGGCGGCGGCGACCGCGGCCTAGCTCCGGCCGCCTCGACCACTCAACCGTCATGGCCTCCCAGCGCGACGTCAAGAACCGGATCTCCTCGGTCAAGAACATTCAGAAGATCACCCGTGCCATGGAGATGGTGGCCGGGGCCCGCCTGCGCCGCGCCGAGCAGCGGATCGTCGCGATGCGTCCCTACGCCGACGCGCTACGGCGCATGACCCGCCAGGCCGCCCAGGCGGCCGGCGCCGAGGTCTCCTCGCTGCCGCTGCTGGCCGAGCACGAGCAGACCACCAACGTGGGGTTGCTGCTGATCACGGGTGACCGCGGGCTGGCCGGCGGATTCAACTCCCAGATCGTGCGCGCCGGGATCCGTGCGGGCGGCGAGTTCTCAGAGCAGGGCCTTCAGACCACCTGGTATGCCGCCGGGCGGCGCGGGGTCTCCTCGCTGAACTTCCGCGGCTATGACCTGAGTGGCAGCTACACCGGCTTCGCCGACCGTCCGGCCTACGCCGACGCGCGCGGGATCGCCGACGACCTGATCACGGCCTACGTCGACGGCAAGGTCGATCGCGTGGACATCCTCTACAACGCCTACATCTCGCCGCTCACCCAGACCGCCACCCGCGAGACGCTGCTACCGCTTTCCAAGGCCACGATTACGGGTGAGGAGGAGCAGCAGGCCGCCGAGTCGGAGGGTCCCCACGCGCTTGTCGAGTACGAGCCCGACCCCGCCGAGATCCTGCAGCGGCTCGTGCCCGACTACGTAGAGATCTCGATCTACCGGGCGCTGATCGAGTCCGCCGCCGGCTTCTTCGGCGCGCAGATGACCGCGATGCGCAGCGCCTCCGACAACGCCGGAGAAATCATCACCGACCTCACGCTTGAGATGAACCGCGCCCGCCAGGCCGAAATCACCCAGGAGATCATGGAGGTCGTTGCCGGCGCCGAGGGATTGACTTGATGCGCTGTCCGACCACGCCAGACGCCGCCCGGCGGAGCCCCCTTGTGGGGCGCAGCCCATCTGTTTAGAGAACTTTTGATTTAGAGACCGACAGGAGATCTGAAAGAGACATGCCATCCACCACTGCCCAGCCGACCAGCCCCTCCGAGGACGGCGCCGCCGAGCGCAACGTCGGGCGCATCGAGGAGATCCAGGGCGTTGTGATCGAGGCCGTCTTCCCCGACCGCCTGCCCGAGATCAACCACGCCATCACCGTCGCCCGCGGCGAGGACGGGGTGCTCGTGTGCGAGGTCCAGCAGCACCTCGGCGATGACCGCGTGCGCGCGGTCGCCATGGATACCACCGACGGTCTGGCGCGCGGCACCGAGGTGCTCGACACCGGCGCCCCGATCACGGTGCCCGTCGGTGACATCACGCTGGGGCGCATCTTCAACGTGCTTGGCGAGGTGATCGATCTCGGCGAGGAGATCCCCAAGGACACTCCGCGGCGCAGCATCCACCAGTCGGCCCCCCGCGCCGAGGACCTGACTCCGACCACCGAGATGTTCGAGACCGGGATCAAGGTCATCGATCTGCTGGCCCCCTACTCCAAGGGCGGCAAGGTCGGGCTGTTCGGTGGTGCCGGCGTGGGCAAGACCGTGTTGATCCAGGAGCTGATCAACAATCTCGCCAAGGAGCACGGCGGCCTGTCCGCGTTCTGCGGCGTCGGCGAGCGTTCGCGCGAGGGCAACGACCTGTGGCTCGAGATGAAGGAGTCCGGCGTCATCGACAAGACCATGCTGGTCTTCGGGCAGATGAACGAGCCCCCCGGAGCCCGTATGCGCGTGGCCCTCACCGGGCTGACCATGGCCGAGCACTTCCGTGACCAGGGTCAGGACGTGCTGCTGTTCATCGACAACATCTTCCGCTTCGTCCAGGCCGGCTCCGAGGTCTCGGCGCTGCTCGGGCGTATGCCCTCCCAGGTGGGCTACCAGCCGACCCTGGAGACCGAGATGGGCCAGCTGCAGGAGCGCATCACCTCAACCCGCCAGGGTTCGGTGACCTCGGTGCAGGCCATCTACGTGCCCGCCGACGACCTCACAGACCCCGCTCCGGCCTCGGTGTTCGCCCATCTCGGCGCCACCACCGTGCTCTCGCGGGCCATCTCCGAGAAGGGCATCTACCCGGCCGTGGACCCGCTGGACTCGACCTCCACGATCCTCAAGGCCGACATCCTCGGCGAGGACCACTTCCGGGTGGCCAACCAGGTCAAGGAGATCCTGCAGCGCTACAAGGAGCTGCAGGACATCATCGCCATCCTCGGCATCGACGAGCTCTCCGACGAGGACAAGGTCACCGTGCAGCGCGCCCGGCGGATCGAGCGCTTCCTCTCCCAGCCGTTCTTCGTGGCCGAACAGTTCACCGGCACCCCCGGCGCCTATGTGCCGATCGCCGACACCATCCGTGGCTTCGACGAGATCATCCAGGGCAAGCACGACGATGTGCCGGAGAGCGCGTTCTTCCTGAAGGGCACCATCGAGCAGGTCGTCGAGGCCGCGGGCAAGCAGAGCTGATGGCCCACGCCAAGTTCCCCGTCGAAGTCCTCACACCCGAGGGCGAGGTGTTCTCCGAGGAGATCGAAATGCTCTCCACGCGCACCACGGTGGGCTCGATCGGCGTGCTGGCCAACCACTCGCCGGTCCTGGCCCGGCTGGAGCCCACCGAGCTGCGGCTCTACCGCTCCGAAGGGGACATCGTGCGCTTCGCCCAGGCCGAGGGCTACCTGCAGTTCTCCGAGAACCGCGCCCTGGTGCTGGTCGAGGAGGCCATCGCGCCCGGCGCCCTGGATCGCCCGACCTTCGAGGCCAAGCTCGCCGACGCCCGCAAGACCGCCGAGACCGCCGAGGCCGGCAGCGAGGAACAGGCACGCGCGCTGCGCGACATCAAGCGCTACGAGGCCTTTCTCGCGGTGGCTGGATAGCGATCAGGCCAGGTTGACCTGGTTTGATTTTGGGCGTTGGTGTTGCTAGCCTGAGGCTATGTCGGATCCAGTCACCGTCACCGAGGCCAAGACCCAGCTCTCGCGCCTGATCGAGCGCGCGCAAGCGGGTGAGGAGATTGTGATCCGTCGCGGACAGAAGCCGGTGGCGAAGCTGATCGGATTCGAGGCGCCGAAGAAGTCCCGTAAGCCCGGTGCGCTACGGGGGCAGATCTGGATGAGCGATGATTTCGACGAGCCGGATGAGGAGCTTGAGCGCCTCTTTGGCACGCGGGACTGAGCTTGCTGCTGGTCGATAGTCATGCTCTCCTGTGGTGGCAGAGCGATGATTCTAGACTCGGCGCAGGGGCTCGTCAGGCGATCGAATCGGCGGGTGGAGGGCTCTACTTCAGCGCCGTATCGGTCTGGGAGCTGGCAATCAAGAAGGGGCTGGGCAAGCTGGATCTCCCGGAGCCCTTTCTGGATGTCTTGGTTGAAGAAGGTTTTCGGGAGCTGCCGGTTTCAGCCACCCACGGTCTACTCGCTGGCGCGTTGCCACCTCACCACAGCGATCCCTTCGACCGCATGATCGTGGCCCAGGCACAGAGTGAAGGTCTTACTGTGGTGACGCGCGACACGCGCATAGCTGCATACGACGTGCCAGTGCTCTGGTAGCAGTCCGCAGGCGCCAAACTGGCGAAGTCAGACCCGCGTGATCCCCGCCTGCGCGCAGCCCGCCTCGAGCGCGTCTAGCCCGAAGCCGTCCGCCGGCCCGAGGGCGCCGACCCCTTGAAGTCCGTCGGTCGCAGCGGTCTGTGCGCCCCAGGCCAATGCGCGCGCCGTGAAGTCGTAGCCGTTGACGCCCTCCAGGCGCACCGAGCTGAGGCGGGCGCCGGTCGCATCGAAGGCCTCGGCAAACGCCAGCGAGCCTGATTTTGCGCGGAAGGCGGCATCGGGACCGCCCGTCGAGCCCTTCACCAGGCGCCCCATCAGGCCCCCGACGGCAGCCTTGGTGCCCGGTATGCGTGTCAGCAAGTCGAAGCCCGCCGAGAGGCCCTGCACCCCGCGGGTGGCCGGTCCGAACCAGCCGAGATACACGTCGACGTCGCGCAGCGAGGGCTGCAGGCGGGGGAGGGTGAAGTGCTCGGATGAGCCCACCGTGATGGCCGCGCCGCTGACCCCGGGACGCAGCTCGAAGCGGCGCAGGCGCTTGCCCCCGCGCTCGTCGATCACGCGCCCCCCACGGAAGGCGAAGGCGCGGTCGAGCATCACCCCGGCCGCCGAGGCCCGGGTGCCGCCGCTCATTGCGCTGGGTCCCACGAGCCCGCCGGTGGCGAAGTAGCCGACCTCCACGCGCGTGGCGCGCTCGCCCGCGTCCCGCAGGGCCAGCGCCCCCGCGAGGTTCCCCGGCACCCAGTCATAGCCGAAGGCCGTCAGCAGTCCGCAACCGGCGGCCTGTGCGCGCGGGCCGTAGACCTCGAAGATTTCGCGGATGAAGCGTCCCTCGCCGGTCGAGTCGATGTAGTGGGCCCCCGCGTCGATGGCGGCGTTCACCGCGGCGGCGCCCCAGCGCGCGAACGGCCCCACGGTGCTGATCAGCACGTCTCCGGCCTGCACCAATCCGCGCACGCTCCGGGGGCTTGCGACGTCGGCGACCGCCCAGTCGAGTCCACCCAGCTCCTCGGCCAGGACACGCAGGCGCTGCTCGGTGCGCGCCGCCAGCACCGGTCGGGCGCCGAGGTCCGCCAACGCACGGGCCGTCAACCGGCCCGTGTAGCCCGTTGCGCCAAACAGCACGATTCGTCCCGCCATCCCGAGGAGGTTACGCTCCCCGGGTGAACGAGCGCGCCCTGGCCGAACGGCTGATCGCATATGACACCTCGACCGAGGACGGGTTGCGTCGCGCGGCCGCCTTCGTCAAGGGCTGGCTTGAGGCGCGCGAGCTGGTGGTGCGCGAGATCTCCCACAACGGCCTGCCCGTGCTGTTGGCCGAGGTCGGGCCCGCGGACGCCCCCTCGGTGATCTTCCACGGGCACCTCGACGTGGTGCCGGCCCACCCCGACCAGTTCGATCCCCGGGTGCAGGGCGATCGGCTCTACGGACGCGGCGCCTATGACATGAAGGGCGCGCTCGGGGCGATGATGTGCGCGCTGCGCGACGCCGCCGAGCAGGATCGGGTCAGGGTGCAGCTGGTGTGCGTTCCCGACGAGGAGTCCGAGGACGTCCAGGATCGCTCGATCGACGCGCTCATCGGCAGTGAGCTGCGCGGCGTGTTCGCGATCACCGGGGAGCCCACCGATCTGCACATCGGCGTCGAGGCCAAGGGTGTGCTCGCGCTGCGCCTGGAACTCTCAGGTGTGGCCGCCCACGGCTCGACGCCGTGGCTGGGGGACAACGCGATCCTCAAGGCCCACGACGCCTTCCGGCGCATCGAGACCCTGCCGTTCAGCCGGGAGTCCTCCGAGCTGTTCGATCGTCCCTCGATCAACCTGGCCCGGATCGAGGGTGGGGACGCCTTCAACAAGGTCCCCGACCGTTGCCTGATCGACGTCGACATCCGCTACCTGCCCGAGCAGAGCCCCGAGCAGATCCTGGAGCAGATCGGGGCCATCGCCGACCTGCGGGTGCAGCGCCACTTCATCCACCGGCCCGCCACGGTCTCCCGGCAGGACCCCTGTGTGCTGGCGCTGTGCGATGCCGTCTCCCGGTCCGTGGAGGGCGAGGTGCTCAGCGTCGGGCGCGACGGGGCCTCCGACGCGCTGTCCTTCCTGCAAGCCGGCATCCCCGCCGTCGAGTTCGGTCCCGTGGGCGCCGGTCACCACGGACCCGAGGAGTGGGTCTCGATCGGCTCGCTGGATCGCTACCGCAGAGCGCTGGGGGATTTCGTGAAGATGCTCCCCGACCGGCTCGGCTAGCCTTTCCCGCTCCATGAGCCCCGCACGCGCACCCATCGGAGTGATCGGCACCGGCTACGTCGGGCTCGTGACCGCGGCCGGCTTCGCCGAGCTGGGCAACGAGGTGTGGTGCGTGGACATCGACGCCGCCAAGATCGAGCGCTTGAAGCACGGCGAGGTCCCGATCTACGAGCCCGGGCTGGAGCAGCTGCTGGCCAAGCACTCCGAGCGCCTGCACTTCTCCACCGATCTCGCGGAGGCCCTGGCCTCGGCGCGGCTGCTGTTCGTGGCCGTCGGCACCCCGCCCACCTATTCGGGTGACGCCGATCTCTCCGCGGTGCACGCCGTGGTTGACGCGATCCCACCCTCCGATCGGCATGCACTGGTGATGAAGTCCACGGTTCCCTGCGGGACCGGGGCCGCGATCCAGCGGGTCTTCGGCGAGCGCGGCAAGGACGGCCTGCGCTACGTCTCCTGCCCCGAGTTCCTGAAGGAGGGCTCCGCGGTCGACGATTTTCTGCGCCCCGACCGCGTGGTGGTGGGCGACAACGGCGACTGGGCCGGCGACGCGGTGGTGGAGCTTTACGCGCCGCTGAACGCGCCGCTGGTGCGCACCGACATCGCCAGCGCCGAGATGGTCAAGCTGGCCTCCAACGCCTTCCTGGCGACCAAGATCTCGTTCATCAACGAGATCGCCAACGTCTGTGAGGAGACCGGTGCGGATGTCGTCGAGGTCGCTCGCGGGATGGGCCTGGACGATCGCATCGGGCCCAAGTTCTTGCAGGCCGGCATCGGCTTCGGCGGCAGCTGCTTTCCCAAGGACGTCGACGCCCTCAAACAGCTCGCGGGCAACTCGGGCTATCACTTCCAGCTGCTCACCGCCGTGATCGAGGTCAACGAACTGCAGAAGCGGCGCGTGATCGGCAAGCTCCACAAGCATCTCGGGGGCCTCGTGGGCAAGCGCATCGCCCTGCTGGGCCTCGCCTTCAAGCCCAACACCGACGACATGCGCGAGGCCTCCTCGCTGGTGCTCTCGGCTCGTCTCAACGCCGACGGGGCCGAGGTCTCGGCCTATGACCCGATCGCCGAGGAGCAGGCCCGTAGGCTCGTCAGCGGCATGCGCTTCGCCGACTCCGCGATGGACGCGGTGCGCGACGCGGACGCCGTGGTGCTCGTGACCGAGTGGCCCGAGTTCACCGACCTGGACTGGGCCGAGGTGGCCGGCGCGATGCGCGGCACGCTCGTGATCGACGGTCGCAATGCCCTGGATGACGCCGCCGTGAACGCTGCGGGCCTCACTTATGAGGGCATCGGGCGCGGATCAGGGACAATGGTGTCAAGGTGAGTGCAAAGGGACGTCAATGCAAGCGGTGATCCTGGTCGGTGGCGAGGGCACGCGCCTGCGCCCGCTGACCTCGACGGTGCCCAAGCCCGTGGTGCCGCTCGTTGACCGGCCCTTCATCTCATACATGCTCGAATGGCTGCGCGGTCACGGGATCGACGACGTGATCATGTCCTGTGGCTTTCTCGCCACCAGCGTGCGCAACGTGCTCGGTGACGGCTCCGGGGTGGGGGTGCGCCTGCGCTTCGTCGAGGAGCCCGACCCCCGCGGGACCGCGGGCGCGCTGAAGTACGCCGAGTCGATGCTCGACGAGCGTTTCCTGATGCTCAACGGCGACGTGCTCACCGACATCGACCTCTCGGCCCAGATCGCCCAGCACGAGCGCACCGGGGCCAAGGCCACGCTCGCGCTGGTGCCCGTGGAGGACCCCACCGCCTACGGCCTCGTGAGCCTCGACGACGAGCGCGCCGTGACGGGCTTCGTCGAGAAGCCCAGCCCGGACCAGATCGACACCAACCTGATCAGCGCCGGCGCCTACGTGCTGGAGCGCGAGATCCTCGACCTCGTTCCCCCCGATCGCAACGTCTCGATCGAGCGCGAGGTCTGGCCCGCCCTGATCGGCGAGGGCCTCTACGGGTTTCCCTCCGAGAGCTACTGGATGGACATCGGCACCCCCGAGCGCTACCTGAAGGGGACCTTCGACATCATCGAGGGCAACGTCAAGACCGCTGTGGGCGAGCGTCTGGGCAGCGGCTACCTGGCGATCGACGCGGGCGCCGAGGTGCACGGGCGCGTGATTCCGCCCGCCGTCCTGGAGCACGGGGTGCGTGTCGCCGCGGGCGCCCAGGTGGGCAGTCTCGTGGTGCTGGGACCCGACGTGTCGATCGGCGCTCACACCACCATCGAACGCGCCGTGATCCTCGGAGGCAGCGAAATTGGCGAAGGCTGCACGCTGCGCGACTGCATCGTCGCGGGTGGCTGCAAGGTCGGATCGGGCAGCGAGATCAGCGGCGGCGCGGTGCTCGGCGAGGGCGTCACGATCGGGGCGGACAACACGGTGGCCCACGGTGCGCGTATCTTCCCGGGCGTGACCCTTCCCGATGGAGCCCTGCGATTCTGATGACCGAGGACCTCTTGACCCTTTCACGCGAGACCATCGCCGAGGTTGACTCCTCCGGCCAGATGGCAGATGTGCTGGCCCTGCCCGAACACCTGCGCGACGCCCTGTGGCGCGTGGAGTCCGCGATCATGGAGGAGCTGGACACCCCCGCCGGGCTCGTGGTCGCCGGCATGGGCGGCTCGGCCATCGGCGGCGCCCTGGCGCGTGCCGCGCTCGGGGATCACGCCTCGCGGCCGATCTTCGTGACCCGCGCCTACGGCCTGCCCTCGTGGACCACGCCCGAGACCATGGTGCTGTGCGCCAGCTACTCGGGCAACACCGAGGAGACCCTCGCCTGCTTCGAGTCCGCCGGTGCCCTGGGGGCCCAGCGCGTGGTTGTGAGCACTGGGGGGCGCCTGGCCGAGATGGCCCGCGCCGACGGTGTGCCCGTGATCCCGCTGCCCGGCGGCTTTCAGCCCCGCGCCGCGGTGGCCTACATGACGGTCGCCGCGCTCGAGGTGGCCGCGATGTGCGGCGCCGGTCCACGGCTGACCTCCGAGATCGACGTGGCCGCGTCCCACACCGAGCAGCTCGTGGCCGAGTGGGGCCCAGATGCGCCCGAGGATTCGCTGGCCAAGGAAATCGCGCGCGGTCTGCTGGGCAGCGCCCCGGTGGTGGTCGGCGCCGGTCTGACCACGCCGATCGCCTACCGCTGGAAGACCCAGATCAACGAGAACGCCAAGCAGCCGTGCTTCACGCACGAGCTGCCCGAGCTGGACCACAACGAGCTGGTGGGCTGGGAGGGCGCCCCCGACGTGGGCCGCTTCTCCGCGGTGTTCCTCGACGACTGCGACGCTCACCCCCGCGTGAAGGCGCGCATGGAGCTGACCCAGAAGCTGATCGCCGACAACGCCGCGGCGACCTTCAAGGTGGAGACCCGCGGCGAGACCAACATCGAGCGCGTGATTTCGCTGGTCCTCCTCGGAGACCTCGTGTCGCTGTATCTCGCGGTGCTCCGCGGCGTCGATCCGGGCCCCGTGAAGCTCATCGAGCAGTTGAAGAGCGAGTTGGCCGCCCGCTAGGCGGCCGGGGCGGCGTCTGCCTCGGCGTGACAACGGCCGCTCAAACCTTGACACAGGCGTGGTAAGGTAGGGCTCATGCAGGCCCCGCCACTCGCTGCGCTGACGATCAACGAGGCCGCCGAGACCACCGGCTGGTCGGCGCGGATGCTGCGCTACATCGAGCGCGTCGGACTCGTCGAGCCGGCTCGCTCGACATCGGGCTACAGGCTCTACGGCCCACCAGAGCTGCAGCGCCTGCGTACCCTGCGCGAGCTTTTGGATCGCTTCGATCTGGGACTCGGCGAGGTGGGCTTCGCGCTGCGCCTGCGCCGTGAGCCGAAACTGCGCGAAACCGTCGAAGACTGGCTGTCGGCCGAGCCGGCGCGTCCCGAGCACGTGCCCGCCGACGGCTGGCTGCGCTTTGAGCAGGAAAAGCATCAGCGGCTACTCGCCGTCCCCACCGCCCCCACCGCAACCATGGAGACCGTATGACCCCCACCGCCACCCTCACCGACACCGATTTCAAGGTCGCCGACCTCTCGCTCGCCGAGTTCGGGCGTAAGGAGATCGTCCTGGCCGAGCACGAGATGCCCGGGCTGATGTCGATCCGCCGCGAGTACGCCGAGGCACAGCCCCTGAAGGGCGCGCGGATCACGGGCTCGCTGCACATGACGATCCAGACCGCCGTGCTGATCGAGACGCTGACCGCGCTTGGCGCCGAGGTGCGCTGGTGCAGCTGCAACATCTTCTCCACCCAGGATCACGCCGCGGCGGCCGTCGCCGTTGGGCCCGAGGGCACCGTCGAGAACCCCCAGGGTGTGCCGGTGTTCGCCTGGAAGGGCGAGACCCTGGAGGAGTACTGGTGGTGCACCGAGCAGGTGATTCTCTGGCCCGGTGAGGATGGGACGCCCAAGGCCTCCGGCCCGAACATGATCCTGGACGACGGCGGTGACGCCACGCTGCTCGTGCACAAGGGCACCGAGTATGAGCAGGCCGGGGCCGTGCCGGATCCCTCGACCGCGGACTCCGAGGAGTTCGAGGTGATCCTCTCGCTGCTCCAGCGCTCGCTCGGCGAAGATCCCCAGCGCTACACCAAGCTCGGCCAGGGCATTCAGGGCGTGACCGAGGAGACCACCACGGGCGTGCACCGGCTCTACCAGATGGTCGAGACCGGTGAGCTGCTGTTCCCGGCGATCAACGTCAACGATTCGGTGACCAAGTCGAAGTTCGACAACCTCTACGGCTGTCGTCACTCGCTGATCGACGGGATCAACCGCGCGACCGACGTGATGATCGGCGGCAAGGTCGCCGTGATCTGCGGCTTCGGCGACGTCGGCAAGGGTTGCGCCGAATCGCTGCGCGGCCAGGGCGCGCGCGTGGTGATCACCGAGATCGACCCGATCTGCGCGCTACAGGCCTCGATGCAGGGCTATGAGGTCCGCACGCTGGAGGAAGTGGTGGCGAGCGCCGACATCTTCATCACCACGACCGGCAACAAGGACATCATCACCGCCGATCACATGTCGCGGATGAAGCACCAGGCGATCGTGGGCAACATCGGTCACTTCGACAACGAGATCGACATCGCGGGCCTCACCAAGATCGCGGGCATCGAGCGCGTCAACATCAAGCCCCAGGTCGACAAGTGGGTCTTCCCCGACGGGCACGCCATCCTGATGCTTTCCGAGGGGCGCCTCTTGAACCTCGGCAACGCCACCGGGCACCCGAGCTTCGTGATGAGCAACTCGTTCACCAACCAGACCATTGCCCAGATCGAGCTGTTCACCAAGAACGACGAGTACGAGAAGCGCGTGTACGTGCTGCCCAAGCACCTCGACGAGAAGGTCGCCCGCCTGCACCTCGACGCGCTCGGGGTGAAGCTGACAAAGCTCTCCGAGGAGCAGGCCGCCTACATCGGCGTGCCGGTCGAGGGCCCCTACAAGCCGGACCACTATCGCTACTAGGCAACAGCGGGTCAGGACGCTGGATGGCGGTCACTGATTCCGGGCAGGCCCGCATCGAGTGGGCCGACTCGCAGATGCCGGTGCTGGCGCAGGTGCGCGAGCGCTTCGCACAGGAGCGCCCACTCGACGGGGTTCGGGTGGGCGCCTGCCTGCACCTGACCGCCGAGACCGCCAACCTCCTGCGGGCGTTGATCGCGGGTGGAGCCAAAGTCGGGCTCTGCGCCGCCAACCCGCTCTCCACACAGGACGACGTGGCGGCGGCCCTGGTGGAGCATCACGGGGTCGAGGTTCACGCGGCCGCCGGGGAGAGCGTCGAGGCGTTCGCCGCGAACGTGGGCACGCTGGCGGCCAGCTCGCCGCAGGTCACGATCGACGACGGGGCGGACCTCATCAGCGCGATCCACCAGGCCGATCCCGAACGGGCCGGGGACATGTTGGGCGGCACCGAGGAGACCACGGCCGGGCTGCTGCGGGTGCGTGGCATGGAGGCCCGGGGAGCGCTGCGCTGTCCGGTGCTGGCCGTGAACGAGTCGCGCACCGAGCGGGCCTTCAACGACCGCTTCGGCACCGGGCAGTCCACGGTCGACGGCATCCTGCGCGCCACCAACCTGCTGCTCGCGGGACGCACCGTGGTGGTGCTGGGCTATGGCTGGACCGGGCGTGGGGTGGCGTTGCGCGCGCGCGGCGCGGGGGCCTCGGTGATCGTCTGCGAGGTCGACCACCTGCGCGCCCTGGAGGCCCGCATGGAGGGCTATGAGGTGATGCCCGCGCTCGCCGCCGCCGAGCGGGGCGACGTGTTCGTGACGGTCACCGGTGGCCGCGACGTGCTGCGGGCCGAGCATTTCGAGCGCATGAAAGACGGAGCGCTGCTGGCCAACGCCGGGCACTTCGATGTCGAGATCAAGCTGGAGGACCTGCGGGGGCTCGCCGGGAAGCGCCGCCGTGAGGTGTTGCCGCTGGTGGAGGAGCACACCCTGAAAGACGGCCGACGCCTGAACCTGCTCGCCCAGGGTCGCGTGGTGAACCTGGCCGCCGCCGACGGTCATCCGGCGGCGGTGATGGACATCTCCTTCGCCGCCCAGGCGCTCTGCGTGGCGTACCTGGTCGAGCACGGCGGCAAACTCGACGCCCGGGTGTTGGAGGTGCCGGAGGCGATCGACAGCGAGGTCGCCCGGCTAAAGCTCGACTCGCTGGGTGTCGCGATCGACGAACTAACCGAGGGGCAGCGCGTGTATCGCAGCTCCTGGGAGCTGGGCGCGTAGGGCGTCTGTGCGCGCGGGGCGGGCCGGGGTGGCGCACCGGGGCGGGCGGAGGCCGCGAGCGGTCCGCATCCGATAGCTTGCCCGCCAGATGAAGGCCATGGTTCTAGCGGCGGGTCTCGGCACCCGCCTGCGCCCCCTCACGTACGAGATCACCAAGCCGATGGTGCCCGTGCTCGACCGTCCGGTGATGGCTCACATACTCGACCTGCTGGACCGTCACGGCTGTGAGGAGGTGATCGCCAACCTGCACTACTTCCCGGACACCATCCGCGAGCACTTCGGCGAGCGCCTTGAGTATCGCTTCGAGCAGGAGCTGCTGGGTACGGCGGGCGGGGTGCGGGCCTGTGCGGACTTCTTCGGGGACGAGCCCTTCCTGGTGATCTCGGGCGACGCCCTCACCGACATCGACCTCACGGCCTTCATCGCGCGCCACCACTCCTCGGGCGGGATCGCCACGCTGGCGGTCAAAAAGGTCCCCGACACCCGCGAGTACGGGGTCGTGCTGCACGGCCGCGAGGGGCGCATCACGGGCTTCCAGGAGAAGCCGGAGCCCGCGGAGGCGCTGTCGGACCTCGGCAACTGCGGCATCTACATCTTCGACCCCACGGTCTTTGACTACTTCCCCGATCGGCCGTTCGTGGACTGGGCCAACGACGTCTTCCCGACACTGCTCGAGAACGACGTCCCCTTCCACATCCACGAGGTCGGCGAGTACTGGAACGACGTGGGGTCGCTGGCCGAGCTGCGCCAGGGCACCTTCGACGCGCTGCGCGGAGAGCTGCGCCTGGAGATCGAGGGCGCGGAGGTGCGTCCCGGCGTGAGAGTCGCGGGAGACTCCGTGCTGCCAGAGGGCACCGAGGTCGACGGGCCGGTGTGGATTGGGCGCGACGTCCAGATCGGCGCGGGCGTGCGTCTGATGGGGCCGGTGGTGCTGGGCGACGGTGCCCGGGTCGGCGACGGGGCGCAGCTGCGCGAGAGCATCGTCTTTCCCGGCACCGAGATCGCCCCCGGATCGATCCTGATCGGCGCGATCGCCGGGCACGCGGGGATCTTGCAGAGCATGCGCCCGCGCTGAGCGCGACCCGCGGGCACCACGGCGACCTCAGAGGATCTCAGACCGGCTCGTAGCGCTCTCTGCGCTCCTGCTCGCGCTCGGACTCGCCGAGCATCCGCATGAACAGGAGGGCCAGCGCGAGGCCCATCACCACGGACTGCTCGACGGCCATGATCAGCCCCGCGATCGCCTGGTCGTCGTGCGCCGAGATCGACCAGACGCGGAGGTGATGCACGTAGTAGGGGTAGAGGGCTTCGGGGGCGAAGGCGAGCCCCATCCCGAGGGCGCCGACGAAGAGCTTGGTGGAGGCCATGTAGATCACGGGGCCCATCCCGCCAAGACGCGCGCGGGCACGGATCGGAGACAGCAGGTGCCACCAGTAGAGCGAGCCCACGATCACGAAGCTGACGTGCTCGGCGATGTGCACCGTGGGGTGGGAGACGGCGTAGTCGTAGGCCGCGGGCACGTGCCAGACCCAGATGGTGCCTACGTACAGCACCACCGCGAAGGCCGGGTGGGCGAGCGCTCCGGCGCGGCGCTCCAGGTCGGAGACAGCGCGCGTGACGGGTCGCAGGAGCACCTTGGTGAGTCCCAGGATCGCGAGGATCGAGGTTAGGTCGAGCAGCAGCATGTGTTGGACCATGTGCATGAAGAACAGCTGGTCGGCGAGGGCGTCGATGGGGGAGACGAGCGCGACCATCGAGACCAGCAGGGCGGCCATGAACGAACAGAGGCGCCAGACGGGGGCATCGGCCTGCGGACGCCGGGAGGAGCGCCGCACCTCCAGCCAGCGTTTCAGGTAGGCCCCGCCGACGAGCAAGACCCCGATCAGCACCCCGGGCTCGAGCGTCCATGTTAGGTCGGGGCGCATCCGGGGGATTGTTCCACCACCGAGCATGTGGCCAGTCCGATGGACAACCGCCGCTCGCAGGCGTAGCATCGAAACCAGAGACGTCTCCGACCATTAAGGAGCCCCCCGATGCAGATAGACATCAAGGGTCGTAATGTTCCGGTCACCGACGATTTGAGGCGGCATGCAGAACGCCGCCTGGGCAAGATCTCAAGACAGGTCTCAGATCTCGCCCGCCTTGAGATCGAGATCTTCAAGGAGCCAAACCCGCGGGTGGCGGACTGCCAGGTGGCCGAGGCCACGCTCTACCTGAAGGGCGTGACGTTGCGGGCACGGGACTGCTCTCCGGAGATGTTCCACTCGCTGAACCTGATGGTCGACGAGCTGTCAAGACAGGTCAAGCGCCACCGCGACAAGCGGCGCAAGCGGCGCGAGGCACGCGGCAAGGGTGCGCTCGCCACACGCCCGAGCACCCCGCCCGGGTTGTCTGCTACGGCCTGAGCCGCGCAGCCCCCGAAATCGTAGTTGGGCGGCACGCGGCCGGAACCCCACGTCCCCTCCCGGGTGATGACCGCGTGCCGTCTGAAGCACCTCTGTGCGCTTGCTAACCTGGATCGGTGTCCATCCTCGAGCGTGCCCTCAACGTCGGCGAGGCCAAAAAGTTCAAGGCCTTCGAGAAGCGCGTCGCGCTGATCAACGCCTTCGAGCCCGAGCTAGAACACGACTCCGATCAGGAGCTGCGTGAGCGGATGGATGCCCTGCGCGAGCGGGCCGCGGGCGGCGAGTCGCTCGATGCGCTGCTGCCGGAGTGCTTCGCGCTGGTGCGCGAGACGGGCAAGCGCACGATGGGCATGCGCCACTTCGACGTCCAGCTGATCGGCGGCATGGTGCTCAACGACGGCTGCATCGCGGAGATGCGTACCGGCGAGGGCAAGACCCTGACGGCGACCCTCGCGGTAGCGCTGAACTCACTCGCGGTGCGCGAGGCCCCGGCGGGCACGAGCGCTGCGGCGGGGCCGCCCGAACGCAAGGGCGTGCACGTGGTCACGGTCAACGACTACCTCGCCCGTCGTGACGCCGAATGGATGAGCCCGCTGTACAACGCCCTGGGGGTCACGGTGGGGGTGCTCCAGAACATGCAGCCCTACTCCGAGAAGCAGACGGCCTACGCGTGCGACGTGGTCTACGGGACCAACTCGGAGTTCGGCTTTGACTACCTGCGCGACAACATGGCCAAGGATCTCTCCGAAAAGGTCCAGCGGAGCCACCCCTTCGCGGTGGTGGACGAGGTGGACAACATCCTGATCGACGAGGCCCGGACGCCGCTGATCATCTCCGGCGCGCCCGAACAGGCGGCCGACCTCTACGTCAAGTTCGCCCGGCTGGCGCCCCGCATGATCGCGGGCAAGACCCCCGAAGGCATGGACCCGCGCTCCAAGAAGGACTTTCTCGCCGACTTCGACTTCGAGTTCGAGGAGAAGCACAAGACGGTCTCGGTCACCGAGCAGGGCGTGGCCAAAGCCGAGAAATTTCTGGGGATCGACCACCTGTACCGCGCCGAGAACGGGCACCTGGTCAACCACCTGAACCAGTCCCTGCGGGCCGAGGCTCTCTACAAGCGCGACGTCGACTACGCGGTGATCGACAACGAGGTGAAGATCATCGACGAGTTCACCGGGCGCATCCTGGACGGGCGGCGCTGGTCGGAGGGCCTGCATCAGGCGATCGAGGCCAAGGAGGGGGTGCGCATCCAGGAGGAGAACCAGACGCTCGCCACGATCACCTACCAGAACTACTTCCGCCTCTACGACAAGCTCTCCGGGATGACCGGCACGGCCATGACCGAGGCGACCGAGTTCATGAAGATCTACGAGCTGCCGGTCGTCCCGATCCCCACGAACATGCCGATGGTGCGGGCCGATCGCAACGATCAGGTCTACAAGACCAAGGAGGGCAAGTGGAGCGCGGTGGCCAGGGAGATCGCGGCGCGCCACGAGAACGGCCAGCCGGTGCTGGTGGGCACGATCTCGGTGGAAGTCTCCGAGCTGCTCGGCGAGCGCCTGAAACGGATGGGGATCAAGCACACGGTGCTCAACGCCAAGCCCGAGCACGCCGCCCGCGAGGCGGAGATCGTCGCCGAGGCGGGCCAGCCGGGAGCGGTCACGATCGCCACCAACATGGCCGGTCGTGGCGTGGACATCAAGCTTGGGGGCAACGCCGAGCACCTCGCCGCGCTGGAGCTGGCCAAGGACGGCATGAAAGCGGGCCACGAGGACTATGAGCGACGGCTCACGGAGGTCATGCCGGGTCTTGAGGAACGCGTGGAGGCCAACCGCGAGCGCGTGATGGCGGCGGGCGGACTGTTCATCTGCGGCACCGAGCGCCACGAGTCCCGGCGCATCGACAACCAGCTGCGCGGCCGCGCCGGACGCCAGGGCGATCCCGGCGAGACCCGGTTCTTCCTGTCGGCCGAGGATGACCTGGTGCGGCTGTTCGCGGGCGACCGGATCTACAAAATCCTTGACCGGCTGGGCGGCGTTGACGATGACGGCAACGAGGAACCGATCGAGGCGGGCATGCTGTCCAAGCAGATCGAGAAGGCCCAGCGCAAGGTCGAGGAGCAGAACTTCCTGATCCGCAAGCGGGTGCTCGAGTACGACGACGTGATGAACGAGCAGCGTCGCATCGTCTACGCCTACCGCGACGGGGTGCTGGAGGGCAAGGCGATGGGCGAGGAGGCCCGCGAAGAGGTGATGCGCGTGATCGAGCGCACCATCGAGCAGTACACGCCCGGCGACTACATCGAGGACTGGGATCTCGACGGTCTCTTCACGGCCCTCGACCAGTTCTTCGTGATCGACCTGGGCGCCGACGAGCTGAATCCCGAGACGGTCGACCGCGCCTACCTGACGCAGCGTCTCACCGATAAAGCGCTAGAGCTTTACAACGCGCGCGAGCAGGCCCTCGGCGAGGAACTGATGGGGCAGCTGGAGCGCTTCCTGCTGCTACAGATCATCGACGATCGCTGGCGCGAGCACCTGTTCGACATGGACTACCTGCGCGAGGGCATCCACCTGCGCGGCTTCGCACAGATCGACCCGCTGGTGGCCTACAAGAACGAAGGCTTCGCGCTGTTCGGGGATCTGATGAACAGCATCTGGACCGACTACGCGCGCATGATCTTCAACGTCGAGGTCAGCGTCGAGGGCGAGAACGGCGGCGGTGCGGGCATGGGCGTCCCGAGCTTCCAGGCGGCGGGCAGCTCCACGAAAGCCGGGCGGGTGTCCTACTCCGGTGGTGGCGGTGGCGGAGTCGGAGCGATCGCGGCGGCCGCCGCGGCAGCCGGGCCGGACGGCGCGCAGGCCTACGCGATGTCGGGCCCCGGTGGCGAACAGGTCATGGAAGCCCCCGCGGTCGAGCAGCGGGTGGTGGACGACGAGCACCAGGTGGGACGCAACGACCCCTGCTGGTGTGGGTCGGGCAAAAAGTTCAAGAAGTGCCACGGCGCATAGGGACGCTCCTAGCCAGGCTCGATCCACGACTCCCCTACCGGTCTGGTCGTGGGAGTGGCTGATAGCGTGGGGGCATGGTCACCAGTAACGCCGCGACCGAGTCGACGCCGCAGAGGCTTGCGGCAATCCGGGATCAGCTGAAGCTGCTCGCGGACTATCTTTGACCCGGCTGAGCTGAGCCGCCGCGTGCAGGCGCTCGAAGGGGAGATGGGCGCCCAGGGCTTCTGGGACGACTCCGAGCGGGCCGCCAAGGTGTCCTCCGAGCACGCACGTGCCTCGCGACGCCTTCAGACCTTTCGGGCGCTGGAGGGCGATGTCGAGGATCTCGGCGGGCTGATGGAGATGGCCGCGGAGGACGAGTCGCTACAGGGCGAGGTCGAGGACCAGTTTGTCTCGGTCGAGGCCCGCCTGGGGGAGCTTGAGGAGCAGCGTCTGTTCGCGGGGCCGTATGACTCGGGCGACGCGCTGGTGAGCATCAACGCCGGCGCCGGCGGCACCGACGCCCAGGATTGGGCCGAGATGGTGCTGCGCATGGAGATGCGCTGGGCCGAGCGACGGGGCTTTCAGGTAGAGATCCTGGAGGTCAGCGAGGGCGAAGAAGCGGGCATCAAGTCGGCGACCTTCCAGGTGTCGGGCGAGAACGCCTACGGGCTGTTCGGGGCGGAGCGGGGAGTACACCGGCTGGTGCGCCTCTCGCCGTTCGACTCCGCCCACCGCCGTCAGACGAGCTTCGCGGGGGTCGAGGTGGCGCCCGTGGTCAAGGACACCGGGGAGATCGAGATTCTCGACGACGACCTCCAGGTCGACACCTACCGGGCCTCGGGCGCGGGGGGTCAGCACGTCAACAAGACCGACTCGGCGGTGCGCATCACCCATCGGCCCAGCGGGATCGTGGTGCAGTGCCAGAACGAGCGCTCCCAGTCATCCAACCGCGCCACCGCGATGACGATGCTCAGGGCCAAGCTGCTGGAGCGCGCCGAGCGCGAACGTCAGGAAGAGATCGCGCGCGAGAAGGGCGAGGCCCAGGACGTGAACTTCGGCTCGCAGATCCGCTCCTACGTGCTGCACCCCTACACGATGGTCAAGGACCACCGCACCAACGTCGAGATGGGCGACATCCAGCGCGCCCTCGACGGTGACCTCGACGGTTTCGTGCGCGCGTACCTCTTGAAGTCCGCGCCCTCCGCCTGATTTCGCGGGCGCATATGCTGGCGGGATGACCGATCTGCCTGATGCCCCGGGGGTCGATGCCGCCGAGCTGAACGCGCTGGTGCGCCGCGCGCTCGCGGAGGACGTGGGCAGCGGCGATGTCACCACCGAGGCGACGGTGCCCGCGGGGGCCCGCGCGCGAGCGCTGATCACCCAGAAGGAGCCCGGAGCGATCTATGGTCTGCAAGCCGCCGAGCTGGTCTTCTCGCTGCTCGACCCCGAGGTGCGCTGTGAGCGACTCGTGCAGGAGGGCAGCTGGCGCGATGAGGGGGGGCCGGTGCTCGCGGTCGAGGGCTCCGCGCGGGCCCTGCTCACCGGGGAGCGCACCGCGTTGAACCTTCTGGGCCGGCTCTCGGGGGTGGCCACGATGGCCGCGCGTGCCGCCCGCGCCGTCGAGGGCACGGGGGCCAGGGTGCTGGACACGCGCAAGACCACCCCGGGACTGAGAATGCTGGAGAAGGCGGCGGTGGCCGCGGGCGGAGCGGTGAACCATCGGGTGGGGCTCTTCGACGCGATCCTGATCAAGGAGAACCACATCGCGGCCGCCGGGGGCATCGGCCAGGCGGTGGCCCGCGCGCGCGCGGCGGCGCCCGAGCTGGCGGACACGCTCGAGGTCGAGGTACGCGATCCGGGCGAGATCGAGCAGGCCCTGGCCGCGGGCGCCCCGCGGCTGCTGCTGGACAACATGGACGACGCGCAGCTCCGCGCCGCCGTTGCCCAGGTCGCCGGCCGCGCCACCCTGGAGGCGAGCGGGGGCGTGACGTTGCAGACGCTCCGGGAGCACGCCGAGACCGGGGTAGACTGGGTATCGATGGGTGCCTTGACCCATTCGGCTCCCGCTCTGGACCTGTCGTTGATTCTGGAGGCCCTGCCATGAACCTGCCGATGGCCACAACCCTGCCGATGGCCCCGACGGGTGTCGGCGCTGCGGGCTTGACCGCGGGGGAGGTTCTTGAGCTACAGCGCGAGGTGCGCGCGCTGGCGGCCGAGCGCGACGCGGTGATCCTGGCGCACAACTACCAGGTGCCGGAGGTGCAGGGGGTTGCCGACTACGTGGGGGATTCCCTGGGGCTGTCCCGCCAGGCGGCGGCCGCGGCGGGCGGGACGATCGTGTTCTGCGGGGTGCACTTCATGGCCGAGACCGCCTCGATCCTGTGTCCGGAGAAGACGGTCCTGATCCCCGATCTCGACGCGGGCTGCTCGCTGGCGGCCTCGATCGACGCGGAGCAGCTGATGACCTGGAAGCAGCAGCACCAGGAGGGAGTGGTGGTGATGTACGTGAACACCACCGCCGAGGTGAAGGCGTTGACCGACTACTGCTGCACCTCGGCCAACGCGGTCGAAGTGGTGGCGCACATCTACGCCGAGCACGGGCAGGACACCGAGATTCTGTTCGGGCCGGACATGTGGCTCGGGGCCTACGTGGAGAAGGAGCTGAATCGGCGGATGCACGTGTGGGACGGGGAGTGTCACGTGCACGCCGGGATCCGCCCCACAGACATCGAGGCCACCCGCGCCGCGCATCCGGGCGCGGACTTCCTGATCCACCCCGAGTGCGGCTGCTCGACCGCGGTGATGGAGTACGTGGCCGCCGGGGACGTGTCCTCGGAGGGTGTGCACATGCTCTCCACCGGCGGGATGCTCGACTACGCCAAGCGCGCGGAAGCCGAGGGCGGTGCCCGTCAGGCGGTGGTGGCGACCGAGATCGGGATGCTCCACCCATTGCAGATGGCGGCTCCCAACGTGGAGTTCATCCCCGCCAACGCCGAGGCGAGCTGTCACTTCATGAAGATGATCACGCTCCCCAACCTGCGCGACGCGCTGCTGCACAACCAGTTCGAGGTGCGGGTGGCCGAGGACGTGGCAAAGCGGGCGCGGGTGCCGATCGACCGTATGGTGGCGATCGGCTGAGGTGTGGCCGAGGCCCTCGGGTCTTCAGTCGTCCAACCCGGGCACGGGCTGGAGTGGCAGGGCTCCGTGGATGCGTTCCAGTTCAAGCAGATCGAGCCGATCCCGGGGACGATCCGCCAGACGCTTGAAGGCGACGAGGCTCGAAAGCGATGCCACGCGCGCGGGCTGTCCGTGGAATGTGAGCTTGATCGCGGCGTCGGCGACGGTCTGGAAGTCCAGGGGCGAGGCGCCCTCACGCAGCAGGTCGACCGGCCCGAAGCGACTGGAGACGCGCATGGTCTCGGCCGTGCGCAGCCCACCGAGGGCAAGTGGCGCACCACCCCGGCGCGCGTCGATCCGTTCGAGGAATGCCAGCAGCGTCCGGTCCAGGGCCTGATCGTCTTTGATCAGGAGGTCGACATCCTCGGTCGCCCGGATGTACTCGTTGGCGATGACGGCGAACCCGCCGATGATCACGTAGGGCAGGCCAACGGCGTTGGCGGCGGTGATGACTCCGGCGAGGTCCGGCTCTTCAGACGGCGGGATGCCCACGCAGGGCCTCCCGGGCGGCGCGGCGCAGATCGACGGCGATACGCGACAGTCGCAACCCGCGATCAAGGCGCTGGGCGACCGTCAATGTATGCGCGCGGGCGTCGAGATCGGCGTGCTGTTCGCGCTCGTGCTCGTCCCATCGATGCTCACTGGGCCCAACGGATGTCGAGACGGTAGGCATGGCCTGATAGGGATTGTATCGGCCGCGGCTCAGAATTCCTCAACCGTGTGCGGTCCCACGCAGGCCACGGCCAGGTTGTCGGCCACACCGGCGGCGATCTCGCGAACCTCGTCGAAGGTCACGGCGTCCAGGGCGGCGATGGCGGCATCGGGGTCGATGTCCTCGCCGAACACGATCGTCTGGTTGGCGCCGTAGCGGGCCACGGCGTTGGTGTTCTCGAAGGCCAGTACCCGGCGTCCGGCGGCGTAGGCACGCGCCCGCTGGACCTCCTCCTCAGTCGGGCCGTCGCTGCGCAGCTCGTCCACGATCTCGCGCATGCGGGTGTAGGCCTCCACGCACTTGGTCGAGTCAAGGCCCGAGCCGAGCTGGAGGATGGGGGTGTCGGCGAAGGCGTGATCGATGGCGTACACCGAGTAGCACAGGCCGCGCTTCTCGCGGATCTCGTCGAACAGTCGCGAGCCCATCGAGCCGCCGAGCAGCGTCGAGTAGATCGAGAGGGCGGCACGCTGGCGCGCGTCGGTGACGTCGATCTCGGGGCGGTAGATCATGCGCAGGTGCGACTGGTTGGTGTCGCGCTCCTCGACGGCGGTCTGTGGATCGAACGCGGGTGCGGGGACGTAGGGCTCGGGCGCGGGCAGGGTGGGGAAGCGCGCGAAGCGCTCGCGCAGCTCCTGCTCGTCGGGCAGGTGGTCGAGGTTGCCGACCAGGAACGCCCCGCCTCGGGCTCCCGCCCAGCGGCGCTCGCGGAAGGCGACGATCGCCTCGCGGGTGAAGGTGCGCAGGTTCTCCTCGGGGCCCAGCACGGTGCGCCCCAGGGGGTGCTCGCCGAAGGCGGCCCGGTCGATCAGGTACTCGGCCACGGTGGAGGGCTGGTCGTGGGCGCGGTTGATCTCCTGGATCACCACGCCACGCTCGCGGTCCAGCTCCTCGGCGTCGAGGCGGGGTCGGGCTACGAAGTCCGAGAGCAGATCGATCGCCTCGGGCGCGGACTCGGCACGCACCGTGATGTGGAAGGCCACGAGATCGTGGCTGGTGTAGGCGTTGAGCATGCCCCCCAGTCGCTCGGCGGTCTCGTTGACGTCGCGATAGGTGGGGTACTTCTCACCACCCTTGAACACGAGGTGCTCCAGAAAGTGGGCCATCCCGTTCTCCTCGGGACGCTCGGTGCGGGCGCCGGCGTCGAAGGCGACGAGCACGGTTAGGGCACGGGTCCCGGGCAGGGCGATCCGGTGAATCGGCAGATCGTTGGCGGCGACGGTGAGGGTGGCGAGATTGGTCATGCCCCCACCTTAGAAGCTGTTGGCGGATCGGCGGCGTGCGGTGGGCGAATCTCCTCGAGAGGGGTCCTCTGAGGAGTCGGTGGGGGCTGCAAATCCCGTTGCACGCAGGTAAATCTCTCGGCGGGGGCTCGTTCAGACGCTACTGTCCGCCCGATGCCGACAACCGAGCAGGAGATCCACGCGCGCATGGGCGCCCGCCGCCGCCGCGCCGTACCCAGGGTTCACCGGACCGAGCATCCGGTTGCGCCCGCCGCGCTCTCACCGCGCGCGACCGCGGACTCGATCGTCGAGTTCCGCGGGGTCTCAAAGCTCTACGGCGCTGGGGACGCGGGCCTGGAGCGGGCGACGTTCGCGATCGAGCGCCAGGAGTTCGTGTTCATGGTGGGAACCACGGGCTCGGGCAAGTCCACGGTGATGCGCCTGCTGATCAAGGAGCTGGAGCCGACCGAGGGCACGATCCGGGTGGCGGGCCGCGACCTGGGCGAGATCGACCGCAAGAAGGTGCCGTTCTACAGGCGCAACGTGGGCGTGGTGTTCCAGGACTTCAAGCTGCTGCCGACGCGCACGGTCTACGACAACATCGCCTATGCCCTACAGGTGACGGGCGCCTCGCGCAAGCAGATCCGCGCCACCCTCCCGGACATCCTGCGTCTCACGGGCCTCTCGACGAAGCTCCACAACTATCCCCACCAGCTCTCCGGCGGCGAGCAGCAGCGTGTCGCGGTGGCGCGGGCGTTCGCGGGGCATCCGCCGCTGCTGCTGGCGGACGAGCCCACGGGCAACCTGGACCCCGAGACGTCGATCGGGATCATGCAACTCCTTTACCGGATCAACCGGGCGGGTACGACGGTGCTGGTGGCCACGCACGACAGCGACATGGTCAACAAGATGCGCCGTCGCGTGATCGAGCTCAAGCGCGGGCGCATCATCCGCGACGAGGCGACCGGGCTCTACGGCGCCCAGGACGAGAACACGGCCGAGCTCGGAGATCGCCTCCGCAAGGATCTATGAGGCCCGGTTTCTTCCTGAAGGAGTCCCTGCGCTCGATGCGCCGCAACGCGGTGCCGAGCGTGGCGGCGCTGGCCTCGGTGCTCGTCACCACGCTGGTGCTCGGGGTGTTCATCCCGGTGGTGCAGGCCACCAACGGCGCGGCCAACGACATTCGCGGGCGGGTGCTGGTCGATGTGGACCTCAACACGAGCGCCACCGCGGCCGACGTGGCGCGCGTGCGCAGCGAGTTACAGCGCACCAAGCACGTGGGCAGCATCCAGTTCGTGTCCAAGCAGCAGGGCTACGAGCAGGAGCGCAAGCTCAACCCGCAGGCCTTCCAGCTGATCGGCTACAACCCGCTGCCCGACATCTTCCGGGTGACCCCGGACAACCCGGACAACGCAAGCGCGCTGCGCACCGAGCTGGATCCGAGCAGCCCGCTGGGGACACGCTTGGTGAACGACCCGGCGATCGCGGCGGTGCAGAACCGCCAGGCCCAGACCGACAAGATCCTGTCGGCGACGCGGATCATCAAGATCACGATGGCCCTGTTCGCGATCCTGCTGATCGTGGCCTCGGTGCTGCTGATCTCCAACACGATCCGCCTCTCGCTGTTCGCGCGGCGACGCGAGGTCGAGGTGATGAAGCTGGTGGGCGCCACCGACTGGTTCATTCGCTGGCCGTTCGTGCTCGAGGGGCTGTTCCTGGGCGCGATCGGGGGAGTCGCGGCGATCGGGCTGCTGGGGCTCGCGAAGATCACGCTGGTGGACCCGCTGACGAACACCTTCAAGCTGATCTCCCAGCCGGACATGATCGACTTCAGGTTGCTGGTGGTTGTGTTGATGGGCTGCGCCATCGCCGTCTCGGCGCTGGGCTCAGGTCTGTCGTTGCGACGCTTTCTACGGGTCTGACCCGTAGTCTGAGGGCCATGGGGCCCCGTCAACGTCAGCCGCTCCCGGCGGTGCTCGCGGCGCTGCTGCCGATCCTGCTGGTGGCGGGAATCTGGCTGGGGGGACACCCCGAACACCTGCCGAGCTTCATGCGCCGGGGGCTGGTCGCAAACCAGGAGACCCTGGTGGTCGACCAGGTGATCGATCGGGTGGCGCACGACTACTACCGCCCGATCGCCAAGAGCCGGCTCGCGGACGCGTCGATCACGGGGATCGTGGCGGGTTTGAAGGACCGCTTCTCGCATTATCTGACGCCGCGGGAATACCGGTCGTTCAACCGGCCCCCGAGCTTCGCCGGGATCGGCATCAGCGTGCAGCCGCTGCCCGAGCGCTCGCGCAAGCCGCACCCGGCCTCGGAAGGGCTGCGGATCGTGCAGGTCTTCGACTCCTCGCCCGCGCAGCGCTCGGGGCTGAAGGTGGGCGAACTGATCGTGGCCGTCAACGGTCGTGCCCTGCGGGGGGTCGCATCGAACGTGGCGGTGAAACTGATCAAGGGGCCGCCCGACACCCAGGTGAAGCTCCAAGTCGAGAAGACCCCGGGGCACACGGACACCAGACGCGCGCTGAGTGTCACGCGTGCCACGATCTCAGAGCCGGTGGTGGCCTCGGCGATGCGCAGGGTGCACGGGGTCAAGCTCGCGGTGGTGGCGCTGGCGATGTTCAGCGAAGGCGCCCACGGGGAGGTGCGCGACGCGGTGGAGCACGAGCTGCACTCGGGCGCGCGGGGCCTGGTGCTCGACCTTCAGGGCAACGGCGGTGGGCTGATCGAGGAGGCCCAGCTGATCGCGAGCATCTTCATCCCCAAGGGCGAGCTGATTGTGAGCACGCGGGGGCGCACCCAACCCAAAGAAACGCGCAAGGCCCTGGGGCATTCGATCTCCCCGTCGATCCCGATGGTGGTGTTGGTGGATCGCAACACGGCCTCCTCCGCGGAGATCCTGACGGCGGCGCTCCAGGATCACCATCGCGCGGTGGTGGTGGGGACTCACACCTTTGGCAAGGGCGTCTTTCAGGAGGAGCAGCCGCTCTCCAACGGGGGCGCCCTGGACATCACGGTCGGTGAGTACTTCACCCCCAACGGACGCAACCTCGGTGGGGGAGGTGTGAGTCAGGGCGCCGGGATCACCCCGGAAGTGCCGGTGCCCCACGGCGTGGACACGCCACACGGGTTGGCGGTCGCCCTGGACACGCTGGCAGCCAAGATCAAGTGAGATCCAGCGTCGTAGCGGTGCTCGAACGGCGGGGCCGATTCTGGACGGCCGAGCCGCTGTTTCCAACGAGCCGCAACGAGGGTGACCCGGTGCGGCCGGGCGCTCCTCGCCGGATCGCGCTCGGCGCGAGCCTCGGCGGCGGCGTGGGGGCCAAGGCCCGCGCGGGCGATCTGGTGCTGATCGGGCTCACCACGCGGGGCGGGCGCGGTGGACAGGCTCGGGTCACCCGCGTGATCGGTCGCCCCGACGTGGCTCGCGACGTGATCGAGGGGCTGATGCTCGACCGGGGCCTTGAGCGGGAATTTCACCAAGAGGTGCGACGCGAGGCCGGGCAGGCCCGCGATCGTGGCTTGGAGGCCGGGGGCGGCGAGCGGGGCAGGCACGATCTGCGGGGACTGCCGACGTTCACGATCGACCCGATCACGGCCCGCGACTACGACGACGCGATCTCGGCCGAAGCGATCGAGGGGGGCGGGATGCGGGTGTGGGTGCACATCGCCGACGTCGGCGCCTACGCTCCGCCGGGGTCGCTGGTGGACCGCGAGGCGCGACGACGCTCCACCAGCGTGTACGTTCCGGGGGCGGTCGAGCCGATGCTGCCCGAGGCGCTCAGCAACGACGCCTGCTCGCTGGTGCCGGGCCGCGATCGGCTGGCGGTCACGGTGGAGCTGGAGCTGGACGGCGCCAAGCCGCGGCGCACGGCCTTCTATCGCTCTCTGATCCGCTCCGACGAGCGCCTGGACTACGAGCGCGTCGATCGCATCTTCGCGGGCACCGAGTCGGCGCGCGAGCCCTGGGGAGAGCCCCTGAGGGTGGCGCGGGCGGCGGCCCGGGCGCTGGGGGAGGCGCGGGCTCTGAGAGGCGGGGCGCTGAGCATCGACTCGCCCGAGCCGGAGTTCACGTTCGACGAGCAGGGGCACGTGAAGTCGGTGGGCAGCGGTGGGGGCATGACCGAGTCCCACACGCTGATCGAGCACCTCATGATCGCCGCCAACGAGGCGGTGGCGGGCCTGTTGGCCCAACGTGGGGTGCCGTGCCTGTTCCGGGTGCACGAGCGTCCCGAGGCCGAACGGGTGCAGCGGCTGGTCGCCCAACTCTCCTCGCTCGGCGTGCCGACGCCGCCGGTGCCCAAGCAGATGTCTCGGACTCAGGCGGCCGAGCTGATGGGCGAGATCTCAAGGCGCGTCGAGCAGCACGTGCGAAACGTGGCCCGCAGGGCTCGCGAGGGCGAGGCGGGCGCGGCGCCCTCCGGGGGCCGACCGGCGCTGACGTCATTGGTGCTGCGCTCGCTCCAGCAGGCCTACTACTCGCCGAAGAACATCGGGCACGCCGGGCTGGGGTCCGACTGCTACTGCCACTTCACCTCGCCGATCCGACGCTACCCGGACCTGGTTTGTCACCGGGCGCTGCTCGCGGCGGTGGGGGGCGGCGAGTCGGCGCCGCGTGCCGGGGCACTCGGCGAGCTGGGGGAGTGGACCTCAGAACGCGAGCGCGAGGCGATGAAGATCGAGCGCGGCGCCGATGACGTGGCGCGCAGCTTTCACCTGGAGCGAACTCTGTATGAGCAGGGCTGGGAGAGGGTGTTCGAGGGCGAGGTCACCGGTCTGATCTCGGCCGGAGCGTTCATCGCGTTCGGCGCCGAGGAGGGCCGGGAGGCGCAACCCTATGAGGGAATGCTGCCGGTGAGGCGCATGCGTGGGGTGGGCTCCTCGGCGGGAGCGGGTGGGGCACGCGAGACCTCCTCGGGGGCGCGCGACTGGTGGGAGCTGGGCGAGGAGGGGACGATCCTCCACGGGGAGCGCTCGGGGGACACGCTGCGGCTCGGTGACCCGATCGCGGTGCGGGTGCGGCGGGTGGAGGCGGCACGGGGTCGGGTGGACCTGGGACCGGCGGACGGCTGACGGTCCACTAGGCTCGGGGGATGGCCAAGAGCAAGAAGCGCAAGATCGGCGCGGGGGACGTGGCGTCCAACCGCTACGCCTCCTACCGCTACGAGTTGATCGAGCGCCTGGAGTGCGGGATCGCGTTACAGGGCACGGAGGTCAAGGCCCTGCGTGCCTCGGGCGCGCAGCTGAAGGATGGCTACGCCGCGTTGCGGGAGGGGGAGCTGTGGCTGCACAGTGTGCACATTCCGCCCTACGCGCCGGCCTCGCGCGAGAACCACGAGCCCGAGCGGCCGCGCAAGCTGCTGGCCCACCGCCGCGAGATCGAGCGGATCGAGGCCCGGGTCAAGGAGCGGGGGCTCACGCTGGTGCCCACCCGCGTCTACTTCAAGGGACCCAACGCCAAGGTCGAGATCGCGCTGGCGCGGGGCAAGGACCTGTTCGACAAGCGCGAGACGATCCGCGAGCGCGAGACCAAGCGCGACATGGAACGCGCGGTCAGGGAAGCCAGGCGTTAGTTTTCCGCGCTAGGTTCGCGCGGTGGCTAGGTTCGCGCGGTGGCTCTGAGTGTAGTTCCTGAGTAGGTTCGCGCGGGCTAGCTTCGCGCGGTAGCTCCAGGTTCGCGCGGTGGTTAGGAGATGGTGCGGCTGAGGTAGGCGCCGTCCATCCCGATGGCGAGCAGCACGATCAGGCCGACGTAGACGACGGCCACGCCCAGGCGGGCCTGGCGCGAGACACGGTAGTAAGCGGCCTGCTCGATCGAGCGGGTCTTGCGCTGCTGCCAGCGCTGCCAGGTCTGCATCCCACCGAACACCAGCACGATCAGCAGGATGGGGCTGGGATAGAAGTACTCCATCGCGAGGATCGCCGCGAAGCCCACGATCCACATGGCGGGCGCCATCGCGGCCATCGCCCGACCGCCGTCGAGGGGAACGATGGGGATCAGGTTGAAGAGGTTGAGGAAGAACCCCACATAGGCCATGGCGCGGAAGAAGTTGCTGTCGGCGGCTTCGCCGATCGCCAGACACACGCCGGCCCCCACCGAGCCCAGGATCGGCCCGGCCAGTCCCACCCGGGCCTCGGCCAGTGCGTTGTCGCCGAGCGAGCGCGAGGCGATCACGGCCCCCAGGAAGGGGATGAACATGGGGGAGCTGGCGGGGATGCCCTCACGGCGCAGCTGGATCACGTGGCCCATCTCGTGGACGAAGAGCAGCACGACGAGCCCCACGGCGAAGGTCCAGCCCCAGAACAGCGAGTAGGCGGCGATCGAGACCAGGGCGGTGCCCGCGGTGGTGAGCAGCTTCAGGTTGGGAAGCGCGATCAGCAGGGTCTTCAGAGCGGTGGCGAACTTGACGCCCAAGGCGATCACACCGGCGGCGGCACCGCCGAGGCGCTTGCGCAGCGGGCGGGCGGGAGGTGTACCGAAGGGATCGCTTGCGACCGCCGCCTGCGGGGGCTCGGGCGCGGGGGTCTCGCCGAGCGAGGGGTAGACCGCGGATGGGGCGGGGGTGGGTGTCCAGGAAAGCTCACGGTCCATGAGAACCATTGTGGCAGCCCCGATAAGCGGGTCCTAATCGCCGACGGTGGCCCCGAACCTAAATGTGTGTCGAGAGGCCTTGCAATATGCGGGGAGGGGGCGTACGTTGGTATTAGACGCGGTTCCGAGCCGTAAAGAGCGAGGCCACCGAGGTGTGAGGCCACGCCACCCAAACCGAAAGGCTCCAGGGCTGGACGGGCGGGGTCCTCAAACTGGCCCGGGCCGCGTCCTTTCGAGATCAGTCCGCTCGGCAGCAAGGGGCCGTCGGCGTTAGCGGTAGCGGAGACTGGTGTGGCGCGGAGACTGGTGTGCCGGGTGCAGCGGGCATGTCGGCGCGGCGCAGGTGCCCCCGCCGGGCGCCTCGGCTACACTGGGTGAGCTATACATCCCTGGGGACGACAGGCTTCGACGCGGTCGGTTCGTGGGGGTGGTCGCGAGCCGAGGTCCCGGGAGGCCTCGTAAATCACCCGGGAAAACCATAAGTGCGGACTCTCACGAGTACGCCCTCGCGGCTTAGTTAAGATCTAAGCGCGCGAGGTCTCGGTCCCCGCTAGCCCACGGCGGGGTTCACCGGGATCAGAAAGTGGGCTCACCCGGTGAGGTCCGCTCTCGCCGATCCGGGGAAAGCTAAGGGAGCTGGTCCCCCACAACCCGGCCGGCGAGGCTAGCGGGGGACGAGATCAGAGCGCCGGCTACGCTCGTAGAAGCCATCCATCACGCGACTGCGGACGTGGGTTCGATTCCCACCGTCTCCACTGCACACGAAATTGCGGCGTTTTTGGCTTGGGGGACCCATAAACGGCTAGGCGATCGGACACCGTATAGGGCGTGTGGGAGCGTCAGCCGATCATGCGTTTGCTTTGTCGGCGAAGCGCTGGCGCGCTGCCTGTCGGGATACTCCGAGAGCCAGTGCGATGTGGTTCCAGGACCTGCCGCGTGCGCGTGAGAGGAGGACGGCCTCTCGCAGGCGGGCGTCATCTGCGCGTACCGCCTCAGCCGCGGTTGCGATTTCGCGGAGGTCGTTGGTGCCCTCGACGCGGGCCGTGTTGGGGTCTAGCGAGTCCGCCAAGCGCTCGAACCGTCCGGCGGCCTGCGCGATTTCCTTGTCTGTGTGTCGGGTCATTGGTCACCTCATCCGAGGAATCTGTGGAACTTGGGTCGTAAGGGCTGCGCGTGAATGACGACTGGGTCATCTCCATCGATGTCGAGCACGCCGATCTCGAGCAGCGCTCCGTCGGATGCCGGTCCGATGAGCATCACCAAGTCGTCGTCCAACAGCACTCGTCGCATGGCGTTGCGGACGGCGTGCCAGATGTCGGCATCGTTTACGTCGTGCTTTCGCGTTGGCTCACGATCCGCACCCAGACAATATAGCTTGTCTAGTGGCTGTGACCCGCCGACACCGTGTCATGGAAGGTTCGACGGCTTTCTACGAGCGCCTGCCGCAAAGCTTCGGCCCGTTCTCGACGGGTTTGCCCTTCTTTCCCGTGCGTCCATTGGTCCCCAGATTCTGGCTTTAGAGAGCCGAAATTGCCCGATATCCGCGGATGGGCGCAAGCAGGGTCTGCGTGAAGATGCCGATGACAGCCGGGAGTATGGCCTCGCTTAGTCGGAGGGGTGCTAGCGCCCCGAGGCGGGCAATGCCTCGGGGCGCGGGCGCCTGCGTAACGGACAGGCGGAGCGAGCCCGCCTGTCAGTACTACTGCTTCGGCGGGCCGAAAGCCGCGCTGCGGATCGCGAACGCGCCCAGGTTGTTCTGAACGTCGATCGGCTCGTGCGAGCCGTTCGGCTGGACGATGTCCACATGTAGTGGCGGTGTCTGGCCAGCGTGCAGGTGTGGGTATGGGTTGACGTACGGAGGCTGCGGACTGTCGGGCATTTTCGCTGCTCCCTGGGTTGCTGTCGGAGGGTGCCTGCGCCCCGAAAACTAGCCGTCGCAGGGTCGGCTTGTCCAAGGAGCCGCATCGCGCCGTTGCCCCGAGCGGTAACGGATCAACATCTTGACCTATCGCGATCGCCGGACGCCGATCGTAAAGTCGCCGTGGTTCGTTCCTCGTTAGCGTGTCAACCTATGGAATGCCCGCAGTGCGGTAGGGATATGAGGGTCACGAACACACGCCGCTTGCCGCAAGATGCGCAGGTGATCCGACGGCGCCGCAACTGCGAGTGCGGCGCTACCTTCCAGACCGAGGAGCGACCGCGGCTCTGGATACGCGACGGCGACAACCTGCACCCGTTTCTTCGAGGCGCGCTGCTCGCAGCCCTGCGCACAGCGGCAGAAAACGTCGAGCCCCCCGTCCCAGATGAGAGTTTGCAGCACGTCGTCCACCGGGTTGTGGCGAGCATGCTGGCGCAAGATGAGCTTGAGCCCACGAGGCAGATGGTTTGGGAGCGGACCGGAGCGATACTTCTCGAGGAGGGCCTCGATAGTGTCGCCCACCGCTACAACCTGTCCCTCGACCCAGGAGCGTTCTTCGTCTCAAAGCATGGATCGCGCCGCGCCGAGCCATTTGATCGAGACAAGCTGAAGCGATCAATCTTGGCGGCATCGTCGAAGTTCCTCTCGGTTGATGATGTCACGGGCATCGCCGAGCAAGTAGAGGACGGGATCGGTGGCTCCAGCACAGCGATCGACACGACCCGACTCCGCTTGATGGTCTCCGCTGCGCTGCGCGCCCACGACGAGCGGGCCTTTCTCCGCTACGCACTCGGGGCTCGGCACAGCGACGACAGTCTTGAGGAATTCTTGGAGAAGATTGCGCCGACCGCCCAGGTGCGAAAGCGTGACGGCTCTGTTGTCCTGTTCGATGGAGCGAAGCTCGGGAAGTCGATACGCCGGTCGTTCGTTGCCGATCGCCGCGACGACGAGGATCAGTCGATCGCGGCCTTTGTCGAGGCTGAGCAGGGGCGTGTGCGACGGAAGATGGCGGCCGAGAAGGAACCGGAGATGACCGCGAACATCGGCAAGCGCGTGCTCGTGTGGCTTTATTCCCGGGACGAGCTTGCTTGGGCCAACTACTGGCTTGCCTTCGAGCGCGACGAGGGCGCCGCGACGAACCCCGTACGGCAGCTGCTCGAAGCGCAGGAACGGATGCGCGCCCTAGCCACTCGCGCCCGGTCTAGCGACTAGCGGTCTCGGCGATTGCACGCCGCAATGCCTCAACCCGATCGTTCTGGGTCGACGCGTGGCCGAGCAACTTCTGGACGGCCTTCAAGTTGTCGGTCGCGTCGAATACGCGCTGGCAGGCGGCGTGGCAGGCATCCTGACCAAGATCTGGATGTGCCGGCTCGGCCGCTTCGGTTGGAACCCGCGGAGCACGAGAACGGACCGTCGCGGGTGGGCTGATCCATATCGACGCTTGAAGAAGCTCGGGCGTATCCACGGTAGGCCAGGGAATCGGATCACAGATACCGATGACGCGGGAGCGGATTATCTGACCTCGCGCCACTTCATACTGCGCAGCGCGATGAGGTCGTCAAGGATCACTCACATGCGAAGCCTGCCGAAACGAGACAACCCGTCATCGGGCACGCCCTCAACAGCCAAGCTTGCGGAGCGCTCCCCAACTCTGGAGCTTCGCTGCCGTAGTGCGCTCGGGCATATCCGAAACCTCCTGAAAGCAAGAACTGTTGACATCCTCGACAGCGGTTACGGTTGGGGTCAGTGGCTCGATGAGCCGCATCGGATTAAAGGGCCAGTGGGGTCGGTTCGGCTCCTCGGCCGGATTGCAAGTGCTCGGCATCACACATCAGGTGCTCGGGACCGGGAGCTGGGAGGAGGCGTTGGCCTACCTCGACTTCCCGACCTCGCAGTTGCTACCGGATCCCGTACCGCCCGTGCCCCAGAACTATCTGCATCGGCACGAGCCCGGACGGGAAGACCCGGACCCTTGGAAGCATCGGGACTTCGCGGAGCCGATGAAGGTTGCCTTCTGCGTGGACGCGCTGATGCCTGATTGTCAGGGGCCCATTTCGGGTCTCCATCATGCGCTTGTCGAGCACCTCCTCGGTATGCGTCTCATCGATGAGCCCTGTTGGACTACCCGCCCCCTGACAGACCCCAACCACCGGCATTACGATCGGGTGCTCGTCACCGCCTTCTGCCTGTTCGCTCTGCGGCGATTCCCGAACTGCCACCGCACACCGACTGTCGCCGACGCCTACCGCTGGCTCGCCGATGAGCTCGCGAGCCAGCCCGGAGCAGATGTGCGGGGCCTCTGCGGCTTGGCGCTTTGTGGCGCGACCGACGAGTTGCGCGCTGAGCCTCGGGTGCGTACCGCGCTCCGTGGCTGCGATCAATCACTGCTCGTATGGGTCTCGGAGAACCCGACGCCGATCATCGAGCGTCCTTGGTCGAACGCATACGTAGATAAGACCAACACGATCGATTATATCTTTCTGAGCCCTGAGACAATCGTCGCGATGTATTTCTTGCGCCGCGGTATGGACGGGACCGGTGCCGAATACGTGCGTGTGGTCGTCGAAGCTCTTGTGCGCAACATAAACGGACCCGACTCGGATAACGCGCTGCGCGGGCTCCGAGTCCAGGACACCCGCGAGGGGACTGTCGATCAGCTGTGGGCGACGAGGTTGCTGGTGGGGTTCGTCGAGCATCTTGGTGCGCAGCGCGAGCAAGATGGGGTCACATCCAGCGGGGCGTCACGTGCGGCGCGCCGGCTCGCGGCCGACTGGCGCCCGCGGCTCGTGGGCGCGATCGCGCTGGTGGGCGTCGTTGTCGCCGGCGCTGCTGCCACGCTGTTCGGGGCCACGCTGGTGGTGACAATCCTTGCCGGTCTGGCTGCAACCTTGTGCGGCAAGGTTCTCGATGCGGTGCTCGATTCGCCCGTCAGCCGTCTGTTGGGCAGGAGTCGCTCCGACGATGGCTCGCCCGGGTAACGTCCGATCTGGCGCCTAGCTTTTAGCCGTGCCCACGATCTCTCTCCGAAGGGTCGAGCGTCTGGCGAGCCTCGTTGAACGCTCCGACGCTGGGGTCCTATATCGTCGGCTGCCGCGGACGCTGCGCCCGATGCTCACACGACGTCTTGCACGCCGGTTCGCCCGCCACCGTACTGAGGTACTTGCTCTCCTCAACGACCGTGCTGGAAGGACCGATTCCCAGACGCTCGCAGGTCCTCCTGGGCACGGTGACAGAAGGGCGCACTATGGTGTGCGGCCGCTCGGACCCCCAGCGAAGCCGGCTTCGTCCAACAGCTCGCGGGCTGAGCGCCAGTCCCGCGCCGCCTGAACACCTGCGAACTCGTGGAAGACGTGCTCTAGGGGGCCCACGACGATAGTTGTCAGCCCAAGCGCGAGTGCGACGCCGAACTCGACGTGACGTCCGCCGCGACCGTAGTGCTGGTTGCCGACACCCTGAGTGAACGCGAGCATAACCTCAGATCGCCGAAGATCCTCAAGATCGCGTTCGGCCGCTGCGTGTGCCGGTAGGTTTCCGACGCTCCACAGCCAACGGCTCGCCACCTCGAACCCGTCAGTTTGCAGTTCCTCGGCGTGGGTCCTGATCTCCCCGCCGCGCGCGGTCGTGCCCGAAAGATAGACGACGGGTCTCGTCACGCTGGGGTCGCTACCGTACGAGTGTTCGAGCGAGCGCGTGCCGCGCCGCGTCGACCTCACGACGCCCGGGATGTTTCCGCCAGTCGGCGAGCTGCAAAACGCCTCGTTCGCGGGCGATAATTCGGCGCAGGAACTGTCGTGGGATCGCGCCATGTACGAAGCCAACTTGACAGCTCGTGTCGGGGAGTTCTGCGTAGACATACTGGCCCTCGCAGCTGCGCTTCGCCTCTGTGAAGCTCGCGAATTCACGGACGAGTAGTCCCGGCGCCGCGGCGCGCAGGTTGATATGAGACTGTCCGGGGAAAACAAGCCGGTGTGCGTGCAGGCAGTGTGGTTCATGGTGGCGCGCGGCCGGGGCTAAACACGGCGCGATGCGCCCGTGCTCGCAGACGATCGCTGGACCCCATAGCTCGTCGAGGCGAAAACGCACGGTCTTGGTGAAGATCTCGAGCTTCCCGCGCCTGCTCGGGGTCTAGGTCGAACATGCTCGGCACATGTGATCGGGCTGCGATCAGCGTGTAACCGGGACACAAGGGCCCGAGCCCGAGGACGGCAACGAAGTTCTCGGACTCCTCCCAAGTCCACTCCGGCTCGGGGCTACATAGAAAGCACCCAGGCACCGTTCCGGTATCACTCTCAGGCCATGCGTCCAACTCCATACTTGAGACGATACGACGCCCCGCTCGATATCCCTGCACTTGATGCGCCTACGGAGACGCTTGGAGGAACCCTCTTGCTCCACGTCGAAGGATGGCTGGCCGAGGAAAGTAGAATGGAATTATCTGTACGCGTTGGCTGGGCCCATCTCGATGACCGCGATCGACTTCGACAGCATCCTGACGGTCGACGGTGCGAGCGGCACCGGCAAGACCACTTTGCTGCGCGGCTTGGCTGATCGGTTCGACTACGTCCCGCTCGAGCTTGGTCCGGTGGTGCGGGCTGTTGCTTGGCTCATTGTCCATGAACGGAGGACGACGACCGCTGCGATTGCGTTGCTCGATGCGCTTGGTGCCAGCGGGCGGCTGCAAATCGACCGGGCGGCGGCGGGAACTCTCTCGGCTTCAGAGGTCCAGCTCGACGGTTTTCTCCCGCGTCAGCGTGCCTTCTCATCGACCCTTGGAATCGGTACGGCTGCGGTCGCAACGGACGCAGAGGCGATGGAGTGGATCTATGCGCTGGTGCGTGTGAGTCTTCGTTGTCGGCGCGTTGTGGTTTCAGCGCGTAATGGTGCTTCGCGGGTCTGCCCGGAGGCGCGTCTACAGATCCTGCTGACGGCGAGTCCCGAAGTCCGATCCAAGCGAAAGCGCCAGCAGCTCTCTGGCGCCGGGCTCGGATATGGCTGGCTCGACGATGCGGTGCTGCTGGAAGGACCGGAGCCGGGACAGCTCGTGATTGATACCACCGCGCTGACAGCGGATCAGGTGCTCGAGGTAGTCAGTGCGGCGATTGAGCGTGAGTTTCGTTGGCGAGCGCTAACTTTTGGGGCCGCATCAGGCTCACTGGCCTCGCTTGGGGTGGGAGCGCAGCAAATCGTCATCCCCTGTCCGAACGCACAAGCGGAGCGTGCAATGCGGCGTGTGTCATCGACCCCGGATAGGACAACGCTGATTCGGGGCGCATAGCTGGGAGCGGCGGGTTGTTGCGCCGGCCCCGGCGCGGCGGCTTGAAGTGGCCACACATGGGCAGCTTCGTAAGAATCAAGGTCGAGCGGCCGGAATCAGCGGCTGTCCGCCAGGGCTTGGCGCAAAGTCTCCACCCGGGCTCGACGGTTTGGTCTTCTTTCCCGTGCGTCCACTGAGGTCCTACGTGTAAACCACGCATCATCGAGCGCGATGTGGCCGCCGGCATGGGCTGGTCGTTCCGACCCCAGCCATATGTCGAATCAGTGGTGGGCGAGGCGTGAGGCCGGCTCGAAGTCTCCGTGCAGGACGTCCGGGTCCAGGTCGAAACCGTTGGGCCAGACGACGGTGCCCAGCTCAGCGTCGACGCGAACCTGGCGGAAGTATTCGGGATCTAGTAGCGGTTCAGCCATAGGTCCCCATAGCTCGCCTGAGAGATCGACCTCTCGGATCAACCCATCGGTGAAGGTCAGACGCAGGCGTGATCCGTCTAAGGGTTCGACGGCGACTACGCGTGGAAGTGGCAGGTTCTCGCTCATGGCAGTGGATCAATGTTAGCGAGCGGCATACGCGCTTGTGCGTGCTCCCAGTTGGCGTGAAGCTCGCCACGGTGCTGCTCTGTCCATTCTCGCAAGAGCCGCAGTGCGCGGCCCGGCAGTTGACCGGCAATTGGCTCGCCGCTGTCAATCCCGATCTTTGCCTCGTACTCGCCATACCGCGCATGGAAATGTGGCGGCGCGTGATCGTTGCTGTACATCGTGATCACGATGCCGTAGAAGAAGCTGATCCTTGGCACAGCCTCATCATGAGGGCCGCTCCGGATGGCCTTGTGGGATCTGCGGCGACCAATGTGTCTGTCATCGTGTGGTCATGGCCAATCACAAGAGAAGGCAGCCAAGCAGGTCGTGCTAGATGCTTGCTGTGCAAGCCGCATAGCTTCGGCGACTAACATCGGCTCCTGAGCGTGACCTCAAGTCGAAGTGGTCAATCGCGTGATACCAATGCCCGCCGTGGAGCCCCCACTCGTGCTCGACGGTTGATCTTATTCCGCTTGCTTCCATTGGCGCCGGTTTTTGGTTCTGAAAAGCCAAATGCGCGCGGTGAGCGTTGCGCCGTACTGAGCGGCACACGATCGCCAGCAGCACAGCGTCGTCCAACAGCGAACTGGGTGGATAGGTAGTGCCGGCCCCCTTGGCGAGGCTGTTTCAGCGGCGGGTTGTGCGTGGTTCGCCAGGGCAGGTGAGGCGTGGTCCTGTCCCGAGGTAGCGCGCGGCGACGAATCGTCTCGCCCCTCCGGCGACGACGATCCGTCCGTCTGGTTGCACTGCCACTGCATTGGCGGCGGTGAAGCGTTCGTCCACTAGTAGGCCATCGGCGCCGAATGAGCAGTCGCGGCCGTGCGGTGTGAAGCGTGCGATGAACGCGTCGCCGGCTGGCGTGTCCACTGTATGGATGAGGTGCTCTCCGGCGACGATCGCGTCGCCGACGGCATCGAACGCAATCGCTCGCGGGCTGACAGCTACGAATCGCTTGCCTCCCGGGAACACCATGCGTGCTAATCCGGCATTCCCGAAGTGGTCGTCAAGGCGCCCGGCGCCTGTGTAGTCAACGAGCGTCAGATCCTCGATGCCTTCTGATTCCACTCCCGCGGCCACGAGCAGGTGGCTCCCGAGTGCCGTCATTATCACTGATCTTGCAACCCCTTTGAGTGGGAGTCTGGCGATGCCCCGTGTGCCAAATCGGCGGTCGAGCTTGCCAACAGGGGTGAGACGCAAGATGAAGGACTGCGAGGTCTTCGGCGATTGTTCTCGACCTTCGGGTGGTTCTGGATGCTCTGCGGCTTCTCTGAAGACGACTATCACCCCTCCATCGCGCTGCACGATCATCCCAAGGGCCGCGGCTTCCTTGGCGTTGGGGAGCACTGCGTAGCCATCGTGCCCAAAGCTCGGGTCGCGCTGTCCCGACGATCGCAGGCGCTTGATGCCGAGCCACCAGGTTCTGCCCGTGTAGTCGGTGCGAGGGACCGCGACCCTCGCGAACCCAAGCAGTCGTCTAAAGCGATCCGATTTCTTTCCGCTTGCAAACGGTGGCAGAAGCTCTGTTCCACCGGATCCAAAGGACCTGTCGAGAGTCCCGTTCGTGGCATAGCGTTGCACGCCCACTCTGCCGCCCTCGGCGCTGCCGGTCACGAGCAGCCTGCCGAACGTATCATCCTTGACATCCCTTACTGCAATAGGCACGCCGACGATGCCTCCAGCGTCGCCGAAAGTGGGGTCCAGCTCGCCGTCCGGACGTAGCCGCACGATCGCCCCCGGTACACGTGTTTCACCGCCACCGGGCGCACCGAGATAGTCGTTGTAGCCACCCAGGATGATTCCCCCGTCAGGCTGCAGTGCAAGCGCATCCGCATAGGAGCCGCCGAACTCGACGCACCCAGGCATGCAAGCCTTGTTGGCCTGCACGCTCACGATGCCAGCCTGGCCGAATCTCAAGTCAAGATCGCTCGGCGCGGCCGACGCCGATGCACATGCCAGCAAGCTTGCGCCAACCACGAAACAAGCTCTGAGCATGTCGGCATTCTTCCATGATCTGCAGACGGATCTTGGCTTGCGCGTCAGGACACTGATCGAGCAGCAGTTAGCAGGACCGTAAAAGAACAAGCCGCAAAGCCTCCCCCCGAACTCGACGATTTGGTCTTCTTCCCGAGTCTCCACTGAGGTCCGACGTGTAACCCTTCCCGTGGCCCGCTTAACACGTCACTGCTGTTGAAGTCCGCATAGAGCCGAAACTTGTCGCAAATCGCGATCGAGGGGCCAGTTTTCGCCGATCGATCCGCGCCGCCGGAACGAATCGCGGGCGATGGACAAGACGACCGATCCCCTGGGGCGCGCCGTTCGTCTGGCCGAGGAGCGATGGCAGCACATCATCGACGGTCACCCGTACATGGCTCTAGATCCTTTTAAACTAGACAAAGGCAGTGCTATGCGCTCACCTTGACGCGTGTAACTCAGAAAGGTAGGCACTCACGGTTACTGACGCGCCGACTTAAGATAATCAGCGAATCATCGACGCCGTGGACGGCATGTGCGACGCAGCCGAGGCTACCGGAACTGTTGAAGATCGGGGTGTAGGCAAAATCGTGCCCGATAGGGCCGGCTCGGTCGCCCACTAACGCTTTCAACCCAGCCCTACGATGCGAGATCCTGGTACTATGGCGTCTCGATCCAAAGGGGGAGGCGGGGATGGCTGGCATCGACGACAGTGGGCACTCGCACGGCACCCCAAAGCTCGTCCGCCAGCTAAAAGAGCTTCCGCCATTCGTGCTTATGCTCATTAGCGTGCTGACGTTTTTCGGTTTGGCTTCCTCCGTGAAGGTCTTGGTGTTGTCGAGTCCTCAGACGAAGACCGTCACGGTGACCACTCTGCCGAGGACTGTCACGGTCACCACTTCAACTGGGAGCGGCAAACCCGTGCCCAACGCTCCAGCCCGACTGGGTTGGCTGTCGGACATCCGGGATCCAAGCAACAGCAACTTCGGTGAAGTACTAGACCAGCCCGTGACGGTCGGTGGCCAGACGTACGCGCACACTGTCCAGCTGGTACACGCCAACACTAACTGCAAGGCGATCGCGGACCCTTCCTATGTGAGTTTCCCGGTTGCCTCTGGCGCAACGCATCTATCGGGAATGTTTGGGTGGACCTCCGACAGCAACGGCAGCTCTGCCGACCTGATCGTGTATGCGAACAGTCTGACCGGCGAAGTTTTGTGGGACCAGTCCTTCCCGAATCCCGGACTGCCATTGACGCTCAAGCACCTCGATAAGATCGCGGGTGTGCGCGCAGTCATCTTCGAGCTCGTCGGACAGCAGTGTGACAATGGAACGTTCGTGCTCGCCGAAACCCAGTTCACCTCGTAGCCCAAGGTGTGCGAGGTGTCCTCATGCTCAGCAGGCCGTCGGGAGTAGGCGTCATACGTGCTAGCATGGCGTGTATGACGATGATCAGCTTTCGCCTTCCAGACGACGAGGCTGCCGAGGTTCAGCATTGGGCAGAAGCACTCGGAGTGGATCGCTCGGAGATCCTTCGCGATGCCCTTCATAGGCACCTTGTTGGTTTGAATGGCGAACGCGATGCTGAGGCATGGGCGCGGACACCCCTGACCGATGCCGAGCAGTCACTCGCGGAGATCGCCGACTGGGGGCCTGCCGAGGACTGGGCGGAGTGGAACGATGCAGCGGGGTGAGATTTGGTTCGCCGGGACCCCGGGAGGCGATCGACCGGTGCTTGTGTTGACTCGGGATCCTGTTGCCGATCGCGTCGGGTCGGTAGTTGTTGCGGCTCTCATAAGAACGCGCCGTGGGCTGGTCTCCGAGTTGTCGCTCACGCCGACGGATGACGGTGTTCCAACACCGTGCGTCATCAACTTCGACAACCTGCACACGTTGCCGCGCTCATCTTTTCGGCGGCAGGTCACGTTGCTGTCTACCCAGCGTATGGCGCAGGTCTGTCGCACGCTGCGAGATGCGGTCGGTTGCTGAGCTGTCAGTCGCAAGACCAGTGAGAGCTTGCCGCAGAGACTCGACCCTTGCTCGACGGTGTGGTCTTCTTCCCCTAACCTCCATCAAGGTCCGACGTGTAAACCCTCAAGTGATTTGACACGGCTTACGCTCCGCGATGGGTCAGACGCGAGGCCGGCTCGAAGCCTCCGTGCAAGACGAGCGGGTCGAGGTCGGCTCCGTTGGGCCATACGACGGTTCCCAGCTCGTCATCCACGCGCGCTCACGGTGCCGGTAGCCCGTCGCGTGATGTCATCGGCTAACAGGCTGCGCAAGGCCGTATAGTTGCGGCTACCAGAACTATACAATCGGAGCCGCCGTGAACTCACCATCACACGCCAAGCGCGATCTACTCATTGCTTGGATGAAACAATGCTTTGACGCTGCCGGCCTGGAGGCAAGTGAAAAAGAGGCACATTCGTACGCGGCGATCACCGCCACTGAAATCATAGATGAAGGTCTCGTCTCGTTCGCGGAAGGAAACTCGATACCTCATGGTTCAGGATCCAACACAGTTGCCGGAGGAAGTCCCGTCCCAGGGTTTCTCGCCTATCTCCGATCAGTGCCAGAGGATGCGCTTGCGAGGCTCGATGCCTTTGACGAGATTTTTCAGCGCTTTGTCGATCTAACGGCGGCCGTGGAGGCTGCGGGCGAGTCCGGTGCTCTATCAAATGCCGCCTACAACCGAGCCCAGAACGCGGCGGATGAGATCCTCAAGGTGTACTTCGAGGAACGAACCGAGGATGCGGTTCAGCAACTCCACACGGGCTTTGGTGACGCAAGCACGCCGGCGATCGACATGTCAAAGGTGACGCTAGGAAGGGTCACAGTTGGTAGTGGCTGTGCCGTCGTTGCGCTTGTCGTCATGGTCAGCGTGATGGGGGTTGCCCTGCTCGTTTCTATGGCGTGAAATGCGTTGAATGACAGCCGTCCCTTGGGGGTTCTGATTGCAGGTACGTCTGCTTGGGCCCGAGTGGCTCATCCACGAGTTCGGGACGACGAGTTCGGGACGTCAGGGCCTTTCGTCTGCTCCACTACCCAATTCAGGTAGGGACCATAACCGGTGGCGATGTCGAGCACTAGGATCTCGGGGACGTCATATGAGTGAATCTCGGCTAAGCGTGCGATGAGCTGGTCGATTGCCGGTCTGCTTGTCTTGAGCAGCGCGAGCCACTCCTCCGCTTTCTGTACAGAGCCCTCCCAGAAAAAGGTACTAGTGATCGGTCCCATAACCTGGCCACATGCAATGAGTCTCTGAGCGGCAAGGTCCTCAATCAAGCCGTCCAGTGCCGCACGGTCGCTATGAACCACCTGTATCTGTACTACCGGCTCGCTCACCATGTCTGATCCTTTGCTTACGTTGTCGACTAGCTCATCTACCACCACGACCTGGGCTTGTTCTTGCCAGCGCGCGATAGCGCCATGATCCTCAATCGCCCCTCTCCGTCGCAACTGAGGCAGTCGCCTGGGGGCGTGGCTTGTTCGACGGTTGATCTCTGCCCCAATGCGAGGCATCGACGCCAAACCCTGGCCGCCGCGCTCTAGGTCGTTGCCGGCGGGCGCCGCTCTCGCTCGGCTGGAGGCACGGGAGATCTTCAACTGCCTCGCCCTTCGAGGTACGTACTCGACGCCATACCTATACCGTAGGCGAGCATGGAGATGCCCGTGGCCCGAGGTCGATCCTCGACGGAGACGCGCAACGTATGTGCCGGCCCGTTTGGAGCGGTGTACGACTACTACATCGAGCGTCCACGGCTGGCGCGACTCGTGCTCGGGTTGATGTGGGGGGTCGACCCGCGGCCCTTCTATCGCAGTCTCGCGGCGGTTGGAGAGATGCCAGACGGAGCGACAATCCTCGATGTTCCGTGTGGTGGCGGTGTCGCATTGCGCGGTTTGCATCCCGAGCAGCGTGTGTCCTGGGTCGGTGTGGACGTCGAGCCCGCGATGCTGGGTAGGGCACGGCGCCGCGCTGCACGAGTCCCGGCGGTGCAGACGCGTCTCATCGAAGGCGACATGACCGCTCTGCCGCTGGAGGACTGCGCCGCCGACCTGTGCCTCAGCTACGGCGGTCTGCACTGCGTGCCCGATCCCGAGGCGGCTCTCACCGAGATGACGCGTTGTCTACGTCCCGGTGGGCGTCTGGTGGGAAGCACCTTTCTGTCCGAAGGCAGTCGCCGCCAGCGTCGGCTGCTACGCGGCGATGATTTCGGTCACACCGGCACCGCCGACGATCTGAGGCGATGGCTGCGGGAAAGCGGACTGACCGACGTGTCAGTCGATCGGGAGGACGGGCTCGCGGTCTTCAGCGCGAGGCGACCGTGACCCCCGCCTGGAGATGGCGGCATGGTCGCGCCAGGATCGCCGGTCATAGTGGCACGGCTAGGGAGTGCCGGTCCCAAAGCCTGGACCCGCGCTGTACAGTCGATACTGCATATAGGTAAACGACCGCGCGAAAGCGCGGAAGGGTGGCGACTAATGGCGATTGGTATCTATTTCGCGAACAGTAAATTTCCGGCGGACAAGTACAGCGAGGCAATCGGCAAGCTGGAGGCGGCTGGGGCGGGAGCACCCGAGGGGCGCTCCTACCACGTAGCCCTCGAGACAGACGGCGAGATCAACGTTTTCGACGTCTGGGACTCGCAGGCCGCTTTCGATGCGTTCGGGGCGACCCTCCTGCCGATCTTGACCGAACTCGGCGTCGATCCGGGCACGCCGATGGTGGCGCCGGTGCACAACATCATCAAGGGCTGAGAAGGCGCCGTCGACCGATCCGGCCGAGCGCGGACGGCCCGCACCTCGGACCGTAGATGCCTTGGACGGCTGATCCTCCTCTGCCCAAGGCCATCAGCTTGAGGACAGCCGAACCTCGCGCTGGGCGCCGTTGACGCGCCTTGTGATGACGGCTAGCCTGGTGCATCACCGCCACCAAAAACCAAGGGGTCCCCATGTACGTACGAGCAGTGAGGTTCACCGGAGTGAGCGCCGAGCGGATGGAGACGTTGCTGGCGCGTGTCAATGAGGCCGGCGGGCCGCCGCCCGGCGTGAACTCCAACGGACTGACCGTGATGTTCGACGAGGCTCAGGGCACAGCCATTGTCTTGCAGCGCTTTGCCACGGCTGCCGACATGGAGGAGGGCGCGAAGGTCTTCGCTGCCATGGACTCGTCCGACACCCCAGGCACGCGTGCCTCGGTTGACGCGTGTGAGCTGAAGCTCGAGCTTGAGGTCTGATGATCTAGCCAAACCGGGCTCGCACGCATTCTTGTCTCGACCTCGCGCGACCCGCCACCTGGGACAACGCGATCGCTGGGTGGTACGGCCGGTCGAACCCGGAGATTTCTCCGATTGGGTCCGGCTGTTCCGTGGCTACGCCGAGTTCTACGGACGGTCGCTGACTGACGAGCAATTGCGACTCGTCTGGTCGTGGATTCACGACGAGCAGGTTGTCACCGCGCTACTCGTGGTTCCCGCCGAGGGCGATGGCACGGCGGTTGGTCTCGCCCATCTCCGGAGTTGGATCCGCCCCCTGCGTGCAGCGCGTTGTGGCTACCTTGACGATCTGTTCGTCGATCCCAGTGCACGGGGGACCGGCGCGGTCGATGCTCTCTTCGTCGCGATCAATACGCTCGCGGTCGCGCAAGGCTGGGACGTCGTTCGCTGGACGACGGCGGAGGACAATCACCGAGCGCAGGCGGCGTATGACCGTGTTGCCGACCGCACCACGTGGGTCACGTACGACATGACGCCCTCACGGTAGGCGCCCTAACGTTCGTCGGCGCTCAGGTCGGCGGGAAGGGGTAGCTCCTGTGGTGACACCGCGGCATCGTCCTCCCAGGAGGCGAACGCTTCACCGTCGCGACCGTGATGCTCGTTCTCGCCGCCAAGCGCGATCACCACGAGGCGTCCCGGACCGCGGTTGACGACCTGTCGCCGAAGCTGTGGCGCCACCCGGATCAACTCACCGGTGCTGAGCTGCTGCTCCTCGCCCTCGATGAGCAGCGCGAGGTGCCCCTCCAGGACCAGATAGACCTCCTCCTGGCGCTCGTGACGATGAATCCGTCCGCGCTGGCCCGGTTGCAGCACAAGCTGGTTGAGGCCGAAGGAGCTGACGTCGAGCTGTCGCCGCAGCGGCACAAAACGCTCGGCGGTCTCGGGGTCCAGTCGCGCTCTCGATGTTCCCTCCTGCATGGCTCCCATCCTTTCACGCCCAGCCACGGACGGCAGCACTGTTTGCCCGGCGCGGCCTTGCTCGCTCAGCCCTGTGGCTTGTGCCCTGACCCAATCAACACCGAGCCGGCGAACACGATCTGACCTCCGTCGCGCTCCGCGGTGCGCTCACCCGCGCGGAGAGCACGCTGTTCGATCGCCTCCCGCACGTCGGGCTCCATGCCGGCCAATGCCATGGCGAGCGGACCGGCCAGCTGCGGTACGCGCTCCCACCAGGCTTGTAGGGACGCCGAATGCATCGGTGTGGCGATGCTCTGCACCTGAACATCCACCAAACCGCCGTCCTTCAGGACCGACTCAAGGAGCGTGGTGTCATCCAGCGAAAAGGGGCCGCGGACGTTGGGGGGAGGGAAGGGCACGCCGAACTGCTCGCCCACGGCGTCCAGCACCAGCCCCAGCCACGGATTCTGCACTCGGGAACCCCAGGTCATCGCCGCATAGCGCCCGCCGGGTCGCAGAACGCGTGCGGCCTCCCGCACCGCCCCCGCGGCGTCCTCGACGAACATCAAGCCGTGACGGCTGATCACCGCGTCGAACTGCCCGTCCTCAGCCGCGATCTCGCTCTGGTCAAAGACAGCGGTGCTCACCTGTGGGAGAGCGCCGGCACGGCGGGCGGCCGCGGCGACCATCTCTCCCGCCACGTCTGACAGCACGACCGTCCCATTCGGCCCCACCCGCTCCGCCGCGGCCAAGCCGGCGCCGCCGGGACCCGCGGCGAGATCGAGGACGGCACTGCCCTCGCCGACTCCGGCTGCCTCGAGCAATATCGCGGTCGCCTCTGCGAGCTGCTCGTCGACGAAGCGGGCGTTGGCCTCCCACCCCGGCGCGACGCTGTTCCACATCTCTGACATCGAGTTCAGTCTCTCACGTATAAGTCCGGCGCAGCACTCGTCCTTGATCGTGATCGCTGGCGGCCGGCTCTCTGCCGCAGCATGGAGACCCTCCTGCGACGGGGAGGTCGTGGTCAGCCGCAGAGAATCCCCGGCTCGCTCATACCGGCGCCTGCGCGGTGTTCTGGGCGGTCAGCTCGGTCTCGATCGCCGCGCGCATGGCCTTCAGCGCGCCCGCGCGGACGCGCAGCTTGGTCGCCGTGTGGGCCGCGGGGTCAAGCTCGGCCAGCGCCTCAGCGGCCTGAAGGCTTGCCGCGTGCAGATCCTCGGCGGGGACAACCTGGTCGAGGAACCCCGCGACGACGGCCTCGCGCGGGCTGTACATCGTGGCGTTTACGACCGCGCGATCGAAGTGCGCCGGATGCAGTCGCTGGCGGGCAAGCTCGATCGCGAACCAGGGGACCGTCAGCCCGATCTTGACCTCGTTGAGCCCGATCCGGAAGGGGCCGTCGGCCGCGATCCTGGCGTCGGCCGCCAGCGGCAGAAAGGTTCCCGCCGCGACCGCGTGGCCGCTGCACGAGACGACGACCGGTGTCGGAAAGCTGAGGACTCGCTCGGCGAGGGTCGCCCCCAAGGTCAGCATCTCCAGCAGCTGATCGGGTCCGGCGGCGAAGCCCTTGAGGTCGAAGCCCGCCGAGAAGTAGTTTTCGCGGCCGCCCAGCACAACCACCGCAGCATCGCGCTCGGCTTGGTCGAAGGCAGCGTGGAGTGCCCGCAGCATCTGGATCGAGAACGCGTTGACCTTGCCGTCGTCGATCGTGATCGTCGCGATCCGCCCGTCCAGCTCGTAGCTCGCCAACTCGGTCATCTCGGTCTCCTGTTCGCCTTCGAATTGGAATCCAGATTATCCGGCCTTCACGGCCGCGAGCCGGGCGGCGGTGACTGCAGGACCATCTCGCTGACGACTCGCTCGGCCTCCTCGCGGTCGAGCAGCATGTCCTGGCGCAGCAGCTTCCAGACCAACAGATCGGTCGCGACGGTGATCGCGGCCAGGCGTCGTTTGCGCGGGTTTCCGCGTAACCCTTCAAGCAGTGGGGCGAAGGTTCGCTCTGCCCAAACTTGGTGGTAGGCCCGCCCGGCGTCGGTCAGCGTTCGCACCGCCGGGTTGCGCTCCTCCTGTGCCAGCATCCTCAGGATCGCCGCTCCGTGGGCTTCGTAGTGGTCGAACAGCAGGCCGATCGCCTCGGGTACCCGTCCCACCGGCGCAGCGTCTCGTCGCTTGACCTCCTGCTGTCCCCAGCGCCAGAAGGCCGCCATCAGCAGTTGGTCCTTGGAGCCGAAGTGGGTGTGGAGCGTCTGCGGCGTCACCCCGGCTGCGGCGGCGATGTCGCGCAGGCGGACCGCCTCGTAAGGGCGTGTCGCGAAGTGCTCCCAGGCGGCGGCCAGCAGGTCCTCGGCGGTCGCGGCCGTGGCGTCGGCACGTGCCGACATCCGATAGGGGCGTTTGCTTGACGACTTCCTTGACATTCGGTTGATCTCACATAAAGTGAAATAGTATAGTGCGGATCTTCCAGACACTCCTTGCGTTCAGCGGCAATGCGCCGCCACAGCTCGCGATCACCCGTCGGCTCGTCGCACGGGGTCACGAGGTGAGAGTGCTGGCCCATCATGCGGCCCGCGAGCGGATTGAACGCACCGGTGCCGAGTTCGTCGGCTTCGAGCGCGCCCATCGCGACTTAGACATCACGCGTCGCGACACCGACACGCTGCGTGATTGGGAGTCTCGTACACGGTTCGGTGCCGGGCTGCGGCTGCTCAAGAACGGGTTGTTCGCCTTCGTCGTGAACGTCGCCCGGGAGTGCTCCGAGCAGCTGGACAGCTGGTCCCCCGACGTCGTGCTGTTCGACTGGATGCTGATGGGTGCCGCCGTCGCCGCCGAGGGCGCCCGCGTTCCGGCGCTGGCGCTGGTGCACTGTCCCTACCCATTTCCCTTGGAGGGTGTGCCGCCGGTCTTCACCGGTCTCAGCCCGATGAGGGGTTTGCCAGGGGTCATGCGCGACCGACTCCTGAATCGCATCGCGGCCCGTGGCGTGGCGCCTGGGCTACCGGCGCTCAACAAAACTCGAAGCGAGCACGGGCTGGGGCCGCTTCGTCGCTGGGAGTCCCAGCTGCTGGGGGTCGAGGGGATCTACATGCTGACCGCGCCCGAGCTGGACTTCTCAAGTCGGGGAGCGTTGCCCGCGAACGTTCACTACGTCGGCCCCGCGTTTGAGTCTTTCTCGGCAGCGTGGACCTCGCCGTGGCCGCAGGCCAACACCGATCCGCTCGTCCTGGTCAGCTTCAGCACCAGCTACATGAACCAGGGCGCGCTTGCCCAGCGCGTGCTCGATGCACTCGGCGGGCTGCGGGTGCGCGCGCTGCTGACTGCCGGTCCCGCACTTGACGTGCACGCGCTGCGCCTCCCCGCCAACGCGCGTGCCGTGGACTTCATCCCGCACCGTGCCGTGCTTCCGCACGCCGCGCTGGTCGTGACTCACACGGGTTGGCAGACGGTGAACGCGGCGCTGGCCGAGGGTGTGCCGCTGGTGTGTGTCCCTGACGGGCGTGACCAGCCCGACAATGCCGCTCGGGTCGTTGTCGCCCGCGCCGGGGTACGGGTAAGCAAGAACGCCTCTCCCCGGCATATGCGCAAGGTGATTGCCGCGGCGTTGGAAAACCCGGAGATCAGGGCGGGTGCTGCTGCGATGCGCCGGGCGCTTGCCCGCAGCGACGGTGCGCTTGCGGTTGTCCGCGAGGTCGAGCGCCTCGGTGAGCGCGCGAGTGTCACCTCGCTTTAGAACCTGTCTCAAACTCTGGTGCGCCCGGATGCGAGGGTCGATCGTGGTGGCGTTCGCGGGATGCTGAGGATGCTGAGGATCTGAGGACGTTGAGGAGCTGAGGAAGCTAAGGTCATGAGATGGGCGATCACGCCGAGCTGAGCAGCCGTTTCCTGGCCCTGCACCAGGGCGATGGCCCACTGTTGATGCCCAACCCCTGGGATCAGGGGTCCGCCAGGCTGTTTGCCTCACTCGGGTTCCAGGCGTTGGCGACCACGAGCAGTGGCCATGCCGCGACGCTCGGGCGACTCGACGGGTCGGTCACCCGCGAGGAGGCGCTGGCGCACGCGGCCCTGATCGTTGGCGCGAGCGATCTGCCGGTGTCGGCCGATCTCGAGAATGGTTTCGCCGATGAGCCCGAGGGCGTCGCCGAGACGTTCAGACTTGCCCGCGCGGCCGGGCTTGCCGGGGGGTCCGTCGAGGATTCCAGCGGACGCTCGCAGGCGCCGATCTATGACATTGCGCTCGCGACCGAACGCGTGGCAGCCGCGGCCGAGATCGCCCACGGCGGCTCGGTGCGTCTCGTCCTCACGGCCCGAGCCGAGAATCACCTGCACGGGGTCACGGACCTGGGTGACACCATCGCGCGTCTACAGGCTTATCAGGAGGCCGGGGCCGACGTACTCTTCGCGCCCGGCCTGAACAAACTCCAGGACATCCGCGATGTCGTCGCGGCCGTCGAGCGCCCGGTCAACGTGCTTGCGCTGCCCGGCGCCCCCTCGGTATCCGAACTGGCCTCCGTCGGCGTCGCCCGCATATCGGTTGGCGGCGCGTTTGCATTTGCGGCGCTCGGTGGCGTGGTCGCGGCCGCGCGCGAGCTGCTGGAGGATGGAACCTATGGATACTGGGAGCAGACCAACGTCGGACGTGACGCGGCACGCAAGGCATTCCTGTAACCGGTTGGCAGCTCCGGTACAGCACGCGCTATGGTGGGCCGGTGAGTACCGAAAAGGATCGACCCGTAAAGCGACGCTGGGAGATCTTGATCGGCCGCCACACCATCAATCCGCTGATGCGCGGGTTGTTCAAGCTCGGTGTCACTCCGCCCGGGATGGCGCTCGTGGAGACCATCGGTCGCCGGACGGGCGCAGTACGTCACACCCCGGTGGTCTGCTCGCGCAACGGTGACACCCTATGGCTGATAGCCCAGCACGGTCGCCACGCCGGATGGGTACGGAACTTCCAGGAGAGTCCGCAGGTGCGAGTACGGCTCGGGCGTAACTGGCTGACCGGCACCGCCGCGTTGCTCCCCGATGACGATGTAAAGACACGGCTGCGCACGTTTTCCAAGACCGCCGTCGGTCGGGCCGTCACCGCGGGCACCTTCCGGGCGCTTGAGAGTCAGCCCGTGACCGTGCGCATCGCGCTCGAGGCCTAAGGCCGGACGGCTCGGCGCCGGGCGTCTGGCGCCCTGGGACACCGGCAGTCGCCCTGGCTTTGAGAACCCCGAGTACCGCTGATCTGGAAGCCCCGACCGGGACATCGGCGTCCGCGGGCACTACTCTGGGCGGATGGCTTACACGACCGCCGAGGCGCGAGAAGGGCTGCTGGATGCCGTGGAACAGGCGGCAGGCCAGGTCGCGCTCGCTTTGGCCGCCTTGGGAGACGTTTACGAGCAGCTTGACGAGCCCACCGCCGAGCGCCTGGAGGATCAGCTCTTCAGGCCGATCCAGTTGGCCTACGGCCGCTTGAAGCGGACGCATTCCGAGTTTGCCGCCACCCACGGACTCGCGCCCGGAACGTTCGAGGCACGGTCTGCCGGCGTGGTCTCGCATGACTCGAAGGTGCTGATCCAACGGGCGGTCGAGGCGGCTTCACATGCGGCGCAGAGCATCGCGGAGCTTCAGGACTCGATGCTGCCCGTCGAGGTCGGTGACGCTCAGTTGCGGACCGGGCTCGCCGACGTGAGGCAGCTGCTTGACGGAGTGCCCGGGCGCGCCCGCGAGCTGGTGCGCGTTCTCGGCCGCTAGAGATCGAGCCTGCTCATTGGTGTCGCGGACGCTCGGTGAGGGCTCTCCGCAGGCTGGTCTCGCGGTGCCTCCGGGTAAGTCCAGGCGCGTCTTTTCACTATCAACCCACTGACTGAATGGTTCGCTATAGTCGTATTTACGGCCCGGATGGGCTCTTGGGGATCGTTGGGGCCGTGCTCCCATGCCGAATTCAAAGTCTTTTGAACACGCCGGCCTGCGGATCGAGATCGAGCCCGATCCGACGCCGCGTTCGCCCCGTGATCAGATCGACCGGCTCGGCCGACTGGTGTTCTGGCATTCCACGGCGATCCTCGGGGATGAGCCCCCGCTGAAGATCAACACCGTCGCGCCCGAGCTTGCCCGCTCGCGGAATTCAAGGCTGTGGCTGCCGCTGTGGGTGCTTGAAGCCGACGGGAAGCTCGCGCTGCGGATCGGACGACCGCACGACCCCGATGCCCGCTCCGCGCAGGGTCTGATCTACGCGACCGCGCAGAGCGTGCGGCGCAGGCTGAGGTTGTTTTACATCTCCAGACGGGCAGCCGCGGAGGCGACTGCGATCCTGCTGCGCGAAGTCGAGGACTATGTCCAGTTCATCCGCCACGAGATGATCCGGTTCGTGCTCTTCGATCAAGATGGCGAGGCCATCGATCGGCGCGGCGGCTTTTTCACGGAGGCCTACGCCTCCGAAGAGGCGCGATGGCTGGCGGAGTATCACGCTGCCCACCTGGCGCGCTACGCCCCGCATCGTCTGAGCACGCCGCTGTGCTCCCCCGAGCCCTGGCGGTCGGAGTAGGAGGTTGCGCTTGGGCGCCGCCGGTCTCAGTGACCGAGGCGCACGCTTGCGGTGAGACCCGCGCCCGCCGGTGAGATCTGCGCTTGCGGTGAGAGCACGCGTGCCGGTAAGGCCACGCTTGGCGGTAAGGCTCCCGCGCTGAGTCCTAAGCTCGCGGTAGGTGGGGTGCCAGCTCGCGACGGGCGATGCTGCGCTTGTGGACCTCGTCGGGACCGTCAGCCAGCCGCAGGGTGCGCAGGTGGGCGTAGGCCCAGGCGAGCGTGAAGTCGTCGCTGACCCCGCCGCCACCGTGCACCTGGATGGCTCGATCGATCACCTTGAGCGCCACGTTGGGGGCCGCCACCTTGATCGCCGCGATCTCGGTGCGGGCGTGACGGTTTCCGACCGTGTCCATCAGCCAGGCCGTCTTGAGGGTCAGCAGCCGAACCATCTCGATCTCGATCCGCGACTCGGCGATCCAGTCCTGGACGTTGGCGCGCGCCGCGACGGGCTCACCAAAGGTCACGCGCGTTGCGGCTCGACGACACATCGCCTCCAGCGCTCGCTCGGCCGCTCCGATCGCGCGCATGCAGTGATGGATGCGGCCCGGCCCCAGACGGGCCTGGGCGATCATGAAGCCGTCGCCCTCGCCGGCGATCAGGTTCTCAAGCGGCACCCGCACGTCCTCGAACGCGATTTCCGCGTGACCCTCCTGGTCCTGGTAGCCGAACACCGGCAGCCCTCGGATCACCCTTACCCCGGGGGTGTCCAGCGGGACGAGGATCATGCTCTGCTGCTTGTGCGGAGGTCCGTCCGGCTGGGTCTTGCCCATCACGATCATGATCCGGCAGTGCGGGTGCAGGGCGCCCGAGGTCCACCACTTCAGACCGTTGAGCACGTACTGCTCGCCGTCGCGCTCGATCCGCAGGGCGATGTTGGTGGCGTCGGAGCTGGCCACCTCGGGCTCGGTCATCGCAAAGGACGAGCGGATCTCGCCTTCGAGCAAGGGGGTCAGCCAGCGATCCTTCTGCTCGGCGGTGGCGAACTGGGAGAGCACCTCCATGTTGCCCGTGTCCGGCGCCGAGCAGTTGCAGGCCTCCGAAGCGATGTGGCTGCGTCCGAGGATCTCGGCGAGCGGCGCGTAGTCGGCGTTGGACAGGCCCGGGCCGTGGTCGGGGTTGGGCAGGAACATGTTCCACAGGCCCGCCTCGCGTGCGCGACCCTTGAGTTCCTCCATGATCCGGGGCTGGTGATGGGGGTCGCCGGACTCGCGCAGCTGATGCTCATAGACGGGCTCGGCTGGATAGATGTGCGCGTCCATGAAGGACGTGAGGCGCTCCTGGTAGTCCAGGCAGCGCTCGCTCGGCTTGAAGTCCATTGCTCTTCCTTCCTCGGCGGCGGGGTGAGTAGGTGTATATCAACGGAGGTGAGCGAAGGGGAACGGCGCCGGCCGGTAGGCTGCCCGGCATGAGCGAGGCCGAGGACCCGGGGGCCACCACGTACCGCGAGGCCGGCGTTGATTACTCCACGCTCGACGCCGGCAAGCGCTCGGCGATGAGCAGCGCGCTGGCCACCTCTCAGTTGCTGGCGGCTCGCGGGGGGCGTGCCCTGGATGCCTCGCGCGGCGAGCCCGCCTTTGTCTTTGAGCTTGCCGGCCAGACCCTGGCTTTCGTGCTGGAGGGCCTTGGCACCAAGTCGATCGTGGCCCGTCACGTGCTCGAGGACCTCGGGGTCAACCGCTTCGCCGACGTCGCCTACAACACAGTCGCCGCGATCCTCAACGACCTCTGCTGCGTGGGCGCCCTGCCGCTGGTGGTCAACGCGTATTTCGCCACCGGCGCTTCGGAGTGGTACAGCGACCACGAGCGCAACGGCGCGCTGCTGGACGGCTGGCAACGGGCTTGCACGGATGCCGGCTGCACGTGGGGGGGAGGCGAGTCGCCCTCGCTGCCCGGACTCGTGGATGGGCGCGACATCGAGCTTGCCGGCTCGGCTGTCGGCGTGGTGCCGCAGGGCCGCCGGCCGATCCTCGGCGATGACCTCAGGGCGGGTGACGAGATCGTGATCGTCTCCTCCAGCGGACTCCACGCCAATGGCGCCTCGCTCGCTCGCCTGGTGGCCACGCGGCTGCCCGACGGCTATGCCACAAAGCTGCCGAGCGGGCGCACCCTGGGGGAGTGTCTGTTGGATCCCTCGGTGCTGTACGTGCCGCTGGTGGCGGCGATCCTTGAGCGCAAGCTTCCGATCAGCTACATCAGTCACATAACCGGGCACGGTCTGCTGAAGCTGATGCGTCCACCACGGCCGCTCACGTATCGCATCACCGCCTTGCCGAGTGTTCCCGAGGTGCTCGATTTCCTGGTGGGCGAGGGCGCGCTCGACGCGCACGCGGCCTTCTCGACGTTCAACATGGGCTGTGGTTACGCGTTCTACTGCGCGGTCGGCAGTGGCGCGGAGGTTGTGAGGCTCGCCGAGGAGCTGGGACTCGAGGCGGTGCTCGCCGGCCGTGTCGAGGATGGTCCCCGACAGGTCATCCTCGAGCCCGTGGGCGTCCGCTACAGCAGTGATGAGCTGGAGTTGTCCGCGGGCTAGGAAGTGCAGCTGGATCGCTCGCCGTTCACGGTTGCATACACGTGAATGTCTAACGCTTGAGTAGAGCCTTAGATTTCGACAAATTCGGCTTGATATTCTGTTATGTGGTTGATTTCTAGTTCACATACCGATCGAAAGCCCCGCTCATGCAGGTAGCCGGAGGCCGTGGCCGCGCTGTGGGCGGGCAACAGACGCGCCATTCAGCGGTTGGCCGTTTGGCCGGTTCAGGGCCCTGCGAGACAGCGCGCGCCGATGCCTGCGGGGCGGTTCGGCCTTGAAGGCGTCGACCGCGCCGGATAAGGTTCAACAAAGATCGCCATTGTTCTTCGGGTCACGAGGCCTGGGGATCTCGATATCGCCGGGCCGAGTATGGCTCCGGAGCTACCCGGATCGAGGCGGACCTGTCCATCAATAGAGGAGAGAAACTGATGCGCAGAGCATCCACCTATCTGGCCTTGCTCGGACTTGCCGTCCTCGCACTGCCCGCAGCCGCGCTTGCGGCTCCCACGATCACGCTGACGCCGAGGGTGGTCCCGCTCGTGGGCTTCCCCGGCACCGGCTACCACCTCGGCAAGGGCGCCGCGGTCGAAGTCAAGTTCACGATCAAAGGCACCGAATCCACGGGCGGCGTCCCGTCGCAGCTGACGGGCGTGAAGGTCTACCTGCCCAAGGGCACCAAGATCAATCAGAAGGGCTTCGTCACCTGCGCCCCGGCGACTCTCGAAAACATCGGGCCCGAAGGCTGTCCCAAGAAGTCGCAGGCCAGCCCGGTCGGCAGCGCGGGGGTCGTCGATCCGATCGGCGGCACCGACATTCGTGAGACCGCCGAAGTGCAGGCCTTCTTCGCTCCCGGCGGTGGCCTTGAGTTCTACGCCAACGCAGCCGCGCCGATCTCGGCCCAGCTGATCGCGGCCACGGGCAAATACATCACCGGTCCCGCTCCCTACGGCCCTGAGTTCGTTGGCACCGTGCAGGTCATTCAGTCGGTACCCGGCGCACCTCCGGTGTCGACGGAGTCGATCAAGCTCAAGGTCGGCGCCGCGTACAAGAAGAACGGTAAGGTCTACTCTTATGGCACAGTGCCCAAGAAATGCCCCAAGGGTGGATTCCCGTTCAAGGCCGAAATGACCTTCGCGACGGGGGAAATCAGCACGATCGCATCGAAGTTGCCGTGCCCAAAGAACTGAGCAAGCAGAAAGCGAGCGGGCTCCTAGCGCCCGAGTTGGTCTAAAGCAAGGATGAAGAGGGGCGGTCCCGGAGGGTGGGGCCGCCCCCCTCGTTGTTCAACGGAGGAAGGATCGGGTGAGGACGCAAACCGTCGGGTGGAGGAGAGGCGCGGCTGTGATCGCCGCGGTTGTCTCCGTGGTCGCATTCGCGGCCGTCGTGCTGCTCGCCACCGCCGCCGGCGGCTCCAGTGGCGGCTACGCCGTTCATGCGATCTTCGACGACGCCGCGAACATCATCCCGGGCGAGGACGTGAAGATCGACGGGGTGAAGGTGGGCACCGTCGGGTCGGTCGTGCCCACCCCGGGCGCCCAGGCTGCAGTCACGCTCGACATCGCCAACCCCGGCTTTCAGGACTTTCGCGCCGACGCCAGCTGCACGATCAAGCCGCAGGCCCTGATCGGCGAGAAGTACGTTGACTGCCTGCCCACCCAGGCGCGGGCGGTGGGCACTCCCGAGCCACCCCCGCTGCAAACCATCCCGCACGGCCGGGAAGGCGCGGGGGCGCGACTGCTGTCCGTCGAGCACACCTCTAGCCCGGTCGATGTCGACCAGCTCCAGGACATCACCCGGCGCTCTGAGAGCGAACGCCTGACGATCATCATCAATGAGCTGGGCGCAGGCCTGGCCGGACGCGGCCGTGACCTGAACGCCGTCATCCGTCGTGCCGACCCGGCCCTGCGCGAAGCGAGCAAGGTGCTCGCGATACTCGCCAGCGAGAACAAGGTTCTGGCCAAGCTCGCGGTCGACTCCGACCAGGCGCTCGCGCCGCTGGCACGCGATCGTGCGCGGGTCGCGGATTTCATCACCCAGAGCAACAAGGTCGCGCGAACGACGGCCGAACACCGCGGCGCGCTCGCCCAGAACTTCGCCCTGCTGCCGGGCTTCCTGCGTCAGTTCGGCCCCGCGCTGAAGCGCCTCGAACAGCTCGCCGACCAGACGACCCCGGCACTCACCGACCTCGGGATCGCGGCGCCGGGCATCAACCGTACGTTCACGAACCTCGGACCGTTCTCGACCAGCTCCACCAAGTTTTTCCAGTCGCTGGGCAAGACCGCACAGATCTCCGGGCCCGCGCTGGCCGGCTCCCAGCCACTGCTCACGCGCTTGCAGTCGCTCGGCTCCTCGGCGAAGCCGTTCGCGGGCAATCTTGCGAGCCTGCTCTCCAGCGTGCGCGACACCGGTGGCATCGAGCGCATCATGGACTTCATCTTCCTGGGCGCCAACTCGACCAACGGCTATGACGCGCTCGGGCATTTCCTACGTGCCAGCGTGGTCGGCAAGAACTGCATCGGCTACTCCGTGACACCAACGCCGGGGTGCAGCGCCAACTTCTTCAACACCCCCGGCACCAAGGCCAATGCCGCCGGTGCCCGCAACACCAGCGTGGTGATGGCGCGCACACTGGCCGTCCTCAACGGAGCAACGCCGGCCGAAGCGATCGCCAAGTACCCGGGCGCCACCTCGACAGCGGGCCCATCGCCGGCCACCGGCCAGGGCGAAGCGACGCTCACGGCTCAGCCGGTGGGCGGGGCCAGCGCGGGCACCACCTACTACACCCCCTCGAGCGACAGCGCGGGCGCATCCGGCGCGCTGCTCAACTACCTGCTCGGCAACTGACGCCATGATCCGCACCTCGCACACGAACCTGCTGCTGGCCCTCGTCGGAGCGCTGGCGCTGGCGCTGCCCGCCGCGGCCGCCGCGGAGGAAAGCCAGCTGAGCACGAGCACCACGTCGGCCGCGACCTCGACGACCTCCACGGCGGCTGCCGGCCAGACCACCACGACCGTCACGACGACGGCCGCACCCGAAACGTCGAGCACCCCGCCGCCACCGGCCACGACGACCACCATCTCACCGGCTCCCGAAGCGCCGACCGACGCCTCGCCTCAGGTGCAGGCGCAGACACCGCAGGACGTGGTGAGCGCCCCCAGCCACAAGCGCCACCCCGGCGCGCGCGGCCACGCCAACCACGGCTCGACCACAGGAACGACCCCCGGGCCGGGTGCCCCGGGCGCGGGCAAGGCACCCAAGCAGGGCAGCCCGCCGCTGCCATCGGCGCTCACGCCGCCGTTCCCGTCGAGCCTCGGCTCCTCGCTCTCGGGGGTTCCCAACTTCTTCATCGAAAGCTTCCGCATCCCGCCGTTCCTGCTGCCGATCTACGAGGCCGCGGGCACGGCCTACGGGATTCCCTGGCAGGTGCTCGCCGCCGTCAACGAGGTGGAGACCGACTACGGCCGCGACCTGAGCGTCTCAAGTGCCGGGGCGGAGGGCTGGATGCAGTTCCTGCCCTCCTCGTGGGCGCAGTACGGGGTGGACGCCAACGGCGACGGCTTCGAGGACCCCTACAACCCGGCAGACGCGATCTTCGCCGCCGCCCGGTACCTGAAGGCCGCGGGCGGCGAAAAGGACATCAAGGGCGCGATCTTCTCCTACAACCACTCCCAGTCCTACGTCGACTCGGTATCGCTGCGCGCACAGCTGCTCGGAGGCACCCCACCCGACCTGCTGAGCGCGATCACAGGACTGACCGAGGCGCGCTTCCCGGTGCACGCGGCGGCGCGGTTCAGCGACGGCTTCGCGACCGTCCCGGGGGCCCCGGGCAAGCCGGTCCGGACGCTGGTGGGCACAACGATCTACGCGCCAACTTCCTCCCCGGTGATCGCGGTGCAGGACGGGACGATCGTCGGTCTGGGCGATTCGCCCACGCTCGGGCGCTACGTATCGTTGCGCGACGCCTACGGCAACACCTACACCTACGCCCAGCTCGGTGAGACCGCGTTCCTTGTACCCGGTGCTCAAGCCGCACGACAATCCCTCGGGCAGCAAACGCATCGACAAGCCCGGCGATCCGGTTGGGCCCGCGCCGAGCGCCCCGGCCAGCGCGGGCGTGCAGCCCCGCTCTCCCGTGTCCGAAGGGGCCGTCAGCTCCGGCCTCGCGCTGGGAGCCGCGGCAGGCCTTGAAGGCGCCGCCACGCCCCCGCCTGTGCCCGCACCGACACCGCCGCCGATCACGCCGCCCGCCGCGGATGCCCCGCGGGTGTTTCGCTCGGGCCCCGATGACGTATACCTGCATCCGCTGCAGGTGGGGGTCCAGGTCATCGCCGGGACCGTCCTCGGGCGCGTCGGCGCGACGGCGACGACCGCAGGGGCAGCCGATCCCACCACGGCACAGCCCGATCCACACATGCTCTTCCAGGTGCGCCCCGCCGGCGTGGGCGCGCCGCTGATCGACCCCAAGCCGATTCTCGACGGCTGGGTGCAGCTCGAGAACTCCTCGATCTTCCGGGCCAAGGGCGAGAATCCGTTTCTGGCCAGCTCGCCTACCGTCGGACAGGTTCTGCTGGAGTCAAAGCAGCAGCTGGAGCAGCAGGTGCTGGGCGATTCAGGGATCGAGATCTACCCCTGTGGCCGCCAGGACATCCAGACGGGCCAGGTCGATCGCCGCGTGCTGGCGACGCTCGAGTTCCTCTCGGTGTCCGGCCTGAAGCCCAGGGTTTCGGCGCTGCAGTGCGGGCACTCCGAGTACACGGCCGCCGGCAACGTCTCGGAGCACTCCACCGGCGATGCGGTCGACATCTCGGCCGTCAACGGGGTGCCGATCGTGGGCCATCAGGGCCCGGGCTCGATCACGGACACCACGATCCGCAAGCTGCTGATGCTCCAGGGCGTCATGAAGCCCCACCAGATCATCAGCCTGATGAGCTATCCGGGCACCGACAACACGCTCTCGATGGCCGATCACTACAACCACATCCACGTCGGCTTCCGTCCGCTCGGCGTGGCGAGCGCGAGCGCGAGCGCCGCGGCCTCCTTCAGCGCGACGCTTGCTCCCAACCAGTGGATCAAGTTGATCTCACGTCTCGGTGAGATCCCCGACCCCAACGTCGCGGGCAAGCCCTCGACCGCGGCTCTACCCGATCATCAGGGCACGGGCCCGTCCAGCACGGGGGGTAGTGGTGTCAACCACTAGCCCGACCTCGCCCAACCCCGCTGCGCCCGAGCCCCTGCTGCCTCCGGGCAGTCCGGTGCTGCGTGTGCGCGCCGGCAGCTCGCGTGCGCGGATCTTTGCGGGTGGCGCCTTGGCGATCGTGGTGCTTCTGATCGCCTACGTGCTCTTCGGGGGCAGCGGCAGCGGCAGCTACCGGCTGCTCTTCAGCGATGCCGGGCAGCTGGTCCGGGGCGACCAGGTGCAGGTGGGAGGGGTGCCGGTGGGGAGCGTCAAGGACATCGAACTCACCTCCGACTACAAGGCGCGCGTCACGATCACGGTGAACTCCTCGCTGGTGCCGCTGCACGAGGGCACCACCGCCGAAATCAGGGCGCCCTCGCTGTCGGGTGTGGCCAACCGCTACGTAGCGCTCACCCCGGGTCCCAACAATCGGCCCGCGCTCTCCGGCGGCGCCCAATTGCAGGGTGGCGCGGTCCACGGGATCGTCGACCTCGACCAGCTCTTCGGGATCTTCGACAAGAAGACGCGCAGCGGGCTGAAGAATGTGATCCGGGGCTTCTCCGAGCAGTACGTCGGGGCGACCCATCAGGTGAACGTCGGCGCGGAATACTTCGGTCCCTCGCTGGCGGCGGCCGACCACATCTTTGCCGAGCTGGGCCGCGATCAGCAGACGTTGACGGACTTCCTCGTGAATTCCTCCAAGGCGGTCACCACGATCGCGGCGCACAAGGACCAGCTCGCGAGCCTGGTCGGCAACGCCGACGTCGCGTTCGGCGCGATCGGCTCAGAGCAGAGCAGCCTTGCCGAAGGCCTCCAGCAGCTGCCGGCGACGCTGAACGAAGGCAACCACACGTTCGCCGAACTGCCGGCCACGCTCGCGGCGCTGCGCGAGCTGGTGGACGTGTCCAAGCCGAACACGAAGACCCTCGCGCCATTCTTCGCGCGTCTGCGGCCGCTGCTGACCACGGCCACGCCGGTGCTGCACAACCTCAGCCTGGCGATCGCCCGGCCGGGGGCCAACAACGACATCACCGACGCCACGCTGGCGCTGCCCGGTCTCGCCCAGGCGCTGGCCAGCGGCTCGCCGCACGACATCACCGCACTCCAGGAATCGGTCCCGATCACAGCCTTCTTCGGTCCCTACTCTCCCGACCTGCAGGGCTTCGTGCGCGACTTCGGTCAGGGCGGCTCCTACTACGACGCCAACGGCCACTATGCCCGGCTGAGCCCCGTCTTCGCGGGCTTCACGGCGGGCGAAAACAACACCATCACCCCGGCCGCCAGCCCACAGCAGGGCTTGCAGGGCCTGATCACCGGACAGCTGCGGCGTTGCCCCGGCGCCGGCGCCACGCCGCCCGCGGATGGCTCGGCGCCCTTCACCGACAACGGCCTGCTCAGCTGCGACCCGTCAGAGGTGCCCTGATGAATCGCCGTCGCAGCTCCCTGGCGGGCAGCCCCCTGCTGATCGGCGCGGTCACCACGCTGATCGTGATGGTGGCGGTCTACCTTTCCTACAATGCCAACAACGGCCTGCCGTTCACGCCGACGTACGACATCAGCGTGGAACTGCCCGAAGCCTCAGGCCTGCAGAAGTCCAACGAGGTGCGCATCGGCGGCACGCGCGTGGGGGTGATCAACTCGATCACCCCCCATCAGAACCCGAACACCGGCAGGGTCACTGCGATCATGGGGCTCAAGCTCCAGAAGAACATCGAGCCGCTCCCGGCCAACACCACCGCGATCGTGCAGTCGGTCTCGGCGATCGGCCTGAAGTACCTGGACCTCGAAAAGGGCACCTCCAAGCAGACGTTGAAGCCCGGATCCACGCTGCCGGTCTCCCAGACCCGCGAACCGGTGGAGATCCAGGACCTCTTCAACATATTCGACAAGAAGACGCGGATCGCCAGCCAGAAGAACCTCACGGTTTTCGGCGATGCCTTCGCGGGCCGTGGCATCGGGCTGAACAACACGATCGCCACGCTGCGCCCGCTGGTCAACAACGGGATCCCCGCGCTACGCAACCTGGCGGCGCCGAAGACGGGATTGCGCGAGCTGTTCATCGCGCTTGACCGCGCGGCCGCCGAGGCGGCGCCGGTGGCAGAGGCCCAGGCGAATTTCTACAGCGACCTCGACACCACCTTCACGGCGTTGGCGGGGGTAGCTCCCTCGCTGGGACAGGCGATCGAGGGCGGTCCGCCGGCATTGCGCCAGGCCACCCACTCGCTGCCGTTCGAGTCCGCGTTCATGCAGAAGACCGCCACCTTCTTCCACCTCCTGCGTCCGAGCGCCAGTGCGCTGCGCGTGGCCGCCGAACCGCTCGGCAGGGGCTTCGAAGCAGGCGCCAAGAACCTGGCGGCCGCCACCGCGCTGAACTCCCGCCTGGCAAGCTCGCTACAGACGTTGCAGACCTTCTCTCAGAACCCGGTGGTGCTGCTTGGTCTTGAAGACTTCGGCCAGACCGCCCAGCTGGGCCAGCCGCTGCTCGCCGGACTGACGCCCGCACAGACCAACTGCAACTACGTCACGCTCGCCTTCCGCAACCTCGCGAGCCTGCTCTCCGAGAGCGTCGGCACGGGCACCGTCGCGCGCGTCGTAGCGGTGCTCGGTCCCGCCGGCCACAACGGCGAGGGTCTGCCTGCCTCGGCCCCCGCCAACGGTGTGACCCCGGAAGACGAAGCATCGAAGAACGTCGACACGAACTCCTCGACACACGCGCGGATTGACGACAACCATCTGCATGCCAACCCCTACCCCAACGTGGGCGGCCCCGGTCAGCCGAAGGAGTGCGAAGCGGCCAACGAGCACTACATCATCGGCCAGACCGTCACCGGCAACCTGCCCACGAACGTAGGGTCGGTGCACGACGTGACCACGCGCAAGCAGGATCTGTTCAACCGGCCCTACCCGAGCAGCACGCTCAAGGATCTCCCCGCGACGAGCACGACCTCCACGTCGACCCCGGCCAAGAAGAAGACCCCGGCCAAGAAGAAGACCACGACCAAGAAGAAGACCAAGAAGACGGCGAGCAAGGGGAAGCAGAAATGAGCCGCCGTCGCCTGTGGCGCCGCCACCACGAAATCCCCGTGATCGAGTTGCAGAAGTCCAATCCTGTGCGCTTCGGGATCGCGCTGATCGTGCTCACGGCGATCGCCGTGTACTTCGGCTTCACCAAGCACATCCCCTACACCCACGGCTACCGCCTGAAGGCTCAGTTCGCCACGGCCGTGAACATCCGCCCCAAGTCGCCCGTGCGCATCGCGGGAGTCGGCGTCGGCAAGGTGGTCTCGGTCAAGCGCGAGGGCAACACCGGGCTGGTGACGATGGAAATCGAAAAGAGCGGACTGCCGATCCACACCGACGCCACGGTGAAGATCCGCCCGCGGATCTTCCTAGAAGGCAACTTCTTCGTGGACCTCCAGCCGGGCAGCCCGTCGGCCAAGACGATCTCCTCGGGGTACACGATCCCGATCACCCACACCTCCGACCCGGTGCAGCTGGACCAGGTGCTGACGGCGTTGAATACCGACACGCGCGCCAACCTTCAGATCTTCCTCGCGGAATTCGGGGAAGCGCTGAACCACAAGCCGGACGCCGCCGAAGACGCCGCCGCGGACCCCGACGTGCGCGGTCTGGACGGGGCGGAAGCGATCAACAAGGCCTACCGCCGCGGACCGGAAGCGCTGAAGGGCAGCACGATCGTCGCCCAGGCCTTCGCGGGCTCCGAACAGCACGATCTGTCCAACCTGATCTCCGGCATCAGCCGCACCACGGCGGCGCTCGACGTGCACGAGCAGGAGCTGGGCGAATTGATCGACAACTTCAACACCTTCCTCGGCTCTTTCGCCTCTCAGTCCTCGAGCCTGACCACCACGGTTGCCGAGTTGCCGGGTGCGCTGAAGAGCGCCCACAGCGCGTTCAAGGAATTGAACGGCGCGTTCCCGTCAATCAGGACGTTCGCGCTCGCGCTCGCCCCTGGGGTGAAGGAGACGCCCGCGACGATCACGGCCGCCTATCCGTGGATCGACCAGATCCAGGCATCGCTCGCTCCCACCGAGCTGGGGGGCGTCGCCCAGGGATTGCGCGCCAGCACGCTCTGGATCGCCCGCCTGACGGGTGGGCAGACCTCCTTCCAGCACCAGCTCGACCAGTTCAGCCAGTGCTTGACGAAGGTGTTCTACCCGGCGGCCAACACCAAGCTCGAAGATGGCGCCAACAGCTCGGGCGTAGAGGACTACAAGGAGTTCTGGTACTCGATGGTCGGGCTCGCCGGCGCCGGTCAGAGCTTCGACGGCAACGGCTCGGCAACCCGCTTCCTGACCGGCAGCGGCGGGCAGACGGTGCTCTCTTCGAAGGCCTCGGTGGTGGCCACCGGTCCGCATACCGAAGGCGTGCCGCTGGTCGCCCACGCGCCCTCGGCCCCGCAGGGCACGCGTCCTCGCTTCCCCGGGAGTGAGCCGCCCTACAAGCCGCTGGTGCCCTGCTACACCCAGACGGTCCCCAACTTCAACGGCCCGCTCTCCTCGGGTCCAGCCGACGGGAGCGGAGGATGACCCCCGAGACTCACGAGGAGGGTCGTGGCCTGCGCGACCAGATCGAGCGCTACCGCACGGCGTTCGTCGCGATCGTGGCGATGATCGTGATCGCCGCGGCGGTCGGGGGCTACATCCTCGCCCACGAGCGTCTCAGCCTGCCGGGCTGGGTGCCGGTGGTCGGGCACGAATACTTCACCCTCAAGGGCGAGTTCCAGACGGCCCAGGCGGTGGCTCCGGGACAGGGCCAGAGCGTCACCATCGCCGGCGCCAAGGTCGGCGAAATCGCGAGCGTCAACCTCCAGAACGGGGAGGCCATGGTGAGCATGCACCTGACTCCCAAGTACGCCCGTATCTATCGCGACGCCACGATGCTGCTGCGGCCCAAGACCCAGCTCAAGGACATGTCGGTCGAGATCAACCCCGGTACGCCGGCCAGCGGTCGGGTGCGCAGCGGCGGCGTGATCCCCGTCTCCCAGACCGCTCCGGATGTCAACGTCGATGAGTTCCTCGCGGCCCTCGATGCCGACACGCGCGCCTATCTACAGGAGCTGCTGGCGGGCGCCGGTGAAGGGCTCAAGGGCAACGGTCGCAACCTCGCCGCGGTGTTCAAGCGCTTCGACCCGCTCGCCCGCGATCTCACCCTGATCGGCAGGCAGGTCTCGGTGCGCCACGCAAACGTCGAACGCGCGATCCACAACTTCAGGCTGCTGGTGGATGCGCTGGGCGGCAAGGACAAGGACCTGGCCGAGTTCGTGGACTCCTCCAACGCCGTGTTCAAGACCTTCGCCAGCGAGGATCAGAGCGTCCAGGCGACGCTGCGCGAATTGCCCGGAGTGCTCAAGCAGACCAACACGGGCCTGGGCAAGCTCGCGACCGCCGCCCATGTGGCGGGCCCCGCGCTGCGCAAGCTGGAGCCTTTTGCGAGGGCACTCGGGCCCGCCCAGCGCCAGGCACGACCCTTCTTTGAAAAGACCACACCGGTCATCAAGAACCAGGTCCGACCCTTCGCTCGTCAGATCCTGCCGGTCATCAACCAGCTCGAGCCCTCGGTGCAGAATCTCGCGCAGGCATCCCCCGACCTGGCTACGAGCTTCTCGGTGCTGAACGAATTCTTCAACGAGGCGGCCTACAACCCGGGAGCGAATCAGGGAGGCTTCCTGTTCTTCCTGGATTGGGCGGCGCACAACTTCAACAGCGTGCTCGCTCAGACCGACGCCCACGGCGCCCTGGGTCACACATTGGTCTACTTCAACTGCAACCTCGTGCCGCTGCTCAACGGAGCCCGGGAAGTCAACCCGACGGCCAACCTGATCTTGGGTCTGCTCAACCCCCCGAACCTCACTGACACGGCTTGCCAGAACGCGGCCAAGGCGGGCGGCGCCGTGGGCGCCAAGGGCACGGGCACCACGGCCAGTGCGAGCCAGCTCGCCTCCCGGGTGTTTGGTCTGGGGCCCGACGCCTTCGCGCGACCCTCCGCCGCGATCGGGGGAGGTGGCTGATGCAGAAGCGCGCGCCCACCCTGGGCAACATCCTGGTGATCGGCCTGTTCGCGCTGAGCTGCTTCGGCCTGCTGCTGTTCCTGTGGGGCTCCTTCGGTGGCTCGATCCCGCTGAAGCCGAAGGGCTACCGCTTCACCGTCGCATTCCCCCGCACGCTCACCCTGGCCGAACAGGCCGACGTGCGGATCAGCGGCGTGAACGTCGGGCACGTGGTGAAGCTGAAGTCCGACCTCGACGGTCGTACCCACGTCACGATCGAAGTCAACCACCAGTACGCCCCACTGCGCACCGACATCAAGGCGGCCCTGCGTCAGAAGACGCTGCTGGGGGAGAGCTACATCCAGCTGATCCCGGGCGGCAAGACCGCGCCGCTGTTGAAGGACAACGGACAGCTCCCCGACCGTCAGGTGCAGTCCTCGGTCACCCTCGATGACATTCTCTCGGCCTTCGATCCGCAGACGCGACGAGCCTTCCAGGAATGGGCGCAGACGCAGGCCGCCAGCTTCGAAGGGCGTGGAGAAGACCTCAACACGATCTTCGCCAACCTCGAGCCCTTCATCGAAGACGCCAACAAGGCGCTGAGCGTCCTGGCCTCACAGCAGGGCGCGGTGACAGCCACCGTCCACAACACCGGCGTCGTGTTCAACGCGCTGGCCGAACGCGATCACCAGCTCCGGGGCCTGATCGAGAACGGCGAACACACCTTCCACGCCACGGCGCAGGCCAGCCAGGCGTTCGCCAACGCCTTCCGTGCGTTCCCCGCCTTTGAGCGCAACTCGCGCTCGGCGCTGCGCAGCCTCGACAGCTTCGCCACCGACGCCAGCCCGCTGCTGGATCAGCTGCGTCCCGCCGAGCAGCAGCTGGCCCCATTGCTACAGAGCGTCAAGACCTTCGCCCCCGACTTCAACAACTTCCTGACGGGGATCGGCTCGTTCACGAGTGCCTCCAAGCGGGGACTGCCGGCCTTGAGCCGCACGCTGAACCTGCTGACGCCGCTGCTCGGTCAGACCAGCCCGGTTTTGCGCAACCTCGATCCGTTCCTCCAGTACACGGGCGAATACGTACCCGAGCTACAGGCGTTCTTCGCGAACGTGACCGCCGCCACCAACGGTCACGACAGCAACGCCGACAATCCCGCGGGCCCGCAGCAGCACTACCTGCGCGGCGTGCAGAGCATCGGGCCCGAATCGCTCGCGGTCTATCCCGAGCGGATCGGCACCAACCGCGCCAACGCCTACCGCCAGCCCGGGGCCTATCGCGCACTGGGCAGCGGCGGCCTACAGGTGTTCAGCACGGCAAACTGCTCGGGCTCGGCTCCGGAAATCACGGGAGAACCAAACGCAACGGTGTCGGAAAGCATCATCGACCTGCTTGAAGGGCACAGCGTGGTCCATGCGCCTGCGAAGCCCGAACGGGCCGCGACGCCGGCGACGCCCACGACTCCGGCAAAGCCTGCCAAGCCGGCGACGCCCGAACGCAACGTGGCGGCCCCCGGCTGCATCCAGCAGGGCCCGTTCAACTTCAATGGGCAGATCAGCCAGTTCCCCCACACCACCACGGTGCCGCCGAAGTAGAGCATTCCCGCCGGTAGGGTTTCCCCGCGGTAGAGCGTTCTCAAAGATCCGCGGTTGGGGGCTCCAGGTCCGAGGCTTGAGATCTACAGTCTCGCGGTCCTCCGTGCGGCCAGCTTCTCGATGTCGACTCCGGCCGCGACGATCGCACCGTGATGGCCCAGGAAGGGAACCAGTGTGAAGTAGGTCAGGTCGGCCAGCAGGCCCGGCAGCTCGGTGGTGCGTTCCGCGAGAATCCTGCGGTGCAGGATCGAGGTGACCCCACCCACCAGGGCCTCGGAGATGTGCTGAGTGAGCTGCTCGGGGTAGGCCGCGTGGGGACGGCCCTCCTCGATGAGTGCCGTCAAGAACCCGAATGCCGTTCGCTGGCGTTCGAGGGCGGGCGCTCCGGCGCTGAGCGACTCCACCATCCAGACCCGCGCGGCGTCTGGATTCTCGGCCAGCGTCGAGAGCAGCGCCGAGAGCCCCAGCCGTACTCGCTCGGGCCACGCGTCGGCGCGCGCGGCGTGCTCCAGCACCCTGACCTGCGCGCGGGCGATCAGCCCATCGAGGGCCAGCAGAAAACAGTCTTCCTTGTTCAGGAAATGCTCCTCGAAGACGGCGCCCTCAACGTCCGCCGTCTGTAGAACCCGCTCCACCGTGGTGCGGTCATATCCCCGGTAGGCCACCGTGGCGATCAACGCATCGAGAATCCGGGTCCGTGGGTCCGGGCGAGCGACGATCGTGGCGTGGGCGCCGGCGGTTGCATGGGACTCCGAGTCCAGAGAGGCCGGTGGCCCCTGCTCGGCGTCGGGACGCCTGCTGTAAAACATCCTTCCTCCCTCCCTGTCCGGCCAAGGAGCGGATGAAGGAACGCGACCAATTCCGGTCGAGCCGACCTCTTTAGCTCTCGCGGGCCGCGCCTCCCCAGCGCTGAATCCCGGACTATGGGTTGCCTCACCTCGATCGTAGACTCTCTGTTGTCCTTTTGTCAAGAGAGGTTTGTCAAGGCGTAGCTTTAGGCCGTGCTGGTTGCCGCGGTCCGCCCGGGCGATTAGTATGGGCCATATGGAGGAGGGTGACGCGATAACGGCTGGGGAGATCGAGGAGTTTCAGTACCACTCGAACGACCTCGATTGGGCGGAGCCCAAGGAGGGCGCCTGGTCGATCCGTTGCCTGGACGTGTACAAGCGCCTCGGCGGGGTACCCGTCCTGAACGGCCTCAACGTCGCGATTCCGGATCAGACCATCACGGTCGTGCTGGGACCCTCCGGTACGGGCAAGAGCGTGCTCATCAAGCACCTGATCGGCCTGATGTTCCCTGACTCGGGCGACATCATCGTCAAGGGCCAGTCGGTCCCGAGCCTGACGATGCCCGACCTGCTGGCGCTGCGTCGCAGGATCGGGGTGCTCTTCCAGGACGGCGCCCTGTTCGGCTCGATGTCGGTGTTCGACAACGTGGCTTTCCCCCTGCGTCAGCACACCGACATGTCTGAGGGGCAGATCTCCGAGCTGGTGAAGCAGCGGCTCGCCGACGTCGGCCTGGGCGAAGCCATGGACGACTTCCCCAACCAGCTCTCGGGGGGAATGCGCAAGCGCGCGGGCTTCGCGCGGGCGTTGGTGATGGAGCCTGACGTGGTGATCTTCGACGAGCCCGACTCGGGGCTGGACCCGGTGCGCACGGCTTTGTTGTGCGAGCTGATCCAGGAGATGCACGCCGCCCATGGCGGCACCTACATCGTGGTGACCCACGACATCGCCTCGGCGCGGCGGATCGGCGAATACATCGCGCTGCTGTGGAAGGGGAGGATCGTCGAAGCGGGCGATGCCCAGCGGATGTTCAGCTCCGAGAACTCCTTCGTGCGCCAGTTCCTCAGCGGATCCGCCGAGGGTCCGTTGGGCATGGACTAGAAGCCCCCGCGCCGAGAAGCCCCCGGGGCCTGGAGCCGAGCCCGCGCCGAGAAGCTCCGCGCCGAGAAGTCCCCGGGGCCTGGAGCCGAGCCCGCGCCAAGAAGCTCGCCAGGGCCCGGAGCCGGCACCGAGAAGCTCCGCGCCGAGAAGCTCCCGGGGCCTGGAGCCGAGCCCGCGCCAAGAAGCTAGCCAGGGCCCGGAGCCGGCGCCGAGAAGCCCCCGGAGCCCGCACCGAGAAGCACCCGGAGTCTGTCCGGCTCCGCTGAGTGGTTGCGCGGCTGCTCTGCACCCTTTTGTCTGTTGTGGGTGGCCGCCGCTTAATACGAACATGTGTTCGTATGGTCGTATGTGTTCACTTCCCCCGCTTCGAGCTGGTCGTGGCCGCCGGTGGGCCTCAGGCACTGGCGGGACGAGCGCTGGCGATCGCCTCCTCGCCCGGTAGCACCCCGCGGGTGGGGGAGGTCTCGGGGGCGGCCGAGGCGTACGGGGTGAGCCCCGGGATGGCGTTGGGAGAGGCCCTGGCGCGCTGTCCGGAGCTGGGCTTGGTGCCCCCTGACCCGTTGGGAGTGGCGCGAGCCTGGGAGGCCACGGCCCGTGCGCTTGAGGGCATCGGAGCGGCCCTGGAGCTGGAGCGGCCGGGCCTGGCCTATTTCGAGTCCGCGGGCCTGCACGGATTGCACGGCGGGGAGATGGGGGTGGTTTCGGCCACGCGACATGTGCTCGATCGACCGGCCCGTATCGGCGCGGGACCCACGCGCTTCTGTGCTCTGGCGGCGGCGCTCGGGGTGCGCTCGCGGCGGGCCAAGGTGGTGCGCGACGGCGACATCCGCCGTTACCTGGCCTCCCAGCCGGTGGAGATGCTGCGTTTTCGGGCGGAGACCGAGGCGCTGGTGCGGCCGCTTGAGCGTCTCGGAGTGCGGAGCATGGGGGCGCTGGCCGCGCTGGGACGCGATGCGGTGGCCGATCGCTTCGGCGATCCCGGGGTGCTCGCCTGGCGCCTGGCTCGTGGAGAGGACACCCCGCTACGCACCCGCCGCCTGGAGGATCGCTTGGAGGAGTCGTTGGAGCTGGGGGAGTCGAGTTCGGGTCTCGCGCTCGAACTCGTCCTGGGTGTGCTCGTGGATCGCCTGCTGGCCCGTCCGGAGCGCCGTGGGCGAACATTGCGCGCCGTGCGGCTCTCCGCCCGCCTGGTGGAGGGCGGGACGTGGCAGGAGCAGGTGGTGTTTCGCCAGGCGCTCAGTAGCTCACGGCGGATGCGCCTGGCGCTGTCGCTGCGGGCGGGCCTGCTACCGGCACCCGCCGAAGCGCTGAGCCTGGCTGTGGTGCGCTTTGGCCCGCCCGAGGGCGAGCAGGGCTCGCTGCTCCACGAGAGCCGAACGGTGCGACGGGCGCGTCTGTTGGGTGCCGTGGCCCAGATGCGCGCGATGGCGGGTCCCGAAGCGGCGCTGCGAGCACTGTGCGTGGACCCCGAGTCGCGTGTGCCCGAGCGACGGATAGTGCTAACGCCCTTCCCGGGATGAGCAACGGATCTGCACTCAACCTGCCGGGACCCGCGCGAGTGCGGGCGGACGCCGTGGGCAGGCCGCTCGTGGTGAACGGTTTGCGGGTCGAGTCGGTGCGCGAGTCCTGGCTGGTGGAGGATCGCTGGTGGAGCGGGCGGCCGCTGCGCCGCCGCTACTGGGAGCTGGTCGGCGCGGGCGGACAGAACATGGTGGTCTTCCACGACCTGGCAGCGGCCGCTGCTCAGGGTGTCCCCGGCAACTGGTTCACCCAGAGGGCCTGAGATCGCGCGGATGCGGGGCACGCCGCCATACGTGGAGTTGCATTGCCACTCGGCCTACTCGTTCCTGGACGGCGCCTCGCTGCCACAGGAGTTGATTGACCGGGGGCTGGAGCTGGGCTACACCGCGCTCGCCCTGACCGACCACGATTCGCTGTCGGGAGCCATGGAGTTCGCGATGGCCGCGCAGGGCACGCCGCTGAAGCCGCTCCTGGGCGCCGAGGTCACGATCGAGCTTCCTGCACCGGGTGAGGGGAACGCCGGCACCTCGGGGCGGGAGCGGGACGGGGAGGGGAGAAGGGAGGCACCGGCTGAGGGAAAGGGCCTGCGTCACGTGACGCTGCTGGTACGCGACGGGCGGGGTTGGCGCAACCTGTGCCGGCTGTTGAGCGTCGCGCACGCCCACACCCGTGAGCAGCGCGACCGTCGGCTGGGACAGCCCCGCGTGAGCTTCGATGACCTGGAAGGCCACGCCGAGGGGCTGGTGTGCCTGAGCGGCTGCGCGACCCGGGGCATCCACTGGGAGAGCGGGCTGCGGCGACTGCGGGAGGCGTTTGGTCCGCAGGCGCTGCGGGTGGAGCTGCAGCGGCCCTACGCACGCCACGACCGGGCCCGCAATCGGGCGCTTGAGCGGCTCGCCCGGCGCTTGGGGGTCTCCACGGTGGCCACGGGTGACGTGCACGCCCACACCCCGCTGCGCGCCTGCCTACAGGACGTGTTGGTCTCGCTGCGCCACGGCCAGACACTCGACGCGAGCGAGGTCCCGAGGCGCCCCAATCACAGTCACGTGATGACCGGTCCCCGGGCGATGGCGGCCCGCTTCTCCGAGTACCCCGAGGCGGTCGCGGAGACGGTGCGCTTGGCCGAGACCCTGACGTTCGACCTGGCCGGCGACCTGGAGTATCGCTATCCGGGTTCAGGTGATCGGGACGCCATCCGGGTGCTCGCGGAGGTCTGCCGGGCGGGGTTTGCCGAGCGCTACCCAGCCGGGGACGCCGTGTGCGTGGAGGCCGCCGCCCGCATGGAGCAGGAGCTGGGAATGATCGACAGGCTCGGGCTGGCCGGCTTCTTCGTGCTGCACCACGAGATCCTGGAGCTGGCCCGGGAGGTGGCGGTCGAGGTCCGCGGGTCCGGCGGGGCGGGGGACTCGGATTCCCCCCGCTCGCTGCTGGCGCCCGGACGTGGACGGGGCTCCTCGGTGTCCTCGATCGTGTGCTACCTCACGGGCCTCTCACACATCGACCCGATCGCGAGCAAGCTTGCGATCGGGCGGTTCCTGCACGAGGAGATCCGCTCGCTCCCGGACATCGACCTGGATTTCCCCCGCGACATCCGCGCGAAGTTGATTCCCCGCATCCACGAGCACTACGGCCGAGAACGCTCGGCGCTGGTGGCGGCGTTCCCCACGTTCCGTGTGCGGGGAACGATCCGCGAGCTGGGCAAGGCCCTGGGGCTGCCCCCGGGCGAGATCGAGCGGGTGGCGCGCAGCTCTGAGTCCTGGGGCTCGGCGGGCACGGTGGGCAAGGACATCCAGGCCGCCCTGGGCGAGCAGCGCCTGGCGCAGGGGCGGTGGGCTTGGCTTGCGCGACTCGCCGATGAGGCGTACGGGCTGCCGCGGCATCTCTCCCAGCACTCGGGGGGCATGATCATCTCCACCCGCCCCCTGATCGACTGCTGTCCGGTGGTGCCCGCCGCGATGGAGGGTCGGCAGATATCGCAGTGGGACAAGGACTCCTGTGCCGACGCGGGCTTCCTGAAGATCGACCTGCTCGGCCTGGGGATGCTCTCCGCGGTGGAGCGCTGTGTCGAGCTGATCTCCAGTCACAGCGGTGAGCGTGTCGATCTGAGCCGTATCCCCTTCGACGATCCCGCGACCTTCGAGTGCATCCAGAACGCGGAGACCACCGGGGTGTTTCAGATCGAGAGCCGCGCCCAGATGGGCTCGCTGCGCCGCACCCGGCCGGCGAACCTTGAGGATCTCACCGTGCAGGTGGCGCTGGTGCGGCCCGGGCCGATCGTGGGGGGCGCGGTCAATCCCTACATCGAACGCCGCCAGCGGTTGCTTGTGAACCCCGACTACGAGGTCCCCTACGAGCACCCCTCGCTGCGCGAGCCCCTGCGGGAGACCCTGGGGACGATCATCTTCCAGGACCAGGTGATCGAGGTGGCAAGGGCGTTCGCCGGGTTCACCTCTGGGCAGGCCGAGGGCCTGCGGCGGGCGATGAGCCGCAAGCGCTCGGAGGAGGCGATGCAGAGTCATCGCCTCCAGTTCGTGCAGGGCGCCATGGCGACTCACCCCGATGCGAGCGAGGCCACGGTGGAACGGGTGTGGGGAATGGTCTCGGGCTTTGCGGGCTTCGGCTTCCCCAAGGCGCACGGCGCGGCGTTTGGGCTGCTGGCCTATCAGTCGACGTGGCTGCGCGTTCATCATCCCGCCGCCTTTCTGTGCTCGCTGCTGGATGAGCAGCCAATGGGGTTCTACCCTCCGGACAGTCTCATCCACGAGGCCCAGCGTCGCGGCATCGCGATCCTGCCTGTAGATGTGAACCGGAGTGAGGCGGAGTGCACTCTGACCTCGGCGGGGGCGATTCGCGTTGGCTTGGGCTACGTGAAGGGGGTTCACCGGAAGGACATCGAGGAGCTGCTGCGCTCCCGTACGGCGATGGGTCCCTTCGGGAGCCTTGAGGATCTGGCCGCGCGGGCCGGCACCGGCCGCGCGGTGCTTGAGCGGTTGGCCTGGTCCGGGGCCTGCGATCGGTTGGTCGGTGCGGGCGTAAGCGAGGCCCACGCACGGCGCACGGCACTCTGGCGACTGGGAATCGCCAAGCCCGCCCGCGTTGCCACGGAGGCCGGAACCCAGCTTGCGCTCGACCTCGGCACGCCCGCGGCGCCGGCGCTCACCGGTCTCTCCGACTGGGAGTCGATGATCGCCGACTACACCGCCACGGGGATCTCGATCGATGCGCATCCGCTGGCGCTGCTGCGCGAGCGCCTCACGTCAACCGGTGCGCGCTCGGTGGCCGACCTCGCTCGGATCGAGCACGGCAGCACCATCCAGATCGCGGGGCTGGTCATCGCCCGCCAGCGGCCCGGGACGGCCAACGGGGTCACGTTCATGCTGTTGGAGGACGAGCACGGGACCGTCAACCTGATCGTTCCCCCGGCTCTCTACGAACGCCATCGCCTCGTGATTCGCTCTGAGCCGCTGGTGTTGGCGGCCGGGCGACTGGAGCGTCATGCAAGCGGTGGCGGTGCGGTCAACATCCTGGTCCTCGCCCTTGAAGGGCTGCGCGTCGAGGAGCAGCCACGGGCGAGTGTCAAACAGCTGCCCGAGCGTCACCCGCGGGCGGCGCCGAGTGTCACGGAGGTGGACTCGGAGGGACTGGCGGCAACCGGCACCGACAGTTTTCGGGCCGTGGCTCCACCGGTTACAAGCTTTGGCCGGGGACGGCGACGGTAGTCACCTATGAAACCGGCCAGAGAAATTGAAGCCGTGATGACTCGACGTAGGGGCCGGCGCGCGGGAGCCAGGGACTCTCTCGCGCACCGGCCAACCAGGGCTATCTGTGGGGATGAGCCCCGGCGCCCCAAAACTACCAATGGCAGACAACTAGCGGTGTGCCGCCTGGACTTGGCGACTAGCCGTATGCGATGTTTCTAAGATGCCTCCTGTCGATCGCGCGGATGCGGCGCTCGCCGCGGCTGTCCTTCGCCAGCGCAAGCATCGAAGTGAAACTCAGGAGCAACTTGCCTATAACAGTGGCCTGACCGTGGGGTCACTGGCGAGAATCGAGCGTGGCGAGTCCAATCCCACCTGGACCACGGTCAGGCGAATCGCCAAGGGTCTTGAACTGCGACCGGCGGAGTTTGTCGCGATCCTCGAAGAGAGCGACTCTAGGGTAAGACCGTAGGTTTTGAGACAGGTTCTGAGTGGGAGAAGCTCAGGGAACTGCCGTCGGGGTCGCTGACCGACAGCGATCCATCCTTATTGACCGAAACATATGAATTACCTGAGGCGTTCACCTTTGCATCGCTCAGCCTGCGCTGCACGGCCTGTACCGCGTGCGGGTCGCCGAGCCTGAATTTCACGTTGCGCAGGCCCGGTGCGCTGTCGGGGGCCTGCGCCGCGCCCGCGCTCTGCCACGAGTTGAGCGCGACGTGGTGGTGGTAGCCCCCCGCCGAGAGAAACCCCGCGGAGGGGATTCGTGCCTGCTGCTCGAATCCGAGCGCGTCGCGATAGAACGCCACGGCTCGGTCCACGTCCGCGACCTTCAGATGAACGTGACCGATGGCGGTGCCCGCCGCGATCGCGTCCGGGGGAGTGCCGGGGGCCTGCGCGAGCAGCTCGTCGACGTCGAGCGCCAGCGTGCGCATCTCCACACCCCGGCCGTCGGCCGGTCGGGCCCACTGCTCGCGGGGCCGGTCTGCGTAAATCTCCAGGCCCAGCCCGTCGGGGTCGCTGAGATAGAGCGCCTCCGAGACCCCGTGGTCGGAGGCTCCGTCGATCGGCCAGCGCTGCCGGGCGATGCGCAGCACCGTCTCGGCGAGTCCGGCGCGCGTGGGGTGCAGCAGCGCGACGTGGAACAGGCCGGTGCTGCGGGCCGGGATCGAGGTGGGCGAGGCCAGCTCGGTCAATTCGAGTAGCGGGCGCTCCCGCTCTGCTCCCAGGCGGGCGCTTGAGCCCTCACGCTCGAGCAGTGCCAGTCCCAGCACGCGCTCATAGAAGTCCACGCTGCGCGAGAGGTCGCTGACCGCGAGTCGGACGGAGGCGATTTGCAGGGCAGGGTCGATGGTGAACGGCGGGCTCATGGTCTTGGGGGAGTTTGGGCGACGTCGCGCATGGGGGGTGCGACGTCGCCCGCGATCCCTTTAGGTCGCGTGTTCAGGCGGCTCCCACCGCCGAGACGTCGAGCAAAATCTTTACCTTGTCGGAGACCATTGCATTGCCCGAGCCGAGGGCGGCGTTGAACTTGATGTCGAAGTCCGAGCGGTTGATCTGGGCGCTCGCCGAGAGCCCCACGCGCGGGTTGCCCTGGGGATCGGTCTCGGTGCCCTCCAGCGTGGCGTCGAGTGTGATCGAGCGGGTGACGCCGTGGATCGTGAGGTCTCCCTCGATCTCAAAGCTGTCCTCGTCCGTGGCCGTGATGGCGGTCGACTGGAAGCTGATCTCGGGATAGGTGGGGGCGTCGAAGAAGTCGGGCGAGCGCAGGTGATCGTCGCGCTGGGCCTGACGGGTGTCGACGCTTGCCGTCTTGACGGTGCCGTAGGCCTTGGTGCCGGCCGGTGTTACCTCGAGGGTGCCCTCGAAATCGGTGAAGTTGCCCTTGACGGTGGCGATCCCGAGATGCTTGACGTGAAACTCGACGCTCGAGTGGACCGGATCGACGCGCCAGGTGCCCGTGGGCAGCGCGCTGGTGGGGACGGTGGGGGTGGCGGTGGAGGATGAGGACATGGGGATTTCCTTTCGGGGGTCTTTCGATGAGACGTAAGGGAAGCCCTGCGGGCCTTGGCCCAGGGATCGTTGTGCACTCAACTATATCAGATGCTTGCGCACGCAAATATCTGGGTGAGCCCTCTAACATGTACCCGCGATGCCCGAGTTCAGCCTGATCCTGTTCGATGTCGACGGCACTCTGCTCGACACCGGCGGCGCGGGCGCGCGCAGCTGGTCCTGGGCCTTCGAGCACGTCTTCGAAGTGACCGCGGACATCGGCAAGCACTCAAACGCGGGGATGACCGATCCCGTGGTGGCGCGTCAGACGTTCGTCGAGGTGATGGGACGCGAGCCCACGGCGCTGGAGCTGGCTCGGTTGATGTCGGCCTATCTCTCGGTGCTGCCCGACTACGTGGCCGCCTCGGAGGGCTATCGCGTGCTGGCGGGGGTGCAGGAGCTGCTGCCACGGCTGACCGATGCCGGCGTGCTGCTCGGCATCACCTCGGGTGCCCTGGAAGCGGGCGCCCACGCCAAGCTCGGGCGGGCTGGGCTCAATCACTTCTTCCTCGTGGGCGGCTACGGCTCGGATTCCGAGGATCGCGTCGAGCTGACGCGCTGTGCGATCCGGCGCGGGGAGACGCTGCTGGGCCGGGCGCTCGCGGGCGCTGAGGTGGCGGTCGTGGGGGACACGCCGCTTGACATCTCAGCCGCGCAAGGTGCCGGTGCCGTAGCGGTGGGAGTCGCCAGCGGGCGCTATGGCGTGCGGGAACTGCGCGAGGCCCACCCCGACCACGTGCTCTCCTCGCTGGCCGAGCCCTTCCCCGAAATCGCTCTTTAGCGGCGCTGAACGACCAGGGCCTGCGTGGCCACACCGACCGGGCCGTACTCGTCGTGCAGGGCGCTCTGTGCCCAGCCGATGCCGCCGGGATGCAGGAGCGTGCGGGCCTCGAGCGCCATCCAATCGCCGCGGGGGCGACGGTCGAGCGAGACGGTGAGATCGGCGTTGATGAAGAGGTACTCCTCGAAGGGCAGCACCGCGCTCACGCCGTTGCCGAAGTCCGAGGCCGCGACCAGGCTTGCCGTGGGGGTCGCCGGCTGCGCGGCGGTCAAGGGGTGACGCAGGCGCATCCATACCGTCGAGGGTCCCAGTTCTGAGTGGACCGGGCCTGCGGTGGCGATCGCCGGACCCCCGTGCAGGAAGCGCATCTCCATCGCCGTGGCGGCGAAGCTGTGACGCTCGGTGTCGTCCAGGGCGAAGCGAACCCCGCGACCCTCCCGTGGACCGCTCAGCTGCGGGCGGTCGCGACCCTCGACCTGTGTGGCCGCCAGGGCGGGTAGCTCCTCGGGCATCGCGAGCAGCCGCAGGGCCCGCGCCCGGCAGACGTGAACCCCGTCAGCGTGGAGGTCTGCCTCCAGGGCCTGGACGCGGCGTCCCGGTCTGGTGATGCGCGTGGTCAGCTGTAGCGGCGCCATCGGCACGGGCCGCAGGAATTCAAACGACAGTCGCGCCAGGGGCAGCTCGGCGCCCGGTTCCAGCTGCTCCAGCATCGCGGCGATCAGCGCCGCGGGCGCCCCGCCGTGCAGGGCGTTCGGGTCCCAGGGGCCGCGGGCGTGCTCGGTCGGCACGAACAGCCCGTCGCGCTCGATGAAGATGCTCTCGCCGGCCTGCTCTGAGACGGCGCTTGGCGCGCCCTCGCTGGTCGTGCCTGAATCCATCGTGCGCTCGCCCATCCTCAGGAGGCGATGGCGGCGGCGAACTTGGTCAGCTTCTCGGAGCCGCGCAACGGTGGGCCGTGTCCGAACAGCGTCAGGGCGGGTTCCAGGGCGGCCATCCGCCTGATCGACTCGCGGTTGCGCTTGACGTCGGGGGTGAAGAAGTCGGGCGGCTCGTGCAGCCCGGGGACGGCCGTCAGCAGGTTCATGTTGTTGAGCACGTCGCCCAGGATCAGCACACGGTCCTGCTCGCGCCAGAACGCGACGTGTCCGCGAGTGTGCCCCGGCGTCTCGATCACCCGGAAGCCGGCCACCTCGTCGCCCTCGTGCAGCGCGCGCGCGACCGGATGGGGCGGGCCGATCCAGAAGCGCCCCTGAAAGCGCGCTATGACCCAGGGGGCGCCCGGGGCGCCGACCGAGCCGGGGATCTCCATGGCGGGCACGTCGTCCTGCCCGCACCACAATGGGATGTCAAGGCGCTCACAGATCGCGTGACTCGCTCCCTGGTGGTCGGGGTGAACGTGGGTGAGCGCGTGGGCGTTCACCGTGTGACCCTTGATCTGGCGCAGGATCCGCCGCTCGGCCTGACGGGTGGCGGCGTCGATCAGCACGTCGCCCACCAGGTATACGTTGATCGCGTTCGGCGGAAAGCCGCGCAGCAAGTAGACGTCCTCGGCCAGCTTCTTCATACAGATGCCTCTCTGCGGGTCAGTCCCGCGATTGCTCCCAAGAGAATCCCCGAATCGCGAAGTAGAGGCCCAGCAGGCCCCACAGCGCGATGATCGCCAGGGCGTCCAGATGGCTGCCCAGCCCGCTGCCGCCCACCATTGCCGCGGAGAGGCCGTCGATCAGGTGCTTCAGGGGCAGCGCTTCGGCGATGTTTCGCAGAAAAGCGGGTGCGCTTGAACTGTCGAAGACGTAGAAGGAGAGGAACACCACGGGCAGGAACACGGCATTGACGTAGGCCGCGGTCGACTCGAAGTTGGGGATCGCGTGGGCGAAGGCGACCCCGAGGGCCGCGAAGCACACCACGCCCACCAGCACGAACACGATCAGCATGTCCCAGTGCGCGGGCCAGCCGATCCCGAAGAAGACCCGCCCCGCGAGCGTGATGATCGCGATCTGTAGCGCCGTGTTCGTGACCGCGTTGGCGGCGACCCCCCCGAAATAGGAGATCGTCGGCAGCGGCGCCCCGCGGATGCGCTTGAGCACACCGCGCTCGCGCAGAAAGACGATGTTGTAGGCCAGGGCCGAGAAGGTGGTCGACATCACGCTCATGCCCGCGATCCCCGGCACCAGACGATCGAGATCGTGCTGGGAGCCGTGCAGGACCGCGCCGAAGCACGCCAGGAACAGCAGCGGCAGCAGGAAGTTGAAGAACGCCGCGCTCGGGTTGCGCCAGAACAGGTGGCGCTCCAGGCGATACTGACGCCAAGAGAGGGTCAGCGCGTCAGACATCGGCGGTCAGCTCCAGGTAGACGTCCTCAAGTGTGGGGCGCCCCACACTCAGCTCCTCCAGGCGCTCACCGCGCGCGAGCGCCTCGCCGGTCAGCTCGTTGAGGGTGCGCGTGGGGTCCTCGGTCTGTAGCTCCACCAGCTCGCCCTGCCCGTTGCGGTAGACCACGCGGTAGTGGGCGGCGGCCGCACCCAGCTCGCGCGGCGGCCCGATCGCGAGTATGCGCCCGTCCTTGAGGATCGCCACCCGGTCGGCGAGCGCCTGGGCCTCGTCGAGATAGTGGGTGGTGAGCAGGATCGTCTTGCCGAGGGCGCGCAGCGCGCGCACCGTCTCCCAGGCCGCCCGCCGCGCCTCGGGATCGAAGCCGGTGGTGGGCTCGTCCAGGAAGATCAGCTCCGGGTCGCCGACCAGCGCCAGCGCGAAGTCCAGGCGTCGCAGCTGCCCCCCGGAGAGCTTGCGGGTGCGCTCCCCGGCCTTGTCCTTGAGGCCCATGAGGCTCAACACCTCCTCGACGTCACGCGGGTGGGGGTAGAAGCTCGCCCAGTGGCGCAGCGCCTCGCGGGGGGTGATGTGGCTGTAGATGCCGCTCGACTGTAGGACGATGCCGACGCGTCGGCGCAGCGCGCGCGAGCGCACACCCGGGTCGTGACCCAGCACCGAGACCTCCCCGTCGCTGCGTGCGCGGTAGCCCTCCAGGATCTCCACCGCGGTGGTCTTGCCGGCGCCGTTGGGACCCAGCAGGCCGAAGACTTCGCCGCGCTTGACCGTGATGTCGATGCCGCGCAGGGCCTCGAACTGTCCGTAGTGCTTGCGCAGGTCGCGGACCTCGATCGCTACAGAGGGGTCGCTCACGGGTCAATCATGTCAGCGTTTACGAGTGGAATCCTCGCGACGATGCGCGCGTCCTCGCGCACTACCACCTCGCCGAGCGTGGTCTGTGCTGCCAGTGGGCCCTGCAGAAGCTGCGGCAGGCCCACCACGTACACGAACAGCGACACCCCGCGGCGCACGATCAAGTTGACACTCCGCGTGGCGAGAATCGGCACGCGGAGGTCTTCATTGCCCAGCACGGGCAGGCGGGCGTACACGTGGCCGGCCTGCACCGGTTCGGCGCGGCGATACAGGGCGAGGCCGTAGCGCAGCAGCCCCAGGGTGTCGCTGTCGCGGGTGCCCTCGCTGGGGTCGCCGAGCACCACGCTGATCACGGTCGCGCCATTGCGTCGGGCGGCGCCCACCAGGCAGTAGCCGGCGCCCGCGGTGTGCCCGGTCTTGACGCCGATCACATAGGAGAAGCGGCCCACGAGATCGTTGCGGTTGACGACCCGCTGACCGTCGGTGAGGCGTGCGCTGGGCCGCGAGACGATCCGGGCGAACACGGGATTCCCAAGCAGCGCCCGGGCGAGCTGGGCGAGGTCGCTCGCGGTCGAGTAGTTGCCCGGGGTATCCAGCCCGACGGGCGTGGAGTAGTGGGTGTCGCGCATGTGCAGCCGCACCGCGGCCGTGTTCATCCAGCCGACGAAGCGCGCGAGCGAGCCCCCGCCGAGATCGACCGCGAGCGTGTGCGCGGCGTCGCCGCCGCTGGGGAGCAGCATCGCCTTGAGCAGGTCGGCCACGCTCAGGCGCTGACCCGCGGCGAGCCCCGCCACGGTCTCCTCGGGCGCGGGGGCGTAGGGCTGGACGGTCAGGACCCGTCCGGGTGTCGCGTGGGCGAGCGCCACGTAGGCGGTCATCAGCTTGGTGGTGCTCGCGATCGGCAGCCGCTCGCGGGCGTGATCAGCGTAGATCACGGTGTTGGTGTCGGCCTCGAGCGCGATCGCCGCGCGCGCGGTAACAGCCGGAACCCGGGCAGGTGCGCCGAGGCTCACGGCCGAGGTGCCGAGACCTACCGCCGGAATTCGGGCGGGTGCGCTGAGACCCACCGCCGGGGAGGCGCCGAGCAGGGTCAGGCATGTGCAGGCCAGCGCCGCGGCGGTGGCCCGGCCTACCAGTGAACGCCCTTCATCAGGTTGGCCATCGCGAGCTGCTCGACCGAGGCCTTCTCGTCCGGGTCCTTCTCACCGCGTGAGGCGGCCGAGTCGGGGAACACCTTGTAGGCCATGTGCAGGATCTGGTCCACGGCCTTCGGGGCGAGCGCGTAGGCGACCTCGCCGAAGGTGCCCAGGCGGGTGTTGATCTGCTTGGGCTTGGAGCGCAGCGCCTCGCACACCATGTCGGCGGCCTCCTCGGGGGTGGCGGCGGGGAAGGAGTCGTACATCTTGGTGGGCGCGATCATCGGGGTGCGCACCAGCGGCATGTGGATCGTGGTGAACGTCACCCCGTCGCCCACCACCTCGCTTGAGGCCACGCGGGTGAAGGCGTCCAGGGCGGCCTTGGAGGCCACGTAGGCCGAGAAGCGCGGGGGATTGGTCTGCACCCCGATCGAGGAGACGTTCACGATGTGCCCGAAGCCGCGCTCGCGCATGTGGGGCAAGAGGCCGATGATCAGCTTGATGGTGCCCAGGTAGTTGAGCTGGATCGTGCGTTCGTAGTCGTGGAAGCGGTCGGTGCTGAGCGCCACCGAGCGGCGGATCGAGCGCCCGGCGTTGTTGACCAGCATGTCGATCGCGGGGTGGTCGGCGAGCACCTGCCCAAGTAGCGCCTCGATCGACTCGGGGTCGGAGAGGTCGGCGCCGTAGACGTAGGCGCTGCCGCCGGAGGCTTCGATCTCCTCCTTCAGCTCCTGGAGCTTGTCCACGCCACGAGCCACCAGCAGCGGGATCCCGCCCGCGGCGGCGACCTTCAGAGCACTGGCCCTGCCGATGCCCGAAGAGGCGCCGGTGATGATCACGGTGCGCCCGTTTACGGCGGCCTTCAACGAGCGATCCTTGAAGAGGTCGGGGTCGAGGTGGCGCTCCCAGTAGTCCCAGACCTGCTCGGCGTAGCTGGAGAGGGCGGGCGCTTCGATCTCGCTGCCCGCGAGCGCCCGTTCGGTGTCGCGGGTATCGAACTGGGGGCGCAGCGGGATGTGCTCGATCACGTCGTCGGGGATCCCGAAGTCCGCCAGCAGGGTGCGGCGCACTTCGCGCAGCTGGGGCAGCTTGAGCAGCATCGAGAACACGCCCTTGGGCAGGGCGTCGGTGAGGCGCTTGTCGATCCGCAGCGCCAGCTGCGGCGCGTGGGCGGCGCGGGCGAACTCGTTCATGGCCTCGCCCACCCGCTGGGAGCGGGGGTTGGTGAGATGGAAGGCCTGCCCGTCCAGGGCGGGCTGGTGGGCGATGTGGTCCAGGGCGTCGACCACGAAGTCGACGGGCACGATGTTGGTATAGCCCAGCTCCGGGCCGATCAGCGGCATCCACTCGGGCAGCCAGTGGCGGATCTTCTGGATCGCCTTGAAGAAGTAGTAGGGACCGTCGATCTTGTCCATCTCGCCGGTGCGGGAGTCGCCGATCACGATCGAGGGCCGGTACACCCGCCAGGGCACGAACGTCTGCTGACGCACGATCTGCTCGGCCTCGAACTTGGTGGCGTGGTAGGGCGAGGGCAGCTTCTGGCCCTCGTCGAACATGTCCTCGCGGAACAGCCCCCGGTATGACCCGGCGACCGCGACCGAGGAGGCGTGGTGAAAGCGAGCGGCCTGTAGCTCTCGCGCCAGCTCGACGGCATGGGTGGTGCCGCCCACGTTGATGTGCTGGTTCTGCTCGGGGGCCGCGGTCATGTCGTACATGGCGGCCAGGTGGAAGAAGTGCTCGATCTCCCCGCGCCGCTCGCCGATCCACTCCTCGGGAACACCCAGCAGCGGCTGGGTGAGGTCGCCGACCACCGGCTTCACACGCGTGCGCACCGCTGGTCCGTGGCTGCGCTCCCAGCGCGTCAGCAGCTCCTCCAGACGTGGCTGGGAGCCTTCTCGGACAAGCACGTGGATGTCGCCGTCGCGCTCCAGCAGGCGCTCGACCAGGTTGCGTCCGATGAAGCCGGTTGCTCCTGTGACGAAATAGGCCATGGCGATCTCTCCTCGGGGGTTGGTCAGGCGAGGATATAGAGCGCGCGCAGGCCGGTCTACGGCTGGGAGCGGACTCGGCTCGCCCCAGGGGGCGTGACTACCAGCCGCCGCGCCAGCGGGTGTTGCCCTGACGGCCCTTCTCGGCCGCCTTGCGGGCATCCTTGCGCTTCTCCAACCGGGACTGGATCAGCGTCATGACGAGCACGAAGGTGGGGAAGAAGATGATCAGGATGAAACCGGCGTTGGTGATCACGCGGTCGTTGGTCACGCCGTAGAAGCCACGCCCGTCGTTCTGGGCCAGGGCGGCCGGGGCGAGCACGAGCGCGAGCAGCGCGAACGTGGTGAGGCTGGTGAGCAGGCGACGCATCGTTGCTCGGATGCTAGCGAAGCGGGAGGCCGTAGCGTCAGACGCCTACCATCACCGTGCAATGGCCGTACTGATCGCATCCGACCTGCACAAGGACATGGCTGGGCAGTCCCTGCTGCGCGGGGTCTCCTTCAAGCTTGAGCGCCGCGAGCGCATGACGATCGCCGGACGCAACGGGGCGGGCAAGACGACGCTGCTGCGGATGCTGGCGGGCGAGACCTCGATCGACCGCGGTGAGCTGAGCCTGGCCAAGGGCGCGCGGATCGCGCTGCACGACCAGCGTCCGCCGCGGGAGCGCTCGATGTCGCTGCGCGACTACGTGCTTTCGGGCTGCGTCGAGGAGTTGCAGATCGAGGCCGAACTGGCGGCCCTGGAGGCACGCATGACCGGGGGCGAGACCGACGAGGCGCTGCTCGCCCGCTATGCCCGCGCCCAGGCGAACCTGGAGGTGCGCGGCGGCTATCTCTGGCGCGACCGCGCCACCACCATGAGCCGCGGTCTGGGGTTCGACGGCGAGGACCTCGACCGGGGCCTGGACACTTTCTCCGGCGGACAGCTGACGCGTGCCTCGCTGGCGCGGGCGCTGGCCACGGGCGCGGACGTGCTGCTGCTGGACGAGCCCACCAACCACCTCGACATCGAGTCGCTGGAGTGGCTGGAGCAGACGCTCGTGGACCTCGACGCGGCGGTCGTGCTGGTCGCCCACGACCGCTGGTTCCTGGAGGCTGTGGGGACCTCGGTGCTGGAGGTCGAGGCCGGGCGCTCGCGCTTCTTCGCCGGCACCTGGCATCAGTGGCGTCGCGAGCAGGCGGCCCGCGAAATGGCGCTGGGCCGCGCGATCGGCAAGCAGCAGGCCGAGATCGAGCGGATGGAGCGTTTCATCGAGCGCTTCCGGGCCAAGGCCACCAAGGCCCGCCAGGCCCAGTCGCGCGTGAAGGCGCTCGCCAAGATCGAGCGCATCGAGCGGGACCCTCGCGACGGCAAGGGCCTTGAGTTTTCCTTCAAGGCGCCCGAACGCTCAGGCCGGGTGATCTTCGAGCTGGCCGGGGGCCGCGTCGAGGTCGGGGAGCCGCCGATCGTGTTGCTCGACCAGGCCGAGCTGTGGCTGGAACGCGGCGAGCACGTCTCGCTGGTGGGGGCCAACGGCAGCGGCAAGACCACGCTGATCGAAACGCTCGCCGGACGACGGGAGCTGGCGGGCGGCAAGCTGAGCAGCGGACACAACGTGAAGGTGGGCTACCTCTCCCAGCACGCGGAGGAGCTGGGGGCGGGCGGTCCTCCGGGGCAGAGCGTGGTCGAAGCCGCGGGGCGCGCCACCGGCCTCACGCCCAACAAGACGCGGGCGCTCCTGGGTGGCTTCCTGTTCTCCGGGGAGGAGGCCGAGAAGCCCCTGGAAGGGCTATCCGGCGGTGAGCGCCGACGACTCTCCTTGGCGGTGCTGGTGCAGTCCGGCGCCAACGTGTTGATCCTGGACGAGCCCACGAACCACCTCGACATCGAGAGCCGCGAGGCCCTGGAGGATGCGCTGGGAGCCTTCGAGGGAGCATTGCTCCTGGTCTCCCACGATCGCGCGCTGCTGGATGCGGTGGGCACGCGCACGGTGGCCGTCGAGGACCGGGCGCTGCGCAGCTACGAGGGGGGCTGGCCCGAGTACGTGCGGGTCCGTGAAGAGCGCCGCGCAGCCGGTGAGCCGGTGGGTGGCGTGGTGAGCCCGCCACCGGCTGCGATCGGTGCGGGCAACGGTCGGGCGGTCAATGGCACGCAAGCCGGCGCGGCGGTCACCGGCGTCGCGGGCGGCCCCACACCCGAGTCCAAAACAAAGCCCAAGGCCAAGTCCAAATCCGGATCCGCAGGACCGTCCAAGAACCGGCTGCGCGACCAGCAGAAGGCGGAGCTGACGATCGAACAAGCCGAGGATGCCCTGAAGACGCTGGAGGACGAGCTGGCCGATCCGGCGGCCTGGGCCAGCAAGTACGAGGCGGCCAAGTCCGAAGCCCGACATACTGCGGCCAAGCGGGCGGTCGAGGATGCCTACGCGCGCCTGGAAGCGCTGGTGGAGTGAGCGTCGGCGGAGTTACTGTGCCTGTCGAGGGGGCGAAGCTGGGCTCTCGGGCATTAAGGTCCAGGTTCCATGAGTGCCTTGGGACAGGGCGACGTGCGTGTGGATCCGGTCAGCACATTCACCTGCCTCGAAGAGACGAGCAGCCCGGCAATCGCTTTGGTCGGGAGCACACGCAGCGTGCGATGCCTGCCATCGGCGATATAGACGTTCGATGGGTCCTGGCTCAGGTAGCCGCCCTCCAAGCATTCCGTCTCGCCCAGGAATCTGATCTCCGCGGTCGGCAGCCGAAAAGGCCGCAACCTGCCCGCCTCATAGGCTCCGGTGGTCACACACACCACAATCAAGGCTAAGGTGCTCCAGCGATTGAGGCTCGCGTCTGGTCCGAACAGGCCGAAGAATCCGAGAATCTGCAAGCCTAGGAATACGAGAAAGACGCCCGTGCCGCCAAACAGCACGGCACCCTCCAAGCCACTGTCGGTCAGCCCGCTCGCGACTCCCGCCGCCGCCGCCGCCGCCGCGCCTCCTGTCAGCGGTGAGGAAACCGCACGACGGAGCGACAGGCCTGTTGAGCTAGGGGGGTCTTGCAGGAGCCGCCGCACATAGGCTCTGATTCGCGCCCAGACGAGCTGTACAAAGCTCAGCAGCGAGGGGCGAGGCCCAAAGCGGCGGATGAGTGCCTGGAGGATTCGAATCAGGCCAAAGCTGAAGATCGATCCGATCACCGCGATCACAACGCCGCTGCTGATCATCGACCGGGGCGACACGTCAACCAGTGCCGCGGTTGGCAACGACACCTGCTTCAACTGTGAGTAAGCGTAAATGCCCCCCAGGAAGTACACGATCGTCGCGATTCCCGCGATTGCGCCAAGCAGCGGGAGCACCAGATCTTTGTCGAGGTGCAGCCGCCGCGCGTTGCTGCTCGGCGGGCTGCCGGCGGGGTGGTTGGCCGCTGCGCCTGCTGGCGCGCTCGTGCTCCGCTCGTGCCTGTCTGAGTCCCGCGTGTCAGAAAACGCCTGAGTGCTGTGCTGGAATCGCCCGGCTAGGTCATCCATCGCAAAGCGCTCTGCGTCCTCGGTGACCCGCTGACGGTCGGCGACTCGCGAGTATGCGCGCGTGAGCGCCTCCTGCGCGGCGCGCCGCGCGATCTCGTCAACTTCGGCCATGGCATTGCGTTTGGCAGCGGCCCGTTCACGCTCAGCTTGTTCCTCCGGCTCAGACAAGCGGGCGGCCGCGGCTTCACGGCGCAGCTCGTCAGCCTTCTCGCGCCAGCGGTTGCGCTGCTCGCCCGCCTGCCGCCGCTCGTACTCGCTACCCGATGCCACAAAGTACTTAAGCAGCAGGGCGGCCAGGTCGACCGAGATAAATAGCAGGGTGAAGGCGGCATAATAGCTGGCTGCTAACGGCTTCCGCCAGAGGTATCTATAAAGCGCGGATACGTCCGTAAGCGTCCCCTTCAGGTGTGCCAGCACACGAGTTGGGTGGTCCTGGAGTTCTCCGATCTCCTGTTTGACCTTGGCTTCAGCAAGTGAATCCGAGGACGAGGCGCTGATCGGATTCTGTTCCCCGAGCTTGGCGTATTCTGCGGAGATACGTTCGCTGTCGTTCAGACGGGTGAAGCAATGGCTCCCTGGTCCGCAATAGCCGTGGTCACGAATGCGGGCGGCTATTGATGCTGACCGCTTTTTTTCCAGAGCGCTGAACAGGGATTCTCGCGTGTGTTCGTATTCCGCGACCGCCTTGGACCGGCTTCGTTGGCGGACGACAAGTTCAGCCTGGTACTGCTTCATTAGCTCTTCCGTGCGGCTGCTCTGAATATCGCCAGAAAAGACGTACAGCTCGATCGTCTGTGTGGCAAAGAAGCTGACCAGCAACGCCACGAACATACGGCCGACAAAGAGCTTGAGAGACCGTCTACCCAAAGGGTGCAAGTATTCTTCGGATGATTCAGTCGGTGTCTGCGACCCGCGGCGGGGATGTGCCTTAAGCGAGCCCAGGTCCGCATTGACGTACGCCACGAGCGAGCGGTCAAATACTATGATCGCGAGGGTGACCAAGGCGGATGCGATGAGTGTGATGGCCGATCCCGCGGCGGGCGATCCGACATTTCGCAGGCCGACCCGCGTAAAAAAGGCGTAGAACGCGAGACTGCCATAAATTCCAAAGAAACAGACGAAGAAGCCGATCGAGGCATAGAGCACTCGTTCACCACGAGCGGCGATGTCTTGAGGGTGTACAGCGGCGACACGCAGCAGGGCTAGCGTTAAGCCGCCAACGTCCTCCATTCGTTCGTTGGGTGTCCCTGTTTCAGATACACCGTTCGAGCTGCCTGAGCCTGAGGCAGGCCGTTCACGTCCTCGTGCCTCGGTCGACATCGCTAGCCGTTGCCCTTTCGTGAGAATGATCTACCCCGATCGATAGGCTATAGCGGAGCGTAATCGCCGCGACATGGATGTTTCTAGATGTTAGAAGTCGCGTCGCGTCGCGTCGCCTCGCAAGCAGAGCACTGCCCGAACTCCTAGACTGGACTGATCGTGGATCGCATGAAGAACGTACGCAACGTGGCGATCATCGCGCTGATCGCGGCCGCCGTGGACTTCCTGCCGGGCGGCTCGCGGGCGGCTGACACGTTCAGCGCGGCGATCTACGTCCTCTTCGCGGGTGGCGCGGCCTACGGTGCCAGCTACATCTACCGCAGCAACCGGGTTGCGCTGCACAGCCTCGGCGACGAGCGGCGGGCACTGTTGTATGGCGCGCTGGCCGTGGGTGTCGTCACGTTGCTCGCGCGGATCCGCATGTGGGAGACGGGTTTCGGTGAGTTCGTGTGGTTCGTGCTCATGGGCCTGGTGGCCTACACGCTCGTGGCCCTGTACCGGTTCTCGCACAGCTATTGACTGTCGCCGACCAGCGCCGCAACCTGCCGGATCAGCCGGGGGTATACCTCTTTCGCGACGGCAAGGGGCGCGTGATCTACGTCGGCAAGGCCAAGTCGGTGCGCAAGCGCGTGGCCTCCCACTTCGCCAAGGCGAACGTCCCGAGCAGCCCCGGGCACGCCGAGATGGTGGCGAGCGTGGAGCACATCGAGTGCCTGGTGGTGTCCAGCGAGGCCGAGGCGCTGCTGGCGGAGCAGAGCTTCATCAAGCAGTACCGGCCGCGCTTCAACATCCGCCTGCGCGACGACAAGTCCTATCCGTTCATCGCGATCTCGCTCGACGAGGAGTTTCCAAGGGTCTACTTCACCCGCGAGCGTCACCGCGCGAACAGGGCCTACTTCGGCCCGTACTCAAGCGCGAAGCGGGTGCGCAACACGCTCGACCTGCTGGCCAAGGTCTTCCTGTTCCGCTCCTGCACCGGTCCGGAGCCCGGCCGGCGCAGCGGCAACCCGTGCCTGGACTACTACATCAAGCGCTGCGAGGCCCCCTGCGTGGGCTACGTCTCCAAGGAGGACTACCGCCGCGGCATCGACGGCGTGATCGACTTCCTCTCGGGGCGCTTCAAGGCGATCGAGCGGGACCTGGAGCGGCGGATGCGCGAGTCGGCGGCGGCCCAGGAGTTCGAGCAGGCCACCCTAGAGCGCAACCGCCTGCGCGCGGTGCACTCGCTGCTGGAGCGCCAGCGGGTCGCCAACGAGTCGGTGGGGACCCTCGACGCGGTGGCGGTGGCGATCGAGGGTCGCGAGGCCAACGCCCAGGTCTTCCAGGTGCGCGACGGGGTGCTCGCCGACCGCCAGTCGTTCTATCTCTCCAACGAGACCGAGCGCGAGCTGGGCGAGGTGGCCGAGGAGTTCATGCTCCAGTACTACGGGGGGCACATGTCGATCCCGGCCCAGGTGGTCGTGCAGCGCGAGCTGAGCGAACGCCCGGCGCTCGCCGAAGCGCTCGCCAGCCGCCGCGGCGGGCCCGTGGAGCTGCGCGTGGCCGAGCGCGGCGACAAGCGCCGAATCCTGGAGCTGGCCGAGCGCAACGCGCGGTTGGCGCTCGACCAGGAGCGGTTGCGGGCCGAGCGTCGCCGTCAGGGCCGGGTGGAGGCGCTGGACGGCTTGCAGCGGGCGCTAGGGCTCGACGCGCCGCCGGTGCGAATCGAGTGCTTCGACATCTCGAACCTCGGGGGCACCCACACGGTCGCCTCGATGGTGGTGTTCGAGGGCGGGGCTCCCAAGAAGTCGGACTACAGGCGCTTCGCGATCCGCACGGTGGAGGGCTCTGACGACTATGCCTCGATGGCCGAGGTGCTCCAGCGGCGGTTCTCAAACTGGGAGCGTCAGAGCGACATCTCCCCGCACGACCCCAAGTACGACGCGAGTTTCGCGTCGCTGCCGAACGTGGTGGTGATCGACGGCGGCAAGGGTCAGCTCGCGGCCGGGCTCGGGCCGCTGCGCGGCTTCCGCGAGCGGGGCGTGGCGGTGGTGTCGCTCGCCAAGCGCATCGAGGAGGTGTTCATCCCCGGACGGGCGGCGCCGCTGGTGCTTGACCACGAGACGCCTGAGCTACAGCTGCTGCAGCGGGTCAGAGACGAGGCGCACCGGTTTGCGATCACCCACCATCGCAGCCGCCGGGACAAGGCGATGACCACCTCGCTGCTGGACGATCTGCCCGGTGTGGGACCGGCGCGCAAGCGCGCGCTGCTGAACCACTTCGGCTCGCCCGAGGCGGTCTTGGCGGCCTCCCGCGAGGAGCTTCAGGCTGCGCCGGGGTTGCCGGCGAAGGTGGCGCGGGAGCTGCACGCGGTGCTGCATCGCACGGCCCGGTGACCCCCCGGCGGCGGCTCGGCGGCGCCCCGGCTGCGCGCCGCGGGGGCCAACGGCGGCGCTCCGCGGGGGCCAATGCTTGCACGCAGGTGACGCCGATGTCCGGGGAGCGCGGCACAATCAAGCCGATGGCGGTAACCAAGCCCCCGCGCCCGCAGCGCGCATCCGGCAAGCCGGTGATCGAGTCGCGCTTGCAGGATCTCGTGGTGATCACCGGCTTCTCGGGGGCGGGAAAGTCGACGGCGATGAACGTGTTCGAGGACGCGGGGTACTTCTGCGTGGACAACCTCCCGCCCGAGATGATCCGCTCGCTGGTCGAGCTGTTCGTGCACAAGGGCTCCAAGGTGGAGCGCGCGGCGGTCGTCTCGGACGTGCGCGGGGGGATCTACTTCGAGGCGTTGCAGGCGGTGGTGGAGGATCTCGACGCTCTGGGCATCACCCATCACGTGCTGTTCCTGGAGGCCGCCGAGCAGGCGCTGGTGACGCGCTACAAGGAGACCCGGCGGCGCCACCCACTGGCCCCGGACGGCAGCGTGGCGGCGGGTGTGGTGTCCGAGCGCGCGCTGCTTGAGCCGCTGCGCGGCCGGGCGGACATGGTGATCGACACCACCGGGATGTCCGCGGCGATGCTGCGCGGCAAGATCGCCGACGAGTTCCTGCCGCGCCAGTCCGCGGGCCGTCTGGCCTTGACGTTCATGAGCTTCGGCTTCAAGCACGGCCCGCCGCGCGAGGAGGATCTGGCGTTCGACGTGCGCTTCCTGCCCAATCCTCACTATGTGCCCGAGCTGCGCGAGCTGACGGGGCGCGATCCGGCGGTGGTCGAGTACGTGGGACGCGACGGGCGCCTCGACGAATTCTACGAGCGCCTGCACGCCCTGCTCGACTTCCTGCTGCCCCAGTACGTAAAGGAGGGCAAGGCCCACCTGGTGATCGCGGTGGGCTGCACCGGGGGACGGCATCGCTCGGTGGCGATCGCCGAGCACCTGGCCGCGCGCTACAGCGACCACGAGGACGTGGCGGTGGCGGTGGCCCACCGTGACGTGGACAAGAACCCGCGGAACGCGTAGTGAATCGTCCGTGATCGACCACCTGGGCGTCGAGGTGAGCGATCTGGCTCGCTCGGCCGCGTTCTACGACGCGCTGTTCTACGCCCTCGGGGTGCGCCGCGTGCACGATGGTCCGCACGCGATCGCCTACGGGGCGGACGTGCCGTGCTTCTGGATCGTCACCCGCGGGCGCCTGCCCGCTCCCGGCTACGGGCACGTGGCCTTCCGCGCCGCCGGGCGGGTGGCGGTGGACGGCGCCTACGCGGCCGGCATGGGCGCCGGGGGACGCGACGACGGCGAGCCGGGCCCGAGACCCAGCTACGGTCCCCGCTACTACGCCGCCTACCTGCTCGATCCGGACGGTCTGAGAGTCGAGATCGTCGCGAACTCGCGCTGAACACGGGGTTTTGGATAGCCTTCGGCGTCTTCGCCGGGTTCTCGGAGCGATGCTCCTGAAGCCCGGCATCGTTCATTTTTCGCTCCAGGAGGCTGTAAATGCCCGTACGCGTTGGGATCAACGGATTCGGTCGCATCGGCCGGAACGTGTTCCGGGCCGCCAAGGCTCGGGGAACCGCGCAGGACATCGAATGGGTTGCGGTCAACGACCTGACCGACCCCGCGACGCTTGCTCACCTGCTCAAGTACGACTCGATCCTGGGGCCCTACGACGGGACGGTCGAGGTGCGCGACGGCGCCCTGGAGGTCGACGGCCAGACGCTGAAGGTGCTCGCCGAGCGCGACCCGGGCGCGCTGCCGTGGGGTGAGCTGGGGGTTGACGTGGTGATCGAGTCGACCGGCTTCTTCACCGACCGCGAGAACGCCGCCAAGCACCTCGACGGGGGCGCCAAGAAGGTGATCATCTCGGCGCCCGCGACCAACCCGGATGTCACGGTGGCCCTGGGGGTCAACTTCGAGGCGGCCTACGACCGGGCCAACCACCAGGTGATCTCCAACGCGTCCTGCACCACCAACTGTCTGGCCCCGGTGGCGAAGGTGATCCAGGACACGGTTGGCATCAGGCACGGGTTGATGACCACGATCCACGCCTACACGGCCGACCAGCGCTTGCAGGACATGCCGCACAGCGATCTGCGCCGGGCACGCGCGGCGGCGATCAACCTGATCCCGGCCTCCACGGGCGCGGCGAAGGCGATCGGCCTCGTGATCCCCGAGTTGCAGGGCAAGCTCCACGGGTTCGCGGTGCGGGCGCCGGTTCCCACGGGCTCGGTGGTCGACCTGACCGTCGAGTGTGGCCGCGAGACGAGCGTCGATGAGATCAACGGGGCGCTGAAGACGGCCTCCGAGACGCATCCGCTGAAGGGCATCCTTGCGTATACAGAAGATCCGATCGTCTCCAGCGACATTGTGAAATCGCCGTTTTCCTCGATCGTGGACGCACAGCTCACCGCGGTGATGCAGGGCACCATGTTGAAGGTGGTCGCGTGGTACGACAACGAGTGGGGCTACTCCAACCGCGTGGTGGATCTCGTCCAGAAGGTCCTGTGAGATGACGCCTCCGCGCCGGATCTGTAGCCGCGCGGCGGGTTTGGCGCAGCCACACCCGGGGGGTATCGTGAAAAGACCCAAAGGCGAATAACTGGAATGGTGAATTGATGAGGAGCCTGGAGCAGCTCGACGTCCAGGGCAAGCGGGTGCTGGTACGCGTGGACTTCAACGTCCCACTCGCGGTCGGTGAGACGGGGGCGATCGAGGTCGCGGACGACACTCGCATTCGCGCATCCCTGCCGACGATCGAAGAGCTTCGCGCCCGGGGGGCAAGGCTGGTTCTGGTCTCCCACCTCGGGCGTCCCCTCGGGGCCCGTGCGGCCGAGTTGTCCCTGGCGCCGGTGGTGCAGCGTCTGCGCGAGCTGCTGGCCGGGGCCGGTGTGACGCTGGCGCCGGCGGTCGTCGGTGACGAGGTGCGGGCGCTCACCGAATCCCTCGCCGAGGGCGAGATCCTGGTGCTGGAGAACGTTCGCTTCGAGCCGGGTGAGACGAGCAACGACCCCGAGCTTGCACGCGGGCTGGCCGAGCTGGCCGACCTGTATGTCAACGACGCCTTCGGCGCGGCGCACCGCGCGCACGCGAGCACCGAGGGCGTGGCGCATCTGCTGCCTCACGCCGCGGGACGGCTGCTCGAGCGGGAGGTGCGCACGCTGACCGAGATCCTGGAGAGCCCGCGGCGCCCGCTGGTGGCGGTGATCGGGGGCTCCAAGGTGGCCGACAAGATCGCGGTGATCGACCGCTTCCTGGGTCTCGCCGACACGGTGATCATCGGCGGCGCGATGTGCTTCCCGTTCTTGGCCGCCAAGGGTCACACGGTGGGAGCCTCGCTGTGCGATGCGCAGGACATCGAGCACGCGCGCGCCGCGCTCGCCAAAGCGGCCGGTCCCGGACAGGCGCACCTGGAGCTGCCTGAGGATCTGGTGATCGCCGACCGCTTCGCGGCGGAGGCGCAGCGGCGTGTGCTGGCAGGCGTGGATGTGCCCGACGGCTGGATGGGCCTTGACATCGGCCCCGCGAGCGCCGAGCGCTACGCTCTCACGATCGCCGCGGCGGGCACGGTCTTCTGGAACGGTCCGATGGGCGCATTCGAGCTGGAGCCCTACGCGGCCGGCACCCGCAGGGTGGCCGAGGCCGTGGCCGCCGCAGCGGGCGTGACGGTGGTCGGCGGGGGGGACTCCGCGGCGGCGCTGGCGCAGTTCGGGCTGGAGCACACCGTCAGCCACCTCTCCACGGGCGGCGGCGCGACGCTGGAGCTGGTCGAGGGTCGCGTGCTGCCGGGCGTGCAGGCGCTCGCCGGGGCGGGGGTCGCCTGATGGGAGACAACGCGGCCGCGCGTACGCCGCTGATCGCGGGCAATTGGAAGATGTACAAGACCGAAGAGCAGGCCGAGCAATTCATCCAGGCGCTGCTGCCGCGGGTCGCCGCGGTGAACGGAGTCGAGGTCGGCATCTGCGTGCCGTTCACGGACCTGCGGGCGATGGTCGACAGCGCCCGGGGCTCGCGCGTGGAGGTCTACGCGCAGAACATGCACCAAGAGCCCGAGGGCGCGTTCACGGGTGAGATCTCCGCGCCGATGCTGACCGAGCTTGACGTCCACGGCGTGGTGCTCGGGCACTCCGAGCGCCGCCAGTTCTTCGGCGAGACGGATCGCGCCCTGGCCCTGAAGGTCGCCACCGCCCTGGCGGCGGGGCTGAGGCCGATTCTGTGCGTGGGCGAGAGCGAGGCCGAGCGCGACAACGACGACACCGATCGCAAGCTGCGTCAACAGATTAAGGATGACCTCGCGGCGGTGCCCGATGAGCGGCTGGCGGACGTGGTGATCGCCTACGAGCCGATCTGGGCGATCGGGACCGGACGGGTCGCGACCCCGGAGCAGGCCCAGGAAGCCGTCGGGTTCATCAGGGCGCTGGTGGGAGATCGCGACCGCCGGGCCGGTGAGCAGGTGCGGGTTCTGTATGGGGGCTCGGTCAAGCCGGAGAATGCCGCCGAGCTGCTGGCGCTGCCGGACGTCGACGGGGCGCTCGTCGGCGGGGCCTCCCTGGACGCCGGGTCCTTCGCGAGTATCGTCCTCGCCGCGGCATGAGCCCGCCGCTCCCGCCAGGTCCAGGGGAGCTGCCGGTCCGCAGCACCTGCCTGGTGGTGCTCGACGGCTGGGGGCTGGCCGAGCCGGGCCCGGGCAACGCGGTCTCGCTCGCGCGCACCCCGGTGTTCGACGAGCTGTGGGCGGGCTATCCCCACACCACGCTGACGGCCTGCGGACGGGCGGTGGGCCTGCCCGACGGGCAGATGGGCAACTCCGAGGTGGGTCACCTCAACCTGGGGGCCGGGGCGGTGGTGCGCCAGGACCTGACCCGAATCAACGACGTGGTGGTCGACGGCGTGCTCGGCGAGAACCCGGTGATCTGCAAGGCCCTGACGGGTTCTGAGCGGGTGCACCTGATCGGGTTGGTCTCCGACGGGGGGGTGCACTCGAGTCTCGGGCATCTCCAGGCGCTGATCGAGTTGGCGGGCGTGCTGGGAACCTCCGAGCTGGTGATCCACTGCTTCACGGACGGTCGCGACACGCTCCCGCAGTCCGGCATCGATCACGTCGAGCTGGTGGAACGCTGGTGCCGGGAGCGGCCCGAGGGCGAGGGCAGCGCGCGGGTGGCGAGCGTGATCGGGCGCTTCTACGCGATGGACCGCGACCGGCGCTGGGACCGGGTGCAGGCGGCCTACGACCTGTTGGTGCACGGTCGCTCCGAGCATCACGCCGGCACGGGCGCCCAGGCGGTGCGCCAGGCCTACGAACGGGGTGAGACAGACGAGTTCATCACGGCGAGCAGGGTGGGCGAGGAGGGCTACATCCGTCCCTGGGACAGCGTGCTGTGCTTCAACTTCCGGCCCGACCGCATGCGTGAGATCACGCGAGCGCTGGCGGAGCCGCGCTTCGGCGAGGTCGATGCCCACACGGGTTCGGGGGAGCCACTGCCGGGGTGGCGCGGTCGAGGCGGGATCGAGCCGGTGGAGAGCTATACGACGCTGACCCAGTACGAGGAAGGCTGGCCTTATCCGGTGGCGTTCCCCCCGGAGCGCCCGACGGTGACGTTGGGCAGCGTGCTCGCGGCGGCGGGGGCCAAGCAGCTGCACGTTGCGGAGACCGAGAAGTACCCCCACGTGACCTACTTCTTCAACGGTGGCGAGGAGCGGCCCTACAGCGGTGAGCGGCGTGAGTTGGTGCCCTCCCCACGCGATGTGGCCACCTACGATCAAAAGCCCGAGATGAGCGCGCGGGCGGCAACCGACGCGTTCCTGCGGGCCTGGCGCGAGGAGCAGCCGCGCTTTGCGATCGTGAACTTCGCGAACGCCGACATGGTGGGTCACACCGGCGTGATTCCCGCGGCGGTGAAGGCGATCGAGACCGTCGACGGCTGTCTGGGCGAACTGGTGGCGGCGGTGCACGAGGCCGGCGGGATCTGCGTGGTGACGGCCGATCACGGCAACGCCGATCACATGCTCGAGCCCGACGGCAGTCCCAACACGGCGCACTCGACCAACCCGGTGCCGCTGATCGTGACGGTGCCCGGGGTCTCGCTGCTGGCCGATGAGGGCATCCTGGCCGATGTGGCGCCGACGGTGCTCGAGGTGCTGGGGGTCGACCAGCCCGAGGCGATGTCCGGGCGTTCCCTGATCGAGCACGGCTCGCTATCTTCTGGGCCCAGGAGACATGCGCGTGGCTGAGCAGAGCATCGACATCGAGATTGACCCGGGCGCGGCGACGCTCACGTCACCCACCCGTGCGCGGCGACTGCTGGCGATCTTCTTCATCGGGGGTGGCATCAACCACTTCCTGATCCCCCGTGCTTACGAGTCGATCGTGCCCCCGGGGCTGGGGGACCCCAAGCAGCTGGTGGCCATCAGCGGGGTGGCTGAGGTGGCCGGCGGTATCGGGATGCTCTTGCGGCGCACCCGCGGGCCCGCGGGTCTGGGCATGCTGGCGCTGCTGGTCGCGGTATTCCCGGCGAACGTCTACATGGCCCGCAATCCCGAGCGTTTCGCCAGGATCCCACGCTGGGCGCTCTACGCGAGATTGCCACTGCAGCCGTTGATGATGCGCTGGGTTTGGAGAGCCACGCGCCCCAGCTGAGGCCGTTTCGCTGCTATGTTCGACCTTCAGTAGTTCGTCGTATCGATTGTCATGTCCACAGCGACCGCCATCAAGATTGGCTCCGAGGAGCAGACGCTCAGCGAGGGGGAGTTACGCGCTTGGCGCGGCCTGCTGCGCGCGCACGCCTCATTGGCCAAACGCCTCGACGCCGAGCTGGATGGGGAGCACGGTCTGCCGCTGACCTCCTACGAGGTGCTCCATCACCTGGCGGATGCCAGCGACGGTCGCATGCGCATGTGCGACCTGGCCGAGCAGGCTCAGCTCTCGCGCAGCGGCCTGACGCGCCTGGTCGATCGGCTTGAGCGCGACTGTCTGCTCGAGCGATGCTCCTGCGACCACGATGCCCGCGGAGCGTACGCCTGCCTCACCGAGAAGGGACGCGAGCGCTTGAGCGCGGCGCGAGGCACCCATCTCTCGGTGGTTCGCGAGCATTTCCTCTCGCGCTTCTCCGAGATCGAGCTGCGTGCCCTGGCAGAGTCCTGGGACCGCATCGCTCCCTGCAGCTGTCAGTAGGCCTCTACTGGAGGCCGTCCTCGACGCCCGGCCCGGCCCGGCTAGGGCTGGCGGCGATGACGACGGTGGGCGAGCAGAAAGCCCACCGCTGCTAGCAGGGCGGCCGCGAGCCCGTAGATCCCGAACGCCTTGATCGCGTTGCCGGCGCTGTGGCCCAGGAAGTAGGCCAGCAGACCGATTGCGGTGGCCCAGCAGATGCCCCCGAGGGCGTTCCAGAGCACGAACGAGCGCCAGGGCATGCGCGTGGCTCCGGCGAGCCAGGAGGCCCACACTCGCAGGCCCAGTAGGAAGCGCCCGAAGAACACGGCCTTGGGGCCGTGGCGTTCGAAGAAGGGTTCGCCGCTGCTCAGCACCGCGAGCCTTTGACGGTGGAAGGCGCCGGGTCGTTCCAGCAGCCAGCGCCCGCCCTTGCGCCCGACGACATAGCCGAGATTGTCGCCCACGATCGCGGCGGTGGCGGCCAGCGCGATCACGGCCTCGATGCTGAGGTTTCCGGTGCTGGCGAGCACCCCGCCGGTGATGAGGGCGGTCTCGCCGGGCACGGGCAGCCCACCGGACTCCGCCATGACGAGCAGGAAGAGGACGGGGTAGCCGATGTGGCTGACGTTGATGATCGAGGCGAGCATGGTCTGAGCCGTACGATGCCGCGGTGGCCGCTCTCACAATCCAAGCCCGCGATGCCCCCACGTTAGCCCGTGCGGGGCTGCTGCACACGGCGCACGGCGATGTTCGCACACCCGCATTCGTGCCGCTGGCGACCAAGGCGACGGTGAAAGGGCTGCTCGCGGCGGAGGTGGCGGCGCTCGGCTACGACATGGTGCTGGGCAACACGTTCCACCTCTTCCTGCGCCCAGGGCACGAGCTGATCGAGCGGCTGGGGGGCATGCACGGCTTCATGGGCTGGGAGCGGCCGATCATCACCGACTCGGGCGGCTTTCAAGTGTTCTCGATGGGGCACGGGACGGTGGCGGACGAGATCAAGGGCCGCTCACGCCACGGCAGCGAGTCACGGGCCGGGGCGATCGTGTCGATCGAGGAGAACGGCGTGCGCTTTCGCTCCTACGTCGACGGGCGCGAGCGGTTCCTCTCGCCGGAGGGCTCGATGGGGATTCAGGCGGCCCTGGGCTCGGACATCGCGCTGGTGTTCGACGAGTGCACCCCGTTCCACGTCGAGCGGGACTACACGGCGCGCTCGACCGAGCGCACCCACCGGTGGCTTCAGCGCTGCCTGGGCTGGCACGAGCAGCACGGTCCGCCGGGGCAGCTGGTTTACGGCATCGTGCAGGGAGGGGTCTTCGAGGACCTGCGCCGGGCCTCGGCGCAGACGATCGCCGCGAGCGCCTGCGGCGGGATCGCGATCGGTGGCTCGCTGGGGGCCGAGAAGGCCCAGATGTACGAGGTGGTGCGCTTCGCGGTGGAGGAGCTGGGGGGTCGGCACGAGGCGCGGCCCCGGCACCTGCTCGGCATCGGCGACGTGGATGACCTGATCCGCGGGGTGGAGCTGGGGATCGACACGTTCGACTGCGCGATGCCCACGCGCCTGGGCCGCCACGGCTCGGCGCTCGTGGCGGAGCCCGAGAACCGCTGGCGGGTCGACCTGACCAAAGGCCGCTGGCGCGAAGCCGCCGAGCCGCTGATGGAGGGCTGCCCGTGCCCGGCCTGCTCCGAAGGCCTCTCGCGCGCCTACCTGAGCTACCTGGCACGCGCGGGTGAGCTGACGGGCTCGCGGCTGCTGACCCTGCACAACCTGACGTTCATCGCGCGGCTGATGGCCGACCTGCGCGGCGCGATCCTGGAGGGCCGCCTGACCGAGGTGGCGGCCGCGCTGCGAGCGGGCGCGGCACCGGGTGAGAGTTGCATCCCAAGTACTTCGTAGTGTGGCCGGCGGCTTTCCGGTGTGGTGTAAAGGCAACACGGGCGACTGTCACTCGCCAGCTGTCGGTTCGAGTCCGGCCGCCGGAGCCATCGTTTGAAGGCGACGGCTGAGGTTGCTAGCCTGCGGAGCGAGTGACAGTCGCCCGCCGCCTCTCAGGGCGGTAGCTTCACCGGAGGGCCCGCGCAAGCGGGCCCTCCGCCTTTTACTGGGTGTTTTCGCCGACGAGTTCCTTGAGCGCCGCGGAGGCCTGCTGGACGTCGGAGTAGACGACGTTGCGGAGGGTGATCTTGGTGGGGCCGGGGGCGGTGATGACGACCACGGCAGCGATGATCCCGGCGATCAGCAGGACGGCGAGCAGCGCCCCGAGGATGCGCCCGGTGCGCGGCCCCGAGCTTGCGGGCGCCACGGCGGGCTGGACCTGTCGCGGGGCGGGCCCGGGTCTGGGACGGCGGGGGGTCACGGCGGGGCTGTGCGCGGCGGTGTGCCCGCCGGGGGATGTCAGCAGGCTGGTGGCCTGCGTGGCGTGTGAGCCGCGGGCTCCGGCGGGGTGCTCGGCGGGCGGAATGCCGCGGGCGCCGTCGCTGATCGCGCGTCCCATCTCGCGGGCGGTCTCGTAGCGATCGCGGGGGTCCAGGGCGAGCGCAACGGCGACGGCCTCACCCAGCTCAGAGTTCACCCCGGCGACCAGCGTGTCGAGCGTGACGGGCACTTCGCGCTGCTGCTTGAGCGCCAGCTCGGTCAGGGAGGTGGCCTCGTAGGGGAGGCGCCCGGAGATCAGCTGGTAGGTCACGACGCCGAGGGCGTAGAGGTCGGCGCGGGGGCCCGCTTCCTCGCCGCGGGCCTGCTCGGGCGCGAGATAGGCGGCGGTGCCGAGCACCGAGCCGACCTGGGTGATGCTCGACTGCTCGGTGGCCTTGGCGATCCCGAAGTCGGCGAGCTTGACCTCGCCTTCGCGGGCGCGCAGGAGGTTGCCGGGCTTGACGTCGCGGTGCACGACACCGTGGCGGTGGGCGTAGTGCAGCCCCTCGCAGGCCTGTTCGATGATCGAGACGGCCTCGTCCACGTCGACCCAACCGTCGTCGCGGAGGATCTCAGCGCAGGAGGAGCCCTCGATGTACTCCATCACGATGAAGTGCTGCCCGGTGTGCTCGTCAAGGCCGGAGTCGAAGACCTGCACGATGTTGGGATGCACCAGGCGCGCGGCGGCCTGGGCCTCGCGCTGGAAGCGTGAGACGAACGTGGGGTCCTCGGCGAGGTGCTCGGCGAGCAGCTTGACGGCCACCTGGCGCTCCAGGCGCAGGTCGAGGGCGAGGTGGACGGTGGACATGCCGCCGAAGCCCAGCCGTCCTTCCAGCCGGTAGCGCCCGGCGATGTCGACCTCGCTCACTGTCCGGCCCCGCCCGCCCCGGGTTCACCGGCGCCTGCTCCCGCGCCGGGACTCGGCTGACCGTTGCCCGTGCCGGGGTTGGCGCCACCGGCTCCCGGGGTCGCGGTGCCTTCGGTGCCGGGCGCCTGGGTGCCGCCGCCGGGGCCGGAGGGCGTGGTGGCGGTGGGGCCTTCGGTGGGTAGCGTCGAGCTGGTGCTGGTTTCGGTTGTGGTGGTGCTGGAGCTGGAGGTCTGGGTGCTCTTGGTGGTGGTCGAGACGGTCGTGGTCGTTTCGGTCGAGGGGATCGGTTGCGTGCAGAGCGTCAGCGCACGCGAGCGCAGGTTGGAGATCCCACTTTCCAGGCGGCTGTGCAGGCCGCGGTCGACGGTGGCGGGCAGCGCGGCGAAGTCCTGCTCGGTCTTGCGGACCGCGGTGGCGGTCGCGGTGCAGCTGCCGTTGCCGGTCTGGGCGGCCTGGGCGACGGCTTCGAAGTCGCCTTGCAGGGGGCCGGCGTTCTGCGCGGGGATCAGACCCTTGCCGGCGCTGCCGCACGAGCTGAGCACGATCGCGGCGAGGCAGCAGAGCGCGGCGGTGAGCAGACGGGGGGCGGACATGCTCACTGACCGTACTCCAAGCGCTCGGCCAGCGAGTCCGGCAGGCGCGCGGCCCGGATCGCGGCGGCGGCGCCGGCGATGTCGTAATCGGTGCGCCGATAGGAGGCGGTCCAGCCGTCGAGGTCCAAGAGCAGCCAGCCGGCGCGGTTGTCGCCGTCGCGTGGCTGGCCCACGGAGCCGGGGTTCAGGAGCCATTCCCCGACGGAGATGTCCAGCTCGGCGCCCTCGCGCCGCGGTTCGCCGGTGGCCGGCTCGCCCTCGAAGCGCACAAATGAGAGCGCCACGTGGGAGTGTCCGATCAGGCAGATGCGCTCGTGTAGTCCGTCCAGGCACAGCTCGGCGAGCAGCGCGGAGAGCACGTACTCCCAGACGGGATCGCGGGGGCTGCCGTGGTAGAGCCCGACCGGCCCTCCTGGCCCTGCGGACGCAGCCCGGCGAGGAAGGCGAGGTTCTCGTCGCTCATGACGTCGCGGGTCCATTGCGCGGCGAGACTGGCGCCACGGGAGAACTCGTCGAACGGCAGGTCGCCGGTGACGGCGAGGTCGTGGTTGCCCGCGAGACACACCGCGGCATGCCTGCGGGCGAGTTCCACGCAGGCGTCGGGGTCGGCGCCGTAGCCCACGAGATCGCCGAGGCACCATAGCTCGGAGGCCTCACTGTCGGCGATTGCGTCGAGCACGGCCTCGAAGGCCTGCCGGTTGGCGTGGATGTCTGAGATGACCGCGACCTTCATGGATGGCGGAACTGCGGCACTACTCGGGCGTTACGTCGCCCGCTTCGCCGCCCCCGTACTCGGGGAGGTTCTTGATGCCCTCACGGGTACGCCACTTGGAGTAGTTGTCCTCCATGGCATCGATCAGCTCGCGCATGAAGCGCGGGGAGATGTTGACCCGCGAGACGACCACGCCCGGGACTTCCTCGGCCTCGACCTCGTGGTCGACACGCGCGAAGGTGACCGTGAACTCGTAGTCGGAATGGCTTACGTTCGCGAAGTTCGCGTATACGCCCCCCATGATCTCGGGGGACAGATGGATGTTTATGTGGCGCTCGGCGCCTGAGTCGTCATCGTTCACGAGGCTAGTATCGCAATCCGTGAGGATCACCGTGCTGGGAGAGGGACGCCTGCGGGCGCCCTACGAGGATGACGTGGCGCACTACGCCAAACTGCTCTCCCGTTATGTGCGGCTGGAGCTGATCGAGGTGCGCGAGGCGGACGCGGTGGCCAGGCGGGTGCCGGCGCGGGCGTTCGTGTCGCTGCTGGCGGCGGAGGGGCGCTCCTACGACAGCGTGGCGTTCAGCCGCTTCATGGAGGAGCGTCGTCAGGCGGGGGAGGATCTGGCGTTCGTGATCGGCGGCGCGTTTGGGCCTCCGGAGCTTGAGCGGGTCGATCAGCGGCTGTCGCTGGGTGCGATGACGCTGCCCCACCAGCTGGCCCGGGTGGTGCTGCTGGAGCAGATCTACCGGGCGCACAAGATCCTGGCGGGCGAGTCCTACCACTACTGAAAAGCCACAAGGTGGGCTCGGGAGCCGGGCGGATATTGTCAGTCTGATGCAGCCCCCGGGGATCATCCACCACGACATCGCCCGCGAGCTGGGCGCGCGCGTGGCGAGCGCCGTCGCCGAGACCCTGGGGATCGAGATCACGATCGAGCAGGCGGTGATCCGCGAGGCCGCGCGCGAGCACGGCTGCGACTACCAGAGCAACGCCGCGATGGCGCTGGCCAAGCGCGTTGGCCGACCCTCGCGCGAGCTGGCTGCGGAGCTGGTCGCGCGCCTGGAGGTGGCGGACATCTGCGAGGCCCCCGCGGTGGCGGGCCCGGGCTTCATCAACCTGCGCCTGCGCGGGGAGTGGATCCAGTCACGGCTGTCGACGGTGCTCTGCGACCCGCGCCTGGGGGTGCCGATGACCGAGACGCCGCGGCGGGTGGTGATCGACTACAGCGCGCCGAACGTGGCCAAGGAGATGCACGTGGGGCATCTGCGCAGCACGATCATCGGCGACGCCCTGGCTCGGATGCTGGGCTTCCTCGGCCACGAGGTGATCCCGCAGAACCACATCGGCGATTGGGGCACGCCGTTCGGGATGCTGATCGAGCACATGCTCGACGAAGGCTGGGAGCGGCAGTCGGGGGAGCACTCGATCGGGGACCTGGGAGCCTTCTACAGGGCGGCGCGGGTGAAGTTCGACGGGGGGCCGGAGTTCGCGGAGCGCTCGCGCGGGCGGGTGGTGGCCCTCCAGGGCGCCGACCCCCAGACGATGAGCCTGTGGCGGGACCTGGTATCCGAGTCCGAGCGCCACTTCCGGGAGGTCTACGAGCTGCTGGGGGTGCTGTTGAGCGCGGAGGACATAGCGGGCGAGAGCACCTACGGGGGGCAGCTGGCCGAGGTGGTGGAGGAGCTACAGGCCAAGGGTCTGGCCGTGGAGAGCGAGGGGGCGCTGTGCGTGTTCCCCGCGGGGTTCACCGGTCGTGAGGGTGAGCCGATGCCGCTGATCGTGCGCAAGCGCGACGGGGCCTACAGCTATGACACGACCGACCTGGCGGCGCTGCGCTATCGCGTTCGCGACCTGGCGGGGGAGGAGCTGATCTACGTCGTGGGCAGCCCCCAGCGGCTGCACTTCGAGATGGTCTTCGCGGTGGCCCGTGAAGCCGGTTGGGTGCGGTCGGAGGCCCAGACCCACCACGTGGCGTTCGGTTCGGTGCTGGGCGAGGACGGCAAGATGCTGCGCACCCGCGAGGGCGCGCCGGTGCGGCTCGTGGACCTCCTGCGGGAGTCGGTGACGCGTGCCACCCAGGCGCTGGCCGAGCGCGTCCCGGACGTGCAGGACAGCCCCGACCTGGCGCGGGCGATCGGCATCGGGGCGGTCAAGTACGCCGATCTAGCGGGTGACCGCGAAAAGGACTACGTGTTCTCCTTCGAGCGGATGCTGGCGCTGGAGGGCAACACGTCGGTTTACCTCCAGTACGCCAATGCCCGGGCGCGCTCGGTGCTGCGACGCGCGCGGGATGCCGGGGTCGGCGAGGTTGAGGGGGGCGCCCCGGGGGCGCCTGCGCGGCGTCTCGTCGTGCGCGAGGAGGCGGAGCGGGATCTTGCCGTGGCGCTGCTGCGACTGCCGAGCGCGATCGACTCGGTGCTGGTCGACTACAAGCCGCACAAGCTGTGCACCTATCTGCACGGGGTCGCCGTTGCCTACTCGGGCTTCTACGAGGCCTGTCCGATCCTGAACGCGCAGGAGCCACAGCTGCGGGCGTCGCGCCTGGCGCTCTGCGAGCTGACCTCAAGGGTGCTGAGCCTGGGGCTGGGCCAGCTCGGGATCGAGGCTCCCGAGCGGCTTTCCTCCCCGCCGCCGCGGGCGAGCGTCTGACGGCCGAGGAGTGTCGGCGACGCGGGGTACGGCTCAGGGGTCGTGGCGGGCGAGATCTTCCTCCAGGCGGGTGCGGTCGGTTGCGCTGAGCAGGGGAGGGGAGGGGGTGCGCTGCTCGCGGGCGCGTGCGCTGCGCCGCCAGCGGGGGAGCATCAGGGCGAGCAGGATCAGCACGCCGCCGACGACCAGGATCGGAACTAGGTAGGCGGCTAGGTCGAAGCCGTGGTCGCTGGGCAGCGCCAGCACCGCGGGCCCGTACTGGTTGACGAGCGCGCGCTTGATCTGCGCGGTGTTCTGGCCTTCGTCGATCAGTCCCTGGATGTAGGCCCGCTCGCGATCGGCCTGGGCTGACTCGGCCACGTTCAGGGGGATCTTGCAGGTCACGCACATGACCTGGCGCTCGATGTCCAGCAGCGCGGCGCGCGGCGGGGCGGCGCTCGTCGGCGAGGCAATCACAAGCGGTGCGCTCGTCAGCAGTAGGGTCGCTGAGAAGAGGGTGGCGAGCAGCGCGCGCGGGGCACGCGGGGCCCAGCGGGGAGGGATGCGCGAACGCATCGAGCGGTCGGTGGCGCTCACGTGCTTTGCGCCAGCGCCAGCGCGAGCGCGCGGTCGAGGAAGGGCTGCTGGATCTCCCCGCGCGAGATCGCGACCACCCGGCCCCGGCGGTTAATCACGAAGGTCTCGGGGAGCTGATCGGTGCCGTAGGAGCCCGCGAAGCCGCCGTCGGCGTCACGCAGGTTGGGATAGCTCAGGTGGTGGCTGTGCACGAAGGCCAGCGAGTCGGGGGAGGCGTCCTTGTAGGTCACGCCCAGCACGGTGCCGCGGTGGTGCAGCAGCTGCTGCTGGGCACGCTCGAGCAGTGGCGCCTCGGTCCGGCAGGGCGCACACCAGGAGGCCCAGAAGTTCAACACCACGACCTGCCCGCGATAGGCGGCCAGCGAGCCGCTGGCGTTGCCCGCGAGCGTCGGCAGCGTATGGGTCGCCGCGGGCGCCACGGGCTGCTCCTTGTGGGCCACGGCTTCGTCGAGCGTACGGCTGGCCGCCTGGTGGGTGACGCCGTAGATCAGCAGCCCGAGCAGCGCGACCCCCGTGAGGGAGACGAGGATGGGGACGGCCAAACGCTTCACGGGGGCAAGACTAGAGGTCTGCTTCGGCGCGGGCGGCGTAATATCTGTGCTCGTGCGGTGGTAGCTCAGTTGGTAGAGCGCAAGCTTCCCAAGCTTGAGGTCGCGGGTTCGAGGCCCGTCCGCCGCTTGGAAGGCTGGAGCGAGATTTGGCCGTCTCGGTATCAAACGTTACGTACTGCGGGATTGGCACGTGTGTGCGAGCGCCTGGGCGCATCTTTATGCGTCATGATCTACACTTTTGTGCGTGCGCACGACGATCATGCTTGACGATGAAGTGTTCCGGGCCTTCAAGCAGCGCGCCGCTGAGCGGGGGACGTCGCTGGCCCGCGAGATCGAGGAGGCGCTACGCTCGGAGCTGGCAGCGAGTGCCGAGACGGTGAAGGCCGAGCCCTACCAAGTCCCGATCTTTCGCGGTACGGCGCCGGTGCCCGGCGTTGATCTGAACAGCAACGCGGCGCTCGCTGAGATTCTCGACATCGCCGGGTGATCCTGTTCGATGTCAACGTGTTGCTCAACGCCCATCGCGTCGAGCAGCCAGATCATGAGCTTGCACGTGATCTGCTGCAGCGGACCGTCGCGGACGTGCGTCCCTACGCTGTGTCTGAGTTCATTCTGGGCTCCTTTGTGCGTATCGCAACGCACCGTCGGGCACTGAACCCGCCGACACCTCTCGGCGACGCACTCGAGTTCTGTGAGGGGCTTCGCTCGCGGCCGAACGCACGGATCGTTGCCCCTGGTCCTCGCCATTGGGCTCTGTTCGCCGATCTTTGTCGGCGATTTGACGCTGTTGGCAACCTCGTGGCTGACGCGTACCTGGCGGCGCTCGCGATCGAGTCTGGCTGTGAGTGGATCAGTTTCGACCGCGACTTCGCGCGCTTCCTTGAACTCGACTGGCGCTCGCCCTCAGACTGAGCCGCGCCCACGCTGGGTGGGGCGCCGGCAGGAGTCGGGTTCGCCCACTGCGGGTGAGTCGCCCAGCGCTCAGCTGAGGAGACCTTCGGCGATGAAACCTCCCGGGCGCACGCCGGGTGGGATCGCGAAGAGCGCGCTTGAGCGGTGCTGGATGTACTCGCCCAGTGCGTCGGAGGCCCCCAGTCGGCGCTGGATCGCCGCGAACTGGCGGTGGGGGTCGCGCTGGAAGCAGATGAAGAAGAGGCCCGCGTCAAGCTCGCCGGTGGCGGGATCGATGCCGTCGGTGAAGGAGTAGCCGCGGCGCAGGATGTGCTGCCCGGCGTTGGTCGCGGGCGCAGCCAGGCGGATGTGGGCGTCCGGCGGGATCACCGGGCTACCGTCGCTCGCCTTGGCGGCGAGGTCTACGGTGTCGTGCTCGAGCTTGCCGGTCAGGGGGGCGCCGCTGGCCTTGAAGCGCCCGATCACGTTCTGCTGGTCGCCGAGCGTGTCGCGGTCCCAGGACTCGATGAACATGCGGACGCGCCTGCTCACCATGTACGTGCCTTCCCGGAACCAAGGCTGGGGCTCCTCCGAGCCGACCCATACGTAGCTGCGCATCGCCTGCTCGTCCTCGCCGTGCAGGTTGTTCGTGCCGTCCTTGAAGCCCTGGAGATTGCGTGGGGTGCTCTGCTCGCGGTTCGTGGAGGAGGTGCGTCCGAAGCCGAGCTGTGTCCAGCGCAGGACGGCCGCCCCGTGCGCGGCGCGCGCCAGGTTGCGGATCGCGTGAAATGCGACCTGGGGGTCGTCGGCGCAGGCCTGCACGCAGATGTCACCGTCGCTGAGCTGCGGTTCGAGCTGCTCGCCGGGCAACGGGCCCAGCGGCGTGAGTAGCGCGGGGCGCCGCGCGGCCAGCCCGAAGCGGTCCTCGCCGTCGCGCTCAAAGACGCTCGCGCCGAGCCCGAAGGTGATCGTCAGCCGTGCGGGCCCCAGGCCGAGGGCCTCGCCGGTGTCCGCCGGGGGAGCGTCCGTGGCTCCCGCAGTGGGCCCGGTCTCGCGGCCGCCGGTCATCGCGGCGGCCGCCTCGGTCCAGGTGCGCAGCAGCTCGCGTAGCTCGCCCGCGGAGCCGGTGGTGAGGTCGAAGGAGCCAAACACCAGACGGTCCTGCGAGGGCGTGGCGATGCCGGCCTGATGGGGGCCGTGGAAGGCAACCGTGCTGTCCACGACCCCCGACCCCTTCAGCGGCGCCTGCTGCGGCGCCTCATTTCGGCCGAGCGCGTAGCCGCCTCCGCTCAGGGCCAGTCCGAGGGCGCCGGCGCCCGTGGTGCCGAGCAGCCGGCGTCGCGTGAGGTCGGTCATCGGCCCGGCTCAGCCGGCCACCCGGGCGGCGACCGTCGAGAGCGGCTCGGCCAGCGCGTCCACCTGCTGCGCGAAGCGTCGGCGGTCGCCCGGTGTGAGCCGGCTGTAGTACGCGTAGCCCAGCGGCGTGTCGCGACGGTAGCGATCCAGGCCCTCCTGCACCGTGGCAAAGCGCTGTGCGATTTCCGCGGCGAGCGCGCTGTCTTCGTGCGCCACGAGCGCGCCGCGCAGCAGCTCGAAGGCGATGCGCGCACCGGTCAGATTGCCCTCGAAGTCGGAGAGATCGGTGTGCGAGTAGCGGTCCTCCTCGCCGGTGATCTTTGAGTTGGCGACCTCGTTGAGCAGCTCGACCGCGCCGTTTGCCAGCTGCGGCGCCTGGAAGTCGAGCGTGCGCACCTTCTTGACGAGCGTTTTCACGTCGCCCAGCAGCTGCGTGGCGTAGCGAGCGGTGCCGTCGGTGGTGTTGCGGGTCCACAGGATCTGCTCGATGCGATGAAAGCCCGTCCACTGTTTGACGCTGGGCACGTCATTGACGCGCGCGTCAATGCGGGGGTCCAGGTCGCCGAAGCTCTCGGCCACCGGCTCGATCGCCTCGTAGTGGCGGCGCACCGGTCCGAACAGCGCCTTGGCTTGCTGCACGTTGCCCTGACGCAGCGCGGCCACGAACGAGCGCGTGCCGCTGAGCAGCTGTAGGGCTTCCTTGTCGACGTAGGAGCGATAGCCGGCGACCGCGCGGGCGAGGATCGCGCTAGAGACCGCCCCGGTCGAGGTGGTGGGCGTCCCCGTCACGACCAGCACGCCGTTGTCTTCCTTGTCGCCGTTGGGGCAATTCATCACGTAGCGCCCGGGCTTCACGTTGAGCGTGAACGACCCATGCAGCCCGGCGACGATGTTCTCGCGCTCGCCCAGGATGATCCCCTTCGCGTCCTTCAGCTCCATCTCGGTGACCGCCGCGGAGCCGCCGTTGGATACGGCGATCGTGAGCGCTCCCGCCGGTGCGGTCAGCTTCGCGGGCGTGCAGCCCTGATCGGTGAGGCTCACCGCGAGCGTCTTGGAGGCGCGCTGCGCGCTCGTCGCGACGGTGTTGGCAGAGTTGCTCCCACCGCCGCAGGCAGCGAGCCCCGAAATGGCCAGGGTTGCGCAGGTCGTGATCATCCCGCGCAGGCTTGCCCGAGCGATGTTCCGTCTCATCTATTGACTCCTGTTCGCTGGTGTCGTGTCAGTTGGTGATCAGGCCGTTGCTTGCGCCGGACGCCGTTTCAATGACCGGCGTTGGGGCCACAGCACATAGGTGAGCATCGGCAGGGCGTAGATCAGCCAGCCGCCGACCTCGCCGACCGTTGGCTGGGGCTGTAGGCCGAGCATGCCGGTGAGCAGTGAGCTGAGCACCGAGCCGGGGTGCACCAGCCAGCTCAGGTCGAGCGCGTGCTGCTGTAGCTGGTTCAGCCAGTTGGCCTCGTGCGCGGTGTGGATCGCGCTGGCCACCAGCCCGGCGGCGACGAGCACGAGCACGGCCGAGGTCAGGCGGAAGAAGCGGTTGAGGTTCAGGCGTACCCCGCCCCGGTAGATGCCCCAGCCGATCAGTACGGCCAGCACGATTCCCAGCAACGCCCCGATGCCCGCCGAGGTCGCGTCGCCGGAGGCCTGGAAGGCCGCGAGCAGGAAGACCGCGGTCTCGATGCCCTCGCGGATGACGGCGACGAAGGCCATGGCCACGAGCCCCCAGATCGAACCCTCGGCCAGGGCACCCGCGGCGTTGGCCCGCAACTCCCCGGCGAGATCGCCGGCGTGCCGACGCATCCAGAGGATCATGAAGCTGACCATCCCAACCGCCACGAGCGCGACGACGGTCTCCAGACCCTCCTGCCGGCGCTGGGGCAGATCCTGGTTGAGCACCTGAAGCGCGATCGCCACGCCGGTGCAGATGACGACCGCCAGGGCGACTCCCACCCACATCCAGCGCAGGGCGTCGCGGCGACCCTGCTGGCGCAGGAAAGCGGCGACGATTCCCACGATCAGCGACGCCTCGACGCCCTCGCGTAGACCGATCACGAATGTTGGTAGCACTGCGTCCCTTCGACGGCTGGTTAGGTTGACCTAACTTAGGCTACCCTAAATGCTCGCGCGACGGCAGGCATCCCGCGGATATGACACTCTGTAGGTACCGATAGAGGGAACTCTTCAGTTCACGTGATCTTCTCGCCGGGTGTGTGCGCCGAGCGCCGGGGGATCGCTGAATCCAGCACGGGACAATCTGGATACGGGGCTTGGTGCGAGCAGAGGAAGTCGATGAGGAGGAGAGCGCCCCCTCGAGGGTGGATGACCTGCTGGACGAGGAGGTGCGCGTAGCGCTGGCCTTGAACGGGGGAGTGAGCCTGGCGGTCTGGATGGGGGGCTGTGCGGTCGAGCTGGATTGCGGTCGGCGCGCCCATCTGGGGGCTGAGGAGGGGCGTGAGGACGGTGGACGCTCGGTCTACAGCGGCCTGTGCAAGGGGTTGGGGCGCGTGTTGGTGCTGGACATCATGAGTGGCGCGAGCGCCGGGGGGATCAACGGCGGTCTGCTCGCGGCCGCGATCCGTCACGCCCACTGGCTGCCCAGCGATTTCATCCGCACCAGCTGGCTCGATATGGGCGATGCCTCGACGCTTCTACAGCGGATATCGGAGCCAAACCCGAGGGCGCTGATGCAGGGAAACAAGTTTCACCGCGACCTGCACAGCGCGTTTGAACAGATTGTGGGCCCCGACGGCGGATCGGAGGAGCGCGGGCGTGACGGCGGCGCCGGCCTTTCCGGGAGCTGTTGCGAAAACGCTCACGCGGGCGGGCCCACGGACCTGCCAAAGAATCACAGGAGCCTGAGCGAGCTGGATGTCAAGCTCGTGGTCACGACCACGAATCTGATCGGCGAGCCGCGGGTGTTCCGCGACTTCTGGGGCCAGAAGCTGGGCGCGCGCGAGTATCGCGGACGCTTCCGGTTCGAGAACCGCGCGGACTACACGGCCGAGACGCTGGCGGTGGCGAGCAGGGCCTCGGCCTCGTTCCCGTTCGCTTTCGAACCGTGGCACGTGCAGGGCGCGACCGGAGAGCTGGCCGACTTCCCCCAGGGCCGCTGGGTGGTGGACGGCGGTCTCCTGGACAACGCGCCGATCGCGGATGCGCTGGCACTGATCCCCTCGCGCCCGGCGGACCGGCAGGTTCAGCGTTTCCTCTGTTACGTAAACGCCGAGCCCGTCGAGGCACCCGATCCAAGCCCGCCCGAGGGCGAGCCGGAGCCATCCCTCACGCAGATGCTCGACAGCGTCGTGAACCTGCCGCGCAAGGCGCCGTTCGTCGATCAGCTGACTGCGATCGAGTGGGCCACGCGCGGCTCCGTCTTCAGCGGCGAGCCGCCCGAGTTCGCCCTGCTCAAGGCGGAGCTTCCCGCCATGCGCGTGCTCGCGCACTCGCTGCTCGGTTCCTATCGCAACCGACGGTTGCGACTCTCGATCGAAGAACTGGTGGATCAGGCCGGCGACGTGCAGGCGTTCGTCAAGAGCCTGCCGGAGGGCGCGGAGCTGCCCTGGCTGCCCGTGGATCTGGAGCCCGAGCGGGGCGAGCGGTGGCAGTGGGGGATCAGCCCGGTCCAGCGCACGATTCACCTCGTGGTCGACCTGTTCACCCGCTCGATGGCCGAGCAGGGCCTGGCGACTCGTCTGCCGCTGATCGCGGCCCGCCAGGACGTGGACGGGCCGCTGGTGGCGGTCGAGGGCGTGATGTCGAGGCTCGCCAAGGCCTCCCCGGCGGACGGCTCGCCGGCTGCCACGATCCAGCGGGCGGCTGGTGAAATGAGGTTGGTGGACCCGATCCCGCTGCTGCGCACGGTCGCGAGCGCGGCGTGCGGCGTGGCCGAGCTGCTCGGTCCCGGGTTCGCGGAAGGGCTGTTCGGAGAGGGTTGGCTGGAGGCGTCTCGCAGCGTTGCCGCCGGTGCTGTTCTGCCGCAGTGGAGCTTCAACCATTTTCTGCGACGGATGCTGGCGATCGAGGTGCTGCGACGCGCGCTTGAGACCGGTGAGCAGGTCCGACCGACGCAGGAGCTGCGCTTTGCGCAGATCACGCCCTACGCGCCAAGCCTGATCTTCACGGCGACGCCGTGGCGTTGCGACGGCTGGGCGACGCCCGAGGACAAGCTGCTGGGTCTCGGCTTGGGTCACTTCGCGGGCTTCTACCGTCGCTCCTGGCGAGCGAACGACTTCTTGTGGGGTCGCCTGGACGCGGCGGCGCGCGTGGTCGATCTGCTGGTCTCCCCGGAGCGCGCCGTGCAACTGGCCTGCGACGGGGCCAAGCCGGGCCCGTGGGAGACGCTCGCCGACTCGCTGATGAACGCGCAGCCCGCGGCGGCGCAGCGGTGGTTGCTGGAGGAGGTGCTGAGCGCGACACCCGGGGGCGGCGCCACGGTCGAGGGCGCCGAGGGCGAGAGCGAGGCGCGACTGCGGGGGAGGCTGATCGAGGCGCTCAAGGCCAACCTGGTCGGGACCGACTCGAAGACCCCGGGCTCGCTGACACGGATCCTGTTCACCCGCGCGGCGCAGGCGGAGATCCTGCACGAGGAGATCAGGCACCTCAACCTGGAGTCGAGCGCTGACGAAGGCCTCGGCGCGGGCAGCAAGGCGCTGAAGCTCAGCGAAGATCTCAAGTGCGCGATCCAGGAATTGCGTTGCGGGCCGTCGCTGCCGCGCCGTCTGACCGGCGAGGACGAGGCCGTGAGCGACCTGGCGGTGCAGACCGGCACCCAGGCGGGCCTCGTGGGCCTGGCGATGCTGCGCACGGCGGGGGTGCCGCTCAAGCGTGTGCTGTTCCTGCTCAGGGTTCCCCTGCTCCAGGCCTCGGGCACGGTCGCGAGGCAGGCCCTGTACCGGGCGGCGGTTGCGATCGGCTTCTGGTCGCTGGTGTTGTTCCTCGCCGGTCGGCTGCTGACGATCGATGAGAGCGGGGCGCCGACGATCGGGCTGCTGGGCTCGACGGCGGAGGCGATGACGGTGGTCGCGCTCGTGGGGGTCGTCGGGCTGATCGTGCTGCCGACCCTGCGTGCCTGGCGAACGAAGAGCTGGACCCGACGAGTCGGCGAAGGCGCCTGGGCGCTGAGCCTGCTGGCGAGCGGGGTGCTGGCCGGCGTGCTGCTGACCCACTTCGCCGGAGGACGGAGCTGGGAAGTGCTGTTGACCGCGCCCGGCGCCGATCCGCCGCCGCCCGAGGTGCTGGCGATCCCGCTCGCGCTGGCGCTCGGCATGCCGCTGGCGGGCTTCTTGACCGCGGGGCGGGGTTTTGCCGACGCCCTCTTGAGAAGCCGCTACGGAGGGGCGTTTGCCGCGATCGGTGTGATCGCCGTCGCGGTGGCCCTGGCCGTCTTCACGATCAACCCGGTGGCTTCGGCCCTCAACTCCTCGGAATGGTGGCAGGTCACGGTTGCGGCGCTGGCGCTTTTCGCGGCCCCGGTTTGCTCCACGGCATATCTGTTCACGCGCCGCTGAGGGCGAGCCTGCCGGCGGTTTGCACCGGGCATTGCGCCCTCCGCCGCCGTTTCGGGGAGAATCCCCCGGATGCGCGTTACCGCGAAGGCCGACTATGCCGTGAGGGCCGCCATCGAGCTGGCGTCCGGGAGCCAGGACTCGCCCCGCAAGGTTGACGAAGTGGCCCAGGCCCAGGGCATCCCGTTGTCGTTCCTGGAGAACATCCTCACGCAGCTGCGCAGCGCCGGGATCGTGCGCAGTCAGCGCGGACCGGAGGGGGGCTACTGGCTCTCAAAGCCCGCCAACGAGGTGACGCTGGCACAGGTGATCCGGGCCGTCGAGGGTCCCCTGGTCGGTGTTCGCGGGCAGCGCCCCGAGGAGATCGAGTATCAGGGCTCGGCCGAGTCCCTCCAGCAGGTCTGGATCGCCCTGCGGGCGAACCTGCGCAAGGTGTTGGAGCAGGTCACGGTCGCCGACGTGGCCGCGGGCAAGCTGCCCAAGTTCGTGCTCGCGCTCACGCGCGACGAGGACGCCTGGCACGCACGTTAGGCGCTGAACACCCGCGGGGGCGGGAGGCGCACGGCCAGGATCTGACCCTCCTCCAGCTCCAGCTCCTGCGCGGTCTCACGGGTGACCTGGGCCCACACGGCCTCGCCGTCGTGCAGCGTCAGCTCGACCCGCACCTCGAAGCCGAGGTGCACCACGCGGCGCACGAGCGCCTCGGTCGTGCTGACGTCGGCCTCGGCCAGGATCTGGATGTCGTGGGGGCGCAGGAAGGCGTCGCCCAGACGGTTGACGGGTCCGATGAAGGACATCACGAACTCGTTGGTGGGGACCTCGTACAGCTCGCGGGGCGAACCTGCCTGCTCGACGCGCCCGCGGTTCATGACCACGATCTGCTCGGCCACCTCCATGGCCTCCTCCTGATCGTGGGTGACGAAGATCGTGGTCACGTGGATCTCCTCGTGCAGTCGTCGCAGCCATTCGCGCAGCTCACCACGCACCTGGGCGTCCAGCGCGCCGAAGGGCTCGTCGAGCAGCAGCACCTCGGGTTTGGGCGCGAGCGCGCGCGCGAGCGCCATGCGCTGCAGCTGTCCACCGGAGAGCTGGGAGGGATAGCGCTGGGCCAGGCCGTCCAGGCGCACCAGACTCAGCAGCTCCTGCACGCGCGCTTTGATCTCGGGCTTGGGACGCTTGCGCACCGCGAGGCCGAAGGCCACGTTGTCGTGCACGGTCATGTGCTTGAAGGGGGCGTAGTGCTGGAAGACGAAGCCCACCCCGCGGGCACGAGCGGGAACCTCGGTGACGGACTCGCCGCCGATGCGCACGCTGCCGGCGTCGGGGGTCTCAAGGCCCGCGATGATCCGCAGCAACGTGGACTTGCCGCTGCCGCTCGGACCGAGCAGCGCGGTGAGCGCGCCGTCGCCGACGGTGACGCTGACGTCCTCCAGGGCCGCGAAGTCCCCGAAGCGCTTGCTGACCGCCTCGACCTCGATCGCCATCAGAGGATGCCCTCCTGGGTGGCCTGTGTCCAGTTCCCTCGCGTGCGGCGCGTGAGCAGGTTCATGATCAGCAGCGTAGCCAGGGCCAGCAAAGCGAGCACCACCGCGGCGGCGTAGGCACCGGTGCTGTCGAAGTTCTCGAAGCGATCCTGGACGTAGAGCGGCAAGCTCTGGGTCTGGCCCTCAAGGCGTCCGGAGACGATGCTGACGGCGCCGAACTCGCCCAGGGCACGGGCGGTGGTGAGCACCACGCCGTAGACCACCGCCCAGCGAATCGCGGGCAGGGTGATGCGCCAGAACGTTTGCCAGGCGCTCGCACCGAGGGTGGCGGCGGCCTGCTCGGCGTCGGTGCCCAACTCGCGCAGCACCGGGATGGTCTCGCGGGCGACGAAGGGCAGCGAGACGAACGCGGTGGCCAGCACCATCCCGGGTACCGAGAAGATCACCTGGATGCCGTTGTCGGCCAGCCAGCCGCCGAACCAGCCGTTCTGGCCGTAGACGAGCACGAGCGCCAGCCCGACCACGACGGGTGAGATCGCAAACGGCAGGTCGAGCAGCATCCCCAGCAGGCCGCGCCCGCGAAAGCGCCCCCGCTCCAGCAGTAGCGCCACGCCGATTCCGAAGACGGTGTTGAGCGGCACCGAGATCGCCACCAGCTCGATCGAGAGCCAGAAGGCGTGCACCGCGTGGGGTGCGGACACCGCGTTCCAGACCGGTGTGAGGCCGTGCTCGAAGGTGCGATAGAAGACCATCACGACCGGTAGGAGCAAGAGCAGAGCCAGATAGCCGAGCGCGACGGCGCGCAACCCTAAACGGCGGATATCAGCGGACATGGCGTGACCTTCGTCGTGAGAGCAGCGTGAGGGCGCCCAGCACCACGAGCGCCGCGAACAGCAGCACCGTCGAGACGGCCGCGGCGGTGGGCAGGCTGTCGTTCTCGATCTGGTTGAACACGTAGACCGCGCCCACCTCGGTCTTGAAGGGCAGGTTGCCCGAGATCAGCACCACCGAGCCGAACTCGCCGACCGCCCGGGCGAAGCTGAGGGCCACGCCGGAGATGATCGCGGGCGCGAGGGTGGGCAGCACGATCCGCCTGAAGACCGTGAAGGAGCCGCCGCCCAGCGAGGCCGCGGCTTCCTCCATCGAGCGGTCCAGCTCCAGCAGCACGGGCTGCACCGAGCGCACCACGAAGGGCAGCGTCACGAACAGCAGCGCCAGGCCGATCGAGGCGCGGGTGAAGGTGATGTCGATCCCGACCGGCCCGCCCTTGCCGTAGAGGGCAAGGAGCACCACCCCGGCCACCACCGTGGGCAGCGCGAAGGGCAGGTCGATCAGGGCGCTGACGATGCGCTTGCCGGGGAACTCGTCACGCACCAGCACCCAGGCCACGAGCGTGCCGAAGCAGGCGTTGATCAGGGTCACGAGCGCCGAGACGATCAGGGTGAGCTTGATCGCGGCGAGCGCCTCGGGGTTTGAGATCTCGCTCCAGAAGGCCGAGGGCCCGCCGTCGGCGGCGCGGGCCAGGAGGGCGGCGATCGGCAGCAGCACGAGCACCGAGAGGTAGATGCCCAGCATGCCCTGCCCGAGCGCCCCGGCGGAGCGGGCGCCGAAGCGCCCGCCCAGCCTGGGTCCGGTTCTCCGCGGGGGTGCCGCGACCGCGACGCTACTTGGAGGTGGAGACACCGAGTGACTGCTCGATCTTGGTCACGATCCCGCCTTCGGGGTCGAAGAACTGCTTGGTCAAGGCCTTCCAGCCACCGAGCGAGCTGATCGTGAACAGCCCCGCGGGCGTCGGGAAGCGCTTGGGGTCGACCAGGTTTGCGAGCACCGGGCGGTAGCCCTTGGCGGCCCACAACTGCTGTCCGGCGGGGGAGAGCAGGAAGTCCACGAACTTCTGCCCGAGAGCCGTGTCACCCTTGCTCACGACCGCGATCGGGTTCTGGATCAGGATGGTGTCCTTGGGGATCACGTATTCGATCTCCGCGCCCTTCTGCTGGTCGGCGATCGCCTCGTTCTCGTAGTCGATCAGCGCGTCGCCGCGACCGGCGAGGAAGGTCTGTAGGGCGTTGCGCGCCGAGCTGTCCTGGCTGACCACGTTGTGGAACAGGGCCGTCAGGTAGGCCTCGGCCTGGGCGGGGGTCTTGCCCTCCTTCAGCTCGGCGCCGTAGGCGGCCAGCACGTTCCAGCGGGCGCTGCCCGAGGTGAAGGGGTTGGGGGTGAGCACCTGCACGCCGGGCTTCACCAGGTCGTCCCAGGTGGTGATGTGCTTGGGGTTGCCCTTGCGCACGATCAGCACGGCGACCGAGTTGGTGACGAAGCCGTGGGTGGCGTTCTGGTTCCACGTGGGGGAGACGTCGCCCGCCTTCACGAGCTTTTCGACGTCCGGTTCGAGCGAGAAGTTGACCACGTCGGCACTCAGACCGGCGATCACCGCACGGCTCTGGTCGCCGGAGGGCCCGTAGGACTGGCTGAAGTCGATGCCCTTGCCTTCGGGGGTGGCCTGGAAGGCCGGGATCAGGGAGGCGAACGCGCCCTGGGGCGTGGAGTAGGCCACGAGGGTCAGATGCTTGCTGGAGCCCGAGGAGCCGCATGCGCCAAGGGTGCCCGCGAGCGCGAGGAGGCAGACGGCGGCTGTGATGGTTCGTTTACGCATGGTCACTTTCTGCATAGACAACATGAGCATGGACCGCAAACAAATACCACAAATCGGATCAGGTTTGGCCCAAACGGCGAAGATCAGCTGCCGGGGCGTCTAGATCAGCTGCCGGGGCGTGTTGCGCCGACCGAGGCGAGCACGTCGGCGATACAGGCCTCCTGTACGCGCCGGGGGTCGATCGGGAACGGCTCCGGGACGCCGTTGGCGCCCGCGCGCACGCCCACGCCGATGCGGGCCAGGTGCATGGTGCCGAGCGTCTGGGTGTAGAGGTGGTTGGCCGTGAAGTCGGGATCCTCGACCGTGAACACGCCTGCGGCGGCGCCGAGCGCGAGGATCCGCGCGAGCCGGCTGAGGCAGGCGGCCATGCTCTGGCCCAGGCGGATCCACACCGCGTCGGCGATCGTCTCGCGCAGCGACACGGCGGGCCGGCGCATGAGCGAGAGCCCACAGTCCAGGAAGGCGGGGTGATCGAGGCAGAAGTCGGTGTAGCGCCGCCAGCCGTCCTCCAGCTGGGCCACCGGGTCGAGCGTGCCCGGAACCCCGTCGAGCTGAATCGCGAGGTCCGAGAGGTAGCTGGTCAGCGTCAACACGAACAGCTCCTCCTTGGAGGAGAAGTGACGGTAGATCAGGGCCTTGTTGATGCCCACCTCGCGGGCGATGTCCTCGATCGGCGCGTCCTGCATCCCGCGCTCGTCGAACAGCACGCGGGTGGCGGCGAGAATCTCTCGCTCGCGCTCGCGTCGAACCTGGGCACGGCGCGAGGCCGGCGGTGTGCGCGGGGCGACCGGCGGTGTGCGGGGCGAGGGGGAGAGGGCCATCGCAGAGCACTATATAGCGGCCCTCGGCTCCTGTAAACAATGTTCAATCTTTCATTTGACAGTTGTTCAAGACTTGGAGTACCCTTGATTTGTCAGCCCCCGGCCAACCCCGTCCCCAGCCACGCCCCGGGTGCCATGAAACCCGGTCGCTCGTCCCACACAAAGGAGATCCCCGCCCGATGTCAGCCGATTCTGTAGCCACCATCGACGCAACAGGGGCCGCGGAGGCCGCCGTCGAGGCGATCGCCAACTCGGCCGGCCAGGAGAACACGTTCTCGCTGGCCCTCACCCAGGACCAGAAGGACATCCGCGACTGGGTGCACGGCTTCGCCGCCGACGTGATGCGCCCGGCGGCCCACGAATGGGATGAGAAGGAGAAGACCCCGTGGCCGATCATCCAGGAGGCCGCCAAGATCGGTCTATACGGATTCGAGGGTCTCGCCCAGTTCTTCGCCGACCCCACCGGACTCTCGCTGCCGATCGTCAACGAGGAGCTGTTCTGGGGCGACGCCGGCATCGGCATGTCGATCATGGGCACCGCGCTGGCCGTGGCCGCGATCTTCGGACAGGGCTCGGGCGAGCAGATCGGTGAGTGGATTCCCCGCTGCTTCGGCACCCAGGACGACCTCAAGGTCGCCGCGTTCTGCGCCTCGGAGCCCAACGCGGGCTCGGACGTCTCGGGCGTGCGCACGCGGGCCAAGTTCGACGAGGCCACCAACGAGTGGGTCATCAACGGTCAGAAGGCCTGGGCGACCAACGGCGGCATCTCCGACGTGCACGTCGTGATCGCCACGATCGACCCCGAGCTGGGCTCGCGCGGTCACGCGGCGTTCGTGGTGCCGATGAGCGAAGCCAAGGGCATCTCCCAGGGCGCCAAGGTCTCCAAGCACGGCCTGCGGGCCTCCCACACCGCGGACGTCTACCTCGACGACTGTCGCGTCCCGGCCGGCTATGTGCTGGGCGGCAAGGAGAAGCTCGACGAGCGCATCGCCCGTGTGCGCGAGGGCAAGCGCGGTAAGTCACAGGCCGCGATGCAGACCTTCGAGGCCTCGCGCCCGACGGTGGGCTCGCAGGCGCTCGGTATCGCCCGGGCCGCGTACGAGTACGCGCTGGACTACGCCAAGGAGCGCGAGCAGTTCGGTCGCAAGATCATCGAGAACCAGTCGATCGCCTTCACCCTGGCTCGCATGAAGATGGAGATCGACGCCGCCCGTCTGCTGGTGTGGCGCGCCTCCTGGATGGGACGCAACCAGGTCCCCTTCGAGAACGCCGAGGGCTCGATGTCAAAGCTCAAGTCGGGCGAGGTCGCCGTCTGGGTGACCGAGCGCGCCATCCAGATCCTGGGCGGCAACGGCTACACCCGCGAGTTCCCCGTGGAGCGCTGGCACCGCGACGCCAAGATCTACGACATCTTCGAGGGAACCGCCGAGATCCAGCAGCTCGTGATCTCCCGCGCGATCTCCGGGATGCACATCAAGTAGGGCTGGACCCGCTTTTTCAGGCCACACTGGGAATTGGACGGCGCCGCCTGCGTGTCAGCCGACTGGCGTCGTCCAAACTCGCTCGCGCGAGCCAGGACGCCGTTCCGGCAGGTTGAATATGCCGGGTGGCGCTGTCGCAAGCCGATGTCGATGATTTCCTTGCCTTGGCCAAGGAGGTTCCCGCGGCCAAGCGCGCTGAATGGAGGCAACGCAGCGAGCATGTCCTAACGGCACGCCTGCTTGTCGCCCATCGCAGCGTCGTGCGTGGTGAGATGCTGCTCGTCTTCCACCTCGACCATGCCAGGCACTGGACGTTCAAGCTGCTACGCCAGGGGAATGAGGTGCTGCGCTGGGATGCCCAGCCGCCCCCTCACAGCCACAGCAACCCGCCGTCACGGTCCGTCGGCTGGCCCCGCAAGTTCCGAGATCGTGACCATGAGCACACCTGGCATCCCGTACTCGGGATGAGGCTCGCTCGGCCCTCGGTCGAGCTTGAGGGTGCACGAGATCATGCCGATGCGTTCGTTGCCTTCTGTGTGCGTGCAAACATAGACCCGAGCAGTTCTTATCAGTCACCACCAGCCGGAGAGCAGCTACGCATCCCATCATGATCGCCGCGCTCGACATAGCTCAGCAGCTTCGTGATCTCCTCAACAGCGAGGTTGACGCTCACTGCGAGGACGGCCGTCTGCGGGTTCTCACGCCGTTTGAGTACCCGGATGGCGATGGCGTCGTCGTATATGTGGAGGAGGCGCCGGATGGCCGGTATGTCGTCTCCGATCGGGGCGCCGCCGATGCGACGCTGGTCGGGACCTTGGGGGCTAGGAAAATCCGCAGGCCGGCCGCCGAGATCGCGCGGCGCTGTGACGCCGTGTTCGATGGCGGCCAGCTCATTACGACCGTTGCGGGACGGGCGGAAATCGCCGATGCCTGTCAACGCATCGCCAGTGCTGCGGTGAGTCTCGCTGAGGCCTCGACGTTCTTGCGGCATAAGGCCACAAAGGGATTGGAGTTCGTTGACGTGATCGCAGGCACGCTCCATAAGCACAAGGTCGAGGTTGAATCCGAGCATCCGCTCAAGGGTGCCTCCGGTCATTCCTACACCGCGACCCTTTTCGTCCCGGGCACGGAGACCGTCATCGAGCCGATCGGTGGAGAGCGGGCGTGGAACCTTGCCAGTGCGGTGTACGTCGAGTTCGGGGACCTAAGCCAGGTCAACGGCTACCGCCTGATGGCTGTCCTGGATGACCGCGATGCCGACCTCAACCCAGCCGTGTCGAATCTCTTGAGTCAGGTGGCCGATGTTGCGTATTGGCAGCAGCATGACTCATGGATCGCCGAGGTAGTGTCCCGCCCGGGGACCTGAAGGCCCACGCACACCACGGCGTTGTGAAACGCGTGTCCCTGGCTACCAGGCCTGTGCCACGTGGCAGTGCGGACACTCCACGGTGGTGGAGACATCGGCCTGGAACACGTAGCCGCACTGGCAGGCGTAGGAGGCGTGATCGAGCGGGCCGCCGGACTCGCGCACGCGCCTGAGCGCCACGTCGGGTATCTGTAGATCCTCGCGCAGGGCCTGTGACTCAACCGGCTGCTGCTCAGTCTGCCCCTGCTCTTTGCGGGGCTGGGGCTCCTGCGGCGCGCGGGGCGTTCGCAGCAGCGTCTCGGCGGTGGGGCGCGATCGCCCGTGGTCGGCGCGTCGGGCCGCGCGGTGGCGGCGGGAGCGGTGCTCGGTGATCAGATGGAGGTTTGCTAGCAGGTGCATCTCTACTACCCAGACTCGGCAGGACCCAGAAGGTTTCGCTTCTTCTCTCCGATTTCCTGGCCGGATGACCGGGAGCAGCCGCTATTGGCAGCAACGGTGCGGCGGTTTGAGATACTGGGGAGGATGAATCCCGCCCGCAAGCGAACGGTGCGCCTGGTGGTGGCGTTGAGTGCGGCCGTGCTGCTGGCGAGCGCGCTGATCTACACGAGTTTTAGCGCCGCGAGCCCCGCGCTGGGCCCCAGCCAGCTGCTGCACAAGGCTCAGCCGGGACACAGCTATCAGCTGACGGGCACGGTGCTCGCGCACTCCGTCCGGCACGTGGGATCGGTCTTGGACTTCAGCGTGCGCGATCGCGCGGGCGAAGGGATCGTGAACGTGGCCTACACGGGCTCGGTTCCGGACCCGTTTCGTGAAGGGCGCGAGATCATCGTCACCGTGGAGAAGCAGGGCACCGGGTTCATCGGTCAGCGCGACACCCTGACCACCAAGTGCCCCTCCAAGTACAAGGTGGCGCCGCCGAGCGAGAAGCAGAACTACTGAGGATGGCCGACCTCGGCAGGGCCTGTCTGGTACTGGCGCTCGGGGTCTGCGCGTACGGGATCGCGGCGTCGCTCTACGGGGCGCGTGCGGGGCGCCCGGAGTGGTCGGACTCGGGCAGGCGCGCGGTCTATGCCTTGGCGGGCATCCTGACGGTCGCCTTTGCGGTGTTGGAGATCGCGTTCCTGCGCAACGACTTCTCGTTCAACACGGTCGCGGACACCTCCAGCCTGAGCACGCCGACGTTCTACAAGGCGGCCGCCGTCTGGTCCTCCCAGGAAGGCTCGCTCTTGCTGTGGGCCTGGCTGCTGTCGCTGTGGTCGAGCCTGGTGCTCTTCCTCACCCGCAGGCGGATGCGTGACGTGGCCTCCTACGCCACGGCCGTGCTGCTGGGCTTCGGGGGCTTCTTCATCTCACTGATGGTGTTCTACGCCCAGCCGTTTGCCTCGACCCATCCGGCTCCGGCGGAAGGGGTGGGGCTCGACCCGCTGCTGCGCCATCCGAGCATGATGATCCACCCCCCGATGCTGTACTCGGGCTACACCCTCTGCACGGTGCCGCTGGCGTTCGGCATCGGCGCCCTGCTGGCACGGCGGGTCGACGCCGAGTGGATCCGCGCGACACGCCGCTTCGCCTTCGCGGCCTGGTTCTTTCTGGGCATCGGCATCCTGCTGGGAGCCCGCTGGTCCTACGCCGAGCTGGGCTGGGGCGGCTACTGGGGCTGGGACCCGGTGGAGAACGCCTCGCTGATGCCCTGGCTCACGGGCACCGCCTTCCTGCACTCGCTGATGATCCAGGAGAAGCGGGGGATGCTGAAGGTCTGGAACGTGTCGCTCGTGCTGGCCACGGGCACACTGGCGATCATGGGCACCTTCCTGGTGCGCAGCGGCATCCTCAGCTCGATTCACGCCTTCGGGGGAGCGACCCTGGGTGTGCCGTTCGTGAGCCTGATCGGGGTGCTGATCGTGGGCTCTATCTATCTGGTGGTCACTCGCCGGGACATCCTGCGCTCAGAGCACCGGTTGGACTCGCTGCTCTCACGCGAGTCGGTCTTCCTGGCCAACAACCTTGTGCTGGTGAGCCTGTGCTTCGTGATCTTCTGGGGCACCTACTTCCCGCTGATCTCCGAAGCCGTCAAAGGCCAGGCGGCTTCGGTGGGGCCGCCGTGGTTCGACCGCTACACGGTGCCGCTGGCGCTGATCCTGGTGCTGCTGTCCGGCATCGGCCCGGTGATCGCCTGGCGACGCGCGACGCTCGCCAATGCACGCAGGAACTTCGTGGTGCCACTGTCAAGCGCCCTGGTGACCCTGATCGTCTTGCTGGCCGCCGGTCTGCCCGTGAAGCCGCCGGCGATCACGATGTTCTGCTGCGCGGCATTCGTGCTGGGAAGCATCGGCCAGGAGTTCTGGCGGGGGGTGCGGGTGCGCCGCGCGATGGCGCACGAGGCCGCACCGGTGGCGCTGCTGGCGCTGGTGCAACGCAATCGCAGGCGCTACGGCGGCTACATCGTCCATCTCGGGATGGCGGTGCTGTTCGTGGGCGTGGCGGCTTCCTCGTCCTTCCAGCACGCCACCGAGCTGGGGCTCTCACCGGGACAGTCCACGCACGTGGGCGCCTACACGATTCGTTACGTGCGCCCGACGGCCTCGGTGACCCCCAAGTACGACCCGGCGCACACCGGGGCGACGCTCAGTCTGGGCGCGGTGCTCGACGTGAGCAAGCACTCGCATCACGTGGCGACGCTGAGACCGAGCGAGGGTTTCTATGACTCGGGCGATCCCACCCAGGGCTCGGTGGGTCATTTCATCGGTGGGACGGCGGTCAGCCATGTGAGCATGGACGCGGGCATCACCCGCGACGTGTGGAGCGCGATCGCCCCCGAAATCGACACGCCCAAGCTGAAGCGGATCATTGCGATCGCCAACAAGACGATCCCGCTGGTGGAGCCCGAAGCGGGCATCGTGGCGGTTGCGGTGATGGCGCGGGCCTACATGCAGAACCCGCCCCCGGCGCAGTTTCACTTCATCGTCAATCCGCTCGTGATCTGGATCTGGATCGGCGGCATGATCGTGGGCGGCGGGGGGCTGATCGCGATCTGGCCGACACCCAGCGCGGTGCGGCGGCGGGTGAGCCTGCGCTCGCGCAGCCGATCGGTCGAAGATCAGCCGGCGCGCGGCCTCGCGCGTGCCTGAGCCTCGCGCGTGCCTGGGTAACGGGGGATGCTGATCTCGCTCACGGCTCGGCCGGCCCGCGGGGCTACGGCCGGGATCGACCGATGAACGTAGCGGTGGCCCTGCTCACGCTGGCACTGCTGGCGGTCGTGATCGTGGTGATCAGCGCGCCGCTGCTGAGGGTGCGCGCCGAGCGCGCCCCGGAGTCGGCGGGTCTGGCCGCGGACCTGGCGGAGTTGCGGACCGCGCGCGAGGCCAAGTACCGCGAGCTACGCGATCTGGAGCTGGACTACCGCACGGGCAAGCTCTCCGACGAGGACTACCGGGCCACCGGTGGGGTGCTGCGCGCCGAAGCCCTCGAGATCCTCAACCGGATCGAGGCGCTGGAGCAGGGCTAGAAGGGCTAGAGCTGAAGGGCTGGAGCTGTGGGCCCGCGGTGAGAGAGGCCATGCCGGGGGCGGCAGCGGTGCCGGGGGAGGGGGACTAGCCCCAGGGCCGCTTCAGCAGCACGATCGTGTTCAGCACGAAGATGATTGCGAAGAAAATGGTCCAGCGGTTGAGGTTGCGCTCGACCATCGAGCCGCCGCCCAGGGGACCGGTGCCGCTGCCGACGCCGAACGCTCCGGAGAGCCCAGAGTCCTTGCCGGAGTGCATGAGCACCAGGAAGATGAGGACGATCGAGACGATCACCTGGAGCACCGAGAGGATGGTTTCCATGCGCTCAAGACTACCGAGATCGCGCGGTCCCGGGAGGCCCTATCTCCGACTTCTAGACTGGGGATGAGAACAATGGCGCGGATCACGAACCCCGACATCCCCAAGCAGGTCATCGAGGAGGCGGCCGCCGCCTGCCCCGGCGGCGCACTGGACGGCGACGGCGTGCCCCGCCTGCCGGAGGACCAGCAGGCGGCGTGGGTGGGCTTCATGGCGGCCCACGCCGAGATCGTGCGCGCGCTGGAGGCCGGTCTGGGCGCCGAGTTCGGCATCTCGGTGAGCGCCCTGGGGGTGCTCGCGCGGATCGCGGAGGAGAGCACGGGACAGGTACGCATGAGCGACCTCGCGCAGGGCGGCCTGCTCAGTCAGAGCCGGGTCTCGCGGATCGTCGACACACTGGAGCTGCGCGGCCTCGTGCAGCGCACCTCATGTCCCAGCGACTCGCGCGGGGTCTTCGCGTTGATCACCCCGGCGGGACGGGAGCTGGCGGCCCGGGCGCTGCACCGGCACTGGGCGCAGGTGAGCGAGCGCTTCTTCGACCCGCTGGAGGAGGGGCAGGTCGCCGAGCTAGGTGCGATCTGGCGTGCAATCCTCGGCGGGGTCTGAGAAGCACTCCCCTCGAGTTCAGCTCACGCTTTGGCTGACGTGTGGGGCTCGTCCTGTGCAGCCGCTTACGGGCAGGCGACCGCGGAGCTGGCGGTCGCGCTCGAACCATCGTTGAAGCCGAAGTCGGCCGCAAACGGAAAGCCCCCTACGGGGCACTGGCTGGGCACGGTCACCGTCTTGTGGGCACCGGCTCCCCCGAACGTCAGCGAGAAGCTCACCGTCGAGGCGCTGGGTTCGGTGGGGAGGGTCGGGATCGGAGGGATCGTCATCTTGACCTTGAGGCCGTAGGGGGCACGGTCCGCGACCACCAGGCCGGTGAAGGTGATCCGCTCGACCAGCGGGGTCAGTCCCTGGCCGGTGACCTCGAGCATTGGGTGCCCGGCGCGGTTGGGGCCGCGGAAGGCCTCGAGGGTGGCGCTCTCGGTGATCACCAGGGCCCCGGCCTGCGCCTCCAGCAGTGCATGACCCCGTCCCAGCAGTGAGGATGCCGGGCAGCCGCTCGGCCCATGTTTGCGCAGGCGCTCCGGCCGGCAGATGCCGATGCCCCGCATGTTGAGCCCCAGGCCGGCCGGGAGGTGCACGACCGAGGTCCTGACCGGCGCGGGGATGCGCTGATGCGCTCCGCCGAAGTTCAGGCCCAGCGTGAATACCGTGGAGGCGCCGAGTCGATCCGGGGAGAAGGACGGCTTGACCGCGGCCACCGTTTCAGCGTTCGCGGCAACCGCCGCGGAGCCGAACAGGCAAACCGTGGTCAACAGCAGACCGAGCCGTCGCATGCGCATGACCCCTCCCTACTTCTTCTTGCGCGGGCAGGGGGTCTTGATCTTGACTTCGTTGCTGGTGCCGTCCTCGAACGTAAAGTCCGACTCGATCGGGAAGCCCCCTCGTGGGCAGGTCTTGGGGAGGATCAGACCCTTGACGTGCACCAGCTTGCGCTTGCCCCCGACCTTCCTGAAGTACGCCACGTTGGTGGCGCCGATCGTGAGATGAGCGCTCAGCACCGAGGCGTTGGAGGCTCCGGGGAGCGTTGGGATCAGCGGGACGTTGAAGTGGAAGCCCATGCCGTACGGGGCGGGGAACTTGACCACCGGGGCCGTGAAGACCAGCTGGATCGAGACCGGCGAGACCGCTTCGACGTAGAGCAGGATGACCTCGTGGCCCGGCTTGTTGTTGCCGAGGAACAGGTTGAGCGTGAAGGGCTCTTCGATGATCTGGGTGCCCAGCTGTAGCGCGCCCATCCCGCCGCCGTAGCCGGCGACAGAATCCTTGGGGCAGGCCGTCGGGCCGTTCTGTTCGATCGCCCCGGCGTTGCACGTGCCGGTGCCTGTGGCGTCGATCTTCATGCCCGCGGGGCCCTTCAGCGTGAAACCCGTGATCGGCGAAGGCAGGCCCCCAATGGTGGAGGTGACCGTGGCGCTGCCCGACGCGTTCGTCGGTGACCCCAGCACGTTGGGGGTGAAGCGGGCATGCAGATTGATGGTCTGTGCCGCCTGGGCTGTGGCGGGAACCATTAGTAGCGCGCTCCCCAGCAGCGCTGCCGCGACGACGCGAATTCTGGACATGCTCTCCACTCCCTCGTTGGGCGTCATTGGCGACGCCATCGACCCTATAACCCTCTGGGAGACAGAATAGAGCGCTGCGATCTTCAACGGCGGCCGCTTGACAACTAGCCCGTGTCAGATACTGTGTGGTATCTGAATTTGGCGAGGCTTTGCCGCGCCGAGCGAGTGGGCCTCTCCGGCGGGCGGTCCACTGAGATGACCATCACCACCATGCGATCGGAGCGCGCCCCAATGAGCAACACGAGCCGTGCTGGAATGCCTCCCGGACCACGCTTGCCGCGTGCGCTACAGACCCTCGGCTGGATCGCGCGCCCGCTGCCGTTCCTGGAGGGCTGTCGCGAGCGCTACGGGGACGTGTTCACGCTGCGTATCCAGAACGAGGGTGACTGGGTGTTTCTATCTGACCCCGAGGACATCAAGCGCGTGTTCACGGGCGATCCCAACGTGTTGCGGGCGGGCGAGGCCAACGCGATCCTCCGGCCGATGTTGGGCCCCCGCTCGGTACTGCTGCTGGATGAGCCCGAGCACATGGCTCACCGCAAGCTGATGCTGCCGCCCTTCCACGGGGAGCGCATGCAGCGCTACGGCGAGCTGATGGAGGCGGCGACCCGCGCCGAGATCGACCGCTGGCCGCTCGGTGAGCCGTTCGCGCTGTGGCCACGGATGCAGGAGATCACGCTCGAGGTGATCATGCGGGCCGTCTTCGGCGTGACCGAGGTGGCGAGCATGGAGCACCTGTGCGAGCCCCTGCGGCGCATGATCGAGTCGACCACCGACTGGCGCGAGCTGGGGCTGATGTCCGTGCTCGGCCCCGCCCGAACCGAGCGTCGCGCCGGGTTTCGCCGGTTGATGGAGCCGGTGGACGAGGCGGTCCTGGGAGAGATTGCGCGCCGCCGCCTGGAGCGCGACCTGGATGAGCGCGAGGACATCCTCTCGATGTTGATCGGGGCCCGCTACGAGGACGGCTCGCAGATGAGCGACCGTGAACTGCGGGATGAGCTGATCACGCTGTTGATCGCGGGACACGAGACGACCGCCACCTCACTGGCCTGGACCTTTGAGCGCCTGCTGCGCCATCCCGAGAAGCTCCGGCGCCTGCGCGAGGAGGTGGCGGCGAGCGCCGAGTCGGGCGAGGAGAGCGTCTATCTCGATGCGGTCATCAAGGAGACCATGCGTCTGCGCCCGGTGCTGCCGATCGTGGTGCGCCGACTGTCCGAGCCGATGGAGTTTGGCGGCTACACGATCCCGGCGGGGGCCGCGGTGGTGCCCTGCATTTACCTGGTGCACCGTCGCGAGGACCTCTACCCACAGCCGCGCGCCTTCCTGCCCGAGCGCTTCCTTGAGAGGCCCGCCGGAACCTACACCTGGATCCCGTTCGGGGGCGGGGTGCGCCGTTGTCTCGGGGCGAGCTTCGCGCTGTTCGAGATGAAGAAGGTGCTTGAGACCGTGCTGGGCGAGGTGGAGCTGGGGGCGGTCGGCGCCGACTCAGAGCGCGTGGTGAGACGCGCGATCACGCTCGCACCTGAGCGTCAGGCTCAGGTTGAGGTTGTGGCCAGGCGTGGCTCGGACGTGGACGAGCGGGAGTTGGTGGGCGCGCCGTCGAGATGAGCGTCGAGCGGCCGTTGACCCGCAAGGAGCGTCAGCAGCAGACGCGCCTGAGCCTCATGGGCGCCGCCGCCGAGGTGTTCGCCAGGCGCGGCTTACAGCAGGCCTCGATCGATGAGGTCGCTGCCCGCGCGGGCTTTACCAAGGGCGCCTTCTACGCGAACTTCGCGAGCAAGGAGGAGCTGTTCCTGGCGATGCTCGAGCAGCGCTTCGCCGAGCGCCTGGAACAGATAGAGCGGCTCTCCCGGTCTGATTCGGAGATCGAGGAGCAGGCCCGGGCGGCCGGTGAGGACTTCGCTCGACATCTCGCCGGCGATCCAGGCTGGCAGCGGCTGTTCTTCGAGTTCGCCGCCCACGCCGGGCGCGATGAGGCCTTTCGCGGCGAGCTGGTGCGCCGCTACAGCGATCTGCGCGCGGGTATCGCCGCGATCTTCGCCCGGCGCGCCGAGGAGCTGGGGCTCCAGCTGCCGATCGAGGCCGATGAGCTGGCCGTGATGACCTTCGCGATGGCCAACGGATTCGCGCTGGAGCGGATGCTGGAGCCGGGGGTGGCCGCCGATGATCTCTACGGCACGATGCTCCTGATCTTCTTCGCCGGGTTGCGGGCGCTCGCACAGGAACCCGGCGCGATCCCGCGAACAGAGCAACGCAGCTGAGCGTCTCAGGCCTCCGCGCCTGTCGGCTCAGCCGTCCGACTGCATGAGATCCTGCGCAAAACTCGCAATTCGGCCACAACCGGGCTTCCGACTGGTGCCCCAATAAAATTGGGCCGCTAAACGCCCAATGCCCCGATATTCAGGCTTTGGCGCCCGCGGGCGACCCCGACGCGATTACGAACTCTTTACGGATATCTGTTTGCCTGCCGATATGACTTATCGAGGGGTCTGGCCCGCGCAGCGTGGGCGAGCATCCCGCTAAGACCATGGAATCTGAGAACAACGACCATCCACACAGGCCCGCCAAGCCCGCTTCGCGGCGCTGGGCGCGGCGCGCGATGCTCTCGGCGCTGGCCGGTGGAGGCCTGACCGCGGCCGGACTGAGCGGCCCGCTGGCCGCCGGGGCGCTTGGCGCCGAGCCCACGACCGGCTCGAGCGGTCCCAGCGACGCCCCACCCGCACCCGTGGCGGGAGCAACGGGCGAACCTGCTGGCACGCCCCAGGGCAGCAGCGAACCGACGACCACGACATCCACGACGCCGGCGCCCACCAGCACCACGAGCGATCCACCGGCACCCACCCCGGCCCCGACCGGCCCCACGGGTGGATCGGGCCAGGCCGAAAGCGTTCCCGCGATCGTCGTCACGCGCAAGCAGAAGATCACCCCCGTAACGCCCCGCAATCGCAACCTCACGAAAACCGCCGCCGGTAAGGGGAATGGCAAGACAAAGGGTGGATCTAAGGCTAAGGGTAAGAATTCTGGCGGCACGGGCTCCGCAGCGACGCCCGCGGGCGGACCCAACGGCGTCGCGCTCGCGCCCCAGACGATCGCCGGTCAGCCGGGGGCGTTCGGATCGGTCATCAACCCCGCGACCATGGCGCTTTCGGCCCAGGCGCTCAGCTTCTACCGGATCCCGCTGTTCTTGCTGCCGATCTACCAGGCGGCCGCCATCCAGTACGACGTGCCCTGGCAGGTGCTCGCCGCGATCAACGAGGTGGAGACCAACTACGGCACCGACCTCTCGGTGTCCACAGCCGGAGCGGTGGGCTGGATGCAGTTCGAGCCCCAGACCTGGCAGCAGTATGGGGTGGACGCCACCCGCGCCGGGAATGCCGACCCCTACAACCCGGTGGACGCGATCTTTGCGGCGGCGCGCTATCTGCGTGCGGCCGGTGCGCCTCACGACCTGCACGCCGCGATCCTGGCCTACAACCACTCCGACGCCTACGTCAGCTCGGTGCTGCTGCGCGCCAAGCTGATCTCGAGCTATCCCCAGTCGGTGATCGCCACGCTCACCGGTCTCACCGAGGGGCGTCCGCCGATCGCTGGTTTCCGGGTGGCCAGCAGCGCAAAAAGCTCGGCCGCGGGCCCTCCCGGCAGCGGATCTGACGCCTCGGCGCCGACCGCGGTGCCCACCACCGCCACCGCGACCGCGAACGCGGTGCCCGTGGAATCAGTCAAGCCCGGCTCCGCGCTCGCTCCCTCACCGACAACCGGCCCGAGCACCGGCGCGAGCCACGCCGGGCACAGCGATCCGCGGCTGGTCAACCTGATGGGTGCCAAGAACGCCGTCGTGGTGGCCGTCCAGGACGGGCGCGTCGTGAAACTGGGGCACTCACGCAAGCTCGGCAACTACGTAGTCCTGCGCGACGTCTACGGCGATCTCTTCACCTACGCCAGGTTGGGGAGCATCGCGCCCACCTACCGGCTCGCCGACCTGCCCAAGGGGCATGCGGCCAAGAAAGCCCAGAGCGCCTCCGCCGATCGGGCGAGTGTCTCGGCGGCGAAGGATCCCGTGCCGCGGCTGCCCGCGAGTGCCGGTCACCAGCCGCCCGTCACGCTGCGGGTCCGCTCGCACACCAAGCAGAAGCTCTCGACCGAAGCCTCGGTGGCCCCCGAATCGGGTCTCGCCCCCGCCGGGATGCTCGGCAAGGTGCGCCTGTTCGCCCACCCCGGCAACCCCGATGCGCTCGCCGCCGCCGCCCGCTCCAGCAACCAGGCCCCACTCACCGATGCCCACGGCGGTCGCTGGCTGCCGCTGCGCAAAGGCTCGATCGTCAGCCAGGGCACCGTGCTCGGCCGCACCGGGATCCCTACCGGCGCCCGCTACGGCCACATGCTGTTCTCGATCCGCCCGTCCGGCGACAGCGCCACGGTCGATCCCCGGCCGATCCTGCACAACTGGAAGCAGCTCGACGTCGCGCTGCATCCCAAGGGCGCCAAGGCCAGCTCGGTGCTGACCGGGGCCACCGCCGGTGAAGTGTTCCTGCTCTCCAAGAGCCAGCTCGAGCGCGAGGTGCTCTCCGACCCGGGCATCGACATCTACGCCTGCGGGCGTCAGGACATCGCCTCGGGTGCCGTCGACAGCCGGGTGCTGGCCGTGCTCGCGTTCCTCTCGCGCAGCGGGCTGAAGCCCACCGTCAGTGCGCTGCGCTGCGGCCACGGCGAGTACACCACTTCGGGCAACGTCTCCGAGCACTACTTCGGCGATGCCGTCGACATCTCGGCGATCAACGGGGTCCCGATATCCGGCCATCAGGGTGTGGGCACGATCACCGACACCACGATCCGCGCACTGCTCACGCTCCAGGGCAACTTCATTCCGCACCAGATCATCAGCCTGATGAAGTACCCCAGTGCCCAGAACACGCTCGCGCTGCCCGACCACTGGAACCACATCCACATCGGCTTCCGCCCGGTCGGGGCGACCGTGGGGATCACCCCGGCGGCGGCCGCCAAGGCCGCTCACTCGGCCGCCGCGGGTCACACCGCTCCCTCGCCGCTGGTTGTGACCGGAGACCTCAGCCCCTCACAGTGGAATCAGCTGATCGCACGCATCGGCGCGCTGCCGACCCCCACGGTCACCGACAAGCCGAGCGCGGCCGCGATTCGCGACCCGGAGGCCGCTCCGAGCAACCATGACCTCGGCGCGCACGGCCTGCCCAAGAGCACCGGGCGCTAAGCACCCCCGGGGGCCCCGGGGGGCCGACCGGCGGTGAAGTTCCCCCGCAGCAGTGGCCTGCACTTGGTCTCGGCCGCGATGAAGGCCTTGCTGTGAGTGTTCAGCCCCTTGGTGTCGAACACCGGCCCGCCTGAAGTCTTGGGGGCAGGCAGCTTCACGCCGTTCTGACTCATGCAGGCGGCGAACTTCGCCAGCGACTGCCTGAAGGCGGGGTTGTTAGCGCGAGCAGCTCCGCCAAACGCTCCGGCGCCGCCGCACTTGCGCATCGCGCTCTGGAGCTGGGCGCGGGTGACGCCCTTGGGGAGCAGTGGGTTGGCGCCGCCCCCACCGCGGAGCAGGCCGCCTCCGCGTCCGCCGGGAGGCCGGTTGCCGCCGGGACCAAGCCCGCCGGGAGACCTGTTGCTGCCGGGGCCACGCCCGCCACCCGGGGGGCGCTGCGGGAGCGTGATGCCGTTCTTCTGTAGACAGGCCCGCAGTGCGGTGAAACGAGCCGGGTCGCGAGCGCCGGTCTGGGCGTTGGCGGAGGTCGCTGAGGTGCTGGTAGTCGAGGCGGCGGTCGAGGCACCGGAGCTACCCGATCCCCCGCAGGCCGCCAGCCCGAGCGTGGCTAGCAGCAGGCTGAGCGATACGGCGAGCGTCGGAACTCGATGATCGATGTGGGTCTTGGGCATGACGCTCCTTTTCGGATGATCGGCTTGAGGGGGACCTGGAGACACGCTCTCAGCCCCCGAAGAGGACGGTGGGGGCGCCGGCGCCTCCTGCGCCTGCGCTTGAACCGCCGCCCGCGGCAGCTCTACCCCCACCGGCTCCGCGAGCGCCAAACAGGGCTCCGAGCCCGCCCGCTGAGCCGATGCTGATTGAACGCGCTTCGATGCTGCCGTCGCTGTTCGTGGCGCCCTGGACGATCACGGTTTCGCCGGGGTGGATGTTGTGCGCGGAGGTGCTCACCGTCTTTGAGACCTTCAGGCCGGTGGGAACCGCGACCTTCACGGTGTTGCCCTGGCTGTCGGTGACGTACAGGGTCTTGCCGTCGACGTTTGCCACTTCGCCGACGGTTGCGCCGGTTCCCGCTCCCGCTCCTGCCCCTCCTGCGCCTGCCGCTCCTGCTCCCGGTCCGCCGGTGGCGCCGAAGGCTGTGCCGTTCGCGCCACGAGCGCCCGAGGCCCCGCCCGCTGCCGTGGCGCCGCGGGCGCCCCTGAGTGCGGCGATGCCCACTGCGGCTCGGGCACCGACCCCGGAGCTGGAGCTTTGCTGGCCCTTCTGAACCTGCACGCCCGCGATGAAGCCGCAGGCGGCCGTCAGCACAGCCAGGAGGGCCACGGGCACCGGTGCCAGCAGCTTGCGGCGGGGGCGCCGGGGCAGCTCCGCGCCGTCCTCGGGCCGGTGGCTCCCGGCATCGTTCTCGATCCGCTCGTCGTCGATGAGGCTCATCTCGGGCATCGTGGTTTCCTCACTGGAAGTGGCAGTCGGTGGCAGGGGCTGGGTTGGCTTCTCACTCAAAGCGCAGCGCCTCGATCGGTCGCAGGCTCGCGGCGCGTCCGGCTGGATAGGTGCCGAAGAAAAGCCCGGCAAGCACCGCGGCCCCAAAGGCCAGGAAGATCGAGTAGACCGCGATCACGGGATGCACACCGGCGATCGTGAACTGACTGCCGAGCACCCCCACCAGCACCCCGGTGAGGCCGCCAAAGGTGGACACGAGGACGGCCTCGGTCAGGAACTGGGTGAGGATGTCGCTGCGCCGCGCGCCGATCGCCTTGCGGATGCCGATCTCGCGGGTGCGCTCGGTGACGCTCACGAGCATGATGTTCATCACGCCGATTCCGCCGACCAGCAGCGAGATCGCGGCGACCTCGCCGAGCAGGGTCGTAAAGACGCTGCTGGTCGAGCTGGAGGCCGATAGCAGGGAGCCCTGGTTGATCACCTGAAAGCCCGGGTTGGCGGCTTCCGACACCTTGTGGTCGGTCTCCAGGGTCGAAGTCACCTCGGCCTGTGCCGCGTTCAGCTGGGCCTCGGACTTGGCCTGGACGGTGATCGAGGCGATCCCCCCGTAGCCGGTGAGTGAGTCCTGTACGGCCGTCAGAGGGGCCATCACGATGTCGTCCTGATTCTGGGCGCCGTTGGAGCCCTTGGACTCGGTCACCCCGATCACCTGAAAGTTGACTCCGCCCGCCTGGATCGTCTGACCCACCGGATCCGCTCCGGCAAACAGGTTTTCGACCACCGTGGGCCCGATCACCGCCACGCGGGAGTGGTGGGAGACCTGCGCCGCGGTGAACGTGGCGCCCTCCGCGACCGCGTAGTCGTGCGCGCTGAGATAGGGGGGCGTGGTGCCAACGAACTGTGAGGGTTCATAGCTTCTCCCATCGTTCACCAGCGTCACGCCGCCGGCCTGGACTACCGGGGAGGCGCTACTCACGTCGGGTGCGTTGGCCGGGTTGTTCAGCGCATCCACGTCGGCCTGGGTGAGCGTGAAGGCGCTGCCCGCGCTCGCACTCACGCGTGAGCCTCCCCGCAGTCCACCGGCGAGCACGAGCAGCACGTTGGTGCCAAGGCTCTGGATCCGCGACTGCACCGCTCGCGAGGAGCCGTTGCCGACGGCGATCAGCACGATCACGGAGGCCACCCCGATGGTCATGCCGAGGATCGTGAGGCCTGAGCGAAGCTTGTTCGCCACGATCCCGCCCCACGCGATCCGCAGGGTCTCAAAGCCGATCATGGCGTGACCCCGCGCGCTCTCAGGCTCACATTGGACCCCGGGGCGGGAGCCGCGTCCGGGTCGGCCCCGGGGGCAGAATTCAGACGATCTTGGACGATGCTGCCGTCGCTCAGCCGGATCACGCGGCCGGCCCGCGCCGCGACGTCGGGCTCGTGTGTGATCAGCACCACGGTGTGTCCCTCGCGGTTCAGCCGCGTGAAGATGTCCAGCACCTCCGCGGTGGAGTGCGTGTCGAGATTGCCCGTGGGCTCGTCGGCCAGCACCAGCGCCGGGTTCGTGACGATCGCTCGGGCGACCGCAACACGCTGCTGCTGCCCGCCGGAAAGCTCCGAGGGCAGGTGCTCGACGCGGTTGGCCATGCCCACCGCCGCCAGCGCCGCGGCGGCACGGCGGCGTCGCTCCGCGCGGGGGATGCCGGCGTAGGCCAGGGGCAGCTCGACGTTGGCGAGCGCGCTGGTACGGGCCACCAGGTTGAAGCTCTGAAAGACAAAGCCGAGCTTGCGGTTGCGCAGGTCGGAGAGGTCGTCCTCGTCGAGCGTGCTCACGTCTACGCCGTCGATCCGGTAACGCCCGCTGCTGGGCACGTCCAGGCAGCCCAGGATGTTCATCAGCGTGCTCTTGCCGCTGCCCGAACTGCCCATGATCGCCACGAAGTCACCGCGCTGGATCGCGAGCGTGACGCCGCGCAGGGCATGGACCTCGATCTCGCCGAGCCGATAGGTCTTGCTCACCTGCTCGACGGCGATCACGGGCCAAGCCCGCCTCCGCCAAGGACGATGCCACCGCCGCCGCGGAAACCGCCCGCGCCCCCGGCGCGGGCTCCGCCGAACCCTGTGGCCCCCGTGGCGGTCGTGAGGCTGGTCGCGATCTGCGGCAGCACCACCTGCGTACCTGCCTTCAGGCCGCTCACGATCTGGGTGGTGCTGTCACCCACCAGGCCGCCGGCCACCGGTTGGCGCACCTGCTTGCCACTGCGCAGCACGGTCACGGCGGCGCTTGCGCCGGTGCCGCTGACGGCGCTCGAAGGCACGTTCACGGCATCCTCCACCTGGGCGGTGACCACCTGCGCGGAGGCGCTCATCCCGGGCTTCAGGCCTGCCTCGGTCTGCTCCAGCTGGAGCGTCACGTTGTAGCTGACCACGCCGCTGTTGCTGGTCGAGAGCACCGCCACGTCGGTGACGTGTGCCGCGAGCTTCTCGCTGCTGAGCGCGTTCACCGTCACGGTCGCGATCTGACCGCGCCTGATGTGAACGATGTCGGACTCGCTGAAGGGCACCACCATCTGCATTGAGCTGAGGTCGGTGATCACAATCAACGCGGAGGTGGCGCTGGAGCCGCTGCCGGAGCTGCTCGACGAGGAGCCCGTGCCGGAACCGGCGGAGGCGCTCGTGCCGCCCCCGCGGCCCGTGCCGGAGGATGCGCCCGAGCCGGCCGCTGTCCCGGTGGCGCTGCCCCCGCCGGAAGTCGATGACCCGGCGCTCGCCGCCGAGACCACGTCGCCCACGTTTCCGGAGACGGATGCCACGGTGCCCGCGTCGGTGGCGTACAGACGGGTGTCCGCGAGCGCTTCTTCGGCGCTCTGCACGCTCAGCTCGTCGCTGTGCACCGCGGCACGCGCGGAGGCCAGGTTGGCTGCTTGGGTGGCGGCGCTCTCGGTCGCGTCTTCCGTCGGACTGCTGGTGCTTGCCGGGGCGGTCGAGCGAGCGGTTGAGGAGGTCGTCCGCGTGGAGGTCCCGGCCTCTTCGTTTGTTTCTTCGGTCTTGCTCAGCGTGGCCTTCGCGGCCTCCAGGTTGGCCTTGGCCTGTTCGAGCGCGACTTCGGCGGGCTTGGGGTCGATCGCCGCAAGTAGCTCGCCGGCGTGGACGTGCTCGCCCGCGGAGACGTAGATGCCGGTCACGGTGCCGCTGGTCCTGAAGTTCACGTCGAGCTGGTTGGCGGCCTGAAGGTTGCCGCTGCCGGATGCCGTGGACTGCACCACGCCCCGTGCGGCCGTGGCGGTGCGCGTCTGGGTGCTCTGCTTCCCCGATGCCGGGCCCACGATCAAGACGGCAACGACGATCGCCGCCACGCAGAGGGCGCCCAGGAGGTAGTTGAGCCAGGGTGCTCCGCTGCGCTTGGTCATCCACCGCAGATACTCGGCTCAGCTCATAAGAACCGGCGAAGAAAGCGCGCAAGCGCGCATAAAAGTTCCCTGTGGCCCGGGTCGGCCTACAGCCCGGCGAGGGTGATCACGACCAGCGCGATTGACAGGCTGGAGGTCACGGCGACCGTCACGCCGGCGGTTCCGTCGAGCAGGCCGCGGCTGCGGTGCTCGCCCATCACGCGGCGGGAGCGGGATAGCCGCCAGAGGAAGAACAGGTTGATCGGGAGCAGCACCCCGTTGACCACCTGGACGCCGACGAGCAGCGAGATCACGGGCAGCCCGGGGACGATCGCCACGAGCATCGCGATCACGATCATGCCGGTGATGACCCGCACGAACACCGGGGCCTCCTCGGGGCGCCGCCCAACGCCCTTCTCGTAGCCGAGCGACTCGGCGACCACGTAGGAGGTGGCGATCGGCAGGATCGCGGCTGCCAGCAGGCTCGCCCCGAAGAGGCCAACCCCGAAGAGCACCTCGGCGTAGCGGCCCGCAAACGGCGTCAGCGCCCGGGCGGCGTCGGTGGCCGAGCCGATGTTGTGAATCCCGTGGGTGTACAGGGTCGCGCCGGTCGCGATGATGATGAAGCAGGCCACCACGTTGGCGAACACCGCGCCCGAAACCGCCTCGCGCTGCTCGCGCTTCAGCTCGTCCTCGCGAACGCCGCGCTCGACCACGGCCGACTGGAGGTAGAGCTGCATGTAGGGGGTGATCGTGGTGCCGGCGGTGGCGATGAACAGCAGCAGGTAGGTCGAGCCCCCGTGGAGGTGGGGCAGCACGATCGCCTTGCCCACATCGCCCCACTTGGGGTGGGCCAGGATGGCCGCCACGGGATAGGCGAAGAACGGGATCGTGAGCCAAATGAAGATGCGCTCGGCCGAGCGGTAGGAGCCGCGCACGATCACCGTCCAGATCACGAACGCGATCACCGGCACCGTCAGCTGCGCGGGCAGCCCGGCGAGGCTCAGGGCGGCGCCGACGCCCACGAAGTCCGAGATGCAGATGCCCATGTTCGCGATCAGCACCGCCGTCGTGGCGAACACCGACCAGCGAATCCCGTACTCCTCGCGAATCAACTCGGCGAGGCCCTTGCCGGTGACGACGCCCATGCGGGCCGCCAGCATCTGCACGATCGCCAGTGAGAAGGTGATCAGCACCATCATCCACAGCAGGCCGTAGCCATACTTGGCGCCCACCGAGGAGTAGGTGGCGATTCCGCCGGCGTCGTTGCCGGCGTTGGCCGCGATCAGCCCGGGCCCGAGCAGGCCGAGGAACGCGAAGACGCGAGTTCTACGAGAGCTGAGGCGGGCAGGCAGCCGCGGTCGACCGCGGGCGGCCGACCGGATACGGCGCATGAGGGACGGTACTCGGACCACCATCTATCTGACTGGCTCGGCTGCTCACGCGCTGAGTGTATTGGCCCCCGGCTGCCGGGGCCTCTCGGGTGCGCCGGCCCGGTGCCGGCGGGTGTCGAGGGCGACCTCGCTCAGTCCTCGCCGAGCAGGCCGAAGCGCCGCCGCCAGCCGCGCGGCAGCATCGCCTCGAGCACGTCGTCGACGGTCACCACGCCCACCATGCGCTTGTCCTCGTCGACCACGGGGGCGCAGGTGAGGTTGTAGTCGGCCAGCAGCCGCGCGACCTCTTCGAAGGAGTCATCTGGACGCAGACAGGGTAGGTCGTGCTTGACCAGGGTGCTGAGCGGCGCCTGGGTCTCGCCGCGCACCAGCGCCGCCACGGGCACGCTCCCGGCGAGCGAGCCGTCCGGGGCGGTCGCGAACACCGCCGTGAGCACCTCCGGCTCGATGCTGCTCGCCCGCACGGCCCCCAGCGCGTCCCCGACGGTGGTGGTGCTCGGCAGCGAGACGAATTCGGGGCTCATCAGGCCGCCGGCCTCGGCGGGGTCGTAGCCCAGCAGCGCCCTGACCTTGGTGCGGTGGCTGGCGGGCAGCAGCGTGAGCACCCCCTCGCGACGGTGCTCGTCGACCTCCCCGATCACGTCCGCGGCATCGTCGGGGGCCATGCGCGAGAGGATCTCGGCGACCTGGGCGTCGGAGCGGTCCTCCAGGAACTCGCGCTGGTGGTGGTCGTCCAGCTCCTCGAAGACATCGGCCTCCAGCTCGCGGTCGTCTTGCCCGACGGCCTGGATGATCTCCTCGCCCTCGCGTCGCGATGCGGCCTCCACGAGGTCCGCGATCTGGGCGGGGTGGAGCTTGGCGAGCTTGGGGTGGGGGATGCGCAGGCGCAGCGTGGGCACGTGCCCGACGAACGGCTCGACGCCGGCCCAGTCGAGAAACTCGCCCGTGGCGATGCGCGCGCCCAGGGGCTTGGGCAGCAGGCGCCTGAAGCCGCCTCGGGGACCGGTGTCGACGCCGACCACCCGCCAGGAGCCCGCGACCAGGGCCAGCTCGATCTCGTTCGCCCGCACGAGCCGGGCACCCTCCAGGTTGATCAGCTGGCGGTCGAGCACGTCGCGCCCCAGCAGTACCTCCTCGGCGCGGCGCTCGAAGCGGCGGAGGTCCAGTTTGGCCTTGCGCAGCACCACGCCGTCCGAGCCGATGTCCGACACGCGGTCGGCGCCCAGGTAGGAGGTGCGTCCGGCCACCGACACCAGGAAGCCCGTGATCGGCGGGTAGCCGATCCCGCCGAGGCGGACGATCAGGTCCTCGACCTTGCCCAGACGCTCGCCGTCGTTGTCGCGCAACGGGCTGCCGATCACGGAGGACAGGTGAAGGATCGGCGGCGCCTGCGTGCTTGAGGCGTTCACGAGAGACATCGTAGGGCCTGCGGCGGGTCAGTCTCCGGCGAGGCTTCGCGGCAGGGGCTGACCCGGGGGCGGGGGGTCGTCGAGCATCAGGCGGGGGATCGTCACGGGGCGCAGGCCCCGTTTGCGCAGGCCTTTGACGATCGCGGGCAGCGCGGCGATGGTCTCCGAACGATCGCCCCCGGCGTCGTGCATCAGGATGATCGCACCCGGGTGAGCCCCGGCGAGGGCGCTCTGCACGATCGCGGCCGCCCCCGGCTTGGTGTAGTCGGCGGTGTCCGTTGACCACAGGACCATGAGCAGGTGCAGCGAGTGCAGCTCGCGGAAGGTGGTCGCGTTGAACGAGCCGTAGGGCGGGCGGAAGAGCCGGGGGGTGGGGCCGCCGAGCAGCTGAATCCGGTAGGTCTGTTCGAGCAGCTCGCTGCGCTGATCGTGCCGGGAGAGGTGCGCCATCATGGGGTGGGTCTCGGTGTGGTTGCCGATCACGTCGCCCGCGCGCAACTCGGCGAGGGTGCCGGCGGAGAAATAGCGCTCCTCCTCGCCGATCGCGAAGAAGGTGCCCTGCACGCGCAGCTTGTCCAGGGTTTCCACGAGCTGCACCGTGTAAGGACCGGGGCCATCGTCGAAGGTGAGCGCCACCTCGTTGCCCTTGGCGCCGCCCTGCGTGACGAACGGCGTGTAGGCCAGGACCGAGGCGACCGCCTTGTTCTCGGCGGCCTTCACGAGCGCGTGGCTCTCGGCCGGGGTGAGTCGTGCCACGGGAGCGGGCCGGGGCTGCGTGACGACGGGATGGTGGGCCGATCCACGCGAATGCAATGCCGCGATCAGCATCAGGACCGCTACCACGAGCACAATCGCCGCGATCCCGCGCCGACGACGAAAGTCGCGCTCGCGCTCGGGGGGCTGCTCGCCCGGCGGCGGGCTGGAGCTGGGGCTAGCGCTTGAGTCGGAGTCGGAGCCGGTGCCCGAGTTGGGGCGGGGAATCGTGCGCCGCCCCGTGGCCGGGTCCTCCCATGACCAATCCCAGGGGCTCACCCGATCAGATCCCCGCGCCGCTCTGTGCGAGCAGACGGTCGATCGGCCCGCTGAACGCGCCGCTGTCGAGGCTCTCGGGCGAGAACTTGCGGGCTTGCCGGCCGGTGCGCGAGAGCAGGAACGAGGGGGTGCCTTGAACGTGCACCAGCTCGGCCAGGGCGGTGGCACCCGCGATCTCAGACGTCACCTCGGCCGAGCTGCGTCGCGTCAGGGCCAGGCCCACGTTCACCTGCGGAATGGCGCCCGCGAGTGCCCGCAGATAACGGTCGGTCACGAATGCGCTGTTCTCGGTTCCCTGATTTGAGTACATCAACTCGGTGAACTCCCAGAGGTGATTTTGCTCACCCACGGCGTAGGCCATGCGGGCGGCACGCAGTGAGTCCGCGCCAATGATGTGCAGGCCCCGGAAGACCAGCTGGACCCGGCCGGTACGCACATAGCGGGAGACAATCGTGGGCAGAGCATCGTGGGCGAATATGGCACACGTGGGGCACTGAAGATCGCCGAACTCCACCAGCGTGACCGGGGCGTTGCGGTCGCCCAGCCGCTCACCGTTCTGGGGTATGCCGGCCAGCAGCCTGAGGATCGCGGCGGATCCCGGCACCGGCTTTCCGGGCGCCAGTTGGGAGGTACTGGGGCTGTCGAGCACCGTGAGCACCACCGCGCCCAGCACCGCCAGGATCACGACTACCGCGGCGAGCTGGTACAGGCGTCGGCGTGAATCCTCGGGGGTGCTCATGGGTGTCTTGTATCGCACGTTCGGGCGGCAAACCCACCGGCCTGCGCGGGGGTCCTGCGGGCGCGGCTATGTTGAGGCTCGATGCTGCCCTTCTGGACATCGATCGGACTGCTCTCCTGTTCCCAGGCGATCCTGGTGGTCGCGCCGCGGCACCTCAAGGTCCCGGTCCTGGCGCGGATGCACAGCCGTGCTTGGGCGAGCGCGCCGCCGCTCTCGGTGATCGTTTTCGTGTTGGTGGCCCGCGCGGCCGAGCAGAGCAGCGCGCAGGGATTGACGTACCTCGCGCTCGGCGGCGTGCCGGTACTAGCCGCGGTCGCCCTGGGGGCGATGGTGCGGGGCGCGCGTCCCGTGCTTGCCCTGCTGGTGGTGCCCCTCTTCGCGCTCGCCTGGGCGGATCGCACGGGTCTGGCCGGGCAGGCCGCGGCGCTGATGCTCTCGGGGCTCAGCTGCGTGACCCTGGGTGTGCTGCTGGCCACCGTCACCCCGGCTCGCTGGCTGGCGGTGGGTATCGTGCTGATGGCGATCGCGGATACCGCGCTGGTGGTCTCCGAACTGTTGCAGGGCCCCAACGACGTGCTCAACGCCGCCCATCCGGCCGCGGGTCTGCCACGCTTGCAGAGCGCGGCGCTTGGCTCGGCGATCATGGGCTACGGGGATCTTTTCGTGGCGTCCGCGCTGGGCGCGCTGCTTGCGACCTGGCGCGACGGGCCCGATCAAACCCGGGCGGCGTTGCTGGTGGGGGTGCTGGCATTGAGCTTTGACCTGCTGTTCTTCGCGGTGCGGGTGCTGCCGGCCACCGTGCCCGTGGCGCTGGCGCTGATCGCGATCGAGCTGGCCCGCCGTCGACGAGGGTCGGTCAGGGTCCCGGCGCGGCGTCCCGCTCAATACCCGGCGTCGCGCGAGGGTCGGCTCACACGGTGAACGCGCCGTCGCGCTGGAGCAGCTCGCCGTCGACCGTCACGGTCCCGCCCCGGCGCAGATCGCAGATCAGGTCCCAGTGCAGCGAGGACTCGTTAACCCCACCGGTCTCCGGATAGGAGCGCCCGAGCGCCAGGTGCACGGTGCCGCCGATCTTCTCGTCGAACAAGATCGAGCGTGTGCCGCGACGGATCGAGAAGTTCGTGCCGATGCCCAGCTCGCCGAGACGGCGCGCCCCGGGGTCGGAGTCGAGCATCTGGTGCAGGAGATCCTCGCCGTGCTCGGCGGAGGCGTCGACCACGAGCCCGGCCTTGAAGCGCAGCCGCACCCCGCTGACTTCGCGCCCACCGAAATTGGTGGGCAACTGGAAGGCGATCTCGCCCTCGGCCGAGTCCTCGACGGGCCCCGTGAAGAACTCGCCGTCGGGCATGTTGCGCTTGCCGTCGGCCGCGATGAAGTGTCGGCCGGCCACCGAGAGGCGCAGATCGGTTCCGGGCCCCTGGATGTGGACCTCCTCGCGACCCTCGATCCAGTCGGCCAGCCGCTGCACCTCGCCGGCCTGCGAGCGCCATGCCGCTACCGGGTCCTCCTGGTCGCAGAGGCAGGCGCCGTAGAGGAAGTTCTCATAGGCCGAGAGGCTCATCTCGGCCTCGGCGGCATAGCCGTTGGTTGGGTACTGGCACAGCGCCCAGCGCAGCTCCCCGGATGCCGAGCGGGCCATCATGCGCTCCATCAGGCCGGAGGAGGCGCGCTGGCGGCGCACCTGCCGGTCGGGGTCGACTTCGGACAGCTCCCGCGGGTTGGCGCTCGCGAGCACCCGGATGCGCACGTCGGCCTGCTCGATCAGCTGACCGGCGACCGGGGAGACGTGATCGAGCTGCTGCTCGGAGGCCAGCGCGAAGAACGCCGACTGCGCGCGCTCGGGGGTCATGAGCACCACGGGGTGGGCTCCGGCCCGCAGCACCTCTTCGTAGATCGCCTGGATCAGGCTCTCCGCTGCGCTCTCGCCCTCGATCGAGCACAGCTCGCCGGGCTTCACCTCGGTCGAGTAGTTCACGAGCACGCGAGCGAGCGCCAGTGCGCGGTGGTCGGCCATCGGATTGCAGGCTAGCCGACGAGTGTGCGCTTGGGCACCGCCGGCTCCCGCGTGGACGCCGGCGTCTCGGGGCTCGACTCGGGGGGTAGGGCAGGGAGGTCTTCGTCGAGGCGGGCCGTGATCGGCCGCGCCGCGGTCTCGATCATCGCGGGGGTGCTCACCTCGCGCTCGGATTGGGCGCCCGCCCGCTCGATGCGCCGCACCTGGGGGGCGACCCGCTTGTCGAAGGAGCCGACGGCCTCGTTGTAGGCGCCGACCGCCGAGTCCAGCTGTTTGCCCACCTTGGCCAGCGGCTCGGCGAAGCGACCGAGACGGCGGTGAAGCTCCCGCGCGGACTCCGCGATCTCGCGCGCCGAGTCGGCTATCTGCTCTTGGCGCCAGCCGTAGTGCACGGCTCGCAGCAGCCCGATCAGCGTGGTGGGGGTGGCCATCAGGACTTGCTGGTCGACGCCGTACTCGATCAAGCCCGGGTCCTCGGCGAGCGCCGCCTGGTAGATGCCGTCCGAGGGCACGAACATCACGACCAGCTCCGGGGTGTTGTCGAACTGGCGTTGGTAGCCCTTGGACGCCAGCTTGGTGATGTGATCGCGCGTCTGTCTGGCGTGACGGGCGATGTGCAGCTCGCGCTGCTCGTCGGTGTCGGCCTCCAGATGGGCCAGATAGGCATCCAGGGGCACCTTGGAGTCCACCACGATCAGCTTCTCGCCGGGGAGGCGCACGAGCACGTCGGGCCGCAGCCGCCCCTCGCCGGTGTCGATCGTGCTCTGCTCCACGAAGTCGCAGTGGGAGACCATGCCGGCCATCTCGATCACGTTGCGCAGCTGGATCTCGCCCCAGGAGCCGCGGGTGGAGGGACGCTTGAGCGCCGAGACGAGGTTGCCGGTCTCCTGGCGCAGCGTGCCGACGCCCTCGTGGAGCTGGCGGATCATCTCCGCGAGCTTGCCCTGGGCCGTGCTGCGCTCGCGCTCCAAACGCCCGATCTCGCTCTCCATCTTGCCGAGCTTCTCCTGCATGGGCGCCATCAGGCCCTTGAACTCGGCGGCCCGCCTGGCCATCTCGCCGGAGCTGCGCTCCTCCTCGGCGTGACGCTGGTCGGCCATCCGCTGCGCCAGGGAGTCGCCGGTCTCCTTCAGCACGTCCACCGAGATCGACTTCAGCTCGTCGCGCAGCCGCCCGCGGTCGGGGCGAATCAGGAGGACGGCGCCCGCGGCGCCGAGCAGAACTCCGAGTACGAACAGCAGGATGCTCATCGGTAGGACCCTTCTCTGACGGTTGGTCTACAAAGGTGACACTCCCCTCGGACGCAAAGCCCCGATCCCTACTGTGGGGAGCATGGTCTCGCGCTACCGGGTGCTGCTGTCGAGGAAGGACGTGCGGCGGCTGCTGCTCAGCTCGGTGATCGCCCGCCTGCCGCTGGGGATGAACTCGCTGGCGATCCTGCTGTTCGTGCGTGCGCGCAGCGACTCGTTCCTCGCCGCGGGCCTGGCCGTCGGAGCGTTCACGGCCGCGAGCGCCGCGGCGGCGCCGGTGCAGGGCAGGTTGCTGGATCGTCTCGGCCAGCGCTACGTGCTGCTGCCCTGCGCGATCGGCGAGGCGGGGCTGCTGCTGTTGCTGATCGGCGTCGGACAGGCCGGTGCGCCGACGGTTCTGATCGTGCTGCTGGCCGGGCTCGCCGGCACGCTGCTCCCCCCGGTGTCGGCGTGCGTGCGCGCCCTCTGGCCGGTGGTGGCGCCCGACGAGGTAACGCGTGAGGCGGCCTACGCCTTGGACGCCACCACGCAGGAGATCATCTGGACCGTGGGGCCGATGATCGTGGCGCTCGCCGTCGGCCTGGTCTCGACGGCGACGGCGCTCGCGAGCTGCGCCGTGATCACGCTGTTGGGCACGCTGATGTTCGCCACCGCCCCGCTGGTGCGGGGATGGGAGGGGACCGGCCCCGGCGCCTCGCGCAGCGGCGCCCTGGCCAGCCCCGGGCTGCGTGGGCTGCTGGTGGCGGTCGCGCTCACCGGGATGGTGATCGGGACGCTCGAGATTGGTCTGCCCGCGCTGGCCGCGCAGCTGGGCTCCCCATCCTCCGCGGGACTGCTGCTGGCCGTGTGGAGCTTCGGGAGCATGTGCGGGGGGATCATCTACGGAGCGCGCAGCTGGGGCCGCTCGCTGAGCGCGCGTCACGAGCGCCTGTTGCTCGGGCTGGTGGTCCTGATGGCGCCGCTGCTGCTGGCGCATTCCCTGGGCGCCGCGCTCGTGCTGAGCGCCCTGGCCGGGCTCGGGCTGGCACCGATGTTCTCCTGTCAGTACATGCTGGTGGGTGCGCTGGCGCCGCGGGGATCGATCGCCGAGGCGTTCACCTGGCACGTCGCCGCGCTGGTCGCCGGCATCGCCGCGGGCTCGGCGCTGTCGGGGGCGCTGATCGACACGGTTGGGGTGCACGGTTCCTTCGTCCTGGGGTGTCTCTGCGCGCTGGCGGCCTACCTGGTGGCGGTGCTCGACCGCGCCCGCATCCAGCCGCTGGCGGCCGTCGAATGAACTGTGGGTGGCATCCTCCCGAGCCGGGGTCTACGATGCTTGGATGAGCACCCGGGTCGAAGCATTGGGATTAACGCACGGGCGGGCGCCCGTGGGCAACGGCATCACCCTGCACTACGTGGAAGCGGGAGAGGGACCGCTGGTGGTCCTCCTGCACGGGTTCCCCGAGTTCTGGTACTCCTGGCGCCGTCAGATTCCGGCGCTGGCCGCGGCGGGCTTTCGGGTGGTGGCGCCCGACATGCGCGGCTACAACCTCTCCGACAGACCCCCGGGCTGGCGCGACTACGAGACGAGCCTGCTGGCGGGGGACATCGCCGGCCTCGTGTCCGCGCTCGGCGAGCAGCGCGCGCACATCGTCGGTCACGACTGGGGGGCCGCGGTGGCATACGCGCTGGCGATGGTTCATCCCGAGGTCGTGGATCGCCTGGCGATCCTCAACGTGCCCGCACCCCGAGCGGATGCTCGCCGCGCTGCGCACGGCCCGACAGCTGCGCAAGAGCTGGTACATGTTCTTCTTCCAGCTGCCCGGGATCCCCGAGCGGCTGCTGGCGCGAGACAATTACTCCTTCGCCAAGCGCTCGCTGCGCGCCGGCTCGCCGGGGACCTTCAGCGACGAGGATCTGGAGCGCTACGTCGAGGCCTGGTCCCAGCCGGGCGCGCTGAAGGGGATGATCAACTATTACCGGGCCGCCCTGCGGCGCACACCGCGCTCGGCGCAGGCCGGGTTGCGGGTGATCGAGGCGCAGACGCTTGTCATCTGGGGCCAGCGCGACGCCTACATCGGCAGCGAGCTGGCCGAGCCGCTGCCGCAGTGGGTCCCGAACGTGCGCGTCGAGCGCCTGGCAGAGGCCACCCACTGGGTGCACCACGAGGCCCCGGAGCAGGTCAACGAGCTGCTGGTGGGATTCCTCTCAGACGCAGCCCGGCTAGCGGCGCCCGCGCCCAGCCGGGCGAGTGGTGAGCTCCGGTGTAGCCGGCGCAGGACCAGCAGCCCGGCCAGGGCGACCAGCAGACATGTGAGCGCGCCGACGCCCAGGCCCGCGCGGGCGCCGGCCGCGCGCCATGACCCAGCCGATGATCGGCCCGCCGATCGGCGTCGAGCCCTGGAAGGCGACGAACCACAGCGACATCACGCGGCCGCGCATCGTCGGGTCGGCGGCGAGCTGCAGCGTCGAGTTGCCGGTCGACATGAACGAGACGCTGGCCCAGCCCACCAGCGCCAGCGCGACCAGCTCGAGCGGCAGGGTCGGCGCGAGCGCGGCGAGCGCAGATACCACGCCGAAGGCCGCCGACGGCGAGCACCAGCGGGCGCAGGCCGGTGCGCCCGCGGGCGGCCACGAGCAGGCCGCCGAGGACCGCGCCGACGCCCATCGCCGCGGTCATGAAGCCGTAGCCCGTCGGCGCCCACGTGCAGTCCCTGGCGGGCCATCACCGGCAGCGAGACCTGGAACTCGTAGGCCAGGCAGCCCGACGAGCGCCATCATCAGCAGCGGCACGCGCAGCTCGGGCGTGCGCGCGACGTAGCGCAGGCCCTCGCGCAGCTGCCCGGGAGCCCGGAGCGCGTCGGCGGGCTGGGCTGCAGCGCGTCGCGGTCGAGCGTCAGCAGCGAGGCGACCACCGCCACGAAGCTCGCCGCGTTGACCAGGAAGCAGACGCCGTCGCCGACGGTCGCGATCAGCACGCCCGCCGACCGCCGGTCCGATCGCGCGCGCGACGTTGACCAGCACCGAGTTGAGGCTGACCGCGTTGCGCAGGTCCGTCGGCCCCGACCATCTCGAGCATGAACGACTGGCGCGCCGGGTTCTCGAAGGCGTTGTTGAGGCCCAGCAGCACGGCCAGCACCGCGATCTCCCAGAGGCGGACCGCGCCGGTCACGGTCAGCAGCCCGAGGATCAGCGCCTGCACGCCCATCACGCTCTGCAGGATCACCATCAGCCGACGCTTGTCGACGCGGTCGGCGATCGACGCCGCCGTAGGGGCCGAGCAGCAGCACCGGCAGCGTCTGCAGCGCGACGATCAGGCCGAGCGCGGTGCTCGAGTGGGTCAGCGTGAGCACCAGCCAGGCCTGGGCCGCCATCTGCATCCAGGTGCCGATCAGCGAGATCGCCTGACCGGCGAAGTAGCGCCGGTAGTTGGGGATCGCCAGCGCCGCGAAGGTCACGCGTCCGGCGCCGAGCAGGCGCGCGCTCATGCGCGCCGACCCTTGAGCTGCTCGGCCAGCGCCTCGAGCACCGGCAGCGCCGCCCACAGCGCCTCGCGCTCCTGCGCGTCGAGCAGCTCGCCAACGTGCTCGCCGAGCGCCCCGGTGCGCTCGCGGTGGATCGCGCTCGCGCATCCGCCGCCCGGCGGCGGTGGCCTCGACCAGCGCCGCGCGCCGGTCGCCGGGGTCGGCACTGCGGCGGATCAAGCCCGCGTCGCACAGCTGGGCGACGATGCGCGAGAGCATCGTCGGGTTCAGGCTCTCGATCTCGGCGAGCTCGGAGAGGCCGAGCGGCCCGAGGCGGACGACGTGAACAGCACCGAGATCTGCGAGGGGGTCAGCTGCCGAGCCCGCCACCGTGGGGCGCAGGCGCCGGGAGAGCTTGCCGATCACCGCCCGCAGGCGTGCCGTTGCCTCGGTGTCGCTTGTGTGCGTCTCGCTCGCACCGACGGCCATCCTGGTCGTCGCCGCTACGCGTGGTGCCGGCATCCGAAACGTCGCCTCCTTTAATTGCTTGCCGGCAAGCATTATAGAGGACCGATGGGCTCATCCCGACTCGGCGTCGATCCCCCACCGCGCCACGTGGCTGCTCCCGGGCTCCAGCACGATCACCTCGCGTGCGTCGGCGAACGCGTTCGGGCGGGCCGCTCATCGGCTCTACGCCCAGGCCCTCGCGGCGGCGGGAGGGCAGGTGGTCGCCGCTGAACAGCTCGATCCAGGGAAAGCTGTCGTCGACCCACAATGAGCTTGACCGTCCCGAGGCCGGGTCTCGCAAGGCGACCGTGGCGCGCCCGGCCGCGTCGCGTTTCAGCGCACCGAACGCGTAGTCGATCCGCGTGTCCCCGATCGGGCGCGAGCTACGAAAGTCAAGCGGCGTCCCCGCCACCGGCTGCTCGACGCCGGTCGGGATCCCGCGGGCGTCCGTCGGCAGCCAGGTCTCCGCTTCGAGCAGCAACTCGCAGCGGTCGATCGTGGGGGTGCCCACGGTCAGATAGGGGTGCATGCCCAGCCCATAGGGCGCCGGTGTGGCTCCGACGTTGCGCGCCGTCAGCTCGACCCGCAGGCCGGCCTGCTCCTGGAGGGTGTAAGTCACGCATAGATCCAGCAGGTGCGGGTAGCCCGGATGGGCGTGCAGCCGATGCCTCAGCACCAGCCGCTCGGGTTCGCGCTCGGCGATCTCCCAGGCCGCCCAGCGCACCAGACCGTGGATCGCGCAGTTGCGGGCGGGCTCTGAGATGTCCAGCTGCCGGCGCTCCCCGCCGAACTCATAGCGCCCGTCGCGCACGCGGTTGGGCCACGGGACCAGCAGCTGACCACGGGCCCCCTCGCAGGGCTCGTCCACCGGGTAGCCGTCGATCACCGGCCGGTCGCGGTGCTCCAGGACCCGTAGGCCGGCGCCGGCCTGGACGATCACCGCGCGGTAGTCGCCGGCGCGTAGCTCGAGCTGACGCCCGCTCGGGGGTACGGGGGCGCCGATGTCCTCGTTCGTGCCCGGAGGCCCGGGGTCCATATCGCCTCCTCGTGAGATTGGCGTCCATCAGCTGCAACGCGCGAGGATTATCTCAAAGTCCCCCTTTTGACCGGTGAAGGCGCGGAAGCTGCTCCAGCAGCTCGCGCGGGACCGCCCGGAACAACAGCAAGGCCGCCCCGTACACAGTGAGCGCCAGTACCGGCCTGACGACGTCCGGCAGGTGCGCCGGCACCAGCGCGAGCAGCCCCAGCAGGGCCGCCAGCAGCGCACGCGGCACCGCGCTGAGCGACAGCTCCGGGCGCACCCCCGCGCGGAAGATCGCCACCGCGAGCATCACGTTGTAGAGAACCTCGACGATCGTGGTCGCCTCGGCAGCCCCCAGCGCTCCGTTGTCGGCGGCCAGCACGCTGGTCAGCGCCCCGCTCATCGCCAGCCCGCTGACGTTGATCCACAGCACCGCGCGGTAGCGCCCCAGGCTCAGCAGCCCGTACCCGAACACCGCGCCCATGAAAGTCGCGACCATCGCCAGGCCCTGTACGCGCAGCACCGCGTCGGAGGGGCCGAAGCGCGGGCCCGCGATCACCTCGATGATGAAGCCCGCCCCGGTGATCAGCGCCAGGCTGGTCGCCAGCCCCAGCAGCAGGCACACGTCGAACATGCGCCCCAGCGCGTAGTCCAGGCGTCCGCGGTCATCGCGGGCGGCCCGGGAGAAGATCGGGAACGTCGCTCCCAGGATCAGCTGGGGCACCACCGACAGCACTTCCACCACGCGGAAGGAAGTCCCGAAATAGCCGGTCTCCCGGCCACTTGAGACGAGCGACACGATCAGGATCGCCAGACGCAGGTAGAGCACGCCCACCGCGCTCGCCAGCGAGTAGGGCAGCGTTCGCCGCAGCAGGGGGGACCAGGCCTTGCGGTTGAAGCCGAGCCTCAGCGGCAGCGCCCCACGCACCCGCGAGGCCCCCAGGGCCGTCGCCGCGACGCCGCTCGGGATCGTGGCGGCCCAGAACGGGAGCAGCGGCGCGCCGAGCAGCACGAGCAGCACGACCGTCACGGCGGTCCCGATGTGCCGGACGATGTCGATCACCGTCGCCCACCCCAGGCGCAGCTGCGCCTGCAAGGGCAGGGTGTAGATGTTCTGGGTGGTCTGCAACATCAGCCCGCCCCCCGCCACCAGCGTCCCCGCCACCACCAGGGGTGGATATCCGGCAATTCCCGCCACAGCGACTGCGGCGAGCGCGCCGACCGCGGCGAAGGTGAAGCGCAGGCCCGAGAGATCGCCGAAGAAATCGCCCAGCGCCTCGGCCTTGAGCGTGCTGAGTTCGCGCACCCCGATCGTGGCGAGTCCCGTATCGGTGATCCCACCCATCAGCGTCACCAGCGAGAGCACCGTGACGTACTGGCCCGTCGCGACCACGCCGAGATGGCGAAACAGCAACGCCGAGGAGATCACGCTCAGGCCGACCCCGAACACGTAACCCAGCACCCGCAGCGCGCCTCCGCGAATCGCCGCGGGGCCCGCCTGGGCGGTGTCGAGCAAGTCCAGGGGGGTGCTTGTGTGTGAGTCCACCACGCCCGGCCGGGCCCCCCGGCCCGCTGGTACGTGGCGCGTCACGGTTTCGGAAGCTAGCAACGGTGGCGAGCGGCGCCACTCGACGGTGGGCAACCGTCACCGACAGTGGTGGTCAGCGGGCACCCCAACGCGCCCGCCGGACGCCGCGATGCGGCTACCCGGGGCAGATCCGGCCAGATCGATGGTAAACGCGCCGGTCGCCGATTCTCACACCGATCTTGACTGTTTCGTCTCCAACTTTCCCTTGGCGGCGGCGTGCCTGCGGGGCGGCTTCACGAAATCTTTGAGGTGCGGATGACGCGCGGATATCCTCACGCCGATGACCGTCGAAGCCGGTGCCACGGCCCCGATCAGGCTTTCGATCTGCATCCCGACCTACAACTTCGGCGAGTTCATCGGGGAGACCCTCGAGAGCATCCTGCCGCAGGTCGTCGACGGCGTTGAGGTCGTGATCCTCGACGGGGGCTCAACCGACAACACCACCGCCGTGGTGCGCACGTTTCAGAGTCGCTGTCCCGCGCTGCACTACCACCGCCGCGATGAGCGCGGAGGGATCGATCGTGACATGGCGCGAACCGTCGATCTCGCCCGTGGCGAGTACTGCTGGCTGTTCAGCAGCGACGACCTGATGAAGCCCGACGCGATCGCACAGATGTTGGAGCAGATCCGCGGCGGACTGGATGTCTATCTCTGCGGACTCACGATCTGCACCCGTGACATGCACCCCCGCAAGGACCACCGCATCCTCGACATGTCAAGCGAGGTGACCTTCGACCTCGGCCGGGAAGGGGATCGCCGGAGGTACTTCGAGCGTGCCCAGACGGCCACTGCGTTCTTCAGCTTTCTCGGGTCGGTCGTGTTCAAGAAGTCACGCTGGGACGCGATCCCGCTCGACGAGGATTTCGTTGGCAGCTGCTGGGCGCACGTGGCCCGGATCTTCCGGATGATCCCCGCGGGGCTGAGTGTCAAGTATCTGCCCACCGCCTATCTCTGGAAGCGCTCGGACAACGACAGTTTCATGGATGTCGGCCTGATCCGGCGCTATGCGATCTCGATCGACGGCTATCACCGGCTCGCCGGCACGTTCTTTGGGCATGACAGCTGGGAGGCTCGCCACATCCGTCGCGTCGTGACGGCCGAATTCCGGCCCTACGTGATGCTCTACGCGAAGTGGAAGAGCGGTGAGGCCTCACCCGAGGAGCGGCGGCTGCTCGAGCACCTCGCGCGGACGGTGTACGGTGACGCCTCGCTGAGAAACTGGGTCTACCGAGGCGTCTACAGGGTGACGCCCGTGTTCCTCTACAAGGTCCTGGCGGCCCCGTATCTCGCGCTACAGCGCGCCCTGAAGCGACGCTGAGTCTGAATGTCACTTCGTCACCGAGCAGCGAAGTTGCGTCGTCGCCGGCCCGCGCGCGGGAACCCTCGGGGCGCTGAGCAGACGGAGACAATGCACGAATCCCGGCCTCCCGCGCGGTTCCCGGCGGCATAATCGTGAACGTGTTAAACGCCGTCACGCGCCACCCCCTCCTGAGGGCCTCCATCGCGACCGTGCGGCGGGGCCGTCTCGTCAGAGAGTCAACCCGCTTCACGCTGCGGGAGGTGCTCACCCCGGGGTCCTCACACGTCTATCGAATCCGGGAGAACGGGCTGAGCGCGCTGCTCGCTCACCGCACACCGGATGTGTGGACGCTCGACCAGGCATTCAACCAGCACGTCTACGAGCCACCGGCGGCCGTGCTGCCCAAGCTCGAAGGTCTCGGTCGGCCGCTGCGCGCGGTTGACCTGGGGGCCAACATCGGACTGTGGGGGCTGTGGCTGCACCGACGATTTGGGGACGCCCATGTGACGGCTCTAGAGCCGGACCCCGAAAACGCCGAGAAGCATCGACGCCAGATCGCCCTCAATCACCTCGACGGCTCCTGGGAGCTGTTGCAGGCCGCCGCGACCTGCGCCGACGGGCCGGTGCTTTTCACCGTCGGGCAGACGACCACCGGGCGCATCGGCAGCGCCGAGGAGGCCGGCACGGCCTCCGTCGCCGGAGTTGACGTGTTCTCACTGCTCGACGGCGTTGACCTGCTCAAGATCGACATCGAGGGCGCCGAGTGGCCGATCCTCTCCGACCCTCGGCTGGTCGACCTGCGGACCCCGGTGGTGATGCTCGAGTACCACCCCCACGGCGCGCCCTCCGCCGATCCCGAGGACGACGCCCGGCGGGCGCTTCAGTCCGTGGGCTACACCACCCTGCCGATGCACGGCGCCCCCAACGGCACCGGCATCGTCTGGGGTTGGCGAGCCTGATCTTCCGGTGCGTCCGGTGAGGCGGAGCGGGCCCGGCCGGTTCAGGGGACGATTCGGACCGAGGGCATCGGCACGATGAACCGCCCACCACGATCGAGGAACTCGCGCTCACGATCGAGGAACTCGCTCATGAAGTGCCAGGGCAGCGCCAGGTAGTAGTCGGGCTGCATTTCCCGTGAACTCTCCTCGCTGATGATCGGAATGTGGGTGCCGATCGTTTCCGAGCCGTGCTTGCTGGGGTTGCGGTCGGCCGCGTGGGAGACCATTTTGCTGTCGATCCCGGCGTACTGCAAAATCGTGTTGCCCTTGGTCGAGGCGCCGTAGACGTGGATTTTCTTGCCCGCCTCGGCGAGTTTGCGACACAGCGCGGCCAGCTCGTCGCGGACGGTCTCGGCGGCGGCCGCGAACTCCTCGTAGGGCTTGGGCGAGTCCAGCGCCATCTCAAACTCACGGATGCGCAGGCGCTGGATGGCCTCCTGGTCCTCGGCCTCGGGCTCAAAGCGCCCGGCCCGGCGGATGAACAGCCGGATCGAGCCCCCGTTGATGTCGTTCAGCTCGGCGCGCACCACGCCCAGCCCGGCTTCGGCGAGCAGGCGCTCGATGACCGCCAGCGAGTAGTACTCGAGGTGCTCGTGAACGATCGCGTCGAACTGGCCCATCTCGAGCATCGTGGGGAGGTAGTGAAGCTCGACCACCCACACCCCGTCGTCGGCCAGGGCGCGGGCGACATCGTTGACGAAGGCGCCGGGATACTCGAGGTCGTAGAACATCGCGATGCTCGTGATCACCCGGGCCTGCTGGTCGACATAGCGCAGGCGCAGCTGCTCGTAGGAGTAGAAGTCGTGCACCACCTCGTAACCCTTGGCCACCGCGTAGCGGCCCACGTCGGAGGGGTCGAAGCCGAGGTACCTCAAATCCGAGGTCGTGTAACCGTCCAGCAGGGTGCCGTCGTTGCAGCCGATGTCGATCACCAGGTCGCCCGGGCGCAATTTGACGATCTCCTCGGCGCGCAGGGCGATCTCGTGCAGGTTGCTGGTCATGGTCTGGTTGACCCCGCTGCGGTACCAGTAGGACTGGTAGAGAATCGCGCCCGGCACGGTGTGGCGCAGCTGGATCAGGCCGCAGCCGTCCTGATTGCGGGTCATGTCACAGCGCACCAGGTCGAGCGGGATGCGTCGGGCGACCGGCTGCTCGCCGTCGGGCTCGGCGAAGGCCCCGGCGATGTACTGATCGCCAAGGGAGAGCACCGGAACGAGGTCCGGCGAGCCGCAGATTCGGCAGGTGGTACGGGTGGTTAGGCTTGTCCTAGGCAGCACGGGTGAAAACCTACCAGCGGTTTTGCGCCGCCTCGGGCGCTCGGACGGCGAGGGCGTCGGCGAGTCGCTTACGCTCAAGCGGCACGCCGTCTGCTTTTGGGCCTGTCACGGGCGTTTTCACAGCCGATCGCCGGGGGCGAGCGGAGCGTCCTCAGCCCCGCGATGAACGTCGAAACCTGACGAGTTTTGTTTCTGTGTACCCGCTCGGCAAGTTAGGAGAATGCGCCCGCCGGGCTCTCCGGTGAATCGGTGGTTTAGGCCGCCTGTGCTGGCCGTTGGCGCAGCGGGCCCGCGCCGGTCGCTCGGCTTGGGCGACGGACGCCCGTTCGAGCATCCGAGACGTCCGGGCCTCGACGGGAAAATGACCGGATCGTTCGTTATCGTGGCCCACGCACCGGAGGTCGATATCGGAGGCCGACATGTCGCAGGAGACAACTTTCTATTTCGATCTCGGCTCGCCCTTCGCCTATCTGGCGGCCGAGCGCCTCGGCGCGGTACTACCGGGTCCGGTCGACTGGCAGCCGCTGTCGCTGGGTGCGCTGTTCAAGCTCAACGGCAGATCCTCCTGGGCGCGCGGCGAGCCCGAGCGCCGTGAGGCCGGGATGGCCGAGGTGGAGCGCCGCGCACAGTCCTACGGGCTCCCCGAGCTGCGCTGGCCCGACCCCTGGCCCGGCAACTACCTGACGGCGCTGCGGGCCGCGACGTTCGCCCGCCGGGTGGGCCGCATCGAGCAGTTCGCGGCCCGCGCGTTCCGCAACTCCTTCCAGGAGGGGCGCGACCTCAGTCTCCCGGAGGAGGTGCTCAGGACCGCGGATGAGGTCGGGTTGGACCCGCGTGAGGTCGAGGAGGCCATCGGCGACCCGGAGATCAAGCTGCTCCTGCGCGAGAGCACCGACCGCGCTCACAGCCTCGGAGTGTTCGGCGTTCCCACGCTGGCCCATGCGGGCGAGCTGTTCTGGGGCGATGATCGCCTGGAGGATCTCGCGGCGCGTCTCGGGGGGTAGGTCCCTACAGATCGGGCGGGTCCCAATGCGCGGAATTAGTTCGGCTGCTAGGCTGCGCCGCGCTGCTTGGCCGGGGGCCAGTTAGCGAACCGACAAGCGGCTTACAGGGGGTGCGGCGATGCGTGGATTGTTGGCGTGCAAGCTACGCGGGGGCGCTCACCTGGCGATGCTCATCGCGGTTGCGACATGTGTCTCGGCGGGGAGCGTTTCCGTGGCCTCGGCGGCGGCCGTGAATCCGGACGGGACGTACAGCGAGACGGTCGGTGGCAACGCCAACACGTGGACGAACTACACCAACGCCGGGGGCTTTCAGGGGCCGACCATCACGAACGGTTCGACGGTCGAGATCGCGTGTGTGGTGCAGGGCTTCAGGGTCACGGACGGCAACACCAACTGGTATCTGATCGCCTCCTCGCCCTGGAGTTACGGCTACTACGTCTCCGCGGACGCCTTCTACAACAACGGTCAAACATCGGGCACCCTGATCGGCACGCCGTTTGTCGATCCGTGGGTGCCGAGCTGCAATGCGGGCGTCAACGGCGTTGCCGAGACAGCCGGCGGCGCGGCGAACACCTGGACCAACTACACGAACGCCGGTGGTCAGCAGGGCCCGACCGTGGGCGGCGGGGCGGCGGTCATCATCGCCTGCAAGCTCCCCGGCTTCCGGGTCGCGGACGGCAACACGTGGTGGTACCAGATCGCGTCGCATCCGTGGAACAACGCCTACTACGTCTCGGCCGACGCGTTTTACAACAACGGGGCCACGTCCGGGAGTTTGAAGGGCACGCCGTTCGTCGATCCGAACGTCCCGGATTGCAGCCCGCCGCAGGCATCGGGTGGCGTGAACGAGACCGTTGGGGGAGACGCCCACACCTGGACGAACTACACGAACGCCGGGGGGACGCAGGGGCCGACGATCCCGAACGGGACGACGGTGCAGATCGCCTGCAAGCTCTCGGGCTTCCAGGTCGCCGACGGCAATACCTGGTGGTACCAGATCGGCTCCTCGCCGTGGAACAACGCCTACTACGTCTCGGCTGACGCGTTCTACAACAACGGGGCCACGTCGGGCAGCTTGCACGGCACGCCGTTCGTCGACGCCAACGTGCCGGATTGCACGCCGAGCGGTGGCGGCGGGAACACCAGGCCGAACACCGAGACGGCCGGTGGGTCGGCTCACACCTGGGCGAACTACTCGCACGCGGGCGGACAGCAGGGCCCCGACATCCCGGGGGGCGGCGCCGTGGTGGTGAGCTGCCGCGCGCAGGGTTTTCGGGTGGCCGACGGCAACACCTGGTGGTACCTGGTCGCGTCCTCGCCCTGGAGCAACGTGTACTACGTCTCGGCAGATGCTTTTTACAACAACGGATCGACGTCTGGCAGTTTGAGCGGGACGCCCTTCTACGACCCCTCGGTGCCGGTCTGCGTGAACAACCGGGAGGCTCCGCTGTACTACACCTCGGTGGCCTCCGGACGCTCGACGAGCAACTCGCCGACGTGTACCTACGGGCACTATCCGGTCAACTGCGCCAGCGGCGACTTCTGGCATGACTTCACCGACGCCTCCGTGCCGGGACGGGGGCCGGGTCTGCGCCTGACCCGTACCTACAACGCCCTGGACCCGAGCGGCCAGGGGCTGTTCGGGCACGGCTGGACGTCGAGCTATGACCAGCACCTGTCCTTCGACAGTCCGGGTCGCAGCGACGGGTCGATCGTGGCGGTGCTCGACGACGGCTCTCAGATCACGGCGACCCCGGACGGCAGCGGTGGCTACACGACGCCGCCCGCGACGGACAGCGCGTTGCAGGGCAACGGCGACGGGACCTACACGCTGACGTTGCATCACGTGAGCGTCGAGACCTTCTCGGCGAGCGGGCAGCTGCTGTCGTTGAGTGACCTCAACGGCTACCACACGACGCTCAGCTACGACCCATCCGGCAGGCTGTCGGCGGTGACCGACGTGGCGGGGCGTCAACTGAAGCTAGTGGTGGACGCCAACGGGCTGGTGTCGTCGATGACCGACCCGCTGGGCCGCGTTACGACCTACGCCTACGACGCCAACGGCAACCTGTCCTCGACCACCGATCCGCTCGGCCGGGTGTGGTCGTTTGGCTACGACGCCAATCACCGGATGCTGAGCATGACCGATCCGCGTGGCGGCACGGTCAGCAACACCTACGACGCGCAGGGCCGCGTCACCACACAGGTCGATCCCGCCGGGCTCACCACCACGTTCGCCTACGGCGGCGACAACTTCGGCTCGGTCGGCGGGACCACGACGATCACTGACCCGCACGGCAACGTGCGCGTCGAGCAGTACGCCAACGGCTTCATGACCCAGCTCACGCGGGCGCTCGGCACTGCGGCACAGGCGACCTGGACCTACACGTATGACCCGAGCAGCTTCGGCGAGACCTCGGCGAGCGACCCCGACGGCCATCTCACGAGCCATGCCTATGACGCCACCGGGCATTTGCTGAGCACCACCGACGCGATGGGCAGACAGACGCTCTACGCCTACAACGCCCTGGGTCAGCGCACAACCACGACCAGCCCGCTGGGCGAGGTGCTGACGCGCAGTTACGACGCGAACGGCAACCTGTTGAGCACGAAGGACCCGCTGGGCGACACGACCACCTATCAGTACGCCAGCTCCGCTCATCCGGGCGACGTGACCGCGGTCACCGATCCGCAGGGTGGCGTCACGAAGATGGCCTACGACGGCTTCGGCGACCTGGCCTCCAAGACGATCACGCCGGCCCCGGGGGTGAACGACACGACCCGCTACGTCTACGACGCCGACGGCGAGCCGGTCTGTCAGGCCGCGGCTCATGCCACGGCGGTCCACATCGCCTGTCCGGCGGCCGGTGGCGCGCGGGTCGACGGGACGACCACCACGGTCTACGACGCGGGCGGCGAGGTTCTCTCGGTCACCGACCCCAACGGGCACGTCAGGAGCTACGGCTACGACGGCGACGCCAACCAGACCGCGGTCACCGACCCGAGCGGCAACCAGACCAAGACGGCTCACGATCCCGACAACCGGGTGACGGCGACCACGACGGGCGCCAACGAAGCCGGGGGTTCGACCACGACGACCGCCTACGACGTCGCCGCGGGCAGCGGCGGCTGTGCCTCGGGGTCCGGCGTCAGCTACTGCACCACGACGACCAATCCGGGCGGCGCCACGACCGTCCACTCCTTCGACGCGGGCGACCGCGAGATCGGGACGCTGCGCCCGGGAGGGCACGCCACGAGCTTCACCTACGACGCCGCCGCGAACAAGCTGACCAAGACCGACTCAAAGGCGGTCATCACCACGTACGGATATGACCCCGACAACCGTCTGACGTCGGTGGCTTACTCGGACGGCAGCACTCCGTCGGTGGCTTACGTCTACAACGAGGACGGCGAGCGCACCCGGATGACCGACGGCAGCGGCACGACGAACTCCACCTACGACGCGGCGGGGCGGCTGTCCTCCACGACGAACGGCGCGGGCGCCACGATCGGCTACGCCTACGACGGGCGGGGCGAGGTGACCGGCCTGACCTATCCGAACGGTCACACGGTCACCCGCAGCTACAACGGGGCCGACCAGCTGGCCTCGGTGAGCGACTGGCTCGGTCACACCACCGGCTTCACCTACGACGCCGACGGCAACCAGACGAGCACGATCTACCCGAACGGCGACGTCGTGAAGAGCGGCTACGACGCCGCCGACAACCTGACCGCGACGAGCGTCAGCTCCGGCAGCTCAAAGCTGGTCGGGATCGCCTACCAACGCAACGCGGCCAACCTGATCACCCAGGAGCAGGACACCGGCGCTTTCACGGGGACCCTCACCGACAGCTACGACGCCAGGAGCCGGCTCACCGAAGCGGGCGGCAGCAAGCTCGCCTACGACAGCGTTGGCAACCTCACCGGCAACGGGGCGAGCACCCAGACGTTCGACAGCGCGCAGGAGCTTGCCACGGCCACGAACCCCAAGACCGCCGGCAGCACCGGGTACACCTACGACGCCAACGGCAACCGCGCAAGCGCGGCTCCGGCCTGGGGGCGCGTCACGCAAGCCCACTACGACGCGGCCGACCGGCTGACCTCCGTCGACATCCCGGCCCCAACCCCGGCGCTCACCGCCATGACCCCGGCGTCGGGCTCGGTGGCGGGCGGCACGACCGTCACCATCACCGGGCACGGCTTCAGCGAGGCCTCGGCCGTCAAGTTCGGCGCCGTCGCCGCGACCGGCATGACGGTGCTCTCCGACACCCAGATCACCGCGATCGCCCCCGGCGGCGCCCCGGGCGTGAGCGACGTCACCGTCAGCGGTCCGGGAGGTACGAGTCCCACGGTCTCCGCGGACCGCTACACCTACAAGACCACGCCGGGCATCACCGGCCTGGCTCCGACAGCGGGGCCGACGGCGGGCGGCGGCACCCTGACGCTCACGGGCGCCGGATTCACCGGCGCCACCACGGTCCTGGTGGGCGCCGCCGCCGCCACCTTCACCGTGGTCTCGGACACGAAGATCACCGCCACCATCCCGCCGGGCGCGGGCGCGGTCAAGGTCGTCGTGAAGACCGCGGCCGGCAGCAGCCAGTCCGTGGCCGCGAGCCAGTACAGCTTCGCAAACGGCCCGGCGGTGACCGCCATCGCGCCGACCACGGGTCCCACGGGCGGCGCCACCACCGTCACGCTCCAGGGCGCGGGCTTCACGGGAGCCACAAGCGTGTCCTTCGGCGGCGTGGCCGCGAGTAGCTTCACCGTCGTCTCAGACAACACGCTGAAAGCCGTGGCGCCCGCGGGCAGCGGCACGGCCAACATCGCGGTCACGGGGCCCGCCGGAACCAGCCTCGACGTCAAGGCCGACCACTACGTCTATGCTGCGACGCCGACCCTCAGCAGCATCGCCCCGTTGTCCGGCCCCGGCACGGGCGGCAACACCGTCACGATCGGCGGCAGCGGCTTCACGGCCGCGAGCACGGTCTACTTCGGCGCGACCCCCGCGACGACCAGGTTCCTCTCCGCCTCCACGTTGCTGGCCATCGCTCCCCCCGGTCAGGACGTCCAGGACATTACGGTCAAATCGCCGGGCGGCGTCAGCGCCCTCACCGCGAAGGACCGTTACTCCTACGCACAGTCCGCCGGTGGCTACGTCTATGACGGGGATGGGCTGCGCACGGCGCAGGGCACGGGTGGGGGAGTCGTCCAATACGCCTGGGACAGCACGCCGCGCGTGCCCGAGCTGCTGAACGACAGCACGAACTCATACATCTACGGACCCGGCGGAAAAGTCATCGAGCAGGTGGACGGCGGGGGCACCCCGAGCTACTACTTCCACGACGCGATCGGCTCGACGCGCATCCTGCTGAACGCGAACGGCAAGATCGCCACGACCTTCAGGTACTCGCCCTACGGGGCGCTGCTGGCCAGGACCGGAACCCCCAACACGCCCATCCTGTTCGCAGGGGGCTACCTGGATGGAGCCACCGGCCTCTACTACCTGATCCATCGGTACTACGACGCAACGACCGGCCAGTTCATGTCGGTGGACCCCGCGGTGAGCACCACAAACGAAGCCTACGGCTACGCGGCGCAGGACCCGGCGAACACCACCGACCCGCTCGGGCTCGGGTGGTTTAGCTACGTCCGGTGCACCGAGGGTCGCTGTGTTGCCTATGAGAGCGGCCAGGGCATAGGCGGCGGTGGTGGTTCCGGCGAGAGCGTGCAGCTTGGTCCGTTCATGCTCGGCAGTAGCGATAGCGTCATCACCTATCCGCAGACCGGGCGGGTCTCCGTGAACGTGTCGGCGGGGGTGCTCAGCGGCCGAGTCGATGAGCAGTCCGGTCATTTCACGCTGGGACAGGTGTGTCTGGAGGTGGAGGGCGTATTCGGCTGTCTGCCGGGGAGCAACGACGAAAGCGACTCCACGGTGCCCCTACCGAACACACTCCAATGGCTCGAGGACAATCACCAGCAGTACATGAACCAGCTCCTGGGCACCAGCCAGGCTGCGACGACCTCCGCCTCCGCGCGCGTTCGGGCGAACTGCGGTGCGGGCTTCTTCTCGGGCTGAGGTTTCCGCGTCGGTCGGGAGGGCTGGGTGGTGGGGAATAAGTCCGGGGTGGCCGCTAAGCGGCCACCCCGGGTGTGGGTTGTGGGTATTGGTGGCGGTTGTTATTCGACTTTCTCGCTGTGGGCAATGACTGTTGCTACGAATGTAGATTCTTTGTTACTGGTTATGCCAGCAACCCCGCAGGTTGCGCCTTTGGCCACAACGGTGACACCTTTGACGTTTGAGGTCGCGCTTTGACCTCCAGTCACATTAGCGGCTGTCACTTCAACGAGTTGGACGTTTGCATTGCCAGCTTCAACTTCGACGACGCATTCGTCGGTTGTTACTATACATTGTTTCTTGACTGCGCCGTCAAATGTGGTTGGGGTGATTTGGACAACTTGTAGTTCGCAACTAGTATTTACGGTCGCAGCATGGCCATCTATGGAGTTGATGCATTTGGTGAAAAGTCCGCTGAATGCTTGGTGAGGTCCGTCTTTAGTCAGGTCTTGTTCGACTTTGGTGTGGCCGTTGGGGTCTTTACCGATTTTCGTGAATTTGGTTTGGATGTGCCATTCGCCTTTGCTGAGTTCTTCGCATTTTACGGTTGGGTTTGTAACGCCGCCGAGCCCAAGTGTGGCGGGGTTGGTGGCCCCGTTTGCGAGTTGGGCGGGTCCTTGTGTGGTGTTTGGTTGGTTTGCTTGGAAGTTGGCTGGAGCCGGTGTGGCTGTGATGGCTAGGATGGTTAGTAGGCCGGTGAGGCCTAGTAGGATTCGTAGGGTCTTCATGGGTTGGTGCGCTCCTTTTGGGTTGCTTTGATCGCCCTGGGGGGTGTGTGGCTGGTGCGTTGTCCCCTAGGGTGTGTGTTGGCCCCCCTGTCCTGGTCTGGCTTGTGGGGGTGGGTCTAGTGTTGGGGCTGGGTGGCGCTGGGTCAATCCGGGCTGGTGTCGGGTCATGGGAGGTGGCGCGGGTTATGGGGGGTTTTGGCCCGTGGTTGGCGTTTGTCCATTTCTGGACTTTCGTTTGTCCGCTGGTGGAACATTGGGCGGAATGTTTCCGACAGGGGTGTTGGGTGGTGGTTTGGGGAGTTGGGAACCGGGGGTAGCGAGAGTCGTGGGTGGTTGTGGTACGGTCGTGTCCGGTCCACGAGAGTGTTGTGACGGTGTGGGTCTCTTTGTTCGTGCGAGAGGTGAGGGGTTTGCGTGGTGTTCAGGCGACTGGGGTCATCGCTGCTAGTAGTGTTTGGGGCGTGTTTGGTGTTGGCGGGTCCTGTGTTCGCGGGGTTTGGGTTCTCTTCGGTGGGGTTCTCGGCTACTGAACAGCCGACATCGGCGCAGGCTGCTGCTGGTGAAGTGGGTGCTTTGGATTTGCGTGCTGGTTCGCATCCGTGGGCGGCGACAGCGGCTTTCACGTTAAATTCGCGTTTGAATGTTGCAGGGAGAGTGGTGCAGGATCAGGACGTGAAGGATGTGTTCGTGGAATTTCCGCCCGGTTTGGTGGGTAATGTGACGGTCACGCCGCAGTGCACGATCAAAGACTTTGATACGGCACCCGTGAATCCGTTCGCAGAAAGTAACTATCTGTTTAGTGGTGCGAGTTGTCCGCAGAGCACACAGGTTGGGGTCGCCGATGTGAGGGTCCTTTTTAATGGGTCGCTTCTGGATTTTTGGACTGACGCATACAATCTCGTGCCGCCGCCAGCCGCTCCTGCGGAGTTCGGGATCAGTCCGGTGAGCATCCCCGTGATCTTCCGCCCCACACTCCGTACGGGCTCTGACTATGGACTGACGATCTCAGCGAAGAACATTACGCAGACCCGCCCAATTGGGGGGTTCTCTACAACGTTCTGGGGTGTCCCTGCTGACGCGTCGCATGATTCGCTACGGGGACCGTGCCTCGCGTTGTTTGGGGTGTTGCCTTCGGTCCCGCGGGCGGTGCAGATCGAATCCTTCCCTGGGTCGGGGGAACTCGTCGACCGCTCCTGCCCGACCGACTCAGCAGCACAGCCCTTCCTGACACTCCCAGAGGACTGCTCGGGCCCACTACATGTGGTGTTTCGTGCCGACTCATGGCAGCACCCCGGGTCCTATAAGCCTGACGGCACGCCTGACTACAGCGATCCGGCTTGGGTCAGGAGCGAAGCGCAGACCCCCGCCCTGACGGGCTGTGAGCACCCAGCATTCGCCCCAACAATCTCAGCAGCAGCAGATACCGCTGCGGCAGACACACCCGCAGGACTGACGGTGGAGGTCAAGAGCGCCCAGGACGGCCTGCTCTCCGCGTCCGGTATTGCTCCTGCGGCGATCAAGTCGACGACGGTGGTGTTGCCGTTGGGTATGTCGATCAACCCCGGGCAGGCCGCAGGACTAGCTGCCTGCCAGGATTCTGAGACTGGTTTGGGCTCTGAGGCCCAGCCTTCGTGTCCGAGTGCATCGAAGGTCGGGACGGTCCAGGCCACCAGCCCCTTGCTGCGGGACAACCTAGTCGGCAACGTGTATGTCCTTCAGTCGAACCCGCCGAACCTCCAGTTGTTGATTCAGGCCTCCGGGGACGGCGTGAACGTGAAGCTCAAGGCAAACGTCAGCCTCGATGAAGAAACGGGGCAGCTAACAACGACCATCACGGACATTCCGCCGGTACCGGTCACGGACTTTAGATTGTCGTTTAGTGGTGGTGCTCAGGCGGCGCTCGTAACGCCCCCCGTGTGCGGTGACTACCAGACCCAGGCACTGTTTGTCCCCTCAAGCACACCCTTCGGAGCGTCGTTCTCATCGAACAGCAACTTCAGTGTTCAGACTGGTCCTGGCGGAAGCGGGTGTGCATCACCGCTCCCATTCTCCCCGGTGCTGACGGCCGGTGTGTCGAGTGATCAGGCTGGGGGCTACACGGACTTCACGTTGCTCTTGCAGCGCGGTGACGGGCAACAGCGCATAAGAAGCCTACAATTCAGAACTCCACCAGGGCTATCGGGAATGATCAGCCGCATCCCACTATGTCCTGAGCCGCAGGCATCCCAGGGAGCATGTAGCCCAGACTCACAGATCGGGCATACGATCGTGACAGCGGGCCCCGGACCCTATCCCCTGGTGGTGCCCCAGCCCGGACAGCCACCCGCCCCGATCTATTTGACCGGCGCATATCGTGGTGCTCCGTATGGTCTGTCGATTGCGGTGCCTGTTGTTGCTGGCCCGTTCAATCTCGGGACACGCGTAGTGCGAGCATCGATCGCTGTAGACCCCCACACCGCGCAGCTCACAATCACGACAGACCCCTCAGGGCCCTACTCGATCCCGAGTGTCCTTGACGGCATCCCTACAGATCTACGTACGATCAACGCTGTCGTTGACCATCAGGGGTTCATGTTCAACCCCACCAACTGCAACCCAAACACCTTCTCAGGCACTGCGACGAGTACCGAGGGCGCGACGGCGGGGCTCTCAACACCCTTCCAGGTCGGGTCTTGTCGCAGCCTCGTGTTCAAGCCGGACTTCAAGGTCTCAACGTCGGGGAAGACCTCTCGCAAGAATGGGGCGAGCCTGTCCGTATCGATCAAATACCCCAACGTCGTGCCCGGTCTGAATCAGGCTGCTGGTCAGGCGAATGTTGCGAGCGTGAAGGTCGATCTCCCCAAGCAGTTGCCATCGCGGCTAACGACACTCCAGAAGGCATGCCTGGCGAGCGTCTTTGACGCGAACCCCGCGAACTGCCCACCAGCCTCCCTAGTAGGACACGCCACCGTCATCACACCGATCCTGCCCGTCCCGCTCACCGGACCCGCCTATTTCGTCTCTCACGGTGGCGAAGCGTTCCCGAGCCTCATCATCACCCTCCAGGGCTACGGCGTCCGCGTCGACCTGATCGGCACGACGTTCATCAGCAAGGATGGGATCACTAGCAGCACGTTCAAAAGCGTTCCCGATGTGCCGTTTACGAGCTTTCAGCTAACGCTCCCAACTGGTCCGTTCTCCGCGTTGACCGCGATCGGGAACCTCTGCCAGACAAAGCTCGTGATGCCCACAGCCTTCACGGGACAGAACGGTCTCGCGATCCACCAGGCGACAGCCATCACCACCACCGGCTGCGCCAGACACCGCAAGAAACCCAAGCCCGCCAAAACCAGCCGCACACACCACACAGCACCGGGCAAGGAGACGAAATGAACACCCCACCAACCACCGCCCGCCAACCCCATCTTGCCCTCCCGGTCCTCCTCTCCATCCTCCTCCTGCTGCCCATCACGGGCACAGCCACGGCCGCCACTGACTGTCCCAACCGGCAGGCCCGCGAACAGAACAACTCAACACTCCTCCCCGACTGCCGCGCTTACGAGATGGTCTCCCCACTCGACAAGAACGGCGCAGACATCTCAAACCCCGAAGAAGCCACTATCGGGAAGGCCGGCGTCATCCAGGCAACTCCCGACGGCAGCAAGATCACCTACCACTCACTCGGCGCATTCGGCGAAAACCCAGGCGGCCTACCCGTACAGAGCCAGTATCTTGCCGCCCGTACATCCAGCACGTGGACGACACAAAACATCACCGCACCAACACACACACCCGGCAACCTCCTCGGCAGTAACTCACTTCCCTATCAGGCGTTCAACACCGATCTCACCGAAGGGCTCCTGACTAACGGTGCAGGAACCCACGAACGGCTCGAAGAATCGCCCCTCGGAGGCGCACCCGCTGGGTACCGCGATTATCTACTACACAACCTCACGACGAACGTCTACCAGGCGCTCATGACCGCACCACCACCCGAAACGCCCGAAGCCTTCAGCATCACGGCAAGTCTAGGCCTCAGAGGGTACGCAATTACTCCTAATATGCATCATATAGTCCTATTCAGTGAAGCGGAACTCGTCCCCGGTGTGACCCTGGGAGGAAAAAATCTTTACGAGTGGGCGGACGGACACCTGGAACCCATAAACATCCCTCCCGGTGCTACCAGCGCCGAAACCTCCATCCCCGCCAGGCTCGGTTCACTGAGCGGTCTTCAGAGCCACACCCTCTCCGATGACGGCTCCCGAGCCTTTTGGAGCATCCACGAAAGCGGGGTCTATGCTCGTGAGAACATCGGCACATCACAGGCACGAACAATCCAGATCGACGGCGAACTCGGGGGCGCAGGAGTCTTCCTTACGGCCAGCTCCAACGGCGGCAAGGTATTCCTCACAAAGGGCAACGCAGGGACCGGTGATCTCTACGAGTACGATCTCGAAAAGCCCGAAAGCGAAGCACTCACAGACCTCACACCCACAGCAAGCCCGGGAGAAGCCAAGATACAGGGAATATTAGGCGCGAGCGAAGACGGCAGCAATTTATATTTTGTCGCCAGTGGAGCGCTGGCCCCCGGGGCGACGACTCAGGAATGCCGGATAGGAGATCCAGCGACGGGATGCAACCTCTATCTATGGCACGCTGGCAGTGGCATCACGTTTATCGCGCGGCTATCAAGCGGAGATGAGGAAGGCGGGTCGGTGGCACACAACTGGGTCGAAGGGTATTATCTACGCACGGCACGTGTTTCTCCTGACGGGCGGCATGTAATATTTATGTCGGAAGCGCCTCTCACCTCGTATGACAATGCAGGTGTACAGGAGATCTATCAGTACTCCGTTGGCTCCCCTGGACCAGTGTGTGTCTCATGCAACCCAGGTGGGACGAGGCCCTTAGGTGCCTCAAGAATTCCGGGCGCCACGCAGTACGATCGGGAAACGGGCTCGGCGGTCTATGCTCCGCGAGTGCTCTCGGCGGATGGCAGCCGCGTTTTCTTCAACAGCACCGATGCCCTTTCAAGCGCTGACACAAACAACAAGCAGGACGTGTACGAGTGGGAGAGCCCGAACTCTGGTAGCTGCGGGCAGCCAACCGGATGTGTGAGCCTGATCTCCCAGGGCACCAGCAGCGAAGGATCGACATTCCTGGACGCCAGCGAAAGCGGCGGGGACGTATTCTTCACGACGCGCCAGCCCCTTACGCCCGGCGATACGGACCAGCAGGTGGATATCTACGATGCCCATGAGAACGGTGGCTACACGATCGCGAACCCTCCGGAATGCACAGGGACGGGCTGTCAGGGCTTGCCTAGTGCACAACCGATCTTCGCTACCCCGCCAAGCGCGACCTTCCACGGCGTGGGTAACTATCCGCCGACGAAGCCTGCCACGGCAAAGGGACTGACGCGTGCGCAGAAGCTTGTCAGAGCGCTGACGGCGTGCGCGAAAAGCTACGCAAGCAGCGTGCGGCGTGCCAGAAGCGCGCCCGCCCGAACTACGGTCCGCAAGCAGCGTGCGGCGTGCGAGAAGCGCGCCCGCCGCAAGTACGGTCCCGTGCATAAGACCGCCAGGAAATAAGGCTTAGAGCTACGTGGCGTTTGGGGTTTCGAGGCTGAGGAAGACCTCGCGCGCGCCTTGGATTAGCGGTCTCTGACGTAGCCGGGGACACTCCCCGCCGATCCGCCGCGTTCTGGCTCAAGGTTGCTAGACATTGGGAGTCTTAAGTGTCTCGCCCGCTCGGGTGTGCCAGGCGGAACAGTCGAGCTATACGCCCGATCAACCCTGGGGCGGGCGATCCACTGCGATGCGGAATCCCGTGTACTCATGCGAGATTCAGCTAGTAGTTCGCTGGTCAGGGAAGGGCGTGATGGTGTTCGCGCACACATAACGACCAACTCCACACTTGACTACAAGCTGGCGATCTGCTTATGATGAATGGGTCGCGGCAGCCATCGGGGCTGTCGGGCGTTGATAGGTCGGGTGTGGGTCGATCGGGTCTTCTGGTCGATGTCAAGCGCTTGCAGAAGGTTGTTTGGGGAGAGGTCCCGGACCGGATGAGAAGGGGTGTTTTGCGCGTGAGGTCTTTGGAGACAGACGTGTCGGGAGTCAACGTGGCTGGTGACGGCGTAATTAGATGCGTCAGCATCGCTGACGCATCTCTCTCTCTCTCTCTCTCTCTCTTGTCGGGATCATCTAGGCCAACAGCCTGATCTCGGCGCTCCTCGCGCCGAGGCAACCCAGCTTTTAGACAACCGCCGCCGCGTCCCTGGGCGCGGCGCTCGTCGTGCTTGGTTGGGAGTCCTTCCATGTTGAGCGCCGCTGGGCTCTCCGGTGGGCGGCATCGAGGAGTGGGGGCCGTGCTCTCCAGGCGCGGGGACGTCCTGGTCTCCCAGACGCAACGCTCGCGGATGTTGAATTCCGCGCTGGCGGTGATCTCCGAGCACGGTTATGGCGAGATGTCCATCGCACGGATCACCGGCGCGGCTGGTGTCTCTCGGCGCACGTTCTATGACCTTTTCCAGGACCGCGAAGACTGTTTTCTGGCGGTCTTCGATGACACCGTGGCCCGTGCGCGTGAGGTCGTACGGGCCGCCCACGAGCATGAGCGCGGCTGGCAGGCTCAGACCCGCGCGGCGCTGCTGGCCCTGCTGCTGTTCCTGGATCGAGAGCCGGGGGTGCGCTCGCTGCTGATCGTGGATGCGTTGAAGGCCGGGACGCGGGTGCAGGAGCGCCGCGTGAAGGTTCTGAGGCAGCTGAGCAGCTCACTGCACGAGCAGGGCTGCCGTGCGCGGCCGGCGAGCAAACTCCCCGCGTTGACGGGCGAGGGGGTCGTGGGTGCCGTCCTCGGCGTGATCCATACCCGCCTCTCCGCGGACAGCACGCAACCACTGGTGGGGTTGCTGAACGAGTTGATGGGCATAGTCGTGCTGCCCTACCTGGGCCCCGCCGCTGCGCACCGCGAGCTGATGCGCCCCGCGCCCCACGTCCCACAGGCGTTGCTTGCACCGCAGGAGCGGCGGGGCGGCTCGGTCGATGTGTTGGCCCGGCTGCCGATGCGGATCACCTACCGCACGCTGCGGGTCCTGACGGTGATCAGCGAGCACCCCGGTGCGAGTAACCGGCAGGTATCGACGCACGCCGGCGTCGCAGACCAGGGCCAGATCTCAAAGCTCCTGGCGCGTCTGGAAGGGCTGGGGCTCGTCCAGAACAGCAGTCCGGGACAGCCCAGCGGCGAACCGAACCGCTGGCAGCTCACCACGCGAGGCGAGCAGGTCCAGCAGGCAATCCAAGCTCAATCGACGTGTGTGGTGAGTCCCGCTGCCACATACGACGCCCGGGAGGAGCTGACCCGATGAAAAAGCCACGGTCCTGCTCGCCGGGTCAATCGTGTCCCACGCGTGGCGGCTCGTTCAACGAGCTTGTGTCGTCGCCCCATAATCGAGGGGTGCTCCCCTCTGTATTCGAGGAGGAGAGCGTTCAGATGAGTACTCAGAGACTGCGGTCCAGGATTACGTTGGCCGGGTGCGTCGTCGTCGCCGCGCTCGTGGCGTGGAGTTCATCGGCGTCGGCCGCGCTCACGCATGACTTCCTGTCCTCGTTTGGCGCTTCCGCGGGCACGCAGGGTATCGCCGTGGCGGAAGCCTCCGGCGACGTGTACGTGTACGACGCCTCGGCGGGTACCGTGTCCAAGTTCACCGCCGCCGGGACTCCGGCCGAATTCAGTGGGCTGAACGCCGATGTGATCGAAGGGATCGCCGCCACCGGCGAAGGCGAGATCGCCGTTGACAACTCCGCGGGGCCCGCCCGGGGGGACATCTACGTGGCCGACGGCGCGACCGTCGAGATCTATGGCGCCGATGGCCACTCGCTGGGTGAGCTGACCGAAAGTGCTCCCAAACCGTGGGGCAGGCCCTGCGGTGTGGCGGTCGACTCCGCGGGCGGCGTGTACGTGGGGTTGGCGGGCGAACCGGGCGCTGTCAACAAGTACACCCCGGCGGCCAATCCGGTCATCGACGCGAACTACGTCGCTTCGCTCTGGAACCTGAACAACGCCTGCAACGTTGCGGTGGACTCGACCGGCAACGTGTACGTCGACACCTACCCCGAAGGTCCCATCACCAAGTACGGCGCGCTGCAGCTCAGCCCGATCGAAGCCGAACCCACCGGAACCGTCGTCGCCGAAAGCGGCCGGGCCCTGGCTGTCGATAACGCCCCGGACCCCGAGACTGCCTCTACAGACAGTCTCTACGTCGGCGGCTACAGCGGGGTGGCGCAATACGAAGCCGGCGGGGCTTTGGTCGACACGTTCACCGGGGGCGAAGGCGCCCAGGCCTTCGCGAACCTGCACGGCCTCGCCGTCAACGGCGCGAGCGGCGCGGTGTACGTCTCCGACGACGAACACGCCCGCATCGAGATCTTCGGGCCGACGGTGGTCGTGCCCGACGTCACGACGGGTTCGGCGACCAACGTGGAAAACACGACGGCCACGCTGCACGGCAGCGTCAACCCCGACGGACTTGCTGTCACCGGCTGTAGCTTTGAATACGGTAAGCAGGTCCAGTACGTGGAAACGGTCTACCAGACCGTGCCCTGCACGCCAAGTCCCGGATCGGGAACGAGTCCGGTCGCGGTGAGCGCGAGCATCTCCGGGCTGCAAGCGAACGCCACCTACACCTTCCGGCTGGTCGCGAGCAACGCAAACGGCACGAACACCGCGAGCCCGGCGCAACTGGTGACGCTCAGCCCGCCGCTCCTGGAAGGCGAGTCGGTGAGCGGGCTCGGCTACAGCACGGCCACCTTGCAGGCCGAAATCAACCCGGTCGGCTTTGAAACGAGCTACCACTTCGAATACGGCCCGACTGTCGCCTATGGCGCCGACATCCCAATCCCGGATGCCACGCTCGCCGCGAGCCAGGAAGTGCAGAGCGTCAGCGCGCGGTCCACGAACCTACAGCCCGACACGCAGTATCACTACCGGATCGTTGCCACCAGTGCGAGGGGAACGACCGCTGGGCCGGACCAGGTGTTCACCACCTTCGCGGCGGCGCAGAGCGGGCAGGCCGACGCGTGTCCAAACACCGCGCTCAGAGAAGGCGGGCTCTCGGAGAACCTCCCCGACTGCCGCGCCTACGAGTTGGTCTCGCCTGTCGACAAGAACGACGCCGACATCATCGGCCAGTATGCCACCAACCTGTCGTCGCTCAGCGGCAACGCGATCGTGTTCGCGGCGCACAACGGCTTTGGTGACACGCGCGGCTCCGGTGCGGCCGGCGGCAACATGTATGTCGCCTACCGCGGCGCGAGCGAATGGAAAACCCGTGCGATCCTCCCGACACCGGCGACGAACGTAATCCAGATACTGGCCGGCTCAACCGTGGACAACCTGTTCTCGGCTGAACTCGATCGCAGTGTGGTGGAAGCCTATGCGCTGCCCGCGGCCTCGGGCGGCGTGCCGGAAGGCATGAACCTGTATCTACAGGACAACCTGAGCGGCCGGCTCGAAACGATCACCGAGCCGCAGGGAAGTGAAGCCATCACCAACCCCCTCGCGATCTTCGGCGCGGTTCGAGGCGGCTCGTCCGATCTCGGCGTCGTGGGGTTTGAATCGGCGGCGAACTTTCTCCCGCAGACGACAGGATCCAACCGCAAGCTGTATGCGATGAACCACGGCAAGCTCGAACTCGCGGGTGTGCTGCCCGGGGGCGTGATTCCCGCAGGCGGCTCCACCGCCCCGCGCTCGGGCGAACAGATCCGCAAGTACCGCGACACCGTGTCGGCCGACGGCTCGCGGATGTTCTTCCTCTCGCCCGCCGACGAATCCTCACCGCCCCAGATCTACATGCGCGAAGACGCCGGCAGGACCGTGTGGGTCTCGCAGTCAGAGGCGTCGACGCCCGATCCGGAACCGCAGAACATCAAGTTCCAGGGCGCGACGCCGGATGGCGCCAAGGCGCTCTTCAGCACCACCGACCGCCTGCTCGACTCCGATCCCGGCGGCCCGGGGTACGCCCTCTACCTGTTCACCAACGGCCCTAGCCCGGAAACCGAACCGAATCTGAGGTTCATCGGTCGCTTCACCACCGTCGGCAACGGCACCGAACCCGTGATGCTCGGCATGAGCACCGATGCCAAGCGGATCTACTTCACGACGGGGGAAGAAAACCAGACCGAAAGCCAAGCATTTCCGGTCTATCTCTGGGACGAAGGCGTCATACATGAGGTCACGGATCGTTACGTGCCCTCTTTCGGCGAAGGTCAGGGGATGCAACGCGTCTCCTCTGACGGTGAGCGTTTTGCCTTCTTCTCAAGGGGGCAGGGCTTGCTGACCGGGCCCCATGCGGGCCCACAGCGAACGGAGCTGTATCTCTATGACGCCCCGACCCAGACGCTGCGCTGCGTGTCCTGTCCCGCCGGCGGCGCCGCCGCGATGTCCGACGTGGATACGGGACCTGCGGCCACGAACTTCGGCGTGGGGCTGGACTATGGGTTCCAACACAACTACATGTCCAGCGATGGGAGCCGCCTGTTCTTCAGCACTCCCGAACCCCTTGTGCCACGGGACACCAACGGGCTCTCAGACGTCTATGAGTACGACGTGGCCAGCGGCAAGGACGCTTTGCTCTCCTCCGGGACGGGGGACCACGGGGCGTGGTTCGCCGACGCCAGTCCGAGCGGCGACGACCTCTTCTTCGTGTCACAGCAGTCCTACAGCCGCCTGGACAAGGATGATCTGGTCGATCTCTACGACGCTCGGGTGAACGGCGGGCTGCCGGAACCGGTAGCGCCGTCGGTGCCCTGTCAGGGCGACGCTTGCCAGGGCACCCCGAGCGCGGCGCCCACGTTCAACACGGCGTCGGGCTTCGAAGGGCTTGGCAACGTGTCGCGTCAGCAGGTTACACAGCCGAAGGCAAAGCCCAAGGCGAAGAAGCAGGCAAAGAAGAAGAAGATCAAGCCCAAGAAGCACGCCGCGAAGAAACGTCAAAAGAAGCGGCGGGCGGGGAAGAAAAACAAGCACTCCGGCAAGCAGGCATCCCATCGGTCCGGGCGTTAGGAGAGGAACATGAAAACCATACTGATGAGACTGCGTTGCTTCGGGATTGTCTTTGCGCTGCTGTGCGCAGGAGCAGGGGCGAGCGCTGCTGCGAGCTTTGCGAAGGGCCCCGCGTTCAAGGTCTTCGCCGCAACCCCGAGTTCAATGGAACCCGGCGACAATCCCATGCTTTCAGCCGTGATTCGCAACGTCGGTGATGAAGTGTCCAGCGGCACGATCACATTTACCTATACCGGGGGTCCCGGTCTCGTCGTGCCGCAGGCGCCGAGATTCGGCACCACCTCGCAGAGGCAGCCGGAATTCACGGGCCCGATCACATGTGAACTCCTCGCCGGTGCCGGAGTCTGCTCGTTGACGGGCTCGTTGTCTCCGGGCGCTCAGCTGTTCATCGAAGTACCGGTCGAAGTAACTGCGGAAAGTGGCACGGTGACGAGCACGGCGTCCGTCTCCGGAGGTGGCGCGGCAGGGGTAGCGAGTGTCGAACACCACACCACCGTTGGTCCCCCCGGGCCCTTTGCGTTCGACGAATCGGGGATTGAACTTCTCAACGGCGAAGGTGTTCCGGACGGCCAGGCGGCATCTGTGCCGGCCGAATTCACGACACGCCTCAACTTTGCCTCCTACTCGCCGTTCTTTCTCTTTGGGCACATCATGTCGGCCGTGCAGCATTTCAAGGACGTCACCGCGCACCTGCCCGTCGGATTCATCGGCAATCCGTCGGTGGTGCCAGCCTGTACCGCCGGTGGGCTCCTGGAGGAAGGCCCCGCGGTGCACATCTCCAACTGCCCGATCGACAGCCAGGTCGGCACGGCCACGGTGTTCACCAACGGCGGTTTGCAGATCGTGCCGCTATATGAGATCGAGCCGCCCCCGGGCTCGGCCACCACGCTTGGCTTTGAAGTCAGTGGTGTGTCCGTCACGTTGAATGCTCAACTGCGCTCGGGAGACGACGGCATCGACATTGTGAGCAGGGATACCACCACAACGTTGTCGGTCACGGGCGTCGAAATAAGCGTGTGGGGTGTGCCGGCTGACAGCAGCCACGATTCCTACCGGGGCGTGTGCCTTGCCACGGTCCGCGAGGGGGCCAGTGGCGGAAGCTGTCCGACGTCGGGGGCGCGCAAAGCCTTCCTGCGGATGCCGACATCGTGCTCGGGTCAGCCGCTGGCCTTCGGCGCGAGCACCAACAGCTATGAGCAGCCGGATGCGCTCGTGCAAACGGCGCTGGCCGGGCCGACGTTGAGGGGTTGCGACCTGGTGCCGTTCGCGCCGGAAATCTCGGTGTTCCCAACGGACACCGCGGCGAATTCTCCGACCGGGGTCTCCGTGCGAGTGTCACTCCCGCAGAACTCCAACCCCGGAGGCCTGGGTGAGGCCGACCTCAAGAAGGCGGTGGTCACGTTGCCGGAAGGCATGGCGATCAACCCATCTGCCGCGGACGGCCTGCAGGCGTGTGGCGACGCGGAGCTGAAGCTCGGCGAAGACGGTCCTTCGCGATGCCCCGATGGATCGAAGATCGGGACGGTGCTGTTGCACACGCCGCTGCTGCCGAACCCGGTCGAAGGGACGATCTACCTGCGCACGCAGAACTCCTCCGATCCCGAATCTGGCGAAATGTTCAGGCTCGCGATGGAGTTGCGTGACGATCAGCACGGCGTCGACATCAAGGTCCCCGGCTACATCAGCGCCAACCAGCGGACGGGCAGGCTGACGACGACGTTCGATGACAACCCGCAGCTGCCCTTCAGTGACATCACGCTGAGCTTCAAGTCCGGCGCGAGGGCGCCGCTCGTGACGCCGGCGACCTGTCAGGTGCAGACCACAGAAGCCGAGCTGTATTCGTGGGCCGCACCGGATGTGCCCGTGCACAGGTCCAGCTCGTTCACCCTGACCTCGGGTGCCGACCAATCGGCCTGTCCTCCGCCGGCACCATTTCACCCGGGCTTCAACGCCGGCGTATCGAACGTGCAGGCCGGCGGGTTCACGTCCTTCCTGACGACCTTCTCGCGCTCGGATTCCGACCAGAGCCTGCAGCGGGTGTCCGTGAAGCTGCCCCTGGGCCTATCGGGGTCGCTGTCGTCGGTTGCGCTGTGCGGCGAAGCGCAGGCATCCGCGGGCACCTGCGGGCCGGACTCGGAGATCGGGACCGTCACGGCAGGGGCGGGGGCCGGCCCGACGCCGTTCTATGTGACGGGCGGAAAGGTCTTCATGACCGGTCCGTATGAGGGCGCGCCGTTTGGGTTGAGCATCGTCGTGCCCGCCAAGGCCGGCCCGTTCGACCTGGGGACCGTCGTGGTGCGTGCGAAGGTCGACGTCGACCCGCACACCGCGCAGTTGACGGTCACGAGCGACGCGCTGCCACAGATCGTGAGTGGGGTGCCCGTTGACCTGCGTCTCGTGAACGTGACGATCAATCGTCCTGGCTTCACGTTCAACTCGACGAGCTGTAACCCGACGAGCATCCAGGGGACCGTCGCGGGCGGCGAAGGCGCCGTGGCCAGCGTCTCCAATCGCTTTCAGGTCACCAACTGCGGGGCGCTGGCCTTCGAACCGAAGTTCTCGGTCTCGACATCAGGGAGGACGTCGCGCAAGGACGGCGCCAGTCTGGACGCAAAGCTGACCTATCCGGCGGGGTCGCAGGTGACGCAGGCGAACATCGCAAGGGTCAAGGTCGACCTGCCGAAGCAGCTGCCGTCCCGCCTGACGACACTGCAAAAGGCCTGCCCGGCCCAGACCTTCGAAGCGAATCCGGCAGCCTGTTCGGCGGCGTCGAGGATCGGCACGGCCACCGCGATCACGCCGATCCTGCCGGTGCCACTCGTGGGACCGGTCTACTTCGTCTCCCACGGGGGAGAGGCATTCCCGGACCTCGTGGTGGTGCTCCAGGGCTACGGCGTGACCGTGGAGCTGGTGGGTTCCACGTTCATCAGCAAGGCGGGCATCACGAGCACGACTTTCCAGACCGTCCCGGACGTGCCGGTGGGTAGCTTCGAGCTGAAGCTCCCGATGGGGCCCGGCAGCGCGCTCGCAGCCAACGGCAGCCTCTGCCGGGGCGCACTTGCGATGCCGACGGAATTCGTGGGGCAGAACGGGGCCACGATCCATCGGAGCACACCCATAACGGTGACAGGGTGCGGCAATGCGATCTCCATCGTCGCTCACTCCATCAGAGGCGGTCAGCTCTCCCTGTCAGTCCGCGTTCCGGGCGCCGGCAGGCTGACTGCCACGGGTAGGGGCCTGAACAAGGCGTCCGTAGCCGCGAAGGGTGGCGGCACGGTCAGGCTGACCCTTCACCAGAAGCGGGCGGGGAAGCTCACGACGAAGCTGACGCTGAACTTCACACCCCGCAAGGGCAAGCGGCTCTCGAAGACGCTGGGCGTGAAATTCAAGGTGTGAGCGTCTCACTGGCACTGCACCGCTGCTGAATTTGACCCCGGCACAGGCTGGGAGTAGAGTCCGGGAGGAGGATGGGACGTGCGGTTGTCCGCACCACACGAGGGTCGGTCAGCCGCCGCTCTGTCACCAACCGAGCAGGAGGTATGTCATGGCAGAGGCCGGGCTCTTCATCGGATGGGGCGCGCCCGTCACGGGGCGCGAGGCCAAGGGGCTGGAGGTGTTCGCCGAAGCGTTGGCCTATTACGGGAAGGCCGAACAGGAGGGTCGCATCGAGAGCCAGGAGACGGTGCTGCTCAGTCCTCACGGGGGCGACCTCGCGGGTTTCATCCTGGTCCGTGGGAGCGAGGCGCAGATCGCCGCGCTGCGGGCGGAGGACGAGTTCGAACGGATCATCACCCGGGCGACGCTCGTTGTGCAGGACGTTGGTGTCGCGGACGCGGCGCTCGGCGACGGGATGCAGGCCGCGATCGGTGTCTACCAGACCGCGGTGACCGATCTGGTCTGAGGCGAGCAGCTGTGGCTTGAGTGAGGCGAGGGTGGCGGGGATGGTCTGGTCGGATTTATCAGAATGCGACGGTCAGGCCGTGCCATCGCTCTGGGGATGGCAACTCGTGACCCCGAGCAGACGAAGCCGGGGCCGTAGAGATTTGTGCAGCTTTCGGGACGCATGGGACGTACCGGACGATCTGAGTGTTGCCACGCAGTTACGAGCAATTGGGGTGGCGTTCGATTCGTCAATACGGACCGCGCGGCCAACTAGTTGGCTGGAGATAAGCTGGATAAGCCGCCCGCAGTTTCCAAGTTTATGGTCTAAGCTTGAAATGTGGTAAGAGGACTTCAATCTTCGCGAGGACGCATCCAGCGCCAGACTTGGCGGCCGGAGCGGGACTATGGCGGAGGTCGCCGGCACCGGGAACCGCAGGTTGTTGACTGCTTTGTGCCTGACCCCATCGCCGAATGGGACCCGCCGCTGACCGCGGCGACTGCTGCCACCCTTGCCGAGGCTGACGCGTCGGTACGGGATCTCAACGAAGATGCTCCCGGTCTTGCGAGCTTAGAGGCTCTCTCGCGTCAGCTTTTGCGCCAGGAGTCAGTCGGATCCAGTCGCATTGAGGGTCTCGTCATGGGGCAGCGACGGCTGGCGCGGGCCTCGGCAGGCGTTGGTGGCGATGACACGGCGCGCCAGATCGTCGGCAACGTTCGTGCGATGGAGCGCGCGATCGCGCTTGCTGGCGAGCCACGTGATCTGATGCTCGAGGATCTCCTTGAGATTCACCGGACTCTGCTTCGCGGGACGCGTGATGAGCACCTCGGTGGTGTTGTGCGGGCCGAGCAGAACTGGGTTGGCGGGAACGCTTTCAGCCCGGCGGGTGCCGAATACGTCCCGCCTCCGCCGAATGAGGTCTCGCCGCTGCTTGATGACCTCGTGGCGTTCATCAACCGTGAGGATCTGCCGGTAGCTATGCAGGCTGCGATTGGGCATGCGCAGTTCGAGACGATCCATCCGTTCGCTGACGGCAATGGTCGTGCTGGTAGGTGCCTGATCCATGTGATCTACAGGCGCAGAGGACTGGCTCGTGTGGTGGTTCCGCCGATTAGCCTGATCCTTGCTACGCGTGCCAAGGAGTACGTTGGTGGCCTTGAGGAGTATCGGTACGCCGATATGACCGAGTGGCTTGTGTTCTTCGCAGTCGTGACGATGTCGGCCGCACGTAAGGCGAGGGCACTCGGGGCCGAGGTGGAGGCGCTGTATGAGGAGTGGCTATCGAAGCTCGGAAACCCCCGATCGGATGCAAGCTCTCGCCGGATCGTCAGTCAGCTTCCGGCAGAGCCCATCGTCACCGTCGCCCGTGTGGCCGAAGTCGCGGGGGTGAGCAATACGGCTGCCGATAATGCTGTCCGCGCGCTTGAGTCCGCAGGCATACTCAGCCGGTTGAATGCCAAGAAGTGGGGGCGGACCTGGGAGGCTCCGGATGTCTTCCGTCTGCTTGACGACTTCGAGCGAGAGCTTGCGACCCCTGAAGGGGATAGCAAGCCGGCACGCCCGGCGCCATAGGCCCGCATTGCGGAGATCCGACGCCTCTTCTGAGCGGTCTCGAGTGTCCGCATCGAGACGACGATCGGATGGCGCTGGGCGACCACCTTCAAACCCTGAGGCACAGTGCTCTGGCGCCTGGTTAGCCCTCGCGCGATGGCCGAGCGCAGGGCGCAGCAGATGATCGCGGTGTTCTTCTACGTGCTCAGCGCCTACGTCGCCGTCGAGGCGATCCGCTCGCTCGCTGCCGGCGATCAGCCCGCCGTGAGCTGGGTAGGGATAAGCGCGCCTCCCACTTGGACCACGACCAAGACGTTACTACATTTTTGTCGTGTATGTTCGATTTATGAAGCGCCACCGAGGTCTGGAGCGACGCAACAGCGGACAAAATCGCTGGTCGCGAAACTTATACTGGATACACGAATTGGCCCAGCTTTAGGTACCACCAGAGGAGGATTCGAGCCATGCGCTTACAGCTGAGGCCAACCGCAACCAGATCGAGGGGCGGGCGAATGACTCGACGGAATGCTTGGTAGCCAAAGTATTTCCTGAAAATCCCCAATCACTGAACGAGATAATTCCAGTGAGCCGGCCAAGCGCAATGATCGGGTGAGGACTTATGGCGCCCGCAGTCAGCGGCCTTGATTCAAGTTAAGCGACTCATTAGACGATGTAGACTATGATGGCGTTGACTTCTTGATGTTCACTCCGCGGCTCTGGTCGCAACATCGCACCGGACGGCCCTGTAGTGGCACGTCGAGTAACTCTGGGCCAATCACGAATAGTTACCAGCGTGGACGCCAATAATGAGCGCCTCGGCAAGCCTCCCTGGAGGCCAGCCGGCGACCTCCGGGCGGTCCCAGAGGGTCACTTCCGGTGCGTATGCCTCGCCTGGTGTGGTGGAGGGCTGGATGTCCGGTGGCGCTCGTCCAGTCCTGATCGGGGCTTTCATCGTTTTGGTGGGTATCTGCGCATCGGCTTTTCTCGCCGTCGAATGGCGTTCCAGCGCAGTGGAGGCGAATAGAAAGGCTTTCGAGTCGACAGCAACTGACCTGAGTGGCACGCTCGCCTCGAAGTTGGACTCGGACATAGCGCTGACACGGACGATGCGGGCAATCGCGACGATGGAGCCGAACACCGGTGAGGTCCGCTATTTGCAGTGGTATAAGCAGTTACGGCGCGGCGCTCATTCCACCGCCGGCGTAGGGATAGTGTTGATCCAGCCCATTTCGGCGGCTCACCTGCCGGCGTTCCGCCGCGAGTCTGAGGCTGATCCTGCCTTCCGCGAGCTGCTCGGCGGCAAGTTCCAGATCGTCCCTCCGGGGAATCGCCCGATCTACTGCCTCAACAAGGCGATCCTGGGTGCCCCCGGTCCAAAGATCTCCTATCCCACACTGCTGGACTACTGTGCGCCCGTATTGCCGGGCATCGGCCGATCGCCGTATCCGGCTTTGATCCGCACGGCGCGCGACCGAGGCTCATTCATAGTCACTCCCGTCACCAACTTCGGTCAAGGCTCAGTCGTCGGGATCGGGGCAGCCGTCTACCGGCCCGGCGCGTCACTTGCGACGGTCGCGGCCCGCCGTGCCGCCTGGACTGGCTTGATCGGCACATCGTTTGACAGCGCCGCGTTGATCAAGCCCCTGCTCCTCGGTAGGCACTCGCTGACGATGGCGCTTTATCACAAGAACAGTGACGGTCCGCTGCAGCTGATCGGGCGAGTCGGTGCCCACCCACATAGTCGCTCACCCGGCTACTTCGATCGCCTGAATCTGGGAGAAGGATGGGTGGTGGAGGTCAGTGGTGTGGCCAACAGCCCTCTGCGAGCCGGCGCGCAAGGACTCGTTGCCTTCGGTCTTGGCCTGCTGGTCACCGTGCTCATATTTCTGCTTTATCGTGTGCTCTCGCGCTCACGCCAGCGGGCTTGGGGACTAGTCGGTGAGAAGACCGGAGAGCTTGCCTATCAGGCTTTGCATGATTCGCTCACGGACTTGCCCAACACAAGCCTGGTACTGGATCGAGCCGAACAGATTCTCGCCAGAGCGCGACGGCTGGACATACCGGTCACGGCGCTGTCCATGGACATCGACGGCTTTCAGCAAGTCAACGACCGCTTTGGTCACCATGCCGGAGACGAGGTTCTGCGACAGGTAGGAGGACGGCTGAAGACGGCGCTACGCGACAACAACACGGTCGGTCGCATCGGCGGCGATGAGTTCGTGATGCTGGTCGACCCTCCAGGGTTGAATGCCGCTCCTGAGCTGATCGCGGAACGAGTTCTTGATGTGCTGCGCCACCCGATCCAGCTGCCGGAGCCCTCCGTGCCCCAAATATCGGTGACCGCGAGCATCGGTATTGCAACCGGCCTGCCGGACAGCGCGGAGAGCCTGCTGGGAGACGCGGACATCGCGCTCGGCAGGGCCAAGGCTGGAGGCAAGGACGGCTATGTCAAGTTCGAGTCTAGGATGCACACCGCGACGCGGGATCGCATGGAACTTGAGACAGACCTGGCGGGGGCACTCGCCGGGGAGGAGTTCTTTCTGGTCTATCAGCCGGTGGTGGCGCTCGCCGGCGAGCGGGTCGTGGGCGTGGAGGCGCTGCTGCGCTGGCGCCATCCAACCAAGGGCGTGATCTCGCCTGACGCATTCATCCCGATCGCCGAGGAGAACGGAATGATCGTCTCGATCGGTCGCTGGGTACTTGAGCAGGCCTGCCTGCAAGGCGCCGACTGGCAGCAGCAGGGCTACGGCTTGAACCTCTCGGTCAACGTCTCGGCCCGACAGCTCGAACGCGCGGATTTCGTGGAGGAAGTGCGAACGTCACTGGGCAACAGTGGTCTTGACCCGGCGACGCTGACGCTCGAGATCACCGAGACCGTGCTCATGCGAAAGCCCGATGCCACCGCGCTGCTGCTCACCGAACTGAAGGCACTGGGGTTGCGGGTCGCCGTAGATGACTTCGGGACCGGCTACAGCTCCCTCGCCTATTTACGACAATTCCCTGTCGACTCGCTGAAGATCGACCGGACATTCATCACGGGTTTAGAGACTTCGAGCGAGGGGCACGCGCTGGCTCACACGCTCATCCAGTTGGGCAAGGCTCTCGGCCTCCAGACACTCGCTGAGGGCGTCGAGCAGCAAAGCCAAGTGCTAGCGTTGCAGCGAGAGGGCTGTGACCTCGCGCAAGGCTTCCTCTACTCCCGACCTCTTACACCTCAGGCACTAGAGGACTTTCTCCACGACGGGAGCGTCCCGGCCATCCACGTTACTGCGACTCATGCACCAGATGGCTAAGCGTTCATCTCTCTATTTCGGATGCCGGTGACTCGGCGGTGACGCTCGCGTCTGGAGGTTGGCGGCGTTTGTGGAGCTGGCTGCGCAGACGTCGCGATGGGAGTGAGGAGGGTTCAGCCTTTGCGTTCGCTGCGCGTCTATTGGTGACGCTTGGGGTGACATTCGCGCTGGTCGGGGTCGCCGGTTATCTCGCTCTGGAGCGGACCTTGGCGCAACGTCAGATCACCGATTATGCGTCTTCTCAGATGGCGGACGGGAAGGCTTTTGAAGCCGTGGACAAGCGTGCAACCAGCACGCAGGACGAGCTTGGCGACCTCGACAGGCTAATCGATGGAATAGCTCAGCGTCCGGGCACGCGGGAGGCCATGCTCATCGACGAGCGTCATGTGGTCCGGGCAGCGGCCGCAAGCGCTGTGGTTGGCCGGATGGATAGGGACCCTCAGATTGACGCAGCACTTGAACATGGCCATACCTATGCGGGTCGTGAGAGCGACCCGAGGAGGGATCGTCACGACTTCGAGTTCGTCATCCCGCTCCGCCTCGATGGCCACCGGTTTGCCTTTGAGGTGACCTATGACCACCACGTATATGACGCGCAGCGGCACGAACTTCGCCTGATCCTTGCCCTGATCGGTGTCCTGGCGCTGCTCGGAGGCGGCGTGGTGTTCTATCTGGTCGGTGGGCGGCGCCTGATCCGCGATCACAGGATGGTTCTGCGGCGCGCGACCCGCGATGGGTTGACCGATCTGCCCAACCAGCGTGCCTTCCAGGATGAGTTCCCGCAGGCGGTCGCCTCAGCCGCGCGCTATCAGGATCCATTGGCACTGGTCCTGCTGGACGTTGATGACTTCAAGCTGATCAACGATCGCCACGGACACCCACACGGCGATGCGGTACTCAAACGCGTGGCTGAGATCCTGCGCGACGTGAGGCCGGGTGACCGGCCGTACAGGATAGGTGGCGATGAGTTCGTGCTGCTGCTGTCGCACACCGATGGCGGGGGTGCCCGCACGTTGGCAGCGAGGCTCAGCCGAGACCTGATAGACGCGGCCGTCGAGGTCAGCGTAGGCGTCAGTGTCTTGCGCCCGGGGACAACGGCCGAGACCATGCGGGCCGAGGCTGACGGTGCGCTCTATGAGGCAAAGCGCCGGGGCGGAAACCGCACCACACATTTCGAGGACGTCCGCGAACGGATCGTCGTCACGACCTCAGAGAAGAAGCAGGCCGTGCGGCGGCTGATCGACGAGGGGCGCCTCACCACGGTCTTTCAGCCCATCTGGAACCTCGATGCCGAGACTTTGATCGGGATTGAGGCGCTGACACGCCCGGATCCCTCCTACGGACTGTCAGGGCCCGCCGAGGCCTTTGGCATCGCCGAGCAGCTCGGACGGGTGCACCCGCTCGATGTGATGTGTGCTCAAAATGCACTGCGCACTGTTCCCGAGCTTGGGGCAGGCGTGCTGCTGTTCCTGAACATTGCTCCCCTTACGCTCGACTTGGATGCCGAGGGCGGCGAATGGCTGCTTGCTGCTGTCGAGGAGGCGGGGCTCTCCCCACGGCAGGTCGTGGTCGAGGTCACCGAGCAGTTCGCAGGACGCACGGCGCCTGTGATCAGGACCTTGCAGCGGTTGCGCCGGCAAGGCTTCCTGCTTGCGGTCGATGACGTTGGCACTGGAAACTCGGGTCTGGAGATGCTGAGCAAGCTCGACGCGGAGTTCGTCAAGATCGACCGCAGCATCGTCGCCGGTGCCGCTACCGAGCCCGGCGCCAGAGCAGTGCTACTCGCGATGGCGACGTTTGCCCGTCAGACGGGAGCCTTCGTGATCGCAGAGGGCATCGAGGATGAGGAGACACTCCAGTTCCTGCGTTCCATCGACCAGCGCGACATCTCTACCGAGGCGATCATCCAAGGCGGCCAGGGCTTTGAGCTTGGGCGGCCCTCCTCAGAACTCTCGCCAGAGGTACTCGCCGACCTCTGGGACAGTCATGTGCATCGTCATTCCGCGCTCGACGCCTAACACGCACCGCAGCGGGCGAAGCGACTAGAGGGGAGGCGGTGGTACGACACCCTCGGGCGGCACAATGATGACGGGGACCGGCGAGGATCTCTGCAATGTGCTGGTAACGGTCCCCAACGCCCGGTGCAGTCGTGAATGCTGGTCGCAGCCGAGGACAATCGCGCGGGCAGCGTGACGTCCTGCGGCGTCCAGGAGCGCCGTTACCGGGTCATGGTCCGAGACTTCCGTCTCGATGCCGATGTCGAACAGGGCGTCGTCGCCCTCCAGCAGCAACTCGTCGATGATCGCCCGTCCCAGCTCGGCACGCTCGTAGCCGGTTGACAGCGGCGACGGTGGGGCGTGCAGCGGACGGCAGGCGTGGACGATCACGAGCCTGCCTTCCGGGGAGAGTTCCGATAGCGCCCACGAGACCGCGCGACGTGAGTTCTCTGTCCTGTCATAGCCGAGGATGAGACATGGGCCGCCCGCAGCCTGGCCAGTTGAACTCGTCATCGCGCCAGCGAGGTTTCGCGGTCCTGCTGCTCGAGGTAGGGCGCAAGGAACTTCGCCGCGAGCTTGCTCGGCGGGGACCATGTGGGCGTGTCGCTGATCTGCGAGCTGGACCCGCGACCGCCCGTGATGTGTGCGGTGAGATACAGCGGCTTGTCGTCAGTGAGCAGCATGCCGTGGATCACCGGATGAAACGGCTCGGGTGAGACGTCAGCGCCGGCCAGGGCCGCAATCGACCGAGCGACAGCGTCGGCCTGCTGAGAGCTGATGCCGCCGTGCTTGACTGGAAAGTCAACGGCGTCGCCTGCGGCGTAGACACCCTCAACGTCCCGCACCCGCCCATGGGAATCGACACCGATGAAGCCGTGTTCACTCAGCGGAATGCCGCGCACGGAGGGCCCGTACAGCTCAGGCAGCGCGATCACGCGGTTGACGTGCAGATGACGGTCGCCGGGATTGATCACAATCTCACCGGGATTGGGTACCTCGGCGCAGCCCGAGTTGATCGTGTTGATGTGCGCGCGACGGAGCCGCTCGGCGACCGCGTCGCTAGCGGTGGCGCCGAAGATCGCCAGCGGGCTGTCCTCCGGGGTGATGATCGTCGTTGCGAGCTCGACGTTCATGTCGTAGGCACGGCCCGCGGTCATCAGGGCGAGCTCGTAAAGGGGAAGCGGCCAGGCCATCCGTCGGGGCGCGAGGAACGCGACACTGTCGATGTAGCCGTCCTCGATGTCCTGGATCAGCCCGTGCAGGGTCTCGTCGAGATGGCGATCGTCGATCGTGATCGCGTGCCTGTAGCGCGGAACTGCACGGGCACCAAGTGCCAACACGACCACGTCATACTCAAGCTCATGGCCGGTCTTGGTGTGAGCGGTGTGCTTGTCAGGGTCGAGGAAGCTCAGCTCGTCAACTAGGAGTGACGCGCCGGCGTCCTGGGCGATCTGCGCCAATGGGTAGTGGCCGGCCCGGCCGTAGGCGAATGGCTCACGCACCGTCATCGGGCGGTACACAAGCTCGGTGTTCGGGGCGAGCAAGGTTACGTCGGTGCGCTCGGGCGCAAGGTGTCTGAGCGCCAGCGCGGTCTCCAGGGCGGCCACTCCTCCGCCGACGATCATCACGCGCAGCTTGTTGGGATGAGCAGCCTTGGTAGTCATAGCCTGAGACTACGTTCCGCCGAAATGCTCGCCAGCCGAAAAAACCCGCCGTCGTCACCGGAGAACTACGTAGGCGCGCCCGGAGTCCTGAGTCTCGCAATCTATCCGCGGGATCTCTGAGCCGGGTGTGAGAGTCTCTGCCTGCCACTAAGCTCAACGGTGTGAGCGCATCGTCTGAGGAGCTGTGGATTCGCCGTCTTCTCGACGTTGGCCGTGAGCTGGTGACCGAGCTCGATCTCAGCGTCGTCCTCGATCGCGTCCTAGAGACAGCACGGGAGATCACCGGCGCACGCTATGCGGCACTGGGAATCTTGAACGAGCAGCGCACAGAGCTTGAGCAGTTCCTCACATCTGGGGTGGATGAGGACACAAAGCGAGTGATCGGCGACCTCCCCCGCGGAAGGGGGGTGCTCGGAGCGCTGATCGAGCGTCCGCAGCCACTGCGACTCGCCGATGTTGGTCAGCACCCCTCAAGCTACGGTTTCCCAGCTGCGCATCCCGTTATGCGCAGCTTCCTCGGTGTGCCGATTCAGATTCGCGGGCAGGCTTGGGGCAACCTGTATCTGACTGAGAAGGAGGACGGCGAGTTCTCGGAGCGCGACGAGGAAGCGGCCGTGATCCTCGGCGATTGGGCTGCGGTCGCAATCGACAACGCGCGACTGTATGAGACCAGCGAGCGCCGCCGCCAAGCTGCCGAGAAGGCGATTCGAGCGCTGGAGGCGACCCGGGACGTGGCGGTCGCGATCGGCGGGGAGATCGCGCTTGAGCACGTGCTGGAGCTGATCGCCAAGCGTGGACGCGCGCTCGTGGACGCTCGCAGCCTCGTGATCATGCTCCGCGAGGGTCATGAGCTGGTCGTACAGGCCAGCGCCGGTCACGCCGAAGCGATGCCGGGTGCACGACTCTCCATTGCGGAGTCCACCTCCGGTCAGGTGCTCGAACGCGGGCGCCCCGAGCGCATCACCGACGTCGCTGCCCGCTTGCGGATCGCACCGACGGAGTTCGGCGTGGAGGACCCGCAGACCGCGCTGCTGGTGCCGATGCTCTACCGCGGAGAGGGGGTGGGGGTCCTGGCTGCGTTTGACCGGGGCCAGGCAGGCAGCGTGTTCAGCGAGGAAGACGAGCAGATGCTGCGCGCGTTCGCGGCAAGCGCCGCGACCGCGGTGGCGCTCGCGCAGAGCGTGCAGACCGATCGCCTGCGCAGCTCCCTCGCTGCGGCGGACGCCGAGCGGCGCCACTGGGCGCGAGAGCTTCACGACGAGACACTGCAGGGCCTCGGGGGACTACGGGTGCTGCTCTCCTCGGCGCGGCGACGCGACGATCTCAGGCAGGCTCAGGAAGCGATGGACGAAGCCGTGGAGCACATCGAGCGGGAGATCGCGAATCTGCGCTCGATCATCACCGAGCTGCGCCCCGCCGCCCTGGACGAGCTGGGGCTGCGAACCGCGATCGAGGCGCTGCTCGACCGCCATCGCGAGCAGAGCGGGTTCGAGATCGACGGCGAGCTGGCACTGCCCGGTCCTTCGAAGGATGAAGCCCGCTTGAGCGAGGATCTCGAGACCGCGGTGTATCGGCTGGTGCAGGAGGCACTCACGAACGTCGCCAAGCACACCCGCGCGAACCGGGTCCGAGTGGCGGTAGTCGAAACCAATGACGAGCTGCTCATCGAGGTTCAGGATGACGGCGCAGGCTTTGACCCCGACGTCTCAAACGACGGCTTTGGGCTCTCAGGAATGCGCGAGCGCGTGGCGCTGGCCAGTGGGACGCTCAGCATCGACTCCGGGGAGCAGGGAACGCTCGTGCGAGCGCGCCTGCCGGCGCGCCGTGGGCACGCGGCCAGTTCAGGTTCTGAGCAAGCCGCGTCCTAGCGCATAACGGACCAGCTCAGCTCGCGTGGTGAGCCCGAGCTTGCGGTGAATGCGGGCGCGATGAGTCTCCACGGTGCGCGGGGAGAGATGCAGCTTGCGGGCGATCTCCACGCTTGTGTAGCCAAGCGCGATCAGCCGCAGCACCTCGACCTCGCGTGTGCTCAGCTTGTCTTCGGTGAGCGCACGGTGCAGGTCATCCAGGCGGGACGCGAGCGCCGGGCTCAGATACTGCTCGCCGAGCGCGGCCATTCGGATCGCCTGGGGAAGCTCCTCATCGGCGCGGTCCTTGACTACGAACCCGATCGCTCCGGCGGCGAGGGCGCGCTGCGCAAAGGCTGGGTTGTCCTCCATCGTCACGACCACGATCTGGGTCGCGGGCGCGCGCTCGCGCAGCTGCCTGATCGCTTCGCTGCTGGACCCATCGGGTAGGCCTAGATCGAGGACGAGCACATGCGGCTGGTAGCCGTGGACGTGGCGCACGACCGTGTCAAGATCCTCGGCTTCGGCGATCACCTCGACGCCTGGCTCACCGTCGAGCAGCAGGCGCAGGCTTCGACGCATCAGTGCGTGGTTGTCGGCCAGCACCACCCCGATCGCAGCGTCCACGGTCAAGGGTGCCTCACTGGGGATCGACAGTGGGGGTGCCAGGCTCAGGTGCGGTCCTTCCATGCTCTCAAGCTAGTCCCGAGGGCCAGGTCGTGCGTCCGTGGAAACAGGCCGATCTGCTGCGGCAAAGCACGCAAACGCCAGTGGCTACGTGGCTAGACGCCGAGCGCGGTACGCGCCTCGGCCTCGCCGTGGGCGCTCTGCTCAAGTGCTCCGTGCGTTGCGGGTTTTCCCGGACGGCGGCTACGGGTGAGAGCCGATACCCCCAGCGTCGGGTCACACTAGCCTGCACAGGATGACCTGCGTCGGCGAGGAGTCCTCGTGAGCCCCGTGATTCGCACGCAGGTCTGTCCAAGCGCTACGGGCGCACGGTAGGGAGGTAGGCATGCTCCAGAGCGTTTCCGTGGGGCGCTGGTCACTGGATGCCTACAAGGGCATCGTGCCCGAGCCGATTCTCGAAGAACTCCACGAGTATGCCCGTGCTCTGCGTGGCGCCCGCATCCTCCAGATCAACGCGACGGCCTACGGGGGTGGGGTGTCTGAGCTGTTGCGCTCGTGCGTGCCGCTGCTGCGCGACCTCGGGCTCGCGGTCGACTGGAAGGTGATCGCCGGCAGCCCGGATTTCTTCCGCGCCACCAAGGCGATGCACAACGGCCTGCAGGGGGCGCCGAAGTCCTTGAGCAGCGCTGAGCAGAGCGCCTATCTGGAGTGTGCACGTGAGAACGCCGCAGTCCTCGATGGGGGCTATGACTTCGTGATCGTGCACGATCCACAGCCCGCCGCGCTGCTGAGCCTTCACGGCAGGGGAGACGCTCGCTGGGTCTGGCGCTGCCACATCGACACGTCCGAGCCCAACCCGGAGACCTGGGCGTTCCTGCGGCCTTATCTCGCCGAGTTCGACGCCGCCGTGTTCACGATGCCACAGTTCGTGCCGCCCGACTGTCCCGTGAAGCGGGTCGAGACGATCGCCCCCGCGATCGATCCGCTCAGTCCCAAGAACCTCGACTTCGACCTCGCCACCGCGCGGCAGATTCTCGACTGGATCGGCGTGGAACTCCCCGGGCGGCTAGTCACACAGGTATCGCGTTTCGATGCGTGGAAGGACCCGCTGGGGGTGCTCGCGGCGTACCGGCTGGTGCGTGAGGAGATCCCCGAGCTGCAGCTCGCGCTCGTCGGGTCGATGGCCCTCGATGACCCCGAGGGCTGGGATGTCTACGGTCAGGTCGCAGAGCACGCCCTCGATGACCCGCGGATTCACCTCTACACGAACCTCACGGGCGTCGGCAACGTCGAGGTCAACGCCTTCCAGCGCCTCTCCGAGGTGGTCGTGCAGAAGTCGATCCGCGAGGGCTTTGGGCTCGTCGTCTCCGAGGCACTGTGGAAGGGAACGCCGGTCGTCGCGGGCCGCGCCGGAGGGATACCGCTACAGATGCCCGACGGTGTCGGTGGTGTGATGGTCGACTCCGTCGAGGAGTGCGCCACCGCGATGCTGAGGCTGCTCAACGACGGCGCGCTGGCCGAGCAGCTCGGTCAGAGTGGTCGCGAGCATGTACGCCGGCACTTCCTGCTGCCGCGGCTGCTGATGGAGGAGCTAAGACTCCTGGCGACACTCGGCTGAACATGACCACGCCGTTCGAGCCGACCGAGCAGATCGACCTGCTGATGCGCGATCTGCGTTCCTCGCCCCAGGGGCTCTCTACGGCGGAGGCACAGCGCCGACTGATACAGCACGGACCCAACGAGTTGCGTCGCCGTGGCGGACGCAAGTGGCCGGGGGAGCTGGCACGTCAGCTGATCCATCCGCTCGCGCTGCTGCTGTGGCTCGCCGCAGTGCTTTCCTTCTTTGTCGGAAGTGAGACCGTCGCGATCGCGGTGCTGCTGGTGATCGCGCTCAACGCATTGTTTGCGTTCGTGCAGGAGCTGCAGGCCGAGCGGGCCGTGGAGGCCCTCGCGCAGTTCCTGCCGGCGCAGGTCAGGGTGCTGCGCGGCGGCAAGCCCTTGGAGATCCTCGCCGTGGAGGTGGTCTCCGGCGATGTTGTGCTCGTCCAGGAGGGTGATCGCATCGCAGCCGACATGCGCCTGATCTCCGGCGCCGTCGAGGTGGACCTCTCCACCCTCACCGGCGAGTCGGCTCCCGCGCTTCGCTCCGCAACACTGATCGACCCGGGAGTTCCGCGAATCGCCGCGCGGGATCTTCTCTTCAGCGGCACCAGCGCCACCGGCGGCGAGGGCCGAGGAGTCGTCTTCGCGACCGGTATGAACACGGAGCTCGGCCGCATCGCCGCACTGTCCGAGCGGGTCAAGGAGGAGCCCAGCCCGCTCGAGCGCCAGGTCCGCCGCGTCGCCTGGCTGATCGCCGCGATCGCGCTCACGATGGCCGTTGCGTTCGTCCCGGTCGCGATCTTCGGCGCCGGACTGTCCTTCAAGAACAGCGTCGTGTTCGCCGTCGGGCTGCTCGCCGGCAACGTGCCCGAGGGCCTACTGCCGGTCATCACGCTGGCCTTGGCTGTAGCGGTGCGCGGCCTTGCGCGCCGGGGCGCGCTGGTCAAGCGACTGAGCGCGGTTGAGACCCTCGGTTCCACCGACGTCATCTGCACCGACAAGACCGGCACCCTGACCGAGAATCGCATGAGCCCCGTCGCGGCTTGGACATTGACGAGCGAAGCCGACCTCGACATCGCCCGGCCAGCTGCACACCCGGATGCCTCCTTCGCCGCGCTCGCCGAAGCCGCCAGCGCTTGCAACAACGCTCGTTTGGAATCGCACGGGAGTAACACGGGTGACCCAACGGAGGTGGCACTGCTCACCGCCGCAACGTCACTTGGTGTCCGGTTCGATGCCGCAAGCCGTGAGCGCGGGCGCATCCACCAGTACAACTTCGACCCGCAGCGCAAGCTGATGTCGACCCTGGATACCGGTGAGAGCCACAATTGGCTGCACACCAAGGGTGCGCCCGAGTCGCTGCTGCCAAGGTGCGCCGGCACCCTTGCGGCTGACGGGCAGGAGCAGCCACTCCGGTCAGCCGAGCGTGAGCGTGTGACCCGACAGGTGGAGAGCTTCGCAAGCCAAGGCTTGCGGGTGCTGGCGCTCGCACGCCGGTCGCTGCCCTCTGACACGCAACCACCGGACCGCGACGACGCGGAGAACGACCTGTGTTTTCTCGGGCTGGTGACGATGCGCGACCCGCCGCGCGTGGAGGTGGTCGATGCCGTATCTCGCTGTCACGCCGCCGGCATACGGATCGTGCTCATCACCGGAGATCATCCCCTGACGGTCGCCGCGATCGCACGCCAGGTCGGCATTGGCGGTGAGGACCCGCTCGTGGTCAACGCCCAGGTGTTCGACCACACCCATGAGCAGGAGGTGAAGGACATCCTGGCAGGTGGACGCGAGGTGATCTTCGCCCGCTCGTCACCCGAGACCAAGCTCCAGATCGCCGAGGCCCTGCGCGGCCAGGGGCATGTGGTCGCGATGACCGGCGACGGCGTCAACGACGCGCCCGCACTGCGTACCGCGGACATTGGTGTGGCGATGGGCCGCTCGGGCACGGAGGTCGCGAGGGAGGCATCGACGATGGTCCTGACCGACGACAACTTCGCCACGATCGTCGTGGCAATCGAGGCGGGCCGACAGGTCTATGACAACGTCCGCAAGTTCATTCAGTACATCTTTGCTCACGCCACGCCGGAGGTGGTGCCGTTCCTGCTGTTCGCACTCTCCGGCGGTTCTATCCCACTGCCTCTGACCGTGATGCTGATCCTCGCCTTCGACGTGGGGACCGAGACGCTGCCTTCGCTTGCGCTCAGCCGCGACCCGGTCGAGCCGGGAACGATGGCCCGTCCCCCGCGTCCGCGCGCGCAGGGCGTTATCCAGGCGCCAATGCTGCTGCGTGCCTGGGTGTTCCTCGGGGGCATGGTCTCCGCCCTGTCGCTCGCCGGATACTTCTATGTTCTGACGCGCGCCGGCTGGCACCCTGGCGATCCTGTAGGCGTCGGTCATCCGCTGCATCACGCCTACCTCGAGGCCACGACGATGACCTTCATGGGGATGGTCGTCGGGCAGATCGGCACCGCCTTCGCCGTACGCACCAGACGAGCATCGCTGCGGTCGATCGGCATCTTTAGCAACCGCTACCTGCTCGCCGCCGTCCTCGCCGAGCTGCTGCTCGCCGCCGTCTTCGTCTACGCGCCACCGCTTCAGTCACTGTTGGGAACCGCCGGGCTCTCGCTGCACGACCTGGCCTTCCTGCTTCCCTACCCATTCATCGTCTGGGGAGCAGACGAGCTGCGACGCTGGCTGCTGCGTCGCCACACGCCGTCGGCATTGACCGTCCCGATCACCTGATGGCTTGTAGTTACTACTCATCAACACGACTATGGCCGGCGCGGGGCGCCCCGAGTGACACGCAGGGTCACTCGTCGGCTTCGAGCGTGGCCCTCACCTGTTGGGCGATCTCGATGTCCTCCCTCGCGGTGAGGACGAGTGTGCGAACGTCGGTGTGAGCGTTGCCGATCTCACCATCGGCGTGAACTTCACGGTTGCGCCCGTCATCCAGTGAAATCCCGAGGAACGCAAGGCCGGCGGCCGCCTGCGCTCGTACCTCGGAGGAGTGCTCGCCGACGCCGCCGGTGAACACGAGCACGTCAACGCCACCGAGCGCGGCAGCCATCGCTGCGATCCCCGCGCGCAGCTTGTGGACATACACGCCAAGCGCCAGGTGCGCGGAGGGCTCGCCCGTGGCTGCGCGGTCAACGATCTCGCGCATGTCAGCGCTGCCCGCGAGTCCCAGCAGCCCGGAGCGGTGCTCGAGCGCGTCCGTGAGGTCTGCCACCGGGAGATCCTCGTGCTCCAACAGCCACAGCAGCATTCCGGGGTCGACGCTGCCCGAACGGGTCGCCATCACCAGGCCCTCAAGAGGAGTGAAGCCCATCGTGGTGTCCAGTGAGTGGCCGTCGTTGATTGCGCACAGCGACGCGCCGGCCCCCAGATGGCAGCTCACGATCCGCAGCCCCGACGCGTCACGTTGCAGCAGCTGGGGTGTGCGCCGCGCGACCCAGGCGTGCGAGAGGCCGTGGAAGCCATAGCGGCGCAGCCCCCAGCGTTCACGCCACTGCGCCGGCAGAGCGTAGGTGAAGGCCGCTGCCGGCAGGGTCGCGTGAAAGGCAGTGTCAAAGCACGCAACGGCGGGCAGGTCCGGTAATGCCCGCGTGACGGCATCGAGCGCCGAGAGGGACTTGGGCTGGTGCAGCGGCGCGAGGTCCGTCAGCTCGCGCATGGCGCTCGCGGTCTCGGCGTCGATCCTCACAGCCTCGTGGAACAGCCGGCCTCCGTGGACGATGCGGTGACCAACGACGTCGGCTTCGCGCAGAGGTGATTCAAGCGCCGCGCGCAGCTCATCCGGGTCGACCTCCGCACGCGGGGCTCTCAGCTCCCGCATGGCGATCGTCGTGTCAGTCCCATCGAGTAGCGTGAGCTTGAGGCTGCTGGAGCCGGCATTGACGGCCAGGACCCGCATCGGAGGTGGCTACGCCTCAGCGTCCGGCTTGAGGCGGGGGATGCGCGAATGCGGCCAGCACCAGTCGGTGACGTCGGGCGAATCCTCGCCGTGCTCGCGGGTGTAGGCCCGGTGGCGCAGCCGCTCGTCGGCCATGTGCTGGCGCAGCGGGCCGGCGCGCTGCGCGAGACCAGGTACCCGGTCGATCACGTCCATCACGAGATGGAAGCGGTCGAGGTCGTTGAGCATCACCATGTCAAAAGGGGTTGTGGTGGTGCCCTCCTCCTTGTAGCCGCGGACATGGAACTCCGCGTGGTTGGTACGCCGGTAGGTGAGGCGGTGGATCAGCCACGGGTATCCGTGGTAGGCGAAGATCACCGGTCGGCTGGTGGTAAACAGCGCGTCGAACTCCGCATCGGAGAGTCCGTGGGGATGCTCGCTCTCGGGCTCCAGACGCATCAAGTCCACCACGTTCACCAGTCGAACCTTCAACTCGGGGAGGTGCTCGCGCAGGATCGCGGTCGCCGCGACGCTCTCAAGCGTCGGGACATCTCCGGCGCAGCCGAGCACCACGTCGGGCTCCTCGGCCTCGCCGCTGGAGAAGCAATCCCAGATGCCGATGCCGCGGGTGCAGTGCGCGATCGCTGCATCCATCGGAAGATAGTTCAGCGAGGGCTGCTTGCCGGCGACGATCACGTTGACGTAGTCGCGGCTGCGCAGGCAGTGGTCGGCCACCGAGAGTAGGCAATTGGCGTCGGGCGGGAAGTAGACCCGCACGACCTCGGCCTTCTTGTTGATGACGTGGTCGATGAATCCGGGGTCCTGATGGGAGAACCCGTTGTGATCCTGACGCCACACGTGCGAAGAGAGCAGGTAGTTCAACGACGCGACCGGTGCCCGCCAGGGGATCTCACGCGTGACCTTCAGCCACTTGGCGTGCTGGTTGAACATCGAGTCGATGATGTGGATGAATGCCTCGTAGCAATTGAACAGGCCGTGTCGTCCGGTGAGCAGGTAGCCCTCCAGCCAGCCCTGGCAGAGATGCTCGGAGAGGACCTCCATGACCCGCCCGTCAGTCGCCAGGTGGTCGTCGGTTCCCAGGCGTCGGGCCTCCCACACTCGATCGGTCGCCTCGAATACGGCGCTCAAGCGGTTGGAGGCCGTCTCATCAGGGCCCATGAGGCGAAAGCGCTCGGGGTTCAAGCGGATCGTGTCTCGTAGGAACTCGCCCAGCACTCGTGTGGGCTCGCTGATGCTGGCGGTGGGCGCCGGTACCTCTACGGCATAGTCACGGAAGTCGGGCAGCTCAAGCTCGCGTAGCAGCACCCCGCCATTGCCGTGAGGGCTTGCGCCCATACGCCGCGCACCCACGGGCGCGAGCGCCGCCAGCTGCGCGCGCAGCGCTCCCTGCTCGTCGAACAGCTCCTCCGGTCGATAGGAACGCAGCCAGCTCTCGAGCTGCGCAAGATGCTCGGGATTTCCCGCGAGGTTGGTAAGGGGTACCTGGTGGGAGCGAAAGGAGCCCTCCGCGGGGAGCCCATCGACTTGCTTTGGCCCGGTCCAGCCCTTGGGGGTGCGCAGCACGATCATCGGCCAGCGCGGGCGCTCTGACTCGCCGTCCTCGCGAGCGCGACGCTGGATCTCGGCGATCTCCACGGTCACCTCGTCGAGTGTCGCGGCCATCAGCTGGTGCATGGCCTCGGGGTCGTCTCCCTCCACGAACCGCGGCGCGTAGCCGTAGCCCTTGAGCAGCGCTCTCAGCTCGGTGGACGGGATTCGCGCAAGTACCGTTGGGTTCGCGATCTTGTAACCATTGAGATGCAAGATGGGAAGGACCGCGCCGTCGTGGACCGGGTCGAGGAACTTGTTCGAGTGCCAGCTCGCGGCGAGCGGCCCCGTCTCCGCCTCGCCGTCACCGACCACGCAGCAGACCAGCAGGTCGGGGTTGTCGAACGCCGCCCCGTAGGCGTGCAGCAGGGAGTAGCCGAGCTCGCCGCCCTCATGGATCGATCCGGGGGTCTCCGGCGCGACGTGACTCGGGATGCCACCGGGGAAAGAGAACTGCCGAAACAGTCTGCGCAGACCCTCTTCGTCGTGCCCGATATGGGGGTAGACCTCACTGTAGGTGCCCTCCAGGTAGACGTTCGCGACGATCCCCGGGCCACCGTGCCCGGGGCCCGCAACGTAGAGCGCGTTCAGATCGCGCTCGCGGATCACCCGGTTCATGTGCGCGTAGACGAAGTTCAAGCCAGGAGTCGTACCCCAGTGGCCTAGCAGGCGGGGCTTCACATGCTCGATTCGCAGCGGCTCGCGCAGCAGGGGGTTGTCGAGCAGATAGATCTGCCCGACCGACAGGTAGTTCGCTGCCCGCCAGTAGGCATCGAGCGCACGCAGCTGCTCACCAGCCAGGGGGGTAGGTGATTGGCTTATCGACGTATCGACTCTCACGGTAGGCCCAATCCTCTCGCCTCGCAACGCCTGAGCCCTCCGGGCTACCGCGAAGTCTCTCTAAGTAGAAGACCGCAGCAGCTCGGGCGCCCACCCCGGAGGAAACGCCGAACCGGCTTGCCTAGCATCGTCAACACGACGATCAAAGGAGATGATGATGTTCAAGAACGTGCTCGTGGGAGTGGACGGCAGGCCGGGCAGCCGCGACGCCATCGCGCTCGCCGCACACCTCACAGACCCCGACCGAACCCTCACACTCGCCCACGTCCACCCTGGAGAGCTGCGTCCATCTCTCGCGATCACGCCCGGCCTCGTCACGGAGGAGCGCGACGCCTCCAGGGAACTGCTCGAGGAGACGCGCACCGCCGCGGACCTCGACGCGCAGCTCGTTAGTGTCGTTGCCTCAGCCCCCGGCCGCGGCCTTCACCAGCAGGCCGAGGAGCAGGGCGCCGATCTGCTCGTCGTCGGCTCCTGCGCCCATGGCGCGTTCGGTCGCGCGATGCTCGGTGACGACACGCGCGCGGCCCTCAACGGTGCACCCTGCGCGGTGGCCATCGCCTCCCTCGGCTACGCCGAGCACCCCACACCGATAACCAATATCGGCGTCGGATACAACAGCTCATCGGAGAGCGAGGCGGCCCTCGCGACAGCACGGGCGCTGGCCGTGGCACTTGGTGCGAGGGTCCACGCGCTGGAAGTCGTCTCGATACCGACGGCTGCCTACACGGGCATCATGCCCCCCGCCATGGGGGAGAGCATGGACGTGATGATCCAGGAGGCCACCAGTCGCATGAAGGCACTCCCAGACGTCGAGGGCCGCGCGGTCTACGGACTGGCCGGCGAGGAGCTCGCCGCCTTCAGTGATCAGCTCGACCTGCTCGTCGTCGGCTCACGCGGCTACGGGCCGCTGAAGCGCCTCGTGCTCGGCAGCACCTCCGACTACCTCCAGCGCCGCGCCCGCAGCGCACTGCTCGTCCTGCCCCGCGTCACCATCGACGCCGCGAACGGTGCGGAGGCTCACGCCAAGACGTCGGTCGGCGCAAACACCTGACCTCGGGGCCAGATCGTCGCTGCTGCAGGGGTCCCGGATCCTTTGCTGCTGGTGTCGTTTCGGCAATAACGTGGCGTTATCCGTAGTTTCCCGCGGATAATCGATCGCCTCGGGCGATAGCTTCATGCGGTATGGGTGAGCAGGACACGACTTCCACTGGTTCAGCCGCAGAGGGTGAGCCGCCAACCGCGGAGCCCATCCGCCTGGTCCTCGCCGACGACCACGCCGTGGTACGCAGCGGTCTGCGGATGCTGCTCGATCACGAGAGCGACTTCGAGGTTGTGGCCGAGGCCAGCAACGTCGAGAGCGCGCGGCGCTACGTGCGCGGCCACCACCCCACGGTGCTCGTGCTCGACCTCAACATGCCCGGCGGCTCGAGCCTGGAGGCGATCCCGCTCATCCGCGAGGAGTCCCCCGACACACAGATCGTCGTCTTGACGATGCAGCAGGAGCCCGCGTTTGCGCGCGAGGCACTCGGCGCGGGAGCCCTCGGCTACGTCCTGAAGGAGGCAGCCGACGACGAGCTGGTCGAGGCAGTGCGCCGCGCGGCGATCGGGGAGCGCTACCTGAACCCCAGGCTGGGTGCCCGCATCGCCTCCGAGCCGCCTCCCGGCCCACCGGATGACCTCTCAGAGCGCGAGGTCGATGTGCTGCGGCTGATCGCGCTGGGTAACACCAACGCTGAAATCGCCGAGCGGCTCTACCTGTCGGTGCGCACGGTCGAGACCCACCGATCGCACATCCAGCAGAAGCTCAGGCTCTCCACGCGCGCAGAGCTGGTCCGCTACGCGCTGGAGCGCGGGCTGATCGGCGCCACCGGCGAACACGGCGACTGAGCGGGAGAGCTGCCTCACCGCGGAGAACTACGCGCGAAGGGTTTACACCGGCCAGTAGTGAGCTACGTGTGAGGCGGCGCGCGATGTCAGCAGCGCCTCGGGTGCGGCAGCATGCGGTGGCTCGTCACCGCCGAGCGCGGCGAGCGTCTCCTGCACGCACTCCGCCAGGACGGCAGGCTCATATCCACCCTCCAGCACAGCCCCGACGGGCACGTCGAGCCGTTCGGCGAAGGCACGGACATGGCGGGCCATCTCCCCGAAGGAACCCGTCTCCAGGCTGCAGCCCGCAAGCGGATCTTCGCGGTGGGCGTCAAACCCGGCCGAGATCAACACGAGTTCGGGCTCGAACGCCTGGGCGGCGGGCAGCACGATGTGCTCCAGCAGCGATAGCCACAGCCCCTCCCCCGAGCCGCTCGGAACGGGAAGGTTGATCGTGAAGCCCTCTCCAGGCCCCGACCCGGCATCGCCAAGGGCGCCGGTGCCGGGGTAGATGCCTGCCTGGTGGATACTCGCGAACAGGAGATCGGGACGACGCCGGAACGCCTCGGCGGTCCCGTTGCCATGGTGGACATCCCAGTCCAGGACGAGCACCCGCGGCACGCCGAACTCGCGGAGTGCGAACTCCGCCGCGATTGCGACGTTGTTGAACAGGCAGAAGCCCATCGCGCGATCCACTTCGGCGTGATGCCCCGAGGGTTGCACGCCGCAAAATCCGAGGGTGCTCTCACCCTCCATCAGCGCCCGCGTCATCTCACACGCACCGCCGGCGGCGTGCAGCGCGGCGCGGTAAGAGGGCTCGCCGACGAACGTATCGGGGTCGATCGCGCCGCCACCGGCCAGGGACACCTCCCTGATTTGCTCGACGTGGCGGGCACTATGGATCAGCCTGAGCTGATCCTCCGTCGCCGGCGGTGCTTCGCGGCGCTCCCAACCGAGCCAGGCGCCGGCGGCGAGGCGCTGCTCGATCGCCTCCAGGCGCTCGGGTGTATCTGGGTGCTCGGGCATGTACACCCGAGGGTCGTGCTCCAAGCAGGCCGGGTGACTGAAGTACAGCCCTGTCACGTCGCGGTGATGTATCCCTGCATGTATCCCGTGTGGCCCATCGCGAAAGGATCGCAGGTGTAGGCGCAGACCCACTTGAACCGCCCAGCCTGGTGCACCACGAGCGTGTACGTGTGCACGCCCGGCCGGACCATGACGTTCACCCCGGCGGCGGCTGCGGTGATGCTGTGCACAGCACTATCACGGTTGTCGATCGTCAACTGCACGCGCTGGCCGACCCTGACGCTAAAGTTGGTCTGCGAGAAGGCGTCGTGGCGTTCTCCATCTGGGCCGGGCTTCCAGGAAGGCGCCACATACAAGCTGACTCGCTGGGGAGCACTCGCGGCGGCCGATGCTGACCCCGCTGAGAGTGTGGGTTGATTGTGCCTGTGCACCATCATGGAGTTGGCGATTGCACTGACCGTGACGGCGATGGTCGCGAGCACGGCGATTCCGGCGAACAGCGTGACAGTGAGTCGCCGATTGGCGCGCCCAGTTGCTTCGCGTTCACTCAGTGTAGGTCGATCGGCCTGGCCGGGTTGGACGGCGGGCGTGCTGTTCATGGGGTGACTCCTCTCCGCGGCTTTCTTGGGGGATCGGCTACTACGAAGCTAGAACGCAGAGACAAGCGACGGATCGGTATTCGCACGCAGGAATAGTGGGGTTTCCCGTAGGCTCGATGAGGGAACTCCCGCGACGCGACAAGTTGCCACAGAGTCGTGGCCTTTAATTCCACAATCATTCATGCACTTGTGCAAATCGGTCGATGGTCCACTAGTGAGAGCGATCGCTCTCACTATCCATCACCGCTCCAGCCAGGCGGGTTAGCCAAGGGAGCGGTACCGATGATCAAACCTCCAGTCAGATTCCGTGGAAACCGGGCGCCGCGATGGTGGCCGACTCCTTCGAGCCTCCTCGCCGGCACCGCGCTGTTCATCGTGCTCGGCGGATCTGCGGTCGCCGCCACCGGTCTGATCCATGCCAGTGACATCGCCCCAGGCGCGGTAACTAGCAGGGCGATCAGGGACGGCGCAGTTGAACCCAGGGATCTGGGTAGGAGTACCCGAGCGGTGCTCGGAGGCGGCCAGGGCGTTGGCGGCGCCAAGGGTGACATCGGCTCGACGGGAATGGCAGGCACCCCTGGCGTGAGCGGGGTCAACGGCGCCAATGGGCCCAACGGTGCAAATGGCGCTGACGGCGCCAAAGGCAGCAATGGCGCCAACGGTGCAAACGGACCGAACGGCGTCGACGGAACCAATGGAATCGATGGGGTTAAAGGCGTCAACGGCATCGATGGAATCGATGGGGTCAATGGAGTCAGAGGCATCGATGGGACCAATGGGGTCAATGGAGTCAGAGGCATCGATGGAACCGATGGGATCGACGGAGTCAAAGGCACAAATGGCACAAATGGCACGATTGCGCCGCTCTCCGCTCGACAGGGCCTGACCGCCCTTCCGACGGGCGCCCCGCCCATCACTGTCGTCGAACTAGCAGTTCCGGCAGGCAGCTACGTTGTTTTGGCGAAGACGGACCTCTCACACACGGGCGCCGGCGACAGCGTTGAATGCCTTCTCAAATCGGGTGCCGCCACCATCGACCAAGTCGCGATGAAGACGCTTCCCGCGCTTGCCGCGATACCCGCCGCCCTGCAAGCGGTGGCCACTACCACGACGTCACCTACCCAGTTGAGCGTTCAGTGCAATGTGGCTGTGGCCAACGGGTCGGCTAACTTCAGCAGCCTGATCGCGATCCCGACCGCCTAGGCTCGCGTCCCGACGCCGCTTGAGTTCGGCGCATCCTTGGCCCCAAGTGGCAGTTTCGAGCGCATCGTCTAAGCCGTCTGCGGTGGCTCATGAAATACCGCCTGATGCGCGACCTCAAGGCGGACATCGGCCTCCGTCGTCAACTGGCGTACGTGCTCTTCGACCCAGACGGACCGCTTAGCTCTGATGCCGGGGCCAAGCCGCCACTGTGTCCTGGAGTGCTTCAGGCTGTTACGGCGGCTGCCGACTTCGAGGCACTGGCCCGAGCGCCATTCGCTAGCGATGCGTTTCGTGGATGGCCTGGCTCGCGGAAGTTCTCAACGCCCAAAGGCGGGGTTCCACGTTCTCCGCTCATACCTGCAATACGCTCAGCCCGGCTACCGTGTCAACTGGTCCAAAGTCGTCGCTTTGGGTGACGACGGGAATATTGTGAGCGAGCGCGGTGGCGGCGATCCAGAGATCGTTAACGTTCAGTCTCCGTTTGTTCTGGGCGAGATGGACCCGCAGCAGCGCCCACGATCGGGCGACCGCTTCGTCGATGGGTAGCTGTTCGATGTCGGCTACCGATTCGAGCGTGGCCAGGCGGCGGGCGCGCACGTCGAGATCTTCGGCGGCCAATACCCCGGCGTGCAGCTCCCCAACGGTGATCGGTGAGATCGCCATCTCCTCGGGCAGCGCTCCGACATCAAGCGGACGGCCAGTCTCGCTCGCTATGAAGACACTGGTGTCGAGCAGTCCACGCTGAGGCGTGCGCTCAGACGACGGAGCCAAGATCCTCAGTGGTGTCGCCGGCCAAGCTTGCGAGATCCTCACGCAGGCCTGGGTCGGCCTGCGCCACGGTTAGACGCCTGACGAACTCGGCGCGTGGCAGCCAGCGTCTGTGTGGCTGCTGCAGTGCATCCAGTGAAGCGATCGGCTTGCCGTGCGACGTGATCACGATCTGCTCGCCCGCCTGTGCGCGACGCAGCACCCCGGCCGTGTTATTGCGCAACTCTCTCAAGGCAACTTCCGACACGCTACGAGCGTAGCAGATATGTAGCCGTTTGCTTGGATCATCCCGACCACATCTTGAATCGCTGTGTCGCAGACCAGCTACCAAACCATCGACAACCTGCGATTTGCAGGCATTTTATATGCGCCCGAGTGGGCTCGAACCACCACGGGGAAAACTCCCCACAAGGCCCTCAACCTTATTCAACGGTGCCATATGGGTCCGCCCGCGTCCAGATCGTCCGTTTTATGCGGGTTTCGGGACGCATCGGACGCATCGAACGAAATGACTTGTGTCAGAGATGTGTCACGGCTGACAGCCTCGCAAGGCTCCGTGCCTTGTTCGGATGACTGTCGGCTTGGCTCTCGCTGACGGAGGGGAGCAGCAGCCGTTCGCCGGGCGGGGGCGACCGATCCACATATGCCTGCTGGTGTACCCCGTTGAGGTACACCTCATAGTCTCCGTGGAGGTCGCCGGGCAGCTCGACTATGGAGCGAGCGCTCACAGTAATCCTCGGGGTGCCCGGGTGCTGGTCGTCGCCGAACTCATCGGGCCTGTGTCATTGAGACCATCGAGCAACGACTGTGTGTGCCGGAAGTGAGCGGTTAGGAGCAGCCTCGCGACCTCAAGGAGCTGGAACGTCCGCGGATCGCGCACGCGGTAGAAAACGCTCGTGCCCTGCCGGCGGGTGGCGAGCACTCGCTGGCGTCTCAGGGCGCTGAGATGCGGAGAGGCGCCTCCCGACTCGATCTGGAGCGCCGCCTGTAGCTCCCGGACACTCATCTCCTCGTGGGTGCGGAGCAGTTCGAGAATCAGGACCCTCACAGGGTGCCCGAGCGCACGGAAGAACTCGGCGTTGAGCGCGTCGATGGACGCCTTCGGATCACTCCTCGGCGTAGTCCGGGTGGCGCTCATGGCTCCTCGTGCCCGGCAGCAGGAGCGCCGGACTCCTGACCCGTGTGACACATCTTTCCAGTCTATCCTAATCTTAGAAGATGATAGGTTAATAAGTTATGACCAGTTCGGAGATAAGAATGTCAGGATGGGCCTCAGCGGAGTCCCCGTTGCACGCCTTCAGTCTCCCCAGCTCCGGTGAGGACGCGCATCGCCCCAGCGTCATGGGCGTGCGCTGGCGGCAATCATTTGGCGAGCTGTGGGATCAGATCGCCCTTGGTGATCTGATCGGCGGTCACGCCAATCCCCGGCGCGTGGGGATCAGGTGTAGAGGACATCTTGAGGTCGTGCAGCGCGACCTCCTGGCGCTGTGGAAGGTGTCCGGGGCAAGCCGTCGCTCGGTGCTGCGCTCTGCCGCCATGTCGCTTGAGTGCAGCGCCCGCGTGTGGCAGGCGTTCGTGCCTGTCGCCGGCAAGCGCCAGCTGCATCTCGTGAGCCGGCTGGAGGACACCCTCCTCGCCGCCGAGCGCAAGATCCTCGCGGCCGAGCTGCCGGTGCTCGTCAATCGGCCGATGATCTCCCTGGCCGCACGCCTAGCGCGTGGCGCAATTGACGATCTCCTGCACGCCACCGTCGACCCGGCCGAGGCGCTCGCGACGCTGGAGGACGCTGCGGTCGAACTCGCCTCGATGGCCGTTCGCGCGGCCATCAACCTCAACGCGATCGGCGCCCCGAGAGAGCGACCAGGCAGTCAGCACGCAGCACTTGGGCGCCAGCTTGAAGGGCTCGCCAGCGAGGTGAGCAGCACCGCCCGCGTCCAGCGCTCGGCGAAGGGCAAAGGCGCCGAGGAGGATTACCTCGGCGTCTGGCTAAGCGCGACCCTGAGCGTCGCTCCTCCGACCGAGGAAATAAACCTGATCGCTGCAGGAGCGAACGGCGATCTGAATCTCCGCGCCGATGCGATCTACTCACTTCGCGCACGCTGGCTTGAGCTGGCGGGCGGACTCTGGGTGATCGTGCAGGGGCTCGACGATCTGCTCGTGCTCGGCACGTTCGCTGACGAGGCTCGACTGAGAGGCGCGCTCAGCTCACGAGCGGGCAGCGCCCTGGTGGCTTCTGATCTATGCCGGCGGCCGGGAGACTTCGACCACCAGCAGGCGTGGGGGAGCCACCGCGAGGGGCTGTATGAACTCGTCAGCGACACTTGCCTTGCCCTGCAGACGTGCGAGCCCGACGCGGTGGTACGCAGCCAGCAGCTCGCTCTGCGCCGACTCGCACGCGCTCTGGCCGCGATCTGGACAATCGACGAGCGCCTCCGGGTGCCCTCCACTCAAGCGAGCAGCCGATGCCGCTGAGAGCAGCAGTGGCGCCGCCCATCGTCTCCGAACGCTATGACGCCCGCCTAGCCCGGCTCATCCTTGCCGGTGGGTCGAGCGCCCCGCAGGCAGCGATGAACTTGCTTGAAAACCGCGACCCCGCGACACTCGACGCCGCGGTTGGGCTCGTTGCCGATGAGGGCTCGCTGACCGAGGGTGCCTTCGATTGCGTCGCGGATGCCTGGGAGACCTACCGTCACCTAAGGCACCTCTGCTGGGATTAGCTCGTGGCTCCAGCTTTGATCGATGGAGCCACCACTCGCCACGGGCAATGGCGAGTATGCAGCTACGTGCTCAACCGGCGCGGGCCCGCTACCCCCGTGAGGACTGCCGGCTTGGCGCTCCCTCCTCATGTCTTGGCGCGGCTGTGCTGCTGCCCGGCTGGTCAGCCTTGACGCTTCCCATCCACGGGTTGAACGCTTGATAGCTCCAGCCGCAGTGATGGTTCTCGCCGGATCCTCCGTGACGCTCGCCGGCATCCTCGCGGCGGCCAGGCGCACTGTGCGCTCCGGGCTCGCCCTGCAGACCCTCGGCATAGTGCTGCTCGGTGCCGCCGGTGTATGGGTGCTCGCCTCCGGGCACGCCGTGGGCTCCGGGTTTCACGGGGGCGTGCGTCCAGCGTTCGGCGTGGATGGTCTCAGCGGCTTCTTCCTGCTGGTCGTCGCGATCGTCGGGGCGCCGGCCACACTCTTTGCGCGAGACTCACTCGTCGCCACCGCTCAGGGGCGCGCGCTCGCAGCCACGACCGGCCTGTTCCTGCTCGCGCTGGTGGGATTCCTAGCCGCCCGAGACGTGAGCACCTTTCTGGGTTTCTGGGAGCTGATGACGCTCATCCCGGCCGCAGCGATCCTGCTCGCACGCCAGGATCGCGAGGCCCGCCACGGCGTGTTCGTGTACCTCGCGATCACACACATCGGCGGCGCGGGCGTGTGGATCTCGATGCTCGTGCTGGCTCGCCACGGCGCTCTCGGCGGCCACCCGCTGGGTGGGAGCCTGGCGGCATTCGTCGCGTGCGCGTCGCTGATCGGCTTCTCCACGAAGGCCGGGCTGATGCCGTTTCACTCCTGGCTTCCACGCGCACACCCGCTCGCGCCGGCGCACATCTCCGCGCTCATGTCGGGCGTGATGATCAAGCTCGCGCTCTACGGGCTCGTGCGTGTCTTGTTTGAGTGGCTGACCCCGCCGGGGTTGTGGGTCGGCATCACTCTGATGGCAGCTGGCGCGATGTCGTGCGTCGGAGGTGTGCTCTACGCACTGATGCAGCACGAGCTAAAGCGTCTGCTCGCGTTTTGCTCGATCGAGAATGTGGGGATCGTCGCGCTCGGGCTCGGTGCCTCGCTCGTGTTCCGCGACATCGGTCAGCCGATGTGGAGTGCGATCGCGTTCGCCGCGGCGCTGCTTCATGCGCTCAATCACGCGCTGTTCAAGGGGCTTTTGTTCCTTGGCGCGGGTGCGTTCGCAAAGGCGGTTGGCGGGTTGGAGCTCGATCGCCTCGGGGGTCTGTTGCGCCAGATGCCGTGGACGGGCGCGGCGTTCGCGCTCGGCGCGATGGCGATAGCCGGGTTGCCGCCGCTGAACGGGTTTGCCTCGGAGTGGCTGACGCTTCAATCGCTGCTACACCTCGGGGTCGCGAGCCACCTCGGGGTCGCGTTCGCGGGCGCCCTTGGCACCGCGGTGCTCGCGGGCACCACGGCGCTTGCCTTGTACTGCTTCGTGAAGGTGATCGGCCTGGTCCTGCTCGGCCTGCCCCGTCGCCCGGAGAACGCGCAGGCAGTGGAGGTGCCGATCGGGATGCGGGTGAGCATGATGTTCCTGGCCGCGGCGTGCGTCGCGCTGGGCGTAGTTCCAGGGCTGCTCGTGCCCACCCTCGCCGCGCTTGGGCCTGGCCGGGTGAGCTTGCCGCGCGGTGCCGGGCTTGACGTGCCCGGCACCGGGACGCTGCCGACCCTCGCGCTGGCGCTGGCGCTCGTGGTCCTAGTGGCGGGTCTCGCAAGACTGGCAAGGAGCCGCCGTGCCGCCCCCGCTCCGGCTTGGGCGTGCGGCCAGCCACCGGCAGCCGGGCTGCAGTGGACCTCAGCCGGGTTCACCAAGCCGTTGCGCCTGGTGCTGGATACGCTTTTGCGGACGCGCCGTGAGGTGCAGGTCAGGGCCCGCTCGGGAGTCGTGCAGACGGTCTCCTATCAGGCTGATGTTCCACACCTGTTTGACACAGTGCTCTACGGGCCGGTCTCGCGTGGAGCGCTGCGCGGTGCGGAGGTGGCGCGGCGGATGCAGTCGGGCAGCCTACGCACCTACCTGATCTATCTGCTCGTGCTCCTGGGTGTCCTTCTGGCGCTCGCTCGAACAGGGGTCCTCGGGTGAGCGCCGCGACGCTGATCGCGGGTGCGGTTCAGATCATGGGCGGCGTTCTGTGTGCGCCTGGGATCGTGGGGCTGATCCAGAACCTGAAGGCGCGTCTGCAGGGCCGGCGGGGACCATCTGTATTCCAGCCCTACCGTGAGCTTCGCCGGCTGTGGGGAAAGTCCGGGGTCTCCCCGGAACCTCACACCCTGATCTACACGCTCGCGCCGCCGCTCGCGGTTGCCTGCAGCGCACTGGTGCTGTTGCTGCTGCCGATCGGCGGTCATGCCCCGAAGTGGGGGTTGGGTAACGACGCGCTGGTCTTGGTCGGCCTGCTTGCACTGGCCCGCTTTGGAGTGACGCTGGCCGCGTGGGACACGGCCGGTGCGTTTGGCCTGATGGGTGCCGCGCGCGATCTCACGTTCTCGGTTTTCGTAGAGGGACTGTTGCTGCTTGTGTTCGTGCTGCTCGCGTTGCCGCTACACAGCACCGATCTGGTTTCGCTGAGCCGCGCCGCGGGGCTCTCATCGGTCTGGTCAACGCCGGCGCATTGGGCTGCGGCAGCCGCTTTCGCCCTGGTGATAGTCGCTGAGACGGGTCGCCAGCCGGTTGACAATCCCGACACCCATCTGGAGCTCACGATGGTTCATGAGGGACCGTTGCTCGAATACGCGGGGCGTGAGCTTGCGTACCTGCAATGGGCGGCGGCGGCGCGGCACTGGATCATGCTCGTGCTCGCGTGCGAGCTGCTGATTCCGCAGCCCGGCCCGTTCCTCGCGCAGCTCGCGGTGCTCGCCGGTGGTGTGCTCGTGCTCAGTGTGGCGCTCGCGGTGTGTGAGACGGTGCAGGCGAAGATGCGGGTGCTGCGCGTCCCGCTGCTGCTCGTGTTTGGGCTGGCGCTGTGTCTCCTTGGCCTGGCGAGCTGGTTCGCCGGGGGTGGCGGATGACCGGCGCGGTGACATGGGGGCTCGTGATCAGCTCACTGGCGGTGATCGTTGTGCGGCGTCGCTCCGTGGCGATCCTGCTCGTCGCAGCGCAGTCCCTCGGGCTTGGCCTCTACGCGCTGACGCAGGAGTCGCATACCTCGACCGCGCTCGTGGTGACGGGGACGGTGCTGATCGCCAAGGCACTCGTTCTCCCGGCGCTGCTCTTGTTCACGGTGCGTCGCGCTCGTAAGGGGCGCCTGATCGCGACCGAGATACCGGCGTTGGGGCGCCTGGCGATCGCTGTCGCGGCGGCGCTCGCGATCGAGCTGTTGATCCCCCGCTTCGGCCTGAGGAGCGCCGGTGTGGAGCACGCAGCGGTCGGCGTTCTGGCGCTCGGCATCCTGACTGCGTGCGTGCGCCGCGCGGTGCTGTTTCAGGCACTCGGGTTCCTGATCGCCGAGAACGGAATTTACCTGGCCGGGCTCTCGCTCCCCGGTGGGCTGCCCGTGTTCATCGAGCTCGGGCTCGTGTTCGATCTGGTGGTGATCGTGTCGGTCGCGGCGGCCTTCGCGGCGAAGATCCACGAGCAGCTCGGTAGCGGCGACAGCTCGCTGCTGGAGGCGCTGCGTGATTAGCGCCCTCCTGATCGCCGTACCGGCCGTCCCGGTCGCTGTGGCTTTGCTGGTGCGGGTGCCTCGCACTCCGGGTGGCGCTGATCGCGTGAACCTGATCGGCGCGAGCGTCGTCGCCGTGGTGGCGCTCACCGCGAGCATCGTCGGCGTCGTTCATGGTGCGCGCGGGCTGCACGGCTCGTGGTTTCTGCTTGACCGTGCCGGCGCGTGCTTTCTCGCGGTGATCGCGGTGGTCGGCTGGTGCAGCGCGATGGTCTCCCCGACCTACCTCGCCGGGGCCGGCAAGAGCCTGTTCAGCGCCCGCCGAGCCCGCGCCTGGTACTACACCGCGTTCTACCTGTTCTGGGCTGCGCTGCTCGCGCTCGCGCTCGTGAAGAACCTCGGGGTCGCGTGGCTGCTGATCGAGGCGACGACAGGCGCCTCGGCGCTGCTGGTCGCCTACAGCGGACGACGCAACGCCTTGGAGGCCGGCTGGAAGTACCTCGTGCTCACAACATTCGGCCTGGCCATCGCGCTGCTGGGCATCCTGATCCTGTTCGTCGGGCTGGCACCGCACGGCGGGACACTCGCGACCCTCGACTGGCAGAGCATCGCCCGCCACGCACACGCTCTGCCACACCAGACGACGCTGTTCGCGCTGATCCTGATCCTCGTCGGGCTTGCCACGAAGATCGGGTGGGCGCCGGTACACAACTGGCTGCCCGACGCTCACAGCGAGGCGCCGCCGCCGGTCAGCGCGCTGCTCTCCGCCGCGTTGCTGCCAACGGTCATGCTGATCGCCTGGCGCGTAGTGCTGACGCTCGGTCTCGCCGTTCCGCATCATCTCGCCGACCATCTGATGCTCGCCTTCGGGATCGCCTCCTTGGCGGTGGCGGTGCCGTTTCTGTGGCGGCCGATGGCATGGAAGCGACTGCTCGCGTATTCGAGCCTCGAGCACATGGGCATCCTCGCGATCGGGATCGGATTCGCCTCGCCGCTTGCGACGGTCGGCGTGATTATTCACCTCGCCGGACACGCCCTGGCGAAGTCGCTCGGGTTCTACACGGCGATCCCGTTACTGCGCCACGATCCTGACAGCGCCCATCGCGCACCGCGCGGCCTCGGAGCACTTAGCACGCCGGTCGCCGCCGCTGCCGGCGTGAGCCTCGCGACCCTCAGCGGCCTGCCGCCCTCGCCGCTGTTCTTCAGCGAGCTGTTGATCTTGCTCGGTGGGATCGCCGCGCATCAGATCGCGGTCGTGTCGGTCGCTGCGGTGCTGATGGCGCTTGGTTTCCTCGGCCTCGCGCACGCTCTGATCGAGACGCTCGCCGGTGAGAGCCACCGACATCGCTGGCCTTCAGGGCGAACGGTGCGCCTGACCGGCCGCCTTGCAGTCGGGCTCACCCTCGCGCTCCTGGCGCTCTCAGCGGGCGCCTATCTGCTCGCCGACTCAGGCGCCGGCGCGAGCTTGATGGGAGGAGTCGTATGAGCAGCGCGACGCGAGTGACTGCCGGGCCGCTCGCGCCGGTATGGGTCGAGCGCGTTTCTGCGCGTGACTGGCGCTCCTCATGCGAACTCCGCGCACGAGCAGGCGCACGCTACTGCGGACTATTCGCAAGCAACGGAGCGGCGGGCGTGCAGGTGAACTGCGTATTCGCCCAGTCGGGCCGCGAGCATGTCCTCTACGCACCCGTCGCATCGGGGAGCATCGACACGCTGGTCGATCTATTCGAGGCAGCCAGCCGGGATGAGCGCGAGGCCCACGACTGCTACGGCATCGCCTTCGACGGGCACGAGCCACTACGTCCACTGCTGGAGCATCCCGCGGCAGCGGAGGCATGGACCGTTCCCGCGAAGGGCCACGACGCCTATCAGGTCGCGGTTGGGCCGATCCACGCCGGCGTGATCGAGTCCGGCCACTTCCGCTTCACCGTTGTCGGCGAGCGCATCCTTCACCTCGACCTGCGCCAGTTCTACAAGCACCGCGGACTACAGGTCGCCGCCGAGGGCCACGCACTCACTGACGGGCTCCCATACGCCCAGCGCGCCTGCGCAGCGTGCGCGGTGAGTAACACCGTCGCCTATGTGCAGGCATGCGAGTCGATGCTCGGCCTCGCACCCGACCTGGACCTACGTCGTGCCCGCACCCTGCTGCTGGAGCTCGAGCGTCTCTACAACCACCTGAACGACATCTCCGCTATCTGCGCCGGTGTCGGCTTCGCGCCTGGGTCGATGGCGTTCGCCGCCTTGAAGGAGCGCGCCCAGCGACTGAACCAGCGCCTCACAAATCACCGTTTCCTGTTTGACACGGTCACGCTGGCGACCAGCAGACTGCGGATCGAGCAAGCCGCCGCGCGCGCAGCCCGCAAAGAGCTACGGGCCCTGGATGATGAGCAGCGTGTGATGTGGCGCGAGCTACGCTTCGCAGCCTCGGTGCAGGACCGGCTCGGCGAGGTCGGGCGGCTGACGAAGGAGGACGCGATACGCCTGGGCACGGTCGGCCCGGCCGCTCGTGCCGCCGGTGTTCGCCAGGACACCCGCAGCGAAAGCCCGCGACTCGCCTACGGCGAGTTCTTCCCCGCAGCACCGGAGCGGGCAACCGGGGATGTCGCCGCGCGCCTCGACATGCGCGAGGTTGAGCTGGTGCAGAGCTTCGCGATACTCGACGAGTTGCTGAGCGCAAGTCTCATACCGGGAGCGGTGAAGAACCTGAACCGCCCTCCAAGTGAGATCGGCGTGGCGCGCGTGGAGAGCCCGCGCGGTGAGACCGTCTGCACCGTGCAGAGCAACGGCAGCACGATCGGGCGTTTTCACCTGCGCACCGGCTCATTCGTGAACTGGCCCGCCGTCGCACACGCCTCGCGAGAAAATCTGCTCCCGGACTTTCCTCTCATCAACAAGAGCTTTGAGCTCTGCTACGCCTGCACGGACAGGTAGAGCAATGTTCGTGTTACTCAGACACCTCCGGGGCGTGCGACGTGAGATCGGGCTGCCGGTCCCCAGCCAGCGAGGATCACTCGCGCTGCGACACGTCGATGCCGGCTCGTGCAATGGCTGCGAGCACGAGCTGACCGCGACCGCCAACCCCTACTACGACATGCAGCGCCACGGGCTGAACCTCGTGGCGTCACCCCGCCACGCCGACGTGCTGCTCGTCACCGGGCAGATCACGACGCGGATGGTGGAGCCGCTGCGTCGTGCCTACGAGGCGATGCCAGAGCCACGCCTGGTGGCCGCGCTCGGCGACTGCGCGATCGGCTGCGCTCTGCTTGGAGACCCCGCCCAGCTCGCCGGGCCACTCGAGGAGATCCTGCCGGTAGACCTGCGTATCCCCGGATGCCCACCCAGCCCCCAGCAGATAGCTGACGCCCTGCTTGGCCTGATGCTGGATGTCGCCGAGCACCCACCCCTGCACCGACCTTCACGTGAGAGTCCTGACACCCCATCGCGCAAGAGAACCGGGCGACACATCGAAACCAAAGGAGCCATAAATGCCTGAAATCGAGTTCCCCACCAAGGCCGCTGGGCACGCCTTCTTCAACGACACCAACCGCCTGGGGCCCTACAACGAGACTGCTGCGGTCGGCTCCTGGCAGCGCACCGTGAGATTTCTGCGCGACGCGTTGGCCGCTCCTCGACGATAGCCATATCTAAGTATCTGATAAGGTTATAAGAAGCAATAACACTAGGAGGGAGACTCAGGGTGCCTAAAAGAAAGCCACAGTGCAACGCAACGCCTCGCACGGGCTCGCGTCGCTCGGTCAGACGCACAGCGGAGTTCATCACCCAGCAATGGTTGGTGCAGCTTTCGGACGATTCCGCGCCGGCCCGACGGGCACCCGCGAAGCGGCTCAAAGGGGCTGGTCAGGCGAAGCTGCCTTCCGCCCCGACTGCCCGCAGAGCCTCGTCAAGACGATCAGCTGTGCCTGGTCCTGAGCATCGGTGTGGCCCCGCAACGCAGAGGTACAGAACTTGACGGCGTGGGCCACGCCGTCGTGCTGTTTGGAGTTTCGCCCCGAGACATGCTTATATTGTAGCCTTATAAGTCCAGATAACAATAAGGTTCGATATCCACACCGACGCATGCGCCATACTTGTCAGACAGCACGATCGCAGTCCCTTCCGAGCACAATGAATCCGACTTCCGCACACAAGGCTTCGATATGAGCCCGCGAACACAGACCAGCCCAGTGGACCCAGCGGTCCAGCGACGCGCCGTCTACCAGATGAAGGCCGAGTTCTTTCGCATCCTCGGACACCCCGTGCGAGTCCGCATCCTCGAGCTACTCAAGGACGGCGAGCGTACCGTCGGCGATCTACAGAACGAGTTGCAGATGGACTCAAGCGGAACCTCCCAGCATCTCGGCGTACTGCGTAAGCACGGCGTTCTTGAGGGCCGTCGTGATGGAACAAGCGTGTTCTATACAGTCCGCGACCCCCGCATCTTCCAGCTCCTCGAAGTCTCCAGGCAGATCCTGACCTCAAGCCTCACAGAGTCTCAGGCCGTCCTCGGCGAGCTCACGACACCCAGCTGAAAGCCAACGCGCCCTCTTGGGCAAGCAGGGACAGCCAGCAGAACCTCGACACAAGAGGCGCAGCTGCGCCTAGCCCGATGCGCGTGGTCGCATCTGTACTGCTATACCAGCGCCCGCCGCAGATCCTCCGTACTGATCCCATCGACGAGAACGAGCTTGTCACGGGAACCAGCACCGTGAATGACCGAGACGCTGCGCACCCCAACACCCACGCGCTTGGCGATGAGGCGGCACAGCGCCGCGTTCGCCTTCCCATCCACCGGCGGGGCAGTCACCCGCACCAGCAGAACACCATCGCGCTCCCCGGCAATCTCATTCACCCGAGCACGCGAAGTCAGTCGCACCGCGATCTTGCAGCTTGCCATGCTCAGATCATCCACCCTCAGCCTCAAAGCAGCCGAATCAAAGAATGGTGCCCGCCTCTATGCCCAACGGCGAAGTACTTAGGAACCCGGGCTAGCACTCGCTCGCCCTCCGATAAGGGCGTCGCGAGGATGGCCTCCGAGCGAGACGCAACCGCGGTGGTGGACAGCTCGCCGTGCGCGCTGGCCCTCGCCGGAGAGTTGATCGTGGAGGTCGGCTCGCTCGGCGAGTTCGCTGCCGCCGATGCAGGGCCGCTGCGGATCAGCGTCAGACGCTACGGTGCGGACGATCGGGTGCTCGCGATGATCACAAGACATTCGACCGTGCCCTCGATCCGGGTAAGGCGAGGTTGATAAAACGTTGTACTTCTGGCGTGGACGAGGGATCACGTTCCAGGTCGAGGTTGACCCGGCCCCCGGCCGTGGCGACAGTGGGCAGCTAGATGTCGATCTACAGGACGTACTGGTCGAGCTCGGCGAGACCGCACGCGAGGCTGGGGGAGGCGTCGTGTTCTTCTTTGACGAGATGCAGTTCGCGGAGAAGGAAGACCTGCAGGCACTGCTCGCAGCCTTCCACCGCATCGCTCAGCGTCAGCTGCCGGTAGCGCTCGTCTGCGCTGGGCTGCCGCAGCTGCCGGGCAGACTCGCCGAAGCCAGCTCCTATGCTGAGCGCCTATTTCAGTACGTCGAGATCGGCCGGCTCACAGAGGACGCCGCTCGCGCCGCGCTCATGTTGCCAGCTCGCCGGGAGGGCGTCGACTACGACCCGGAGGCGCTGGACTTCATTCTCTCCAGGGCGGATCGCTACCCGTTCTTCCTCCAGACCTACGGACGATATGCCTGGCTGGTCGCCGACGGATCGCCGATCACCGACCGTGACGCTCAAACGGCTGACACAATCGCTCGGGAGCAGCTTGATAGCGGCTTTCACCGCGCCCGCTTCAACCGCGCCACACCGGCTGAGCGACGCTATCTAGCCGGGATCGCCGGCCTAGGGGACGGGCCGCAGCACACCGCAGAGGTGTCCGGGCTGCTCGGGGCCGACCAGCGTCGTACAGCCCTCGTGCGCCAGAACCTGATCGACATCAAGGGCCTGATCTATAGTCCCCGGCGAGGCTACGTCGATTTCACCGCGCCGCTCTTTAGCGACTACATCAGAAGACACCACCCGCTGGAGTCTCTGTAGTACGACGGGCCCGAGACAAGGTTCTGCCGAGATGTGCTCAGAGCAAAGCAGGCTCTCGGTGTGGCCCTGATCGCTTTTAAAGCGATGAGGGAAGAATTCGTTGGCCGTTTCGCGCCGCTCGCGGTCATTAAGAGTATGCAGCGGCCCGCGAAACTGATCAGTAGCACCACACGAGGACGCTCGCCGACAAATGCGCTTCAAAGGCGCATCCGATCCGAGTTCGCACATGTGTCAAAGATGCGTCACGGCCCTCCAAACTGGGGTCGCGAGGCAAGCGAGCAGATCTCATAAAGTGCCATTTTGCAGGCTTTTTCTATGCGCCTGAGCGGACTTGAACCACCACGGGGAAAACTCCACACAGGTCCTCAACGTTATTCAGCGGTGCCATAGGTGTCCGCCGGCGCCCAGATCGTCCATTTCATGTGGGTTTGCGGACGCACGAGGCCTGGTGGGTCGGGATGGGCTTTGCCGGCTGATCAGAACGCGACAGCTAGGTCGCGCCATTGCTCTTGGGATGGCCAGAGGTCGAGCTGGTGTTGGATACCGGTGACGATCTCGTCGAACTGGCTGTGGTCGAGCGTCCAGATGAGGATGAGGCCAGCGTGTGATCGCTGCGCTTCGGCCCACTCCCGCGCGATCGGCGCGAAGTCGCGACTGTTGCGCGTAATCACCACGCGCCCTTCGGAAGTGGCCAGCTCCAACACCTGTGGGTCGGCGAGCCCCTCGTATGTCGCGTGTTCGGCGAGAGCCAGCACGTCGTGGCCCGTCTCCCGCAGTCGGGCCGCGACGCGGCGCGGAGAAAGGTTTGCGTCGAGTAGCAGGCGCAAGTGTGGCTATGCCGAGGGGGAGATCTCGATGAACGGGTAGATCTCGTGCCAGACTGAGGCGGTGCGGCGGTTTTGTTCTATCGCTTCGGCGATCTCTTCGGGATAGTTGTCGCGGTAGGCGATGGCGAGGCGCACCTGGGGCTCTGTGAGCTGGGTCTCATCAGCCAGCCGCTCGACCGAGCCGAAGTCGTCGAGCATCTGGATGATCTCCCAAATATCCAGGCCAGAGCCGATCACCCAGGGGCGCCGAGCGGCATCCTCGCCGCGGAAGCCGATTCCGGCGAAGCGTCGCATACGGATCGCCTCGTCCGTAAGGGACTCGACGATCGAACTCTTGGAGCGGCGCGTGCGTCTCGCCTCCTCCTCGACCATACGGTCGGTGGGTCGCGTGAACCGGACGCTGAACGGCTCACCCTTGAGGGTTTTCTGGCTCGCTCCAGGTTGCATACCCCAAGCCTACCATACAAAACTTACGGCGTATTGAGGTCGTGCTATGGATTCGCCCTGCGCTTGTACACGCGGTCCCTGACTGCGATCTCAAGGTCTCACAGTCCTGGAGGCATGGGCTGACCAAGCCGTCAGCCTCGCTTCGACTTGGAGTCGTCGTGGCGCGCATTCATCCTGCCAGCTTCCGCTGGGAGGACATCCAGCACCTCGTGCCGCGCGGGCTCACGACCGACCGACAAGCGACCTGCGACGCCCGCCGTCACGCACGCGCTTTGTCTTCCTCACCCAGCTTCAACCTGAGGAGCGGTTGCTCCTGAATGACCAGACGCCCACCGCGAAACCAGACTCTTCGGGGATAATCCCCGTTGACGATGGAGTGGAGAAGACACGCGCCCTGCAGTTGGTCGCGGCGGCCTGACGCTCCAGGTCCGGCGGGCGCCTCGGCGCTCGCCGGGCTGGTGGCAGCTAGGGCATCAGGCTCGGCAGTGCCGCGAGCGTGAGCGTCTGCGCGTCGGCGAACGGAAGCGCATCTGGCGCGAGTCCGGGGACCGTCTGCTCATAGGTCGCACGCAGTGCCTCCACGTTCGCTTTGAGCCGTGCCCGTCGATCGCCTTGCTTGACCAGCTCGAACTTCGTGAGCGCGAGCAGGCGAACGTGCGCGCGATCCAGTTGATCGCCGTGCTCGCCGAGGATCAGCGCGAGGTCTGAGAGGTCCGTCGCGCGCTGGCGCTGAAGCAAGGTCCGCAGCTTCTCCGCGACAGTCTCCTCAAGAGTCAGCACGGGGATCTCGAACTCCGCTTATTAGGGCGGGCCGAGCTGTTCGGGGAACTGATCGACAAGGTGCGCGGCGACGGTCACGAGCGCGAAATCGCGCGCGATCAGCTCGATCGGCCGGTCTTGCTGATCGGCGATCTCCTGCAGGTCGTACTCGTTGTGGCCAGCCGCTCGGGGCTCACGCGCTCGGGCACGGCCCGGTCGACCGCCTCGGCGGCCTGCGGCACGCTGACTCCCCAGCGCGGGTTTGCCAGAGCGTCGAGGATCGCCCGCTCAGGCAGCGCAATCGAGGGACCGTCCGGTGCTTGACCCCATACCCGCTCAGGATCAACGAGCGCATAACGGGCCTCATCGCCCTGCCAGGCCCAATCGCTGAGGCGATGGGAGGTCAGCACGATCACCCGAAAGAAATGCTGGTCGCTCAGCCCAAGCTCGGCGAGCGCTCGGCCTGCCGTGATGAGGTAGGGCCTCGGAGTAACCGCGTCGATCAGCGGCAGAACACGAACGTCGGTCGAGCCCGTCGGTGCGACCAAGAGATAGATGCCTCGCCGCACACGTCGCAGGCGACCATCGCGCTTGAGCTGGCGAAGCGCATCGCGGCTACGACGCTGGGAGCCCGTCGCCGCGTCCAGACAGGCCCAACCCGACCAGGCCCTCTCAACCGTCATACGCCGTAAACGCCTCCAAGGCGGCATGACTCAGGAAGCACTCGCCTTTGACGCGATACATCACCGTACGCGCGCTAAGCCGCATCGAACGCGACTTAGGCGATCCAATCTGGACGACCGTCCTGTGCATCACCGCAGCACTCGGGATCACCCTGACCGAGATGGGCGGCGCGATTGAAGACCAGAAAGCTCACGCCTCGACCGCAGCTATCCATGATGGTTCTGTCGGCTACGCGACCTGAACGCCTGCCTCCTATCTCGCATCGCACTCGTGAGTGGTTGACGGCGCTCAGAGGGTGTCGAGGGGTACGCCGATGATCTTCAGCCTGCGGGTCAGGCCGCCGAGGGCAAAAGCACGCAGCTCCTCCGCCGATGCGCCCAGGGCAGAGCTATCGGCGCCTTCCGGTGGTGTCAGGGACTCCGCGACGGTGGGGAGGAGATCGCGCAATGTTCGGCGCACAACGTCGCCCATCGCCGGGTTCTCGGTGACGGCCTGGCGTAGAAACCAGACGCCGTAGCCGATGTGGCGGTGCTCGTCGTGATGGATCTTGGTGTAGCCCGCCACGAACCCCGGCAATAGACCCTCGCGCTCAAGGAAGCGTGTCGAGAACTCAAACGTCGTCAGGCCAAGAGTGCCCTCAAGAACCAAGTGGTAGATCGTCACGAACGCGACCTTCGCGGCGCTATCGCCTGGGTTTGACACCAGCCGTTCGTGAGCGGTCACGAGCTTGTCGTCAAAGATCGTCTGAAAGGCAGGCGAGACCTGCTCGCGGGCACGCTCGACGTGCCTGGCGATGACCGCGGGCTCGGAGACGACCTCATCCTGAAAGCGCGCGTAGAACTGCATGTGCCTGGCCTCATCGACCTGCTGGGTAGCAAGGAATGTCACTTCCTCCTCGCTCCCGTTCGCGCCCACCAGCCCCGAGAACTTCGTCGTGATCCGCTCCTCAGCGACCATCAGCGAACCCAGGACAAAGGATACGAGTGAGCGATCCTGCATTGTCGCCCACTGCTCGTGATCGCGGGACAGGTCGATGTCCCAGGGGCTCCACTGACTTTCCTCCCAATGGCGGTAGAGCATCTGCGGGTCGTGCAGATGGAGTTCGTCCGCCACGGAGCTCATGCCGCGTGCTCGGTCGGCTTGACGGCGCGTACTATCGCTGAGACGGCCTGCTCATGGACACGATGGGTCTCGCGGATCTCAACGTCAACGAGCCCTGCGTCTGTGAGCGCTTGGGTGAACTCTCGATGAGTGAGCGCCCCCGCGATACAACCCGTATACGCCCGCATGTCCGCACGGGTCGCGTCGGTCATGCCCTCGTCTGCGATCACGTCAGAGACCGCGAAGCGTCCACCGGGTCGCAGGACCCTCGCGACTTCACGGAGTACCTTCGGCTTGTCTCCCGAGAGATTAATGACACAGTTTGAGATCACCACATCGACGCTCGCATCAGGGAGCGGGATCTCCTCGATGAAGCCCTTGTGAAACTCGACATTCTCAACGCCGGCCTTCCGCGCGTGCTCGCGCGCGAGGGCGAGCATCTCGTCAGTCATGTCCAGACCGTGCGCCCTGCCGGTCGGGCCGACACGCTTGGCGGAGAGCAGCACGTCGATCCCGCCGCCTGAGCCCAGGTCGAGGACCGTCTCGCCCTCGTGCAGTTCGGCGACAGCAGTCGGGTTGCCGCACCCGAGGGATGCCAGCTTCGCGGTATCGGGTAGCTGCTCGTGGTCACTGAGCGCGTAGAGCGCGGCGCCGAAGACCTCACTGCCGCCGTCAAAGGTCTCACTCGGCGCGCAGCAGCCCGCGCCGGGATCGGTCGTCGTGACCTGCACGGCGGCAGCGGCATAGCGCTCGCGCACGGTCTCACGGATGTCGCTCACGCCCGCGTCACAGCCACAGCCCTCGCCGTGGCCGCAGCAGTCGGCCTTGGCGCTCGGCTCGCAGCATGTGGCCTGCTCCTCAACGCCACAACACGGGTCGACGGCGGTGTCCGTCGCGGTCAGCTCAGCCATGCGGATAGCTCCTTTAGGGCATCAGGGATGACGTAGTAGTAGGCCCACAAGCCCTGACGCTCTGAGTCCACGATCCCCGCATCGCGGAGCTTCTTCAGATGATGGGAGAGCGTGGGCTGGGCGATGTCGAACAGGGGGACCAGCTCGCAGACGCAGACCTTGCCGGCGTGCTTGCGCAGCACGTCAACGAGCTGCAGGCGGATCGGGTCGCCGAGAGCCTTCGCGACCTCAGCCATCCGTAGCGCGTGCTCGCGCTGAACGTCGGGGTAGACGACCGGCTCGCAACAGCGCTCACCGGCCGCGCGCTTCTGCTTGGGGGCCAACTCCAAATCGACGAGCATCAATCTACTTATATCAATAACACTCACGTCTGTCTATGTAATACGATCCGCGCTATGAACACCAGCGACGAGCCCAGGACCCAGCCAGGCGAGCGCCACTGATGGACCGTCCAAATCTTGCCCGCCGCGCATTCATGGAGGCGATCGGAACTTTCGCGCTCGTGACCGCCGGGTGCGGCGCGATCATCACGAACGCCACGCACCCCGCCTCGATCGGCGGCGTCGGGATAAGCCTCGTGTTCGGCCTGGTAATCATGGTGATGATCTACGCAGGCGGACATCTCTCCGGCGCGCACTACAACCCGAGCGTCACGATCGCGTTCACCCTCGCCCGGCACTTCCCGCTCCGCGACGCACTCGCCTACATCGCAGCGCAGCTCGCCGGCGCGAGCGCGGCGGCTTTCCTGCTCCTCGCAGCGTGGACCAGCAAGCCTGCGCATCTGGGCGCCACCCTCCCGAGCGTCGGTACATCAACGGCCCTGGTGTACGAGATCGTGCTGACGGCCTTCCTCATGTTCGTCATCACTGCAGTAGCCACCGACACACGCGCGGTCGGCGCTGCCGCTGCCATCGCGATCGGCGGGACCGTGGGCCTCGATGCGCTATTCGGCGGGCCGATCACGGGAGCTTCGATGAACCCCGCCCGTTCATTCGGCCCAGCCCTGGCATCCGGCACCTGGAGCAGTTTCTGGATCTACATGGTCGCCCCGATCATCGGCGCCACCATCGGAGTGTTCGCCTACGAGCTGGTGCGCGGCCCGAAGCCGCTCACGAACCCCATCACCCAATCGACCGAGGGAGCAGCCGTCGATGGCGAGCGTCCTGTTCGTCTGCCTGCATAACGCCGGGCGCTCGCAGATGAGCCAAGCTCTGTTCGAGCGCGCCTCCGCAGGAAGACACAGCGCCGTCTCTGCCGGCACCACACCTGCCGAGCACGTTCACCCCGAGGTCGTCCCAGTGATGAACGAGCTTGGCATCGACCTAGCCGACCGCCGGCCCCAGCTCCTCACCCGCGAGCTGGCCGAACAAGCCGATGTCGTAGTGACGATGGGCTGCGGGGACCAGTGCCCCTACGTCCCCGGCAAGCGCTACCTCGACTGGGAACTGCCCGACCCCAAGGGCCGCCCAATCGAGGAGGTTCGCGCCACCCGAGATGAGATCGACCGGCGCATCCGTGAGCTTCTTGACGAACTCGACGCCGACGATGGTGAGTGTCGGTTGCTGCGATAGCTTGAGCTGATGGTTCCTACAGCTGCCGACCCGAATACCCACCGCCACGGTGCGCGCTGGCACAGTCATCCCCACACCGGGCCGCACCGTCATCTCAGGCTCGTGCAGCGATCAGAGTCGACCGCCGAGGCGACACACGAGCACTCACACCACCACGCACACGACGTAGAGCACGGTCATTCACACGGGCTGATCCACGACAGCATCAAGCGCTCCCGTGAGGGCATCCGTGCCGTCTCGCTGTCGCTCGCGGTCCTCGCGCTCACCGCTATCGCCCAGACCGCCGTGTTCCTCGCCAGCGGCAGCATCGCTCTGTTGGCCGACTTGATCCACAACTTCGGTGATGCTCTGACCGCCGTGCCGTTGGGGATCGCGTTCGCGCTGCGCTCCCAGGTTGCGGAGCGACACGCGGGTCTCGCCGTCGTGGCGACCATCTTCATCAGCGCGTGCGTCGCAGGCGTGGAGGCCGTGGGGCGGCTGGTTCACCCTTCGGCGCCTACGCACCTCGCGGCCCTCGCGCTCGCGGGGGCGATCGGGTACGCGGGCAACTTCATCGCGGCTCATATCCGGCTGCGCGCCGGGCGCAACCTGGAGAGCCCCGCACTGATCGCGGACGGGCACCATGCCCGAGCAGATGCCTATGTGAGCCTCGCGGTGATCGCCTCCGCGATCGTCGTGGCGCTCGGCGTCCCGATCGCCGACCCGATCATCGGTCTCGCGATCACACTGGTCATTCTGCGTATCACCTGGCGATCATGGGCGACGGTGAGCGGCCACCACACCCACTAGCCTCGCGAACACCACTACATAACAACAGATGTTAGGATGAAGTCGTGTCGGATGACCGCTGCGACCTGCTCTGCCTGGATCTCCCCCGCGCGGAGAAACTGCGGCAGACCCGCCTCGACCCGCAGACCGCCGAGGAGCTGGCCGCCGCCGCCAAGGCGCTCGGCGACCCGACGCGCCTGACCCTCGCGGTTGCTTTGCGCGACGGCGGCGAGCTATGCGTGTGCGATCTGAGCTGGGTGGCCGAGCGCGCCGAGAATCTTGTCTCGCACCACGTTCGAGCGCTACGGACGGCGGGGCTCGTGCGCTCTCGCCGCGAAGGCAAGATGGTCATGTACGCGCTCACCGACCGTGGCGGTGCGCTAGTCGATGTGGTGCTCGCGGGCACGATCAGCGCATGAACTCACAGGCACCGCCGCTCACGATCATCGAGCCGGGCGGGGGAACACGCTCGCGCCTGGTCCGCCGAGCCAAGTTGTTGTCCTGGCTGAGCCTGGTGTGGATGACAATAGAGGGCACGGTTGGAGTGATCGCGGGCCTCATGGCCGGGAGCGTGGCGCTGACCGGGTTCGGATTGGACTCGGTGATCGAGGGCGCCGCGAGCGTCATCGTGATCTGGCGCTTCACCGGGGGACGCGAGTCCTCAGAGGCCGCCGAGCGTCGCGCGCAGCAGCTCGTCGGCGTGAGCTTCTACCTACTCGCTCCCTACATCGCCTTCGACGCGATCCTCACCCTGGCCAATAAGTCTCACGCAACGACGAGCTGGGTAGGCATCGCGCTTGCGATCGGAAGCATCGTCCTGATGCCGCTCCTGGGACGCGCGAAGGCTAGCCTCGGAGCGCAGCTCGGGTCCTCCGCGACAGCGGGAGAGGGCGCACAGAACATGCTCTGCGCATACATGGCCGCCGGTGTGCTCGCCGGGCTACTCGCCAATGCCGCCCTGGGCTGGTGGTGGCTTGACCCCGTGATCGGCCTGGGGATCGCGTCCCTCGCGGTCCAGGAGGGACGGGAGGCATGGAAGGGCGAGGTCTGCGCTGACTGCACTCCCATCGGGTTCGACAGTGCCACCGCCGAGGGCGAGGATTGCTGTCGCCCACGAGACCGTCGCCCGGTGAGGCGGGATAGCCGAACCTCGGCTTAGGATGTGCCCTGTGCCGCGCCTCGCAGCAATCAACCGCGTGATCTCGCGCCACCGTCGCGCCACGGCACTCATCGGGGTCCTCGTCGTCCTCGGTGTTGGCGCGCTGGATGCGCATGCCGCGCTGCCCGAGCACCATGACGAGCATGGCAAGGTCACGGTATGTATCGCAGCACTCGCTATAGCCGGCCTAGCGGCGCTCGGCTGTTGCAAGCAGAGCACCACTAGCCTCACGGCACGCCCACGCGGCGCGCGCTTGCTGCAAGCAGTACGCAGCTCCGCGATCGACAGCCCGAGGGCCAGCGCTCGCGCGGGTCCTTCGGGGCTGGCAGTCCTTCGACTTTGAGTTGACCGCCCCGCGGCGAGCACGCCGCGATGACTCCGTGTCCTCGCGTCCCCTGTCCGGGGGGCGGTCACGCCTTCTCGAAGGAGCCCCACCCATGTCGGAAAAGTCGACTCGACGCGGCAAACGCGCCTTGCCGCATAGCGATACCCCTCACGCCGTCCTGCTGGAAGACCTCGCAGGCGGGTGTGAAATGAAGAAGATCCTCAAGCGCATCCTCAGCCCCGAGTGGCAGTTCCGGGCGCATCGCCTGAGCCGTCTACGGTGGTTCACGAAGTACAAACTGGTGCGCGACTTCAAGGCCGACGTCAGCCTGCGCCGCCGACTGGCATACGTGTTCTTTGACCCAGAGACCGAGAGCTTTTCCTTCGAGCTGGACAATGAGCGCGAGGTCATCGCCGGGCTGGCTACCGCGCTCGGACGCCCAGAACATGAGCTTGCCGCCTACGCGGCCGAGACCCACGGTGATCCTGAGCTGGGGGAGCTGTTGACTCGCCACGTTCGCTGGCGCTTTGACGTCAAGCGCCGACTCCCTCTCGGCAACCGTCTCGCTTGGTATGTGATCGTGCGAGCGCTCAAGCCCGCGCTGATCGTAGAGACCGGCATCTACCTGGGACTAGGCTCACTCACACTACTACGCGCGCTCGCGCACAACGCAGTAGAAGGCGCCCCAGGCGAGCTGATGTCCTTCGACACCAACCCTCGCGCCGGCAGCATCGTCCGAGACGAAGCACAGGACGGCTGGCATCGGTTCGTCGGCTTCACACACGACCTGCTGCCGCCGGCACTTGAAGGACGGCGAGTGAACATGCTCTTTCAAGACACGCCGCACACCGACGAGAACCAGCGCTTTGAGTTTGGAGCGGCACTCTCACACGCCGCGCCACACCTGCTGCTCGTCGATGGCAGCGGCGGGTACGCCCCGACGCTAGAGGCAATCTGCGCCGAGCGTAACGGCACTTACCATCGCGTGCCGCTGCGCTCCCGCGACCACATATTCCCCGGTACAGAGATCAGGTTTGCCACCTTCGAGGAAGCCCACAATGAGCAACACTGAAACCGGCCCGCACCTCACCTCACGGACGACGAGCCGACCCGAGGATATGCGGGTCGGGCACAAGGAACGGGGCGGGGCTGAACGGGAAGCGCTCGTGCCCATCGATCTGAAATCCAGCGCGCTCGATGGCCGCCGTCATGTCGCGCGCGAGATGACAGCCCCCCGCGACGTGCGGCCAAAATGTCGCGTCGGCGAGCCGCTGAAAACGCGCCTCCCACCGTGAGTGCGAGATGACATGCTCATAGAAGCGCAGCTCGCCGCCGGGCCGGATGACGCGGTAGAGTTCCGCTAGTGCGGACTGCTGGTCAGGCACCGTGCAGAGCACGAGCGCCGCAACACCGGCGTCAAAGGACCCCGCCTCGCCAGGAAGTAGATCGGCGCCACCCTCCAACACGGAGACAGCAACCGGCGCTTGCGCTGCTGCGCGTAGCGCGCGTTCGCGTAGGTACCGCTCAGGCTCCACGGCGACCACCTCGCTAACCGACGCCGGGTAGTGCGAGAAGTTCGCGCCGCTGCCGGCGCCCACCTCGATCACCCGGCCACTCAAGCCCGCCAGCAGCCTTCGGCGATGCTCAGCCCCGCCACGCCGCTCACCAACCTCCGCGACCTTCGCGTAGATCCGCGCGAAAACCGGGCGAGGGGTGTGGTCAGGCATCAAACATCAGGGTCGCTTCCGTCGCATCGCCACGCGACGCGCGCATCGCAGAGTATCGCTATTGGCACGAGGCTCGCCAGTGCCGCGACGAGCCCCGTTGATGAGTCCAGCTCAGGCCAGGACGGTGTCGCTTCATAGGGTGGTCAGGTGGTTGCTGGTGTGAGTTCGAACCACTCTTGGTAGGCAGAGATGGTGATCTCGAATTGGTCGCAGAAGCCGGTGAGTCCGAGGAGCCCGAATGCCGGGATCCAGGGTTCGCAGAACCAGACTGGTGCGCTCCATTGGTGTGTGTCTTGCTGGCTGGTGACTTGGAGGCTGACGACCGCCTGGCGGGCTGTGACCAATGTGCCTCCTACGGCGAGCTTTGTCTCGAGGGACTTGGTGGTGTCGATTCCGCATAGCTCGGCTACGTGGGCGCCGAGGCGGATCGTCGTGGCGCCGGTGTCGAGGAGACAGCCTTGGGGGGCGATGTCGAGACCTTCCACGACGAGGTCAACGATTGGTCGTGCGCGAACCGTGGCCCGTCCGGCGTCTGGTATTTCTCTGAAGCTGAATTTCACAGGGGCGCGAGGCCGCTTGCGGCGAGATCGTCCTCGGGTACGCGGAAGACGCTGGCCGATCACCTGCTTGGGTGGGAAGCGGCGCGAGTCCACTACGACGAAGTGGCTTGAGATCGGCTCTGGTTCTACGTCGCGCAATGCTTTTAGGACGTCGCTCCGTCGCAGCTCGAACGGCTTTCCTGCGATCGTGACGTGGCGCGTGGACGTGCTCTCAGCCATGGTTTCTCTGCTCCGGTTTCTCTGCCGTGTACTTTTAGCGTATCGGGATGGCGGAGGTGCTCCGCGAGGAGCCTGCAGCATGTCCTGATGCCTGTGGCAGAGCCAAATCTTGGCTCCAAGCGATGCGCCGCTGAGAACTCCGACTGCTGCGGTCGAAGAATGTTCGGACTCGTGTACGGACTTTTGTCACGAGACTTGTCAGCACGCGATCACAAATCTTGTTGCGGGGTCCTACACCGTATGCCGAGTTGGTGGCGGTGGACTGGCCGGGTTTGGCGGGGTTTGCGGGACATTAAACCTGCGGCCTCCTGCTTAAGGGGTCTCTCCGCGGATGAGCATCTCGACGTAGCGTTGGATGTGGCGTGTGCGGGTCTCGCTGCGTTTGGCAGTCGTGATCCGGTAGAGGACGCGGTAGCGGCTTTGGGCGCTCAGCAGCTCGAAGGCCTTTTGTGCGCCTGGGGCGTCGGCGAGCGCGGCGGCGAGGTCCGTGGGTATCTCGATGCTTGCGGCGCCGGCGTAGGCGTTGTCCCATCTTCCGTCGGCCTTGGCTTCGGCGACGGCGGTGAGCCCGGCGGGGTGCATGTGCTCTTCGGCGGTGAGCCGCTCTATGTGTTCGACGTTGCGCTTTGACCACGTGCTGAGGGGGCGGCGTGGGGTGAAGCGCTGGTGGTAGACGCGCTCGTCGTGGCGGCGTAGCTGGCCGTCGATCCAGCCGTGGCAGAGGGCCTCGTCCAGAGCCTGCTCGTAGCGCAGGCTCGTGGGCTGCGTGGTGCCCTTCTTGGCGAGCACCAGCCAGACGCCGGTGGGCTGCTGGTGGTTGTCGGCAAGCCAGGCCCGCCAGTCGGTGGCGTCCTGGACCAAGAGCAGCGGGAGTTCGTCTGGCACAGCCCGAGTCTGCCACGTCCCACCCACAAGCAACACACTTCCGCTTCGCGCGAGATGCGAGCGTCTCGTCCGTGCGCGGACTGGCGCTTCGCCTGCTCTGGACGAGTGGCAGGCGTCTCCGGTGCCTGCTCGACGGGATTTCCTGTCGCTAGCGCAGACCCTTCAGGTGGTCATGCCTTGGTGGTGGGATGGCTTGCACAGTGCTTGCGTCAAGCGGCGTGCAGCCGGCTGGTTGCCAGTCCGTCGTGAATACGCATGTGATGCGCGATCCGGGTGGGCGGCGCTGGGGGCTATAAGCCCGGCCCCTCCTTCGCGCCAGAGTTGCTCACCGACCTGTTGATAAGCAGGCCAAGTGCTTCGGCTCGGTTGCGGGTCGCGCAGTGAGACGCGTTGTAGTTGCTCGATGTCGCCGAGGTCGGCGAGCATCCGTCGACGCAGAGACGCATCGTTCGACAAACCGGCCGGGTTACTGTGTTGTGTCGTAAACGCTCGGTGGCCAACCCGTGGCCATAAGGTCTTGTTCGCCACGCTCGTGCAGCGGCAGATCATTGACATTGACGGCGGCTCGACCCCAATACGCGGCGAGCTTGACCTTGAGGTGTCGGCGCGCAGGTGGCTGGAGTTGAGCCACGCGGCGAGGTGGATCTCGCAGCAGCTGATCTGAGACAAGCGTTGGGCGGAATAGGCAAGCCACTTGCTCGCTCTCAAGGATGCCAGGAAGGGGTGGCAGGTACATGTAGGGCGTGACGGTGTCTCGACCGCGCAGCAGCCCGAGGCTTTTCTTGATTGCGAGTGTCTCTTTGATCACAACATCGAGTGGCACGACAGGAACTAGCACGCGGTAATGGTGCGCGACGAGACCTGCACCGTGTTGCTCGGCCATGTCGCAGGTCGGCGTGATGAGCAGGCCGTAGCCGAAAGAAACCTCGCCGAGGAAGTGCTTGCCCGAGCCGTCGTCCTGGTCGGCGCTGTAGACGACGGTTGGTTGGTCGCCGAACGGGATGGCCTCGAATAGGTCGCCGGCAAACAGCGACCGTGCCCACGGATGCTGCCAATACTCCTCATCACATGGTCGGTGTGCGCCAGGTCCCATCGCCTGCTCACATCCTCCACAGGCTCACGGAGCCTATTTCGGGCCGTTGTGGGCAGCGTGGGTCAGTCGATCGAGCGGGCGCGCACCGGGGCGATGTCGTCGTCTGCCTGGAGCGGAGGAAAGCCGCTGAACATCTGCTCGCGGACTGCCTCAACGTCGTCGGGGCGGAAGCGGCGGACACCGCTCGGGAGCCGTACGGCCTGCAGTAGGCCGCGCTCCTCCCAGCGCCGCACGGTGTTCTCGTGAACCCCCAAGGCACGGGCGACCTGTCGAACCTGCATGAGCTGGGCCATCTACGTTCCTTTCCTCGTGGCAGGCTACACCTCGTGGTCCAGAATGTCAAGTTGATGGTGATGGTGGACTTGATGGTCATGGGAGATTCCGAATGGCGAAGCCTAGCAGCGTCAACATCATGATGTCAAGAACACATTGTTGACATCATGGCGTCAGCATTTCGGTGTACCATCGTGCGTGCTATGACTCGCTTGTTTTCACCTGATCACGCGCTCGCGGCTGTTCTGCGGCGCTTGCGCAAAGAACGTGGCTTGACTCTTGAAGCACTCGCCTTCAAGGCCGGATTGTCAACAGGCGCGATCACCAGGATTGAGCTGGAGCTGGCCATGCCCACTTGGGCCACCGTCAACATGATGATTGACGCCCTCGACGTGACCCTGGTGGACTTGGCTCTGGCCGTAGAAGCTCAGCGTCAAGGCTGACCGTCGAGTAACGCCTGCGAGTTCCGCAGGCGTTCGCCTTCTCCAGAGCGGAGATGTATCACCTCTGCTCAAAGAAAAACCCCGCATAGCAGGGCTTTCCTATGCGCCCGAGTGGACTCGAACCACCACGGGGAAAACTCCCCACAAGGCCCTCAACCTTGCGCGTCTACCAATTCCGCCACGAGCGCAGAGAGCGGCGAGTATATCCCGGCTCGCCCCTCGGGGCGGGCCGGCCCGGGGGCGAGGGCGCTCGTGACTTGAATCCGTCCTGGGATGGCGCTACTGTGCGAACACATGTTCGTTTCAGGCAACTAACCAGACGAATGGGGAATCCAGCAGACATGGACCTAACCAAGCGCCAGCAGGAGATCTTCGACTTCATCCGCAAGTACTCCGCCAAGTACGGCTATCCGCCCACGGTGCGGGATATCGGCAAGGCCGTGGGGCTGGCTTCGTCTTCGACCGTGCACGCCCATCTGGCCAACTTGGAGAAGATCGGGCTGCTGCGCCGAGACCCTTCCAAGCCACGCGCGATCGAGCTGTTGGACCGTGCTGTGGGTAGCGCGGTGGATAGCGTGCGCAGCATCGTTCGCTCCGAAGGCCTGCCGCTGTTGGGTTCGGTCGCTGCGGGGCAGCCGGTGCTCGCCGAGGAGAACATTGAGGACTACATCTCGGTCCCCGAGATCGCGGGCGGCGAGGACGGCCAGTATCTCTTGAGGATTCGCGGCGAGTCGATGAAGAACGCCGGCATCCTGGAGGGCGATTTCGTTGTGGTCCGCCCGCAGGACACGGCTCAGGATGGCGAGATCGTGGTCGCGCTGTTGGGTGAGGAGGCGACGGTCAAGCGGTTCTTCCGCGAGGCCGACCACATTCGGCTCCAGCCCGAGAACGAGACCATGGAGCCGATCCGCAGCAAGGAGGTCAAGGTGTTGGGTCGCGTGGTGGGATTGCTCAGGAGCGTCTGATGAGCCTCGCGGTCCTGGATAGGCAGCAATCTTTCGGGGACCTGTTCGGGGCCGAGGAGGTCCGCCGCAGGGCGGGCGCCTCCACCTCGAACCAGACGGAAGGGCACGGTGGGCTTACGCTCGATGATCTGATCACCGGCGTGTGGGAGGGCCTGGCCGTGCACAACTCCGTCCACTGTCCGGCGTGCGGCGGGACGATGGTGTCCCAGTCCGCCGGCCGGGCAGGCGTGTCCGAGGGGGATTGCATGGACTGCGGGGCCAGGATCTCCTAGCAGCGCTGCGACCCCCGCGGCAAAGCGTCGATGTCCCGCGGCAGGTTTGTTGTCGCCCTTCCCCTGACGGGGGTCTCGCGCTAACTTGGGTATTGCAGTCCAAGCAGCCGCGGGGGCCGACCGGCCTTCGAGGAAAGTCCGGACATCACAGGGCAGGGTGGTCGGGAGATCGACCCGGGGAAACCCGCGGGAAAGTGCCACAGAAACAAACCGCCGATGGGGCCGTCCCACGTGAACGGCCTACAGGCAAGGGTGAAATGGTGCGGTAAGAGCGCACCAGCGTCGCGGTGACGTGACGGCTGGGCAAACCCCACCCGATGCAAGGCCAAACAGGACCGCTTGCAGGCTGCCCGCCAAGGTCCAGGTAGGCCGCTCAGATGGATGGTTGCTCAACGACAGGATCCGGCTTATCGGACTGCTAAGGAAAAGCCCCGCTCCGGCGGGGTTTTTCTATGGGCCAACCTATATTGGGCCAGTCGGGTTGTGTCGGTCAACCGGCGCCTATGGGCCAACTCTCGGTGTGTCGACCTTGGCGCACCTGCCCCGCAGGGTCTCCAATACGACCTGCGCGCAGTCCGCCACGCACAGCGAGGGGGTCAGCTCTAGATCCGGGGCCGTGGGGGGCTCATAGGGGGCGTCCACTCCGGTCAGGCCGGTGATGCGGCCTCGGCGGGCGTCGGCGTACAGGCCCTTGGGATCGCGGCGGGCGCACTCCTCGGCGGGGGTGTTGACGAACACTTCCAGGAACGGCAGGTCGTCTTGCTCGTGTAGTTCTCGAACGCGGTCGCGGCAGGCGGCGTAGGGGGAGACCAGGGCAACGAGGGCCACGGTGCCCGCGTCGGCGAACAGCCGTGCCACCTCACCCACACGTCGCACGTTCTGCTCGCGGTCGTCGGGGCTGAAGCCGAGGTCGCCGCAGATCCCGTGGCGCAGGTTGTCGCCGTCGAGGCGGTAGGCACAGCGCCCGAGGTCGACCAGCTGCTCCTCCACGGCCGCCGCGATCGTCGACTTGCCCGAGCCGGGCAGACCGGTGAACCACACCGTGGCTCCCTGCTGCCGCAGCGCTTGCCAGCGGCGGGTGCGGTTCAGCGCGGCGGGCTGCCAGGTGACGCCGGTGCTGGCGGTGCCGGTCTCCATGGGCCAGGGCCGGCTCGCCTAGGAGGCCGCGGTCGGCAGGCCGACCATCTCGGCGAAGGAGGCCTTGTCGTTCAGGCGCGGGAATGGGGTCTCGGGCCGGGGCACGCCCAGCATGTTCGCCAGGGGCTCCCAGCCGTCCTTGATCTCGTGCACCGTCAGACGGTCGGCCGGTACCCGCCTGCGTACCTCGTCGTTGTGGCGGTTGAAGACTTCGATCGCGTAGTCGCGGTCCTCAAAGCGCCCGTCGAATGTTCCGTCCCAGATCAGGGTGCCGATCATACGGAAGGCCTCGGGGGTCGGCGGGGTCTCGCTGCCGCCCTGTAGTTCGCCGTTGCGCCCCGCGATCAGTGCGGCGTAGATGGAGTCCCTGACGCTTTCGTACCACGCGTCGGGGTCGCGCACGGTCAGCAGCACCTTGGCCTCGGGGAACTCGTTCATGAGCTGCTCGTAAAAGGTGCATCCCGGCCAGTCCACGGTGGACTGATAGCCCGCCAGCAGATCGTGCCAGTCGACCTGACCGCCGTCGGCGGCGGTCTGCCAGTCTGCGAGTCGTGAGCCCTCGCCCCAGAGCACCTCGACCATGTGGTAGCAGGGGCCCACGCCCAGCTCCTCCAGGGCGGCCTTCAGGGACAACGTTCCGGTTCTACCGAAGCCTGCGCCTATCACCTTCATCCAATGTTCCTCTCCGGTCGGGTGCGCCGCGGCCTGAAATTGAGACCAGAGTGCCAAGCCACCGAACGCTCCCCAGCCTGTGGGCCGATGTTAAGGTCTTATTAGATAGGGCCAATATAAGAGCTGCATCAAACTTTTGTTGAGCCACATGTACCCGACCGCCGGACCTCCAGACCTCCAGTCCCACTCGCTGCACTCCGACGGCGAGCTGGAGCCGACGGCGCTCGTCGAGCACGCGGCCCGTGCGGGCGTCGGCCTGCTGGCCCTCACCGACCACGACACAGTGGCGGGCGTACCCGAGGCGATGGCGGCCGGCGAACGTCTCGGCGTCAGGGTGATCCCGGCCGTCGAGATCTCCGCGGTGGACGGCGGCTATGAGGATCTGCACGTGCTGGGCTACGGGATCGATCCGACCGATCGGCTGCTGAGCCGGCGCCTGCGCGACGCGCGCGAGGATCGCCACGTCCGCGCCGAGGCGATGATCGCTCTCCTGGAGGAGTTGGGGTTCGTCGTGGACCGCGAGCCGCTGCTGCGCAGACGCGAGGCCGGCAGCCCCCTGGGAAGGCCCCACCTGGCGCGGGCGGTGCTCTCCCACCCGGCCAACGCCGCCCGACTCGCCCGCGAGCGCCTTGAGGATGTCTCGGCGTTCATTCCGGCCTACCTGATCCCGGGCGCTCCGGCCTACGCCGCCCGCACGCGCCCCACGGTGGGGGAGGCGATTGGCTGGGTTCACGACGCCGGAGGGGTCGCGGTCTGGGCCCATCCCTTCTGGGACATCGCGGACACCGCTGAGGTGCTCGCGGCGATCGATCGCTTCGTCGGGGTCGGCCTGGATGGGGTGGAGGCCTTCTATGTGACGCACGACGCCCCCCAGACCGCGCTGCTGGCGGATCGTTGCGAGACGCTCGGCCTGCTCAGCACCGCCTCGGCCGACTTCCACGGTCCGGGCCATCGGCTGTTCAGCCGCTTCCTCGCCTACGAGACCCACGGCCGCGTGCCCGACCTCGGCCGGCTGGACTCAAAGCGAGCGGTGGCCTAGCGCCCTGCGCCGGTTGCCCGCAGAACACGTGACATGAGACGCAAGCGCCTGATCATCCCGCTGGTCGCGCTCGTCGCCTGGGTGGCGGTGGGGGTCACGTTGGGCACCGGCGCCTTCTCGGGGGCCCGTCCCCCGGTGGGTCCCAGCGGTCCCTCGCCGACCTGCCTGCCCACCGGCGTGGATCGCAGCGCGACGCTGCCCGGGATCGCGGTCTCGGTGTCGCCGGCTCCAGCAAGCGTGACGGCCAACCCGGCCACCCAGGTCAGCTTCCTGGGGGTGGCGGTGACCGACATTCGGAGCGTCTCGGTGACGGGCTCGCGCAGCGGCTACCACCACGGTCATCTCTACGGCTACTTCCAGGGCGATGGTGCGAGCTTCGTGCCCTACAGCCATTTCCGGGAAGGCGAGCGGGTGGATGTCCGGGCCGTCCTCGATGGTTCTACGGGAACACGGCGCGTCGGCTTCAGCTTCCGGGTGGACACTCCCTATCCGACCGCCGGGATCCCGGGGTTCCCCAACGTCGCGCCGTCCCCGGCGGGCGTCCAGAGCTTCGTCACTCAGCCGAGCCTGCACCCCCCGATCATGTCGGTGAGCACGCCCGACCGCGACCCCGCGGCGGGCCAGGTGCTGATGACGGTGGGTCCCGGCCCCGGTCAGTACGGGCCGCTGATCTACACGCCCCAGGGGCGACTGGTCTGGTTTGAGAGCCTCCCCGCGGGGCTCAGCGCCGAGAACCTGAGCGTGCAGCGTTACGAGGGCCGCCCGGCCCTGACCTGGTGGAGGGGGCACGTCCTGTCGCTCGGCTTTGGCGAGGGTGAGGACGTCGTGATGGACGGCAACTACCAGACGATCGCCACGGTACGGGCGGGCAACGGGCTGCAGGCCGACCTGCACGACTTCCAGGTCGCGCCCGGCGAGGTGGCGTATCTGACGAGCTACAACCTGATCCGCTGCGACCTCTCGCAGGTGGGCGGCAAGCGCGACGGCGCGATCGTGGACACGGTGGTGCAGGAGATCGACATCAAGACCGGCTTGGTGCGCTGGGAATGGCACAGCCTCGATCACGTCGGGGTCGGTGAATCGCATGCCCCGGTCCCCGACTCGGCGACCCCGTGGGACTACTTTCACCTCAACTCGGTCGACCTCGAGCCGGGCGGCAGGCTGCTGCTCTCGGCGCGCAGCACCTGGGCGTCCTATGAGATCCGACGGGGCTCGGGCCTGATCCACTGGCGGCTGGGGGGCAAGCACTCGAGCTTCGCGATGGGTCCGGGCACCGAGGTGGCCTGGCAGCACGATGCCCGCCTGCAGCCCGACGGCACGATCACCCTGTTCGACGACGGGTCGAGCCCTCGGATTCACTACCAATCGCGCGGGGTGCGAATCACGCTCGACACTCACGCTCGTCGGGCCCGGCTGGTGAGTGCGCTGACCCATCCCAGCCCGCTGCTGGCCGACAGTCAGGGCAACATGCAGACGCTGGCCGACCGCAACGCGGTGATCGGCTGGGGAGCGGTCCCGGAGGTGAGCGAGCTGAGCCCCCGCGGGGCGCTCCTGTTTGACGCGCATCTGCCTCCCGGCACGTCCTCCTACCGGGCCTTTCGTGCGCCCTGGGCCGGTCACCCGCTGGCGGCGCCCGCGGTCCGCGCCACGGTGCTCGCGGGGGACTCCACGGCGGTCTACGCCAGCTGGAACGGGGCTACCGACGTGGCCTCGTGGCGGGTGCTCGCGGGCGCCTCGACCTCCTCGCTGACGGCGGTCGCCGCGATGCCCGCAAGCGGCTTTGAGAGTTCGGTCACCTTCCCGCACGCCTATCTCTACGTGGTGGCTCAGGCGCTGAGCGCCACGGGGCACCTGCTTTCGAGTTCGGCTGCGACGGCGGTCACGGTGCCTCCCAAGCCCAAGTCGAAGCCCGAATGAAGCAGCGTCACTCGCTGCTGCTGGCGGTGTGCTGCACCGCGCAGTTCATGGTGATCCTCGACGTCTCGATCGTCAACGTCGCGCTGCCCTCGATCAAGGCGAGCCTGGGGTTCCCCACGAACGAACTGCAGTGGGTGGTGAACGCCTACACGATCACGTTCGCCGGCTTTCTGATGCTGGGGGGTCGCGCGGCCGATCTGCTCGGTCAGCGGGTGGTGTTCGTCGCCGGGCTGGTGCTATTCGCGCTGGCCTCCCTGGCGGGCGGTCTGGCGGTCAGTCGCGAGCTGCTGATCGGGGCTCGGGCCGCGCAGGGCCTGGGGGGAGCGATCATGGCGCCCGCCTCGCTGTCGATCATCAACTCCTCGTTCTCGCCCGGGCCCGAGCGTCACCGGGCGGTCGGTCTGTGGGGGGCCATGAACGGCGCCGGGGGTGCCGCGGGGGTGCTGCTGGGCGGCATCATCACCCAGGCCCTGACCTGGAGATGGATTCTGCTGATCAACCTGCCGATCGCGGTGGTCGCGATCGCCGTCGCCCGGGTGGCGGTGCCCGCGCGCGGTCCGCGCTCCGCGGATGGCCGGGGCTTCGACCTGGGTGGCGCCCTGGCGGTCACCGGCGGGCTGCTCGCGCTGGTGTACGGGATCGTGAGCGCCGGCAATCACGGCTGGGGCTCGACGCCCGCGCTCGCCCCGATCGGTCTCGGCCTGCTGCTGCTCGCGGCGTTCGTCCTGATCGAGGGCCGGCTCGCCCGGGTGCCGCTGGTGCCGTTGCGGATCTTCTCCTCGGCGCCCCTGCGGGTCGCCAACGGCGTGGTGCTGTTGTTCAGCGCCGCCCTGTTCCCGATGTGGTACTTCATCTCGCTGTACCTCCAGGAGGTGCTGCACCTGACCCCGATCGGCGCCGGGCTGGCGTTCCTGCCGATGTCGCTGACGATCATGGCCTGCGCGACGCGCGCCGGGGCGCTGGTGGCGCGGGTGGGGGCGGGGCGGGTGATGGGAGCCGGACTGGCGCTGATGGCGCTGGGCATGGCGCTGTTCGCGCGGATCGCGGTCGACGGGGGTTACATCTCCGACGTGATGCTCCCCGGGGTGCTGGTCGCGATGGGCATCGGCTTCACGGTGGTGCCCTCCACGATCGCGGCCACCGCGGGGGTGGCCCCGCAGGAGGCCGGGCTGGCCTCGGGGCTCGTGAACACCTCGCGCCAGATGGGCGGGGCGCTGGGGCTGGCGGTGCTCACGACCCTCGCCACGCAGTACACGGGCCACCTGATCGACGTCGACTATCGCGCCCCGATCCCGGCTCTGACCGAAGGCTTTCGGCTCGCGTTCGGGCTGGGCGCCGTCTGCTGCGCACTGGGCGCCGTGGGCGCCCTGCGGTTGCTCCCGCAGGTGCGTCCGGTCGTGGCCGCCGCCGGTCCCGTGCCGCCGCCGGACACGCGCGCGGCGGTGGCTAGCTCGATCGCCCCGCTGGCCGAGGGTGAGCGTTTGTAGGGGAGCCTCCGCCGATCGCCCCGCCGAGGTGGTTGAACTGGCGCAGGTGCCCGAGTGTGGCGGCCCGTGCGGCGTGGGCGGCCACCGCGCGGTAGTCGGCATAGCCCCGTTCCTGGGGGTCGCGCAGACGCTGGGGAAGCGCGCGGCGCAACTCCCGGGGGTAGGCGCTTTGCAGGGTGGCGTGCAGCGACTCCTCGAGCGGGCTGGCCCCGGCCTGGTTGCGAAGCTCGAGGCGCCCCTCACGGGTGAAACGGTCATACAGCTCCGTTTCCTGCCCGGCGGTCTCCGGCGCGAGCGCCGCGGGGGACCAGTTGGAGTAGGTCGCGTACTTGGCCCGGGGGGTGAGCAGCGCCGCCACATGGCGGGGGGCTTCGGCGGCGTAGAGTTCGGTGGCGAACTCGGTCACGATCTCGTCGGTGGCGTGCAGTGCATATTCACGCCCCGGGGCCGAGGGGTCGGCGAGAATCGCGGCCACGTCGAGGCGCTCGGCGATCTGGGAGTAGTGGGAGTCTCGCCGCCAGTCTCCGGAGCCGGTGGCGATGCTGAGCAGCAGCGGGGCCACGTCGACGCTAGAGGTCAGCTGCCCCCGCGGGCGCTCGGGGGCGCGGGTCAGGGTGCCCCTGAGGTCCTTGACGATCAGGGGCACCCGGATGGCCTCCTCGTAGACCCCGGCGCCCTTGCCTCGCAACCCGTGTGCGGCGCCGTACTCGCCGTGGTCGGAGGTGAACAGCACGACCGTGTTGGCCGCGACCTCCGGGCGGCTGTGGAGCGTGCGCAGGATGCGCCCCAGGTGCCGGTCGACCTCGCGCTGGAGCTTGACGTAGAGGTCGAGGAACGGCAGCCAGGTCGACTCAAGCTCGGGTCCGGCAAAGGGCACGGGGCCGAAGGAGCGGGCGGCGGTGTCCTGGAGCGAGCGCTGCAAGCGGGGCTTGCCCCTGGCGATCAGTTGCTCGGGGGTCTCGAAGTTCTCCGGCAGCCGTCGGATCACGCTGGGCGCCTCGGCCTCGGCGGGCACCCGCTCGCTCCACCCGTACCACCAGGCGATGTCGTGGGGGTTGACCAGCGAGACCGTGGTGCACCAGGGTTCCCGTCGCCCCTCCTGTGCGAACCAACGCTCGAACTGCCGCGTGATGTCGGGGTCCTTGCGCCAGCCCTGCCCGGGGCCCCCGTCGGGCGAGGGGTGGGTCCCGCCGGTGAACCCGTAGGGCTCCAGGGCGGCGTCGTCGCCGGGGGCGCCCCAGTGGTTGTCGCCGTGGGTCAGGTGCCACTTGCCATACCAGTAGGTGCGGTAGCCGTGCTCGCGCAGCATCGAGCCCCAGGTCGGGAAGCCGGGGTCCAGGGTGCTGCCCCCGGTGATCATGCAACCGGTCTGGTGTGTGTGCAGGCCGGTGAGCAGCGCCGCGCGAGCCGGGGTGCAGTCGTTGGCGGCCGTGTAGTGGCGCTCGAAGCTGACCGCCCCGCGTCGCAGCCGGTCGAGATTGGGTAGCGCGGTGTCCTGCAGGGAGGTGCCCGCCGGCCAGCTGGGAGTACGTAGCTGATCGACCATCACAACGAGAATGTTTGGAGAGCGCGCCGTTTCGCGTGGCGGGCCGGGGTTGCGCTTGATCGACCGGGAGGCGGGGCGGCCTGCTCGCGCCAGCTCCGCGGCGAGGCCGCCCGTGGCCAGCAACCCTCCGGCGGCCAGCCCCTGCTTGAGCAGGGTGCGCCGGTCGATCTGTCTCTTTGAGTCGTTCATTGGGGAGGCTCCCCCAAAGGTAGACGACTGCGTATTCATTGCCGGTAGGCCTGTGTTAGGCCGCCTTCAGATCGGTGGTGGCCCGGCGGGAGATCGGTGGGGTCCCCGCGGGCGGGCTCAGGCGTGCAGCTGCTCGCGGCCGGCCTGCGCTCCGTCCTGAAAGCCTTCGAGGATCGACCCCATGGTCTGGGGATCGCAGGCCACCATCGACGGCCAGGGCTTGCGCGGATGGTCATCGAGGGTCTTCAGGCCGTTGCCCGTGATCACAGCGACCACCACCTCGTCGGGGTCGAGCTTGCCCGCGGCCGCGAGCTTCTCGAGGACCGCGACCGTGGTGCCGCCGGCGGGCTCGGTGAGGAGTCCCTCGGTGGCGGCCAGCAGATCGATGCCCGCGAAGATCTCATCGTCGTTGGCGGAGGCCGCGGTGCCGCCGCGGCTGTTCACGGCGTCGATCACCATGCTGCCGTCACCCGGGGAACCGATCGCCAGCGAGTGGGCGACCGTGGTTGGCGCGCAGGGCTGGATCTCGGGGTCCTGGGCCAGGATCGCGCTGGCGATCGGGGCGCAGCCTTGCGGCTGGGCCACATGCAGCTTGGTGTGCGCGGTCTGCGCGAGGCTCACCGTCTCAAGCTCGCCTAAGCCCTTGTGTAGACGCGAGGACAGGGTTCCACCGGCGGCGGCCACCACGATGTGGTCGGGGCCGCGCCAGTCGAGCTGCTCGACGATCTCGTAGGCCATCGTCTTGGCCCCCTCGGAGTAGAACGATCTCAGGGTGATGTTCGCGAACTGGAGGCCGCTGGTGGCGGCGAGCCGGCGGCAGGCCCGGTTGGCTTCGTCGTAGTTGCCGTCCACCTGACAGACCTGGGCGCCCAGCGCGCGGCAGGCGAGCGCCTTGGTGTCCTCCAGGCGGTTGGGGTAGAAGACATAGGCCGCCACCCCGGCCTTCGCGGCCAGCGAGGCCACGGCGGTGCCCACGTTGCCGGTCGAGACGCAGCCGATCTCCTGCTCGCCCAGCTCCAACAGGCGGGCGATCGCCATCGATACCACGCGATCCTTGTAGGAGAGGCTCGGGCGCGAGGTGCTGTCGTCCTTGAGGTACAGCCGCTTCAGGCCCAGCTCCGCTCCCAGCCGGTCCGCTCTGATCAGTGGCGTGAAGCCCGAGAACTGGCCCACCCGCGCCTGCGCCCGGGCGTCCCGGATCGGCAGCAGCTCCTCCAGGCGCCAGATGTTCAGGGGCCGCTCGGCGAAGGGCCGCGCGTTGATCTGGGCGCCGGCGCGCTCGTAGTCGTAGTCGAAGTCGAGGCTCTTGCCACAGGTGGGGCAGAACGCCGAGTCGTGCGCCACCGGGAACCGCAGGTCGCACTTGTGGCACACCAGCTCTGTGACACAGGAGCGTGTCTGCTGGTGCCCGTCGGGGTGCTCTGGTGAAGTGCTCATTATTTTGCCTCGCAAGCTAGTGACAGCGTTCTGATTTGTCAAATAGAAATTCAAACAGTTTGAATTGTTCCCTGAGGGCTACGCAGCGCCCAAGGGTTTCCGGTTCTCGCTCGCGCGCACCGTTTCTGTTTGTGTGGAAGTCACTCACCGGAGGTCCCTCCCGCGGCTACGGCGCTCTGGAGCGGGCTGGGCCAGGGCGGATCGGTGCCCTCCAGGCCGCGCCCGGAGGCGAGCCACAGCTCCTCCGCGATGTGCGGGGTGAAGGGCGCGATCACCTGCGCCATCAACGCAAGCGCCGTCACCAGCGCCTCGTGGTCCTCGGGGCCGAGCCCGCCGTTGCGAGCGAGCACCTTGGACTCGAAGTCCTTGATGCGGTCGAACAGGCGGATCACGTTGCGAACCGCTTTGTGCATCTCCAGGCTCTCCAGGTCCTCGGTGATCTTCTCGACGGCCGTGTCGCACCATTTCACCAGTCGCGTGCGCAGGAATTCGGTGCTCTCCGCATCCAGCCCGGGCGCCGGGGTCAGGTTGAAGCAGGCCTGGGAGAAGCGCCACAGCTGCTTGAGGAAGCGGTTGCAGTACTGGACCGCGCTCTCACTCCAGTTGAGTGACTTCTGGGGTCGTGCCGCGTAGAGGATCGCCAGGCGCACCGTGTCGGCGCCGAGGCTCGCGACCAGTTCGTCTGGGTCGACCACGTTGCCCAGGTGCTTGCTCATCTTGCGTCCGTCGCTGATCACCATCTCGTGAAACAGACAGCCCGCGAACGGCTCGCCGTCGGTGAGGAACGCCAGTGCTCCGATGTCACGCAGGGCCTTGGTCACGATCCGCTGGTCGAACACGAAGTTGCCGCTGTCGGACCCGGCCACCAGGCGCTCGGACGGTAGCCACCGCCGCAGGTCCGGCAGGTCGAGGATGTGCTCCATGCTCTGCTCGCGCTCCTCGGGCGGCACGCACGCCGGTATCCACAGCCAGAGCGCGTCAAAGTGACAGTCAAGCGTGTCGGTCTCGCGCTTGGCCGGGGCGCCGCAGGCGGGGCAGGCGGTGTCCACGAACGCCGGGCTTTCGGCCAGCGGGTTGCCGGTGCCGGCCGGTCTGAGATCCAACGGCAGGCGCACCGGCAGCTGCTGCTCGGGGACCGGGACGGTGCCGCAGCGCTCGCAGTACACGATCGGGATCGGGGTACCCCAGGAGCGCTGACGCGAGATCGAGAAGTCGTTGGCGCGATAGCGCACCGCGATCCGGGGCGTCGGCAGCTCTCGCTCGGGCTGCGGCGGCGTGTCCGGCTCGGGCTGCGTTGGCGTGTCCAGCTCCGGTCGCGGCGGCGGCCTGTCGCGCTCGGGCTGCGTCGCCGCCGGTGAGCCCAGGCCCTCGGCGAGGCGACCGGTGATGCGCTCGGCGATCGCCTCGTCGGTGCGGTCGTACTCGGGTATCCCGAGCACCGCGGTACTCCCGAAGCGCCCGTCGACGATCGGCGATACGAAGACCGGCAGCGGCGCCCCGCCCGCGGGCGCGAGCACCGAGCGTCCGGTGTCCACCAGCGGCGTTGACTCGGCGCCGCGCGAGCTGCGCACCCAGCCCCCCGAGCGAATCTCCTCCAGCTGCTGCTGTACCTCGGGATCTGAGGTCCAGTGCTCGATCTCGGGGTGTTTGGGGGACATCAGCACGAAGCGTGCGCCGGACAGCGCGTCGGCATACGGCGTGAACACGTTCAGCGTCTCGCCCGTCGGCGTGGGCAGCTCCAGCTCCACTCCGTCAACGCGGCCGAGGACGATCCGCTGGCTGTCCAGGGAGTTCTCGTCCCAATCCTTGAAGGCTGCGAGACGTCGATCGTTCTCGGAAAGGTAGGCGCTGATGCGCAGATACCACTGAGGTCGCTGAATCAGGCGAACCGGGTTGTGGCAGCGCCAGCACAGGCCATCCTCGACCTGGATCGTGGCGAGCGTGGTCTGGCAGGTGTCACACCAGTCCACGTTGCCGGTGCCGTGGTAGATCAGGTCGGCCGCCAGCAGCTTCAAGAACAGCCACTGCGACCAGCGATACATGACCGCGTCGGAGCTGAGGAAGGTCCGCTGCCAGTCGAAGGAGAACCCCAGCCGCTCCAGCTGCCCCTGCATGTGCGCCGCGCAGCCGCTCACCCACTCGCTGGGCAGCACGCCGTTGGCGATGGCCCCCAGCTCGGCCGGGAGCCCGAAGGCGTCGAAGCCGAAAGCGAACAGCACGCGGTCTCCGCGGGCGCGCAGGAAGCGCGCGTAGGCATCGCCGATGCTGTAGCTGCGCACGTGGCCCATGTGGATGTTGCCCGAGGTGAACGGCGCCGAGGGCTTCACGTACTTGAAGCTCGCGCCCTCGGTCGCGGCGGGCGTGTCGAACGCCCCGCGGGCCCGCCACTGCGCCTGGCGGCGCGCCTCCACCGCGCTCGGCTCGTAGCCGGGTGCCCGTCCGCTGCTCGCGAGGTCGCTCATCGGCTCAGGATATGGGGGGTGACGGTCATGGGCATTTGAACCTGGGTGGGATCTTCGTGGAGGAGCAGGCCGTGCGTCGACGTCGCGGCCTCGCGGCGACAGGCCGGCTTGACGCGGACCTGTGGTGGATCGCTCGCACCCCGAACCCGACCCTCGATGCCGACGTCGGCTAGCGAGTCATGGAGCCATGGGCGCGCAGAGCGTGGGGGCTGCGTTCTCGACCTGAGACGGCCGTCTCCCCGTTGTCCGGCTTGTCTGCGCGAGTACTCATGGCTCCGCTCATTCTATCGAGATCGTATGGCCCCTCCAAGCGGCCGGTGGCTTCGTTTCCGACCGGGCCGCTGACGGCGCCCCGACGGGGCCCGTTGCTATGCTCAGAGCCACTTGGTTTGCGCCCCCGACAAGGCCCCAATGGCCAGGAGCCAACACGCTTTCGACCTCGCCTCGCGCGGGGTCTTATTGCCTGTGCCCCGCCATGGGGTATCCGCCGCGACTGCAAGGATTCCCTGATGGAAGTAGAGATCGGACGCGGCAAGACCGCCCGCCGCGCATACGGCTTTGATGACATCGCGATCGTGCCCTCCAGGCGCACCCGCGACCCCGATGACATCGACATCTCCTGGAAGCTCGGTCCCTACCAGTTCGAGCTGCCCCTAATGGCATCGGCCATGGACGGGGTCGTCTCGCCCACCACGGCCGGCCTCATCGGTCAGCTCGGGGGGCTCGCGGTGCTCAACCTTGAGGGCATCTTCACGCGCTACGCCGACGCCGACGAGCAGCTGAAACGGATCGCCGCCCTGCCCAAGGATGCCGCGACGCGCGAGATGCAGGAGATCTACCGCGAGCCGGTCAAGCCCGAGCTGATCGCGCAGCGCATCCGCGAGATCAAGGAACAGAAGGTCGTGGTCGCCGCCTCGCTCACCCCACAGCGGGTGCGCGACTACTACGAGCTGGCGCTCGAGGCCGGCCTGGACGTGCTCGTGATCCAGGGCACCGTGGTCTCCGGCGAACACGTCTCCACGATCTCCGAGCCCCTGAACCTCAAGGAGTTCATCCCCAGTCTCGACGTGCCCGTGGTGGTCGGCGGTTGCGCCTCCTACCACACGGGTCTGCACCTCATGCGCACCGGCGCCGCGGGTGTGCTGGTGGGCGTGGGGCCCGGCGCGGCGTGCACCACGCGCGGCGTGCTCGGGATCGGTGTCCCGCAGGCCACGGCGATCGCCGACGTCGCTCATGCGCGCTCCACCCACATGCTGGAGACCGGCGAGTACTGCCAGGTGATCGCCGACGGCGGCATGCGCAACGGCGGCGACGTCTCCAAGGCGATCGCGCTGGGCGCCGACGCCGTGATGATCGGCTCGCCGCTGGCCCGCGCCCATGAGGCACCGGGGCGCGGCTTTCACTGGGGCATGGCGACCTTCCATCCGAGCCTCCCCCGGGGCGCCCGGGTGGCGACCGCTCAGAACGGCACGCTCGAGGAGATCCTCGTGGGTCCCGCCCGTGAGAACGACGGCAGCTTCAACCTGTTCGGCGGCCTGCGGACCTCGATGGCCACCTGCGGTCACAAGGATCTCGCCGAGTTCAACCGCGCCGAGGTCGTGATCGCCCCGTCGTTGCAAACGGAGGGCAAGCAGCTCCAGCGCGACCAGTCGGTCGGCATGGGCTCGAACGGGAAGGCAGCCGCGCTAGTCAATGACTGACGCGGCCGTCACGGCGTCGGCCGCTGTTGCCGAGGAGCGGGGCGCCGTGCCCGCCGCCACCGAAGAGATCGTCGTGCTCGACTACGGCGGTCAGTACTCGCAGCTGATCGCCCGGCGGGTGCGCGACTGTGGGGTCTTCTCCGAGCTGGTTCCCCATCACGTCGCGCTTGAGGAGATCGCCCGGCGCAAGCCCCGCGGGATCATCCTTTCAGGGGGGCCCGCCTCGGTCTATGCCGCGGGCGCGCCGCGCCTTGAGCGCGGGCTGCTGGAACTGGGCGTACCGGTTTTGGGCATCTGCTACGGGATGCAGCTCATCGTCCACGAGCTGGGCGGCAAGGTCGAGCAGGCCGAGGTCGGCGAGTTCGGGCGTTCGGACCTCACCGTGTCCGAGCCGGGTCGTCTGCTGGCCGGGATGCCTCGTGCGCAGACCTGCTGGATGTCCCACCGCGACACCGTGTACGAGCCGCCGCCCGGATTCGTGGCGCTGGCCTCTTCGAGCGCCTCGCCGGTGGCTGCGGTGGAGGACACCGCCCGCGACATCTACGGCATCCAGTTCCACCCCGAGGTGGTGCACACCCCCTATGGCCAGGAGATCCTCACGCGCTTCCTGACCGAGGTCTGCGGCTGTGAGCGCACCTGGTCGCCCGCATCGATCGTTGAGGAGCAGATCGCCCGCATCCGCGCGCAGGTCGGAGACGCTCGCGTGGTGTGCGGTCTCTCCGGGGGCGTTGACTCCTCGGTCGCGGCGCTCTTGGTGCACCGTGCCGTCGGCGATCAGCTGACCTGCGTGTTCGTCGACCACGGCCTGATGCGCAAATCCGAGGGCGAGCAGGTGATCAGCGCCTTCCGCGACACCTTCAAGGTGCCGCTCGTGGCCGTCGACGCCGAGCAGCGCTTCCTGGAGAAGCTCAAGGGGGTCAGCGAGCCCGAGGCCAAGCGCAAGGCGATCGGGGCAGAGTTCATCAGGGTTTTCGAGGAGGAGGCCGTGCGGCTTGACGGCGCCGATTTTCTGGTCCAGGGCACGCTCTACTCCGACGTGATCGAGTCCGGTGGCGGCACCGGCACGGCCACGATTAAGTCACACCACAACGTGGGGGGACTCCCCGACGACCTCAAGTTCAAGCTGGTCGAGCCCTTGCGGATGCTCTTCAAGGACGAGGTTCGCGCGGTCGGCGCCGAGCTGGGCCTGCCCGAGCGCCTGGTCTGGCGCCAGCCCTTCCCCGGGCCCGGTCTGGCGATCCGGGTGGTCGGCGGCGAAGCCACCAAGGAGCGCCTGGATGTGCTGCGCGAGGCCGACCACATCCTCCAGGAGGAGATCCGCAAGGTCGGTCTCTACCGCGAGCTGTGGCAGTCCTTCTGCGTGCTGCCCGACGTGCGCACCGTCGGCGTGCAGGGCGATGAGCGCACCTACGGCTACGTGGTCGTGATCCGCGCCGTGACCAGTGACGACGCGATGACCGCCGACTGGGCGCGGCTGCCCTACGACCTGCTGGAGACGATCGCATCGCGCATGATCAACGAATTGCGTGAGGTAAACCGGGTGGTGCTCGACATCACGAGCAAGCCCCCCGGCACGATCGAGTGGGAGTAGCTATCATCCCGTCCCGCGCCGCGCGTCTTCTACGCGTGGCCTTTTTCACGCCATGAAGACCTACGTCGCCAAACCCACCGATCGCGAGCGCAACTGGCTCGTCGTCGACGCCAACGGGAAGACCCTGGGCCGCCTCGCCACGCAGATCGCCGACCTACTGCGGGGCAAGCGCAAGCCCGAGTACACCCCGCACATCGACACCGGTGACTTCGTCGTGGTGATCAACGCCGAGAAGATCGCGGTGACCGGCAAGAAGCGCACCGACAAGCGCTACTACCGCCACTCCGGGTACCCCGGCGGGCTGCGCTCGCGCACCTTCGAGGAGATGCTCGCGCGGCGCCCCGAGGAGATCATCCGGCTCGCGGTCAAGGGCATGATGCCCCGCAACCGCCTCGCCCGCAAGCAGATCACCAAGCTCAAGATTTATGCCGGCCCCGAGCATCCCCACGAGGCCCAGAAACCGCTACCGCTGGAGATCGAGGCCTGATGGCCGACGAGCAGACCCCCGAGACCCCCGAGTTCCCCGACGAGCCCACCGCGCCCAGCGATGAGGCCGCCGAGATCGCCGGTGTAGTGGAGGACGCCCCTCTGTACGCCGAGCACGAGCATGAGCACGAGGTTGCCGAGCAGGCTGCCTCGGAGCCCGTAGCCGAGGCTGAGCCCCAGGCTGCCGCTGAGCCCCAGGCCGCCGAGGAGCCCGCGCCCGCCGCGGAGACTCCGGCCGAGCCCGTAGCCGAGGCGCCCGCTGAGCAGGCCGCGACGGAGGCGAGCCCAGTCGCCGAGGCAACCACCCCCGAGGCAGCAACTCCCGAGGCAGTCACCCCCGAGGAGGCCGCGGCCGAGGAGGAGGACGAGGAGGAGCCCGCACCGCGGGTCAAGCCGGCCGTCCCCGGAGCCCATCTTGAAGTGGACATCGTTCCCGAGGGCGCCGATCCGCTTGGTCGCGACGCGCCCGCCGACCCCTATGCGCTTGAGGACGAGGAGTCCCAGGGCGAGAGCGACGGCGAGGAGGAGTCCGCGCAGCTGAGCGAGCCGATCTCCACCGCCGCGATCGACCTCGCGGCCGGCGCGCGCTACCGCGCAACCGGCAAGCGCAAGACCGCCATCGCCCGCGTGATCCTGCGGCCGGGCACCGGTGTCTACCAGGTCAACGGACGCACCCTTGAGGAGCACTTCCCGCGTCAGACCCTCCAGCGCAACATCCGTCAGCCGCTGGAGACCGTCGGCTATCAGGAGCGCATGGATGTCGTGGCCCGCCTGCACGGCGGTGGCATCTCCGCCCAGGCCGGAGCGCTCCGTCACGGCGTCTCGCGTGCCCTGCTCGAGGCCGACCCCAATCTGCGCGGCGAGCTGAAGCGCCGTGGGTTCCTGACGCGCGACTCGCGCGCCAAGGAGCGCAAGAAGGCGGGCCTGAAGAAGGCACGCAAGCGCCCGCAGTTCTCCAAGCGCTAGGAGCACCCTCCGGATATGACCCGCAAGTTGTTCGGGACCGATGGCGTTCGCGGCGTCGCCGGCGAGTTCCTGACCGCCGAGCTGGCCGTTGCCCTGGGTCAGGCCGCCACCCGCCAGACCGGGGTCAAGCGCCCGCAGGTCCTGATCATCCGCGACACCCGCGAGTCCGGCGAGATGCTCCAGGCGGCGCTCGCCGCCGGTGTGAGCGCCGCGGGTGGAGACGCGCTGCTGGGGGGCGTGCTGCCCACGCCCGCCGCACCGCTGTTGATCGGTCACTACGGCTTCGATCTCGCCGCGGTGCTCTCGGCCTCACACAACCCCTACCAGGACAACGGCATCAAGTTCTTCGCCGCCGACGGCTTCAAGCTCTCCGACGACACCGAGCTTGCGATTGAGCGCGAGCTGGAGCGCGAGGCGCCCGCTCGCACGGCCTCCGGGGAGATCGCGATCGGCCGGATTCGCGAGCTGCAGGGAACCGACGAGGACTACCTGCGCGATCTGCACACCCGTTTCTCCGCATTGAGCCTCGACGGCCTGGATGTCCTGCTGGACTGCGCCAACGGCGCCACCTATCGCGTGGCGCCCGAGATCTTCAGGCGCCTCGGGGCACGGGTGAGCGTGCTGGCAGCCGGCCCCGACGGTCAGAACATCAACGCCGGCTGCGGTTCGACCCACGTCGAGCGACTCGCCGAGCAGGTGCTCGCAGGAGGACACGCGGTGGGCTTCGCCTTCGACGGCGACGGTGACCGCATGCTGGCCGTCGATGAGGCCGGCCAGGTCGTGGACGGCGATGAGCTGATGGCCCTGGCCGCGCTGCACCTGCATCGCGGCGGTCGGCTCAACGGCGCCGGGGTGGCCGTGACCGTGATGACCAACTACGGCTTTCACGCCGCCATGGAGCGGGCCGGGATCGCGGTCGCCACGACCAGGGTCGGTGACCGCTACGTGCTGGAGGAGCTGCGCTCGCGCAACTGGGTCCTCGGGGGCGAGCAGTCGGGGCACATCATCGACATGAGCTTCAACCGCTCCGGAGACGGCGTCGCCAGCGCGCTGCTCGCCCTGGAGGCGCTGGACGGCCGTCCCCTCAGCGAGCGGGGCGCGATGGAGAAACTGCCGCAACGGCTGGTCAACGTGCGCGTGCGCGACCGCGGTGCCCTGGAGGGCGCCGCGAGCGTGGCCGAGGCCGTCCGGCTGGAGGACGACGCGCTGTCGGGGCGTGGGCGGGTGCTGGTGCGTCCCAGCGGAACCGAGCCCCTGGTCCGTGTGATGGTCGAGGCGCCCACCGCGGAAGAGGCCGAGGCGGTCTGCGGCCGACTCGTCGCCCTCGTCGAGCGCGAGCTGGCCTGAGCAGACCCGAGCCGACGCGGGCAGACCCGAGGCGGCGGGCTACACCCCGGTAGGGCCGAGCCGGGCTGAGCAGAACTGAATTATCGGGATAGGCCTAAGCGTCCAATTCGCTAGGGCAGCCGAGAGACGCGCTGGTATCTTCGGTGGCGTGTGCGGAATCGTTGGCTATGTGGGGGGCGTCCCGCCAGGGAGTTGCTGCTGGCCGGACTGCGCAAGCTCGAGTACCGCGGCTACGACAGCGCCGGCATCTCGGTGCTCGCCGAGGACCACATCGACGCGGTGCGCGCCGTGGGCAACCTCGATGCGCTGGAGCGCAAGCTCGCCGCGGGCGACGAGCAGAGACCTCAGTCCGGGGGCACCGTCGCGGTAGCTGCGCGCCCGGCCACGATCGGCATCGGCCACACCCGCTGGGCCACCCACGGGCGGGTCAGCGAAGCCAACGCGCACCCCCACTACGACGACCGCGATCGGGTGCACGTGGTGGTCAACGGGATCGTCGAGAACTACATGGCGCTCAAGGAGCGCCTGGAGGGCCAGGGCAGCGCCTTCACCTCCGAGACCGACGCCGAGGTGATCGCCCATCTGATCGCCGAGCACTACGCCGGAGATCTCGCCGACGCCGTGCGTGCCGCCTACGCCGAACTGGAGGGCCACTACGCCTTCGTGGCGATGAGCCTCGACGAGCCCGAGACGCTCGTGGGCGCCCGCAAGGAGTGCCCCCTGATCATCGGGCGGGGCGAGGGCGAGCAGTTCGTGGCCTCCGCCGTGCCGGCCTTCCTGCTGGAGACCCGCGAGGTGCAGTACGTCGAGAACGGCGAGATCATCGAGCTGCGACCCGGGGGGGTCACCATCACGACCGCCGCGGGCGAGGTCGTGAGCAGGGCCGTCGAGAGCATCGACTGGGACGAAGAGACCGCCGAGAAGGGCGGCTATGAGACCTTCATGCTCAAGGAGATCCACGAACAGGCCGACGCGGTGGCCGACACGATCGCCGACCGTACCGCCCGGGGCAGCGGCGTGGACCTGGGTGAGGAGGGCGCGCTGGATGAGGCGATCCTCGCCGACGTCAAGCGGATCGTGGTGGTGGCCTGCGGGACCTCCTACCACGCCGGGCTGATCGGTCGTTACGCGATCGAGGAGTGGGCCCGCATCCCGGTCGAGATGGACGTGGCCTCCGAGTACCGCTATCGCAACCCCGTGGTCGGGCCCGGGGATCTGGTGATCGGGATAACCCAGTCCGGTGAGACCGCCGACACGCTCGCCGCGATGCGCCAGGCCCGCGAGCGCGGGGCGACGGTGCTGGCGATCACCAACGTGCGCGGCTCGCAAGCCACGCGCGACGCCGACGGCGTGCTCTACACCCGCGCCGGCCTTGAGATCGGCGTGGCCGCCACCAAGACCTTCGTCTGTCAGGTGGCCGTCACCTACCTGCTGGGCCTGCGGCTGGCCGAGCTGCGGGGCACGCTGGCGCCGCAGCGGATCGCCGAGCTGGTGAGCGAGATCAAGCGCCTGCCGCACTGCATCGCCGAGATCCTGGACGGCGGGAACGGAGGCGTGGGCGAGCAGGTCGCGGCGGTCGCCGAGGAGCACTGGCGCAAGGAGTTCTTCCTCTACATCGGGCGCCACGTCGGCTTGCCCGTCGCGCTCGAGGGTGCGCTGAAGCTCAAGGAGATCTCCTACATCGCCACCGACGCCTACGCGGCGGGCGAGATGAAGCACGGCCCGATCGCGCTGCTCGACGAGTCCACCCCGGTGGTCTGCGTGGCCACCGACTCTCCGGTGATCGACAAGATGGCCTCCAACATGCAGGAGGTCCGCGCCCGCGGCGCGCGGGTGATCGCGGTCACCACCAGCCACAACCACGAGATCGCCAAGCACGCCGACGTCGCCGTGGGTGTGCCCCCGGTGGACTGGATGTTGCAGCCGATCCTCGCGGTGATCCCGCTACAGCTGCTCGCCTATGAGATCGCCCGCAGGCGGGGGCTCAATGTGGACCAGCCGCGCAACCTGGCCAAGACCGTAACGGTCGAGTAAGGCCCTAAACAGTTGAGCCTCTAGGATCGCTGGTCGTGGGCCGGCTTCCACACTGGTGCGATCCGCTTCCCGATGCCGCCACGATGCGGGCCGTCGATCGCTGGGCGATCCAGGAGCGCGCGATTGCCTCGCTGGAGTTGATGGAGCGCGCCGGCTCGGGCGTGGCCCAGATCGTCGAGCAGCTCGACCCCGACGGCGAGGTGCTGATCCTGTCCGGCAAGGGCAACAACGGCGGTGACGGGCTGGTGGCGGCGCGCCTGTTGCGCCAGGCCGGCCGGCGCGTGACGGTGCTCTGTACCGGCGCCCCCGAGCAGCTCTCCGGCGACGCGCGGGCGAACCTGGAGCGCCTCGCCGGGGGGGCCGCGACGCAGATGCCCGCGGATGCGGCGGCGCTGGATGAGCACGTGCAGCGGGCGGGACTAGTCCTCGACGCGCTGTTGGGGACCGGTTTTGACGGGGCGCCCCACGGCATCGTCAAGGACGCGATCGAGGCGATCAACCGCGGCTCGTGTCCCGTGGTCAGCGTGGATGTTCCCAGTGGCGTGGATGCCTCGACCGGCGCCGTCCGGGGCGGGGCCGTGAGCGCGTCGTTCACCGCGACGTTTCATCTGGCCAAGCCCGGGCTCTGGATCAACCCGGGCAAGCGTCACGCCGGAGAGGTGCGCAGCCTCGACATCGGAATTCCCCGCGGCGCGCCGCTGGCCACCACGGTCGGCCTGATCGGACCGGCAGTGCTTCAGCAGTTGCCGAAACGTCGATCCGACTCGACAAAATTTCGCAGCGGCCACGTGGTGGTTGCCGGTGGCTCGCGTGGGCTGAGCGGCGCGCCCCGGATGGCGGCTCAGGCTTCGATGCGCAGCGGCGCGGGGTACGTGACGGTCTGCGTGCCGAGTTCCCTGGAGGCGATCGTCGCGGGCGGCTCGCTTGAGACGATGACCCGCGGGCTGCCCGAGCAGGACGGCGAGCTGCTGAGCACCGCGGCTGTCCAGATCGTGCAGGAAATGACCCGCAGCGGGGGGTCGCTGGTGCTGGGGCCCGGCCTCGGCAGGGGCGAGGGCGCGTTCGCGTTCGCGCGCGAGCTGGCCCGCGCGAGCACGGTGGCGACGGTGCTCGACGCCGACGCTCTCAACGCGCACGCCGGCTGCCTCGGGGAGCTGGCAGAGCGCCAAGCGGAGCCCGGCGCGGACGCCGGCGAGCAGGATCGGGCGCCGACGCCCATCGTGCTCACCCCGCACGCCGGGGAGCTGGCGCGCCTGCTGGGATGCGACAGCGAGGAGATCGAACGCGAGCGCCTCGCCCACGTGCGCGCCGCGGCCGAGCAGGCCCGGGCGGTGGTCGTGCTCAAGGGCGATGACACGCTCGTGGCCGATCCGAGCGGGCTCGTCGCCGTCAGCCCGGGCGCCAGTCCGGCGCTGGCCACCGCGGGCACCGGCGATGTCTTGAGCGGCGTGATCGCGGCGCTCCTGGCGGCCGGGCTCGACCCATTCACGGCGGCCTGCGCGGGAGTGTGGCTGCACGCGGCGGCCGGGCGGCTGGCGGCGCGCAAACTCGGGGTGGCCGAGGGTGTGATCGCCTCGGATGTGATCGCGGCGCTGCCCACCGCGCGCCTCGGGGAGAACGACTAGATGTCGGCGCTCGCTCGGGTGAATCTCGCGGCGCTCGAGCGCAACTGCGCGCGGCTGCTCGGAGAGCTTGCACCCAACGGGCTGCTGTGCGCGGTCGTGAAGTCCGACGGCTACGGTCACGGCGCGGTCCCCTGCGCGCGGGCCGCGCTCGCAGGCGGTGCCGCCTGGCTGGCCGTGGCCAGGGTCGAGGAGGCCCGCGAGCTGCGGATCGCCGAGGTCGAGGCGCGCGTGCTGGTCACCGGGCCCCTGCGACCCGAGGAGCTGGAGGAGGCGATCTTCCTGGAGCTGGACGTGGTGGCCTGGCACGAGGGGTTCGTGCACGAGGTCGCCGACATCGCCGCCGAGATGTCCCGCAGCGGCCGGGTGCACGTCAAGCTCGACACCGGCATGGGCCGGCTGGGCACGCGCGACGCCGAGCTGGCCTCGCGGGTCGTGGCCGTGGCCGCCCAGTCGGAGAGCGTGGACCTGGCGGGTGTGATGACCCACTTCGCCACCGCCGATGAGACGGGCGATGAGTTCTTCGGGGAGCAGCTGCGGCGCTTCTCCGAGTGGGCGCTCGCGGTCAAGCGCGAGCATCCCGAGGTGCTCGTGCACGCCGCCAACAGCGCGGCCACGCTGCGCGAGCCGGCGGCCCACTTCGACATGGTTCGCTGCGGGATCGCCGTCTACGGGATGGACCCCTTCGGCATCGATGCGCTCGCCCAGGGCCTGGAGCCCGTGCTGGAGCTGAGCACCTACGTGGCCGAGGTCAAACGCTGCCGGGCGGGGGAGAGCACCGGCTACGGCAGGCGCTTCATCGCCCCCTCCGAGACCCATCTGGGCCTGTTGCCGATCGGCTACGGCGACGGCTGGCGACGAGGCCTGACCAACAACGCCGACGTGCTCGTCGACGGCGCCCGCCGCCCGCTGGTGGGCACCGTGAGCATGGACAGCCTCACCGTCGACCTCGGCCCGGATCCCGCCGCCTCGGCGCTCAGGGACGCGCCCGCGATCCTGCTCGGCGCCCAGCAAGGCGAGCGGATCACCGCCGAGGAGGTCGCGCGGCGGCTGGACACGATCAACTACGAGATCACCTGTGGCCTCACCGCCCGGATCTCGCGCATCCATCACCACGACGGCAACGTCCTCATCGGCGACTATGCCGCCGAATGATCCGCGCGAGCTGATCCGCTCGACATTGGCCGGGCGGCCGGCCTGGCTGGTGGGCGGGGCCCTGCGCGACGCCGCCCGCGGCCGTCCCACCGCCGATCTGGACATCGTTGTCGACGGTGACGCGGGCGAGACCGCCCGCACGCTGGCGCGCGCCGCTCCCCGGGCCAGCAGCTTCGCGCTATCCGAGGCGTTTGGTGCCTGGCGCGTGGTGGCCCGCGACGGCTCCTGGCAGATCGACGTGGAGTCGCTGCGCGGCGGCTCGCTGGAGGCCGACCTCGCGCTGCGCGACTTCACGGTCAACGCCGTGGCCGAACCGGCCGAGGGCGGACCCCGGATCGACCCCCTGGGGGGCCTGCGCGATCTCGCCGAGCACCGCCTGCGGATGGCCGGTCCGCGGGCCTTCATCGACGATCCCCTGCGGGTGCTGCGCCTCGTGCGCGTCGCGGTGGAGCTGGGCCTGGAGCCCGAGCCCGAGACCAGGCTGGCGGCGCGCGCTCAGGCCCCCGGGCTCTCCGGGGTCTCCCCCGAGCGCGTGTTCGTCGAGCTGCGCCGCATCATCGACGCGCCGGGCGCCGTGGCCGGCCTGGGGCTGCTCGACGACCTCGGGGCCACCGCGGTGGTGCTGCCCGAGGCTCGATCGGCTGCGGGGGGTGGGGCAGAGCCACTTCCATCACCGTGATGTGCACGGGCACACGATCGAGGTGTTGGAGCAGACCATCGCCCTCCAGGCCGATCCCGTCGCGATGCTCGGCGAGGAGCACCGGGAGACCGTGACGAGACTGCTCGATGAGCCCCTGGCCGACGGGTTGACGCGCGGGGGGGCGCTGCGCTGGGGGGCGCTGCTGCACGACGCCGCCAAGCCGGACACCCGCGCGGTGCGTCCCGGCGACGGGCGGGTGACGTTCATCGGGCACGACGCCCTCGGGGCGGAGTTGGCGCGCTCGGTGCTCAGCCGTCTGCGCACCAGCGAGCGTCTGCGGGCGCACGTGGCGGCGCTCGCGCGTCATCACCTGCGGCTGGGGTTCCTGGTGCACGAGCCACAGCCCCTGGCGCGGCGAACGGTGTTCGAGTATCTCAGCGCCTGTGAGCCCGTGGAGGTGGACGTCACGCTGCTCTCCGTCGCGGACCGGCTGGCCACCCGCGGGGAACGCTCGGGCACGGCGATCGAGCGTCACCTGGCGCTGGCCCGGAGCATGCTGGGCGACGCCCTGCGCTGGCGGGAGCAGGGTCCGCCGCAAGCCCTCTGGCGGGGCGATCGGCTGGCGGGCGAGCTGGGCATCCCACTGGGGCCGCGCGTGGGGGAGATCCTGCAAGAGCTGGCCCGCGCACGCTACGCCGGGGAGATCCAGACGTCCGCGCAGGCGCTGGAGCACGCCCGCGGGTGGGTGGGCCTGGGGGGGTCGGCACACCCCTCGCCGTGAGATCCCTCACCCTGGGACCCCGTTTCGTGGGAGCCTGCTTCGTGGGACCCTGCTTCGGGAGAAGCTCTCAGCAGGGCGGGTAGAATGCCCCACGTGTCCGCCTCAGACTGCATCTTCTGCAAGATCGTGGCCGGGGAGCTGCCCGCGAGCGTCGTGGATGAGGACGAGCACACGCTGTCCTTCATGGACATCAGTCCCGCCACACCCGGCCACGCCCTGGTGATCCCACGTGCCCATGCCCGCGATCTCTTGGAGATCGAGCCCGCGGAGCTGGGAGCGGTCGCGCGGGCCGCCCAGCGTCTGGCTCTGCGCATGAAGCAGGACCTCGGCGCCGACGGGGTGAACTTGATCAACTCCTGCGGAGCCGCGGCCTGGCAGACCGTGTTCCACTTCCACGTCCACGTGGTGCCCCGGTACGAGGGGGATCCGCTGAAACTCCCCTGGGTGCCCGCGCCGGGAGAGCCCGGGGAGATCGCAGCCGCCGCGGCCAAGCTGAGCCGGGCATAGCGCCGATCGGCCCGCGCCGGATGTGCTTGTGACGAAGGAAGCGAGACACGGAGGCAGAACTAGGTATCCGGTCATGTCCGGATTTGGCGGGCAACCGCTACATCGTCCCCTTGGTCGTGTTGAATTGTCCATATGAGACGCACATCGATAGCCATCCTCACGAGCCTCCTCCTCTGCCTGGCGCTGCCCGCGGGGTCGCTGGCCACTCTCACCGAGGTGGGCCAGATCCCGGCCACCACGCCGGTGACGACCCCCAGCTGTCCCGGCTCCCCCTGCCTGGCCGTCAGCCGCACCACCGGATTTCAGGTCAAGGTGGGCGCGACCCGCACCCTCGTGACGGTTCCCCGCGACGGCACGGTCGTGGCCTGGACGATCATCCTGGGCAAGCCCAACGCGACCCAGATCAAGTTCTTCGACACCAACGAGGGCGGCGTCTCGGAAGCGGCAATCGCGATCCTGCGCCCCCAGAAGAAGCCCAACCTCACCTACAAGCTGGTCGCTCAGAGCCCGCTGGTCAAGCTGGAACCATATTTTGGCCTGACCGCGCAGTTCCCGCTCGCGAGCACGATCGCGGTCAAGAAGGGCGACGTGGTGGCGCTGACGGTGCCCTCCTGGGCGCCCGCGCTGGCGCTGGGCTTCGGCAACGACACCTCCTGGCGTGCCAGTCGACCCAAGAAGCAGTGCACCAGCACCGGCTCGCAGACCGCGCACACCCAGGTGGGGCTTGCCGTTCAGTACTACTGCCTGTATCGCACCGCGCGCCTGGCCTACAGCGCGACGCTGATCTCGACTCCCTAGAGCGGTCTAGAGCGGTCGACGGGGTTACTTACCCGGGGGCGGGGTTACTTGCCGGAGGGCGCGCCGGCGCCGCCCGTGGGACTGCCCGTGCCTTCGGTGGCGCCGCCGCCGGTGCCTTCCTTCGAGCCGCCTCCGGTAGAGCCGGCGCCGGTGCCGCCGCCTTCGGATGCGGTGCCCCCACCGGCAGCGCTTTCGCCGCCGCCCGAGCTGCCTGCGGCTTCGCTGCCGGATTCGCCTTCGCCGCTTCCGCCGCCCGCGGAGCCAGAACTTCCGGTCGCGCTGCCCGAGGTCGTGGTCGAGGTCGTCGACGTGGAAGTGTTCTGGGCGGCTTCCGCCTGAGCCGAGTTGTCGGACGGCGGGGTGATGTCGGGGGTGCTGCGAGGTGTCACGTCCGAGACGCTGGAGCCGCCTCCACAGGCGCCCAGTGTCAGCGCGCACAGCACGAGCGCCAGGGTCGTGCCGCCCGCGGCGCGCGAGGCGCGTGGGACGGGCCGGGAAGACTCGCCGGTCACTCGCCCAGCGGGCCCATACGCCGCCCGCAGGTGGGACAGTCGTTCAGATCCTTCTGGGCGAGTTGGTCGCACCAGGAGCAGAAGCGCAGGTTCTCGACCGCCCAGGGCAGTCGCGATGCGGAGGGCGCCAGGGGCAGCACCTTGCCGACGATCTCCATCGCGTTGCCCGAGTCGCGATCCACGTAGATCTCCTCGGGCTCGGCCTCCAGGATGATCTCGCGCCCGTTGGCGGGGCTGCGTAGACGGTAACGCTGACGTACGCTCACGCGGGGGACTCTAGCGAAGCACCCGGGTGAGGGCCGGCCGGCCGCTGGGCGTAGGCTGAGCGGCCGATGCGAGTTCTGATCTTCCACGGCTACCTGCTCGACGGCACGGGCTCGAACGTCTACAACGCCCGCCTCGCGGCGGCGCTGGTCGGTCTGGGCCACGAGGTGCACCTGCTCAGCCAGGACCCCCACCCCGACACCCTGTCGTTCGTGGATGCCGTCGGGGTCTGGGACTCGGGCGAGCTGCGTCTGAGCACCCTGCGCAGCCCCGTGCGCTGCACGGTGTACCGCCCCGACATCGGAGGGCTGCTGCCGGTCTACGTGCAGGACCGCTACGAGGGGATGCAGGCGCGGACGTTCGCCGAGCTGAGCGACGAGCAGCTCGCTAGCTACCTCGATGCCAACGTGGCCGCCGTCAGGGACGTGCTTGAGCGGGCACGCCCGGATGTAGCGTTGGCCAACCACCTGGTGATGGGTCCCGCGATCCTGGCACGGGCGCTGGCCGGTAGCGGCGTGCCCTACGCCGTGAAGATCCACGGGAGCGCGCTTGAGTACACCGTCAAGCCCGAGCCGCGGCGTTTCCTGGGGCCGGCGCGCGAGGGGCTGGCGGGCGCGAGCGGAATCCTGGTGGGCTCGCACCACACCGCCGCCAGCCTGTGGGCAACCGTCGAGGACCCCACGGTCGTGGAGCGCACCCGTCTGGGGCCACCCGGGGTCGACGTGCAACGCTTCGCTCCGACCCCCGCGGGCCATGACCCGCGTGAGGGGCTGCGGGCTCTGGCGGTGCGGTTGCGCCAAGGCGCGGGCGAGCACCAGGAGCCCCCGCCTGCGAGTGGCGCGGCGGGCGATGACTTGACCAGTGCCTTTGACCGCGACGAGTCCGCCGCCGCCGAGGCCATCGAGAGGCTGCTCCAGGCGCCCGGGGCCGGGGAGGATCGCCTGGTGGCGTTCGTGGGCAAGCTGATCGTCAGCAAGGGCGTCGACCTGCTGATCGCGGCCTGGCCGCTGGTGCTCGCGCGCGAACCCCGCGCCAAGCTGGTGATCGTGGGCTTCGGGTCCTACCGGGCCGGACTGGAGCGCCTGCGGGATGCGCTCGCGGGCGGCGATCTCGCGGCGGCCGTCGAAATCGCGCGCGCCGGGCGCTCGCTTGAGTCCGGTCCGAACGCGAGTGGGAGTGGGAGTGGGAGTGGGAGTGCTGGTGAACTTGCGAATGCTGGTGCGGGTGCGGGTGCGGGTGCGGGGGAGCTTGCGAGTCCGTCTGCCGGTGCGGGTGAGCTGCGCCACCTGCTGGCCTTCCTGGGCACCCTGCGAGGGGGGTCTCGCGAGCGCTACCTGAACGCTGCCCGCGGCCTGGGCGAGCGGGTGGTGCTGACCGGCCGCCTGGATCACGAGGAGCTGGCCGACCTGCTGCCCGCCTGCGAGGCCCTGGTGGTGCCCAGCACGTTCCCCGAGGCCTTCGGGATGGTGGCCGCGGAGGCGGCCGCGTGCGGCGTGCTGCCGGTGAGCGCCGCGCACTCCGGTCTGGCCGAGGTCAGCGAACGGCTCGCCGCCGCGGTCCCCGAGCAGGTCGTGCCCTGGCTCTCCTTCCCGATCGACGATCGCTCGGTGGAGGCGCTCGCCAACTGCGTCGGCGGCTGGCTCGCGGCCGAGCCCCAGCTCAGAGAAAGAGCGCGCGCGGGGCTGGTGCAGACGGTCCGCGAGCGCTGGTCCTGGGAGGGGGTGGGCCTCGGCGTGATCGCCGCCGCCCGGGGAGAGCTGGAGGGCCTGCCCAGGCCGTGAGAGGCCTCGCCGACCGTGGATGCGATCGCCCGCCGAGATGGCCGCCTGGTCGGATAGAGTTCCCGCGCTGATGTCTGCCACGCTCAACCACAGGAGTCTGCGCCACCTCGGCGTGGCCGCCGCCACGAGTGCTCTGCTGCTCGCCGGCAGCGGTTGCTCGGCCAAGAGCGCAGACAACCCGAACCTGGTGGCCGGCAAGCAGCAGTTCGTCGCCAGGTGCGGCTCCTGCCACACGCTCGAACGCGCCGCCACCAAGGGTGTCGTCGGCCCCAATCTCGATGCCGCCTTCCGTGCCAGCCTGGCGGAAGGCCTCAAGCGCAGCACGATCCGTGGTGTGGTCAAGGGTCAGGTGCTCAACCCCAACAACGGCGGTGTGATGCCGGCCAATCTCGCGGGCGGCGCCACCCTGGAGGACATCGCCGCATACGTCGCGGACTCGGTAGACCAGAAGGGCTCGGACAAGGGCCTGCTGGCAGCCGCGGTACAGGCACCCGGTGCGGGCAAGCCGGCGGTTGAGACGGGCGGCAAGCTCTCGATCCCCGCCGACCCCAACGGCCAGCTGGCCTACGCGACCAACAAGGCCTCCGCCACCGCGGGACCGGTCACGATCGAAATGCCGAACATGTCGTCGGTCTCGCACAACATCGCGGTCCAGCAGGGCACCGGCGGCGCGGTGCTGGCATCCAGCAAGTATGTGACGAAGGGCAACGTGTCGGTGTCCGTCACGCTGAAGCCCGGCGCCTACACCTTCTTCTGCGAGGCCCCCGGTCATCGTCAGGCGGGCATGGAAGGCACCCTCACCGTCAAGTAGCGCGCGCGGGGCCGCGGGTTGCGCGCCCCGTCACATCTCAAACGGCGCCACCAGCGGGCTCTCGGCCATGAAGAAGAACCAGGCCAGCAGGGTGATGAAGGCGACCACCACGATCATCACGACGACCAGCTCTAGCGTGCCGTTCCACTGTCTCGGCTTGGGCTTCATCCCAGCTCAGAGTATTGCACGCAGAATCTCGATGATGGCCACGATCACGGCGATCACGGCGATCGAGTAGAGCAGGAAGCGGAAGGCCTCATCCTCTGAGCGCAACGGGTTCAGCATGGGCGCTTTCTAGATGACGTAGACCGTCACGAACACGACGATCCACATGATGTCCACGAAGTGCCAGTAGATGCCCGGTATCTCAACGCCGCGGTGCTCCTCGGGCGTGTAGTGACCGCGGAAGGAACGAACCGTGACGATCAGCAGCAGGATCAGCCCGATCGTGACGTGGGCGCCGTGCAGGCCGGTGAGCCCGTAGAAGATGGTGCCCTGGGCGTGATCCTGGGGGGAGAAGCCGATGTTGGCGTACTCGTTGATCTGGATGAACAGGAAGGTCGCGCCCAGCAGGAACGTGACGAGCATCCCGGCCTTCAGCCCGAAGCGGTTGCCCTTCTTGATCGAGGTCTGCGCCCAGTGCATCGTGAGCGAGGAGGACACCAGGATCAGGGTGTTGACGAAGGTGGTCCCGACCGGGATCTGGGTTCCGGCCGCCGGCCAGGGGTCGCCCTGGGCGACGCGGATGAAGAAGTAGGCCGTGAAGAAGGCCCCGAAGACCATGACCTCGGAGATGATGAAAAGGAGCATCCCGAGCAGCTGGGGCTCCACGCGCGAGCTGCGGTTCGCCGGCGGGGGACCGTGGTGGTCGTGGCCGTGCTCGGCGGTGTGGGCGATGCTGGCTGCCTCCATGGTGTCTTCCTTCAGTGAGCGGCCGCGGCCGCGTCGGTGGTGGGCTCCAGGGCTCCGACGACGTGCTCGACGTGCGCCGAGGTGGTGTGCTGGACACGCTCGATCAGATTCGCGCGCATCCAGCCGGAGCGCTGGTCGGGAAGCGTGGAGATCACGATGTCATCGACCGTGAACAGCTCCAGGGCGTTCATGATCGCGGTGTAGGGGTCGGGGTCGCCGATCATCCCCGAGCTGAGCAGCCCCTCGGTGTGCAGGCGGTCGAGCATCGCGGCCAGACGGATCCGCGCCTCGCGGGGTGCCAGGCCGCTGCCGTCGCGCTGGGGCACGATCGCGATGAACAGACGCCGGCCGTCGGCTCCGGCGGCCTTGGCGCGCAGGTGCTCCAGCAGCTCCTCGCCGGTCGAGGTCTTGTTGGCCACCACCAGGGTCACCGCAAAGGGCAGGCCCTCCTGGGCGATGTCGGTCACGATGTGCTCCACGGGCAGCCCCGAGGCGTTCTCGATGCGCTCGATCAGGTCGCGCCGCAGCCAGCCCGAATGGGTGGCCGGGTGGGTCGAGAGGATGATCTGGTCGGGCCGGCGCTCGGCGATCGCGTCCATGGTCGCGAGGAACGGGTCGGGGTCGCCGACTTCGCCGGTCGCCTCGATCTGCTCGCTGGCCAGCAGTGACATGGCCAGGTCGATGCGCACCTGGGCGGACTCGCGCACGGCCTCGTCGTAGATCACCAGGCCGGCCGAGGGCTTGGTCTGGGGCACGACCAGACGGAAGCGAACCTCACCGGCTGCTGCGCGCTCGCGTACGGTCTCCAGCAGTTTGGCGCCGCCGAGGGTGCGGTTGGCGATGACGAGGATTTCTTTCATCGGCTCGATCTCCTCAATGGCTGGTCGACTGGGCAACGCTGCCCGCCGGGACTCGGGGGACGTCGGCGCCGCCGCTGAAGACGCCGTGTACGGCTCCGGGGACGCCGTACTCATACGGTCCGCCGACCACCGTGGGGATCTTGTCGAAGTTGAAGATCGGGGGCGGCGAGGACACCTGCCACTCCAGCGTCAGCGCGCGCCAGGGATTGCCCACCGAGCGCGGGCCGCCGCGCCAGCTGGTGACCATGTTGTAGACGAAGATCAGCGTGCTCAGCCCGAGCGCGAAGCTGGCGAGCGAGATGAAGAGGTTGAGCCCTGAGAACTGCGAGGAGTAGTCCGCCACGCGGCGGGGCATGCCCTGTAGGCCGAGGACGTGCATCGGCGCGAACGTGAGGTTGAAGAACACGAACGTGGTCCAGAAATGCCACTTGCCGAGACGCTCGTCGTACATGCGCCCGGTCATCTTCGGGAACCAGTAGTAGACGCCCGCGAAGATCGTCATCAGCGAGCCGCCGAAGAGCACGTAGTGGATGTGGGCCACGATGAAGTAGGTGGCGCTCACGTGGATGTCGAAGGGCACCATCGCGAGCATCACGCCGCTGATTCCGCCCAGCGTGAAAGTGGTGAGGAAGCCCAGCGCGAACAGCATCGCGGTGTCCAGGTGCAGCACCCCGCGCCACAGCGTGGCAAGCCAGGAGAAGATCTTGATCCCGGTGGGCACGGCGATGATCGCCGTGGTGATGGCCATCGGGATGCGAATCCACGCCGGCATGCCCGAGGTGAACATGTGGTGGGCCCAGACGGTGAAGCCGAGCACCACGATCGCCAGCAGCGAGAACGCCATCATGCGGTAGCCGAAGATCGGCTTGCGCGACTTCACGGCGATGACCTCGCTGATGATCCCGAAGCCGGGCAACATCATGATGTAGACGGCGGGGTGGGAGTAGAACCAGAAGACGTGCTGGTACATCAACACGTCTCCGCCCTTGGCGGCGTCGAAGAAGTTGAAGCCCAGCGCCCGGTCGAGCAGCACGAAGAACTGGGAGGCCGCGATGAAGGGCGTGGCGATCACCACCAGCAGCGAGGTCGCGAAGTTGGCCCACACCAGCAGCGGCATCCGGAAGAAACTCATCCCGGGGGCGCGCATCGTGATGATCGTGACCAGGAAATTGAGGGCGGTCATGATCGAGGAGGCGCCCGCGAACTGCACGCCCACCGCGAAGAAGGTCTGCCCGATCGGCGCGGTGTCCGACAGCGGCGCGTAGGCGGTCCAGCCGTCGGCGAAAGCGCCGCCGGGAGCCAGGAAACTCCCGAGCATCAGGGTGCCCGCGATCGGCAGCAGCCAGTAGGACAGGGCGTTCAGGCGGGGGAAGGCCATGTCCGGCGCGCCGATCATGAGCGGCAGCACGAAGTTGGCCAGTCCGGCGAAGACGGGGATGATGAAGAGGAAGATCAGCAGCGAGGCATGGACGGAGAACAGGCCGTTGTAGGTGTTGGCGTCCACGAACTGCGCGCCCGGCTCGGCCAGCTCGGCGCGCATCAGCATCGCCATCAGGCCGCCCACGAGCAGGAAGAAGAACGAGGTGACCGTGTACTGGATGCCGATCACCTTGTGGTCGGTGTTGATGCGGAAGTAGTCCCGCCAGCTGTGCGCGCCGTGGCCCGAGTGGTCCTCGGGCTGGGTCGGACGCCCGGCGGCCCAGCTGAACCAGTAGTCAAAGCCACCGAGGCCGACCAGGAAGAAGAGGGGGGAGGCGATCAGCGAGACGGTCAGGATCGCGTCGCCGCTGAGGTAGTGCTCGAAGGTGGCGTGGCCGGTGGCCATGCGCACGATCCAGGTGATGGCGGTGGCGAGGGCCACGCCGAGCACGATCCCGAGACCGCCGCGATAAAAGCCGGGCCCGCGGAGCTTGGCGACCATCAGCGGGTTACCTCTGAAGCGGTTCTCATGGGCTTGCTCACTTTACTCCCGTCGTCGTGCTCGCTTGGCTCTTCAACCAGGCCTGGAACCGGGCCGGCTCGACCACGTGCACCGCGGATCGCATCAGGCCGTGCCCCAATCCGCAGAGCAGGTTGCAGACCACCGGATAGGAGCCGAGCCGGTCCGGCGTCACCCGCCAGCTGGTCGTGATCCCGGGCACGACGTCCTCCTGGATGCGGAAAGCGGGGATCCAGAAGGCGTGGATGACGTCCTTGCTGTGAAGCTTGAAGAGGACCGATCGTCCCTTGGGCACGTACAGCTCGGTGGATTCGATCGCCGCGCCGCCGGTGACCGAGGGCGGGTACTGGTAGGTCCAGGCGAACTGCTGGCCGGTGACTCCCACCTGGATCTCGCCGGCGGGCTGCTTCTCGTTGTCCTTGAGGACGACGAAGGAATAGGAGACAAGCCCGAGCAGGATGATGGCGGGCAACGCGGTCCAGACGACCTCCAGGCGGGTGTTGCCGTGGATGGGGGGACCGTCCTTCAGCTCCTCGCCGGGCCTCATGTGGAACTGCCAGGCCGAGTAGAGGACCACGGTGACCACAAGCACGAAGATCGGCACCGAGGCGATCACGAGCACGTGGTAGAGCCGGTCGCTGTCCTTTGCCTGCGTAGACGCCTGAGCGGGGAACCAATGGATGACGTAGCTCAGGACGATGCCGATGGCGGTGGCGAGGATCGCCGCGAGCGCGGTCCAGATGAGCGAGCGTCTAGACACGGCTGCTCCCCCGGTCGAAGGGCGTGCGGGGGTTCTCGGGGAGGGGCCTGGGCATCGGAGGCGTGATCCTAATGCCTCGGCCCGATGAACGGTGGGAACCCGCTTGACGCGGGCTCTCCACGGGTCTACATTGAGACAATCGTTGCAAGAATCTGGACGTGGGTTTGTGCAGGTGCGAACCGGGAAAGGAGGGTTCCATGCAGGTAAGCGAAGGCATGAGTTCGACGGTTCTGAGTGTCGGGCCGGACCACAGCCTGCGGGCGGCCGCCCAGCTGATGGCCGAGCGCCGGGTGGGCGCCGCCGTGGTGATCGACCCCGAGGCGCATGGCCCCGGCATCCTCACCGAGCGCGACATCCTCAACTCGATCGGAGCCGGCGAGGACCCGGATCGCGAGGTGGTCGCCGATCACCTGACCCGCGATGTGGTGTTCGCGGCGCCCGAGTGGTCGCTTGAGGAGGCTGCGGCGGCCATGGTTCAGGGCAGCTTCCGTCATTTGATCGTGGTCGAGCAGGGAGAGACCGTGGGGATCCTCTCGGTTCGCGACGTCGTGCGCTGCTGGACAGCGGACGGGGCGATCTGTCCCGTGCCGGCCAGCGCCGCGGTGGGGTGAGAGAGGGTCGCGCGTTCGCTGGGGAACGGATGCGTTACCGCTTGGGATGCCGTGCGCGGACGAGGGACTGCGCACGGCGCTCCACCGGGCCCCAAGCACCGGATGGGCCCAGGTCGCGGTGCTTGACTGAAGCGAACGGCCTGATCTGCCTCCGGCGGTCCAGCCGGGACAGCGGCCTGCTCAGTGTGAGTCGAGCGGAAGCTCGTCGATGTCGTGGCGCGTCTCGCCGATCCAGCGGATGACGCACACCAACGTGAGCAGGGTGCCCGCGATCACGAGGACCAGGTTGACGGTCACGCCGACGAGCGCCATCGTGATGCCGAGCGTGGTGAGCAGCGGCAGCAGGCTCGGTCCGGGCAGGTGGATCTCTTCGCCCGTGGGCGGGATCTGCGGATCGAGTGGACTCATGAGACGTAGATGGCGGCCACCAGGAAGGTGGCGCCGAACATGAACATGCAGATCGCCGAGACGATCAGTCCGGTGCGGATGTTCTTGCGCGCCAAGCGTCGGGTCATCATGTCGGCAAAGAATACAACTAGAGGTGGGCGTCGGCGACCATCGCGCAGAAGAGCAGCGCCAGATAGGCCAGCGAGAAGAGATAGAGCTGTAGCGCGCTGCGGCGGTCCGCCCGGCGGAAGAGCCTGATCGAACCCCCGATGAAGCCCAGCCCGAGCGTCAGCGAGGCGACCAGGTAGATGTCCCCGAAGCCACCCGCGCAGAAGGGGAGCTGGGTCACGGCGTACAGGAGCACGGTGTAGAGCAGGATCTGTCGCCGGGTCTCGGCCTCGCCGCGCACGACCGGCAGCATCGGCACCCCGACCCGCGCGTACTCGTCCTTCATCAGCAGCGAGAGCGCCCAGAAGTGCGGTGGGGTCCAGAAGAACACGATGAAGAACAGGATCAGGGCCGTCGCGTTGACCGAGCCGGTGACCGCCGCCCAGCCCACGAGCGGCGGGATCGCGCCCGCCGCGCCGCCGATCACGATGTTCTGGGGGGTGCGGCGCTTGAGCCAGACGGTGTAGATGAACACGTAGCCGAGAAAGCCCGCGAAGGAGAGGGCGGCGGCGAGCACGTTCACGGTCAGCGACAGCTCCAGGAAGGACAGCGCGGCCAGCGTGCAGCCGAAGACGAGCGCGGCGCGCGGGGAGATTCGGCCCGAGGCGACGGGTCGGTCGGCGGTCCGGGGCATGCGCACGTCGATGTCCCGGTCGAACCAGTGGTTCACGGCTCCGGCTCCGCCCGCCGAGAGATAGCCCCCGAGGCAGGTGAGGGCGACCAGCAGCAGCGAGGGGTCTCCGGCCACGTACATCGTGGTGACCGTGGTGAGCAGCAGCAGCGACTGGACCTTGGGCTTGGTCAGCTCGCAGTAGTCCGACAGTCGCCGACGCAGGGCGCTGCGTTGGGAGATCGCGAGCGAGCGGGCGGTCGCGGCGCCGGCCGCGGTGCTCTCCATCAGGGACGCGTCCAGGGACACCCGGACACCCTATACGCCTACCTGCGTGGCTCCGGCCGGTACCTCGGATGGATCGCGCAACGGCGCGCCGGAGGTGCGGCGCTCGATCTCGCGGCGGAAGTCCTTCATCGGTTCCAGAGAGCGCACCCGCGGAATCAGGTCGAAGTTGTTGACCGGCGGGGGGGAGGTCGTGAACCACTCCAGCGTGTTGGCCTTCCAGGGGTCGGGCCCGGCGGCCACGCCGACCTTCACGCTGCGGGCCACGTTGACGACCGTCGCGAGCACCCCGGCGGCGAGCACGAAGGAGCCGACGGTGGAGATCACGTTGTAGAGCTGTAGGTGACCTACGTTGTCGTACTCATAGACGCGCCTAGGCATGCCGTCGAGGCCCATCACGTGCTGGATCAGGAAGGTCAGCAGGAAGCCGACGAACATCAGGCCGAAGCTGAGCCTGCCGAGGCCTTCGTTGAGCATCCGCCCGGTGATCTTGGGGAACCAGTAGTAGATCGCCGCGAAGATCGTAAAGACCGAGCCGCCCATCAGCACGAAGTGGATGTGGGCGACGACGAAATAGGTTTCGTTGAGCTGCCAGTCGACGGGGAACACGGCCAGGAACACCCCGGAGATGCCGCCGATCAGGAAGAGCGCGAGAAAGCCCACGCAGAACAGCAGCGGCGTTGTGAACTCGATCGTGCCCCGCCACAGCGTGGCGATCCAGTTGAGCATCTTCACCCCGGTGGGGACGGCGATCAGGAAGGAGCTGAGCATCACGAAGACCAGCACCACCATCGGGGTGGGGGTGGCGAACATGTGGTGCGCCCAGGTCAGGAAACCGAGGAAGGCGATCGCCACGGTGGATGCCGCGATCGCCTTGTAGCCGAAGATCGGCTTGCGCGCGAAGACCGGCAGGATCTCCGAGACGATGCCGAAGCCGGGGAGCACCATGATGTAGACCTCGGGGTGCCCGAAGAACCAGAACAGGTGCTGCCACAGCAGCGCCGAGCCGCCGTTGGCGGGGTCGAAGAAGTGCGTGCCAAAGTGCCGGTCGGTGAGCAGCATCGTCACCGCGCCCGCGATCACGGGCATCGCGAAGATGATCAGGACCGAGTAGGTCAGGATCGCCCAGATGAACAGCGGCAGCCGCCCCCAGCTCATGCCGGGCGCGCGCATGTTGGCGATCGTGGCGTAGAAGTTGACGGCCCCCAAAATCGAGGAGAGCCCGGTGAGGTGCACCAGGAAGATCCAGGCGTCCTGTCCGCCGCCCGGCGAGTAGGTCGAGCCCGACAGCGGCACGTAGCTGGTCCAGCCCGCTTCCGGCGGGTTCCAGAAGATCGAGGCGTAGAACACGATCCCGCCGGCCAGCAGCAACCAGTAGGACATCGCGTTCAGCCGCGGATAGGCCATGTCGCGGGCGCCGATCATCAGCGGCACGAAGTAGTTGGCCAGGCCGGCCATCATCGGTACCACGAACAGGAACACCATCGTGGTGCCGTGCATCGTGAAGAGCTGGTTGTAAACCTGGGGGGTGACCAGGGTGTTGTTCGGGGCGCCCAACTGTAGGCGGATCATCAGGGCCTCGGCGCCACCCAGCAGGAAGAACACGAACGTCGTGACCATGTACATGATCCCGATCCGCTTGTGATCGGTGGTTGTGATCCAGCTCGTCCAGCCGCGGGCCTCGCGCTCGGCGCGATGGGCTACGACCTGGGGAACCGGGGCGACGTAGGTGGCCATGATGTGCGGGCTGGTCTCCTCTGGGGGTTAGGGGTTCTCGACCTGGCCCGGGCCGGTCTGTGATTTGAGCTTCGTGCGGGCCTTGGCGGCTTCCGCGTTGGCTTCGTCGATCTGCTGCTTCTGGCTGGTCAGCCATTCGTCGAACTGCGCGGGCGGCACGGCCCTGACCGTGGCGATCATGCGCGCGTGTCCGCGGCCGCACATGTTGGCGCACTGCCCGCGATAGAGGCCGGGCTTGGAGATCTTGAACCAGGCGTAGTTGTGGTAGCCGGGCACCGCCTGGAGCTTGCCGCCGAGCTGGGGCACCCACCAGGAGTGGACGACGTCGGAGGAGGTGATGTCGAGCGTCACGGTGGTGTTGGTGGGAACCACCATCTCCTCGTAGGAGTAGGGCGCCCGGAGGCCGTCGGGGAGGGTGGCGCCGGGATAGGTGTAGCGCCAGATGAACTGCTGACCGGTGACGTTGATGTTGAGCGCCTTGCCGTTGGGGGGCAGCTTGCGCTCGGAGCTGGCGTAGAGCAGGCCGCTCTGACCGGTGAGCTTGTCGCCGGTGGCGTCGGAGTTGGAGGGATCCTGGATCGAGGAGAGCTTGGCGAACGTGAACACGGCGAGCACGACGAGGATCACGGCGGCGCCCGCGGTCCAGGCGACCTCGAGCCGGGTGTTGCCGCGGATCTGGGCGGCCACGGCGCCCTTGCGGGCCCGGAACTTCCAGAGCGCGTAGCCGAGCGCACCCTCGACGGCCACGAAGATCACGAGCGCGATGTAGAGGGTGACCTTGTAGAGGGTGTCGATCGAGTCCGCGTTGGGCGAGCCCCCGGACTCGGGCGTGAAGAACGCGAAGGCGCCGGGGGCCAAGGCGAGCGCGCCGAGCAGCACGAGCGCCAGGGCGCCGAGCAGGATCCGGGCATAGCCGCGGGCTCCGCGGAGCGCGAGGGCCGCGCGCGAGGGATGTCCCGAGCGGCGGGCTGTGGTCTTCGGTGAGGCGAGGAGATTCAAGGCGGGCGGGATTCTATTCAGGACTGGGCGGAAAGCGCTTGATGATTCTTGCCACGCGGCCGATCAGCGGCCCTGAAAGCGCTTCTCGCGCTTCTCGACGAACGCCAGGGCACCCTCCACGAAGTCATCGGTCTCGGCCATCTCCTGCTGGATGCGGGCCTCCAGCTCGAGCTGCTCGGCCATGTTCGCGTACAGCCAATTGTTGAGCTGGCGCTTGGTTCCCGCGTAGGAGCGGGTCGGGCCGTCGGCGAGCTTCGCGGCGAGCGCCGAGGCCTCGGGGCGCAGGCGGTCATCGGCGAACACACGATTGATCAGGCCCCAGTCGAGCGCCTGCGCTGCGGAGACGCGCTCGCCGAGCATCGCCATCTCGGTGGCGCGCGCCATGCCGATGCGGCTCGGCACGAACAGCGAGGAGCCCCCGTCGGGCACGAGCCCGATGTTCACGAAGGCCAGCAGGAAGTAGGCGCTCTCGGCGGCGAGGATCAGGTCGCAGCACAGCGCGAGCGAGCAGCCGATGCCGACGGCGGGCCCGTTCACGGCGGCCACCACGGGCTTGGGCATCTCGCGGATGGCGTGCATGATCGGGTGGTAGCGCTCGGTGAGCGTCCGCTGGACGTCGGGGCGCCCGCTGGGCGTGGTGTGCCCGCCACTGATGTCCTTGAGGTCGGCGCCTGAGGAGAAGGCCCGCCCGGCGCCCGTGATCACCACGGCGCGCACCCGCTCGTCGGTCTCGACCCCGTTCAGCGCGGCGAGCAGATCGCTCCCGAACTGCTGGTTCCAGGCGTTCAGCGCCGCGGGGCGGTTCAGCTCGATGGTCGCCGTGCCGGACTCGATCGAGATGTTGACTGTCTGCAGCTGGGTGGTGGGTTCACTCATGGGTCTCCTCTCATCGCCGGGGCCGATGATCCTATGGTGTGGGGATGGCGAGACCGGTGATCGGCATCTGCACGGCGCTCGAGCGCGCCCGCTGGAGCGTGTGGGACATGCGGGCGGCGCTGCTCCCCTACAACTATTTGCAGGCCGTCCAGCGTGCTGGGGCGCTGGCTCTGATGCTGGCGCCGGATGCTCAGCTGACCGGCGAGCCCGAGCAGGCGCTCGCGCTGGTCGACGGGTTGATGCTCGCCGGTGGGGCCGACATCGACCCGGCCTCCTACGGGCAGACGGCCCACGCGGAGACCGTGGACACGGTGCCCGAGCGCGATGCCTTCGAGCTGGCGTTGGTGGGAGCCGCGATCGAGCGGGACATGCCGGTGTTGGGGATCTGTCGCGGGATGCAGTTGATCAACGTGGCGCGCGGGGGGACGCTGCTGCAGCACCTGCCCGAGCGCTTCGGGCACTCCGAGCATCGTCGCGTGATTGGGTCCTTCGAGGGCGCCGATCACCCCGCGTGTCTGGTCGAGGGGTCGCTGGCGGCGCGCGCCGCGGGGGAGACGTCTCACCCCACCAAGTCTCATCACCATCAGGGCGTCGATCGGCTCGGCGAGGGTCTGGTGGTGAGCGGGATCTCAGAACTAGACGGGCTTGCGGAGGCGATCGAGATGCCCGACCGGCGCTTCGTGTTGGGGGTGCAGTGGCATCCGGAGGCCGACGAGCGCAGCACCGTGATCGGGGCGTTCGTGCAGGCGGCGGTCGGCGTCACTCCTTGAGGGGCTGGCATACTGCTCGCCCTGTGCGGCGGTCGAGGGCCATTCGAGCAACCGCCTGGGGGGTGGTCGCGGCGGGCGTGATCGCGCCGCTGGTGCGCAGGCGGGTCAAGGCGCCGGTGGTCGTGACCCAGGCCGTGGCGTTCGGTGCGCCGTTTGCGTTGTGCGTGGCCGTGCCGCGCTCACGCAAGCGGGATGTGGCCACCTGCACCTTGCAGATGCTGGCCTACCTGTGCGCCTACAAATCTCCGCACGACGACCCGGAGGCACTGGAGCGGCGGGTGCACGTCGAATACCCGATCGTGGTCGATCGCATCCTGGGGCTGGGGGAGCTGCCCACGGTGAGGTTGCAGCGGGCACTCGCGCGTCATGGCACACAGGACGCGGAATGGCGGACGCTCGACCGGGTGCTCGTCTGGACGCACTGGGCGTGGTTCATGGTTCCCCATGGCTCGCTGCTCTACATCCTGGCGCGTCGGCGTGAGAGCTTCTCGCGCTCGGCGGTGATGACCTACGCGGTGTTCGACATCGGGGCGGTGGTGTATTGGGCGCTGCCCACCGCTCCGCCGTGGTACTCGGCTTCGCTAATCGCTCGCGGTGACAGCCGGGCACCGGCGGTGCGGCGCATGATGGTGGAGTATGGGGAGAGTTTCTGGGGAGATGGCTGGGCGCCGCTCTACAGTGTCCTTGGAGGAAACCCCCTGGCCGCTATGCCTTCGCTGCATTTCGCAACATCCGTGATGGCCGCGCTCCTGCTTGCCGAGGTGGGCCCGGTCGCGGGCGCGGTGGGCTGGGCCTATGCGTCGACGCTCGGGTTCGCGCTGGTGTATCTCGGCGAGCACTACGTCGTCGACCTGCTCGCCGGGGCGGCACTGACGACGGCGGTGCGCCGGATCGGTCCGCGGGCGGGGCCATTGTTGGAGCGGGTCGCGGGCGGGGTGTCCGCGCTGGAGGCGCGGGCACACGAGGTGGGATGAGATGGGGGCGCGTGAAGATGGGCGCAGGGGAGGCCGAGATCGAAATGGATGACGCTCTGGCGGGACCGGCCGCTACGGTGACTGGTCTGGCCGCTGACGCAAACGAGGGGAGGCTCTCGGAAGTGCCTGGTGAGGAGGGCTGGGGCAGCCCACGTGTGACCGGCCCGCGGGTCGAGAACGAGCGCAGGACCCCCGAGCGTCCCTCGGTCGAGGAGGAGATGCCGCGCGTTCACGTGACGCGTAAGCGCATGCTGGTGCTCGCATTGTTCGTGCTCACCTCGCTGGCGTTTCTCTACTTCGTGCTACCCCAACTCGGTGGCGTGCGGCACACGTGGAATCGTCTGAATGACGGAAACTCGTGGTGGATCGCGGTGGCGGTCGTGATGCAGGTGCTGTCGATGGCCAGCTACATCGCGATCTTCCAAGGGGTGCACGTCCCTCCGGGCTCGCCGATCACGTGGCGTGAGAGCTACAAGATCACGATGGCGGGGCTCGCCGCGACGCGCCTGTTCGCGGCGGGAGGCGCCGGTGGGGTGGCGGTGACCGCCTGGGCGCTGCGCCGCTCGGGCATGGAGCGCCGCGAGGTGGCCGAGCGCATGCTCGCCTTCCTGGTGCTGCTCTACGGCGTGTACATGGGCGCGATCATCATCTGTGGAGTCGGGCTGTACACGGGGCTGTTCGCGGGCGAGCATCCCTTCGCGATCACGATCGGTCCGGCGATCGTCGGCGCGGCGCTGTTCGCGGTGATGCTCGCGGTGGCCTTCGTGCCCGATGACCTTGAGCGGCGCCTGAACAGGATCGCACCGCGCAACCCGCGGCTGGCGCGCTGGATGCGGGTGATCGCGGCGGGCCCGACTTCGGCCTCGGGCGGGGTGCGCTTTGCCTTCTACAAGCTGCGCCACCCGGATTGGGCGATGCTCGGGACGGTCTCGTGGTGGGCGTTCAACATCGCGGTGCTCTACGCGGCGTTCAGGGCCTTTGGCCAGGCGCCGCCGGTGGCGGTGCTGGTGCAGGCCTATTTCGTGGGCATGCTGGCCAACCTGCTGCCCCTGCCGGGCGGGATCGGCGGGGTCGACGGCGGCATGATTGGAGCCTTCGTGGCCTTCGGGGTGAGTGGCAGCCTGGCCCTGATCGCGGTGCTGGTCTATCGCCTGCTGGCCTTCTGGCTACCCAGCATCCCGGGAGCGATCGCATACCTACAGCTACGCCGCACGGTCAGCGGCTGGGAGACGGACACGGCCGAGCGGGATGCGATTCCGATCAGCGCCGCGGGCGGCTAGGCTCGTGGTGGGATGGGGTCGCATCTGACCCAAAATCCCCGTCAAAGCGCTATACTTTACAAAGTAAAGCGAGTGCATTTCCCAGCGGCCGACCTCGTGGGGCGCCGCGAGAACTGGAGATTTAGATGGCAGACGTCGAGAACGTGATCATCGTCGGCAGCGGGCCGGCGGGTTACACCGCCGCGCTGTACACCTCGCGCGCCAACCTGAGCCCGCTGGTGATCGAGGGCTTCGCCTGGGGCGGCCTGCTCCAGCAGACGACCGACGTCGAGAACTACCCGGGCTTCCCCGAGGGGATCATGGGCCCGGAGATCATGCAGAAGATGCGCTACCAGGCCGAGCGTTTCGGCGCGCGGCTCTTGACCGAGGAGGCCGACCGGATCGAGCTGGCCGACGAGCCGGGGGGCATCCACAGCGTGTGGGTCGGCGACACCGAACACCGCGCCCGCACCGTGATCCTGGCGATGGGCGCCGAGCACAAGAAGCTGTGCGTCCCCGGCGAGCAGGAGTTGAGCGGCCGCGGGGTGAGCTACTGCGCGACCTGCGATGCGGCTTTCTTCCGTGACGCCCACACGATCATCGTGGGTGGCGGAGACTCGGCGATGGAGGAGGCGATCTTCCTTTCGAAGTTCGCGGGCAAGGTGACCGTGGTGCATCGCCGTGCCGAGTTCAGGGCCTCGAAGATCATGCTCGATCGCGCGCGGGCGCAGGAGAACATCGAGCTGCTGACGCCCTTCACGGTGAGTGAGTTCCTGCCCGGCGAGAACGGCGCGCTGGGTCGCGCCCTGTTGACCAACACGGAGAACGGCGAGACGCGCGAGCTTGAGGTGACCGGTGCGTTCATCGCGATTGGCCACGAGCCGCAGTCGACGCTCGTGAAGGGACAGGTCGAGGTCGACGAGAACGGCTACGTGAAGGTCGAGGCACGCTCCACCCGCACCGGGCGCCCCGGGGTGTTCGCGGCGGGCGATCTGGTCGACCACACCTATCGCCAGGCGATCACGGCCGCCGGCTCGGGTTGTCAGGCGGCGCTGGACGCGGAGTGGTATCTACGCGACACCCCTGAGGTGCCGACGCCCGCGGGGATGCCCGAGGGCGATCTGGCGGAGGCCCAGTGGGTCCCGACCGCCGAGCCCATGTCCTAGCTCGGGTCGGATCGGACAAGCCAGGATCGACGTCTCGCCCGGGATTTTCGCGGCGGGTGCGATCTGCTCAGGCCGGGATGGCGCGCTCGTGCGCGAGCAACCACTGCTTGCGCTCGGGGCCCCCGGCGTAGCCTCCGAGGATCCCTCCGGCGCGCAGGACCCGATGACAGGGGATCACGATCGGGATCGGGTTGGCGCCCAGCGCGTTGCCCGCTGCCCGCGAGCCACCGGGGCTGCCTGCGCCGGCAGCCACCTCGCCGTAGGTGAGGGAGTCGCCGTAGGGGATCTTCGCGGTGGTGCGCAGCACACGTCGGGCGAAGGGACCGATCAGCGACCAGTCGAGCGGCAGCTCGAACGCTCGGCGGGCCCCGTCGAAGTACTCCTCCAGCTCCCGGCGGGCGGCGTCCAGGGCGGCGGGGGCCTCGACGATGCGCGGTGAGAGCCGCCGGGCGAGCAGCTCGAGCACCTCACCGGTGTCCTGCTCGGGAAATGCGACCTTGACCAGTCCCTTGCGGGTGCCGGCGAGCAGCAGGTGCCCAAAGGGCGTGTCCACCGAGGCATAGCTGACGTCCACCAGCCCCTCGGCGTGCAGGCGGGCGGTCAGGCGCAGGGAGGCCTCGGCGGCCGTGGCTTCGGACTCGGTGGCGCTCGGGATGCTCGCGCGTAGTGCTCGCTCGATCTCGCTCATGTCACCACGACCTTTCTGAGGTTTTGAAGTCCCTCGTGCAACGACCGGCGCGCGGCCTCCTCCGAGCAGCCGATCGCCGCGGCGATCTCACGGTGGGGGAGATCGGCCACGTATCGCAGCAGGATCGCCGAGCGCTGGCGGGCGGGCAGCCGGTGGACGTTCTGCCACAGCGACTCGTCACGCTCGGGGGCGGGCGCGGCGGTGCGCGTGTCGACTGCCTCGATCGCGGCGACCGGCAGGGCTCCCCGGGAACGTCCGCGGTAGACGTCGAGCGCCTTGCGGTGGGCGATCGTCAGGACCCAGGCGCGCAGATTCGAATCCCGTCGTAGACGCGGGTAGGCGCGCATGGCCGCGACGAAGGTCTCCTGGAAGCAATCCTCGGCGTCGCCGTGCCCGACGGTGGCTACGAGGAAACGCCAGACCTCATCGCGGTGGCCGTCGAGAAAGAGCTGAAACGGGGGGAGGGTGTCGCTCACAAAAGTTCAACGCCCGGGGCCCCGTGAACGTGAGGTCCCTCAGCTGTCCTGATACTCGAAGAAGCCCGCGCCGCTCGCGTGTCCCAGCTGCCCGGCGAGCACGAGCCGGCGCAGCGCGGGGGCCGGTCGATAGCGCTCCTCGCGGTACTCCTCGCAGAGGGCGTCGAGCACGCCGAGCACGCGATCCAGGCCGATGGCGTCGGCCCAGGCCAGCGGGCCGCGAGGGTGGTTGAGCCCGAGGACCATTCCGGTGTCGATGTCCGCGGCGCTGCCGACGCCCTCGCCGAGCGCGAAGGCGGACTCGTTGATCAGCTGGCAGACGATCCGTCCGAGCACCAATCCGGGGGCGTCGGCGACCCAGGCCACGTGCTTGCCGAGCAGCGCGAAGAATCGCTCGGCGCGCTCGACGGTGATCGGCGAGGAGCCCTCCTGGCGGGTCAGCTCGACCAGGCCGGCCTGCGCGAACGGCCCGAGTACGTGAAAGCCGACCGCGCTGCCGCCCGGGTCGAGCGCGGCGAGGGAACCCCGATCGCAGAGCACGAGGCGGGCACCGCGTCGCGGTCCGGGCTCTTCGCCGGAATCGCCGCACTCGATGACCAGGGCGGGTAGCTCGTCACTTGAGGCCTCGCGGCCGTGTACCTCATAGCCGGCGGCCCGGGCGGCCTCGCGCAGCGCCTCGGCGAGCGCTCCGGGGCCGGTGATCATCACGAGGCCCTGACCTTGTGCCGGCAGGTCCGGGTCCGGGGCGGGGGGTGCGGGGTCCTCGGGGCGATGGGCGCCGTCCTGCGCGTAGTCGTAGTAGCCGCGTCCGCTCTTGCGCCCGTATAGCCCGGCGGCGACATAGCGAGCGCTGATCGGCGAGGGACGCCAGCGGGGCTCGTAGAAGCTCTGCTCGTAGAAGCTCTTTGAGATCTCAAGGCCGGTGTCGACGCCAACGAGGTCCATCAGCTCAAAGGGGCCCATGCGAAAGCCGCCCTCAAGGCGAGCGATGCGGTCGATCGTCTCGATGTCGGCGATCCGCTCGGAGAGCAGCCTCAGGGCCTCGAGGCCGAAGGGTCGGTTGCAGCGGTTGACCAGGAATCCGGGGCCGTCCTTGGCACGGATCACGCTCTTGCCCATCGCCTCGCCCGTGGCCTCTGCCAGCGCCAGCGCGTCCTCCCCGGATTGCTCACCGGCCACGACCTCAAGCAGGCGCATGACGGGGGCGGGGTTGAAGAAGTGCATGCCCACGACGCGCTCGGGGTGGCTCGCGGCGGCCGCGATCGCGGTCACGAGCAGCGAGGAGGTGTTGCTTGCCAGCACGCAGCTCTCGGCCACGATCTCGGAGAGCCCGGCAAACAGCTCGTGCTTGAGGTCCAGACGCTCGGGGACGGCCTCGATCACAAGCTCGCAGGCGGCCAGCGCGGCGAGGTCGCCCACGGTCTGTAGCCGCGCGCCCGCGGCGCTCGCCTGCTCGGCGGTCAGCTTTCCCCGTGCGGCTTCCTTCTCGAAGCCCTGCTGAGCCAGCCGCGCGCCCCGCTGTAGAGCCTCGGGAACCGGGTCGAACAGCAGCGTCTCGGCGCCCGAGCGGGCGGCGAGCTGCGCGATACCGGCGCCCATCGTGCCGGCGCCGAGCACGCCGATGGTGCGGGCGGGCTTCACCTCACGAGGGCACGAGCGCGTTGATGCCGGTCATGGCGCGGCCGATGATCAGCTTCTGGATCTGGGAGGTGCCCTCATAGAGGGTGGTTACGCGCACGTCGCGGAAGTAGCGCTCGACGGGGTGGTCATCGACGTAGCCGGCTCCGCCGTGAACCTGGATGGCGGTGTTGGCGCACTCCACGGCGGCCTCGGTGGCGTGCAGCTTGGCCACGGAGGTCTCGAGCGTGTTGGGACGGCCCTGGTCCTTGAGGAACCCGGCGCGCCACACGAGCATCCGCGAGGCGTCGGTCTTGAGCACCATGTCGGCGATCATGGCCTGCACCAGCTGGAAGCTGGCGATCGGGCGCGCCGAACTGCTGGCGCTCCTTGGCGTAGTTGACGGACTCCTCGACGCAGCCCTGACAGATGCCCACGCAGCCGGCGGCAACCGAGTAGCGCCCGGAGTCCAGCGAGGACATGGCGACCTTGAAGCCGTCGCCGATCTCGCCCAGGAGATCGTCGTCGGAGACCTCTACGTCTTCCAGCGAGATCGAGGCGGTGTCGGAGGCGTGCAGCCCCATCTTGTGCTCGATCGTCTGGGCCTGGTAGCCGGGCTGGTCGGTGTCGACGAGGAAGCAGCCGAGGCCGCGATGACCCTTCTCGGGATCGGTCTGGGCGAAGATCAGCGCGAGCTTGGCGTAGTTGCCCATCGAGATCCACATCTTGGCGCCGTTGATGACCCAGCCGTTGTCGGTCTTGACCGCGCGGGTGCGCTGGTTGGCGGCGTCCGAGCCGGTGTCGGGCTCGGTCAGGCCGAAGCATCCCAGCCATTCGCCCGAACACAGCCGGGGCAGGTACTTCTGCTTCTGCTCCTCGGTACCCCACTTGAGGATGGCGGAGCACACGAGCGAGGTCTGCACGGAGATCACGGTGCGAACCGATGAGCAGCCGCGGCCGATCTCCTCGACCACGAGGCCGTAGCTGAGATAGTCAAGGCCCGCGCCGCCGTACTCGCGGGGCACGATCGCGCCGAGGTAGCCCTGGTCGGCGATCTTCTTCACGAGGTCGAGGTCGAAATGATGATTGCGGGCGTTTTCGCGCGCCTGCAGCACGATCTCCTTGTTGGTGAACTCGCGAGCGGTCTCGCGGATCAGCCGCTGCTCGTCAGTCAGGTCGAAGTCCATGTCTCTCCTAGGTAGGTGCCAGCTTCGGGGTGGTCCAGGGGGCGCCGAGACGCCGCTCGATCTCCTCGGCCAAGCCGTCGATCGACAGGCGCTCCTGGGCGAGCGTGTCGCGGTCGCGCAGCGTGACGGTGCGGTCCTCGATGCTCTGGTGGTCGATGGTCAGGCAGAAGGGTGTCCCAATCTCGTCCTGGCGGCGGTAGCGCTTGCCGATCGAGCCGCTCTCGTCGTACTCGACCATGCCCACGCCGGGGCGAGCGCGGAGGGCACCCAGAACCTCGCGTGCCAGCTCGGGCTGGCCGTCCTTCTTGACGAGGGGCAGCACGGCGGCCTTGATCGGCGCCAGGCGGGGATGCAGTCGCAGCAGGGTGCGGGTCTCGCTGCTGGGTGTGCCGTCGGACTTGGTGGCGTGCACGACTTCCTCGTCGTAGGCGTCCACGAGGAAGGCGAGGGTGGCGCGATCGGCTCCGGCGGCGGGCTCGATCACGTGAGGCACGTAGCGCTCGCCGGAGGCCTGGTCGAAGTATTCGAGCTTCTCGCCGGAGAACTCGGCGTGCTGGGTGAGGTCGAAGTTGCCGCGGTTGGCGATCCCCTCCAGCTCCGACCAGCCGATGGGGAAGAGATATTCGACATCGCTGGTGCCCGAGGAGTAGTGCGACAGCTCGTCGGGATCGTGGGCGCGCAGGCGCAGGTGGTCGGGGCGGATGCCAAGCTGCCGATACCAGCGCTCGCGCTCGGAGAGCCAGTGCTCGAACCACTGCTGGGCGTCGGCGGGGGGCACGAAGAACTCCATCTCCATCTGCTCGAACTCGCGGGTGCGGAAGATGAAGTTGCCGGGGGTGATCTCGTTGCGGAAGGACTTGCCGACCTGGGCGATCCCGAAGGGGGGCTTCTTGCGGGAGAACTGCAGGACGTTCTTGAAGTTGATGAAGATCCCCTGGGCGGTCTCGGGACGCAGGTAGGCGATCGAGCCGGACTCCTTGACGGGGCCGATGGTGGTTTCGAACATCAGGTTAAAGTCGCGGGCCTCGGTGAGATCGCACTCGTCGGTCTCGCCGGGATGCTTGGAGGGCTTGCGCCCACAGGGCAGGTCGCCGAGGTGGTCGGCGCGGAAGCGCTGCCCACAGGTGCGGCAGTCCACGAGCGGGTCGGTGAACCCGGCGAGGTGCCCGGAGGCCTCCCACACGCGGGGGTGCTGGAGGATCGCGGAGTCCAGGGCCACGATGTCTTCGCGCTCGGAGAGCATCGCCCGCCACCACTCGCTCTTGACGTTGCCCTTGAGCAGCACGCCGTAGTGGCCGAAGTCGTAGGTGGAGCCCACGCCGCCGTAGATCTCCGAGGAGGGGAAGATGAAGCCGCGGCGCTTGCAGAGCGCGACGATCTTGTCCATCGTCACGACGTCGGCTTCGGGGGAGGCGTCGACGGTCATCGCCGGGATGCTATTCGAGGCTCCCGAGGGCCCGGCCCGTCGCGGGTCGCCAAGCAAAAAAACCTTAGTTGACATATAGGGCTTGACATTCGCGGTTTTTTCTGTTTTTCTTGACGGTGGGATGAGGGACAGGGATTCCACCGGAGGAGCAGTCGAGCGGGGGTTCAGCCCTTAGGGGTTCGCTTCTGCTCCACCGGGGTTTCATCGAGCGCCGCTACCCATACCTCTCCGGTGGCGCTCGATGAAGCTCCGGCACGTGATCGCTTCGTGTCGGCCTCTCCACAATGGGCGCCGCGGCCATCAGCCGCGGCGCCTGTTTTTCAACTCCATATGATGCTTCGACGTGGCGCGCATATTGATCGTCGGCGGTGGTTGCAGGGGTCGGCGGCTGGCCTTGGAGATGGGGGGCGAGGGGCACGCGGTGCGGATCACCACCCGCGAGGATGGCCCGCAGGACACTCGCCGCCGTCAGATTGAGGCGGTCGGCGCCGAATGCTGGATCGGGACCCCCGATCGCCTGGCCACGCTGCGAGGTGCGCTTGAGGGCGTGACCGTGGTTTGCTGGCTGTTGGCCGGCGCGAGCGGCCCGCGCGAGGAGGTGCAGGCGCTGCACGGCTCGCGTCTGGAGTTCTTCCTGGGACAGACGATCGACACGACCGTTCGCGGCTTCATCTACGAGCACGGGGGCTCCGCGGTTGCGGCCCCCGCCCTGATCGAGGGCAGGCAGATAGTGCAGCGGCTGGCGGGGCGCAACCTGATCCCGACGGCCTTCATCGGGGCGGACCCGAACAACGTCGAGGAGTGGCTGCTCGAGGCTCGCGCTGCAATGGCCTCACTGCTTGGATAGTCGTCCGATCGCGTCGCCGTGCCGTAATGCCGGGGCCGATCGGGACCGATGCCGATCTCTCCATGAGCGTCGATCGTCAGCGATATGGCTTGCTTGTCTCCTGCCTGGGCGCGATGCTGCTCGCGGTCTCGGTCTTCCTGCCCTGGTACGGGCTGAGCTTCACGGCGGCGGGGGTGGCCCTCGTCCAGCAGCTCGGCAACGAAGTCGCGGCGCAGTTCGGCAACGCGGCGCTACAGAGCTATGCGGCAAGTGCCCACAACCATCTGGGTGGGCTGGCCGGTCACCCGCTGGGGGGCGTGAGCGCCCACCAGGTTCTCAAGCACATGAACGTCCTGCTGCTGGTCGTGGCGGGCCTGGGGATCGCGCTCGCGCTTGTGCCGCTGGCACTGTCGCGGTCGCTGCTGACGGGTGGCGACGGTCAGCTGCTCGCGTTGCTTGGTGGGCTGGCGAGCCTCTGCGTGGCCTATCGCATGGTGGTGCCCCCGAGCCCGGTGGGTGGGCTGATCGCGTTCTCGCTGAGGGAGGGCGCATGGTTGGCGCTGCTGGGCTCGCTGGCGATGGTGGTCGGTGGGCTGATGCCGCGCTCGGGAGCGATCTCCGGGCGGCGGGCACCGTCGGTTCAGGGGGCGTGGGCGGAGCTGTCCGGCTGGACGCCGGAGACCTGAGTCGTTCGCCCGGGCCGGGCTCTTGGCGCGCTATCCTGTCTCAGCGAATCTCCCTAAAGCCGATCAGAATTAGACAGGAGGGCATTCACCTTGTCCGAGTATGCGAAGGACGTGCTGGTGGAGGCGAGCTGGCTCGAAGAGCACCTGAACGACGAGAGCATCCGCATCGTCGAGGTGGACGAGAATCCGGCGCTCTACGCGGAGGCTCACATCCCCGGGGCGATCGGGTTCGACTGGAAGCAGGATCTACAGGACCAGGTGAAGCGCGACTTTCTCGGTCCCGAGGACTTCGGTGCGCTCTTTGGCCAGCAGGGCGTTTCAAACGACCACACGATCGTGCTCTACGGCGACCGCAACAACTGGTTTGCGGCGTACACGTACTGGTATCTGAAGTACTACGGCCACGACAAGGTGCTGCTGCTCAACGGTCCCCGTGAGAAGTGGATCGCCGACGGTCGGCCCACCACTACCGAGGTGCCCGGTTATCCGGCGGCAAGCTTCACGGCGAAGCCCGGCGACGATGCGATTCGTGCACGGCGTGAGGAGGTGCTGGCGGCGCTCGGGAGCCCGACGAGGCTGGTCGACGTGCGCTCCCCCGCCGAGTTCTCCGGCGAGCTGATCTCACCGGCGGGCTACGAGCAGGAGGGCGCCCAGCGCGGCGGGCACATCCCGGGGGCGGCCTCGGTGCCGTGGGCGCAGGCGGTCCGCGAGGACGGCACGTTCAAGTCCGCCGAGGAACTGCGCGAGCTGTACAGCGGCAAGGGCGTGCTCAACGGCAACGACATCATCGCCTACTGCCGCATCGGCGAGCGCTCAGCTCACACCTGGTTCGTGTTGCACGAGCTGTTGGGGCACGATGCCGTCAAGAACTACGACGGCTCGTGGACGGAGTGGGGCAACCTCGTCGGAGTGCCGGTCGAGAAGGGCGCCTAGGACGGTAGACGAGGGCGCTTAGGACGGTGGAGAAGGGCAGCTCGGTGGACCGGGGCGCTTGGAGGCGTGCTCGGGAGCGCGCTCAGGCCTCCGAGGGGAGGAGTTTCTCCAGCTGCTCCAGGAGATTCTCAAGGATGCGCGCCGTGGCACCCCAGATGAGGTTCTCGCCTACCACGTAGGCGTCGGTCTCGAAGGAGAAGCCACGGCGCTCCAGGCGCGTGCGGGTCCGCCCGGCGCTGATCTGGGCGAGCGGCAGCTCCAGCACGACGTCGACCTCGCGTGGGGAGATCTCCCAGCGTTTGCCCGCCGGTATCAGCCCCACGTAAGGGTGGATCACGTAGTTGGTCACAAACGTCGGAGTGGGGGGCAGCACCCCCAGGACGGTCACGTCGGCCCGGGTGAGCCCGATCTCCTCCTCGGCCTCCCGCAGCGCGGTCTCCCTGAGGTCGAGGTCGGTGGGGTCCTGGCGACCGCCGGGAAAGGAGATCTCCCCGGCATGGCGGCGCAGGTCGGCGTGACGCCGCGTGAGGACGGTGTGCAGCTCATCCCCCGGGGCGCGGAACAGCGGCACAAGCACGGCCGCGGGAATCTGAGCAGCTGGGTCGGCGATCGAAGCGGCTCAGGCGGTCAGCTGGACGCGCTCGACGTGCTCGCGGAACATGACCTCGCCGTCCAGCACGCGGTGCACGGGGCACTTGGCCGCGATCACCTGTAGGCGCTCGACCTGCTCCTCGGGAAGATCGGCGGGCAGTCGCAGCACGAGGTCGAACTTGGTGGGACAACCACGCTCGGCCGGGGTGTACTGAACGTCGACCTCGACGTGCCCGATCTCCCAACCCTTGCGCGCGGCGTACATCTCCATGGTGATGGCGGTGCACGAGGCGAGGCTTACGGCGAGCAGCTCCTGCGGATCCGGACCGGCATCCTCGCCTCCGGACTCCAACGGCTCGTCAACCATGACCTGGTGCTCGCGCACCTGCACGGTGTGCTTGAACGTATTCTCGTTACGTCGAGCGGTGGCTTTCATCCTGGCCAGCCCTTCCAGTCGATTCATCGAACCTCTCCACTCACATGGTACTGCGCGAACGCGTCAGTAAAGGGCGCTAAAGAGCAGTCCGGTGAGGAGCTTGGGGAAGAAGTAGGTCGACTTCGGCGGCATGTTCTCGCCCGCGGCGGCCACGTCGCGGACCTGCGCCACCGGGGTGGGGCGCATCACGAAGGCGACGTCGTATTCGCCCGAGCGCACCTTCGAGAGCGCCTGGTCGGTGTCGCGGGCGTACGCGAGATTGCGCAGATGGGAGATGTCCTCGTCGCTCAGGTCGAGCACTCCCTTGAGCAGCAATGTCTCCAAAACACCGGTATCCAGGCGCCGGTAGGCCGCGGACATCCCCGCCAGAGCGGCGTCGGCAATCGCCTGATCTCTGAGGGTGAGGCGCAGGCAACGCTGGGAGTGCGCGTCGATGTACCCCAGCTGGAGCGGTCCTTCACCGGCGGGCGGCGCGAGCTGCTCGAGGGGCACCTCCACGACCTCGAAGTCGCGCTCCAACGCCGCCGCCAGGGCGTCCCGATGTGCGGCGTCAAGGCCCTTGACGAGGCGGTGCGTGGGAAACACGGTGAGTCCCGGGTCCTCCAGGGCGACGAGGCACATGAGCACATAGCGGTGCTCGCCCTCACCCCCGATCTCCTCGGCGTAGGCCCGGGCGGTCTCGTAGCGGTGGTGGCCGTCGGCGATCAGCAGCTCAGCCCCACCGGCAGCGCCCTGGACGGCGGCGATCGCCGCCGCATCGCTCACGCGCCAGATGCGGTGCAGGGTGCCGTCATCATCGATGCTCTCGCCCCAGGGTGCGTCGACCGTGAACGGCGCGAGCGCCTCCCAGGCAGCGTGGGAGGGGTCGGAGTAGAGCGAGAAAATGGGAGAGATGTTGGCGCGGGTCGCCCGGGTGAGTCGCAGACGATCCTCGCGGGGCCCCGGGTGGGTGCGCTCGTGGGGGCGAATGCGCCCCGCCCCATAGTCCTCCACGCGTACCCGGCAGAAGAAGCCACGCCGCGTGAGGCTCTGCCCGTCGGGGCCCGTGTACCGCTGGGTATGGGCCCACAGCGCCGGCTCCTCATCGCGCACGAGCACCCCACGCTGCTGCCAGTCCGCAAAAAGCCCCCCTGCGATTGCGTAGGGATCGGGGTCGCCCCGGGGCAGATCGACCCCCACCACGTTGAAGGGGGAGCGCGCCAGCAGGCTCGCGTGCTGCTCGCCGTCGATCACGTCATAAGGCGGCGCCACGAGATCGCCGAGTGAACCGGCGACGTCGAGGTCGTAATGCAGTGCGCGCAGCGGCTGGACATCGGCCATAGCGAGGATGGACCCTACCAGCGACACGAAACCACACAACACCTTCCGCGACCCGTACCCTGTAGTTCAACGGGGCGTGGCGCAGCTTGGTAGCGCACCTGCTTTGGGAGCAGGGGGTCGCCGGTTCAAATCCGGCCGCCCCGATTTTTGAAATGTCCTCCGAGGACGTGGCCATCGCACTCGGCCACACCAGGACGGCGGGAACCTCGTCCGTCGCCTATACGGACACCGCGCCTAGGGCCGCGCACTCGACCGGATCGTCGGCGCATACGCCACGCGCGCGGAGAACCATCCCAAGCGAGGCCGATCATCGAGGCAAACGCCGACACAGGACAGCTTGTTCTGAGCAAAAGGGAGGTGGTCGGACACCCGAAAGGGGATCTATTATGTCTGACAAAACTGATAAACTCGGTTCAGTTTGCGTGCGGTTTACGCGCGCCGCTACACGTCATCGAGTATCGAAGGGTCGCATCAGCTATGTCATCGCCAACTATCGCATCCGCTTCGAGGAGCCCCCACCGGCTGGGCGTGAGGGCGTGTCGGACATCCGCTCGTCTTCCTCGGAGAGGACCCGCAGGGGGGAGCGCTGGAGGTCATGGCTATCCAGCTGCCCAACGGCGGCCTGCTCGTGATCCATGCGATGTCGCTACGCAACAAGTACAGGCAGCGGTATGAGGAGGCCAAGAGATGAAGAAGATCAAGACGCTCGCCGGCACGGAACTCTCAGAGGAGGACATCGAGGCGCTGGCCGACGAGGCCGAACGTGGCTACGACGTCGATAAGGCGATCAGAGTCACGGTCGGAAGGCCCTCCCTCGGTACGGAGGGCGTCTCGCCGCGTGTGCAGGTGCGCGTTGACCCTCAGCTCGCCAATGCGCTTAAGGAGCGAGCCCGTGAGGAGCGCCGCTCGGTCAGCGAGATTGCCCGTATAGCCCTACGCGAGTACGTGGACCGCGCAGATCGCGCCGCATGACAGGACTCTGGACTGCCGGGCCGCCCACGAAACCGCACGCGGCCGAGCGAATCGTCAGCGGCAGAGCCAAGCGCCGCCATTCGCCCCGATTGGTAGGTGCGCCGATCGAGACACCGTATCGAGCCTCAGGTGTACCCTGGCGTTCCCTAAGAGTGAGCCATTCACCAACTCGAAGGCGAACTATGAGCGCCACACTGCAATTCGATGAGGACGCCTCCCGGCGCGTAGAGAGGATCTACACCACGCCCGATGTCATCGAACAGCGCCAAACGATCCTGCGGGCGCTCGCGCTTCAGCCTGGCGAGCGCGTGATTGACATCGGCTCGGGTCCTGGTCTACTCGCGTGCGAAATGGCCGTTGCCGTCGGGACGGGCGGGCGGATCTGTGGGGTGGACGTCAGCGAGAACATGCTTGCCCTCGCCAGGGCGCGCAGACCGCCAGCCGGCAGCGGCCCGATCGAGTATCAAGAAGCTGGCGCGCACACGCTCCCCTATGCGGAGGAGAGCTTCGATGTCGCAGTCTGCACACAGGTCTATGAGTATGTCGATGATGTTCCCGCTGCGCTGCTGGAGCTAGGGCGGGTGCTGCGCCCGGGCGGCCGGGCGCTCGTGCTTGACACCGACTGGGACTCGATCGTATGGGCTTCGAGCGACGACGAGCGCATGGGACGGGTGCTCGCCGCGTGGGAGGAGCACCTCGTTGACCCTCATCTGCCGCGTACGCTCACACGGCTGCTGGGAGATGCTGGACTGGAAGTCACCGACCGCCGAATCGTGCCGTTGTTCAACGCCGGCTATGACCCCAACACCTACAGCGCCGGAATGCTTGAGCTGATCGCCGCGTTCGTCGCCGGTCGCAACGGCGTGAGCGAGGCCGAAGCCACAGCATGGGCACAAGACCTAACCGAACTCGGCCCCGACTACTTCCTCAGTCTCAACCGCTACCTCTTCCTGGCGCACAAGCCCACCTGAGGACCGGACAGGTAGCCGTCACCGAGGAGCAGGAGAACCGGGCAATCGACAAGCTCACTTGTTTTTTGCAAGCATAAGGCCCACCGGATCAACCACCCAAGGAGCAACCGTCATGCCTACAAGCATCTTCGTGAGCTACCCGACCGCCGACCTCGATCGCAGCAAGGCCTTCTACATCGCACTCGGCGCGACCATCAATCCGCTCTTCACCGACGATAACGCTGCCTGCTTGGTATGGGAGGACAACATCTATTTCATGATGATGAAGCGCGAGTTCTTCGCCACCTTCACCGATAAGCAGGTGGCCGACCCGGCAACCACTGCACAGGTCCAGAGTGCGTTCACCCGCGACTCCAGGGAGGAAGTCGACACGGTGATCGAGGCGGGTCTGGCCGCCGGTGGTTCCGAGCATGGGCCGGCCCAGGACGTCGGTTTCATGTACAGCCGTGACCTGGAAGACCCGGATGGCAACGTCCTGTCCTTTTTGTACATGGAGCCGCGGGCAGCAGAACAAGGCCCGGAGGCATATCTGGCCGAGCAGGCTCAGGTCTGAGTGGCCGCCCGCAGCTACGGGCAGTACTGCGGGGTCACCACTGCCGTCGAGCTGGTCACGGAACGCTGGGCGCTGCTCATCATCCGTGACCTACTCGTCGGTCCGCGTCGTTACACCGACCTGAAGCAGGGCCTGCCCAAGATTCCGACGAACATCCTCTCCGCACGCCTGAAGGAGCTACAGGAGAGCGGGGTGATCCGCCGTGTCCCACTGGCACGCTGCGGGCTCGTCTATGAACTCACCGAATACGGGCGTGAACTCGAGCCGATCGTGTTGGCACTCGGCCGGTGGGGATTCCGGTCGATGGGCGAACCCAAGGATGACGACATCCTCACCGCCGACTCGCTGACGATAGCTCTGCGAACCGCGTTTAGAGGAGAAATCGCTTCAGTGTCACTGGATTTCCAGATCCAGGTGGGTGCCGTCGAGTTGCGTGCCCAGGCCAGCGATGGCGCGCTGAAGGTGGTCCAGATCGCTCCCCCTGCAGCGCCGGTGGGAGGCTCGCTGCCCAGCAGCGAGCCTGAACTGCGGTTCGCCACCGGCCCCGGCATCCGCCACGTGATCGCGGGCACGCTGACCCCTGCCCAGGCAGTGGAGCAAGACGTGATCATCATCCTGCAGGGCGACCTGAAAATGCTTGAACGATTCACGGAACTCTTCCGGATCGACGCTTGACCGCGGTCCGGTCGCCCACGTGGATCGAAAACAGCCGGCGGAGCCGGCGTTAGCTATCAAGCCGCGCACGCTGTCTGGAGGGTCTCGTGGAGTCCTCGATACCTCGGCTGCGATCCTGCTGAGGCGTCTTGAGGATGCGTCGTTACTATCCGCCGAGCCACTCCGGCCTGGACGTGATCGCCGTCCCCGTCCCCGATTGATGGACGTGACGGAGGCTGCGCCTTGAGCCGCCAGCAACACTCCGATACCGATCTCGCCATGTCACCCGCTCCCAAGCTGCGCTACGTGGATCCGTATGCGCCTCGAGGTCGCCTGTATCTCGCCGTGGCCCGGCTCTCCTCCACCAGAGCAGGCGCTTGGTTCGCCGTCACGGTCGCGTGGAAGCTCGACCCGCATCTGCTGAGGCTCACGAGGGGCCGGCTCAGCACCGCGGGGCCGCTTGCCACGGCGCTGCTTCAGTCGCGAGGCGCGCGTACCGGCCGGCCGCGTCAGAATGCCACGCTCTACTTCCACGACGGCGATCGGGTGACGATCATCGCGTCGAAGCGGGGGTGGCCGAAGCATCCGGCCTGGTACTACAACCTCCGCGAACATCCCGACGTCGTGTTCGGCGGCCTGCCGTTCCACGCTGAGATCGTGGAGGATGAAGCCGAGCGGCAACGGCTGTGGGAGCTGGCTGACCGCGTTTTCCCCGCGTACGCCGACTACCGTGAGCAGGCGGGGAAGGCCGGACGGGCGATCCCGATAGTTCAGCTGGTTCCCCGCTAGCCCCTGCCCCGCATCGATGTGCCTCCCTGCGGGTTTGGAGCTGGGAAGGGATCGCGGCGATGCGCGGCCAGAGGGCTGGTGCCGAGCGTCAATGCGGCCGCCAGCACAATCGCATAGTCAGAACGAGCCGTATGAGAGACACAGGCTTGACAATCTTGGAGATCGGATAGATAGTGCGAGGGTCGTTCAGACGCGGAGGTTTGGCTCTAACTCGCGAGGAACCACGCCACCCGCGCTATCGGCGAGGAAGAGGGTCGAGTGCCGGCCATCACCAGCATCAGAGGGGACGGATGAGGAAGACTTAGGTTCTGGGCAGCAGTCGCCCGCGCTCAAACAGGAGAGCAGGGATCGGCGTAGCTTCGGGCAGCCAGGGCAGCGCCAGATCGAAGCTCTGCGAGCACGGTATCGGTGGCTGTTCGGTCATTCAATTTGGTGAGGGCTGTTATGCCCTTCAAGAGGCTTTGAGGAGAGGATGTATCGATGAGGATCCTGATGCAGGCGAACCGCCATCCCAACAGTACGGTGCGCGGACGCAACTGGACGCAAGCGCTAGGCACACCGAGAGCAACCGCCAGGGGCGCGGCGCTGCTGAGCGCGCTCATCGGGACGCTCGTCTTCTCGGCTGCCCCGGCGCTCGCGGCGGCGCCAGAAACGCCCACGACCGAAGCCGCGACGGCGGTCACCGGCACAACCGCGATTTTCCACGGCGAATTGAACCCGAACGCGAGCGGCACAGCGGGCTACTTCTTCGTCTACGGCGCGAATCCGAACTGCGAAGGTCCCACGACGGAACAGGCCGCCGAAGTAACGGGCGAAGGCATCAAAGTCTCGTCCCCGGTGTCTGGCCTTGAGGGAAACACCGCATACTCGTACTGCATCGTGGCGACCCACTTCGAAGAAGAAACCGGGACCACGGAAACGGCTTTTGGTCTGCCCGTCCCGTTCACGACGGAAGCGATCAAGCCCACGACCGAAGGCGGTGAAGTCTCCGCCGTCACGCCGTTCTCGGCCTCGGTCAACACCTTCGTCAATCCGCAGAACCAGACCACATCGTGTGTCTTCGAATACGGCGAAACCTCGTCGTTCGGCAGCAGCGTTGCTTGCGAACCGAGTTCGCTGGAAGGCACCGAAACACAGTTCGTAGCGGGTGCGATCAGCGAATTGACGCCGGCTACCCTCTATCACTATCGCGTCGTCGTGACGAACGCGACGGGCGCAACCCAGGGCACCGAAGGGGAATTCACGACCCTGACCCTGGAAGCGCCGATCGTTGACAGCGAAACGTCCTTGGAAGTGACCTCCAGCGGCGCGAAGCTTGAAGCGCAGGTCAACCCGAATTACCAGGAAACCACCTACGCCTTCGAATACGCCACGAACGAAGCGCTCACGGGCGCTACGTCGGTCCCGGGCGAAGGCCCCTTGCCGGCGGGATTCGGCGATCAGCCGGCCAGCGTCACGATCAGCGGTTTACAGCCGCGAACGACCTACTACTACCGTGTGGCGGCGACGAACGGCACGGGCACGACAAACGGCCCCCTCCCCGTCAAGTCCTTTACGACACTGGCGGTGCCGGTCGTCACGACCAGCGCGGCACAGGAACCCACACGGACCACGGCCGAGATATCGGGGACCGTCAACCCCGGTGGGATTCCGACCAGCTACTACGTCATCTACGTCAGTCAGGAAGACTACGAAAAGGCCATCGCCCACAGTGAAGAACCGTATGCGAGTGGTCGTTTCACCCCTGAAGTCAGCGTCGGCTCGGATTTCGCGACGCATGCTGTCGGCCCGGTGCAGTTGCGCGAACTGACTCCCGGAGTGGCGTATCGCTTCGCGGTGGTCGCGACCAATTCCCTGGGCACGACGACCGGACCGGAACTGACGTTCACGACCTCGGCGCCCACGCCGCCCAATGCAGTCACGGGCGATCCGACGGGGGTCACCCAGGTATCGGCGACGCTCACGGGCAGTGTGGACACACGTGGCCTACAGACGATTCTGAGCTTCGAATTCGGCAGGACGCCCGCGCTGGGCTCTCCCGAGCTGGCATCGATCACCTCCGAATCCGGGACCACGGTGCAGATCGCGGCATCGTTTGGTACCTACCTACAGCCGGAAACCACCTACTACTACCGGGCGACGGCCAGCAACTCGGACGGCGTGAGCCAGGGGGCCATAAAGTCGTTCACGACCCCCGCGTTCACCGGCCTGCCGACCGTCACCCCGACGCCCCTGCTGGTGCTGCCGCCCGTGCCGCCCGTCAAGCCGCCGGTCAAGCCGCCGACCAAGGCACAGAGGCTGGCGAAGGCGTTGAAGGCTTGTAACAAGAAGCCCAAGAGCAAGCGTGCGGCCTGCCGGAAGGCGGCGCGCAAGAAGTACTCCAGCAAGAAGAAGACCAAGAAGTAGCTCTTCAAAGCTCCGGGGCGCCATTGAGCGAGGTGGCGCCCCGGTTCGCTCCTCCATACGTCCACTTTTCCCACGCGCGTGCTCCAGGGATGCTTCCATATGGTCGAATCCATTTGAAGATCGCGTGGCGTGGGTCGCGCGCCGACTTCTGCGGGAGGGCGCTTGAGCTTCTTTTACTTCACCGACGAGGTAACGGTTGAGGACGACACGATGGCCTCGACTGTCGCCGTCCTACCCGTGGGCGGCGAGATCGACTATGCGGCCAGCCCACAGCTAAAGGAACAGCTGGCAGCGCGCCTGAAGCCTGGGGTGCGACATCTGGTGCTCGACCTCTCGGATGCGACCTTTATTGACTCGACAGCCATCGGCGTGCTTGTTGGAGCCGCTACCAAGCTGCAAGACAGACAGCACGGGTCGCTTCTGATCGTCTGCGAGAACGCGAACGTGCTGCGTATCTTTGAGCTGACGGGCCTGGATGGCATGATCGGGCTGTATGGCTCCCGTGAGGAGGCGCTCTCCGCGGTCGCGGCGGCGAGCTGAGATGCTCGCCCGCGTCGAGGAGCACCACGCAAGCTCGATCAACACCGAGCTGCGATTGCGCGCGCACCGCTCCGAACTGCGTCTCGCCAGAGGCTACGCGCGGGAGGCCGCCCTCGAAGCCGGGCTGACGGAGGTGCGCAGCTATGAGTTCGTCTACGCGGTCAACGAGGCGGTCACCAACGCGATCAGGCACGGCGCACCGGACGAGTGGGGAGAGATCTGCCTGAGCATCTTCCTGGAGGGCAACCGTCTGACGTGTGTCGTCCGCGACTACGGAACCTTCGTCGCACCGACTCGGGAGGCGGCTGCGCTGACCGAGGGGGGGCGGGGCTTTCCGTTGATGGCCGGCCTGGTGGACGACTTTCAGCTGGGCATCGAGCCCGGCTGCACCACCGTTCGCCTGTCGATCGGGCTTCCGCCGTCGTCTGGCAATGATCCAACGAACGAGTTGAGCGGCGATGATTAAGGGCCGTCCAGCGGCGAGGCGGGTACTGCCCGCCGGCCTCTTCGCAGCACTGCTCACGATCGCGTTCGCCTGTGCCCAAGCCCCGGCCTCCTCGACCAATCCCCTTGCCGTCTCCGCGGATAAACCCCCGCTCGCCGCGACGCTCAGGCATCAGTCGCTGCTCAACATTTCGATCGGAGGGGGCTCCTCGTCGGGTCCGCTCATCAGCGTGTCGGTGGGGGGCTCCAGCTCGAACTCATCCTCTCAAACCCCACTGATCGGGTTGTCGGTTTTGAGCGAACCACCCAAGTCGAGCACCCCGACGCCGCCCACAACCACCACGCCCACGCCACCCGTCATTGGTGCTCCCGAAACGCCGCCCGTCAGCGTATCCACGGCGCCGTCGACCGGCGAAGCGACATCGCCCGGTGGATCGAGCCCCGGTGGGTCGATCGCCTCCACATCCGAAAGCGCCCGAAGTCGGGCGGCCGCATCGACGGACACCGCGGCCAAGAACGGCAGCCCTGCGGTGGGACAGCCTTCAGCCGCCCCCACCGCTGTTCGGCGGGACTCAAGCGCCGCCGCCCGCCGGAGCAGGCGCGCAGCCGGGAATCGTTCAAGCCGCGCCGGCGGGCACACCAGGCAGGTGGCCCGGCACGCGACAGGCGCCACCGGCCGCGCCACATCGATCGCGGCGCCGAGTGCGACGGGGTCCTCGACTTCGCATGGCGGCTCCGCGCATCCCACACGGACCTCACGCGCACGTGCTCACGCCAACACGTTCCTGTCAGGCAATCCCCTGGAGTCGATCGGACGCCGGCTGGCGCTGCCGATCCCGGTGCCGGACTGGAGCAAGCCGATCATCCTCGCGCTGCTGCTGCTGGCGGTCTGGTTCGGTGTTCGCTCACGGCTGGCCGCCGTTCGAGCGCGCCGCCTGGAAGCTCAGCGAGTTGGCTTGCTGCACGATCTCGGGGTCATGCAGATGGCCCTCGTGCCCGAGCTGCCGGCACGTCTGGGCGCGCTGGCGGTCTCAGTCGCCTACCGGCCGGCCGACGGCCCGGCGGCGGGCGGGGACTTCTTTGACATGTTCGTGCCTCAGCCGGGGAAGGTGGCGATCATCCTCGGCGATGTCTGTGGGCATGGCTGTGAGGCCCTCAATCATGCGGCCCTCACGCGCTACACGCTGCGGGCCTATCTCCAGGCCGGGCTCCAGCCTCGTGCCGCGCTTGCGCTCGCGGGTCAGGCGCTGGCCGATCCGAGCGGGGATCACTATGCCACCGTGGTGCTGGGCGTCTATGACGAGCACAGCGGCAGGCTCACATACGCCAGTGCCGGCCATCCGCCCCCGATCCTGCGCGGGTTGCGCCGGCCACACGAGCATCTGATGATGTGCTCCTCTCCGCCCGTCGGCTGGGGCGTGCCCACGGGGCGCCGTCAGAGCACGGTCTCCCTGCCCGCCGGCTCGGAGGTGTGCTTTCTCAGCGACGGTCTGCTGGAGGCGCGCCTCGACGGTGAGTTGCTCGGACGGGAGCGTCTGGTGGCGATCCTCGCCGACCTTGGCGTCCGGCCCAGCGCGGAGGATCTGCTCGAGCGGGTGCGAGCGGTGACCGAGCCCGCCGGCGATGACATGGCGGCGTGCATCATCGCGCCCGAGGTGAATCGCAACATCGCGAGTTTCCGCGCCGAGGAGCTGGAGGTCGATGCGCGTCTGCTCGGCGGAACTGACGTGGAGTGCTTCCTTGAGGCGTGCGGGATAGCGGCACCCGAGCGCGCGCGGCTGATCGAGCGTGCGGGCCTGATCGCCGCCGACCACGGCACGGCCGTGCTGCGTGTCGAGCTTGGACCGGGGGGCGCTGTCGCGAGCGCCGAGCCTCCCGGCGCGGGCAGTGCGGCAAAGCGCGACGGGTTGGACTCAGTAAAGGGCTTGGCTCAGCCGCTCCTGGAGGCTCTCAGCGTCACCTGAGGAGCGTTCCCGAGTCAGCCCGGCCGGTGTTTCCCGAGTCAGCCCGCGAGCGTGCAATTGAAGCGGTGCAGGACCGCTCGGCGAGGCAAACCTGGTCGCCGATGGACTGAAGCAGGCCGCTCAGCAGGCGCTGAACGAGGGCCGTTGCGTGAATTGCGGCGCCCACGCGGGCGCGGTCGGGGAACGGGAGCAGGAGGGCCTTGCCCGATCCGGCTACCGTGGTGCTGCGATGAAGCTCAGCGACCCTGCACTGGTGAAGCGTCTCACGCTGGTGGCGTGCATCATGGGCTCCGGCATCGCGCTCCTGGACAGCACGGTGGTGAACGTGGCGCTGCCCACGATTCAGCGCGACCTGGGTGGGGGTCTGGCGGCGCAGCAGTGGGTGGTGAACGCCTACCTGTTGCTGCTCGGCTCGCTGATCCTGATTGGCGGATCGCTGGGCGACCTCTTCGGTGAGCGACGTGTGTTCGCGCTCGGTGTGGGCGGCTTCGGCGTGGCCTCGCTGCTGTGCGCGCTTGCGCCTTCGATCGGCGCCCTGATCGCCGCGCGCGCGTTGCAGGGGATTGCCGGGGCGCTGCTCACACCCAGCGCGCTGGCGGTGATCGTCGCGACCTTCCATGAGCGTGAGCGTGGGCCGGCGATCGGCAGCTGGACGGCGTGGGGCGGGATCGCCACCGTGCTCGGGCCGCTGGTCGGTGGAGAGCTGCTCGCGATCGCCTCCTGGCGCTGGATCTTCTTGATCAACGTACCGTTCGTGGTCGTCTGCGTGACGTTGATCCTGGCGGTGATTCCGCGCGTCGAGCGGGGCGGTCCCGCGGCACGCCGTGTCGATGTGGTCGGGGCGTTGCTGGCGGCGCTCGGACTGGCCGGACCGGTGTTCGCGCTGATCGAGCAGCCACGGCTGGGCTGGTCGAGTCCGAGCGTGGTGGTGCCCCTCCTCGTGGGCGTGGCGCTGCTGGGGTGCTTCGCCGCATACGAGTCGCGTACGCCGGATCCGATGCTGCCGCTGCGGCTGTTCCGTCGCCGTAACTTCTCGGTTGGCAACCTGGAGACGCTTTCGATGTACGCGGGACTGTCGATCCTGTTCTTCTTCCTGGTGCTGTTCTTGCAGCAGATCGGCGGCTACAGCCCATTGCAGAGCGGGCTCGCGACGATGCCGGCGACGCTCGTGATGTTCGCCTTCTCACGGCGCTTCGGGGCGCTCGCCGATCGCTTCGGGCCACGCTGGCTGATGGGTGCGGGGCCGCTCGTGGGGGCCGCCGGGCTGCTGCTGTTCGAGCGTCTGGGCACGCACATCGACTACTGGGGAGGCGTGCTCCCGGCGCTGTTGATCTTCTCCCTGGGTCTCGCGATGACGGTGGCCCCGCTGACGGCCGCGGTGCTGGCGGGGGTCGAGGACTCACAGGCGGGCATCGCCTCGGCGGTCAACAACGCGGTCGCGCGAGTCGCCGGCCTGCTGGGCACCGCCGCGATCGGTGCGGTGGTGGCCGCCTCGTTTGCATCGCACCTCGACGCGCGCCTGGCGGGTAGCTCGCTGGGCGGGCCTGAACGGACCGTGGTGGCGGCGGCCAAGCGGCTGCCGCTCGGGCGCCCGGACGTTCACGCACTGCCGGCGGCCCAGGCTCGCGCGATCACGAGCGCCGCCGATCAGGCGTCGCTGCACAGTTTCCACCTGGGCATCGCGATCGCGGCGCTGCTGGTCGCGCTGGGCGGGATCACCGGCGCGATCGGCATCAGCAACCCTCGCCGCAGGGTGCGCGCCGAGGACTGCGAGGGCGGGCAGCTGGTGGGCGTCGCCCTGGACGCGGCGGATCATCTGGATGCAGCCGATGAGTTACAGCCGGTTGCTCGGAGCACTCAGCCGGCGGGGCCCTCCGCGTAGGCGCGCATCGCTTCCATGATCGGGCCAAGCTTGCGGCCCTTGGCGGTGAGCCGGTACTCGACGGTGGGGGGGCTTGAGGGGATCACGTTGCGCTGCAACAGACCGGCGCCCTCCAGGTCGCGCAGGCGCTCGGCGAGCATCCTGGGGGAGATGCCCGCCACGGCGTCGGCGAACTCGTTGAAGCGCAGCGCCCCGGTGAGCGCCGCGTAGATGATCGAAAGCTGCCAGCGTCGCTCCAGGAGGTCCGCGGTCTGGCGGACCTCCTGGGGAACCGGCTCACATCTACGACAGCGCGACATCGCGGGCGGGCTCCAGCGCTCGGTCGAGCACCTCCTGGACGGTCATCACCGGGTGGAAGGTCATGTGCTCGCGGACCTCCTCGGGAATGTCGTCCAGGTCGCCACGGTTGCGCTCGGGCAGGATCACGTCGGTGAGCCCCGCGGCGTGGGCCGCCAGCACCTTCTGCTTGAGCCCGCCGATCGGCAGCACCCGTCCCTGCAGGGTGACCTCTCCGGTCATCCCGACCGTGTGCTTGACCGGTCGACCGCTCAGCAGCGAGGCGAGGGCGGTGACCATCGTCACGCCGGCGCTCGGGCCGTCCTTGGGGATCGCTCCGGCGGGTACGTGCACGTGGAACTCGTGTCCCTCGAAGGCGCTCTCCTCGATGCCCAGCCGCTCGGCATGGCCGCGCACGTAGGAGAGGGCGATCCGCGCGGACTCCTTCATCACGTCGCCGAGCTGACCGGTGAGCACCAGGCCGCCGCCACCGGAACCGCTGGTCTTCATGGTGGTGGCCTCGACGAACAGCACGTCACCGCCGGCGCCGGTCACGGCCAGGCCGGTGGCGACACCGGGCGTGGCGGTCCGCGATGCTGACTCCTGGAAGAACTTCTGGCGACCGAGCGCCTCGCGCACGATCTCCGGTCCGATCTTCACCGGGGTCTTGACCTGCTCCGAGGCAACGCGCGTGGCGGTCTTGCGCAGCACGGTCCCCAGCTCGCGCTCGAGACTGCGCACACCGGCCTCGCGGGTGTACTCGCTGATGACGGTGCGGAGCACCTCGTCGGAGATCTCCACCTCGTCCTCGCGCAGGCCGTTGCGGTCGCGCTGGCGCGGCCACAGGTAGCCCTTGGCGATGGCGAGCTTCTCCTCGCTGGTGTAGCCGTCGAAACGGATGACCTCCATGCGGTCCAGCAACGGCCCCGGGATGGTGTCGGCGACGTTGGCGGTGGCCAGGAACATGACCTGGCTGAGGTCCAGCTCGACGTCGAGGTAGTGGTCACGGAAGCTGTGATTCTGCGCCGGGTCCAACACCTCGAGCAGCGCCGCGGAGGGATCTCCACGCCAGTCCGCGCCGACCTTGTCAACCTCGTCCAGCAGGATCACCGGGTTCATGGTGCCCGCGTCGCGCAGCGCCCGCACGAGGCGTCCGGGGAGAGCCCCGATGTACGTGCGGCGGTGCCCGCGGATCTCGGCCTCGTCACGCACGCCACCAAGCGACATGCGCACGAACTCACGGCCGGTGGCGCGGGCGATCGACTCGCCGATCGATGTCTTGCCGGTCCCGGGAGGGCCGATCAGGGTGAGAATCGCGCCCGACTTGGGGTCGGCCTCGATCCCGCGGTCCTGGCGCAGCTTGCGCACGGCCAGGTACTCGGTGATGCGATCCTTGACGTCCTCCAGGCCGGCGTGGTCGGCGTCCAGCACCGCGCGGGCACCAACCGGGTCGAGGTGCTCCTCCGAGCGCTTGCTCCAGGGCACCGCGATCAGCCAGTCGAGGTAGGTGCGGATCATGCTGGACTCACCGGTCTGCTCGCCCATGCGCTCCAGGCGCCCCAGCTCCTTGAGGGCCTGCTCGCCTACGTCATCGGGCATGCCGGCGGCCTCGATCTTGGCGCGGTACTCCTCCACGATCGAACTCTCGTCCTCGTCCAGCTCCTTGCGGATCGACTCCATCTGCTTGCGCAGGAAGTACTCGCGCTGCTGTTTCTCGGCGCCCTCCTGCACGTCCTCGCGGATGCGCTTGCGCACCTGTAGCTCAGCGAGGCTCTCGCGCTGGAGCTTCACGGCCAGCTCCAGGCGGTCGGTGACGTCGAGGGTGCGCAGCAGCTCGACCTTCTGCTCATAGGACAGATTTGGGGAGTAGCCGGCCGAGTCGGCCAGCGGCCCGGGCTCGACGATCGCACGCAGGAAGGCCGCGATCCGTCCGTCGTCGCCGCGCAGCTCGAGGATCTCCTCGACGGTGGCGCGGTACTCGCGCTCCAGGTTGCGGGTGCGTCCATCGACGGGCACGTCGTCGGGGCGCTCGTCGACCTCGACACGCAGGTCGCCGTCGGGACCGGTCTGAGCGGCGCCGATCAGGGCGCGGTGCTCGCCGGAGAGGGAGACCGCGCGCCCGCCGCCGGGCAGACGGATCTGCTCGGAGACCTCGGCCACGGTGCCGACCTCGAGGAACTCGTTCTCATGGCGTGGCACGAGCACCACGCGCTCGTCCTCGCCGACCTCCACGGTCAGCGTGATGCCCATGCTGGGGAACACCACCGTGTCGTCCAGGGGTATCAGCCGGAGGGTCTTGCGAGGCTCGGGCTGGGGGTTGTCGTGCTGCTCGGGACTTGAATTCATCGGTATACGCTCCATACGAGCTTACGAATTGATAGCTAGTATAGCCAACGATCGTTGCGTGCGCAAGTACCATGGTTTCTGGTTGTGCACATAGGCTGCTCGGGTGCCGGCCGCCGCCAAACAGCGCTCCACTGAGCCCGGGTACGAGGAGCAGCCGCGGGGAGGCGCCGGCGGCCGTCGGCGCCCAGCCTCCTGGTTGCGGGTGGCCTTCGCGATGTTCGCGGTCGGCTGGGGAGCCAACCAGTTCTCGCCGATGCTGATCGTCTATCGCGATCGACTCGGACTCTCCGCGGGCACGGTGGGCATCATTTTCGGGATATATGCGATCGGTCTCGTTCCGGGGCTCTTGCTCGGCGGGGCGGCTTCCGATCGCTACGGGCGCCGCGCCCTGGTGATCCCGTTCGTGGCGCTCTCGCCGCTGGCGAGCCTGCTGCTGATCCTCACACGCGAATCGGCCTCGGGACTGGGTGTGGCTCGCTTCCTGGCGGGCGTCTGCTCGGGCGTGGTGTTCAGCGCGGCCTCCGCCTGGGTGCAGGATCTGGCAGGCCACGCGGCGCCGGGCGTGGCCGCGCGCCGCGCCGCGATCGCGCTCTCGGCGGGCTTCGGGGCGGGACCGCTGGTGGCCTCGCTGCTCGCCCACTGGGCGCCGGATCCGCTGTGGCTGCCATACGTGCCGCATCTGCTGCTCGGGGTCGCGGCGGTGGTGGTCGTGATCGGGGCGCGGGAGACAGTCCACCGGGGGGTCACCAAGCGCACGGAGGCCGTGGGCGGCCCGCGCGGCGGTCCCGCGGCGCGTCACTCACCACGCCTCACGAGCATGCCGGCGGCGGTCCGCGGGGCGCGCTTTCGGCGGGTGATCGTGCCGCTGGCGCCCTGGGTGTTCGGCAGCGCCGCGTTCTCGTTCGTGGTACTGCCGGCGCGGATCAGCTCGGCTCACAACGACGCGGTGGGCTTCGCGGGACTGGTCACGGCCCTCACGCTGGGCACCGGCATGCTGCTGCAGCCGCTGGCTCAGCGACTGGAGCGCCGACGTGAGCTGGCGGGGGCGATGGCGGGGCTGGCGGGGACTGCCTCGGGGCTGGTGCTGGGGATGCTGGCGCTCGCGCTGCATTCGCGGGTGCTGGTGGCCTGCGCCGCGCTGCCGCTGGGAGCGGGATACGGGATGTGCCTGGTGTCGGGGCTGCGAGAGACCGAGCGACTGGCGGCGCCGAGCGAGCGGGGCGCGACGGTGGCGGTCTACTACGCGCTCACGTACACGGGCTTCAGCGTGCCCTACCTGGTGAGCATCCTCGCGGGTGCGCTCAGCGGCGTTGAGATCCTCGCGCTGTTTGCGGCGCTGGCGCTCGGGGTGCTCGCCGCGCTACTCGCGGCCGCGCCGATCGCTACTGCGGTGAGCGGAAGCTAACTTCCACGTCCTCCTCGTCAACGCGCTCCTCGACCCCGGCCGAGGAGGTCATGGCGCGCTTGTCGGCCTCCAACAGCGGGGCGGAGAAGAAGCTCCGGGGCCACAGCCGCCGCACCTTGACCACGTTGACCTCGGCGGCGAGGATCGTGAGCTGGGCGGCCAGGTAGAGCAGGGCGAGCAGTCCCAGCACCACCGCGAAGGTCCCGTACAGCGGGGTGGTGCGCTTCAGCTCGTGGTTGAGATAGATCCCCCCGAGATACTGCAGGCTCTGCCAGAACACGGCGGCGGTCACGACGCCCGGCAAGAGTTCGCGCAAGCCCACCTCGACGGCGGTCAGGAGCTTGAAGGCGACCATGAAGAGCAGGAGGTTGAACAGGAACGCCACCAGCACGCCCGCGACCACGGGCAACGCGCTGTGGCTGCCGGCGACGACGAAGCCCACCACGGCAACCGAGAGGACGTTGAGGGTGCCGAGGATCGCGAGCATCCCCAGACCGCGCAGGCGCGCGCTGAGAAAATTGGGACGGTGCTTGTAGGGCACATCCCAGATGCGATTAAACGCGTTCTGGGCGGCATTCGTGATGCCCATGCCCGCGAGCAGGGTAGTTAGCAGCCCGATCGTCAGTCCCAGGCCGCTGCCCGAAAGCGAGTGCCCTTGGATCTGGTCCTTGATGATCTGGAACTGACCCAGGGTGCCGTTCAGAATCCGTTCCCGGGCGTCGGGGTCGCCTTCGAGCACGAAGCCGAGCACGGTCACGAACACGAGCAGCAGCGGGAAGATCGAGACGAAGGCGTAGTAGGCGATCAGCGCCGCCAGCTGTCCGGCCTGGTCGTCGCCGAACTTCTTGATCACGGCCGCGATGAAAGCCAGCCGCGGGCGGCTCTGCTGGAAGCGGTCGATGGCGTGGAGGCGGTCGGTGATGCTCATTGGGAGGGGGGTCTCCTGGCGGATCGCTTCGACATGCTTGCGTGTCTACCCACTCACGAGCCCGAACACCAGCCCCGGATGATCCCTGGCAGTCGTTGCCGCGTGCAAGTCGCGAACGCCTGGACGTGGCGGAGCAGGTCGCGCAGGTCGCTCAAGCCAGGCGCGGATGGTTGCTGCGCAGGCACCGTCACCGTCTGCGCATGGAGGATCTGGAAGATTGCTTCAGCCAGGCGACGTTGGAGCTGCTGAGCGGTGTGCGGGCGGGAGCGAAGTTCGCGAGCACGTTCCACTTGGCCAACGTTCTCGAGCAGCGGTTTCGGTCGCGGATAGTGGATCGACGTCGGGCGCTGAGCGGCCGCAGCCCGATGCTGGCGGCCATGGAGCAGGCGCTGGTGCTGGGCGATCCCGGGCAGGGGGAGGTCGATCCCGCCGACGTGAGGTTGGGCGTCGAGGACCTCGTGATGCTGCGCTTGCGGCTCGACCAATTCCTGGCCCCCCTCACCCGAGGCCGGGACAAGCATGCAGATTTTTCAGCGCGACCCTTCCTGCGCCAGGCGGCAGGGTCGGCACCAGAGATAGGGACCGGTCCATGAGCGCATTGCTTCCCACTCGTGGAGCTGTCTCTTGTCCGCACGCGAGCGGTCGGGGGTTTGGTCTCTCCCCAGCCGGGCCCTCGGCCGCAAGCGTGTGTCCTCCGCACCAGTGCGAACGAGTCCTGCGATGCGTCTGAGAAGCGGCGCCGTACAGGTGCATCGCGTCATCGGCGAGGAGGAGGAGGCCGGCGGGCTGACTCGCGTCGCCGCTAAGGAGGAAGAGACTGGTGGGCCGGCCACGAGCGACGAGGTTGACTTCGCGGATCTGAGCGGCCCGCGCGAGCGTGGGCACCGAATTCGTCAGTTGCAAGGCATCGCGCTCTTGGCCATCCTGTCCGCCGTCGTGGCGGGTCTCGCGGCGAGTCAGTTGGCCCCGCGCGCGCGGAGGGCAGGTCGAGCCAGGCCGGGCAAGGCCGCGGGTGACCATTCCTTCAGCTCGCGGGTCGCGCCGGTGCCAGTACCCCGGCGGGTGTTGTCGAGGAGTGAGTCGGCGCGCGGGGTCGAGCGAGCCGGTCACGTCGATCGCGGGCATCGAGTACGTCGTGGTTACGCGGGCCATCGCGATGCGACCCGGGTCAGGCGCGCGTGTTGTCAGGCGCCCGTTCACCTCTTTGTGCGGGCCCCGGTCGGGCTCGCCGACATCTCGGACCTAGAGCATCCGGGCAGTAGCGCGACCCTTGAGTTCGGGTTTGAGCACTGAAGCCCGAACGAGAGCTAAAACGCGGGCAATCGCACCGGTGAGTCTCACGGCACGCCCGTTGTGGCGAATACGCCTGACTCGTGAACTGCCCCGCTATCTCCTCTGCGCCCTGGTGGGCTTCGGGTTGCTGGCAAGCGCTCGCTTTGCCTTCGATCCCCCGCGGCCGGTCGTTCAACACGTTGCGCCGCCGATTGTCGCGCCCCGGGATCTGGCGGCCGAGGGTTACGCGTCCCTGTTCACCCGGCGCTACCTGACATGGGAGGCACAGGATCCCGAAGCCCATCGGCGTGCACTGAGGGCATTCGTGGGCTCGAGGATGGACGGCGACGCCGGCCTGCAGCCACCGTCGAGCGGCGAGGAGCTGGTGCAGTGGACCGAGATCGTCCAGCAACGGGAGCCCCGGGCGGGCGAGCACATCTACACGGTTGCCGCTCAAACCGACGTTGCGGGCCTGCTCTATCTCACGGTGAGCGTGATCAGGAGCGCGAGCGGCGCCTTGGCTCTCGGGGGCTACCCGGCGTTCGTCGGTGCCCCGGCATCGAGCCCCAACGCGGCGGGCATCGATGCGGCGATCGATGTCACGCACGCGCCCGATGTCGAGGATCGCATGCTCGCCACGGTCGTCAAGCGCGCGCTGCGCAACTACCTGGCGCTGGCGCCCTCGGAGCTGGCAGCGGACCTGAGTGGCTCGGCTCGCGTCTCGCTCCCCGGGTTGAAGCTCACGACGCGGGCCTTCGAGCGTTTGTGGTGGCTGCCGGGCGGTGGCTCGGTAGAGGCGACGGTGCTTGTCGGGGACGGACAAGGAGCGCAGTACACGCTCGACTACGAACTTGACGTCACTCGTCAGGGGGGTCGCTGGGAGATCTCAGCGATTCAGATGGATCCCTACTCATAGCGGCGAGGAGCTTCTGCATGAAACCAAGGCGGGGCCTGATGACAAAGCCGACTTTCACGATCGCGCTGCTCTCGATCGGCGTGATTTTGATGATCTCACCCGATTCCTCCCGGGCAGGTGTCAGCACTGCGAGTGTCGGGACGAGCCCGGCGTCACCCACGGACACGGGCAGTTCCTTGGAAGAGGTCGCCTCGAAGGCCAGTCAGACTGGTCGTAAGGTAGCAATGAGCCTGATCGGCCTGGCCTTTGCCGTGGCCGGGGTGCTGCTGGCCTTCCGCCGGGATTTCAGGGACGCGGTGGGTGTGTTTGCGGTGGGGATCGTCGCGGTCCTATTGGTGACGCCGGCCGGTCTCAGTCTGATACGTGACACGGTCAACACGCTGTTGGGCGCGCGGTGAGTCGGATCGAGATCCGGTCCTACCGGACGGTGTTCGATCTGGAGCGGCGCATCTACCGGATCGATCGCCTGCGCCTGAACCCCGCCGGTGTGCCGATCCGAGGCCTGCTCTATTGCCTGGCGTTGTCTGCCTCGGTGCTCCTGATGGCACGGCTTCCGCTGCTCGGAGCCCTGCTGAGGCTGATCCCGTGGTATCTGCGCGACCTGCTCCTGCCGATGGCGGGCGCGGGTCTGCTCGCGATGGTTCGCGTCGAGGGACGACCCTTTCACTTCGCGGCACGGGCGCTCCTGCGCTACGCGGTCGGCCCACGTCACCTCGCCTGCTTTCGTCGGCTCACGGGTATCGGTGAAAACTGGCAGTCACCCGCGATCGTGATACTTGCGGACGGCTCTGACGGGCGACTGCGACGACTGCGCTGCCGGGGGCCCGGGGTGGTGTTCGTGGCAACGGCACACGAGCGCAGCGAACGGGAGCTGGGGGTGCTCGCGCGTCTGGGTCGGCGGCCCCAGTTGATGCTCGCCGAACTGATCGATAACTCTCCTCCGTTGGGAGCGCAGCCGATTGAGCTGGCGCGGAGCACGAGTTTGCGGGTGCGGTGAGCGATGCGCACGCCGATCAGCTTCATCTACGGCAACTGTGTGTTCGCGGCCGGTCTCGACGATGTGTGGGCGGCGTTCGCGATTCCGACGGCGTCCTACGCCTGGCTCTCGAGCGAGCGCAAGCGCGAGCGGTTTCATGCGCTGCTGGGCGCGCTTGAGGCCGCGGCTGCGGACCTACAGATAGTGCGAGTCAGTCGCGAGTGGGACGCAAGTGGCTACGCGGGCGAGATGTTGGGGGAGGAGGGGGAGTCGGCTCGCCGCGGCTACGTCGAGCAGCACGCCCGGCGTCTGACGGCGCTCCAGGCGCGGCAGCCCGAGGTGTTCCTGCTGGTGTGCCTGCGCGAGCCGGCCCGCGACATCTCCGCGTTCGTGTCGCAGGCCGCGGAGCGTCGGCCCCGAGAGTGGTTGAACGCCTTGAGAGGACTGCTGTCCGTGCGCGACCGGCGCTTGCTGAGCGTGACCGAGCTTGAGCGCGCACGGGAGAGCGCCGACCGGGCTCACGCGCGTCTGGCGGGTTACATCGACGCACGCCCGGTGCGGGGAGTGGAGTTGCAGTGGCTGATCCGCCGGGCGTTCTGTCGTGGGTTGGGCGAGCCACCGGTGGATGGTTTGCACGAGCCGCGGGCCCTCCTCTTCGAGCGCGACGGCGAGGGAATGCTCGCGCCGCTGGAGGGCGATGTGCTGCGCTGGATGGACGGCCACGTCGAGCACGAGGGGCGCAGGCTGCGGATCGAGTCCGAGCTGGGCAGCAGCTGGCAGGCGCAGCTCCTGTTGGGTGCTCTGCCGGAGCGGGCCGGCTTCCCGGGGACGCGGGTGGAGCTGATGTTCGCGCCCGCCGAAAGTCTGCCCTTCGCGGTCGATCTGGCGCTGTGCGCGCGCTACCTGCCGAATGAGTTGGCGGTGCGAATCGCCCGGCGCCGGATTCAGGACGCCGACCAGATCGTGCGCGCCGAGTCCGAAGGTGAGCAGGGCGTCTCAGACCAGGGTGAGCAGCGCAGCCGCGAGGCCCGCGATCTGCTGTCCTACCTGCGGTCTGCGAGCCGCCCCGCGCTGCTACGGGCGACGGTGGCGATCGCGATCGGCGCGCGCGACGAGCGGGAGCTTGAGGCGCGCGTGGAGATGTGTCGGAGGGCTTACGGGGAGATTCGTCTGCACCGGCCGCTGGGGGATCAGCTGGAGCTGTTCTGCCAGCACCTCCCCGGTCAACGCACGCGGGTGGCGGGCTACGACGACACGCTCACCGCCGAGCAGGTGGCCGCGATGATGCCCGATGCCGCCCACGCGGCGGGCTCCAACGGCGGCTTTTACCTGGGACACACGCTCTCCGGCTCCAGGCAGCCGATTCGCTTCAACCTGCGGGAGGGCTCCGACAGCGATCGCAACACCGCCATTCTCAGCGTGGGCGCGCTCGGGTCGGGCAAGACGACCCTTGATCAGAAGCTCAAGTACGAGGGCTTTCTGCTGGGTGCCCGCGTGATCGACTGCGATCCCAAGGGCGACCATAGCTTTCACCTGATGGAGGAGGTGGCGCCACACACCGAGTGCATCACGCTTCGCCCGGACCCCACGCTGCGCGGAGTGCTGGACCCGCTGCGCGTCGCGCCCGAGCATCTGCGCCAGGACGCAGCGGTCTCCTTCCTGGTCGACCTGCTCCCGGGGAGCGCCGACCCCTCCTGGGAGACCGCGGTGGTGCGCGCTGTCGATCGTGTGCTGCGCAGCCTGCGCGGGCCAACCTGCCTGGAGGTCGTACGGGCACTGAGCGAGGGCGATGACGTTGACGTCCAGGTGGCCAAGGCCCTTGAGGTGTACGCGCGATCGGGCCTCACCCAGCTCGGCTTCTCAGATCCCGCGGTGAGGCTGCCGGCGGTTGGGCACAGGCAGGTCACCTACCTGCCGATTCGCGACCTGCCCGCCCCTGAGCCCGGGGTGCCGCGAGCCGAGCACTCGCAGGCGGAGCGCGTCGGAGAGCAGCTGGTACGGCTGATCGCGATGTTCGCGATGCACCTGATGGGCGCCGAGCGCGAACGGCTCAAGGTGTTCTCCTTCGACGAGGGCTGGCGGCTGTTGGGGGATCCGGTGGGTCGCTCGCTGCTGACGGCGCTCCAGCGCATGGGGCGCTCGGAGCTGGCGGTCCCAATCATCAGCACCCAACTGGTCACCGATGCGCTCGTGGGGGAGCGCGAATCGCTGGAGAACCTGCTCGGGGCAACCTTCGTGTTCGGCATGCGCTCAGACGCCGAAGCCGCGCGGGCGCTGACGCTGCTCGGGCTCGACGCCGAAGACCCGACGCTGCGCCAACGGCTGATGGAGCTTGATGCGGGGCGCTGCCTGTTTCGCGATCACTACGGGCGGGTCGAGGCGCTTCAGGTGGATGTCGTGGTGCCCGGCCTACTGCGTGCCCGCTCGGCCACGCCGACCCCCGCGCCGTGAGGGGCAGGACTCTCGGTGTCCTGCTCGTCGCATCGGTCCTTGCGGGAGTGGTCCTTGCGGCATCGCCCGCGCTCGCGCGAACGATCGAAACCTATGATGCCGCGGCACCGCTTCCGCCGCGCACGCCAAGCGGTCCACCCCTGATCGCAAATGCCGCCGCGTCAGGCTCCGCATCCGGACTCACGTCGGCCCTCGCTGAAGACGCCTCGGCCTCGGCGCCCGCCGACGACGGAGACCCGCTGGCAAAGAACGGGCTCGTCAGCCCCCTCTGCCGTGGCGGCGCACCCGGGCTGTCGAGCGAAAGCCGGCGAAACTGCCAGACCTCGAGGTTTGAGGCTGCGGCCGCACCCACCGCGAACTATGCGCTCGACGTACACATTGACGGGGGCTTGCTGGGGGTCAACAGCGCGACCCTCATGCAGGACTACCTGATCGCGCCGGTGTGGATGGGGCTGGTGTGGATTCTCCACGCCCTTGTGGTCGCCTTCGAATGGTGTTTCACCCTCGACCTCCCGGACGAAGCCATCCTGAGTGGGTTGGCGGGCGGACTGCGCGCGACCGAGGCGACATTCACACAACCGTGGCTGGGGGTGGTGCTGGCGGTAGCGTCGCTGCTCGCGCTCTACCACGGCATCGTCCGTCGTCGCGTGGCCGACAGCATTGGCGGAGTCACGGCGATGCTGGCGATGATGGCCTTGGGGCTGTGGTGGATCCTTGATCCCACGGGCACGATCGGAGTGCTCGGCCGCTGGAGCGATGAGATCAGCCTCGCAACGCTCGCGTCGATCGTCGACGGAACGCCCGACCACGCGCCTCGAACACTGGCGGACAGCATGGGTGGCGTGTTCGTCGGTGCGGTGGGAGAACCGTGGTGCTTCCTGGAGTTTGGGGACGTGGGGTGGTGCGCCGACCCGGCGCGCCTGGACTCACGTCTGTACAGCGCCGGGCTGCGTCTGGTCAGGACAGGGCAGAGTGCCCGGCTGCTGCGCGAAGCGAACACCAACGGCCAGCTGTTCCTTGCGCTGCCCGCCAACCAAACCGCACGTAACTCGATCAACAGCTCCGGGTCTCTGTTGAGGGTCCTGTGCTCCAGCAGTGACGCCACCGCCTGTCATGGCCCAACCGCGGAAATGGCCGAGTTCCGCACGCAGGCCGGCACCTATGCCCGCCTGGAGGGCCTGATCCTGATCGGAGTCGGCGCGCTGGGGCTGATCATGCTGCTCGGCTTCCTCGCCCTACAGCTGCTCGGGTCGGGGGTGGTGAGTCTCTTCTATCTGCTGCTTGCACCCGTCGCGGTCCTGGCTCCGGCGTTCGGCGATCACGGGCGCGCGATCTTCAGGAACTGGGCCACCCGACTGCTGGGATCGGTCACCTCAAAAGTCCTCTACGCCTTCATGCTGGGCGTCGTTCTGCGACTCTCGCGGATGTTGATGGGTTTACCGGCCCTGGGGTTCTGGACCCGCTGGATGCTGCTCTCGGCACTCTGGTGGGGCGGGTTTCATCATCGCCACCAGGCGCTCGGTCTCTGGGGGGAGCGACGCGTTGCAAGCCCGCACGCGCGCAGGTTGGTTGGACGGGGGCTGCGCCGGGCCTTGCCGAGGCCGGGTCTGCTCATCACAGCGGCAGGCCGGGCCGTCGATCGCTCGGAGCGCTGGGTGACACCGCGCGAACGCGCCCAGATCACAGCGGCCAACCCACGGCACTCCAACCCACGGCACATGAAGCCGTGGCACGCCAGACCACAGCACAAGCTGCGTCATGGCAACCACGCGAGCGATGCGGACGAGCAGGTACTTCGCGTCGCTCAGCAGGAGCGGCGCAGCGCGGAGGCGCTGGTGGCCACGGGTCCCGACACCCAGGTGCGCCTGGACGCCGAGCGCAAGCGCCTCGCCCGCATCCGGGCCGAGCAGGCTCGCGCGAGCATGGGCGCTGACAGTCGCCGCGCCACGCTGCTGGGCCTGCGGGCAGAGCGTCTGGAGGCAGGCGTGATCGCGCAGGAGCAAGCCTTCGACCGTGCCCGCAGCCTGACAGCAGCCGGTGGTCGGGGTGATGCGGCCACCCAGAACAGCTGGGGGGGCGACGCGATCCAGGGCATCGGGGGAGGCGATCCGATCCAGCAGCGCGCAGACCCCAGCCAGCAGGGCGCACGCTTCCTGGATGACCAGGCGATTCTGCCGGCCGCCGGTCTCCCGGCCGCGGCCACTCACGGTGGGGAGCGGCGCGACTATCCCGCGCTGGCCGGTCTGGTGGGCTTCGGAGCGGTGGAGTACGAGCAACTCGATGCGTCCCGTCGGCGCCGGGCCCGCGCGGAAGTGGATCGCGAATTGGGCGCGCGGCGGCGTCTGCGGGGGCTTACGGCAGAGGCCGAGCTGGCGGGTCATCGAGCGCCGAAGCAGGCGGTCGAGAGCGTGAAGTATCCGCCGTTCGTACGTGACTCCGAACAGGGCTCACCCTTGATGCGCGACGTGTTCGAATTCATCGACGGTCGCAAGGGTGAGATGGGCTGGAGCACGGATCCGCTGCCGCTCGGGTGAGGAGCGCACGGAGGTCACTGCTGACAGTTGTCGCGCTCGGCAGCGCGGCCGCCGCGTACCTGGCGATGGTCGCGATGAGCACCGCGGCCCTTACGGCCACGCCAACTGGTGGGGTGCAACCCGGATCGGACGCAGGCTCAGCGCCGGCTCCCGCCGGAATCCCGGCCGGCTATCTCACGCTCTATCGGCGGGCCGCCCGGCACTATGGTCTGGACTGGTCGATCCTGGCGGGGATCGGCAAGGTCGAGTGCGATCACGGGCGCGACCCGGACCCGTCGTGCACACGGGAGGGGGCGGTCAACAGCGCCGGTGCGGGCGGCCCGGCGCAGTTCCTGGACTCGACCTGGCGCAAATACGGCGTGGACGGCGACGGCGACGGTGTGAAGGATCGTTGGGAGCCCGCGGATGCGATTCGGGCGATGGCCAACTACCTGCTTGCGTACGGTGCCCCCGCCGACTATCGGGCGGCGATCTACGCCTATAACCACGCCGGTTGGTATGTCGATGAGGTCGAGCGCTGGGCAACCCTCTACCGCGGCACAAGCTCGTCGCGACCGGCGCTCGGCGCGAACCAGGCTCCGGGCGCGAGCCTCGATCTCACCGGCGTGGCGGCCCCGGTCCGGCTGGTCGAGGGCGAGCGTGCGCTGCTCGCGCCCACCGACGGTCATCTCGCGCTGATACCCGCGCGGGCCCCGCCGGTGGTGCAGGCGCTGGTGATCGCGGGCAACGAGCTACAGCAGTTGCCCTACGGACCCGCCGGACATCCCGACCCGCGCGGGGCGCTCAGCGAGGATTGCTCCAGCGCGATCAACTACATGCTCTTCCGCGCCGGGGTCAGACCGATCGCGGAAATCCTGAAAGACAACCCGCTTGCCCAGTCCTACATGCGCTGGGGCGAGCCCGGCCCCGGGCGCTGGGTGAGCATCTACGCCGCCACCGCCCCCAGCGCGCACGTGTTCGTCGTGGTCGCCGGCCTGCGCCTGGACACGAGCCACCACGGCACCGACACTGGCCCCAACCGCGCCCAGGATGGGCCGCGCTGGCGGATTCTCGACCACATCCCCACCTGGGCCCACTGGTCGGTCCGTCATCCGCCGGGGTTGTAAGGTGGCGAACATGACCGCCCGCAAGGTCGACCACCTGCTGATCGGGGGAGGACTGGCAAGCGCCAACTGCGCGCGCTGGCTGCGCGAGTCCGGAGCCAAGGGATCGATCCTGGTGGTGGGGCGCGAGCCCGACGCGCCATACGACCGCCCGCCCTGCTCCAAGGGCTACCTCCAGGGCAAGGAAAGTCGCGAGGACGTCCTGTTTCGCCCCGCCGAGTGGTGGCAGCAGCACGACATTGAGCTGCTCACCCGCACGAGCGTGATGAGCTTCGACCCGCAGGCACGGACCGCCAAGCTCTCGAGCAAGGAAGAGATCGAGTTCGACAAGGCGCTGATCGCCACCGGGGCCAACATCAGGCGTCTGAACGTGCCCGGGTGTGAGCTTGAGGACATCCACTATCTGCGCGCCCTCGGCAACGCCGACGCGATCCGTGCGAGTGTGGCCGACGTCGAGAACGTGGTCTTGATCGGCGGCTCCTACATCGGTTGCGAGGTCGCGGCCAGCCTGACCCTGCTGGGCAAGCGCTGCACGATCGTGATGCAGGAGGACACCGTGCTCGAACGGGGCTTCGGCGAGCAGGCCGGGCGCTTCTTCGCGGAGATCCTGCACTCACACGGGGTGATCGTGCACGGCCGCGACGAACTGGAGCGCTTCGAGGGCGACGGGCGCGTGGCGCGGGTGATCACCAAGCGCGGCCTTGAACTGCCCGCCGAAGCCGTGGTGGTCGGCGCGGGGGTGACCCCCGACGTGCGCCTCGCCCAGACCGCGGGGCTCCAGATCGGCGAGCTGGGCGGCGTGAAGTGCTCCTCGCGGTTGGAAACCTCGGCTCCCGGCGTGTTCGCGGCGGGCGACATGTGCGAGTACGACTCCGTGGTTCACGGGCATTCCCTACGCCTGGAGCACTGGGACGTGGCCTTCAACCACGGCAAGACCGCGGCCCTGAACATGCTGGGCGGCGACACCCCACACGATGTGATCCCCTACTTCTTCTCCGACCTCGCCGATTGGGCTTCGCTTGAGTACGTCGGACCGGCACGCGACTGGGACGAGGAGATCGTCCGCGGCTCCTACGAGGAGGGGGCCTTCTCGCACTGGTACCTAAAGGACGGACGCGTCCTCGCGGCGCTCTCGGTCGAGCGCTCCGGTGACCTCGATCACGCGCGCCGGTTGATCCGCGACGGGCGCCCCCTCGGCGACCGCCGGGCGCTCGGCGACCTCGACACCGATCTGGCGAGCCTCGGACGCTGAAGGTCGGCCGCGTTCGCAGCTGAGGTCTGCCGCGTTCGCCGCCCGAGGGTTCTGCCGTGTTCGCGGCCCTAGGGTCTGCCGCGTTCGCAGCTCGGGCCGCGTCGGACGCTCGCCCGGGAGTAGGATCTCTGAGACAACCAAGGTCGGTGGTAATGGGAAGTCGGTGTGAATCCGGCGCGGACCCGCCACTGTGACCGGGGATGCCCACCGTGGTGCGCCGTTGCGGCGTGCAGCCACCGATTCGCCTCCGGCGAGACGGGAAGGCGCGGAGGGTCGAGCCCGGGAGCCAGGAGACCAGCCTCCGACCACAGCCCGCAAGCCCTCGTGGAAAGGGGTGGCTCCATGCCTAAATCAAGTCGTAAATCCTCCGCGCTCATCGGCGCACTGACCCTGGTCTCGCTCACCGGCGCCCTGGCGCTCGCGCCCGGCGCATCGGCGGCGCCGATCACCGTCAACCTCCGTGTGGAGGGCTCGACGAGCACGCTCTACGAAGGCCCCATCAGCACCGAAGCGATCGTCTCCCCGCCCGGCATCAGCACGACAACCAGTCCGGAAGCCAACGCCTGCGATTTCAAGGACAACGGTGAAAACGGAGGCTTCGGCAATGCGGCGGCCACGCCCACCACGGCGCTCTATGACGCCTCGCTGGCCAACGGGCTGGCCTTCAACGCCAAGTGGTACAGCGCCTTCAACGACTTCGAAGTCTCCCAGGTGGGCCCCGACGCAAACGGGGGCGCCCCCGAATACCCCTCGTGGGGCTATGCGGTGAACTACACCACCGCCGGAGTGGGGGGATGTCAGTTCCAGCTCGCCGCCGGCAGCGACGTGCTGTGGGCCTACAACTACTTCAACCTCACTCAGCTGCTGAAGCTGAGCGGGCCCGCCGCCGTCAGCACCGGCACACCGTTCACGGTCCACGTGACCGATGCTCAGAACGGCCAGCCGGTCGCGGGCGCCGCGATAGGCACCCTCAGCGCGGGTGTCACGAGCACCAGTGCGTCGAGTCCGACAACCGACGCCGCGGGCGACGCCACGATCACCCTCACCCAGGTCGGCACACAGACCCTGAAGGCGACCCACGCGGGCTCCGTGCGCTCCAACGGGCTGACGGTCTGCGTGCACAACGGCAACGACGGCAGCTGTGGCACCACGGTGCCCGGGGGCCCCGTGACGAGCACACCGATTACGACCCCCGGCACAAGCGTCGTGACGTCCACGGCTGCGGTGGCGCAGATCCGCGGTGTCAGGGCCAATCACACCTATGCCCGTCGGCACGGGCCGCGCCTGCTGGGCGGGGTCGTCAACGTTCCCGGCGGTGTCACGCTGCTGCGGGTCCGCATCAGTCTTCAGCGCGCCTACCGCGGCCGCTGCTTGGACTTCAACGGACGCGTCGAGCGTTTTGTGAAAGCGAAATGCCACAGCACCTCGTTCTTCGGGGTGGGCTCGGCGGCTTCGTTCAACTACCTGCTCCCGGCACGGCTGCCCGCAGGTCACTACACCTATGACGTGGAGGCCGTGGACAGCGCCGCGCACCACACGGCCACCCACGTCACCTTCGATGTCCGCTAAGCACTGGCTCTCGGTGTTCGCGGCGGGGCTGGTGTTTGCCGGCCCCGCCGCCGCCGCGCCGGCCGTGGAAACGATGGCCGTCGGTCGCGGCGGCACGCTGTTGGGGGTGCGGCGCGTGAGTGCCGCCGCCGCCAACGTGAGCGTCGCGGGCCGTCACTGTGCGGTGGCTGCCGCCACACCGCTGGCAGCGTTGCTGGCGCTCGCACGCCTCGACGGTGCGGCGCTGGGCCTGCACGACTACGGCCACTGCGGCTCCTCTGCAGCCGACTCCGCCGAGCTGTTCGTCAACTCGGTCGCCGGACAGCTCAACCGGGGCCAGGACGGCTGGGAGTACAAGGTGGGCCACCGCTCGGGCACCACCGGCGCCGCCGACACCAGCGGAGCACTCGGCAATGGGCGGCTGCTCGGATCCGGCCGGCGCGTCTTGTGGTTTTGGTGCGTTGCGAGCGCCGGGGGCTGCCAGCGCACGCTTGACATCGCGGTGTCCTACCCCGGCGGCCACCTCGTACCCGGGGGAGCGCTGACGGTGAGCGTCACCGGCTACGACAACAACGGCCGCGGCAGGGCCGTCGCCGCTGCCGACATCCAGTTCGGCTCGAGCGCCACGGTGACGGGGAGCGGCGGTCGGGCCACCCTGGCCGTCCCCAGGCGCCCGGGTCACTACGTGCTGAGCGCCGCCAAGCCCGGACTGGTGCCGTCGTTTCCGGAGACGATCGTGGTCCGGTGAGACGGTCCGCGTACACAGCGCTGCCGGCTGCTCTGGGGGCGATGCTGCTCGCCGGCTGCGGGCTGGGCGCCGGGCACGCGCCCCGCGACGTCAGCTTGCTTGTAACCCGGGATTTCGGGGCTCGCGTGCTGCATCGCGTCGGCGCTCCGCAGCTGGGCGGCGAAGAGACCGCGATGAGCCTCCTGCGACGCAACGCCAAGGTCGATCTGCGCTACGGGGGCGGCTTCGTGCAGAGCATCGACGGTCTCTCCGGCGGTCGGCAGGGGGGGGAGCCGGTCGACTGGTTCTATTACGTCAACGGCGTCGAGGCGGCCAAGGGCGCGGCCGAGACGAAGGTCAACCCGGGCGATCGCATCTGGTGGGACCGGCACGACTGGAGCCAGACCGAGGATGTTCCCGCAGTGGTCGGCTCGTTCCCCGAGCCCTTTCTGAACGGGATCGGAGGCAAACGTCTGCCGGTGCGCGTCGAGTGCGTCGACGCGCGGGGTGACGCGTGTCGCACCGTCACCGACCGGCTTCGTGGCGAGGGCGTGCCCGCGGCGGTTGCGGCGCTCGGCGGTGGCGACGGTCCGGAGATCCTGCGCGTGCTCGTGGGGCCCTTCTCGGCGCTGGGTGGGCGCCCCGGCACGGCGGGGTTGCAAAGCGGCCCGCGCGCGAGCGGCATCTACGCGCGCTTCGCGGCCAACGGACGCACGCTCACGCTGCTCGACCCCGACGGCGCCGCCACTCGCACTCTGACCTCCGGCGCGGGACTGGTGGCCGCCGCGCGTTACTCGGGCGCGAACCCGATCTGGCTCGTGACCGGAACCGACGACGCCGGGGTGGACCGCGCCGCACATGCCCTCGCGGAGGCCACGCTCGCCGATCACTTCGCGGTCGCGCTCACCGCGGGGCAGGTACTGCCCGTGCCCCAGGGGGGGCCGTGAGGAGCACCGCGACGATGTTCTACAGGAACCTGCCCAGCCCGCTGCACGCGGCGCGCGCATGGGTTGGAGCCCTGTGGGCCCTCGCGTTGGCGAGCGCCGCGCTGCTGCTCTATCACCCGCTCACACTGGCCGCCCTCACCGTCGCGATCCTGGGGGCCGGCGCGGGCGCCGGGGTGGGACGCGAGCTTGTGCGCGCCCTGCGCACCGCCGCGATCGTGGCGCTGCCGATCGTGGCCGTCAACGTGCTGGTGAGTCGCGACGGCCTCACCGTGTTCGCCCGGCTGGGCGACCTGGGCCCGTTCGGCCAGGGCAACCTCACCGTTGAGGCCGTGATCTATGGAGCGGTGATCGCCCTCAAGCTCACCCTGCTGATCCTGATCAGCATGCTGGCAAGCCTCGCCGTCGACCCCGACGAGCTGCTGAAGATCTTTCGCCGGCTGTCCTTTCGCTCGGCTCTCACCGCGTCGCTGGCGACCCGCATGGTGCCGGTACTGGGTGCCGACGCGGTGCGCCTGGCCGAGGCCCAGCGCACCCGTCCCGGGGGCGCCCCCCGCGGAGCCCGCGGCAGAGTGGCCCTGATCGCCGCGATGGTCGGAGGGTCGCTCGACCGGGCGATGGATGTGGCGGCCACCCTGGAGCTGCGCGGCTTCGCCGCCGCCGCCCGTGCACCGCGCTCGCGTGGTCTCCGAACGCGCGCCTGGTCACGCCACGATCTCGCGTTTCTGCTCTCCGCTGTGGCGGTGGTGGCGCTGGCGGTCGTGGGACGACTCACCGGGGCAGCGCATTTCGAGGCCTACCCCACCGTTCGCAGCCCGATCGACCCGGGCACGCTGCTGCTGTGCGGGGCGCTCCTGCTCGCGGTGCTGCTGCCGCTGGTCGACCGGAGGGGGATCGAGCCATGAGCAGCGTGCTCTCCTTCGAGCGCGTCACCTACCGCTACCCGGGCGCCGCCGAGCCGGCGCTCGACGACGTGAGCGTCGAGATCGCCGCCGGAGAGTTCTGCGTGCTGGCGGGGCTCTCGGGTACAGGCAAGTCGACACTCCTGCGCGCCGCCTGCGGTCTGGTGCCTCACTTCCACGGGGGGCGCTTCGCGGGCAGCGTGACCGTCGAGGGCCTCGATACGCGCGAGCACGGTTCCGCACGGCTCGGTGAGTTCGTGGGGGTCCTCTTCCAGGACCCCGAGAGCCAGTTGGTGATGAGCACGGTGCGCGCCGAGCTGGCGCTGGCGCTCGAAAGCCGGGGGCACGGCGCCACAGCGGTCGCCCGCGGCGTTGAGGAGGTCGCGCTCGCGCTCGCCGTCGACGGGCTGCTCGACCGTCCCACGCACGAACTCTCCGGCGGTGAGAAGCAGCGGGTCGCGCTGGGCGCCGCGCTCGCCGGTCGCCCGCGGGTGGTGCTGCTCGACGAGCCCACCTCGCAGCTGGACCCGGTCGCGGGGGATGAGCTGATCGGCTTGCTGCGCCGCCTCAATCAGGAGTGGGAGACCACGATCGTGCTCGCCGAGCATCGCCTGGAGCGCTGTCTGTACGGCGCCGATCGTGTGATCGCCATGGACGGCGGTCGCGTCGGTCACGACGGCGATCCGGGCTCGTTCCTGGAGTGGGCCGCGGGCCACAGCGCCGCCCTCCAGACCCCGGCGGCCAAGCTCTTCTCGCTGGCCGGTCTTGCGCCCGCGCCCGTGGGCGTCAAACAGGCCCGCGCAACCCTGCGCGAGGAAGGCCTGCTCCCAGCCGAAGCGAGCCCCCTCGCCGTGAGGTCTGCGATTGCCACGGCTGCGGTTGCCACGGCTGTGTCGGGAGCAGCTGCGACAAGGACGGGAGCGACGGGGCCAACCGCGGCCGCCAGACGGCTGCGGCGCAAGCCAACCGAGGCTTTCGCGCTACGCCTGCGGGGGGTGTGGCACGAGCTGCACCGCGGCCCGGCGATCCTGCGCGGGGTCGACCTCGAGGTTCGCCCCGGGGAGACGATCGCGCTGATGGGGCGCAACGGGGCGGGGAAGTCGACGCTGCTGCGCCACGCCGCCGGACTGCTGGCGCCCACCCGCGGGCGGATCGAGCGGGGCGGACGTGTGGCGCTGCTGGTCCAGAATCCGGGCGACTACTTCGTGCACGAGCGAGTGGATCAGGAGGTGCCCACGGCGGCGCTGGCGGCGGCGGGGCTGAACGGGATGGGGGCGCGCAACCCGCGCGATCTCTCCGGGGGCGAGCGCCAGCGACTGGCGATCGCGATCGTGACCGGCGGCGAGGAGGTCCCGGCGCTGCTCGCCCTCGACGAGCCCACCCGTGGCATGGATCGTCAGGTCAAGGCCGACCTGGCGCTCGAACTGCGCGGGCGCGCCCGGGCGGGTCAGGCGGTGATCGTCGCGACCCACGACCCCGAGTTCGCGGCGGCCTGCGCGGAGCGCGCGGTGCTGTTCGCCGACGGTCGCGTAATCGCCGATGGGCCCGCCGGTGAGCTGCTGGCGGGCGGCTGGTATTTCGCGACCGAGACGGCCCGCATCCTCGGTGGAGCCGGTGGGGCGCTGCTGCCCGAGCAGGGCGCGGCACAGCTGGCGGGCGTCGCGCTGCAAGCAGGGGTGCGCTGTTGAGCTGGCCGACGTCCCTGTTCCTCGTGGTCGGCCTGGTGCTGGTGATCGGCTGGGTCGCCTATGAGCGCGCACGCCCCTCGGCGCGCATGGCGGCGGTGGTCGGCACGCTGGCGGCGGTCGCCGCGCTGGGCCGCGACGCGTTCGTCGCGCTGCCCGAGGTCAAGCCGATCACCGCGATCACGTTCGTGGTCGGATACTCGTTGGGTCCGCTGCCCGGCTTCACGGTCGGCGCAGTCGGGATGCTGGCCTCCAACATCCTGCTGGGCCAGGGGCCCTATACGCCGTGGCAGATGGCGGCCTGGGGCCTGGTGGGTCTCGCCGGGGCGCTCGCGGGTCGGCTCAGCCGGCGGCGTCTGGGGCGCGTGGCGCTCGCACTCGGTTGCGCGCTGTCCGCGCTGGGGGCCAAGGAGATCATGGACGTCTACACCTGGACGATCGGCGCCAGTCACACCCCGGCGGCGTTGCTCGCGGTGAGCGGCACGGCGCTGCCGTTCGATCTCGTCGACACCGTGGCCAGCTTTGGCTTCGGGATCGCCTTCGCACCCGAGCTGGCGCGACTGCTCGCGCGGATACAGGCGCGCATGAACATCAGCTGGGAGCAGGCCGGGGGGGAGACCGCGCAAGCCGCCACCACAAGCCTGCTGCTGGTCGCGACGGTGCTCGGTGCGCTCGCGCTCCCGGGCGCCGGGACCGCCCATGCGGCGGCCGCGGAACCAGCCACACACTCGGTCATGAAACCCGCCGCCCACTCCCCGGCCGTGGCCTCCACAGCACGACCCCGCTCCCCGGCCGTGGCCTCCACGGCACGCCCACAGATTGCGCGCGAGCTGAGGTTCCTGGCGGGCACCCAGAATGCGAACGGGGGCTTCGGGGGAGCGCGGCGACAGTCCTCCAACGAGCTTGACTCGGCCTGGGTGGCGATTGGGCTGGCGGGCGCCGGGCGCGACCCGCTGAGCCTGCGCCGCGGGGGTCACTCGGTGGTGGACGCGATGCGCGCCGAAGCGGCGACCCTCCAGGGGACGGGTGACGTGGAGCGCACGATCCTCGGGCTTTACGCCTGCGGCGTGCCGTTGAGCGGGCTGCCCGGGGTCGATCTGCTCGCCAAGCTGTTGAGCGCCCGTGCGCAGGACGGATCCTTCGAACATCTGGTCAACATCACCGCGTTCGCGGTGTTCGCGCTGCGGGCCGCGGGGCGCTCCGCGGCTGACCCGCTCGTGCGCGCAGCGGGACGCTGGATCGGCGCCCAGCAGAACCACGACGGCGGCTTCGGCTTCACGGGACGCTCCCCGTCCGGCGGGGGCGGGCCGAGCGACGTTGACGATACCGCGGCGGCCTTGCAGGCGCTGGTGGACGCCGGGATGCGAAAGCGCCGGGCCGTCACGCGCGCGACGGCCTTCCTGGTGGGCGCGCAGAACCCCGACGGGGGCTACCCCCAGGAGCGTGGCGGCGAATCCAACGCCCAGTCGACCTCGTGGGCGATTCAGGGCTTGATCGCGGCTGCTCGCAAGCCCGGCGCCGTCCATCGCCACGGCAGTCGCTCGCCGCTCGCCTATCTGGAGAGCCTGATCGCTCCCGACGGCAGCGTGCGCTACTCGCGGACCAGCGCGCAGACGCCGGTGTGGGTGACGGCACAGGCGCTGACGGCGCTGGCGGGGGTCACCTTCCCGGTGGGGCCGGTGCGTGGCAGGGCACGCCCGCGAGGTTCAGCGAGCGTTAATCGACGTCTCTACCCTGTAGGGACGATGCCGCCGAATACTCCCACCAAGCCGATCGCCTGGGCGCTGCGTGTGGCGGCGCTGTGTCTGTTGGGGCTGATGGGAACCTGGATCGTGGTCGTGTCGGTCCCGATGGCCCGCGCGCACGACGCCTCGGCGCTGTTCGACTTCATGCGGCTCAACGGCCCGCGGCTTGATGGACTCGGAAACCATCTGCTGAACCTGCTGAACCCGCTTCCATTCATCGTGTGGGGCGTGGGACTCGTCGCGGTGGCGCTCCGCCGACGCCGCCCGCGGCTGGCGCTGGCGGTGGTGTTCGTGCTGGCGCTCGCGCCGCTGAGCGCGGAGCTGCTCAAGCCGTTGCTGGCCTATCACCACGCGCAGGTGGGTTGGAAGGTGATTACGGCGGCGTCGTTCCCCAGCGGTCATGCGACCGCGGCGATGGCGCTCACGCTGTGCGCGCTATTGGTCGCGCCGGAGCGTCTGCGTCCGGCGGTGGCGACGCTCGGGGCGCTGTTCGCGGTGGCGGTGGGCATAACCCTGCTGGTGCTCGCCTGGCACATGCCGAGCGATGTCCTCGGGGGATTCCTGCTGGCGACCCTCTGGATCTCGCTGGCGATCGCCGTGCTGCGCTTCTGCGAGGCGCGCTGGCCGGTGAGTGCCGTGCAGGGGCAGCGCGCTACGCACCCGACACGAGCGAGTCGCGGGCTTTCAGCAGCTCGCCGGATCTGATCCGTGTGCGCCGGGGTCCCACAGGGACTCGACGTTCTCGCCGACGGCGCGGCTGAGGATGAACAGCAGGTCTGAGAGCCGGTTGAGGTAGCGCACCACCTCGGGGTTGGCCTCGGCTCCAACCGCGATCGCGCGCCGCTCGGCGCGACGGCACACGGTGCGGCTCACGTGCAGATGCGCGGCCGCGAGGTTGCCACCGGGGATCACGAAGGAGCGCAGCGGGGCGAGCTTGGCGTTGACCTCGTCGCAGGCTTGCTCCAGCCACTCGGTGTACTGGGGGGAGATGCGCAGGCGCGCACGCTCCGCCTCGGCGTCGGCGGGGGAGTCGGCGGGCGCTCCGGGTACGCAGAGGTCGGCCCCGAGGTCGAGCAGATCGTTCTGCACGCGCCGCAGCCACTCGCCGAAGCGGGCCGGCAGTCCGGGCTGGGCGAGCGCGAGGCCGAGCACGGCGTTCAGCTCGTCGACGGTGCCGTAGGCCTCCACGCGCGGGTCGACCTTGGAGACACGGCTCATGTCTCCCAAATGGGTCTCGCCGCCGTCGCCAAGCTTGGTGTAGATTCGCGTCAAGTTGACGGTCATGGTCTCTTCGAGTCTCGCACAAGGGCGACCGGGCTGGCACCCGTCGGCCCGATCGGATACGTTCCCGGCCTTCCTATGAGGGTAGGCGTTCCGAAGGAAACAGCGACCGGCGAGCATCGCGTGGCACTTGTGCCCGAGGTGGTCGGCAAGCTAAAGGCCAAGGGCCTGGAGATCGTCGTGCAAAACGGCGCGGGCGCCGACGCCCTGTTGCCCGACGACGCGTTCGCGGCCGCCGGAGCCCGCATGAGCAGCGATGTGGCCGAGATCTGGAGTTCCGACGTGGTTGTGAAGATCGCGCCTCCCAGCGAGGAGGAGATCCGTGGCCTGGGCTCGGGCTCGATCCTGATCGGCTTCCTGGCGCCGCTGAGCAGCCCCGACACCACACGCGCGCTGGCCGCGGCCGGGGCGACGGCCTTCGCGATGGAGGCGATCCCGCGCATCTCGCGTGCCCAGTCGATGGACGCGCTGTCCTCGCAGAGCAACGTCGCGGGCTACAAGGCCGCGCTGTTGGGCGCCGAGAAGATGGGTCGCTTCTACCCGATGCTGATGACCGCAGCGGGCACGATCCCGCCCGCCAAGGTGCTGGTGCTCGGCGTCGGCGTGGCCGGTCTGCAGGCGCTCGCGACCGCCAAGCGCCTGGGCGCTCGCACGACCGGCTACGACGTGCGTCCCGAGGTCGCCGAGCAGGTGCAGTCGCTGGGCGCGATGTGGCTCGATCTCGGACTTGAGGCCAGCGGCGAGGGTGGCTATGCCCGCGAGTTGACCGAGGAGGAGCGCGCGCGCCAGCAGCAGGCGTTGACCGACGCGATCAAGGGTTTTGACGTGGTGATCACGACAGCGCTGGTGCCGGGACGTCCGGCGCCGCGCCTGGTCACGGCCGAGGCCGTGGAGGGCATGAAGCCGGGGTCGGTGATCATCGATCTCGCGGGCGAGGCGGGCGGCAACTGCGAGCTGACCGAGCCGGGGCAGACCGCTGTGCGCCACGACGTGAAGATCGTCTCGCCTCTGAATCTGCCGGCGACGATGCCCGAGCACTCCTCGCAGCTGTTCGCGCGCAACGTGCTCGCGCTGCTCGACCTGTTCATCGGCGAGGAGGGCTCGCTACAGCTCGACTTCGACGATGAGATCGTCAGCGGTGCCTGCGTGGTCCGCGACGGAGAGATCGTCCACGCCGGCGCAAAGGCGGCGGCCTCGTGATCCTCGCGAGCGTGCTCACGACCAACCTCGCGATCCTGGTGCTCGCGGGCTTCATCGGCTTCGTGGTGATCTCCAAGGTGCCCAACACGCTGCACACGCCGCTGATGTCGGGCACCAACGCGATCCACGGCATCGTGCTCCTGGGCGGCCTGTTGATCGTGGGCTTCTCGGGCGGGGGGACGTTGAACAAGATCATCCTCGTGATCGCGATCACGTTCGGCACGATCAACGTCGTGGGCGGCTTCCTCGTGACGGACCGGATGCTCGAGATGTTCAAGTCAAAGCCCAAACCCCCCGCGGGCAAGGATCGGGACGGGACCGAGGGATGATCGCGCTGCACCCGGTGCTTGGCACGTTCCTGCAGGACGGCAGCTTCCTGGACGTCCTCTACATCATCGCCTTCGGCCTGTTCATCCAGGGGCTGCGCGGGCTCTCCGGTCCGACCTCGGCCGTGCGGGGCAACCGCATCGCCGGGGTTGGCATGGCGATCGCGGTGGTTGCCACGCTGCTCCAGCCCGACGAGGGCAACTGGGGCCTGATCGTGCTGGGCATCGCGCTCGGCACCGCCGTCGGCATTCCCGCGGCCCGTCAGGTCAAGATGACCGCGATGCCACAGATGGTGGCGCTGTTCAACGGCGTGGGCGGCGGCGCGGTGTTCCTGATCGCCTGGGCCGAGTTCAGGGACTTCGGGTCCACCTACGAAGGCGTGCCGACCTATGTCGCGCTGTTCTCGGTGTTCGCCGCGATCGTCGGCTCAATCTCCTTCTGGGGCTCGAACATCGCGTTCGCCAAGCTCCAGGAAATCTTGCCGGGCCGGCCGATCAGCTTCGGCTCCTCCCAGCAGATCGTCAACCTGGTGCTGCTGATCCTCGCGCTGGCGGCCGGGGTCGACCTCGTGGCCGGGGCCAACTCGGAACTGATCTTCATCCTGATGCTGCTCGTCGCGGCGCTGCTGGGCAACGCGGTGGTACTGCCGATCGGCGGCGCCGACATGCCGGTGGTGATCTCGCTTCTGAATGCCTTCACCGGGCTTTCCGCGGCAGCGACGGGCATCGCACTGAACAACCCGGCGCTGATTGTTGCGGGCATGATCGTGGGCGCCTCGGGCACGATCCTGACGAACCTGATGGCGAGCGCGATGAACCGCTCGATTCCCTCGATCGTGGCCGGTGGCTTCGGCGGCGGGGGAGCGGTGGAGGGCGCCGAAGGCGCGGGTGAGCATGGCGGGACGGTGCGCTCCACGAGTGCCTCCGATGCCGCGATCCAGCTTGCCTACGCCAGTCGCGTGGTGATCGTGCCGGGCTACGGCATGGCGGTCGCGCAGGCCCAGCACGCGGTGCGGGAGCTGACCAAGGAGCTTGAGAAGCGCGGGGTGGAGGTCAGCTACGCGATCCACCCGGTCGCCGGGCGCATGCCGGGGCACATGAACGTGCTGTTGGCCGAGGCCGACGTGCCCTACGACCAGCTCAAAGAGATGGACGACGCCAACCCGGAGTTCCTGCGCACCGACGTCTCGCTGGTGATCGGCGCCAACGACGTCACCAACCCGGCGGCCAAGAACACCCCGTCCTCCCCGATCTACGGGATGCCGATCCTTGAGGTCGCCGACAGTCGCTCGGTGATCGTGATCAAGCGCTCGATGAACCCCGGCTTCGCGGGCATCGAGAACGAGCTGTACTTCGATCCCAAGACGGCGATGCTGTTCGGCGACGCGAAGTCGGCGGTCGCCGAGATCACGGCGGAGCTGGGCCAGCTCTGACGGCCCGGCCCGCGGTCATCGCGGGCCCTGTAGCGATCCTCTAGCAGTCGACCAGCAGTCAGTCGACAAGCAGTCAGTCGACAGCAGTCGAAGTCGGTGTGATCGCTCTCGCCCGCCGTTGGGGCAGCTCTGCGTCGCCCGGGCGGCCGCCCATGGGCAGCTCCGCCCCGCCCGCACGGGTCGGGTTGCTCGCCCGCGCCGGAACGTGGCATTGACTCGCCGATCGCGCGTCTCGCCGCGAAACATTCCTCCTGCACACGGAACGTTTTCGTACCCAGGTTGACAAAAAAGACTTGTGGGTCACGAAAGTTAATGTATTCTCCTATCAACTGAAGGCAAGGCACGACGTTAATTTTCAATGTCATTACACCAATGTCTCCCGTCGGGGGAGTGCCGGTCAGTAGGGCGGGAGTGCGGTAGTGGGATCGTCGTTTGTTTGAGCAGCAAGCTCGCGGCGATCGTGACCGCCGTCGTCATGGTGAGTGCACTCCTCACGGGCTCAACCGCCGCTGCCAAGCCGGGCCTGCGCTCCTCGGTCACAGCTCGCGATGTCCCCGTGGCGAGGGCGAGCATCGTAGGCGGCGGGAGCGTCGCGATCACCCGCTTCCCGTTTCAGGTGGCCCTCTATGACCCCCGCGCGGGCTCGGTCGCCGGTGGGTTCTTCTGTGGCGGGGCGATCATCAACGCCACCCATGTGGTGACGGCGGCTCACTGCTTGATCGACGATGAAACCAACCGGGCGATGGCGCCCGAGCACATCGCGGTACTGGCCGGTGCCGGGCGGCTTAGCTATTCAAGTCAAGCCTCCGCGGGCGCGGTCGAGGACCCCGCCGCGGCGACGTCCTACGACCCCAGTTACGAACGCGCCAGCAGCGACTTCGACGTCGGTGTGATCACTCTCAGGCGGCCGCTTTGGAGCAGCTCCGCGCCGCCCGCACACGATGGCCTCAGCGCGATCGCGCCGATCGCGGTGGACGCGAGCCTGGCGAGGGAATATGCGGAACCGACGGCCTCCGGGCCGTCGATCATGGCGACGGTGAGCGGCTGGGGCGATACCCGCGCCGAGCCGTCGGGAGGCCTTGGCTCCTACCCGAGCAACCTCCAGGCGGTCAGGGTCCCGCTGGTGGCGGGCGAAGCATGCGCGGGGGACTACTCCGATCCGTTCTCCGCGCAGCCGATCACGGCGCGGATGCTGTGCGCCGGGGGACAGGCGGGCACGGGGGGAGGGGACTCCTGTTTCGGCGACAGTGGCGGCCCGCTGGTGGTGGACAGCGAGGACCCGCCGAATCCGCCGAGTGACTACGTGCTGGCGGGGCTGGTGAGCTTCGGCGACGGCTGCGCGCAGTCGGAAAGCCCCGGCGTCTACGCACGGATCGCCGACTCCCGCATCGCGAGCTTCCTCACCTCCAATCCCCCGCAATCGCCACTTCCGGGGGTCCGCCTGGGGGCTCGCCCGGCACGCCTGAACCCCGCGCCGAGGCTGCACGTGGTGGCGAAGGGCTGCACACGCGGCCGCTGCACGATCGCGGTCGCCTCCGCTGCGCGCACCGGTGCGGCGGCGGTTCACACGGTGCGTGCCACGCTGGGCGTTCGCGAGCGGGGTACCTGCCGCCGCAAGGGCGTGCGCGTTGCCTGCGTACGCCAGGTGTCGCGCACACCGAGCGTGCGCACGCTCGCCGCGGGGCGCTTTTTGATCGTGGCCGACCACCTGCGGCCGGGACGCTGCACGTTCAAACTCACGGCGGTCAACCGCGCCGGCCTGCGACAGACCAGGCCAACCCGCGTGGCGCTCGTCGTCAGGTAGCTCGAACACCCCGGATCGGACTTGCCGGCGGGGCCATCTGAGGGGCGTGCTCGACGGGTTGCGCGCCGATCGGTCGAGATCGCTGCTGCGGCTCTGAAAGACTGCTGGTCGTGATCGAGCGCGGCCAGGCACTTGCGGCCCTGTCCAGCAACGACTTCGACGTCGTTGTGGTGGGTGGGGGTATCACCGGGGCGGGCGTCGCGCTGGATGCCTCCACACGCGGCTACAGCGTGGCGCTGCTGGAGCGCGCGGACTTTGCCTCGGGCACGTCGAGCCGCTCCAGCAAGCTCGTGCACGGGGGCTTGCGCTACCTACAGAACTTCGATCTCGGCCTGGTGCGCGAGGCCCTGCTGGAGCGCCAGCTGATGGTGGCCCTGGCACCGCACCTGGTGCATCCGCTGCCGCTGGTGGTACCGGCCTTCGATGGGGCTCGCCCGGATCGCCTGATGGGCGTGGGACTGAACCTGTACGACGTGATGTCGGTCACCGATCGGCGCTCGGCCGGCGATCGTCTGCGCTCGCGGCGGGGACGGCGGACACGCACCGAGCGCGCAGCCACGGGCGAGCCGACGCCGGGGGAGCGGACGGGCGGGGTGGAGGCGGTGGAGTCGTGGAGCCCCGAGCGTCACCGCGTGATCTCCGGCGAGGAAGTGCTCGCGCTGCTGCCGGCGCTGGCGGCCCGCGAGCCGACCAGCGGCTACCTGTTCTACGACTGCCAGACCGACGACGTACGTCTGGTGTTGACGGTGCTGGGGGAGGCCGAGCGCTTTGGCGCGGTCTGCGCCAACCGGATCGACGTCACCGGGCTGCTGGAGCTTGACGGTCGCACGCAGGGGGTGCGGGCGCGCGACGTGGAGAGCGGTGAGGAGTTCGAGGTGCGGGCCGCGAACGTGGTGAACGCGACCGGCGTGTGGGCCGATGAGCTGCGCCCCAACGAGCTGCGCGACGAGGCCGAGTTGCCCCACATCCGCCCCAGCCGCGGCACCCACATCACCCTCGATCACGCCACCCTGCCGCTGGTGGGCGGTGCGATCGTGCCCGCGGGCTCGGGACGGACGATCTTTGCCCTGCCCTGGCTGGGACGCACGCTGGTGGGCACCACCGACAACGACTACGAGGGCCCGCTGGATCACATCCGGCCCTCCGGCGAGGACGTGGACTACCTGCTGGAGGCCATCAACACGTTCTTCGCCTCATCGCTGGGCCGCTCGGATCTCACGGGCGCCTACGCGGGCGTCAGGCCGCTGATCTCAAGCGGCGACCCGAAGAAGTCGGTGGACATCTCCCGCAAGGCCGAGCTGTATGAGACCTCCAGCGGAATGATCACGATCACGGGCGGAAAGCTGACGACATGGCGGCGGATGGCCAAGATGGCGGTCGACCGCATGGTCGAGCGCGAAGCCCGCGACGCGCCCTGCCGCACCCACGAGGTGCCGCTCGGTCAGGCGGTGGCGGTCGAGGACCTGCCGCGCGTGGAGGGGGTGCCGAGCGAGTCCTATGCGGCGTTGGCGGCCCGCTACGGCTATGCGGCCCACGAGGTGCTGGCCCTGGCCGCCGAGCGCGGCGAGCTGGCCCAGCCGATCGTGCCCGGGCTACCGGATCTGCTGGCCGAGGCGGTGTTGGCGGTGCGCCACGAGCAGGCTCGCGGCGTGGGTGACGTGCTGCTGCGACGCACCCGGCTGGGGCTGCTGGCGGCCCACGACCTCGACGTCGAGGATCCTGAGGGAGCGGTGCGGCGGGTGGCCGACGTGATGGCCCGCGAGCTGGGCTGGGATGCGGCGCGCACGGAGCTTGAGGTCGAGCGCTACGCGGCCGAGGCGGGCGCCGAGGGGATCGGCTTCGAATGAGCCCCGAGACCGGTCCCGAGACCAGTTTTCGATCCGGGGTCGGCTTGGCATGAGCGGCGCGGAGTCCCCGGCCCGGCGCTACCGGGTACAGGCGATGGATCGGGTGCTTGAGCTGGGCGCGCGGCCCTGGTTGATGGGCGTGGTGAACGCCTCGCCGGACTCCTTCAGCGACGGCGCCCGTCACGGCACCCTGGAGCAGCGCCTGGATCTGGCCCGCGAGCTGCTTGCCGACGGCGCGGACATCCTGGACATCGGCGGGGAGTCGGCGAGCACGGGCCGCCCGGCGGTCGCGGTCGAGGAGGAGATCGAGCGCGTGGTCCCCCTGATCGAGCGCGTCTCGGGTGAGCTGGGGGCGCTGGTGTCGGTCGACACCTACAAGCCCGCGGTGGCCCGCGCGGCGATCGCGGCGGGCGCGAAGATCGTCAACGACGTCAGTGGCCTGCGTGACCCGGAGCTGGCGGAGGTGTGCGCGGCGAGCGGCGCGGCGCTGGTGGTGATGCACACCCGCGCGGCGCCCAAGCAGCGCTTGCAGGATCCGGACCTCTACACCGACGTGGTGACCGAGGTGCTGGCGTTCCTCGCCGAGCGCGTGGCCCGTGCACTCGCGGCGGGGGTCAAGGTCGAGCAGCTGATCCTCGATCCGGGACCGGACTTCGCAAAGACGCCGGCCCAGACGATCGAGCTGCTGGCGGGAACGGAGCGCCTGCACGCCCCGGGGTTGCCGTTGCTGATGGCGATCTCGCGCAAGGACTTCATCGGGGCGCTCACCGCGCGTGCGCCACGCGAGCGCCTGGCGGGCACGCTGGCGGCGCTCAACCACGGGGTTGACCGCGGCGCGCACATCTTCCGGGTGCATGACGTGCGGGCGGCGGCGGATTTCCTCAAGGTCAAGGCGGCGCTCGCGGGCGCGGAGCCGCCGAGCAGGGATCTGAGGCTCGCCGAGGAACTGCGTTACGAGCGGACCACACGCTAGTCTGCTCAGACAACGACGGGTGCCGATCGCTGTCCAACGCGATCGGACGCCAACCGCCCTAACACTACGAAGGAGATTCATCACATGGCTGTACTAGAGCGCCCCGAGCTGGAGGCAAGTCCTCTGGCCGACCTGCACGCGATCGCCAACCAGATTGGTCTGGACGGCTTTCGGAGACTGCGCAAGGCCGATCTGATCGATGCGATCCTCGGCGAGCCGCCTGCCGCTGCTCCCGCCGCCGAGGAAGAGGAGGATGACGACGAGCCAAAGGCCGCTGCCCGCAAGCGCCGTCCGGCCCGCTCACGCCGCACCCGCTCCACCTCCGAGGACGAGGCGCCCGAGGTCAAGCCTGAGGTTGAGGAGGATGAGGATGCGACGTCTGCGGGTTCCCGCCGTGGCCGTGGGGATCGCGCGGGTGCGCCGGCGCGGCCGCGCCGTGGAGCCCGGAGCGAGTCGGGCGAGGTCGCCGAGGGTCGCAGCGCCGAGGGAGTCGTGGAGCTGCTCGGCAACGGCTCGGCGTTCCTACGGGTCGATCCGCCGGACCCCTCCGACGACGACATTTACATCTCGGCCGCCCAGGTGCGGCGCTGCGAGCTGGTCTCGGGCGATCGGGTCAGTGGTCCCGTGCGCACCCCGCGACGCTCCGAGCGCTACCCGTCGCTGGCACGGGTGGACAAGATCAACGGGGTTCCCGCCGACAGCGTGGCCGAGGGCACGCGCTATGAGGACCTCCCGGTGGCCTACCCGAGCGAGCGCTTCGAGCTGGACGCCAAGGACGCCACGCTGAAGGCGATCGAATGGCTCACGCCGATCGGCCGGGGCTCGCGTGCGGTGATCGTGGGGGCGGCGCGCTCGGGCAAGACCGAGACGCTCAGGCGGATCGCGGCGGCGCTCGCCGGGCGCGAGGGCCTTGAGGTCTCGCTGGTGCTGGCTGGGACCCGTCCGGAGGAGATCGCCGAGTGGCAGGCGGGTCCGCTGACGCCGTCGGTGACGCTCAGCTTTGCCGCCTCGGCCGATACACAGGGCCAGGCCGTGGAGCACGTGGTGGAGACCGCCAAGCGTGTGGCCGCGCGTGGCGGTGATGCGGTGGTGCTGATCGACGGTCTGGACGGTCTGCAGCCGCACGCGGCACGCAAGGTGCTTGCCGGTGCCCGCAATCTCGCGGAGGGGGGATCGCTCACGGTGATCGCCACCGCGGGACGGCCGTTCGGCGGGGAGTCCACGGTGATCGCGCTGGATGTGGCGCTGACAAGCACCGGTCGGCTGCCGGCATTGGACCTGGCGGCCAGCGGCACACTGAAGTCCGAGCTGCTGGTCGGCGAGACCGAGGCTGCCGCGATCACCAAGGCGCGGGCGAAGGCGCTGGGGATCTAGCAGGCGCGGGCAAAGGCGCTGGGGATCTAGCGCCGGTAGGCGACCCGGCCCCAGGAGGGCTCGGGCGCCAGCTCGATCGGCTCGCCGCTCCCGGAGGACGTGGGGTCGGCGGGCTGAACGTAGGTGAAGCTACAGGTGTCCTCGATGAACTCGACGCTCAGCTCGCCTTCGTTGACGCGCTGATCGAGCCAGGCTCCACGGAAGACCAGACGGCGCAGCCAGTGCACGAGTGAGCGCTCGGCGGGGCCCACCAGCTCGGGCCAGCAGTCGTTGACGTGCTCGCCCAGGGCGGAGGCGGGGTCGTGGATCTCGCCGTTGACGGCGAGGTTGACGAGATCTTCCAGCTCGTCCTCGCCGAGGCGCCCCCCGACGAACCCGAGCTTCAGCGCGGCCTGCTCGCAACGCTCGGAGAAATCCTGCTCGTTGAAGGTGAAGCGCAGCTCGCCGTATTCGAGGACAAAGTCCTCGCCCGAGTCGTAATTTCCGCGTCGTGTCTTTTCCATTTCAGTGCCTGTCCGGAATCGCTGGGGCCCCGGAGCGTCGGAATCATAGGGTGGGTTCCTTCCTCGTCGGGTGGAGTGCATGGGAACTTGCATCTGGGGCGTTCGCTTGCACCGGGTCGGCGCGGGCGAGGCGACTCCGCGATCCCCCGGCTGGCTATACGCTCTGCACAGATGGCACGGCTTACCGAGCATGGACTTCGGCGTGTGCTCGGGGTCAGCGCACTCTCCTCGACCGCGTACGGCAACGTCGGGTCCTCGATCTACTACGCGCTGGGCCTGGTGGCCTCCTACGCCCTGGGGCTCACCCCGGTCGTGTTCCTGGTGACGGGGGTGATCTTCTACCTGACCGCCGCGACCTACGCCGAGGCGACCGCGATGTACCCCGAGGCCGGCGGCTCCTCCAGCTTCGCCAGGCACGCGTTCAACGAGTTCTGGTCCTTCTTCGCGGCGTGGGCGCAGATGCTGAACTACACGATCACGATCGCGATCTCGGCGTTCTTCGTGCCCCACTATCTGGGCGGGCTGTTCTGGGGGGCGCTGGAGCACGGCCCCGGCGACGTGCTCTCGGGCATCGCGGTGGTGATCGTGCTCTCGCTGATCAACGTGGTCGGGGTCAAGGAGGCGGCCCGTCTGAACGTGCTGCTCGCGGTCACCGACTTCGCGACCCAGCTGCTGCTGGTGGCGGGTGGGATCGTGCTGGTGTTCTCGCCCCACGTCCTCATCGGAAACATCCATCTGGGGGTCGCGCCGAGCTGGAAGAACTTCCTGGTCGCGATTCCGGTGGGGATGATCGCGTACACCGGGATCGAGACGATCTCGAACATGGCCGAGGAGGCTCGCGATGAGACCCGCACGATTCCGCGGGCGATCAGTTTCGTCGTAGCCGCGGTCTTCGCGATCTACGCGGCCCTGCCGATGGTGGCGCTCTCGGCCCTGCCGGTCCACAAGCTGGCCGACGGTTCTTACTCGACGCTGCTGGGCACCAGCGAGGCCAAGGGCGGCTTCGCGGGCGATCCGGTGCTGGGAATCGTCAAGCACCTGCATCTCGGCGCCCTCCAGGCCGCCGGTGAGCTGTACGTCGGGCTGCTGGCCGCCACGATCCTGTTCATCGCGACCAACGCCGGGATCATCGGGGTCTCACGGCTGGTGTACTCGATGAGCCTGCACCGGCAGGTGCCCGACCAGCTGGGGCGGCTGCACCCACGCTTCAGCACCCCCTGGATCGGGATCTTGATCTTCGGGGGCGTGGCCTGTCTGACGATCATTCCCGGCAAGGCCGAATTCCTGGGCAACATGTATGCCTTCGGGGCGATGCTGTCGTTCACGATCGCGCATCTCTCGGTGATCCGCCTGCGCGTCAAGGAGCCCGATCATCCGCGTCCCTACCGGGGTCCGGGAACGATCACCATCGCCGGTCGCCCGCTGCCGGTGTTTGCGCTGCTGGGACTGGTCGGCACGGGGCTGGCGTTCGTTACGGTGACGCTCCTGCATCTCGACGTGGCGCTTGCCGGTGTGCTGTGGCTCGCGCTCGGGATCGGGGTCTACGTGCTCTATCGCCGGGCGCAGGGGCTTGACTTGCGCAGCACCACCAGGGTCGCCCGCCCGGAACGCCCCGCGGACTTCGAGGAGCTGGACTACCGCACGGCGCTGGTGCCGATCTTCGGCGAGGACGTCAGCGCGACCGCTCTGAGCAGCGCCGCGAAGCTGATCGGGGAGGACGGCGTGGTCTATGCGATCTTCGTGCTGCCGGTGCCAAGTCAGCTCTCGCTGGAGGCCGGCCTGGAGGAGGAGGAGGCCCAGGGCCGTTCGGTGCTCGAGAGCGCCCGCATCCAGGCCCGCCGCGCGGGAATCGAGATTCACACCGGGCTGATCCGCACCCGCAATCCCGGCGCGGCCCTCGTGGAAGAAGCCCGCCGGGTTCGCTCGGACGTGGTGTACTGGTCGACCCTGCACGCCCCCGCGGGCGAGCAGCGGATCGGTCCCACCGCCGCCTACCTGCTCAGCAAGCGTCCCTGCCGGGTGATCATCGAGACCGAGAACCGTCCCCGGCCGCCCCACGAGACGGTCAGCTCGCCGGCTGGAGCCCGAGGACCACTCGCGAACGTTTGACGCCGTTGCCGAGCTGCTCCCCGCCGGCGACGAGCGTCCCGAGCGCCTGTAGGTAGGGCACGATCGTCGAGATCCCCGGCGCCTGGCTGAGTCCCACCGAGTCGAGCAGCCCGACCAGGGTTGGGAATTCGACGATCACACTCGGCTTGGCGCCCTGCCCAAGCGCGGCGGTAGCCGTCTGGTAGGAGGCGGAGCCAGAGAGCGTGCTCTGCGGGTGGAGCGCTTCCTGGATCGAGGGCGCGCCCAGACCGAGCACGAACTTGCCCTGGCCGGCGGCGATCGTCAGCACCAGCGGAAAGCCCTGGAGCTTGATCGTTGCCGCTGCTTCGGTGTCGGGGATCGACACCGATTCGACCTGGGCGCCGGTGGCGCGGTAGGCACGGGCGAGCTTGCCCACGGCGGCGCGCGAGAGCGCGGGGTTCTTGGAGGTGATGACGACCCCGAGCTTGAGATTGAGCAGCCCGCTGCCGCTGGCGAATATTCCGGTCGAGCCCATCCAGCTGAGCAGGTCGCGACGCGGTTCGATGGTGCTCGATCCCAGTGGCGCCAGCACCCCCTTGAGGCTGAAACTGCCGAGCGTCAGGTTCTGGCCGAGGGAGGCCAGGGCGCGCACACCGGCGGCGTTGTGCCCGAGTGTGGCGCCGAGGTCGCCGATGCCCACGGCGAACCAGGATTCGCCGGGCAGCTGAGCCAGTACCTGCGCGCCGCTGGGCCCCGCCGCACTGCCGCTCTTGCCGGTGCGCGGCAGGTAGTCGGCGTCGATGATCACCGAGTTGGCCTGCGGGATGAGCGAGACGTAGGCCTGCTGCGCGCTCGCGAGTAACTGTCGGGCGAATGACAGCAGCGGCGCGCTGGAGCCCTGGTTGGCGATCGATGCGAGCAGCCCGTCGGGGTTGATGTAGAGGCTCGCCAGCGCACCCGGCTCGGCCTTCGCGGCGAGCTTCGCGTAGCCGGCGGCGCGCAACAGGGGGGCGCCGCCCAGATTCGTGTCCACGACGCTCTTCAGGCCGGCTTCGCTGCCGATCACCGCGAAGCGCCCCACGATGCCGCGGGCGGTGCCACCGGTGGACACCTGGAAGCTGACTCCCCGGTAGGTGACGGCGTGCGCACCTTCGCCGTGCGCCCTGCTTTCAAGGAACGAGCGGGCCTTGGCGACATCGCTGGTGTCGAGCACCACCGCTCCCTGGACGCCCCTGGCCCGCAACAGGCCGCCGAGGCCGTTGGGTCCGAGGAGCCCGGAGAGCCCGCCGGAGAGACCGTTGCTCAGGAGCCCCGACAGCGATGTGCCGGAGGCCGCGGCATCGAGCGAGGAGACGAACAGCCCGGCGTGGAGGCCCAGCCAGGGCTTGACGTCGTGGCCGTAGTCCAGCTTGCTGCCGGAGCCCGCGCGGAGCACTTCCAGCAGGCTCGTGTAAGCGGTGCTCGAGTGTGTGATCCGCTGCGCGACCGAGACCGCGTTCTGCTTGAGACCCCCGTCGGGCTTGACGGTGGCGCCCACGTACAGCGGTGCGCCGGCCGGCACCACCCCGGCGGGGTCGGCGCTAGTGCCGCTCGCCGAGGACCCACAGCCGCTCAGGGCCGCCGTCGGGATCGCCAGCGCGCCCGTGGCGAGCGCGAGCGCTCCCAGTCGGTGCAGGGATGTTCTGGCTCGGGTTCCGGCGCTCGTCGAGGGCAACGCGTTCCTTTCCGGTGGTCGCCCTCCGCGGAGGGGGGCGTGGTGCAAACACTGTTTCAGATCGTGCGGTTGCAGGCGCGATTGCAGACGCACGCGGGGTCGGGGTCGCTGGACAAGGTACTTGGAAACGGCCTGTGAGCAGCCATTTCTACCCCCTGTAGCGGTTGGAGAACGGAAAGGTGGGGAAAAATGTGCAATTGGGGTTGCGTTGTGGGAGGAAGTGGGGTAACTTCGCCGCAGCGAGCCGAGGTGGAGGGGCTCCTCCCACTCCTCCACCTCGGCCCCTTAATCAGCTCAGGAGCCGTACACAGTGGCCTTCCGCGGCACTTTCGATCACACGCTCGACGCCAAGAACCGCCTCACGGTGCCGGCCCGCTATCGGGCGACGCTCGCCGAGGGCGTGGTCATGGCGATGCCGGTCGACCTCAAGCCCTGCGTCGGGGTGTGGCGCCCCGAGGACTACGAGCGCTACACCGAGCGCGCGCTGGCCGAGCTGCCGCCGCTCTCGCCGCGTCTCTCCGAGCTGGAGCGCTTCTTCTACGGCAGCTCCCAAGACGCCGACCTCGACGCCGCGGGGCGCATCATGGTCCCGAGCTTCCTCGGCGAGCACGCCGAGCTGGCCAAGGACGTGGTGGTCGTCGGCGCGGGCGATCGACTGGAGCTGTGGGACCGGACCCGTTGGGACCAACATCGACCGACGCTGCTGGGCGGCGTCGCAGAGATAACGGCGGGCGTTGACCACACTGCTTGACAGCACCACCGGGCCGCTCGACGTCGCCACCAGGGAGACCCACCCGGACTGCGGACGCTCGCGCAAGGGCGGACGCCCCAGTAAACGCGCCGCGGGGAGCCGCAGCGAGCTGCGCGCCGCCGCCGCTGCCGCCGATGCTCGCCGGGGCGCGAGCGGCGAAGCGCATGTGCCGGTGCTTGCGCAGGAGCTGCTCGACCTGCTCGACCCGCATGGGGGTCAGGTGGCGATCGACTGCACCTTCGGGGGTGGGGGCCACGCGCGCATGCTCGCCCAGCGCCTGGGCTCGACCGGGACGCTGATCGCGATCGACCGGGACCCGCTCGCCGAGCAACGCTTCGTGGCGCTGGCCGCGGAGGTCTCCTGCACGCTGCGCTTCATCCGCGGTGGCTACGCCGAGGCCCTGGAGCTGCTGGCGGAGGAGGGGCTGGGAGCCGATCTCGTCTACTTCGACCTCGGGATGTCCTCGATGCAGGTCGACACCCGCGAGCGCGGTTTCTCCTACTCCTACGAGGCGCCGCTGGACATGCGCATGGACCCCGACCAGGAGGGCAGCGCCCGCGAGATCGTGGCCGAGTGGGATCAACGCGAGCTGGCGCGCATGCTGCGCGACTTCGGCGAGGAGCGCCACGCCGCCGCGATTGCCCGCGCGATCGTCCGCCGTCGCGAGCAGACCCCGATCGAGACGACGCTACAGCTGGTCGAGGTCATCAACTCCGCGATCCCCACACCGGCGCGCTTCGCGGGCGGTCACCCCGCCAAGCGGGTGTTCCAGGCGCTGCGGATCGCCGTCAACGACGAGCTTGCCCAGCTCGACCGCGCGCTGCCCCTGGCCTGGGGAATCCTGCGCGAGCGCGGCGTGCTCGCCGGAATCTCGTTTCATTCGCTCGAGGACCGGCGCGTCAAGCGTTTTCTGGTGGAGCGCGCGCGGGGCTGCATCTGCCCGCCCGATCTGCCGGTCTGCGCCTGCGGACGCGAGCCCGAGGCGGCGCTGCTCTCGCGGCGCTCGATCGTGCCCTCGGCGGCTGAGATCGCACGCAACCCCCGCGCGGCCTCGGCACGGCTGCGTGCCGCCCGCAAGTTGACAGCAGAGCCGATCGACACAGGAGGTGAGGCATGACGCCGCCACCCGCCGCGGCCGCCGCTCCGGCGGTTGCGCCCAGGCGCACCACCACGCCCGCGCGGAGGAGTCCCCGTAGGGCACCCCAACCCGCCAGACGTCCTCGACGCGCCGCCGCCCCGGCGGCACGCCCGCTGCGCGCGATCGAGCTGGCGGAGGCGCTCACACAGCATCGCCTGCTGGACCGTCTGATCCGGGGACGCGCCTGGATCGGGCTGCTCGCCTTCGCGCTGATCGGGATCGTGGCGATGCAGCTGTGGGTACTGAAGCTCAACGCCGGCATCGGTCGCGCGGTCGAGCACGCGGGTTTGCTGGAACGTCAGAACACGGCGCTCAGCATCGCGAACTCAGAAGCCTCCTCCGGGGATCGGGTGGAGCAGCTGGCCGCCGCCGAAGGGATGGTCGCCGCCGCACCCGGCACCCAACGATTCCTGACCTCACGCGGAGTCCAGGACACCCGCATGGCGGCCGCGGCGCTGGCGCGTCCCGTGCGAGCGCCCGTCACGACTGCCACAGCGCCGGTAACCACCGGCACCGCCGAACCAGGTGCGAGCAGCACGGCCGAACCGGGCGCGGGCACCGCCGCCGAACCGGGCGCGAGCCAGGGTGCGGGCGCCACCTCGACCACGAGCGCCTCCCCGAGTTCCCCCGGCAGCGAAAGCTCGACCAGCTCCACCGCAACCGCTCCAGCTGCTCCGGCGGAAACGTCAAGCACCACCAAAACCCCCGAAACGACAGCTCCCTCGACCTCACCCAACGGTGGCGTCGGCGTCGCCGCGGGTGGCTAGTCGGTGCCCGGCGTTCAGCGACGAATCGGGGCACTCTTCGGGTGCTTCTTCCTGCTGCTCGTGCTGGCGGCCGGGCGCACGGTCTACCTGGGAGCCCTGCACAACGGCAACCTGCGCAAGGCCGCGCGGACCCAGCAGCTGACCTACCAGACGATTCCGGCGCAGCGGGGCACGATCACCGATCGGGACGGCGTGGATCTCGCGATCTCCGAACCGGCCGATGACATCTCCGCGACGCCCTACCTGGTCAAGCACCCGCTGAACGCGGCCCAGCGCCTGGCGCCGCTGTTGGGCCAGACCCAGGCCCAGGTACTGACCAAGCTCAGCTCGCGCGGCGGCTTCGTCTACCTCGCTCGCGCGCTGCCCTCCGCCCGCGCTCGCGCGCTGCTGGACCTGAACATCGCCGGCATCCAGGGGACGGCGGTCACGCGCCGTGTGTACCCGCGCCACACGCTCGCGGCCCAGGTCCTGGGGATGGTGGGAACCGACGGCAACGGCCTGGCCGGTCTCGAGTACTCGCGCAACACAATGCTGCACGGCCGCGCTGGTCAGCGACGCGTGGTCAGCGACGCGATCGGTCAGCCGATCTCGATCACCGAAGTCCACCGCGAGGTGCCCGGAGCATCGCTGGCGCTGACGCTCGACGCGAACATCCAGCAGCGCACCGAAGACGTGCTGGGGGCAGTGGGACGCGTGTTCCACCCCAAGGATGCGACCGCGATCGTGATGGACCCCAGCAGCGGCTCGATCCTGGCGATGGCGAACTGGCCGCAGGTCGATGCCAACGATCCCGCGGGCGCCACGGCCGCGACGCTCCAGAATCACGCGGTCGGCTTCGACTACGAACCGGGCTCCACGTTCAAGTCCTTCACGGTCTCGGGGGCGTTGCAAGACGGTTTGATCACGCCCGATACGAGCTTTGAAATTCCCGACCAGATCCAGGTCGCCGACCGTACGATCCACGACGACACCGAACACCCCGGCGAGTCGCTCAGCACCGCGCAGATCCTGGCCCAGTCCAGCAACGTGGGGGCGATCAAGATCGGCCTGCGCGAGGGTTCCAGCCAGTTCAGCAAGTGGGTCAGCCGCTTCGGCTTCGGGGCGCCGACCGGCGTGGACCTGCCGGGCGAGGAGCGCGGCCAGGTGCTGCCGCTGAGCAAGTACTCGGGGTCCTCGATGGGCAACCTTCCGATCGGCCAGGGCGAGTCGGTGACCCCGATGCAGATGGCGACCGCCTATTCCGCGATCGCCAACGGAGGCATCCTGCGCCCCTCCCACATCGTGGGCGCCGTCGACGGCCACGCTACCCCCGAGCCCGCCGGGCACCGCGTGATCTCGGCCGCGACCGCGGCGCAGCTGCGCGAGATGCTGCGCGGCGTGCTCGCCCCCGGGGGGACCGCCAGCGAGGTCTCGATCCCGGGCTATCAGCTGGCGGGCAAGACGGGGACGGCCAACAAGGTCGACCCGAGCACCGGCGAATACTCCACCAGCGCCTACGTCGCCTCGTTCGTGGGCTTCGCGCCCGCGTCCAACCCCAAGCTGCTCTGCGCGGTGATCATCGACGAACCCCACGCGGGCTCGATCTACGGTGGTGTGGTCGCCGCGCCCGCGTTCGGTCAGATCATGGCTTTCGCGCTGCCCTACCTGGGCATCGCACCCGGATAGCATCAACCCATGCGGCTTTTGGAGTTGCTCGGAACGCACGTGCCCGGCGCGGACGTCGAGATCGACACGCTTGCCTACGACAGCCGAACGGTCGGGCCGGGGACGTTGTTCTTCTGCGTACGGGGCTTTCAGAGCGACGGGCACGATTTCGCCGCCCAGGCCGTGCGCGACGGCGCGGTTGCGCTGGTGGTCGAGCGTCCCCTGGGGCTAGGGGTTGCGGAGATCGTGGTTCCCTCCACCCGCGCGGCGATGGGACCGATCGCTGCGCGCTTCTATGGGCAGCCGAGCGACGAGCTGCGGGTGGTTGGCGTGACGGGCACCAACGGCAAGACCACGAGCGCCTTCCTGGTGCGTGCCCTGCTGGAGGCCGGCGGCGAGCAGTGCGGCCTGCTGGGCACGATCAAGTCGATCCTGGGCGGCGAGGAGCGCCCGGTGCAGCGCACCACGGCGGAGGCCGTCGACCTGCAGCGCGACCTGCGCGCGATGCTGACGGGAGGCGACCGGGCCTGTGCGATCGAGGTCTCCTCGCATGCGCTTGAGCTGCAGCGCACCGCGGGTGTCCGCTACGCGGCGGCGATCTTCACGAACCTCACCCAGGACCATCTCGACTTCCACGAAACGATGGAGGACTACTTCCAGGCCAAGCGCCTGCTGTTCGTTCCAGCCGAGCCGGCCGCCGCCCCGGCGATCAGCGTGATCAACGTCGATGACCCCTACGGTCGGCGACTGGCGGGCGAGCTTGCAGATGTCGTGACCTTCGCGATCGAGCAGCCCGCGGCCTACCGGGCACACGACATTCAGATGGACCTCACGGGCTGTCGCCTGCGGCTGCGCACGCCGGTGGGCCCGCGCACGCTCTCCCTGCCGCTCCCCGGGCGCTTCAACGTCGCCAATGCGCTGGGCGCGCTGGCCGCGGCGCATGCCCTCGGCGGCGACATCGACGCGCTGCTCGCGGCGCTCGAGCGCGGCGTGCGCGTGCCCGGACGCTTCGAGCCGGTCGACGAGGGCCAGGAGTTCGCGGTGCTGATCGACTACGCCCACACCCCGGACTCGCTGGAGAACATCCTGCTGGCCGCCCGCGAGGTGACCGGCGCGGGTGGCAAGGTGCTGTGCGTGTTCGGCGCCGGAGGCGATCGCGATCGTGGCAAGCGCCCCCTGATGGGCGAGATCGCCTCGCGGCTGGCCGACGTGGCCCTGATCACCTCGGACAACCCTCGCTCGGAGGATCCCGAGCGGATCATTCAGGAGATCCTCGCGGGCGTGCCCGCGGGCGCTACGCGTGTCGGCCTGGAGGTCGATCGTCGCGCTGCGATCCACGACGCGATCGAAGTGGCCGAACGCGGCGACGTGGTGGTGATCGCGGGCAAGGGCCACGAGCAGGGACAGGAGTTCGCCGCCGGGCGCAAGGTGCCGTTCGACGACGCGACCGTCGCGCGCGAAGCGCTGCGGGTCCGCCGTGAGCACAGCGGCGCCGGGGCGGCCGCGTGATCGAGTGGAACGCGGCACGGATCGCCGAGGCCGCCGGTGCGCGCCTCGTGAGCGTGGGTGGCGCCGGGGCTGGGGCTGCACCGGAGGGTCGCACCGGCCGGGACGGCGGCAGCGGCGGGGGCCCGGCTCGTGCGGTGATCGACTCGCGGCTGCTGGCCCCCGGGGATCTCTTTCTCGGGCTGCGGGGATCGCGCCAGGACGGCGGCCTGCACGCACGGGCGGCGCTCGCCGCGGGCGCCTGGGGCGTGCTGGTGGCGCCCGAACACGCGCAGCGCATCGAGTCCGCCTCGGGCGGGGCGGTGCTTGCGCACGAGGATCCCTTGCGCGCGCTACAGGCGCTGGCGCTGGCCTGGCGCGAGGAGCTTGGCTCCCGCGGGGCGCGCGTGGTGGCGATCACCGGCTCGACCGGCAAGACCTCCACCAAGGACATCCTGGCCGCGGTCCTCGCCCAGCGCCTGCGCACGGTGGCGAGTCCCGCGAATCTCAACACCGAGATCGGTCTGCCGCTGGCGGTGCTCGCGGCGCCCGCGGACACCGAGGCGCTGGTATTGGAGCTGGCGATGCGGGGCCCCGGGCAGATCGCCGAGCTGACGGCGATCGCAAGACCGCAGGTGGGGGTGATCGTGAACGTCGGGCCGGTGCACCTGGAGCTGCTGGGGTCCCTGGAGGCGATTGCCGCCGCCAAGGCCGAGCTGATCGCCGGGATGGCGCTCGGGGGCACCGTGGTGATCCCCGCGGGGGAGCCCCTACTCGCGCCCCACATGCGTCCGGGGCTGCGCACGATCGCCTTTGGCGAGGGCGGCGAAGTAGAGCTGCTTGAGCGCCGCCCCGACGGCGAGGTCGTTATTCGCGACGGCGAGCAGCGCGTCGAGCTGCGCCCATCCTTCGCGCAGCCTCATAATCTCCGCAACCTGCTGGCCGCGGTGGCGGCGGCGCGCGCGCTGGGCGTCACACCCACGGGAAGGCTGGATGTGGTCTTCTCGGCGCTGCGCGGCGAACGCATCGCGCTACCCGGGGGAACCGTGCTGATCAACGACTGCTACAACGCCAATCCGATGTCCATGCGCGCCGCGATCGACGATCTCGCCGCCAACGCCCCGGCACGCCGCGTGGCGGTGCTGGGCGACATGCTCGAGCTGGGCGGAGAGGAGCTGGATTTCCACCGCGATCTCGCCGCGTACGCCGCGGCCCGCGAGGTCGACGTGTTGGTGTCGGTGGGCCCACTGGCGGCCGCGATGGGGGAGTCCTTCACGGGTGAGTTCCACAGCGTGCCCGACGCCCGGGCCGCGGCGGAGTTGCTCGAGGGACTGCTGCGAGCCGATGACACGGTGCTGGTCAAGGGTTCGCGCGGGGTGGGCCTTGAGCTGGTGGCCGAGCGGCTGACGGCGAGCACGGCGCGGAGCAGCTGATGGGCCGGATCCTGATCGGGGGCACGGCGGCGCTGTTGATCTGCATCTTCCTGAGCCCCAAGTTCATCGAGTTCCTGCGCGCGCGGGAGTTCGGCCAGCACATCCGCGAGGACGGTCCGCAGGGGCACCATCACAAGGCCGGCACGCCGACGATGGGCGGCGTGATCATCTTCCTCGCGATCGGCATCCCGTTCCTGATCCTGAGCGACTACGAATGGCGCTCGGTGGGGGTCTTCGGGGCGGCCGTGGCGTGCGCGCTGTTGGGCTTCGCCGACGACTACATGAAGCTGATCAAGCGCCGCTCGCTGGGTCTGCGGGCGCGCACCAAGCTCGGGATCACGATCGCGATCTCGCTCGGGCTGTGGTGGGTGGCCAGCCACGAGGCGCACCTGGCGAGCACCCTGCGGCTGCGCTTCGTGGACTACCAGATCGACCTCGGGCCGTTCTACCCGGTGCTGATCTACTTCGTGGTGGCCGGCACCACCAGTGCGGTCAATCTCACCGACGGTCTGGACGGGTTGGCCGCGGGGTGCACGGCGATCGTGCTGCTGGCCTACATCGGCATCACGTTCCTGGCGGGAGACTTCGACATGGCGCTGCTCACGGGCTGTCTGGTGGGAGGGTGCATCGGCTTCCTCTGGTTCAACGCGTTTCCGGCGACGATCTTCATGGGCGACACCGGCTCGCTGGGGCTCGGTGGTGCGCTCGCGGGGCTTGCGGTGATGACCAAGACCGAGCTGCTGCTGGTGCTGCTCGGCGGGATCTTCGTGATCGAGGCGCTCTCGGTGGTGATCCAGGTGATCTCCTTTCAGACCACGCGCAAGCGGGTCTTCCTGATGGCGCCGATCCACCACCACTTCGAGCTGCGGGCGTGGTCTGAGACCAAGATCATTTTGCGCTTCTGGATCGTCGCCGCGATCTGCTGCGCGATCGGCTTCACGCTCTACCGCCAGAGCATCGCCTGAGCCTGAAGGCATCGGGGGCTCGGCGTCGAAGTGAGCCTGGATGGCACAGGCCGCTCGGGGCGTGAAGAAAAGCAGAATGCCGGCTCTGCGCCCACGCGGCCGCAGACGCGCGAGCAAACAGCGCCCCCAACCGCTTGAGCAGCGCATCCTGCTGACCGCGACCCTGTGCCTACTGGCGTTCGGCGCCGTGATGGTCTACAGCGCCTCCTCGGCCAGCACGCTGCTTCAGGGTCAGGGCAACGGCAGCGGCTACCTCGTCAGGTTCGTGCTCTACGGGGCGGTGGGTTTGGTGCTGATGCAGCTGCTGGCCCGCGACGGGGTGGCCCAGGTCCAGAAGATCATGGCGCCGCTGCTGGTGGTCTCCTTCGTGCTGATAATCGCGGTGCACATCCCGCATGTGGGCGTCCGCATCAACGGCGCCCGCCGCTGGCTGGGCCCGGGGATGTTCCAGTTCCAGCCCTCCGAGCTGATGAAGCTGGCGCTGGTGCTCTACGGGGCCACCTTGCTGGCCCGGCGCCCCCAGCGTGTGCTGGACCTGCGCGAGCTGATCAACCCGCTGCTGGTGGTGGTGTCGGGCGCGATCCTGCTGGTCGCCTCCCAGCCCGACCTGGGCACGGCGATGGTGATGGCCTTCACGACCGCCGCACTGCTGGTGGCGGCGGGCATCCCGATGCGCAACCTCGCGATCCTCGGCGGCAGCGCGCTGGCGCTGGTGACGGTCTACGCGCTGGTCCAGCCCTACTCGCGGGCGCGCCTGACGTCCTTCGTGGACCCCTGGTCGCACGCCGCGGGCAGCGGCTTTCAGGCGGTTCAGGGTCAGATCGCGATCGGCTCGGGCGGACTGTTCGGGGTTGGCCCGGGCCAGTCGGTGCAGAAGATCTTCTATCTCCCCGAGGCCCACACCGACTTCATCCTCGCCGTGATCGGCGAAGAGCTGGGCGTGCTGGGGGTCTGCGCGCTGCTGTTCCTCTACGGGCTGATCGCCTACGCCGGCCTGCGCGCGGCCAAGCGCGCCAAGAGTCTCTACAGCGCCCTGATCGCGGTGGGGGTCACCGCCCTGATCCTCTCCCAGGCGGTGCTCAACGTGTTCGCGGTGCTCGGCCTCGCGCCGCTCACGGGTGTGCCGCTGCCATTCGTCTCCTACGGGTCGAGCAGCATGATCGTGATGCTCGCGGCGATGGGCTTGTTGCTCAACGTGGCCTCGGGGGCGACCGCGCATGTGCGGGCCGTGGCGCCCGCGCGCACGCGCCGCACCGACACCGTGGCAAGCAAATCGGCAGGATGGGCACGTGAACGGAGCACCGAGGAAGATCGTGATCGCCGCCGGGGGAACGGCGGGGCACGTGGTTCCGGCACTCGCGGTGGCCGACGCGCTGCGGGCTGAGGGCGCCGAGGTCACGTTCATCGGCGGCGGGCGCGCCGAGGCGCAGCTGGTGCCCGCCGCGGGCTACGCCCTGAGAGCGATCTCCGTCGAAGGCCTGAGCCGTACCAACCCGCTGCGGGCCCTGCGGGCGCTGGGAGGAGCCCTGGTTGCGTTCCTGCATGCCCGGCGGCTGCTGGGGGAGCTTGAGCCGGGAGCGGTGATGGGTGGCGGCGGCTACGTTGCGGGGCCCGTCGGGCTGGCCGCGTTGACGCGTGGCATCCCGCTGATCCTGACCGAGGCCGACAGCCACCTGGGTCTCACCAACCGGGCGCTGGCCCCCTTCGCGCGGCGGGTGTGCCTGGCCTTTGCGATCGCGGGCCGCGAAAGCGTGCGCTACCGCCTCACGGGCCGCCCGATCCCGCCTGCGCACGAGGACCGGGCGCTCGCGCGGGAGCGTCTGGGCATTCCTCCGGCGGCGACCTGCGTGCTGGTCTTCGGGGGCTCACTCGGGGCGCGCTCGATCAACGAGGCCGCCGTCGAGGCGTTCGGGGACGTCGACTTCCGGGTGCTGCACGTGTGCGGGCGCCGCGACTACCCCGAGCTGCGCCTGCGCGAGCTGCCCGCGAGCTATGACCTGCGCGAGTACCTCGACCTGGAGGACTTCGCCGATGCGTTGGCCGCGGCTGATCTGGTGGTGGCTCGGGCGGGGGGCTCGGTGTTCGAGATCGCCGCCCACGGCGTGCCGGCGATCCTGGTGCCCTATCCCCACGCGGCGGCCGACCATCAGAGCACCAACGCGCGCTGGATGGCCGACGCGGGCGCCGCGATCGTGGTACCCGACGGCGAGTTGAGCGCCGCACGGCTGAGGCGCGAGGTGCAGGCGCTACTCGGTGACCGCGATGCCCTGGCGGCGATGGCGCGTGCCTCGCGGGGCCTTGCCCGCCCGGGTGCGGCGGCGGCGGTCGCGAGCGAGCTGCTGGAGGCCTCGCGGAGATGAGCGCCGCGGCCCGTCCATGGAATGGTCGACGTCTGCACTTCGTGGGTGTCGGGGGGGCGGGGATGAGCGCCTACGCGCGGGCCGCGCACACGCTCGGGGCGCAGGTGAGCGGCTCGGACAGCGTCAGCACGCCTTACTCCCGGCGGCTCCAGGACGATGGGATATTGAGTGCGAGCGTCGGCTACGGCGAGCGCAACCTCCCGCAGGGCGAGGGCGTGGAGGTCTACTACTCAAGCGCGGTGCCCGCCGAGAACCCCGAGCGCGCCGCGGCGCGCGAACGGGGCCTGTCCGAGCGTCCGCGCGCGGACCTGCTGGGGGAGCTGAGCGCGCTGCGGCGGACGATCGCGGTCGCCGGGACCCACGGGAAGACGACCACCTCCTCGATGATCGTTCACGCCCTGCGTGCCGCGGGCATGGAGCCGGGCTGGCTGGTGGGCAGCTCGATCGGCGGAGGGCTGGCGAACGCCGAGTGGGGAGCGGGGGAGTGGCTGGTGGTCGAGGCCGACGAGTCCGATCGCTCGCTGCTCAGCCTGCACGTCGAGATCGCGGTGCTCACCAACTGTGAGCTTGATCACCACGCGACGTTCGGCTCGCTGGAGGAGCTGCGGGACACCTTCCGGGAGTTCCTGACGGCCGCGGGGCATGCGGTGGTGTGGGACAAGCCGGAGCTGTTGGCATTGCGCGCCGCCCCCCCGCAGCGAGACGGCGGGCCCGATAAAAGTTGGCCCGATGTGGTCCCCTACGACGTCCCGGCCCCGCAGCTCGAGGATGGGGGCTCGCGGTTTGTGTGGCGCGATCGCACGGTCCGCCTGGCGGTGCCCGGCGCCCACAACGCCCTGAACGCCGCGGGGGCGCTTGAGGCGACCCGTCTGGCGGGCGCGGAGCCCGGGCTCGCGATCGACGGTCTCGCGGGCTTTCGCGGGGCCGGTCGACGCTTCGAGGAGGTCGGTGTGAGCGCCCGCGGGGCGCGGGTGTACGACGACTACGCCCACCATCCCACGGAGGTGCGGGCGACCCTGGAGGCGGCGCGGACGCTCGATCACCGTAGGCTGGTGGCGGTCTTTCAACCCCACCTCTACTCGCGCACGCAGCTGCTGGCCCAGGACTTCGGCCGGGCGCTCGCGCTCGCCGACGTGGCGGTGGTGCTCGACGTGTACCCCGCGCGCGAGCGGGCCGAGGACTACCCGGGCGTGAGTGGGCTGCTGATCGCCGAGGCCGCCGCGGACGCCGGCGAGGGCCGTCCGGTGTACTGGCTGCCGACGCTCGCCGACGCCGAGGCGGTGCTGCGCGGGCTGCTGGGCGAGGGCGACCTGTGTCTTGTGATGGGCGCCGGCGACGTGGACGCCCTCGGGCGCGCGCTGGTGGCGGCATGAGCGCCGCGGGCTCTCCCGGCGGCCCCCAGCCGCCCCCGATGGTCAAGCTGAACTACCCGCTCGCGCGGATGTCCACGGTGCGCACCGGAGGCCCCGCCGAGCACTTCGCGCGCGCGGGCAGCGAGACGGAGCTGCTGGAGCTGCTCGCCTGGGCGCGCTCGGCAAACGCACCCGTGGCGGTCGTGGGCTCGGGCTCCAATCTCCTGATCGCCGACGAGGGCGTGGACGGTCTTGTGATCAAGCTGAGCGGCGAGCTGGCGCGAATCGAGTGCAGCGGTGAGCGCATCGTGTGCGGAGGCGGTTCCAGACTGCCCGCGGTCGCCGCCCGCGCCGCCCAGGCCGGGCTGTCGGGCATCGAGTTCGGCGTGAACATCCCCGGCACCGTAGGCGGGGCGGTGCGCATGAACGCCAACGCCTACGGCGGCGAGCTGTCGCGGATTCTGGAGTGGGTCGAGGTGGTGCAGGCCTCCGGCGTGGACCGTCGCGGCCCGGGAGACCTCGGCTTCGGCTACCGCCGCTCCAAGCTCACCGCGGGGGAGATCATCGCGCGCGCATCCTTCGCGCTCGTGCCCTCGGAGGTGGAGACCGTGAAGGCGACGCTCGCCGCGATGCGGGCGCGACGGCACGAGGCCCAGCCTCAGGGCATCAAGACCTTCGGCTCCACTTTCAAGAATCCCGAGGATCCACGGGTGGAGGGGATGAGCGCCGGAATGCTGCTTTCCGGAGTGGGCTGCAACGGCCTGGCGATCGGCGGAGCGAGGTTCGCGCCGAAGCACGCCAACTTCATTGAGAACACGGGCAGGGCGAGCACCGCCGATGTGGTGAGCCTGATGGCCGAGGGTCGCAGGCGGGTGCTGGAGCGCTTCGGGGTCGAGTTGGAGCCCGAGGTGCAGCGGCTGGGAGCGGTGGTGTTTCCTTGGGAGCCGGCCGGTTGATCGCCCAGCGAGGAGTTCCCGGCCGAGGGTCGAAGACCCTTTGAGCATGGAACGTTCGTTAGCCGTTCGCCTGCCGCGTCCCCTGGCGATCAACCCTCCGCGTCGCCTGGTCACGGTGGTGCTCGCGGGGATCGTGGCCGTGGCGCTCTCGGCGGGTGGCTGGATGTGGCTGCGTGGCTCCTCGCTGGTCTCCGTCGAGCGGGTGCAGATCACGGGCGTGCATGGAACCGACGCCGCGGCGATCGAGTCGGCGCTCACGGGCGCCGCCCGGCGCATGAGCACCATGGACCTGCATCCGGGCGCCCTGATGGCGGCCGTCGCGCCCTATCGCCTGGTGCGCGAAGTCCATCTCAGCCCGAGTTTTCCCCACGGGCTGCGGATCCGCGTGGTCGAGCAACCGCCGGTGGCCGCGCTCACGATGGGCGGCATCCGCACCGCGGTCGCCGCCGACGGCGTGGTGCTGGGGCCGGGTTTCCTGTCGGGATCGCTGCCGGTGATCCACGGGGCGCTTCCCGCGAGCGGCGCCGGGCACGTGAGCAGCGCCTCGCAGCTGGCCGAGCTGGCCGTGCTGGGGGCCGCGCCCGAAACCCTGATCGGCTGGATCGCGCACGTGTACAGCGGCCACAACGGGATCACGGTCGCGATGCGCAACGGGCTGCTCCTGTTCTTCGGCGATGCCGTGCGCCCGCACGCCAAGTGGCTCGCGGCCGCGCGAGTGCTCGCGGACCCCAGCGCCGCCGGTGCGGTCTATGTCGATGTGCGTCTCCCCGAACGCCCCGCGGCCGGCATGGGGGGTAGCGGGGGCAGCGCCGCGAGCACCCCCGGCGCGGGCCAGGTCAGCGCCTCGGACCCCACCGCGGCCGCGCTGGCCGCGACGCTTCAGAGCGCCGTCAGCGGTGGATCGGGCAATCCGCCGATGGGCGCCACGACCGCCAACGGGTCGACCACCGAAGCCTCCGGGGCGAGCGCTGAACCCTCCGGGACGAGCGCCGAATCCACCGCCGCAAAGACCACCGAACAGGCCGCCCCCAGCACCGGGGAAGGGTCGGGGACTCCCACCGGCGGTCCGACACAAACGTCAGCCGGGGCACCAACCCAAGGCGGATGACGCAATTCTCTACCTAAGCTTGAGGTTCAAGGTAGGAAAGCTCAATCCTCGGGTGACACTGGAGAGTTCGCCGATCTGCAAGGAATGTTGCGAGAGTCGGGGTTGTCGTTGACAGGGCGAAGTTCCCTGCATAACGTGCCCCACACGGCGGTGCGGCGGATAGTATTCGCCAAACCCTAATTTTCTACTGAAGGCTTCGGACAGAACACATGGAGAGCGGCGGTAGCTACCTAGCGGTCATCAAGGTCGTAGGCGTCGGAGGCGGCGGCACCAACGCCGTCAGCCGCATGGTCGACGCCGGTCTGCGCGGCGTGGAGTTCATCGCCGCCAACACCGATGCCCAGGCGCTCGCGATGTGCGACGCCGACATCAAGCTCAACATCGGCCACGACTCCACCAAGGGTCTCGGCGCGGGCGCCAACCCCGAGGTCGGATTCTCCTCGGCGGCCGAGTCGCGCGACGACATCAAGGAGGCCCTCAAGGGCGCCGACATGGTGTTCGTGACCGCCGGTGAGGGCGGCGGCACCGGCACCGGCGCCGCGCCCGTGATCGCCGAGATCGCCAAAACCGAGATCGGCGCATTGACCGTCGGCGTCGTCACGCGTCCGTTCGACTTCGAGGGCACCCAGCGGGGACGCCAGGCCACCGAAGGCATCGAGCGCCTGCGCGAGGTCGTGGACACCCTGATCGTGATCCCCAACGAGAAGCTGCTCGCGGTCGTCGAGCGCCGCACCTCGATGCTCGACGCCTTCCGCGAGGCCGACAACGTGCTGCGCCAGGGCGTGCAGGGCATCACCGACCTGATCACCATCCCCGGCCTCATCAACCTCGACTTCGCCGACGTGCGCACGATCATGCACGATGCGGGCTCGGCGCTGATGGGAATCGGCACCGCCGCGGGCGAGAGCCGTGCCGCGGACGCCGCCAAGGCCGCCATCTCCTCGCCGCTGCTGGAGGAGTCCGTGGACGGCGCCACCGGCATCCTGCTGAACATCACCGGCGGCAAGGATCTGGGACTGTTCGAGGTCAACGACGCCGCCGAGATCATCCAGAACGCGGCCGACCCCAACGCCAACATCATCTTCGGCGCCGTGATCGACGAGAGCATGTCCGACGAGGTGCGCGTCACCGTGATCGGCACCGGCTTCGACCACCGTCCCGGGCGCAGCGTGCGCGGCGAGCGCGGGCGGCGTGCCGGCACGCGCTCGGATCGCCCCGACCGGGGCCCGCGCATCGACGATCGTCAGCGCTCCTCGCTGGAGATCTCCGACGATGACATCGACGTACCGCCGTTCCTGCGCTAGTCGCGCGGTCACTGCCACAGCTCATCGCATCTCCACGCGGCATTCGCCGCCGGCGGCCGGGCTCCCGGGCTGAGTGATCGCTGCTCACAGCAGGCGGCCCGGGCGCTTTGCCCGGCGCATTGCCTGGTGCATATCTCGGCGTGCTCCGCCGGGCTGTCAGCGTTTGTGTATTTGGATTAGCTCGAATATCTTGTGTGCCCAAGAAACGCAGGCCTATTTATGCACATGAGGAGGAGTATCCATGAAACGTCTATCGCTGAACAAAGATCCCCCTGTCCACGGCAGGGGCTCAATCTCGGTCCTTGTCCTACCCTCGGTCTCTGTGTGTCTTCTACTGCTCTTTGGCGTCTCGTGGGCGCTGGGGGCGGGCGCGGCGGCTGGGTCGACAGGTGGGCACGGCGGCGCTCGCCGCTCGGCGCCGAACTGGGTGCGCGGCAGGGCAATCCACATCCTTCCGCCCCGAACGGCCGTGCACGCGCAACCGAAAGCGCTTGCGTTTGCGAAAGTGCGCTGCGAACCGACTTACTGCCCGATTCCGCCGCTGCTCTACGAAGAAGGAGCGGGCGTGCAGGTGAAACCCGTCCTGAGGCTGATTCTGTGGGGTAAAGACTGGGGCAAAGGCATTGGCAGCAAACTGGCCGTCAAGCTGGCAAACGTGTACAAAGGCATCTCGGGCTCAAACTATCAGGGCATTCTCACGCAGTACTTCGAATCGATCAGCCGGATCGGGAAAAGCCTGACGTTGACTACCTACACCGACACCAAAATGGAAGCCCCCACGAGTGTCAACGACACAAAGATTCAGGAAGAGGTCAGCAAAGCGATCAGCGTCAACGGCTGGACGAATGAATTCGACGAACAGTTCATCGTGATACCCGCTCCGGGCTCCACCTACGAAGCGGGCTTCAACACAGGTTTCTGTGGTTATCACGGCAAAACCACCACGATATCTCCCAACTATTCGTTCGTAGCCTATGCCGGCGACGAACCGTTCTCCAAAGCCGGCTGCTTGAACTTCGACCCGGTGCACAATGCGGAAAACGCCACCACCTCGACCGCCACCCATGAGTACGCCGAGAGCGCCACCGATCCAAACCCCAAAGCACCCACCTGGACGACCGGCGGCGCAACGAAATACGAGGTCGCCGACATCTGCGCGAAAGAAGACGACGAACTGCCGGGTGGGCTCTGGGTTCAGGCGGAGTGGGACAACTTCCAGGGCGAATGCTCGATCAGCGACGCCTCGCCGGCCTTCGTCTACGCGGTGACCGAGCCGGTGTCCAGCGTTGGGGTGATCTCGCTGGTCTTGAACGGCTCTGTCAACCCGGAGAGCTTGAACACCGAATATCACTTCGAATACGGAACCAGCACCAAATATGCATTCGACACGAGTACGGTGAAAGTCGGCAACGGCCGCAGCAACACCAAAGTCAAAGTCACCGTCGGCGGTCTCATGAGTAAAACCCTCTATCACTATCGCGTCGTCGCCGTAAACAGCACGGGGACCGGCAACGGTCTGGATCAGGCGACCAAAACGCTGTAAACGGCGACTGGGCGGCGACTGCGTGAGCAGGCGCCGGCCAGGGTCTTCGCTAGGCTGGGGCGGGTGAGCGCCCCAGCCTTCGCCCCACTGCTGCGCACCCCCCTGTTCGAGCGCCACCAGGCGGCCGGCGCCAAGCTCGTGCCCTTCGCCGGCTGGGAGATGCCGGTGCAGTACGCCGGCATTCGCGAGGAGCACGTCGCCGTGCGCGAGGCCTGTGGGATCTTCGACGTTTCGCACATGGGCGAGATCGAAACCAGCGGCCCCGGTGCCCTCGCCTTCCTCCAGCGCGTGCTCTCCAACGACGTCGCGAAGATCGCCGTGGCCGGCGCCCAGTACAGCGTGCTCTGCCGTGAGGACGGGGGCGTGCTGGACGATCTCTTCACCTACCGCCTCGATCCCGACCGCTACCTGACGGTCACCAACGCCGCCAACCACGAGCGCGACCTGGAGTGGTTCCGCGTGCACGCCGCGGACTTCGACGTGCAGATCGAGGATCGTCTGCACGACTACGCGATGCTGGCCGTCCAGGGTCCCCGCGCCCGCGAGCTGGTGCAGGCGATCTCCGACGCGCCGCTGCCGGTGCGCATGAACGCCGCCCCACGACGACTGGCGGGGGCCGAGGTGCTGGTGTGCGGCACCGGCTACACCGGCGAGGACGGGGTGGAGCTGCTCTGCGCGCCCGCCGTTGCTCCGGCGCTCTGGGATGAGCTGGTGCGCCGTGGCGCCACCCCGGCCGGTCTGGCGGCCCGTGACACGCTGCGTCTGGAGGCCTGCTTTCACCTCTACGGCAACGACCTGATGCTCGAGCGCGGTCCGATCGAAGCGGGGCTCGGGTGGTGCTGTCGCGAGGACACCCAGTTCATTGGCTCGGAGGCCGTGCGCGCCGTGCGCGAGCACGGAGCGGCCGAGAAGCTTGTGGCCTTCGCAATCGACGGCCCCGGCATCGCCCGTCAGGGCAACCCAGTGATCGGCGGGGGAGAGGTCACGAGCGGGACGCTCTCGCCGTCGCTTGGAATCGGCATCGGCATGGCCTACGTGCCCGCGGAGCGCGCCGCGCCCGGCACCGGCCTTGCGATCGACGTTCGTGGCAAGATCCGCAGCGGCACCGTGAAGGACAAGCCGCTCTATCGAAAGGGCTCGTGAATGGCTGAGGCGAACTACCCGGCGGACCTGCTTTACCACGCCGAGCACGACTGGGCGCGCATCGAGGGCGATGAGGCCACGCTCGGCATCACCTGGTACGCCCAGGACGCTCTCGGCGAGGTCGTGTTCTTCGAGGCCCCCGCCGTGGGCAGCATGCTGACCAAGGACGAGCCCTATGCCGAGGTCGAGTCAGTCAAGGCGGTATCCGACGTGATTGCCCCGCTCTCCGGGGAGATCATCGCGGTCAACGACTCGCTCAGCGAGCACTCGGAAACAATCAACGAGGACCCCTACGGCGAGGGCTGGCTGGTCAAGATCAAGCTCTCCGACCCCTCCGAGCGCGAGGCGCTGATGGACCGGGAGACCTACACCGCGAGCCTGGCTGGCTAGGCTCAGAGGTCTTGAGCCGCTACACCGCCACCACCCCCGCAGACCTCACCGCGATGCTCGCGGCGATCGGTGTGGGTTCGATCGAGGAGATCTTCGACCGCCAGATTCCCGAGGCGGTGCGCCTGGGCCGCGCCCTGGACCTGCCCGCGGGGATGTCCGAGCAGGACGTCTACGCCCACCTGCGGGAGCTGGCGGCGCGCAACGTGAGCGCCGAAGAGGAGCTGACGTTCCTGGGGGCCGGGATGTACGACCACTACGTCCCCGCCCTGATCGACATGCTGATGGAGCGCTCGGAGTTCCTGACCCCCTACACCCCCTACCAGCCCGAGATCTCCCAGGGCGGTTTGCAGGTGATGTTCGAGTACCAGACCGCGATCTGCGAGCTGACTGCGCTTGAGGTCTCAAACGCCTCGGTCTACGAGGGGCCGAGCGCCGTGGCGGCCGCCGGGTACCTCGCCAAGCTCCACAACGCTCGCGGGCGCTTCGTGGTCAGCGCCGGGCTGCATCCGCACTCGCTCGAGACCCTGCGCACCTACGCGCACGGCTACGGCGTCGAGGTGGTCGAGGTGCCGTTGCTGTCCGGTGCAGCCGGCGGCGTCACCGACCCCGAGGCCTGGGCCGCGGCGATCGACGGCGACACGAGCGCCGCGTTCTTCGCTCAGCCCAACTTCTACGGTGCCGTCGAGGACGCCGCGGCCCTCAGCGCGGCCGTGAAGTCCGCCGCCGAGGACCCGAGCAAGGCCCCCGTGGTGATCGCCCAGGTCGACCCGCTCACGCTGGGCATCCTCGCCGCCCCCGGCGAATGCGGTGTGGACGTCGCCGTGGGCGAGGGCCAGTCGTTGGGCAACCGCCTCGACTTCGGCGGCCCCTCCTTCGGCTTCTTCGCCGCTCGCGGCGAGTACCTACGCCGCATGCCGGGACGGATCGCGGGGGAAACCCGCGACGTGGACGGCCGCCGCGGGTTCGTGCTCACCCTCCAGACCCGCGAGCAGCACATCCGTCGCGAGAAGGCCACCTCGAACATCTGCACCGCCCAGGCCCTGAACGCCCTGGCCGGAGTGGTGTACCTGTCGTGGCTGGGCCGTGAGGGGATCGTGGAGCTGGGGGAGCTGATGCTGGCCCGCACCCACTATGCCCGCGAGACGCTCGCCGCCCTGGAGGGCGTGGAGAAGCTGCACTCAAGGCCCGTGATCCGCGAGTTCGCGCTGCGCCTAGACGCCGATGTGGAGGCCGTGCGCCGACGCTGCGCCGCGCACGGCATCAATCCCGGTGCCGATCTCTACGCGCTGAGCGGTCGCGAGGAGGACCGCGGCGGCCTACTGGTGGCGATCACCGAGCGGCGCACCCGCGCCGACATCGACCGGCTCGCCGAGGTGCTGGGCGCGGCGGTGGCCGCCGAGCGCCAAGTGGTGACCGCATGAGCCCGCACACCCCTCCGGGACCCGTCACCCCGTCCTCGAATGCCTGTGCCCCGAACGGGGTACGTCCTTGCCCAGCTTGCCCTGCGAACTCATGCGAGCGTGGTGCATGAACGCACACAGCGAAGCGACCTTGACGATCTTCGAGAAGGGCGCCCCCGGGCGGCGGGCTTTCCAGTGTCCCGCCCTGGATGTCCCCGCGGTGGCTCGCGAGCGGCTGCTGCCCCTGCACCTGCGCCGGGCCGAGCCGGCGCGGCTGCCCGAGCTATCCGAGCCCGAGATCGTGCGCCACTACGTGCGCGTCTCCAAGCGCAACTTCGACCTGGACTCCGGCTTCTACCCGCTGGGCTCCTGCACGATGAAGCACAACCCGCGCCTGCACGAGCGGGTGGCCGCGCTGCCGGGCCATGCCCGCCTGCACCCGTTGCAGGACCCCGAGCGCGCCCAGGGCGCCCTTGAGCTGATGTGGAACCTGGAGCGCGCCCTGGGGGAGATCTCGGGTCTGCCCTACGTCTCGCTACAGCCCTCGGCGGGATCCCACGGCGAGCTGGCCGGGGTGCTGCTGACCCGCGCCTACCACGAGGATCGCGGCGAGCACCGCCACAAGGTCCTGACGCCCGACACCGCGCACGGCACCAACCCGGCGACCGTCACCATGGCCGGCTTCGAGGTGGTCAAGATCGCCACCAACGCTGACGGCGGGGTGGACCTCGACGATCTCCGGGTCAAGGCCGACAGCGACGTGGCCTGCCTGATGCTCACCAACCCCAACACCCTGGGGCTGTTCGACGCCAACATCAAGGAGATCGCGGCGATCGTGCACGAGGTGGGGGCCACCCTCTACTACGACGGCGCCAACCTCAACGCCGTCATGGGTCTCTCCCGCCCGGGTGACATGGGCTTTGACATCGTGCACTTCAACCTGCACAAGTCCTTCACCCAGCCCCACGGCGGCGGCGGGCCCGGCTCCGGGCCGATCGCGGTCTCCGAGCGCATCGAGCCCTATCTGACGCGTCCCGTGATCGTCCGTGGGGAGGACGGCTTCACGCTCGACCACGACCGGCCGAAGTCGATCGGCCGTCTGCGCGGCTTCCAGGGCAACTACGGCTGCTTCGTGCGGGCCTACGCTTACATCTGCTCGCTCGGCGCCGAGGGCTTGAAGGACGCCTCCGAGACGGCGGTGCTGAACGCCAACTATCTGCTGGCGCGGTTGAAGGAGCACGGAGTCGCCGAGTACCTCCCGCTGGCCTACGGCGAGCTGTGCCTGCACGAGTTCGTGCTCTCGGGCGGGCCGATGAAGCGCGAGCTTCAGATCAAGACGCTCGATCTGGCCAAGCGGCTGCTGGACTTCGGCTATCACCCGCCGACCGTGTACTTCCCGCTGCTCGTCGAGGAGGCCCTGATGGTGGAGCCCACCGAGACCGAGACCAAGGAGACACTCGACGGGTTCGCCGACGCGATCGCCGCGATCCTGCGCGAGGCCGCCACCGACCCGCAGATCGCGCGGGGCGCGCCGTACACCACGCCCGTGCGGCGCCTGGACGAGGTGGCCGCGGCCAAGCGTCCCGTCATTCGCCAGGCTCTGGGCTAGGCTGAGGAGCGATGGCGATCGAGCACCGCACCCTGGGGCGCACCGGTTTGAAGGTCAGCCCCCTTTGCCTGGGGACCATGATGTTCGGCGCGTGGGGCAACACCGACCACGAGGACTCGATCCGCATCATCCACCGCGCGCTCGACGCCGGGCTCAACTTTATCGACACCGCCGACGTCTACTCGCGGGGGGAGTCCGAGGAGATTCTCGGCAAGGCCCTGGCCGGGGGACGGCGCGACTCGGTGGTGCTCGCCACCAAGGTGCACGGCAAGATGGGCGAGGACCCCAACGAATACGGCAACACCCGTCGCTGGATCGTCAAGGAGGTCGAGAACAGCCTGCGTCGTCTGGGGACCGACTGGATCGACCTCTACCAGATCCACCGTCCCGAGCTGGACACCGACATCGACGAGACGCTCGGCGCGCTGAGCGATCTCGTGCGCGCGGGCAAGGTTCGCTACATCGGCAGCTCGACGTTCCCCGCCCACCAGATCGTCGAGGCGCAGTGGGTCGCCGAGCGCCGCGGGCGCGAGCGCTTCGTCTGTGAGCAGCCGCCCTACTCGCTGCTGAATCGTGGGATCGAGGCCGACGTGCTGCCGGTCTGCGAGCGCTACGGCATGGGCGCGATCCCCTGGAGCCCGCTGGCCGGCGGTTGGCTCTCGGGCCGCTACGGCGCGGGCGGGGAGTCGCCGGGCTCCAGCCGCCGGGCGCAGATGATCCCGCAGCGCTACGACATGTCGATCCCGGCCAACCAGCGCAAGCTGGAGGCCGCCCAGGCGCTCGGGGAGCTTGCCGAGGAGAGCGGGATGTCGCTGATCGAACTGGCGCTGGCCTTCGTCATCAACCACCCCGCCGTGACCGCGGCGATCATCGGCCCGCGCACGATGGAGCAGCTTGAGAGCCAGCTCCCGTCGCTGGAGCGTACGCTCGGCGTCGAGGTGCTCGACCGCATCGACGAGATCGTGCCGCCGGGAGTGAACCTCAACCCGAACGACCGCGGTTGGGAGCTGCCCTGGCTGGCCGATGCCTCCCTGCGGCGACGCTGACCCCGGGTCGCGAGAACCCTCCCTGAACGTGCGCATCTTCTCCGGCATCCAGCCCACGGGCCGCAAGCATCTCGGCAACTACATAGGCGCCATCACCCAGTACGTCGCCGCTCAGGACCGGGGAGAGGGAATCTTCTGCATCGTCGACCTGCACGCCACCACCGTGCCCTACGCGCCCGTCGAGCTGCGCGAGCGCCTGTACGACACGGCCGCGATCCTGCTGGCGGCGGGCCTCGATCCGGAGCGCTGCGTGTTCTTTCGCCAGAGCGACGTGCCCGAGCACGCCGAGCTGACCTGGCTGCTCTCGGGGGTCACCGCCTTCGGGGACCTCAACCGCATGCACCAGTTCAAGGAAAAGTCTCACGGACAGCGCGATCTGGTCTCGGCGAGCCTCTTCACATATCCGATCCTGATGGCCGCCGACGTGCTCGCCTACCGCGCTCACGAGGTGCCGGTGGGCGACGACCAGCGCCAGCACATCGAGCTGATGCGCGACATCGCCCAGCGCTTCAACGCGCGCTTCGCCGTGGCCGGCCGCGAGCCGCTAGTGGTTCCCGAGGGCCGCTACCGCGAGGTCGGGGCGCGCATCATGGACCTCCAGGCCCCCGAGCGCAAGATGTCGACCACCGGCGGCACCGAGCAGGGGACGGTACTCGTCCTCGACGACCCCAAGACGATCGAGAAGAAGTTCAAGAGCGCCGTCACCGATTCCGGGAGCGAGGTGCGCCGGGCGCCCGACAAGCCCGGGGTCTCCAACCTGATCGAAATCCTCGCGGCGGTGCGCGGGTGCAGCGCCGAGAGCGTCGAATCGGAGCTGGCCGACGCGCGCTACGGCGAACTGAAGGGCGCGGTCGCCGCGGCGGTGATCGAGTGCCTTGAACCCGTGCAGGAGCGCTACGCGCCGCTGCGCGCCGACGAGGATGCGCTTGAGCAGATCTTCGCAAACGGGGCCGTGAGCGCGCGGGGCATCGCTCGCGAGACGCTCGCCGAGGTGCGCGAGCTGATGGGCGTGGGAATTCCCCGTCGGATCCAGTCGCTACGGTGACGTGGTGAGCATCGCTTCGCTAGAGCTGGACCTTGAGGTCTTCAGCGGCCCCTTCGACCTGCTGCTGACGCTGGTGCTGCGCGAGGAGATCGACCTGCTTGAGCTGGAACTGGCGGACGTCGTGCTCGCCTACCTCGACCACCTGGAGGCCCGCGGCGAGCTGGACCTGGAGACCGCAACCGAGTTCATCGTGCTGATCGCCGCGCTGCTGGAACTGAAGTCGCGTCTGATGCTCACCGGTGACGAGGAGGAGCTGCTGGACCTGGAGCCCGGCGAGGCCGCCGAGGAGCTGCTGAGTCGCATGCTGGAGGCCCGCCGCTACCGCGGCGCCGCCACGCACCTACAGGAGCTGCTGTGCGCGCAGGACGGGGTGCGTTTCCGCGCGGCGCCCCTGCCGGCGTCGCTGCGTCGCCACACGATCGAGCCCACCGCGGGTTCCCAGGATGCGGCGGTGTTGGGACGTGCGCTCGGACGGCTGCTGAGGATGCCCCCCGTGATCAACCTGAATCACATCGGTGTGCCGCGCGTGACCGTCGGCGAGCGCCTCCAGCATCTGCGGGGGTTGCTGCGGCGCGGGCACTTCACCTTCGAGGAGGCCGTGCGGGATGCCGATCGCATGACGATCGCGGTCACCGTGTTCGCGCTGCTTGAGCTGTACAAGCGCGGCGAAGCCGAATGGGAGCAGGCCGAGAACTTCGGCGACATCGCCGTGCGAGCCCTCTCGGAGCCCTTAGCGGTCGCCGAGAGGGTGGCTGGGTGAGGGTGAGCGACGACGCGGAGCTGACACGCGTCGTCGAGGCCCTCCTGTTCCTCTCCACCGATCCGCTCAGCAAGCAGGAGCTACTCGACGCCACCGAGGCCGAGGAGCAGCAGATCGAAGCCGCGCTGGCGTTGCTGGGCGAGCAGTACGCCCCCGGGCTGCGCGGCCTGTGCCTGCGCGAGCTGGCGGGCGGCTTCACGCTGGCCTCCGACCCCATCGCCGAGGAGGCCGCCCAGCGGCTCTTCAGTCGCCCCCGGGTCTCGACCCTGACACCCGCGCAGGCCGAGACCCTGGCGATCGTGGCCTACCTCCAGCCGATCTCGCGCCCGGAGATCACCCGCATCCGCGGTGTCAGCGCGGACTCGGCGACCGCCACGCTGCTGGAGCGTGGCCTGATCGAGGAGGGCGGACGCTCGCAGTTCGGCGCCGTGCTCTACCGCACCGGCATTCTCTTCCTCAAACTGTTCGGCCTGAACTCGCTCGAGGATCTCCCCGACGTCGCCCAGTGGGACCCCACGCCCGAGGAGCAGGCCGAGCTGCGCGAGCGGTTGCTGCGTGCCGGCGAGGCCCGCGCGGGCGACGGGCCCTCGGGAGCGGCCGAGTAGTTAGACGCTAGCTGGGTAGTCCGGTGCTCGCCCTACCGCCGTGCCGCGAGCTGCTGACAGATGGTCTAACGATGCAGGAAAGGCAGGAGACCACGTGTCTCGGGATTGCCCAAGCCCGGAGGAGGGGGTGGTATTGACGCGAATGGATCGTCGAGTTCCTCGGCCTCCACAGACTGCTCAGCGTCCTTAGGCTGCTTGGGCTCCTTCGGTTTCTTGCCAAACATGTTTAGACGATCCTTTCTGTGAGCGTTGCCGACCAGCAAACCAGCTGCAGAATGACAGTGACTGTCGCACCGACGTAATATCGATCGAGGTTATCAATCTGTGCCTGGTTGCTTCGCCAAAAGCTGTCAAGCCACTTTATGAGTCGCTTGCGCACCTCCTCCTCATCGTCCGCGACCCGCAGCAGACTCGTGTAGACCCTGAGGCCATTTACGCTGAACACCAAACGAGGCTTGGGCAACAACACGTATGCACAGAGTCCGATCGATCCGGTCAATGAGACGAGCGCGAGTCCGCTAAACAAGTTCACCCCGCCACGGCGCTGGATGGCCAGTGCGCCGAGGAAGCTTGCGATCAGGGAGGAAGCGGCGAGTAGCGTGCCGGTCCGCGCGCGGAGTTGCTCGACCGCGCGCTCCTGTAAGTCCAGGGCGCGGATGGCGGCGTCGTAGCTTAGCTCCGCGAGCACGGTTGCAGGCATCCAACGATTCTCACCCCCGCTTGGGACGCGGGAGTGTCCGCTTCACCCCGCCCGTGCCGCCAGCTGGCCGCAGGCCGCGTCGATGTCACGGCCGCGGGTGAGTCGCACGGTGGCCTCGACGCCCCGCTCCTCAAGCACGCTCCTGAATGCTGCGATCGACTCGCGGCTTGAGCCTTCATACGGTGAGTCGGTGGGGTTGTAGGGGATCAGGTTCACCTTGAAGATCCGCGCCTCACGGGCGCCGCTGCCGGTGGTGGCCGGGCTCAGCAGTCGCGCCAGTGCGAGGGCCTGCTCGTAGCGGTCGTTGACGCCGGCCAGCATCACGTACTCGACGAACACCCGGCGGCGCTTGCGCTCATAGAAGCGACGACACGCCTCGATCACGTCCGCCAGAGGGTAACGGTCGTTGACCGGCATCAGCTCTGAGCGCAGCGCGTCCTCGGCGGCGTGCAGCGAGAGCGCCAGACGCAACGGCATCTCGGATTCGGTGAGTCGTTCGATGCCAGGGATCCAGCCCACCGTCGAGATCGCGGTGCGCCGGTGGGTTATACCCAGGTCGGGCAGGTGCTCGCAGGCGCTCAGCACGGCGTCGAGGTTGAGCATCGGCTCGCCCATGCCCATGAACACGCAATGATCGATCTTCTCCATGCGGCGAAAGTGCAGCGCCTGATCGACGATCTCCGAAGCCGTCAGGTTGCGCCCAAAGCGCATCTGGCCGGTCGCGCAGAAGGTGCAGGTCAGCGGGCAGCCCGACTGGGAGGAAACGCAGATCGAGCGCCGTCCGTCGCGGTAGCGCATCAGCACCGCCTCAAGCGGCCGTCCGTCGCCGGTCGCGAACAGGGCCTTCACGGTGCCGTCGCTCGCGTGCGCCTGCGACTGCAGGGCCAGGCTTGAGAACGGCAGATCGCGGGCGAGTCCCTCGCGCAGCGCGAGCGGGAGATTGGTCATCTCTTCATAGGAGCCCGCACCGGCAGCGACCCACTCCCAGACCTGGCGGGCGCGGAACCCGGGCTCGTCTCGCGCCGTGAGCGTCTCTCTGAGCAGCTGAAGATCCATGCGCCTATGGTTGCAGGCCATGCGTCTCGCCAAGTATCTGGCCCATGCCGGTGTCGCCTCGCGGCGCGCCGCCGAGCAGTTGATCGCCGCCGGACGCGTGAGTGTCCACGAGGAGGTCGTGCGCGATCCGGCCCGCGACGTGGACGACTCCAGCCGGGTCGCCGTCGACGGTCGGCCGCTCGCCGGTCCCGAGCCCCGCGTGGTTTACGCCCTGCACAAGCCTGTGGGGGTGCTCTCCACCGCGCACGACTCGCGGGGCCGTCCCACAGTGGTCGACCTGCTTCCCCAGGAGGAACGGCGTCTCTACCCGGTAGGACGTCTGGACGCCGACAGCAGCGGCCTGATTCTGCTCACCAACGACGGCGAGCTGGCCCACCGCCTGACGCACCCGAGCTTCGAGGTGCCCAAGGCCTACCGCGCCCGAGTCGCGCGCGGGCCGGTCGGCGAGGCCGCGCTGCGCACCCTGCGTGAGGGCGTGAAGCTCGACGATGGCCTGACCGCGCCCGCCCGGGCGCGTCGTGTGAGCCCGGATCTGCTGGAGCTGATCATCCACGAGGGCCGCAATCGCCAGGTCAGACGCATGTGCGAGGCGGTCGGTCATCCCGTGCTCAGCCTGGAGCGGGTGCGCTTCGGACCCCTGCGGCTGGCGGGGCTGGCACCAGGTGCGCATCGGCGCCTGAGCCTCGCCGAAGTTCATCAGCTCCACACGCTCTGACAGAATCGCCTGCGTGAGACTCTTTGCCCTGCGTGGGGCCATCAGCGTGCACCGCAACGACGCCAAGGACATCCTGGATGCCACGACCGAGTTGATGGGTGCGATCACCGAGCGCAACCAGCTCGTCCCGGAGAACGTGGTGAGCTGCATCTTCACCGCCACCAACGACCTCAACGCGGAGTTCCCCGCCGTGGCCGCCAGGGCGCTGGGCTTCGAGAACGTGCCGCTGCTGTGCGCGCGTGAGATCCCCGTGCCGCGCTCGCTGCCGCGCGTGATCCGGGTGCTGATCCACTACTACGCCGAGGAGGGCCACGAGGCCAAGCACGTCTACCTCGGGGAGGCCGCCGCCTTGCGCGAGGATCTGAAGGCGGCACAATAGTCCGGTGGCAATCGAGTTCTCAGAGCGCATCAGACGGATTCCGGTCTACCCCGCGGCGGGTGGATACGCGCACGACATGCCGCTGGTGCAACTGGCGAGCAACGAGTCGCCCTACGGGCCGCTGCCCGAGGTCCGCGCCGCGATCGACCGCGCGCTGGGCTCGATCAACCGCTATCCCGATCCCTCCAACTCGCTGTTGCGCGAGCGCCTCAGCGATCGCTACGGGCTGCCAAGCTCGCGCATCGCGATCGGCAACGGCTCGTGCGACATCCTGCTCGCGGCCGGCGAGGCGCTGCTCGAGCCGGGCGCCGAGATCGTTTACGCCTGGCCCTCGTTCTCGATCTACCCGCACCTGAGCGCCGCCAGCGGAGCCACGGCGGTGGCGGTGGCGCTCGACGAGAACGCATGTCACGACCTCGACGCGATGCTGCGCGAGATCACGGTTGCCACGCGCCTGGTGATGGTGTGCAACCCCAACAACCCCACCAGCACGGCGATTCCGCTCGCCGACATCTCACGGTTCCTCGCAAAGGTTCCGCCGCACGTGTGCGTGATCCTGGACGAGGCCTATTGCGAGTTCAACCTGCTCGACGACCCCGATGACTCGCTCGCGCTGCTTGACCGTCACCCGAACCTGGTGCTGTTGCGCACCTTCTCGAAGGTCTACGGGCTCTGCGGCCTGCGCGTGGGCTTCGCCCTGTGCGGCTCGGACGAGCTGCCCCGCGCTTTCGACCAGGTGCGCCAGCCATTCTTTTGCAACGCCGTCGCCCAGGCCGCGGCGACGGAGGCCTTGGGTCACCAGGACGCCGTGACCGAGCGCGTGACCCGGACGATCGCCGAGCGCATCGCGGTCGCGGAGGGCCTGCGGTCGCTCGGTCTGCACGTAGCCGACTCCCAGGCCAACTTCTGTTGGCTCGACCTGGGCCCCGAGCGCGAGGAGCCCGCGGTGATGCGAGGGCTTGAAGAGCGCGGTGTGCTGGTGCGCGCCGGGACCCCGCTGGGCCGCGAAGGGGCTTTGCGCGTTACCTATGGGACCCCCGAGGAAAACCTGCGCTTCCTGGAGGCGCTCGGTGAGCTGCTTTGAGCGAGCTGCTGTGAACTTCCTCGCACAGGGCTCGACGCAGCCCCGCCGGTCTGCTAAAAACTCTCAGAGCGCCATGAATGCAACACGCCCGACATCCGCCGCCGCCGCTTCATGGTCCTATCGCTACGCCTGGCGATTTAGCTAGGCGCTTCGGCCTGCCCCTCCGTGAGCGGGGTAACCGGCCGCACCGGGTCCCAACGGGACCGAGCGCCGCTCAACGGGTCTTGCGGCCCGCCCGATTCGCGCCCCACGGCGCGAGCCTCACGGCCGATGAGCCCAAGCACCTAAGATTCCCAGGCGTTTTCGAAAGGATGAGCAGATGATGATTGTCATGAAAGAGACCGCGAGCGACGCCGAGATCGCCGCCGTGGTCGCAAGAATCGAGCATGCCGGCGCGCGCGCCCATCGCAGCGAGGGCGCGCGAGTCACCGTGATCGGCGCGATCGGCGACGTCGAGCAGGACGCGAACGTCGAAAGCCTCGGGCTGGAGGGGCAGCCGGGCGTGGATCGCGTGGTGCCGATCCTCAAGCCCTACAAGCTCGCCTCGCTCCAGATTCGTCACGGCGAGCGCAGCGTGCTCGACATCGCCGGGCGCAAGATCGGCGGAGACAACTTCGCGCTGATCGCCGGCCCCTGCACGGTCGAGTCGCGCGATCAGACGATCCAGACCGCCCACGTGGTGCGCGACGCCGGCGGCACCCTGTTCCGCGGCGGGGCCTACAAGCCGCGCACCTCCCCCTACGCCTTCCAGGGGCTGGGCCAGGAGGGCCTGCGTCTGCTGGCCGAGGCCAAGGCCGAGACCGGGCTGCCGATCGTGACCGAGCTGATGGACATCGGTGACCTGGATGCCGTGCTGGAGGTCGCCGACGTGATCCAGATCGGGGCCCGCAACATGCAGAACTACCCGCTGCTCACCGAGATCGGTCGCAGCGGTCGCCCGGCCCTGCTCAAGCGCGGTCTCTCGGCCACGCTCGACGAGCTGCTGATGGCCGCCGAGTACATCCTCAAGGAGGGCAACCCCAACGTGATGCTGTGCGAGCGGGGCATTCGCACGTTCGAGACCGCCTACCGCTTCACGCTCGATCTGATGGCGGTCCCGGTGCTCAAGCAGCTCACGCACCTGCCGATCATCGTCGACCCCAGCCACGCCGCCGGACGGCGCGATCTGGTGCGCCCGCTCTCGCTGGCCGCCGCGGCGATCGGGGCGGACGGGATCATCGTCGAGATCCACCCCAACCCCGACGAGGCCGTCTGTGACGGGCCGCAGGCGCTGCCCAACGACACCTTCGCGGAGTACGCCGCGGCTGTGGAGAGCGCCGCGGCGCTGGCCGGCAAGGCGCTCAGCGTCGCGTGAAGGTCGCGGTCCTCGGCCTCGGGTTGATCGGTGGCTCAATCGGCCTGGCGGCGCGGGGACGCGCGGGGGCGCAGGTAAGCGGGTACGACCCCGACGCCGAGGTGCGCGCGAGCGCGCTGCGGCTGGGAGCCGTCGATGTGGCGCACCCCGGGCTCGCCGCCGCGGTCGAGGGGGCCGATGTCGTGTTCCTGGCCGCTCCCGTGGGGGCGCTCCCGGAGCTTGCACGCGCGGCGCTCGAGCACTGCGGTCCCGACTGCGTGGTCAGCGACGTGGGCTCCACCAAACGGATCGTCGCGGCCGTGGGCGCCGATGAGCGCTTTGTCGGCGGGCACCCGCTGGCGGGTGCTGAGACCTCCGGCGTCGAGCACGCGCGTGCGGACCTCTTCGACGGCGCCACCTGGTATCTGACGCCGACCCAGGGGACCGCGGGGGTGCTCTACGAGCGCCTGCACCGTCTGTTGGTCGGTCTCGGCGCCGGGCCGACCGCGATCGACTCCGACACGCATGACCGGCTGATGGCGTGCGTCTCGCATCTCCCGCACGTGCTCGCCAACCTGCTCGTCTCACAGGCCGCGGGTGCGCTTCCAGACGAGCAGCGGATACCGGCCGTGGGGCCGAGCTTTCGCGACGCCACGCGCGTGGCGGGTGCGAACAGCGCGATCTGGACCGACATCTACATGTCCAACCGTGACGCCCTGATTGCCGGCATCGACGACACCGTGCGGCAACTCGCGGAGGTGCGGGCGATGCTCGCGGAGGGCGACGACGCAGCGGTCAGGGGCTGGAATGATCGCGCGCGGGCCGACCGTGAAGCGCTGCTCGGGACGGGGCTCGCGGGTGGGCCGGTACACGAGCTGCGCGTGGCGGTGCCCAACCGCCCCGGGGTGATCGCGGAGATCGCGCTCGCGCTCGGTCGTTCAGGGGTGAACATCGTCGACATGGCGCTCGCGCCGTCTACGGACAACAGCCAGGGAGTGGTTGCGCTGTGGGTGCAAGGCGAGGAGCACAGCGCACGCGCGCTTGAGCTGATCGCCGGCCTGGGTTTCCCGGTGGCGAGCGCCTGATGACAAACGTCCGCTTCGAGCCCGCCCAACGCCTCAGCGGTGAGCTGATCGCGCCGCCGGACAAGTCGATCTCCCACCGCGCCGCGCTGCTTGGGGCGATGGCCTCCGATCCGGTGCGGATCGAGAACTATCTCGAGGCCGCGGACACCAACTCCACGCTGGCCGCGGTGCAAGCACTCGGCGCGCTCGTCGAGCGGCGCACCGATCAACTCGTGATCCGGGGCACCGGCCTGCGCGAGGCCCAGCAGCCGCAGGGGCCGATCGACGTCGGCAATGCCGGGACGCTGCTGCGCCTGCTCCCCGGCTGGCTTGCGGCCCAGGAGGGGCGCTCGTTCACACTCGACGGCGATGAGTCGATCCGCCGTCGCCCGGTCGATCGCATCGCAGAGCCGCTGCGGCTGATGGGGGCCGATCTCGATGCCACCGCCGGTCGCTTCGCGCCGCTCACGGTGCACGGCGCGCGCCTGCGCTCGGTCTCCTACGAGCTGCCCGTGGCCAGCGCCCAGATCAAGTCCTGCGTGCTGCTCGCGGCACTGGCGGCCGACGGAGCCACCACCGTGGGGGAGCCGGCGCGCAGCCGCGATCACACCGAGCGGATGCTGATGCGGGCCGGGGTGACGATCCACCGCAACGGGCGTCACGTGACGGTCATCAACGCCGACGAGCTGGTGCTGGAGCGGATCGTGGTGCCCGCCGACCTCAGCTCCGCCGCGTACGCGATCACCGCCGGGGTGCTCGTGAGCGGCTCGCGCCTGTTGATCCGCGACGTCGGTGTCAACTGGACCCGCACCGGGTTTCTGCGCATCCTGCGCCGGATGCGGGGCATCGTGCTGGGGGACCTGGAGGAGGAGACCGGAGAGCTTGTCGGCGAGGAGCCGATCAGCGACCTCGACGTCGCCGCCGGAGCCTTGGAGGGCACCGTGGTGGAGCCCGAGGAGGTGCCCCTCGCAATCGACGAGCTGCCGCTGGTGGCGCTGCTGGGGTGCTTTGCCGAGGGCGAGACGATCGTGCGCGGCGCCGAGGAGCTGCGGCTGAAGGAGTCCGACCGCATCGCCACGGTGGTCGAGGGGCTGCGCGGCCTGGGGGCCGACATCGAGGCCACCGAGGATGGCTTTGCGGTGCGGGGCAGCGGCGGGCTGCGGGGCGGCAGCATCGACTCCCATGGCGATCACCGCCTGGCGATGATGGGTGCCGTGGCCGGGCTGGCCTCACGCGAGGGGGTCGAGGTGCGCGGCATGGAGGCCGCCGCGATCTCCTACCCGGGCTTCATCGATGACGTGGCGCGGCTCGTGTCGTGAGCGGGGCCGCTGCCGTGCGTTGGGGATTCGACGGGGGTTGGCCGAGGCCGCTCGCCGGAGTCGGAGTCGGATGCTCGTAGCGATCGACGGCCCTGCGGGGGCGGGCAAGTCCACGGTGGCGCGTGCGCTGGCGCACGAGCTGGGCTTCACCTATCTGGACAGCGGCGCGATGTACCGCTGCGTGGCGCTCGGATCTACCCGTGATCAAACACGGACGCCTGCCGAAATAGCGCGTGGCGCGCGTATCGAGTTCCCGCGTGCGTCGGGTTCCGTGGGGGGGCCTCGGACCGCAACGCGGGTACTGCTCGATGGGGAGGATGTGAGCGAGGCAATTCGCGCTCCCGCGGTCTCGGAGACGGCCTCTCAGATCGCCTCGGACCCCGGCGTGCGGGCGGCGATGGTGTCCGCGCAGCGCAAACTGATCGCGGTGGGCGACTGGGTGGCGGAGGGTCGTGACATCGGCACGGTGGTCGCGCCCGAGGCCGCGCTGAAGGTCTTTCTGACGGCCAGCCCGCAGGAGCGCGCGCGCCGACGCGCGGCCGAGCTGGGAGCCGATCCCGACACCGTGCTGGCCGAGCAGGCGCTGCGAGATGGCCGCGACTCCGCGCGCGAGCACAGCCCGCTGCAGGCGGCGACGGACGCCGTGACACTCGACACCACCGGCCTCACCCTGGAGCAGGTTGTGGCGCGCATAGTGAGCCTCGCACGCTAGCTCGCACAATGCCCACTTGTCGGGACGATCCCCGAGTGTGGATGTGTGCCGTCTTGTCTGTCTGATAGAAACCCGCCGATCGATTCAAGCCAAGTCGGCGGGGGAGAAGGAATGCGCAAGGGTAGGTTTGGCTGTGCCCACCTGAACGGTGACCGAGGGGGCAGGAGCGAGGCTCGACCCGTGAGTTTGACCGCAGCCAGGGCCGGCCTCATCTGCCTCGTCGCGCTAGGGGCCAACTTCGGGCTCACGCTGACACCGGCAAGCGCCTCGGCCGAACCGCTTTGCACTAATAGTTGGACTGGGCCTTCGGAAGGCGAATGGGGGGTGGGTTCGGATTGGTCGGCGGCGCGCGTGCCGACGTCTGCCGATGTGGTCTGCATCGGGTCAGGAAACACCGTGAGGATTGTTGAAGGGTATGCGAACCAGGCCGGGGTGCTCCAGGGCGAAGGAACGCTGGCCCTGTGGGGTGGCTCGCTTGAAGTGTCCAATAACCTGGAAGTGTCGAAGTTGCATGCGTTGGAACTGGGCGGCGGTGCGATGACCGGTGCCGCCACGGTTGATATCTCCGGCTCGTTGTCGTGGGAAGCCGGCGCGATGTCGGGCGGAGGGTCGACGGTCATACTGCCCGGCGCGACGGCGACGTTGCACAACGTCGATCTCGAAGAAGCGCGTTCGCTCGTCAACGAAGGCACGGCGACATTTGCATCGGGCAGCTTCTCGCTCTCTGGCGCGGCGAAGCTCAGGAATCTGGGCACCTTCGAGGCGAATTCGGAAGGTGGGTTCGTGGATGGGGGAGGCGCGCCGCTCGTCATAAACTCCGGCCTGTTCGAGAAGACCGCCGGGAGCGGCCCGACGGAAATCGACGCCAACTTCGAAAACCAGGGCACGATCAAAGCCGAAACGGGGCCCCTGCGGTTCGCGGCCACTGCGGTGGTGACGCTTGGCAGCAGTGTGTTGGAAGGCACGATCGAAAACTATGGGAGCATGACGGGCAGCGGGTTCAACGCACAGCATGCCACGCTGATCCTCGCCGGTATCTCCTCGGTTGGCACGCTGAGTGTGGCGGGCGGTAGCACAGCGACCGTCGGCACGCTCGAAATGAACTATCTGGGTGGATCGCTGACCGGCGCCGGTACGGTCGATATCTCGGGTTCGCTAAACGACCAGTACGGCTTTGCTCAGATGTCGGGCTCCGGTTCGACGGTCATATTGCCTGGTGCGACAATGATCCACTAACAAACAGCGACCCGGCGGGCGAATCGGTAATTTCGGGAGTTGAGGGCGCTCAGGAACTTGCGGTGACGGCACTCGGCCTTCGCTCCATCGCTGCGAATAGCGCGCTCTTAGCGGCAGCAATTGGTGCGTTGCCATACGCCATTGCTCCGTATGTGGCCGTTACCCCCGGAGAGTATGCAACGTTCCTGCTGCGCTGGGCAGCCTATTTTGAAAGGGTAGCGGTTAGTCTTGAGCGGCGCAAGGCGGCGGATGCCATCGGGTATCTGGTGAGCACATCGAGTGTCACCGTAGGTGGGTTAAGGGTGCCTTATAGATTCAGTACGTCTTACTGCTGGTTTAAGGGGACGAGAAGGAGAGGCTCGTACGATGCGTTCTGGTGCGGCAGGGTCGGGATGGTTTACCAAAGGCCGCTTTGAGTGGTCGACACGGCCGATGGGGCAGCGTTGGAGAAAGGGCTATGATATAAATGCACCCGTTGTCGTTGCCAAGAAAAGCTACGATAAAGGTGCCAATGGGGTTCACCGAATGTTTGCACTTGTGACTAGTCAACACTGTGGGAGAAGGTTGTTTGTTATCGGGTTGTGCCTTTTGGGCATCCTCGGTGGGGTCGGGTGCGGTAGTGGCGCTGAGCGGGCTACTGTCAGCGCTAAGCGCTCCTTGACCCAGGGGCATGTGATACGAACGTCCACGGCGCCGGGCGGGTCTTCGCTTTCAGGCAAAGGTCCGTGTCGACACGCATCTGCGTGCGTGGTATCTCTCCGTAGGGGTGAAACAATGCAAAGCCGCGGGGAGTCTGCATTCAGGCGTTTCGGGCACGCTGCCACCCATGAGCAGTACTTTGCCGTCGAGCGCGCACTCCGAGATTACTACCATGCCCTTGCTGCCGGACGGTTCCATCTAGCTTGTGGAATGCTGTCCAAGGCTTATCGTCGCGAACTGCGGCAGCCGACTCGGCCTGGGTCTCGTCGTGTCATGAGCTGTTCGGCGTTTCTCTCGGCGGCGTTTGCCGGTGGTCGCGAAATTGGGCCGACCTCGGCCCAGTTGACGATCCGGAAGGTGCTCCAGGCAAGGGTGCGAGGACGTCGCGGATATGTTCTGCTCACGACCGCTCCGGAGCCGCAAGAAGTGGGTGTGATGACTCTCTACTATGAAGATGGGCATTGGCGGATGGCGGTGTTCGAGGCTCCCCCAATTTCATATTCGAGTCTAGCGGCGGGCTAGTTGCGAAGCGGCTAGAGCGAGCGGAGGCGTGGGGGTGTGGATAATGGATGCGACGCTCGTGCTCGACCATTCGCCGGGCGAAAGGCCCAGTGGTTGATAATGAGCGATATGGATCCAGCGAGCGAGTACGACATCGAGCAGGTGAGTGGTGCCTGGCTCGCTAGTCGGGCAGTCGGTAGCGCCACCGATGACTGGGTGGAAAATTGGCAGGTAAGACGGGAAATGAGTGGGGACTACACGGCGATATGGCGATTTGTAGTCAAGCTGTGCGAGAATGTCGCTAGCAACGATAGTGAGACGATTGGGCTGATCGGGGCGGGTCCGCTCTGGGACATGATCTACACATGGCCCGACAAAGCACTCAGCTTGATCGAGGCTGAGGTAGCGACGAACCGAACCTTGGTCGAGGCGTTGTCGATCATCGTGACGGACGAGTCGCTGGTTCGTGAGCGGATCGATGCGATCCTTGCGCGCCACGGCGGAAGCGGCTAGAGCGAGCGGACCCAAGATCCGCAGAACGGACGCTCGCCGCCACCTTGGAGGGCGCCCTGGCCGGTCATACTGGTCCCTTATGAAAGTGGCCATCGTCGGATACCCAACGTGGAGTTCGACGGACTTTTATTCTTCGCCTTCTCTCATACCTTCATGCAAGAAGTGCCCAACGACGTCCGCCGATAGTTCCGTGCCCGCCGGGATGTTTCGCCAGCTACGCGTCGTACCCCTCGCAGTCGTTGCTCCCGCCAGGACGAGTGATTGTGTGAACAGCACCAAACGCTCGGCGCCGACGGTCACGTTAGCGTCGCACACTTGCAAGGAGGGTTGGGGGATCGCAAAATGTCTTGGGCGGCTGCACGCGACGGCTGGACTTATGCCGTGCCATAGCGTTGAACCGGTCTCCGCGACCAAATGTTGCATGGCCGAGTCATCAAGTACTACCGATGGGCGTCTGACGAAGCACCGCGTATATGAGTGTGGTGTCTGAATCCTGCAAGGCTGGGCGCGAAATCCGGGAGGTGTTTTCAACTTCGCCAGAGCCCTTGCTGCGTCAGAAGGAGTTGTCCCGTAAACGCGAACATGGGCGGCAAATGCTTTGGCTTTCTGTTCGGTGGCGCTTTCGCCGCAACCGCCTACTAGGAGCATCGCGCAAACTGCGGCTGACCAAGAACGTATGCGGTCTCGGTGAGTCGGCGCCGTTGTGTGTGTAGAGCTGCGCGACATGCGCGTGCGCCTTTGCGTTGGCATATTCCGGGGACCTCTTAGTCGAGAATGCAGGGACGATGGTGGCCTTGTCGGCGATCGCCAAGCAAACCTTCAGCGGTTCGGGCGCGTTTCGACAGTCGGATCGCTGCGCGGCATACCAGGCTCCGACCCGCTTTGCCACCGCCATCGTGCCGAGCATCGACAAGCCCGCTTGCGGTGGTCGAGGCCTCGGTTGTACAACACCCGTCCCGGTCATCAACTCACGGTCCGCAGAACGGACGCTCGCCGCCCCCAGACCTTGGCGGGCGCTTCGGCCGGTCATACTGGTCCCTATGAAAGTGGCCATCGTCGGGTATCCCAACGTGGGGAAGTCCTCACTGATCAACCGTCTCACGGGCACCCGCGAGGCGGTTGTGCACGAGCGTCCTGGCATCACCCGTGACCGCAAGGAGCTTGAATGCGAGTGGAACGGGCGGCGCTTCACGCTGATCGACACCGGCGGAGTGGACTTCCAGGACGAAGACCCGCTGGCGGGCTCGATCCGTGATCAGGCTCGTGCGGGGCTTGCGGACGCTCAGGTGGCGGTGCTGGTGGTTGACGCGAAGGCCGGCGTGCGCCCCGGGGACGAGGAGATGGCCGACCTCCTGCGCCGCTCGCCGCTGCCCGTGTTGCTGGCGGCCAACAAGTGCGACGCGGTCGCGGAGATGCCGATGGCGGCGGAGTTCCACCGCCTTGGGTTGGGCGAGCCGCTGCCGGTGTCCGCGGCGCAGGGTCTGGGCTCGGGAGATCTGTTGGATCGCATCGTCGAGTTACTTCCCGAGGGAGACGACGAGCTTGACTCCGACACGGTTCGCCTGGCCGTGATCGGGCGTCCCAACGTCGGCAAGTCCTCGCTGGTGAACAGATTCCTGGGCGAAGAGCGGGTGATCGTCTCCGACGTGGCTGGCACCACGCGCGATGCGATCGACATGCCCCTGATGGTCGGCGATCGCAAGGTGATCCTCGTCGACACCGCCGGCATGCGCCGCCAGTCGAAGGTCGCCGACTCGGTTGAGTACTACACGGCGCTGCGCTCCCAGCGCGCCGCCGAGCGCGCCGACGTGGCGCTGGTCGTGTGTGACGCCGGGGCGGGCGTCACGGCTCAGGATCTGCGCATCGCCGAGCTGGCCATGAAGGCGGGCTGTGCCACGGCGGTGGTGCTCAACAAGTGGGACACGCACGAGGGCGAAGAGAAGGATCTCGATCACGAGCGGGCCCGGGTGGCCGAGAAGCTGCGTCTGCGCCCGCGGGTGCTGACCGCCAGCGCCAAGACCGGCCGCCACGTCGCGCGCGTGCTGACCGAGGCGCTCGCCCTCGGCGACCGCGTGTCCGCGCGCATCCCCACTCCTGAGCTGAACCGCTTCCTCTCGGAGATCGTCCAGGCGCGCCAGCCGCCGGTGGGGACCCGCCGGGGCAACGGGCAGCATCGCCTGAAGCTGATCTACATGACCCAGACCGCCGAGCGTCCCCCACGCTTCGCGATCCAGGTCAACTCGCGCACGCGGGTCACCCGTGACTACGCCTACTTCGTCGAGAATCGCATGCGGGCGCGCTACGGCATGGACGGCGTGCCGCTGATCATCGACTTTGTGGAGCGCGGCCAGCGCGGACACAGCGAGGGGCCGCCCGGACGCTCCCGCTCGCGCGCCGGCTCGCGGTAACACCCTAATTCTCGTAAGCTTTTCAGGCTTTCCCCTGATTTTCCGTCCCCGCCCCCCGGGGGCGCATCTCCAACGACGACCCCGGAGCGGACCCCCAACGCCATGACTGAGCTTTCTGACAACGAGTACCTGTTCACCTCCGAGTCCGTCACGGAGGGACATCCCGACAAGATCGCCGACCAGATCTCCGACGGCGTGCTCGATGCTGTGCTCGCCGCGGACCCCTACGGCCGCGTGGCCTGCGAGACCCTGGTCAACACCGGATTGATCGTGGTTTCGGGGGAGATCTCGACCGACACCTACGTCGACATCCAGGAAATCGCCCGCGAGACCGTGCGCCGCATCGGCTACGACAACGCCGACTACGGCTTCGACTGTGACACCTGCGCCGTCATCAACGCGATCGACAAGCAGTCGCCCGATATCGCTCAGGGCGTCGATGCCGCCTATGAGACGCGTCACGACCCGGCCGACGACGACGAGCTGGACATCGCGGGCGCGGGCGACCAGGGAATGATGTTCGGGTACGCCTCCAACGAGACCGACGAGCTGATGCCGTTGCCGATCTCGCTCGCCCACAAGCTCGCCAAACGCCTCGCCGAGGTACGCAAGGGCGAGGTGCTGCCCTACCTGCGCCCCGACGGCAAGACCCAGGTGACCGTGCGCTACCAGGACGGCCGTCCCGTCGAGATCGAGAAGATCCTGATCTCGACCCAGCACGCCGACGGCATCGACGCGGAGGCCCTGATCAAGCCCGATCTGCTGGAGCACGTGCTGCGCCCGGTGCTACCGAGCGACCTTTACGACGAGAAGAAGCTGCTGAAGAACTTCCTGGTCAATCCCACCGGGCGCTTCGTGATCGGCGGTCCCATGGGCGACTGCGGCCTGACGGGACGCAAGATCATCGTCGACACCTACGGCGGCATGGCCCGCCACGGCGGCGGCGCGTTCTCGGGCAAGGACCCCTCGAAGGTGGACCGCTCGGCTGCCTACGCCGCCCGCTGGGTCGCCAAGAACATCGTCGCCGCGGGGCTCGCCGATCGCGCCGAGGTGCAGGTGGCCTATGCGATCGGTGTGGCGCACCCGGTCTCCGTGATGGTCGAGACCTTCGGCACCGAGAAGATCGGCCGCGGCAAGATCGCCAAGCTGGTCGACGAGCACTTCGACCTGCGGCCCGGGGCCTTCCGCGAGGAGCTGAAGCTGCACCGCCCGATCTACCAGAAGACCGCCGCCTACGGGCACTTCGGACGTGACGACCACGACTTCACATGGGAGCGCCTGGACAAGGCGCCGGCGCTGCGCGCGGCGGCGGGCCTCTGACCGTCAGCCGCTCTAAGGTGGCGGGGGTGTCCGCCATCGCCCAGGTTGAAGGTGGAGCAGCTGAAGCCGGGGTGGCCTCGATCGCCCGGGTCGAGCCACTGACCACAGCTCGCGCCCTGCGGGGGCCATTCGACTATCGCCTGCCCGAGGAGCTGCGCTCCGGGGTGGACGTCGGCTCGATGCTGGTGGTGCCCTTCGGCCGCCGCGAGGTGCTGGGCGTGGTGGTCGGACTGGCCGACCACAGCGAGATCTCCGAGGAGAAGCTGCTGGCGCCCCTGCGCGCGCTGGAGCTGGGCGTGCCGGTCGACCTGGTGGCCCTTGCCGAGTGGATCGCGGCCGAGTACTGCTCGACGATCGCACGCGCCCTCGGGCTCGTGCTGCCGCCCGGGGCCGCCCGCCGCCTGAGCGGGCGCAAGCGCCGCAGGGTCACCCCGCCGCAGCACCTGGCCGTGGGCTCCCGCAGCCCGCAGGCGCCCACGTTGACAGCGGACCAGCAGGCCGCGCTCACGCAGCTCTTGGGAGCGCTTGAGGGCCGTCGGGCTGCGCAGCGGCTGCTGCACGGCGTCACGGGCTCGGGCAAGACCGAGATCTACCTGCGCGCCGCCGCCGCCGCGCTGGAGCAGGGCCGCGGCACGATCGTGCTGGTCCCCGAGATCGCCTTGACGCCGCAGATCGTGGGGCGCTTCATCGAACGCTTCGGCGACACCGTCGCGGTGATGCACTCGCGGCTGACGCCCGGCCAGCGCTACGAGGAATGGCGGCGCCTGCGCGCGGGTGAGGCGCGGGTGTGCGTCGGTCCCCGCTCGGCCGTGTTCGCGCCGATCGAGCAGCTCGGGCTGATCGTGGTCGACGAGGAGCACGACGCGTCCTACAAGCACGAAGGCGACCCTCGCTATGACGCCCGTGACGTCGCGGCGCGCCGCGCGCGCGACTGCGGTGCGCTGCTGCTGCTCGGGAGCGCCACGCCGCGACCGGAGAGCTACCTGAACGCCACGCGCCTGAGCCTGCCCCGGCGGGTGGACGCACGTCCCCTGCCCGCGGTGCAGATCCTCGACATGCGTGAGCAGAGCCCGGGGCTGCACCCGCTCACCGCGCAGGCGCTCGCGGAGGTGCGCCGCGAGCGGGGCAAGGCGATCGTGCTGCTCAACCGCCGCGGCTGGTCGAACTTTCTCTCCTGTCGCTCCTGCGGTGCGGTGTGGAGCTGCCCGGAGTGCGATGTCGCGCTCGTCCTGCATCGCGCCGAGGGGTCCCTGGCCTGCCATCACTGCGGCCATCGCGAGTCCGCGCCCGAACGCTGCGCATGCGGCTCCTCGGCGGTCGCCCGTCACGGGGCCGGTACCGAGCGGGTGCAGCACGACCTGATGCAGGCGCTGGACGACGGGCGCTTCCCGATCTTTAGGCTCGACGCCGACGTGGTGTCCAGTGGTGGCAGAGAGTCCGCCGCGGGGGAGGAGCACGGAGGCGGCGTCGGCGCGCTGCTGCGTCGCTTCGAGGCGGCCGAGTCCGGGGTGCTGATCGGAACCCAGATGGTGGCCAAGGGTCACGACTTCCCGGACGTCACGCTGGGGGTGGTGCTCGACGCCGACGGCACGCTGCGCTTCCCGGACTTCCGCGCCGAGGAGCGCACGTTCGCGCTGGTCGCCCAGCTCGCGGGCCGCGTGGGCAGGGGGGCTCAGGGGCGCGTGCTGGTGCAGACGATCGCGCCCTCGGCTCGCGCCATTCTCTACGCCGCACGCCACGACAGCGACGGTTTCCTCGCGGGTGAGCTTCAGCGGCGTCAGGCGCTTGGCTATCCGCCTTACTCGCACCTGATCAGGATCGTCTGCGCCGCCGCCGATGGTGAGCACGCGCGCAAGGCTGCCACCGCGGTGAGGGCGCTGCTGCCCGCCACCGGCGTGCTGGGGCCCGCGGCGCTCTTTCGCCTGCGCGGCCGCGAGCGCCAGGTGCTCGTGATCAAGGCCACCGATCGCCGTGGCGCGGTGCAGGGCGTCGGCGAGGCGGTACAGCGCGTGGCCGGGGATCGCGAGCACGCCGCCGTCAGTTTCAGCGTGGACGTCGATCCCCAATAAAATCGATCCCGTGACCGAGACCGCAGACCCAACCGAGATCGAGCCCGAGGAGTCCGAGGCCTCCGAGCAGTCCGGGACCGACACCGGGACCGACGCCGACACCGATACCCACACCGAGATCGATGCCGAGACTCGTGCCCTGCGTGACGAGGCGCTGCGTCACGTGCGCAAGTTCGGCGATCCCGTGCTGCGTGCCCGGGCGCTGCCCGTGGAACGCTTCGACGATGCTCTGAAGGCCGAGATCCAGCGCATGGGGGACCTGATGCACGACGCCCTCGGGATCGGGCTGGCGGCGACCCAGATCGGCGTGCTGCACCAGGTGCTCGTCTATCGCGTGCACGTCGAGGATCCGGTGACCGCGCTGATCAACCCGGTGCTCGAGTGGCAGAGCGAGGAGCTGGAGATCGCCGAAGAGGGCTGCTTGAGTCTGCCGGGCGTGCACGTCGAGGTGGAGCGCCCCGCCGCGGTGAGAGTGCGCGCGCTCGACGCCGACGGGCGCGAGCTGCTCGTCTCGGCCGACGAGTTGGAGGCGCGCGTGATCCAGCACGAGATGGATCACCTGGAGGGCACCCTGATCCTCGACCGCATTTCGCGCGCGACCCGCAAGGAGGCGATGCGTGAGCTGCGCGAGGCGCTGCGGGGCGCCGGCGTCGCCTAGCGCGACGCGCCCCGGACGGCATCTTGCGCACTGTCTACCTAGGCACCTCGGAGTTCGCGGCCGGGGTGCTCGAACGTCTGGCCGACGGCGAGCATCGACCCGCGTTGGTGCTGAGCCGCCCCGATCGTCCCAGCGGCCGCGGACGGCGGCTCAGCTCGCCCCCGGTGGCCGAGACCGCCCGTGCGCTCGGGATCGCGGTCGAGCAGCCCGAGAGCGTCAACGACGAGCAGACCTTTGCGCGCATCGCCGCGATCGCCCCCGAGGCGCTGGTGGTGTGCGCGTTCGGCGCGCTCGTCAAGGAGCCGCTGCTCTCCGCCTATGAGCTGCTGAACGTGCACCCCTCGCTGCTGCCGCGCTGGCGGGGCGCCGCGCCGATCGAGCGGGCAATGATGGCCGGCGACGCACGGACGGGAGTGTCGATCATGCGCCTCACCGCGGGCCTCGACAGCGGGCCGGTGTGCCTGGCCGCGGAGGAGCCGATCGCGGCGGGCGACACCTATGGCTCGCTGGCCCCGCGCCTACGCGATCTTGGCGGAGAGCTGCTCGTGCGTGCCCTGGAGCAGACACCCCCGTTCGTGGAGCAGGACGAGGCCGGGGCGAGCTACGCCGAGAAGATCGGCCCCGAGGATCGGCTGCTGCATCCCGCCCGTCCGGCGGCCGAGTTGGAGCGAGCCGTGCGTGCGCTTTACCCACACATCGGGGCTCGCGTGGCGCTCGCCGATGAGACGCTGCTGGGCGTGCGCCGCGCGGCACTGCTCAGCGACGCCGATGCCGATGCCGAGGCTGCTGCGGGCGTCGGGCCGCGGCTGGGCGTGACCGACCACGAGGGCCGCCTGCTGCTGGTGTGCCGCACCGGCGTCCTTGAGCTGCTCGAGGTCCAGCCGCCGGGAGGTCGCGCGATGGACGCCTCCGCTTATCTGCGCGGCCACGGTCCGCCCCGCGGATGAGCGCTCCCCCGCGCCCGTCCCCGGCAGGCGCGCGTGCGTCGGCTGTGCCGGTCAACGTCGCGCCCGCGCGCTGGTGCGCCTACACGGTGCTGCGCCGTGTGTTCGAGCGCGGCGCCTACGCCGATCGCGCCCTGCAGTCGGAGGGGCGTGAGCTGGACGCACGCGATCGCTCGCTTGCGATGCGGCTGGCCTACGGGGCGATCCAGCGCCGCGACACGCTCGACTATGTGATCGAGCGCCTCGCGGACCGTCCCCCGGGCAGACTGGACGCGCCGGTGCTGGCGGCGCTGCGTCTCGGCCTGTACGAGCTGCTGTACCTCGACGGCGCCCCCGACCACGCGGTTGTCGCCGATGCGGTCGAGCTGGCCAAGACCCAGGGCAGCGGCGGGCACGGGCTGGTCAACGCCGTGCTGCGTCGCGGGACCCGCGAGGGCGCGGGCCTGTTGGGGGAACTGGACGACTCCACGCCCGAGTGGGCTGCGGTGCTGCACTCCCACCCCCTGTGGCTCGCACGGCTCTGGTGGGCGCAGCTGGGGGCGCAGGATGCGCGCGCGCTGATGGCCTACGACAACGAGCCCGGTGAGCTGGCGGTACGCGTCAACACGCTGCGCGCGGACCCCGCCACGGTCGCGGCCGAGCTGGCGGACATGAGGGGGCCGGCGGGGCCGGCGAAGCTGACGGGGCCGGCGAAGCCGACGGGGCCCGCGGTCAAGACACGCCCCGACCCGGGACTGCCCGAGGCACTGATCGTCGAGGGCCCGTTCGATGTGCACGGCTCGCCGCTGTGGCGCTCGGGAGCGCTGCTCGCCCAGTCGCGCGCGGCGATGCTCGTGGCGCACGCGCTTGACCCCCAGCCGGGGGAGCGGGTCCTCGACCTGTGCGCGGCCCCCGGCGGCAAGAGCACCCATCTCGCGGCCCTGATGCGCGGCGAGGGCGAGGTGCTGGCCGTCGAGCACGACCGTCGGCGCGCGGGCGAGCTGGCGCGCGCCGCCGAACGGCTGGGGGCCGGGAGCGTACGTGTGGACGTGGCCGATGCGGCGCTGCCGCGCGTGGAGGGTGCGGTGTTCGACCGGGTGCTCGTGGATCCGCCCTGCTCGGGGTTGGGCACGCTCGGGGTCCGTGCCGACCTGCGCTGGCGCGTGACTCCCGAGCGGATCGCGGAGATGGCCAAGATCCAGGCCTCGATCCTTGAGAGCGGCGCCGCAGCGCTCCGTCCGGGAGGCGTGCTGGTCTACTCTACGTGCACCATTTCCACGACCGAGAACGAACTCCAGATCGCGTCCTTCCTGGATTCCCATCCCGAATTCAGCCTCGATGACCTCCCGGCCGAGCTGTCCCATCCCGCGGCGCTCGCCGCGACGTCGGGGTCGAAGGCCGTGATGACGCTGCCCCACCGCGACCGCACCGCGGGATTCTTCATCGCTCGGATGCGCAGGAGCTAGAGCTTGTGGAGCCCGACCGCAAAGCCCCCGCGAGCCCGTCCTCGGACCTGGGACCGCTGTGCCCGAACTGCTCGGAGCCGTGGCTGCGACCAACCAACCTGCCGGGCCGCTATCGCTGTGTCAACTGCCTGCATCGCTTCGAGCTGACCTCGGTGTGTCCCAACTGCGGTGAGCACTCGACGATCGTGCGCATGTCCTCCACCGCGATGGTGAAGTGCAACCACTGCGGCGACTCGATGCTCCAGGCGATATGAACACAGATAGCAGCGCTGGATCTGCGTCCATATGAGATCTCATTGATACCCGGATGAACGAACTGATGAAAAGCGTGCGCGTTGCGCCCTCGATCCTTTCGGCCGATTTCGGACGCTTGCGCGAGCAGGTGCGGGAGGTGCTCCAGGCGGGAGCGAGGGTGATCCACGTCGACGTGATGGACGGGCACTTCGTCCCCCCGATCACGATCGGGCCGTTGGTGGTCGCGGCGTTGCGCGAGCAGGTCCAGGAGGTCGGCGGGATGCTCGACGTGCACCTCATGATCGAGCGCCCCGAGCGTCAGGTGTCAGACTTCATCAGCGCGGGCGCCGATTCGGTGACCTTCCACGCCGAGGCCACCCCGCACGTGGCCTATACCGCGAGCCTCATCCGTGAAGGCGGCGCGAAGGCGGGCGTCGCGATCAACCCCGGCACCGCACCCGGCGCGCTGGCCGAGGTGGTGGGCGCGATCGACCTGGCGCTCTGCATGACCGTGAACCCCGGCTGGGGCGGACAGGCGTTCATCGAGCATTCGCCCGCGAAGCTCGGGCGCGTGCGGGCGATCCTCGGCGCCGCGCCCGCCCTGGAGGTCGACGGTGGTGTGGATCCCGTGACGGCTCCGCGCTGCCGCGCGGCGGGAGCGAACCTGTTCGTGGCGGGCTCGGCGATCTTCGGCGCCGATGATCCCGGTGAGGCCTACCGGGCGATCGCGCGCTCGGTGAGCGCCGTCTGAGTGGCGCCCGTGACGGGCGCCCCGCGTCTGTAGAGCCAACCCAGCGCCAGCGCGAGTAGCCCCGCGGCGCCGCAATAGCCGATCTCGGTGCGCAGCAGCTGATCGTTGACGGCGGGGGTCACCATCCAGGCGAGGAAGACCGCGGCGGCGCCCAGCCAGCAGCCGGCGGCGGCGCGCGCCTGATTGCGTGCGAGGGCCGCCTGGTTGAGCGCGCCGGAGGTCAGGTGCAGGCCCATGCCGATCCCCACGAGCGCGAGACCGAGACGGTTGTAGTCGTAGTGCTGACCAAACAGGTGGCCCATCGCGAACGGGCCGATCGCCAACAGCCCGAGCGTCACGGCGAGCGAGAACCCGGCAATCGCGAGCACCGTCACGCGGATCGCGCGACCGAAGGCCTCGCGCCCCTCGGTTGCCTCAAGCCCCGCCAGGTGGGGCAGCAGCGAGGTCTGGATCGCCTGAAAGAGCTGTAGCGGCGCCCGTGCGATCAGCAGCACGTTGAAGACCACGCCCGCCAGCGCGTGATTGGCGGAGCCGGCGTCGACCGTCAGCACCGCGGCGTTCAAGAGCGTCTGCTCGGAGAGCATGATCCCGGAGACCGCGAAGGCGAAGCCGCTGCCGCGCCGCAGCGAGAGGTCATCGTGGGTATCGGCGGGACCGACTGAGGTCTGGTTGGCGCTCTCCTGCACGCCCTCGGTACCCGGCCCGCTGAGGGCGGCGTCGGCCTCGTCGACCGTGATCGGTGTCGCCAGGCTCCGCGTGCCGCGTTCGACGCCCCGCCGGGCGAAGGCTGCGGGAACCACGACCAGCGAGAGCAGGGGCGCGGCCACGATCCCGAGCGCGACCGCGGTCTGCCCCTCGGCGATCCCCAGCGCGACGGCGATCGCGAAGCTGATGCGCGACACGGACTCCATCAGGACGAGGGCGCCGTAGAGGGCGAAGTACCGGTGTCCCGCCAGCCAGCCGCGCGCGAAGTAGCTGCCGCCGTAGGCCAGGGTGCCGAACACCAGCACGTCGTACAGCGCGCCGTAGCCGTCGAACACGTGGTCGACGAGCTGGTCGTGCAGCAGCAGCGCGATCACCAGGAAGAGCCCCGCGAAGCTCGCCTGGATCGTGATCGGGACCCGCAGCGGGTGCTGGGCATGCCCGCGGGCCTGACGGTCGGCGATCGTGCGCGAGAGCAGCTGTTCGATCGGCCGGTAGATCACCGAGATGATCACGAACATCACCGACCACAGGAGGTCGATGCGCTTGGCCGAGACTTCCCCGAGCACGTGGCTGGCGATCGAGAAGTAGGCGAACGTCAGCAGTCCGGTCGAGGCGATCCCGATCGACAGGATGCGTGCCCCGCTGCCGTAGGAGCGTGTCTCGGCGCGGCTGGCGCTGGAGGTCACTGGAGCCGGACGAGCAGCATGGTCCACGGGAACGGCGAGCGCACCTCGGAGACCGTCCCGTGACGGGAGAGCAGCCTCACGAAGGACCGCCTGGACCAATGGTTGAGGTGCCCCGGGGTGTTGCCCAGATCCGACCAGTAGGCGCCGCGCGCCATGTTGAGCATCCGCCACAGCGGCTCGCGGGGAACCGAGACGAGCAGGTGGCGCTCGGCGCAGCGCGCCATCTCGGCCACGGTGTGCTCGGGGTCGGGCACGTGCTCCAGCACCTCGATCGCGGCGGCCAGGTCGAACTCGTCATCGGCGAACGGCAGGTTCTCGGCGCGCATCACCTGGTACTCGAGGTTTGGCGCCCGGCGCTCGGCCCAGCCGGCCTGGATCGACTCCTCCTCCAGGTCGATGCCCACCACGCGGCGCCCGTCGAGGCGCTGGGCCCACTTGTGGACGAGCACGCCCTCGCCACAACCGACGTCCAGTAGCGACTGCGGGTCGGCACGAGCGAACAGCTCGTCGAGGGAGTTCTCGAAGCCGGCCATCATGCGCCGCACGAAGGGGTTGGTGGAGCCGTACTTGTCGTAGGTGTTGCCCGTGACGATCCCGTCCTCGGAGACCGTCACGGCTCCGCCGCTGCTCGCGGGGGTGCTCACGTGGGGACCCGGACGCTCTCGTCCGCGAAGGCCGGGTCTCGCTGCTCGCGCTGCTCCGCGTCCGTGCTCTGCGCCGGGGGGGCGACCGCGGGCGCGCCGGGCTCGTAGTGGGAGGGCGCGATCCCGAGTTGCAGCTCGATCCGCCGGACCCGCTCGAAGGTCTTCTGGGTCATCACGCGCTGGGCCGCCAGCAGGTCGCCGATCACGCCCAGGGCCCAGAGCACGACGGCGGCGATGAACAGCACGGCGCCCAGGATCAGGGACTGCACGTGTCCCTTGCCGCTGCCGTCAATGTAGGCGACCACGAAGCGGACCCAGACGGCGAAGGCGGCCAGGCCGATCAGCGCGGAGAGACTCCAGAACACCCGCAGCGGCTCGTACTGGGCGTAGATGCGGAAGATCGAGATCGCGTTGCGGCGCACGTAGGCCCACATCGAGGGGAACAGCCGCGACTCGCGGGTGGCCTCGTTGGTGCGCACCGGCACGTGGTCGATCGCGACCAGCTGCTTGCCGGCCTGGATGATGGTCTCCAGGGTGTAGGTGAACTTCGAGACCACCAGCAGCTGGATCGCGGCCTCGCGGTTGTAGGCGCGAAAGCCCGAGGTGGTGTCGGGCACGGAGGTCGAGGAGGCCTGGCGGACGACCCACGAGCCGAGGCGCTGAAGGCCCTTCTTGAGCGGCGAGAAGTGATCGATGGTGGTGACCTCGCGGTCGCCGACCACCATGTCGGCGCGGCCCGTGAGGATCGGCGCCACGAGCTTGGCGACGTCGGGGCCGTAGTACTGGTTGTCGGCGTCGGTGTTGACGATCACGTCGGCGCCCAGCTTCAGGCAGGCGTCCAGCCCGGCCTGGAACCCGGCGGCCAGCCCCTTGTTGTTGGTGAGCCGCACGATGTGGTCCACGCCCGCGCTGCGGGCGACCTCGATCGTCTCGTCGGTCGAGCCGTCGTCGATGATCAGCCACTCGACCACGTCGAAGCCATCGACGGCGCGTGGCAGCTCCGCCAGAGTCAGCGGCAGCTGCTCGGCCTCGTTCCAGCAGGGGATCTGGATGATGAGCTTGATGACTGGAGGATAGGCTCTGCGCGCGATGGAAGGCGCTACGCTCACCCGGCCACCGGGCCAGATATCGCTGGCCAGGCTGCGTGCCGTGCCGGCCTCCACATGGGCAAGGATCGGCTTTGCGGTGCTCTGCGTCGGGGCGTTGATCGGGTTCTTCGCCTTCCCGACCTACCCGACCTACGACTCCTACTACGCGCTGATCTGGGGCAGGGACATCCTGCATTTGCACCTGCCCGACTTCCAGGTCTACCGGGCGCCCACCGAGCACCCGCTCGCGATCGCCTTCGGGGTGTTGATGTCGATCTTCGGGCACGGCGGGGACCGCCTGATGATCCTCGGCTCGATCGGCTCGTTCGTGGCGCTCGTGGCGGGCCTCTACCGGCTGGGGCGTCTGACTTTCGGGCCGGTGGTGGGGGGGATCGCCGCGGTCGTGCTGTGCACGCGCTTCGACTACGAGTACTACGCGGCGCAGGGCTACCTCGACTTCGCCTACATGGCGCTGGTCGTCTGGGCGGGGGCGCTCGAGGCCGAACGTTCACGGCGCGGGACGCCGGTGTTCGTGCTGCTGGCCGCCGCCGGTCTGCTGCGGCCCGAGGCCTGGCTGCTCTCCGGTCTCTATCTGAGCTGGTGCGTGTGGCCGGCGGGGGCGGCGTGGTTGGGGCGCAGCGTGGGCGCGGCCGCGGCGAAGCCGGGCTTTCCGCGGCTGCTGGGTTATGCGCTGCTCACGGTGGCGGGCCCGGTGCTGTGGGCCTGTGTCGACTGGGTGGTGACGGGCGACCCGACCTACTCGCTGCACTCGACCACGGGACTGGCCGAGGAACTGGGGCGCACCCAGGGTCTCAAGAACATTCCGGGCTCGACCTGGCAGTTCATGGTGCGCCTGGACAAGCTGCCGCTGGTGCTCGCCGCGGTGGCCGGCGTGGGGATCTCGGTGCTGCTGGTGCCCCGGCGGGTACGGGTTCCGCTCGCGCTGCTGGTCTCGGGCCTGTTGACGTTCGCCCTGCTGGGCGCGGCGGGCACCTCGGTGATCGACCGCTATCTGCTGACCCCGGCGGTGCTCGTGATGCTCTTCGGGGCGCTCGCGATCGGGGGCTGGTCGCTGCTTGAACCCGGCACCGCGTTGCGCCGGTTCTGGATGATCGGGGCCGCGGCGGTGGTCCTTTACGGGGTGGCCGCGGCGGCCACCACGCTGAGCATCGCGAGCATCGAAACCGAGCTGTCGTTTCGCAACGACGCACACCAGGCCCTGGCGAGGGTGCTGAAAGATCCACTGGTGCGGGGGAAGCTGAAGCGCTGTGGCCCGCTGTCGCTGCCGAACCACAAGCTGATGCCGGACGCCCGCTGGATCCTGGACGAGGGGCCGCGCGCGATCGTGGCGCGCAGCGAGGCGCGGGCGGACGCCCAGAAGGGGGCGCCGCAGCTGCGCGAACGGATCTCGCGGGGCGTGGCGATCTATCCGATCGGCAACGCGGTGTTCCGCCAGGCGATCGTGGACGCCAACGACGATCCCCGCGACCAGGTGCCCGCGCGCGGGTTCGCTCGGGTCCTGACCAGCCAGTACTACGCCGTGTATGCCCGCTGTGAGTGAGCATGGCGCCCGGCGTTGGGCGTGGGTCGCGCTTGCGCTGATCCTGCTGGTGGCGCTCGGCCTGCGCCTGTGGGGCATCAAGCAGGGTCTGCCCTACGCATACAACTCCGACGAGAACGCCCACTTCGTGCCGCGGGCGATCGGGATGTTCGTGCTGGGTCCGAACCCCGAATACTTCGCCAACCCGCCGGCCTTCACGTACCTGCTGCACGCGATCTTCGCGGTCTGGTTCGGCGGCCGGGCGGGGGTCTCGCACGAATTCGCGCTGCACCCGGGTGCGGTGTTCGTGGTGGCCCGGGCGACCACGGCGCTGCTGGGCACGCTGGCGGTGTGGCTGCTCTACCTGGCCGGGGCCCGTTTGCTGGGCCGTGCGGTCGCGCTGCTTGCCTGTGCGCTGATGGCGGTGGCGTTCCTGCCGGTGTTCTACGCGCACCTGGCGCTCAACGACGTCCCCACGCTGGCGCCGCTGACGCTCTGCCTGCTGGGCAGCGCCCGGGTGCTCAGCCGAGGTGGCAAGCTCGACTACGCGCTCGCCGGGATCGGCCTGGGGCTGGGGTGCGCGACGAAGTACACGGCGGGCATCGTGGTGGTGCCACTGCTCGCGGCGGCCGCTTGGCAGTTCCGGGCGGCGACACCGAAGGCCAGGCGCAGGACCGTCGGCGGCCTGGCGCTGGCGGGTGCGCTGGCGCTGGCGAGCTTCGTGATCGCCAATCCCTACTCGGTCCTGGACTTCCAGGCCTTCCATGGGGGCATCACCCACCAGTCGCAGGTCTCCCAGGAAGGTCAGGGCAAGCTCGGCGCCTCGCACGAGGGGGGCATCCTCTACTACCTGTGGTCGTTCACGTGGGGCCTGGGCTGGGTGCCTTCGCTGGCGGCGCTCGGGGGTGTCGTGACGGTCTGGCGACGCTCGCGCCGGGTGGGCTGGATGCTGGTGCCGGCGCCGCTGCTGTTCCTGGCGTTCATGGGGTTACAGGGCCGCTACTTCGGGCGCTGGCTGCTGCCGATCTTCCCGGTGGTGTGCCTGTTGGCGGCGCTGTTCGCGGTGCAAGCCGGGGGGCTGATCGCGCGCGGGCTCGTGCGCCTGCCGGGGCTCGGGAAGGGCCCGCGCACGGCGCGTGCCGTGCAGGTGGCGCTCGGCGCGGTGACGGTGCTGGCGCTATGCGGTCAGGGGGCGCTCTACAGCGTGCACTCGGGGATGGCTGCTCTCGCGCGCGGACACTCGCAACCTGACGCGGGCCTGGATGGTGGCCAACGTGCCGGTGGGGGCCCACGTCGTGGTCGAGCCGGTGGTGCCGGACCCCTGGGCGCAGGACATCGGGCATCCGACCCCGAGCACGCGCAACGGCTATCGCTGGATCAAGTATCCGGCGCTGGTCTCGGTGATCGCCCGCGACGGTTCGCTCGCGCCCGCGGGGACGCGGCAGGTGGTGAACCTCGAGGACTACGAGCGCACGCTGAGCCCGGCGCTGATCGCCCACTACGAGCAGTCGGGGTTCTGCTGGGTGGTGAGCGGCTCCACCCAGTCCGGCCGGGCGGCGGCGGAGCCCCGCGCGGTGCCGCAGGCGCTCGCCTACTACCGAGCCCTGGCCCGGGAGGGAGAAGTGGTCTACCACGTCACCCCCTACGCTCGCGGGGAGGGCCCGGTGGCGTTCGACTTCGACTGGACGTTTGACTACTACCCGCTCGCATATGACCGTCCGGGACCGGAAATGACGGTGTACAGGCTGCACGGCGGGCGCTGCTCGCGGCCGGGCACAGCATGAGCGAGGACCGCCGGGGGCTATCCTTCTCTGGACTGATGGCCACCTGCACGGAGACCGACCTGGCGCATCTGGCGCGGGCGATCGAGCTTCGCCCCCCGGGGCGCCGCCGCGGTCAGACCCAATCCCGTGGTGGGCGCCGTGGTGGCCCGCGACGGTGAGGTTATGGGCGAGGGCTGGCACGAAGAGTTCGGGGCGGCCCATGCCGAGGTCAACGCGATCGAGGCCTGCGGGCTGGCCGATCTGACGGGCGCCACGACTCTACGTGTCGCTGGAACCGTGCTGCCACGAGGGCAAGACCCCGCCGTGCACCGATGCGATCGTGCAGGCGGGAATCCGCCGGGTGGTGGCGGCCTCGGACGACCCGACCGAGAAGGCCTCGGGTCGCAGCCTGGGCATCCTGCGCGACGAGGGGGTCGAGGTCGTGATGGCGGACGGTGAGCTGGCCACGCGCGCGCGGCTGCTCAACCAGGCGTTTCGCAAGCACGCGCGGGTGGGGCGCCCGTGGGTGCTGTTCAAGTCGGCGATGACGCTCGACGGCAAGGTCGCCACACGGGTGGGCGATTCGCAGTGGATCAGCGGCGAGGACAGTCGCGAGCTGGCCCACCGGTGGCGTGCCTCGGTGGATGCGGTGGTGGTTGGCATCGGCACCGCGCTGGCTGACGATCCCCAGCTGACGGCGCGTCCGGAGGGCTTGCTGGCGGAGCTTCCGCGTCAGCCGCGGCGAGTGGTGTTCGATTCGCTCGCGCGTCTGCCCCCGGGCTCGCAGCTGGTGAGTGCGGCGACGCAGATACCGCTCACGGTGGTGGTGTCGCGGGCCGCGGCGCGCACGGACACCGACGCGCTGGAAGCGGCGGGCGTGCAGGTTGTGGTGGCGACCGGCGAGAACGAGCCCGCGCGGGTCCGCTCGGCGCTGGATCAGCTGGGCTCTCAAGGCGTCGCCTCGGTGCTGCTGGAGGGTGGTCCGCACCTCGCGGGGGCGTTCCTGGATGCCGCGGAGATCGACGAGATCAGGCTGTTCCTGGCGCCGCTGCTGCTGGGCGGGCGCACGGCGCGCGATCCGCTCGAGGGGGAAGGCGTCGAGCGCATATCCGAGGCGCTGCGGGCGCTGACATTCGACTGCGAGCGCGTCGGCGAGGACCTGCTGGTCTCCGCGCGGCTGCGCGAGTGGTGAGCTTCCCACGGGCGCGAAGAGGGCTGTTCTCGTGTTCACCGGATTGATCGCCGACCTGGGCAGCGTCAGCGCCCTGGAGCGCGACGCGCAGGGCGCGACCCTGACGATCGACACGTCGCTCGCGGCGCAGTTGGCGGAGGGTGACTCGATCGCGGTCAACGGCGTGTGCCTGACCGCCACCGAGGTGCGTGGCGAGGCCTTTCGGGCACAGGCGATGATCGAGACGCTCACGCGCTCCTCGCTGGGCGCGCTCACGGTTGGCGCCCCGGTCAACCTTGAGCTGGCGCTGCGCGCCGACGGGCGCCTGGGGGGGCACATCGTGCAGGGGCACGTGGACGGCACGGGCACGCTGAGCGAGGTGCGCGAGGAGGGCTTCGCGCGGGTGCTGGGCTTCGAGGTGGCGCCCGAGCTGGCTCGCTACATGGTGGAGAAGGGGTCGGTGGCGATCGACGGGGTGAGCCTCACGGTGAGCGCCGTGCACGAGCGGGGCTTCTCGGTGTCGCTGATTCCCGAGACGCTGCAGCGCACAAGTCTGGGCAGGGCAGGGGTCGGGGACCGGGTAAACATCGAGGTTGACATCCTCGCCAAGCATGTCGAGCGATTGATGGAGGCACGCGCATGAGCCAGTCCAGGACCGAGACCACCACGCCGTTCGCGACCGTCGAGGAGGCCCTTGAGGAGATCCGCCAGGGCAAGATGGTCGTGGTCTGCGACGACGAGGACCGCGAGAACGAGGGGGACCTCGTGATGGCGGCCCAGTTCGTGACGCCGGAGGCGATCAACTTCATGGCCAAGGAGGGGCGCGGCTGGATCTGCCTGGCACTTACGCCCGAGCGCTGCGAGGAGCTGGGCTTGGAGCTGATGACGGCCAAGAACGAGTCGGCGCTACAGACGCCGTTCACGGTCACGATCGAGGCCCGCGAGGGTGTCACCACGGGGGTCTCGGCGCACGACCGGGCGCACACGATGCAGGTCGCGATCGACCCGGGCAGCCGTCCCGATGACCTGGCCCAGCCCGGCCACGTCAATCCGCTGAAGGCCAAGGCGGGCGGGGTGCTGGAGCGCACGGGGCACACCGAGGCGAGCGTCGACCTGGCGCGCCTGGCCGGGCTGATCCCGGCGGGGGTGATCTGCGAGGTGATGAACGAGGACGGGTCGATGGCGCGCGTGCCCGACCTGGAGGGTTACTGCGAGCGCCACGGGCTGAAGCTGATCACGATTTCCGACCTGATCGCCTACCGACGGCGCAACGACAGATTGATCGAACGCGTCGTTTCGACTGGTCTACCGACGGCTTTCGGGGACTTCGATGCGGTGGGCTACCGCTCGCTGGTTGACGACAAGCATCACGTGGCGCTCGTCAAGGGCGACGTGGCGGGCAAGTCCGACGTGCTCGTGCGGGTCCACTCGGAGTGCCTCACGGGCGATGTGTTTCACTCGCTGCGCTGCGACTGCGGCGAGCAGCTGGACTCGGCCCTGTCGATGATCGAGCAGGAAGGGCAGGGCGTGCTGCTGTACCTCTCCCAGGAGGGTCGCGGCATCGGTCTGCTGAACAAGCTGCGCGCCTACAAGCTCCAGGAGGACGGACTGGACACCGTTGAAGCCAACGAGCGCCTGGGGCTGCCGGCGGACCTGCGCGACTACGGGATCGGGGCCCAGATTCTGTCGGACCTGGGGCTCAGCTCGATCAGGATCCTCACGAACAACCCGAAGAAGATCCGGGGTCTTGAGGGCTACGGCCTGTCGGTCAGCGCCCAGGTGCCGATCGAGCACGCCCCCAACCAGCACAACGAGGCCTATCTGCGCACCAAGGCGCAGCGGATGGGACACACCCTGCACCACCAGGGCCTGAACCTGGACGAGGAGATGCTGCACTCCGAGCGTGAACACCCCAAACGGCGCAGGCAGGATCGGGAGGAGCAGGGATGACCTTCGCGATCGCGATCGGGCGCTTCTACGAGGACCTGGCCGAGCGTCTGCTCGCCGGTGCGCGGGGCGCGTTCGCACAGGCCGGACACACCGAGGTCGAGGTCTTCGACGTGCCGGGAGCCTTCGAGTTGCCGCTCGCGGCCAGCTATTTGGCCCAGACCGGGCGGATCGCGGGGGTGGCGTGTCTGGGGGCGGTGATCCGCGGAGAGACCGACCACTACGACTTCGTGTGCGCCGAGGCGGCTCGGGGTATCCAGCAGGTGGCGCTCGACACCGGGGTGCCGTGCGCGTTCGGGGTCCTCACCTGCCAGACGATGGAGCAGGCGCTCGCGCGGGCCGGGGGCGGCAAGCGCGACCAGGGCGCGCACGCCGCCGAGGCGGTGCTGAGGATGGCCGCAATGCGGACCGAGCTTTCAAGCAGCTAGACTGCCCGTCGCAATGGCAAAGATATGTCACAGCTGTGGGAAGGGCCCGGCGTTCGGGCAGAGCCGCAGCCACTCGATGGTCGCCACCAAGCGACGCTTCAATCCCAACCTGCAGAAGGTCAGGATTCTTGTCGGCAAGGCGCCCAAGCGCGTCTACGTGTGCACTCGCTGCCTGAAGGCCGGCAAGGTCACCAAGGCCCTCTGAGTACCGGCGTTGCCACGGTCGCAAATCGCGACCGAACGAGTAACGATGATGGAGATTGACCGCAGCACGACCGCAACGTCAGCAATCTCGCCGTGACCGACACCAACCTTGTTCGCTTTCGCGCCGCCGTCGCGGGAGCGCTCGCGCATCTGGAGTCCCGCCGCGAGGAGGTCAACGACCTCAACGTGTTCCCGGTGGCCGACGGTGACACGGGCGACAACATGGTGCTCACGCTGCGCGCCGTGCTGGCCGAGCTTGACCGCTTGCAGGGCAGCGACGCTTCGCGCACGATCGATGAAATCGGGCGTGAGGAGATCGTGCAGTCCGTGGCCAGGGCGGCGCTGCTTGGCGCCCGGGGCAACTCGGGGGTGATCCTCTCCCAGCTGATCCGGGGGGCCGCCGAGGAGCTGGTGAGTCGCCCCGGAGAGCTGATCGACGCGACCCTGATCGGCGCGGCGCTGGCCAAGGCGGCCGACCGCGCCTATTCCTCCGTGCGCGAGCCCGCCGAGGGGACGATCCTCACGGTCGCGCGCGAGATGGCCAGTCAGATCGTGACCGACGTGGCCCACGGTCCCGACACCCGCCTGGGGCCGACGACCGAGCCCGAGACACAGGATCGCGTGATCGCGCAGGCGCTGGAGCGTGCGGTGCTCGCCGGCCAGGATTCGGTCAAGCGCGGTCCCGATCTGTTGCAGGCGTTGCGTGAGGCCGGGGTGGTGGATGCGGGCGGCTACGCCCTGACGGTGATCTTCGCGGGCGTGGTGGCGGCGCTGCGGGGCGACGAGCCACCGGAACTCGACCACTATGCGCCGGCGCGCATCTCCCACCCCGAGCACCATTCGAGCACCTATCGCTACTGCACGAACTTCGCGGTCATCGGCACGGCGTTGAAGCCCGCGGGCTTCATCCCACCGCTGGAGGCGCTGGGCGACTCGGTGCTGGTGGTGGGAGACGCCACGACCCTGAAGGTGCACCTGCACACCGACGAGCCCGAGCGGGCCACCGCGGTATTCGAGGGGGCCGGGGAGGTCTCCCACCTGGATGTCGCCGACATGCGCTTGCAGGTCGCCGAGCGTGAGCAGCGCCTCGGCGCCAACCAGGGCAGCCCGGCTCCGGATGGGAGCGGCGGCGGGGGCGGGAGGATCGAGCTGGCGCGCTGCGGCGCGGTGGCGGTGGTCAGCGGCGACGGTCTGGCGGCGATGTTCCGCGAGCTGGGGGTGCACACGATCGACGGGGGGCCCACGCTCAACCCGTCCACCTACGAGTTGCTGGCGGGCATTCACGAGGTGCCGGCCGAGGAGGTGGTGGTGCTGCCCAACAGCCCGAACGTGATCATGGCCGCGGAGCGGGCGGCGGAACTGTCCGACAAGCAGGTGCTGGTGGTTCGCGCCACCACCCAGCAGGGCGGGCTCGCTGCCGCGGTGGCGCTGGTGCCCGAGCACGGGGTCGCGGAGAACGCCCAGGCGCTTGAGGAGACGCTCGCCCGCATCCGTACCGGCGCGGTCGCGGAGGCAGCCCGCGAGGACGCACAGGGGCGCTTCGGGCGGGGCGAGGCGGTCGGCTTCGTGGGCGAGGACGTCGTTGCCTGGGGCGAGCCCGGCGAGACCCTCAGGCGGGTGCTTGAGGCGTTGGGGAGCAACGGCGATGGGTCTGAGGCACCCGAGTTGATCACGGTCCTGGCCGGCGTCGGGGCGCCCCTGGACGACGAGGCAATCGCGGCGCTGGCGGGCGGCAACGGCGCGGGCGAGCCCGAGCTGGAATTGCGCCACGGCGGCCAGCCCGCGTACTGGTGGCTATTGGCGGCCGAGTAGCGGCGGGCCAAACCCGCACGCCCAAACCCGCAAGCCCAAACCCGCAAGCGGGTGTGTCACCATCCGGGTGGCGACCGCGCCGCGGTTCATCATGGTGCCCGCAGATGCCAGCCGCCACCGCCACCTCCTCCACGGTCTCCGCCTCCGCCGCCACATCTTCCGCTGCCAGATCCGCGCCCGAGGCAGCGATCGGACCGACGGTCCTCGCTCAGCGTGGGTTCGCCTCCGATTCCCCGCTTGGGCGAGCGAGCATGCTCACCGCCCCGCTGCGCTGGCCGCGTCCCTCGAAGCTCGCCGCGCCGCTAAAAGCGCCCGCGGGCAAGGTCGCGGAAGGGCTCCAGTCGCTCAAGCTGAGCACGGTCGGCGATCTGCTGGAGCACCTGCCGCGCGATCGCCGCGAGGCGCGCACCGTGTCCACGCTGCAGCCGGGCGAGCAGGCGACGGTGTCGGTGCAGGTGCGCACGATCGCATCGCGGCCGGTGCGCCGTCGGGGGATGCGTCCGCTGGTGGAAGCCACCGTGTTCGACGCGAGCGGCTCGATGCGCGTCACATTCTTCAACCAGCCGTGGCTGGTTGCGCGCTACCCGGTGGGCACGCGCCTGCTGCTGCACGGCAAGGCCGAGGCGCGCGGGCGCTTTCGCGTCTCTCACCACGCCCTCGGCGCCGAGCCGGCCGCGGAGGTCCAGGTGGGGGAGGGCGAGGCGGTCGCCCACTACGCGGCCTCCGAGGGGGTCACCTCCACGCAGATCCTGACGATGGTCCGCAACCTGAGGGAGGCGCTGGGCGACGTCACCGAGCCGCTGCCCGCGGGCCTGCGCGTGAGCGAGGGCCTACCCGACCGCTGCGCGGCGCTGACGGCGATGCACTTCCCATTGGACCCCGAGCAGGTCGAGGCGGCACGCGCACGCCTGGCCTTCGACGAGCTGCTGCTGGCCCAGCTGCTGTTCCTGCGCCGCCGCGCCCAGCGCGCGGCGCACACCGGGGCCGTGGTACTCCGCGAGCCGCCCTCGCTCAGCGCGCGCTGGCTTGAGCACGGCCTGCCGTTCGCGTTGACGGCCGATCAGCGCACGGCGATCGCGCAGCTCGGCGCGGATCTCGCCCGGCCCCGCGCGATGCAGCGGCTGCTGATGGGCGAGGTCGGCAGCGGCAAGACGGTGGTGGCCCTCTACGCGATGTTGCGCGCGGTCGAGCACGGCCACCAGGCGGCGTTGATGGCGCCGACCGAGACCCTGGCCGAACAGCATTTCGCGACCTTACAACGCCTGCTGGGCGCCGAGCCGGTCTCCTGCGCCCTGCTCACGGGCGCGACCGCCGCGCGCCGACGCGCCGACACGCTCGGCAAGCTCGCCAGCGGCGAGCTGTCGCTGATCGTGGGAACCCACGCCCTGATCGAGCCCACGGTGCAGTTTCGCTCGCTTGCGGTGGCGGTGGTGGACGAGCAGCACCGCTTCGGGGTGCGCCAGCGCGCCGCGCTCGACGAGAAGGGCGGCGGTCCCGCCGGCGACACTGACGGCAACCAGACATCCGCGGCGGCCGCTGCGCTGGGAGCACGCGCGCCACACGTCCTGCACATGACCGCGACCCCGATCCCACGGACGCTCGCGCTGGCGCGCTACGGCGACCTGGACGTGAGCACGCTGCACGAGCTGCCGCGTGGCCGCCGACCGATCGCGACGCGGCTCATTTCCGGGGACGGCGCCCGCGAGCAGGCCTATGTGGAGCTGCGCGAGCAGTTGCAGGCCGGCCGCCAGGCCTACGTGGTGTGCGCGCTGGTCGAGGAGCCCGAGGGTGAAGGCGATGGCGATGGAGAGGGCGAGGGCGACGGCGGCGCTCAGGTGCCGGCGAGCCCGGTCGCGGACGTGCGGGCGGCCACCGCGGAGTTCGAGCGACTGGCGCGCACGGAGCTGAGCGGCTATCGCCTGGAGCTGCTGCACGGGCAGATGCGCCCCCGCGAGAAGCAGCAGGCGATGAGCAGGTTCGCCTCGGGGGCCGCCGACGTGTTGATCGCCACGACCGTGATCGAGGTCGGGATCGACGTGCCCAACGCGACGGTGATGATGATCGAGAACGCCGAGCGCTTCGGTATTTCCCAGCTGCACCAGCTGCGCGGCAGGATCGGCCGCGGCGAGCACAGCTCGACCTGCATGCTCGTCGGCTCTCCCGGCTCGGCTCGCCTGCGGGCGCTGGTGGAGCACACCGACGGCTTTCGGTTGGCCGAGATCGACCTGGCGCTGCGCCGCGAGGGGGAGCTGGTCGGCACCCGCCAGTCCGGGCTCAGCCAATTCCGCGTGGCCTGCCTGCCCCAGGACACCGCCGTGCTGGAGCGGGCACGCGCCTGCGCTGAGGCGATCGTGGCCGCCGACCCGGAGCTTCACGCCCCCGAGCACGTGCTGCTCGGCGAGGCGCTTGCCCGCGGCTTCGGGCCCGAGGCCCTGCAGCCGATCCCGGCATGACACGTTCAGAGCCCGGCTTCCGATGCCCGCAGGATGGCCCGGGGTGCGGATAATCGCGGGACGCTTCGGCGGGCGGCGGCTGCGCGTGCCCCCGGGGAGGGGCACCCGTCCGACGTCCGAGCGGGTGCGCGAGGCGCTCTTCTCGATGCTCGGGCCGCTGGAGGGGCTTGAGGTGCTCGATCTGTTCGCCGGCACCGGCGCACTCGGGATCGAGGCGCTTTCGCGCGGTGCTCAGAGCGCGGTGTTCGTCGAGCGCGACCACGCCGCGCTGGGGGTCTTGGGAGACAATCTCGGCGCGCTCGGGCTTGCCCGTAAGGAGGCCGAGATCCGTCGCGGTGATGCCCTCGGGGCGCTGCGCACCGCACGCGAGCGCCACGAAACGTACGATCTGATCTTCATCGATCCTCCTTACGGTCATGCGCCGGACTGGGAAAGGACGCTGTTGGCGGCACTGCCGGCGCTGCTGAAGCCCGGCTCACGCGTGGTCGTCGAGAGCGATCGACGGATGCCACTGGGGCTGTCCCTGGCGGTCGAGCAGCAGCGCCGCTACGGCGACACCACCATCACAATCCATCGTCACGAATGACACTCAACAAGTCGATAGCGGTCTGTCCGGGCTCATATGACCCCGTTACCAACGGGCATCTGGACGTGATCCAGCGCGCCGCGGCGCTCTACGACGAAGTGGTGGTCGCCGTGGTCAACCGTTCGGTGCGCAAGGACGCCACGCTGTTCGACATCAAGGAGCGCGTGGGCTTCATCGAGCGCGCCACGGCCGAGCTGCCGGGGGTGCGCGTCGAGCCGTTCAGCACACTGGTGGTCGACTTCGCGAGGCGCATCGGCGCCAAGGCGATCCTCAAGGGATTGCGCGCGATCTCGGACTTCGAGTACGAGCTTGAGATGCACCAGCTCAATCGCCGCCAGGATCCCGAGATAGAGTCGGTGTACCTTATGTCCAGTCCGCAATACAGCTTTCTGTCCTCCAGCGGCGTCAAGGAGCTGGCTACGTTTGGGGGCAAGATCGACGATCTGGTCCCCGGCGAGGTGGCCGCACGGTTGCAGGAAGAGCTGAAGCGTTGACGAACTTGGAGGCGTCATGGATGTCCTAGTGCTGATCGACAAGCTCGACGATCTTGTCCACAACGCCAAGCCGGTGCCGCTCACCGACCAGGTGCGTGTCGACAAGGAGGAGATCTACGACATCCTCGACCAGATGCGCGCCACGATCCCCGAGGAGATCAAGCAGGCCCGCTGGATCGTCAAGGAGCGCCAGGAGATGCTGGCCGAGGCCAAGCGCGAGGCGGAGCGCATCCTCAAGGAGGCACGCGAGCGCCAGGAGCGCCTCGTGGGCGAGGAGGAGGTCACCAAGCAGGCCGAACGCGCCGCCGAGGACATCGTTGAGGACGCCCGCTCCCGCGAGCGCGAGATCCGTCTCGGCGCCGAGGACTACGCGGATGAGATCCTCAACACGCTCGAGGTCAATCTTTCGAAGTTCATCGCCGCCGTACAGCGCGGCCGCGAGCGCCTCCAAGGCAAGGACGAGCCCGCCGAAGTCAGCTGAGTCGAATACCCCGGGGAGGCCCTCGGGGTGGACGTCTTGAGCAGTCTTTTTTGGGGTAGGGTCCAGCCGTGAACTCGCACGCCCGTCACCGCCTGGAGATCGCCCGCACGCTGCTGGGGACGGGCATGATCACGCCCGCCCGCCCCGACAAGATCGTGCGTTCGCTCGGTGCGCTGCGCCGGTGGGGCCCCACGCCCGCCGCCGCCTACACCTCCTCGGCGATCCGCTACCCGGAGCGGCTCGCGCTCATCGACGAGCGCGGCACCCTGACCTTCGCCGAGATCGATCGCCGCACCAACGCCCTCGCCCACGGGCTGGCCGCGGCCGGAATCGGAGAGGGAGACGCGGTGGCGATCATGTGCCGCAACCATCGTGGTTTCGTCGAGACCACCGTGGCCTGCTCAAAGCTCGGCGCGAGCGTCCTGTACCTGAACACCGCTTTCGCCGGACCGCAGATCGCGGACGTGCTGGAGCGCGAGGGTCCGGTCGGACTGGTCTACGACGAGGAGTTCGCCGGTCTCGTGAGCGGCGGCGGCGAGGGTCGCAAACGCTTCATCTCCTGGTGTGAGCCGGGGGAGTCCCATCCCGACCCGCTGCTCGAGGACCTGATCGCCCGCAACGACTCCGGGTCCCTGACGCCCCCGAGCGAAAAGGGGCGCGTGGTGATCCTCACCTCCGGCACCACCGGCACCCCCAAGGGCGCCGCCCGCAAGCAGCCCGACTCGCTCGAACCGGCGGCCGCGCTGTTCTCGAAGATTCCGTTGAAGGCGCGGCAGACCACGCTGATCGCGGCGCCGATGTTCCACTCGTGGGGCTTTGCGCACTTCACGCTCGCCCTGCCCTTGGCCTCCACGCTCGTGCTGCGCCGCCGCTTCGACCCCGAGGACACGCTGCGCACGCTCGCCCAGCACCGCGCCAGCGCACTGGCCGTGGTACCCGTGATGTTGCAGCGCATCCTGGAGTTGGCGCCCGAGACGATCGCGCGCTACGACCTCAGCGCGCTGCGGATCATCGCGGCCTCCGGGTCTGCGCTGCCGGGCGAGCTGGCCACGCGCGCGATGGACACCTTCGGAGACGTGCTCTACAACCTTTACGGCTCCACCGAGGTGGCGTGGGCCTCGATCGCCACCCCCGAGGATCTGCGCGCCGCGCCGGGCACCGCGGGGCGTCCACCGCTGGGAACGGTCGTGAAGCTGCTCGACGAGCAGGGCCACGAGGCAGCCCCCGGGCAGGGCGGGCGCATCTTCGTGGGCAACGAGATGGTCTTCGAGGGCTACACCGGCGGCGGCGGCAAGGAGATCATCGGGGGACTCATGAGCACCGGCGACGTCGGTCACTTCGACGCCGGGGGGCGCCTGTTCGTCGACGGCCGCGACGACGAGATGATCGTCTCCGGTGGCGAGAACGTGTTTCCGCGGGAGGTCGAGGATCTGCTCGCCGATCACGCCCAGATCGAGGAGGCCGCCGTGATCGGCGTGGCCGACGCGGAGTTCGGACAGCGCCTGAAGGCCTTCGTGGTGCCCCGCAACGGCGCCGATCTCAGCGAGGACTCGATCAAGGACTACGTCAAGGAGAACCTCGCCCGCTACAAGGTGCCGCGCGAGGTGGTGTTCCTGGGAGAGCTGCCGCGCAACGCCACCGGCAAGGTCCTAAAGCGAGAGCTCAGCGTGCTCGACTAGCCTCGGTGTAGTCGGCGCTGTCGTAGCGCGCCAGCGCCGGGAAGGCCCAGACGAGCAGCAGCGCCGAGACCACGCAGGCCGCGCCGCCGGAGACCACCGAGACGCGTGGGGTCGAGAGCGAGGCCACCGCGCCGCTCTCGATGTCGCCCAGGCGCGGACCGCTGGTGACGACCAGCGAGAACACTGAGGACATGCGCCCGCGCAGGGCATCGGGGGTGACGGTCTGGTTGATCGTGGAGCGACACACCGCGCTCACGCTGTCGGCGGCGCCGGCCAGGGCGAGCAGCACGAGCGCGGGCCACAGCGAGCTCACGAGACCCGCCAACGCGATCGCCGAACCCCAGGCGATCACCGCCCAGATCACGACGCGGCCCAGTCGCCGCGTGCGGTTCAGCCAACCGGTGGTGAGCGCCGCGACGGTAGCCCCGGCCGAGACCGCTGCGAACAGCGCCCCGGTACCGGCGGCCCCGGCGTGGTAGACGGTCAGCGAGAGCACCGGGAAGAGCGTGCGGGGCATCCCGAAGGTCATCGCCGCCAGGTCGATCCCGAAAGAGCCCATCAGGGCGCTCTCCGAGCGTACGAAGCGCAGTCCCTCCGCGATCGAGCGGCGGATGCCCAGCGGGCGCTGCTCGTGCTCGACGTGCGGGGGCTGGGGCGCCATCGCGATGGCCGTCAAGACCATCCCCAGGCAGCTCACGGCGTCGACGGTGTAGACGGTGCCCAGCCCGGCCGTGGCGATCAGGATTCCTCCCAGCGCCGGACCGATCACCATCGTGAGCTGCGCCAGGCCGAAGTTGAGCGCCAGCGCGCTGCGCAGCTGCTCGGGCGCCACGACGTTCGGGACGATCGCCGCGCGCGCCACGTTCTGGATCGCCCCGAAGCCCGCGAGCAGCCCGGCGAGAACGTAGAGCCCCAACAGCGGCGGATGCCCCGCGAAGGCGCCTGCCGCGAGCATCCCGGCGAGCACCACCAGGGCGAGCTGGTCGTAGAGCAGCAGCCTGCGACGGTCCATGCGGTCGGCCAGCGCGCCGCCGTAGAGCGACATCGCGACCAGCGGCACCAGCTCGACCGCGCCGAGCAGGCCGGTCAGCGCCGGTGAGCGGGTCTGCACGAACACCTGGTAGGGCAGCGCGACCAGCGTGGCCTGGGTGCCAAGCCCGGTGACGAAGTTGCCGAGCACCAACAGACGCAGGTCGCGCGAGGCGCGCAGGGCCGAAACATCCACCGCCAGGCGGCGCAGGCCCGGTCGAGATTGGCCACGCGGCGCGGGGGACATCGCGGGCAGTCAAGCAGACCGCGCCGGGCGGGTAACGGCTCCGGACCTAGCCAAGGCTCACGTCGCTAGCCTGAGGTGAATGAGCACCCGCACCGACCGATTGGACCTGGCCGGCCTGCGCCTGGCCCCCGGCGAGGGTCGTCGCTTTGAGCTGGGCGTGGCGATCGAGCCGCTGACGCTCGCGAGCGAGCGCTACAGCGCCGATCCGTCGCTGGTCGACGTCAAGCTCGAAATCTCCCGCATGGTGGGGCACGGCTACGCGCTGCGGGTCGTGTTCGCGACCACGCTCAGCGGACCCTGCATGCGCTGCCTGAAGCCCGCGGCCCCGCTGGTCGAGGTCGATGCCCGCGAGGTCGACCGGCCGACCGAACGCCACGGTGACGCGGCGGATGAGCTGGCGAGCCCCTATCTCGCCAAGGAGGTGCTCGACCTGGCCGGCTGGGCGCACGACTCCTTCGCGCTGGCGGCCCCCGTCAAGGTGCTCTGCCGCGAGGACTGCCTGGGACTCTGCCCGATCTGCGCGGCCGATCTCAACGAGGCCGGGCCCGATCACGCTCACGAGCGCGCGATCGACCCCAGGTGGGCCAAGCTGCGCGACTTGAAGCTCGATTGATAGCCTTATGCGCAATGGCCGTCCCCAAGCAGAAGCAGTCGCACAGCCGTACCGCCAAGCGTCGAGCGCAGCACAAGATCTCGGCCCCCACGGTCAACGCCTGCCCGCGCTGCCACAGTCCGCGTCGGCCCCACCGGGTGTGCCCAGTGTGCGGAACCTATGCCGGCCGTGAGGTCGTGGCGCCCCAGGCGCACGGCCACGATCACGATCACGACCACGAGTAGGCCGTGAGCGAGGGGTCTGCTCGCCCCGCTGATCCAGACGCGCCGGTGGTGATCGCCGTCGACGCCAACGGCTCCGATCTCGGTCCCCGCGAGGTCGCCGCGGGTGCCGCGCTGGCAGCCGAACAGGGGGCCAGGGTGCTGTTGTTCGGTCCCCGGGCGCAACTCGGAGCGCTGCCGACAAACGTCGATCTAGTTGATGCTCCTGTCTCAATCGCCAAGAGTCCCGATCCCGTCAGCGCCGTGCGCTCCACGCCCGAGGCCTCGATCGTGCAGGCCACGCGCGCCGTCGCATCCGGCAGGGCGCACGCGCTGGTGTGCGCGGGAGGCACCGGTGCGGCCTTGGCGGCCGGACTGTTCAACATCAAGCGCGCCCGCGGCATCTACCGACCCGCGCTCGCGCTGGCGCTCCCGGTCCCCGGGCATCCGGTGACGCTGCTCGACGTGGGGGCCAACGCCGAGGTCAGGCGCGAGCACCTGGTGCAGTTCGCGTTCATGGGTGCCGCGCTGGCCCAGTCGGTGCTCGGCGTGGCGCGCCCGCGCGTGGGGCTGCTCTCCAACGGCGAGGAGATCGGTCGCGGCAGCCCGCTGGTGATCGAGGCTCACGCGGAGCTGCTGGAGCGCACCGGCGACGGCGCGGGCTTCGAGTTCGTGGGCAACGTCGAGGGCGGCGATCTCGTGTCGGGCGTCGCGGACGTGGTGGTCACCGACGGGTTTACCGGCAACATCGCCCTGAAGCTCATGGAGGGCGTCTCACAGACGATCCTGGGCGCCGTGCGCGAGGCCGCGATGTCCTCGCCCCGCTCCAAGCTGGGCGGCCTGCTGTTGAAGCCCGCGCTGCGGTCGTTTCGCGACGAGATCGACCCCGAAGCGCACGGGGGCGCCTACCTGCTCGGCTTGCGCCGTCTGGGCGTGGTGCCGCACGGGCGCTTCACCCGCCACGGCTTCGCGCAGGCGATTCTGCGCGCGCAGCGTGGTACGCAGGAGGATCTCGTGGGTCGCACCCACGCCGCTCTGGAGCGGGCCGGCGCGCTGAAGTCGGTCCCCGCCTCCTCGTCCGCGCCGGCCGCTAGCCTGCGCGACGATCGATGAGACATCTCGGCTCCCAACATCCGGCCTGCGCGTGACCCGCGAGCAGGTATTCGACCTGATCCAGGACCATCTCGCCGACGAGCTTGATGTCGACCCGGCGCTGATCAGCGAGGACACCCGCTTCAAGGAGGATCTCGAGGCGGATTCGCTGGATCTCTACACGCTGGTGCAGGAGTTGGAGGACACCTACGGCGTGAAGATCTCCGACGAGCAGGCGGGGAAGATCCTCACGGTCGCCCAGGCGGTGGATTTTGTCCTGGCGCAGGACGGCTGATGCGCGGTGATCTTGCTGAGCGCCCTGCTGGACGAGTTGCCGGAGGACCTCGCGCGACAGGTCTTCATGCACGCCTCCTGGACGGACCGTCGCAGCGACTCATATTCGCGCCTGGCGTTCCTGGGCGACAGTGTGCTCTCGCTGGCCGTCACCACCCATCTCTACCCGCGCCTGGAGGCCGAGCGCTTCGGTGCGGGCAGGCTCACGAAGATCAGGGCCCAGGCGGTGTCGGGCCCTTCCTGCCGCGCGGTGGCCGAGCGTCTGGCCGTGCCCGCACGGCTGAGCGCCGCGGCGCCCTCGGGTGTCGAGGAGAGCACCGCCGCGCTTGTGGAAACCGAGCGGGTGCTGGCTTCGGTGATCGAGGCCGTGATCGGGGCCTGCTATCTGCACGCCGGCTACGAGCGCACCGCGGAGGCTGTCGTGGAGGCCTTCACGCCGGAGATCGACGATGCGCTGGAGCACCCCGTGGACTTCAAGTCCGCCTTGCAGGAGCTGCTCGCCCAGCGCGGGGAGATCGTCAGCTACGAGGTCGTCGCCGAGCGCGGTCCGCCGCACGAGCGGACCTTCGAGGTCGTCGCCCGGGTGGACGCTCGCAGCCTCGGCGGCGGCAGCGGGCGCAGCAAGAAGCACGCCGAGCAGGCCGCGGCGCGCGAGGCCGTCGAACATCTCCAGGCATCCTGAGGAGCACGCGAGCATGCATCTGAAGTCGATAACCATGAAGGGCTTCAAGTCCTTCCCCGACCGCACCCGGCTCGACTTCGGTCCCGGCGTCAGCGTGGTGGTGGGCCCCAACGGGTCGGGCAAGTCCAACGTGACCGACGCCGTGCTGTGGGCGATGGGCGAGCAGTCGCCGCTCGCGATCCGCGGCCAGTCGATGCAGGACGTGATTTTCGGCGGCGGACGCGGCGTGCAAGCCCGCAGCGCCGCCGAAGTGGAGATCGTGCTCGACAACTCCGACGGCACCGTCACGCTGCCGCTGAGCGAGATCTCGATCGTGCGGCGCCTGGACCGCTCCGGTGAGGGCGAGTACCGGCTCAACGGGGCCCGCTGCCGGCTGGTGGACGTGATCGAGGTGCTCTCCGACACGGGCCTCGGCAAGGAGACCCACTCGGTCATCTCCCAGGGTCGCGTCGAGGCGATCGTGACCTCCAAGGCCCGTGACCGGCGGCTGCTGATCGAGGAGGCCGCGGGGCTCGGCAAACATCGCAAGCGTCGTCGCCGCGCACAACTGAAGCTGGAGCGCACCCAGGAGAACCTCGACCGCGCCCTCGACGTCGAGCGCGAGGCCCGCACCCGTTTGCGCCCGCTCAAGCGCCAGGCCGAGGCGGCGGAGCTGCACGAGCGCCTGGAGCGCCAGACGCTGGAGGCGCGCTTCGAGCTGGCCCGCGACGGGCTGCGCACGCGTCGCAGCGAGCTGGAGGGCGCGGAGACCGCGGTTCAGGCGGCCCGGCAGGCGCGGGAGCAGATCGAAGCCCGTTTGCGGGCCGTGGTGGCGCGGCGCGGGCTCGCCGAGCAGGCGCTCTCCGACCGTGCCGAGCAGCACGACGCGCTGGCACGCCGCGCCTACGACGCCCGCTCAGGCTGTGAGCGCCTGCAAATGCGCGGGGAGCAGGCCCGCGCGACGGCCACCCGGCTGACCGAGCGGATCGCGCGCGTTGAGCTGGAACTGCACACGCTGAGTGAGATCACGGCGGCAAGCGAAGGCGACCGGGCCGGAAGCCCCCAGCCGAGCGACACCGAGCAGCGCATCGCCGTCCTGGAGGAGGAGCTGGCCGGCCTTGAGCGCGAGCGGGCGCAGGAGACCGAGCGCGAGATCGAGGGGTTGACCGGCACGCGCGCAGAGGCCGCGGCGCGTCTGGTCGAGATCGAGCAGGAGCTGACCGCGGCGCGCGAGGCCCGCAAACAGTCCGACGCCCGTGCCGAGGAGGCGCGCGAGCGTCTGCGCACAGCCGAGCGCGAGGTCCAGGACGCCCGGCGCGAGGCCGCACGCGTCGGGGCCGAACTGGCGAGCGTCAACCAATTCCTGCGTAGCCACGCCGCCACCGCGTCCGCCGAGCGGGGAGCGCAGGAGCCGACGGCGCTCAGCCAGACGTTGCAGGTGCAGCCGGGCTTCGAGCTTGCCCTGGCGGCCGCGCTGGGCGGCCGGCTTGACGCGGCGCTGGTGCGGGACATGGACGGCGCGGGGCCCGTGCTTGACGGCGCCGGGCCCGATGGGGCGGCCGTGCTGCTGACCGGCCGTTCGATCGCGCAGAGCGAGTCGGAGCAGACCCCGGAGGACTCGATCGGCGTCGCCGCCTCGGCGTCGCAAAAGCCGCCCGCCCCGGGCGCGCAGCGGCTGTTGGAGCTGGTCCGAGGCCCGGAGGCGATCGTCGAGCTGGCGCGGCGGCTGCTGGCGGACGCCTGGGTGGTGGAGCGCCTTGAGGATCTGCCCGAGGACTTCGCCGGGATCGCCACCACGCGCGCGGGACGCGTGTGGTTCGCGCGCTGGGGCGAGGTGCGCCAGGTGCACGAGGGCGGCGCCGAGCGCGTGCTCGCCCGGCGCAACGAGCGCGAGCAGCTGATCGGCTCAAGCGAGCTGGCGGTCGCCGCCGAGCACGCCGCCAAGGCCGTGGCCGAGGGCATGCTGGAGCAGGTGCGCGCCGCCGACGCCGAGCGCGACGAGGCCGACCGCTCGCTGCGCGAGGTGCAACGCAGGCACACCGAGGTCGGTGAGGAGGAGCGCCGCACGGCTTGGTTGATCGAGCAGCGTCGGGCCGCCCCCGAGCAGGGTCCCTCAGCGGTCCGCCGCGCGCAGCTGGAGGGAGAGCTGGCCGCCGAACGCCGCCAGGCCGAGCGCGTAGCGCGTGAACAGGTCGAGCACATTCGCCGCGTGGCCCGCCTCGGCGCACAGCATGAGGCGGACTCGGCGCTGCTGCCGCTCGCGGAGCGTCTCGTGGTGGCCCTGGCGGCCACCGCCGAAGCCGTGGCCGGGCGTGTGACAGAACTTGAGGCCGAGTTGGCGGGCGACCGCGCCGCGGGCGAGGGGATGGCCGCCGAGCTGCGCGCCTGCGCCGGGGAGGAGGCCGACATCCAGACCGCCCTGCGCAGCGAGGGGGAGGCCGTCACCGCCGCCGAGGTGGCCGCTCAGCGCCTGCGCGACCAGGCCGCGGAGGCCGAGTCGGAGTTGACCACGGTGGCCGAGCGCCTGGAGCTGGCGGTGCCCGACGCGCAGGCGCTACAGCAGGCCACGCCGCTCGATCGCGAGCAGCTGCAAAGTTTGAGCACGCGTCTTGAGCGACTGGCGCGCCGCCGCGAGCAGCTGGGGCCGGTCAACCCGCTGGCCCAGGAGGAGTACGCCGAGGCCCTCGCCCACGTCGAGGAGGCTCGAGAGCCGCCGCACCGACCTGGAGACCGCGCTGCGCGAGTTGCGATCCGTGATTCGCGAAACCGACCGTCAGATCCACGAGACCTTCCACGCCACCTTCACGGCCGCCGCGCGCAACTTCGAGGAGCTGGTGGGGGACGTCTTCCCCGGCGGCAGCGGACGGCTGCGGCTGGTCAAAGAAGAGGTCACGCCCCGCCCGGTGCTGGGCGGACAGCCGGTGGGCGAGGGCGAGGGGACATCCGAGGCGGCCGCTGAGGCGGAGGCCGAGGCCGAGGCGGAGCGCGAGCAGCTGGACGAGGACGATCAGATCGGCGTCGAGATCGAGATTACGCCCGCCGGCAAGGCCACCAAGCGCCTCTCGCTGCTTTCGGGCGGGGAGAAGTCGATGACCGCCCTGGCGTTCCTGTTCGCCGTGTTTCTCGCTCGGCCGTGCCCGTTCTACATCATGGACGAGGTCGAGGCCGCCCTGGACGATCTCAACCTCGATCGCTTCCTGGCGCTGCTGCGGCGCTACGCGGGACGGGCCCAGTTCATCGTGATTACCCACCAGAAGCGCACCATGGAGGCCGCCGACTGGCTCTACGGCGTGTCCATGGGTGGCAACGGGGTCTCGAAGATCCTCTCGCGGCGGTTGCCCCCCGAAGAGGTAGCCGCGCCCGAGCCCGTGCCCGAGCCCGTGGTGGCCAAGGTCGCGTAGGGCGTTGATAGTGTCGCGCCCCCGTGGCGCGAGACTGGAGCGATCTATTCATCACCGACGGCGCCGAGCGTGGCGAGCCCGCGTCGAGCCCCGCCGAGGGCTCCGGGCGCCGGGGCGGATTCTTCCGGAGGCTGCGCGAGAACCTCTCAAAGACGCGCCAGGCCCTGGGCAGCGAGATCCAGGCCACCCTCTTCCAGACCCTCGACGAGCACACCTGGGAACGCCTGGAGGAGGCCCTGATCATGGCCGACGTGGGCGCCGTCACGACCGCCTCGGTGGTGGGCACGCTCGAAGCCGAGGTCACCGAGGGCGGGCTCAGCGGTGGCGAGGCCCTCACGGAGCGCCTGATCGAGCTGCTCGCCGAGACGGCGCGCACGACCGACGGCCGCATCGATCTGCGCGCCAAGCCCACCGTGATCCTGGCGGTGGGCGTGAACGGCACCGGCAAGACCACCACGATCGGCAAGCTCGCCTGGCACCTACAGCGAGAGCTGGGGTTGAACGTGCTCCTGGGGGCCGCCGACACCTTCCGTGCGGCCGCCACCGAGCAGCTCGAAGGCTGGGCAGAGCGCGCGGGTTGCGAGATCGTGACCGCGGCGGAAGGCTCCGATCCGGGCTCGGTGGCCTTCGAGGCCGTCGCCGAGGGCCATGCCCGGGGAATGGACGTGGTGATCGTGGACACCGCCGGGCGCCTGCACACCCAGGATGACCTGATGTCCGAGCTGAGCAAGATCCGCCGGGTGATCGCCCGTCAGCTCCCGGACGCCCCTCACGAGACACTGCTCACCGTCGATGCCACCACCGGCCAGAACGGTCTCCGTCAGGCCAAGCTGTTCGCGGAGGCGGTCGAGGTCAGCGGCATCGTCCTGACCAAGCTCGACGGCACCGCCCGCGGTGGGATCGCCCTGGCCATCGCCCGCGAGCTGGGGCTGCCCGTGAAGCTGATCGGCATCGGCGAGTCGCTTGAGGATCTGCGCCCCTTTGACGCCGATGACTTCGCCCGCGCGCTGATCGCGGACGGCTGAGCGGGGCGGCTGCGCCGCGGGCGACCGGCGGGGTCGAGGGGCGCAAATAGCACGAGCATCCGGTACCGACGCCCGGGTGAGCGATAATCACCACATGGACGCGTGGATCATCTGGCTCGTCGCCGCCTGCGTCCTTGGTGTGGCCGAGATGCACCAGGGTGGCTTCTACCTGGCGCCCTTTGCCGCCGGGGCCGCGCTGGCGGCGGCCGTGAGCCTGCTCGGCGCCGGTGCTCTGCTGTCAGGGCTGCTGTTCGTGGGCGCCTCGCTGATGGTCTTCGGCGCGCTACGCCCGGTGGCCCGCAGCCATCGCCGCCTGCCCCCCTCGATTCGCACCGGGACGGCCGCGCTGGTGGGCAAGCAGGCCACGGTGCTCGAGCGGATCGCCAACATCGAGGCGGTCGGCTGCGTCAAGATCGACGGCGAGGTCTGGACGGCGCGCAGTTACGACGACGATGAGGTGATCGAGGCGGGCGAGCGCGTCGAAGTCGTCGAGATCCGGGGCGCCACGGCGCTCGTCATGCACTGGTCTTCGTCCCCATAGGAAAGGAAGCTCTGCTCCCATGGCCCCACTGATTGTCCTAGCCGTCGTCGTTTTGTTCGCCCTGATCGTGGCCGCGCGCACCATTCGCGTGATCCCGCAGGCCCGCGCCGGGGTGGTCGAGCGGCTGGGCCGCTACAGCCGCACGCTGGAGCCGGGTCTGACGATCGTCACACCGTTCATCGATCGCGTGAAGCCGCTGGTCGACCTGCGCGAGCAGGTGGTCAACTTCTCGCCGCAGTCGGTGATCACCGAAGACAACGTGGTCGTGGGCATCGAGACGGTCCTGTACTTCACGATCACCGATCCGCGCTCGGCGACCTATGAAATCGCCAACCCCTTGCAGGCGATCGAGCAGCTCACGGTGACCACGCTGCGCAACGTGATCGGGGGCCTTTCATTGGAGGCGACCCTGACGGCGCGCGAGAATGTCAACACCGAGCTACGGATCGTGCTGGACGAGGCCACCGGCAAGTGGGGCATACGCATCAACCGCGTCGAGATCAAGTCGGTCGACCCGCCGGCCGACATCAGGACCGCGATGGAGAAGCAGATGCGCGCCGAGCGCGACCGCCGCGCGGCGATCCTCACCGCCGAAGGCGAGAAGCAGTCGCAGATCCTCACCGCCGAGGGCCAGCAGCAGGCGGCGGTGTTGCGCGCCGAAGGCGAGAAGCAGGCCGCGGTCCTGCGGGCCGAGGGTGAAGCGAAGGCGATCGACACCGTGTTCACGGCGATCCACAAGGGTGGCCCGACGCGTGAGCTGCTCAGCTACGAATACCTCCAGATGCTGCCGGCGCTGGCCGAAGGCGACGCCAACAAGGTGTTCGTGATCCCCTCCGAGTTCGCCGAGGCGTTCGGCGGCATCGGCGCGGCGCTCGGGCATCGGGCTGCCGAGGGGGCCATGGGGGAGGCGCCCAAGCCACCCGCCGTGCCCCCGGTCACGCCCCCACGGAGCTAGTGGAGGGAACATGCCCGGTTTTGTCGAGGAGGCCGTTGAGGAGTACGCGCACGCCCACACCACCGCGCACAGCGCCGCGATGGCTGAGCTACAGCGTGAGGCGCTCGCCAACCTCAGTTCCCCGCAGATGCTCAGCGGGCTCGTGGAGGGCCGGCTGCTCGAGCTGCTGGTCTGGAGCACGCGGGCTGCGCGCGTCCTTGAGATCGGCACCTACGCGGGCTACTCGGCACTCTCGATGGCCGCGGGCCTGCCGCCCGGTGGGCGGATCCTCACGTGCGAGATCTCCGAGTCCCACGCCGAGTTCGCGCGCCGGCACATCGCTGCAAGCCCCTATGGGGATCGCATCGAGATACGCGTGGGTCCCGCGATCGACACGATCGCCCAGCTGCCCGGTCCCTTCGACCTGGTGTTCGTCGACGCCGACAAGACCGGCTATGACGCCTACTACGAGGCGGTGCTCCCCAAGCTCTCCGAGCACGGCCTGATCGTGGTCGACAACACGCTCTGGAGCGGGCGCGTGCTGGACCCCGACGCCACCGCAGCCGACACGCTTGCGCTGGCTGCCTTCAACGACAAGCTGGCCGCCGATCCGCGCGTGAGCTGCGCGCTGCTCACGGTGCGCGACGGGATCACGTTGATCCGCCGACGCTGAGGGCGTGCCGACGTCGATCCGCTGACGCTGAGGGTCTCGAGGTTGAAGGGGTCTGCGGCCGCGCGGGCGCTTCGTGTCCCGCACGCGGGCTGCGAGAATGCCTGAGCAATGTTCGACTCCCTCGCCGAGAAGCTCCAGGCCACGCTCTCCGACGTCCGCCAGCGCGGGACGCTGAGCGAGCAGGACATCGACCGGGCGATGCGCGAGATCCGCCTCGCGTTGTTGGAGGCGGACGTGAACTTCAAGGTGGTCAAAGAGTTCACGAGCACCGTCAAGGAGCGCTGTCTGGGCGCCGAGATTCTCGGCCGACTGAATCCCGGCCAGCAGGTGGTCAAGATCGTCGGCGAGGAGCTGGCGGCGCTGATGGGCGGGGCCTCCCACGGCCTCAGCTTCTCCCCGCGCCCGCCCACGGTGATCCTGATGGCGGGCTTGCAGGGCTCGGGCAAGACCACCGCCACGGCCAAGCTCGCGCGCCATCTGGCCGAGGAGAACTCTGCCTCGGTGGCCCTGGCGGCCTGCGACGTCTACCGTCCCGCCGCCGTCGATCAGCTCGTCAAGGTGGGGGCCCAGGTGGGCGCCACGGTCTACGAGCAGGGCACCGACCGCGACCCCGTGGAGATCGCGAAGTGGGCGCTCGAGCGGGCCAAGGAGGACGGCAAGGACGTCCTGATCGTCGACACCAGCGGTCGCCTGCACGTCGACGAGGCGCTGATGGAGGAGCTTGTCAAGATCCGCGCGGCGGTCAAGCCGCACAACATCCTGCTGGTGGTCGACGCCATGACCGGACAGGACGCGGTCAACGTCGCCGAGCAGTTCGCCGCCGCGGTGCAGTTCGACGGGGTGATCATGAGCAAGCTCGACGGCGACGCCCGCGGCGGGGCGGCGCTGTCGGTCAAGGCGGTCACGGGCAAGCCGATTCTGTTCGCGTCCACCGGGGAGAAGCTCGACCAGTTCGAGCGCTTCCACCCCGATCGCATGTCGCAGCGGATACTCGGGATGGGCGACGTGATGAGCCTGATCGAGAAGGCCGAGCGCGAGTTCGACGAGACCGAGGCCCAGCAGCTGGAGCGCAAGCTGCGCCGCAACGAATTCGGGCTCGACGACTTCCTTGAGCAGCTGCGCACGATTCGGCGCATGGGTCCGCTGACGAACCTGCTGGGCATGATCCCGGGCTTCGCCGGGGCGCAGCTGCGCGGCGCCAAGGTCGACGAGCGCGAGATCGACCGCATCCAGGCGATCATCCTCTCGATGACCCCCGAAGAGCGCCGCCGCCCGGAACTGATCAAGGGCTCACGGCGGCTGCGGATCGCCCGTGGCTCGGGCACCAGCGTCCAGCAGGTCAACCATCTCGTCAAGCAGTTCGGGCAGATGCGCAAGGTGATGCGCCAGGTGGGGCGTGGCAAGATGCCCGACATCGGCGCCCTCATGCGCCAGGGCCGCTGAGGTCGCCGGGGCGAGCCCGCAGGGACCGCGGATCGCCCTCGATCGTCATCAAACCCCCCTGTGAGGCCCGCACCGTCTAAGCTCTGATCGAACTTTTACTTGTAAAGCAGTCAGAGAGGACACCGTGTCGGTAAGGCTGAGGCTCACGCGAGTGGGCGGCAAGAAGGATCCAGTGTGGCGCGTGGTCGTCGCCGACCAGCGCTCTCCTCGCGATGGGCGAGTGATCGAGACGATTGGCCACTACAACGCGCAGACCAACCCTTCGACGATCGTGATCGACGAGGAGCGTGCTCGCAGCTGGCTGGCGCGCGGCGCACAGCCCTCGGACACGGTTCGCAAGCTCCTGCGCATTCAGGGCATCGAAGCCAGCCGCAGCTAGGCCGGGCTGTGATGGAGCTGCTTGCGTATCTGGTGCGGGGCCTGGTCGACAAGCCCGATGAGGTCTCCGTCGAGCAGTTCGAGGAAGACGACGGCACGATTGTGCTGGAGCTGTGCGTCGCCCAGGACGACTACGGCAAGGTGATCGGGCGCGGCGGTTGCACCGCGCAGGCCCTGCGGACCGTGATCAGGGCCGCGGCCGTCAGAGACAAGCGCCGCGTGATCGTGGATATCGTCGATTGAGCGGCCGCCGCAGGTCCAGCGTGTGAGTGTGACCGAGGCGGTTCCACATCTCCAGGCCGGTCGCGTGGGACGCGCTCACGGGCTGGACGGCAGTTTCTACGTCACCGGGGCCCGGCCACGCCTGTTGGCGATCGGCACGCCGGTGACGGTGGACGGGCGCACACTCCCGATCGTGCGCCTGGCGGGCATCGAGAAGCGCCCGATCGTGCGTCTTCAGGGCATCGATGACCGTTCGGCGGCCGAGGCCCTGCGCGGACTGCCGCTGACCGTCGACGAGCACAGCGTTCCCACTCTGAGCCAGGACGAGTGGTGGGCGCACGAGCTGGAGGGGTGCATCGTGCGCGACGGCGAGCGGCACGTCGGCATCGTGAGTCGCATGATCGAGCTTCCCTCCTGCGAGGCGCTCGAGGTCACCCGCGCGGACGGGCGCGAGCTGATCGTGCCGCTCGTCAGGGACGCGGTTCGCCGGGTCGACGTGGTCGATCGGCAGATCGACGTGGACATGGGTTTCGTTGGTGAGTCGTGGACATAGACGTCTTCACGCTGTTTCCCGAGTGGTTCGAGTGGTTCTCCAGCCAGCGCCACGTGAGCAACGTGCTGGCCTGCGGCACCACCCTGAACTGCGTGAACTTCCGCGAGCACACCCCGCTGAGCGGTGGCCAGGTGGACGACACGCCCTTCGGCGGGGGCGCCGGCATGGTCCTGCGGGTCGATGTGATGGACGCCGCCCTCCGCGCGCACTACGGGATCGATCCCACCGAACTACGCCACCGCCGACGCGTGATCGCGCTGGTTCCCGGTGGCCGGATACTCGACGACGGCTACGTCGACGAGCTGGCCGCCGAGCCCGCCCTGACGTTGCTGTGCGGGCGCTACGAGGGCTTTGACGAGCGCATCATCCAGCACTTCGCGAGCGACACCCTGTCGGTCGGGCGCTACGTGCTCTCGGGGGGCGAGCTGGCCGCGATGGTGGTCTGCGACTCGGTGCTGCGCAAGCTTCCAGGCGCGCTCGGGCACGCGCACTCGGCGGTCGAGGAGTCCTTCAGCGCGGCGCTCGGGGGAGACCCGGAGTACCCCCACTACACCCGCCCCGCGGAGTACCGCGGCTGGCGCGTGCCGGAGGTCCTGCTGTCCGGTCATCACGAGCGCATCGGGCACTGGCGGCGCGAGCGCAGCCGGGAGCGGGGCGCGGGAGGCTGACGGTCCGCTACCATTGCAGCGCGCGCCGGGCCGGTGCATCGCCCCGGCCCTTTTCAAAACGGGCGCGCCACCTTCCCCTTAGACCATGAGCAGCGTTATCGAAACCCTTGAGCGAGCGCAGCTGCGCCGCGTCCCCGCCTTCGCCCCCGGCGATCGCGTGAAGGTGCACTTTCAGGTGATCGAGGGCACCCGCCGACGGATTCAGGTCTTCGAGGGCGTGGTCATCAAGCGTCAGGGTCACGGTGCGCGCGAGACCTTCACGGTGCGCAAGCAGTCCTTCGGCGTCGGCGTCGAGCGCACGTTCCCGGTGCACTCCCCCAAGATCGAGCGCATCGAGGTGGCCGCCCGCGGCGACGTGCGTCGCGCGAAGCTCTACTACCTGCGTGATCGAGTGGGCAAGCGGGCACGTGTCCGTGAGCGCCGCTACACCGGGCCGGAGGAAACGATCGAGCCGGGTCTGCTGCACGACCCCGTTACGAGCGTGCAGGAGGACGTAGCCGTCAACTCGGAGGAGGCGGCAGCGGAGAATGTGCAGGCCAACGTGACCGATCAGACCGACCAGCCCGAGGTTGTGGCTGCCGGCGAGTCGCAAGCGGACGGCGCACCTTCGACGGCGGCCTCGGAGCAGGCCGAATCTTCCTCCGACGCCGGCGATGCTCAGGGAGAGACGCCCGCCGGCGAAGCACCCGCGTGAGTCCCCGCTCGAAGTCCACCACCAACTCGATCGTCGAGCTGGTGGTGATCATTGTGATCGCACTGCTGCTCGCGCTTGGCATCCAGGCGCTGATCGTCAAGCCGTATCGGATCCCGAGCGGTTCGATGGAACCAACGCTCAAGATCGGTCAGCGCGTGCTGGTCAACCGGATCGGGACCCACTTCAACGGTCCTCACGTGGGCGAGGTGGTCGTCTTTCACCCGCCCAAGGATGCCGAACACGAGATCTGTGGCCCGATCCCACACATGGTCAGTTTGGGCGGGGCCGCCTGCTCGGCGCCGGAGCCCGAGCATGCCGGCGTGAACTTCATCAAGCGCGTCGTCGCCGGGCCGGGGGACGTGATCTCGATCCTCGAAGGGCACGTGACGCGCAACGGCAAGCCCGAGAAGGACTCCTACATCAGGGCCTGCGGGAACAGCCAGGAGTGCAACTTTCCCAAGCCCATCAAGATTCCGCCCGGCCACTGGTTCATGATGGGAGACAATCGTGGCGAGTCTGACGACAGCAGGTTCTGGGGACCAGTGCCCACCTCTTGGATCATCGGTGGCGCCTTCGCCACCTACTGGCCCCCCGATCGCATCGGCACCCTCTAAGGGCCCGAGCCTGGGCGCGAGCGTGGGCCCGACCGCCGATCCGGGCGCGGCGCGATCGTCGCGTTCAAACCCGGCGCGGTCCTCAGGTTCAAGCCCGGCGCGGCCCTCGAAACGCCGAGCGCGCAAGGGACCCAGCGGGCGGCGGTTGTTTGCCTTCGACCGCGGCCTGCAGACCCGCTGGGTGGCGGGCGCCGACGAGGCCGGGCGTGGCTGTCTCGCCGGGCCGCTGGTCGCTGCGGGCGTGCTGTTCGACTACGACGCCGTCGGTTTGCGCGACGTGCGTGCCCTCAGTGCGCTGAACGACTCAAAGCAGCACACCGCTGAGGCTCGCGAGGAGCTTTATCCGCTGGTGATGCGCAGCGCCGCGCGGGTCGTGGTGATCTCGCGCTGTGTGCGCGGCATCGACGCTAGAGGGCTGCACAAGACCAATCTGGCCGCCCTGCGCGACGCCCTGCGCGGCGTTTCCCGCGGGATCGACGGCGATGTCCTCTGTCTCGTCGACGGCTTCTCGGTGCCTCCCTTCGAGCGTACCCAAAAGGCGATCGTGGAAGGCGACGCCACCAGCGCCGCGATCGCCGCGGCCTCGATCGTGGCCAAGGTCACCCGCGACCGCTACATGCACCACGCCGATGCCCAGCACCCCGGCTGGAGCTTTGCCGAGCACGTCGGTTACTCGACACCGGTGCATCGTGAGGCGATCCTGCGCCAGGGGGTCTCGCCGCTGCACCGGATGTCATTCCAGTCGCTCGCCTATCAGCAGCTGGCGCTTTAGCCGGCGCTTCGAGGCTGCCCCAGCCGGCGTGTCGTGGGGTGCACTGCCTCCTCCGCGCTTTAGAACGCATTCTCGATGTGATCGAGGCGTACCAGCGCCCCCGTGCGGTCGACGAGCACGCCGACCGCATCGAAACGGATGTTGCGCGCCCGCGGGCGAACGCGGGTCTCGTCGTACAGCCATGCGACGGCCAGCCGACGCAGGCGGGCTTGCTGACGCGCACCCAGACGTGCCAGCGGCGGTTCGGGCGGGGGCCCCTCGCGGCGCCCGCGAACGCGACTTGTCTTGACCTCGACGAAGAGGATCGTGTGGCCGTCGAAGACGATCAGGTCGATCTCGCCGAAGCGGGTGCGTTCGTTTCGTCCCAGCACCGCGAACCCGAGGCGCCCGAGGTGCGCTTGGGCCAGATCCTCACCCAGGCGCCCGAGCACGTGGCGAGGGTCCACCGACGAGCGTGGCCGGTTCGCAGACATGATCGCCGACGCTAACGATCGCTTGGGACTCTATGGTTGGCCTCGGTGACCGGGCCGGGACACACACCCAGGGTGCTGTCGATCGCGGGCTCCGACTCCGGCGGCGGCGCGGGCATCCAGGCCGACCTCAAGGCGTTCGCGCGCTGTGGCGTGCACGGGATGAGCGCGATCACCGCGATCACGGCCCAGAACACGGTCGGCGTGAGCGCGATCCATCCGGTGCCGCCCGAGATCGTGCTGGCTCAGGTACGGGCCGTGGTGGCGGACATCGGGGTGGATGCCGTCAAGGTCGGGATGCTGGGGGGAGTCGCGGTGACCCTCGCGGTGGCGCGGGCGCTCGATGAGCTGCCGCCCGGCACGCCGGTGGTGGTCGATCCCGTGATGGTCGCCGAGTCCGGTGCGCGCCTGCTCGACGTCGAGGCCCAGCGGGCGCTGGTACAGGAGATCCTGCCGCGGGCCACCGTGCTCACGCCGAACCTGCCCGAGGCGCGGGTGCTCACCGGCCGGGGGGCGGGTGCGCCGGAGGATTTGGAGGCGAGGGAGCTGGTGCTGGAGGTGCTGCGGCTGGGCCCCGGGGTGGTGGTGCTGACCGGGGGACACCGCGCGCGCATCGTCGACCTTTTCCTCGACGCCCCCGAGCTGGGCCGGATCGTCGAGATCGAGGGCGTGCGCCATCCCGACGGCGCGGCGCACGGCTCGGGATGTACTCATTCATCGGTGCTCGCAGCCGGGTTGGCGCTTGGGTTGACCCCGCTAGAGGCGGCTCGTAGCGCCCGCCGGCTGGCCGGCGAGGCAGTCAGAAACGGTTTACGCGATGTGGGGGCGGGGCCGGGGCCGGTGGACGTGGTCGGCCTGAGCGATCGCCGCGGCCCTGTCGTAGTCGCTTCGCCCGGGTGTCATAATCTCAAGGACGATGAGGCTCCTGCGTCTTAAGCCCGGTCATGGCGAGATCGTGCTGGCAGAAGGCGACGTGGAGGTGCCCGAGCAGCAGGCCGAGCTGATCGAGGCTTTCCGTCGCGAGCTGGATCAGGGGATGTGGGCGGCGGTTCCCACCGAAACCGCGAACGGTCGTCGCGAAGCGGAGCTGGTCAAGCGCTTCGAGGACGTGCCGCGTGACGCCGAGCGCGTGATCTTCTTCCCACGCGCCGCCGGCGGGGCACTCGGCTGATCGGTCGCCGGTGCAGCTCGCCCTAAGCGTCACCGCGGTCGTACTCATGGCGCTGCTCTGGGAGCTGACGCGCCCGAAGTTGCGTGGCTTGATCCTCGCCTGGAGGGAGCGTTGCGCGGAGGGTCGTGACGGCGTTGTCTCGGAGGGCTATGACCCGGGGCGCGAACTACGCGCCGAGCAGCGGGCCCGCGCGCTGCTGCGTTCCTGCGTGAACGACGAAGAATGGGCCATGTATCGCGAGCTGGGGTTCCTGCGCGTGTGGGGGGCAAACAGCGGCGCCCCTCTTGACGGTGGCGTTCCCTTCGCCGCCGCCGCTGGGCTCGCTCCCGCGGGTCGCGCGGGAGCGCCGTACGCGTACCTGATCTATCCACACAAGCCGCTCGTGGCTTACCTGCCGCAGACCGGGGTGCTGCTCAACGAGTACTGCGTGGCCTTCCCGGATCTCACGCGCCCCTATGGCAGCTCGCGCCTGCCGGACTCCGATGACGTGCTCGCCAAGTGGATGGCGCTCACGGCCGACGAGCCTGGCCTGGTGTCCAGTGCGAACATGCATCTCCCGGGTCGTCAGATCGACCCCGAGCAGGTTCGGCGCGATCTACAGCGCCTCTCGCGCTGGGAGCGAGAGCGTCTGGCGCGCTTCGCAGGTAGTGTTCCCGCGCCGTGAGCGATTCTTCCTTCGACGTAAAGCACAAGAGCCGCGCCCTCACCGAGGGTCCTGAGCGGGCGGCGGCGCGGGCCTACCTGCACGGCATCGGCTACACCGCCGAGGATCTGGCCAAGCCGATCGTCGGCGTCGCCCACTCGTGGATCGAGACGATGCCCTGCAACTTCAACAACCGCGTGCTCGCGGCGAAGGTCAAGCAGGGGATTCGTGCCGCCGGGGGCACCCCGATGGAGCTGAACACGATCGCGATCTCCGACGGGATCACGATGGGCACCTCGGGCATGCGCGCCTCGCTGGTCTCCCGCGAGCTGATCGCCGACTCGATCGAGCTGGTCGCAAGCGCCCACGCCTTCGACGCGCTCGTGACGATCTCAGGCTGCGACAAGACGATTCCGGGCACCGTGATGGCGCTGGCGCGTCTGAACATCCCGGGCCTGATGCTCTATGGGGGGTCGATCCGCCCGGGGCACTACGACGGTCACGACGTCACGATCCAGCAGGTCTTCGAGGCCGTCGGTCAGTTTGCGGCGGGCAAGATCACCGAAGCTGAGCTGCACGCGCTGGAGCAGGTCGCCTCGCCCGGCGCGGGTGCCTGTGGCGGGCAGTTCACGGCCAACACGATGGCGATGGCCTTCGAGGTGCTCGGCATCTCCCCGGCGGGCTCGGCGATGGTCCCGGCCGAGGACGGCCGCAAGCTTGAAGTGGCTGAACAGGTCGGCGAACTCGTGATGGACGTCCTGCGCCGCGGTCAGCGACCTAGCGACGTGATCACCAAGCCGGCTCTGGAAAATGCGATCGCGGCGGTCGCGATGAGCGGCGGCTCCACCAACGGTGTGCTGCACCTGCTGGCGGTCGCCCGCGAAATGGGCGTCCCGCTTGAGATCGACGAGTTCGACGGGATCTCCGAGCGCACGCCGCTGCTGTGCGACCTGCAGCCCGGAGGCCAGTACACGGCCACCGACCTCTACGCGGCCGGTGGCGTGCCGCTGGTAGTGAAGCGAATGCACGAAGTCGGTGTCCTGCACGAGGACGCGCCGACCGTCACGGGGCGCAGCATCGGCGAGCACGCGGCCGCGGCGAGCGAGACGGACGGGCAGCAGGTCGTGCGCCCGCTTTCCAGCCCGCTGAAGCCCACCGGTGGCTTCGCGATCCTGCGCGGCAACGTCGCCCCCGATGGTTGCGTCGTCAAGCTCGCGGGCCACGAGCGTCGACTGCACGTGGGTCCGGCCCGGGTCTTTGACGGTGAGGAGGCCGCGATGGCGGCGGTGCTGGCCAAGGAGATCAAGGCCGGAGACGTGGTGGTGATTCGCGGTGAGGGGCCCGCGGGTGGACCGGGGATGCGTGAGATGCTGGCGGTCACCGCCGCGATCCAGGGCGAGGGTCTGGGGGAGACCGTGGCGCTGATCACCGATGGGCGCTTCTCGGGGGCCACACACGGCTTCATGGCGGCCCACATCGCGCCCGAGGCCATCCGCGGGGGCCCGATCGGGGCTCTGAGCACGGGCGATGAGATCACGATCGACGTCGAAGCGCGACGTATCGACGTGGCGCTCACCGACGCGCAGATAGCCGAGCGGGTGGCGGCCTACAGCTTCCAGCCGCGTGCCGACGAGCACGTCGACGTGGCGATTCAGAAGTACGCCAAGTTGGTCGGCAGCGCCGCCGAGGGCGCGATCGCCCGCTGAGGCGCTATTCGCTGAGGAAGTCTTCGAGCAGCGCGTTGAACGCGGTGGGGCGCTCGAGCATCGTCAGGTGCCCGGTGTCCTCGAAGATCACCTTGCGCGAGCCCGGGATCAACTGCTCGTAGAGGTCGGCGTCGCGCACAGTTATCACGCGGTCGCGATCGCCCCAGACGACCAGGGTGGGACACGCGATCTCCGGCAGGCGCTCGCGGAAGTCGTAGTTGAGATTTGCCTCCAGGGCATCGACGAAGCCCGGCTTGCCGGCGCCGCGAACCAGCTCGGCGGCCAGGGCGGCGGACAGCCGGCCGGGGTGCGCGACGACGAGCCCGAGCGTCGCGTTGCGCAACCGGCGCCTGTTGGTGACGGCGTCCGACTTGGAGGCCGTCCAGGCGGCGTAGGCGGTGATGGTTCGCTCGAGCCTGCGGAACACCGGTAGCGAGCGCAGGGCGCCGGGGTGGGCGTAGGTGCTGAGCCCGGCGGCGGAGATCAACACGAGGCGCTCCACGCGCTGGGGCACGCTGATCGCCAGCTCTGCCGCGATGAACCCTCCCATCGAGTTGCCCACCACGGCGGCGGCGTCGACTCCGAGGGTGCCGAGCAGACCGTCCAGGAGTCGGGCATATCCGGAGATCGAGATCTGCTCGCGCGGCATCGGCGAGTGTCCGAAGCCGGGCAGGTCGAGTGTGATGACTCGGTGCTTGGCGGCGAGCACCGGGAGCTGCTCCAGCCAGTTCGGCCAAGACCCCGAGAGTCCGTGCACGAAGACGATCGGCGGCCCTTGCCCCAAATCAATGACATTTACAACATCATCGTTTACAGTTATCCAATGCTGGTACTTGCGCCAGTCGAGGTCACGCCACGGGGAAAGTCCCTCCGGCCGGTATGCCTGACGCTCATCCGGACGAGGGGGCGAGGTGATGTTTGTCATCGCCTAATAATCTACTGCACCCAATGAGGACTCCGTTAGTCAAACGCTCGTTGTCGGACACGCCCCCGGGTGGATCGAGGAGGCTTCGAAGGCCATGAGGATCGCGATCGACATCGACTCCACGCTGCACCACTACTGGGACGTGCTCTCAGAGGTGTCCGAGCGGCGCTTCGGCGTGCAGCTCCCCTACGAGGAGCAGTTCACGTGGGGCATAACCCGCCTGCGCCCAGAGCAGCTCGCACTCTGCATCGAGGAGAGCCACAGCGACGAGCACATTCTCGCGAGCGAGCCCTACCCGGGCGCCGTGGAGGCCGTGCAGGGGTGGCATCGCGAAGGTCACTTCGTGCAGATCACCAGCCACCGGGAGATTCGCTGTCGCGAGGCGACGGCCGCCTGGCTCGGCCAGCTGGGCGTTCCGTTCGACGAGCTGCACTGCTCCTTCGACAAGGTTGCGCGCTGCGTGGAGCTGGACATCGACCTGATCATCGACGACAGCCCCCTGAACATCTCAGCCGCGCTGGAGCGCGGAATCATCGCCGCGACCATCGAACACCCCTGGAACAGGGACGTGTGCGAAGAAGAGGATGTGATCAGCGCCCAGGACTGGCCCGGTCTCAAGCAGCTCCTCCAGGGTGTGCTGGGCGGCAAGCCCGCGTCGGTGGGTGGAGCGCACTCGGGCTCCTGAGGCTGCGGTTGCCAAGCAGGGCGCGGGGGGCTCCACGGCGAAGTACCAGCCGCCTTGACTGCTCTGGACCTCGCGATCGAATCCGACCCGGCACCCGCGTGGCGGGATGCGCTGGAGCTGCTGGAGGAGGATCTGCGCCGTCGTGACAGCGCCGAGAAGACGCGCCGGGCCTACGCGGTGGACCTCGGCCAGTTCGCGCGTTGGTCGACCTCGCTGGGATTGAGCCCGGCGCAGGTGAGCCCCAAGCTGGTGCGTCGCTACATCGCCCACCTCTCCGAGCTGGAGGCGGCTCCGACCACGACCGCACGGAAGCTCGCGGCGCTGCGTGCGCTGTTTCGCAGCCAGCGTGAGCACGGGCTGATCGTCCAGAACCCGGCCGACCTGGTGACGACGCCGCGGCGCCCCTCACATCTGCCGCGTGTGGTGAAGGCGCGCGAGCTGGCGGGGCTGCTGGACGGCATTCCCGCATCGAGCCCCCTGGAGCAGCGCGACCGAGCCATGTTCGAGCTTGCCTACGCCTGTGGGCTGCGCGCCGAGGAGATCGTCTCGCTGGGGATGTCCGACATCGACCATGACGGCGAGCAGCTCAGGGTGGAGGGCAAGGGACGCAAGACCCGGTTCCTGCCCGTGGGCGAGCTGGCGATGGCCGCGGTCGACCGCTACCTGGAGGTTGCCCGCCCGGCGCTCAGCGGTGGCGACGGCCAGGAGGCGCTGTTCCTGAGCAAGTCCGGTCGGGCCCTGGGCACCAGCGACGTGCGCCGCAGGCTGCGCGCCTGGACGACGCGCTGCGGTCTGGCCGCCGGGATCTCGCCACACAGCCTCCGCCACAGCTTTGCCACGCACCTGCTCGACGGCGGCGCCGACCTGCGGGCGATTCAGGAGCTGCTCGGTCACGCGAGTCTGTCAACCACTCAGGTTTACACTCGGGTAGAGTCCGCCAGGCTCAGAAGCGCCTATGCGCGCAGTCACCCGCGGGCCTGACCGGTTAGGGAGAAGACGCTGGAGACGAACGTAAAAGCGATCGAGCTGCGCGAACTGTGGCGACGCTACAAGTCCGACGGCGACGAACGCGCAAGAGAGCGGCTGGTTGTCGCCTATTCGCCCCTGGTCAAGTACGTGGCCGGCCGTACCGCGGCCGGTCTGCCTCCGCACGTGGAGGAGGCCGACCTGATCTCCTACGGCCTGGTGGGCCTGATCAGCGCGATCGAGCGCTTCGACATCACCCGCGAGATCAAGTTCGAGACCTATGCGATCACACGCATCAAGGGCGCGATCATCGACGAACTGCGCGCCATGGACTGGGTTCCGCGCAGCGTGCGTGCGCGGGCCCGTGAGATCGAGCGCGCCAACGCCAAGTTGGAGCATCGCCTCCAGCGGGCGCCCACAGATCAGGAGATGGCGGCGGAGCTGGACATCTCGGTAAGCGAATTCCACGACTCGCTGCTGGCGATCTCGCACTCCTCGATCGCCGCGCTGGACGAGCTGTGGAGCGTCTCGGACTCCAGCGGCGATCAGGTCTCGCTGATGGACACGATCGAGGATCCCGGCGCGCCGGACCCGGCGAAAGTGCTCGACATGGGCGACCTGAAAGATCGGATCGCCGAGTCGATTGCGCGGCTGCCTGAGCGTGAGAAGCTGGTGATCGCGCTCTACTACTACGAGAACCTGACGCTGCGCGAGATCGGCGAGGTGCTCGGAGTCACCGAGTCGCGCATCTCCCAGCTGCACACCAAGGCAGTTCTGCGTCTCCGCGGACGCATGCAGGGCGACACCTTCGACTGACCCGCCGGGCGATGTCGTGAGGCAGCGGCCCGAGGTCGCCACGCGCGGTTGTCGGCGCCCGACTACCCTGGAGACCCATGGGTACGCGAACCATCGTCACTTTCCACCCCGACGTCGAGTGCGACGTCTGCGGTCGGCGCCTGCTGCGGGGGGAGCAATCGGACGTGTTCATCACCGGCGGTCAGCGCCGGATGGTGTGCGAGCTGTGCACCACCCGCGCCTCGCACGAGGGTTGGCTGCGCGAGTCCGACGGGCACTCCAAGAGTTCGCGAGCCGTGCGCCCGCAGCGAGGACTCTCGCTGTTCGCACGGTTACGCCAGACACGCGTTGCGGGGGCGAGTTCAAGCCCCGATACGCCACGCGAGCGCGCGGGCCGCTCGGCGGGCTCTCGCGGTGGCCTCTATGACTTCCTCGACAGCTCCTCGCCGGAACTCGGTGGCTCGACGGCGCCGGCCGGCTCTGCGGACGCGCTTGCCTATGAGGACTCGGGCCAAGCGGGCTTCGCCGCGACCGCCGCGGAGCACATCGCGGGCGAGACGCCCTCGGTCTCCTCGGTGCACCCGGCGTCCGTGGGTCGCCGTTCGAGCAGTGAGACCGCACCGACCACCGGTGAGCTGAAAGTGGTGCGGGCGCTCGAAGTCTTCAACGGCAGCGAGCAGCCCCGGCGCATGGCGGGCGTGGCGCGCTCGCTGGGCATCCCGACCGCGAGGGCCGCCCCGGTCGCCGACTCCGGCGGCGTGGTTGGGATCGTGGTCGCCTGGGAGCTTTGCTGGTATCGCTACGAGGTCGATCTCGGGGACGAGGCCGCCGGTGTGCGGCTCGCCGGTCAGGGGATGGAACTCGACGAACTCGCGCCTGAGGAGCGTTTGGGCAACGCCGTGGCCGACGAGCGGGGCATGCTCGCGCTGCTCGACGCCTGAGCCGGACCTTTCCTTCGGGACGTGTGGAGAGTACGATTCAGTCAATGATCTACTGCGTAGTTCCCAAGGCCCTGGCCGACGACCTCTATCCGAAGCTCACCAAGTACTACGAGCATGAGGAGAACGTGACGGTCATCGTCGACCGCCGCCGGTTCGACCGGCGGGCCCGTAACGGCAGCTCAGATGCCGCACCCGAGGGTCAGCGGCGCATCGTGCGCGACCGTCGCCGGGCGCGCGTGCCGGGCGAGCTGCCCGTGCTCGCCGACGTTTCGTCTCAGTAGAGCGCCATACTTAGGGGCATATGAAGGTCATCGTGCACGTGGACGGAGGCGCCCGCGGCAACCCCGGTCCGGCGGCTGCCGCGAGTGTGGTCTCCACGCCTGACGGCGAGGTACTCGACGAGGCCTCCGAGCTGCTCGGCACGGCCACCAACAACGTCGCCGAGTACCGTGCGCTGCTGCTCGGCATCGCACGCGCGCAAGCATTGGGAGCCACCCACGTAGAGGTGGTCAACGACTCCGAGCTGGTGGCCAAGCAGGTCAAGGGCATCTACAAGGTCAAGCACGAGGCGATGCGCGCCCTTTCTCAGCAGTCCCTCGCAGCGCTGCGAGGCTTTGAGGGTTGGTCGATTCGCTCGGTACCACGCGCGCAGAACGCCCACGCTGACGCTCTGGTCAACGCCGCTCTGGACCAAGCGCGGATGGCGGCCTCCTAGTTCCGCCAAGCCTCAAACCTCACTGGCCCAACTCCGAATCTCAGCCGGAGCGTCGCGCAGCTCGAATATGGGTCCGCCGTGCTCTAGCGCAACGGTTGGGCCGAGCGGGCGATGCCCAGCATCTGCTGGTTGGTGAGGCTCTCGAGCAGCGTGTTGGTTACCCAGTAGAGGACCCGTCCCGAGCGCCAGGCCACGGTGTGGATGCGGCCTCCGTCGCTGAAGACCATGTACGAGCGGGACCCGATCCGGCGGGTTTCGTCGGGGTGGGCGATGAGCGGCGGGTTCAGCCAGTCGGTGCCCTCGATGTTGTAGTAGCCCCCGAGGTTGTCCTGCTTGAAGACCACCACGTAGGCGTGGTGGAGATGGTTGTGCTGGTCCCGGAGGGCATAGGCGCGCGTGTTCTCCTGCACCGCCGGGCCGGTCTCGAGGGTGGGGTAGAGGACCGGGAAGGGCAGGCCCACGGCTTCGCTGACGAGCGCGCTCTCCTGGGTTCGCGAGGTTGGGTACAGACCGATCGACGCCGAAGAGACGCCGGAGCGTGAGCGGCCGTGACGCTTGCCGCTGGAACCCGCGCCGCGTGACGTCGGGCGGCTCGCCTGCTGCCCGCCGTGCAGGAAGTCGTTGAGCGTGGCCCGGATCAGGGCGGGGGTGCTCGTCACGTAGGACTGCCCCTTGAGCTGGTAGTTGACGTTGGCGGTGCGGAACTTGACCTGGCGCAGGGGCTTGCTTTGGGAGAAGGCCACCAGCTTGGCCAGCTCGATCAGTTCGCTCGCCGAGGCGTGGATGGAGCTTGAGATCGACCGCCCCACCGCCTTGGCGACCTTGTGGATCTGGCCGATCACGTCTTCGGGGGAGATCTGCTCGCGCAAGGAGCGGATGAAGTCCTGCTGACGCGCGACCCGCACGAAGTCGGAGTCGGTGTGGCGGTAGCGCACGTAGTCGAGGGCGTTTTCGTAGCAGAGCTTCTGGTACCCGGGCTGCAGGTCGATCGCGGTGTAGCCGCTGTTGGGCGGGTTGTAGTAGCGGTGATCGACATTCACGTACACACACCCGAGCGTGTCGACGACGTTGATGAAGCCCCTGAAGGTCACATCGACGATGTGGTTGATTTCGAGCCCCGGGATCTCGTGCTTGATGGTCAGGGCCGCCAGGCGCGCGCCGCCGTCGGTGCCACGCAGCTTGCTCCCGATCGTGTACGCCGCGTTGATCTTTTCGTGGCCGTAGATCTGGCCGCTTTCGGTGGTGATGTCCACCAGCAGGTCGCGCGGAATCGAGAGCACCGAGGTCTGGCCCTGTTCGGGGTCGAAGCGCACCAGCAGGATCGTGTCGCTGTGGGCCTCGGCATTGCGTTCTTCGCGGTTCTTGGAGCCCACCCGTCGATCGGAGCCGAGGATCAGGAAGGTCTGGGGCCCACCGTTGTAGACGGGTGTGATGACGCCCTTGGGCGCATCGATCTGGTTCAGCCTGGGGAAGACCTCGTGCGCGATGTCGCTGGCGGTGTTCAAGGCGAAGGTCGCCGTGGCGGCCCCGCTCAACAACACGATCAGGACGCCGCCGATCAGGAAGCGCCGCCACAGGCCGCCGTGCCCAAAGCGCGGGGTCTCGTCATCCATCGTGTGTCGCCAGAAAGCCGCTCATGGGTCGGGTCAGCACGAGCACCGACCGCTCACGTCGTGCTCCTACAGCTGAAGGTTAGCGGCAGGCTCGGCGTGGCACGCCGAATGCCCAGGTAGGCTCGAGCGGATGCTGAGCCCCCGCAATCGCGAGCTGCTGGGCTTGCTGCCGGCGGCGTTGCTTGTGATCGCGGGCTTCACGGCGATCTTCATCCAGGCGCAGAACAACGCCCCGGGGGCCTCCACCAACTTTGCCCTGAACCACGCGTCGAGCCTGTCGCTGACCTACGGGGCGCTGTTCCTGGGGCTGTGCGTGGCCGCGCACCTCGTGATCCGCTTCGCGCTGCCCGACGCCGACCCCTACATGTTCCCCCTGGCCGCGGTCCTGGCGAGCATTGGGCTCGTGATGGTCTATCGCATCAACCCCACGCTGGCGCGTCAGCAGGCGCAGTGGATGGTGGTGGGCCTGGTGCTCTTCGCGGGGACCATCGTGTTGCTGCGCCGCCGTGGCCTGGCGGTGCTGGAGAGCTACCGCTACACGATCGCCGTGGTGGGCATCGGCATCACCTTCCTGCCGCGGCTGCCCGGCATCGGACAGCAGGTCAACGGGGCCTACCTGAACATCCATCTGGGCAGCATCTCCTTCCAGCCCGCCGAGTTCGCCAAGATCGCGATCGTGGTCTTCCTGGCGAGTTATCTGCGCGACAACCGCCAGATCCTGGTGACCGCGGGTCACCGGGTGCTGGGCCTCACGATCCCCCCGATGAAGCAGTTCGGGCCGATGCTGCTGGTGTGGGGCGCGGCCATGGGCACCCTGCTGTTGACGCGCGAGCTGGGAAGTTCGCTGATGTTCTACGGGGCCTTCCTGGCACTGCTCTACGTGGCCACCGGGCGGCTCTCCTTTCCGCTGATCGGGCTGGTCCTGTTCGCGGCGGGCGCCTGGTTCGTGGCCGGTCACGTGCCGCACGTGCATTCGCGGGTGCTGGCTTGGGAGCACCCGTTCGACCCGGTGCTCTACAACAAGGTGGGGGGCAGCGATCAGCTCGCGCAGTCGCTCTTCTCCCAGGCCGACGGCGGTCTCCTGGGCACGGGCTTTGACGAGTCGCTGTTGCGTCTGCCCCACGGCGGGGCTCCGATCCTGCCGGTGCCCGAGAGCGACATGATCTATGCCGTGATCACGAACGAGATCGGGCTGGTGGGGGCGATGGGCCTGCTGCTCACCTACCTGTTGTTCGTCGCCCGCGGGCTGAAGACCGCGATGCTCGCCCGCGACTCGTTCTCCAAGCTGCTGGCCACGGGCCTGTCCTTCATCATCGGCATGCAGGTGTTCGTGATCGTCGGTGGCGTCACGCGCGTGATCCCGTTGACGGGCGTCACGCTGCCGTTCGTGGCCTACGGCGGGTCATCGGTGGTGATGAACTTCGTGCTGCTCGCGCTGCTGCTGGTGCTCTCAGACCATGCGCGCGCGAGCCTGCGCGCGTAAGCGGGGCGCGGTTCTGCCGAGTTGCTGCCGTTTCCCGGCTCAAACCTCCACAAAGCTGCACATAGGTCTCCAGGACCGCGGAGGGCCTCGAATATCTCCCCCGTCGGCCGCAATCGGACCAGCGGCCGCTTCATACGAGCGTTTTAGAAGGGGCAGACATGACACTGAAGACACCCGAGCCTTACAGCGGCGAAGCCGGCACGCCGACGCCTTCGATCAGGGTCTCCCACGGGAGTGCCTGGCCCGAGCGACTGCGCTGCGCCCTGCGCGAGGAGCGCTTCGTGCTCCACTACCAGCCCATCGCCTGCCTGCAGACCGGCAGGGTGTCCCACTACGAGGCGCTGGTGCGCATGGTCGACGAGCACGACGGGAGCCTCGTGGCGCCGGGCCTGTTCCTGGGGGCCGCCGAGTCCCACGGCCTGATCGGCGAGATCGACAGGCTCGTGATCCGTCAGGTCGCAGCCCAGCTCGGTGCCCAGGGAGCCCCGACCATGCTCGCCGACGCAGAGCTGCGCGTCGCGGTCAACCTCTCGGCGCTCTCCGCCTGCGACCCGGGCACGCTGGAGTACATCAAGGGCGAGCTTGAGCACAACGGTGTGGATCCGACCCGCCTGGTCGTCGAGATCACCGAGACCGCCGCGATCGCCGACATCGAGCAGGCCAAGGCGCTCTGCCGTGGTCTACAGGCACTCGGCTGCGATGTGGCCCTGGATGACTTTGGTGCCGGCTTCGGATCCTTCTACTACGTCAAGCACCTGCCCTTCCGCTACCTCAAGATCGACGGCGACTTCATTCGCGAGCTGACCGTCTCATGCCAGGACAGGTTGATCGTGCGCGCGCTAGTGGAAGTGGCCCGCGGGATGAACATGAAGACCATCGCCGAGTTCGTCGCCGATGAGGCCACGATGGAGCTGCTGCGCGAGCTTGGCGTCGACTATGCCCAGGGCTATCGGGTCGGTCGCCCCGCACCGCTCATGGCGAGCACGGCAGTCGCGGCCTAGCCGATCACGCGGGGCGTTGCCGCGTAAGCTGAACGTACCGTGTCCCGCGTGATCGCAGAGCATCCGGGTCGGGGATCGTTGGCTGCCGATGAGGTGCACCTCTGGAGCGTGCCCTTGGGGGGCACGCCGCGAAGACTCGCGGGAGCGGCCCTGCGCGAGATCCTGGGGGGCTACCTGAACATCCCCGCCGCACGGGTCCGGTTGGATCGCACGCCGCAGGGCAAGCCGCTGTTGGCAGACGGCGGGGGACCCTCCTTCAACCTGTCGCACTCGGGGCGCATGGCGGTGGTCGCGGTGAGCGCGCGCGAGCGCGTGGGGGTGGACATCGAGCAGCTCAGCGGTCGCTCTCGCGAGCGCCTGTATGGGCGGGTGCTGGGCTCCGCGGAGGAGGCCGTCGTGCGAGCTTGCCCGCCGGCCGAGCGCGAGCGGGCGTTCCTGCGTCACTGGACGGCAAAGGAGGCCTGTGTGAAGGCGCACGGCAGCGGCCTGAGCCACGACCTGAGGGAGCTTGAGATCCGCGACGCACTCGGGCGTCCCGGGGCGCATGGGCTGGGGATGGACGACCTCGCGCTCCAGCACCACGACCCGTGTGTCGGGACGATCGGGACCGTGGCCGTCAGTGGCGGCCCGTGGCGGGCCGTGCCCTTGAGGTTGACCGCGCCCCTCGGGCCGGCCGCGGACTACTTGGGCTGAGGGAACTGGGTGCGCATCGCCGCATCCCACACCCGATCGGGTGTCAACCGGCGCTGCAGGATCGAAAGTCGGGCCGAGGCCGTGACCGGTACTCGCGAGCGCGGGCGCCGGCGCGAGATTGACTTCTCGATCGCCTTGGCCACCACGTCCGGGCCGCCGCCCAGCAGGCGCATGGGTCCCTCATAGACGCCGGTCGTGAGCGCGGAGACCTTCGCGTCGAACTCCGCGTAGGGACCATCGGCGGGGATCTCGCTGTTCTTTGCCACGGCGTTGGCCGCGAAGTCGGTGACGATCAGCCCGGGCTCGATCAGCACGACGTCGACTCCGAAACCACGAACCTCGAAGCGCAGTGCGTCGCTGATGGCCTCGACGGCGTACTTGGTGGCGTGGTAGAGCCCGCCGCCGGGGAAGGTCAGGCGGCCGCCCATCGAGCTGATGTTGACGACCTTGCCCCAGCGCTGGGCGCGCATCGCGGGCAGCACCAGCTGGGTCATGCGAATCAGGCCGAACACGTTGGTCTCGAACTGCTCGCGCGCGGCCTTGAGCGGAACCTCCTCGATCGCCCCGCCCTGGCTGTAGCCGGCGTTGTTCACAAGCACCCCGACGGCGCCCTCGCGCTCCTCCACGATGCTCACGGCGGCGCGCATCGAATCCTCGTCGGTCACGTCGAGGGCGAGCAGCTCACAGCCGCTGTCGGCGAGGTGCGCGATCGACTCCGGGCGTCTGGCGGTGGCGTAAACCTTCCAGCCCTTGCCCGCGAGACGCTTAGCGGTGGCCTCGCCGATGCCCGATGAGCATCCGGTGATCAGTACGGCCTTCGAGATATCGGACATTCGCGCAGCATAGGCCCTCGGCGTTCTCTAGGGTTGGTCCTCACATGCGCGCCGTCACCTTTCAGGCTCCCGGTCGGGTACTCGTAGAGGAGGTGCCCGAGCCCGAGCTGCTTGCGCCGAGCGACGCGATCGTGCGAGTCGCCGCGACGGGCGTGTGCGGCTCGGACCTGCACATCTACCACGGGCGGGTCAGGATCGAGCCGGGCTTCACGATCGGCCACGAGTACGTGGGCACCGTGATCGCCGCCGGTCCCGAGGTCCAGAGCGTGAGCGTCGGCGATCGCGTGCTCGGCTGTTTCCAGACCGCGTGCGGGCGCTGCTGGTTCTGCCGCCACGGTCAGTTCCACAAGTGCGACAGCTCGCGCACGTTCGGTCACGGCGCCACGCTGGGCAGCCTGCCCGGGACCCAGGCCGAGCAGGCGCTGGTGCCGAACGCCGATCTCGTTTTGCGCCGGGTGCCGGAGGGCATGAGCGATGAGGTTGCGCTGTTCGCGGGCGACGTGATGGGCACCGGCTTTCACGCGGTCCTCGACAGCGGTCTGCGCCCGGGCGACGTGGCCGCGGTACTGGGCCTCGGGCCGGTCGGGCTGTGTGCGGTGCAGGCCGCCAGGGCAGCGGGCGCCGCACGGGTGATCGCGGTCGACTCGGTGCCCGAGCGCCTGGCGATGGCCGAGTCATTTGGCGCGCACGCGGTCCATTTGAGCGAGGGCGACCCGCGGGCCGCCGCCCGCGAGCTGACCGAAGGACGGGGCGTTGACGTGTGCATCGATGCCGTCGGTCATCCCGAGGCGCTGGACCTCGCGGTCCGCCTGACGCGTAAGTGCGGCACCGTTCAGGCGATCGGGGTCTACGCCGAGCGCGCCGAGGTGCACCTGGGCCTGGTTTGGATCAAGTCGCTGCGTCTGTGCTGTGGTCACGCCAATGTGATCGCCCACGTCGACCGGGTGCTGGGCATGATGTCGGCGGGCCTGCTGGACCCGGGGCCGCTGGTGACTCACCATATGAGCCTCGATGACGCGCCCGAGGCCTACGCTCTGTATGACCGTCGCGAGGCGCTGAAGATCGTCCTGAAGCCCTGAGAGTCACAAGGAGCCGCCACCATGACCACCGCCGCCGCCAGCCTGCCCACCGAGCTTTCAGCCACCGCACGTGACTTCATCGCGCAGACGCACGGCCTACTGATCGGCTCCGAGCGTCCCCAGGCCGCCGACGGGCGCACCTTCGCGACGCTCGATCCAGCCACGGGACGCGAGATCGCCCAGGTGGCCCATGCCGGTGCGCCGGATGTGCAGCGGGCCGTCGCCGTGGCGCGCGAGGCGCTGGAGCAGGGCCCGTGGTCGCAGATCTCACCGGCCGAGCGGGGTCGCCTGATCGGCGCGCTGGCCGACGCCCTCGATGAGCACGCCGAGGAAATCGCGCAGATCGAGTCGCTGGACAACGGCAAGCCGGTGAAGCTCGCCGAGTTCGTGGACGTGCGCGGGAGCGCCGCCCACCTGCGCTACTTCGCGGGCTGGCCCACGAAGATTGAGGGCAGCGTGCTGCCGGTGGCGGCGCCCAACATGCTCTGCTACACCCGCCGCGAGCCGGTCGGGGTGTGTGCGCAGATCGTGCCCTGGAACTTCCCGCTGCTGATGAGCGCCTGGAAGATCGCCCCGGCGCTGGCCGCGGGCTGCACGATCGTGCTGAAGCCCGCCGAGCAGACTCCCTTGAGCGCGCTGCGCCTCGGTGAACTGGCGTTGGAGGTCGGATTTCCGCCGGGTGTGCTGAACGTGCTCACCGGCGACGGCGAGACCGGCGCGGCGCTGGTGGACAGCCCGGGGGTGGACAAGGTCGCCTTCACCGGCTCGACGGCGGTGGGTCGCGAGATCGGCGCCAAGGCAGGCCGGGCGCTGAAGCGCATGACCTTGGAGCTGGGGGGGAAGTCGCCCAACGTGATCCTGCCCGACGCCGACATCGACGCCGCCGTCAAGGGCTCCTACCAGGCGATCTACTTCAACTCGGGCCAGGCCTGCAACGCGGGCTCGCGCCTGTTCGTGCCCGCCGAGCGCTTCGATGAGGTCATGAGCGCGCTGGCCGAGCGCGCCAACGCCACGCGCCTGGGGGCGGGCCTGGATCCCCAGACACAGCTGGGGCCGCTGGTGTCGGCCGAGCAGCGCGACCGCGTGATGGGCTACGTGAAGGCCGGTCGCGATGAGGGCGCCGAGCTGCTCGCCGGTGGCGCGACGGCCCTGGATGAGAGCGGCGGCTACTTCGTGGCGCCGACCCTGTTCAGCACGACCTCGGACGATTTGCGGATCGTGCGGGAGGAGATCTTCGGCCCCGTGCTGGTGGCCTCGCCCTACGACACGCTGGAGGAAGTCGCCCGGCGCGCGAACGACAGCGAGTACGGGCTCGCAGCAGGAGTGTGGACGCGCGACGTGGGCAGCGCTCATCGCCTGGCCGCCATGCTGCGCGCCGGCTCGGTTTACATAAACCACTGGGGCGGCACCGACCCGGCGGCTCCGTTCGGCGGTTTCAAGTCCTCGGGAGTGGGCCGCGAGCACGGGCATGACGGCCTGGACGCATACCTGGAGACCAAGACAGTGTGGACCGCGCTCTAGAGACAGGTCGATGGGCGGTCGGCCGGTCCATTAGAGTCCCTTACGATGAATCCGAATTCGCCCACGCCCGGAACCCTCACGATTTTGAGTGACGACAAGAATGGGGCCGCGAGCCTACGCCTCGAAGGCGAGCTGGACCTCGCGGGCGCGGGGCTGATGGAGGAGAGCCTGGGGGCGCTGGAAGCGAAACGGCCCGCACGCCTGGTGGTCGACCTCGGACGCCTGGCGTTCATCGACTCGACGGGTCTACGTCTGCTGATCCAGGCCGATGCCCGTGCGCGCGAGCGCGGCGGCGAGCTGGTGCTGCATCCCGGGGATGCCTCGATCCAGAAGGTGTTCGAGATGACGGGGGCACTCGACGTGCTGCACTTCGAGGACCCTCCCCGAGACTGAGCCGCGCGGGCTTGGGCTGCGCACAGCCACGCTCGCCGCGAGCCTTCCGAGGAACCTCATGGAGCAACCGCAGGCCGGCTACATCCCCGCCGCGGGGCACGCGCGACTCACCGCGCTGTATGACCCGATTGTGGGCCTCACGATGCGCGAGCGCACATTCCGGGGGCGCCTGATCGCACAGGTGCTCAAGGACGGCTCGCCCGAGCGGGTGCTGGACCTGGGAACGGGCACCGGGTCGCTCGCGATCGCACTGGCTCGGGCTGCCCCGACGGTTGCGATCACAGGTCTGGACCCCGATCCGGACGCGCTCGGCAGGGCACGCGGCAAGGCCGGGTCGGCGTCGCGGATCGCATGGGTGCAGGGTCGCTCGGAGGAGCTGCCGTTCGAGGACGGCGCCTTCGACGGCCTGACCTGCTCGCTGATGTTCCATCACCTGGAGCCGGCGGCCAAGCGCCGGGCGCTGGGCGAGTGCCTGCGGGTGCTGGGGCCGGAGGGGCGGCTGCACGTCGCCGACTGGGGCGCGCCACAGGACCCGATCATGCGTCTGGCGTTCCTGGGCATCCAGCTGCTCGACGGTTTCTCGTGCACCGGCCCGCACGCTCGCGGTGAGCTGCCGGGAGTGATCGCGGACGCGGGGTTCGCGGAGGTCCGGGTGCGCGAGCGCCTACGTACCTGCTGGGGCTCGCTGGAGCTGATCTCGGCGCGCAGGCCGCAGCCGTGAGCGCGGGCGCCGTCCTGGCGGCTACCGCGACCGCCGGTTCGCTCTAGGCTTCAGCGCGGTTTGAGCTTCCCCGTGGAGAGCAAGACCGGGCCGGCGAGGCCCGGAGAGGAGGATGCCGGCGCGGAGCGCCGGGGGGTCGCCGTTTCGCCGCGGGGCGCCGCGGTTGGCTCGACTGGTACGGCGGCCTGGGTGCTAGTGCTCGTCGGTTTGTGCACGCTCGTGCTGCTCGCGGCCACGCTTGAGATCGTGCTCGACGGGGCGGCCGCACACTCTCCGCTGATCCCCAAGTCCCCGCAGATCGCGGGGTGGCTGTCCGGGATCGGCGAGCGCCTGAGCTACCGCGTCTTCCTGGTTGCTCTGATCGCGTTCGCCGCCGCGTATGGGGGACTGCTCGCGCTGCTGCGGGGCCTGCCGCGCGATCGGCGCACCGCCCGCTGGGCGATCGGGCTGGTGGCGGGGCTGCACGCGATCGTGTTCGCGGGCCCGATCCTGCTCTCCACGGATGTGTTCAGCTACATCGCCTACGCCCGCATGGGGGTGGAGCACGGGATCAACCCTTACCTGCATGGCCCGATCGCGATCGTGGGCGACCCGATCTATCACTACGTGGGCGCCGACTGGAAGCACGTGGCGACCGCGTATGGGCCGCTCTACACGCTGTTGTCCTATCCGCTCGCGCCGTTGGGGGTGAAGGGCGCGCTGTGGGGGATGAAGCTCGAGGCGCTGCTCGCGAGCTTCGGCACGCTGGCGCTCACCTGGCGCTGTGCTCGCGTCCGCGGGCTCGACCCGGCGCGGGCGCTGCTTGCGGTGGGGGCCAACCCGCTGTACATCATCTACGGCCTGGGCGGCGCGCACAACGATCTGATCATGACGTTCTTCATGATGGCCGCCGTGAGCCTGACGCTCGCCGGGCGGGATGCCCCGGCGGCGGCCTCGGTGGTGGCGGGCACGCTCGTCAAGGCCACGGTGGCGGCGTTGCTGCCGTTCATGATCATCAGTCGCCGCCGCCCGGCGCCGATCCTCGGGGCCGCCGCCGCGACGCTGCTCGCCGCCCTGATCGGCTACGCCGTGTTCGGCATCCACGGGGTCAACCTGATCTCCGCGCTCAATCGTGACGCGGCGTTCGTCTCGACCGACAGCTTCCCCACCGAGGTGGCCCATCTCTTTGGCAAGGCCGGCGTGTACCCGATCGATCACCAGCTGCTCAAGGGGGCGCTGGTGCTGATCGTGGTGCACCTGATGTGGCGCACCTGGCGGGGGTATGACTGGGTTGCCGCCTCGGGCTGGGCGCTCTTGGCGATCGCGGTCACGAGCAGCTGGCTGCTGGCCTGGTACGTGCTGTGGTCGCTGCCGCTGGCGGTCGTCACGCGCGACCGGCGCTTGCTGGTGGCCACGCTGGCGGTCCAGGCGCTGTTCATCGCCCACCAGACCTCGCCGCTGTTCGCGCCGGTGTCATGAGAAGCGTACGCCTGATCGAGACGACGGTGCTGGTGCTCGTGGGGGTGCTGCTGGCCGTGGCCACGGTCCACGACGTGACGCGCCAGGTGCACGTGAACCACCGCCTGATCGCCGACCTGCACACCTGGAGGACGTTCAGCAAACACGATTACCACAACCTCTCGGTCCGTCAGAACCTGGAAGGGATCGGCACCCGCGAGGTCGTTTGCGGCAACACCCGCCCCGGGGACCCCAAGACGAGCCCGCAGCTGTGTTTGATCATGACCGGGCCCGTCGTGGGCGGACGGCGCAGCGCCCGCGGCGGCTACTACCTGCGCTTGGGCGTGACCGACCAGCGCCGCTATCGCTACGCCTGCTTCGGCACGGCGGTGCGGGCGGCGCTGTGCCCCCGGTGAGCCCTCGCGCGGTTCGCGCCCGGTGGCAGCTCGGCGCGATCGTGCTGCTGGCGGCCGCGCTTCGCTTCGGCACGCTGGGGGTTCAGAGCTTCTGGTACGACGAGGCGTTCACCCCCGTCCACGTGCTGCACGCGAGTCTCGGGGCAACGATGCGCGCGATGGTCCACACCGAGAACACCCCGCCGCTCTGGTACGTGCTGATCTGGGGCTGCTCGCGCGTGCTCGGCAGCGGTGCGGTGGCGCTGCGCTCGCTCTCGGCGGTGGCCGGGGTGCTGACGGTGCCCGTCGCCTGGGCGATCGGAGCGGAGCTGGCCGGCCGCCGCGCAGCGATCGTGACGGCGGCGCTGGTGGCGGTGAATCCGCTGTTCGTGTGGTACTCCCAGGAGGCTCGCGCCTACGCGCTGTTCGTGCTGTTGAGCGCCGTGGCGATGCTCTGCTTCCTGCGCGCCGAGCGAGAGCCCACGCCGAGGCGACTGCTGGCCTTCGCGCTGAGTGGGGCGCTGGCGCTCCTGAGCCACTACTTCGCGGTGTTCCTGCTGGCGCCGATGGCGCTCTGGCTGTTGCGCCGCCGTGAGCGTCTGCGGGTGACGCTGCCCGCGGTTGCCGCGCTCGGCGCGGTGGGAATTGCGCTGCTGCCGTTGATCTCGGCTCAGGGTGGGCACGGAACGCAGTGGATCGGGCGCTGGGCGCTCGCGAGCCGACTGGAGGCGATCCCGCAGTACTACCTGACCGGCTACTCCGGTGGGCCGCTCGGGCATGGCGTGGAGCTGCTGGTGGCGCTCGTGATCCTCGCCGGCATCGGCTTCGGGCTGTGGCGGACACTGACCCCGGGGGAGAGCACCGGCGCGCTGCTTGCGCTTGCCCTCGCCGCCTGCGGTGTGCTGCTGCCGGTGCTGATGGTCGCGGCGGGCGCCGACTACCTGGCGCCGCGCAACCTGGTCGCGGCGATGATCCCGGTCACGGCGCTGATCGCGGTGATCGTCGCGGCACGTGCCGCGGGTGGCGTTGGGCTCGGCCTGGCGTTGCTGCTGGCGCTGGGTTTTCTGGCGATCACGATCGACGTCGATCTGAGCCCGCGTCTGCAACGCGGCGACTGGAGCGGGGTGGCCCGGGCGCTGGAGGAGCCGAGCCCTGCGGCGAGCGTCGGCGACGGCGCAAGGGAGCGTGCGATCACCACCGTCGACGGCTCAAGCGAGCGCGCGATCACCACCGTCGAGTTGGGGGCGGCGCCCCTGGAGTACTACCTGCCGCCGCTGCACAACCTTCCGCGGGGCGCGACGGTGACGGTGAGCGAGATCGACGAGACCGGGTACGCGCCGCTGCGCAGCGGCGCGGGCCGCCCCCCGGCTCCGGGCTTTCGCCTGCTGGCGAGGCGTGACATCCACGGCCTGATCCTCTATCGCTTCCGCTCCACGATGCCGCGCAGAGTCTCCGAGGCGACCCTGCGCAAACACGTGATCACCCTGGCGCACCCGGAGGTGCTGGTGCGGTGAGCACCGCACCACGGGCTAAACTCGGCCGGATGAGTACACAAGTCGAGACTCTCAACTCCACCGAGATCCTCCAGGCGCACGACCTGACCCGCCGCTACGGCAGCGGCGAGGCCGCCGTCGACGCGCTGGCGGGCGTGAGCGTGGACTTCCACAGCGGGCGCTTCGCCGCAATCATGGGGCCGTCGGGCTCTGGCAAGTCAACGCTCATGCACCTGCTCGCCGGCTTGGACCGGCCCACCTCCGGCACGGTGAGCATCGGCGGGGTCGAGCTGACCGATCTGGATGACAAGCAGCTCACCCAGCTGCGTCGCGACCGCATCGGGTTCATCTTCCAGACCTTCAACCTGCTCCCGGTGCTGAGCGCGGAGGAGAACATCCTGCTGCCGCTCTCGATCGCCGGGCGCAAGCCCGACCGCGAGTTGTTCGACCGACTGATCGACACGATCGGCATCCGCGACCGTTTGAGTCACCGCCCGGCAGAGATGTCGGGCGGGCAGCAGCAGCGCGTCGCGGTGGCCCGCGCCCTGGTCTCGCGCCCGGCGGTGGTGTTCGCCGACGAGCCGACCGGCAACCTCGATTCCAAGGCCTCCAACGACGTGCTGGAGCTGCTGCGCCACGCCGTGGACGACTTCGGTCAGACCGTCGTGATGGTCACCCACGATGCCCACGCGGCGTCCTTCGCCGACCGTCTGGTGGTGCTGGCCGACGGCCGCATCGCGCACGACGGCGAGGCGGCCACGGCGGAGCAGGCGCTCGACCTGATGAAGTCGCTCTAGCCGATGCTGGCGCTGGTCCTGCGCGGCTTCGTGCAGCGCAAGCTGCGGGTTCTGCTCACCGGTATCGCGATCGCGCTGGGTGTCGCGCTGATGGCGGGCACGTACGTGCTCACCGACACCATCAACCAGTCCTTTGCGGGCATCTTCGCGACCGCCAACCAGGGCCACGACGTGGTCATCACCCAGGCCGAAAACCTGGGTCGCGAAAAGCGCTCGCAGATCTCGCCGATCACCGATGGTGTACTCGGGCAGGTGCGCGGGGTGCCCGGGGTCGCCGAGGCCGCGGGCTCGATCTTCACGCCGGGCACCTTCCTGGACCTGCACGGCAAGCGTCTGACCACGGGCGGCGCACCCGCGTTTGTCGCGGCCGAGGTGCCCAAGCGCTTTGAGTCCTTCAGCCCGATCGAGGGCCGCTTTGCCAACACCGCCGATGAGGTGGCGATCGACCAGGCCACGGCCGACCGTTCGCATCTGAAGGTCGGTCAGCAGATGCAGATCGCCGGCTCCGCGGCCGCCAAGCGCTACACGATCGTGGGCATCGTGAAGTTCGCGGGCAGCCAGTCCTTCGGTGGCGCGGGGGCCGCGATCCTGACACTCGCCGAGGCCCAGCGGGTGGTTGGCGAGCAGGGGCAGTTCGACGAGATCGACGTCGCCGCCCAGTCCGGTGTGAGCGCCAATGAGCTGCGCGACCGCATCAGGGCGGTCCTGCCCCAGACGTTCGCCGTGCGCACCGGTGCCCAGGAGGCCGCCAAGCAGACCTCCGACCTCGAAAGCAATCTCAGCTTCCTGCGCACCTTCCTGCTGGTCTTCGCCTACGTCTCGCTCGTCGTGGGCGCGTTCATCATCTTCAACACCTTCTCGATCACCGTGGCCCAGCGCACCCGCGAATTCGGTCTGCTGCGCACGCTGGGGGCGACGCGCCGACAGATCATGCGCGCGGTGGTCATCGAAGGCGGGCTGCTCGGGGTGGTCGGGGCCGTCCTGGGGCTGCTTGGAGGCATCGCGCTGGCGCCCGCCCTGGACGAGCTGTTCAAGGCGTTTGGGGCGGACCTGCCCGACAGCGGCACCGTGATCGAGACCCGCACGATCGTGGTCTCGCTGCTGGTGGGGATCATCGTCACGGTGCTCGCCGGGCTGTTCCCCGCGCTGCGGGCCACACGCGTCCCGCCGCTGGCGGCGATGCGCGAGGGGGTGCAGATTCCGCCACGACCGCTGCCGAGCCGCCGCAGGCTGATCGCGCGCTTCGTCCTGGGGTTCGTGGTGGTGGTCGCCGTCTCGCTCAAGATCGGTGGCGCGGCGCTGCCGGTGTTCGTGGTGATCTGGCTCTACCGGTTGGTTCGCTTGATCAGGCGCATTCGACGCGGTGACAAGCCCAAGCGCTACCGCGTGATTCCGGCTCTCGGGAAAGCGATCGGCTCGATCGTGGCCTGGCGCGGCATCACCGGTCGCCTGGCCCGTGAGAACTCGATCCGCCAGCCTGGACGCACGCTTGTCACGGCCGCCGCGCTGACGGTGGGCCTCGCGCTGGTCACGTTCGTCGCCGTGCTGGCCGCCGGCACCAAGGCCTCGATCAACAAGGCCGTGGACGGCTCCTTCGCCGGCGACCTGATCGTTGAGAATTCCCAGTCCAACAACGAACAGGGCATTCCGGCGCTGCTGGCACCGGCGCTGCGCAAGGTGCCCGGCGTGGCCACGGTCACCCCGATTTCCTTCACGCTGGGGCGCGTCCACGGGATCTCCGACAACGCCGTCGTGACCGCAATCGACCCGACGTCCTTCGAGCAGGTCTATCGGGTCGACTGGAAGCAGGGCTCGAACGCCACACTCAGCGGGCTCGGCAGCACGGGCACGGTCCTGACCAAGGGCTATGCCGGCAACAACCACCTGAAGGTCGGTCAGCGCCTGTCCGTGCTGACACCCGCCAACCGGCGGGTCTCGCTCGTCGTGCGGGGGATCGCGACCGACAACGCGCGTCTGCTCGGCGATCTCACGATCACGCTGCCGTTGGCGCGCTCGGCGTTCGGACAGCGCGACGACGCGGTGGACTTCGTTTCATACGCGCCCGGCGCCAGCAACGCGACCGTGCAGCCGGCCGTGGACAAGGTGCTGAAGACGAGCTTTCCGCAGGTCGAGTCGCTCACCGCGAAGCAGTTCGAGAAGCACCAGGGCGATCAGATCAACACGCTGCTCGACCTGATCTACGTGCTGTTGGCGCTATCGGTGATCGTGTCGCTGTTCGGGATCGTCAACACGCTGATCCTCTCGATCTACGAGCGCACCCACGAGCTGGGCATGATGCGCGCGATCGGGACCTCTCGCCGCCAGATACGCCAGATGATTCGCTACGAGTCGGTGATCACGGCCCTGATCGGAGGTGTGCTGGGGCTCGTGATCGGCGTGCTGGGCGCGGTGATCCTCAACATTGCGATCAACGATTCGAGCTTCGTGCTCTCGATCCCGGTGGGGACCCTGATCGTGCTGCTGTTGGTCGCGGCGCTCGCCGGGATCGTCGCGGCCCAGCTCCCGGCGCGCAGGGCGGCGCGTCTAGACGTGCTGCAGGCCCTGATGGGGGAGTAGCCCCCGCAGCGAGTCGGGGTCGTCGAGCGCCAGGACCGGTTTCCCGGCGGCGGCGGCGAGCCGGATGTGTCCCTGGCAGGCCCCGTGCAGCGGGATGAAGCCGTCGATGCCCGCGTGGAGACTGCGGTAGCGCTCGCCGTCGACGGCCTCCAGCAGCACCGTGATGTCGCCGCCCAGGGTGAGGTCGGCGCCGGTGGCGAGCACGTGCGCCTCCAGCTCCTCCTGATCGCCGTCGGAGCGTGGGTCGGCCAGCAGGTAGAGACAGTTGCCGTCGCCCGGGCTCGTGAGCTGTGACCACAGCTCAAGCAGCTCTCCGAGCCGATCCTCGCCGCGCCAGGCCGGGGTTGCCAGCAGGCGCACACTCGCCTGCTCCTCGAACGCTCGTGCCCGCACCGGCGGGCGAACTCGTGGCCGGTTGGCCAAAGCGGTGAGTCGCTCGCTGTACATGGCGGCGATCTGCTCCCAGCCGTAGCCCTCGGCGGCCTTGCGGGCGGCGGCGCCGCGACGGGCGATCTCGGCGGGGTCCGCGGCGGCCTCGCGCAGTAGCCGCACGAGGTGCTCAGCATCGGGCTCCAGCATCCAGGGTACGCCGCTCGTGTCGTAGTCGCCGACGCGTTCGACCTGGAAGGGCACGCGGGCCGAGTCGATGCGCCAGCCCGCCGCGGGTGGGCAGAACTCGTCGGTGGGGCCACCGGCGGTGACGATCGCCGGGATCCCGCAGGCCATCGCCTCCAGTACCGGCATCGCGAAACCCTCGCCGCGGTAGGGGTGCACGAGCACGTCGCAGGCCCGGTAGAGCGCCGCGACTTCGCTTGTCTCGAGATCCGCGTCGATCAGGGTCAGCCGCGGCAGGGCGCCGGAGGCGGCGTGGTCGGCGATCTCCTGACGCTCACCGTGGCGGTAGACGCCACCGGCGCCGAAGTCCTTGACGATCAGCTCCACGTCGTCGCGTCCCGCGAACGCCTCGCGCCATGCCCGCAGCAGGATGTCGGGTCCCTTGCGCATGATCAGGCCGCCGACGAACAGAAAGCGCGTGAGCGCTCCAGGGACGCCCGCCTCATCGGGCGCGCCGGCATGGTCGGTGTCAGCAGCCGTTGTCTGTGCGCTTGCGTGGTCGGGCAGCTCGTAGCGCTCGCCCTCGGGGTGGAAACGGTCGAGGTCGACGCCGTTGGGGATGCTCACCACGCGCTCGGGGTCCAGCCCGGCGCCGAGGTACATCGCGCGCACGAACTCGCTCGGAACCCACAGCTCGTCGACGCCGTTGCGCAGCGGCTCGATCCAGTCGCGCGGGATCGCGCCGTACTCCCAGGGCTGGATCAGCGCCAGGCGCCCCGAGGGCGCCGGTCGCAGGTCGGGCGGCCACTGGTGGCGCACCTCCACGTCGGCTGCGTGTAGGAGGGGACGATCGAGTGGGTCGCCGTCGCGGTTCACACGCTGCACCTGCTGGGGGAGGCGCTCGGTCACGCGTGCGTTGACGATCGAGAGGCTGGTGCTGAGGCCGTGGTCGCCCTGCCAGCGGACCGCGAGATCCTCGGCCGCGAGCTGCGTTTGCACCTGTCCGGGGCGCTCGCCCGCGTAGTAGGCCTCCAGATCGTCCACATAGTCCGAGAAGGCCCGCGGCGCGCGGATCTGGGATTGCAGGCGCTCCAGCAGTCCGGGCTCCTCCGCCACACGATCCAGGCAACGCGCCAGGTCATCGCTGTCGAGGGCCTCGAAGGCCAGGCCGTCCACGCCGTCGGCGATCGCCTCCGCCAGTCCTCCCAGACGCGGCACGATCAGCGGCACGCGTGCCGCCAGGCACTCCGCGGCGGCCAGGGGCGCGCAGTCCCACCAGGTCGAGGGCAACGCGGCGACGTCGACGCCCGCAAGCACACGATCGATCTCGCTCGGCTGGAAGGCACCGCAGAGTTCGACCACGCCACGGCGGTCAAGCTCAAGCAGCTGCTTGGCGAAGGCCGCGGGGACCTCGCCGTGAATCTGCACCCGCAGCTCCGCCCGGGCGCGCTGCGCGGCCTCCACCAGTAGCTGAGGTCCCTTGTGGGGAAAGGCCGAACCCAAAAACGCGACCGTGAGGCGCTCGCCGCTGCGTCCCGGGGCGCGGTCGCGGCCCAGGCGCTCCCAGATCTCGCTGTCATGAGGCATGCCCTGACGCACCACGTCGAGCGCCTGTGCCGGATAGCCCGCGCCCAGCAGCGTGCGCCGCACACCCTCGGAAACCGTCAGACAGGCGCCGATCCCGCGTTCGAAGCGTGAGCGGATGCCCTCCAGGCGCAGGCGGTGGGCTTCGGTCTCACCGCTCTGCACGCAGCCGGCGCAGTTCGCACCGTCGCCCGGGCCGGCGCAGATCTCGCCGGTTCCCTTCATCAGGTAGGCGCGGGGGCAGATCAGCCAGTAGTTGTGGGTCGAGAAGAACGACGGCAGACCCCTGGCGGCCGCCTGGTCCATGAGGGCCGCGCCGAGGTTGTGCAGGTTGTGGAAGTGCACCGCGTCCGGGCGCACCCGGTCCAGGGCTCGCGCGAAGGCGGCCGTGATCGGCGGGTCGTCCAGCTCGCGCAGCGGGTTGCGCAGATCCCAGATCCCGTGGGCGCGGTTGTGCACGCCGATCAGGTGCACGCCGTCCTCTTCGGACTCGACCAGCTCGTAGGGGACGGCGGCCTCGGTCGCTCTGGTGGCGGCGTGGAACACCGTCACCTCCCAGCCGCGCCGTGCCAGCTCCTTGGCGGCAAGTCGCGGGACGATCGTCCCGCCACCGCTGTCGTTCCAGCCAAACGCCGTCATCATCAGCCGGCCGTTGCCGTTGCCGTTGCTGTTGCTGTTGCTGTTGCTGTTGCTGTTGCCGTTGCCGTTGCCGTTGCTGTTGCGGGTGCCGTTGCTGTTGCCGTTGCGCGGCCCGCGCTCGCGCGGTGACGGCGCGGGGATCAGCCCTGCGCGCTCGCGCAGTTCTGCGGCCAGCCGGGGCAGGGGCAGCAGTCGCCGCTCCAGCGCATCGGCGAGCACGAGCAGCGCCCGGCGCTCCGCAGCGGCGGGGTCCAGCACGGCCCAGTCAAGCTCGGGCACCAGCTCCCGCAGGGGGTAGCGCTCCATCGCCTCGCTCAGGGCGCGCTCGACGTCATCGATCTCCAGCGCGCGCGCGGACTCATCGGAGGTGTTGGCGCCGTGACGGCGGAACCCGGTCAGAGGCCCGCCGGGACAGTGGCGAAAGCGGTGCTCGCGCGCTGCGCGCAGCCAGAAGTGCATGTCCTGCGCGATCTTGTAGCTCCCGTCGTAGCCTCCGACGGCTTCGTAGACGCGCCGGTGGACCATGCGGGTGGGGTCCACCAGATGATTGTGGGAGCGGAAGAAAGCCGTCATGAGCGCCGCGGGGGTGAAATCGCGGCTATCCCAGCGCCCGGTGACGGCGCCCTGGGAGTCGATCACCACGGCGTCGCCGTGGACGACACCGGTGTCGGGGTGGGCATCGAAGATCGCCACCTCGCGTGAGAGTCGCCCGGGCAGGCAGATGTCATCGTCGCCGAGCATCGCGATCAGCTCGCCGCGCCCCGCGCTGATCATCGTGTTGTAGGCGGCCGCGATCCCACGATTGGAGGGATGGCGAACCACGCGCAGACGTGGGTCCTCAAAGCCGGCGAGCACGTCGGCGATCTTGGGGTTGGTGGAGCCGTCGTCGACCACGAGCACCTCGAAGTCCTCATAGTCCTGCTCCAGGGCGCTGTTGATCGCCTCCGCCAGGTAGGTCTCGCGGTTGAACGTCGCGATCCCGAGCGTGACGCGGGGCGCCTCACCCGGACCCTTGGGCGGCCGGGGCTTGCCGGTGGCGGTGGGGGAGGTCGTGGCCGCAGCGGAGGGCGCGGGGAAGGGCGTTGGCGCGGACGCCTGGGCGGTTGGCGCGGACGTCAGCGCCACACCGAGGGGCACCGTCGCGGCGGGCAGGCGCTCGAACGCCGTGCAGGCTTCCTGAAAGAGCGTGCGGGCGCGCGGGTCGTGCAGATCGTGACCGAAGGCGCGTGCCGCCCAGCGCATGGCCTCGGCGACGTCGCCGTGCGCGAGCGCCTCCTGTCCGCGGTGCAGCGACTCGGCGAGCCGCTCGCCGTCGCGGGGCTCGCGCGGCACGACCTCGTGGGTCGGCAGCTCGCGTAGCTGCGCGGCGGTCACCACGCAATGCTCATACAGGCGGGCGCCCACGATCAGGTCGGCGGGGGCGATCGAGTCGAGCTGGAGGTCGGTGAGCAGCCAACGCCGGAAGGGCATCTCGTGCGCCGCGTTGCTCAGGCTGCGCGAGTCATCCGCGCCGAGGCTCATGTTGGCGCCGTGGTAGCGGTAGCGCAGCATCGGCTCGCTCACGTACTCGATCTCCGCCACCTCGGCGACCCGCGTGGCGATCCACCAGTCCTCCCAGCCCGCGTCCTCGGGCAGTGGGTGAAAGCGCTCGCGTAGCGCGGCGCGCACCATCATGGTGCCGCCCGAGACGAAGTTGCCGCGCACCAGCGCGCCCAGTGGGCGGCCGCGCTGCGGAGTGATGTTCGACATCTTCCAGAACGACGGGTGCAGGACCTGTTGGTCGTTGTCGACGACCGTCATGTCCCCATAGACCAGGCCCACCTCGGGGCGGCGCTCGAAGATCTCGACCTGACGGGCGAGCTTCTGCGCAGTCCACATGTCATCGCCGGACTGCAGGGCGAGCAGCTCGCCGGTGGCCTCCGCGAAGCCGCGGTTCACCGAGCTGAGCAGGCCGCCGTTGTCCTTGCGGATGTAGCGCACCCGCTCCAGGTAGGGCGCGACGACCTCCGGCGTGGAGTCGGTCGAGCCGTCGTCCATCACGATCACCTCGAGGCGATCGGCGGGGTAGTCCTGGGCGAGGACGCTCTCGATCGACTGTGCCAGGTAGTCCTCGAACTGGTAGGTCGTGATGATCGCGCTGACGAGCGGTCGGGGGCTGCTCATGCGGGCACCCGGGCACGCACGCGCGCGGGTTTTGCGCGTGTTATCGGCGGTTTGGCGTGCGGCGCTTTGGCGTGCGGCGCGTTGGTGCGCTGCGGTTTGGTGCGCTGTGTGGCCGGCTTGATTGTCCTGGTGCTCGGCGTGCGCGACGCGGCGATGCAGTCGCGGATGCTCTGCACGATCGCCAAACAGCGAATCCCCATGTCGAGATCGACCTCGGGCACGGTGCGCTCGCGTACGCAGTCAAGGAAAGAGCGCAGCTCGGCGACCAGCGGTTCTTCCATCGGCACGTAGACGCGCTCCAGCAGACTCTCCTGACGGTAGGTTCGCGAGCCGCCGCCGTCGGGCTCAAGGCGTGTGGAGCGGCAGCGCTCGACGCTGCGGCGCAGGTAGTCGACGGTCACGTGGGACTCCTCCGTGGTGGCGCTCAGGCGGCGGATCTTCTCCTCGGTGATGCGGCTCGCGATCAGCGTTCCGATCAGGCCGTCGTCGAAGGTGAGGGTGGCGACCGCGTAGTCATCCAGCACCGGCGAGCGCACGGCGCGACCAACCGCGTGGACGTCGCACAGTTCGCGGTGGCCGGCGAGTGTGAGCAGCACGTGCACATCGTGCAGCATCAGATCCTGTACGACATCGGTGTCGATGATCCGACCGTCGAACGGGCTCAGTCGCTGCAGCTCAAGCGCCACCATGCGCTCGCCCTCGAGGAGCTTTGCGACCTCGCGTACGGCGGGGTTGAAGTGCTCGATGTGCCCGACCTGCACCACCACCGGCCTCCCGGCGTGCCCAGCGAGCGCGTCGCGGATGGCGCCGGCCTGCTCGACGTTCAGGGCCACGGGCTTCTCGATCAGCATGTCCACCCCGGCATCCAGCGCGAGCAGGGCATGACTCACGTGCAGAGAGCTGGGGGTGCAGATCGACACCGCCTGCACCTCTCTGAGCAACTCCTCGATACCGGCGAAGGCACGGGTGTCGTACCGGTGGGCCAACGCCGCGGCGCGGTCGGGGTCCTGATCGTAAATCCCGTGCAGCTCGCAGAGGCCGCCCAGCGAGGCGTAGGTACGGATGTGGTTGGCGCCCATGTTGCCCGCACCGATCACTCCCACTCGCACGGGATCGGCACGGCGGCGTCCACCGCGTCGACGGTCGGGAGCGGGGCTCTTGGGGAGGGGGGGCATCGGCTCGGGCTCGCTCGGCTCAGCTCATGCTCACGTAGCCGCTGGCCTCGCCCGCGGGACGGACGTTGGCGGAAACCTGGTTGTTGTAGTTGCCCTCGAGCGTCTGGACGCTGCCGTCGGGGAGCACGCCCTTGACGATGCCCACGTGCTCGCCGCCGAAGACGATCAGGTCGCCCGGCTTGGGCACGACGCCGGGACCGTTCGCCACCGCGCGGCCGCTGCTCTGCGCCCAGGACCAGATCTCCGAGACCGAACCCAGACCCTGACCCTGGCTGCCGATCGGCTCGCCCGCCTGGCGCGCGGCCCACGAGGCAAAGTATGCGCACCAGGGAGCGCCGGGGCTGGCCCCTGCGGTGGCGGAGCGATATTCGGCGATCGCCGGGGATTCGTTGGATCCGGGAGGCTGCTCGGCCTGTCCGACCTGGCTTTCGGCGGCCGCCACGATCCGTTCGCCCGCACCCGCGCCCACGCCGGTGCCTGCGCCGGCACTCACGCCGGGAATATTGCCGAGGCCGGGAACGCCGCCCAGACCTGGAGCACTGCTCACGCCGGGAACGCTCCCCGCGCCGGAAATCGCGCCGCCAACGGCGTAACGACTGCTCGCGCTTTGCAACGCGGACGCGAAAGAGGTTGCTCCTGCGGTGGCTGGGATGGCGGGCGTCGTGGAAGCCGCGGAGGAGCTGTCGGGCGCTGCGGTGCCGCCCGCGAGCGCGGTGTTCGAACCCACCAGCGAGGCGGGGTTGGCGAGGGCCTGACTGATCGTGGTGACGCGTTGCAGCGCGGAGTCGATCGACATCGCACCTGGTGATCGGCAGCTTCGGGTCGAGGTTGAGCTTTCCGTCCAGGTTGCGCCGGTCGCTTAAAGGCGAGGTGGGCGACCGGAGTCGCCCACCTCGACCACCGTTCCCTCGATGAAGCGGCGGTATATAGCTTCTGTCGGCCGTCCTTGACCGCGAAGCGTTTATGACCCACCCACCGGCGGCTGGCGCCTAGCGAATGAGCTTCACTGCAGCGGTGACGCTTGTGGGCGTCACCGCTGAGGAAGAGTTGAACTACTGCAGGAGCTTCAGCACTGCCTGCGGCAGCTGATTGGCCTGCGCCAACACGGAAGTACCGGCCTGCTGGAGCACCTGGTTCTTCGTGTAGTTGGTCATCTCGGCCGCCATGTTGACATCGACGATCGAGCTGTGAGCCGCCGCCAGGTTCTGGCTGTAGACGGACAGGTTGCTCAGGGTGTACTGCAGGCGGTTCTGCACGGCGCCGAACTGGCCGGCGGCGGCGGACACGCTGTCGATCGCGGCATCGATGCCCGAGATCGAGCTGAGGCTGATCGAACCGACGGTCGCCCCAAGGCTGATGGTGCTGACAGAGATGACTTCTCCGTCGTTTGCACCGACCTGGAAGGAGATCGTGGTCGTCGAGCTCAGCAGCTGGACACCGTTGAACTGAGTCGTTTCACCCACGCGGGTGATCTCGGACACCAGCTGATTGACCTCGGACTGGATCGCCGTCTGGTCGCTCGCTGAGTTGGTGCCGTTGGCGTACTGCACTGCAAGCTCGCGGACGCGCTGCAGCATCTGCTGCACCTCGGTGAGCGAACCCTGTGCCGTCTGCGACATCGAGACGGCGTCCTGGCTGTTCTGTGAAGCCTGGTTCAGACCATTGATCTGACCTTCCAGCTTCTGGCTGATGGCGTAACCGGCAACGTCGTCGGCTGCCGAGTTGATCCTCATACCCGAGGACAGGCGCTGCATCGAGGTGGACAGCGAGTTCTCCGTGTGCTGGAGGTTACGCTGCGCGTTCATGGCCTCGACGTTGGTGTTAATGCTAAGGGACATGCGTTCATCTCCTTGATGACGGTTTGTGGATAGTCCCGAGCTGACTCCCTGTCAGCTCTCGCTACATGCCGGATTATCGTCAGGGCCGCCGGGAACTTGAGACACGTCCAGGAGGACTGGCCAAACGCCGCTCGCGATCGCCCTGACTCTGGGCCTGGGCCGGAGCGGAGCCGGAGCCGGAGCCGGAGCCGGAGCCGGAGCCCGGCATGGTCAAGTATCGCCGGGCGGTCACGCCCAGCTAGGCGCGGACGTCGATGCGATTGGGACCCCGGCCCTCCTCGGAGTCCGTCGGCAGCAGCTCGCCGTAGGTCTGCCGGGGTGACGCGGGTGGGGGTGGAGCCGGGGGAGGCTGCTCACCCGGGTGCTGCTCGCCTGTCGGGTCCTCCTGCTTGGTGAAGCGGTCCTGCGGTGCGCCCCGGGGATCCTCGCTGTGCTCACGCGTCGCCCGCCCCACGCGTGACTTGGAGACCGGCAGGATTGCCGGTGGGCGGGGCGAGATCGGATGGATCGGGTCCACGGCTATCCCCGGCTAGGTGCGTCCCTCGAGTTTGGCCAACTCGGTGGCGAGCAGCGCCTGCTCGCGGCTACGCAGCTCAGCGATGATCAGGTGACGCCAAAGGAACACCGCGGCACCCCACACGATCACGTAGCAAGCGATGCCGGCCATCAGCGCGCGTACGCCGGTTTCGAACATGGTGTGGGTGTGAAAGGAGAGATAGGCGCCGAAGACGAAGCCCGCGAGACCCCCGGCCTCCTTGGCCTGCTTGATGCGGAACACCGCGCGGGGGTGCTCGGCGAGGCTGAGGCTCAGCGCGCCCGGCTTTGACGCGGCGGCCGGCGTGGCTTTGGCACCACCCTTCGCGGCCTTGCCTTTCTTGCCGTTGCCCTTGTCTTTGTCTTTGTCCTTCTCCTTGGAGGACTTCTCTTTGGAGGCCTTCTCCTTGGGGGGCTTGGCCGCGGGCGGCGGCTCCAGCTCGGCGGTCTCATCGGCCATCGCCGTTCACCTCCAGTCCTCGTCGGCGTTCGGCGCGCTGGCAGTCGAAAATGAAGCGGACCAGGCGGCGATGATCGCCCTCGCTGATCGAGTCGAAGCAGATCGCGCGGTGTCCGCGGACATCGGTGCGCACGACGGTGCCCGTGCCGACGATCGGGGGGCTGCCCGGGGTGGTGGTCAGGCGAAACTGCACTTCCTCGCCGATCTTCAGGGTGTTAGGTCCCGCCAGCAGCAGCCCGCCCCCGCTGACGTCAACGGAGAAGGTTTGCACCGGGCTGTGGCTGCGCCGGTCGCTGACGAGCACCGGCCGGGTGGAGCGCACGCGCACGAACTCCCGCTCTTGGAGCACCTCGACCGAGTAGAGGTTGCGAAGGCGCACCAGATCGCGGTCCTCCAGGGTGGCGGTTCCCCGCACGCGGATGCGCCCGCGCGGGCCGGCGTACTCGAGCACCAGATCCTCCAGTCCGCGCTCGGTCAACGGCTGTTCGGGGCGGAACATCACGAGTACCAGCAGCGTGTCCTCGCCGCGCTCGGCGATCCGCGCCTGGATGCGCTCGCCGGTGGCTCCGACCAGCGTCACCGTGTCGGACTTCTCTGGCAGTTGCAGCTGCTGGGGAGCCTTGGTCTTTGCTCGTCCAAGTCGCATGGCCGCGCTCAGCCGCTCCCGGCAGCAGTTTGTCCGCGAGATAGGTGGGGTCGATGCGGGTCAGTCGCCCACGAGCCCGACTCCGCTCCACGATGTATTCGGGAGCCAGCCCGAAGCGGCACGCGACCTCGACGGCGACGCCGAGCTGGTCGGTCTCGTCGGCGTGGGTGATCGCCACCGCGCCGGCCCCCAGCGGCGCCAGCGCCTCCAGCAGCTGAGTAGCTGCCCTGGCGCCCAGCGTGGCGGGCAGGGCGAGCACGACCCGGTCGGGCGACAGCTCAGCGATGGCGCCCGCGAGCCTGCGGATGGCCGGTCGGTCGGCGGGTGAAAGCGGCGGCGTGTCGAGCAGCAGCAGTCCCTGCTCGCGAGCGCTCGCCAGGGCCCTGGTGGCGGGCGCCGAGGTCAACGCGGTGGGAGTCATGATCAGCGGGCTCAAAAGCAGCGACAGCTCGTCGTGGTCGGCCGAGGCCACGATCGTGGCGCAGGCGGCGGGCAGCGTGCTGCCCTTGCGATAGGCGCCGAGCAGCGCCGCACAGCAGCTTGTCTTGCCGCTGCCGCCGGAGCCCACCAGGGCGATCGAGGCGCTCGCCGCGGGCAGGGGGGAGCAAACCGGGATGCTCTGCGTAAGTCCCCGGTGCACCGCCCGGACCAGGCTGAGGCGCGGTGCGAAGGGCTGCACGTGGGCGCCCGCGGCGTCGACCAGCTCGGCCGCGAACTGCTCGCTGATCCCAAGCTCGATCAGGCCACGTTCGAGGTTCGCCCGCGCCCGGCTGCGTGGCTGCGGCGCAGAAGTCGTGGGGGGCGCAGGGGCTGTGGTGGGTGAAGCGGTCATCGGGGGCGCAGGGGCGGGGGTGAGCGCGGGGGGGTCGATCCGCCGCAGCTCGGCTTGCAGAGGCTCGAAGGCCTCGAAGTCCTCAGCCGCTGTGGGACGGGCGGGTGCGGGCGTGGGTGCAGGTAGGGGCGCGGGCGCGGATGTCTCAAACGGCGCGGATCGCTCGAACTCGCTGAAGGTGTGCTCGGCGGCGGCGAGGGCGGCCGTGAATGACGCCGGGGGTCCTGCCGTCGACGGCTCTGGTGTGCCCGACAGATGTGGTGTCGCCGCCGGCTGTGGTGTGCGGGTGGCCAGCGCGGCGAGGCTGTCTGACACGTATGCGCCGCCGGGACGGCTCGCGGCCAGCGTAGGCGGCCGGTCGTAAGCGCTGGACTGCTCGGACTGCGCGGATTGGGGGCGTGAGGCGGCCTGGGGTGGCATCGGCGCCGGCATCGCCGGCTGGTCGGGAGCCTCGTCGTAGAGGTCGACCCGCGGGTGACCCGCCTGGGCCTCGACTTCCGCGAAGGGGCGCTGGAAGAAGCCGCCGATCCCACCGGTCAGCCCGGTGCGTCTACGCAACACGATCGCATCGGGACCCAGCTCGGCCTCGATTTGGGGGATGCAGCTCCTCGACAGAGCGTCCGCGATAGACACTGGGGGTGCTCATGCGTGAATGACTCCAATCGTCTCGACGTTGACCCCCGGTGCGATCTCGTTGTAAGAGCAGACCGGGAGGTGTGGCTGGGCCTGCGCGATGAGCCTGCGCAGATGGCGGCGCACGCGCGCCGAGCAGAGCAGTACGGGTCGAGCACCGCGGCCCGTCGCGTGCTCCACTTGGGCACGCAGGGCACTCACGATCGCCTGGGCCCGTGGTGGGTCCATCGCCAGGTACTCGCCGTCTGTGGTTTGGGTGATCGAGGTGGCCACCTCCTGCTCGATCGCAGGATCCAGGGTGATTGCCCGCAGACAAAGCTCCTCGTCCAGGTGCGGGGCGGTGATTGCGCGACCCAGCGCCTGGCGGGCATACTCGGACAGCAGGCTCGTATCTCGCGTTATTCGCGCCTTGTCGCCGATTGCCTCCACGATCGTGCCCAGGTCGCGGATGCCGACGCCTTCGGAGAGCAGCGACTGCAGCACCCGCTGGATCTCCCCGAGGGAGAGCAGCTCGGGCACGACCTCCTCCACCACCGCCGCGTTGGTCTCCTTGAGCTGGTCGAGCAGCGCCCGCACGTCCTGGCGGGTGAGCAGCTCGGCGGAGTGCGAGCGGATGGTCTCGGTGAGGTGGGTCACGATCACCGACTCGGCGTCCACCACGGTGTAGCCGAGCGATTCGGCCTCGGCGCGCCCGGACTCGTGCACCCAGGTGGCGGGCAGCCCGAAGGCGGGCTCGGTGGTGGGGATGCCCTGTAGGCCACCCGCGGCGTCGCCGGGGTCCATCGCGAGCAGGTGCCCAGGCATGATGCGCCCGCGCGTGACCTCTGAGCCGCGCACCTTGAGCACATACTCGTGGGACTCCATGCCCAGCTCGTCGTGGATGCGCACCGCGGGAATCACGAGCCCTAGCTCGCCGGCCATCTGGCGGCGGATCATGCTCACGCGGCGCAGCAGGGCGCCACCGGAGCTGCCGTCGACGAGTGGTACCAGGCCGAAGCCGATCGCCAGCTCCAGGGCGTCGATCGGCAGTCGCTCCACGGAGTCCTCGCCTCCCGCGGGCAGCGCCGCCTGGGTCGCGGAGGGCAGGGCCGGTAGGCCGTCCTGCTCCTGTCCGGGGAAGCCGTCGCGCACACTCCACGCGATCGCGCCAAGGATGGCGCCGATGATCAGGAAGGGGATCTTCGGCAGCCCCGGGATCAGCGCGAACATGAGGATCACCGAGGCGGCCACCATCGGCGCCTTGCGCTGGCCGAGGATCTGACTGGCGATGTCGCTACCGAGATCCTTCTCAGAGGCCGCGCGGGTCACGATGATGCCGGTGGCCACCGAGATCAGCAGCGCCGGGATCTGGGCGGCGAGACCGTCGCCGATGGTCAGCAGCGAGAACTGGTGGGTGGCGTCGCCAAAGGCCAGGTGGTGCTGGACGACACCCACGATGATGCCGCCGATCAGGTTGATCGCGGTGATGATCACGGCGGCCGTGGCGTCGCCCTTGACGAACTTCGAGGCCCCGTCCATCGCGCCGTAGAAGTCGGCTTCGCGGGAGATTTCCGAGCGGCGCGCGCGGGCCACGTCGTCGGTGATCAGGCCGGCGTTGAGGTCGGCGTCGATCGCCATCTGCTTACCGGGCATCGCGTCGAGGGTGAAGCGCGCGCCGACCTCGGCCACGCGCCCGGCGCCGTTGGTGACGACCACGAACTGGATCACCACGAGGATCAGGAAGATCACGAGACCGACTACCACGTTGCCCCCGACCACGAACTGGCCGAAGGCCTTGACCACGCCGCCGGCGTCGCCGGTGGTGAGGATCAGACGGGTGACCGACACGTTGATCGCCAGGCGGAACATCGTGGTCAGCAGCAAGAGGCTCGGGAAGGACGCGAAGTCCAGGGCCTTGCCGAGGTACATCGTGGCGACCACGATCGTCAGGGCCGCGGAGATGTTCAGCGTGATCAGCAGATCCAGCAGCGGTGCCGGCAGCGGCACGATCAGCATCGTGACCATCATCACCACCGCCACCGCGGCCAGCAGATCGGTGTGCTTCAGCAGCTTGCGCACGTTGCTCATACTGCGACCTTCCTTCGGGCGGCCATGCGGTAGACGAATGCGAGTACACGGGCCACGGCGCCGTAAAGCTCCTCCGGGATCACCTGGCCAATCTCGGTAGAGCTGTGCAGCGCGCGGGCCAGAGGCGGCTCGGGCACGATCGGCACGTCGTTCTCCTCGGCTATGCGCCGGATCTGGAGCGCCACGAGATCCTTGCCCTTGGCCACGACTTCCGGTGCGGTGCGCTCGCCGTCGTAGCGCAGCGCGACCGCGTAATGGGTCGGGTTGGTCACAACGACGTCGGCCTGCGGCACCGCGGCCATCATGCGTGTGCGAGCGGCCTGCATCTGGCGGCGGCGGATCGCCGACTTGACCTCCGCCGAGACGCTCTGCTGGCGGACTTCGTCCTTGACCTCCTGCTTGGTCATCTTCAGCTTCTGCTCGTGGCGGCGGCGCTGCCATACGTAGTCGACCGCGCCGATCAAGAGGTAGGCGAAGGCGGCGTGCTGGGCGATGCCCATCCCCCGGTGGCCCAGGATCACTCCGAGCGCGGCGGGGGAGATGCCGACCTGCGGCGCGAGGTTGTCAAGGCCCGGGATCAGCGCGAGCCCCGCGACCAGTCCGACCGCGGTGACCTTCGCGATTGCCTTCAAGGCTTCGAAGATCAGGTTGGGGCCGATCAGGTTCTTGGCGCCCGAGATCGGGTCGATGCGCTTGAAGTCGACCTTCAGCGCTTGGGGGCTGGGGCGAAAGCCGACCTGGGCGATCCCGGCGAGCACCCCGGTGACCATGCAGATCCCGGCGATCGGGCCGGCGGTCAGCGCGACGGTGTGCAGCCCCGACTCGAACAGACGCTTCAGGCCGGCTGCCGTCGTGGCCTGGGCGGGGTGGGCGATCTGGCTGAGGATCTGCCTGAAGGTTTCCGTGCCGGCCTGCACGATGTGGGGTCCCAGTAGGCTGATCCCGAACAGGCCGGCCGCCAGCACCAGCGAGCCGCCGACGTCGCTGGAGCGTGCCACCTGTCCCTTCTTGCGGGCCCGCTCCCGCTGTTTGGGGGAGGCCTTCTCTGTGCGGTCGTCGTTGGCCATGGTCTAGGCGACGTGCAGCGCGCCGAGGGCGGCGCCCACGCTGGTCGAGAGTTCATTGGAGAGCCAGTTGGCGGCGAAGGGCAGCGATACGCCGACCACGGCCAGGGCGACCCCGACCTTGGCGGGGAAGCCGACCGCGAAGACGCTCAGCTGCGGGACCACCCGTGAGACCACGCCGAAGGCCACATCGGTGATCAGCAGCGCGATCACGACCGGTGCGGCGATCTCCAGGGAGGAGGTGAACACCGTCGAGAAGACCTGCTCGGCGCCGCCCACGAGCGTCGAAATCTGCGGCCCCGACGTGAGGGGCACCAGCTGGAAGGTGCGGGCAATTCCGCGCAGCATCCAGGCATCCCCGCCGATGATCAGGAAGATCATCGTGCCCACCAGCGAGTAGAACTGGGAGATCACGCCGCTCTGGTTGCCACTCATCGGGTTGATCAGCGACCCGTAGGAGAAGCCCGAGATGATGTCCACGAGCGCGCCCGCGGACTCGAAGGCGGCGAACAGCACCGCGATTGAGAAGGCGAAGCCGAAGCCGATCAACAGGCCCTCGACGATCAGGCCCGCGAGAGTGAGCGCGTCGCTGGGGATGTGCTGGCCGTGCAGCGCCACGGGCGCCAGCCCGATCGAGATTCCCACCGCGATGATCCCGCGCACCCGGGCTGGGATCATCTTCGAGGAGAACAGCGGCGCAAGGATGAACAGCGGCGTCACCCGCGCCAGCACCAGCATGAACCCCGCGAGCTGGTTGCCCGCCAGTTGGCTCAGCAGGTAGTTCACGAACCCACCATCGTCGGGATCGCGGTGTAGAGATTGGTGGTGTAGGAGACCAGCTGGCCCAGCATCCAGGGGCCGAGCAGCACGACCACCACGGCGATCCCCGCGATCTTCGGGATCAGCGTGAGGCTCTGCTCCTGGATCTGGGTGACGGCCTGGAAGATGCTCACCAGGAGGCCCACCGCGAGTCCCACGAGCAGCAGCGGTCCGGCGACCTTGAAGGCGAGGCTCATGGCCTGTGAGGCGAGTGTGACAACGGTGTCCTGATCCATGTCGTTCTCCTAGTGAAAGCTCTGTACGAGCGCCTTGATGACCAGGTCCCAGCCGTCGACCAGGACGAACAGCAGGAGCTTGAAGGGCAGCGATATGAAGGTCGGGGGCAGCATGATCATGCCCATGCTCATCAGCGTTGAGGAGACGATCAGGTCGATGATCAGGAACGGCAGGAAGATCAAGAAACCAATCTGAAAGGCGCTTTTCAGCTCGCTCACGATGAACGCGGGGATCAGCACCTCGGTCGGCACCTGTGCGCGTGTGTGCGGCGTCTTTGCGTGCGCGAGGCTCACGAACAGCGAGATGTCCTGCACGCGGGTCTGACGGAACATGAATTCGCGCAGCGGCTGCTCGGCGCGCTTGATCGCGATGGTGGTGCTGATCTTGTGGGCGTTCAGCGGTTCGATCGCATCGCGCTTGATCGCGCTGACCGTGGGGGCCATCACGAACAGCGTCAGGAACAGGGCGATGCCCACCAGCACCTGGTTGGGTGGCGCGTTGGAGGTGCCGACGGCGGTGCGGATGAAGCCCAGCACGATCAGGATCCGGCTGAAGCCGGTGACGGTGAAAAGCACCGCCGGGACCAGGCTGAGGCCGCCGAGCAGCAGCAGGATCTGCACGGCGTTGGACGAGTTCAGGTTGTTCATTGACGAACCGTCATCTGCCGCAGGCGCTCGACGATGTTGCCGCTGCCGGCGCCGCCGAGGCGGGCCGCGAGCGTCTGTGCTCCACGCGGGCGTGGGCTCGCCCCGAACGCGGTGTTCGACGGGTCCTCGGGGTTCAGGAGACCAGCGTCGCGCGCCTGCTGCTCGGTGTAGCGATAGATCGGCACCACGCCGTGCTCGGCGCTGCCCAGCAGCAGATAGTCCGCGCCCGCACGGACCAGGTGCAGCGAGCGTCCGGTGCCCAGGGGCAGCGTGGCGACGCTCGAAAGGCCGGTGCCACCGGCCTGCGTCTCACGGCTGGTCTTGACCTGACGCAGGATCCAGCTGAGCCCCCAGATCACCGCGATCACGATCAGCAGTCCGACGATCGTCCGGACAATGCCGGCGCCGCTTGAGCTGGTGTGCGGCGCGACCGAAGGGGTGGTCAGGGTAAGCGGAGCGTTTTCGCCGCCGGCCTTGTGCGAGGTCGGCGTGAAGGCCGAAGCCGGGCAGGCGGAAGCGAACAGCGCGACGCCGAGCGCAAGGGTGGCGGTCTGCAAGACCGCACGCGGGAAACGGGATCGACTTGATCATCGAGGGACGACTCCGAGGAAGAGTCATCCCGGTTATCGGCGGCCGTCCAATCTCCTTGAGAATCGGAACGGACCGTTGCAGATTCGACTATCTGGGCGCAGCTATTTGGGCGTAGCCGTCAGGGCACGGCTATCCTCGGGCTCTCCTCGCGAGGTCGCGGCTATCCTCGGCTCTCCTCGCGAGGGCACGGCCATCCTTGGGCTCTCCTCGCGAGGGCATGGCCATCCTTGGGCTTTACTCGCGAGGGCACGGCAGTCCCGGCGCGATGCCGACCGGCAGCCTGGGCCTCTCGCCCAGGCGCATCCCGCCCGGGGCCGGGCTTCAGGCCAGCGCGTCGACCTGCACGTTCCACTCGCCGCCCGCACTCACCAGCAGGCTGCCGTGGGCGAAGCACATGCCGTTGACGTACAGCTCGATCGGCGCCTCGGCGCTCTGGTCCAGCTCCAGCACCGTGCCCGCGGGTAGCTCCAGGGCACGCCCCAGGGGAATGTGGGTGCGCCCAAGCTCAGCCCAGACGCGCACCGAGACGCCGAGCATCCTCGTCAGACCCTCGAGCGCCCGGCGGGTGTCGGCGGCGGGAGCCTGCGCCCGGTCAAGCTCGGCGCGGCCCGGAGCGCTGTGAGCCTGGCCCGCGATCGCCGGCTCGACGCTACCCGTCAGCTTGATCGCGCGCCGCGTGCCGCGTAGCCCGGGTGCCCCGCGGCCGACCGCGACGCCCTCGGCGAACAGCAGTACGCCGTGCTCGGAGCGATCCTCCAGCTCGAGCACCGTCCCGGGGGTGAGCGCGAGCATCTGCTCGACCGGCATCTGCATCGATCCCACCTCGGCCCGCAACAGCACCTGGGCGCCCGCCAGCCCGCGATTGACCGCGAGGCCCTCGCGTGGGTCGGCGTCGTGGCGTGAGCTGCCCGTGCCGAGGATCTCCCCGGCGACCGGCTCGATCGTTGACCACGGGATCAGGAGCGTCATCGTCGAGGGCAGGCCGTCGATTTTGAACTGTAGGGGCAGCGAAAAGGTGGGCTCTCCGGTGGGCGCGGCGACGCCGGCGTCGCCGTCGAGGTCGATGTCGCCCAGGGACAGCTCCGTGCCGCCCAGCTCACGCCAGGCCGCCGCGAGCTGTAGAACCATCGAGTCCAACAGCCGCTTGGTGAGCGCCCGGTCGACCTCGCTCAGGCGTCGTTCGGTCGGGGCCTGGGAGGCCGTTCCTCCGAGCAGGCACTCCAGCGCCTGTAGAACCAGGTCCAGCTCGACATCCAGCAGCATGCGCTTCTCGATCGGCGCCACCTCGAGGCCCACCGCGACCGAGTTCGCCGGTAGCAGGGCCTTGGCGGCCGACCAGGTGAGCTGACTCGAGTCCCCCATCGTGATCTCCACCGAGGTGCGCAGCTCGGTGGAGAGGCGCATCGCGAAGGCTTCGCAGAACGGGTTGAGCGCGCGCCCGAGGCGGCGGCGGAACTCGGCCGTGAACTTGGTGGGCTGGGAGAAGTCGAGCGTGCGCACCTGCCCGCGACGCGGGCCGGCCTCGGCCTCCTCGCTGTGGTTCTCCTGTGTCACCTGGCTCATGCTCACACGCCCGTGCCGTCGTCGCCGCCCGGAGCATCCTCGGTGTCCGCGGCCGGGGTCTCGCCCTCAAGGATCTCGGTCACGCGCAAACCGAACTGCTCGTCGACCACCACCACCTCGCCTCGGGCGATCGGGGTGCCGTTGACCAGCAGATCCACCGGTTCGCCCGCGAGACGCTCCAGGGTCACGATCGATCCGGCGCGCAGCTGCAGGGTCTCACCGACCGTCATGCTGGTGCGCCCGATCTCCACGCTCAGCTCCATCGGCACGTCGCTGAGTCGCTGCAGGTCGCTGTCGGGTTCGCCCGCCTGGGGCGCCGGGGCATCTTGATCAAATTGCTCGTAGACGATTGCGTCGCTCATGTCGCGTCTCCTTCTATTGCACAGTCAGGTCGGGCAGCAGCACCGATTCGACCTTGATGTCGGTCTTCTGTTTGATGGCCGCCAGGATCTGGCGCTTGACGCGCAGACGGCCCTGGTCGCTCACCAGGCTGCTCCCGTTCTCGTTGGTGATCAGATTGGTCACGATGTCGCGGATCGCGGCTTCCTCGGGCAGGGTGCCGGCGTCTTCGCCCGAGGGTGGGGCGGCCCCGGCGGCGGCGCCGTCGCTCTGTCCCGGTGCCAGCACGAGCGCCACGGCGAGCTTCACGAAATGTCCGTCGCTGAGGTTCAGCAGAAAGTCCTTGGGCATCACGTAGATCGTTCCCTGGATCTTGTTCTTGGGGGCCTTCTGGGGCTTGGCCATCGTGTGCGCGGCACCCAGACCCAGGATCACGAGGACCAGGGGGATGAGTACCTTCTTGTTCTTGAGCATCGCCACAGTTCCTCTACGGGGGACTCGGTGCTTCCGCGAGACGTTGCAGGACGATCTCCACCCGGCGGTTGCGCGCGCGCCCCTGGGCGTTGGCGTTGCTCGCGATCGGCCGTAGATCGGCGTAGCCCGAGGCGCTCATCCGCTGGGCCGCGACCCCTGTGGTGATCAGGTCGCGCACCACCATGCTCGCCCGCGCCGTGGACAGCTCCCAGTTGCTCGGGAAGGTCGCGCTCTGGATCGGCTCGTCGTCGGTGTTGCCCTCGACCGCCACCGGATGGGCGCGGTCCAGGTTCACGAGCCTGCCGATCTCGCTCAGCAGCGGCAGCGCCTGGCGGATGAGCGTGGCCTGGCCGGAGGGGAACAGCAGACTGTCGGTGAGCACCCGGATCACCAGTCCGCGCTTCTCGACGCTGGTGTGCACGTTGGAGCTGAAGCCGTGCTTGGCCGCATAGGCGTCCAGCTTGTGTTTGATCGCCGTGAACTGCTCCGCTTCCTGCTGGGCGGCCGCTTCCCTGGCCGCGGCCTGGGTGGCTGCCGCCTGGCTTGACTGGGCGCTCTGCGGGCTCTTGGCTCCCGTCGCGTTGAGGGGCACCAGCGCCTGCACGTCGGCGGTGCTCGGCACGTGGCTGGAATTGGAGGTGCTGCCGGGCTGAGCGATCGATTTGCCGCCCGGCAGGATGTTGCCCGAAAACGCCGCCTTCAGCGAGTGCTGAATCTGCTGGTACTTGGAGATGTTGACCGAGGAGATCGAGAACAGCACCATGAAGAGCGCCATCAGCAGCGTGATCATGTCGGCGTAGGTCAACAGCCAGCGCTCCTCGCTCTCCCCGCCACCGCCGTGGCCACCGCGGCGCCGACCGCGACTGCTGCGCGAGCGTGACATCCCTAGGCCGCCTCGGCCGCGCTCATGGACCCGGAGCCGGACTGCTCATCGCCCGCGGCGCGCTCGGTCGGTGGCAGGTAGGACATCAGCTTGTCCGCCACCAGGCGCGGGTTGTCGCCCGCCTGGATCGAGAGGATGCCCTCCAGCGTCATCATGCGCAGCTCCGTCTCCTCGGTGGAGATCGCCTTCAGGCGGTTGGCGATCGGCAGAAAGATCACGTTGGCCGAGCCCACGCCCATCAGGGTCGCCAGGAACGCCGAGGAGATCGAGGGACCCAGGGTGGACGGCGCGTCGAGGTTCTCGAGCACGTGCACCAGCCCCATCACGGTGCCGATGATGCCCATCGTGGGGGCGAAGCCGCCCGCCTTCTCGAAGGGCGACCCGGCCGCCTCGTGGCGCGCGGCCATGCCGTCGACCTCGGCCTCGACGATCGCGTGGACCATCTCCGGGTCGGTGCCGTCGACCACCAGCTGTAGGGCGTTGCGGGTGAAGGGATCCTCGATCTCCGAGAGTTGGGCGTCGAGCGCCAGCAGGCCCTCGCGTCGGGCCTGGTCGGCGAGGTTCACCAGCAGGTCCAGGCGTCCGCGCATGTCGGGAGGTTCGGCCGAGAAGACCATCTTGAAGAGGCTCGGGATGCGCTTCATCCCATCCAGCCCGACGCTGGCGAGCGTGACCCCGCCGGTCCCACCCATGACCGTTATGAAGGCCGGGATGTTCAGGAACGCGGCCGGGCTCGTGCCGTCCATCATCGCGCTCAGCAGCAGTGAGGCGAACGCGACTCCGATTCCGATGGCGGTAGCAGCCTTCATCGCCCTCTTTGATCGGCCGCAACGCCCGATCCTTCAGTCGGATCGGGCTCGCGAGTGAAACTTCTTCTTCAGTCCCGACCTAAGCGGGGCGCGTGTCCTCGACGGCGATCAGGGAGGGCGCGTCGGGGCGTCCCCGCGAGCCGCTCTGCTCGCGCTGTGCGCGGCGTCCGCGCAGTGCCTCGGAGAGGACCTCCACACGCCAGGCGCGGACCGCCGCCGCGACCTCCTCGGGGCTCTCCGACACCACCACCTTGGCTGTGGTCGCCAGCGAGATCACCGTGTCGGGCGTGGATTCGATCGTTACGATCAGGTCCGGATTCAGTTGAAAGATTTCTTCTGCGTGTCCCAGCCGATGCAATGTGATCATCGAGATTCCCTCTCTGTGAGTCGGGCTCTGGCGGGCAGCTGTGGATGAGATTAGCCACAGGGTGGGACGGCGCATGGCGGTCCCACCCCGGGCTCCTCGGATTCGTCCTTCTATGTGACGCTTGCGGGTCTGCTCCTCAGGCCTAGCCCTGGACCATGTTCACGACGGTCTGGAGCATCTGATCGGCGGTGCTGATCACGCGCGAGTTGGCCTGGTAGCCGCGCTCGGCCGTGATCATGCTCGTCATCTCACCGGCGAGGTCGACGTTCGACATCTCAAGCTCGCCCCCGATCGTCTGACCGAAGCCACCGGTATCGGGTGTGCCCACCACGGGCGTTCCCGAGTTGGCGGTCTGCGCCCACACCGATCCCCCCAGCCGCTGTAGGCCGGAGTTGTTGGCGAACTGCGCGAGTGAGAGGTACCCCGCCGTGACCTGCTTCTGATAGGTCGGGGATTCGGCGTTCTGGTCCTGGTAGGTGACACTGCCGTCCTGTCCGATCGAGACGTTGCTCGACCCGGGCGGGATCACCAGGTAGGTGTCGGCTGCACCGGGCGCGTAGGTGGTACCGGCTTCGGATTCGGTCGCCGTCGCCGCACGACCGATCAGGTACGTACCCGACTGGGTTGTGAGAAAGCCCTTCGTGTTGGTCGTGAGATTTCCCGCCCGCGTGTACTGGAAGTTGGCGGGCAAGCCGGTCGTGTAGGGGGGGCCTGCCGGCGGCGCGCCGCTGCCGATGCGCAGGAACCCTTCACCCTGGATCGCTATGTCCAGGGGGTTGTTGGTCGACTGAAACGATCCCTCGGACATCTCGCTGTCGGTCGAGTTGACCTGCACACCGAGACCGACCTGCAACGGGTTGGTACCGCCGTTGGAGCTGGTCGACGCGGAGGCCCCACGCAGCACCTGCGTGAGCGAGTCGGCAAAGGTCACACGCGAGGACTTGTAGCCCACCGTGTTGACGTTCGCGAGATCGTTGGCCGTCTCGTTGAGCATCGTCTGATTTGCATCGAGGCCGCTGATGGCGGCGTACATTCCACCCATCATTGTGGTTGCACTTCCTTTCGCGGCCTCCTCGGGGAGGTCCGGCCGCAGTTGGTTTGGGCCGTGCGCCTCATGCGATCACGGCACTGTCTACGTTGGTGAACACGTGGTCCTTCATCTGCTGGGAGCCGACCGCCGTGATGACGGTGCGATTGCCCACCGACACCACGAACGCGGTGCCGTCCACAAGTACAGACCGAGTCGCGCGAGCCCTTGCCGGCCGCGCGTCCCACTCCCTCCTTGAGCCTGTTCATCGTGGGCTCAGAAAGATCGATGCCGCGTCGCTGCGCGCGCTCCAGCGCGTGGCGGGAGAAGTGCAGCGGCTGGGTGGCGGTGGCGCCCTGAAGGACGCTCGCGAACGACGGTCCCGCAGGCGCTTGGGTACGCGCAGTGGCACCGCCACGGCCGGCGTCGCCCACGCCACGCACAGGTGCGCCGGCGGCGGTGCCCAGGCCAACCGGCGGGATCAGCGCCGGGTTCGCCACTGGGGTCACGAGACTTCCTTGATGCTCGTGGGCGCCACGCCGGCGACGCTGCCGACCGTGAGGGTCGTGCCGGAACTGGAGACCTGGACACTGCTGACCGTCCCCTGCTGGGGCAGCCCGGAGTGCGGGTCTATGTAGGAGACGGCGCGGCCGATCAGTGCTACCGCCTGGGACTGCTGCTCGGCGTCGGCCGACGTTTCGCTGTTCTTGGCCATGTTCGTCATCTGCTCCAGCTGTGTGAACTGGGCCAGCTGTCCGATGTAGGCGGAGTCGTCGGTGGGCTGCATCGGGTCCTGCGAGCGCAGCTGGGCCACCATCAGTTTGAGGAAGTCGTTCTTGCCCAGCTCCCCGCCGGGGTTCGCCTGCACGTTGCTGGAGCCCGAGCCTGCACTGCCGCTCGTCGAGATGGGTGTGATTGGTGTGGTTGTCATGGTCGATGGTCCTTTCGTGGTCAGGCGAGTACGTCGACGAGTGCCGCACCGACGGGCGCGGGGATGTTCGCCTCGGCGTCCGCCTCGGGGGACGTCTCGATGCCCTCGACGTCGTGCTCGACGGCTATCCGACGGTTGCCTGCGCCCGAGCCGGTTGTGAAGCGACCGTTGCCGGTCTGATCGCCGGGCGCGCCCTGCGCGCCGCCCTGCGCGGAGGAGCCGATGTCCAGACGCAGCAGCGAGACGCCCAACGAGCTGAGCGACTGGTGCAGCTCGGCATGACCATCGGCCAGTGCCTGTGCGGCGGCCTGGGTGTCTGCCGTCACGCGCGCCACGAGTCCCTGGCTGCTCTGGCTGAGGTGGATGCTGATCTCGCCCAGCTCTTCGGGATGCAGGGCGATTCGCGCCTGGGAGAGGCCCTGGCGGTTGGCCAGCTCGATTGTCGCGTGGATCGCCTCGATCGTCTGCTCGAGGTTCACGCCGTAGCTGAGCACCGGCGCCTGCTGGGCTCCGGTTGCAGTCGCGGCCGACTGGGCCAGGTCCGCGGGCGCTGCGAGCGCCGCGTCGGGCACGTTCGCGCTCGATCCCAACTCGTTTGTGGCGGCGGAGTGCGAGTCGAGCGATCCAGCCGGGCTTGTGGGGGTCGCGCTCGCGGGCTTCTTCTCAGCCGCCCCCGGCAGCGGCGCCGAGGCGTCGAGCGTGACGGCGGCGCTCAGGGGCCGGCTTGCCGTGTCTTGAGCCTGGGGGGCGGTGGGGGCTGCGCCTACCGGTGCGCCCGCGGGAACGCTGCCCTGCGTGGAAGTGTCGGTCGTGTTCCGCTCGGCGCCGGGCGCTCCGGAGGTAGTGGCTGCGGGCACAGCTCCCGGTGAGACGGGAGAGCTGGGTGAACCGGCTGAGCCGGGAGGGTTGGGTGAGCCATCTGAGCCAGGTGAGTTGGGTGCGGTGCCCGCAGCTGCGCTGGAGGCACCGGCCAAGGCGTTGATGCCCGTGGCTGTCGCTCGGCTATCCGTGAGCGCGAGGGCGTTCGCCGCGTCGGTCGCTGTGCCCGGCGCAGCTGTGGCCGTCGCTGCGGCGCCGCTCGCCGGAGTGGACGTGGCGCCGGTCTGCTCCCCGGTGGCGGTCGTGCTCAAAGCCTCGGCCTGGGTTGCGTTCGCGAGCGAGGACCCTGCGATGCTCAACGGAGCCGTCGCTGTGGCGCCGGGCAGCTGCGACCCGTCTCCGCCGCGGAGCGTCGTGGCGGCCGTGGTGGGCGTGGCCTGTCCGCTCGGCCCATCAGCGGCGCCCGCGCCTGCGAGGGTGCCCATTCCACTCGGCCCATCACCGGCGCCCGCGGGGGTGCCGAGGGGCGCAGACGGCGCGAGGAGGCCCGCGCCAATAGCGGCGGGCGTGGCGGCGGGCGTAGCGCTGGAGGCGGTCTCAGAAGCATCCGGGTCGCCCTTTGAGGCGTGGCTCGTGGCGCGATGACGATCGACGCTACTGCGCGAGGGAGTGCTGGAGGACTGGGCCGTGTCGCTTTTGTTCTGGCCTTCCGCGGTTGCGGTCCGGGCGCAGTGTTCTTCGAGGGCGCTCTGAAACGGAGGTCCCTGTGGGGCGGGCTCCGTCGCTGTGACGCCTCCCGGGGGAGGGGAGTCGACGCCTGAAGCGCCGAGGGCGATGGTTGCTGGGGCGCTGGTCATGTGATCTGTCCTGTGTTGGTGTTTGCGGGTCCGGACTGCCGGTAGCTTTCGGCGTAGCCGAGAACCTTGTTGACGTAGGCCTGGGTTTCGGCGTAGGGCGGCACGCCTCCGTACTGCTTGACCGCTCCGGGCCCGGCGTTGTAGGCGGCCAGGGCGTCGGTCACGTTGCCCCCGAACTGCGACATCATCTGGCTCAGGTAGCGCGCTCCACCTTCGATCGACTGCGCCGGGTCGAGGGGGTCGCTCACGCCCAGCGAGGCCGCGGTCCCGGGCATCAGCTGCGTCAATCCGGCGGCACCCGCGCTGCTCCGAGAGTTGGCGTTGAAGCCCGACTCTTGCTGGATCAGACCGTGCAGGACGGCCGGGTCAAGGCCGTAACGGGCCGCGGCCTGGGAGATCAGCGAGTCATATTGTGAGGAGCCCCCGCTCGTGGTCTGCGCGGCGGTCGGCGTCACCGGGCTGCCCGTCGGGTAGTTGCTTGGCGTGACCGTGCCGGCGGCGCTCAGAGTGGAGCCGAGGGTTCCGGGGACGGGGGAGAGGGAGGCGTAAGGCGAGGTGGTCGAGGCGCCCATCGCGGTTGTGGCAAGGCCGCCGGCGGCGGCCGAGGCGGGCGTGCCGGTCTGTCCCGGTGTGCCACTCTGCACTGGGGTGGCGCTCTGTCCGGGTGAGCCGGCGGCTGCCAGCGCCGCGGCGAAGCTGGCCGTGGGGGCTCCCCGACCGGCTTCCGTGAGGAGGGCCCGCAACTGCGCCACCCTCTGGCTTGCGGCCAGCAGGTCGGGTGCGTTGACGGTACCGGCGATCGCCTGGGTGCTCATGCCGCGCTCCGTCTGAATCCGTCGATCGCGATCTCGTCGAGGGCGTTGCTCTCGCGGCGCTCGGCCTCGCGGTGGTGCACGCGCTTGTGGCGCTCCTTCAGGCGCTCGAGCATCTCGTGCTCGCGGGCGGCGTGGCCCAGCTCGACGCCGCGGTTTGCTACCTCCGCCTCGTGTCGGCTCAGCTCGTGTGCACCCGCGAGGCGTTGCGCCTCGACGCGCTCCACGAAAGCCTGGCGCGCGGCCAGCTCGGCGGCGTCGATCGCGCCCGGCGCGGACGTTGCGTGGCGTTGCTCCACGCGTGCGCGCTCCAGGTCCAGATCAAGGCTTTGTAGGCGGTCACGGCTTCCCGAGAGGCGGGAGAGGGCGCCGGCCAGCTGTTGCTTGGCGAGATCCTCCTTGCGTTCGCGCAGGGCTCGCACGCGCTCCAGCCGGAAGCGGAATGAGGGATCGGTCACCGCCACGTAATCGGTTGGCCGGCCGGGTTCTTTAGAGCGTCGGCCGGGTTCTTCAGATCGCGACCGCCGCCTTCACATCCCCGGGTCGATCGCGAGTGGCGACGGCGCGGCCGGTCGAGGCCGCTTGCTGCGAATCAGGCGAGTTTTGTCATTGCTGGACAGTCCTCCGCACACAGCCTTGACCCGTTGACATAATGCCCGACACCACGGAATCGATGGCAGCCAGCGACGAGGTTGGGGAGCCGGTGACGAGCGTTCGGAAAAACAATTTGAGCAACTTGTGATCCACGGGACCCAAATATTCGCACAGGACTTATTGGGCCCCCGCCCAACCACCAGCATGTCAATAAAATTATTCCGCATAACAAAATCACCCAGTAGGTTCATTGGCTACTCGGCGCCGAGGTGAATTCCATGAAGAACAAGCAGAAGGACCACAACGGGGACGTGTCGATCACGCTCTCGCCCGTGCAAATCGAGCAGGTGATGCGTCTCGCCGGCCAGAGCCGGAATGGGACCGTGTCCAACCTGCTGCTGGCGGCTCTCGACAACGCCTATCAGCCCGAGGGCGAGGCGGATGAGGGGTCGGCGTCGCTGCGGCAGGCCACACAGGAGGCCCTGACCGAGGCGATTAACGATCCGCAGCTCTCGCAGTCGTTGCTGCGCGGGCTTGCGATCCTCTCCTCCTACGGACCCGACCGGCCTTGGCGGGCGATCATCGACCTCGCACAGCAGCTGGAAATGTCGCCCTCCACCACGCATCGGTACGTCAAGACCCTGCGGGCGGTCGGTTTGCTGGAGCAGAACCCGTCTACGCGGGAGTACCGCCCGGTTGCACGCTAGAGCGTCACACACTCAATCGCAGCGCCGGGATCGCCGAAGGTCCCGGCTCGTAGAGCGTCGGCGCGTGCAACTCCGCGCCGGGCTCCTCCCCGTGGGGATTGGCTGAAGCATCGGTGCCGTGCTGTGCGTGGGCGCGATCGAGCGAGGCGGCAAGCTCCAGCAGCAACTCGTCCGAGCCCGCCGGGTCGCTTGGCTCGTTGGTCGGTTGACGCAGGAAGTCCTCGATCCGCTGCCGGTGCTCCAAGGCCGCGTCCAGGGCCGGATCGGTCCCGGGGTTGTAGGCGCCGATCGACACCAGGTCTTCCTTCTCGTGCAATACCGCCAGCGCGGCTCGCAGCCGCTGACCGGCCTGGGCGATCTCAGGGGAGACGATCTCGCCGACAAGTCGCGAGACGCTGTGTAGGACATCGATCGCGGGATAGTGCCCGGCGTGGGCGAGTGAGCGGGTCAGCACCACGTGGCCGTCGAGGATCGAGCGCACGGCATCCGCGATCGGCTCATTCATGTCGTCCCCGTCGACCAGCACGGTGTAGAGGGCGGTGATCGACCCGCGGGGGCTCGAGCCGGCGCGCTCCAGCAGTCGGGGCAGCAGCGCGAACACGCTCGGGGTGTACCCGCGCGTCGCGGGAGGCTCGCCGATCGCCAGCCCGATCTCGCGCTGGGCCATCGCAAAGCGGGTCACCGAGTCCATCATCAGCATCACGTCGTGGCCCTGGTCGCGGAAGTGCTCCGCGATCGTGGTCGCGGTCAGCGCGGCCTTGATGCGCACCAACGCGGGCTGATCGGAGGTGGCGACCACCACCACCGAATGCGCGAGCGCGTCGCCCAGGTCGCGTTCGACGAACTCGCGTACCTCGCGGCCGCGCTCGCCGACGAGCGCGATCACATTGACCGAGGCGCTGGTCGAGCGCGCGATCATCCCCAGCAGCGAGGACTTGCCGACACCCGAACCGGCGAAAATCCCTAGGCGCTGGCCGCGCCCGCAGGGAACCAGACCGTCGAGCGCGCGCACGCCCATGCCGACTCGCTCGGTGATGCGCGGGCGGCTCAGCGCGCCCGGGGGGGCCGCGATCGTGGAGCGCGCCGTGGTCTGTGAAGGGGGCTCGCGGTCGTCCAGGGGCATCCCGAGACCGTCGATCACGCGGCCCAGCAGGCCGTCGCCGACAGCCACGCGAAACGGCGCGCCGGTCGCCAGCACCTTGGTGCCGGGCCCAATGCCCTGAAGCTCGCCCAACGGCATCAGCAGGGTGCGCCCGTCGCGAAACCCGACGACCTCGGCGGAGACCGGAGGCCGGTCGCGGGCGGCGTCGATCAGGCAGACCTCGCCGACCTCGGCCTGTAAGCCGGTGACCTCGATGATCAGGCCGATCAGATTGCTAACCCGGCCGTGGCGGCGGGCAAGGTCCGAGCCGCGCAGCGCCGAGGATGCGCGGTCGAGCAGCGCTCCGTGCGGCGGGGGCGACTCCTCCACAAAGCTCTCCATGAGGTTCATCTGGGCCTAGACCGCCTCAAGCGCATTGGACCGCCTCGGGCGCATCAGACCGCCTCGGGCGCATCGTGTCGAAGCTCGGACAGCGCTACCTCGCGAGCCCGCTGTAGCTGGGTTTCGACGCTGACGTCGACCTCGCCCTCGAGCGTGCGCACGATCGCCCCGCCGCGCCCGACGCGCCGGTCGGCCTGTACCTCGCATACCTCGATGCCGCCCGCCTGGGAGCGCAGATCGCCGATCGCGGCACTGACCACCTCCAGATCCCCGGGGTCGACCAGCACCGTTATCCGGCGACGGTCGTTGACGCGGCGCAGCGCGCCTCGCACGACGTCGAGCACGCGCTCGGGCTGAACCTCAAGCGTGCCCGCCACGATCTTCGCGGCCAGCGCCAGCGCCAGCTCGACCGCATCGTGCTCGACCGCCTCGGCGGCCTCATCGCGCAGCTGCTGGATGCCCTGTACCGCCTCGCCCAGCGCCGACGCGGCGGAGCCGGCCTCGGTCAGCCCATCGCGGTGACCGGCGGCGCGGCCCTCGGCATAGCCCTCCGTGCGCGCGTGCTCGCGGATGCGCTCGGCCTCCTCGGTGGCTTCGGCGATGATTCGCGCCGGCGCTCCGGGGGGGAGGGGGTCCGATGGCTCAAGCTGCTCAAAGGCGTAGCTGGCGGCTGACTCAGACAACCGATTCGCTTTCGTCCTCGCCGTCGTCTTCGCGTGCGATCACGATCGTTCCGGCCTCCTCCAGGCGACGCACCACGGCGACGATTCGGCTCTGGGCCTCGTCCACGTCGCGCTTGCGCTGGGGCTGCTGGATCTCCATCTCCTCCTTGAGCATCTCGGCGCCGCGCTCGGACATGTTGGCGAGCACGACCTCCTTGACGGGATCGGGTACGCCGCGCAGCGCCAGCACGAGATCCTTCTGGTCGGCCTCGCGCAGAACCTGCTGGATCGCGCGCTCTTCGAGCTTCACGATGTCCTCGAAGACGAACAGCATGCGCCGGACCTGCTCGGCCAGCTCCTGGTCCGTGCCCGCCAGGGTGTCGAGCACATTGCGCTCGGTCGAGCGGTCGGCGTAGTTGAGGATCGCGGCCAGCGCCTTGGTGCCGCCCGCGGCCGAGTACTCCTGCTCGACCAGGGTGGTCAGCTTCTGGCGCACCACGTCCTCGATCAGCTGGATCACCTTCGGGCTGGTCTCGCCCATGCGTGCGATCCGCAGCGCAATGTCGGGCTGCAGCGGCTCGGGCAGGCGCGCGAGCACCTGGGCGGCCAGCACCGTGTGCAGGCTCGCGACGACCAGCGCGATCGTCTGGGGCGACTCGGCACGCAGGAAAGCCACGATCTGCTCAGGGGGGGTGCGGCGCAGGAACTCGAAGGGGCGCATCTCGATCACGGTCGAGAGCCGGCCGATCAGCTCCTCGGCACGCTCGGGGCCGAGGGCGCGCTCCAGCACGTCGCGGGCGAAATCGATGCCGCCGGAGACCTCCTGGCCTTCGCGACCCGCGGCGGACACCAGCTCATTGAAGATCGACTCGGTGGTCTGCTGCTCGACGGCGTTGAGCTTGGCCATCTCCATCGAGAGCCCCTCGATGTCCTCCTCGCGCATGTGCTGCATGATTCCCGCGGCCCGCTCGGAGCCGATCGCGGCCAGCAGCACTGCGGCCTTGCGCCGACCAGAGATCCGCGGCATCCCCGTGGACATGCCGGGGGGGAGCGCGGCCTGATCCTGGGTGGCCGGGGGTAGCTCGATGGCCACCGCCTAGTCCTCCTGCATCCAGTTGCGCAACTGCTGGGCCACACGATCGGGGTCGCTCTCGGCGAGCTGCTCGACCTGCTGACGTGCGGGCGCCGTGGCGCCCACGCCGACGGGTACAGCGGGCATGATCTCCGTCGGCCGGCCGGGGCGGGGGTTCTCGCGCTCCAGCTCGGAGAGCCGTACGGGCAGCTCCAGCTCGCGCAGCCAGACCGGCTCGTGGTCGATGCTGTCCTGCTCGCGCTTGCGCAGCGAGCGGGTGGTGAAGAACAGGAAGGCCAGCGAGGCCAGGGCGATCAGGGCGTACTTGGCGTAGCCGAGCATCCCGCCCGCCGCTCCCGCGGCCGCCGCGGTGGGCGACTTGGCGAACGCCACCTGCCCGATCGAGACGGTGTCGCCGCGCTTGGTCTGGATCCCGGCGGCATTCGTGATCGCGGTCTGGATCGCGGGCACCGATGCTGCGGGCACAGACTTGTCCAGCAGCACCGAGACGTGCTGGGTGGTGACGGTGCCGGGGGCCACCGTGGAATGCGTCACGGTCTTGTCGACGCCGAGCGTGGTGTTGGTCACTTCGTGCTTGTAGTTCGACTTGCCGCTCGCGCCGGTCTGGGCGTAGGCGGGAATGTTGTTGGTGGCGCCCGCGCCGCCGCTGCCGTTGCCCGCGAGGGTCTCGGCGTCCTTGCTCTGCTGCAAGGGGACTCCGGCCTTGCCGTAGGTCAGCGTGTCCTGCGTGGTCTGATCGACGTTGAGGTCGGCGTAGACCTGCACCTGGGCCTTGCCCGGCCCCAGCGTCTGGGCGAGCATCGCGTTGAGGCTGGCCTCCATGCCCTGGTCGTAGCTGGCCTGCGCGGCCTGCTTGGCGGAGCTGCCGCCGCCCGCGCCGCCGGCGCCCGAGGCGGGCCACAGCAGTCCCCCGGAGCTGTCGGTGATCGTGACCTTGCTCAGCTGTAGCCCGGGCACACTCGATGAGACGAGCTGGGCGATGCCGCGCACCGAGCTGGGGTCGAGCGAACTGGTCCCCGAGAGCAGCACCGCGGCCGTGGCCGTGCTCTGGCTCGCGCCGAAGATCTGGTTCTGGGGGTTGGGGAGCACCAGCTCCACCTGCGCGCCGGAGACGCCCTGGATGTTGTTGATCGTTTCGTCGAGCTGGCCCTGGAGGGCGCGCTGGTAGGTGACCTGCTGCTGGAAGTTGCTTTCGCCGAGGTTCTGCTTTTCAAACAGCGAGAAGCCGGGCTGTGAGTTGCCGTTCAGTCCCGCACCGGCGAGCGCGATGCGCGCCTGGGAGGTCTGGTTTGACTGGACCGCCAGCGCCGTGCCGTTGTTCTGCAGCTGGTAGCTGATGCCCTTCGCGTCGAGCGCCGCGGTCATCTTGCCGGTCTGGGCCGGCTGCAGACCGCTCGAGAGGGTCTGGTAGCTGGGCTGGGAGACCATGTGCAGGAAGATGTAGATGAACACGATCGCGGCGGCCGCGGAGCCACCGGCGATCATCCATCCACGGTTTGAGAGCTTCGAGGCGATCTGAGCAATGGGCATGATTTAGACCTGTGTCTGGAAGATGGTTTGGGCGGCTTCGACTGCCTTGGTGCGAATCTGTGAGGCGAGCTGCATCGCCATTTGGGCGTCCTGGACGGTGACCACGGCGCTCTCGGGGTCGCTGACGGTGCCCGTGGCCAATCCCTGCGCGGCGCCGTCGGCGCTGCGCTGGGTCTGCTCGAGCGAGGAGATCGCGCTCGTGAGCGCTCCGCCGAAGCCACCTTCCTCGGTGCCCGCGACCGGCGTGCTCCCGCCGGCTTCGGCGGGGAAAATCCCGTTGCCCGCGGCGGTGCCGGCCGAGGCGGGGCCGCCGGTGGAGCGTTCGGAGGTGCTCAGGCCTTCGAGGCCTCCCAGCGCCCATTCGCCGCCGACCGCGCTCACGGGCGGGATCATTTGAGCAGCCCGAGCGTGGCGGTGAACATGGACTTGGCGGTCTGCATCGCGGTCACGTCGGACTGGTAGGAGCGCGACTCGGAGATCAGGTCGGTCATCTCGGTGACCGTGTTGACGTTGGGCATCTTCACGTAGCCCTGAGCGTTGGCGTCGGGGCTGCCGGGGTTGTAGACCAGCTGGTCGGGGGTCTTGTCCAGTTCGACGCCCGCGACTTCAACGCCCCCGCCCGTCTGCCCTGTGCTTGTGCCCATCGCTCCCGCCAGCTGCGTGCCGAAGTTGCCCGGGGCCTGGCGCAGGAGGACGTCCTGGCGCTGGTATGGCTGGCCGTTTGCGCCCTTCGTGGTCTGCGCGTTGGCGAGATTCTCAGAGGTCACGTCCATGCGCACGCGATTGGCGCTCAGCCCGCTGCCGGCGATGTCGATCGCGTCGAAGAGTCCCATGCTCCTAGATCACTCCCATCGCGGATCGCAGGATCGAGTTGCGGGCGCCCACGACCTGGGTGAGCGCCTGGTAGTCAAGGCCGTTCTCGGCCAGCTGCGCCGATTCCTGATCGACGTTGACGCCGTTGCCGTTCGGTCCCGCCGCGCCCTGCTGGGTCTCGGGGGTGAACTGCACCCGGGCGGGCGATTCGCCGCCGGCCATCGCGCCCTTGAGGGTCGCCTCGAAATTGACGTCCTGGCGCTGATAGCCGGGCGTGTCCGCGTTGGCGATGTTGTTCGTCAACAGCGTCTGGCGCATCCACGCTCCGCGCATGGCGGCCTCGAGCGTGATTTGAGTGCTGTCAAGGAGAGACATGGTGAAAAGAAATGGCTTTCTCTCGCCCTCCCTGGTGTTCAACCGACCGCCGTCCCTGGGGCCGTGCCTGCCTATGGTTGTGAGTCCTCCCCGTCATCGGCCGGGGCTGACGGACCTTTAGAGCCGCGCCATGATCTTGCAAGCGCCCGCTCGGGGTGGCCGCGGGAGCTGCGCCTCGGGGCCTCAGGCGTTCTGGTCAAGGCGCCGCTGGCGGCGGCGGCTCTGCAGGGCGTAGCCATGCGCGGCCCGACTAGCACGTGCGGTCGCGCTCAGATCGCAGAGCATCGCCTCGCGCAGCCGCAGCAGCTCGATGTGGGTGCGCTCGTGCAGCAACGCCGCCCGCTCCAGCAACGCTCGCGCGGAGGGCGGAGGCTGCTCGGGCAGACCGGCCGTCAGCTCGTCCCACTGCGCCGAGAGGGCGCGCAGATCCTCGATCTTGCCGAGCCCGGCCAGCTCCAGCTCCAGCTCCGCCAGCTCCAGAATCGCGGCGTACGGGTCCAGGGTCTTGTCGAGCGTGCTCATGCGCGCGCGATCTCCGCCCAGGCCTCGCGCAGCTCCCCGAGCAGACCGCCGACCTCTTCGAGCTTGCCCGCGTCGCGGTCCAGGCGCGCACTGTTGAGATGGCCCAGGCAAAACTCGTAGATCGCGTGCAGGCGCTCGGCGATCTGACCCTGCTCGTGGTCCAGGGTGCCGTCGAGGTGACCGATGATCAGCTCGGCCCGCCGCAGAGCATTGTGGGTGCGCTGCACCTCGCCCTCGCGCATCGCGGCGGCCGCCTGGCGCAGGAAGCGACGCGCGCCGTCGTAGAGCATCACGACCAGCTGCTCGGGTGTGGCCGAGAGCACCGCGCCCTGGCGGTAGGCCTCCGGTGATGCGGTGAGGTTTGACATCGCGCTTGCGGGCTCCCGTTGAAGTGATTTGGACTACTCCCCGGTGATCGGTCGCGGGCCCCCAAAGTTGAGGCGAGTCGCGGCTTTGCGGAGCTGCCCAGGCAAGCAGGCGGGAGCCAGTTCCCTAGTTGTTGTTGTAACTCGGGAAGGTCTGGCTGGCAAGCCACGCGGCCTGCGTCTGGTTCTGGGCCATCACCGATTCCAGCGCCGTGTACTGCTGCTGGAGCGCCTGCTGACGCAGCGTGATCATTTCGTTCATCGTGCTGATCTGATGGCTCAGGTCGGAGACCTGGGTGCCGTCGCTGCTGATCCTCGCGTCGATCGTCCCACCCGGCTGGGAATCGGTGTTGAGGATGTTCTGGAAGGTCGAGGACCAGCTCTGGAGCATCAACTTGACGCCCGTGGGGTTGCTTTGCAACGCGCTTTCCAGCTGGGCCGTGTTGACCGTCAGCTGGCCCGAAACCGCGGACTGTGAGAAGGATCCGCCGGTGGTCGGCGCCCCGGTGCTGATGCCGATGTTGGTCAGGCTCGACATTTCGGCCGGCAGCCCCGCGCCGGGGGCGTAGACGCTGCGGCGCATGCTGCTGAGCAGGCTCGACAGGTCCGAGTCGCCGAAGAGCGTGCCCATGCCGAGTTCGATCGGGTTCTGCGGATTGGCGGGGGGCTTGGTCGAGAGCTGGGTCTGGATCGAGCCGATCGTCGAGTTGTAGAGCTTCACGAACGCCTGTACCTGTTCGGTGATCGCGCTCGTGCTGGGCCCGGGGGCCGCCACGTTGATCGTCACCGGTCCGGTCGTGGTCAGCGAGGCCAGGCTCAGGGTGACCCCGGGGATCGCGTTCTTGATGATGTTGGACTTCGAGCTGCCCGCCACGCCGTCGATGCTGTATTCGGCGTTCTTGCCTTCCTTGGCGAGGCCGGCCTGTTCGACGAGCGTGCCGCCGGGAGCGGAGACCTGGATGAAGCCGGCGCCGTTGTTCCCGGTTTCCCTGCTGGAGAGCACCACGCTGCCGTTTTCGAGCGCCGCCGCGTAGACGGTGGCGCTGCTGTCGGAGTTGATGCTGTCGACAAACGCCTGGATCGTGGCGCCCGCGGCGACTTCGGTGGAGTGGCCGTCGATCGTGAGAGCTTCGGCGCTCGTGGGGCTCGTGAACGTGAAGGTGCGCTGGGCCGAGTTGGCCAGCTTTGAGACTTCGACCTCGTAGCCACCCACCGCGGCTCCGCTGCTGGTGGTCGCGGTGACCCGTGTGGGTTCGCTTGAACTGACGCTCTGGGCCGACTTGAAGAGTGAGGGGGAGGCGAGGTCCGCGGCGCTGAAGGCGAGCGACTGAAGGTTGCCCTGGATCGTGCGCAGCTGAGCCTGCTGGGCGTTCAGCGTGGTCTGCTGGTTGGTCTTGTGGGTGACCGGTAGTCGCTCCACCGAGAGCAGGGCGGCGATGATCGAGTTGGTGTCCAGCCCGGATCCGAGCCCGGTGATGTTGATGGGTGCTCCCGAGGGGGAGCCGATCGAGGACGTGGACATGACGGGCGCCTAGGCCAGAGGCTTTCCGGCGGCGATCTCGAGTGCCTCGGAGGGCGAGACCGCGCGCAGCGAGTTGCCGTCGCGGTCGCGCAGCTCGATGGTGGCACGGCCGCTCTGCTCGTCGTGGCTGAAGTGCAGTTCGTGGCCCTGGCTGCGCAGGTTCTCAAAGGCCTGGGCGGTCGCCGCGATCTGATCCAGCACCTCCGGGGGAGGGCTGCTGGGAAAAGTGTCCAGGGAGACCGTGGGCTCGACACTCCCGGCGCTGGCCGTGCTCGTGGGCACGCTGATACGCCGGCTGGAACCGGGCGCGAGCGCAGGCCGTGTGGAGCTTGATCCCTGTGGGGGCAAAATTGGCGAGGTCATCTCGTTTTCCTCCTGAAAACATCTCTTGCGGTCCCGTCCCTGGGCCGCCTCGCTCATGGGTTTATCCATTGTGATCGGCGCTTTCTGAAATAACTTTAATCAGCCTCTCCCTATGGCTAGGCCGCAGCCGCCTGAGCGCTGGAGAGCAGCTGCGCTGCGATCTCGTTCTCGGGCTCCCGCGCGAGCGCGGCGGAGGCGAAGTCGACGGCCTCCCGGCTCATGCCCTGGGCTTGCGCGATCTGGCCGAGGCCCAGCAGCGCTCTGAAGTCGGGCTCCTCCTGGCAGATCGCCATCCACTCCTCGGCCGCCGAGGCCAGAAAGCCGCGGCGCATGTACAGCTCGGCGAGCAACTGGCGCTGGGCTCGCCGGTCGAGGTTCGTGCGCGCCAGCAGCGGCAGCAGACCCTCGAAGACCTTGAAGTCCTGCACGCGCAGGAGCGCTTCGAGCATCACCTCAAGCAGCGGAAGCGCCGCGGGGGAGAGCGAGATCGAGGCGGCGCCGTCGCTGCCGAGCTGCGCCCAGGCCTTGAACAGGTCGAACTCGGCCGCGGGCATCCCGGCAGCCTGTGCCCGTGAGAGGGCCGCGGGGATCGCCGCGGCCGCGCCGCCGGCTGAGGCCAGCCGCGCGAACAGCTCGGTGCGGCAGGCGATCACGGCCAGCGGGTCCTCGACTGAAAGCTCGGCGGCCGTCGCGGCGGCCTCCTCGTAGCGACGCTGGGCCAGCAGTGTCTCGCCGAGCGCCACACGCGCCCTGCCGGACCCCGGCTGACGCGCGAGCACGGTGCGGAACTGGGCCTCGCCTGCGGCGGGGTGACCGCGCTCGTAAAGCGCGGTCCCGAGCATGAAGTGGGTGGCCGCGGTCGGCTCGGGGACCAGCGCGAGCACCTCGCTCACGACCGCCTCGGGCTCTAGTCCCCGGGCGAGCAGCGCCATCGTGAACGGCAGGATCGAACCCACGAAGTGGGGGTATTCGCGTACACACCGCTCCAACAGCTCGGCGGCGCGCTCGGTCTCGCCGCGCTCCAGGCAGATCTCGCCGAGCGCGATCCGCGGCAGGTAGGTCCCGCAGCCGACCGTCGCGGTGTAGCGGCCGGAGGCGTCGCCCATCTCGATGCAGCGCTCCAGCAGCACGATCGCCTGCTCGGTCTCTCTGAGGGCCAGGCAGGCGCTGGCCTGCTCCAGCACCAGATCGGTGAACTCCGGGAAGCGCTCCAGCGCCACCGCGGCCTGGTCGAACGCGGCGCGCGGGCCGCCACACACGCGCAGGGCCTTCACCAGCCGGTTGGCCAGCGCGGGGGCGAACTCGTACAGGTTGCGGTCCGGGTCGCTGTCCATCAGCGTCCAGGCGCGCTGGAACTCGGCCAGCGCCGCGGGAGCGTCGCCCGCGGCGGCGTACTCGGAGCCGAGGTTGTAGTGCAGGAAAGGCGAGGGCGGGCTCTCGGCCTGCTGGATGCGCAGCAGCTCGATGTTGCGCCGCGACTTCTCGCGGGCGTCGCGCACGACCCCCAGGTATCCATAATGTTCGACGCGCACCGCGGTGGACTCCAGGCGCTCGGGCAGGTAGCCCGGCAGGAACTTGGCGATCTGCTCGTGCAGGCGGCCCTCGAAGCGGTACTCCTTGCGGTTACGGAAGATGCGCAGGGCGTTGTGGGTGACCGCAGTGCCCGCGTCCAGCTCGCCGGTGTAGTTGGTCTCGCTCAGGTAGAACGCCTCGCGCCAGGTGCGCCCGGTCAGCTCGCGCAGCAGCGGGGCGTCCTCGGCCACCAGCACCTCGTCGGCGTCGAGATACATCAGCCAATCCCCGGTGGCGGCGTCGAAGGACACGTTGCGGGCATCCGCGAAGGAGCCGGTCCACTCGCGCTCGATCACCTTGGCCCCAAAGGACTTCGCGATCTCGATCGTGCGGTCCTGCGAGCCGGTGTCCACGATCACGATCTCATCGACCGCGTCCGCGACGGCCGCCAGGCAGCGCGGCAGCATCTCCTCCTCGTCGCGCACGATCATGCAGAGGCTCAGCCGCTGCCCGTCGGCCGGCTTCGCGAGCGCGGCGACGGCGGCCGCGCGCTTGGCGAGCGCGGGCACCGAGGGGTGCAGGGCGGCCACTGTGCGCGCGCCGCGCATCGCACGGCGACGGCTGGAGAGCTGCGCGAGGTTGCGCTCTGCCTCGCCGACGTTGGAAGCCAGGCGGCGGGAGGCCTTGAACAACGCGCGGGCGCCCTCCAGGCTCCACAGCTCATACAGGGCCACGCCCGCGTAGTTGAGCAGCTTCGGCTCCCGCGGCTCGCGCTCCAGCGCCGAGAGCGCGCCGTCGGCGATCGTGGCGAACAGCTCGGGCAGGCGATTCACGGGGGCCGTGGCGCCGGCTGCTAGACCCCGCTCGACGAGGTTGAAGTTGGCCCAGTAGCGGCGATGGGGGTCCTCGATCTGCTCCGCCAGCTCGAAAAGCTTGCGGTAGCCGTCAAAGTCGCCGCTGCTCAGCAGCTGCTGTGCGCGCGCGGGCAGGTCGACGGCCAGGACGGCGCTGTCGGGGCTGGGAGCTGATCCTGAGAAGCGAAGGGCCATTGTGCGAGCGAGGGGTTGTTGAAGGGGAGGGGGCGAAGATGGAGGGGAGAGGGGCGAAGAAGTGCGGGCGCCATGCCCGCTGACGACCACGGTCATCGGCTTGTCCGCTGGATACCTGAGCGGTCTCGACGCCTGGGCGAGCGCCACGCCCAAGCCCATTTGAATAGCCGAAGTCGCCCGATTTCATGAGAGCGTTTATTCGGGGCTCAAGCCGCTGAGCCGTCGCACCGATTAGGGCGGGGTCTCCCCCTTAGGACGGGGAGCAGACACTTCCCTCGAAGGCGGAGCAGGCAAATGAGAACTATGGAGAAGCGTGCGGTGAGGATCTCGGCCCCCGAGGTGCTTTCGTTGTGGCGGGAGTACAAGCGGACGGGTGAGGTGCGGTTGCGTGACCAGCTGATCTTCACGTTCACTCCGATGGTCAGATACATCGTCTACCGCAAGGTCCGCGAGGTTCCCGCGCAGTGCGATGTCGAGGACTTCCTCTCCTGTGGCCTTGAGGCCCTGATCCGCTCGATCGACCGCTACGACCCCGACAAGGGGGCGACGCTCGAGCAGTTCGCATGGACACGCATTCACGGCGCCGTGCTCGACGAGCTGCGCCGCCACGACTGGGCTCCCCGCTCGCTGCGCCGGGCCGAGCGTGCGATCAACGGCGCCCGTGAGGAGTTCCTGGCCCGCCACGATCGCCAGCCCACGCGTGAGGAGCTGGCCGAGGAGGTCGGGCTCAGCACCGCCGCGCTCTCCGGTCGCCTTGACGAGCTGGCGCTATCCGAGGTCAGCTCGCTCAACAAGACCGTGCGCTCGGAGGACAGCACCACGATCGAGCGGATCGACACGCTGGAGAGCACCGACGAGGACTGCGACCCCGCTCACCGCGCCGAGCGGCGCGAGGCCAAGGAGCGCTTCCGCGACGCTTTCGCGCAGCTGCCCGTGCGCGAGCGCGAAGTCGCGATCCTGCTCTACGTCGAGGGTTGGACGCTGCGCGAGATCGGTGGGCGGCTGGGGGTCTCCGAGAGCCGGGTCTCCCAGATCCACAGTGAGCTGCGCGGCCGTCTGCGCGAGCGGCTCTCGGGCGATCTCTCGCTGTTCACGGCCGTCGGCTAACGGCCCGTCGGCTAGGTAGACCGCGCCGCGCTAGCGGCGCGACCGTCCAGACGGTAGGCCCAGGCCAGGGTCTCGGCCACCGCCGCATATAGCTCGGGGGCGATCTCGCTGCCGAGCGCCAGCATCCCCAGCGCCTCGGCCAGGGCCGGATCCTCACTGACCGGCACGCCCGCCTCGCGCGCCTTCTCCACGAGGCGCTCGGCGATCACGCCGACACCCGAGGCGAGCACCGTCGGGGCGCTCTCGCCCGGCTCATAGCGCAGCGCCGTGGCGCGCTTGCGCGGATTGCGCTCAGACATAGATCTCGATCGGATCGCGACGCGCCTGGATCACGAGTTCGACCGCCATGCCCGTGATGCCCGCCAGCCGTTCGCGCAGCTCCGCGGCCTGGCCCTCGGCAAGGCCGTGCACGTCCCCGGCGCGCACCGCGACGATCGCGCGCAACGCGCCCTGATGGATGCTCAGGCGCACGTCGACCGGGCCGATCGTAGGCGCCTGGTAGCGCAGCCGCACCGACTCACCCGAGGCCTCACGGCCCGCCCTGCCCTCGGGAACCTCCTCCTCGCTGAGGTCGGGGCGGGCGGAGCCCTGGCGCGGCGCTTCGGCGAGCGGCGGGGTGGAGAGTGAGAGCACCACCTTCTCGGCGCTGACCTCGCGCACCGTCAGGCGCACCTCCTCGCCCTCCTTGAGATGCTCCGGCAGGCGTGCCTCAAGCAGCTTGCCCGCGATGCTCAGCTTGGCCTTCGCGGGGTCCTGGTTGTCCACCACCCGCGCCGTCAGCACCCGTCCAGGGGCGATGCGCACCTCGGCTTCCAGCGTGCGCAGCAGCAGCGTCAGGTCGACCGCCAGGGGATCCATGCCGGGGAACCTATTCCAATACGAGCCGACCCCCCAAGCGAGACGGCGCCCAAAATCGGCCTCCGCCAACGTTGCGCGCTGCCTAAAGAATGCTCGCCCCTCGCCGAATACCCGAGCAAGATGGACCTGGGCCTCTACATCGCCGCATCCGGCATGGTCGCTGAGCAGACTCGTCAGGACCAGCTCACCAACGACCTGGCCAACGCCTCGACGCCCGGCTACAAGTCCGACCAGTCCTCCCAGCACAGCTTCGGCGAACTGCTGCTCAGCAACACCTCAAGCGGCAAGCCGATCGGCTCGATCAACATGGGCGTGCAGCTCGGCAAGACCGTGACCGACATGACGCCCGCGGGCATGCGGGACACTGCTCAGGCGCTGGACTTCGGGATCGTGGGCAGTGGCTTCTTCGCGGTGCAGACCGCCCAGGGAACCCGCTACACACGCGACGGGCAGTTCACGGCCTCCGCGCAGGGCGAGCTGGTCGATGCCGCCGGCAACAAGGTGCTCGGCCAGAACGGGGCACCCGTGAAGGTCGACGCGGAAGGACACGTCGCCTCCACCGCGCTGAAGGTCGTCGAAGTTCCCGGGGCCGTCAAGCAGGGCGACAACCTCTTCTCCGGCAACCCCGGCGGGACCCCCTCCGGCACCGTGCGCCAGGGCGTCCTTGAGGCCTCGGGCGTGGATGCCGCCAAGGTCATGGTCGACATGATGGCCTCGATGCGCACCTTCCAGTCAGGCCAGCAGGCCATTCAATCGATCGACCAGACCCTGCAGGAGGCATCCACGCAGGTCGGCTCCATCAACGGGGCCGGGTAAGGAGCGACGCCATGCTCGAGGGTCTCTATTCAGCCGCGGCCGGCATGTCCGCCCAGCAGCAGCAGCTCGACGCGATCAGCAACGATCTCGCGAACATCTCGACCACCGGCTACAAGAGCGAGCGCATCGGCTTCGGCGACCTCCTCTACAACGAAGTCAACCAGGGCGCGACCTCCACCAGCACCGGCGCCGGGGCGAGCGCGCAGGTGATCGGCCACGACCAGGCCCAGGGCGCGATCCAGGAAACCGGCAACCCCCTGGACCTCGCGATCCAGGGCGACGGCTTCTTTCAGGTCAAGGGCGCGGGCGGGCAGGTGTCGCTCACCCGCAACGGCGCGTTCAACGTGGACGCCCAGGGACGGATCACGAGCGATGACGGCAGTCTGCTTGACCCGCCGATCACCCTGCCCCACGGAGTTTCGCCCAGCGCCGTCAGCATCGCCGCCGACGGAACCGTTCAGGCCGGGGGCCGCAAGCTCGGCCAGATCGCGCTCGTCACGGTCACCTCACCCGATCACCTGATTGCCGACGGCGGCGGTCGGTTCACCACCAATGCCGCCAGCGGCACCCCCCACGCGGCGGGCAGCGCGAGCACCATTCGTCAGGGCGCCCTGGAGGGCTCCAACGTGGACATGGCCACCGAGATGGCAACCATGATGACCACCCAGCGCAGCTACCAGCTCGCCAGCAGCGCGATCAAGAGCCAGGACCAGATGATGTCGATCGCCAACCAGCTGCGCTCATGAACACTCCGCTGAGCCCCATCGCGGCAACCTCGATCGGCGCCGGCCTGCCGATCGTCAACCAGGCCCTGGAGCCCGCCTCGGTCCGCAACGGCTCGCCCGCTCGCCAGCAGGCCTACGCGCGTGCGCTGGACTTCGAAGGGATGCTCGTGCAGCAGCTCTCACAGTCGCTCACCGCCGTCGGCGGCCTCACTGAAGACGGCGGCGAAGGCGCAGAGGGCGGCGCGGGCACCGCGATCGGCGGCGGGCTCTCCTCGCTGATGCCCGAAGCGCTCAGCAACGGCGTCATGAGCCAGGGCGGGCTCGGGCTCGCCACGCAGCTGATGGAAGATCTCGAACCCGTGGGCGGCGCGGCAGCCGCCGGCTCGCGATCCTCGCTTGCTCCCGACGGTGGCCGGCCGGCAGGCGGGAGCGCGCGCGTGGAATCCGCCGCGACCGTCGGGGCCACCGGGGGTGTCTCCTCATGAGCATGGCCGAGGTCGTCGCAAGCGGGCTCGAGTCGCTGGATCGCGACGACGCCCTCACGGGTGACGTGTTGGCCCACCTCGATGCCCAGCTCGCCTCGGCGCGCCGGCTGCTCGAGCTGGTGTTGGAGCAGGGCGTCGCGATCCGGGCGCGCGAGGTTCACGCGGTCGTGCGGATCGCCGGGATCCTCCACGGCGAGATGAGCCGCAGGGGGCAGATCGAGCAGGAGCGTACGCGTCTGCTCACGATCAGCGGCGCGCGTCTGGGGATTCCCCCCGAGGCGGTCACCCTGACCCGTCTGAGTAGTTTGATGGGGCCCTCAAGCGCGGAGCTTGCAATCGCGCGCAGCGCCGAGCTGCGGGGTTTGCTGCACGAGCTTCAGCGCGAGCACTCCTGCAACCGGGCGCTGATGAGCATGGAGCTGTCCTTCCTCGATCACCTGATGAAGTCGCTCGCGCTCGACGGGGTTGACGGCTACAGCTCCCAGGGCTCCTCGACGCCGCTCACCCAGGCTCGCCCCAACGGCGCGCTCCACGTCCTCGACCTCCAGGCCTAGAGCGATGTCGATCCCCACCCTTCAAGGACTCCAGACCGCGCTCAGTGGCCTGATCGCCGAGCAGCAGGCGATCGACGTCACGGGTCACAACATCACCAACGCCAACACGCCCGGCTACTCCCGGCAGACCGCGGTCCTGCAGACCAACGAACCGATGGTGATCGCCGCCATGTCACCCACCAACGGGCGCGGCGGACAGCTCGGCACCGGGGTCAGCGTCAGCACCTTCAGCCGCATTCGCAACACCTATCTCGATTCCCAGTACCGCGCTCAGAACACCGCGCTCGGTGAAGCGACCACACAGTCCACCGAGTTGCAGCAGGCCCAGGGAGCGTTCGACGAGCCCACCAAGTCCGGGCTCGCGAGCCAGCTCTCGGCGTTCTGGGGGGCATGGGGATCGTTGGCCAACTCGCCCTCCAGCGAAGCCGCCAAGGAGAGCGTGGTCAGCACCGGCCAGCAGGTGGCCGGCACCCTGCACCAGGTCAGCGCCCAGCTCGCGAGCATCGCCACCGAAGCCGCCGCCCAGTACGCCGCGATCACCGGACCCTCGGGACAGGTGCAGGGCAACGCCAACCTGATCGCCCAGCTCAACAAGCAGATCAAGCTCTCCGAAGAGGCCGGCCAGGCGCCCAACGACCTGCTCGACCGCCGCGACCAGCTGATCGACAAGCTCTCCGAACTGGCCCAGGTGAAGGTCACCAAGGCCGCCGACGGCACCGACACCGTGAGTTTTGGCGACGCCGAAACCCCGCTCGTGGAAGGCACCGCGGTCACCTGGCCCCAGGCCCTGACCGGCGCCGCCGGTGGGCAGCTGGGCGCGCTCGTGGAACTCGCCGGTTCCGGTGGCGCGCTGGCCACCTACCAGGCCGCGCTTGACGGGGTGGCTAGCACACTGGCGAGCACCGTAAACGCGCTGCACAGCTCCACGCCATTCTTCAGCGGCAGCACCGCGGCGACGCTCGCGGTGGCCGTCACCGCCCCCCAAGTCCAGACCTCCTCCACCGAAGCGGCGGGCGGCAACGACGTGGCCCAGCGCATCGCCGCGCTGCGCGGGGCCGGCACCGATCAAAGCTACGCCGCGCTCGTGGAGAAGCTCGGCAGCGACGTGCAGTCCGCTCAGAGCCGGCAGACCAACTCGCAGGCCATGGTCAACTCGGTCGAAAACCAGCGCCAGAGCGTCTCGGGCGTGTCGCTCGACGAGGAGATGACCAACCTCATCACCTTCCAGCACGGCTACCAGGCTTCGGCGCGCACCCTGACCGCGATGGACAGCATGCTCGAAACCCTGATCGAGCACACCGGGACCGTGGGGCTGTAGCGCATGAGCCAGCGGATCACCAACGCGATGATGGTCAGCACGACGCTCACCGACGTCAACTCCTCGCTGGCCGCGATGGAGCGCAGCGCCACCGAACTCTCCTCGGGCAAGTCGATCATGCAGCCCTCCGACAACCCCTATGGGGCCAGTCACGCGATCGGGCTGCAGAGCGCCCTGGATGGGTTGCAGGGCTACGAAGGCAACGTGCAGGATGGCACCTCCTGGTTGAACACCGCCTCCAGCTCGCTCTCGAGCATCAACAGCGTCGTGCAGCGCGTGCGCGAGCTTGTGGTTCAGGCCGCCAACGGCGTCAACGGGCAGTCCGATCTCAACGGCATCGCCGAAGAGGTCGATCAGCTGACCGAAACCGTCAAGCAGGATGCCAACGCCGAATACGGCGGTCAGCACATCTTCTCGGGCACCGCGACCAACGTGGCGCCCTACCAGGCGGGCGCGAACGACGAATACCAGGGCAACGGGGGCAGCGTCACCCGCACGATCGGGCCGGGGGCCTCGGTTGAAGCGAACACCGACATCTCCTCGCTGCTCGGCAACGGCACCGAACCGGGTGACGGCAAGCTCCTGGACGTGCTGCGCACGATCTCCCTGCACCTGCGCGCCGGCACCACCGAAGCGCGCAACGAACTCAGCGGCGCCGACCTGACGAACATCGACAACAATCTCGACCGGCTGACCAAAGTTCAGGCCAACGTGGGCGCCCGGACCAACCAGCTACAGATGGCCGCCAGCCGCATCCTGGACCTCCAGGCCACCACCAGCCAGGCGCTCTCCGACACCCAGGACGCCGACTTCGCGAAGACGTCGATCACGTACTCCAATCAGCAGGCCGCTTACAATGCCGCGCTGCACGCGGGTGCGAACATCGTGCAGGAATCCCTGCTCAACTTCCTGCGCTAGAGGAGAAGGTGAGGCAACAACCCATGTCCGAGACCATCCAGAGCACCCGCTTCGGCACCCTGCCGATCGAGCCGGAGACCGTGATCGAGTTCCCGCACGGGCTGATCGGCCTGGAGGGCTCGCGCTACGCGCTGCTCGACCGCAATCCGGGGACCGGTTTTCTGTGGCTGCACTCCCTGGAGGACGGCGCCCTCGCGCTGCCCGTGGTCGACCCCTGCCTGTTCTTCCCCGATTACGCGCCCGAGCTTGGCGCGGAGGACCTGGAGCTGCTCGGTGCCCCCGATTTGGCCTCCGCGCAGCTGCTCGTGACGGTGCGCGCCGCCCCGAAGCCCCAGGACATCACGGTCAACCTGCGCGCCCCGCTGGTGGTGCACTCGGGCGTTGGAAGTCAGGTGCTGAACACGGCGCCCGACGCTTCGTTGCAGGCCCCGTTGTTCGCGCTGGCCGCCGACACGGGCCAGTCGGCGATGGATGCGGCATAATCAGCGGCAATGCTGATATTGACGCGTCGTCCCGGAGAGCGCGTGGTGATCGGCGACGACGTGCTGGTCACGGTCATGGAGATCAGCGGCCAGACCGTTCGCCTTGGCATCGCGGCGCCCGCAGGAATTCAGATCTACCGCGAGGAGATCTGGCTCGCCGTCAAGGAGGAGAACCGCGCGGCCGCCGCGGCTGACGCGGATGCGCTGGGAGCCATCGGGCGGCCTGCGGCGGACGCCTGAGCGACCCTAAACCCCCGCAGCGGTCCGGAGCCGGGCGGCTTCTTCGGCTGAGAAATGCCGGGGAGTAAGCCTGTTCCTGCTGCGCGAGCTTGAGACGGGACGATTGTGGGCGCGGCGGCGCCCGAGACAAGCGTTGGACCATAGGGCCCGAGCGGCGCCTCCTCAGCCACGAGGCCAGGCTGCATAAAGGGCTTGGTGGCAGCCTGGTTGCCCGCTAGATAAACAGAACGCGGATGATCGCCGCCATGACTTTGTTGAGCACTTCGTAGACGCGCTCCCGGCGGGTCGGCTTCGCAGGCGCCTTCTCCTGACCGTCATTCATCGCTGACATATCGCAGCGAGCGTAGCGCGCGCCGCGCCTGCAGGCCCCGCAGCCACGACAGCGACGTCGCGGCCCCCTCCAACGCTTCTCGGCTCTCAGAAGCCCGGATTTGCGCGAGCGCGACGGCGGCCATCCGCCGTGTTCTCCTGCTCTGCTCACCCAATAGCGCGGCGAGCACAGGCACCTCGCTCCGATGCGGCGTCCGGTAAAGGGCCCAGACGAGCACCTGCTTGTCCCCTTGGCGGAGTTCGTCGTGGCGCTCCTCCAACGTCCGAACGAATGCGGGCCTAGCTCGTGCGGCATGGTTCTCCGCAAGCGACTTGACAGCGAAGGTGAAACCGGGTCCGGTTGTCACCGCAAGAGAGTCGATCAGCGCATAGGCGGCTTGCTCGGTGCCGATGTGAGTCAGCGCGAACACGGCACGCACCTGACCCTTAACGTCGGCGGACCCTAGATTCGCCCGCAGGACATCGATACTCCGCTCAGTGCCCACTTTCTGGAGCTTCAACAACAGTGCTCGGCGACGCTTCTTGCTGAGGCCATTCGTGTCGAGCTGCTCGTTGCGTAGTGTCTGCGTCATTTGGCCACTCGAATCTTGTACGTCATGATCTGTCGGTCAGTGTCGTAGCGGCATTCGCGGTTACTTGGCTCGGACCGCAGATAGCCATGTCTCTCTGTTTGTCGAGACATTTCCTCCAGGTTATTCTTGTACTTGCGCGACTATCATTGTCATCTCACCTCGGCTCGTTCAACTCACGGCAATGGCACATTGTTCACGCCCCCTTTGGTGATGGAACCTTATACACGGCGCCGGTCGAGTTGTTGATTTGCGCGAAAAGCATTTACGCAAGGCCGTACGGTAGCTGATCGGTCAGTCGGGATCGTAATATCGCAAAGCCGCTTCAAGATCAACAGGACCCGCGTCGTTAATGCCTTGGCTCACAAACCGCTCAAGCTCGATGTGACCATCACGAAAGAACTCAATCTCCCACCGCTCCCCTGGTATCGAAAGCAACACCATGACGGCTTCCGGTCTCACTACCAAAAGCTCGTAGTGCGCCTCCGCTGGTTCAGCGCCGCGCAGAAATCGAGAAGGATGTCCATCACCTTGAGCATTGCCACAACAACCCATTCGCTTGCGTTCTTGGCGCGGGCTCGCCAAGAGAGGCCTCGCTCGGGCACTTTCGGATCAGGAGGACACACCACGCGCCTCCGCCCGCCCAGCGTCAGTGAGTTCAAGGCAGGCCACATCTCCGAGATTCAGGGGATGTCCGAGCTTCTGTCACCCGTCATCAATCCGTTTGATCGTATCTGCGGTGCTCGCTCCCAAGGGCTTTGGCGAGGCGATTGTTCGTTCAATACAGTGCAAACCCAAATTACCGGTTCCAGTATCGCCGTGACTTGATGTAGAAGGCCATCCGTTTACGACTTCTCTCCGCCTGCCGGGCGGGTACTTCTGGCAGACCGCTGTATCCAGGCAAACAGTAAGTATAGCCCCAGAAGCATCCATCCCCCGAGGAATAACCCTATCGTGACGGCGCCGACCATCACTGTGGCAGCAGTACGACCCAGTTCGCGTTTCTGCGTGTACCGATACACGCGAACCACACCAATCGCTGAAAGCGCAAACCCCAGTAGCGCTATGCCAATAAATAGGAACCAGGCAAACATATCTGCTAGCACCGTTGCTACCATTCAAAATCAATCACTCCGCTTGGATGTATGCCGGGTAGGTAGAGCGTTGGTCCCCGTAGGGAGCTTGGCAAGAATGAGTGTAGCGGGTTTATGTAGCCATGAAGGCCCTCGTCGCAGGGGGACTCCCCCTTCAACAAGTCGATAGCCGCGTCTAAAGCTAGACCGCCAGTCTCAGGAACCACAGCTGGTGCAACGGCTATATGCGAAACTAAGCACGTTACCGGCTTGACCGGACCAAACAGGGAACTACAACCCACTTCATTCACACCCTTTGCTGCGTAATAGGGCACGAAGTAGGCCGCATACGGTACTACTGCGGCAACATCTAGTCCAGCGTGGAGGAGGCCCTTCCCGGCCTTTGCAACACCTTCAGTAATGTCAGTAAGCGAAAACAGTCCACTCGGATCAACCCAGGTCAACGGATCATCGGTCGCGTAGGCATACGGCTCTCCTGTGATCGCCTTGAGCGGATCGACGCTTAGGAACTGTGCGGTGGTGGGGTCGTAGGTGCGTGCGCGTAGGTAGATGAGTCCGGTGTCGTTGCTGGTGTACTGGCCGTCGTAGCCGAGTGGTGTGGTGCTGGTGCCGGTGCTGCCGGTGGGGTTGCCGTAGGGGTCGTAGGTGGTGGTGCCTGCGGTGGCGCCGGTGCTCGCGGTGATGAGCCTTGTCGAGCCGGCCTGGTCGTGGTGGAGGTAGAGGGTGGTGCCTTTGGTGTCGATCTGCTCGACGGGGAGTCCTCCGGGGCCGTAGATGTAGCTGTTCTGGCCATCGTTGAGGATCGTCGGGAGCCCCTGGCCGCTGACGTTCCACGTCAGGTAGGTGGTGCTTGAGCCGATTGTCTGGGAGCTGCGTAGTCCGTTCCCGTCGTAGGCGTAGGCGTCTTTGATCGCTGGGACTTTCGATTCTTCGGGACGCGTCACGGCGGTTAGATTACCGGCCTGGTCGTAGGAGTAGCTGGTTGCCGGGCCTTTTGATGGGGTCGCTTTGCTGCGCTCTCCGAGGGCGTCGTAGGCGAATTTCGTTCCCGCGCCTGTTTCGAGCTGGCCGGCTTTGTCGTAGGTGTAGGTGTTGGCGGCGATCTTCGTGGGGTTGTTGGCCGCGTCGTAGCCGTAGGCGATCGTCCCGCCTTTGGAGAGGCGATTGTTCAGGTCGTATTCGTAGCTCTGTTTTTCTTCGCTTGGTAGTCCTTTCTGAGTGCTCGTGGTGACCTGCCCGTCGCTGTCTCGTGTGTAGATGATCGACGCGAGGGTTTCTGAGCCCTTGGCCAGCTTGACTTCCGTGAGCTGTCCAGCATTGTTGTAGGCGTATTTGTCGCTGTCTTTGGTCGTGGTCGGGAAGGTCACGGTTTCCGTGGTCGAGTCTGGGTTGTATTCGAACCGCGTTGTGTGTTCCAGCCAGTCCTTGACCGATTTTAGACGGCCCGCTTTGTCGAATTCCTGTACCACCGCGTTTTTGGACGGATAGACGATCTTCGTCTGCTCGTTCGCCGTGTCGTATTCGTAGCTCGTGGTGCCGTGCCCGTTGGTGCTTTCGGTCAGCCGGTCCAGCTGGTCGTAAGTCAAGCTTGATTTTCCGCTGCCGTCGGTCATGCCGGTGCGGTCGCTGTCCGCGTCGTATTCGTATTTGGCTGTCGGAGTTTTGCCGTCTGAGTAGCTGACTTCTTTCAGGCGGTTCGCCGGGTCGTAGCTATAAGTGGCCGTGCGTTTCGCGGCGTCCGTCAGGCTTGTGAGATTGCCCGCCAAATCGTATTCCTTCGTGGTTTTGCGGCCCAGCGGATCGATCACTTCGGTGACCGCGCCGAGCGCATTGCGCACGTATTTGACCGTGTTTTTGTTGCCGTCGGTCTGGCTGATCACGCGGCCTTCGCCGTCGTAGCCGGTTTCCGTCAGCGCTCCGTTGGGAGCTTTGACCTGCGTCGGCTCGCTGTCCGCGTCGTAGGTGTAGGAGGTTTTGTGGCCGTTGCCGTCGGTCAGAGATTCGAGGTTGCCGTTGCCGTCGTAGGCGTATTTTTCGGTGTGGCCCAAGGCGTCGGAGGTCGTTGTCGGGCGCTCCTGCGCGTCGCGTTCGATTTTGGCCGTGAATTTGCTGGGTACGCTGCCTTTGGTGTTGCCCCGCGGGCTCACCGTTGAGGTCTCCTGGGAGTCTTCGTCGTAGGCACAGGTGCGCTTGTCGCCTTCGGGGTCCGTTTCGTTCGTGCGGTCCCCCTGGTTGTTGTATTCGTATTTCCACACCCGTTCAAGGGGGTCTGTGAGGCTCGTGACCTCCCCGTGGGCGTCGTAGGTGTAATGGGTGCTCTGCGTGACTTTGCTCGAGATCGGTCGCGAGACGCTTTCGGCGTTCCCGTGTTCGTCGCGTGCGATTGTCGTCGTCTCCCCCTTGGGGGTTTTGATGGTTTCGACATCGTGGGTGGCGTTGTACGTCCACCGCGTTTCGTGTTTGTCGGCGTCCAGCATCGAGGTCCGGTTGGCGTGTTCGTCGTAGGTGTACGTCGTGCTGTGTCCGTTGCCGTCGGTGGCCTGTGAGAGATTGTTCGCGGCGTCGTAGGTGAAGCTTTCGGTGCTCGGTGTCGCCGATCCGTAGCCACGGGTTAGGGAGTACACGAGGTCTGCGCTCGTGAGGCGCTCGTCTATCACGGTTTCTGTGGAGTGGTTGGTAATCTTGGTGTCGAACGGAGCGTATTCGAAGGTGAGGGTCCGTTTTGCCGGGTCGGTCTGGGATATCACGCGGTGGGATTCGTCGTATTCGTTCGTGGTCGTCCCGCTGCGCCCGTCGGTCATCGTCGTGATCAGATGGAAACCACCGACTGTGAACTGCCAGCGCGGGGTTTTTTCGCCGGGCTCCGTTACGCTGAGGAGATCCCCGCCTTCATAAGCGTATTTCACGGTGTGGCCCATAGGATCTTTCGCGCTTTCCACCAGTTTTTCGCCGTTGTACGCGAGCGTGATCTTGCGCCCGGCTGGATCGGTGATCGTTTCCAGACGCCCGCTGCCGTCATACGCGAGCGTCGCCGTGTTGCCATTGCGGTCCGCGACGCTCGTCAGCCGCCCGCTGGAACCTTCAAAGCTGTACTTCGTCTGGTTCTCCAAGGTCAGCGTGTAGCCGGCTTTGGAGTTGCCCGTGAACGCATCCTGCGACCACGCCGGCGCCGTGAAGGAGGAGCCGCCTTCGGTTTCGGCGAACGCAACAGTGCTTGCGTTGGCCTGCACCACCGTGATGCGCTGGCTTTCTTTTTCGAAGACCAGGTGGTCACTGAACGAGCCGCTCCAGCCATACCCGAAGCTGCCCGGACCCGTGGCCGTGGCCGCAGCGTTGGAGTTGTAGGTCCGTGTGAGCGTCAAACCGACGCCGCGCCCGCCGACCGCGAGGTCGGTCTGGGACTCGGAGAAGTTCCCCGTCGCACAGTTCACCGGGTCGCCACAGTCGGGGTGCTGCTGGCCCGGCGCCGACGGGTTGTTCAGGCCTTCCTGTGTGCCCGCGGAGGCCGACACCGGATAGTAGATTTTCAACGGCCCTGTTTCTTCGTGGATCTGGCCAAAGTTTTCGAATCGGTACTCCACCGGCGTGTCTTTGGTGCCGGCTGTCTTCTTGACGATGCCCGTGTTGACCAGGGTCGCTTCGCCTTCGGCGGCGATCAGTCCATGGTTGGATTCAGCCCCGTCGCCGTTGAGGATCAGCGTCCCACTGTTGAGCAGGCGCGCGTGATTGCTCGCCGCGATCCCGCTTTCTTCGCCGAGTGTCAGGGTCCCGGCATTGCTCAGCGTACGTTCTTCCAGGGTGAGCCCGGCGCTGCTGATTGGTTCGATAGAACCCGTGGCGCCTGGCTCGATCACCGTCGAGCCCGTGCCGGCCATTGTCGCGTAGCCTCCACCGGTGAAGGAGGCCGTGACGTCCAGCTCACCGGTGCCCTGCAGGATGCCGCCGACCTTTTCTTCCCCGGTGCGCGTGACCGACAGGTTCTGTACCGTCGAAGGGGCTTTCCCGTTGACTTCGAGCGTGCCGCCGCCGAAGAGGCCGGCGCCCGCGACCGTGATGCTCGCCGCGGCACCTTCGATCGTCCCTGCGATCACCGTTCCGCTCAGAACTTCAACCGCCCCCGACATCGGAACTTTCGCACCCAGTGCAAAGCTTGCGCTTTCCCCGTGGAAAGCGATGGCGGTGCCTTTGCCCGAGGCTTCCCACGAACCGGGCGTTTTGGAGCCAGAGACACCGCCACCCGTGAATTCGAGTATTCCCGCCGTCGATCTGACGACCCCTTCGTTAGCGAAGGCGAACTCGATCGGCGAGGGCCCGGCGCCTTCGGTCTTCTCCACTGTGCCCGTGGACGTCAGCGACGCTTCGCCTTCGGCGGCGATCAGACCATGCAGATTTTCCTTGCCTTTGCCGTTGACGATCAACGTGCCGCTGTTGATGAACTTGGCATGTTCTTGTCCTCCCAGCCCGCTTTCGACGCCGACCGTAAACGTCCCCGCGTTGCGCAGCGTGCGTTCGCTCAAAAAGAAGCCCTCCCCTTCGGTCGTGCTGATCGTGCCAGTCGCACCCGGCTCGATCACGGTTGACCCCGAACCCGCCAACGTGCCAAACCCACCGCCCGTAAACGAACTGGTCACATCGACCTCGGCACCACCACCCATAACTCCGCTTGAAGTGACAGTCAGCGCGGCGATCGACGACGGTTCGAGCACGTTGATGACTTCGATGGTGCCGGTCACTACGACCGCTCCTTCCCCCTGGAGCACCCCAACCTGGTTCGCGAGGCTGCTGACCAGCACGGTCTTTCCGGCGCCGATGCAGGCGACATCGCTTGACGTCGGAACATGTTTGGCCGACCAGCTCAAAGCCGTTTCCCAGAGCCCTTCGCTCCCGCCCACCCAACTGTCGGTACAAAGCGACGCCGACGCACTAGCCGGAAAGCACGCAATCGCGAAGACCATGAGCACGCCGAGCGCCGCGGTCGTGAAAAAAGGAGACGTTTTGCGACCTGGAGGGTTGATGCCCAGCATCTCGTTTAGCACGTTGTCTCCCAGAAGTCGGTTGGCCGGCGCGCCGGGTGAGCACATCCGGTGGCGGCCGTTTGAGGTATGGGTTGAACATAGAGAGCAGTCTTGGCTAAGTCCAATGAGGAGAATTAGGCGAGTGCGACCGCGAGCTGCTTCGAAGTCCTCCAGGCCGCCCTGAGCACGAGGGCCCGACTCTATCCATGCGGATTTCTACTGGTGGCCCAAGGCCGAGTGCGCAGATGCTGCACGCCCAGACCTACACGATGCAGTGTCTCCTACCGGTCCCGGCTCCGGACGCTCAGTAGGCGTCTTTTAGCTCAGCAGCTGTCCTAGCTCAACCGGCCGTCTTTTAGCTCAGCGGCCCTCGTACGTGGCGTGGCCCGGGCCGCGCTCCAGGAACGAGCGCACGGCGCCCTTGAGGTCCTCGGTGGCGAAGAGGTCGCCCGCCAGCCGGGGGACGCGCTCGTCCGCTCCGTGCGCCCCACCCTCGTCAAGCGCAGCCCGCACGATCGCCTTGGTGGCCGCGTGCGCGCGGGTGGGACCTTCCGCCAGTTTGCGCGCAAACGCCCTCGCGGCCGCGTCGAAGCCCTCGTCGGGCAGCACCCGGTTGACCACGTTCCAGCGCTCCAGGGTGGCCGCGTCGTAAAGCTCCCCGGTCATCACCAGCTCGCGGGCCCGCGCCGGACCGGCGCGCTCGGCCAGGCGCTGGGTGCCCCCCATCGCGGGGGTCAACCCGACGACCGTCTCGACCAGCCCGAAGCGCGCCGACTCGGCCGCCAGCAGCAGATCGCAGCCCAGCGACAGCTCGAAGGCGGCCGTCAGGCAGAGCGCGTGCGCGGCGAACACCGTGGGGGCCGGCAGTCGCTCGACGCGATGGATCATCTCCAGCAGGCGCGTCCACAGCTCACCCGCCTGCTCGGGATCGAGGCCGTCGAAGACGTGCACGTCGACCCCGCCGCTGACCGCGCGCCCCTCGGCTCGGATCAGCAGACCGCGCGGTGGCTCGGCCGCGAGCGCTCCCACCGCCACCTCAAGCTCGTCGATCATCGTCTGGTCGAACAGATTCAGGGGTGGGCTGTCCAGCGTCAGGACCGTCAACGGCCCTTCTGTGTCGATTCTCACTGTGCTCATATTTGGGGCTCCATGGGCCGCAGCCTATCGCTGGTGCGGCCGGGCGTGCGTCTGCTGGTGAGCGTGCCCAGAGGCTGCCGTGGATCCGCTGAGCCCGACTGAGGAGACGAGGGTCGCTGCGGTCATCGCGGCGAGCGTCAGCATGCGCAGACGGCGGGGGGTCAACCAGCCGAGGTGGTGAGTCTGGAGCCACGTCCGAAAGCCCGTAGCGGCTGAGGCGGCCAACATCGCACAACCCACGCACATGGCCTCAGCATAGTCCAGCGGCCGAACGCCTCTCCTTTATAAGATTCAGTCTTGTTTTTATGTTAGGGTGCGGATCGCCAGCTTGCATCCGCACCTCTCAGGAAAGGCAGTGCTCTTGTGTCCAGATCGGCGTTTCGTGTGACCGCTGCTGTGTCCGCCCTTCTGCTCGGCATGGTTGGGGCAGGCTGCGGCGCCGGGTCCTCGCCGACCTCGACCACCGCCACGGACAAGCTCGAAGTGGTGGCCGCAGAGAACTTCTGGGGCAGCATCGCCGCCCAGCTGGCGGGCGCGAAGGCCAGTGTGAAAAGCATCATCGCCAATCCCGGCACGGACCCCCACAGCTATGAGCCGACCGCGCAGGATGCCCGCACGATGGCGGGCGCGAGACTGGCGATCGTCAACGGCATCGGGTACGACGGCTGGGCCTCGAAGCTGATCGGGGCCAATCCCGTCAGCGGACGGGTGGTGCTGAACGTCGGCGCTCTGCTCGGCGTGCGCGAAGGCGAAAACCCGCATCGGTGGTACTCGCCGGGCGACGTTCGCAAGGTGATCGCGCAGATCGCGAGCGACTATCAGCGCCTCGACCCCCGCGACGCGGCTTACTTCGCCGAACGGCGGCGAGCGTTCGAACGGCGTGACCTGGCCGCCTACGATCATCTGCTCCGCGAGATCCGCGTCAGGTACGCGGGTGTGCCGGTGGGGTACAGCGAGAGCATCTTCCAGCCCCTGGGAGAAGCCCTCGGACTGAAGCTGATGACTCCCTACAGCTTCACCAAGGCAATCGCCGAGGGCACCGATGTGACGGTGCAGGACAAGGAGACCGTCGACGCTCAGGCTCACGACCGACAGATCGCGGTGTGGGTGCTCAACAGCCAGAACGTCACGCCGGATGTCCAGCGGGTCAATCAGATTGCGCGTGAACGGCAGATCCCGATCGCGGCCGTGACCGAGACGCTCACCCCGGCTTCGGCGAGCTTCGAGCAGTGGCAGGTTGCACAGCTCGAACGCCTGCGGGCGGCCCTGCATCAGGCCACCGGCCGCTAACGGCCGGGTCGCTCACCGCTCAGCCGCCGTCACCGCTCTGCCCGCCGATACCGATAGCCAAACCCACGAACCGTCTCAACCGGCGTGGTCCCGGGGTGCTCGGGCTCGAGCTTGCGACGCAGATAACCCACATAGAGCTTGACCTGGCCGAGCGAGACGCCATAGGCGTCGCCCCACACCAGCTCCAACAGCTGCTCGCGACTCAGCACCTGGTTGGGGTGGCGCACGAGCGTGGCCAGCAGTTTGAACTCAAGCGGTGTCAGGCTCACGTCGCGCTCGCCGTAGCGCACGGCGCGCCGGGCGAAATCGATGCTGAGCAGCGAGTCGGCGTAGGTCGGCTGTGCGCTGTGCGTGCCCGCGCGACGGAGCAGCGACTGCACACGGGCGGCAAGCTCCTGGTGCCCAAAGGGCTTCACCACATAGTCGTCGGCGCCTCCCTGCAAGCCGCGCACGCGCTCCAGCTCCGCTCCGTGCGCGGTCAGCATCAGCACCGGCACGTCTGAGAGGTCGCGGATCCGCTCAAGCGTGGCCCAGCCGTCCATGTCGGGCATCTCGATGTCGAGGATCACGAGGTCGACATCACTGGCGTACAGCTCGCGCAGTCCCCGGCGTCCGTCGGGGGCTTCTCGGATCTCGTGCCCGGCCGGTTCGAGCACGGCCCTCACCAGCGCTCTGAGCAGCTCGTCGTCATCGATCACCAATATGCGCGACTGACTCATACGCTTTTCATACCGGATGGCATCGCATACTCCATCCTGTCGAGGTGAATATTCATTGTGATGGTACGGATACTCATCAGTGAGCCCCATGAGGGGGTGCGACACCTGCTTGAGCACATGGTTGGCGCACTGGGCCACGAGCCGGTTGTGGTAACGGTGCCGACCCCCGAATACGTGAGTGGAGTCGACGTATTCCTGGTAGAGCCCGCCGCTGCGCTCGGCGCGGTGCTCGCCAAGGGTGCGCACATCAGCGACGCGTCGCTGGCGATCGTGTGCGTCAGCATCGCCCCGGTCCCAGAGATCGATGTGCCGTTCGCGGCCTCGCTGAGAAAACCGTTCACGATTGAGCAGCTCGCGGGCGCGATCAAACTCGCGCTCGCATGGCGCGCCGGGCAGTGCGGGTGCGATCAGTCCGCGCGCGCCGCCTGAGCGGCCGGGATACGTCGGCTAGACCCCGCTGCCCGCTCCGTGGCGTCCCTGTCCGTCCGCGAAGCGCCGTGCGCCAAGCTGTCCCGCCTGCATCGTCTGTGCGCCGTGGCGCCACTCGAGCGCCAGCCCCGCTTCGAGCGGGAGCCCGAAGCCCTCGATCGCCGCGCGCCGGTCTGCGAGCATCGTCTCCTGCGGGAACGCCGCGAGGCCCTCGGCCATCGCAAGCGCGCGTGCGAGCGCTGTGCCGTCGGGCACGACCTCCGTCAGCAGGCCGATCGCGGCGGCCTCCTCGCTCTGCACCAGGCGGCCGCTGAGGATCAGGTCGAGCGCGCGGCCCAGACCGACGATGCGCGGCAGACGCTGGGTGCCTCCGTCGATCAGCGGCACGCCCCAGCGTCGCTCGGTGCAGCCCAGCTGTGAGCCCGCCCCGGCGATGCGCAGATCGCACCACAGCGCCAGCTCAAGGCCACCGGCCACGCACCAACCCTCGATCGCGGCGATCGTCGGCTTGGGCGAGGTCAGCCGCGTGAAGCCCAGCGGACCGCCGTGAGCGGCGACCCTGGCGGTCAGCGTGTCGATCGCCTTCAGATCGGCACCCGCGCAGAAACTCACGCCGCCCGCCCCCGTGAGCACCAGCACGCGTGCGTCCTCGTCGGTGACGAAGCGCTCATAACCCGCCTGTAGCTCATCGGCGGTGGGTCCGTCCACCGCGTTGCGGCGAGCGGGGCGGTCGATCGTGAGCACCGCCGCTGCCCCGATGCGCTCGTAGCGAACCTCGTCGGTCATGCCGTCGTCTCCTTCTCAGCCCTTAAACGTGGAGGGGCCGGGATCGCCAAAAGGCTCGTCGCGCTCCCGCACCGCCTGCTTGAACCCCGCCTCGGCCGCGCGCTCACGGAAGGCGTGGCCCTCGACCGTATGGCGGGTGATGCCGTCGAACACCGTGCCCAGCACCTGCGTGCCGTGCAGGCCGCCGGCCATGATCTCCTGGTTGACCAGCAGCTTCATCATCATCAGCTGATTGACCGGCATCCGGGCAACCCGTGCCGCGAGGATCTCGGTGCGCTCGTCGAGCTGCTCGGCCGCGGGCGCTTCGATCGCCAGACCCCACTCCAGCGCCTCGGCCCCGGACAGCGAATCGCCCGTGAACAGCAGCCGCTTGGCGCGCTGGGGACCGAGGCGGTGGGTCCACATCGAGGTCGTGGGGGAGCCCCAGACGCGTGCCGGCGGGTAGCCGATCTTGGCGTCGGCCGCGATCACCAGCAGGTCTGAGCACAGGGCCATGTCAGTGCCACCGGCGACGCAGAAGCCGTGCACCTTGCAGATCACCGGCTTGCCGCAGTGAAACAGCGACATGAAGGCGCGCGCGTTGCGGCTCATCATCGCGTAGTCCAGCATCGGATCCCAGGTGGCCGCGGGATCGTGGTTGCGGGCCACCACCGCCGGGTCCAGCGGCGATCCGGGCTGCACGGCGTTTGCCGGCAGCTCACTTGCGTCCGTCGGCCCCCGGCTCTCGGCGCTCTCCACGAGGTCGTAGCCGCCGCAGAAGCCCTTGCCGTTGCCCGCGAGCAGGATCACGTGCACCGCGGGGTCCAGGTCGGCGCGCTCGACACAGCTCACCAGCTCGCGGACGAGGGTCGGCGTGATGCCGTTGCCGCGCTCGGGCCTGTTCAGTGTGATCCGCGCGATTCGCTCGCTCACCTCGTAGGTCATGCTCACCGGTGCGTTCATGTGTGGGGGTCAATATCTCAAATGCGCACCCCGCTACGCGTATCGTTGAGCAGCGGCTCGCTTAAACCCACCGACGAAGGGCACCACATGGATCGCACCAACCACCTGTTTCGCCTCGCCGCTCGCCCGGTGGGACTCCCCAAGCCCGGCGACTGGCTGTACGCCGAGGAGAGCGTGCCCGCGCCGGGCGACGGCGAGGTGCTGATCAAGACCCTCTACCTCTCGCTCGACCCGGCGATGCGGGGCTGGATGAACGACGCCCGCTCCTACATCGCGCCCGTGGGCATCGGCGATGTGATGCGCGCGCTCGGCGCCGGCGTCGTGGTCGCCTCCAACCATCCCGGCTTCGAGCCCGGCGAGCACGTGACGGGCCTGCTCGGCGTCCAGGAGTACGCCGTCGTTCACGGCGGCACCGTGTTCAAGGTCGACCCGGGGCTCGCGCCGCTGCCGGTCTATCTGGGCACACTCGGCATGCCGGGCATGACCGCCTACTTTGGTCTCCTGGACATCGGTCGACCGGCCGAGGGCGAGACGGTGCTGGTATCGGGTGCCGCCGGGGCGGTCGGCGGGATCGTCGGTCAGATCGCCAAGCTCAAGGGCGCCCGTGCGGTCGGGATCGCGGGCGGCGCCGAGAAGTGCCGCCACCTTGTCGAGGATCTCGGCTTCGACGCGGCCATCGACTACAAGGGCGCGGACGTCAAGGCGGGTATCAAGCAGCACTGCCCACAGGGGATCGACGTGTATTTCGACAACGTGGGCGGTGAGATCCTCGACGCCGCGCTGACGCGCCTGGCGCGCAACGCGCGGGTGGTCATCTGCGGCGCGGTCTCTCAGTACAACGCCACCGATGCCGTCACGGGCCCCTCGAACTACCTTTCGCTGCTGGTCAACCGCGCGAGCATGACCGGCTTCGTGGTGTTCGACTACGCCGATCGCTATGCCGAGGGGGCCCGCGAGATGGCCGGCTGGCTGGCCGCGGGCAAGCTGCGCTCGCGCGAGGACGTCGCCGAGGGCCTGGAGAATTTCCCAGACGCGCTGCTGCGGCTGTTCAGGGGCGAGAACACCGGCAAGCTGGTGCTCAAGGTCGCCGACGCGTGAGGTTTGCCCGCCGACGCGTGAGGTCCGCTCGCCGCATCCGATGCGCCAACCATCCGATGGTCTAACCATCCGATGCGCTAGGCGTCTCCGGGCGCGCGCCGCGCGAGCGTGATCGCGACGAGGCCGGTCAGCAACCCCAGGGCGCCGAGCACCAGCGCGCCGACCTCAAGGCCCGTGCTCTCGTTGCCGGAGGCCTTGGCCGCCGCCGGGGGCGCACTTTGGCTCGACGGTGTCGCTCCGGGCGGGGGGCCGGCCTCGCCGCCCGCGACGTCCTCGATCGCGCCACCCGGGGCGGTGATGTTGACCGTGGGTGCCGGGTAGGGGGCGCTCGTCGATCCGATCCAGCGAACGACCTGCCCGTTTGAGTAGTACTCGAGCGTCTTGAATGCCAGTGACCTCCCGGCGATGCTCGCCGGGATCGCGATTGACAGTGGGAACTGGATGAAGGTTCCGTCATCGAGCCGCCCCAGCTTGCTGCGGTCGCCGGTCCACACGATCCGGGAGACCTCTTCGCTGACGGGCCCATCGTCTGTTTGGACGGGCTTCGCGAGCTTGGCGGTTATCTCTTTGACGCTCCAGCCGGGCACGTTCTGGGTGGCGACCTCGGTGAAGCCATGCGGGAGCAGCATGTCGATCTTGTAGGCAAACGCCCCCTCCTGCTCGCCCGGCACGCGCACGTTCAGCGTTACGAAGGCGCCCGCCGGAATCGTGTTCGGATGCAAGCTGACGTGGGCCTGCGCGCCCGCCGGGAGGATCAGCGCCGTGGCGAGGGCCAGGGCCGCGATGTACTTAGGCTTCATGGTCGTTCACTGCCTCCGTTAATTGGCTCATCGGATGGGTACCGCAATCGTTCTTGTGTACTGGTCGAATTCGGAGACCCGAGCGGTGATCTGGATGTCCCAGGTTCCACCGGGTGTCAGCTCCGCCGAGTTCAGCGTGTAGTGGCCCGGTCCGGAGAGATTCGCCCGCAGGGGCAGAGGACCGATGTGCTTGCCGGGAAGCTCCGCCGTGACGGTCAGTTCCTTGGTGGCGGCGAACTGTGAGCCGTCGCGGGCGTTGATCAGATAAAGGTGAATCGTGTTGGGCCCCACGCGCGCGGGATCGACGGTCAGCTCAAGCTCGGCGGGACCGATCGTGGTGCTCGTCGCGAACGGGCCGCTCGCGGCGTCGATCGGCGGGGTGTAGCTGACGAGCGCGGCGCTCACCCCAAGGACGAGCAGCATCAGCGCCAGCTCGCCGCGCATGCTGCGTCGCGCGGTGAACCCGGTGGCGCCCGGGGGCCGGACGGCCTTCTCGCGGAGTCGCAGCGCCGGGATCACCCGCTCGCGGTTGATGAAGCCCAGGCCGATCAGGGCCGCCAAGAGCAGCGCCTTGACGATCACGAGCGTGCCGTAGGAGCTGTGCAGCAGGCCGTGGATGCTGCGCACGTCGATGTAGGCCTGCACCACGCCCGTGAGGGCGATCGCGATCACACAGCCAAGCGCCAGGGGTGAGAACCGCAGCAGGATCGCGAGCAGCAGACGGCTGCGATCGGAGTCCTCCAGCTCGCGCGTGGCCGCGGGCACGACCAGCAGCAGACAGGCGATCCCGCCGACCCAGATGCTCGCCGCGAGCACGTGCAGGACGTCGGAGGCAAAGAAGACCGCGACCGGGCTCTCGACGCTCGCATGACCGGCGAGGGCGGGTGTGAGGGCCAGGTAGCTCACGGCGATGCCGAGCAACAGGAGCACGGGGCGGGGGGGCAAGGGGGCGAGTGGGCGCTCCGCGCTCCCCTGCGTGTTCCCCGCGGCGGCGCGCGCCACCGGAACGACGTCACGCCCGCGCGCCCGGGCCGCGAGCAAGATGGCTCCGATCAGCAGCCAGTCGATCGCACGCAGGCCCCAGACCTCGCCGAAGCGGCTTTCGAGGGTGTCGGCGACGATCGTGCTTTGCAGTGAGCGCCACAGCGACACTCCGGCGGCGCTAGCACCCTGGAGCAGCACACCCAACACGCTCGCGCCGACGCCGAGCGCGATCGCGCAGGCGAACAGTCGCCGCAGACGCCCGGCGAGCGCTTGCGAGGCTTGTCGCAGGCCCGGGACGACATCGGTGAGGGCGGCAAGGCCGGGCAGCCACACGAGCGCGAGGAAGACCAGCCCGCCCAGCATCAGGGCGATCGACAGATAGTCAAGGCCGTGCGCCACGCCAAAGGCGATCTTCGTGACGGGGCCACTCTGTGCGCGGCCGATCAACCCCGCGACGGTCAGCCGGGGGGCGGCACCGGCGTGGCCGATGTTGAACACCAGGCCCCCATAGACGATGTGGGTATCGGCTGAGATCACCCGGTAGGTGGCCGTGTAGGTGCCATCCGCCAGGTGGGCCTTCAGGCCGACGCCCATCCAGCGCTCGTGTCCGTCCGGATGGGTGACGGCGAGGTCGTCGACCTGCTCGCCCAGCGCGCTGTAGACGCGGACCGCGCCCAAGGTGCCGCCCACGGCCTGGTTGAACTTGAAGATCACCGCGGCGGGCGCCACCTGCACGGTCGCGCCGGGCTCGGGGGAGCTGTCGAGCAGCTGTGCGTGGGCGAGCGCCGCCGGTGCACAGACAAGCAGCGCGATGCTCGCGGCCAGCGCGGCGGCCGCCGGCAAGCGGGTGAGCGATCGGGCACGGCTGGGAAGGTGCATCGTGGTCTCCTCGCAAAGACTGCGCGTGAGCAGAGGGCTCGCGTGGCGAGCCGGCCGTCGGCCCGCGGCAGTGCGGGAGCGGCCTAGATCAAGGCGAGCGGGCGAGGCGGCGGGCGCACGGCGAGGGCGGACCCCAGCAGTAGTCCGCCGCGCGGAACGCGCACGAGCGCTCGCTCGAGCTGTGGGAGCGGGGATCCGCAGGGCTCACGGCGTGGCTTGCGTGCTCGCGCCGAGCGCAACAGCACCCGCTCGCCCGGGTAGCGACGGCCGAGCAGTGTGCATCCCAGCAGCAGGGCCGGAAGCAGCACCGGCAGTCCGCCCGCGTCGATCCCGCACGCCACACAGATGAGGAGGCCTGCGCTTGCGGCGAGCAGACCGGCGATTGCGAGCCAACGGGTCATCCGGAGATTCACAGCACCAAGACCCTAGCGCGTGCGCTATCAGGGCGTTAGTCGCTGGATACATGGCCATTGAGGGGGGCTTGGAAACAGGCCTGCCACGATGGTCAGAACTTGACTACTATTCCGACAGATGGAGGAGGGTGCCAAGAGAGAACGGTCGGTCCCTATGCGCTCACCGGTCAATTGGACCGTGCTGGGACTGGTCATCGAACGTTCGAGCTACGGGTGGGAGCTATGGACGCGCTTCGAGCGTCTGTATGGCGACGTGCTGCCGATCGGCAGCGAGTCCAACATCTACGCCGCGCTCAACGCGCTCAGGGACAAGGGCCTGATCGAGGAGGTGCCGGGCTCACGCACTGTGGCGCCCGGTGCGAGCCGCCAGCCCAAACCCCACTACCGCGCCACACAGGAGGGGCTGGGGGCTTACGAGGGCTGGGTGATAGCGCAGATGCGCGAAAACAACCGTCGCACGCGTCAGTTCGCGCGTCAGCTCGGAGCCTTCGCCCAGCAACCGGAGGCCGCGCTGGCGATGCTGGCACGCTACGAACAGGCGTGTTTGGAGGAAAAGGGCGGCGCGATACCCACCCCGACAGAGTTCCCCACCCGCGTCATCCCGGGGCTCGGCGACAGCTTGGCATCCGTGTACGGCCGATCGGTCGTGGCCGCGACGCTTGGCTGGGTTGAGTACGCCAGGCGCGAGTTCGAAGCGCTTGCCGGCAAACAAGCCCCACCGAGATGAGCCTGCTGGAGCTTAGTCGGGTCGGAAAGTCCCACTCGCGTGGATCGCGCCGCATCGAGGTTCTGCGCGAGATCTCGCTCGACATCGATGCGGGCGAACTTGTGGCCGTCTGGGGCTCACGGCACTCGGGCCGCTCGACCCTGATGCGCGTGGCCGCGGGAGTCGATCCACCGGACGCGGGTGTGGTGCGTTTTGCGGGCGAGGATCTGCGGGCGCACGGCAAGACCGGGCTGGGCAGCGGGATCGGCTACTGCCAGCAGGGCGTAGGCGTGCCTCCGGGACGGGCGGTCATCGACAAAGTTCGCGCGGGCCTGCTTGCCCGCAGGGTGCCGACGCCGGTCGCGTACTCGCGTGCCCACCGGGCGCTTGAGCGGGTTGGCATCGAGCGGTCCGGCGAACTCATGATGGGCGACCTGGACGGCGCCGAAGCGACGCGGCTCGCGCTGGCGTGCGCGCTTGCCCTCGGGCCGGCGGTGCTCGTGATCGATGAGCCGACGAAGGGTGTCGATCTGCTCGAGCGCGACCAGATCCTGCTGCTGTTGCGTTCGCTGGCAAATGAAGGCATTGCGATCCTGATGAGCGATGGAGACGGCAGCATGCTCTCCGACGCCGACCGCGCACTGACGCTGACCGGTGGCGAGCTGCGCGGCAAGACGAGCAGCCCTCCGTTGGGATCCCTACTGCCGCTGGAGCGCAGGAGCGGAAAGAGCACGGCCGCGTGAGGTGGACCGGGGACGTCGGATCCGCGGGTGGACGCCGTGCATAGGCTTGAGCTTGAGGGGGTCGTCAAGCACTACCGTGGAGCCGGTGAGAAGGTACGTGCGGTAGATGACGTGAGCTTGACGATCTCGCAGGGTGAGATCGTCTCGTTGCGCGGGCCCAGCGGTTCGGGCAAGACGACGCTACTGCTGATGATGGCGGCGCTGCTGCGGGCCGAAGCGGGGGTCATCCGCTACGGCGGACGCGATCTGGCATCGCTCTCGGAGCGCGAGCTGTCGGGGTTCCTCCAGCACGAGGTGGGTTTCATCTTCCAGCGCTTTCATCTGTGGCCCCGCAGCTCGGTGATCCGCAACGCGTCGCAGAAGCTGATCTTGACCGGCGTGGGGGTGCGCGACGCGCGCGAGCGTGTGACCCCCTGGCTTGAGCGCGTTGGGCTGGGCGAGCGGCTCGAGTACTCCGCGGGCAAGCTCTCGGGCGGGGAGCGCCAGCGCGTGGCGATTGCGCGCGTGCTCGCCTGCGAGCCACGTCTGATCCTCGCCGATGAGCCGACCGGCAGCCTCGACAGTGCACGGAGCAAGGAAATCGTCGAGTTGCTGCGTTCGATCTCACACGATCGCGGGGCAATGGTCGTGCTCGTCACCCACGACACAGAGGTAGCCGCGTTGGCCGACAGGCACTACGCACTGCGCGACGGCGCTCTGGTCGAGGGCGAGAGCACCGGTGGGGTGTCCTACCCCACAGCGACGCGGGGGTGAGCGCGTTGGCGCGCTTCGAGGGTGTCCCGCCGAGCGCCACGATGGGTCTCTCGGGGCTCTGGTTCTTTTATCGACAGCGACTGCGCGAGCAGGCGGCCCCAGAGCTGTTGGCCGGTTTCGGGATCGCGGTGGCGGTGGCGCTGGTGTTTGCCGTCACGGTCGCCAGCCAGAGCGTCACCAGCTCCGCGGAGGAAGTGAATCGCGCGCTGGTTGGGCCCGCAAGCCTGCAGTTGCGCTCGCGCGGCCCCGAAGGGTTTGACGAACACCTACTCGACCGCGTGGAAGCGCTCAAGGGAGTGAAGCACGCCGCTCCGGTGCTCGAACAGACAGCGACGATCGTGGCGGCAAACGGCGCCGACGTGAGCGTCAACCTTGCCGGCACCGACGTCAGCCTGGCCGTCCTCGACGGGCTCGTCCACACCTTGCCTGTTGCGACGCTCTCCAAGGGAGGAATGGGAATCAGCAAGTCCAGTGCCGACGCGTTGGGGATACCGCGGCTACGAGCGCAGTCGACCAGTGGTCCGATCGTGTCGCTGAAGTTGCGCGGGCGGGCGACATCGTTGCGCGTGAACGCGGTGCTCGGGACCGAAACCTTCGGCGCGCTCTCGCAGGCGCGGGTAGCGGTCATGCCCCTGGAACGTTTGCAGAGACTCGCCGGTTTCCCGCATCGTGTCACCCGCATTCTCATACAGACAAAGCCGGGGCAGGAGGGGCGCGTGCGCACAGAGCTAACGGCGCTCGCGGCGGGGCGGCTGACGGTGGCGCCGGCAAGTCAGGATGTCACGCTGCTGCACGAGGCCCTGAAGCCAAGCGAACAGGCAAGCCTTTTCTTTGCCGCGATCAGCGCCCTGCTGGGCTTCTTGTTCACGTTCAACGCGGTGCTGCTGACGGTGCCCGAGCGCCGCCAGGCGATCGCCGACCTGCGGCTGCGCGGCGCGATGTCGACCGCGATCGTGCAGATGGTTCTCTTTCAGGCGCTCTGCCTGGGGATCGCAGCCACGTTGGTCGGGCTGCTCGGCGGTTATGCGCTCTCGGTCGGGGTCTTCACTCAGACGCCCAGCTATCTCGCGAAGGGCTTCACGCTCGGAACCCATACTTCGATCGGAGCGACGCCGTTGCTGGTGGCGGGCGTCGGCGGGGTGCTCGCGACGTGCGTCGCATCGATGCTCCCGCTGCTGGACCTGCGTCGCGGCCGGGCGGTGGGGGCGGTGTTCCTCGAGGCGGGTGAGCCGGGCAATTACCTGGGTGGCCGGGTGGCGTTGCGACTGGCGCTCACGGCCGCTGCTCTGGTCGTAATCAGGATCGTCGCGAACTCGGTGTGGCCCTCGCTGGCGCTCGCCTGGTGTGCACTGCTGGCGATCGCGGCCGTCCTGTGCGTGCCGTTGCTGTTCGCCGGTGTGCTGAACGCGGGCGAGGCAATCGCGCACCGCTTTCAGAATCGTCTGACGTTGCTACCGCTGGCGCTCGAATCGCTGAGCGAGACCACGTTGCGCTCGCTCGCGCTCGTGGCGACGGGAGCCGCCGCGCTTTTCGGCGCGGTTGCGCTGGGCGGGGCACGCGACGACCTGATTCAGGGGATCAGTGGCTTCGCGGCACATTACGCGGGCGAGGGCAACATCTGGGTGGCTACTCCGAACGACAACCAGGCAGTGACGGCATTCGCGGCGGGCAATCGCGAACGACGCATCGCTCGGGTGCCGGGAGTCAGAAACGTTGAAGCCCTGACCGGCGGGCTGCTCGACGTGGGCAATCGCCGCGTTTGGGTGCTCGCCTGGCCGTCAACCAGCCGCTTTGAATTGCTCGACGGTCAGATCATCAAAGGCGACCTGAGCACGGCGGTGGGGCGTTTGCGTACGGGGGGTTGGGTCACGGTCTCACAGCAGGTCGCCGAAGAGCACCATGTCGGAGTTGGCGGCACCCTGACCCTGCCCACCCCCAGCGGAGAAAGCCGCGTCCGGGTCGCGGCGCTGACCACCAACTTTGGCTGGAGCCCCGGAGCGGTCGTCATGAACGCCGCCGATTACACGCGTGCCTGGAAGACGACCCAGCCGACGGTGTTCGCTGTCAAGACCACCCCCGGGGTCGATCCACAGGCGGTGCGAGGGGAGGTCGAGCGGGCGCTGGAACCCAGCAACGGGCTCGAGGTACTGACCGCGGGCGCCCGAGAAGCCAAGATGAACGGGTCTGTGCGCGAAGGGCTCGGCCAGCTGGCGACGATATCGAGGCTGCTCGTGCTCGCCTCGATTCTCGCGATGGCAGCGGCGCTGGCCTCGGCGATGTGGCAGCGGCGCACATCGCTGGCGGGCCTGAGGCTCTCGGGTGTGCGGCCACCCCGGCTGCGGAGCCTGCTGCTGCTGGAGTCTGCACTGATGCTCAGCGTGGGCGCGACCGCGGGTGCGGCCTGGGGGATCTATGGCCAGATCGCGCTCGATGGCTACCTGACGACCACGACCGGTTTTCCGGTCGAGCGTCTGGGGGGGAGCGTGCGCCCGCTGGAGGTGCTGGCCGTCGTGGTGATCGTCTCACTGGCCATATCCGCGGTCCCGGCATGGCTCACAGCGCGGGTACCGGCAAGAGTTGCGCTTGAAGAGTAGGCCGGGCACCGTAGCTGGCTCAAAGCAATGCCCGTCCTAGAAACACTTCGCGCAGTTAGGATCAGGTGCAGTGTCCGCCACTAGAGAACTTTGGTTTCACACACGCGCCGGGTTCGCGCTCGCGCGGGCCCAGGCCCTGTACTGGTCGAGCGTCGCCCCGCTCGTACGCGGGCAGCTGCGCCGCTGGGAGGGTCGCGCCGCCGAGATCATCGACCCGGTGCTCCAGCGGTTGGCGCTTGAGAAGCTACGAGACGAGCGGTTCAACTCCGAGGTGGCCGCAATGATCGCCACCAGCGCGCCGACGCGCTACCGCAAGCAGACGGTGGAGGCGATCGTTGCGCTCCAGGTGATGTACGACTACCTGGACGCGCTCACCGAGCAGCCAAGCGAGAACGCGATACGCGACGGTCTTCAGTACTCAAAGGCCTTCACCGACGCGGTCACCCTGTCGGCGGAGCCGACGGGCGACTACTACGCACATCGTCCGGGACCCGGGGACTCGGGCTACCTCTGCGATCTCGTCGGCGCGGTACGCGGCGTGCTTCTGCGCCTACCCGGCAGAGACGCGATCACGGATGTCATCCCAAGGAGCGCGGCCCGCTGTGCCGAGGCACAGGTCCGCATCCACGCGGTCCCCGATCTGGGTCTCGCACAGCTGGAACGCTGGGCGAGCAGCGAGGCGCAGGGCACGGAGCTACGGTGGCGTGAGTGGCTCTTCGGTGCGATGGGTTCCGTTGTCGCCGCGCATGCGCTGATCGCGGCTGCGAGCACCGCGCGCATCACGCGTCGGCAGGCGAGTGAGATCGACTCCACGTACCTGTCGCTATGCGTCCTCACGACAGCTCTCGATCACCTCGTGGACCACGAAAGCGACATGATCACGGGGGAGCAGAGTTATCTCTCCTTCTATGAGAGTCCTGCGGTACTCGCCGCGCAGATCACGACGATCTCGAGCAGGGTGATGCAGCGTGTCCGCACGATTCCCGGGAGCCCTCACCACGCGATGATCCTGGCGGGGGTGGTCGCCTACTACACCTCGCAGCCAAGCGCGATGCGCGCGTTCGCACGTCCGGTCACCGAAGTGGTCCGGGATCAGCTGCGACCGCTGATCACGCCGACGCTCGCGACCATGCACGTGTGGCGTCTGGCTAAGCGTGGGCGCCTGCGCGCCGTGGACAGGGGACGCTCGCTCGGGCGCTCGCGTGGGTCTGGTCCTGGAAGCCGAATTCGGCCCTGAAGATGAAGCCTCCGCGCGGACAGCTCGCGGGCAGAATCAACCCGCGCGGGGAGTAGGAGACCCGTCGCCCCCGCACCGACCGGTGGTACAGGAAGTGGTGGCGGGATCCCGGGCCGGCGCCGAGCGTCGCGTGAAAGCTCGTCACGGCCACGTTGGGGCCGCCGGGGAGGCTGGGGACGAGCGGGACGTTGGTGTCGATGTTCTCACCGTAAGGTTCCGGGGCGGGAAGGATCCTCGCGGGAAAGACGAGCTGGGCGTTGACCGGCCACATCGCGTCGGCGTACACCAGCAGCGCGAGGTGACCGCCGACGACAGGAGCCGAAAAGATTTCGATCTGCGCGCTCTCCGAACACGGTCTCGTTTCCGATCGGGACCTTGGCCGTCGCGATCCCGGTCCCCATCAGGGAGTTGGCTGGGCAGCCCTTGGGCCCGAGGTCTTCGAGGTCGAAGGGTACGCAGTTCTCCAGTCCCAGGCCGCTCGTGGCGATTCCCATTTCGCTGGGGGTCAGGACGCCGACGCTGGTCAGCGGCACGGGGAGACCGCCGATGGTGGAGATCCTGAAGCCAAAGGAGACGGTGGTGGGCTCCCCGAGGCGCTCGGGGTGCATGGCAACGTCGAGCTTGACGGTTTGGGTGGCGAGGGCACTGTCGGTGGGAGTGCCCAGCAGGAGCGCCACGGTGAAAGCGGTCAGCAACAGACGAGGCAGTCTCATTGTGCTGGCTCGTCCCGGGGCGCGGGGCTAATAGGAGAGGTTGCCGGTGGTTTGTATCGTCAGGCCGAGGGTCTCGCGGTTATAGACCCCGTAGACCCGGCCGGTACCGTGGGCGTGCGCATAGCGACCCGTTCCTCCCTGGATTTTCAGGGAGCCGCCGAAGCTCGCGTAGGTGCCCGATTCGTGGAGGGTGCCCGAGCCGCGCCCGCGGATCGATCCCCCGCGGGGGTAGAACGTGAAGGTGCCCGAGATCTCCGCGGTGACGCGCAGACGTGCCTTGACGGTCCCGGCGAGCGGTCCGGACGCGGGACCTTCCTCGATGAGGTAGGAGCCCTTGCTCGACACGTAGTGGAGATGGGCGGTGGCAGAGAGATGAACCGCGCGTGCGGCGGTGGCCCGCGGTGCCCCGGCGCTGGGACCGCAGAGGCAGGCAAACGCGGCCATGGCGATCAAGGCAACTCGCGCCAGTCCCCGCCGCGGCGAGGGAAGGATCAGTCTTCTCCCCATGCGGCGAATTCTACTCATTCGTCAACAAGTGCTGGTGGCAGACCACCACAAAGTTCTGGATGTCCGCACAAACACTCAAGATCTTGAGCCCTCAAGATTTGCGTTATCGCCACACCGGCCACGTGCGAGGGTGGTGCGGTCATGGATGCAAAGTTTGAACGGCGTCGACGCCCGAGCCGGCAGGAGAGGATTGCGATAGCGATCGCGGGAGGCAGGTCGTGCTAGTCGGCGAGCTACCGGACGTCCCGGTCGAGCTGAACCTCACCTCGGCACAGGTCGAGCAGATCATGCGTCAGGTCGCCGGCGAGGAAGCCGGTGGCGAGTCGATCCTGTCGATGCTCCTGGCGCTGGGAGGCAGCCGCGATGCCCCGGTGCTGAACGATCTGGAGCGCTACGTGATCTCGGTGGGTCACGGCGTCTCGCGGTCGGTGCTGGTGGGCCTGCTGGTCTTGGCCTCGGTGCCGAGCGAGGGGCAGGTGGGTGTCACGGCGCTGGCCAGGCGACTGGGCATGCACTCCTCGACGCTTCACCGCTACTTCAGGACATGGGTCCTGGTGGGCCTGCTCGAGCAGGACATCGACACCCAGGAATACCACCGGCCGCGGTGAGCGAAACGCGCGGGCTTGCGCGGCCGCGTGGTCGGGGCGGGCGCGGGCAGCGGCAGCATCCAACCTCGGTCAGTGAGGTTATCGCGGTGGAGCCGAGGGCTACCTGCGCGAGCAGGCGCAGTCGAGGGCATCCGTATCCACGCCTGTTCTGCACAATGGCGCCGCCGCCTTCCCGGCGAGGCGGAGTCCTTCGACGCGGCGGTCGCGGTGTGATGCGCCGAGGTAGATACAGTACGTCCCGTGCTGGTCGAGTCATGGTGCTCGAAGAGCGGTCAACTGTACTTTGCTCGGACTTGCCATGGCCCCCACGATTTCGATCTGCCTGGTTATCTCTTTTGCCAAGCGTCACGGCCACCCGAGCCATGGCGCTCCACATTTAGGGTCAGGCTAATCGTGATTGCGCTAGTCAGGTCCAGCAGGGCGGCTCGCCGAAAGGCGTGTGCGAGCAGGCTAGTGAGGCAATCTCCATGGTCCGGGCTGTTCGCGGTGGTGCGTATAGTGCTGGGGTGGCCGCTTTTGGCGGCCACCCCAGTTCTGGTTAGATGACTTTTTGACTGTGAGCTATGCCATTTCCTGTGAATTTGACAGCTTTGCCGCCCGTGATGCCGAGGCTTGCGCATTCAGCGTTTACTGTGCTTGTGATGCCTTCCACCGTCGAAATGTCTTCCTTGCCACCAGTGACGTTCACTGATTTGATGGTTTTGAGGTTGGTGTTTGGCGCACCTGCTGCGATGGTTATCACGCAGCCTAACTCTGTGATCGTGCAAGTCGAGCTAACTGAGCCGGTGAATTTCGTGCCTGCTTGCGCAACTTGCAGCGCACAGGAGCTGTTGAAGGTCGCTGAGATGCCCAGTGGCCCGGTGCATCCAGTGAACTGACCTGTGAGTTCTTGGTGGGGTCCGCGTTTAGTGGCTTCTTGTTTAGTTAAGGTCTGAATATGCCATACCCCGTTCGCCACCGAGGTGCATTTCATTGCTGCACCGGCTTCGATCACAATGACCGTTCCTGCCTTGAGTTGGTATGGACCTTGGGTGGTGCCAGATTGATTCGCTTCGAATTCAGCTGCTGCCGGTGAGGCAGCAATGGCTAGGATGGCCAACAGGCTTGTTAGGCTAACTAGGAGTCTGATTGTTTTCATCCTTTTATCCTTTTGGTGTCGTTTCTGGTTTTGTCCGCGGGTTCTGACGTGTCTTCGTCCCACGGGTCCCGGGTTTGGTTGTCGGGGTGGACTAGCTTGATGGTTAATCACGGCAAGTCAACCGGGCTTGTTGGCATCGTGAGGACTGTGCGTGAAAGTGTTAAATGTTTATAATGCGATTTAGCGCTTGGGTAAACGTTTGTGCGCTGGTCGACTATCGCTTGTCTGCTGGCGTTGTGTAGTATGAATTTGTTTCTGACGCTCTGCCTCTTAGGTTTCCCGGTTTGGTGGTGTAGTGAGGGCTTGAGTGGCCAGCCTGCGTAAGGATGGTGCTTATGCCGAGGTTGCGTACGCCGTATCCAGAGGGGTTTCGCCGTGAGGCGGTGCAGCCGGTACGTGCTGGCCACGAGCCCATTCGGGGGTGAGGGGCACGGAGGTGTGCGCCCGCTTGAGAGGGCTTGTGATGAAACAACAGGGGTGGTTGTTGCTGGCTACGGCTGCTGCGTTTCTGGTGGTCACGGGGCAGGCTTTGGCGAGCTTTGGGTTTTCGTCGGTCGGCTTCACTGCGACTGAAATGCCTACCGAGCATCAGGCAGAAGTGGGTGAACCGGGGCCCATAGATGTACAGGCTGGGTCGCATCCATGGGCCGTGAAGGCGAGCTTTCTTCTCAACGCTCACGAAGGTCAGTCAGGTGCGCTGGTCCCGGATGGAGATGCCAAGGATGTGTTCGTGGAACTTCCGCCTGGGCTGGTAGGTGATGCTACAGTTGTGCCTCAGTGCTCGATCGACGAATTCGAGACTCAGCCCGACGTTCATTCGGGTACCTCCACATATGCGCTGAGTGGTGCCAGTTGTCCAGAGAGTGTCCCGCCGACCTTCGCGACGTCCCCGACCGTTACGTTCAGCGGCATCGGCAACTTTCCGGCTCCAAGATGCCCGGGGGTCGTTAGGCCGCGGCGGTTGACGCGAGCACAGAAGCCTGCCAGAGCGCTGAAGCTATGCACGAAAAGGCCACGCAGGCAGCGTGCTTCGTGGGGGCAGCGCTCGCCACAGCTACGCTTCGAAACAGCGACAATCGAGGGACCTGAAAGCTAGCCTCGGCCCGCCGGTAGCATCGGCGGATGTGGTGTGCTGGATGGCTTGGAACGTCCGGACCTCCTAATTGATCGAGATCATCTTTGGTCCGGTTTGGGAGAGGCCGCCTCGAGGTGGCGACGCGTTGCCCGTCGTGTCGCACGATCCTTAGCTTTCGCGATTGACGAGTACGACTTCGACTATCACGTCGCATGATGGCACCCGATCCGGTCCCGGGTCCGCTCGAGGCAAACGAGCCTCAGTGTGCGAGGGCGTTGAAAGCAAAGATCCGAGACGGGGTGAGTGACGTGCGCCGCCACCTGCTTGCTCTGCGCACGGCGATGGCGGAGTTCGGCGATGACTTCGAGCCGGATGCCTTTCGTGCGGCTTACGTGTCGGAGGAACCGGTCGAACTTAACCGCCAGGTCCGGCTCTGACACAGTTCTGGTCGGGCTTCGAGAATCGGCTACAAAAGCCGGCGGAAACTACCCACCGGATCACTCCACCTCCCCGCGACGCCCCGTGGGAAATCAGTGGAGAACTTAGGGTGTCCTGTCCGCGAGCGTTGATACGGGCAAAACCGCTTGGTTAGGGGTGTTTCGGTGATGCCGAAGGAAAAACTTGAACGTTGACCGTACGGATTATGATTGCTACTCAACTCCACAAGTAGGCTAGTGAGGCAATCTCGATGGTTCGGGCTGTTCGCGGTGGTGCGTATAGTGCTGGGGTGGCCGCTTTTGGCGGCCACCCCAGGTCTGGTTAAATGACTTTTTGACTGTGAGCTATGCCGTTTCCTTCGAATTTGCCAACTTTGCCGGCTGTGATGCCGAAATTTTTGCATTCAGGTTCTTTTACTGTGCTTGTGATGCCTTCCACCGTCGAAATGTCTTCCTTGCCACCAGTGATATTCACTGATTTAATAGTTTTGAGGTTGGTGTTCGGCGCACCTGCTGCGATAGTCACTACACAATTTAGCACCGTGATTGTGCAGGTCGAGCTAACTGAGCCGGTGAAACTTGTGCCTGCTTGCGCAACTTGCAGCGCACATGAGCTGTTGACACTCGCTGACACGCCCAGTGGGCCGGTGCATCCAGTGAACTGACCTGTGATTTCTTGGTGGGCGCCGCGTTTAGTTGCTTCTTGTTTCGTTAGGGTCTGAATATGCCATACCCCGTTCGCCACCGAGGTGCATTTCACTGCTGCACCGGCTTCGAAAGTGGTGGACGTGCCAGTCTTGAGTTGGTATGGTCCTTGGGTGGTGCCGGCTTGATTTGCTTCGAATTCGGCTGCTGCCGGTGAGGCAGCAATGGCTAGGACGGCCAGCAGGCTTGTTAGGCCGACTAGGAGTCTGATTGTTTTCATCGTGTATCCTTTTGGTGTCGTTTCTGATTTGTCCGCGGGTTCTGACGTGTCTTTGTCCCACGGTCCCTGGGTTTGGTTGTCCGGGGTGGACTAGCTTGATGGTTAGTCAAGGCAAGTCAACCAGGCTTGTTGGCATCGTGAGGAATGTGCGTGAAAGAGTCAAATGTTTATGGCGCGATTTACCGCTTGGTCAAACGTTTGTGCGCTGGTCGACTCTTGTTTGTCCGCGCTCGGGGTGTAGTATAAATTTGTTTCTGACGCTCTGGCTCCTAGGGTTTCCCCGGTTTCGTGGTGTCGTGAGGGCTTGAGTGGCCAGTCGGCGTAAGGATGGTGCTTGTGCCAAGGTTGCATCCGCCGTATCCAGGGGGTTTCGCCGTGAGGCGGTCGAGCCGGTACGTGCTTGCCACGAGCCCGTTTGGGGTGAGGAGGCACGGAGTGTGGGCCGGGCAACCGGCGCAACGGAGGAAAGGACCGTAGAGGGCTGCTGCACGGTGATCGCCCACGCCTCCGGTGAGGCATGGGGCGATGCGGCTGCGGATGGATCGCTTCGCCATCCCGGATCAGCTGCGGGAGGTCACCAGCGAGCGTTTCGGGTTAGTCGAGCAGGCCGTCGCTGCGGGCGGGCACTCGCTACGACTGCGGGTCGTGCTTCCACTCCGAGCAGTACCAGGTCGAGGTCGACCATCTCGGATCGCGCGCAGCTGGCCTGTTCCTACGAGCCAGAGCCGCACGGCTGAGCGCACTCGAGCGCCAGAGGTAGCGCACGCCCATCGAAGCACTCGAGCATCTCATCAGCCAAGCACTTCTAGCATAATCAGCCTGTTCACCACCACAGCCTCCGGTAAACCGGGGCCTGGGCATTATCGCATCGACTACAGTAGGAAACAGACTCTTTTATTGATGGTAATTTGGTGTACCATGCCTTAAGTACTATGTCGGTCGTATTGATCTAGGGTAAAGCGAGAGGGCTTGTGATGATGGGGAGGCAGGGGTGGTTGTTGCTGGCTACGGCTGCTGCGTTTCTGGTGGTCACGGGGCAGGCTTTGGCGAGCTTTGGGTTTTCGTCGGTCGGCTTCACTGCGACTGAAATGCCTACCGAGCATCAGGCAGAAGTGGGTGAACCGGGGCCCATAGATGTACAGGCTGGGTCGCATCCATGGGCCGTGAAGGCGAGCTTTCTTCTCAACGCTCACGAAGGTCAGTCAGGTGCGCTGGTCCCGGATGGAGATGCCAAGGATGTGTTCGTGGAACTTCCGCCTGGGCTGGTAGGTGATGCTACAGTTGTGCCTCAGTGCTCGATCGACGAATTCGAGACTCAGCCCGACGTTCATTCGGGTACCTCCACATATGCGCTGAGTGGTGCCAGTTGTCCAGAGAGCACCCAGGTCGGTGTAGACGACATCAGGCTATTGGCAGGTGGGTCCTTGGGGAACCTGTGGTTTGATGCATACAACCTGGTTCCCCCACCAGGTTCGCCGGCGCAGTTCGGGCTCAGCCCCTTTAGATTCCCGGTGATATTCCGGCCGACCGTGCGGACGGGCTCAGACTATGGTCTGACGATCGCTGCGAAAAACATCACCGAGTTTGAGCGGTTTGGCGGCAATACTGTAATTTTCTGGGGGGTGCCAGCTGATCACTCCCACGATCCGCTGCGTGGAGAATGTCTCAGTTTTTTTGGGACGTTCCCGAGACCAGTCCAGGTTGAATCGTCACTCGGTTCAGGCGAATTCATCGATCGGTCGTGTCCGACTGATGGAGCCGCGCAACCGTTCTTAACGTTGCCGGTGGAATGCTCGGGCCCTTTGTCGGTTTGGTTTAGTGCTGACTCGTGGGAGCATCCGGGCGCTTACAAGGCTGACGGTAGCCCCGACTACTCCGACCCGAACTGGGTGAGAAGCGAAGCAAAGATGCCTGCGCTCACGGGTTGTGAGCGTCCTAAGTTCACGCCAACATTGTCCGTCGCCGCTGACACATCTGCGGCTGACACCCCGGCGGGTTTGACGGTGGACGTCAAGAACGCCCAGGAGGGTTTGCTCAATTCCTCCGGCGTGGCTGGCGCCGCGTTTCGGGAAGCCACCGTCTCACTGCCTGTCGGGATGTCGATCAATCCTGGACAGGCTGCGGGCCTGCAGGCTTGCCAGGCCGACCAGGACGGGCTGGGTTCGGAGGCCGAGCCCTCGTGTCCGGCAGCCTCAAGGGTAGGAAGTGTGCAGATCACCTCGCCATTGTTGCGGGACGATCTCAAAGGCGGAGTGTTTGTCCTACAGTCGAATCCTCCGAACTTGCAGCTGCTCATCGCCGCCTCAGGAGACGGCGTCAGCGTGAAGCTTCGAGCGAATGTGCATCTGGATGAATACTCGGGGCAGCTGACGACAACGCTCAGGGACCTTCCTCCGCTGCCGGTATCCGATTTCAAATTGTCCTTTAGCGGGGGTGCACAAGCTGCGCTGGTGACCCCTCTCACATGCGGAAGGTACAAGACGAATGCGTTGTTCGTGCCCTCGACTACGCCTTTCATGTCATCGTTTTCGTACAGCAACAGCTTTAGCGTGGAAACCGGCCCAGGCGGGGGTGCATGCTCCTCCGTGGTCCCGTTCGCCCCTGCGTTGACAGCCGGCGGAACCACAGATCAGGCGGGTGGCTACACGAGTTTCTCGTTGCTGCTGCAGCGGGGTGACGGGCAGCAGCGGATCTCAAGCTTGCAGTTCAAGACGCCTCCGGGCCTCTCGGGGATGATCAGCAACGTCCCGCTATGCCCTGAACCCCAGGCGGCGCAGGGTGCTTGTTCAGCTGCATCGCAGATTGGACACACCGTCGTTATGGCGGGCCCGGGTCCTTACCCGCTGGTGGTGCCACAGCCCGGGCAGCCCGCGGCACCGATCTACCTCACTGGCTCGTATCGTGGCTCTCCATACGGTTTGTCGATCGCGGTGCCCGTGATCGCGGGGCCCTTCGATCTAGGGACTCGGGTCGTGCGCGCCTCGATCGCTGTTGATCCCCACACCGCACAGCTTACGATCACGACAGACCCGACCGGTCCGTACTCCATTCCGTCGATTCTCGATGGAATTCCTACGGATTTGCGGACGATCAACGCAGTTATCGACCGGCCACACTTCATGTTCAACCCGACCAACTGCAACCCGAGCAACTTCTCAGGTACTGCGACGAGCACGCAGGGAAGCAGCGCTGGGATCTCTAGTCGTTTTCAGGTCGGCTCGTGCAGGAGTCTCGCTTTTAAACCGAGCTTCAAGGTCTCTACCTCCGGCAGAACCTCACGGCGTAACGGTGCGAGCCTCGCCGTGTCCATCCAGTATCCGAACATCGCGCCCGGCGCCAATCAGGCGAGCAGCCAGTCGAACATCGCGAGCGTCAAGGTGGACCTTCCGAAGCAGCTTCCCTCGCGGCTCACGACACTTCAGAAGGCGTGTCTAGCGAGCAGGTTCGAAGCCAACCCAGCGAGCTGTCCGTCGGCGTCGCTGGTAGGACACGCGACTGTCCACACACCGATCTTGCCTGTTCCGTTGACTGGTCCGGCGTACTTCGTCTCTCATGGAGGCGAAGCCTTCCCAAGTCTGATCGTCGTGCTGCAGGGCTACGGTGTACGCGTCGACCTGGTCGGCTCAACTTTCATCAGCCGTGCAGGCATCACGAGCAGCACGTTCAAGAAGGTTCCGGACGTGCCGTTCACGAGTTTCAGGCTGACACTGCCCACCGGACCGTTTTCGGCGTTGACGGCCAACGGTAACCTGTGCGCGAGCAAGCTCGCGATGCCGACTGCGTTCACAGCACAGGATGGCGCGGTGATTCATCAGTCGACATCGATCAGCGTCACCAACTGCCCAGCTGGACACACAGGGAAAGCGGCTAGCCGTAAGAGGGCAGACAACCACAGCCCGCCCATAAACCTTCATCGGGAGGGCTCCAAATGATGAGTCTCACCAGCGGGCGGCGCCGGCGAACGCATCTAGGAAGGCCGATGAATAAGAACTGCACGCCTCGTCTCGCACTGATATCCACCGTGGCGTTTCTGTTGATGAGCACACCGGTGTGTGTCGCAAGCGCTGCGGATTGCCCGAATCAAGAAGCGCGCGAACGCGACAACTCAACGCTACTCGTCGATTGCCGAGCGTATGAGAGGGTCTCTCCACTAGAAAAGAACGGTGGAGACATCAGCTCGATTAATGAAACAAACGAGGGTGGTGTCATTCAGGCGGCGCCCGACGGCAGCAAGATCACCTATCCTTCGCTCAGCTCGTTTGGCGAGGACTCTCAAGGTGCAGGTAGCGGCAGCCAGTATCTCTCAACGCGCGAGGGCGGCGGGTGGAACACAGAGAACATCACTGCACGACTCCATGCGCCGAGGTTGACCAATGTCCTGGGCACAGCATACAAGGCATTCAATTTGGATCTCACCGAAGGTGTGCTGCTGAACACAACTCTAGAATTTGAAGAAAGTGACGAACCGTCTGTCGGTGGAGCGCCGGCCGGTTATCGTGAGTACTACGTGCACAACTTTTCAAACAACGCGGACCAGGCACTGGTCACGACACCACCAGAGCCGGCAGAACTGTTCAATATCGAATCGCAGTTGAATGTCATCGGAGACTTCGTCACACCTGACCTCAACCACATCATTTTGGCGAGCGCCGCGGCGCTCGTGCCGGGCGTTACGCTGGAAGGGACAAACCTGTACGAGTGGGCTCACGGACAGCTGATGCCGGTGAACATCTTGCCGGGAGCCACCGGTCAGGAAACGCTTCCCGGAGCCAGGCTCGGGTCCGAACGCGGTTTACAGAGTCACACAGTGTCAGACGATGGTTCTCGTGTGTTCTGGAGCAATGGCGGGGGGGCGGAAGCGCTTTATGCTCGAGAGGGCATTGGCACATCGCAGCCAAAGACAATCAGGGTCGACGCTGGCATTGGTGGTGGTGGGTTGTTCCTGGTCGCCAGCACCGATGGCGCAAAGGTGTTCTTTACGAAGGGTAATCAGGGAACGGGTGACCTCTATGAGTACGATCTGGAAAACGAAACGTTGGCTGATCTGACAGCCACGGAACCCACCGGGGAAGCGATGGTGCAGGGTGTGTTGGGTGCCAGCGTCGACGGTGACTATGTGTATTTCGTAGCGCGAGGTGCGCTTGCCCCTGGGGCAGTGCCCGAGACTTGCGAAGCCACAAATGCTGCCACGGGCTGTAACCTGTATTTATGGCATGCTGGTAGTGGCCTAACCTTTGTCGCGCGTCTGGCCGGTAGCGACGAAGAAGGGGGCGAAGCGGCGACACAGTTGCATGATTGGTCAGAATATTTCACGCTGCGCACCACTAGAGTCTCGCCCGACGGGCATCACCTCGTATTCATGTCCGGAGCGCGACTCACGCCCTCTAACAACGCGGGAACACGAGAGGTATATGAGTACGACTCCGTGGCGGAACGCCTCGACTGCGTTTCGTGCAACCCGCGTGGCTTGAGCCCCGTGGGTGTCTCGAGCATTCCAGGTGCCACGCCTTACCGGCCGAATTCGGCAGCCTATGAGTCACGTGTCGTGACGGACGACGGCAGTCGCGTGTTCTTTGATAGTGGTGATGGGCTCTCCGATGACGACACGAACGGAAAGCAGGATGTATACGAGTGGGAGCGGGCTGGCGCTGGCACTTGTGTCCGGGCCGGGGGCTGTGTGAGCTTGGTTTCGAGTGGGGTTGGAAGTGGGGCTGCGAACTTTGTGGATAGCAGTGCGAACGGGAGTGATGTGTTCTTCACGACGCGTCAGCAGCTGACTCCCGGCGATGTTGATCACCAGGTGGATCTCTATGATGCGCGTGAGAATGGCGGGTACACGGTCGCCGATCTACCGGTTTGCGCTGGCACGGGTTGTCAGGGCGTTCCTAATGTCCCGCCGATTTTCGCGACGCCCCCGACCGTTACGTTCAGCGGCGTCGGCAACTTCCCGGCTCCTAGGGGCCCGGGGGTCGTGAGGCCGCGGAAATTGACCCGAGCACAGAAGCTTGCCAAGGCGCTGAAGCTCTGCGCAAAACGGCCGCGCAGGCAGCGTCCCCCGTGTCGTAGGAGCGCCCGCCACAAATACGGTCCGAAACAGCGAGCATCGACGGCGTAAACGGGCTAGCATCGCTTCGCCGGTAGAGTCGGCGGCGCCCCCAAAGCGGCCCTCCACGGAATTCGCTCGGGAAAAATCGTACGTCTGATCCGCTTCCGCTGACAACCTACTTTTCGTAGTGTGTGCAGCCCTTTCGCGATGCCGGAGGAGGGACTCGAACCCCCGACACGCGGATTATGATTCCGCTGCTCTAACCAGCTGAGCTACTCCGGCGGGGAGCGGGCAGTCTAGCCTCTCGGGTATGCCAAACGCCTTGCCGCTGCTCGCGGTGCCAAACATCTCGGAGGGCCGCGAGGCTCACCGCATTCAGGCCATCGCCGGGGCCTTCACGGCGAGCGGCCGGGCGAGGCTGCTGGATGTCCACTCCGACCCGGACCACCATCGCGCGGTGTTCACACTGGCCGCCGCCCCGGGGACGCTCGCGGGCGCGCTGGTCGATGGTGCGGCGGAGGCCGTGAGACGGATCGACGTGGGCCCCGACCGGGATCCGGCCGCGATCGGCAAACACCCGCACGTGGGCGCGATCGACGTGGTGCCGGTGGTCTATCTCGACCCGGCCTCCCGCGGGGCGGCGTGCGCGGAGGCGTTGGTGGTGGCCGAGGAGATCGGCGAGCGCCTGGGGATACCGGTGTTCCTGTACGGCGAGTTGACGGCCTCGGGCGGGCTGGGGGGCTCCGAGCCGACCGGCTCCGCGGACCTAGCGGACCTCGTAGACCCCGCGGACCTCGTAGACCCCGCTCGGACCCGGGCGCGCACACGCGCGGACCTGCGCCGCGGGGGGATCCAGGGTCTGGCCGAGCGGATGGCGGCGGGCGAGTCTCTCCCGGACTTCGGCCCGCGGCACCCGCACCCCACGGCGGGGGCGACGCTGGTGGCGGCCCGCCCGCCGCTGGTGGCGTTCAATCTGGAGCTGGCTGCCCCGGCGACGGTAGGCGACGCGAGCCTAATCGCGGCCCGCATCCGCGAGGGCGGCAGCGAGGGCCTGCCGGGCTTGCGCGCGATCGGGGTCGAGCTGGGAAACGGCGTGGGGCAGGTGTCGATGAACGTGGAGCGACCCCTGGAGGTCCCGCTGGCGAGGGTGGTGGCAGCGGTCGGGCACCATGCCGAGGTGGCGCGCGCGGAGCTGGTGGGCCTCGCGCCGCGGGCGGCGCTGGAGGGCTTTCCGGCGGATCTGCCGATGCCCGGCTTCGACCCCGCCCGCCATGTGATCGAGAACGCTTTAGGCTTGTAGGGATGGCTCAGACCAGGCGCAAACGCCAGACCAAGCATCGCGGCAACGCGGCGGGCGTGGTCGAGTCGCGGGGACGCACGGGACGCAAGCCGACCGTGGCGGAGAAGACGGGCGGTGGCTCGGCCAAGGGCAATGCTCCCAAGGGGCCGCGCCGGGACCGCTTCGACGATCCCCCCACCTGGAGGGGCGCGTTCTGGCGGGCGCTGGCGGCGGCGGTGCTGATGGTAGCGGTGAGCCTGCTGCTGTTCGCCAAGAAGAACCCGGGGGAGGTGTTCGTGATCTTCCCGGTGGTGCTCGCGATCTACGTGCCGATCAGCTACTACACGGACATGTGGGTGTACAACCGTCGCCGGCGCGGCAAGGCCAAGCAGGCCGGAAAGACCCCGTGAGCGGCCCGGACGTGCGGATGTTCACGGTGGGGCCGATCCAGGAGAACGCCTACATCGTGCGGGCCGGTCCGGATGAGCGCAGGGCGGTCATGGTGGACCCGGGCGAGGAGTCCGAGCGGCTGCTGGCCGCGGCGCGCGAGCTTGAGGTCGAGATCGAGGCGATCCTGATCACCCACTGCCACTTCGACCACGTGGGCGCGGTGGCCCCGGTGGCGCGGGCGACGGGCGCACCGGTCTATTGCCCCGAGATCGAGCGGGGGGTGCTGGCGGACATCATGAGTTTCACGATGCCGGGCTTTGGGCCATTTGAGAGCTACGACGCGGACCACACGATCGCCGGCGGCGAGCGCCTGGAGCTGGCGGGCATGGAGATCGAGGTGGTGTTCACTCCGGGGCACAGCCCGGGCCATGTGACGTTCGCGATCCCCGGTGCGGTGCTCTCGGGCGACGTGCTGTTCCGGGGCTCGGTGGGCCGGGTGGACCTGCCGGGTGGCGACTGGAACGTGCTGGAGGCATCGATCGGGACGCTGCTTGAGCGGTTCCCGCCCGAGACGACGGTCTACCCGGGTCACATGGGCGTCACGACGCTGGGGCGGGAGTTACAGACCAACCCGTTCCTGGCCGAGCTGCGGACGGCTGACGGCGCGGCGGGCGCCCCCGGAAGTTGAGCGCACCCGGGATCAGGGCGCCGCGGGGCACCTTCGACGTGCTGCCCGAGCAGGCCGGGCCGCGGGCCCAACTGGAGAGCCGCGCCCGGGCGATCCTGGAGGGGGCGGGCTACGAGCGGATCGAGACGCCAACGTTCGAGGCCACCGAGTTGTTCGCGCGCGGGGTGGGGGAGTCCACGGACATCGTGCAGAAGGAGATGTACACCTTGACCGACGGCGCTCAACGCTCATTGACGTTGCGTCCGGAGGGCACGGCGCCGGTGTGCAGGGCCTACGTCGAGCACGGCATGCACAAGCGACCGGCGCCGGTGAAGCTGTGGTACCTGTCGAGCTTCTACCGCTACGAGCGCGCCCAGAAGGGTCGCTACCGGCAGTTCTGGCAGGTGGGGGCCGAGGCGCTGGGCTCCGAGGACCCGGCGGTGGACGCCGAGTCGATCGTGCTGCTGGGGACGCTGCTGGACGAGCTGGGGGTCGGCGGGGTGCGGTTGCGGCTGGCGAGCCTGGGCAGCCGGGCCAACCGCGTGGAGTACCGCGCGCGCCTGCAGGAGCACCTGCGCGCGCACGAGCAGAGCCTCTCCGAGGAGGTGCGGGGCCGGATCGAGCTGAACCCGCTGAGGGCGTTTGACTCCGAACACGAGGGCACCCGGCGGGTGATGGCGAGCGCGCCGCGCCTGCTGGATCACCTGAGCGCGGAGGACGCCGAGCACTTCGCGCAGGTCCGGGGCCTGCTGGACGAGGCCGAGCTGGCCTACGAGGTCGACCCGACGCTGGTGCGGGGCCTGGACTACTACACGCGCACGGTGTTCGAGTTCACCTCGGATGCGCTGGGCGCGCAGAGCGGGGTGGGCGGCGGCGGTCGCTACGACGGCCTGGTCGAGCAGTTGGGCGGGCCCCACACGCCGGGCATGGGCTGGGCGGCGGGGATCGAGCGGATCCTGTTGGCCGGCAACCCACCCGCGACGGGTGCGCTGGCGGTTGACCTGTATGTGGCGCTGGATGATTTTGATGAGCCCCCACAAGGGGGGCACGCGGCGTCTCGCTCTGAGATTCGTCGGGCTGCGTTCGGGGTCCTGCGCGAGGCGCGCTCGGCGGGCCTGACGGCGCAGATGGAGCTGGCGGGACGCTCGCACAAGGGGCAGTTGAGCCACGCCAATCGCCTGGGGGTCCGCTACGTCGCGCTGGTGGGCGCGGGCGAGACGCGGCTGAGGGACATGCAAGGCGGCGGCGAGGAGCGGCTCGGCACGGACACGGTGGTTCACGCCGTGCTGCGCGGTCTGCGCGACCTCTGAAACTTCCCTTGCGAGTGTCCATGGCCGATTTCGGGGCTCAACTTTCCCGGCGCGGATGCCGAAAGGGGACTCGATGTCACAGGTTTCCCGTCCCTTTCAGATCGCCCTGGTGGCGATGGTGTTGCTGGTAATGGTGTGGTTTGTCGCCCTGCGCGGTCACGGCAGCCCCTCAGAACCCACTCCGGCGCCGAGCCCGTCCTCGCAGAGCAAGACCTACACAGGTGCGGCTCCGGGCGTGGCGGGTCTGAGCAAGGACATCGCCAAGGCCCACGGCGCCGCGCGCGCCGAAGAACACAGCGCGCGGGACGAAGCGGGCAAGTCTTCAAAGCTCACCGGCGAAGCCCCGAGCACGGGCGCCGCGCCGTCCGCGGCCTCCAGTGCCGCCCACGGTTCCGGCTCGGCGAGCAAGCCGGGGGTCTCCGCGGCGAGCAAGAGCGCCGCGCAGGCGCACGAGAAGACCTCGCCCGGCACGAGCGCCAAGAGCGCCGCCAACGCCAAGCGTCGCCAGGCCGTGATCAAGCACGAGCTTGCCCGGGGCAAGGTGGTGCTGCTGATGTTCTGGAACCCCAAGTCCTCCGACGATCAGTCGGTGCGGGGCCAGCTGCACGACGTCAGTCGTCGCAACGGCCGCGTGGCGGTGCACCTGGCGCTGCCCTTCGAAGTGGGTCAGTTCGGCGGCTACACCCAGGGCATCCAGATTTTGCAGACCCCCACGATCCTGGTGGTGGGCGGCAAGGGCCAGACGACGACGCTCACCGGTCTGAACGACGCCCGCACGATCCAGCAGGCGATCGGCGATGCGGTCCGGGGCGGGGCGGGCAAGACGCTGGCCCCGAAGTTCACGGCCTGGGTGCACGGCTCCAGCCGCAGCGAGTTCATCGCGAAGGCCGAAGCGATCTGCACCCACAAGAAGTTTTACATCGCCACGACCAAGAAGCAGTTCGCGGCGGACCTCGCGAAGGTGGTCACCTCGGGCAAGGGCTTCAAGAGCAAGATGGTGAAGCTCGCGCCGGTCGCCGACCGCGCCTACATCGCACGCATCACCGATCTGGCCCTGCGCGGCTTGGCGCAGACGCGTTCCGCTTTCACCGGCAAGGTCGGTGCGTTCAAGTCGCGGGAACTGCTGCTCGAAGGTCAGCAGCGCCTCGACCAGGCGTACAATGGCTACCAGAGTTACGGCATCACCAACTGCGTCGAGTTGACGGGCTGAACGCCCCCGGCTGGGCCCGGCTGAGCGCCCCAGCGCCCCTCGCCCGGCGGCGGGGCCCCTACACTCGGTAGGCGATGCTCGCCGAGGCTCTGACTCACCATCTGGAACGACCGGTCGGACGCGGGCATGTCCCCGCCGACGCCGTGACCGGTGCGGCGGGCGGTGCGGCCTGCGGCGACCTGATCCGGCTGTCGCTCACGGTCGACCGCGAGGACCCTGACGGACGTATCCTCGACGCGGGGTTCGATGCCAGCGGTTGCGGGGCGGCGATTGCGGCGGGCAGCGCGACGGTCAGCCTGATCCGCGGGGTTCCCCTGCTCGAGGCCGCCCGGATCGGGGCGGCTCAGATCGCTGAGGAGCTGGGGGGACTGATGCCGGCCAAGCGGCACGCCGCGGAACTGGCCGGGGATGCACTGCACCGCGCGCTGGGCGGGGCGGCCCGGACACAGGCGCGCCTGTCGCCCAAGCGGGGGCGCTCGCTGGTGGCGATGAGCGGCGGGGTGGACAGCGCGGTGGCCGCGCTGCTGGTCGCGCGGGACGGCGGCGAGGTGGTGGCGGTCACGCTCGAATTGTGGGCCGACCCCGAGAACGACGGCGAGCGCAGCTGCTGCTCGGCGCAGGCGGTGCGCGGCGCCCGCGAAGTGGCCCACGGGCTGGGGATGGCGCATCTCTCGATCGACCTGCGCGCCGAGTTTCGGGCGGGGGTGGTGGACGGCTGGCTGACCGACTACGCGGCGGGCCTGACGCCGAACCCGTGCGTGCGCTGCAACGGCAACGTGCGTCTGGACGCGATGCTGGACCTCGCCGAGAGCCTGGGATCCGAAACACTCACCACCGGTCACTACGCGCGGGTCGAGCAGGACGGTGAGCAGGGCGAGCCGCTGCTGCGCCTGGCGGCCGACGTGGGCAAGGACCAGAGCTACGTGCTCTCGGCGCTCGCGCCCACCTCGCTGCGGCGGATGCGCTTCCCGCTCGGGGAGCTGACCAAGCCCGAAGTGCGCGAGCTGGCTGGGAGCGCGGATCTGGCGGTGGCGGGCAAGCCGGACTCGCAGGACTTGTGCTTCCTGGCGGGCACCGGGCTTTCACGGTTCCTGGAGCGCCACGGCGAGGTCAAGACGGGCCCGGGCAGCATCGTCGACCTGGAGGGCCGCGAGCTGGGGCGCCACGAGGGCAACCTGAGTTTCACCGTCGGGCAGCGCCGCGGGCTGGCGATCGGGGGCGGGCCGCCGCTCTACGTGCTGGGTACCGACCCGGCTGCCAACACCGTGACGGTGGGGCCCCGCGAGGCGCTGATGACGAGCACGGTAGAGGTCGAGGAGGCCACGCTGCGTCGCGGGGGCGCCCGGGTGGACGCGGTCAAGCTGCGCTCGCACGGACGCATGATCCCCTGCCGGGTGTCCGCCGAGCTTGCTCCGGGGCGCCATCCGAGCTTGCAGGTGGAGTTGCTCGAAGCGGTTGTGCGGGCCGCCCCGGGACAGATGGCGTGCCTGTTCTCCGGGGATCTGATCGTGGGCTACGGCACGATCACGGCCTAGCCCGCTGCAACCGTGGGCGGCGCGGGTTTGGGCTCGACCCCGCTCCGCGCGGGCCTACCCCTAAGATCACCCCTCGATGACTTCTGATGAGATTCGCGAGCGCTACCTGAGCTTCTTCGAGGAGCGCGCGCATCGGCGCGTGGCCTCCTCCTCGCTGGTGCCCTCCGCCCACGACCCCTCGGCGCTGTTGACGGTTGCCGGGATGCACCCGCTGAAGCCCTATTTTCTGGGCCAGGAGACGCCGCCGGCCCCGCGCCTGACGAGCTGTCAGAAGTGCTTCCGCACGGTCGACATCGACAACGTGGGCAACACCACCAGGCATCTGACGATGTTTGAGATGCTCGGCAACTTCTCCTTCGGGGACTACTTCAAGCGCGAGGCGATCCAGTTCGCCTGGGAGCTGTCCCGTGAGGTGTACGGGTTGCGCGCCGAGGACATCTGGGTGACCGTGTTCGAGGGCGACGAGGCGCTGGGGTTGGGTCCCGATGAGGAGGCGATCGAGCATTGGCTTGAGGTGGGCGTCCCGCGCGAGCGGATCGTGGCCTGCCCGCGCTCGGAGAACTTCTGGCAGGCCGGGCCGACCGGACCCTGCGGTCCCAGCTCGGAGCTGTATCTCGACCGGGGTCTCGCGATGGGCAGCGCCGATGATCTTCCGGGGGGCGAGAACGAGCGCTTCCTGGAGTACTGGAACCTGGTGTTCACCCAGTACGACCAGTCGGTGGGTGAGCGGGGCGCTTCGGTGCTGAGGCAGCTGCCGGCGAACAACATCGACACGGGTCTCGGGCTGAACCGCATGGCGGCAATCCTCCAGGGCAAGGAGTCGGTGTTCGAAACCGATCAGTTCCAGCCCCTGATCGACCTGGGCGAAGAGCTGTCCGGGCGCACCTACGGGGAGGACTTCGTCACCGACCGGGCGCTGCGGGTGCTCGCCGACCACGGGCGGGCGATGACGTTCCTGGTCGCCGACGGCGTGGTGCCCTCAAACGAGGATCGCGGCTACGTGCTGCGCCGCGTGATGCGCCGCGCGATCCAGCAGGGGCTAGGCTTGGGGCTTCAGCCGGGTTTCCTGGCGCGCTACGCCGAGCGGGTGCGCGAGCTGATGGGCGGCGCCTATCCCGAGCTGATCGAGCAGCGCGAGGCGGTCGACAAGTGGCTGGCCTCCGAGGAGGAGGGCTTCGGGCGCACCCTGGAGCAGGGGCTCGGGAATCTCCGCGCCCACATCGATCGGGCGCGGGCGCAGGGCCGTGAGGCGGTGGCGGCCGAGGATGCCTTCCAGCTGCACGACACGTTCGGCTTCCCCTTCGACCTCACCAAGGAGCTGCTGGCCGAGGAGGGCCTGGCGGTCGACGAGGAGGCGTTCGAGCGACTGATGGACGCCCAGCGCGCCCGTGCTCGCGCGGCGGGTGGCGGCGGCGGGCAGGGCGAGAGCCCCCGCGAGCGCGCCCGTGAGTTCGCCGAGCGGGCGGCTGCCCCGAGCACGTTCACGGGCTATGAGACCGAGCGCCAGCAGACGACGGTGCTTGCGCTCAGCGGCGTGGATGCGAACGGGAGCGGCGGAGTTCCCCCCAACGATCGGGCGGCGGCGCCTGCGAGCGACCCACCCGCGGGTGGCGAGCGCTACCTGGTGAAGCTGGCCGAGTCGCCGTTCTATGCGGCCGGCGGGGGACAGGTGGCCGACGTGGGCACGATCGAGTGCGAGCACGGCGACTGTGCGGCGCGGGTCGAGGATGTGTATCGCCTGGGCGAGGATCAGGTACTCGCGGTAATCGTGGAGCGCGGGTCGCTGAAGCCCCAAGAGCGCGTGCTGGCACGCGTCGACCACGCGGCCCGGCACGCCACGGAGTGCAACCACACCGCCACCCACCTGTTGCAGGCGGCCCTGCGGGCGCGCCTGGGCGGGCACGTGCGCCAGGCGGGCTCCTACGTGGGCCCGGACAAGCTGCGCTTCGACTTCAGCCACGGACAGGCGCTGACCACGGAGGAGCTGCGCGACGTCGAGGATCAGGTGAACGCCTGGATCGCCCGCAACGACCGGGTGCGCCCGATGACCACGACGCTCACCGAGGCCAAGGCGCTTGGGGCGATGGCCCTGTTCGGCGAGAAGTACGGCGAGGTGGTGCGCATGGTCGAGGTTGGCGGGGGCGAGTACTCCCGCGAGCTGTGCGGTGGCACCCACGTGCGCTCCACCGCCGAGATCGGTGCGTTCAAGATCGTCGGGGAGACCTCGAGCGCGGCGAACGTGCGGCGCATCGAGGCGCTCACGGGTCCCGGGGCCGTCGCGCTACTGCGCAGCCATGACCGCCTGCTGGTGGAGGTCGCGACCGCGCTGCGCGTGCGCCCGGAGGCCGTGGCGGAGACGGTCCAGGCGCGCGAGCGCGAGCGCCGCGAGTTGCAGAAGGCCGCCAAGCAGGGCGGGGCGGGGCCGGCGGGCGGCGGGGTGGACGTGGCCGCTCTGGCCGAGCGTGCCGAGCAGATCGAGGGCGCGACCGTGTTGAGCGCGGCCGTCGAGGTCGCCGACCCCAAGGCGTTGCTCACGCTCCACGATCAGCTCAGGGGTTCGCTCAAGCAGGCCGCGATCGTGCTGGGCACGGTGGTCGACGGTCGCGTGCATTTGCTGGCCGGCGTCGACCCGGCGTTGGTCAAGCGCGGCGTGAAGGCGGGCGCCGTGGTCAAGGCCGCCGCCGAGGTCGCCGGAGGAGGCGGTGGCGGGCGCGACACGATGGCACAGGCCGGCGGTCGTGACCCCGAGCAGCTGCCCGCGGCGATCGCCGCGGCCCGCGCGAGCATCGAGGCCGCGCTTGCGGGCTGATGCGGGTCCTCGGCCTGGATTACGGGAGCGCCCGCTGCGGATGCGCCCTGAGCGACCCCACGGGCACGATTGTGACCCCGATCGAGGTGATCGAGCGACCCGCGAGCAAGCGTGGGATGGCGGCGATACTCGCCCTGGTCGCGGCCCGCGAGGTGCAGCGGGTGGTGGTGGGGCTGCCGCTCTCGCTGCGGGGCACGGACACCGCGCAGACCACCGAGACCCGCGAGTTCGTGGCGCGCTTGCAGCGACGGCTGGGCGGGGAGGTGGCGGTGGAGATGCACGACGAGCGTTTCACCACGCGCATGGCCCAACGCATGGAGGGCGCGAGCAGCAGCGAGGATTCGCGCGCGGCGGCGCACATGCTGGAGGGCTGGCTGGCGGCCCGCCGTCGAGACGGCCCCTCTGCTCGTTAGGCTGAGTTCTGCCCTTGTTTGGAAGCAGCCGATCCCAGTCCTCACACGAACGGACTGCCCAGGAGCGCGAGCGTGCCCGCGAGGAACGCGAACGCCATCGCGGGCAGCGGACGGCGCCGCCGGGCGAGCTTCCGCCCACCCCGATGTCGGACGATCCGCCGGTCGCGGACCTGTCGGTGGATGAGCCCGCCGTCGAGCTTGCCGTGGAGGGCGCGGCGATTGCGCTCGATCCGCTGGAGGCTCCCTTGGAGCCGCCGAGCGAGGACTTGGCGCTTGAGGCGCCCCACGTCGAGCTTGCGCTGACGGACGCGCCGAGCGACGTGGACGCGACGCAGGCACTCGCGCAGGAGACGGAGATCCTTGAGCCCGCGATCGAGCTGCTCGTCGAGGACGCCGCGGTCGACCTTGACCCGATCGAGCCCGACCCGATCGACCTCGACCCGATAGAGCCCGCGCCGATCGAGATCCCGGTCCCGGTGAAGCTGCCGCCACCACCGGCGCCGCCGCAGCGAATACCGCCGCCGCCGACCGGCAAGGGACGCCGTGGCAGGCGTGGCGACCCGGTGCTTGAAAGCCGGGCCAGCAGGCTGCGCGCGCACCGCTCCTCAGAGCGCCGGGCGGGGCGGCGCATCACGCGCGCTCGGGCGGCTGCGCTGCTCGTGCTGGTGGCGGTGATCGCCGTGGTCTGGTTCCTGGCCTCCGTGTTTCAGCCCTTCGGCGGCTCGGGCTCGGGCAGCGTGATCGTCAACATCCCCAGGGGCTCCAGCTCGACCGACATCGGCACGATCCTGGCGCGCGAAGGCGTGGTGCCCTCGGGCTTCTTCTTCGAGGTGCGGGCGCTGGTGGAGGGCAAGCGCGGCGAGCTGCACTCCGGGCGCTTTCAGATGCGACACGACATGAGCTACGGGGCGGCGATCGCGCTGCTGAGCAAGCCGGCGCCGAAGGTGATCGCGGTGAAGGTGGTCATCCCCGAGGGCGAGACCCGCCCGCAGATCGCCGCGATCGCGCACGTCCAGGGCCTCGCGGACAGCTACCTGGCGGCCTCCCAGCGCTCGGCACGGCTGAAGCCCACGCACTACGGCGCGCCGCAGGACACTCCGAGCCTCGAAGGATTCCTGTTCCCGGCGAGCTACGAACTGCACGCGGGGGCGCCGAGCAGCGTGCTCGTGGCCCAGCAGCTGACGGCGTTCCGGGAGCATTTCGGGGCCGCCCAGATACGCGCTGCGCGGGGACTGCACCTGACGCCCTACGAGCTGCTCACGGTGGCCTCGATGATCGAGCGCGAGGCGGAGGTCTCCCGCGATCGGCCGCTGGTGGCGGCGGTCATCTACAACCGCCTGCGCCTCGGCATGACGCTCGGTATCGACGCGACGCTGCGCTACGCCCTGCACGACTACTCAAAGCCGCTCACCGAGGCGCAGCTGCGGCTGGACTCGCCCTACAACACCCGCCTGCATACCGGCCTGCCGCCGACGCCGATCAGCAATCCGGGGGTGGCCTCGATCGACGCGGCAACCCACCCGGCGCACGTGAGCTATCTCTACTACGTGGCCGCCGCCGACGGGTGTGGGCGACAGGTTTTCTCGACCGACTACGCCCGGTTCCAGCAGAACGCCGCCGCCTACCGGCAGGCGATTGCAAACAACCACGGCCGCGTTCCGACCTGTAGGAAGAGGTAGTGCCGAGACTCGGGGTCCTTGGCTGGCCGGTGGCCCACAGCCGTTCCCCGGCGATGCACCGGGCGGCGTTTGCGGAGCTGGGGCTGAAGCAGTGGAGCTACCAGCGGCTGCCGGTTCCCCCGGAGCTGTTCGAGCAGACCACCCGTGCGCTCGGGGCCGCCGGCTTCGTGGGGGCGAACGTCACGATCCCGCACAAGCAGGCCGCGCTCGCGCTGGCCGACCGGGCGAGCGCCACGGCCGCTGCGGTGGGCGCGGCGAACACGCTCAGCTTTGCCGCCGACGGCACGGTCTCGGCGGAGAACACCGATGCGCCCGGGTTGCTGGCCGCGATGGAGCCGTCCCCACGGGGGAAGACGGCGCTGGTGCTGGGTGCGGGAGGGAGCGCCAGGGCGGCGGTGTGGGCGCTGCTCGATGCCGGGGCGGCGGAGGTGGCGGTGTGGAATCGCTCGCCCGAGCGTGCCCTGCGACTCGCGGCGGAGCTGGGGGCGCGGGCGGTTGACAATCCGGTGGATGCCGAACTGTTGATCAACTGTACGTCGGTTGGCCTACAACCCTCGGCTACTGCTGCCGATAACCAACTCAACCAGATGGCGCTTACGTTCGATCAGGTCGGTAAGTACTCCTATGTGGTCGACCTGGTCTATCGAGATGAACCGACGCCGCTGCTCGCGGCGGCCGCCGGGCATGGCATTCCGTCGGCCGACGGTCTCGATGTGCTCGTCGCTCAGGGCGCTCTCAGCTTCGAGCTGTGGACCGGGCGAGCCGCGCCCCGTGAGGCCATGCGCGCCGCCGCGCGCGCAGGGGACCCCCGCGCAGCAGCCGGCTAGCCCGCCGCCTTCAAGACCACTGCGCTCTGCGTACGTGCCCGCGGGGACGCGCCATGAGTGAGTTCCCCACCGAGCAGACCCCCGATCTGCACGCGATCTTCGGGATGGATTCCGAGGAGTCGCCGACGGTGCTCGACGGGCCTCCCGCGGTGCTCGCCACCGATGCGCCCGCGGTGGTCATCGCCACCACGGAGGAAATGTTGCAGGACACCGACCCGCACGGGATTCCCGCGATCGACCAGTTCGAGGCGGCGGCGCGGGTCAGCGAGGCGTCCGAGGTATCCGAGACATCTCCGCAGCCGGCCGACGACGCTGCCTGGACGGGCATCACCTCACCCTCGCGGCGGGGCTCCTCCTCACGCTTCCTGACCGACGTGATCATCGAGCTGGGGCTCGTCCCGAGACCGCGGGTGGAGGAAGCGGTGGAGAGTTCCCGGGCCTCGGGGACCACGCCCGAGCAGGTGCTGCTGGCCGGTGGGGCGCTCAGTCCCGACGGTCTGGCACGAGCGCTCGCCGAGCGCTACGGGCTTGATCATCTCGATCTGAGCGTGTTCTCGGTTGACATGGCCGCGGTCAATCTCGTGACCACGGCGGCCGCCAAGCGCTACCAGGCGGTGCCGGTGGCGTTCACCGACAAGCGCACCCTGCTGGTGGCGATGGCCGATCCCGCGAACGTGCTGGCGGTCGACGACATCGCGATCATGACGGGCTACGAGGTCCGGGTCGGGGTGGCCACGCCGGAGGACATCAGCGACCTGATCTCCCGTCTGGGTCGGCTGGAGGATGTGGTATCTGACTCCGACCCGGCTGCCAAGAAGGCCGAGGAACAGCAACGCCAGGCTGAGATCGTCGACCTGCGCGAGGCCGTTGATGACGGCCCGGTGATCAAACTGGTCAACCAGATCATGGCCGAGGCGGTCGAGCGTCACGCCTCCGACGTGCACCTCGCGCCCGACGGCAAGGAAGTACGGGTGCGCTTCCGCGTGGACGGGGTGCTCCAGGAGATCACGACGGTGCCCCGCACGATGGCTGCCGGGGTGGTCTCGCGCGTGAAGATCATGGCCGACCTGGACATCGCCGAGCGGCGTCTGCCCCAGGACGGTCGCGTGGGGCTGACGATCGACGGGCGACACATCGATCTGCGCGTGGTGACGCTCCCGAGTGTGCACGGGGAGTCGATCGTGATGAGAATCCTGGACAAGGACTCGGTGGTGATGAAGCTCGATCGCCTCGGGATCGCCGACGGCGAGCGTGAGCGCTTCGAGGGCGCGATCATGGAGACCTACGGGGCGGTGCTGGTCACCGGGCCCACCGGCTCGGGCAAGTCGACCACGCTGTACGCCGCGCTACAGACGCTGAACACCCCCGAGAAGAACATCATCACGGTCGAGGATCCCGTCGAGTACCAGGTGGCCGGGATCACCCAGGTACAGGTCTCTCCCAAGGCCGGCCTGACGTTCGCGACGGGACTACGGGCGATGGTGCGCGCCGATCCCGACATCATCATGGTCGGGGAGATCCGCGACAAGGAGACCGCCCAGATCGCGGTGGAGTCGGCGCTGACGGGGCACCTGGTGCTCTCCACGCTGCACACCAACGACGCCCCCTCGGCGATCACCCGTCTGATCGAGATGGGCATCGAGCCCTTCCTCGTGGCCTCAGCGCTGGACTGCGTGCTCGCCCAGCGGCTGGTGCGGACGCTCTGCGCCAACTGCAAGCAGCGCACGATCATCACGGCGGACGTCCTGCGTCGCAGCGGCTACAAGGCGCTCGTCGACCTTGAGGCCTACGAGCCGGTGGGCTGTCGGCGCTGCGGCGGCAGCGGCTATCGCGGCCGCGCCGGGATCTACGAGGTGATGAGCGTCTCCCCGGAGATCCGCACGATGACGCTTGAGCGTCGCCCGTCGGAGGACATCCGCGACGTGGCGGTGCAGCAGGGCATGCGACGTTTGCGCGACGACGGCTTGCAGAAGGTCAGGGAGGGGCGCACCTCGATCGCCGAGGTCGCCCGGGTGCTTGGCAGCAACTGAAAACGCGGGGCTCTGCCCACGCAGGTCGGCTGCCCCGGCCCGGCCGCCCCCTGGTCGCGAGACCCGGAGTTGACACTCGTCTTTTCGTCCACTGGCACCCGCATCCCGCGACACGGGCCGCTATAGGGTCGATGGCCCCGGCGTGGACATGGATTTCGCAGAGCTGCTCCTAGAGGTCGTCTCCCGGCGAGCCTCCGACCTGCACCTGAGTGCGGGTCAGCACCCGGTCGTGCGCGTCCGTGGACGCCTGACGCCGCTGGAGGAATATCCCGTGCTGTCCGACACGGACACCCGCGAGATCGTCTACTCGATCCTCACCGGCGATCAGCGCCAGCGGCTTGAGACGGACTGGCAGCTGGACTTCGCCTACTCGGTGCCCGGTCACGCTCGCTTCCGCGTCAACGCCTACTACCAGCGCGGCGCGATCGGCGCGGCGTTCCGTCTGATCCCCTTCGGGCTCACCTCGATCGACGAGCTGGGTCTGCCGCAGACCGTGCACGACTTCACGCGCAAACCGCGTGGCTTCGTCCTGGTGACGGGCCCCACGGGCTCGGGCAAGTCAACCTCGCTGGCCGCGATGATCGACGAGATCAACCAGACGCGCGAGGAGCACATCATGACGATCGAGGATCCGATCGAGTTCCTGCACGGACACAAGAAGTGTCTGGTCAACCAGCGCGAGCTGGGCTCAGACGCGCAGAGCTTCGGCATGGCGCTGAAGGCCGCGCTGCGCCAGGACCCCGACGTGATCCTGGTCGGAGAGATGCGCGACCTGGAGACGATCTCCACGGCGCTGACCGCCGCTGAGACGGGCCACCTGGTGTTCGCGACCCTGCACACCCAGGACGCCGCGCAGACGATCGACCGCGTGATCGACGTGTTCCCCTCCCACCAGCAGGGCCAGGTGCGGGTGCAGCTCTCGGTCGCCTTGCAGGGCATCATGACCCAGCAGCTGCTGCCCACCGCCGATGGGTCGGGCCGCGCGGTGGCCTGCGAGGTGCTGGTGCCCAACGCCGCCGTCAGGAACCTGATCCGCGAGGGCAAGACCCACCAGATTTACTCGGTGCTGCAGACCGGCACCGCGCAGGGGATGCAGACGATGGATGCCTCGCTGGCCGCGCTGGTGCGCCAGGGCACCATCTCTCGCAAGATGGCCGAAGCGCGATCCTCGACGCCTGAGGAGCTGAGGCGCCTGCTCGGATCCGGCGCGATGGCTGCCTAGGAACACGCATGAGCACGTATGTCTTCAAGGCGATGGACTTCTCCGGCGTCAAGGCCAAGGGCGAGGTCGAGGGAGAGTCCAAGCAGGCCGTCTCAGACCAGTTGAAGTCACGCGGGCTGATCGTCCTGGACGTTGCCGATAAGCACGCTTCGCGCGAGATCGAGATCGGCTTCCTGAAGTCGGTCAGCGCGCAGGAGCTTGCGGTCTTCTCGCGCCAGCTGGCGACGATGATCTCATCGGGCATGAGCATCCTGCGGGCGCTGCACGTGCTGGAGGAGCAGACCGAGAGCAAGTTCCTCAAGGAGACCATCGTGGTGGTGCGCAAGGACGTCGAGTCCGGGCTATCGCTGAGCGACGCGATGATTCGCCACCCCAAGGTGTTCAATCCGCTGTTCGTCGCGATGACCCGCGCGGGCGAGGCCGGCGGTGTGCTCGAGGAGTCGCTGATGCGGGTCGCCGACCAGCTGGAGAAGGACGCCTCGCTGCGTCGTCAGATCCGCTCGGCCATGATCTACCCGATCCTGGTGGTCACCTTCGCGGTGGGCATCATGCTCGCACTGGTGGCGTTCCTGGTGCCGGTCTTCGAGGGTGTCTTCAAGCAGTTCGGGGGCAGCCTGCCCGCGATCACCCAGGTCGCCGTGACCATGTCCCATGCGGTGGTGGGCTACTGGTGGGCGATGTTCAGCGGCGCCGCGATCGTCGCGGTGAGCTTCATCAAGTGGAAGAAGTCCTCCTGGGGCCGACCCCAGTGGGACCGCTTTCGCCTGCGCGTCCCGATGAAGATCGGGGCGATCGTGCAGGAGGTGGCGATAGCGCGCTGGTCGCGCACCCTGGCTTCGTTGACCAGTGCCGGCGTGCCGTTGCTGCTGGCGCTCGAGATCACGGGCAAGACCGGTGGCAACGTGGCGATCGAAGAGGCGATGGACGGCGTGATCGAATCGGTCAAGCGCGGTGGGACGATCTCCGCTCCCCTGACCGACGCGCCGATCTTCCCCAACATGGTTACGCACATGGTCGGCGTCGGTGAGGAAACCGGTGCGCTGGACACGATGCTCGACAAGGTGGCCGACTTCTACGAGGACCGGGTGGAGGCGTCGGTGAAGGCCCTCACCTCGATCCTGGAGCCCATCATGATCATCGTGATCGGCGGGATCGTAGGGTTCATCGTGATCGCGATGTACATGCCGCTGTTCACGATCTACAACCACATTCAGTAGACGATCGCGCCGGGTCACCGGCGGCCGACCCCCGGCCTACGACTGTCCCGCGGCGCCCGAGCAGACCGGCGTATGGCTGCTCCGCGGCGCCCGACTACACCGGCGGACCGTTCAGGGGCTGCCCGCCTCGGGCTCGACTCGTAGTTCTCGGTTCCTGACCGACAACGACACGCCGCCGTCGAGCAGTTCCAGCAGCTCGGCGCCCACCAGCTCGCGCCGCCAGCCGCGCAGGGTGCGGATCTCGGCCTCCTCTCCACCGGCGCGCCAGGCGGCGACGATCGCCTGTAGGTCCGCGCGTGAGGCGAGTAGCTCATAGGCGAGGTCGGCTTCGCGGGTGCGGGTCCGCACGAGCGCTTCAGCGAGCGCCACCAGGGGGGCGTCGGAGGTGTCGGCCAACGCCGGGCGGGGGAGGCGCTCCAGCGGGTCGATCGTGCGCTCGCGACCGCGGGCGATGGCCTCCAGCAGCTCCGCGCCACGACGGCGCATGGTGCCCTGACCGACGCCGCGGATCTCCTCCAGCTGGCGGATCGAGGAGGGCTTGCGCTTGGCGATCTCCACCAGTGTGGCGTCGCCCAGTACCCCTTGCACCGGTCGGTCCTGGCCGGAGGCGGTCTGCTCGCGCCATTGCACCAGCTCGCGGGCGATCGCCTGCGAGGAGGCGTTCAGGCCCCGAACTCGGGGCAGGCGCGCGAAGATCGTGTCCAGATCGCGCTCGTCGCTGACCTGCTCCAGGGCCTCGCACTCCTGGCGAGCCCACTCTAGGCGACCGCTGACGTGCAGGCGGGCGCGCAGCTCGGCGGCGAGCGCCAGCAGGTGTACAACGTCCTCGCGGGCGTACTTGAGCTGCTCGGCGGACAGCGGCCGCGCGTCCCAGCGGGTGAAGCTCGCGCTCTTGGCCAGCCGCACACCGAGGATCTCCGCCAGCAGCGACTCATAGGAGGATTGGGCGGGCATGCCGGCGAAGCCCGCGGCGACCTGGGTGTCGAAGACGTTGCTGACCGGTGTCGCGAAGCGCCGCCGCAGCAGCGCGATGTCCTGGCGACCGGCGTGCACCACGATTTCGAGCGCCGGGTCGGCGAGCACCTCCGCCAGCGGTGTGGTCTGTAGCTCCTCTTCGAGCGGGTCGATCAGCTCGATGCGGCCCGCCCCGCCGGAGGGAGAGTCCCCGCCGTCGGCAGGGGTCCAGGGCACCGCGAGCTGGACGAGGCAGAGCAGGGTGCGGTAGCGGCCCTCGCCCATGAACTCGGTGTCGAGGGCGAGCCGCCCGGTCTCGCGCGCCCGGGCCGCGAGTGCCGGCAGGCATGAGCCGGAGTCGATCCCGGGACTGCGCTGCGACGCGCTCATACGGGTTGGCTCTCTGCTTCGGGGTGCACGGTCGGTAGCGTAAGGGTGAAGCAGGCGCCGTGCGGCTCGCCCGGCGGGGGATCCGGGAGCAGCAGCAGCGTGCCCCCCATGCGCGCGACCAGCTCGCGGCCGATTGCCAGCCCCAGCCCGAAGCCGCTGCGCCCACCGGTGTTGCTGCCGCGCTGGAAGCGCTCGAAGATCTCCTCGCGCTCGGCGCTCGGCACTCCCGGTCCACGATCGCGCACGCTCACCCATGCGTGCGTCGCGTCGGTCGAGGTTTCCACCTCGACGGTGCTGAGGGCGGGCGCCACGCGCAGCGCATTGTCCAGCAGGATGCGCACCGTACGGGCCACGGCACCCGGGTCGGCCGTGACCCAGCAGGCGGGGCTTGAGCGTTCGAGGCGCAGCTCGACGTCGCGCTCGCCGGCGCGCAGCTCGAACTCGGCGGCCACCGCGCGGCACAGCTCACCAAGCTCCACGGGCTCACGGCGCAGCTGCACCTCGGCGTCGAGTCGGCTGAGGTCGAGCAGGTCGCCGGCCAGGATCGACAGCCGGCCTGACTGTTCACGCGCTTGGGTGGTGCGCTGACGGGCGTCCTCCAGGTCGAGGTGCTCGGCGCCCAGGTCGTCCTCCAGCAGCTCGAGCATGCCGTCGAGCGAGGCCAACGGGGTGCGCAGCTCGTGCGAGGCGGTGGCCAGAAAGGCGCGTCGCGCCTCCTCCTGGCGCTGGAGTCGCAGCTGCATGCTCGCGAAGGCGCGGGCAAGCTCGCCGATCTCATCGCGGCTGCCGTCGCTCGGTGCGGGGGCATCCAGGCCGCGGCGCTCCAGCTCGCGGGCGCCGTCGCGCAGGCGCTCCAGGCGGCGCAGCAGGGTGGTTGTGAAGCCAATGCCGAGCAGCAGCGCGATCGCCAGCCCGGCCGCGGCGGCCTTCAGGAAAGCCTCCTGGACCACGTGCACGGCCGAGGCGACGTACTGCAGGCGCTTCATCACGATCAGCACGAAGGGCTTGTCGGCGATCTCGATCGGCTCGGACGCCACCAGAGTGTCACCCACAAGCAGGTGGATGCCCCTGCCGGTGCTCAGCGTGCGGCCGGCCTGCCCGTAGTAGCTGGGTACGTTGAGGCTCGATCCGACGCCGGAGTAGACCAACGCGAGGTTGCGGTCGAGGATCGTCACGGTGGCTCCCGCGCGACGGCGCAGGCTGCCCGCGGTGACCTCGAGTGCCTGCGCCCGGGGATCTCCGGTTAGCGGGTCGAGCTTGATCTCGGCGAACTCCGAGCGGGAGGACCCGATCGCGTTGAACACGGCCGACTCGCCGTCATCGCGCAGCCGGTGCTCCAGCGGCGAGAGCAGTGCCAGTGCCGCCACCGCGAGCGTCACGGCGCTCGTGAGCAACAGCGCGGCCAGCAGTCGCGGGCGCAGGCCGAAGGCCCGCAAGCTAATGCTCCTGAAAGCGATAGCCCGCGCCGCGTACGGTCATGATCAGTTTGGGCTCCTCCGGTTTCTCCTCAAGCTTCTCGCGCAGGTGCCTGATGTGGACGTCGATCGCGCGCGGGTCGCGATAGGCCGAGTCGCCCCAGATCGCCCGCAGCAGCTCCTGACGGTTCATGAGCCGTCCGGGCTCGCTCAGCAGGCGCGCGAGCAGCTCGAACTCGGAGAAGGTCAGGCGCACAGTCTCGCCGTAGGCGCTGACCTCGCGGTGGCTGCGGTCGAGCGTGACCGGCCCCACGGTCAGAATCTCGCGGCCGATCGGTCGGGGACCGGAGCGGCGCAGCACGGCGCGTACCCGGCTGCGCAGCTCGGCCAGGCCGAAGGGCTTGGTCACGTAGTCGTCGGCTCCGGCCTCCAGGCCCTGCACCGCGTCGGCCTCGGTGTCGAGCGCGGTGAGCATGATGATCGGCACCACGTTGCGGCGTCCCCGGAGGGTGCGGCAGACCTCATAGCCGTTGGGTCCCGGGCCGAGCGCTACGTCGAGCAGGATCACGTCGAACTGCTGGTCCCCGGCACGCTGGATCGCCTCGCTGCCGGAGGACACGGCATCCACACAGTGACCCTCGCGCGAGAAGGAGCGGGTCAGCATCTCGCGCAGGGTGGCCTCGTCGTCGACGACCAGGATCCTCAACGAAACGGGGGTCTCGGGGACGCTCATACAGCTCTCACGCTACCGGTCCGGGCAGTCGCCAGAGCAGCTTCGCTCGTCGCAGCCCGGCCGCCCGCGAAACGTCGGTCCCGTGCGCGAGCACCCATTGCGCCGGCGGCGAGCAGGACGCTTCGGTGCGGGGGGTGTGTGGACCGCAGGGCGTGCTCAGGATCGCGTAGTGGACCGCGCCCGAGGCGATGAGCCGCTTCAGGCGAGCCACGCCGGTGAGCACGCGCGCGTTGTAGCTGGTGAGGACCAGGATGGGGCGGGCGTCATGCACCACCAGCGAGCCGATCTTGCTGCCCGCGTCGTAGGCCACCTCGTAGCGCGCCGAGCCTTGGTGTGCCAGCAAGTAGGCGCTGAGCCTGTCCAGTTCGGCGGGCTGCATCGAGCCCAGGCGGTTGGAATCGGACACGTTCGCGGTCACGGCGTGCAGCGATGCCCAGAGGGGGATCGCGAGCAGGCAGACCAGCCCGCAGGCGAGCACCGCCAGGCGCGCGAACCGCCGCTGCGGGAGAGCGAGCGCGAGGGCCGGCGCGCCCAGCGCGCCGGCCGCCACGACCCACCAGATCGCGGGGGTGCCGAACAGGAGATGCTCGGCGTAGACGGTGGTGGCGATGAGGGTAACGGCCAGCGCCGACAGGCGGGGGGCGCTCGTTCGGGACCCGGCCCAGGCAAGGCCGATCCCCAGGGTGGCGGCGACGGCGGGCGTGAAGCCCTCGGTGTAGCGCGGGTGCAGGCGCGACATCTGGCTGAAGAGGACTACCCCGGTGAGCAGCCACAGCATCAGACCCGCGAGTGTCGCGCGCCGCAGGCGCGGTGGCGCGCGGCCGTCAGCCTGCTCGGGCGCGGCGGCTCGCGGTTGGCGCAGCAGCTGGGCGAGTGCGGCCAGGCCCAGCATCAGCCCGGCGAGCACCTCCAGTCCCAGGCGCTCCCCGGAGAGCGGTCCGACACGGGCGAGCAGGCGCGTGGGCGCGGGGCCGGTGATCGGGATGTGGTCGCGCTCGCTCTGGGTCGCTTCGGGATAGGGATGCGTGGCCAGAAAACCGGTTTCCTGGCTTTTGACGGAGTCGCCCTGCACGCGATTGCCGCCGTTGAACACGAAGGCCGAGTTCCAGGCGCTGCCGTTGGTCGAGCCGATCGCGTAAGGCCGGTCATGCTTGGGGAACAGCAGGGTCGCGCCCAGCCACGAAAGCGACACGGCCACGAACACCATGCCCGCCGCCAGCAATTGCAGGGTTCGTCGGCGCAGGCTCCCGGGCATCCCCAGGTAGGCGATCGTAAGCAGCCCGGGCAGCGCGACGAAGGACTCGAGCAGCTTCACGTTGAACGCCAGCCCCAATGCGGCCGCGGCGGCAAGCAGCCAGGCGCTTCGACCGCTCTCCCCGGCGCGGACGACGAGCAGCAGCGCGAGCGTCAACAGCGCCATCATCACGGCGTCCATGGTGTCGCTGCGTGAGGTGATCACCTCGACGGGGAGCACGGCCAGCGCGAGCGCCGCGGCAAGTCCCGCCCGCAAGCCGAAAACGCGTCGTACCGCCGCGTACAGCAGCACCACGGCCGCGGTGCCCGCGAGCGCCTCGGGCAGCTTCAATGCGGTGGAGGTGAAGCCGAACAGCTTTACGCTCACGACCTGCAGCCAGAGATCGAGGGGCGGCTTGTCGATCGCGAGGCTCCCGCCGGGCTCCATGGCCCCGAAGAAGAAGTTGTGCCAGGAGCGGGTCATGCTCCTGACGGCCCCGTCATAGAAGGGGTCGGCGGCGACGCTGCCGAGGTGGGCGAGCCTCAGCGCGCCCGCCCCCGCGACGATCGCGAGCAGCGCGAGCGATCCGCACGCGCCTGTGTGCCATCGGGGGTGTGCGGCGGGCTTCCTCACGCCGGGAACGCTAGTCTCATCGCTCCGTGGCGAGCAAGAAGAGCGACAAACAGGACGACAGCGGCGATTCGGCTGAGGAGTCCCACGGCCCGCAGGAGTGTATGCCCTGCCGTGGCAGCGGAGAGCTGGTCTCCAACCTGGGCGGCACGCCGAGCGCGGTGCCGTGTCCGTGGTGTGAGGGGACGGGCACCCGCACCCCGGGCGTCGACGCTCAGCAGAACTGGCTCACGCAGCAGGCCGGCGACGAGGCCGAGCAGGCGCCGGTGGACGACGCGGCTTAGCGACTCTCGGCGCCGACTCTGGGCGCTACCCGTGCCCGCGCCGTGCGAAACCCTGATTTTGCGGCACTAGATCATCTGTCCAGACTGCTTTGGTGCGATCGAGTGGGCGATGGCCCGGACCGATGGTGCTGCTGACAATAGCCAGTGCCGAGGTGTCAAGGCAATCACCTGATGGTGTGTAGCAAAGCCGGCGACTCTCGCAAGTGGACCAAATGGTCGACCCAGGGGGGCCGCATCGCCGTTTAGGGCGATGGACCTAGGGGCTGGCGCCCTGAAAACCGGATCCTAGGAGGATTCATGCTTTATCGACTGCGCCAGCGCACCAAGGATGAGGGTGGCTTCACGCTCATCGAGCTTCTCGTCGTGATTCTGATCATCGGCATTCTTGCCGCGATCGCCATTCCGTCGTTCCTGAACCAGAAGAGCAAGGCCAACGACGCGGCTGCCAAGGAGCAGGTGCGTACGGGTGAGACCGCGTCCGAGACCTACTCGACGGACAACAACGGTAACTACACCGGTATGACCACGGCGCTTCTACAGGCGACTGAGCCCACGCTCAGCGACGTCACGACCGCTACCTTCAAGGTAGTGAGCGCGACTCCGACCGGATACGTCATTGAATCAGTGTCCAAGGGCACCGAAGATACCTTCACGATCACCAACGCCGCCGGCACGATCGCACGCACCTGTGTGGCGAAGAGCGCCGCGAACAAGGGTGGTTGCCCGACGGGCAAGTGGTAGGACAAGGATTGCCGGAGCGCATGCTCCGGAGCTAGCATCGCAGTGAACAAGGGAGGTGGCCTTCGGGTCGCCTCCTTTTTTTGTGCCGCGTCCGTGCGGGCCCCTTCTGTGCCGCGCTCAAGTGCGGCACCCAATAGGTCGATCAGTGCTGCATGGAGGCCGTGACCTTCGCCGGCGTACTGGGAGCGATCGTGGGCTCGTTCCTGAACGTCGTCGCCTACCGACTGCCGCGCCGCGAGTCGCTGATCGCGCCGGCCTCCCGCTGCCCATCGTGCGGCACGCCGGTCAAGCCCTACGACAACGTTCCGGTGCTCTCCTGGCTGTTGCTGCGGGGACGCTGCCGCGCCTGTCGCGCGCCGATCTCCTCGCGCTATCCGCTGGTCGAGGCCGGCACCGCGCTGCTGTGCATCGGTGCGGTGCTGACCCACGACACGATCGCGGGGGTGGCGCTGAGCGTGGCGTTCGTGCTGCTGCTGGTGCCGGTCGCCTTGATCGATCTCGAGTACCGCATCATTCCCAACCGGATCACTGCCCTGGGGGCCGTGCTGGCGTTGGTGCTGGGCACCGTGCTGGACCCCTCCGGTGAGCCCGAGCGCATCCTCGCGGGGGTCGGGGCCGGTGGCTTTTTGCTGCTCGCCGCGCTCGCCTATCCCGGCGGCATGGGGATGGGGGACGTCAAGCTCGCAGCGATGATGGGGCTCTTCCTGGGGCGGACCGTGGCGGTCGCAATGCTGGTGGCGCTGATCGCGGGCGTGCTGGTCGGAGCTTTGATCATCGCCCGCAAGGGCGCACAGGCGGGTCGCAAGACCGCTGTTCCCTTTGGTCCCTTCCTCGCGGTCGGCGCGCTGTCAGCGCTGTTCGCGGGGTCCACCTGCGTCGATTGGTACACGAGCCACTTTCTCCACTAGCACGATCCTCCTCACACCAAGACCGCGCTGGACGAATGGTCAATCGAGTTGCTCGCTCCTTCAGGGAATCGGGGGTGGTGTCGATTACCGATCCTGTCCAGCCCCTTCAGTGGGACACCGGACCTAAGATATGCCAAGAGCGATAAACCCCAAACTAAACTTCAACCTGAACCTTAGCCTCGGTCGTCGCCGCGGGGGGCAGGTGGTAGGGCTCGACATTCAGCCCGGCTACGTCACCGCGGTACAGGCGCATGTCAACGGCGGTATCACCGTCGAGCGTGCCATCGGCGCTGCGCTGCCGGCCGACTCGGTTCGCGAGGGTGAGGTCATCGACGAGGGTGTGCTCAGCGAGGCGCTGCGCACGCTCTTCCGGGACAGCGGGCTGGGCAAGCGGGTACGGATCGGCGTCGCCAACCAGCGGACGGTGCTCAGGACGTTGGAGCTGCCGCCGGTGACCGACCGCAAGGAGCTGGCCGCAGCGGTGCGCTTCCAGGCCGAGGATCAGGTGCCGATGCCACTGGGCAACGCCGTCCTGGACTTCCAGTCGCTCGGTGTGATCGACACGCCGATGGGCCCCCGCCAGCGCGTGATCGTGGTCGCGGCCCAGCGCGACATGGTTGAACGTCTGCTGAGCGCCGTGGAGGCTGCCGGCCTGCATGCCGAGGGCGTGGACCTGTCGGCCTTCGCTTTGATTCGCTCGCTCTATCGTCGTGACGCCGAGCACGAGGGCCGTGTGCTCTACCTGAACGTGGGTGGCCTCACTAACATGGCGATCGCCGAGGGCACCATCTGCCGCTTCACCCGTGTCGTGGGCGGTGGCCTGGAGGCGATGGCGTCTGAGATCGCCGAGCGCCGCGGGATCGCCCTGGTGGATGCTCGTGCGCTGCTGGCGGCCGTGGACCTCACCGCTCCCGCCGAGCCGCTGGTACGTGAGCTGGAGCCCGAGGCGGAGGAGCCCACCGACGCCGAGGCGGAGGGCGATCTCGACGAGCAGGTCTCATGGGTCGCTGACGCACCCGAGGCCGAGGAGTCCGGGGGCGGACCCGAGGATCTCGACGCAGATGCGCAGGACGCGCCGGCCGCGAGCGCTCCCGACGTGCCGGCAACACCGCGCGTGCTGGACGCCGACATCCGTTCGGTGCTTGAGAACGGCATTCGCGAGATCGTCGGGGACGTGCGCAACTCACTTGACTTCCACCGCTCCCAGGACGGGGGCGGCGAGGTGACGAGCATCGTGCTCAGCGGCCCCGCGCTTGAGATGCCGGGCTTCTCCGAGGCGCTCGGGGCCGACCTTGGCCTTGACGTGCACCGCGAGTCGGTGGCCCTCGCCGCGGATTCCTCGCTGGGGTCGCTCTCGGCCAACCACCTTGCGATCGCCGCAGGATTGGCCGCTGAGGAGGTACAGCCATGAAGGCCGTAAACCTGATCCCCTCCGAGCAGCGGGGCGGCGCGGTCAACCTCGCGGGCAGCTCCGAGGGCGGTGCGTTCCTGGTGCTTGGCCTGATGGCCGGCCTGGCCGTGCTTGCGCTGCTCTACGGGGTCGCGCATCATCACATCGCCAGTCGCGGCGGCCAGGTGGCGGGGCTTACAAGCGAAGCCGCCGCAGCCCAGGCACAGGCCGATCAGCTGGCCCCCTACACCAGTTTTGTGGCGATGCGCAACGCGCGTCAGCAGTCGGTCGCACAGCTGGTCGAATCGCGCTTTGACTGGGCTCATGCCTTCCACGAGCTTGGGCGAGTGCTGCCCTTCGACGTGTCGCTGACCTCGGTGCACGGCAGCACTGCAACGAGCAGCACCCCGGCCACGGCGCCCGCACCCGGCGCGACCGCCAGCACGGCGGTGGCCTCCGCGACACCACCCGGCACCGCCCCGACGTTCACTGTGGTCGGCTGCGCGACCTCACAGTCCGAGGTCGCGCAGACACTCGATCGCCTGCGTCTGATCGACGGCGTCAGCAGTGTCGAACTACAGAGTTCCGCGAAGTCCGACTCGGGTGGCCCGAGCGCGGCCGGAGGGGCCGGATGCCCTCAGCCCAGCGACCCATCCTTCACCGTGCAGATCACCTTCGCCCCATTGCCCTCACCGTCGGGGGCGAGCACCGCGCCGTCGGCTGGGAGCACCTCGACAGCGGCTGACTCTCAAGCGGCGAGTTCGACCGGGACTGCCTCCCCGGCGGCCGGTGCCGCCACAAGCCCCGCGCCCGCCGCGACCGCTGCCAAGGGAGGCTCGTGATGACTACCCGTGATCGTCTGGTGCTGATGGGCATCGTGACCCTGGCGGTGCTCGCCGGAGGCTGGCTGCTGATCGTCAGCCCCGAGCGCAAGCAGGCAAGCAAGATCGACGCACAGGTGAGCGCCGCGCAGCAGCAGCTCGACGAAGCGCGCTCGCAGGTGGCCAACGCGCACAACGCCCAGTCGCAGTACTCCTCGGCCTACGCGTCGATGGTGCGCCTCGGCAAGGCCGTCCCCCCGGATGCGCAGATCCCCTCGTTGGTCTACCAGCTCGATCAGGCTTCCAACCAGAAGCACGTGAACTTCTCTTCGATCACGGACACGGGCGTCTCGACGACCCCGGGTACCAGCTCGGCAACGCCCGCCACGGGCGCGGCCGCCGCGACGGCGACGCCGGGCTTCACCCCGGTGCCGTTCACCTTCATCTTCAAGGGCACCTACTTCTCGCTCTATCACCTGTTCACCCAGCTCAACCGCTTCGTGTTGAACACCCCCTCCGGTGGGGTGCAGGTAACGGGTCGTCTGCTCACGATTCAGGATGCCAATCTCGACCTCAAGGAAGAAGGCGGCTCGGGTGGCTCCGGCAACGGCGTGCTCACGGGCACGATCACGGCGACCGCCTACATCCTGCCCGCCAGCCAGGGGTTGACGGGAGGAGCGACGCCCAGCGGTCCCGCGGGTGCCGCAGGAGCAACCCAGCCCGCAACCGGCTCGGGCGCTTCGAGCACACCATCAACTCCGGCGGTTGTGAAGGTGAACCCATGAACGACGTGCTGAACTCACTGAAGGCCGATCTGACCAGCCGGCGCATGCTGCCGATAGTGGCACTGGTGGTGGCTGCGTTCGTTGCCGCCCTGGCCTACGCGGTACTCGGTGGCGGGTCCAGCGCGCCGCCTCCGGTGGCCGCCGCTCATCCGGCGAGCACCACCACCGTTGCCTTGACTCCGGCTCCCGCGAACCCGACGGAGGCCGCCGCCGAGACGCCCGCCGGCATTCGCTACCAGCGTCAGGGCGGTGCCCACGACCCCTTCGTGCAACTGCCCAAGCCGAAGGTCGTGAAGACCGAGGCTGTCACGAAGACCGCCGCGGGAGGAACGTCCCCCTCGGGCTCGACCACGAGCACGCCGGCCACGCCTACGCCCAAGCCCGCGCCCGCGAAGCCCAAGAAGCCGACCACCGAATATGACGTGGCGGTGCTCTTCGGTCCCGCGCCGACGCTACCCGGCACGCCACCCACTTTGACGCCTTACGAGAAGCTCAAGCGACTCGCGCCGCTGCCGTCGGTGAGCAATCCGCTGCTCGTCTTCAGCGGGGTCAGCGCCAGCGGCAAGGGTGCGACCTTCGTGCTGGCTCGCGAAGCGATCATCAAGGGCCCGGCCGCGTGTCTGCCGAGTGCCAGCCAGTGCGAAATGATCGATCTGGCCAAGGGTCAGACCGAGGAACTCTCCTACCTTCAGCCCAACGGGCAGACGGTGACCTACGAGCTTCAGCTGGTGAGCATCTCCAAGCGTGAAGTCTCGCCGTCGGCCTCGGCCCGCACGCACCAGCGCGAGTCGCGCTTCGGGCGGGCGCTGCTGCGTCGCTACGCACCGGCGGTGCTGGCAGACCTGCGCTACTCGCCCTTCAAGGGCGTCGTGGTGTACCGACCCCACCACCGCTGAGCACGCGGCCGAGCCGGGCTGGGTTGACGGGCTCGACGGCCTGGACGGGTTACTCGGGGGCGCTCGCAGCCACCGGGAGGGGGCGGGCGGGGCTCAGCAAATAAGCTAGGCCTTGATGTCACTGCGTCTGATCACTGCCGGGGAGTCCCACGGACCGGGCCTGACCTGCATCGTCGAGGGTCTGCCCGCGGGCCTGGAGCTGACCCCGGAGGATCTCAACACCGATCTGGCGCGCCGCCAGCTCGGCCATGGTCGCGGCGGGCGCATGAAGATCGAGAAGGACGCCGCGGAGGTCACCGCGGGCATCCGCCACGGGCGTACGCTCGGCGGGCCGATCGCGCTACAGGTGCGAAACCGCGACTACGCCAACTGGGAGGAGCGCATGAACCCCTGGCCGGTGGAGGCGGAGATCCCCGAGGTCCACCTGCCCCGGCCCGGTCACGCCGACCTGGTGGGCACCCAGAAGTACAAGCAGAGCGACGTGCGCAACATCCTGGAGCGGGCCTCGGCGCGCGAGACCGCCGCCCGGGTCGCCGGGGGAGCGCTCGCGAAGGCGTTCCTGCGCGCGCTCGGCGTGGAGGTCTACTCGCACGTGATCCAGATCGCCTCCGTTCAGGCGCCGGCGCGGGAGACCGCGCTGGTGGCGGCAGACTTCGCCGAGGTCGACGCCTCGCCGGTGCGCTGTCTCGACCCCGAGGCGAGCCGTGCGATGGTGGCGGAGATCAACAAGCTGCGCAAGGAAAACGAGTCGCTCGGCGGAGTCTTCGAGGTACAGGCCTTCGGGCTGGTGCCGGGACTGGGCTCCCACGTCTCCTGGGAGGAGCGCCTGGATGGGCGCCTGGCGATGGGCATCCTCTCGATCCAGGCGATGAAGGGGGTCTCGGTCGGGGACGGCTTCGATGTCGCCGGGCTGCCCGGCTCGCAGGCCCACGACGAGATCTTCTACTCGCCGGAGCGCGGCTACTACCGCGAGACCAACCGGGCGGGGGGCCTTGAGGGCGGCATGACCAACGGCTATCCGCTGGTGGTGCGCGGGGCGATGAAGCCACTGCCGACGCTGACCAAGCCGCTGCGCTCGATCGACATCTCCACGCACGATCCGGCGGAGGCGCTGCGGGAGCGCACCGACTCGTGCACGGTGCCCGCGGCCGGGGTGGTGGGGGAGGCGATGGTGGCGTTCGTGCTCGCCGAGGCCTACCGCAAGAAGTTCGGCGGCGATCACATCGACGACGTGGTGGCGGCGCTCGACGCCTACCGCGAGAGAATCGGATGGCGCACGCCATAGGCGCTTTGCCTTCGGCGGGGTCCCCTTGTCGGACGCGGAGTCGGCGGAGTTGGTAGCCGGCCCGTTGAGACGTACGCTGGTCTTCATCGGCTTCATGGGGGCCGGCAAGTCGACCGCGGCCGCCGAAGTGGCGCGCGCGCTGGGTGTTGCCGCGCTCGACACCGATCTGCTGCTGGAGGCGCGTCTGGGGCACTCGATCGCCCACGAGTTCGAGCTGGGTCGAGAGCGGACCTTCAGGGCGCTGGAGGAGGAGCTGGTGAGCGAGCTGCTGGGAGCGGCGCCCGCGGGCTCGGTGATCGCGCTGGGCGGTGGCAGCATTCTCTCCGAGCGGGTGCGCCATGCGCTGGAGACGCACGTGACGGTGCTGCTTGATGTCGACGTCGAGCGGGCCTGGCAGCGCGTTCAGGGTGGCGAGACGCACATCTCACGGCCGCTGGCCCGCGACCGCGAGCGGTTCATTGCCCTGCATGCCGAGCGCCAAGCGATCTATGAGGAACTTGCCGACGCTCGGCTGCCTGCCGACAGCCGCGGGCTGGCGCTGCGAGCGCTGCCCGGCCTGCGCGCGCTGGCGGCGGCGCCGACGGGTACGCGTCTGCTGTGGGCGAGCGCCGCCTCGGGGGACTATCCGGTGCTGATCGGCACGGGTCTCTTCACTGGTGGGTTGACCGGTGGGTTGACGGGTGGAGCCTGGTCTGGTGAGGCCTGGCCGTTGGATCGCTCGCGCTCGCGGTCGTTCTGCGTGAGCGACGAGACGGTCGCGGCGCTGCACGCGCCACCGGCGGGCGCCATGACCGAGCTGATCGCGATCGCCCCGGGTGAGGCTCATAAGACGCTCCAAAGTGCCGAAGGCGTGTGGCGGGCGCTGGCGGCGGCGGGGATGACCCGCGCCGATCACGTGGTTGCGCTGGGTGGCGGCGTGGTGGGCGACCTGGCCGGCTTCTGCGCGGCGACCTTCCAGCGGGGGGTGCCGGTGGTGCAGGTCCCCACCACACTGGTGGCCCAGGTGGACTCGGCCTACGGGGGCAAGACCGGCGTAGACCTCCCGGAGGCCAAGAACTATGTGGGTGCCTATCACCAGCCGACAGCGGTGCTGGTCGACCCGGGCACACTCGCGACGCTCCCCGCGAGCGAGCTGGCAGCGGGGTACGCCGAGGTGCTGAAGACCGCCCTGATCGCCGGTGGCGAGCTGTGGCGGCGAGTCGCGGCCGACGAGCCGGTGGACGAGCACACGATCGAGCGGTGCATCGCGACCAAGCTCGCGGTGGTCGCCGAGGACGAGCGCGATGGAGGACGCCGCCAGGTGCTCAACCTGGGTCACACGGTGGGTCACGCGATCGAGACGGTGACCGGCTACGGACGCTATCGACACGGCGAGGCGGTGGGTCTCGGGCTGCTGGCCGCGCTGCGGCTCGCGGGCCTGCCGGAGCTGCGCGCGCAGGTGCGGGGCCTGCTCTTGGCGCATGGGTTGCCGGTGAGCCTCGAGGGGGCGGAGGTCGAGGAGGTGCTGCTCGCCACGGGCCGCGACAAGAAGCGCCTGGGCGCTCAGGTCCCGTTCGTGCTGCTCGCCGGGCCGGGCGAGATGCGGATCGGCTGCGAGGTGGCGCCGGACGAGTTGCGGGCGGCCGTGTCAGAGTTGCTGTGATGACGGCGAGAGGTCACATAGAGGTGCTGCACGGAGTCAACCTCGACATGCTCGGTGAGCGCGACCCGGCACAGTACGGGACGCTGACCCTCCTCGAGCTGAACGAGCGGATCACGGGCTTCGCCGATGCACTCGACCTGCGCGTGAGTTTCTTCCAGACCAACTTCGAGGGAGAACTGGTGGAGCGCCTGCACGCGCTGCGCGGCGGGGCAGACGCGATCATCCTCAATCCGGGCGCCTGGACGCACTATGCGTGGGCGATCCGCGATGCGCTGGAGATCGCCGGGCTGCCGGCGGTGGAGGTGCACCTCTCCGACGTGAAGGCCCGCGAGCCCTGGCGGGCGACGTCGGTGATCGAGCAGCTGTGCGTGGCCTCGTTCGCGGGCAAGGGCCCCGAGGGCTATCGCCTGGCGCTGGAGTGCTTGCGCGGGGTGCTCGACGAGGCCGACGCAGAGCCCGGGCCGGCGGATCGGCAGCAGTCGTGAGCGAGCCCTCGGCGAGCCGCGAGCAGGCGGGTGGCGCTCCGATCAATGGGGCTGCGTGCGAGGTTGAGGAGACGGCGGTTCCCCAGGCCGCCCGCGTTGCGCGCCTGTCGGGCGCTCTACGTGAGCGCGGAGTCGATCGGCTGCTGGTGACCACGCCGCTGAACGTGCGCTACCTCACGGGTTTCACCGGGTCAAACGGTCTCGCGGTGATCGACGCCGCCAAGGAGAAAACCCAGTGGTTCTTCACTGATTTTCGCTACGAGACGCAGGCCGCCGCACAGGTGCCCGCCCTGTTTCAGCAGAAGATCGCCACCGGGGATCTGCTGGTTGCGGCGATCGACCGGCTCGACACGGGCGCAACCACCGGGACCTTGGGATTTGACGACACGGGGCTCACGGTCAAGCAGCACGCGCGTCTGGTCGAGCTGCTGGCGGCCGAGGAGCGCGGCCTACAGGATCTGACACTCGTGGCCTGCGGGGGCCTGGTGGAGGGGCTGCGTGAGATCAAGGACGCCGGGGAGCTGGAGCGTATCCGCGCGGCGGCGGCACTCGCGGATCAGGCGCTGCGAGGTGTGCTTGACAGCGGCGTGGTGGGACGCAGCGAGCGGGATGTGGCGATTGAGCTTGAGTTCAACATGCGGCGCCTCGGCGCCCAGGCGCCGAGCTTCCCCTCAATCGTGGCGGCGGGCGAACACTCGGCGCTGCCCCACGCCGAGCCGCGCGATGTGCCGATCTCGGCCGGTGTGCTGCTCACGATCGATTGGGGCGCAGAGTTAGACGGCTACTGCTCGGACTGCACCCGCACGTTCGCGACGGGTGAGATCTCCGACTCCGAGCGTGAGGTCTACGAGCTTGTCAGACACGCCCAGGAACTGGCCCAGGCGGCCGTGCGGCCGGGCCCCAGCGGGCGTGACGTGGACGCGGTGGCCCGCGAGATCATCGAACGAGCCGGACACGGCGAGCACTTCGGCCACGGTCTCGGGCACGGGGTGGGCATGGAGGTGCACGAGGCGCCGCGTCTGTCGCGCACGGGTGGCGACCCGGCGCTGCGGGCCGGGCAGGTGGTCACGATCGAGCCGGGTGTCTACCTGCCGGGCCGGTTCGGGGTACGGATCGAGGATCTCGTGGTCGTCACCGCCGAGGGCGGCGAGTCGCTGAGCGGGCTGTCCAAGCAGCTCACGGTCGTCGGCTGATCACCCGGGCGGGTAGGATCGCCCGATGCGATCACTCACAGATGATGTCTGGCAGCTCTCGGGCTTCCCGCCCAACAACGTCAATGTCTACGTACTCGGGGACGTGTTGATCGACGCGGGCCTCGCGATCGACCGTCGCCGGATCCTGCGCCAGGTCGAGGACCGCTCGATCACGGCGCACGCGCTGACCCACGCGCACCTCGATCACTACGGGTCCAGCCACGCGATTTGCACGCGCCTGAACATCCCGCTGTGGTGTGGCGCCGCTGACGTGGAGGCCGTGGAGGCGGGCAAGATGGTGGGTGCGGGAGGACGGATGCTGCCGGCCGCCAAGGCTCACCCGGTCGCGCGTGCGCTGCGCGAGGGCGATGAGGTGGCGGGATTCACGGTCCTTGACACGCCGGGTCACTCGCCGGGGCACGTCTCATACTGGCGCGAGTCAGATCGGGTGCTGGTGTGCGGCGACGTGCTGTGGGGCTACAACCCCTTCACCTTCTCCGGTCGCATCCGCGAGCCGTTCCCGGTGGTGAGCCCCGACCCCGCGCTCAATCGGGAATCAGCCCGCCGCCTGGCCGCGCTAGAGCCTGAGCTGGTGTGCTTCGGGCACGGTCCGCCGTTGCGCGACACGGGGCGCTTCGTCGAGGCGGTGCAGCGGCTCGCCTCCTGAGTGTCGCCCGCTCTACTTTCGGAGCAGCGCTCTATCCATGAAGCCGCGCTGTACCCCCGAAGCCGGGTTAGAAGCCACAGTCATAGGGCGCGACGTTGGCCTTGCTCGGCCCCGAGCCGCCCACGGGGGTGCAGTGGGAGAGGATCCAGGCGATCCGCGCGTCCGTCCCGGCGGCCTTGGGGACGATGAAGGCGCGCACCCGCCCGGCGGAGATGTAGCCCCGCAGCTGTTTTAGGGTTGGAGCCGGGATGCCGCCCTGGTAGCCGCCGATCGGCAGGATCTCCCTGCCGGTGTTGAGGATGTAGGGCGCGGCCAGGATCGAGGAGTCGGTGGCGAAGGGAATCTCCGTGGCGAACGTGGCGGAGAGTTCGGCGACGATCTGGCGATCGAGCCGGCGTGTCCTTGAGGCATCCGCACCGGTGGGTGAGGCCGAGGTCGGCTCATAGGGCGCGGCGAACGGTCCGAGCCCACGACTCACCATGAGGGCGGAGGCCACGGCGGGCAGCAGCAGCCCGGAGGCGAGCGCCACCAGCGGGACCGTGCGCGTGATTGGCGGGCTTGGATGGGCGGGGTCGCGCAGGACCATTGGCAGCAGCTGCGCCGCGCAGAGCAGGGCCACACCGATCGCGACCGGCACGGCCCACCCGGGCACACGGGTGCCGTCGCTCATCAGATAGATCCCGTAGCCCACCGACCCGGCGAGCGCGACGAGCAGCCCGACCGCACTGGAGCGCTTGTGGCGGCGGCGCAAGAACAGGGCGACGCCCGCGCCGCAAAGGCCGGCGACGGCGGGCGCGAGGGTTGCCACGTAGTAGGGGTTGGGATAGCCCCCGGCGCTGAAGAACGCCGCGAAGAGCACCAGCCAGACACCCCAGAGCAGCACCGAGGCCCGCAGCGGGTCGCGCCGGCCGGCGCGCCGGGATGTCAGCAGCACGCCCAGCGCGGCAACGAGCGCCGCGGGTAGCAGCCACCCGATCTCGCGTCCGAAGAGGCCGGAGAGCAGACGATGCCAGCTGGGCTTAATCCGGTGTGCCGCCGAGGCGTTGGCCTGCGAGAGCGCCACCAGGAAGTGGGCGGGACGGCCGGCCCCGGCGTAGACGTTGCCGCGTCGCAGACGGGCTATCCCGTTGTAGTCGAAGACCTGGCTGTAGAGCGAGTTGTTCTGGGTGGCGTCCACGTAGGGGCGCTCGTGGGCCGGTATGAGCGACACGACCGACATCCAACTGAGCGACACCGATAGGGTGACGGCGCCCGCGAGCAGCAGCCGGCCGATGCGGGCCCGCAGAGGTGGGGCTGCCGCCAGCAGATAGGCCAGGGCGAGCGCGGGCAGCACGAGCCAGGCCACGGTCATCTTGGCCTGAAAGGCGAGCCCCACCCACAGCCCGGCCAGGAGCAGCGAGCGAGGCCGCTCCTCGACGATCGCCGCGCCCGTGGCATCCGCGGCCAGCACGAGCAGCAGGATCAGCAGGGAGTCGGCGACGTTGCCCCTGTTCAAGGCCACCGTCACAGGGCTGAGGGCGAGCACGGCGGCTGCGGTGATGGCGGCCTCGGGGCCCGCCAGGCGTCGTACGGCTCGATAGAGCACCAGGATGGTGAGGGCTCCCTCGATCGCCTGGGGCAGGACAACGGCCCAGACGTGGAAGCCGAACAGCCGCAGGGAGAGCGCCTGGGGCCAGAGCGAGCCGGGAAGCTTGTCGACGGTGACGGTGCCCAGCGGGTCAAAGGCCCCGAAGAAGAAGTTGTGCCAGCTGAGCGACATGCTGCGGGCGGCGGCGCCATAGAAGGCCTCCAACGCCGCAGAGTTCATGCCCCAGGCGTAGCCGAGGCCGGCCAGGGCGGCGATCAGGAGCAACGTTGGCCGTGCCCACCGGGGCTGGTCTGCGGGCGATCGCCAGAGACGACCCGCTACGCCGCGGAAGCGTTCCCTGGGCAAGACTGTCGATCCCCTCATCGACGCGTACATCCGCGCATAGTAGTCCGATGCGCGGGATGGTTTGACTATCGGTGACGGCGGGGTTTAGTCCACGTCGAGCACGTCGATGCCCAGCGCGGCCGCCCAGACCCCGGCCAGCTCAACGATGTCGGACCACTCCAGGGCCGCGCCGCGGAGGTTTGGGACTCCCTGTAGATCCGCAAGGGTGCTGCGGCGAAACTCACAACAATGCAGGTGCGCGCCGCGGAAGTCGGCGCCGGTGAGGTCGCAGCGATGGAAGCGGACGTCCTCCAGCTGGGCCTCGAGGAAGTCCGCCTGAGTGAGCAGGCAATCCTCGAAGGTCACGCGCGCGAGTCGTGAGAACCCGAAGGACGCCAGGTCGATGCGGCAGTCGCGTAGGGTGACGTCGCTCAGGGTGGCCTCGGGCAGGGCGAGCCCGGTCAGACGGCTGGTCTCGACGGTGACGCGCGCGAAGTCCGCCTTGCGGGCCTGCACGTTGGCCAGGTTGCAGCCGACGAGCGCGCCGTCGGCGAGCGCCAGATGATCGAGCCGCGAGCCGGAGAGGTCGACCTTGGCGCACCGAAGGGCCCTGAGCGTGACGCCCTTGGCCTGCTGGTCGCTCAGCGCGAGGTCGGCCCATTCCAGTTCGGCATGGGTGGAGTCATGGGCCAGCGTCTCGGGATGCTCGGACTCGAGCTGGGTCGGGAGATCCGGAGGCTTGGGCGGGTGGGCGGCACGGCGCATGGTCTGGAGCCAACCATGTCGGCCGGTCGGGTGCTCCGCGGCTCATCGCCTGGAGTCAAACGGGTGCGCCGGTCGAGGTGTTCGGCGTGAGCCCTGACGTTCGGCGTTGAGCCCTGACAGTCGTCGGGCTACCCCGGCGACTCGACTACTTGGCTTGGGGCCGCTCGCGGTAGGCCCCGAGGTGGGACGGGGTGACCCATTTCAGCGAGAAGCCTCGCTCGCCCAGATAGCGACGGATCTCATCCGGCGCGTGCTTCTGTCCGCGCGACTCCAGGAGCGCGAAGTGGACCTCGCAGAGAACCATGCGACAAGCGGGCCGGCGCAGTGTGGCGTCCAGGCCACGCAGAACCTCGGGCTCGAGCCCCTCGACGTCGATCTTGAGCACGTTTGGCGTGGGCAGGCCCTCGGTCTCGCGCAGCGCATCGCCCGGGGCGACCCTGAGCTGCGCCACCCGCGGAGTGTCGCTGCGGGTCGTCAGAAATGTGTGAATGGTCGCGCGAGGGTCGGCCCCCAGGTGCATCTGTAGGTCGGCTTCGACGTCGCTCATGCCCACGTTGAATGCGCGGACGTTGGGATACCTGCCGGTCCGGTCGGTGAGGGCCTCGAAGCACTCGGGAACGGGCTCGAATGCCATCACCTGCCCCGCGGGTCCGACCCATTCGCTGAAGATCTCGGTGAACTGTCCCACGTTCGCGCCGACATCCCACACTACGTCGCCCTCCTGCACGGCTGCCCGCAGCGATGCCATGACCTTGGGCTCATAGCCGGGGTCGTCCTGAAACCTGGCCTGGAGCCTATGGATCAGGCGCGTCAGGCCCAAACGGCGGGCGACCGAGCGAGCCTCGGTCGTAGCTGTCAGCCACGTCGGCACGTGGCGAGCCTACTAGAGATCAGTTGAAACGAAGTATTCGGTTCAACGGTCGTGGCGGCGACAGTGGGGCGGTGTAGCCTCGCCTGAGCTGTGCCGGACCTGGCACCGGCATGTCTGGAGCCCATGCCAATGGCCGCCGAAAGTCGGACACGCCCAGCCGACCCATGGGCAGTAGACATCTGGAGACTCGCATCGTCTCGGGTGCTTGGTTTGGGGTTGTGGGCGGGTTGAATTTATGTGTGGTCAACCCTTGGGGTGGTGTGAGGTTTGTTGGTGCGAATCGTGTGTATTTATGCCAGAAGAGTGTTGTGGGGGCTGGTGTGTTGGGGTGGGTGGTGGTGTTGTGGGTTTGCGGGTTGGGTGTTTTGGACTTGACTTCAAGCTGGGGTTCTGCTTATGATTGGTGGGTCGCGGCAGCCATCGGGGTTGTTGGGCGTTGATAGGTCGGGTTTGGGTCGGCTGGGTTCTCTGGGTCGATGTCAAGCGCTTGCAGAGGGTTGTTTGGGGAGAGGTGCCAGACCGTTATGGATAGGGGTGTTTTTCGCGTGAGGTCTTCAGGGACAGACGTGTTGGGAGTGGTGGTTGCCGCTGGGTCGGTAACTAGATGCATCAGCATCGCTGATGCATCTCTCTCTCTCTCTCTCTCTCTCTCTTGCTGGGATCTTTTAGGCCGAGAGGCTGAGCAGGGCGCTCCTTCGCGGGGCGCTGATCGTTGTTGGGGTGGTTCTGTCCGCGTCTTTGGGCGTGGTTTTCGTCGTTCTGGGCTTGCTTGTGGGGGCGGGTCGTGTTGAGCGGCGGTGTTTCGGCTGAGCGCCGCGGCGGTGCGCGCGTGGGTGCTGTGCTCTCGCGTCGCGGGGATGTGCTGGTCTCCCAGACCCAGCGTGCGCGGATGCTGAACTCGGCGGCTGCTGTGCTCTGCGAGCATGGCTATGGGGAGTTGTCTGTCGCGCGGATCGCGAGTGGCGCTGGTGTCTCGCGTCGTACGTTTTATGACCTTTTCCGTGATCGTGAAGACTGTTTTCTGGCGGTGTTCGAGGATTCCGTAGCTCGTGCGCGGGAGCTGGTCCTGACGGCGTACTTGGGTGAGCGGGGGTGGGCGGCTCAGATGCGTTGTGCGCTCGCGGCGTTCTTGTTGTTGTTAGACCGGGAGCCGGGGGTCCGCTCGCTTTTGATAGCCGACGCGCTGAAGGCGGGTCCGAGGGTCCTTGAGCGTCGCGCGGAGGTTCTGGGAGAAGCTCAGCGGCGTGTTGCATCTGGCGGGTTCGCGGGCGGGGGCGGGTCGCAGGCTTCCCGTGCTCACCGGCGAGGGAGTCACGGGAGCGCTTCTCAGCGTGATCCATACCAGGCTCTTGTCAAAGCGCCCCGGGCCGATGGTGGCGCTGCTGAACCCGTTGATGGGGTTGATCGTGCTGCCTTACCTGGGTCCCGCTGCCGCGGAGAAAGAGCTCACGCTGCCCACGCCGCAGATCCCGCCGGCTCCTGGCGCGCGGAGCATCAGCCGCGGGGAGCCAGGGAATGCCTTGGCGGGGCTACAGATGCGTGTCACCCGTCGCACGCTGCTGGTTCTCGGTGCGATCGCTGCCCAGCCCGGCGCGAGTAACCGGCAGGTCGCCGAGCATGCCGGCGTCAGCGACCAAGGACAGATCTCAAAGCTCCTCGCACGCCTTGAAGGCCTCGGTTTGATCGAGAACCTCGGTGGAGAGCAGCCCAGCGGCGCACCAAACCAGTGGCTGCTGACACCACGCGGCCTACAAGTACAAAACGCCATCAGCACCGAAACCGCCCGGACCCAACCCAGCAACACCAGCAACACCCACTAACGCAATGCACCCTCCATCTTCAACACACCAAGCACTCCAACCCAACCCGCGTGCCTGGCGCCTGGCGCCGGCACCCTTCGACTCCCAGGAGGAGAGCTAAAACCGATGAAAAAGTCACTGTCCTGGCTGTCGAACCATCCAAGCCCCGGGTGGGGCTCTTTTCAGGGAGGCCCTACCGTGGTGAGCAGAACACTGGTTTCGCGTCGTCATCTCCTCACCGCCGTGTTGGTGGTCTGCGCTGTGAGCAGCGCCCTCGGGTTCTCCGCTGCCGCCGCGCGTGCGGGGCTTATCCGCCCGCTGATTGGCTCGTTCGGCTCCGGGACGCTCACAGGCGTTGCTGTCAATCAGGAGACGGGCAACGTCTACGTGGCCAACGGCAGCGCCGGCACGGTCAACGTCTTCGGCCCGAGTGGCGGCAGCCCGGTTGGCGAAGTCCCCGCGGAAATAGGCGGCCTCGGTAACGCCGGTGGCGAACCGGAGGGCTTGGCGGTCGACAACTCCTGCTACTACCAGCACCTCGTTGGCAGCGCATGTGAAGCGTTCGATCCCTCCAACGGCGATGTCTACCTCGCAAACGCCGCGGCCAGCACAGTTCAGAAGCTCGCGTTGAACGTGCTGAGCCATGAATATGAAATCGTCCACGAATTCCCCTTCCAGGAAGTCAACGGTGTCGCTGTCGACCAACAGGGGAACATGTACGTCGCCGACTACTTCGACGAAGCGATCCACGAGTTCAACACAAACAGTGAAGAAGTGGGTGCGATCGCGCAGCACACGGTCGCCCATCCGGCCTACGTCGCGGTTGGTGCGCCGGGTGTCCTCTACCTCGGCAGCTACGAAGGTGGCGTGGCAAAGATCGAAGTCGGCTCCCACGACGAAGTGATCGCCGAAGCCGTATTCGACGCTGACGGCAGGGCGGTCGCCGTCGACCAGCAGGGGGATGTACTTGTAGACGACAAGGCGTCGGTCTCCGAATCCGACGCGAGCGGGCAACCGCTCGGCAGGTTCGGGGACTCGGGGCTCGGTGCGCTGACGGAATCCTTCGGCATCGCGGTCAGCGACGCCAGCGGTCGGGTCTACGTGTCCGACCGTGGCAACGCCGGCAGCGTCTCCATCTACGGGCCGGGCGCACCCAGCCCGCCTGTGCTGGGGCCTGAGTCTGCGAGCGACATCGCGATCACCGGCGCGACGCTGAGGGCCACCATCAATCCCATGGAAGCCGCAACGACCTACAAGTTCGAATATGGGCTCGACAGCTCCTACGGCGCAAGTGTGCCGGTGCCAAGCGCCCATCTCCCTGCCGCCACGACCGACCAGCCGGTGAGCCAGGTGTTGAGTGGGCTGCGGCCAGGTACCACGTATCACTTCAGGGTGGTCGCCACCAGCGCCAACGGGACAATCACAGGCCCAGACCGGCAGCTGAAGACTTACGCTGGCGAAGCCGGCGGCGCGGACGCCTGTCTAAACGCCGACCTCCGCGGCCTTCAGTCCTCTTCCTACCTGCCTGATTGCCGTGCCTATGAGATGGTCTCTCCGGTCGAAAAGGGCAGCGCGAACATTGCGGCCGCTCCGCTCGGCATGACCCAGAGCTCGCTCAACGGCGATGCGATCAAGTACACGTCCGTGTTCGCCTTCGGCAACGCAACCGGCATCGAGCAGCGAGGCGCGGAGTATCTGAGTCGCCGTGAAGCAAGCGGGTGGACCAGCGAGCCGATCAACCCGCCACAGGAAAGCAGGGGCTCCAACGGAATCGGAATTGGTATTTCGGTCCAGTATGAAGCGCTCTCGGCGGATCTATCCAAGGGAGTCTTCTACGCCGGAAGCCCGGTATTACCCGGTCATCCCAATGTGGAACAGGACACGAATCTCTATCTGCGCACAGATGTGTTCGCGGCGCCTCCGGGCACCTATGAACTCTTGACGGATTCGACTACGCCGCTAGCTGCTACTCCCCAGAACATCGCGGGGGTCGCGCTTGCCGGCGCGTCGGCTGACTACAGCCACATAATTTTTGAGTCCAATAACGACCTTACGCCCGAAACCAACGGCTTGGATCAGACTCTGCCAAAGCTATATGAGTGGGTGAACGGTGCTGTCACGCTCGCGGGCGTCCTGCCCGATGGCTTGCCCGCACCGGCGTCAATCGCCGGCAAGGGGGCAGGTGGTGGCCTCACGCAATACGTGGGAGGCCAGACGGAATACCTAGGAGACCACAACTGGGAGTTAAACGCGATCTCCGCGGACGGCTCGCGCGTGATCTTTGAGGGACCGCCGTTCCTTGGACACAACGTTTCGTTTGGGAACGGGGACACCGCCGGCAATCTGTATATGCGCACCGATGAGGCCCGCACGATCCAGTTGAACGCAAGCGAGCGGACGCTGCCGACGCCTAACAAAGCACAGTCGAGCACGCCTCCAGTGGTCTTCGAAGGCGCAACCGCTGACGATTCGAAGGTCTTCTTCACCAGCACGGCGCTGATGACCGACGATGCCGGTGGCGAAAGTATCAGCGCCGCAGAAAACGACAGAAATCTCTACATGTACGACCTCAACGCGCCGGTCGGCAAGCGCCTGACGCTGATCTCGGTGGATCATGAACCCAGCGACGATCTGGAAAATAGTTGTGGATGCGGGGAAGACCGTGCGAACGGAGTGCTGGCAGACGGCATCAGCGAAGATGGGAGCTACGTTTACTTCTTAGGCGACAATAAGCTGGTGGCAGGCCAAACCCGGGAATTTGCCGGACGCGAGCTCTTTGTCTGGCATGACGGCACGGTGCGTGCGCTAGCTGAATACGCTGGCGGCTTCGCATCCGTGGAACACCAGTGGGGTGCGGAGCAGCCACAGGACCAGCGCGAATTCAGGGTCACGCCGGATGGCAAGCACGCGCTGTTCGTGAGTGCTCTGCCCTCCACCGGACGACGCGCCGGAAATGTGAATCTGACGCCTCGCACGGCCGGTACGCCATGCGCCTCACTTTCAAGTGAACTCCCACTCTGCCAGGAGCTTTTCCTCTACGACTATGAAACCGGCCGGATCACGTGTGCATCGTGCAATCCGACCGGCGAAGCTCCAAATGGTCGTGCGGCCTTCGAAGACCGTCAGGATACGTTCACGACTGGTCAGGGTGACACCGAATATCTGACGCGACCGATGACGCCAGATGGTCGCTATGTATTCTTTGACTCGCCCGATCCGTTGGTTCCGCAGGACACCAACGGCAAGCGGGACGTCTATGAGTACGACGTGCAGACGGGTCGTGTCAGCCTGATCTCGGGTGGGGTCTCGGTATATGACTCCACGTTCGTCGACGCGAGTGCGGATGGCAGCAACGTGTTCTTCACGACGCGCCAGCAGCTGGTTAGGGCTGATGACGACGGGAAGCTCCGATCTGTATGACGCGCGGACACAAGGTGGGGTCCTCGCCCAGAATCTGGCGCCCGCCGCGCCTTGCGAAGGCGATGATTGCCAGGGCCCCGCGAAAGCGACGCCCTCACTGTCACTGCCCGCTTCGATGACGTTTGCCGGGATCGGCAACACGAAGCCCAGTACCGCAAAGTCAGTCCTGAAGGTGAAACCAAAGTCATTGACGAGCAAGCAGAAGCTGGCGAAGCTCCTGCGGGCGTGCAGGAAGAAGCCCAAGCGGACTCGCGCCAAGTGCGAATCGCAGGCTAGACGCAGGTACGGGGCAAAGCGCGCCAGTGCGCCGCCAGCGCGCAAGTCGCGGCGAGCCGGGCGCTAAGGGAGGAATGAACGACATGCAAAGCAACATGATGAGACTCCAGCGGGTAACTGCACTGATGACCGGCGTGCTTGCCACAGGAGTGCTGCTGGCGCTGATCGCCGTGGCCCCCGCCCACGCGGAATTCGGGATAGCGGCGTTTGACCAGCAGATCACGGCCGACGCGACAGAAGCGGCCTTCACGCAGGCCAACGGGCACCCGTATCTGATCAGGACCGAGATCGACATGAACTCCCATCTCAAGCCCGAAAACGAACACCCGAGTCCCGACGCAGATCCGAAGGACGTGCTTGTAAATCTGCCTCCGGGTGAGTTCGGCAATCCCGTCGGACTGCCGCAGTGCACGCTGCCTGAGTTGACCGGAGCGGGAGTGGAATCGCTGAACAATCTGGGCATAAACTGTCCGGTGGGCGCGCAGCTGGGACTCCTGGAAGTACGCAGCGAACGAGGCCCGATCACGACCGCGCTTTACAACATGGCGCCACCGACACATCTCCCGGCGCTGTTCGGCGCCAACATCGGCGGTGTGCCCGTGCTGCTGAGCGGCAACGTGCGCAATGGTTCTGACTACGGTGTAACGATCGTCTCGGCCAATCTGCCGTTCACGCTCAAGCTCGATGGCTTCACCGTCACGTTCTGGGGCACGCCTGCCGACCCGAGCCACGACTTCCAGAGATGCGCGGCCCCCTATGGGCCGGGCACGAGTTGCCCCGGACAGCCCGGTGAACCGCTGATCGCTCCGCAGTCAGACCCCGAACCGCCGGTGCCATTCTTGACGATCTCCGGCTCGTGTCCCGCGGCCGGCGTGGGCTCAAAGACGAACCTCCAGATCGACTCGTGGCGGCAGCCAGGGGTATATGCCGAACGGGATCTATTCAGTCATGTGGCGCCAGGCTACCTCCTTGCGGAAAGTGAATGGGGCGCTCAGCGTGGTACGACGGGCTGTGAGCGCGAGCCGTTCCAGCCCTCGATCTCGGTGCAGCCGACGAATACGCAGGCCGATACGCCGAGTGGCCTGAACGTTGAGATCTCGGTGCCGCAGGAAGGCCTCCTGAACTCCAACGGCATCGGCTCGGCGGATGTGAAGAAGGCTGTGGTAACGCTGCCCGCGGGCGAGTCCGTCTCGCCGTCGGCGGCGGACGGGCTTGGCGCCTGTACGCTTGAGGAGATCGGGCTGGCCACGAGGGTTCCCGCCAACTGCCCCGACTCCTCGAAGCTGGGTTCGGTGGAGATCGACACACCGCTGCTCAGCGATCCCATGAAGGGGTCCATCTACCTCGGCAAGCCGGAATGCGAACCGTGCAGTGTGGTCGACGATCTGGCGGGACGGCTGCTGAAGCTGTATCTGGTGGTCGAATCGCACGGGGTGATCCTGAAGCTCCCCGGTCATGTCGAACTGGACCCTGTGACCGGCCGGATCGTCACGACGTTCGACAATAACCCGCAGCTGCCGTTCAGCCACCTGAAACTGAACTTCAAGGCCGGTCCGCGCTCGCCGCTGGTCAACCCGTCATTCTGCGGGGAATACTCGACGCAGGCTGAATTCACGCCGTGGTCGGGTACCGCACCGGTGCACACCGCGAGCGCTTTTCAGATCACGAGCGGTCCGGGCGGCAAGCCCTGTCCGGCCGCGCCACAGGCGTTCGGCCCGTCCTTCGCGGCCGGCACCACCGACAACCAGGCGGGCGCCTTCAGCCCGCTGTCTGTCTCCTTCAGTCGCTCCGACGGCGAACAGCAGCTCGGCGGGGTCACCGTCAAGACACCCCCGGCTTGCTGGGAACCCTCGCGGCGGTCACGCTGTGCGGGGAACCCGAGGCATCCGCCGGGTCCTGCCCCGCCTCCTCGGAGATCGGGTCCGTCAACGTGAGTGCGGGCGCCGGCGCCAATCCGTTCTACGTGACCGGTGGCCGAGTGTTCCTCACGGGCGCCTACAAGGGCGCGCCCTTTGGTCTCAGCATCGTGGTGCCGGCGATCGCCGGACCGTTCAACCTCGGGACTGTCGTGGTGAGGGGCTCGGTGGCGGTGGATCGGACGACGGCCGCGCTGACCGTCAGCACGGACCCGCTGCCGACGATCCTGGACGGCATCCCGCTGGATCTGAGGACCGTGAACGTGAACGTGGACCGCCCGGGCTTCATCTTCAACCCCACCGACTGCGATCCGCAGGCGATCACGGGGAGGCTCGAGGGCGGCTCGGGCGGCAGCGAGGCCGCCACGAACGGCTTTCAGGTCACCAACTGCGGGTCGCTCGGGTTCAAGCCGAGGTTCACGGTCTCGACCTCGGGGCGCACCTCCAGAGCCGGTGGCGCGAGTCTCGATGCGAAGCTCGTCTATCCGAAGGGCGCCCAGGCGAACATCGCGCGGGTCAAGGTCGATCTGCCCAAGCAGTTGCCCTCGCGGCTGACGACCTTGCAGAAGGCGTGCACGGCCGGCGTCTTCAACGCGAATCCCGCGCGGTGTCCCGCGGCGTCGCTGGTCGGGTCGGCAACGGCGTCCACACCGGTGCTGCCGGTCGGGCTTTCAGGCCCGGTGTACTTCGTCTCGAATGGTGGGGAATCGTTCCCGAATCTCGTCGTGGTGCTGCAGGGCTACGGCGTGACCGTGGATCTGGTCGGGGACACATTCATCAGCAGTGCCGGGATCACGAGCAGCACCTTCAAGACGGTGCCCGATGTCCCGATCAGCAGCTTCGAGCTGAAGCTGCCCGAGGGCAAGTTCTCCGCGCTCGCCGCCAACGGGGACCTCTGCAAGACCAACATGATGATGCCCACCGAACTGGTGGGCCAGAATGGTGCGGTCATCCATCAGTCGACCCCCGTATCGGTAGTGGGGTGTCGCAAGACCATGTCGGTGACGTCCAGAATCTCCAAGCGCACGCTGACGCTCTCGATCGGCGTCCCGGGCGCCGGCAAGCTGAAGGCCAGCGGTAGGGGCCTGTCCACCGCCTCAAGGGCAGTCAAGGGTCGTGAAACCGTGAAGCTCGTCCTGAGTCAGTCGCGGGCTGGGAAGCTTGCCACGAAGGTGAAGCTCCTCTTCATTCCGAGCAAGGGCAAGAAGCAGTCCAGGAGCGTCATGGAGCGGTTTCGGACGTAGCGCGGCGGGGAGACCCCGAGACGTCACTCGGCGTAGGCGCAGCTCCTGGACAAATGGAGACCCTTGCTGTCTGGTGGCAAGCGAGATGTTAGAAAGGGCATCTAGAATTTATGTTGATCAACTGGATGGCGTGTCGAGTCGCATCCCTCTAATCATCTGTGTTTATCAGGGACTGTGGATCTGTCGGGGGAGCTGAGGCGGGCGCGCGGCGACGGCGATCGGGCGCCGGGCGCGAAGTCTAGGGTTGACTCCGGGCCTGAGACATGCTTATGATGTGGACGTCGCGACAGCCGTTGGGGTTGTCGGGCTTTATAGGTCAGGTTTGGGTCGATCGGGTCTTCTGGGTCGATGTCAAGCGCTTGCAGAGGGTTGTTTGGGGAGAGGTGCCGGACCACATGAACAGGGGTATTTTTCGCGTGTTGTCTTCAGAGTCAGACGTGCAGGGAGTGCTAGTTGCCGCCGAGCCGGTAACTAGATGCATCAGCATCGCTGATGCATCTCTCTCTCTCTCTCTCTCTCTCTTGCCGGGATCTTCTAGGCCGAGAGGCTGAGCAGAGCGCTCCGTCGGGGCGCGTCAAGCACCACCCAGGCAGTAGCCGCCGCGTCATTGAGCGTGGCTTTCGTCGTTCCCGGCTCGCTTGTGGGGGCGGGTCGTGTTGAGTGGCGGCAGTGTTTCGGGTGCGCGGCGTCGCGGTGCGCCCGTCGCGTCTGTGCTTTCCCGCCGTGGGGATGTGCTGGTCTCCGAGACTCAGCGATCGCGGATGTTGAGGTCCGCGGTGCAGGTCATCGCCGAGCATGGCTATGGCGAGATGTCCGTCGCGCGGGTCACCGGTGCCGCGGGTGTCTCACGCCGCACGTTCTACGACCTTTTTAGGGATCGCGAAGACTGCTTTCTCGCGGCCTTCGACGACTCGGTCGCTCAGGCTCGTGAGCTAATGCTCCAGGCCTACGCCGGCGAGCGGGGCTGGGAAGCTCAGGTCCGCGCGGCGCTGCTCGCACTGCTGCTGCTGCTTGACCGCGAGCCGGGCGTGCGCTCGCTGCTCGTTGTCGACGCGCTGAGGGCGGGTCCCCGCGTTCAGGGACGTCGTGCGGAGATACTCGCTGAGCTGAGTCAAGCGCTGCATGGGACCGGCTCCGGCGCCAGACGTGGGCGGGGAGATCTTCCCGGGCTCACCGGCGAGGGCGTGACGGGTGCCGTGCTCGGTGTGATCCATACCCGCCTCTTGAGTAAGCGCCCAGGGCGGATGTCTGCGTTGTTGAACCCCTTGATGGGTGTGATCGTGCTGCCCTATCTCGGGTCCGACGCCGCCGCTCGCGAGCTATCCCGGCCCGAGCCGAGCGTCCCCCGCTCGCGGCCGCAGCAGGTGACTCGCCGGAGCCGTCGTGGCGATCCGTTGGCCGGTCTGCCGATGCGAATCACTTACCGCACGCTGCTTGTCCTCGCTGCGGTCGGCGAGGAGCCCGGCGCAAGCAACCGGCAGATCGCCGATGAGGCCGGTGTCACCGACCAGGGGCAGATCTCAAAGCTATTGGCTCGCCTGCAGAGCCTCGGGTTGATCGAGAATACCGCCCCCGGGCAGCCTTCAGGAGAGCCCAACCAGTGGCGGCTGACCGCCCAGGGACAGCGGGTACGCCAGGCGCTGCAGGCCGCGTCGAGCACCCGCCAGTCCAACGGCAGCTTGGAGCTGCGCTGATGGGAGCGTTCACGTCTTTTCAGGGGAAGGTCGCGGCCGACATGGCCGGGGCCAGATCAATCATGCCTCACCTGCTGGGGCTCGTTCAGGGAGGCCTCATCGTGCTGAGTAGAACTCTGGTTTCGCGCCGTCATGTCAGTGGCCTGGTAGCGGTCCTTTGCGCGGTCACAGGCGTATGTGCATTCTCGAGCGCCGCGGCGCAGGCAGAACTTGTTCATCCCTTTGTCAGCTCGTTTGGGTCCTTCGCCGGCGTGCGGGGCGTGGCTGTGAATCAGTCCTCAGGGGATGTATACGTCCTTGACGGCGGAGCCGGGTCGGTGTCGAAGTTCGACGCCACCGGTCACGCACTTAACTTCTCCTCTACCGGGACGAACGTGGTCGAAGGCGTCGGTGGCGCGGGCCACGGCGAAAACGAGATCGCGGTTGACAGCTCCTCGGGCCCCGACCAAGGCGATATCTACATCGCGAACAACAGCATTGTGGGGATCTACAGCGCGGCCGGTGTGAAACTCGGTGAACTGACGGGAGGGGGACCGGAAGGGGCAGAGGCGTGTGGGGTGGCAGTCGACCCTGCCGGCGAGGTCTATGTCGGCTTCTATGGGAGCACCGTCAACAGGTACACGCCGGTGAGCAATCCGGTGAGCAACGCCGATAAAGCCGGCTCGATGGGCGGTCTGAACAACATCTGCAACGTCGCCGCCGACGGAGCAGGCGATGTCTACGCGGCCACATATAGCGGAGGGGTCAGTAAGTATGAAGCGCTCCAGTTCGGCTCGCCCGCGGCGACGGGAACGGCGATCGATGGGCGCGGCAGGACTCTGGCCGTGGACCCGGCGACCGATGATGTCTACATCAACGAGGCATCTGGCATCGCGGAGTATGACTCCTCGGGAAATCTGATCGGCGTATCCGGTGCTGGCTCACTGAGCGAATCCGATGGGGTCGCGATCAAGGGCGGAGGCTCTCTGTATGCAGCCGACGGCAGCGGCCATGTCGACATCTTCGCTGCGACAGCGGTCGTGCAGCCCGATGTGACGACCCAACCCGCGAGCGCCATTACACAGTCGATGGCGACGCTGCACGGCACGGTGAATCCGGATGGGGTCCCGGTGAGCACCTGCCGGTTCGAATACAGGACCGAAGCCGAGACATCCTACGGGCACACCGCCGCCTGCTCTCCCGCCCCGGGCTCCGGCGCTGCGCCCGTGGCCGTCTCCGCGGAACTCAGCGGCTTGACGGCGAACACCGTCTATCGCGTCCGTCTGGCAGCCACGAACGCCAACGGCACCAGCCACGGGGAAGACTCGACGTTCACCACCCTCGGCCCGCCCACGGTCGCAAGCGAGTCCTCCGAAGGCATCACGCACATGGGCGCGACGCTCGCTGCGCAGATCGTGCCGGATGGCTACGACACTCACTACCACTTCGAATACGGGCCAAGCACGGCCTACGGGTCCAGCGCGCCGGTCCCCGCTGGGGACCTTGGCTCGGGCTCCACCGAACAGAGCGCCAGTGTGCAGATTGGCGGGCTGGAAGTTGGCGGCACCTACCACTTCCGCGTCGTGGCGAGCAATGAAGTCGGGTCGATCAACGGGCCGGACCAGACCTTCACGACCCTGCCGGCGGCGCTGATCGACAGTACGTCGGTCTCAGACGTGTCCCCCACGAGCGCCAAGCTGCGGGCGCAGGTCAATCCCCTCGGCACCGATACGAGCGTTTACTTCCAGTACGGCAGCTCGAACTGCGCGGTCGCGGGGTCCTCCTGCGCCGACGCGCCGGCAGCGCCCGGGACGGATATTGGCGCTGGTGAAAGCGACACGGAAACAGCTGTGCCGATTCAGGGGCTCGCTGCCGGCACCACCTATCACTACCGGGCGGTGGCGACTAACGCGCTCGGGCGGAGCGACGGTCCTGACCGGACATTCACCACAAACGCCTCCGCAGGTGGCTCCGGGCTGCCCGATGGGCGCGCATGGGAGCTGGCCTCACCACCGGACAAGCAGGCCGCGCAGTTGCTCCCCCCACGCGACGAAGGCGGGATCATCCAGGCTGCCGAAGACGGTCACGCGATCACGTACCTGGCGAACGCGCCGATCGTCCTGAACCCACCCAGCAATCCCACCGAGACACAAATTTTCTCCGAACGGACATCCGCTGGGTGGTCCTCGCAGGACATCTCGCCACCGGGCGAAAGGTCCATTCGCGTGGGCCTGGGCCTGGCCCATCGCGCGTTTTCGTCGGACCTCTCGTTGGCGATCGTGGAGCCCCTGCATGACCCGCTGTTGCTGGCGCCAGAAGTTCCATCGGAATTGACGGTCGAGACATACTCCTATGACACGCACACAGGCACCTATCGCCCGCTGGTGACAAGCCTCCCGGTGTTGCAGCTGCCGAGCACCGAACGCATGGCACTCGAATACAACGGTGCGAGCAGGGATGCCAAGCATGTCGTGTTCTCATCGTACCTGGCGCTCACGCCTGGTTCGGTGGAAGTTTCGCGGGAAAACTTCGGGTCCAACTTGTTCGAGTGGACGGACGGAAGCCTGAAACTGGTGAACGTGCTGCCCGACGGCTCTCCGACGGCCGGCCGGGCATCGCTGCCCATCCGCAACGCGGTCTCGGAGGACGGCGCACATGTCGTCTGGTCCTTCGCTTCGGGCGCGGCGCTCTACGTGCGCAACATGGTCACGCAAACCACTGTTCAGGTGGACGCTTCGCAAGGTGGCTCAGGGGCCGGCGGGGAAGGCCAGTTCCAGACCGCCAGCGCCGATGACTCCCGTGTGTTCTTCACAGATCGCCAACAGCTCACCCCGGATGCGACTACACACGGCAATGGGAATGACCTCTATGAGTTCGACACCTTGACCGGCGCTCTAACTGACATGACGCCCGATGCTGTGGATCCTGAAGGAGCGCAGACGAGGCTCGTGATCGGTGCAAGCGACAGCGGCGGGACTGTTTATTTCGTAGCGCGCGGCGTCCTGGCTGCAGGGGCAACGGCGGGAGCAGAAAACCTCTATGTCGCTCACGATGACGGCTCCAGCTGGACGCCTTCGTTCATAGCGACCCTCTCCGAAGAAGACCAGCCCGGTTCAAGTGCACGGGTCTCGCCGAATGGCGGCTACGTGGCGTTCATGTCGAAGGAACCGCTCACCGGCTATGACAACCGCGACGCATCCAGTGGGCTGCGTGACGAGGAGGTATTCGTGTACGACGCGCAGGCCAAGCATCTGGTGTGCGCTTCGTGCAACCCCTCGGGCGAAGGGCCATCCGGAGCACTGCTCCGTTTTGAGCCCCTCATCGATTCGACCGGAGTCTGGTACGGCAAGTCGGTGGCTGCGCTGATACCGCCGTTTACGAACATGACGCTCGGCACCGGCACCTATCAGCCGCGCTACCTGTCTGACAGTGGCCGGCTGTTCTTCGACAGCGTCGGTGCGCTCGTTCCGCACGACAGCAACGGCCAGCCGGACGTGTATGAGTACGAGCCGGAAGGCGTGGGCGACTGCAGCGCCTCGACGGCCTCCACAAGCACGCTGTTCGTCAGGGAAGTGGCCGGCAGCTCTGTCAACGGCTGTATCGGTTTGATCTCCTCGGGGACCTCGGACGAGGAATCGACGTTCCTGGATGCAAGCGGAGGCGGCGGCGACGCATTTTTCCTGACCTCCAACAAGCTCTCCTCGCGGGACGTTGACGGGGTGTCGGATGTCTACGACGCACGCGAATGCACGAGCGCCTCGCCGTGCCTTGCCCAGCCGGCCGCTCAGCCACCGGATTGCACCACGGTCGAGGCGTGCAGGACCGCGCCCTCGCCACAGCCATCGGTCTTCGGCTCGCCCCCGAGCGCGACGTTCACGGGCGCGGGAAATGTGGCCGGCGCGCCGGTTTCGCGGCAGACCGCGGCGAAGTCGAAGTCAAAGCCGTTGACGCGCTCACAGAAGCTGGCAAAGGCATTGAGGGCCTGCAAGCGCAAGCCCGCGAAGCAGAGGGCTCGTTGCAAGGCCCAGGCAAGCAGACGATATGGCTCGGCGAAGGGTAAGGCTCGCTCATCCGACGGGCGCGGGAAAGCAAAGCAGGCTGACAGGAGGGCAGGTCGATGATCGTCAAGCGGCTGGTTGGTTTTGCGGTGATGTGTCTGGCGTGCTCGGTGTTTGCTTCGGGTGCACTCGCGCAGGCACCTGCTTGGAACGTCACACCCACGGTCGCCCCGACACACCTGCCCCCGGGTGGCACGGCTGTGATTCACGCTACCGTGGCCAATCTGGGCGATCGGACTGCGGACGGCGGTGCGAGCCCGATCCTGATCCACGACCAGCTCCCTGCCGGGATCACTGCGACCGGGCTCTCGGTCTCGGTGGGCTACCAGTCAGATGGGACAGCCGGGGAATGCACGCTCGCGACGCTTACGTGTGAATACAAGGAAGCGCTGCCAGCCTACGGGCATCTGTATGTGACGCTCGAAGTGAATGTCGCTCAGGGCGCGGTCTCCGGCGCTGTCAATCGCATCACGGTCTCCGGCGGTGGCGCGCGCGACGTATCGGTCGCCACCCCACTCACGATCAGCTCTTCCCCTCTAGGGTTTGGGGTGGAAGACTTCAGTCTCGTTCCGGAAAACGAGGATGGGTCAGTCGACAGCCAAGCGGGCTCGCACCCGTTTCAGTTGACGACGACGATCAGCCTGAACCAGAACGCGAGCGGCGAAACCGTCGCTTACGAGAAGGACTTGCATTTCAAGCTCCCGCCCGGTCTGGTCGGCAACGCGCAAACGGTCGCGCAGTGTCCCGGTGCAAAGTTTGCGGCGTTCAACCACGAAGATGGGACGAACGGGTGCCTTCCCGAGACGGCAATCGGCGTGGCCACCGTGATGCGTAACTTCGGCGTTGAGTACACGGTGCCGCTGTTCAATCTCGTGCCCTCGCCAGGGGAGCCTGCCCGCTTTGGCTTTGAAGCCGTGGAGGTCCCGGTGGTGCTGGACACGTCGGTGCGAACCGGTGGTGACTACGGCGTTACGGTCAGCGTCAACAACATCTCGCAGGACGCCCCGATTCTCAGCAGCCAGGTCACCTTCTGGGGGATACCGGGCGATCCGCGTCATGACACTTCACGCGGCTGGTACTGCCTGCTGAACGGTCATAACCCGTTCACGCACGCCGGTACGTGTGTCAACGCACAGCACAGCCAGCAACCGTTCTTGACCCTGCCGACGTCATGTGAAGGCGCGTTCCGGCCCACTGTCCTGGCCGATTCGTGGCTCGAACCGAACAACCACGATCCATCGCGCGAATACACGTTGCAGGATGAGCTTGGCAATCCGCTGGGCATGACCGGTTGCGGTCGGTTGGATTTTCAGCCATCGATCAGCGCCGCGCCCGATGTGCGGGCGGGAAGCACGCCTACCGGCTTGACTGTCGGTCTGCACGTCCCGCAGGAAGTCAGCCTGAACCCGACGGGGCTGTCTGAGGCCGATGTCAAGGACACCACGGTGGCGTTGCCCGCGGGCGTGCAGTTGAGCCCGTCCGCCGGGGATGGCCTGCAGGCCTGTTCGAACGCCCAGATCGGCTTCACGGGCGTCAACCCGTTGAGCGGCGCGGAGGAATTCACCTCGGATGCGCCGTCCTGCCCGGACGCGTCGAAGGTCGCGACGGTCAAGATCGAGACGCCGCTGTTGCCCGATGCGCTGGAGGGCGCCGTGTATCTGGCGGCGCCGCAGAACTTTGCCGGGGCGCTTGAAAACCCGTTCGGGGCGCTCGTGGCGATGTACATAGTGGCCAAAGACCCGGTCTCCGGAGTGCTCGTCAAGCTCCCGGGCAAGGTCACGCCCGATCCGGTCACGGGACAGCTCGTGGCTACGTTCGAGCACACCCCACAGCTGCCCTTCGAAGACCTCGAACTGCACTTCTTCGGTGGCGATCGCGCGCCGTTGAGCACGCCGGCGTCGTGCGGGCGCTATACGACAAGCGCGTCGATCACACCGTGGTCTGATGACACGGCGGCCGAGCCGTCGTCGGGCTTTGACATCAGCTCGGGGCCAAACGGCGCGCCGTGCTCTGACCCGCAGCCGTTCGCACCCGGGTTCGAGGCCGGCTCGACGAACCTGCAGGCGGGGGCCTTCACGCCCTTCGCCCTGACGATGACCCGTCCCGATGCGGACCAGACGCTGGGCCGTATCGAGATGCAGATGCCGCCGGGACTGTCGGGCACCCTCTCCAGCGTAAAGCTCTGCGGCGAACCGCAGGCCGCGCAGGGTGCCTGCGGCGCTGAGAGCCTGATCGGTGAGACGATCGTCAGCGCGGGCTTGGGCAGCGATCCGTACACGGTGACGGGCGGGAAGGTCTACATCACCACTGGCTACAAGGGCGCTCCGTATGGCCTCTCGATCGTGAATCCCGCGGCAGCGGGGCCGTTCGTCCTGAACGAAGGCCATCCGATCGTGGTGCGGGCATCGATCTATGTCGACCCGCACACCGCGGCGCTACGGATCGTGAGCGACCCTCTGCCGACGATCCTCGACGGCATTCCGCTACAGATCCAACACGTCAACGTGAGCATCGATCGGCCCGGGTTCACGTTCAATCCCACGAACTGCAGCAAGACCGCTATCGCCGCAACCCTCGCGAGCAGCAGTGGCGCGAGCGCGGCGGTCTCCACCCCGTTTCAGGTGACCAACTGCGCCAACCTGGCGTTTAAGCCGAAGCTGGCGATCTCGACTTCGGGGAAGACCTCGAGAACTCGGGGTGCGAGCCTCGCGGTGAAGCTGACCTACCCCTCCGGTCCCCAAGACGCGAACATCGCCAGGGTCAAGGTCGATCTGCCCAAGCAGCTCCCGTCGAGACTGACGACGCTACAGAAGGCCTGTACCTCGGCGCAGTTCGAAAGCAATCCAGCCGGGTGTCCCATCGCATCGATCGTGGGTCACGCGAAGGCGATCACGCCGATCCTTCCCGTCCCGCTCGAAGGCCCCGCCTACTTCGTCAGTCATGGTGGGGAAGCATTCCCGAGCCTGATCGTCGTCCTGCAGGGCTACGGTGTGACCGTCGACCTCGTTGGGACGACGTTCATCTCGACGACCGGGATCACCAGCTCGACGTTCAAGACGGTGCCCGACGTCCCGGTCGGCAGCTTCGAACTGACCCTCCCGCAGGGCAAGTACTCGGCGCTCGCGGCGAACGGGAACCTGTGCGCGTCAAAGCTCAACATGCCGACGGCGTTCGTCGGGCAGAACGGCGCGGAAATCCACGAATCGACGCCGATCCGCGTCACAGGCTGCGCAAAGGCTAAGAGCCTGACCCGCGCGCAGAAGCTCGCCGCTGCGCTGAAGGCGTGCCGTAAGAAAGCCAAAGGTAAGCGTGCGGGCTGCGCAAAGCAGGCGCGCAAGAAATATGGGCCGGTCAAGAAGGACGGCAAGAAGTAGACGTGTGCCGGCGAGTCCTTGCGGGGCTGGCTACATCAACAAGGTGCTCGGCGACTCTCTCTCCTTCTCTCGGGACGAAAACGAGAAAAAGACCGACCACTCAGCAACCAGAGGTTGCCCTATGAGCATCCTGAGGTTTCCCGCGATGAGATCGCCGAGCGACTGCTGGCGTTTGCCTGGGGCGGCCTGGAGCGGGCCTCCAAAACCCGCGGTCCAAAACGCGCGGTACACAATCGGGGCTTGACGGCAAGGGGTCAATGTGGTTATGATTGTCGAGCCTTGGTGTTGTGCCGGGGCTTATAGGCCGGGTTTGGTGGGTTTCCCCGTTTGGGTCGACCGTTTTGCTTGCTTGACGGGCATCTGCTGGGCTGGGCTGTTTGAGGGTTTGGGTTATGAGGGATTCTTTTTCTACCGCGTACGGCGCGGCTTCCACTGTTACGCCCCAAAATAGGGCGGTAACTAGATGCATCAGCATCGCTGATGCATCTCTCTCTCTCTCTCTCTCTCTCTTGGCGTGCTGCTAGCCATCCAGTAGGGCTTTCTCAGGGTTGCTGCTGGGGCGCCATCGAGGCGGGGGTGTGTTATGCCCGCTAGCGATAGGGCCACGGCTCGGGGGTCGGTGGGACGTCCTGGGGATCGCCCGTGCGAGCCTGGCCGTTCGTTGCCTGGGGTGTCTGGGTTTCAGCGCTCTCGCCTGTTGAACGCAGCGATCCATGTTGTTGCGGAGGAGGGGTTTGGGCGTCTGACGGTCGCGCGTGTGACGCAGCGCTCGCGGGTCTCACGGCGCACGTTCTACGACGAGTTCACGGATACCGACGATTGCTTCCTAGCTGTGTTCGAGTACGCCGTCAGCCGCGCGAGGGAGGCTGTGGCTGGGGCGGGGGACGGTCCTGAGCCCTGGCGCGGCCGGGTGCGTGCTGGGCTCACGGCATTCCTCGCGTTCCTCGACGCTGAACCGGCGTTGGCGTCGGTGCTGGTTGTTGAGGCGCTGGCTGCGGGCCCGCTTGTGTTGGCGCGCCGCGCTGAGGTGTTGGAGCAGCTCAAAAGGTTTGTGGAGGATGATGCGGGGCAGGGTCGTGGGGGCCGCGAGCCCTCTGGGGTGGCCGGGGAGGCTGTGGTTGGTGCGGTGCTCTCCGTGGTTCATGCGCGTCTGTTGGCTGAGCGCCGGGACCCTCTTGTTGGCCTCGTAAATGAGTTGATGGGGATCATCGTGCTGCCGTATCTTGGGCGCGCGGCTGCGGTCCGCGAGCTTTTGTGTCCAGAGCCGATTGTCACCCGTCAGGCCCGATCGGCGGCCGGCGTCTCGCTTGAGGGTTTGCAGATGCGTTTGACGTATCGCACGTTGCGGGTGCTGGCGGCCATCGCGGATGAGCCGGGTGCGAGCAACCGCACGGTTGCGCAGGCGGCCGGTGTTGGTGATCAGGGTCAGATATCGCGGTTGTTGGCGCGTCTTGAGCGTCTGGCCTTGGTGTGTAACACGGGCGAAGGGCAGCCCAAGGGCGAGCCGAACGCGTGGCACTTGACCCCTAGGGGTGTCGAGATGCACCGCGACGCGACCGGTGAGACAGCCGTCGGTGACGGGCTCACGCGTGCCCTGGCCGGTCGAGACCGCACCGGGGATCGCAGGCGTAATCGCGGTGCGGTTCCTGTGGGGCGGTCGTCGTGAGTGTGGTTGCAGGTTTTGGCTGGTGTGGGTTGTGTTGTTTATTGCGCCTGGGGGTTGGCTCTGGGGTGCCTGAGGAAGGGGTCGGTCGATGAGTGCTCGGGGTTTGAGGTTGCGGGTTCTGCTGGCGTTCTCGGTAGTCGTGGGTGTGCTTGCGGTCTTTAGCGGTGTTGCGTTGGCTGGTTTGACGCATAACTTGACCGGGTCGTTTGGCGCGTTTGGGAGTGTCCAGGGCATCGCGGTCGATGGCACCTCGGGTGATGTGTTTGTGTATGACGCCGCGGCTGGGTCGATCAGCAAGTTTGACCAGAGCGGGGCCCCGGCGGCGTTCACGGGTCTCCCTAGCCAGCCGAGTGTCATTGAAGGCGTGGGTACTTCGGGGGAAGGCGAATCCGAGCTGGCTGTCGATAACAGCAATGGACCCGCGAAGGGCGATATCTATCTAGCTAGCGGCTCGCGTCTGGAGATCTTTAGCGCCACGGGCGTGAGCCTCGGGGAGGTCACTGAAGAAGCGGGGAGGCCGTGGGGTCTGCCTTGTGGTGTCGCGGTGGACGGCACGGGCAGCGTGTATGTGGGGCTCTACCCAGATCATGTCAACAAGTACACGCCTGCTGGGAACCCTGTCCTGGACGGCAACTATGTCTCTTCGCTTTGGGATCTCTCGGGTGTCTGCAATATCGCTGTGGACAGTGCGGGGAGTGTGTATACGGATAGCTATCCGGAAGGCCCCCGCTTCAAGTACGGGGCACTCCAGTTCAGTGCTCTGGAACTCCTAGCCTCCGGAACTCAGGCGGCTGAAACGGGGCGTGCCCCGACGGTCGACTCGGCTACGGACGAACTTTATGTCAGTCTGGGTAGCGAAGTCGCGCAGTACGATGCTGCGGGTGCGCTGATCACACGGTTTGCCGGGGGTGCCGGCCCATTTGGTAACTCCCACGCGCTCGCGGTCAACGCCACTACCGGCCGGGTGTATGTGTCTGATAACGAACACGGGCGCCTCGATGTGTTCGGGGGGCTGGTCTTGGCACCGGACACAACGACCACACCCGCCGGCACCCTGACGACTGCCTCGGCGACGCTCAACGGTTCGGTTGACCCGCTCGGTTCCACGGTCACGAGTTGTGAGTTTGAATACGGCACCGGCAGCAGCTACGGGCATAGCGCGCCGTGCGCGTCACTACCAGGAGGCGGCAGCGGGCCCGTGGGGGTCAGTGCCGCGATCACGGGCCTTGAGGCGAACACCGTCTACCACTACCGGCTGGTTGCCGGGAACACCAACGGCACGAGCTATGGGCTGGACAGCCAGCTGCTGACGCTCAGCCCGCCGCTGGTCAACGGCAAGCCCCCAACGGGCGTAGCGGTCCACACCGCGACTCTACAAGCGGAAGTCAACCCCATGGGTTCTGCGACCAGCTACCACTTCGAGTACGGCACCACCAGCGGCTACGGCACGAGCACCCCTACCGTGGAGGCCGGCGCGGGCAGCGAATACCAGACCGCGAGTGAGCCCATCACAGGCCTTGAAGCCAACACCACCTATCACTACCGGCTCCTCGCCGCGAGCAGCAACGGCACCACAAGCGGGCCCGACACCACGCTCACGACCAACGCCGAGCCCACCGCCGCCGAAACAGACACCTGTCCCAACGCCCGGCTGCGCGCCGAAAGCCGTTCCTCAGCGCTGCCCGACTGCCGCGCCTATGAGCAAGTCTCACCAGTAGACAAGAACGGCGCAGACATCGACGGCACTCGCGGTTCCCACACGGGGATCGCGGCGACCGATGGGGAGCGCGTTGCCTATGAGGCGCGCACCGGTTTCGCCGGCTCGACGGGCTCCGGCCTCGGGGGCGGTACCCAGTACGTCGCGACCCGTACCCCCAGCGGCTGGAGTAGTCAAGGGATAACGCCTACCTCTGCTCCCGATGCTTGGCAGACGCTCATCGCGGCCACCCAGAACTTTGCGTTCTCGACCGATCTGACGAAATCGCTTGTCGTGGCCTATGACCTGCCGGCGGTGAGCAACGACGCAGCCAACGCCGAAAACACGTACTTCGAGGACAACCAGAACGGGCAGCTTCAGGCGATCACGACACCGCTGGGCGCAGGCCCGATCGAATTTCACGGTCTGGCCAACACGGCGGCCGGCCATTCGAGCGACCTCGAGGTCGTGGCCTTCGAAACACCGATGAGTTTGCTGACGCAAACCGATGGTCTGCCCAACGAAGAGCTGTATGCGTGGGAACACGGCACGCTCAAGCTCGCCGGCATCCTGCCAAACGGCACGGTCCCGCCCGGTGGCGCAGCCCAGGCGTTCCCGTCCTCAGAACAGAACGAAGACGTCTCTCGCGATGGGTCGCGAATCCTCTTCATTTCCCCCGTCGACGGCTCAGCGCCACAGCAGCTCTTTATGCGCAAGAACGCGAACAGCACCGTTTGGGTGTCTGAATCAGAGGCCTCTGCTCCCAGCCTCCCACCGCAAGCAGCCGTTCTCCAGGCGGCCTCCTCGGACGGCACCAAGATCCTGTTCACGAGCGCCGACCGGCTCACCGACTCAGATCCCGGCGGTGGGGAACTCGGACTCTATCTCTACACGGATGGCCCCGAGCCCACGGCTGAATCAAACCTCACGTTCATCGCACGCATTGGTGAGGGTAGCCATGTCAACAGGCGTGGCCTGGTGGTCGGGATGAGCCAAGACGGGTCGCATATCTACTTCACAAACGAACAGGCCGAGCCCGGACTCCCAGCGGGAACATATCTCTGGGATAGCGGCACCATCCACGAGGTAGTGCCGGGAAGCATCTCGCAGCAGCAACAGCAGCCCCGCGTGTCAAGTGATGGGCGGCGGCTCGCATTCATGAGTACGCAGCAGCTGACGAGCCAGCCGACCGGCGACAATCCTGAAACTCCTAACGTGGTGGACCCCTTCGCGGCGATGTATTTGTATGACGAGGCGGCGGGCTCGTTGAAGTGCCTCTCGTGTCTGCCCAGCGGGGCGGCTGTCACGTCAGACGTGCAAATCACTCCGTATGTGACCGAAGGCGCGCTTACCGTCGGCTACGTGTTACCGGTGCACTACACGTCGGACGATGGCCGCTATACGTTCTTTAGTAGCCCTGATGCACTCGTGCCTCAGGACACAAATGGCCTGTATGACGTGTATGAGTACGACGCAGAAACTGGCAAAGTGGCATTGCTCTCCTCGGGCACCGGCGATGGTGGCTCGTGGTTTCTGAGTACGAGCGCGAGTGGGCGCGATGCGTTCTTCCTGACGGGGCAGCCGTTGCTCGCCGGCGACGCCGACACGCTCGTCGACTTGTATGACGCACGAGTGGATGGTGGTTTACCCGAACCTGCCGGGGCACTGGCGGCTTGCGCGGGGGATGCATGTCAAGGCACGCCCAGCGCGGCGCCGACGTTCAATACGGCATCTGGGTTCAGCGGTTTGGGCAACCAGGCAGGCAAGGCGGTGGTAAAGGCCAAGGCCAAGGCAAAGAAGAAGGCCAAGCCAAAGCACAAGGCTAGGCAAAAGCACAAGGCGAGGCAAAAGCAGAAGGCCAAGTCAAAGCAGCGCAAGGCCAAGAAGAAGCAGGCGAAGAAAAGCAGAAGCTCTGGTAGGCAGCCATCCCGTCGAGCGCGACGCTAAGCGAGGAAAAACGGACATGATGATTGAACCCAAACTGATGAGACTACGCGTTGTGCTCGCCGCGGTCGTGTTAAGCGCAGTGTTCGCTGGAAGCACTGCCGCGTCGGGCCTGGCGGCGCCCAAGCTTCGAGTGTATCTACAGCCGATCAGCACCGTGACGGCGGGTCAGCGGACGGCCTTCGTGGTCGCCTTTCAAAACGTTGGCGACGCGCCGACGAGTGGGACGATCACCTTTAGGGACACGGTGGGTCCGGGTCTGGCATCACTGCAGCCGGGGCCATTTCACTGGAGTGACCCAGACTCAGCCGAAGCGACTGTGCCTCCTCTCGGTCCGCCGGAATGCGCGACCGCTGGGGCGAGCATGACCTGTACGTGGCCCGGCCCGCTCCCGGCGGGCGCGCAGTTCAGCGTCTCGCTGGAAGCCGAAGTCCTGCCGGCGGCGACTGGAAGTCTGACGAATTCGTTCTCGGTATCCGGCGGCGGTACGGCAGGCACCGTCTCCAGCGAACAGACGATGACGGTTGGGCCGCGTGGCTTGCTCGGCTTCTCCGAACTCGGCGCCGAACTGTTGGGCGAGGATGAAATGCCTGACCTACGGGCGGGATCTGACCCGGCGGAATTCACGACGCGAGTGCACTTCGACTCCTACGCCTCCCAATTTGCGGGATTGGTGCCGCTGGTGGTCTCAAATCAGCATTTCAGGAATGTGACCGTCAATCTGCCACCGGGTCTGATCGGCGATCCAGCCGCGAATCAAACCTGCACCGCGGCTGAGCTCGCGGCAGCGACTGTGCACACCCGAGTTTTTGACACCCCGGATTGCCCGCCTGATTCACAGGTGGGGATCGCACATCTGTTCCTTGGAGGAGGGTCGGTCTTCCTAGGCTTGTATAACATGGTCGCGCCGCCCGGCGCCGCCACCGAGCTTGGCTTCGTGGTCTATGGCACCCCGGTATTGCTCGACGCCTATGTGCGGCCGGTGGACCACGGGATCAGCATTGTTTCTCGGGATACGTCAACCACGTTGCCCGTGACGACGGCTGACATCACGGTGTGGGGTGTCCCGGCGGACCCGAGCCACGATCCCTATCGAGGGGACTGTGTGTATAACACGGAATTTCAGGGTCCCAATGGCGGTAGCTGCCCCACACAGGCGCCGCGGCGTGCGTTTCTGCGCTTGCCGACATCGTGCCCCGGCTCGCCCCTCGTGTTTTCCGCAACGGCTGACAGCTATGAAAACAGTCAGACAAGCGGAACGTTCTCCAGCCCCGCATTGGGTGGTTGTGAGTTCGTGCCGTTCGCCCCGGAGCTGGCCGTGGAACCGACCGGAACTGCTGCGAATTCGCCGACGGGTGTGTCGGTGAGGCTGTCGTTGCCGCAGAGTGGTAATCCCGATGGTTTGGCTGAGGCGGACTTGAAGAAGGCGGTTGTGCGGTTGCCGCTGGGCATGGCGTTGAATCCGTCTGCTGCCGATGGTTTGCAGGCTTGCTCGGATGAGCAGCTGGGGTTGGGTACTGAACGTGTGGCGGCGTGTCCCGGCGCGTCGAAGGTGGGGACGGTGCTGCTGCACACCCCGTTGTTGACCGAACCGATCGAAGGCGCGATCTATGTGCGCAGCCAGAATTCGGGTGATCCGGCGTCGGGTGAGATGTTCCGCATCGCGATTGAGTTGCGTAACGATCAGCGGGGGATCGACATCAAGCTCCCGGGGCAGGTTGCGGCCGACCCGGTGACCGGCCAGTTGACGAGTACGTTTGATGATGCTCCGCAGCTGCCGTTCAGCGATATCACGTTGAGCTTCAAGGCGGGGGCGCGCGCTCCGCTTACGACTCCGGCGTCGTGTGGGCCGCAGACGACCACGGCGGATCTGTATTCGTGGGCGCGCCCGGATGTTGCGGTGCACCGCTCGATGACGTTTGATGTGGTCTCGGGTGCTGAAGGCACGCCGTGTGCCTCGCCGCTGGCTTTCAACCCTGGGTTCGATGCGGGTGTGGCGAGTGTTCAGGCGGGTGCGTTCACGCCGTTCCTGACGACGTTCACGCGTGGCGATGCGGACCAGGGCATGCAGCGGGTGTCTGTGAAGCTACCCCCCGGTCTTTCGGGGTCGCTCTCTTCGGTCGCCTTGTGCCCTGAACCGCAGGCTTCGCTGGGTACGTGTGGTCCTGAGTCGGAGATTGGGACGGTCACGGCTGGTGCCGGCGATGGGCCGACGCCGTTTTACGTGACGGGTGGGCGGGTGTTCATCACCAAGCCTTATCAGGGAGCCCCGTTTGGCTTGTCGGTCGTGGTGCCCGCGAAGGCCGGCCCGTTTGACTTGGGGACGGTTGTGGTGCGTGCGCGGGTGGATGTCGATCCGCACACGGCGCAGTTGACGGTCACGACGGACGCGTTGCCGCAGGTTGTGGGTGGCGTGCCGGTGAACCTACGTCTGGTGAACGTGACGATCAACCGGGCGAAGTTCACGTTCAACCCCACGAGCTGTGATGCGATGGGCGTCAACGCGACGATCACGGGCAACCAGGGCGCCAGTGCTGCGCGGAGCAACCATTTCCAGGTCACGAACTGTGGGGCGCTTGCGTTCAAGCCGAAGTTCACGGTCTCGACGTCGGGGCACACCTCGCGTGCTCGTGGCGCGAGCCTGATAGCGAAGCTCAGCTACCCCAACGCCCCGGCGGGCTCCCAGGCGAACATCGCCAGGGTCAAGGTCGACCTGCCGCGCCAGCTGCCGTCCAGGCTGAAGACGTTGCAGCAGGCGTGTCCCGCGGCTACGTTTGCCGCGAATCCCGCGGGTTGCCCGTCGGGTTCGGTGATCGGGAGTGCGAAGGCGTCTACCCCGATCCTCCCGGTGCCGCTCACCGGGCCGGTGTATTTCGTGTCTCATGGTGGTGAGGCGTTCCCCGACCTTGTGGTCGCCCTACAGGGCTACGGCGTGACTGTGGATCTGGTTGGGAGCACGTTCATCAGCAAGACGGGGATCACGAGCAGCACCTTCAAGAGCGTCCCGGACGTCCCCGTCAAGACATTCCAGCTCACGCTGCCCGAGGGCCCCAACTCGGCGCTCGCCGCAAACGGCAACCTCTGCAAGAGCAACCTGAAGATGCCGACGGCGTTCGTAGCCCAAGACGGTGCGGAGGTGCACCAGAGCACCAAGATCACCACCACGGGCTGTCCGAAAGCCAAGAAGAAACCACACGTCAGGAAGAAACCCGCCAAACGACACACCAAGGCACACTAGGAGCCTGCCCGGGCGCCGGGAGCGCCCTGGGGGCTTAGGGTCGTCAACAGTCGTTCAACGGCGGGAGCGAGCCATCGGGGGACGCAGAGACCCGTTCGCCGCGAAGCAAGTGTGGGCGTTGGTGGTTGAGCCATCGCAAGGGTGCTGCGGTTGAGCGCTTGCCGGGAACATACGGGCAGGCGTCGCCGCAGCCGATCGTCACGACCACATCGGCTTGTTGGGCAAGCTCGACTGTGAGGAGTTGGGGCTGGCGGTCGGAGAGGTCGATGCCAGAAGGCCTTGGGGCCACGCACGAGGCCGTAGGCGAACACGCCCTGGCTATTAGACAGTTGGAGACTGTGGTTGTTTGTCCTTGTGATTTGT
>CAWEXS010000003.1:0-27195 GCA_963813115.1 uncultured Solirubrobacterales bacterium
AGGACACCAGTTCGGAGTCTCCGATCGCCACCCCGAGCAGCACCCCGACCGCGAGCGCGAGCAGAACGGCGGCCAGGGACAGCGCGTGGTAGCGGTAGTCGAACATGCTCTGCGGCTGAAGGGTAAGCGGCCGGACCCTAGAGGAGCATCTGCAAGCGCAGCCACAGCAGGTCGGCGACGTCGCGCAGGGCGGGCGTCATCCAGACCACCGCCGCCATCGCCGCGAGGCCCGCCGCCATCACCACCAGCAGCGGCGTGAGACCGGGCTGGGGCCGGTAGAGGCGGCTGACGCCTTTCGCGTCGACCAGGATCTCGCCGATACGCAAGCGCGTGAGGAACGTCGAGGACATCCCGCGACGGTTGCGGTCCAGGAACTCGACCAGGTTGAACTGGGAGCCCACCGAGACGATCAGACGCGCCCCCTTCTCGGCCGCGATCAGCATCGCCACGTCCTGGCTGGTTCCCGGGGCGGGCACCAGCTTGAAGTGCAGGCCCAGCTCTTCCAGGCGATGGCGCCCCGGGGCGCGTCCGTCGGGATAGGAGTGCACCACCAGCTCCGCGCCGCCCGCGACCGCGGTCCTGAGCGTCGCCTCGCTCGCGGAGTCCATGTCCCCCACGATCATGCTCGGTGTCAGCCCCACTTCGACCAACGCGTCGGCGCCCCCGTCGACGGCCACGATCACCGGGCGCACGTCGCGAATGAACGGCCGCAGCGCCTTGATGTCGCGCTGGTGATCCACGCCGCGCACCACCACCAGCGCCGAGCGGTCACGGAAGTCCGTGGCGAAGCGGGGCAGCTCGATCTTGCCGGCCAGCAGCTCGCGCTCCTCGCGCATGTGCTCGATCGTGTTGTGGGCGAAGCGCTCCAGGGCCTCGCCGATTTCGCGACGTCGCGCGTCGGTGTCGGCTCGCACGCGCGCCAGGTCGAGCACCTCGCCGCACACCAGCACCCGGCCTTTACGCAAGACTTCGCCGTCGATCACCGTCACCGGGTCGCCTTCGGAGAGCACGTCGAACACCGAGTCGTCGGGCAGGTCGAGCAGATGGATCCCCGCCTCCACCAACAGCTGGGGCCCCAGGTTCGGATAGGTGCCGCTGGTCGACGCGCGGCAGTTGAGCACCGCCGAGGCCCCCGCCGCGATCAGCTCCTCGGCGGACACCCGATCGATGTCGAGATGGTCGATCACCGCGATGTCCCCCGGCAGCAGATGCTTGACCAGCAGCTTGGTCTTGCGGCCCAGGCGCACCGGCCCACTCACGCTGCGCAGCGGCCCGGGCGGCAGCGATTCGCCCGAGCCCGGCAGCACCCGCAGCGGGGTGACGCCGCCCGGACGGCTTGGTTGCGTCGCGGCCATCACACCGAGAGTAACGCCCGCAGCCACAAAGGGCACGCACTCGGGCTACGCTGGATCATCGCTCGAGGCATGCTCAGAGTGCCCTCAGGCCGCCCTGCGCAGCTCCTCGGCGTGACTGCGCGCGGCGGCGTCGCGGTCGGATGCGCCGAGCATGCGCACCAGCTCCGAGACGACCTCCGGCTCCCCCAGCTGCACCACCGACGTGCGCGTGGGCTCGGCGTCGGTGTCCTTGACGATCGAGAAGTGCCGTGCCGCCAGCGAGGCGATCTGGGGCAGGTGGGTGATGCACACCACCTGGCGTCCCGCCGCCAGATCCCGCAGGCGCTCGCCCACCGCGCGGGCCGTGTGGCCACCGATACCGGCGTCAACCTCGTCGAACACCAACGTCGCCTGAGAGCCCGCGTTGGCGACGCTCATCAGCGCGAGCATCACCCTCGACAGCTCGCCTCCGGAGGCGATCTCGCGCAGCGCACCGGCCGCGACCCCCGGGTTGGGCGCGATCAGCAGCTCAACCGCGTCCCCGCCGGAGGGCCCGGGCTCGCGCTCTGAAAGCTCGACCTCGAAGGTGGCGTCGGGCATCGCCAGCGCGGCGAGCTGCTCGCGCACTGCGTCGGCCAGCGCGGGCGCCGCGGCCCTGCGGGTCTTGCGCAGCGCCCCCACCTGCTTGTCGAGCTTCGCGCGCGCGGCCTTCAATCCCTCGCCCGTCTGCCCCAGCGCCAGCTCGGCGCCCAGCAGCTCATCGCGCCGGGCCCGGCTGCGCTCGGCGTGCTCCAGCACAGCCTGGATGCTGCCGCCGTGCTTGCGCATCAGTCGCTCAAGCGCCGCCAGCCGCTCTTCGACGCCCTCGATCTCCCCGCCCTCGCCCTCGCCCTCCAGCGACTCGCCGTAGCCGCGCAGTTCGCCGAGGAGATCCTCGGCCTCGATTAGCAGCGCTCGATAGCGCTCGCTCACGGCGTCCAGCCGCGCATCCACGCCCGTCAACGGGTCGAGCTGGGCCAGCGCGCCGGCCATCAGCTGGCTCGCACCGGGATACTCAGACGCCTCCGGAGCCAGCGCCTCGGCCGCGAGCGCCGCCGCCGAGCGCAGACCGTCCAGCCGCCGCAACCGCTCGCGCGCCGCCAGCAGCCTTTCGTGCTCGCCCTGCTCGGGCGCGGCCTGCTCGATCTCGGCCAGCTCGTACTCGAGCAGATCCAGCTCGCGCTCGCGGGCACCATCCAGCTCGCGGAGCGCCTCAAGCTCGCCCTCCAGCCGCCGGACCTCACCGTGGGCAAGGGCACACGCAGCGAGACGTCGACCATGACCATCCCCGCAGTAACCATCGAGGACCACCAGCTGAGCGGAGGCCAAAGTGAGCTTGCGATGCTCGTGCTGGCCATAGAACGCCAGCAGCGCCTCGCCGATTCGCCGCAGGTCCGCGACGGTGGCCGAGCGACCGTTCAGATAGGCGCGGGTGCGGCCGTCGGCGCCCACCCGCCGTGCCAGCACGACCTCCTCGGCATCCGCCGGCAGCGTCTCGCCGCGCTCGCCGTGAAGCTCCTCGGGGAGCGCGAACACACCCTCCACATACGCCTCCGCGGCGCCCGGCCTGACGATCCCGGAACGCGAGCGGCCGCCCAGCAGCAGATCGAGCGCGTGCGCCAGCACCGTCTTGCCGGCGCCCGTCTCCCCCGTGAGCACGTTCAGACCCGGGGCGAGGCGCAATTCCGCACGCTCGATCAACAGTAGATTCTCGACACGCAGCTCAAGCAGCACACCCGAGGTCTACCAGCGGGCACCGACGGATCGCCGTAACCTTTGCCCGGCATCGAAATGTCGGGGCCGTCATGTGCCCCGCAAACCGACCCGCCGAATGGCATGGCTGCCCGCGACCATCAGACCCCAGAGAGCCTTCCCCGAGTGGTGACCGAGTGCCTCTCGGCCGCCGACCTGGAGGCACGCGTCGATGAGGAGATCGCCCGCGCCGCGCGCCACCGCAGCGCCCTCAGCTGCCTGCTCGTCAGCGTCGAGGATCTGCGCGAGATCGAGCAGGCCCACGGTCGGGAGCTGTCCCAGCAGGCCCTCGCCTACGTCGGGCTGGCCCTGCAAGGCGAGTTTCGTCGCTTCGATCGCGTGGGACGACCCACCGAGATCGAGTTTCTCGTGGTGCTCCCCGGCGCCGACGGGCCACGTGGGGAGATCGTGGCACGGCGCACCCTGGAGCGGCTGCGATCAATCAAGCTCGAGGGCGAGGACGGCCGCCGTGCGCTGCGCGTGTCGGTCGGCATCGCCGCCTGGCGCGAGGCGATGAGTGCGCCGGAGCTGATCGCCGAGACCCGCCAGGCCATGACACGCGAGCGCCTACTAGGTTTCCAGGATGCTTTCGGGATCTGAGCTTTGGCTTCTGCGCCTCATGGCAGACCGCGGCCTCGCGCTGATGGACGCCGACACCCTGCTGATGGTGATCGAGGAGCGCGGCGAGCTGCGCGTCGCGGCATCCAGCGGCAAGGAATCGGTGCGGGTGCGCATCCTGCCCGTGCAGGGCAGCGCGCTGGGGACCCTCTACCAGGCCCACGCCCCGCTGGCGCTCGACCGCCCACGCGGGCAGGACGCCGCCTGGCTGCACGAGTTGGGCGTCGAACCGCGCTCGGTGCTGGTCGAGCCCCTGACGATGGAGGGCCACGGCGGCGGCCTCGTGATCGCGCTGCGCAGCGACGGCAGCTTCAGGGGACCCGACAAACAGGCCCTCAACGCCTTTGCCACCAGCGTCGCGCAGCGACTCGTAGCCGAGCGCTCGGTGGAGATCGAGCGGCTGCGCTACGGCATGGAGGCCCGCGAGCGCGAGCGCACCCGCTGGGCCCGTGAGATCCACGACGAGACCGTGCAGGGCCTCGGCGCGCTGCGGCTGAAACTCGCCAACGCGCGGGACCTGCGCGACCAGGTGGCGCTGAGCGGCGCCGTGGACGCCGTACTCGAAGGGCTGGGCGACGAGATCGACGGCCTGCGTCACCTGATCACCGAGCTACGCCCCGCCGCCCTGGACGACCTCGGGCTCGTGCCCGCGCTTGAGGCGCTGGCGCGTCGCGCCCAGGCGATCGACAGCCTCGACGTGCAGACCGAGATCGACCTCGGCCCCCAGTATGAGGATCAGCGCTTCGACCCCGAGCTTGAGAGCACCCTGTATCGCGTCGTGCAGGAGGCCCTCACCAACGTCAGCCGCCACGCCAAGGCCACCCGGGCGGTGATCAGCGTCAGCGAGCGCGACGGCCTGATCCGCGCCGCCGTCACCGACGACGGGCAGGGACTCTCCCATCCCGCCGGCATCACCCCGGGGCAGCGCGGCGACGGCCTGAAGGGCGGCTTCGGCCTTTCCGGCATGCGCGAGCGAGCCGAGCTGGTGGGCGGCGAGCTGGAGCTGAAGCCCGGCCCCGGCGGGGGAACGACGGTGCGACTGACGGTGCCGCTGGCGGGACGACCCGCCACCCAAGAGCCCGTCGTCTAACGCCGCTCTCGTCTCAACGGTGCTCGTCTAAACGCTGCTCAGTCGTCGACGAGACCCAGGCGCCGCGCGTAGGCCGTGATCTCAGCACGCGAGGAGAAGCCCAGTTTCTCGATCGCCCGCGCCCGGTAGGTCTTCACGGTGCGCTCCGCGACGTGCAGGTCCTCGGCGATCTCCGGGTTGGTGTGGCCCATCGCGATCAGCCGCACCACCTCGCGCTCGCGGTCGCTGAGGGCGATCCCGTCGCGCTCAGCCTCCCCGCCCGTCGCCATCAGGGCGCCCAATCTGGGGTGAAGGTAGTTGCCGCCCGCCACCGCCAGGCGGAACGCCTGCAACAGCTCGGCCGGCTCCGCCTCCTTCAGGACATAGCTGCGGGCCCCCGCGCGCAGTGCTTGGCGGGCGTACTCGGGGTCCTCTCGCATCGTGAGGATCGCCACCGCGAGTTGCGGGTGCGCGACAAAGCACGAGGGCAGCGCCGCGAGGCTCGAACCGCCCGGCATCGACAGGTCGAGCGTCAACAGATCCGGCTTGTGCGCCCTGACTTCGCGGATCGTCGAGGGCACGTCGGCGGCCTCGGCGACGATCCGGAACTCGTCGGCCTCGCGCTCGAGCACCGTGCGGATGCCGTCGCGGACAACCGTGTGGTCATCGGCGATGATCACGTTTATCGGCCGGTCCACCCCCGGCGTGCCTGCCTCCATTGCCCCACACCGTAGCGAGTCTCAGGGACGGCAAGCGCGCCCCTCGACCCCGCCGCAACCCTCTGAGCAGGCGGCCGCCGGGCCCTCAGCGTCCCGTGGGGACGACACAGATCGGCACCTTTGGGACTACACGATCGGCACCACCCGCACGACAGACAAACGACCCGCGAGGGTTCAACATCCTGAGGTGCAATGCGAGAGGTCCCATACACATCGAGCGGGAGGCACCCCAAATGATCGCGGCTAGCATCGTTCTGACCTGGCTGGCGCTCGCGGTGGCGGCCTTCCTGACCCTCTCCGCCCTCGGGCGCGTGGCCGACCGTCACGATTTCGAAGCTCAGCTGGGCGTTCTCGACAGCGACGAGGCGGCCAGGCTGCGGGGTTCCGCCCCACGGTCCTATGGGCGCCAGGCCCGCCCGGCGCTGCTCGGCGTGAGCGCTTATCGACGCTCCTCGTGGCAGCCCTCCCGGCGGCCCACCGACGCGGGCCTTGAACTCTCACGCTCCCGGAGCGCCACATGAGCCTCGTGACCTCCGGCGCGGGCAGGCGCCTGCATGTCCGTCGGCCCTCGCTGCGCCTGCTACACGGCGGACGCGAGCCCGGCGCCGAGCAAGCGCTCGTGGACGGCGATGAGTCTGGTGCCCCGGCACAGCCGGGCGAGGCCGAGCAGCGCACCCGCATCCTGGTGGTGGGCGCCGACGCCGACCGTCGCGCCTCGCTGCGCAAAGAGCTGACCTCCACGCTTCCGCCCAGCACCCGCTTCGAGGAGGCCGGCGAGGTCTGGGAGGTGCTCGAGCACGCGCCCTGTAGCGGCGTCGTGATGTTGACCGGAGACCTCGAGGACGTCTCCGCCGAGTCCCTCATGAACCTCCTGGGCGACCGCTACCCCAAACTGCCGGTCGTCGCGTTGGACACGAGGGTCGGCACCCTCGCCACGGTCTAGCGGCAGCTCCCCGATGCTCCCCGAGGTGCTTCCTGGCGCCGGGGTCTCGCTCTCTCTCGACAGCCGCAACCGCTAGCGTGGCGGTGTGTCCGTGCTCCCCCGATCCCCTGTGCTGCGGCGGATCCTGCTTGCCTACACCGTCAACGAACTCGGGACGTGGCTGGGTTATGTAGCCCTGATGGTCGGGGTGTACGACCACACCCACAGCCCGCTGGCCACCGCCGGGCTGCTCGTGGCCGGTCGTCTGCTCCCTTCGCTGCTGGTCCCGATCGTGGTCGCGCGCGTCGAGCGCTCCTCCCGGGGCGGGGTGCTGAGCATGATCTACGCCGTCGAGGCCGCGGCGGCGCTCGGGCTCGCGTTGCTGCTGTGGCATTTTTCGCTGCCCGGGATCCTGCTGCTGGTGGCGATCGACGGCACCGCCGCGCTGGCCGCCAACGCGCTGCTGCGGGTCGCCGCGGCGCGCAACGCCTCCGTCGAGGACGAGCTGTCGAATCCCCTGGATGCGGTGGCCGGCGCCGAAGGGAATCGCGCCGAGGTCGCCCGCAGAAAGGTCAACGCCGCGATGAACGTGGCCTTCTCGGTCGCGGTTCCCCTGGGATCGGCGCTCGGCGGCCTTGTCGTGGCGGTTGGCAGTGGCAGCGATGCGCTGCTGATTGACGCCGCCTCCTTCCTCGGCTGCGCGGCGCTGCTCGTGGGCCTGCGCTCCCACGTCGCCGAATCCGAGGACGAATCGACCCGCGGCCGTCTGATGTCGGCGCTGCGCCACCTGCGTGACGTGCCGCAGCTGCGGCTGCTGCTGCTAACCCAGGCCTTCGCCCTGATCGTGTTCTTCGCGGTCGAGCCGGTCGAGGCGCCCTATGTGAAGGCTTCGCTGAACGCCGGCGACCTCGGCTTCGGCCTGTTGACCGCCGCCTGGGGCGTGGGCCTGGTGCTGGGGGGCATCGTGTTCGCACGCGCCGTGCGGCGCCCCCTGGGGCCAATGCTGAGCGGCGGCACCCTGCTCGTCGGCCTGGCCTACCTGGGCTGGGCGGCGGCACCGAACCTATCGCTGGCCTGCGCCGCGGCCCTGCTGGGCGGCATCGGCAACGGTGTGCAGGCCCCTTCGGTGATCAGCGCCGTGCAACAGCTCACGCCGATCGAGCTTCAGGGCCGTCTTTTGAGCGCCGTAACCTCGGTCAACGCCCTGTGTCCGGCGCTCGGGTTCTCACTCGGCGGGATCCTCGCCACCCTGACCTCGCCCCGTGTGGCGATCGCCGCCTCGGGCGCCGCGGCATGCGCCGTTACGGTCGTTTTCTTGCGACTTTCGCTGCGTAATCCGAACCCTGAGAATTTTGCGCCCTCGGCGCCCGGTGGGAGACCGCGGTTCGTCCAGGACCCTTAAGGGGTACATCAACTCGGTCGTTAAGTACGACATGACGTATGTCCGTCCGCCGTATACGACAAAAGCAACAACCACGAGACCGTGAACGCCCTGACCCGCAGATCGCTCCAGCTGCTCAGTCCCTGGCTGTTGCTGGCTGCCGCGTCCGCGGCCACGCTCGCGGTCACCCACGAGCGCCAGTGGCATCCACTCGGCCTCGTCGCCCTGCTGCTGGTGCTGGCCGTGATCGGCGACCGCCAGATCATTCCCTTCGGCAACCAGAACGTCTCGGGTGCCTTCGTCGCGCTCGTGCTCGCGATGACGCTGCTCGGACCGGCGCCCGCCGCGCTGCTCGGGGTGCTGGCGACCGTGGTGGATTCGGCCAGTCGGCGGCCCTCGTTCGCCGACTGCCTCTACAACATGTCGATCTACGCCGTCTTCCCGCTGCTCGGGGGGTTGCTCACCGAAGCTCTGATCGGCGACATCCACAGCGCCGGCGGCATGCGCGCCTCGCAGAGCATGACCTTCGCGCTCGCCGTGCTCGCTGTCTTCCTGGTCACCAATCTGGTCAACTTCGCGCTCGTCGCGATCCACCAGCGGATCGTCCGCGGACAGGGACTCGTGGCGCAGGTCCGCTTCGTGCTGATCCCGATCCTCCCCGGGCAGCTGGCGACCGCCGCGCTCGCGGCGATCCTCGCCGTGGCCTACACCAACCTCGGCTACCCCGCCCTGATCGGGATGGTCGCGATCATCCTCATCTACCAGTACCTCGCACTCGCCCTGCGGCGCTCGGAGGACCGCGCCGAACAGCTGGAGGCGCGCTCGGTACGACTCGCCTCGATGCAGCTCGGGATGCTCGTGACCTTGATGGAGACCCTCGCCCTGCGAGACCGCATGACCGCCAGGCACGCCGCGGCGGTCGCCAGATATGCGCGTGCCCTGGCGCGCGACGTGGGCGGCAGCGAGGCCGACCAGGAGCTTGCCCACACCGCCGGGCTGCTGCACGACATCGGCAAGTTCGCCCTGCCCGACCGGATCCTGCATGCCGAGGTGCTCTCCGACGAGGATTGGGCCGTGATCCGCCGTCACCCGCAGGACGGCGCGACGCTGGTGGGCCGCCTCGACGGGTATGGCCCGGTCGCCGAAGCGATCCTCTACCACCACGAGCACATCGACGGCAGCGGCTACCCCGCCGGCCTGATCGGCAACGAGATCCCTTTGCCCTCGCGCATCCTGGCGATCTGTAGCGCCTACGACACGATGACCGCCCGCGACACCTACCGCTCGCCGATGACCCCCCAGGACGCCATGACCGAGCTGCGGCGGGTGGCGGGTCGGCAGTTCGACTCCGAGCTGGTCAGCTCCTTCATCGCGATGCTGGAGCGCGAGGGTCCGGTGACCTTCGCCCACGGCGACGACGCCGACTTCGAGGCCGAGCTTAACTTCGAGCGCCGTGCCCGAGCGCTGGCCGAGCCCGCCGCCCAGCACGCCTGATCCTCCCCGCGGGGCAGCATCTCCCCACTGGGCAGGAATCCAAGCTACCTCCGCGACGCCCAGCTCCCGAGGGCCGGCAAGGAGCCGGTCCTCAAGCCGCACGCGGGACGCTCCTTAACGGCAGAAGCGCCGCCGAAGCGACGCTCAACCCTGCCAAAAACTTGTTCCTACACTGAAGATTCTTAGATCCTGAAGCCCATTGCAGGCCTCCTTCGCCGGGGATGGAACCTGAACGCCCAGGGCAGCGACTATTGGTTCCGTTTGAGTAGGTTCGCGCAGCATACTATCGAGATTGGATGGATTGATGAGGTTTTTTGTGTTTTGTGCAGGATTATTTGCAGATGTCGCGCGTCGTATTCCATAGGGCCGATTTATGGAACTTGCGAGGAGGGTCCCCACCAGCTCTCACCAGGGCCCGAACAGCCGCGAAAGCGCCCGAAAACGCTGCAAAGCGGCCGATTTGGGTGGCCTTTCTAGATCAAAGGTCCACAAAGGTGCCCGGCGCTCAGCTTCGCGGGGCAAATGGCCGAAATCGATGCGAGTACCAGTCCCTCGACGATCGGATGAGAGCCAACATGCCCTTCACACCCACCTTCAGCCACGAGCGCCAGCTGGTCTTCACGGCCTCCCAGGCGGCCCGCTACATCGGCGTCTCGCTCGCCACCATCCGCCGCTGGGCCGACGCCGGCCACATCAACTGCTATCGCACCCCCGGCGGGCAGCGGCGCTTCTCACGCGAGCAGCTCGACAACTTCATCGGCTCGCTGGATCACGGCACCGAGACGCCGCACCGCGTCTCAGACGTCGCCTGAGCCACCGAGCGCAGCTCCAGCGCGACCAAGCCCGGCGCGCGCGACCACGCCCCTGCGCGCGTTACGGCCGCTCAGCGCGAGGCGCCCGCTCAGCGCGCGAGGCGCCCGAACTTCTCGCGCAGGCGTCTGTAAAACGAGGAGTCCGGCAGCTGGGCGATGATTCCGGCATCGTCCATGAAACGCGCCGAGATCACCCCGTCGGGGGCGATCTCGCAGACCGGACGCCCGTCCACCGACACGTCCAGCGCCTCCCGCGAGCGGTTGTGGATCGTGAGCGGGTCGCCCGGCGCCACCACCAGCGCCCGTGCCGTCAGCGAGTGCGGGGCGATGAACGACACCACGAAGCCCTCCACGCCCCAGGCCATCACGGGGCCGCCGTTGGCCAGGTTGTAGCCCGTGGAGCCCGCCGGGGTGGAAACCACCAGACCGTCGCAGCGCACGCTCCCGATCTCCTCGCCCCCCAGGCTGTACGCCAGCTCGGCCACCCGCTCTCCCACCTTGCGGTGGATCGCCACGTCGTTGATCGCCTTCTCCTCGCCGCTCGGGGCGTCGAGCAGGATCGCCGGGAGGCGCAGCAGCTCGAAGTCACCGCTGAACGCTCGCCGGATGCCCGACTGCAGTTCCTCGGGCTCGATCGTCGCCAGAAAGCCGATCTGGCCGAAGTTCACCGCGAACACCGGCACCCCGGTGCCCGCATACTGCTGAAGCGCCCGCAGGATCGTCCCGTCGCCCCCCAGCACCAGGCAAAGGTCCACGCCGATACCGTCGGGCGCGTCCAGCATCACGCTCGGCGCGGGTCTGAGCCCGTGCTTGCGGGTCTCCTCGGCATCGAAGCACAGCACCACCCCCGCCGGCCCGGCCTCGGCGATCAGCTGCTGTAGCGCCCCCGCGGTCTCAGCCGGGCGGCGATGGGTGAGCACCGTGATCTGCTTCACCGCTCCACCTCCGCCGCCCACGCGCGGATCGCATCCTCGTCGGGGGCCGCCCCCGGACGCCCGGACTCGGCCAACCAAATGAAGGTCTCGCGGTTGCCCTTGGGTCCCGGCAGCTCCGAGGAGCGAAAGCCCAAGACCGCCGCCCCCAGCTCCCGGGCGCCGAGCCCCACCTCCACCAGCGCCGCCCGGCGGGTCTCCGCGTCCCGCACCACCCCGCCCTTGCCCACCCGCTCCCGGCCGACCTCGAACTGCGGCTTGACCAGCGCCAGCACGTCGTGACGCGGAGCCAGGCACCCCAGAACCGCCGGCAGCACCTTCAGCAGCGAGATGAACGAGAGGTCGACCACCGCCAGATCGGGGATGTAGGGAAGCATCGCGGCTGTCAGCGTACGCGCGTTGGTGCGCTCCAGCGTCGTCACCCGGGGATCGGTGCGCAGGGCATAGTCAAGCTCCCCGTAGCCCACGTCGACCGCCGTCACCGCCGCGACCCCCCGCTGCAACAGACAGTCCGTGAAGCCCCCAGTCGAGGCCCCTACGTCCAGCGCGCTGCGTCCGGTGAGCCCGAGGTCGATGCCGGCCAGGGCGTTGGCCAGCTTGATCCCGCCCCGCGACACGAACCGCGGACGCTCGGCCACGCTCAGCAGCACCTCGCCCTCCACCATCTCCCCCGGCTTCTGGGCCCGCCGACGTCCCTCACCGACCAACACCTCGCCCGCCATCACCGAAGCCGCCGCGCGGGTCCGCGACGAGAAGAGGCCACGCTCGGCCAGGAGGGTATCCAGACGCTGCTTGGGCATGGCGCTCACCGAACGGTATCCACTTCCGCGCGCATCCCGGTTTTTTCGGGCCTCTGTGCGCAAGCTCGGACATATGCCATCTCTGTATAAGCGTTGCCCCTGTCGTCCACATCTGTACTGACTCGTGCCTTGCTTGGCGCGTACGGCGTTATATTGGTTGGTGGCTAGTGCGCTGACTGCTGTGGTCAGCAACCTCCGAGGGGTCCGGGCAACCGGACCCTCTCCGGTTAATTAGCGCCCCTGACGGCCGCCGGGGTCGTCTTCGCTGCGGGGCGCCCTGCTACCTCGCTAGTCGGTCAATGACCAGAGCAGCCTGCTTTCTCCGGGGAGTACTACCCCGGAACAACCCAGAGAGGAGGCACACCCTCAGCAAAGCGGTGGACATGCAGACAACAGTCTACCGAGACGCTAGGCCGAGTAAAGTAGAGAGCCATGATTGCCCGCACGCCGCCAAGACCTGTTCCTCCGCGGCCCGTACCGGTACCCGCACCATCGGGGCTACCGCCGGTTGGGACACGCGGGGGCCTTGGATAGCTCCACCGCCCCTTCACTAGGGCGCAGGGGCTGTTGTTGCGCGGAGACGCCGTGATAGTTCCGGCGTTCCGTTCTTGATGCGTCCAAAGACGCCCTTGATGGGCGGGTACGGACCTCACTCGCGTAAATGCGGTCGGTATGGCGGATGGTGGCCCTGAGCGCTTAGACAGAGATGACATCAGTGTGCGCAACATCACACACTGCGGTCCCGAGAGCGCGCATCATAGTGAGCGACCCGAAGTACAGCAGTACCCTCCTCCCCTCGAACCGGTCCGCCTCCCCAGCGGGCCGGTTCTTTAAGCACTCTCGTCGCCTCGCGCAGGATCCGGGGTACCCAGATCACAGACGCCGCCCCGGACCCCCTTTGCGGGGTCCTCATCAATATCGGTGCCCTACGCCTCGACGGGCTCTGAGTGGCGGTCGAGGATCGCGGCCTCCACGCGCTCGGCGATGCGTTTGCCCGTGAAGCCCACCTCCTCGTGCAGGAGCGCCGGCTTGCCGTGGGTCACGTAGCGGTCCGGCAGGCCCACGCGCAGGATCCGCGGCGACATCCCGGCCTCGTTCAGGGTCTCCCAGACCCCCGAGCCGAACCCGCCCGCCAGTACGCCCTCCTCGACCGTCACCAGCAGGTCGTGCTCCGCCGCCAGCTGGGCCATCAGGCCCGTGTCGATCGGCTTCGCGAAGCGGGCATCCGCCACGGTCACCGCGATCTCGTGCTCGGCCAACAGGTCGGCCGCCTCCAGCGCCTTGGCCACCCCGCTGCCGTAGCCCACCAGCGCCACCCGGCGACCGTTGGCGCCCTGCGAGCCGCCCTCGCGCAGGATCTCTCCCCTGCCGATCGCGATCGCCTCGGGCACCGACGGCAACGCCACACCGAGGCCTTCGCCGCGGGGGTAGCGCAGCGCCACCGGGCCATCGTCGTAGACCAGGGCCGTGTGCAGCATGTGCACCAGCATCGCCTCGTCCCGGGGGGCCATCAGCACCATGTGCGGCAGACACCGCAGGTAGGCGATGTCGAACACCCCGTGGTGGGTCGGACCGTCGTCGCCCACCAGGCCCGCCCGGTCCATCGCGAACACCACGTTCAGGCGCTGCAGGCACACGTCGTGCACGATCTGGTCGTAGGCCCGCTGCAGGAACGTCGAGTAGATCGCCGCCACCGGCTTGACCCCCTCCAGGGCCAGGCCCGCCGCGAACAGGATTCCCTGCTGCTCGGCGATGCCCACGTCGAAGTAGCGCTCCGGCATCGCCTTCTGCAAGATGTTCAGGCCCGTCCCCGAGTTCATCGCCGCCGTGATCCCCACCACCCGGGGGTCGCGTTCGCATTCGCGCACCAGCGCCTCCCCGAACACCTGCGTGTACTGGGGTGCCGGTGTGGGGCTCGTGATCCTGCTCGGACGGCTCGGCGCCGGGGCGCCGTCCAGGATCGACTTCGGCTTGGCCGCATGCCACTGCTCCATGCCCTCAAGGCCCCCGTCCTCGGCCGGCGCGAAACCCTTGCCCTTCACCGTCGCGATGTGCACCACCACCGGGCGTTCCGCCGCCAGCGCCTCCCGTAGCGCCTTGCGCAGCGCCCGCACGTCGTGCCCGTCGATCACACCCATGTAGGCCCAGTCCAGCTCCTCCCACCACAAGCCCGGCGCCCAGAACGCCTTGATCGACTCCTTCAGCTGCGGACCCAGCCGCTCAAACGCCTGGCCGATCCCGCCCGGCAGGCGCGTCAGGCCCCCCTCGACGCCCTCGCGGGCATGCCACAGCTTCGGGTTCAGGCGCACCCGGTTGAAGTACGCCGACAGCGCCCCCACGTTCGGCGCGATCGACATCCCGTTGTCGTTCAGCACCACCACGATCGGGGTCCCCCGCCCGCCCGCCTGGCCGATCGCCTCGAACGCCACCCCCCCGGTCATCGCGCCGTCGCCGATCACCGCCACCACCTTGCCGTCCTCGCCTTGCGCCCGCGCCGCCGCGCTCTGGGTCTCGCCCGGGTCGCCCGCGACCGCCTGGCCCGCCCAGTCGGCCGCCCCCCGCATGTGGCGCATCCCCTCCTTGATACCCACCGCGTAGCCCACCGATGTCGACGCGTGTCCCGCGCCCATGATGTCGTGCTCGGACTCCTCCATCGCGCAGAACGGCGCCAGACCCCCGTACTGGCGAATCGTGCCCAGCCGGTCCCGGCGCCCCGTCAGCACCTTGTGTGGGTAGGCCTGGTGGCCCACGTCCCACAGGATCTTGTCGCGGGGGGAGTCCAGCAGCGAGTGCAGCGCCACCGCCAACTCGCACGTGCCCAGGTTCGCCCCGAAGTGACCGCCGATCTCGCCCACCGTCTCGATGATGTGCTCCCTGACCTCCACCGCCACCCGCGCCAGCTGCTCCTCGGAGAGCCCGTGCAGGTCGGCCGGGCCGTCGATGCCCTGAAGCAGGCTCTGCTCGGGCTTGCCCGATGGTTGCTCGCGGGAGTGATCGCTCATGAGGTGCGGGTGAAGATGAAGTCCGTGATCTGCTCAAGCTCGGTCATCGCGCCCGGCTCACCCACCGTCGCGTCCCGAACCCCCGCCTCGGCCTGCGCCAGCGCTTCCCGCGCCATGCCATGGGACTCCGCGGCCAGAACCCTGGCTTGATCGATTCCAAACTCGCTCACGTAGGTGCGCTTGCCGTGTCTCTCATCGCTGCCCTGCGGCTTGCCCAGCGCATCGTCTGTACCCGTCACGTCGAGGATGTCATCGACGATCTGGAACAACACGCCCAGCTCGGCCGCAAAACGGCGAAAGCTGATTGTCGCAGGTCCGTCGACCCCACCCAAGAGCAACACGCCCAGCACCGACACCGTGATCAGGCGCCCCGTCTTCAGCTCATGCAGGCGCCGCAAACCCGCTCCCCCCGCGGGCGCCGCCCCGGCCACGTCCGCGTACTGCCCCCCCACCATCCCGTTCACGCCCGTCGCCCCCGCCAGCTCCGCCGCCGCCGCCAGCACCCGCTCCGGCGCCGAGCGCTGATGGGTCAGCAGATGGCGGAAAGCCTCCGCGTAGAGCCCATCGCCCGCCAGGATCGCCACGTCCTCCCCGAACGCCACGTGACACGTCGGTCGGCCCCGGCGCAGCCCATCGTCGTCCATCGCCGGCAGGTCGTCGTGGATCAGCGAGTACGTGTGGATCAGCTCAATCGCCCCCGCCAGCGGCAGCACCTCGCTCTGGGGCAGTCCCACCGCCCGCCCCGTCGCCAACGCCAGCACCGGGCGGATGCGCTTGCCCCCCGCCAGCAGCGAGTAGCGCATCGCCTCCTCCAAACCCGCCGTCAGGGGCTCCTCGGAGAACTCCATGCCCTCCAGGTAGGCCTCCACCTCCTCGCGCAGATGATCCGGGTAGTCCGCCCCCGGCGCCCGCCTTTGTCCCCTGACGCTCGTGTCGGTCAAGATCGGAACCCTCCTAGAGCAGGGAGTCCTGGCCCGGGGCCGGAGCGTGAACCTCGGCCCGCGCCCGGCGCTCCAGCTCGACCCCCGCCTGCCCGGCCAGCGCCGCGCAATCCTCGACCAGCGTGGCCGCCGCGTCCGTCGACAGCTCGCCCGAGCGCAGCTGCTCCGCCGCCCGCTCCAGGCGGCCGATCAGATCGTCCAGTGGGTCCGTGTCATTCATGAGATCGGGGAATTCTCTCGCACCTCGCGCAAAACCGCCGCCAGAATGCCGTTAACGAACGCCGGGGCCTCGCTGCCACAGAACGTTTTGGCGCTCTTCACCGCCTCCTCGATCGCCCCCTCCGCCGGGATCGGGGTGTCGCCCGGGGCCGCGTCGGGGTGCAGGATCTCGATCAGAGCCACCCGCATGATGCTCCGCTCAAGCGGCTGAATCCGCTGCACCGACCACCCGTGGGCGTGACGGTCGATGACCGCGTCCAGCTCCTCCGCCCGGTCCGCCGCCGCGTGCGCCAGGGCCCGCGCGAACAGCGAACTCCCCGCGTCCAGGGTGCTCGCCAGGGGCTGCCCCGTGAGATCGTGCTGGTACAGCGCGAACACCGCCGCCTTACGCTGCTCGGAGCGGCGCACCCGCCCTCCTAAGCTCGCGACATGTAGTCGCCCGAGCGGGTATCCACCTTGATGCGGTCGCCCACGTTCACGAACAGCGGCACGCTGATCGCCGCGCCCGTCTCCAGGGTCGCCGGCTTGTTGCCCCCGCCCGAGGCCGTGTCGCCCCGCAGGCCCGGCTCGGTCTCCGTGACCTCCAGCTCAACCGAGCTGGGCAGCTGGATGTCCGAGGGCTCGCTGTCGATGAACAGCACGTCCACCTCGGTGCTCGGCTTGGTCCACCGCAGCGCCTCCTCCACCGTGCCCTCGGCCACCGCGATCTGTTCGAAGGACTCCGAGTCCATGAAGTGCGCGTCCGTCCCGTCGGCGTAGAGGAACTGCATCTTGCGCGCCTCCGTGTGCACCGGGCGGAACTTCTCTCCCGCCCTGAAGGTTCTGTCGATCACGTTGCCGTCCGAGGCCCGGCGCAGCTTCGTGCGCACGAACGCCCCGCCCTTGCCCGGCTTGACGTGCTGGAAGTCGAGGATCTTGAAGATCGTCCCCTCGACGTCGATGTGGTTGCCGTTCTTGAACTGGTTGGTGCTAATGATGATGAATCAGCCCTTTCTAGAGCCAGGTTTCAATGTGGTTCACGTCAAGCATACGAACGATCGGCCTGTCACAGGCCTATGGCGCTCGGGGTCGAAAGACAAGGGGCCCGGCGTGACGTTCAATTTCGACTCCAACCTAACTGATTCTAAAGACCTCTATGTTTATCTAACTGCTTCTAACGTCTTCTATAGGACTATCTTAGAATCTAGTAGGGTCCGGCTGAATTGGACGCGAGAATCAATCCATATGCGCCGGGCGCTGGTACCCGTCCACCTCTGATCGCGGGACGGAACCGCGAGATCCAGGCCTATGAAGTCCTGCTGGACCGACTCAAGCGGGGCACGGCCGGGCAGAGCATGGTCATCACCGGCTTGCGCGGGGTCGGCAAGACGGTGCTGCTGAATGCACTGGAGGACATCTCGGTCGAAAGAGGCTGGATCGCGGCTGGACGTGAGCTTGACGAGGGAACGTCCTTTCCGGTGGCAATCGCCCGTAGCGCAAAGAGAATCCTGGGCGAGCTACGGCCCACGAGAAAGGTGGCCGAGCAGGTCCGACAAACCTTTGGCAGGCTGGGGTCATTCACGCTCAAGGATCCGACCGGCTTCGAGTTGAGCTACACGCCTGGCCCTGAACCCTCTCGCGAGACCCTCGCTGAAGACTTCGTCGACCTGCTGCTCGCTCTCGGTCGCGCAGCTGAGTCCAAGGGCGCCGGCGTCGCGTTCCTGCTTGACGAGGTTCAGTTCGTGCCAGCCAAGGAGTTTGGACCCTTCGTGGTCGGCTTGCACCGCCTCAATCAGAAGGCACTACCGGTCACATGTGTCGCCGCCGGACTTCCCAGCCTGCCTGCACTGGTCGGGAACGCGAAGAGCTATGCCGAGCGTCTCTTTGAATACACCCACATCGATCAACTGACAAAGACCGACGCGCTGGAGGCACTTGCCAGCCCCGCCAGCAAGCTCGATGTCGTCTGGGAGCCCGACGCGCTCGACTACGTCTTCAGCCAGACGGCCGGCTATCCATATTTTCTGCAGGAGTACGGCAAGTACGCCTGGGACGTGGCATCAGACGGGAGGATCACGAAGGCCGACGCGCGGGCAGGCGGCCGTATAGCCCAGGATCGCCTTGACCACGGCTTCTTCAAGGTGCGCTACGAGGGCCGAGCGACCAAGGCCGAGAGATCCTTCCTCCACGCGATGGCGGGCTGCCAGGGACCTCCCTATGCCATCGGGGAGGTCACGTCTGCCCTTGGCAAGAGTGACCAGCGCTCAATCTCGGTACGACGCAACGCGCTCATCCGCAAGGGGCTGATCTACGCCCCCGAACACGGTGTAGTCGACTACACCGTGCCGCACTTCGCCGCCTATCTAAGGCGTCAAGACGCGGAATAAAGCTGACTCGCCAAGCAAGCCTCTCAGTGGCGGTTCTTGTGTTTGGTGCTCTTTTTCTTCTTGTGCCTCGTTGCTTTCTTGGTTTTGGGGCAGCCGGTGGTCGTGATCTTGGTGGTCTGGTGGATTTCGGCGCCGTTCTGCCCAACGAATGCCGTGGGCATCGTGAGCTTGCTCTTACAGAGGTTGCCGTTCGCCGCGAGCGCGGAGTACTTGCCCTGAGGGAGCGTCAACGCGAAGCTACCAACCGGAACATCCGGGACCGCCTTGAACGTGCTGCTGGTGATCCCGGACTTCGAGATGAACGTCGAGCCTTCCAAATCGACGGTCACGCCATAGCCCTGCAGCACCACGACAAGTGTGGGGAACGCTTCACCGCCGTGGGACACGAAGTACGCGGGTCCTTCCAGAGGGACTGGCAAGACTGGTGTACTGGCCTTCGCGTGACCCACGATCGACGCTGTGGGGCACCCCGCGGGGTTGCTGTTGAACTGTGCCGCGGTACAGGCCTTCTGCAGCGTCGTCAGGCGTGAGGGGAGCTGCTTGGGGAGGTCGACCTTGACCTTCGCGATATTCGCCTGCGTGACCTGCCCCGGCGGATAGGCCAACTTCACGGTCAGGCTCGCCCCGCCGGCGCGGGAGGTCTTCCCCGACGTAGAGGCCGAAAGTTTCGGCTTGAACGCCAGCGCCCCACAGTTGGTCACCTGGAAACGGTTAGCCACACTGGCGACGGCGCCTTCGCCGCCCGTGATGCTCCCCGACACGCTCGTGGGGTTGCAGCTCGTGCGGTTGAACGTGAAGTTATGACGGTCGATCGTGACGTTCACGAGCCGCAGATTCACCGGGACCCCACCTATGACCTGCGGCAGCGGGTCGGTGGAGACCGTCAACTGCGCAGTAAGCGCGTTTACGTCGACCTTCGCACGCACCACAACGGTCCCCAGGTCGAACGGGCCGGCCTTCGCGGGCACCACGATGCTCAACCCGAACGGCGCACCCTTGTACGGACCGGTGATGTACACCCGCCCACCCGTCACATAGAACGGTGTCGGACCGGCACCCGCGCCTGCAGTGACCGTCCCGATCTGCGAATCCGCCCCACAGCTACCGGCGTTGGCCTGCGCATCGCCGCACAGCGCGACAGAGGAGAGCGACCCCGAGAGCCCCAACGGCAGCTTCACGACGACCTGCTTCATGCTCTGATCAGAATCCGAGCGCGACACCGTCGTCAGGAAGTTCGTAAAGCCACCCGCCTGCACACTGGAGACACCCGCACTAAACACCGGGGCAAACGGCGAGGGCGGCGGACACGCCCCACCACCGGCACCCGAAGTCAAACTAAACGAGCTAGAGCGATGCACAGCTACATCCGGCTGCGCCCACGAATACAAGTCCGCTTCAGTCGTCTGCGTCTGACACGTCGCCGGGGTCACCAGCGGCGCGCGCGCGCCGGCCTTGAAACTCAACGTGATATCGCTGAACGGCAGCTGCGGGTTATCATCGAACGTCGTCGTCAAGCGACCCGTCACGCGGTTCGCGCTGATCGCACCCGGCACCTTGATATCGATCCCACGCTGATCGTTACGCAACTCGATAGCGATCCTGTACATCGACCCCGATTCCGGATCAGAAGACTCCTGCGAGAGAATGTAGATGTTGCCTTCGATCGGTTCAGCAAGCAGCGGCGTATGCAACAACACCGTCCCGACCTTCGACGCCTCCGGACACTCCGCAGGACCACTCTCACCGACCCTCAACTGAGCATCACTACAAGCCTGCAAACCATCAGCAGCAGACGGGTTGATCGCCATGCCTTCAGGCAACGTCACCACAGCCTTCTTCAAATCCGCCTCACCCAACCCATCAGGATTCGAATTCTGCGGCAACGCGACACGCACCGACACACCAGTAGGCGAACTCGCCGCCGTACCCGTCGGCGACACACTAATTTGCGGAGCAAACGGCACACGTTCACAACCACCCAACGCACCCGACACAAAACTCGCTTCAGCAAAGGCGTCTGGATGCTCATAGCTATTGGAGCTCGCCCCGAACTGAAGTGGATTGCCCGAACACGACGTCGGCAAACGCAAAAACACACGCCGCGGCGCGAACGTGCCACACACGCCACCACTCGGACCTTCCCCGTTCTCGCTGAGACATTCCCCCCTATATATGTCATGACTGTGGTCAGCCGGAACACCCCACACAGTGATCTTGACGCCCGTCACCGGAAGCGTAGTCGAGGTGTCTCGGCTCACGACGTCGATCCCGCTGTCCCCCGGCCGCACATACGCATCGAGCAAGACAATGACACTCAAGACGTTAAAACCTAACTCTGTCGCCGCTCCGGGTGGCGCACTCATATTGTAGAGCGACACCATGTAGCTGTAACCGGTTCCCAGCGACACCTGGGCCGTCCCGATCTGACTGTCGAACGGACAATCCGTGATCGTCGGCACGTGAACTTCGCCATTAGGGCTATATTGCGATCCAAGTTGTCCCGGGGTGCATTGCGGAACGACCGTTGGGTTGCCGATCAGCCCGACCGGCAGATGCGCGGTCACATCCTTGAAGTGCTCGACCGATGCCAGAATCGGGAGCAACCCGAGAGCCTTTGGGGTGTAGCTCCTGAAGTTCAGCGTTGTCGTGAAATCTGCCGGCACAGAACCAGCCTGCACCGCTTCAGAGTCGTCAGGATTCAACAGTTCGGCAGCCGCATCGCTGAAGCCAAACGGACCGGGTGACCCAACCGTGATCGCGCGTTCGGCATCCACGGCACCCACCGTCCCGCCACCGCGAGCGCTCAGCTGCTCAGTGACCGTGCCCGCTTGCGCTTCGACGACTATCGGCACATCGATTTGCCACAATTCACCCGGTGCGAGCGTGTTCGGAAGCGAACACCTTCCAGTCGTCCCACTGATTTCACATGGTTCGAATGCCTGGGAGGCGCCGCTCCCCCTGGATATCACTTCTCCACCAAAGACAAGCCCCGGCCCGAACGTGACGGAAAACAAGGTCTTCCCCGTTGTCGCTTCATCGCCGATATTTTCGACATACACATACGACTCGAACGTTTCCCCGTGAGCCATGAAGGTTGGCGTCGACGCGTAGATCCTCAGCTTTGCTCCCAACTTCGGCGCCGCCGCAAGCGAGGAGGCAGCCAGCACCCCAGCGAGCACACACACCAGGCTCGATACGAACACCAAGCGACCTAGTTTGAACATTCTGCTTTTCATCATCTGCTCCTAGCGCCTGGACCGATGGGATGCACGCCTGCCGGAATGCCCGCTCTTCTTCGCAGCACTCCGCTTCCTGTGTTTCTTCACAGCATGCTTCTTGGGCTTGCTCTTCTTCTTCTTTGCCACCTTCTTCTTCGTTGACGGCTTTGCGAGCGGCTTGGAAACAATGTTGCCGAGTCCTTCAAAACCCGACGCCGTGTTGAACGTCGGCGCCGCGCTCGGGAGGCCCTGACAGGCATCCCCCGCACACGCAACAGCCGCCGCCGGCGGTTCCGCCAACCCACCATCCACACGAATGTCATAGAGATCGACCTGCGAATCCGTATCCGAGCGACTGTAAGCATGCCGCGTCACGACAAAGACATCGCGACCACTCGCGCTCGCTTCCACAAACCACGTCCCCTCAGAACCCGACGAGATCGAGATCAAGGACAGCTCCCCGGTTTCGACACTGTACTCATACACGTCCGCCACTCCATTGGTGTCCTGGGGAAGCAGCGCATCGGGCGTGGCAAAGAAGACAAAGCGCCCGTCACTGGACATGAGCCGGTGAGGGAAACCCAAGCCGAGCGTGTGTGCGAATTCAGTGGCGGCAGGGCTCGAATCAACGCCGAGCATGCCACCCGCGTTGTTCGGGAGACATGACACACAGGTCAGCTTCTCGCTTGGAGCATCGTAGAGGTACATTTCGCCCCTGCCGGGAGATGGCTCCCCCGTCAGAAATGCGATGCGCTGTCCGTCAGCGGACACGACAGCTTCTCCACTGCCGCCCCTAGACAGGTGGGCGGCCACGCGGGTGACACCTTCATCCCAGACGTCGAGTGCGAAGCTTGCGCCACGAATTGGGTCAAAACTTTCTTCCATGGTCCTGACGTAGATCCGCTTGGCATCGGTGCTCATACCGACAACTTCCGGAGGCCCGTTGCCTCCTGTGTCATCGGTGAAGCGGCCGATGAACGTGAGGTTCGCTTCGCTTTCAGGGTTCGGAGTGTTGCTGTACCGGTAGAGGCCATAGCCTGGACCACCAGGATCGACATCCAGCAGCCTGTCGGTGGTCGTAAACAGCACCTGGCTGCCGTCGGGCGTCGCACCCTGAAACTTGACGTTCTGCGGTTCAGGATCGGGCGCCGAGGCCTCCGACTGCGAGACCCACACGCTGCGCTGCTCATTTTCGCGCATGTAGAGCTGCGGCGCGGACGACCCATCGGCAGGAGACATGAAGAAGATCCGCGACCCATCGACAGAGACCGCGTCATGATACTTCGTGGCTTCCCGCAGTGATTCACGAGCCGAAGCCGAACCACCCGACGGGAGACTGCCATCCGGCAGGACACCCACGAGCTGCAGCGAGCCGTGATCCGACACGTACAACTTTGGCCCAGAGCCCGTCGCCTGCGTCAGCAGGTTAGCTGGAGTCTCAAACACGACCACCCCAAGATCAGACGAAGCACCCCGAAGACTCGTTTCGAGCGCCCTGAAATTGTTGCTCTGGGTGCCTTCCTGAGGCTTGCTGATGGTCTGCAGATCCTGGCTCTTCACATCCTCCAAGTACAGATTCTCTGCCGTCGGCACCCCCGCTTCAGCATCAGGCAGCACGTAGCCTTCGACCACGCTGCCGGCGAAGTCATCTGAGAACAGCCGGTTGAACGTGTCACCCGCGAAGATCTGGTAGGCGCTCGTCGCCGGCGTCGGGGTGACCGCATAGGTGGACCAGGCATCCGCTCCGCGGAATGCCACATATTGAACCGCGCCCAGGGCTCCCGACCCGGCTGTATTGCTGAAGCCGGTGTAGGAGAGGTACGCGATCGCGTCACCGGTTGACGACGCGATCGAAGTGTCCGACTGACCGAAGACATCGCCTCCGTTCTTGCTCACCGGGGAGACCTGCTCATAGGCGCGGCAGTCCGGGAGACTCGTGGAGCCCTGCGCTTCGCGGAGCGCAGCATTCGGACAGTTTTCGCTTACCCCGCTCGAAGAGGATGCGAAGGTCGCAAAGGCGCGGTCTGGGCCATTGGTGCTGCCGTCGGCGTTGGTAGCGACGACACGGTAGTGGTAGCTCGCGCCGGCCGTCAATCCCGTGATGACCTGGCTTACCGTCGTTTCATTGGGTCCTGAGCCGATCGCCCTGTCCGGGACCGGGACGCTCGTTCCATAGCTGCCGGTCGGCCCGAATTCGAAGTGATATGTCGTGGCCGCCTTGTTCTGGTTGATGCGGGCCGCCAGCGTCGCAACCGTCGTACCGATCTTTTCGACCGACTCGCCTTCCACGCCCGGAGCGATGCTGGAAGTTTCGAATTCCAGGGGGATCGCTGTGCTGGTGCCGTTTGCGTTGCTCGCCACGACGCGATAGTGATAGGCGGTGGCGATCGTCAGACCGGTGACTTCCGCCGAGACCGCCACCGGGCTTTCGCCCGAGAGTGGCAGGGACTGCGAGCACGGGACGCTGTGGTCATAGACGCCATCTTCGCTGCCGTATTCGAACTTGCAATCGACGACCGAGGTTCCGTCGGGATTCACGCTGCCATTGAGCGTCGCTGTGGTGGTCCCCATGCTCGTCGCCTGAGTGGTGAGCACATCTGGTATCACCACCGACGGTCCGAATACGTCCACCGCTCCGCCGTTGCCTTCGGCGACATAGAGATCCCCGCCCGCGCCCACCGCCACGCTCTTTGTTTCGGTGAACGGCGCTTCTGGACTGCCCACTAGGCGTCCCAGATAGTCCCCGGTGGAGCTGAACTCATCGACGGCGCGTACCGTGTTGTCTGAGACGTACACGTGGCCGTCCACAGGATCGATCGCGACACCGCCTATTTCCGCGAACTCACCGTTTCCCGGCCCGGTGAGCTGAGTCAGGTATTCGTACTGGTTCAGCCCGACCGGCTTGAAGATATCCACGACTGCATGCTGAGAGGAAACTTCGTCGACCAGGTACACGTCGCCGTTCGCCGCACTGACGGCGACACCGGTCGGCAAGACGAAAGCGCCACTCGGTGTACCTGTGATCTGCGTGATGTATTGCTCGTTGCCGCCCGCTTCGGGCTTGAAGACGTCCACAACCACGTTACTGGCATCCACGACGTATACGTCACCGGCCGCAGGATCGCTCAGGCTCGTTGAGTTGTCCACCCCGACAGCACTGGGTCGGCCGAACGACCCGGCCGGGGTGTCTTCACCCGTCCAATCGTGCAGAAGGGCTCCAGTCGAACCGAAGACACGGACGTGCGAACGTTCGGAATCGGTTACAAGCACGTCACCGCTGGCGTGGTCGACGGCCAGGCTGTCGACACGGTCCGAGGCGCCGATTTCCGGGATCTGTGAAATGAGACTGCCGCTGGAGTCGAACTCATCGACGGTGGCGGTGAAATCATCGGCCAAATACAGGTTCCCGGAGTCAGTGGCCAGTCCCCGGGGCTCGACGAGTGGTCCTGTGACTGTGGCGCCGGTGCTCGCGGGGACTTCGGTGATTCTTGAGATGAGGTTGTGGGTGATCGTGGCGGACGCGGTGGCAGTCAAGAGCGCGAGGATGCCTGCGGTGGCGCAGAGGGCCGCCAGGATGCCACCGGCGTAGCGGTTTGATGTCTGTGTTTTGTTGGTCACGATGGGGCCTTTCAGTGTGGGCCCCATCGGGGCATGGTTGTTCCGGCGGCCAGGGCTGCGAGTTCTCATTGGTTGTCTCTCCTCCTGGGAGTCGGATGTGGGGGCGAGGCGGGCTGGCTGGTGGCTGGGGCTGTCTGTAATGCGTCTTGGAGCTGTTGGCCGTGCTGGGTCAGGCGCCACTGGTTCGGTGCCCCGGAGGGCTGCCCCGGTGCGGTGTTCTCGATCAGTCCGAGGCTCTGCAGACGCGCGAGAAGCTTCGAGATCTGGCCCTGGTCGCTGACACCGGCCCATCCGCTATCTCGCCGGTTGCTCACACCCGGGGCAGCGCCGACCGCAGCGAGTACGAGCAGCGTGCGATAGGTGACCCGCATCGGCAAGCCTGCCAGGGGATCACTGGGACGGCTTCTGCCAGCCACCTGCTGGGGATGCGGACTCCAGGACGCTCGCCTGCGGCTGGGCGAGCTCGCGCGGCGCGGCCTCGGGCCCGAGATAGGCGCAGCACGATCACACCCATCAACGGGTTCAGCAGAGAGACCATCCGCCCCGGGTGCTTACTCGACAGGCGGGTGTGGATCACGCCGAGCACCGCGCCCGTGACGCCCTCTCCGGTGAGCGCGGGGAGTTCACTCCGTCCACTCCTGGCACGAGAGCCCGTCGCGTGTAGCGCCCGGCTCAACTCGGCCAGCACCACGGCACGGCGCTCCTGAACACGGGACCCGCCCTCAACGCATCCACCACGAGCAGCGAGCGCACACCGGGCTCACGATCGAGGAGCGACAGCAGCTGCGAGCAGCCCCGCACGGACTTCGAGCCTCCCAGACCCGCTCACTGGCAAACCCCCGAGCACCAGTTCACGCACTCGCGCGAGCGACCGTCTCCTCGAAACGCCGTCCAGAAAGCAGTCTTCGCGATCCTCAAAGAGGTCGTAGAACGTGCGTCGTGAGACGCCGGCACCGCAGGCGATCCGCGCGACGGACATCTCGCCATACCCATGCTCGGAGACCACCGCGATCGCGCTGCTCAGCATCCGTGAGCGCTGCGTCTGAGAGACCAGCACGTCACCCGCGACGGGAAAGCACAGCCGCCACCGGCGCACCGCGGCGCCGCGCACCCGCGAAACGCCGCCGCTCAACACGAGCCGCCCCCACAAGCAGGCCGAGAACGACGAAAGCCACGCCCAAGGACGCGGAGAGAACCGCCCAGAAGAATGCTCAGCGCCCCGCGAAGGGACGCCAGCAGCGGCTCTACGGCCTAGAAGATCCCGGCAAGAGAGAGAGAGAGAGAGAGAGATGCATCAGCGATGCTGATGCATCTAGTTACCGCCCGATCAAGGCACGGACTCCCAGCACGTCTGTCCCCAAAGACCTCACGCGAAAAACACCCCTATTCATCCGGTCCGGCACCTCTCCCCAAACCCTCCGCAAGCGCTCGACATCGACACAGAAGAGCCCAGTCGACCCAAACCCGACCTATCAATGCCCGACAACCCCAATGGCCGCCGCGACCCAAACATCATAGGCAGAACACCAGCTTGCAGTCAAGTCCAAAAACATCCCCCGCCCCACGTACAACCCCAGCCAATCAAGTCCGCCCGGCCTCTAAACCCTTATAGACACAGAAGATACGCCACCGATTGCCGTTTCCAAACCCAAGCCAACCCGCCAACTATTCCGGCCAGTTGCCCCCACAAATCACAAGGACAAACAACCACAGTCTCCAACTGTCTAATAGCCAGGGCGTGTTCGCCTACGGCCTCGTGCGTGGCCCCAAGGCCTTCTGGCATCGACCTCTCCGACCGCCAGCCCCAACTCCTCACAGTCGAGCTTGCCCAACAAGCCGATGTGGTCGTGACGATCGGCTGCGGCGACGCCTGCCCGTATGTTCCCGGCAAGCGCTCAACCGCAGCACCCTTGCGATGGCTCAACCACCAACGCCCACACTTGCTTCGCGGCGAACGGG
>CAWEXS010000004.1:0-281632 GCA_963813115.1 uncultured Solirubrobacterales bacterium
TCGTGACCGAGGTCCCGGCAATGTGTAGCCACCGGCGGTCCCTGCGGATTGCGCGGACCGTGAGCGGCCGAAAACGGCCACCGACTTTGCGCTTGGCTCCCGAAAAAACCAATCGCTGCTCCATGTCCGACGCGAGACGCACACCTTGGCGGCGCGCTGGATCGCCGCGTGAACCCGGCGGGTCGATCTTGAACGATCCGGCACGGCCAGACGAACCAGCGTCAGAGCGAAAGGTCCTCCATGCGCACGGCAGCGCGGGTGGCGAATACGAACTCTCCGCAGCGGTGGATCAAGCCCGCAGCGTGCAGGCTTGCGACTGCATCGACAGTCCCGAAATGCTCGCCGCGCTCGCGTTCGAACTCCGCGATCGACCAAGGCCGCCGCGAATCGGAAGCCAACAACAGACTGAGGAATCCTTTCTCTGCCCGCTCCTCGTCACCAGCAGGCATCCGGCTAATCTCATCCTGCATGGGAAGGTCCGTCCTTTCCTTGCCACGCCCCGGGCAGTTCGAGCTGGGCCGGGGCACTTTTCGATTGGGATTCCGTCAAGCTGACCGTCAAGATGCGATCAGCTCTACGATTTGTTTGTCAGCATATACTAAAAGAATGCTGTAGAAATGTCTGACGTAGAACAGAAGCCCGATCTCCCTGCACTCAGCCGCCTCGCCTACTCCCAGGATGGTCTTTTCACGACACGACAGGCCCAAGAACGGGGCATCAGTGCACAGCTTCTCGCCCACCACGCCCGGTCAGGTCGCTTCCAGCGGATGCGACAGGGCCTCTATCGCCTCAGCGACTACCCATCGGGAGAACACGAGGAGATACGCGCCGCATGGCTCACCGTCGGGACGAAGAGAGCCATCGTCTCCCACGAGAGCGCGCTCGTGCTGCACGGACTCTCCGACGTCCTGCCAAACACCGTGCACCTGCTCGTCTCACGCGAACACCGAGGAGTCCGAGCGCCCAGCGGAGTGACCCTGCACACCGCCACCGCACCCATCCCGGACAGCGACATCACAACCCGCCACGGCATCCGCCTCACAACCCCGGCGAGGACGATCATCGACGCGGCACGCTCAGGAACCGCGCCAGAGCAGATCCAGATGGCCGTCCGTCAGGCCCTCCAGGAGGGTCGTACCACGCCGGACCAGCTCGCTGAGCACGCCGAGCGAAACGGCGGACACGTCGCCGCACTCGTAAAGCAAACGACCGACGAAGCTACCGCCGCGTGAAGTACGACACCGCCGAGGCGTTCCGAGCAGCCCTTGACCAGCGCATCCGCAACGAAGCGACCACGAGCGACCTGCCGGTGATGCGACTACGCAAGCGCGTCGCCTTCGAGCGGTTCCTCGCCAGGCTCGCTGTCGCGGAGCCAGGAAGCTGGGTGCTCAAGGGCGCATTCGCACTTGAGCTGCGACTAGGCGTGCGAACACGAATGACCAAGGACATCGACCTCGCGGGAGCCGACGACGAGCAGACCGCGACCGCAAGACTCATCGCCGCCCAAGCGATCGACCTCCACGACCACTTCAGCTTCGATGTGGCGCGCACCGCCGCATTCGACGAGGCAGAAGCATTCCGAGCCGTCCGCTACAGCGTGACTGCCGAAGTCGCCGGACGACGCTTCGAGCAGTTCCCCGTCGACGTAGCGCTCAACGAGCGGCCAACCGCCCCATCCGAACGACTGCCAATCCCGAGCCTTCTGGACTTCGCCGACATCCAGCCCACCGAGATGCCCGTAATCGCCCTGGAGCAGCACATCGCCGAGAAGGTCCACGCCTACACCGCGACCTACGGCCCACAAGAACAGCAGAGCACCCGAATCAAGGACCTCATCGACATCCTCCTGATCGCCGACCTCGCCACCCCACACGCCGACCGCCTACGAGCGAGCCTCGACACGACATTCAGCCGCCGTGAGCGCCAGCCCCTCCCCACCGCGCTCCCACCGCCGCCGACCTCGTGGGCAAGCCCTTACGCACGCGCCGCAACAGACATCGGGCTACCAACCGACCTCAGGACAGCGCACGCAGAGGCCGCCACCTTCCTCGACCCGATCCTCACCGATGCCACGACAGGCCGCTGGAACCCCACGCAGAAGCGATGGGCCACTCCTTGAACAGTGAGCACGCGATCCCTCGCGAGCCACCGCAGCCCGCCCCGCCGCGCACGCACAAGCCTTGTTGCTCCTATGTCAAGGGAAGCACGCAAATTGCGGGAGCGCGACTTGCGTCTTGTCGAGGTTTGGCGCTCAGGCTCCCAGTCGTCGCAGTCCGTTGAGGATCGCGTCGAGGATGGCCTCGTCGGTCACGCTGGCGAGGATCTCTCGAAAGCGGCCTGGGCCTCCCATGATGCGTCCATCGGACAGGAGCCAGGTTGATGTGGGAAGCATCTCACTCTTGAACTCCGCCTTGTGTTTCTCAAGCTCCCATGCAGCCTTCATCGCATACTGCTTTCCGATGAAGCGCGGTCTGTCGATGCGGAGCATGCGTGCGCCTGGGAAGCCTGCTGCTTCAACGCGAGTTAGTGCCCATGGGATCTCAGCACGGATTTCGGCGCGTAGTGGCTCCAGGCCCTCGTGAAGCTCGTCAGCTTCCCGGCTTCGCTGGGCGGAGGATTCGGCTGCGTCCTGCTCGAGCTTTGCGGCCACGGCCCGATCTGCCTTTGAGCCTCGTCCGCCGCCCATCCGCGTGATGCTACCGATCCGGGTGTGAAAAACGACTCGCGTTGCGCTCGTCGCAGAACAGCGATCTTGGCAATCTTTGTCCTATGTCAAGCAGGGCACAGTGATAGCGGCGTTGATGACGATCACCGCAGGCGCCGCACATGGTGTTGGGGGACAGCTGAGTAGTCGGTAGTAGCGACGGGCGAGGTGTCGCTTGAGGCAGCGCATTGCCTCGATGCGGGTCTTGCCCTCGGCTTCCTTGCGCTGCAGGTAGGCGCGTGTCCCGGGGTCCAGGCGCCCGCGGGTGATCGCGATGATGTGCAGCGCGCGGTTGGGCTGGCGGTTGCCGCCACGATCTAGGCGGTGGCGATCGGTGCGGCCGGATGAGACGGAGGTCGGTGCGACGCCCGCGAGTCGCGCGAAGTGCGCGTCACTCTTCAAACGTTGGGCTCCGGCGGTTTGTCCGATCAGGATCGCGGCGGTGAGGGGACCGCAGCCGGTCTCGGCGAGCATCTCGGGGCGGTGCACACGGACGAGGTCGCGCAAGTCGCGCTTGAGCTGCTCTGCGTCGCGGGTGAGCGTTCCGATCCGTTTGGCTTGTTCGCGGGCGAGGCGGATCCTCGCGGTCTGTGGCATCGCTCTCAGGCGCCGTGTGACGCGTTGCAGCTGGCCTGGGTAGTCGAGCTTGCGAGCGGGAATCGTCGCCTCCAGCTCGGGGTCGAGGATCACGAGGTTGATCCGCAGCCGGTTGATCAGCCGTGTGCGTTCGTTGACGAGCACTTCGCGGTGGTCGCACAGCAGCCTGATCTCCACGGCGTCCTCGTCGAGGAACGCGGCCGGGAAGTGCTCGATGCCTCACGGAGAACGGCTCGGGCGATCGCCCTGGCGTCGATCTGGTCGGACTTCCCTGGTTCGCGTTTGCCGCGGCGTGAGGCACCCATCAGCTCCGCTCCAATCAGATCTGTACATTCATGCTACCATGACACTATGGCTAAGAATCTGACCGTACGCCTCGATGACGAATTGGCATCCGACACGGAGGCCCTCGCCCGCGCCGAAGGCAAGAGCCTCAACGAGACCGTCAAGCACGCCCTCGCCGAGGCAGTACAACGCCGACGCGAAGACCCCAAGTTCAAGGCCCGCGTACGCCGCATCATCGAGGAGGACCGCGAGCTGCTAGAGCGACTCGCCAAGTGAGCATCCGCTACATCGAACTAATCGACTACCTCGCCATCGCCGCCGAGGTCACTGGACTCGACACCAGCGCACTCACACAAGTCGCCAAGATCAACCTCGCCGAGTCCGCGCTACACGCACCAGCAGCCGGGTTCGGCGAGACAGAATTCTACCCCGACTTCATCGAAAAGGCCGCCGTCCTGACCGTGCACTTAGCGAAGAACCACCCGCTACCCGACGGCAACAAGCGTGCCGCATGGGTGGCCCTCCGCCTATTCATCGCGATCAACGATTGGACCTGGCACACCACACCGACCATCGATGACGCCGAGCAAGCCGTCCTGGCTATCGCCGCCGGCACCTGGAGTCAGGACAACATGACCGCATGGCTACAGCGCTACCTGGCGCCACCATCGTAGGCTCACGCCCAACCGGTAGCAGCTTTCCTGATGTACCCAAATACGTGCGCTAGCGCAGGATGTCAATAACGGCGATTCCGCCGAGTAGATAGGTTGCGGGATTGATCGCCAGAGCCTCAAAAAATGCTCGCTTCGGTTGGTGTTCGGCCCGACGCAGCGACCTGTAAGCGAGCGCCGTAATACCGACGTAGCCGCCAAACACGAACACGTAAAAGCCAGCGGTAGGTTCGTTTTTCTCGTCCGCGAGGGCGAGAAGCATATTGACCGAGAGCCAGAATGCTCCCAGCAAACCGAAACCTACCACACGCAACCACACATGACGCTTATGCTCCGAAGGAACATCCGGACCGAACTTGTGCACCTCTAGCATCGCGTTAGTACTTACACCGACTGCATCCGCGCGGTTACGGGACTCACTGCCTACCCCGCCGCTCACCATAATCGCCGTGAAACTCTGACACCACAGGTCCAGACCGCTGCGAGAGGCCACTCCACCCCGACACCAAGTTTCGCTAGAACGTCCTAGAGTAGCTCGATGGCCCTCTTTGACGAGACGCCTCGCGGCGAAATGAGCCACGAGCAGTTCTTTTACCCTGCTGCCCCATCGATATGCTTCGGACGAACTGGGTGGGGTCCACTGATCGTCTCGCTAGACACGGATTTGCTGATCCATCTGGCCCAGAACCTCGACGAGATCGGTGGATCGTTTGGCTTCGATGGGCGTGACTTTATGCCGGAGACCTGGGACAACCCAATCCGAGCACTCCACGACATCTTCGTGCTCTGGTTCTGGCGCGACGTGCGCATTTTTCTTCCGCCGGAGCAAATGGACGACGGCCCGCTCACGGCAGATCGAGAGAACTCCCGACGAAGCATCCTGGACGCGCTCTCTGAGGACTTCTGGCAACGAGGCGGCTTCGAGCGTAGCTCACGGGTCGCCGACGAGCGGGTCACTACCGGCACCGATCTAGCAGCACCGAGGGAATGGCCAGCATCACTAAAGACGGTCCTGCCCAAGGCCATGGACGGAGTCCTTGTCAAGGCAGCGCTCACCGCCGGCGTGCACGTGTTCCTTAGCGCCGACCGACACAGCTTGCGCCGCGCGCAGGATCTCGCTCGATTCAGCCTCGCTGTGATGAAGCCCGGCCAGCTGCTGGAAGCACTCGACGCATCCGGTGAGCTTGCGCTTCCAGCGCCCGGAAGGCGGCCGAGCCCTGATCTTCAATCGCTAAGCCACTTCTACAGGGTCGTCCCGCAATGCAGGTGATGTGAGGCCCTCGCAACCTGTGCTCGACTCACAGCTATAAGCGTCGGCATACGTCACCGCCTGCCACGGTTCGTCACCGCATCGAGGGGGAACGTCAGAGGTCAATGCCCCTTGAGAGCTGCGGTCCACTTGCGGTCTCTCCGCGCCTCCATTGCGGTCTTTCTGCGGTCTCTTAGACCACCGAAAAGCCACGAAAGCCCGCGAACACCCACCGCCCGCACCTAGTGCGTTCGGGGCATTTCGCCCGTATTCGCAGATTTTCGCGGCATTGAATGGCAATCGGGGCGCACGGATTTGAACCGTGGACCTCACCGACCCGAATCGTGGGTTAATATCTGGACTTTGAACAGGAAAGCCCTACAAATATGATGCTTTAGGGTGGCGGCAACCCGCACTCAAAGTTCGGCTTTGGGGGAGGATCAGGGGGGTTTGGGCACACAATCCGGGTGTGTGCCCAATGACCTTCGCCCCGCACGGATGCTGTGAGGCCCAGCCGTCAGGCACCCTATTGGGGCACCTCGCAGACCCACCCATTCCGCCAGTTCGATCAGGGGTTAGGGCACTAATGAGCCATATGACCAAATGCGCTAGGGGCCGGCCGTTCGCTATGGAAGCAGATCGACGCGAAGTCGTCAGCCATGCCTTTCTGCTCTACCGAACCCCAGCCGCTCGCGCTTGATGAGCCATCGGTTGCGCTTGAGGACCACATTCAGGCCGAGATGAAAACGAGCTGGTCGACGCAAATCGGTCCACTGGGCCGAACAGAGCAACAGGACTCCGTTTAGGTTCCACGTAATATTCGATGAGATCCAAGTATGGGGTGAACACTGATCACGCCTGTATAGCCGGAAAACGGTACAAATGAGACAAGACCGAACTACTCATTACCCTTTTGGGGTGTCATCGTGGGCGCCAGCCTGCTCTAGCTCGCCCAGCTCTCCGCTATCAAGATCGAAGTCAGCCCAGTAAATAATCTCCACATAGCGGGCGTGAGTGCGGCCCTGGGCGAAGCTCGACTCCCATGACTCGATCTCGATGTCGGCGCGGTCCTCGATCAGCCACTCGGCACCGCCGATATCGGTCACGAAGCCGAAGTACATAATCGCGTGGGCGACAATCTCTATGAATGCGCTCCTGTCGCTGTCGCCCTCGTAGGCCGAGGTGATCTTGACCTCGCTGATCGACACGTCATCGACGCTGAGCTGATCGATAGCAGCCGCATCACTGCCAATGATCGTCACGCCACGGGCCAGGTTGAAATCGAACCGGTACAGCGCCTGCTCGATGTCACCGTAGAGCGCGACTTCGAAGGCTTGGTCCTCGGCTAGTCGGCCCTGAGCGGCGAGAAGAGCTTGGTCGGCGGGCGGGACGAATTCGCTGATGAACGCCTCCAGGCTGGGCTGAAGCTTGACTCGGTCGGTGCCGTGCCCGAGTGCATTGACCTGCTGCTGGAGATGTGGGTGTAGCTCATCCCGCTTCTTGTCGCTGGCCGCGAAGTCACCGTGGTTATTACTGATCAGCACCACCTGGTTGCGTTCCGCTTGATCGATGACCGTACGCCAGATGAGAGCGTCGCGAAATCCTCTACTCTTGGCCTGCCATGGTCGAAGCTCAGCGATCGAGTCATCGACGAGGTCAGAGAGGGGAACGTCTGGGATTCCTGGCACATCGACACGGGCGACGGCCAACCGCTGGCGCAACTGTTTGGTGACCGCGTCGGTGGCTCGATTGGGATCCGGTAAAGAGACAGCCGTGACGCTATGCCCGAGCCGTCCGAGCATTTGCACGCTCGTCGAATACTTGTTGAGCGTGGCGCTGTACCTCTCGCGAAAGAGCTTTGGAATCTCACGCACGACGACCTCGGGTAGGACGAGCTCGAATTGGCCTCGACTGTGTTGGCCGAGAATGATGCCGAACTCACGGCCGGTCATGAGCAGATCGCTGAAGAACTGGTTGGAGTCCACGATTACGATCACAGCAATCGATCATACGCTGGGTGATCCACGACCAGTCCCGTGGGCCGATGCAAACCGAGATAGAGATAGCCCGTTTGCTGTAGTCCGAAGCGTACAAAGGATGCGGGCACGCTTACTGTTGCGCGAGCGCGCAACGCCACCCGGCGGCAACGGCGTTCAGCTCGCCGCGTTTGATCATCCCGGCAGGATCTTGCAATACTGCAGGGTATCCGGCATTCCTCAGATGTACGTACTCATGGCGTGGGGCAGTGGCCAGATCGATATCACCCCAGAACTGGATCTCGTACAGGCCCCGCGCCGCTTGAGCGGCACCCAGCTCGCTCTCACTAAGTGTGAACGTAACGCTCCCGCTGCGCGAGCCCTTGGCCTCAATTCGCCTCGTGAACCCAGAAGATGACTCCTCTATGTCGTAGCCGAAGCGGTCGCCGTCATCATCGGCCGAGACATGAGTGACGGCGTGGGCACCATGCTGTTCGCGCTCCAGGCGCAGCGAGTACGCCTCGGCGCGATAGCCGACGCGCTCGAGCTCCGCAACCCAGGGAGAGCGGCCTTCGGCGATCTGCATGGCGGCTTCGGCCATAGCGGTATCGAGGGCACTACGCGGGACGCACAACGAGGCACCATCCCGCCACTCCGAACGCCAGGAAAGCACCGCACACAGAGCGGGGGCGACTCTCCGGGCGCGACTCGTGTGCAGGCGCACGTCGCCGCCCTCGGTCTCAGCCTCAATCAAGAACGCTTCGATCTCACGCTCCAATCCACCAGCGACCATGGTGATCTCGACTAGCGGCGACCAGTTCCCGGCGGCACGAGCGTCGATGGCTTGTTCGCCACGCTCGGTCAGCGACCAGGTGCCCTGGGCATCAGAGATCAGCAGCCCCAGCGCCGCTAGCTCCTCAAGCGAGGAGAGCACTGGGCGACCAGAGCCGCCCAGGCGCGGGCGTAGGAATTCGACCTCCCATGGCTGGCGGCGAAGGCCGCGCAAGGCCACCAGCGCGTCGATACTGCGCTCGATCTCGCGAGGGGTGAATCGTGGCGTCACTGCTCTCCGATCAGGTAGCGGAGCAGACTCTCCAGATCCCGGCCGTCGCCCTCAGCTACGTCGAGCGTGTCCTCATCGGGAGCCTGCGCTGCACGTAGCTCGGCTCCCTCCAGCAGCATCGTCATGGCTGCCGACTTACGCCTTAGCGAGGCGTCGACCAGTCCGTCGATGGTAGCGACACCATCGACCACGACTTCCGGGACCCAGATCTCAACCGTTACGTCCGCAGGCAGGCCGAGACGGTGGATACGATCTATTGATTGAAGCCAGCGTGCGCAGTCGTGGGTACGGTCCAGATATATGGCGCTGTGACAGGCTGAGTGCAGTGAAATAGACTCGGCGCACGCGGCCGGGTTGGCGACCAGCACCGAGCAGCCCTGGTGGTCGAGGAAGGCGTCGATGCGTTGCTCGCGGGTCTCGTCGATCTCCTCGGCTGGCCCATCACCACCGCCGTCGGCGGTGGGAACTCGGCCGTCGACGCTGTAGATGGGAGCATTTAAGCGATCGCGCGCCAGAGCGCTAAACTGGTCTATGTTGCGGATGAAGGTAGTCCACACCACGCACTTCTCATCTGCATCACGCAGCTCTTCCAGCTTGGCCAGTGCCCAATCGAACTTGGCCGGAAGCTCACCGTGGTGACGGTATTTATGCAAGCGCTGCATGAGCGTTCCACTCGGGGCTTCGAGGGGAGGCACCTCAAAAAAACCATCGGTCTCGTTGAGGAGGTCGGGATTGCTGGCCGCCTGAATGAGACGGATGGGCCGAGCCTTCCGCAGAGCATCGAGCTTGTCTTGCCAACTGCCTGCGTCCGGGATGGCCTGGCGGAAGCGGCTCTCGATTAGCCCGTAGACCTCTCGCTGTACCGGTGCCAGCTCTACTTCCGGTCGATGAAGCACCGCGGGCTTGAGGCCCAGGCTGCTCTTGGGAGTGCGAGTGAAAAACGGCTCCAGGGAACCGATTACCTCCGCAAAATTCGCCTCGGCGCGGGCTCTAAAGCTCAGCCGTGAACCCGTGGCCTCCTCACTGGGCCAGAGAATGTTGAACTGACTCCACAGATCGGTGGGGCCTTGGGGCATCGGGGTGCCAGAGAGGATCATGCGGAACCGTGCTGCCCGTGCGACCTGATTGAGTGCCGGCGCCCACTGCCCGCCGCGAAAGCGCTTGGCTCGATGGGACTCATCGGCGATGAGCATCACCCGGTAACGGCGACAAAGCCGCTCGACCTCGTAACGGTCAGAGGCAAGCGAGGCGTAGGTCGTCAGCAGCAGCTGGCGGGGCTGTGCGCGCTCATAGAACCGCACTCGTTCGAGCCGTGTCATGCCGCGTACGCGATGCACCTCGAGCTTGCCAGGCAGAGCGATGGCAGCCTCACGCTCCCAGGGCCGGAACGCTGAGAGCGGCCCAACCACCAGCGCGAGATCGATATTGTCGAACGCTAAGTGGCCGGCAATCACCGCTAGGGCGATGGCAGTCTTGCCCGCGCCCGGAACGGAGAAGTTGGCAGCATTGATGACGGTCATGGCGTGCCGAAAGCCATCGACCTGATGATCGAGCAGACAGCGCTCATCGGTGTTCCAGCCAAACTGCTCGATCAAAGCCAGCAGCGTGTCGCGATTGGGCAGTTCGACCTCAGCATCCTCGCGCGGCCCCAGAAGAGCCGCGCCGGCGCTACGGGCGCGCTCGAAGCTGCGCATTCGCTCCATCTCGTGGATCAGCGCCCGGTCGACCTGGTTCTGACTCAGTGCTCACCCCGCACCCAGCTTGTTCCAGTCGGCGGGCGATACGCACGATCAAGACGCTGCCGTCACTGCCGCGGGTGGGCAGCCGCCAGCCCGCGGCAGTCAGCTGAGCGCCGAGGACTCCACGAAAGAACAGGCGCAGTGGGCGGGTCTTCAGTCCCTCACCGGTGACCTCGATCATCTCGCTTCTGAGCGTGATCTGCGCCGGCGTGTCGGCGCTCATGACTGCTGGCTAGAGCCGCCGACCACCTGCTTGGCCGACTCAGCCCAGGCGATAATGCTGTCGATGGCCTCACGCAGCTTGTTGCCAGCCGCGCCATCCTCAAGCATCGGGGCCAGCTCGGTGGGCTCGATGCTCGCCAGACGCTGGGCAGCCAGCTGAATGCCTCCGGCACGGTCGTCGTCCTTGGCATCGCGCACCCCTTGGACCGCGAGACGCAGGGTGCGCTTGACCGCACGCTTGGGGTAGCGTGGCGCCGCAGGTGCCTTGGCCCGCGTCGCCTCGCCCTCATCCTCATCCTCATCCTCATCCTCATCGAGGTCGATCTCGTCGTCGGTGAACTCGACCTCCTCCTCGGTCTCATCCTCAAGCTCGTGAACATCCTTGACCACGTTGTCGAACTTCTCCGGGTCGGTCTTGAGCAGCTTGCGCAGGTTCCGAATGTCGTCGTGTGTGATCTCGGTCTGGATGCCAGCAAACATGACGCTCAGCATCGACTCCTCGCGCGAGGCATCATCGTCGCGGACACCCTTCATGGTCTTGCCCACCTCGCGAAAGCGCTCGACCCTGCCCTGAAGCAGGTGATACTGCCCACGCTGCTCGACGTACTCCAGGAATAAGTCCATGTATCTGATGGCGTATAGCTGGATCTCGGCGTAGGACTCGCCGGAGCTGACTAGATGCTGGATGTGTGCGGCGGTCGTCTTAATCGAGGCGGGGTCATCCCAGTCGATGTGCTCTAGGACCGCTGCGTCGCGCAACGTGAGCAACATATTGATGTCCGAGTAGCGCTTCTTGAAGCCCTCGGTGAGCTGCTCTCGGGCCTCCAGGTCGAAGAGGATCTCGTCGTCGTAGCTCTCCTCAGGGAAGACGATGACCTGCACCCACTCACCGAACTCGCCGCGTGTAGCCTGCTCGCGCCTGATCATGGCAAGACGGCGATTACCGTTGGTCACCAGCCCGTCGGGTCTGACCCACAGCGGCCTTTCCTGCCCGCGGGCCTCCCAATCATTGAGCAGCGCGGCAGTATCCTTGCTTGGTCGACCAACGACGCGGTCGCCCTCGATCACCCACGGCTCCCTGTCGAGCAGCAGACTAATGATCGACTGCTCGTCATCGGGATTAGCACTCGGATCGAGCCTGCGGCCGAGCTGTGCGCCAACCGCCTGGCCTTCGGTGCGAAAGCGACGGTTGTCATCATTGAGATAGAGCAGGTTGGTGGGAGCGCGAAAGATCTCCAGTTCCTCAAATGCGCCCTTCACCCAGAGCCGCTCTCTGTGGCCGGTCTTGGTCAGCTTCGAGTGCAGCAGCTCGATGCGTTCATCCTTGTTCATGCGGGACCTCGATGTGCTCGTTGACCCGTTGAGCCGCCCACAGGCCCAAGCGGAGATTGGTCACGTCCGTGTTTCCGGGGGCGGCCTCGCCTAGAGCCTTCAGCCACTGCTCCACCGTGGAGGTGAGCTGGGGCCTCTTGCCACTCGCAGGCCGGCAGGTAAATACGACGTCCCATTCGCAGTTGCCGGGATGACCGTGAGCAGCCGCGCGGGCGTCGGCCCACACAGGGAAGACACCAGTGACTGCTAGCTTGGCTCGTTTGAGGGCCCCGGCTAATGCCTCCCAGGCCGGCTCGTGCGCGGAGTGGAATGTGAAGGTGATGCTGCCACCAGGCTTGAGTGCGTTGGCGGCGTTGGCCAAGGCCCGGCCCAGCCGCTCTGCGAAGTCCTCGACGGGATCATCCCCGACCGGGTAGATGGGCTTACCCCCCAGCGAATCCTCACTCGGCCACAGCCAGGCGCGGTGCAACAGCGAGAGGTCAGAGTAGGCGATGAAGTCGAAATAAGGCGGGTCGGTGACCAAGAAGTCGCAGGCTCCGAGCTGGGACGGGAAGGAGCGATCGGCAGACTGGAACTCCACGCAGTGTTTGGATGCGCGGCGAGCCGCGAACTCGGCGCTGATGGTCTGGCCCACATGGTCGATGACCTGCCTTGTTACGGTTTTGTGCAAGCTGCGCTCAATCCGACGCAGGGTTGCAGCCAGGGTGCCACGCCCGGCGATCGGGTGGAGCGGGTTCAGCTCCACGCTGAGGATGGGCATGGAGTAGGAGCGCACGCCCGCGAACAGTGGAGCCAGTCTGCCGTAGTCGGTGGCGTAGCCGCACAGGAGATTGTTGGCCGACAGTGCGTTGGAGACCGCCAGCAGCAACTCGGCACGGATGGCACCAGGCAGATCTTTCTGGCCTCGGATCCAAGAGAACGCGGCCGCAAAGACGACCTTCTGGCGCTCACTGGACAGATCGGCCACCGTATCGATGCCGTAGGCAGCCGGGCGACCGTCATCGATGCCGGCCATGGATGCCGACGGTAGCTCTGCTTTGAGTGTTCTGGCCTGCTTGGCCGCCTTGCTGATCAGCCGCAGATCGGCCCGGAGTGGGGAACGGATGTGCCGGCGACGGTCGGGAAAGGTCTCCTCAATGGCGATTAGCTCACGTGGCAATGCCACAGTGTTCAGCTGCTCGTGGCTGCGCCGGGACCGACAAGCCGGACAGCGGAACCCTGCGCGGGTGTAGGTGCCTTCATTGAGGCGGTGTAGAGACCCGCAGCAACGAAAACCCTTCTGACGAAGCGGAACGTTCCGCAGGGTCCGACAGGCCGGGCAGAAGGCGATCGTCCCCTTGGTACGCACGACCGCCCCGGCCTTGCCCGCGTCACGGGCAAGAACCGGCGTGCGATACATCAACGACTCATTCTCGCAGTGATCGCAGGTCACGCTGCGAAGCCAGAAATAATGCAGGGACGTGCCCGACCCGTCGGCACTGTAGAGGTGCCCACAGCGCTCCTGCAGGTGGGCCAGCAGCAGATCGGCCTGGGTGCGGAAATCCTCCGTGCTGCCGGCGTCGCCCAACTCCTGCCGCGCAATCATGACCGCCAGGCGGTCCACGTCAATGCCGGTGACGCTGGCACCTAGGCGGGTAGCCTCCACCAGAGTTGTAGCTCCCCCCATGAAGGGATCCCCGACATGAACGCCTCCGAGCAGCTCAGCGTCGGTCCTGTACAGGGCCCAGAAGTCAGCGGCTGACGTTTCGGCGGGCAGGACCGCCGCGAGTAGCAGCGCCCGGATGACGCTGGGCGGACGGCGCGCCCACCACTTATGGGCAGCGTAGACCCCATCGCGGCTGTAACGATCGGCACGCGCTAGCGCTGAGACCTCCCCAAACGGAAAGCCGCACTCAAGTAACGAGTAGCCCGGAACGATAGAAGCCTGCGGATCGGGGACACGAGCGGAAGTTGCCATATCAGCAGAACAGTAGCCAGCAGTCGGGACGACGCGCAACAGCCCACTTTGAGACGGCCTATCCGCCTGAAATGCCGCGCCCAGCGCGGCCCTGATTCCAACGGCAAACAACCTTGTGGTCGGGGATATCTGCGACACGCGCCCGACCTAGAGCACCGAAGGCCGACACATTCGTTACGGAGAGAACCTGTCCTTCCGCCGGCAGGACGAGTGGTCGCCAGCCAGCTCCAAGTAGTCGGGCACGCTTAGGTCGCCGGTCGTCCGAGACTTCAACACGGCTTGGCCCGGTTAACAGGAGGAGCTGACACAAACCACATCGAGGTCCCAAGCGGACGCTACCATTTACCACATGACAGCAAAGGAGAAGCTACGGGCGCGTGTTGAGGATCTGACCGAACAGGAGGCCGAGGCGACGCTCGATTTCATCGTCTCGCGAGGCCAGAGCTTCGGCGACTGGCTCAGCTCTCGTCCAGAGGACGACGAGCCGCTGACCCCCGAGGAGCAAGCAGCGCTCGCCGAGAGCGACGCTGACATCGCCGCCGGGCGCACAGTCTCCTACGAGCAAGTCAAGCACGACCTCGGATCCCAAGCCGGGTGAGCGACGGGCGCACGCTGCGCTTCACGCGCACCGCACAGAAGGAGTTACGCCGCCTCGACCCGCCCATCCGCACACGCGTTCTCGGCGCGCTCGATCGTCTTCTTACCGAAGACCGCTCGCTCGACGTCAAGCGGCTCACAGGCAGCGAGCACTTTCGCCTGCGTGTCGGTGACTGGCGAGTAATCTTCGACTACGACGGCGCCACGGAAACCGTGCTCGTCCGGCACGTCCTGCCGCGCGGTCGAGCTTACGAGCGGTGAGGGAAGTATCCCCCCGCATCGACTGTCGGGCTGACATAGGCAGGGCAGCCCGAAGACTCCAGGCAGGCTGCGACTTGTCTGTTTTCTATTATCTATCCCGCTGACATAGTTGCCCGGATGGGGAACCCGGATCTCCTATCCGATGACGAGATGCTCGACGCGCTCGCTGACCGGCTCGCCGATCGCCTGGCGACACGCCTCGAGCTAGCGATCAGGCCGCGCGAAGCCCTCATCGACGCAAACGAGGTTGCGCGCATGATGGGCAAGACACGCGCATGGGTCTACGACCACGCCGGCGAGCTCGGTGCTATGCGCCTTGGCTCGGGCTCAAAGCCCCGCTTGGGCTTCTACCCAGCCCGCGCTGTCGAGTACCTGGAGAGCGTCGCAAACCCGCCCCCTCTACCGCTGCCGAAGCCCGCCCCACCGCGCCGACGTCCACGCCCTGGCTACACCGCTGCTGGCGCGAAACTGCTCGCCGTCCGTGGTCATCAACAGCACGAGACCTAGCCATTTGCCCTGTCGGTGATTTGCAAGGGCCACAACAGCAGGAATCGTTGGTTGGAGGTAGTTCATTGAGCCCAGGCCCCACTGCCCACTTCGGTGAGGTCCACACTAAAGAAACGCCCTGCAAAACCACAATTTCTGGCCTTGATTCGCGGTCCAGAATCTGTGCACAGACCATCTGTATGCCCCATGTGTGCCCATACATGGCCCCAACAAGCGCCACTCGACCAATAAAAAACCCCGCATTTGCGGGGAGTTTTAATCGGGGCGCACGGATTTGAACCGTGGACCTCACCGACCCGAACGGTGCGCGCTACCAGGCTGCGCCACGCCCCGAATGAGCCTCAGTATCCCACACCGCTATCGTCGCCGTGGTGCCCCCCACGCCGCTCACCGACATCCTGCGCGAGCTTGACCGCCTGCTCGAACCGGAGCGCTTCGAGGACTACTGCCCCAACGGCCTCCAGGTCCCCGGCAACCCCGTGGTCTCCACCGTGGCGACCGGCGTCAGCGCCCACCTGGAGTTGTTCGAGCGCGCCCGCGAGGAGGGCGCTGAGCTGGTGCTGGCCCACCACGGCATCTTCTGGGGCTCCGGCCCCCAGGCACTCGACGCCGTGCAGGCCCGCCGGCTGAAGGTTCTCCTGGGCGCCGACATCAGTCTCGCGTCCTACCACCTCCCGCTCGACGCGCACCCCGAGCTGGGAAACAACGCCCTGATCGCCCGGGCACTCGGAGCGCAGTCGCTAGAGCCGTTCGCCGAGCACCGCGGGCAGAGCATCGGCTTCGTCGGGGTGCTCCCCGGCGATGGCCTCCCCGCCGAGGATCTCTTCACCCGGGTGCAGACCCTCACCGCCCGCGAGCCGCTCGTGTTCGACCACGGGCCCGCCCGCATAACCCGCGTCGCGATCGTCTCGGGGGCAGGGGCCGACCACCTGGACGAGGCCGTCACCCTCGGGGCCGAGGCCTTCATCACGGGTGAGCCCGCCGAGCGCGTGATGGCCCGCTCGCGGGAGCTGGGGGTGCACTTCATCGCCGCCGGGCACTACGCCACTGAGACCTTTGGGATCAGGCGCCTCGGGGAGTACTTGAGCGAGCGCTTCGGGCTGCGTCACGTCTTCATCGACGTCCCCAACCCCGTCTAACCGGAGGGGGGCTTGGCGTCTAACCGGCGGCGGCTAGGCGGTTACCGCCTCCACCTGGTTCCCCGCGCGGCATATCGGCCGACCAACCCGTCCGCGAGCTTCCGCTCCAGATCCACTCCCGAACCCCCGTTAGGCCTTATCCTTTGGGGTGGAAGGGTCCGCCAGCCTTATTAGAGGAGGAGAGTCATGCAGGCCAGTACCGTGACGTCGGGCACCGGGGCGCAGACGATCGCGGGACTGATCCCGCACGCGGTTGCCGAGCACGCGGACATGCCCGCCGTGCGCTTCAAGCGCGACGGCAGCTGGCACGACGTCTCCTACACCGAGCTTGGAGAGATCGTGCAGGAGATTGGTCTCGGGCTGATCGACCTCGGCATCGAACCCGGGGAGCGCCTGTGCATCCTCGCCAACACCCGCCCCGAGTGGTCATACGCCGACCTGGGCGCTACCTCGGCCGGCGCCGTGGTGGTCCCGATCTACCAGACCAACTCCCCCGAGGAGTGCCAGTTCGTGATCGCCGACTCGGGCGCCAGCGCGATCGTGTGCGAGGACTCCGAGCAGCTCGCCAAGATCGCTGCCATTCGCGAGCAGGTCCCGCAGCTGAAGCACGTGATCGTGATCGACCCCCCGACCGGCGACTCGCCGCTGCCGGCTATCACCCTGGATGACATACGCGAGCGCGGACGCGGCCGGGCACCGGAGGAGCTTCAGGCACGCCGCGCCGCGGTGCGCCCCGAGGATCCGTTCACGTTCATCTACACCTCCGGCACTACCGGCCCGCCCAAGGGCTGTGTGCTGAGCCACGGCAACTACCGCGCGATCCTGGACATGATCCATGGCGTCGGCACCATCCGCGAGGAAGAGGTCATCTACCTCTATCTGCCCCTCGCCCACTCCTTCGCCCTCCTGATCCAGCTGGCCGCCTTCGACCTCGGCACCACCCTGGCCTACTTCGGGGGCGACACCAAGCAGATCGTGGGCGAGCTGATGGAGGTCAGCCCCACGTATCTGCCCTCGGTGCCCCGGGTGTTCGAGAAGGTCTACACCCTGGCCCACGGCGCGATCGAGTCCCAGTCCGAGGAGGAGCAGCAGCAGGCCAAGGCCGCCATCGCCCTCGGCATCAAGGTCCGCAACCTCATGAGCCGGGGCGAACCGGTGCCCGCGGAGCTTCAGGCACCGTTTGAGGAGGCCGACGAGAAGCTCTTCAAGAACGTCCGCGCGATCTTTGGCGGACGCGTGCGCCAGGCGACCAGCGGCGCCGCCCCGATCGCCCGTGAGATCCTCGAGTTCTTTTGGGCCTGCGGCGTGCCGGTGCTGGAGGGCTACGGCATGACCGAGACCGCCACCGCCGCCACCGTCTCCACGGTCGAGGACCATCGCTTCGGCACCGTCGGGCGTGCGCTTCCGGGCGTGGAGCTGAAGATCGCCGAGGACGGCGAGATCCTGATCAAGGGCGCCAACATCTTCCAGGGCTACCACAACAACGCCGACGCCAGCTTCGGCTCGGTCGAGGCGGGGTGGCTGCACACCGGCGACCTCGGCTCAATCGACGAGGACGGCTACCTCTCGATCACCGGTCGCAAGAAGGACATCATCATCACCGCGGGCGGCAAGAACCTGACCCCGGCCAACCTCGAGAACGACCTCAAGCAGTGCCGCTGGATCTCCCAGGCCGTGATGCACGGCGACCAGCGCCCCTACCCCGTGATGCTGATCACCCTCGACGAGGAGGAGATCGCGGGCTACGCCACCGAGCACGGTCTGCCCCAGGACATTCCCTCGCTCTCGTGCGAGCCGGCCATCATCGAGTTGATCGGTCGCGAGGTCGATCGCGCCAACGCCCGCTACGCCCAGGTTGAGCAGGTCAAGAAGTTCGCGATCCTTGATCACGACCTCAGTCAGGCCACTGGAGAGCTAACTCCGACCCTTAAGGTCAAGCGCAACGTGGTCTGCGAAAAGTACGCCGGGATACTTGATTCCCTATATGCGCGCTAGCGTGTAGTCAGCAACCGCAACCCGAGACGAGAAATGCGCACTGATCCAAGCGACAACGGTGGACTGTTCGTCGGGCGTAGGCCCGGCACCGCGCCCATTCGATTCCGTGTGCTGCCCAAGCGCCACGGCGACGGTCGCCAGCGCTTCGACGGCTACATCGCGCGCCTGATGTTCGCCGCCATGAGCTTCGTCAGCCTGCTCTGCTGGGGCCCCATACCAGTGGCCTGCCTATGGATTGGGGCGCAGATCAATTACCACACCGACAACATCAGCTTCGGCATCCTGGCCGCCTTCATCGGCCTGTTCGTGCTGCTCTTCGGGGCCCTCAAGCTGCTGCGCCGACTCGACGAGGCCTGGATCCTGGTGCGCCGCGCCGCCGGTTATGACCAGCGCACCGGCGTACTCGGACGGATCTTCGCGGCGACCGCGATCCTGTGCGGCGCCGCCTTCATGGTCTGGTTCGTGCTCATCAACGGGCCCGGCTCGAGTGTGATGCCGGGGGGCGGCAACTAGTGGGCTGTCACCCCCGCCCGACGCGCCCCGGACAACCCCCGGGCCACTGCGGCGAACTGAACTAACCTCCAATCATGGGCCTGCTTGACTACTACCGCCAGTTCGACGGTCTCTCCGAGGAGGAGGTCAACCAGGGCCTGCGCGCGGAGGCCGCCGAGCGTCGCCGCAAGGCGCTGACACGCGTCGAGAGCATCGACCTCTCACAGACCACTTGGCCCGACCTGCCGCATCCCAACATCGTCGGTGCCATCACGTTCGTCGCGCGGCGCGGACTGCACCGTTACCCGCACGTGCGCAACGGCTCGGAGCTGCGCAGCGAGCTGGCCGAGTACCACGGCGTGGACCCCGGCCGTCTGATCATCGGCAACGGAGCCGCCCAGCTGTTGACTTCCGCCACGCGCGCGCTGATCGAGCCTGGCCAGGAGCTGATCACCACCTGGCCCTCCTACCCCCTGTATCCCATCATGGCCCGCCGCGCTCACGGCCGCGCGGTCCCCGTCAGCGGCGGCGTGGATGCGCTGCTGGAGGCCGTCGCGGCGCACAACACCCGGGTGGTGGCTCTGGCCAGCCCCAACGACCCCACCGGCGAGCTGTTCGGGATCGCCGAGCTTGAGCGTCTCCTGGAGGGTCTGCCGGACGGGGTGGCCTTGCTGCTGGACGAGTCGCTCGTGGAGTTCGTCGACGCCCAGCCCGTCGATGCCTCGCTGGCGTTGCTTGAGAAGCACCCGCGGCTGCTCGTGTTTCGTAGCTTCTCCAAGGCACGGGGTCTGGCGGGCCTGCGGATCGGCTATGCCATCGGCGGCCCCGGCTCTGACGAGCTGCTGAACGAGCTGGAGCCCGACCTGGGCGTCAACGAACTCTCCGAGGCGGGCGCCCTGGAGGCGCTGCGCTCAGGATCGGTGCTGTTGGCCAGGCATGTGCGTACTGTCGCGATCGAGCGCTCCAGGCTGACCGCCGCGTTGCGCAACCGCGGTTTCGAGCTGACCGACAGCCAAGCCAACTTTCTGTGGGTGGCCCACCCAGCGCTCGACGGCCACCAGCTCGCCACGCGCCTTGAGAGCACCGGCGTGCTTGTGGCGGCCGGCAGCGCCCTCGGCGAGCCGCGGCACGTGCGGATCAGTGTGCGCGACTCAACCGCCAGCGATCGCCTGCTGAGCGCGATCGACGGGATCCTTCAGAGCTTGTCCTAGAGCTTGCTCGCGAAGACCCTAGCCCGCCGAGGCGGACTCCGAGGCTGACTGACGCAGTAGCGCGCCGGTGGTGCCCTCGAGGATCTTGCGCCAGGCGCTGGTCTGCTCGGGCTCGGCGTCGAAGTGCTCGACGACTTTGCGCACCCGGGTGGCCGAGATGTCGATTCCGTGACGGGCGAAGACCTCGCGATAGTGCTCGTAGCGCCCCGCCAGGTGGTAGGTGACCGACTGGAAGCCGTGGCGCGCGATCTCGATGCGTGAGGTGAAGTTCATCATCGAGGTCTGGAACATCAGTTCGTCGGTGGGCTCGGGCTCGATCAGCACGATGTCCACTCCCGGGTACTGCTCCTCCCAGTGGCGGGCCATCTCGTGCAAACGCTGGTGGGCGAGCAGCTTGAACACCTGGTAGCCGATCTGGGGGAAGCCCATGTCGGACACCCGTCGTGGCCGCACTCCGCGCAGCGTCCTGATGCGCTTCTCGAAGTCGTTGATGTAGGGGACGATCGGGTTGATCACCACGACCAGCTTGGCGCCCGCCTCGACCGCGATGTCGAGGTTGGTAGTCGAGATCAGTCCTCCGTCCACCAGCTCACGGCCCTTGACCATGACCGGGGCGTAGACCATCGGCAGCGCCCCCGAGGCGCGTACCGCAGTCGAGATCGGGACGTCCTCGAACCCATCGGCGCCGAACACGATGCGCTCGCACGTGTCCAGGTCGGTGGCGGTCAGGTAAAGCTCGCTCGAGAGCTTGCGAAAGTCGTTGGTGCGATCGGGGTCGCTCAGGACCCGCTGCAGGTATTTCTCGATCCCCGAACCCGTGTAGGCACCCGACGGCAGACCCTCGGCGATACCCAGCAGCAGGTCCATCAGCGAGACCTGCCCGAACTGTGAGACCAGCTGGCGGGTGAGCGAGGCCAGCCGCAGCGGCATCAGCGCGCTCTTGCGCGCCAGCTCCCCCAGGTTGGGGCGCAAGAGGTCGCCCACGTCGATATCGCGAAACGGCGTCGGGCCCTGGCGCGCCACCACTCGCATCATCTCCTCCGGGGTCACCCCGTTGGAGCACAGGGACGCGATGAACGCTCCCGCCGAGGTGCCGACGTAGACGTCGAACTGGTTGACCGTGCGGTTGACCGAGAGCAGGTCCAGCGCCCGCAGCGCCCCGATCTCGTACACCCCGCCCGTGAAGCCGCCGCCGCCAAGCACGAGCGCAGTCTTCTCGCGAGCGCGCGAACCATAGCGCTTGGTCCTGACCCGTCGACCGCTGTCCGTAGTGGGCGCACCGGCTTTGGCCCGCGTCGCCGGCTTGGGCCTGCCCTTCGGTTCCAGCTTGACAACGTTGTCCATGCCCTGTTGATTCTACGGGTGCTTGCCCCGGTACCGGTTCCCACCAATCCCGAGGCTGCTGTGCGTGCTCTCGCTGTTCTGCGCCCCGGCGCTCCGGGTGGCAATCGCGAGCGCCGGCCCGGCCGCCTCTCCCCCCATCCCGCCTAGGGCTGTGAGCTGCGGGCGGGGGCCCTGTGCCCGCGCGGCCACGACCACCCTCGCGGCTTTGCAGGCACAGCTCGGTCGGGAGATGCGCATCGCCGGCGGGAGTTCGGGAGCCTACGTCTACGACACCGCCACCCAGAAGGTGCTGTTCGCCCGCAACGCCACCCAGAGCCGGCCTCCCGCCTCGGTCGAGAAGCTCTACACATCGGTCACCGCCCTGATTCGCCTGGGCGCGGGCGCCCAGCTGAGCACCACGGTGCTCGGCGTCGGCACGCTCAGTCCCACCGGGACCTGGCACGGCAACCTGTATCTCCACGGCGGCGGTGACCCCACGTTCGGCTCCACGGCCTTCATCAACACCTACTACGGCGCGGGAGCCTCCGTGGACGGCCTCGCCCGCCAGCTCGCCGATCAGGGCATCGTGCGAGTCGACGGCCAGATCGTCGGCGACGAGTCCTTCCTGGACTCGCTGCGCGGAGGTCCCCGCACGGGCTACCGCCCGGACACCGAAGTGGCGGGCACCCTGAGCGCCCTGGCCTTCAACCGCGGTCGGTCGGGCTCCGAGCACGGTCCCCACGCCCCCGCCGCCTATGCCGCGCTGCAACTGCTGCACGCCCTCAGGGCCGTGCACGTCCAGGTCAGCAATGGGGTCGGCGCCGGCACCACGCCGGCTGGGGCGCACCGGCTGGCCGTGATCTCCTCGCCGCCGCTCGCCACCCTGCTCGGTCTGATGGACCGGCCCTCCGACAACTTCTTCGCCGAGACCCTGCTCAAGGACATCGGTGCCCTCACCAGCGGCGCCGGCAGCACCCCGGCGGGTGCCGCGGTGGTGCGCCGGACCCTCGCCTCCTCCTTCGGCATCCACGCGAGCGTGGTGGACGGCTCGGGCCTCTCGCGCGCGGACCGCACCACCCCGGTGGCAGTGGTCACGCTCCTGAACGCCCTCACCGGCAACTCCCTGGGAGCAACCCTCCAGGCCGATCTGCCGGTCGCCGGTCGCAGCGGGACACTCGCCTCGCGCATGCGCCATACCACCGCCGAAGGGCGCTGCGTGGCGAAGACCGGGACGCTCAACGGTGTCTCCAACCTCGCCGGCTGGTGCCACGCGCTTGGAGGCCACACGCTGGCCTTCTGCCTGCTGATCGACGGACCCGGCGAGACCGCCGCGCACCGCCTACAGGACAACATCGCGATCACCATCGCCAGGTTCGACGACGGCACCCCGCCCCCCGTGCCCGGGCTGACCCCTCAGCCACCAGCCTGAGGGCCACCGCCTGAGGCTCGCCCCCACTCGCCACTGAGCCCACGCCCGACCCGCCCTGCGCTGCGCTAGCCCGCCTGAGCCTCCCCGATCATCGCCCGCAGGCCGCGCTCGTCGAGCACCCGCACCTGTAGACGTTCGGCCTTTTCGAGCTTGGAGCCCGCGCTCTCCCCGGCGACCACGTAGTCGGTCTTCTTCGACACCGCCCCCGTGACTCGCCCCCCGGCCGCGAGAATGCGCTCGGTGGCGTGCTCGCGCGACCAGTTGGGCAGCGCCCCGGTGATCACCAGCGTCTTGCCCGCCAGTGGCCCATCCGCGGGGGTGGGCCCGTCTTCGTGGAAGCGCAGGCCCACCGTGCGCAGGTCGGCGATCAGCTTGCGCATCCGCTTGTCGTCGAGTTGTTCGCGGATCGAGCGCGCCATCTTCTCGCCGATCCCAGGGGTGTCGGCGATCCTCACCATCGAAGCCTCAAGCAGCGGGTCGATGTCGCGGAAGCTCTGAGCCAGGTTGCGCCCGATCACCTCACCGACCTCCTCGATCCCCAGCGCGAACAGCACCCGCGCGAAGGGCCGCTGCTTGGATGACTCGATCGACGCGACCAGGTTGCGTGCCGAGACCTCGGCGTAGCCCTCCAGCTCGATCAGCTGCTGCTCGGTCAGAGCATAGAAGTCCGCCGCCGTGCTCACGAGCCCGTGTTGCTGGAGCAGCGCCACCTGCTTCTCCCCCAGACCATCAATGTCCATGGCTCCCCGCGAGACGAAGTGCTTGAGCAGCTGCCAGGCCCGCTCGGGACAGTCGCGGTTGGGGCACTTCGTGAACACCGCCTCGCGCGCCTTGACGGTCTTGGTGTCGCAGAACGGGCAGCGCGCGGGGGGCCGTGTAGGCGGGGGACGATGCTCCTGCTCGACCACGTGGGGCGCCGGGGAGAGCACCTGGGGGATCACGTCACCGGCGCGCAGCACGATCACCTCCTCGCCCGCCCGGATGTCCTTGCGCACGATGTCCTCCTCGTTGTGGAGGGTGGCCAGCTTGATCACCACCCCCCCCACCTGCACGGGCTCCAGCATCGCGTAGGGGCGCAGATCCCCGAACTTGCCCACGTTCCACATCACGGCGCTCAGCTTGGTCACCGCGATGCTGGGCGGAAACTTGAAGGCCACCGCCCAGCGCGGGTCGCGGCCTACCGAGCCCAGGCGTCGCTGCAGGGCGAGGTCGTCGACCTTGACCACCACGCCGTCGATCTCGAAGTCCAGCTCGCCGCGACGCTCCTGCCAGTCCAGACACTGCGCCACCACCTCGTCCTCGCTATCGAGCAGCTTGATGTCGCGGTTCACCCGGAAGCCGTGCTCGCGCAGCCACTGCAAACCCTCCAGGTGGGTCTTGAAGGAGAGTCCCTCGGTGACACCCACCTGGTAGCACCACATCGACAGCGGTCGCTCCGCGGCGAGCGCCGGGTCGAGCTGGCGGATCGTGCCGGCCGCCGAGTTGCGGGGGTTCATGAACGTCGAGAGTTCCGCCTGGGCGCGCCGCTCGTTCAGTGCCGCGAAGTCGGCCACCGACATGTAGACCTCACCGCGCACCTCGAGTAGCGGGGGCGCGTCGTCGATGTGCAGCGGGATCGACCCGATCGTGCGCAGGTTGTGGGTGACGTCCTCGCCCACCTCGCCGTTGCCGCGGGTGGCGCCCCGCTCCAGGATGCCGTCGCGGTAGATCAGGCTGACCGCCAGGCCGTCGATCTTGGGCTCCACCGCGTAGCGAAACCGGGGACGGGAGATCCCCTCGCGCGCGAGGTGGTTGCGCATCCGCTCAACCCACGCTCTCAGCTCCTCGGCCGTGCGGGCGTTGTCCAGGGACAGCATCGGCTCCGGGTGCTCGACCTTCTCCAAGCGCCCCACCGGCTCCGCACCGACGCGCTGAGTGGGGGAATCCGGCGTCAGCAGCTCTGGGTGTTCGACCTCCAGCTCGCGCAGCTCACGGAACATCGCGTCGTAAACGTCGTCCCCGATCTCGGGGTCGTCGAGCACGTAGTAGAGGTGGGCGTGGTACTCGAGCTTGCTGCGCAGCTCGGCCGCGCGCTCGCCCGGGGAGGGGTTTGCGGGCCCTCCGCTCATCGCGGCTCGTGATCGACCGCCACCGGGGCCAGCATGGTGTCCAGGTCGAACCCACGCAGGGCGTCGAGGCTGGGGTGGTCGGTGAGGTCGAAGTGGATCGGGGTCACCGCGATCCGGCCCGCCGCGACGGCCGCCAGGTCGGTGCCGGCGTCGTTGTGGAAGCCGGGATCGTCGCCGTAGATCCAGTAGCGCCTGCGAGCCGGGGGACCGGGCTCCTCGTGGTCCAGTTTGAGTTCGTCACGGTAGATGCGCTTGCCCAGACGGGTCACCTCGACCCCCTCGGGCTGCCCCGCGGGGACGTTCACGTTGAGCAGCGTGCCCGCCGGCAGCGGCACGTCCTCCAGGCGCTCCACGAGCCGCGCCACGAAGTCCGCTGCGACCTCGAACTTGAAGCCCCCCCGGAAGCGGTAGTCAAGGTCACGTGAGCCCGACTGCTGGGAGACCGCGATGCCCGGGAGTCCCAGCAGAATGGCCTCGAGCGTCGCGGCCACCGTGCCCGAGTAGGTGATGTCATCGCCGAGGTTGGCCCCGTGGTTGATGCCCGAGACCACCAGATCCGCTTTGAAGCCCTCGACCGCTCCCAGCCTGGCAAGGCGCACGCAGTCGACCGGGGTGCCGTCGGTGGCGTAGCCCACACTGCCATCCTCGAAGGGCACTTCGGCCACCCACAGGGGGCGGCGGGTGGTGATCGAGCGGGCCATCGCCGAGCGGTTGCCATCGGGGGCGATCACGGCGAGACGCACGTCAGGGACGGCCACCAGGGCTCTGCGCAGAGCCTGAAGTCCCTCGGCCTCGATCCCGTCGTCGTTGGTGAGCAGCACGTTGAGCATTCTCAGCTCCAGCATACGGGCCGTCGCGGCCTCTCCGGGGCGTGCCGCCTCACCAAAGGTCCGGTCACCTACGCGTAGGTGACCGATGCCAGCGTCAGGCCGTGAGCGGGTGCGGTGGGCCCGGCCTCCGCGCGCGGGCGTCCCTCGAGCAGGCCCGCGAACTGATCCAGGGTGCGCCGTCCGGCGGCGACCTCCAGCATGGTGCCCACCAGAACCCGGTTCATGTGACGCATGAAGGTATCCGCCTCGATCCAGAACTCGAGCAGCTCGCCGCGCTCACCCTCAACGCCGAGATTGGGTTCGAAGCCGGGGCCATGGCCGGGTGCAGCGAAGCCCGGGTCCTCCGGCCCTTCCCTCTGCTCCAACGCACCGGTCCGCCATTCTGCGCGCAGGACCGTGCGGCGAAAGCGCACGTGCTCGGTCTCGGTCGGGGTGAAGGCCATGAAGTCGTGGGTACCGACCAGCAGCTCCGCACATGCGTCCAATGCGGCGCGATCGAGCGCCCGCGGCCACCACAGGGCGCGACCGCGCGCGAACACTCCACGGGTGCGGCGGGCGAGCACCCGGTAGCAGTAGGTCCTGCTGACGGCGTCGCGGCGGGCGTCGAAGCCCTCGTGCGTGGGCTCGGCGAGCAGCACCGAGATGTCGTCGGGCAGCAGTGAGTTAAGCCGCAGTGGGTCAACGGCCTCGTGGGAGTAGCCGGCCACCTGCCCCCAGGCGTGCACGCCTCGATCGGTGCGCCCCGCCACGGTGAGCGCGGGCGGCTCGCCGTCGGCGCCGGACCCATCCCCCAGGACGGTGCGCAGCGCGCGCTCCAGCTCCTCCTCCACGGTGCGTAGCCCGGGCTGACGGGCCCAGCCGGCGAAGCCGGTCCCGTCGTACTCGAGGGTGAGCTTGGTGACCACCGCTGCGCTCCGGTCTTGCGATGCAGGAGCCCGCATCCTACGGGCACCGGCGCGCGGTGCTAGACCAGCTCGATGAAGACCATCTCGGTCGAGTCCGAGCGACGCGGACCGAGCTTGAGGATGCGGGTGTAGCCCCCGGGACGATCGGCGTACCGGGGGGCCACCTCCTCGAAGAGCTTGTAGACCGTGAACTTGTCCTGGCCCAGTGCCGAGAGTGCCTGACGGCGTGCGTGCAGGTCACCGCGCTTGGCGAGGGTGATCAGCTTCTCCACCTCTGGCTTGACCGCCTTGGCCTTGGCCTCGGTGGTCTTGATCCGCTCGTGCTCGAGGATCTCCTTGCTCAGGTTCATGAGCAGGGACTTGCGGTGCGCCGAGTCACGGCTGAGCTTGTTGCGTGTCTTCTGATGTCTCATCGCGGATGGAGAGTCTAGACCCTTAGTCCTGACGCAGGTGAAGCCCGCGGGCCTCGAGCGTCTCGATGACCTCGTCGATCGACTTTTTGCCGAAGTTGGGGATCGCGTTCAGCTCGTTCTCGGACTTCGAGATGAGATCGCCCACGGTCTGGATTCCGGCGCGCTTGAGGCAGTTGTACGAACGCACCCCCAGCTCCAGCTCCTCGATCAGGATGCCCCACTCCTCGCCCTGGAGGGCCGCCGGCGCGCCCGCGCCGCCGGGTACCGCCAAGCCGTGGCTGTCGAGCTGTCCACCGGGAGTGGCGCGCAGCTCCTGGATACGGTCGGCGTCGGTGAAGATCGCGAGCTGTGAGATGAGCAGCTCGGCGGCCTCACGCAGCGAGGCCTGCGGCTCGATCGAACCGTCGGTCTCGATGTCCAGGGTGAGCTTGTCGAAGTCGGTCTTCTGACCCACCCGGGCCTGCTCGACGGCGTAGGCCACGCGGCGCACCGGCGAGAAGATCGAGTCGATCGGGATCACGCCGATGGGCTGATCGGCGGACTTGTTCTCCTCAGCCGGACGGTAGCCACGACCGCGGCCGATCGTCATGTAAAGCTCGAGCTTGGTCTTCTTCTCGAGCGTCGCGATGTGAACGTCGGGGTTGAGGATCTCGACGCCCGCCGGCAGGTCGATGTCCTTGGCGGTGATCTCGCCGGGACCGGTGACGACCAGTGGGGCCTCGACCTCGGTCGCGTCGGAGTGCATCCGGCAGACCACGCCCTTGAGATTCAGCACGATGTCGGTCACGTCCTCCTTGACGCCCTCGATGGTCGAGAACTCATGGGCGACGCCCTCGATGCGAACGCTCGTGACGGCGGCGCCGGCAAGGGATGAGAGCAGCACGCGGCGCAGCGAGTTACCAAAGGTGTAGCCGAACCCGCGGTCCAGCGGCTCGATGGTGAACGTGCCGCGGTTCTGCTCCACGGACTCGCTTGTGATCCGGGGGATTTGGAAGTCGAGCATCAGGGTCCTAACGTCGTTTTAGTGTCGGACCGGCGTCCACCGAACGCCGGCTCTGAAGGCGCCGGGCCGAGAACGGCCGCGACGCGGACAAACAAGCTCCTACTTCGAGTACAGCTCGACGATGAGCTGCTCCTGCACCGGTGCGGCGACCTCACGTCGCTCCGGCTTGCGCAGCACCTTGGCCGTGAGAGACTCGTGATCGGCCTGCAGCCACGCCGGGATCTGCCCGGTCAGCTCCGTGGCGTCTCTCACAACCTGCGTGGCCGGCGTGTCCGCCTTGATGGCGATCACCTCTCCCGGCCGCACCTGGTAGCTGGGGATGTTCACCCGGCGACCATTGACCGTCCAGTGGCCGTGCCGGATCAACTGACGAGCCTGACGGCGCGAGGCGGCAAAGCCGAGGCGCACCAGCACGTTGTCGAGACGGCACTCCAGCAGCGCAAGCAGGTTCTCGCCGGTGATCCCGGGCTGACGCGAGGCCTTCTCGTAGTAGCCCGCGAACTGCTTCTCGAGCACACCGTAGTAACGGCGGGCCTTCTGCTTCTCGCGCAGCTGCAGGCGGTACTCGCTCTGCTTCTGGCGTCCGCGGCCGTGCTCGCCCGGAGGATAGGCGCGACGCTCGACGCCGCACTTGTCGGTCAGGCAGCGCTCTCCCTTGAGGAACAGCTTCTGCCCCTCCCGGCGGCACTGCTTGCACTGGGGGCTTGTGTCTCGTGCCATTAATCCTGCTCTTCGATGGGTTTGAAGTCGTTAGACGCGCCGCCGCTTGCGCGGGCGGCAGCCGTTGTGGGCCTGCGGGGTCACGTCCTTGACCCCTGTTACCTCCAGGCCGGCGGCCTGGAGCGAGCGAATCGCCGTCTCGCGGCCCGAACCGGGGCCCTTGACGTAAACCTCGACCTTCTGCAAACCCTGCTCGATGCCCTTGCGCGCGGCGGCATCCGCGGTCACCTGGGCGGCGAACGGCGTGGACTTGCGCGAGCCCTTGAACCCGGCGCCTCCGGCGGACTCCCAGGCGATCACGTTGCCCTGGGTGTCGGTGAGCGAGACGATCGTGTTGTTGAACGAAGTCTTGATGTGGGCCTGCCCGATCGGGATGTTCTTCTTGGGCTTGCGCCGGCCGCGGACGCGCTTGGGGGCGGGCATTACTTCTTACCCGCCTTCTTCTTGCCGGCCACCTGCATGCGCTTGGGTCCCTTGCGCGTGCGGGCGTTGGTCTTGGTCTTCTGACCCCGGACCGGCAGGCCGCGGCGATGGCGGATGCCGCGATAGCAGGCGATCTCCTGGAGGCGCTTGATGTCGCCCGAGCGCTCGCGGCGCAGGTCGCCCTCGACCATCAGCTTGCTGTCGATGATGTCGCGCAGCCGCGAAACCTCGTCCTCGGTGAGGTCCCGAACGTAAGTGTCAGGGCTGATGTTCAGCTCGCTGAGCAGCTTGTTGGACGTCGAGCGCCCGATGCCAAAGATGTAGGTGAGACCGATCTCGGTCCGCTTGTTCAGGGGAAGATTGACCCCCGCGATACGTGCCATACGCGCTTAGCCCTGGCGCTGCTTGTGGCGCTTGTTCTGGCAGATGACCAGCACCGCTCCGTGGCGGCGGATGATCTTGCACTTCTCGCACATCGGCTTGACCGACGGTCGTACCTTCATGATCCTCTTTCGGCTGGTCCGGCGACTCGGCTCTGGCTGCCGGGACGGCCGCCGCTACCAGGTCGTGGAATTACGCTCATCGCGAATCGCTTCGCGTCGAGCGGGACATCGGATGGTAGCACTACGGGCGAGCGCGAGTTGCCTCGTGAGAGCTTACTTGCCAAATTCGCCCCACACGGCGACGGGGGAGTTCGAGCTGCCCGGCAAGCGATCAGCCCTGGCCCGACGCGCCCTGAGCAACGGGCGACTGCGCCCGCGCATCGGCACCGATATGCCAGGGGGTCAAGATCCGTGGACCCTCTCCGGTGACGGCCACGGTGAACTCGAAGTGGGCCGCCAGCGAGTCGTCCTGCGAGAAGATCGCCCAGCCGTCCCCCGCCATCCGCACCTGGGGGCGCCCCGTGGTGGTCATCGGCTCGATCGCGAGCACCATGCCCTCCTCCAACAGGGGACCCTTGCGGGGCTTGCCGTAGTTGGGGACCTGGGGGTCCTCGTGCATGTCGCGTCCCACTCCGTGCCCCACCAGCGAGCGCACCACCGACAGCCCGGCGCCCTCGGCGACCTGCTGGATCGCGTGGGAGACGTCGCCCACGCGGTTGCCGACCCGGCACTGCGCGACGCCGGCGTGCAGCGACTCGCGGGTTGCGCGCAGCAGGTTCTCGGCCTCGGCGCTGACCTCCCCCACGGGGAAGGTGCGGGCCGCATCGGCGACCCAGCCGTCTAAGGTCACACCGACGTCGACCGAGATGATGTCGCCCCGCTGCAATGTGTAGCGCCCCGGGATGCCGTGCACGATCATCGCGTTGGGCGAGGCGCAGATCGAGCCCGCGAAGCCACGGTAGCCCTTGAAGGTCGGGATCGCCCCGCGCGAGCGGATAAAACGCTCGGCCGCGCCATCCAGCTCCTCGGTGCGGACACCCGGGCGAATCTTGCCCTCGATCAGCTCCAGGGTCTCCACCAGGATGGCGCCCGCAAGCGCCATCTTCTCGATCTCCTCGGGTGACTTCTTGACTATCACCCGACCAGCTTATCTGGACCGCAGCCCAGGCCAGGCCTTTAGAGCTTCTCCTCCAGGCGCAGCGTGGCGAGGGTGGCGCGGATGTGATCGTGCACCTCATCGGGGCTGCGACGGCCGTCGAAGCGACGCAGCAGGCCGGTGCCCTCGTAGTAGTCCACCAGCGGGGCGGTCTGCTGGTGGTAGACCTCCAGACGACGACGGATCGTCTCCTCCTTGTCGTCGTCGCGCTGGATCAGGCGCGAGCCGTCCTGGTCGCACATGTCCTCGTGCTTGGGGGGGTCGAACTCGACGTGGTACACGTGGCCGTTCTTCAGGCAAACCCGTCGTCCGGCGAGGCGACGCACGACCTCCTCGTCGGAGACGTCGATCAGGAGCACCGCGAGCAGCCGACGGTCGAGATCGCCGAGGGCCCGGCCGAGGGCATCGGCCTGCTCCTCGTTGCGCGGGAAACCGTCCAGCAGGAATCCGTCGCGGGCGTCATCGGCGCCGATGCGCTGGGTGATCATGCTGATGATCACCTCGTCGGGCACCAACTCCCCGGCGGTCATGAAGCGCTGAGCCTCGCGGCCCAGCTCGGTTCCCTCGGCGACCTGGGCGCGCAACATGTCACCTGTGGAGATGTGGGCCAGGCCGAAGTCCTCGCGCAAGCGGTCGGACTGGGTGCCCTTCCCCGCACCGGGGGGGCCAAGCAGGATCAGGTTCAGCTCGGACACCCGAGCAGCCTATCCGCTCGCGGGATGCGAGCGCATCCGGCGGGGCTACTTCAAGAAACCCTCGTAGCTGCGCATCATCAGCTGGGCCTCGAGCTGCTTCATCGTTTCCAGGGCGACGCCGATCACGATCAGGATCGAGGTACCGCCGAAGTTGAAGGTCGCATGGGTACGAGCGATCAGAATCGTCGGCAGGGCCGCCACGAGCGCCAGGAAGATGGCGCCCGGGAACGTCAGTCGCGCGAGAATCCGGTCGAGGAATTCAGCCGTCGGTCGCCCGGGCCTCACGCCGGGGATGAAGCCCCCGTACTTCCTGAGGTTCTCGGCCTGGTCGACCGGGTTGAAGGTCACGGCGGTGTAGAAGTAGGCGAAGACCAGGATGAAGATCGACTCGCCCAGCACGTAGTGCCAGCCGTTGGGTGAGAAGAAGTCGGAGACCTGCTGGGCCCAGTGGGTGTGGATCAGCTGACCGACGGTGGGCGGGAACGCCATGATGCTGGCCGCGAAGATCACCGGAATCACGCCGGCCATGTTGACCCGCAGGGGCAGGTAGGTCTGCCCGCCCTCGGTCATGCGCCGGCCGATGACCCGCTTGGCGTACTGCACCGGGATCCGCCGCTGGCCCTCCTGGACGAACACGATGCCGGCCACCACGGCGAGCACGATGAAGGGCATCATCACCTTGAAGACCTGATCCTGGGTGGTCCACCAGGCCTGGATGCCCGAGGGCAGCCGGGAGACGATCGAGGCGAAGATCAAAAGCGAAATGCCGTTGCCGATCCCGCGCTGGGTGATCAGCTCGCCGATCCACATCAACAGCACGCAGCCCGCGGTGAGGCTGACGGCGATCAGGAAGATGTGGGGGGCGTCGAACTTGGTGACCACCGACTGGCCGGCCTGGGCCTGAAGGGTGTGAAACAGGAAGACGTAGCCGATCGACTGGGCGAAGGCCAGGCCCACCGTGAGATAGCGGGTGTACTGGGTGATCCGTGCCTGGCCCACCTCGCCTTCCTTGGAGAGCTTCTCAAGCGATGGCACCACGGCCTGCAGCAACTGCAAGATGATCGAGGCGGTGATGTAGGGCATGATCCCCAGCGCAAACAGCGCGATCCGCGAGAGGCTGCCGCCGGAGAAGGTGTTCAAGAGGCCCAGGATGCCGGAGCCACCAAGCTCCTTCTGGAGGCTGTTGACGGCACTCAGGTTGACCCCGGGGACCGGGATGTGCGAGCCCAGGCGATAGATCAGCAGCATCCCCGCCGTGAAGGCGATTTTCTTGCGGATGTCCGCAACCTGGAATGCGTTCAGAATCGTCGAGAGCATGAGCGTAAAACGGCCGGCAGAGGACCATCAAGCATCCGCTGCCTGCCGGACGATCGATTCTAACCCTCAGCCGCCCTTGGCGTGCCTATCCTCCGAGAACGTTTCTAGGAGGTCGCGTCGGAGGCGCCCGACTTGGGGTCGAGCACCACGCAAGTACCACCCGCGGCCTCGATGCTCGTGCGGGCGCTCGCGCTGAAGGCATGGGCGTGGACGGTGAGCGCCTTGCTCAGCTCGCCCTTGGCCAGCACCTTGATGGGCACATCCTTGCGGGTGCCCAGGCCCTTGGCCTTCATCAACTCCAGCGTGATCTCGGCACCGGCCTCGAAACGAGCGTCGAGATCGACGATGTTCACCGGCTGGGTGTGGGTACGGAAGGGCTCGAAGGGCATCGACTTCTTCATGTGCGGACCGCGCAGCTTGCGCATCCGCATGTGGATCGGCATCTGCCCACCCTCGAAGCGGGCGCGGCGCTTGGAGCCCGAGCGCGAACCGGCGCCCTTCTGCCCACGACCGGAGGTCTTGCCGGTACCCGAGCCTTCGCCGCGACCGACGCGCTTGCGCGGACGCCGACTGCCGGGGGCGGGCTGCAGGTTGTGCAGGCCGATACGCTCCTCGCGCTCCTCCTCAGGCTTGGGGCTCATCGCGACTTCTCCGCGGCGCCCTGGACCTCGACGAGGTGGCGCACGGCGTGCAGCATCCCGCGGGCCTGGTCGCAGTCCTTGACCTCGACGGTGTGTCCGATCCGGCGCAGGCCGAGCGAACGCAAAGTGTCGAGCTGGCGCTTGTTGGAGCCGTTACTCGAACGACGCTGGGTGACGGTCAGGGTGCTCATGACGCCGGCGCCTCGGTGGCGGGCGCGGGCTCAGCGGCAGGCGCGGGCTGATCGCCGGGCGCTGTCTCGCTGCTCGGGGCCGCCTCGGCGACCGGTGCGGGCTCGGTGGCGGGCACAGCGTCTGAATCGGGCGCGCCCGCGGCAGCTGTCTCCGTCTCGGGCGCCGCAGCACTCGCCTCGGCAGCGGGCGACTCTGAACCCTCGGCCGGAATGGCGCCGTTGATGGTTTCCGTCGCGACCTCGGCCGGCTTCTCGGTGAGACCGAGGACCTTGTTGATCGAAAGGCCTCGCAGCTTGGCGACCTCCTCGGGAGTGCGCAGTTCGCGCAAGCCGGCCACGGTGGCCTTGACGAGGTTGATCGGGTTCTGGGTGCCGAGACTCTTGGAGAGAATGTCGTGGATTCCGGCCAGCTCGAGCACCGCGCGCACGCCACCGCCGGCGATCACGCCGGTACCGGGGGAGGCGGGCTTGAGCAGCACGCGTCCGGCCCCGAAGACGCCGGTGGTCTTGTGGGTGATGGTGCTGCCGTGCTTGGGCACCCGGAAGAGATCCTTCTTGGCGCGCTCCACACCCTTCTGGATGGCGAGCGGGACCTCGTTGGCCTTGCCGTAGCCGATGCCCACGACTTCGCGCTCATCTCCCACCACGACGAGGGCGGTGAACGAGAAGCGACGTCCACCCTTGACGACCTTGGCGACGCGATTGATCTCGACGACGCGCTCCTGGAGGTCTAGGCCGGCGGGACTGACTGAGCGATCTGGGGACATAGGCTAGGTGGAGGGTAGCGGTGTAAGGGAGTTAGACGGTGATGCCGGCGTCGCGGAGCGCCTCGGCGAAGGCACGGACGTGCCCGTGGTAGCGGTAGCCGCCGCGGTCGAAGACGACCTCTGAGATACCGGCCGCCTTGGCGCGCTCGGCCATCAGCGTACCGCTGCGGGTGGTGCGCTCGGCTTTGCCAAGCTCACGCAGCTCGGCCTCGTACCAGTTGACGGCCGCAATCGTACGGCCGCTGCCATCGTCGACGAGCTGAGCCGAGAGGCCCTTGTTGGAACGGAAGATGGAGACGCGGGGTCGCGTATCGGTACCCGAGACCTTCGCGCGCACCCTGCGGCGGCGCTTGAGCCGACGGTCGCCCTTGGTGAGAACGGTCATGCGCGCTTACCAACCTTTCTCGCGACGTACTCGCCCTCGTAGCGGATGCCCTTGCCCTTGTAGGGCTCCGGCGGGCGCTGCTTGCGGATGATCGCGGCCGTCTCCCCCACGAGCTGCTTGGAGATGCCCTTGACCACGATGCGCGTGGGCTGGGGAACCTCGAATTCGATGCCGTCGGGGGCGGGGATGGGCACGGGATGGGAGTAGCCCACGGCCAGCTCCAGGTGCTTGCCCTTGAGCTGCGCGCGGTAGCCGACGCCCTGGATCTCAAGACGCTTTTCGTAACCCGCGGTGACGCCCTGGACCATGTTGGCCACCAGCGTGCGGGTGAGACCGTGCAGCGCACGATGCTGGCCGCGGTCGGTGGGCCTCGTGACGAGCAGCTGCTCGCCGTCCTGAACCACGTCGATGTCGCGGTGGATGCGCTCGGACAGTTCGCCCTTGGGACCGTTGACGCGCACCGACTCGGGCTCGATCGCCACCGTCACGCCCGCGGGCACCGGGATGGGCTGTCTACCAATTCTTGACATGCGCGGGCCGCCCTACCAGACCTGGGCCAGGACCTCGCCACCGAAGCCCGCGGCGCGAGCGTCGTGACCGGTCATCACGCCGTGAGAGGTGGAGACGATCGAGGTGCCCATGCCGCCGAGCACCTTGGGAATCTTGGAGGCCTCGACGTAGGTACGCCGTCCGGGGCGCGAGACGCGCTTGAGCCCAGAGATCGCCGAGCGACGGTCCTCGGTGTACTTGAGGTCGATCCGGATCAGTTCGCCGGGGCCCTCGGTCGCGGCGACGATCGAGAAGGAGTCGATGTAGCCCTGCTCGACGAGGATCCGGGCCACCTCGGCCTTGAGCTTGGAAGCGGGAATCTCGACGGTCTCATGCGCAGCGTGAATCGCGTTGCGAATCCGAGTTAGAAAATCTGCGATTGGGTCTGTCATCGACATGGGGTTATTACCTTGTGGAACCTTCCACGCGAGCGTGCGAGTGTTGTTGACATGGTGGTCTACTCAAATGTCGGCTTTGGCGTCCTACCAGGAGGACTTGGTCATCCCGGGAATGTGGCCGTTGTGTGCAAGCTCACGCAGACAGATGCGGCACAGTCCGAACTTCTTGTAGACCGCGCGCGGGCGTCCGCAGCGATTGCAACGAGTATAGGCCTGCGTCTTGTACTTTGGTGTCCGCGCCTGCTTGACGCGCATCGAGGTCTTGGCCATCAGCTGGTCGTCTCCTGGTCGGCGGGGTCGGGGCTCTCGGGCTGTGCGCCCTGGGGCTCTGGGACCTCGGGGTCGAAGCCCTTCGGGCGGCCCTGGGTGGCGAAGGGCATGCCGAAGGCCTGGAGCAACGCGTACGCCTCGACATCTGTTGCTGCGCTGGTCGTGATCGTGATGTCCAGACCGCGCACGTGGTCGATCGAGTCATAGTCGATCTCGGGAAAGATGATCTGCTCGCGGACACCCATCGAGTAGTTGCCGCGGCCGTCGAACGAGCGCGGGTTCAGCCCGCGGAAGTCGCGGATACGGGGGATCGCGATCGAGACGAGACGGTCGATGAACTCGTAGCCACGCTCGGCGCGCAGGGTGACGGCGACGCCCACCGGCATGCCCTCGCGCAGCTTGAAGTTCGCGATCGACTTGCGGGCGCGGCGAATGCTGGGCTGCTGCCCGGCGATCAGCGCGAGCTGCTCCTGGGCGCCCTTGAGCGCTTTGGAGTCCTGCTTGGCGTCGCCGACGCCCATGTTCAGGGTGATCTTCTCGAGCTTGGGGGCCTGCATCATCGAGGAGTAGCCGAAGCGCTCGATCAGCGCCGGACGGATCTCCTCCAGATAACGGGTCTTCAGGCGTGCGGGTGGTGCGGATGTGGTCATGATCTGTTTCGTTCGAAGTTCTTGCGGAAAATTGATGCTTGTCAGTCCAGGCGGGTGCCGGAGCGCTTGGCCACGCGGAAGGGCTTGCCGTTCTCGCGCTCGATCCCCACCCGGGTGGGCTTGCCGTCCTTGGGGTCGGCCAGCATCACGTTGGACACGTGGATCGCGCCCTCGCTCTCGATCACGCCGCCGAGCTGCTGGGCGGTTCCGGGCATCGCCTGGTTGTCGGCCTGCGTGGGACGCACGTGGCGCTTGACCATGTTGATGCCCTCGACGACCACGCGTTCGCGCTTGGGGTCGACCCGGAGCACCTTGCCACGCTTGCCGCGATCCTTGCCGGCAACCACATGGACCTGATCGCCGGAGCGAACCTTGAGCACCTTGCGGGCTGAACTCGTGACGGTACGGGGCATCGCTAGAGCACCTCGGGAGCGAGCGAGACGATCTTCATGAAGTTGCGGTCGCGCAGTTCGCGGGCCACCGGGCCGAACACGCGGGTGCCCCGCGGGTTGTTCTGGTCGTCGATGATCACCGCCGCGTTCTCGTCGAAGGCGATGTAGGTGCCGTCCTCGCGACCCAGCGGCTTCTTGGTGCGAACCACCACCGCGGTCACCACCTCGCCCTTCTTGACGGTCCCCTGCGGATTGGCGTGCTTGACGGTCGCCGTGATCACGTCACCCACGAAGGCGTAGCGACGGCGCGAGCCACCCTTGACGCGGATGCAGAGGATCTCGCGGGCGCCGGTGTTGTCGGCCACGCGCAGTCTGGTCTCGTTCTGGATCATGCTCGGGCCTCCATCCGGTCGGCCCTACTGATGGCGTTGGCCGCCTTCCGGGCGTCCTTGACCTGAAAATTGCTGATTTTCATCTCGCCTTCTCCAACACGTCGACGAGTTTCCAGCGCTTCAGGCGCGACAGCGGCCGGCTCTCGATCACGCGCACGATGTCGCCCTCGTGGGCCTCGTTCTGCTCATCGTGAGCGTGCAGGGTGCTGGAGCTGCGCACGATCTTCTCGTAGCGGCGGTGACGGCGGGCGGTGTCGATCCGGACCGTGATGGTCTTGTCGGCCTTGTCGGAGACGACGATTCCCTGGCGGGTCTTGCGGGTGCCCTCCTTCGGCGCGTGTACCGGCGGCAGCGCCTCGACTGCGGGGCTGGCGGCGCGGCGCTCGGCTGCCTTGGCGCGATCCTTCAGGCGCTGGGCCCGGCGACGGGTGGCCTTCGCACGGCGCTCGGTGAGGCGCTCTGCCTGACGCTCCTCGGGGGTGCGCGGACCGCGCGGGGCGGGTGCCTTGGCTAGACGGGCGCGACGACGACGCTCCTTGGGCGCGACCTGCTCGACCGGCTCGGCGGGAGCGGCCGGCGCAGCGGTGGGTGCGGGCTCCGACTCGGCCTCAACGTCCACTGATGCCTCAGTGACCTCGGCCTCCTCACCGGCCGGAGCCTCGGTGGCTGGAGCGTCGGTGGCCGGAGCCTCGGTGACCTCGGCCTCGACGGCAGCGGTGGGCTCGGACTCCGTCACGGGAGTCTCGCCCTGCGGCGTCTCGGTGGTCTCGTTATCTGGTTCGTCAGCCATGTCGTCCGTTTCGTCTCTGTCGCGTCTCTAGTTTTTTAGTTGTCCACGCCGCGGGTGCCGGCGAGGGCCTGCTCGCGCACCACGGTCAGCGCTCTTGCCAGGTCACGCCGCGCACGGCCCAGACCGGCGGTGTTCTCAAGCTCTCCCGTCGCGTTGGCGAAGCGCAGCCCGAACAGCTCCTTGCGCATCTTCGCGACCTGCTCGGCGAGTTCGTCCGCGGCCATGTCCCGCATTTCCTTGGCTCTCATCTCGACCTCTAGTCCTCTCGCAACACGAACTTGGACTTCACCGGAAGCTTGTGGGCGGCGAGCCTGATGGCATCACGGGCGAGTGGCTCGGGCACCCCGGCCAGCTCAAACATCACGCGACCGGGCTTGACCACCGCGACCCAGCCCTCGGGCGAGCCCTTGCCGGAGCCCATGCGGGTCTCGGCGGGCTTCTTGGTCACGGGCTTGTCGGGGAATACGTTGATCCAGACCTTGCCCCCACGCTTGATCTTGCGGGTCATCGCGATACGGGCGGCCTCGATCTGACGGTTGGTGAGCCAGCCCTCCTCAAGGGACTTGAGGCCGTACTCGCCGAACTGCACCTTGACCTGACCGCGCGAGATCCCACCGCGACGTCCACGGTGCTGCTTGCGGTGCTTGACACGCTTGGGGGAAAGCATCAGCGCGCGCCTCCAGCAGGAGCGCCGCCACCGGAAGGTCCGCCACCGGGACGCGGACCACGCCCGCCTCCACCACCGCCGCCGCCGGGACCACGACCGCCGCCGGGACCACCCGGGCCACGTCCGCCGCCGCCGGGACCACCGGGACCACGACCGCCACCGCCACCGCCGCCACCACCGGGTCCACGGCCACCGCCGCCCGGCCCACGGCCACCACCACCGCCGGGTCCACCGGGACCACGACCGCCGCCGGGTCCACCGAAGCCGCGACCACGGCCTCCCCCGCCACCGCCGCCACCACCAGCGCCACCCGGACCACCGGGACCGCGGCCACGGCCGCGACCGTCACGCCCGTCGCGTCCACCGCGACCATCGCGATCGGAACTCGGCGCGGCAGGGGCGCTCATGTCGGTGAGATCGGCGCCCGTGTAGCCCTCGGGCATGATCTCGCCCTTGTTCACCCAGCACTTCACGCCGATCCGCCCAAAGGTTGTGCGGGCCTCGTGGAAGCCGTAATCGATGTCGGCGCGCATGGTGTGCAGCGGGACACGTCCGTCGGAGTAGCTTTCGACGCGCGCCATCTCGGCGCCGCCCAGACGACCGGAGACCTGGACCTTGACGCCCTTGGCGCCCGAGCGCATGGCGCTGGTCAGCGCGCGCTTCATGGCGCGACGGAAGGCAACACGATTCTGGAGCTGCTCGGCGATCGACTGGGCCACCAGCTTGGCGTCCAGCTCGGGACGCTTGATCTCAAGGATGTTGACCTTGATCTGCTTTTTGGTCAGACGGTGCAGGTCGCGGCGCAGAGCGTCGACTTCGCTGCCGGACTTGCCGATCACGATGCCCGGGCGGGCCGTGTGGATGTTGACCTCAAGCTCGTTGGTGTCCTTGCGGATCGTGATGTCCGCCAGCCCGGCGTGCGAGAGCTTGTTGATGATGTGCTCGCGAATCTTTATGTCCTCGGCGAGGTACTCGGCGAAGTGGCGCTCGTTGAACCAGTTCGACTTCCAGTCGTGGATGTACCCGACTCGCATAGCCTCTGGATGAACCTTCTGACCCATATCTTTTCTCGTAAGTCCTGTCTTGGTTCCTGGCTCGTGCCTAGTTGCCCGGCGTGAGCGTGATGGTCAGATGACTGGTGCGCTTGCGAATCGGCGTCGCCCGTCCCATGGCGCGCGGCCGAAAGCGCTTGATCGTGGGACCCTCGTCGGCGTAAGCCTCACGGACGATCAGATCGTCCTCGAGCAGCTCGTGGTTGTTCTCCGCGTTGGCCACCGCGGACTCGAGCAGCTTGCTCCAGTCGCGCGCCACCTCACGAGGGGTGAAGGCGAGGATAGCGCGTGCCTCCGCAATCGACTTGCCCCGCAGGTGCCCGCACACCATCCGGGCCTTGCGCGCCGAGGTCCGGACGTAGCGCGCCTGGGCGCGAACCACTGTGCGAGTGTTGCTCGTGGCGGCCGCCGGGCGGGCCGGCGTCGCGGCGGGCTTCTCGGTCTTTGCAGACTTCTCGGCGGTCACCTTCCCGGCGGGTGCCTTCTCGGCCTTGGCCTTGGGCTCCGCGGCGGCCTTGGCCTTCGCGGCAGGCTTCTTCTCGGCAGCGGGCTTCTTCTCCGCCACAGCCTCCTCCACATCGGCCTTCTCCGCAGCGGCGGCCTTCTCCGCAGCCGCGGGCTTCGCCGCGACCGGCTTCTTGGCTTTGGCAGCGGGCTTCGCGGCAGTGGCGCTCTCGCCGTCGGCAGCCGCGGCCTTGGCCTTCGCGGCCGGCTTCTTCTCGGCGGCGGGCTTTTCGGCGGCGGCGTCGGCAGCCGGCTTCTTGGCCGCAGCCTCCTTGGTCTCCTCCGCCGCGGGCTTGGCCTTCGCGACCGGCTGCTTCTCAGCGGGCGGCGTCTCGGCGGCCGCGGGCTTCTCCTCCGCGGGTGTCTCCTCGGGCTCGTCGGCCATGACTACCTGACCTTCCCGGAGCCCTGATGGCCGCGGAAGTGCCTGGTGGGAGCGAACTCGCCGAGCTTGTGTCCGACCATGGACTCGCTCACAAACACCGGAACGTGCTTCTTGCCGTCGTGTACCGCGATCGTGTGACCGACCATCTCCGGGAAGATCGTCGAGGCACGCGACCAGGTCTTGACCATCTGCTTGGTGTTCTGGGAGTTCATGGTCTCGATGCGCGCCATCAGGCGCTCCTCGACCCAGGGTCCCTTTTTGCTCGAACGGCTCATCGCTGCTTGCCCTTCCCGCGGCGTCGGCCGCGCACGATGTACTTGTCGGAAGCCTTGTTCTTCTTGCGCGTGCGGTAGCCCAAGGTGGGCACGCCCCAGGGGGTCACCGGATGACGCCCAGGGGTCGTCGAGCCCTCGCCGCCGCCGTGCGGGTGATCGACGGGGTTCATCGCGGTGCCGCGGGTCTGGGGACGGACACCCATGTGGCGCTTGCGTCCGGCCTTGCCGATCTTGACGTTCTGGTGCTCGGCGTTGCCCACCGTGCCCACCGTGGCCCGGCACTCGGCGCGGACCAGGCGCATCTCGCCCGAGGGCAAACGCAGGGTGGCCATGTCGCCGTCTTTGGCCATCAGCTGCACCGAGGCGCCCGCGGAGCGCGCCATCTGGCCGCCGCGGCCGGGCTGCAGCTCGACGTTGTGGATCACGGTACCCACGGGCATCCGCGCCAGCGGCAGGCAGTTGCCGACCGCGATGTCGGCCTCCTCGCCGGAGGACACGATCATGCCCACCGTGAGCCGCTGCGGAGCGAGGATGTAGCGCTTCTCGCCGTCCACGTAGTGCAGCAGCGCGATGTAGGCCGAACGGTTGGGGTCGTACTCGATGCCGGCCACCTTGGCGGGCACGCCGTCCTTGCGCCGCTTGAAGTCGATCCGACGGTACAGACGCTTGGCGCCGCCGCCGCGGTGACGCGAGGTCTTGCGACCATAGGAGTTGCGTCCACCGCTCTTCTTGAGCCCCTCGACGAGCGTCTTCTCGGGCTCGCTCTTGGTGATCTCGGCGAAGTCCGGGTAGGAGACGAAGCGCAGGCCGGGGCTGGTGGGTTTTGGTTTGCGAACGGGCATGGAGGATCTTCCTTCTTAGCTCTGGCCCTCTAGGCCCTGGAAGATCGGGATGGTTTCGCCGTCGCGCACCTGCACGATGGCCTTCTTCCACGTCCTGGTGCGACCGGTGGTGGTGCCACGCCGCTTGGGCTTGGACTTGACGCTGACGGTGCGCACCTCGGCGACATGCACGTCGAAGAGCGCCTCGATCGCCTGGCGAATCTGGGTCTTGTGGGCGTCGTTGTGGACCCGGAAGGTGTACTTGCCGGTGGCCGAGAGCACGTAGCTCTTCTCGGAGAGCACCGGGCGGATGATGACCTGGGAGTGATGCATCAGGCGGACGCCTTTGCGCTCTCGCCGCGCGTTGCGTTGGCGCGGGCCGCCAGCGCATCCAGAGCGGTCTGGGAGATCAGCAGCGAGGCCGCCCCCAGCAGGTCGGCGATGCCGACGCTCTCGTGCGTGAGCACCGCCACGCGGGGCAGGTTGCGGAAGGACAGGGCCGCGGAGGACTCCTCGGCGCCGAGCACCACGAGTGTGGGGCGCACCTGATCCCAGCCCTCCAGCAGCTCCCGCGCCTGACGGGTGCGGGGTGCCTCAAAGGCCGCGGTGTCGAGAATCGCGATCGAGCCGCGGTCGGCGTGCAGTGAGAGCGCGCTGCGCAACGCGGCGCGCTGCTCCTTGCGGTTGACCTTGAAGGTGTATGAGCGGGGCTGGGGACCGAACGCCACGCCACCGCCGGTCCACACCGGTGAGCGATTGGAGCCGGCACGGGCACGGCCGGTGCCCTTCTGACGCCACGGCTTGGCGCCACCGCCGGAGACCATCGCGCGGGTCTTTGTCGCAGCGGTGCCGCGGCGACGGGCGGCCTGCTCGGCGCGCACGCTCTGGTGCACCAGCGGCCCGTTGAACTTGGCTGTGAAAGCGGTCTCGTCGAGCTTGACCTTCTTGCTCGCGGCTCCGAGTACGGGGGCGTCAGGCATCGCTGCGCACCTCCACCACGCCGCCGCGCGGGCCGGGTACCGAGCCGCGGACCAGCAGCAGGTTCTGCTCGGCGTCGACGGCCACGATCTCCAGACCCTTCTGGGTGGCGCGCTTGTTGCCCATCTGTCCGGGACCGCGGATGCCCTTGAACACGCGCGAGGGCGTGGCCGAGGCGCCGATCGAGCCCGGGGCGCGCACGTTGTGCGAGCCGTGGGACTTGGGCCCGCTGGCAAACTTGTGACGCTTGATCGTTCCCTGAAAGCCCTTGCCCTTGGAGGTGCCGGCGATCTTCACGTGACCCCCCACCTCGAAGACGTCCACTCTCACCAGCTCACCCACCTGTAGCTCGGCCGCCTGATCGCGGAACTCGACCACGTGGCGCATGGGCGGGGCGTCGGCCTTCTTGAGATGACCCAGCTCGGCCCTGGTGAGGTGCTTCTCCTTGGTCAGGCCGAAGGCGAGCTGCACGGCTTCGTAGCCGTCGCGCTCGACGGTGCGGATGGCGGTCACGGGGCAGGGGCCGGCCTCCAGCACGGTCACCCGGGCGAGGTTTCCGTCCTCCTGGAATATCTGGGTCATCCCCAGCTTCTTGGCGAGTATCGCGGGCATCGTCGAGTTGAGGCTCAGGTGGCGAGACGGATCTCGATGTCGACGCCCGCCGGGAGATGGTCCAGGCGCTGCAACGAGTCGACCGTCTTGGGAGTGGGCTGGTGGATGTCGATCAGACGCTTGTGCGTGCGGATCTCGAAGTGCTCGCGGGAGTCCTTGTCCTTGAAGGGCGAGCGAATCACGCAGTACACGTTCTTCTCGGTGGGCAGCGGCACGGGGCCCGACACGGTGGCGCCGGTACGGGTGGCGGTCTCCACGATCTCCTTGGCCGCCGACTCGATGGCGGACGTGTCGTACGCCTTGAGTCTGATGCGGATCTTGTTCTGGGTGGCGGCTGCCATGGAAGTGTCTCTCGGGCTCGTGTTTCTCTTGTATTGGACTGCCGTTGTTGGCGCAGACGTGCTCTCGCCATGATCCGCCGGGGGCCGTGAGAAAGGGCGGATCCCATGCTGGGGAATCCGCCCCTTGCCGCGCCTGACCGGCGGAGCTTCCTTCGTCGTATCGGACTGCATGAAACGCGGCGCCCCCGAAACGGGGGCGCCGGCGACACTAACTACTCGATGATCTCCGAGACCACGCCGGAGCCAACCGTGCGACCGCCCTCTCGAATGGCGAAGCGCAGGCCCTGGTCCATGGCGATGGGCTGAATCAGCTCGATCTCCATCTGAACGTTGTCTCCGGGCATGACCATCTCGACGCCGTCGGGCAGCTTGGCCACGCCGGTGACGTCGGTCGTACGGAAGTAGAACTGAGGACGGTAGCCCGTGAAGAACGGGGTGTGACGACCACCCTCCTCCTTCTTGAGCACGTAGACCTCGGACTTGAACTTGGTGTGGGGCGTGATCGAACCCGGCTTGCACAGCACCTGACCGCGCTCGATCTCCTCGCGCTTGGTACCACGCAGCAGGCAACCCACGTTGTCGCCGGCCTGACCCTGATCGAGGATCTTGCGGAACATCTCCACGCCGGTGACCACGGTGGTGGTGGTGTCGTGGACGCCCACGATCTCCACGGTGTCGCCGGTGTTGACGATGCCCTGCTCGACACGACCGGTGGCGACGGTGCCGCGACCGGTGATCGAGAAGACGTCCTCGACCGGCATCAAGAAGGGCTTGTCCAGCTCGCGGGTGGGCTCCGGGATGTAGGTGTCCAGGGCCGCCGCCAGCTCCACGATCTTGTCCTTGTAGCCCTCGTCGCCTTCCAGCGCCTTCAGCGCCGAGCCGGTGATGAACGGAATGTCATCGCCCGGGAAGTCGTACTCGGAGAGCAGCTCGCGGACCTCGACCTCGACGAGTTCGAGCAGCTCCTCGTCGTCGACCATGTCGGCCTTGTTGAGGAACACCACGATGTAGGGCACGCCGACCTGGCGGGCCAGCAGGATGTGCTCGCGCGTCTGGGGCATCGGGCCGTCGGCCGCGGAGACCACCAGGATCGCCCCGTCCATCTGGGCGGCGCCGGTGATCATGTTCTTGACGTAGTCCGCGTGACCGGGACAGTCCACGTGGGCGTAGTGCCGGTTCTCGGTCTGGTACTCGACGTGCGAGGTGGCGATGGTGATCCCGCGCTCCTTCTCCTCCGGAGCGTTGTCGATCTCCTCGAAGCTTCGGGCTTCGCCGCCCATCTTCTCTGCCAGCACCGTTGTGATGGCAGCGGTCAGCGTCGTCTTGCCATGGTCGATGTGACCGATGGTCCCGACGTTGACGTGCGGCTTGTCGCGCTCGAACTTCTCCTTCGCCACTTGTGTTCGCTCCTGTATCGACTTGTAGGTCCGTCGCCTGAAGGACGAACCGGGGAAATCTATCTAAATCAGCGCTCTTGTGAGTTCTGGTAACTGCGGGGTGCGTCTAGGCTGGTACGGGTTCCCCCGTTCGCTGCTCGATGATCTTCTCCGCAATGTTCGGCGGAACCTCCTCGTACCCCTCGAACTGCATGGTGTACGTGGCGCGTCCCTGCGTGTTCGACCGCAGGTCGGTGGCGTAGCCGAACATCTCGCTGAGCGGCACCCGTCCGGTGACCGACAGCGCGTTGCCGCGGCGCTCCTGACCCTCGATGCGTCCGCGACGGCGACTGAGATCGCCGATCACGTCGCCCAGGAAATCCTCGGGCGTGACGACCTCGACGGCAAAGATGGGCTCAAGCAAAACCGGGTTGGCGCGCTTAGCGGCGGCCTGGAAGGCATAGGAGCCGGCCACCTTGAAGGCGATCTCCGAGGAGTCGACGTCGTGGTACTTGCCGTCCACCAGGGTGACGCGCATGTCGACCATCGGATACCCGGCCTTGACGCCGTTGGTGAGGGCCTCTTCGATGCCCTTCTGCACGGCCGGGATGTACTCCGAGGGGATCGCCCCGCCTTTGATCTTGTTGATGAACTCGAAGCCGACCCCGGGGGCGGGCTCGAGGTCGATGAAGACCACTCCGAACTGGCCCGAGCCACCGGTCTGGCGCACGAACTTGCCTTCGATCTTCTGGGCGGTGCCGCGCACGGTCTCGCGGTAGGACACCTGGGGGCGCCCCACGTTGGCTTCGACGCCGAACTCGCGCTTCATGCGGTCGACGAGCACTTCGAGGTGCAGCTCGCCCATGCCCGAGATCTCGGTCTGGCCGGTCTCTTCGTTGGTCTGCACCTGAAAGGTCGGGTCCTCCTCGGCCAGACGACCCAGGGCGACCGACATCTTCTCCTGGTCGATCTTGGTCTTGGGCTCGACCGCCACCTTGATCACGGGCTCGGGGAAGACGATGTTCTCCAGGCGGATCGGAGCGTCGGGGGCAGACAGGGTGTCGCCGGTGATGACCTGCTTGATGCCCACCGCCGCGGCGATGTCGCCGGCCCAGACCTCGCCGACCTCCTCGCGCTCGTTGGCGTGCATCATCAGGATGCGCCCGATGCGCTCGGTCTTACCGCTGTTGACGTTGAGCACCCGCGCCCCCGCCTCCAGATGGCCGGAGTAGACGCGGAAGTAGGTGAGCTTGCCGACGTAGGGGTCGGACATGATCTTGAAGGCCAGTCCCGAAAAGGGCTCGGAGTCGTCGGCGTGGCGGACGATCTCATCGGGCTGATCCTCGCCTCTGACCACGGAGGCGCCGGTCACCGGCGGGACATCCAGGGGCGAGGGCAGGTAGTCGATCACGGCGTCCAGCAGGGGCTGTACGCCTTTGTTCTTGAACGACGAGCCACACAGCACCGGGGTCATCTTGATTTCAAGGGCCGCCTTGCGGATGGCCTGCTTGAGCCGGTCCTCGGAGATCTCGGCGTCTTCGAGGATCAGTTCGACGAGACCGTCGTCGTAGTGGGAGACCTCCTCCAGCAAGTGTTCGCGCGCCTGCTTGGCGGATTCGACGAGGTGCTCGGGGATCTCCTCGATCACCTGCTCGGTGCCCAGATCGTCCTTGTAGAGGATCGCCTTCATGCGCACCAGATCGACGACGCCCAGGAACTCCGACTCGGCGCCGATCGGCAGCTGGATCGGGACCGGGTTGGCGGCGAGACGGTCGATCATCGTCTGAATCCCGCGCTCGAAGTCGGCGCCGATGCGGTCCATCTTGTTGATGTAGGCGATGCGCGGCACGTGGTACTTGTCGGCCTGGCGCCACACCGTCTCTGACTGGGGCTCGACGCCGGCCACCGAGTCGAACAGGGCGATGGCGCCGTCGAGTACGCGCAGCGAGCGCTCCACCTCGACGGTGAAGTCGACGTGGCCGGGGGTGTCGATGATGTTGATCCGGTGTCCCGCCCACTCGGCCGTGGTGGCGGCGGAGGTGATCGTGATGCCGCGCTCCTGCTCCTGTTCCATCCAGTCCATGGTGGCCGCGCCCTCGTGGACCTCACCGATCTTGTAGGTGCGGCCGGTGTAGTAGAGGATGCGCTCGGTCGTCGTCGTCTTACCGGCGTCGATGTGAGCCATGATCCCGATGTTTCGGGTGTTGTTTAGAGAGAACTTGCGTGGCATGACTAAGTGTTCCTGTGACTTCTCCGGCCGTGTTCGAGCAAAAAAATTGGGCCCCTCGGGCCCACGCGCGCAGCTGATGATGAGCTGGTTCGCGTAGTTATCTGCTCGAGGTCTCCATCTTGATGAGTTGCTCCGCGGAAGGCAATGCTCGCACGACTGCGCCCACCGCAGCGCGGGGATCGACTATATCAGAGCCTTGCCGGCAGGAACCGTGCCTGGCAGAGCCCCTGCAGATCGGTCAAATTCACTGCTCGGGAGCGTCACGAGCGGGCCCGCGGTCATCCTCGAAGACCGCGCAGAGGCTGGTGAGCACACGTGTGGCCGCCCGCAGCTCCTCGGCATCGACCCCGGCCAGCGCCTCCTCCCAGCGCGCCTTCTTGCTCTCGCGCTTGGCCTCGATCTCGCGCCGTCCCTTGTCGGTCAGCCGGGCCAGCACGACGCGGCGGTCGCCCGCCATGCGATCGCGCTCGACGTGCCCGCTCGAGGCGAGGTGGTCGAGCATCTGCGTGACCGTGGCCGGCGTCAGCTGTGCCGCGGCGGCCAGCTCCCCGGCGGGCAGCTCTCCGCGTTCGTGCAGCTCGATCAGCAGTTCGAACTGGGCGTGGCTCAGCTCCCCGGCGCAGAGGTGGGTGTCGCGCCCGCGCAGGCGGCGCAGGCTCACGAACACCCGGCGGAAGGCCTTGGCGAAGTCCTCCAGCTGCGCGGCGCGCGTGCCCTCCTCAGCGACCTTGGGCACGGCGGCGGACATCGCTATGCCCCGATCGGCTCGATCATCGACTCGGCATCGCCCGCCGCACGAGACAGCTTCGCCCGCGGGTTCTCGGCGCGGAACAAAACCAGACACGGGATCAGCGAGAGCAGCCCGATCCCAAGCGCCCACCAGTAGGTGCTGCCGAACGCGCTCGCCAGCTTGGGCAGCGAGTGGGTGTGGTGGGAGGAGCGCTGTAGGACCACCGCCAGCACCGCGGTCCCGATCGACCCGCCGACCCGCTGGAGCACGTTCAGCTGCGGGGTGGCGTCGGACAGCTCCTCCGGACGCAGCGCGGCAAACGCGGCGGTCATGGCGGGCATGAAGGACATGCCGATGCCCAGGCCGCGCACCACCAGCGTGAGCGAGATCAGCAGGATCGAGGTGTGGACGCCCACGAAGGCGAGCGGGACGGTGCTCGCACTCAGGATCAGCACGCCGACCAGCGCCACGCGCCCGCCGCCGAAGCGCTGGGTCAAGCGACCGGCGAGGGGCATTGCAAAGAGCGCGCCGAGACCCTGGGGACCGACCAGCAGTCCCGTCACGATCACGCTCTCGCCGCGTACCTGCTGGTAGTAGAGCGGGACCAGGATCATCGCCCCGAACAGCGCCGCGCCCAACCCGAAGGTGGTCAGCGATGCCGCCCCGAAGACACGGTTGCGGTAGAGCCGGATGTCCAGCAGCGGTCGCTCGACGCGCAGGGCGTGCCAGCCGAAGACGAGCACGAGGCCCAACCCGAGCAGTGTCGGCCACACCACGCCGGGGGCGGTGAGGCTGCTGTTCGAGCCCAGCTCGCTCAGCCCGTAGACGATCGCGGTGGCGCCTGTGGAGAGCAAGGCCAGTCCCAGCACGTCCAGGCGGCCGGCGTCGCCGGATTCGGTCTCGGGGATCATGCGGATCGCGAGCAGCAGGGCGATCGCGCCAATCGGGACGTTCACGAGGAAGATCCACGACCAGTGCAGGTTCTCAAGGATCGCGCCGCCCAGCACCGGACCCAGGATCGGCGCCAGCATGGCGGGCATCGCGATGATCCCCATCACGCGACCCATGCGCTGGGGTCCGGCGACCTGCGCCATGATGAGCTGGCCCACCGGCATGATCATGCCGCCGCCCACACCCTGCAGCACGCGGAAGATCACGAGCGAGGCGGTCGAGTTCGCCACCGCGCAAAGCGCCGAACCGGCGGTGAACAGCACCAGCGAGACCACGTACACGCGCTTGGCCCCGAAGCGCCTGGCGGCCCAACCGGTGACCGGGATCACGGCGGCCAGTGCGAGCAGATAGCCCGTCACAACCCACTGCACCTGCGACAGCGTGCTGTGCAGATCGTGCCCGAGGGTGTCCAGCGCCACGTTGACGATCGTGGTGTCGAGGATCGACATGATCATCCCCAGGATCACCACCCCGGCGATCTTCCACACGTACGGCTCGATCTTGTCTGTAGCGCTCGGAGAATTCATTCGGTACCGAAAGGTTAGGTACCGAAGGGTTATTTGTCAAGCTGCGGAGCCGATCGTCTCCAAACCCTCCGCCCGGGCCGCGCGCGCCAGGGCCTTGTCAAAGGCGACCAACGTGTCGCAACCTCGATCCACCTCATGCGCGGCGAGAGCGGATGCAAGCTGCACGGCATCGTAGGCGCGCAGAGCGTGATCCCTGGCAAGCAGGCCCGCTCGCTCGAGGATCGACGTTGTGACAGCCAACTTGTGGAAGCGGGACGGCACGCCGGGCTCATCGGCACAGTCCGCCATGAAGGCCTCCACGAGCACAGTCGCCTCATATCCTGCGAGCGCGCCGGTGCGTTGCTTGCGCCAGATCGCCGAGGGAACCTCCACGAGCGCCAAGACCGACACGACGATCGGGACATCGAGCCCACGGACCTGCTCATGCCCGGGCTCGTCCGCGTAGAGCTTGACGAGCGCCGAGGAATCAGCGAAGACGCTCAGGCGCGATCCTCGACGACGAAGGAGGCGAGGGAACGGCCACGGCCGGCGCGCTTACGCGCACGCGCGAGGTCCGCGGGCTCCGGCGGTGGGTAGAGCCCAGAGGTGGTCGGCTCAGCCAACAGACCAGCACGCTCCAGACGTCCGCGCAGCTGCTCGGACTCATCCCCAGCCAGGTCGGGGTCGACCGCGGCGCCGAGTACGGCCTGTGCGTATGCGTTGACGCTCTGCCCTCTCGCAGCGGCGGCCTGCTTCAGAAAGGCCACCAGCTGATCTTCTACTCGCAAGGTGAGCTGCTTCATGCTGTCATGGTAGTACCCACAACAGCGGTTGCGCGCGAGCGCCCTACCAGCGGTAGTGCGCGAAGGCCTTGTTGGCCTGCGCCATGCGGTAGATGTCGTCCTTGCGCTTGTAGGCGCCGCCCTGCTGAGACTGGGCGTCGGACAACTCGTTGGCCAACCGCTGGGCCATGGTCTTCTCGCGGCGCTGACGGGCGAACTCGACCAGCCAGCGAACCGCAAGCGTGCGGGCGCGACGGGCGGGAACCTCGACGGGCACCTGGTAGGTCGCGCCGCCGACGCGCCGAGAGCGAACCTCAAGCGCGGGCGTCAAAGCCTTGATCGAGGCCTCGAGCATCTCCACCGGGTCCTTGTCGCCGCGCTCGGCCAACAGGGCCAGCGCGTCATAGACGATGCGCTCGGCGGTCGACTTCTTGCCGTCCAGCATCACCTTGTTGATGACTTGCTGGACGAGTTTCGAGCGATAAATCGGGTCCGCCTCAACGGGGCGGATCTGGGCTGCAGCGCGGCGGGGCATGGGTTATTTCCTCTTCACGCCGTACTGCGAGCGGGCCTTCTTGCGGTCGCTGACGCCGGCGGCGTCGAGCGTGCCGCGCACGACCTTGTAGCGAACGCCCGGCAGATCCTTGACTCGGCCGCCGCGCACCAGCACAACCGAGTGCTCCTGCAAGTTGTGGCCCTCGCCCGGGATGTACGCCGTGACCTCGATCGAGCCGGAGATCCGCACACGCGCGACCTTGCGCAGCGCCGAGTTCGGCTTCTTGGGGGTCGTGGTGTAAACGCGGGTGCAAACGCCGCGGCGCTGCGGAGCAGCGGTCTTCTTCTTACGACCCTTGCCCGACTTCAGGCCCGGGGTGGCAAGCTTTTTCTTGGGCGCGACGCGGCCCTTGCGGACTAGCTGAGAAGTAGTAGGCATTCGGGCGGGGATGGTAGCAGCGCGGGCGCCATCGCTGGTCGCTCGTCGCTCGGAAGAGCTTGTCAGGCGGCGCTGACGACGCCCGCGGCGCGCATCGGCGCGGGCATCAGGGCGGAGGCGACGATTACCAGTACGAAGGCCAGGGACTGGAGAATCACGCCCATCGTGCTGCCCGGCATGGGGTCGCCGAAGACGATTATTCCCCCGGCGATCCCCGCGATGTTGGCGGCGGTGCCGGTGACCGCGATCACCGGGACAGCGTCTCCGTCCTGCAAGCCACGGGCGGACGCGTAGAAGGCGACGATCGAGGCGAGCACCGCTACGAGTAGCCACGGGCTCAGCATCAAGCCCAGCATGCCGTGTACGTGGGTAATGCCCGTGAGCGCCTTGATCGCGGTGTCGGAGACCCCGAAGAGGATGCCCGAGGCGGCACCGAGCATCACGCCGTGGTGCTCGACCGGCCCGCCCATGCGGGGACCCATGATCAAGAGACCCCCGATGCCGAACAGCCCGGCCTCGAAGGAGATCATGGCGGCCTGCGAAAACTGCGAGTGCGCGCCGTGCATCGCGGGCAGCGTCAGCCCCAGGGTCACGAGGCCGGCGGCCGTGAGCCACAGCCCGAGCCACTGGCGGGGCCCGACCTGGAAGCCGAAGAGCTTGTCGGCCATGACGGCGATGAAGACCACCCCACCGGCGAGCGCGACCTGAACCACCGACATCGGCGCGAGCGCGAGCGCCGCGACGTGCAGCCCCCATGAGGCGGTGGCCACGATCATGCCCAGCGTGAACCACTTCGAGGCGAACAGCGCCCGGGCGGAGCGCAGCGGATGGCTCACCTCGACCTTGGCGACCACGTTGGCTCCCCGGTACTTGTAGAAGAAGCCCAGGTTCGCGACGAAGGCGCAGGCCAGCGAAAGGAGTATGCCCAGCTCGAGGGTCACGAGCGGGGGAGCGGGGAGATCGGGTTGGGTGGGGTCATCGGTTTCTTTGAAGAGCCTGTGGAGGGCAACGGCCTCCTGATCAGACGGTCCATCGGCATCCGGCTATGGATGCTTTACTAGCCGTGATCGATACGGGCAGATTGCCCTGACGACCTGTACATAAGCTAAAGAGCGGGTTGTCCAAGGCAGAACCAACCCGCGCCTAACAGACCGATCCCCCGAACCACCTGACGGCGTGAACCAGCCTACAGACCCTTCGCCCGGCCAGTCGCCCCCCGACGTCAAGGCGGATGCCCACGACCGCGAAAAGCCGCTGCTACTGGTCGACATCGACGGGGTGATCTCGCTGTTTGGCTTCCCCATCGACGCACCGCCGCGGGGGGCTTTCCATTCGATCGACGGCATACCCCATTTCCTTTCGGCCGCCGCGGGCGAGCACCTGCTCACTTTGTCTCTGAGCTTCGAGCTGATATGGGCCAGCGGCTGGGAGGAGAAGGCCAACGAGTACCTGCCCCACCTGCTCGGGCTGCCGGCCCTGCCGTACCTCAGCTTCGAGCGCTCCCCGGGAAAGACCAACGCCCACTGGAAGCTGGACGCCATCGAAGCCCACGCGGGCGAGCGCGCGCTGGCCTGGGTGGACGACGCCTTCAACGAGGCCTGCCACGAGTGGTCGGCCTCCCGCGCGGCCCCCACCCTGCTCGTGAGCACCGCACCGGAGTACGGGCTCACGGAGACCGAGTCCCGCAAGCTCCTGGCGTGGGCCACCGCGCACAGTTGACCTCCGCGCGACAGCGAACAGCGAACAGCTAGCTTGTGGACTGCGGGCTGCGGGCTGACGTAGAACAACCGCCAGCCCGCCCGCAAGACTTACTCCTCGGTGGGAGTCTCCTCGTCGGGGACTTCAAGCTCGGCCAGCTCCTCGACGAAGCCCGGGTCCGAGTCGCCCGCGCCGATTTTCTCCAGGGAGGCGAGGTCGGCGTCGAACTCCTGCCCGTAGGCGCCACCGAAGGTCTCCCCTCCGGCGAGGCCCAGCTCGGCCGCGATCTCATCCTGGTCGAGCAGACCAACGTCGTCGATCGCCCGCGGCAGCGGCTGGGATGGTTCGATCTCGATCCGCCGGTAGCGCTTCAGGCCGGTGGCCGCCGGGATCAGCTTGCCGATGATCACGTTCTCCTTGAGCCCGTTGAGACGATCGATCTTGCCCTCCAGGGCGGCGTCGGTGAGCACCTTGGTGGTCTCCTGGAAGGAGGCCGCCGACAGGAACGAGTCGGTGTTCAGCGAGGCCTTGGTGATCCCCAGGATGATGTCCTCGAACTGGGCGGTCTCGCCACCCTTGTCGATCACGTCGGCGTTGATGCGGGCGAACTCGAAGCGGTCCACGAACTGCCCCGGGAGGTAGTCGGTGTCGCCCTTCTGGTCTACCCGGACCTTCTTGAGCATCTGACGCACGATCAACTCGATGTGCTTGTCGTTGATGTCCACGCCCTGTGACTTGTAGACCTCCTGGACCTCCTTGACCAGATACTGCTCGGTCACGGTGCGCCCGCGGATGGCGAGCAGCTCGTGCGGGTAGAGCGACCCCTCGTTGAGCTGCCGGCCGGCCTCGATGCGCTCGCCCTCGCCCACGTAGATGCGGGTGCGGCGCGGGAAGGCATGACGGTGCTCCTCGCCGCTGTCGTCGGTGATGACGACGGTCAGGGCCTTGTCGGTCTCCTCGATCGTGACCACCCCGTCCTGCTCGGCGATCTTGGCCAGACCCTTGGGCTTGCGGGCCTCGAACAGCTCGACCACGCGCGGCAGGCCGTGCGTGATGTCCGCCCCGGCGACACCGCCGGTGTGGAACGTACGCATCGTCAGCTGGGTTCCGGGCTCACCGATCGACTGGGCCGCGACGATGCCCACGGCATCGCCGATCTGGGCGAGCTGGCCGGTGGCCATGGCCCGTCCGTAGCACGCCTGGCAGACCCCGCTGAGGGCCTCGCACTTGAGCACCGAGCGCACGGGCACGGTGACCTTGACGCCCTTGTCGTAGTCCTCCTGGAAGGCCTCGACGATCTCGGCGAACTCGGCCCGCCCGATCTCCATGTCGACCTCGCACAGCACGCGGCCGCGCTTGGTCGCGATCTCCTTGGCCGCGATGCGTCCCACGATCACGTCGTTGGGGTCGCCGCCGTCCTTGAAGACGTCCATCTCGATGTAGTCCGGGGTGCCGCAGTCGGGCTCGCGGATGATCACGTCCTGGGCGACGTCGACCAGGCGCCTGGTGAGATAGCCCGAGTCGGCGGTACGCAGGGCGGTGTCGGCCAGTCCCTTGCGGGCGCCGTGGGTGGAGATGAAGTACTCCAGCACCGACAGGCCCTCCATGAAGTTGGCCTTGATCGGACGCTCGATGATTTCACCCTTCGGGTTGGCCATCAGGCCGCGCATGCCCGCCAGCTGGCGGATCTGCTTGAAGGAGCCACGGGCACCCGAGTTGGCCATCATGAAGATCGGGTTCAGGGTCTCGAGGTTCTCGACCATCGCGTCGGCCACCTCGTCGGTGGCGGCGTTCCACTTCTCCACGACCGCCTCGTGACGCTCCTCCTGAGTGATCAGGCCCATGTCGTACTGGTCTGAGATCTCGGCCACGATGTCCTCGTACTTCTTGAGGATCTCGCCCTTGCGCGGCGGGATCACGACGTCGTTCTTGGAGATCGTGATGCCGGCCTGGGTGGCGTACTTGAAGCCCAGATCCTTGAAGGCATCCAGCACCAGGGAAATGGTGGTGGCGCCGTAGGTCTGCACCAGCGCGTCGATCAGCCGGGTGGTGTCGCGCTTCTTCATCGACTGGTTGACGAACACGTACTTGGAGGCGTCGAACTCATCGCCGATGGCCTCCGCCAGCGCCCGCTCGATGCGATCGTTGTAGATGATGCGTCCGATCGTGGTCAGCACGTGGCCGCCGTCGCGCCCGGGCGGGCGGAACTCGGCGAGGTCGTGCAGCGTGACCACGCCTCCCTCGTAGGACAGCTCGGCCTCCTGGGCCGTGCGGAACACGTGCGGACGCGGGTCGTGGGTGGCCCGGTCGATCTTGGCCAGATCCTCGGCTTCGGGCCCGTAGGTGAGGTAGTAGGCCCCCAGGATCATGTCCTGGGTCGGGGTCGCCAGCGGCGCCCCGTGGGCCGGGGAGAGGATGTTGTTCGAGGAGAGCATCAGGATGCGCGCCTCGGCCTGGGCCTCGGCCGACAGGGGCAGGTGGACCGCCATCTGGTCGCCGTCGAAGTCGGCGTTGAAGGCGTGACACACCAGCGGGTGAACCTGGATCGCCTTGCCCTCGACCAGCAGCGGCTCGAAGGCCTGGATCCCCAGGCGGTGCAGGGTGGGCGCCCGGTTGAGCAGCACGGGGTGCTCGTGGATGACCTCCTCCAGCACGTCCCAGACTTCCCCGATCATCGAGTCGACCATCTTCTTGGCGGCCTTAATGTTCTGGGCGGACTTGCGCTCGACCAGGCGAGCCATGATGAACGGCTTGAACAGCTCCAGGGCCATGATCTTGGGCAGACCGCACTGGTGCAGCTTCAGGTAGGGGCCGGCCACGATGACCGAGCGCCCGGAGTAGTCCACGCGCTTGCCGAGCAGGTTCTGACGGAAGCGACCCTGCTTGCCCTTGAGCATGTCGCTCAGGGACTTCAGGGGACGGTTGCCCGGCCCGGTGACCGGACGCCCGCGGCGGCCGTTGTCGAACAACGCGTCGACGGCCTCCTGGAGCATGCGCTTCTCGTTGTTGACGATGATCTCCGGAGCGCCCAGGTCCAGCAGCCGCTTGAGCCGGTTGTTGCGGTTGATCACGCGCCGGTAGAGGTCGTTGAGGTCGGAGGTCGCAAAGCGCCCACCGTCGAGCTGCACCATCGGGCGCAGCTCCGGCGGGATCACCGGAACGGCGTCGAGCACCATCATTTCGGGCTTGTTGCCGGACTGGATGAAGGCTGAGACGACCTTCAGGCGCTTGACCGCGCGGGCCTGCTTCTGACCCTTGGCGGTCTTGACCTGATCCTCCAGTTCGACCCGTTCGGCCTCCAGGTCCACCTGCTGGAGGAGGTCGCGGATCGCTTCGGCGCCCATGCCGCCACGGAAGTACTCGCCGAAGCCGTAGGAGGAGCCGAAGCGCTCCTTCAGCTCACGGAAGGTGGTCTCGTCGTGCTCGATCTGCTTGGAGTCCATCGTCTTGAACAGCTCCCACACGTGGCGCATCCGCTCGGCGGCGTCCTCGATGTAGGCCTCGGTGTCGGCGATGTCGGCGTCGAAGGTCTTGCGCAGCTCCTTGACGAGCTTCTCGCGCTCCTCGTCGGCGAGCTTTGAGAGGTTGAGGTCCAGCGAATCCGCCCACAGGTGGTCTTCGTCGGAGAAGTTGGTCTGCTTGGCGCTCTCCAGGTACTTCTCGCGACGCTCGAGCGACTCGCGCAGCTCCAGCACCCGCTCCTCGCGCTCGGCGGCGTAGGCGTCGAGGACCTTGTTGACCTCCTTCTCAAGGGAGTCGAGGTCCTTGGTGCGGGCCTCGTCATCGACCCAGGTGACGATCGAGGCGGCGAAGTACAGAACCTTCTCAAGCTCCTTGGGAGCCATGTCGAGCAGGTAGCCGATCCGGCTGGGCACGCCCTTGAAGAACCAGATATGACTGACGGGGGCGGCGAGGTCGACATGACCCATGCGCTCGCGACGCACCTTGGAGCGAGTGACCTCCACGCCGCAGCGCTCGCAGACGATGCCCTTGTAGCGCACGCGCTTGTACTTGCCGCAGTAGCACTCCCAGTCCTTGGTGGGACCGAAGATGCGCTCGCAGAAGAGACCGTCCTTCTCGGGCTTGAGGGTGCGGTAGTTGATGGTCTCCGGCTTGGTCACCTCGCCCGAACTCCAGCTGCGGATCTGCTTGGAGGAGGCGAGACTGATCTCAATTGCGTCGAAGTTATTGATGTCGATCATCTGGTGGCGCTTTCGCTCGCGGGTGAATCAGGCGGTGAATCTGGGGTCGGCCTGGGAGCGGACCCGGGGTGTCTTGGACGCCGCCGTGTGGCGGCGGCGTCCGGGTCGCGGTCTACGTCTCGAGGTCCTCGGCCAGCTCCGGCGCGAGGTCCTCATCGGGCACATCAGCGCTCGCTCCATCAAGCTCGATGTCGTCGTCGGGGAGCACATCCTCGGGAATGCCGAGCGGCTCATCGTCCTCGCCGACGGTTCCCTCGACCTCGCCCAGCGGTGCAACCTCGGACTCATCGGTGCTCGAATCCGCGGGGGTCTCGCCCACGGCGCCGGTGCCGTCCTCGCCCTCGACTGCCTCGTCGGCGGCCGCGGGTGCCGGTGCGCGCACGCCCGAGAGGTCGATACCCAGCTCCTCGGCGGCACGCAGCAGGTCGTCGTCCTCGTCGCGCATCTCCGCGCGCTGACCTTCCTCGGAGACCACGTTGACGTCGAGCGCCAGCGACTGCATCTCCTTGAGCAGCACCTTGAACGACTCGGGGATGCTGGGCTCGGCGATGTTCTCGCCCTTGACGATCGCCTCGTATGCCTTGACCCGCCCAACGGTGTCGTCGGACTTGATCGTGAGCATCTCCTGGAGGGTGTAGGCGGCCCCGTAGGCCTCCAGCGCCCAGACCTCCATCTCGCCGAAGCGCTGGCCGCCGAACTGCGCCTTGCCGCCCAGCGGCTGCTGGGTGACGAGCGAGTAGGGGCCGGTCGAGCGGGCGTGGATCTTGTCGTCGACGAGGTGCAGGAGCTTGAGGATGTACATGTACCCCACCGTCACCTGCTCCTCGAACGGCTCGCCGGTGCGGCCGTTGAACAGCCGCATCTTGCCCGAGGCCTGCTCGCCGGCCCGCCGGGACTTGTTGATGTCCATGCGGATACGGCCCTCGTGAGCGTCCTGCCAGGCGACCAGCGCCTGGTCGACATCTTCCACGGTGGCCCCGTCAAAGACGGGCGTAGAGACGTACACGCGTCCCGAGCCGCCGGCGCCGTGGGCTTCCTTGTAGGCCTCGGTGCCGTCGTCGTACCAGCCCTGCGCCGCGGCCCAGCCCAGATGCGTCTCCAGGATCTGGCCGACGTTCATGCGCGAGGGCACGCCGAGTGGGTTCAGGATCACGTCGACCGGGGTGCCGTCCTCGAGGAACGGCATGTCCTGCTGGTCGACGATCTTGGAGATGACGCCCTTGTTGCCGTGGCGCCCCGCGAGCTTGTCGCCCTCGGAGATCTTGCGCTTCTTGGCCACGAACACGCGCACCAGGTCGTTGACGCCCGGCGGCAGGTCGTCGCCGGCGTCGCGGCTGAAGGTCTTGACGTCGATCACGACGCCACCCTCGCCGTGGGGCACCTTCAGCGAGGTGTCGCGCACCTCGCGCGCCTTCTCCTTGAAGATCGCCCGGATCAGCTTCTCCTCGGCGGTCAGCTCGGTCTCGCCCTTGGGCGTGACCTTGCCCACCAGCAGGTCGCCGGAGGCCACCTCGGCCCCGACGCGCACGATGCCGCGGTCGTCGAGGTTGCGCAGCGACTCCTCCGAGCGGTTGGGGATGTCGCGGGTGATCTCCTCCTCGCCGAGCTTGGTCGTGCGGGCGTCGATCTCGTACTCCTCGATGTGGATCGAGGTCAGCTCGTCATCCTGGACCAGGCGCTTGGACAGGATGATGGCGTCCTCGAAGTTGTAGCCCTCCCAGGACATGAAGGCCACCATCAGGTTCTTGCCGAGGGCCATTTCGCCCTTGTCGGTGGAGGACCCGTCGGCGAGCACGTCGCCGGCCTTGACCTTCTGGCCGGTCTTCACCATCGGCTTCTGATGGATCAGGGTGCCCTGGTTGGAGCGCATGAACTTCTGCAGCTCGTACTCGTCGCGGTCGCCGTCGTTGCCCTGGACCACGATCTGGTTGGCGTCGATGAACTCGATCGTGCCGGCGTTGCGGGCCAGCAGCACGTCGCCCGTGTCAAGCGCCGCGCGGCGCTCCATGCCGGTACCGACCAGCGGGGCGTCGGCCTTCAGCAGTGGCACGGCCTGGCGCTGCATGTTCGAGCCCATGAGTGCGCGATTGGCGTCGTCGTGCTCGAGGAACGGGATCATGGCCGTTGCGACCGACCAGATCTGCTCGGGCGAGACGTCGACCAGATCGACATCCTTGGGCCCGACCGTCACGTACTGGCCGGCCTGGGTCCGACAGAGGATCTCCTCATCGGTGAGCTTGCCGGTCTTGGGATCGATCGGGGTGTTGGCCTGCGCGATCAGCTGCTCCTCCTCCTGCGTGGCGTCGAGGCGAACTACCTCTCCGCCAACCACACCGTTCTTGACGACGCGGTAGGGAGTCGTGACGAACCCGTACTCGGAGACCTCGGCGAATGATGACAGCGAGCCGATCAGACCGATGTTCGGTCCCTCGGGGGTCTCGATCGGACACATGCGCCCGTAGTGGGTGGGGTGCACGTCGCGCACCTCGATCGGGGCGCGCTCGCGGGTCAGACCACCGGCACCCAGCGCCGAGAGGCGCCGACGGTGCGTGAGTCCGGCCAGGGAGTTGGTCTGGTCCATGAACTGCGAGAGCTGCGAGGACCCGAAGAACTCCTTCAGGGCCGCCACGACGGGGCGGATGTTGATGATCGTCTGGGGCGTGATCGTGTCGGCGTCCTCGGTGGTGAGGCGCTCGCGCACGACTCGCTCCATGCGGTAGAGGCCGATGCGGAAGGCCTCCTGGATCAGCTCGCCGACGGTCCGCAGCCGGCGATTGCCGAAGTGCTCGTACTCGTCGAGGTGCTCGGCCACGGGCTCGCGGGGCATGCTCATCGCCTCGGCCGCGTAATCCTTGATCTCGACCTCGGAGTCGCTCGGGTTCTCGGGGATGCCGAGACGCTTGGGCAGCGAGACCAGCTCGCGCACCAGGGCGAGGATGTCGTCGTGGGTGAGGGTGCGGGTATCGATGTCGATGTCCAGACCCAGCCGCGAGTTGAGCTTGTAGCGGCCGACGCGCGTGAGGTCGTAGCGCTTGGGGTCGAAGAACAGCTGGTTGAGCAGCGCCTTGGCGTTGTCGACGCTCGGCGGCTCGCCGGGCCGCTGCTTCTTGAACAGCTCGATCAGCGCACCCTCTTCGGTGCGGGTGATCTCGGTGTCCGATTCGATCGTGTTGCGGATGTAGAGCGAGTTCTCGAACAGCCGCAGGATCTCCTCATCGGTGGCGTAGCCCATCGCCCTCAGGAGCACGGTCACGGGCAGCTTGCGCTTGCGGTCGATGCGGACGAAGACCTTGCCCTTCTTGTCGATCTCCAGCTCCAGCCAGGACCCGCGGGCGGGCATGAGGTTGGCGATGAAGACCTGCTTCTCGCGGTCCTTGGGCTCCATCAGGTAGGCCCCGGGGGAGCGCACCAGCTGTGTGACAACCACGCGCTCGGTGCCGTTGATGACGAAGGTGCCGCGCTCGGTCATCCAGGGGAAGTCGCCCATGAAGACCGACTGCTCCCGGATCTCGCCGGTCTCGCGGTTGATGAAGGCCACGGTGACCGTCAGCGGACGGGCGTAGGTCAGATCCTTCTCGCGGCACTGCTCAAGCGACGCGACGGGTTCGTCGAAAACAAACTCACCGAACTGCACGGCGAGGTTGCCGGTGTAGTCCTCGATCGGCGAGATGTCGTCGATCGTCTCGCGCAGCCCGCCCTTCTCGGTGTCGGTCAGCCACTCGAACGAGCGGCGCTGGATGTCAATGAGGTTCGGTACATCAACGGACTTGGTCAGACGCGCGAAAGTGCGGCGCGTCCGGAGAGCATCAGCAGCAGCCAAGAAACTACTCCTTCAGAGGGCGAGAGACGGGGCAGAGGAGCGCGCGAAAGCGCGACTAGCAAAGATAGCATAGGCCATCGATGCCCTTAAGGGGCAGCCAGCGCTCACGGACCCCACCCCCGGATCGCCGCGTATGTGGCGCGGCGTCACTGCATCGGGGCGGCTGCGACTATCGGCCGGCGGGCGCGATTCTACCGGAAGGCGAGCGCGATTGTTAGGCGCGGGTAAAGCGAGGGCCCCGCACAGTGCGAGGCCCTCGGGCGCAACAGAACTTTTCAGAGCGGTCGCTACTTGACCTCGACCGAGGCCCCGGCCTCCTCCAGCTCCTGCTTGAGCTTGTCGGCCTCCTCGCGCTCGATGCCCTCCTTGACCGGCTTGGGGGCCTCGTCGACGAGTGCCTTGGCCTCCTTGAGACCGAGACCGGTGGCGGCGCGAACCACCTTGATGACCTGGATCTTCTTGTCGCCGGCTCCGGTGAGGATCACGTCGACGGTGCTGCTTTCTTCTTCAGCGGCGGCGCCGTCGCCTCCGCCTGCGCCGCCTGCGGCGGCAACGGGTGCGGCCACGGCTGCGGCGGACACGCCGAACTCCTCCTCGAGCGCTTTGATGCGCTCGGCCAGCTCGAGCACCGAGATGCCCTTCAGCTCCTCGATCCAATCCTGTGTGCTGGTCGCCATCTGTCAGTCCTCCTTGGTCGCTTCGGCGGTCTCGGACTGATCGTCAGCCGAAGCGTCCGCCTTGGGGTTGTCGTCTGTTGCCGGCTGTGCCTCCGGCTCAGTCTGGTCCTGCGCGGCGGCCTCGGCCGCCGGTGCCTCATCAGCCGCGGGAGCGGGGGCTTCCTCAACCACGGGCGCCGCGGGGGCCGCTGGGGCCTCCCCGGCCGGGATCTCCCCGGACTCCTTCTTCTCGCGCACCTGCCCGAGGGCCACGGCGAGTCCGCCGACGAGCGCCCCGAGGGTACGCACGAGGCCGGAGATGGGCGAGGCCACCACGCCGACGAGCTGCCCGTAGAGCACTTCGCGCGAGGGCAGCCGCGAGATCGAGCGGATCTGCTCGGGATCGAGCACGTCGCCGTCCATCACACCGCCCTTGAAGGGGAGCAGCTGGGTGATGCGGGCGTAGTCGGCCACGGCCTTGGCGGCCAGCGCGGCGTCGCCGCGCACGAAGGTCAGCGCCGTGGGGCCCTGCAGAAACGGTTTGAGGGCCTCGGCACCGGCCTGGTCGGCGGCGCGTTCGGCGAGCGAGTTCTTGACCACCCGGAAGCTGGCGTCGGCCTCGCGCAGCCTGGTGCGCAGTTCGGCCACCTGGGTGACGGTGATACCGCGGTAGTCCACGGCGAAGATCGCCTGGGACTCGTCGATGTTGGTGGCGATCTCGGCGATCGCCACGGCCTTCTGCTCTCGGTTCATGAGGCTCCTATCCCGGTCTTGCGCACCGATCGAATCGGTCTGCTGCCGGGGGTCTCGGGTGGCCGTCGGGTGACGCTAAGCAGCGGTGGCTGCTGACGCCTCCTCAACGATATCGCGGGTTCGGCTGGGATCGACCTTGATCCCGGGGCCCATGGTTGAAGTGATAGTGATGTTGCGCAGGTAGCGACCCTTGGCCACCGACGGCTTGGCCCGAATCAGCTCCTCGACCACGGCGGCGTAGTTCTCCAGCAGCAGTCGGTTCTCAAAGCTGGCCTTGCCGATCACGAGGTGCACGATCGCGGAGCGGTCGGTGCGGTACTCGACCTTGCCGGACTTGGACTCCTCGACGGCCTTGGCGACGTCCATGGTGACGGTGCCGACCTTGGGGTTGGGCATCTTGCCCGACGGGCCCAGGATGCGTCCGAGGCGCCCCACCACCGACATCAGGTCGGGGGTCGCGATGGCGACGTCGAAGTCGTCGAAACCCTCCTCGATCTGCTTGGCGAGATCCTCGGCTCCAACCACGTCGGCGCCGGCCGCTTCGGCCTCGGCGACCTTGGGCCCCTGGGCGAAGACGATGATCTTGACGTCCTTGCCGAGACCGTTGGGCAGCGCAATGGTGCCGCGCAGCTGCTCGTCGGCGTGACGCACGTTCAGACCGGTGCGCACGTGGACCTCGACGGACTCGTCGAACTTGGCGCTGGAGAGACTCTTGGCGAGAGCGATGGCCTCGAGCGGCTGGTACTCGCGCTCGCGGTCGACCTTGCCGAGGGCGTCCTTGTGGCGACGTCCGTGGCTACTCATCGAGACCACGTCCACGCCCATCGAACGGGCGGTGCCGGCGATGATCTTGGCGGCCTGGTCGACGTCGTGCGCGTTCAGGTCGTTGAGCTTGCGCTCGGCGATCTCGCGCAACTGGGCCTGGGTGATCTGACCCACCTTGTTGCGGTGGGGCTCGCCGGAGCCCTTGTCGAGTTTCAGCATCTGACGGATCAGCACGGCGGCCGGCGGGGTCTTGGTGATGAACGTGAACGAGCGATCCTCGTACACGGTGATGACCACCGGAATGATGGTGCCGGTCTCACTCTGGGTCTGGGCATTGAAGGCCTTGCAGAACTCCATGATGTTGATCCCGTGCTGACCCAGGGCCGGACCGACCGGCGGGGCCGGGCTGGCCTGGCCTCCGCGGGCCTGCAGCTTGATGGTGGTGAGGACTTTCTTTGCCATTCGTATCGGCTTTCTAGAGCTTCTTTACCTGGTCGAAGCCCACCTCTACAGGTGTCTCGCGACCAAAGATTGATACCAGCACCTTGAGCTTGGCGGCGTCGTCGTTGATCTCGGAGATCTCTCCCGAGAAGTCCGAGAGGGGTCCGGAGACCACCTTGACGGTCTCGCCGATCGCGAATTGGGCGCGGGTGCGGGGGGCGGTGGCGACCTCCTTGTGCAGCAGCCGGTCGACCTCACCCTGGGTGAGCGGGACAGGCTCCTGGGAGGCGCCCACGAAGCCGGTGACGCCGGGGGTTCCCTTGACGACGCCCCAGGAGTCCTCGTTCAGCTCCATGTTGACCAGCACGTAGCCGGGCATGGTGCGTTTCTCAACGGTGATCTTCTGGTTGTCCTTCATCTCGGACACGGACTCGGTGGGGACGACCACCTGGCGCACGGAGCGCTGCTGGCCCAGCGATACGACCCGATGCTCAAGGTTGTGCTTGACCTTGTTCTCGTGACCGGAGTAGGTGTTGACGACGTACCAACGAAACATTCGGATTCCTAGGTTTTAGACAGGTTCGGAGTGGAAGCGAGGTGGCGAGATAGGGCTGACTGCGATTGCCGCGGTGTGCAGTGGAGCCTAGAGAGTGAGGCTAGAGAATGACTTCGACGATGATCTTGGCGACGTAATCGGCGAGGCCGAGGTAGGCGCCGGCGATGGCGACGAAGCCCAATACAACCGCGGTGGCCTGGGTGACCTGGCGGCGATCGGGCCACTGTACTCGCTGAAGCTCGGCCCAGCTGGCCCGCAGGAACGCGAGGGCACGACCGCCGATCGGCGCACGGGCGCCGGGGGCTGGTGCGGGCAGGGGCGCGCCGGATGAGCCGCCGCGGCCGCCGGAGCCACCGCCACCGGAACCACCACCGCCGCCGCCGGGTACGACGAGACCGGTCCCCGAGCCGTTGCCCTCGGCGAGGACCTCGGGGTCTTCCAGCTCGTCGGGCGGGCTATCCGGGGCTCCCTGGGCTCCCTTGACGAGCGCGGCGTCGAACTCGTCGACATCGCCGGAGGCGTGATCGAGCGCGCCGGGGACGTCCTCGCGAACGATCCGCGAGGAGCGGCTTCCAGGAGGGCGTCGCTGCTGACGCTGCTTCGCACGTTTGCGGTCACGGGCCACAGCTGCGCTCCCGCGCTAGCGGGTCTCCCGATGACTGGTGTGCTTACGACACCAGCGACAGAACTTGCGCAGGGTCACCCGGTCGGGGTTGTTGCGCTTGCTCTTGTTGGTCTGGTAGTTGCGATGCTTGCACTCCTCGCATGCGAGGGTGATTGCGATTCGAACGTCTCCGCGGGCCATTTGAAGAATTCCCTGCGTGGTGGTGGACGGCGGCCTTGGGCGAAGAAAAACCCCGCCCAGGCGCGAGGTGTAAGCAGTCTAGCGCGCTTCTCGCGCACGGGAGCTGTGGTGGGGCCCGGACGGATCGGCCCGGGCCTGCGGCGCAACGTTCGCGCGCTGTGGGCGGCGGCAGTCGCGGAGCGATGTCTCCGACGCGGGATCGTTGACAGCCGTCCGCCCCGGCGGTGAGAATTCTCGCGCGCGTGCCCGTCGATCCCCGTCGGCGCACCAAGGCATCACTACAAGGAGACGCCGCGATGAACCTGCCCGAGCCCATTCCCACGAGCGTCCACGACGAGAGTTTCGCGGGGGTGACCTACCACATCAGGGGCGAGCTGGTGCCGGAGTTGCAGATCGAGATCGGCGAGCGGGCGGTGATGTTCGAGCACCACGTGCTGCTGTGGAAGGAGACCCAGCTGAACGTGGAGCTGAAGAAGCTGCCGGGGGCGATCAAGCGCAAGATCGCGGGCCTTGAGTTCTTCGTGACCCGCACCTCGGGGTCGGGCCGGATCGCGTTCTCACGGGACTCGCCGGGCCAGTGCATCCCGCTGCACCTGAAGCAGGGCGAAGGCCTGGATGTGCGCGAGCACCAGTTCATCGCGGCCACCGACAACCTGGACTACAGCTTCGAACGGATCAAGGGCGTCCAGAACATGCTGCTGGGGGGCTCGGGGTTCTTCATGGACAAGTTCCGCGCCACCGAGGGCGACGCGCTGGTGTGGCTGCACGGCCACGGCAATGTCTTCCTGGTCGAACTGGAGGCCGGCCAGCAGCTGGACGTGGAGGCCGGGGCGTGGCTCTACAAGGACCCCACGGTCAAGCTGGAGGCGGTCACGATGGGCCTGAAGACCGGGATCTTCGGCGGCGGGGGCAAGCTGACCTGGAACCGCTTCACCGGCCCGGGCCGACTGGCGATCCAGACCCTCTTCATCTCGCCCCTGGAGGGCGTCGAGAGCCCGGCCACGGCGGCGGGAGCGGGTGGCCTGGCGGGCGCGGTACTGGGCGGTCTGGCGCGCGGCTGAGCCACGAACGACTTAGAAGAGCCCCCACAAGGGGGGCTTGCGCGGGTTCGCGTTGTGCGTGCCTCACTCGTAGAGCGTGAGAGTCCCCAAGATCACGTAGAGCGCGACCAGCGCCCAGCCCTCGAAGGCGGCGGCCTCGCCGTCGCCGGTGACCTGCCAGACGGCCAGGGCCATCAGCCCGAGCGCTCCGATGTACACGGGGGCGATCGCGAACGTCAGCCGCGTCGAGAGCGTGAAGGAGATCAGGACGAGCAGCGGGAACATGAAGGCCGCGATCTGGGCCACCGAGTTCTTGATGACCGAGATCGAGAGGTCCGAGTGGCCCTTGGCGGCGAGCACGAGGCCGGCGACGTGCTCCACGGCGTTGCCGGCGATCGCGACGATCACGAGGCCGGCGAAGGCCTGGGAGATGTGCAACTGGTGGATCGCCGGGGCCAGCCCGTTAATGAACCAGTCCGAGACGAACGCCGCGGCCACGCCCGAGACGAGCAGCAGCGTGAGGGCCAGTCGCGCTGACAGCCTCGGCCCGGCCGGCTCTTCGTCGGTGTCGGCCGTGGGCCGCTCGGGGGCCAGCGGGGCGGTGTCCGAGCGCAGATAGGGGATCACCCAGGCCAGGTAGACCATCAGCAGGCAGACGGCGCCCACGATCGAGATGGCCTGCACGTGATGGCTCGCCCGATCGTGCGAGCCCAGTGAGAGGCCCAGCAGCACGATGATGAACACCGTGACCTGCAGCAGCGTGTTGGTATCCCGCGGCAGCCGGGTCGAGAAGCGCATCACGCCGTCGGGTGCCCGCCGTGCACCGAGCACGATCGCCAGGCCCAGCACGAGCAGGGCGTTGGCGAATATCGAACCGATGATCGCGGTCTGGGCGACCACCAGCTCGCCCTTCTGCAGGGCGAAGATCACCACGAACAGCTCGGGCAGATTGCCCAGTGTGGCCTGGAGCATTCCGGTGAGGGCCGGGCCGAAGAGCTCCCCGAGCTGCTCGGTGGCAAACGACACCACCCAGGCCAGTCCGGCCAGGGCGAGGGTGGCGAGCGCAAAGCGGGGCACCGCGGCCCAGCCCTGGTAGTCGCTCACCCCGGCGAGCACGGTGAAGCCGACGACCAGCAGCAGTATCGAGCGCTCAAGCTTGGTCATGCGGGCCATCCACGAGCGAGGTTATTCACTTCGCCGGGCGCCGGCGCCTCCGACGCCAGATAGGCTGCGGCTCGCGATGCGTCTGGCCAGCTTCCTAGCACCCGGCTCCACCACACCCCGCGCGGGTGAGGTACACGACGAGCAAGTGGTCGCCTTTGCTGAGGAGTCCACCACCGTGCTCGACCGCATCCTGGATCTCGGGGGCACCCCGGCGGACGGACCGAGCTTCGCGCTGTCCGAGGTGACCCTGCTGGCCCCCATCCCCCGCCCCCGGGCAATCTTTGGGATCGGGCTGAACTACGCCGACCACATCGCCGAGACCGGCGGGCAGGCGCCGCAGCAGCCGGTGGTGTTCATGAAGCTCCCCACCTCGGCGGCCGCGCCGGGAGCCCCCGTGCACTGCCCGACGGTGGTCAAGCGCCTGGACTACGAGGGCGAGCTGGCGGTCGTGATCGGCGCGGACGGCGCCGTGGCGGGCTACGCGGTGGCCAACGACCTGAGCGCCCGAGACCTACAGAAGCGCGAGCCCCAGTGGACCCGCGCCAAGGGCGCGGACGGCTTCTGTCCGTACGGCCCCTGGATCACCACGGTCGACGAGATCGAGGACCCCCACAAGCTGGCGCTGCGCACCTGGGTCAACGGCGAGTTGCGCCAGGACTCCTCGACGTCGAATTTGATCTTCGGCATCCCCCGGCTGGTGGAGTTCCTGTCGGAGACCTGCACCCTGGAACCCGGCGACCTGATCCTCACGGGCACCCCCAGCGGGGTCGGCATGGCCAGCGAGCGCTTCCTCACCACGGGCGACGTGGTACGCATCGAGATCGAGGCTCTCGGCGCGATCGAGCACCCGATCGCCTGAGACTCAGTGGTTGTCTAGCACGCGGTCGATCAGGCCGTAGTCGCGCGCCTGGTCTGCCCTGAAGAAGCGGTCGCGCTCCATGTCGCGGCGCACCTCCTCGGCGGTCTTGCCGGTGGCCTCGGCGTAGATCTCGTCGATCCGGGCCCTGATCGAGAGGATCTCGCGGGCGTGGATCTCGATGTCGGTCGACTGGCCTTCGAAGCCCGCCGAGGGCTGGTGGATCAGGATCCGGCTGTTGGGCAGCGCCGCCCGCTTGCCCTTGGTCCCGCCGGCCAGCAGCAGCGAGCCCATCGACATCGCCACCCCCACGCACATCGTCTGGATGTCGGGCTTGACGAATCGCATCGTGTCGTAGATCGCGAGGCCCGCATAGATCGAGCCACCAGGCGAGTTGATGTAGATCGAGATGTCCTTTTCGGGGTCCTGGGACTCCAGGTGCAGCAGCTGGGCCACCACCAGATTGGCCACCTGGTCGTCGACGGGGGACCCCAGGAAAATGATGCGCTCGTTGAGCAGTCGCGAGTAGATGTCGAACTCGCGCTCGCCCCGCGCGGTGCGCTCGATGACCATCGGAATCAGTGGCATGACCCGCACCCTAGCGGGCCGACGCCTGCGACCCGGCACTGGCCGCATGTCCGAGTTCTGCCGCGCACCCTGAGGGTAGAACCGGTGTTGTCGATCTCATCAAGGTTCCCTCGAAAGCCATGACCCCCCACACACCCACAGCCCACCGTTACATGCGCCCCCTCCGCCCGGCCCCGATGCTGGCGTTGGGCGGCCTGCTGCTCGCCCTCGGCGGGGTGCTCGGGGCGCCGCTCGCGGGCGCCAACACGAGCCACGCGGGCTGGCCCCAGATCGACAAGCTCATCATGGACAAGGGCGCGGCGGGCGAACACCACGTGTTGCAGGGCCGGGAAGGGGTACACAACGAGCTGCTCGGGGGCTACGGCAGCGACACCATCTACGGCGGCGACGCCGGGGACGTGATCTGGGCCGACTACCACCCGGGCGAGCAGCCGTCGCAGACCTCGGTGATCCACGCCGGCAACGGCCAGAACTTCATCTACACCGACCACTCCGTCAGCTACGTCTGGACGGGCAACAACCCGGCCACTGTGGTGCACGCCCATGAGGGCTCGGGCACGATCTACTGCGGGAACCCCCACATCATCGTGTTCACCAGCCACCACGCGCTGCCCCACTACAAGCTCAGGGGCTGCAAGCGCATCAGCTTCTACTCGGTGGGCTACTGAGCGCCTGCGGCGCGAGCGCCGCCACCCGGTCGGTGGACGGCGGCCTGAGAGGGGCTTTGCAGGGCTTCGCCCGGGCGCCATAATGCCGTGCAGCCGTGTTCCCCCTGAACCTCCCCAATCTGCTCACGGTGGCCCGGATCATGCTGGTGCCGGTGCTCGTGGCGGTGCTGCTCGGCAACACCCCCGAGGGCGACATCCTGGCCGCCGTGGTGTTCGCGCTGGCCTCGCTCACCGACTTTGTAGACGGCTACCTCGCGCGCTCGCGCGCGGAGATCACGACGTTCGGGAAGCTCATGGACCCGCTCGCCGACAAGCTGCTGATCGTGGCCGCCCTGCTCTCGCTGGTCTCCCTCAACCGGCTGGCGGCGTGGGTGGCGATGGTCATCATCACCCGCGAGCTTGCCGTGACGGTGCTGCGCATGGGCGCCACCCAGGCCGGTGTGGTGATGGCCGCCAGCATGTTCGGCAAGATCAAGACCTGCCTGCAGATCGCCGCCATCCTGGCCGTGATCGCGGTGCACCACCAGCCGCTGTGGGTCTCGCTGCTGGTGTATCTCACGGTGCTCGTCACCGTGGTCTCGGGCTTGGACTACTTCTTCGGCCTGCGCCGCCGCATCCAGCAGGCCCAGCGGGCCGGCACCCAGCAAGCCGGCGGCTAAGCCCCACCCTCCAGCCAGTCCGCCAGCGTGGTTTGCCGCGCCGTGGGCTCGCCCGAGTCCAGCTCGCAGCGCAGCTCGCTCAGCAGCCCGTGGCGCTCGGCGACCACGTTGTGCTGGTGGATCGTCTCAAGGTTCTCCTGGCGGGCCGAGACGAAGCTCCCCCCGTCGAGTTCCGGGAAACGTCCCACCACCCCGGCGAGCATCTCGCGCACGCAGTCCTCGACGAAGCGGGGGCGGCGGTGGGCCTTTTCGACCACCTCGACCTCATCGGAGCGCTTCATCAGCTCGTAGATCTCCGAGGACATCGAGCCCTCCACGATCGCCAGCAGCGCCGAGGCGTCGATCTCGGCGTCGCAATCCTCGAGGCAGCCGATGTGCAGCGTTCCAAGCCCCCGCTGGTTGTGGGTGGCCACCGGCACGTGCTCGAAGATCAGCTCGATCTGAGCCTCCGTGAACTCGTCGGCCACCAGGCGCTCGCGGGCGCGGGCCGCTACCAGCTCCTGTGCGCATGGGCAGGCCGTCATCCCGGTCGCCGAGACCCCCACCAGGCGACGGGTGCCGCGCTCGGAGGCCACCGCGCGTCCGTAGAGGGTGTAGATCTCCTGGGTTTCCACTCCCGACACCGGGGCCGGCTTGTGCTCGGGGTAGCGCGCCGCGATCGTGACCTCCGCGCGGGCCGCTCCCTGGCGTTCGCGGACCAGCTCGGCGATGTGCTGGGCCAGGGTCTCGGCGCGGAACGGAGACTCGCTCAGCACCACCGCGCCGATCGCCTCGTTGACGACCTCCTCAAAGCGCGACATGTGCGCGCCCTTCTGCTCGCGCCCCAGGTCCACGAAGCACTCCAGGCGCGCGAAGAACAGCTCCTCGCGGATCCTGATGACCTTCTCCACGCCCGTCACTCCGACCCGCGAGAGCCCGACCGCGATCGCGGGCACACGAGCCTGGACGTCAGCCCCGGTGGCCGGTGAGGAGAGTGGGTGCTCGAGTCGCCGCGTCGTGCTGGACATCTCGTCGGCAAGCGTAGTACACCCGCCCCGCCGCCTCTCTGGTCTTGAAGATCGCAAGCGCCGGCGTGACCAGCGGGCCAAACGTGTCCAGGACCGCGCGCGTGGCGGACAGCGCGGCAGGCGCGGACGCCTCGGGGTCCGACAGGTAGAAGGCCGTCATCGCGGCCACGATCAGCGTGTGTCGAGCGGCGGGCCGCAGCGAGCGAGCGCAGCCCAGCGACCGCTCGGCGAGCGCCCCCAGGCGCTCCACCGCCTGCTCCGGCGAGGCGTAACAGTCGATCAGGTTGCGCTGGCCGGCGGCGGCATCCTCTGCGGCATCCACGAGATGGTCGAGCATCGTGTGCAGCGCCCCGATCCACGGGAAATAGGCATTCTCGAGCGCCGCGACCTCGCTGGCGGTGACGCCGCGCTCGGCGGCGGTGGCGAGCATCACGTGCACCCCGAGCGAGGAGCCCCCCGAGGCCAGGGTCTCCCACCAGCGCGGCTCGCCGCCCGCGGGCGTCTGCGCCCGGGCCCACCGCTCGGCCTCACTCTGCCCGCAGACCTTTGACTGCTCGACATCGGCCTGAAACCCCTGGAAGGCGACCACCCGTGTGGCCGCTCGGCGGGCCGCGGGCGCGACCGCGGAGTATGCGGGCAGCTCGCTCAGTGCGGAGCGGCAGGCGTCGAGCATCGCGACGAGGTGCCCCCCGTCGGCCCGGGCGCTGTGATGCTCGTAGTAGTCGACGTGGGTGGCAGCCGGGTCGAGCGCCACCAGCAGCCCCCGATGCAGGCGGCGGCTGTTCTGGCCCGGGTTCCCGTTGGGTTGCTCGGCGAGCAGATCCAGGTAGTTGTAGGCGGCCTGGAAGGCGACCGTGGCGCGCACCACGGCGTCGCGGTGGGCCTGCGGGGCGAATGTCGCAAAGGCCGCCGCGCCCTCCATGTTGCCTCGCTTGGCCAGCGCCTCCAAGGCCAGCAACTGCAGTCCGGGATCGGGGATCGCATGCGCCGAGTCGCGCCAGTGGCTCAGCTCACGGGCAACCCGTGGGAACACGCCGAGCCAGTAGCCCCACGTCGCGCGCAGCATGGCGGCGGCAGTCGCGACACGGTTGGCCCCCATCTCACGGTTGAACATACCAATGCCCCGTGTCTAAGGCTCCGTGCCTGGACGGTTGCTCGCGGCCCGCTCGACCTCGATCCCCAATGTCGTGAGCGTCCAGGCGTTGGGCATCCCCTCAGGCTGGCCCCCGCCGCCGTTGGCCACCAAGCCCAGGCCCTCAAGTCGAGTGAGGAGCTTTGAGATCTGGCCCGGGTCGCCGACGCCCGCAGCTTCGCCCACGAGCCGATTGGACGCCCCGGGCTGCACCGCGATCGCCCCCAGCACGCGGCTGGTGCGATAGGTGAAGCGCATCGACAGACCCTTCAGGGGATCCTTGCGCGCGATCGCCCGCGGCCACTCCCGGGGCGACGGCGGAGAGCGGGTCAGCTCCGCACGTGCGGCCGCCGGACCCAGATAGGGCAGCACGATCATCGCCATCAACGGGCTGGCCAGCTCGGTCAATCGCGACTCACCGCCCTGATGCAGCCGTGTGTGGAGGATCGAATGGACCGCGCCCACCACGCCTTCGGCGGTCAGAGAAGAGGCGGAGGGAGTAGTGATGGCGGCAGCAGCAGCCGCGACAGGCTCCCGCGCAGTCGCGGCGGTGGGCTCTCGGGTAGCGGCGACAGCAGCAGCGGACCCCCGCACGGCGCCCCGGCCACCATCCAGGATGCGGCCCACCTGCTCCAGCACCACCGCGCGGCGCTCCAGGACCCTCGGTCCCGCGCCGAGGGCCTCCACGAGCAGCAGCCGCCCCATCGCGGGCTCGTCGTCGAGGAACGACAGGAACGCCGTGAGCGCCGCCCTGATGCGGACCCGCCAGACGTCGGCGGGACGGTAGACCGCGAGCACATACCCGCGGGCGCGGGCGAGCGCCTCCTCGAGCGCCGCCAGGAAGCAGTCCTCCTTGTCGTCGAACAGCTCATAGAACGTTCGACGCGAGACACCGGCGTGGCTCGTGACGTGACCCACCGTCACGTTGGCCACGCCGCCCGCGGTCGCGACCTCGGTCATCGCGGTCGTGATCCGCATCTGCTGGAAGCGAGCGACCCGCTCCTTCCCGGGCCGCTCGCCGGAGCGCGATCCCCGCGCCCCGGCCTGCCGGTGCTCCGTCGGCATCGCTCCCCCGCTACTTCGTCTTGCCGCGGGGAGCCTTCGCGCTCGTCTTCTTGACCTTGTGCTTGACACAGCCGCTCACAGCGATCTTTGTGGACTGCCTGATGACCGCGCCGTTCTGGGCGGTGATCGCGGTGGGCATCAGGAGCTTGGTCTTGCAGAGATCGACCTTCCCGCCCACGCCGAGCACCGAATGGGGCCCACGCGGAAGGTTCAGTTCGAAGGACCCGATCGGCACGTCGGGCACCGACCGGAAGGTTGAGCTGGTGATCCCCTTGCTGTTGATGAACGTTTCCCCGCCGAGCTGCACGGTGATGCCTTCGCCCTGGAGCACGATGATCAGTTCGGGGAACTTGGCGCCACCGTGCGAGACGAAGTACGCCGGACCCGAGAGCGGCTTGGCCAGCACGGGCGTGACGGCCTTTGCGACACCCACGCTGGAGCCCGCCGGACAGGCCGCCGGGTTGCGGTCGAAGGTCGTGTCCAGACAGGCCTGCTGGAGTGTCGTCAGACGCGAGGCCAGCTGCGGGGGCAGGTTGACCTTGACGGCTCTGATGTTCGCCTGGCTGCCCTTGGGGTAGCCGATCTTCACCGTCAGGCTCGCGCCGGCCGCCCGCGAGGTGCGCGCAGAGGTGCTCGCCGTGAACTTGGGCTTGAACGGCAGCTTGGCGCAGTTCACGGCCTGGAATGGAGCCGATATCGCCGCGTTCACACCCTGGTTGGAACTGAGCGTCCCCGCCATCCGCAAGGCATCGCAGTTGGTCGGGTTGAACGAAAAGCCCGCCCGGTCAAGCGTCACGTCGACGTGCCTGATGTCCGCCGGTATCCCAGACCCGTTCACGAACTCGGGGAACGCGTCGGAGACGATCGTGGCCTGCGCGGTGTGCTCGTCAATGCGGATCGAGTTGCGCACGACCACGTTGCCCAGATTGAACGGCCCGGCGAGCGCGGGGACCACCACGACCGCCCCGAAGGGACCGCCGTTGTAGGGCCCGGTCAGGAAGACCTTGCCGGTCAGCGTGAACGGCGTGGGACCGGCGCCCGAAGCGACCGTGACCGATCCGATCTGACTCGCGGCCGGACAAGAGCCCGCATTGGCGTCGGCATCGGCGCAGAGCGCCACACCCGCGAGCTTCGCGAGCGCCCCCGGCGGCAGGGTCGCCGTGAGCCCCCTGATCGTCTGTTCGCCGTCGCCGCGCGAGAAGGAGAGCACCAGCGGGCTAAACGCGCCCGCGTCCGCGCCCACGGTCCCGCCGGTGAACGCCGGGGAGAACCCGAGCGGCGCACACGCCCCGCCGTCAGCGCCACTGCTGATCTGCAAGGAAGCGCTGCGGCTCACCGGGTTTTCCGGCTGCGCCCACGAGCTAAACGCCGCACTCGTCGCGTAGCTCCCGCACGTCGGCGGGTTGATCAGCGGCGCCCGCGGGCCTTCCTTGAAGATCAACTTCAGGCTGCTGAACGGCAGCTGCGGGTTGTGGTCGAACGTCGCCGTCAGGCGGCCCGTGTTGGGGTCGGCCTGTATCAGGCCGGGGACTTTCAGCAACACACCCGGCCCCTTCGCGACGAGGTACATCGCGAGCAGACTCCCGAACGGGTTATCGCCCTGCGCCGCCAGATACACCGCGCCTTCAAGGGGATCCTTGAGCAGCGGCGTCTTGATGAGCGCCGTGCCGATCCGGCTGTTTTCAGGACAGGCCGGTTCCGCTTCGTTGAAGTGAATTGGATTCGGCTCGGGGAAGTTCGTGCCCAGAAGACCGATCTGGGCGGAGCTGCACGCCCCGAGGCCGTTCGCCGTCGACGGGTTGATGGTGACGCCTTCGGGCAGCGTGACGACGGCCTTCTTCAGGTCGGCTTGCGCGAGTCCGGTCGGATTTTCGTTTTGCGGCATCGTGACTCCGACGGCTAGGCCCGATGGACCGCCCGCCACCCCTGAATCACCGGCCATCGAGATCGATGGGTCGAATGGGACCAGATCGCAGCCGGTCGTACCGATCTGCGTAGCTTCGTGGGGGGCCGGCAGATGTGTGAAGAAGGACGCAACGTGCCGCGCTCCCGGGTTCTGCCAGGTCTCGGCGATCGCGCTCATTTCGAGCCCCACGCCGGCCGGGGTACATGAGGTCGGGTTGCGCAGGAACGGCGTCGCCGCGTAGCGGGCATTGTGGGGGAAAGAGCGATCGTCGTTCGTTTCTCCTTCACAGGCAGGCGGTTCGGCAAAGGAGTCGAGAATCCCACACCGCTGGAAGTCATGGCTTGGGTCAGCCGGCACCCCCCAGAACGTCACGGTCGCCCCTGTCACTGGAATAGTCTGCGGAACATTGCGCGCGCTGATCGTCAACCCATAGTCCGATCCGTTTCGCACGCTCGGCGTCAGGAGCACCGGGACGCTCGAGACCACGAACCCGAACTGCGCAGGAACGCTCGGCGGAGCGGTCACGTTGTAGACCGAAGTCGCCAGATCGCCGAACACCGTTTTCGTCACAGCGACGCCAACCTGACTGTCAACGGGACACACCCTCAGCACGAGGTCCGCGAGGTCACAGCGTTCCGGGGTCGCAGTCGCATTCCCGATCAAACCCGGGGGTGTGCTGACCATCAGATTCCTGACATCTTCGTCCGGTAGCGGGAGAGAGTATTCCGGGTCAGGATGACTGGGGAACGTGACGGTCGTGGAGATCTCATATGGATGCGCTCCGGCCTGCGTCGCCGCCGAGCCGTCCTGGTTCGCGATCTGACCGTCGAAGCTCGCTATGTTGAATTCGGCGCCGGCGCTGGCGACGAACACGGCAAATAGCGACACCGTCAGCAGTATTAGCCTGGAGAAGGAATACATTTACTTACGCCCTCCGCTCTTGGATGCCCGTGTTCCGTAACGCTTGCGCGCCCGGGCTTCGCACTTTTTACGTTGACCGTGCTTTCGCGCCCTGCATGCCCTCAGCGCCTTGGCCAGCTTCTGCGCCTTCGTCGCTTTCGCGTGAGCGTTCTTCACTGCGGGAAGGGCCGGCAGATTGCCCGACGCACCCAAGCGTGCGCTCGCGGGCGCGAGAGCGTTCAATGGACTACCGCCAACGCCTTGACAGGCTTCACCTGCACAGGGAGGTGGGGCCAATGCCGGTTCGGGCAAGCCACCGCCAACCCGAGCGTCGTAGAGATCGAGCAACTTGTCCGTGTCGCGTCCCACGAGCTCCTGACGCGTCACGAGATAAGCGTCGTCGCCGTTTTCGCTCGCGTTTACGAAATACGAGTTGCTTTCAGCCGTGCCGCTGGACAGGAGGTGAAGCACGCCATTGTCCCATTCGTAAGCATCCACCTTGCCGTTTGTGTCCCCTGACACCAGCGCATCGGCAGTGTCGAAGAAGACTCGCTGGCCGTTTGCCGAGATAACACGGGTTTCAGTGTTGACATATTCCGCCGTCAAGCCCGCACCCGGAAAGTTGATCGAGGCTTCACTGGTTGCCGGCCCCGCACCGGACCCGCATGAGACGCAGGCGATCTGGTTGGTGTCACTGTCGTAGCGGTAGATCTCCTTGTGACCCGCACTGTCGAAGCCGGGCGCCAACGGTGCTGCCGTGGTGAACAGTAGATACCGGCCGTCGTCAGCGATCCGCGAGGTGCGATAGGACGCCGAGGGCCACCAGTTCAGCTCGTCGTCTGCGTGTGCCGACGAAACGAGCGTAGCTATGTACCGCACGTTCCCGTGATCCCAAAGGTAGAGCTTTGTAGTGGCATTGACCGGCTGCCCGGCGACGATCTGACCCTCAGCGGCAAAGTAGACCCGCTTTCCGTCGGGGCTGATGCCGAGCACGCCGTCGACCCTCGTCTTCCGTCCCGTCGGAGGGTTCGTGGTCTTCCGACAACAGTGTCAAATTAGATTCGCTCGCCGGGTTTGGACTGTCGGTATAGAGATACAGGTCTTTTGCGGTATCGTGATCGGCATCCAAGAGATGCTCTTCGCTCGTAAACACCGCGCGCATGCCGTCCGCCGATGCTCCGCGGAAATCAGCTGGGCCCGGCGTTGCATCCGGAGACGACGCCTCTGACTGAGAGACCCACGCGGTCGATGAATTGTCGCGACGCAGGTACAGATATCCATTGTTCGGAGTCGTGAAATACAGACGAGCGCCGTCATCCGAAAACGCCTCCTCCGTATCCGAGAACCCGGCTCCTTCCGCGCTGGCAACGACCCTTTCGGGCGCAGGCGTTCCGTCCGGCAGGATTCCCACGAGATGCACCGTGCCGTGGTCCCAGTCATACAAAGTCGAGTACACGCCAAAGGGGGTATCGCTCGTAAGGCGCTGGGTTGATTCAAACGCAACGCGCCCGAAATCGGTGGAGGTATCGACTGGTGTCTCACCGTTGAATGGACCCGGCGCGTAGGGGCTGATCGCCGGTGTGAGCAGCTGAGGAGAGCCGCCAACCCCGTCTGTCAGATAGAGGTTCGGAATACCCTGCGGGGCACCAGGCACCAAAGCGGGATCGCCTGCGTCCAACATCGCGTGCGAGAGATCCGGCGCGAACCATCCGAAGGACTGAGAGTTATACGGGCCAAAGAGATTGACGTTCTGAGCAACCGACAACGACTGCGTAGCCCAGGAGTTCGCACCGCGATCGCTACGAAAAGTCACCGCTGCGATAGACCCGGTCCCACGTGTGTCGTCGGCGCCAACGTCGGAGTCAAAGATCATGGCACCACCTGTTGACGACGCGCGGAAGGCACCGGTGCCGAGTGTCACCCCTCCGCCGTTCTTTTCCGACGGCGAGACCATCTCATACGCCCGGCAGCCCGGCAGGAACGTCAGATGCCGCTCTTCACGCAGCGCTTCGTTCCCACACCCTTCCGACGCACCGGCTGCGACGGGGATGAGCCCCATCAGCGCGAGACCTGCGACCAAGACCAGAATCCGACGCATTAACCCAATCCCCTCCCGAAGGCAACATAATCCAGCGCCACCCGCAGACAGTCCGGGGGGCGCCGGGGCAAACATCTAATTGACAGGCCGATCATCGCCTGTCTCCGATGCGGCGCCTAGAGGAAAATTGGCTGCTTGAGTTTCCCTGTCAGGAAAATCGATGACTTGAAAATCGAGATCCCCGGCTGCACATGGCACCAGGGACCCCATGTCATTCCTGTAACACGGCGCGCGGTGAGATGCGCGCGGCGGCCATGCCGGGCAGCGCAATCACCGCCAGCGCGATCGCTGCGAGCAGCGAGACCGTGAGCAGCACCTGCTCGGGGCCCGCCGCAAACGGCGCGGGAAAGCCGGTGCTCAACTGTAGGTAGCGACTCGCGAGCGCGTGGCCGGCGACCCCGAGCAGCGCACCGAGCGTCGCGCCGACGCCGATCGTCACCGCGCTCTCCATGAGCACCGCCCGCCAGAGCTGACCGGCGTCATAGCCCTGGATCTTCAGAGCAGCGAGGCGCGGGCGACGCTGCCAGATCGCGGCGCTGAGCGCCGAGGCCACCGAGAGCGCGGTGGCGAGCAGCAGCAGCGTCGATATCTCCGCGAGTGTGCGTAGCCCCTGGCGAGCGCTCGCCGCGCTCAGGGCGGCACGTTCGCCGGCGGTGTGGGCTTGCAGTCCAGAGCCCGGCCCGAGCGCGGTGAGCACCGCGTGCCTGCCCGCCGCGGGGCTGACGCCCGGCTTCAGGCTGACCTCCAGGGCAGCGGCGTCGGTGGTGCCCCACAGTCGCGCGTAGTCCTTCGCGGCGAGCGTGATCGCGCCCGCGGGCCAGCCGGAGTTGGTGGTGATCGCGGCAACCCCCACTCGGGCCTCGCCCGTGGGCGTGGGCAGTACGAAGGAACCGCCCACCCGCAGGCCGCGTTCGGTGGCGAAGTCGCTCGACACCGCCGCCCAGCCGCCGCCACGGATCAGCCTCGTCGCAGTCGCGTAGTCGCCGTCAAGCAGCTGACTGGATTCGATCATCCGCGCGTCTCCCGCGGGCCGCGCGCGCACCCACATACGTCGCTCGCCCACGTCGAGCAGGCCGCCGCGGTAGACCCGGACGGCCGCCACACCCGGCGCGCGCGCGACCGCCGCGGCCGGTGCGCCCGGGGCGAAGCTGTTGGTGTTGAACACGTCGCTGCCCGCAGTGACCCAGACCTGCGCCGTGCCGAAGTACTGCGCGGTCGCCCGGTCGATGCCGCGCAATAGGTCATTGCGCGCCCCTCCGATCGCGATGCCCCCATAGACCGCGAGCGCGACGATCCCCGCGAGCGCCACCGATCGCATCGTGGTCGCACGCATCTCCGCGAGCGCGACGATCAGCGCGCCGCTGCGAATCCGCTCGGCCGCACGTGGCAACAGCCGGGCGAGCGCCCAGAAGGTCGCGGGCACGAGACAGACGCTGGCCAGCGCAAGACCCACACCGGCGCCGATCGTGAGACGAGGCGCCAGCAGCGCGAGCGCCATCGCAACCCCGACCAGCCCGACTCCCGCGAGCGCGAGCGCCGCGATCGTGCGCCCTCTGACGATCTCGCTGTGCGCGCCGACCTCCCGGAACACGGCGTCGGCCGAGCGGGTGCCGCGCAGGTCGATCAGCGGCGCGAGCGATGCAAGCGCCGTCGCGAGCACCCCGCAGGCAATCGCCGCCGCGATCGTGCCGGCGTGCACGACCTCTTCGGCCCCGACCGGGAACGCGGCGGTGAGGAACCCCGGCACCTGTTCGAAGAACGCGTGCGCGAGCAGCTCGCCCAGGGCGATCCCGAGCAGCGAGGCGACCATCCCGAGCAGCAGCGCCTGCACGCCGAGCAGCAGCACGATCTGACGCGCGTCATAGCCCTGCACGCGCAGCTCGGCGATGAAGCGCCGCCGCTCTGGCACAGTCAGGAGCATCGCGTTGAGGGCGAGCAGAAAGCCGATCATCACCGCGATCGCGGTGAACAGCCCGGTCGATTGGCGGCTGGGCCCAGTGGCGAGCTTCAGCAGCCTCAGTTCGTCGTCCGCCGGGCGCAGATCGAGGTGCTCCCGTGCGGCCAGGCGTGCCAGCTGCCCCGCCACGCTACGCTCGGCCCCGGGCTGCGCACGGATCAGGATCTCGCTCACACGACCCGTTCGCCCCGCGAGCGTCTGCGCGACGCCGAGCACCGCGACCGCGACGGGACTCTCGGAGACCGTCGCCGAGGAGCCGCCGAGCACGACCCGCACGCGTGCGTTGCGCACCGCCCCGTTGCCCGCGACCCCGAGGGCCAGGCCGGGGTGCTCGCCGAGCCTGCGGGCCACCCCGCGGGGCAGGCCGAGACCTCCCTTCAGCAGCAGCGACGCCGCGCCCAGCTCCTGCGTGGCCACGCCCCCGAGCGCTTCCAGGCTCGGCGTAAGGCCGATCAACTGCACCGCCTCCTCACCCCGAGGACCGATCAGGGTCACGTTCTCGCGCAGTACCGGGGCGGCGACCTGAACGCCGTCCAGCGCGCCCACTCGCTCCACCACGCCTTCGTCGACACCCTGGGCGGAGCGTGCGGTCAGCTCGTAGCGTGCGGAGCCCGCCAGCCCGTGGACGAGCCGGCCCGCGGAGCTGGTGAGGCTCGCGTTGGCAAGCAGCACCCCGAAGACGAGGGCCACGCCGATCGCCACGCCGCTGCCCGCGAGCAGCTCCGCGACGGGATGGGCTCGCAGGCGCCGCCGGTAGAGGTAGAGCAGCATGTCCAGCCGCACCCCGAGGAGCTTCGGGTTCAGCGTCACCCTCACGACGTGCTCGCGACCAGCTCCGCGGGCGCGCCTGCCAACAGGCGTCCGTCGCGCAGCGTGTGCGCGCGATCCACAAACGCAACCGCGTCGGGGTCGTGCGTGACCAGCAGACCGGGCATTCCCCGCTCGCGGCAGAGGTCGCGCAGCAGCCCGAGAATCTCGCGGGTGCGAGTCGAGTCGAGACTGCCCGTCGGCTCGTCGGCCAGCAGCAGCTGCGGCTCACCCGCGAGTGCGCGGGCGATGGTGACGCGCTGGCGCTCGCCCATCGAGAGCTGCTCCGGTCGATGCCCGACGCGATCGGCGAGCCCGACGCGATCGAGCCAGGGCAGGGTCCGCGCGCGCGCCTCGCGCAGCCCGAACCCCAGCACAGGCAACTTGATCAGCGCGTTGTCGAGCGCCGAGGCACCCGGGATCAGGTGGAACTCCTGGGAGATCAGCCCGACCTCGCGGCGGCGATACTCGGCGGCGGCGCGCGGGCTCAGGCGCGCAATGTCGCGCCCCCCGAAGTCGATGGTGCCCTGCTCCGGTGTAAGCAGCGCGGCCGCCAGCAGCAGCAACGTGCTCTTGCCCGAGCCGCTCGGCCCGTAGAGCGCCACCAGCTCGCCGGGATCGATCCGGAGCGTAACGCCGTCGACCGCGCGAACCGTCTCTCCACCGCTGCGGTAGTGCTTGACGAGATCGCGCAGCTCAAGCGCACTCATGACCGCGGGCGCCCGCCCGCGACCGCGCGACGGCGCGCAAGGTCCACGACATCGCCGCGGGGCGCGCTCGTCGAGCACAGCTCGCCGCCCGAAATCGAGGCGAGCACAGAGAGGCCCTGTAGCGCGCTCATGTCCTCGGAGGCGACGAGCAGCGCGATCTCATACTCGCGCGCGACGGCGCGCAGCAGCGCACAGAAGCGTTCGCGCTCGCTCAGGCTCGGCAACGGGGCGGGCTCGTCGACCAGCAACATCCGCGGCTCGCGCACGAGCGCACGAGCGAGCAGCACCCGGGCGCGCTCCGCGGGCGACAGCGAGAAGGTCATCTCCTCCGCCGAGACCCCCGCGACGCCCGCCCGGTCGAGCGCGGCCAGTGCCCGACGCCTGGCCTCGCGCAGCGACAGCCCCGCGCTGCCGGCTGACATCGCCACGTGGTCCATGACGGTCTCCCCCGGACTCGGGAGCCATCGGTCCGCGCTCAGCAGCGCAATCGGTCCGCGCAGCAGACGCGCGCGCTCACTCATTGACATCTGCGCCGGCTCGCGCCCCGCGAACAGAATGCTCCCACCATCGTGGGTCTCGAGCGCGGCCGCGAGGCGCAGCAGCGTCGACTTGCCCGAGCGCCGTTCGCCGTAGATGCCCATGCTCTGGCCGGCGTGCAGCTCGAACGACACGCCGTCCAGGACCGCGCGCTCACGGCTGCCTTCGCGGCGGCGCTTGCTTACGTCCGCAAAGCAGAGCAGCGGCGCCGGGGCGACGGGGTCGCCGAGCAGTCGTTCAGGGTCGCTGGTCCGCATACTCATCGATCCGCCGCAACGTGCGGGCAACCCAGTCGATTTCGCTCTGCAACATCCGATGGATGCCGTCGCGCGTGCAGTCCATGAACAGCGCCGACCACGAGCTGGGCTCGCCGTCGCCGGGGACCATCAGCGTCGCGAGCACGAGGCATTCGCGGGTGTACTGGTTCAGCGCCAAGCGCAGGCCCGGGAGGTCGCGCTCGCGCGCCACGGCGAGTTTCGCGTGCAGGCCGAGCCGAAAGGGCTCGCGGGGGAGCAGGGTCTCGATCCAGTGCGTGAGCGCCGCCGAGGTCTGCTCGGTCGGGTGATACACCACGCGCGTCCCCAGACGCCGGTCACGCCGGGGCTCTTCGCGTGCACTGATCAGCCCCTCCGCTTCCAAACCTTCGAGCAGCCGGTAGATGTCGTTGGCGTCCAGGCGCCAGGTCTCGCCAAGCCGAGTGTGCAGGCGATTGGCCAACTCACCGCCGTGACCGGGACGCTCCAGCACGAGGCCGAGCAGGGCGCCCCGCAGGTGGGCCGAACGCCCGCGCATCCATCTCTGCGTACCCGAAACGCCCGTTGCCGCGTGGCCAATGCCGCTCGTGACTCCCCCGATCTTGACGATCCAGCGGAACATACACTACATAACACAACAGTCATTGGCAATGCGAGATGCGAACGTCTACGATGGCAAGGGACATGGGGATGGACAGGCGTAGCGTACGTAGCGTGCACCGATGCGCAGCCAACCGCGGGACCCAGGGCGAGGCGGGCGGAGTCCTCCCACTGCCCGGCGGACGCACGTCCATGCAGCGCGTGTTGATCGCCGCGCCCGTGCTTGTGTTGGGGCTCTCGGTGGGCGCCTTAGCCCATGCCGTTCAGCCTGCACTGAGTCAAGTCACGCAGCGGACACCCGCATCCGTGCCGCGAGTGCCCACGCCCCCCTCACCCCTGAGCGCTCGGGCGGCTGCCCGCAGCGTGCGCGTCGACGACTCCGGTCACCTGCATCTGCTGAAAGCCATCGGGCCGACCCTGCTGGAGGAAGGCCCGGTGAGCGGCACGCTGCCCGGCCAGGCCAGGGTGCGGCTGGTGATCGGGCCCTCGGTTACCGCCTCCTTCTCGATTCGTCTACAGGGCGGGACGATCTATGGACGCGGCGGCGCAACCCTGCACTCCTCGGGCCGGTACACGAGTTTCGGCGGGTGGCTGACGGTGAGCCACGGCACGGGTCGCTACGCACACGCACACGGCAGCGGGCGGCTCTACGGCGTGATCGACCGCCACACCGACGCGCTCCAAGTGCAGACCACCGGCAGGCTCTCATACTGAGCCGGGCTCGCCCGGCAGGTGTGACGAAGCGGCGGGTACGTGCAATCACCGCCGGCTCGCCTTCCTGGCGGCGCGGCGGGAGGTGTGCGCTCCACGTCCTGCTGCTGAGCGCGCTACTGGCCTGCGTAACCCCATCGGTCCGGGCGCAAGCGCAGCCGCGGGTGAAACTGAGCGCCACCTTTACGCCCGAGCGACTCGGCGCGGGGACCACGGTGCGGGTCGCCTTTCGCATCGGGCCCGTGGCCAGTCGCGCGCCCTCACCGGTTACCGAAGTCGGAATGTTCTACCCGGCCGGCCTGGGGATCGGCAGCAGCGACCTCGGCTTGGAGACCTGCCCGCCCGCCATGCTTGAAGCCCAAGGGCTGTCGGGCTGTCCGGCCAACTCCGTGATGGGCTACGGCAGCGCGCTGGTCGAAGTCCCCTTCGGCCCTCGGGCGGTGCGTGAGCGAGCCGCGATCGGCATCACCTCGGGACCGTTGCAGAACGGGCATCTGGGACTGCTCTTTGCGGCCAGCGGCGAATACCCGGTGATCGCCAACCTCGTCTTCAGCGCTCAGCTGCTGCCCGCAGGCGCGCGCTACGGCGGCGTGATCCAAACCACGCTGCCGCTCGTGCCGAGCGTCCCAGCCGGTCCACCGGTCGCGCTCGTCGGCCTCCAGACCACGATCGGCCCCCCGGGGGTGACCTACCACGAACGGATCGGCGGCCGCGACGTGGCCTTCCACCCCAGAGGCATCCTGCTGCCCCCCAGCTGCCCCCCTGGCGGCTTTCCGTTCGCGGTCCATCTGAGCTTCCTCGACGGTTCCCTCGCGCGGGCGAGCACCTCGGTGCCCTGCCCCGGCGGACCAGAGACAAAGCGGGCGACGCGCCAACTCCGGCACGCGAGTCAGAGACATTCCTGAGAGACCGCGACGCACACTCGGATGAGGCTCACCGTCCAACGGCCCATACAAGCGACGTTTCCGTTCGCCGATTCTGGTATCACTTCGCACATAACTTCTGGGTCATCCCAAGGGTCGGATTCGGGGATCGAAGACTCGGGGTACAGTGCGAGACGCTGGCTGTCAATGCCACAACAACGGAATTGCATAGGAGGCACGTAGTCAGGTCTGGGGAGATCGAGGCGGTACCCGCTTCGATGGGGAGTCGGAGGGATCCTGGGGGTCCGAGTTGAGCGAGAACATGAATGGACTGCTGGTCGTAGCCGAGACCGGAGTCGTAGAGATCGAGGAGTTTCAAGCCCTTATCAGCGAGGGTCAGGAGCACGGGTCGGTGGCGTCCGAGGCCGTCGCCGCGGCGCTGGAGGAGGCCGAGGCCACCGGTGAGCAGGCCCAGGATTTGCTGAGCTACCTCGAGGAGCACGGGATCGAGGTTGTACAGCCCGCGGGCGCCAAGTCCGATACGAGCACGATCGAAGTCGAGATCGACGACGATCAGCCGGTTCCCGACCCCGGGGAGAACCTCCTGGACGGCATCGAGGAGCAGGAGGAAGAGCGCCTGGACCACCTCCAGGAGCTGCGCGCCCGGCTGGACGCCCTGCGCAAGGCCGAGGCCGAACTAAGCGTCGAGCCCGGCGTGGACTCGCTGCGCCTCTACCTGCGTTCGATTGGCCGGGTACCGCTGCTGAACGCCACCGAGGAGGTCTGTCTAGCCAAGCGCATCGAGCGGGGCGACATGGCGGCCAAGCAGCACATGGTCGAGGCCAACCTACGCCTGGTGGTGTCGATCGCCAAGGGCTACATGGGGCGCGGATTGACCTTCCTTGACCTGATCCAGGAGGGTTCGCTCGGGCTGATCCGGGCGGTCGAGAAGTTCGACCACCGCCGGGGCTACAAGTTCTCGACATACGCCACCTGGTGGATCCGCCAGGCCGTGACCCGTGCGATCGCCGACAAGGGGCGCACGATCCGCATCCCGGTGCACATGGTCGAAAAGCTCAACAAGGTCACCCACGCCGAGCGCCAGCTGATCCAACAGCTGGGTCGCGAGCCCACCCCGGCCGAGATCGCGGCAGAGCTTGAGTGCACCACCCGCGAGGTCCGCGAGGTCCAACGGATGGCCCAGCAGCCGATCTCCCTGGAGAAGCCCGTGGGCGAGGAGGACGATTCGGCGCTGGCCGATTTCGTCGAGGACATCTCGGCCGAGTCGCCCTTTGAGATCGCCTCCGAAGCGCTGCGTCGCGAGCACGTGGGACGGGTACTGGCGGTGCTCCCCCGCCGTGAGCGCGAGGTGATCGAGATGCGCTACGGGATCACCGGCGGTCGCTCCCGCACCCTGGAGGAGGTGGGGCGCGCGTTCAACATCACGCGCGAGCGGGTACGTCAGATCGAGAACCGCACGCTCAAGAAACTCCAAACACTTCCCGAGGCCCAGCTGCTGCGCGAGGCCTCATGACTTGAGGGTCCGACCGGGCGGGGTGGGGTCTGAGGGGGTCCCACCCGCCCATCAGCGCCGCTGAGCGCTGCCCGCACTGAGCGTTGCCGTGTCGTGCCCACCTTCGTCCGACCTCGCCGGCCCTCCGTCCAACCTCGCCCGCGCTCCGTGGGGCATAAACGCCCACCGCGGCAGCGTCACGCCAGCTCACGCACTAGAATCGCCCCCTCACTCCGGCGCCGGCGCCGGGGATGCCCGGTGGGGTGTCCGAGTGGTTAAAGGAGGCGGGCTGTAAACCCGCTGGCTCTGCCTACGCAGGTTCGAATCCTGCCCCCACCATGCCGTCCATGCACCGTGCCGTTTCATGCTCGTGCTGTCGTTATGCACGCGGCTACTCGGGTAGGCTCCCGTCGATGCGCGCACATCACATTCACGTGGAGCACGACTTCAGCAAGCCGCCCGAGCGGATCTTCGCCCACCTTGCCGAGCACGAGAACCTGGCTGCGGTCTTTGGAGCGAAGGTCACCCGCCTGCGCGACGGCGAGGATGGCGAGCGCAACGGAGTTGGCTCGTGCCGCCGTTTGAGCGTGGGGCCGCTGCCGTCCTTCGAGGAGACCGTGACCGAGTTCGTGCCCTCCGAGCGCATCGTGTACCGCATCACCAAGGGCAGCCCGCTGCGCGGCCACGTCGGGCGGATGGACTTCGCGCCCGCGTCCGGGGGCACCCGTTTCGTCTATGACATCCGCCTCGCCTCCCCCATTCCAGGCCTCGCGCCGCTGGTGCGCGCGGTGCTCACTCGCTCGATCAAGCAGTCTCTGCCCGGCGTCGATCGCGCCGCCTGATCAACCTCTGCGCATCACGATCGCTCAGCGCTAACCCGCGCTCAGGCGCGCTGCGAGCGCCTCGGCATCGGGCGTGCTCACCACGACCCGCTTGAGCGCTCCGTGGTTGCGCACCGAGAAGGAGAGCGCCGGCTCTCCGCGGCGCACCAGCCAGGCCTGGTCGAGACGAATGCTGCGTGCGATGTAGATCAGGCCCGGTACGCGCAGGCCGGCCTTCATACCCGATCTGAGCGCGCTGTTCATGGGGTTCTCCAGCACCTGGACCTCGCCCACGTCCTCGCGCGCAACGGTGATGTTCCCGAGTAGACCCAGAGTCTTCTCCCAGCGGGCGAGGACGATCTCAACGGTGTCCTCGGATATCTGGACGCGCATCCACACAGAGTAGGGACGAAGGCCAAATCCGGGTAGAAGCCATGTATGCCCTCGCGGCCTCGTTTGCGAGTCGAGGGAATCCAAGGCAATCAGCCAGAAGGGAGCACCTCGATGGAGTCTTCCAACCCAACCCGGGTGCTGGTGGTGGCGCACAAGACCGCCGCCACACAGCCGCTGCTCGACGCCGTGCGGGATCGCGCCACCCGCGGCCCATGCGTCTTCACCCTGCTCGTGCCCAACGCCACCCACGGTCTGCACAAGGTCGTGGATCCCGAGGATCAGGGCGCGGGCGAGGCACAGGCGGTCCTCGACCAGGCTTTGCCCGCGCTGAGCCGGGCGGCCGGCTCGGACGTTCGGGGCATCCTCGGCGACCCCGATCCCGTGGCGGCGGTGCAGGATGCGATCAACCTCCAGGGGTTCGACGAGGTGATCGTCTCGACGCTCAGTCCGCGCATCTCACGCTGGCTGAAGCTCGATCTGCCGAGCAAGATCGGCGGCATGGGCCTGCCGGTCAAGACCGTCTCACTGACCGACGCCGCGGAGTCGGCGCTCGCAAGCTAACCCGCCCCACACCGGAGTAGTTCCGGCCCGGCTCGGTCTCGCCCCTGCCCGCCCCAAGCACCTGCCGGCACGCAAATAGCAGATTTGTGGATAGAATAGGACAGCGTTTCTATTTCTATCCAACGCATTGTCGGGTCATCAAGGATGCAGACATCTGTCTGTAGATGTCCCGTCTGCGTAGAGCGACAGTTAGTTGGTGTCCGTGGAACCCGTGCGCAAGCAATTTGCGATCAATCTGCGCAGCCATAGAGAAAAGGCGGGACTCTCCCAAGAGGCCCTCGCTGAAGCCTGCGATCTGCATCGCACCGAGATCAGTCTGCTGGAGCGCTGCAAGCGCTCACCCCGGCTGGAGACCATTGTCATCCTGGCCCGGGGACTGGGCCTATCCTCGCCCGGAGAGCTGCTGGAGGGCATCAGCTGAGCGCGCCGCCCCACAGGCAGGGGCGGCTGCATACGTGAGGGATCTCAGGCCTACTGATCAGTGTGGCCGATCAGCGTCACGTCGCGCGAGGGGCGAGGACTCACCCGTAGCGGGAGGAGGCAAGCCGCGCTCTAGCTAGCTCGTCTCCTCATGATGCTTGCCGTCTCGCCCAGCTCGACGAACTGGTCTATGCCACAGCTCAAGACGGAGTGCGTACGGCGATGCCGCTGTCGGTTGCCGCGCGAGCGAGCCGCAAGTCGCTAGTGAGCAGAGGCTCGCCGGCCCGCAGGGCGAGTGCCGCATATAGGGAGTCCGCGGCCGAGCAGCGATCCTTTAGGGCCCATGCCTCATCGATGAGGCTAGGTGTGGGCACGAACTCGATCGGCAAGGCCCGCAGCCGCCTGAGCGCACTCGCCGCGAAGCCGCCCGTGAGCATCTTCCGCAGGACGTGTCGGCGCACCACGGAGAAGACCTCGAAGGGGAGGATGTCGGGCGCGAGCCACGGCCGCGCCGGCTCCGGGAGCTGCGCGATCAAGAAGTCGCGGCGGGCTATATCGGGCGGAAGGAGCAGGTCAACGACGGCGCTCGCGTCAACGACCGTCATGCCATGTCGTCGCGGACATGCGCGAGTGCCTCCGAGGCTGACTCACGAGCGTCCACCGGCTCGATCTGCGAGAGGTCGGCCACTAGTTCCTCGCGTGAGGGACGCCGAGCCGACTGCTCAAGCGTGCTGCGTGCATACTCAGTGAGCGAGACCCCGGCCATCGCGGCACGTGCCTTTAGAACGCGATGAACGTCTTCCGGGACGTCCTTGATCTGAAGCATTGTTCCCATACTCTTCGAGATTTTATCATGCTACTGAGCATGTTATCCATACAGGATCTGTCGACCCAAACGATACGCCTCGCAAGACAGCGAGATTCGGTGTAAGTCCGCTGATTGGAGCCGGCTGCTGCGGTAAGCCGACGTCGGGACTCGAACCCGAGACCCCCTCCTTACCATGGCGATTCCCCTGGGGCGCTCTTTTTCTAGGCAGAGCGCCATTTTCTACTCCTTGACAGGGGATTCAGGGGATGTGACCGCCGGACAAAGCCGGACAGATACGGTCAAACGATGCTACCAACCGGCGGTGACGGGCCGGTACCAGGAGTGCTTGAAGCCGACGGCCGGATTCGAACCGGCGACCCCGTGCTTACCATGCACGTGCTCTACCTACTGAGCTACGTCGGCGCTGGGGCAATCGTATCGCTGCCGCACCGCGCTTGCCTAGAGCCGTCGGCAAGCCGACTGCCGATGCATGCGGCGTCGCCAGCCGCGAGCTGGATCTGTGCCGATCTGTCGGCGGCTCGCTCCTCAATTGCTGCGAGCAGCCGTTCGGCGTACCCGACGCGCCATTCATAGCTGGGGTAGCGTTGGGGCTGATCCGTGCCCTCGCATCTGCAACCCGCGGTCTCATGGGTGGACGGGATGCTTCGGCTCTTATCGCGGCCGGCCGATCGAGCAAGCGGGCCAATCTCCAAGTGCCAGCCGCCAAGGTCAAGCTGGCCGAAACCTCGTGGTCACCGACACCATCGAGAACCTCGGAGCATCGATAGAGCGGGGATGGCTCAAGGCCTACGTCAAACCAGGCCTAGCCTTAACAGTCAGCTCGTGTGTTTCATGGCTCAGCCAGCCCCCGCTCACCGCTGGCGCGGATTTCGCGCTGCTCAACATCCTTTTCGCCACGGACGGCAGTCGCCACAAACCAAGCTAGTCGCCACTCGCCCATCTGGCACAGGTGCTTGACGAATTCCGGGGAGCCGAGCACGAGCCATCCTTCCCCGGTCTCGTCGGAGTCTGACCACGGTTCCCACTTCTCGTAGCCGGAGCGCCACCAGAGCGACCGCACAGCAGGCTCACCGTTGAGCAGCCATGCAAATGGATCTGCTGGATCAGGATCCAAGCCGAGATTGCCAGCTAGGATGGGATGAAGACCGAGCCAGCCCGAGGGCGAAGCGACACTTGCGATGCTCCGGCTGCCGACAATCGCCTGAGCGTGGAGCGAACGCTGGGCAAAGGAGCGTCCGCGATATAGACCGGCGGTTGAAATGACGAGATCGTGCACCAGCTCGCCACCGTCATCGATCCTGGCGAGGTTCAGCGTGTGCCCATCAGAAGGACGCTTAAGTTGGGCACCGTCGTCGCGGTCGAGAAAGACTCCGCTCCAGCGGTGCTCGTGGTGCCCAGCGCGGTCGAGCAACGCAACTTCGCATCGCTCACCGATCACAAACCAGTCGTCGACGGAGCGTGCGAGCCGCGCCTCCGCATCTGCCGCAATCTCCTCGAGCGACAACTTGTAGAGCGCGTTGCGCTGATCATGCGGGACGAAGGTCGCGACGTTAACGGGACGACGTACCGGCCGCACACCCAAAAGTACGGTGTCGTATAGCGGCAAGAGGCGGGCCGCACTCAAAGCCGTGAGTGGAGCGACTCGTTCGGCGTCGACGAGCTCGGCTGCGATCTGTCCGAACGCGCGGCGCACAACTTGGGCGCTCGGCTTTATGAAGCCCCAGCCGAGTATGCCGCCCTCGCGACTCATGTGGTCGTCGCCGGCGTCCTTCGTTCCAGCTAGGCACTCGGCGCGAGCGAGTACGTACTCGAATAGCGCGTCCACGTCCACGTCCGCAACATCCGCCAAGCGCTCGATCTCGGAGCGAAACAAGCCGGCCATCTCGGCGATGCCACTTACGATTGAGTGTGGCTGTCCGCGTGGTGGTAGCTCGAGCCTAAGCGCCGCGGGCAGCACGGCATCTGCTGGCTGTGTCGCAACGGTCGGCAACAACCATCCGAGCGTTTTCAGACAGCTGGCTGCAGCCGAGCGCTCAGTCAAAGATTCCGACATAGTGAGCTGCTCGAGGGAAGGCCTTAGCGCCTCGAACTGTTCGCCATCCGCGGTAGTCATCTCAAGCAGCGCACAGACACGCAACACCTCCTCCTCAGTGCCATCGAGCGCCGCTTCTAGAACCGCCAGACCTGCACCGTCGCCGACTAGCGCGATGACCGCCCGCTGTGCCGCCTGCCAAGCGACGGTGTAGGGAGAGGCTAGGAACCACCCAACAAGATGTTCGAACGCCAGCGCCACCTCGGAGGAAGCCGCAGGATCGTGCATGCCGTGGGCCGAAAAGGATGATGGGTCCGGAAACTGCACAATGTCCCGCAGCAATGCCGCCACCACGGCCAACACCTCGCGAGCCGTGTTCTCTGGCGGGAAATCGAACACGTCGGCGTAGTCCGTGAGCTCTGCCCCCACTTGACCGAGAAAGTAATCGACCGAGGTCGCGAGCTCAGCGAACCGGGAGAAAGCAGCGTCGATCGCGCGCTCACGATCGATAGCGCGCAGCCTGGGAATGAGTTCCAGCATTGGCCCACCTGCCCAGTTGCGTGACCAGTCTCCAGCCCGGCTAACAGCGACTGCCCGCTCCCCCTGCTCATAGGCTCGGTCGAAGTCACCGGCAGCTGTGGCCCTGGCTGTTAGCGCGACGTAGAGCTGCGACTCGTCGTCGGTGCCGACCAAGCAGCTCTCGAGGCGACGTAGTTGTGCGTCATCGAGTTCGTCTAGACGCCCGATGAGCTTACGACCGGGCTCGGCCCCGAAGTAGCCGTTTGGGTTGCGGGTTTCCAACGTTTGCAGGAGAGACTCGACGCTTGGCTCGGGCTCCGGCTCGGATTCCGGCTCGGTGGCAGACCTTCGCGCAGGGGTCTCGTCGCCAACTTGGAGATCGCTGTCGTCGATCGCGAGCTCGGCGCCTACCTTGAGCGCAGCGTCACACACGGCGCTACGCCACCCAGAGCGGGAACTCGGGCGTCCCTCGACAGCGACGCGCTCGAGTAGGAGCGGCAGCCACCGGCGAGCAGCCGCTGGATCCGACCGCGCTGCGGTCTGGAGCGCCGCAAATGGAGCCTCGACGCCGATGGCGACGAGCAGTTCAGAGACTGTCACCCACCACTGCACGCTAGGTTTGCTGGCGGTGGCCACGAGGAACGCCTCGATCACCTCGGCGGGATTGAGAACGTTGCTCTCCAAGAATCCCTTAGCGAGGTCCCACGCCCGAAGCGGATGCGAGGAGATTGTGAGTTCGATCAGGATCCGCGCGGCGTGGTCAGGCGACCCCCCGGACCGTTGCTGAGACAATGTCGTCAGCGCGGACGCGAATTCGGTTGCCAGTCTCTTGCCCTCCGGGCCATCCATGAGCGGAACGAGAAGACGCGTCCAGGTGCCAAGCTGTAGATCCTTTTCCGAAGCCAGCGCGAGTGTTGACCGCACCGCCTGTTTGCAGCAGCGCGCCGCAGCGTTTAGGTCACCGGCTCGCACCCAAGCCTCACCGACCGAGATCCAGTCGTCGGCGGCGGACTCGGCCTGTCCGTGGAAGGCCTCGAGCTCGGCTAGGGCCGCACGAACCGAGACCTGGCCGATGCCAACCTCCATGAACTGGCCAATGAGATCGGTACCGTCCCGCCAGAGGTGCACCGGCTGCTCGTTCCACCGTCCCCTGAAGTAGGCGAACACCTCCTGCACGGCATCTGGGTCCAGCCGTCGAGCGAGGGCGATCGAGCGCTTGCTGACAAGCGCTCGCGCCGGCCCAGGACGCCGGTACTCATCGTGCCCCGCCTTCGTGGACCAGAACGCATGCATCCGCCGGAGTGCAGCGACGATTTCCACTCCAGCAACAGGTTGTCCCGCCTGGTAACGACCCTCTAGCGCCGCGAATGCAACGACATGCCGCGCGGCCAACACAACCTGCTCGAGATGATCCTTCTCCGGTATCGGCACAGCCTGCACGGGATCCGGAGTACTCCCGAAGCGTGCCGACAGACGCCAGTAGCGGTAGAAGACATCCCAGGATGGCTCCTCCGCACTCAGTCGCGTGTAGTCACGCTCAGGAAGGACCGGTACGGGAAGACGCGCGAATAGCTCGCGTCCAGCGTGACTGTCACCCAACTTGAGGAGTCGCTCGATCAGCTCGACCTTGCCCCAGTAAGGCAGATCGTCCACATCGAGCCTGGCGAGCATGCTTTGCTCCTCGGCTACATTGGCCGCGCATTTGCTCGCAACGTAGAGACCGAGGAGCGTGAACGCATCGCGCGCGGACGTTCCAATCTGGTCGAGCTCGGCACGTAGCAGGGAAACTTCCTCGATCCGGTCGCGGCGGAGTAGCTCGATCGCCGCAACCCAAATCAGATCGCCGCGCAAATGCTCGATCTCGTCCTCGCTGTAGCGATCGTGCTCGTCCAGCCCCACTGGTGAGCGAAGCGCAGCACACGCCTTCAGGACATAGCTGCTGCCATGCAAGACGGAGGCCGCACGCGCCCAACTGGACAGCAAATCACCCGCTCCACCCAGCGGACTACGGTGCACCGTGCGCCTTGCTCCGAACCACTTAAGCGGCTCGTAGAGTTCGAACAGCCGCGACGCCTCAGGATGAAGACCAGCGTCGTGCAGCGCAAGGGCCAGTTTCATCGCCGCTGACTCGCGATCGTTCCCGGCCGTCGCGTTATCGATCCCAGCGACGTGGGCGATGGCGAGCCTCCGGCTGACCGATCGCGAGGAGCAGTCTCAAGAAAGCCGCGTTTTCCGGAAACTGGTAGTCGCGTACTCGTAGCTCCTGGGCGGCCAGCGCGAGACGCACAACCCCGATCGGATCATGGCAGTCAGCGAGCGCCGTTGCCGCGAGCTGAACGTCGCTGCGCACAGCCTCCCGTGTGCGCAGCCCGTCAAGCTGCTCCCGGAAAAAACCCGGCGTGGCCTCCGCTAGGACAGCGTCCGGAACGCCCGCCTCGAGTAGATGGAAGAGCCGCTCGAATCGCTCCGGCGCCTCAGGTCCAGAGCTGCGACAACGACTTGCGAGCGCGTTGTGGTGACTGCGGTGCAGTTGCTCGTTGAACTCGCCGCCAACCTCAGCGGTCCGGCGTCTCAGGAACTCACGAAACGACGAGTGGAAGAACGTCCAACGATCAGCGCCACTACGCTCAAACAGGTAGTCGAGACGCTGAAGGCGCTCGACCTCGCCGCGACCCGCGCCAGTCTGGTTCAGCCACGACAACCGAATGGTCCCTCGTAGACGGCACACGACGGCGAGCAGTGCAACGACATCGGTATCTCCGCTCAATCCCATCCAGACCGACTCGTAGAAATCCCAAACCTCGCCACCGCTCGGTGGAAGCTGTGCGAGCGCGACGACCCTCTGCGCGCCCTCAAGCCCAGCGGCGAGCGCGATATAGGTCTGGGCAAGCAGCGGGTGGCCCGCCGACAGCTCAAAGACGCGCTCGCCGAGGCTCAGGTAGACCGGCTTGCTCACTCAGCCGAAGAACCGCTGCCCGCGATAGCGGCTCGAGTTCCACGTGCCGTTCACCCCGCACCGCTCGCGTCACATGTGCGGGCAGATCCCCGACGCTGCGCGTTCCGATCACGAAGACGACTCCATCAGGGATCTCCTCTGCCGGCGGCAACTCGCGAAGCAGTGAATGGTGCGGAGCCGGGTCGCGTTCGACATGGTCGAGCCCGTCGACCAAGACAATCTCAGTGCGGCAGTTGCGACTCGCCTTGTCGCCGAGCTGTTTTAGCTCTTCGCGGAATGCCGTGCGCAGCAAATCGAGGCTGTTGCCACGGGGTGCCGGAACCAGACGCCCCCGCCGCCCGCTGATCGCCAGATACAGGTCGTGCAGGAATGCGCTTGCCTCCCCGCGCATGATGCTGTCGTTGTCGGGGACGTACGCGTAGTAGCGCGCCGCCACACGGTCGTCGGCGCGGAGCACGTCAGTGAGTAGCGTCGACTTGCCCGAGCCAGGACTACCGGTGAGGACTACGTAGCCCTGGTCGTAGCGATCCAGAGCGGCGCGCAGGCAGCTAGCGGTGTTCGCGATCGACTCATATGGCTCGCGCGTCGGGAACACATGCCCCAAGTGCGGCTGCCAGCGCGCCGTCCACTCGTCGCCGAGATGGCCGACGAGCTCGGTGGCACTCAACCAGATGTGGGTCTCGTGGCGAGCCGTGACCAGGTCCTGCAGCTTCGCCCGAATCGCTGTGAGATCGTCAATGTGGTCCTTTGCTTGCCAGTCATGGCCGTTGAGGTCATCCTCTTCGAGCTTTTGTCCAGTTTCGATCCGTAGATCCGGGGCGAGTGTCAGGAGCGTTTCGGGAGCTAGCGCGCATGCGCTAGCGAGTCGCTCAAGGAACGGGTGCCAAACCGAGTCGACATCCGCAAGCGAACGGACAAGCTCGCGCTGTGCGGGCCACCACACGCCATCGAGGAATCCGTGCAGCGAGCAACCGCTGCCACGCATATCCGCGTTGCGCAGACCCGCGGTAGAGGCAACCCTTGATGTATAGAGATGGGCGGTTACGCGGTCCACCGGCGCCCCTCCGTCCTGCAAGCGGCGCTCAGCAGCATCGACAACGACTTTACGCGCGCTGACGAGATCCCCGAGGAGCTTGGTGAAGTTACCATCGGTCAGAATCTCTCCTGGGCTCGACCACTTGACCTGATACGCATCGAGAATCAGCTGGGCACCCTGGCTACGGATCACCTGGATGTCGTCGAGCGTGTCCGCCTCGGGATCAGCGATACCAACGGCGTGCAGCCTCCCGCTTGTCAACAACGCATAGATCTTCTCGGCGGCCACCTTGTACTGTGGAACTAGGCCGCGCTGGGCGCGCCGCTCGCCCTCGCCCGGGGCGACCCTAGTCCGCCGCGAGCCGCGCTCTCGATCGTCTAATAGCGCCACAGAAACGATCCTAGGGGCAACCATGGACGCCCCCATTTCTTCACACGGGAGCAAGCGTCCGGACCGCCGGCACCGAGATGCTCGCTCTGAACGAGGACTGGGACTGAAGGCGACGACACGAGTACTCCTAGCCTCCCGGCGCAAACGGGCGTGTGCCGGGCCGTAGCTGGCGCTAGGCGGAGGGGCCGAATATCTGAGAGACCATCGGCAAGTCGAACTTCGCGAGCGCGTGATCGAGCCACTCTGGCTCGGAGGCGTATAGGTCATGCCACAAGCGCGCGTGTTCTCTCGTCTCTGGGTCTGAGTGGAGCGGGACGATCAAGGTCTCCCTCGCCATCATCGGGGGAATAGCGCAGCGGAGCGCGTAGCCGCTGAACTCGTCTTTGTACTCATCGGGAGTGATCGTCCCTTGGGGCCATGCGGAAGCTGAGCTGATCACCACACCGTCTACGTGGGGATAATCGGATAGCTGGCTCAGCATGTTCTGTCGCATCGTCGCGAGCTTGTCGGCAAAGGGCAGGCTGGCCCACTGGGTGAACAACCAGAGGCCTTGAAGGGCGCAGATCCGAAGCCAGACGTTTTGTCCCCCCTCCGTCTGGCGTGCCTTCTGATCAAGCCGATCGGCAATGCGCGGCCAAAGATCACCTGTTAGCTCGGGACCGTGCAGTCCTTTGTCTGAAGCGGTCTCTCGTGGGCTGACCTGAAGTGCGGCTCCGTGGAGAAGAAGGGGTGGCGTGACGCCGCCTACCTTTACCAACTGAGCATGTGTCGCGATATTGTCGAGCAGTTCAGCAAGCTCGAGATCATTTAGTATCTCTGTGAGGTCCCCGCTGCACTCGACCTCGTGTTGTTGGCAAATGTCCTGGATGCTCTGGAAGGCGTGGTCGGTAAAGCGGTTGATCGCGACTGCACGATCGTCTTGGAGTATCACTCTTGCCTCGACGAGCAGCGACTGGCCCTCGTCCAGGTCGATTGTGATGTCAGAGGTCTTTGTGCTGTCGGCGATCGGGCGCTCGAACCGGACGCCGTAGCCTGCGGCTGTCGCCAGCGCTCCGACCTCGAGCTCCAGCCGAAAATGCGGAACCACGTCCTCCCTTGGGTCTCGCTTCAGGGACCGAAGGAGATCAGCAAAACCTTCACGGTCGCAGAGGATCTCCAGCCAGAGCGCGAGCTCGATCAGCTCGAAGTAGGCGGCCGGATGCCCTACCGCCCAAGCCATCCCACCGGGCAGTTGGCCGTTCTTTTCCCATGTCCGACGTGGCCAGTCATCGCCGAGGCGCTTGCTGAGACGATCAACGGCCCATACCCCAACCAGCCGCCAAGCCGGCGAGCGGACCGCAGAGGCATGCTCAAAGCCGTCGCGGAAGTAGGACCACGAAGGCGGCGGGATATTTGCGACGGGATTGCGCTGAGCCTCCGAAGGCATCGGTCAAGTTGACCACCGTCTTCGGACGAAGGGCCGCATATCGTGAAGGAGTGTCTAGCATCGGCCCTGGTAAGCCGGATGAGTCGCAGCTTCCCCCGAATCAGCATTTGCCTGGCATGGCCGCTTCGGAGATCGCTGCGTCGCGGCTTGTAGAAGTCGAGTCTGGGACGACCATCGAGAAGCTCCGCACTACACGAGCCCAGGCTAAGACGCCAGCCCGCGTCGCCTATGAGCCGTGAGCCAGGACGAGAGCTTCGATCGTCGGCTTGTAGCTGGGTCGATCCCTGGTGAGTGCTCTCGCGCAGTGCGCTCAGCGAGCTTAGTGCGTGCGGCGCGCCACTCGACATCTGCCGGTTGCGGCTCGTGCTGGCGGAGGTCCTCGATGGGGGATGAGTAGTGATCGCTGAGCATCTTCAGACTGGTGCCGCACTCGCTGGCGACGGTTTGTGGGTCCTCGGTGCGGAGGCACAGCGAGATACCACCGCGGCGTAGCGCGTAGGGCGTGGCGCCGAGGATGCGCGCGAATTCTGGACGCTCAGCGACCGCTCGCACGGCTGGAGTGAAGCATCGCTGGCCCCAGGTCTTTGCCTGGGACTTGCTGAGGTGACAGGCGCCTGTCTCGGCCTCGCGTACGCCATGCTGTTGGCTGGCCAGGTCTCCCGGGATGATGAAGTCGATGTCGCGGGCAGGGTGTCCGGCTTCCGTGAGGCTCGTGCGCCAATGATCGAGGTCTTCTTGCAGGACGCCGGGCATAGCGGTGCGTCAGCGATGCGTGTGGTGCGGGACGGTCTTCTGCGCTAGCTCTTCGGTTGCAGCGGACTGAGTTAGCGCGCAGCCACGAGACAGGCAACGCAGCCGAGCAAGCGTCGCAGCGAGCGATCGAGGTCAAGAACGTGGCTGCGAGGGTTGCGAGCTCAACCCGTACACGCTGAACCCGAGTGCGATGAGGGTGGGTGCGAGCAGCGAGCCGCCACCGATGCCGTATATGCCGCCGACCACACCAACCACGAGGGCCAGCGCCCATACCGGACCGCCAGGTGCCGCGACACCGCGAGCTGCTCTCTCGGCATCGAAGGACTGCAGGGCAGTAGCCAGAGTGCGGGCATCTCATTGACGTATCGAATTATGCGGTCTAAACAGCACCCTATTGCGGTTCAGGGGGATGTTTTCGAGAGAAAGTGCGTGTTCGTAGCTTCCGCACGCACGCCTGCCTTAGACGCGATACACCCGCGTCGGAATTCCCTCGGCAGAACTCGCCGACATGGTGCGTTCGGGTGTCAGCGCATCTATATTGTCCTGCCGTGAGCCAGCCATCTGATCAGATGGAGTTGTTCGGACGCTCGCGGGTGGTTGCCCGTCTTGCCGCGAGGCATCGCCCGGAGCACGGGGGGCGGGGGGCGGAGATCCGGACGGGGGCCGGGTTGAGATACTTGCGGCCGGAAGCTAGTAATTCTCCAAAAGCTCTACCAGCTCGCTGAGCTTTAGCTTCTTTCCGTTTCCGGCACGGGTCTTTCCCTTTCGCCACTCTACAGTGGCTTGGCCAATTCGGATGTGGCCAACGTGTTTGCCGTCGTTGTCGGCAACCGACAGCGTTACGCCCTTGTGCCCCAGTGTGATTGTGACATCGTCCATCGCGACCTGTACTTGCATTTTGCTCCTTTCGCGCGGTGTTCGCGGCTCCTTGCTCAGCCCCTCTATACATCCTTCCAGCGGAATCGGTCGGATCGGCTGAAGGTGGTTTCAGTCCAGCATCCGGATCAAATAGACTCACCGAGCGATGAATGATCTACCGAGAAGGCTTCGTGATTTCGAGGAAAGCCTTTCCAACTTCAAAGCCGAGACCTGCCCGTCTTGGCAGACCGGACAGATCTTCAACGCTCTCTTGGTCGAGGCGAAGCAGACCTGCCCAGGCGACCCGGTTGTGCAAGCCATCAGTCCAGCTCAGCAAGGCACTAATGTTCCCGGCGTGATGGGGAGAGCTACTTCGCGGATGGACGTTGGATCGATGCGTGCAGCCGTCAAGCAAGTTCTCGGCGCCACCGGCGGACAAGGCCCTCCGGCAGCCTGAGCCGTCAAGCAAATTCCCACACTCGCATGACCTATCTCGCTGCGACGGACTGGAACGAGGTCACGGCGCTCGCCACCGGCGCTCTCGCTGTGCTCACGTTTGCACTGGTGGTTGCGGCGTTCTTTGCCGCGCGCTATGCGAGGCGCGATATCGAAGCCCAGCTTCAGACCTCCGCCGAAGATCTGAAGGCTACGCGCGAGGCTACGGAGGGCGCCCAGTCAGCTGTACAGAGGCAGATCGAAGCGTCGCGCCTCCCACTGTTCATCGACGTCACCGAGACCACATCTGTCCACAGCGACCTGGACCCGAGCGATAAGGTGCGGCTCCGCTTTCCCGACGGCCATGAAAAGGACATCGACTGGCGTCGTGTCTATGTCGGCAATGATGCAGGGCGCGTATACGTCGCGGTCCCCTTACGTAACGTTGGCAGTGGGCTCGCCGTAATTGACGTGGACGGGATTCGGCTAATCGGTGGTCTTCTCGATGGAGACGTTCTCGGCAGGGAAGTTCACCGCGAACGAGTCCCACCAGGCGAGACGACGCGGATAATCTGTACACGCGGGATGAAGCCATTCAGCGAACGCAATGACCTCCAGCTTCTAGTCCCCTACCGGGACTTCGCTGGCGAGCAAGCAACCGTCGCTGACGTCCGTCTGGTTTGGGTGCAGGGGGACCAGTGGCGTGTGCGCAGCGTGACACCAGTGGCACCCGAGAACATTGCCCCGTGACAACGACGAGACTGAGTTGGCCGGATTACCGGTTCACCGGATCACTGTGCCCACGATGATTCGTGAGCGACTCAAGGTGTACCTCGATCCCACCGACGTCCTCTTCGGGCTGTTTCCAGCAGTGGCGGTCTACGCCGCGTTCGTTACCTGGGCGGCGCTGATCGTGCGTGGGATCAGGGGTGAAGAGGCGAAGGAAGACTGGCGCTTGCTCGCCTCCACGGCCGCGGCGATGTCTGCTTTTACGCTCATTTCGGGGACGCGCATCCGTGAGACTCGTGCGGTGCGAAGCGCAGCCGTCGAGATGCGCAACCTTGCCCGCGAGGCAGCGGAGGACGCACGGCTCCGCGACCAACGCGGAACCGAACAACAAGAACGCTTCACCCGGCTCACGAAGTGGCTGGTCTTACTGGCTTTTCTCACGCTGGCCGCTGCCGCCGTAACGCTCGTCCTGTCGATCGGCGGCACGTAGTCCTCGAACCATTGCTGCCTGATAGCTCGTCCGGCCCTACGTGGGCCGAAGTCATGTTAGCTCGCTTATGACTTCCTGTCCGGCCGCGCGCGTGCGCGGGGCGACTGCCCTTCGAGCGTCGTCTTCGGTCTCGATGACCTCATACGACATGGCTCGGCTCGTCCCGTCCTGCGTCTGATGCTCGATGTGGCGAGGCCACCCTTTCGCGGCGTTCCTGTCAGCGATGGCAGGATCCGCCGTGCTCGGGTCCTCCAACAAGACCATCCGCTTCTTGATCGGCTTGGGCACGGATGCTGGATCGGCCTGCGCTGCTTCGTGCAGGCTGGTAAGCAGATCCTCTGAGGGGCCGTAGACGTAGCGCGTCGCCGAGCCGTAGCTGCGCAGGTTGATTCGCGTGACCTGCTTGGCGGTCGGCTGAACTCCGATCCGCTGCCTCTGGTGTGGGCCGATCCGCACGCATGCGCTCTTACTTAGCGGCATCGTCGCCTCGACCATCGACGAGGACACCCACCCCGGAGCTGACCAGGGGAATTTTGGTGTCGGGTCGTACATCGTGAGGGGCCGGTCGCAGCATACGAACGCGCCCTCGGTGGCTTTCAGGAGGGTCCACGGCAGCGTGTATACCATTTGGGAAGTCCGCGCGAACATGTGTAGGGACAGAGTCAGTACTTCCTGGTCAGGGGGCTCGATCGTCACACGCCCGTCCGTCAGGGCCTCGTAGGCTTCGTGCGCCTTTCTCTGCTCGCCCTTCGACCCCTTCGTATTGGCGAGTTCGACCGCCAAGTACCCGATAGCGGCGTACTTGATATTTTCCTTCATCTCCGCCAGGAATCCAGGCACCCGCTGCTCCTGAATCGCGATCAGGAAGGCGAGGTCGCCCCGATCGTCCTCCGTCAACGACTCAGGATCTGTTAGGAACCGTCGAAGCGCGGGTGCGGCAAAGTTCTCGGCGAGCGCGAAGTACCCCTCGATCATGCCGTCGTGTTCTCCGGAGGTGCTCTGCACGGCGTAGAGGTTGGTGGCCCAGGCAGCATCCTTCGGCGTCGTAGGCGTGACCTCGCCGGTCTCTCTGTCGAGCTGATATAGACGCCCCTTGCGGCGGAACTTCGCCAGCTGGAATTGCGCCACATAGTGATGCCTCTCGCCGTCGCTGTTCGGGAAGGCGACCTTGCCTTCCGTGAAGGCCAACATCCATTCGGAGAACTTGCCTCGTAGCCGCGGATTGGTCACACGTCGATGGTAGAACGGCGTCCGGGGTTCCGTGCGCGGTCGATTACCGCACTCGTGCCAGGATCACGCGAGAGGGCGCGAGAATGCGCGTGGCATGGCTCTATCCGGGCAGCCCTTTGAGATCTGGCGACGATTGGCAGATCCCTCAAAGGCGTGCCACAATAGGCGCATGACCTGATGTTTGGTCGGCCGTCGGCCGATCCCCGGCGCTGAGCCGGGTCTTACAAGTGAAAGGGCCACGAATGGCTACTTCGCGTAAGCAACATCAGTAGGCGCCTAGGGCGGGCGTCTCCCAACCGGCAGGACCTGGGCCGGTCCGTGAGCGCGCAGGACCTCGCCCCAAGTGGTCGGCTGGGGCTACGTCGGCACTCTGACGCCGGATGAGGCGCAGAGGCTCGTGGACGTGATCCCGACGCTCAACACGCACACGCTCAGTGGGGAAGCGCTGAAGGGCGCGAGCCTCAGATCGAGCCGGACGGGCGCGTGCGCGTGGCGATGGCATACGGGCCGGTGTATGGCGCGTGGCCGGCGGACCTCAAAAAGCGACTGCGGGCCGCTGCTGACCGCGTACAGCCCGGCGCGACGGTCGAGGTGGTTAACACGGTGCGCGACGTGAGGGAGAAGCGCGCAGCGCTGACACCAGCTGAGCCGGCCCGACTTTGGTGTGATCGAGACTCTATATGGCTCGTATGGCTCGACACGATCTACGAGGCGACGGGACCTGGCCGTCCGGTTTATGTCCGTTGTCCGACCACCGAAAATAATTGTCAATCGCCATTGGCGCTGGCAAGATCCTGTGCGCGGGGTATCTTCGAGCGGTGACGCCAGCTATCGGTAAGACGCCTGGGTCTCGCACCCCGGCGGAGGACGAGTTCGCACAGGTCGCCGCCACCGCGGCGCGCGCAACGTTCGCTGTCTTCCATGACGATCCCGATTCCGACCTGTATTGCGCTGCTGGGATGACTCCGCAGGAGACGTGGCGAGCCGTCACCGAACAGGTCGCGGTCATCGCCGCCGACGCAGCCGTCGAAGCGATCCGCGGATACGACGCCGCCGCGCAGGACATCAGCCGATGGCACCGGCTGATCTTCGAGCCCTGGTTCCCCGAACAGGCCGGCCGGGTTCGACGCGGTGAGGAGCAGGGCCAATACGGTGTCGTTTGGGGCAGCCGAGAGGCGCCTGAGCTCTTGACGGTGGTCAGCTGTAAGGGACGCAATGTCCAAGCCCGCCTGAGACACGCGTTCGGTGGACTGCGGCACGCGATCCTGGAGCGAGACCGCGCCCATCGAGAAGGCCGCCGGCGAAGACTGCGAGAGACCACCCTTCCGGCCGCGACGTTCTACGCCAAGCTGCTGCGCACCCATCCGTTCTTCGACGGCAATGGACGCACGGCGTATGTGGCGCTTCAGTACGCCCTCATCAGACTCGGTGCAACGGGCGTCGCTTTGCCAGACCACGACGAGCAGCAGTGGGCACTGGGTCAAGGTCTACGCCCCGGAGGCCGACACCATGGCTACGACGCTCTCGCCGACCTATTCGAGCAAACCATCCGTGCCTCCTCAGAGCGCCGATAGGATAGGACCATGAGCAAGAAGACCTTGAATGACGAGTTCAGCGACTACGACGGGCCGACCGGGCTCTACATCGCCGACGGTGAGCAGATGCTGCCGCTCAACACACCCGAGGCGCTTGCCGCCCTCGGACACTCCGCCATGCTGCTCTCACTCGGCGCCTCGCCACTGGCTGACGAGTACGAGACTCTCGTCAAGCAGCTCGCTCACGCGGCCTGAACCCGTTCAAGCGTTTATTGCGGGTCGCACTCCGGTCACCTGCAGTGCGGTGAGCTGGGCTCTGTACGCCGGCTCCGCAGAGTCATAGGCGGATCGACATTTCGCGGGGTCGGGCTCTCCTTGGCGGGCTCAGGCAAGTCGCGTTCGAGGCCGTGCTCGCGGTCAGGGAGCACGCCGACGGCGGACCGCAAACCGCGCCAAGAACCTGCGTTGTCGCTTCTGATCTGCTGGCGGTGCTTGCCTATGGCGGGCTGCCTCGTATTGTTCCGCGCGTGCGGCGCGCCACTCGATGTCGGCGGGTCGTGGCTCGTGCTGACGGAGGTCCTCGATGGGGAATGAGTAGTGGTCGCTGACATCTTCAGGCTGGTGCCACACTCGCTGGCGACGGTCTGTGGGTCCTCGGTACGTAGGCGCAGCGAGATGCCACCGCGGCGTAGCGCGTAGGGAGTGGCGCCGAGAATGCGCGCGAACTCTGGACGTTCGGCGACCGCTCGCACGGCTGGGGTGAAGCTTTGATGGCCCCAGGCCTTCGCTTGGGCTTTGCTGAGGTGGCAGGCGCCTGTCTCGGCCTCGCGTACGCCATGTCGTGGGCTGGCTAGGTTTCCCGGGATGATGAAGTCGCTGGGGCGGGCAGCGTGTCCGGCTTCTGTGAGGATCGCGTGCCAGTGATCGAGGTCTTCTCGCAGGATGCCCGGTATGGCGGTGCGTCGTTGGGTGCTGTGCTCGGTTTTTCCCCATTGTTGGAGCTGTCCGTTGCTGAGGACTTCTGTCACCCATGCGAACTCGCCGTCGAGGGAGGACCAGCGGAGTCCCCAGACCTCTTGGTTGCGGGTGGCCATGCCGTATTGCACGCTCATGATCATCGCGTCGCGGCGTGCGAGGATCGCCTTGCGTTGACCGATACAAAGGAGCATCTGCTCGCGGATCGCCTCGACGGCCTGCGGCGAAAGCGCCCAGCTGGGCAGCGGACGTGTGCGGATGGCGGGGGCGTAGCCCGTGCCTCCTGTGCGTGCGGATCGTCGGCGGCTGACTATGGGTTCTTTGGCGAGCTTGCATCCGTTGGTGTGGATCTCGGGCACTGAAGGTGATCTCGCGGCCCAGCTGAGCGCGGATGAGAGCACGCGCCATGCGTGCACGCGGGTCTGTATGGGCACACCGGCTTCGCGCATCTGCTCGCGCCAAGCACGCGGCGCGTGGGGCTCGTTGAAGCAACTGGCTTGTGTCGTGGCGATTGCGACGGCGTACTGCGCCGGCGGCAACTTGCGTCCGTTGCCGGGTTGGTGGCGCGGCTTGCCGAGGAGGTGACAGTTCAGCACGGACTTGTAGAGGGTGTAGGTCGAGGGAGCGACGCCTTCCTCGTTGCGAGGGTGCGCGTCCACCTCCAGAAACAGCTCGAGTATCTGCGCGATCGTGCGGCCTTCGACTTCGTTGGCCTCCCTCGCGTCGAGGTCCAGCAGGAACCGCCGCAGGCTGTCGCGACCTCTGCGCTCGGCTGTCATGTAGTCGCTCATCCAAGCGCGAGCGTGGCGCACCGACGGGAACGTCCGGGTGCGCTCGCGTTTGTCGTGGTCGTATAAGCCGACTTGGTAGGAGCGCCGCCCGCTCTTGGCAACGTATGGCCACGCCGAACGCTTGGGCCACGGCCTAGCCATCACTCGGCCCTCGCGGGCGCAAGTTGGCGAGAGTCCCCATCCCGTGCGTACTCGGCATCACAGCCGCCCTCAGATCAACCTCTCCGCCACCCCCAATGATAGGGCGGTACAAATGCGGCGACCTTGCTGCAACGCCAGTGGAAGCGCAGCCGACAATATGCCGATTTGCAGGGTAAAACGCCCCGGGGGGGAACCGCCTTACCATGGAGGTGCTCTACCAGCTGAGCTACGTCGGCGCGACGCCAGATCCTAGCGTGATCGGCAGCCGATCGCGATTTCATCCGAGCACGAAAAGACCGCACAAGCCCCGTCGGTCCTGGGAGCGTTTTTGTGGGGATGCCGGGGGCGTTCTCGGGGCGCCATCAGCGTCGGCGTCGCCGCGACGGCGCTCGACCGACCGCTCTAGCCGTCGAAGAGCACGAGCACGAAGAGCAGCAGGCCGAGCAGCACCCCGATCGCGGTGAACACCGCGAGCAGACGGTCATCGAGGTGCTCGAAATCACCACGGAGCACGGCCTCGCTGACGTGGCGCTGGCGCACGAAGCCGAACCAGATGAAGGCGATCCCGAGCAGCGCGAACCCGGCACCCAGCAGCGTGTATGGCACGCGCCTATGGTGGTCCAGCGACGGCAGCAGCCTGCCGGATCCCAAGCCCACCGCCAGACAGGTCAGGCCGCAACGCCACCAGGCCAGGTAGGTGCGCTCGTTGGCCAGGTGCGTGCGTCGGCTCGCATCGACCGTCGCGTCGGCCGCCTCACGATGCCCTTCACCGCTGACACTCTCTGCCATCAGGGGTGAGCGTACATCGTCGCTCTGCGACTCCCGTTGATTCTCTGGATGGGATCTTCAACCAGACCGTTTTGCTGCCGATGTAGGCACCATGCCCCTCGATGGCAGTAATCGGCGCTTCCTCGGAGCCGTCGGCCTCGCTCTGCTCACGCTCGCGATCTTCGGTGCCTGGATCGGCCTGAGCGTCGGGGGCGATCGTGCATCGCTGTGGGTGGACGATCTCGCCACTCCCGCGGCCGCCATGCTGGCCAGTGCGATGTGCCTGCAGGCTCGCTCACGTCATCACGGTCGGCTGCGCCTCTTTTGGTCACTGATGGCCTGCGCGACCGCGTTTTGGACGCTCGCCGAGGTCATCTGGGGCTTCTACGCGCTGATCTTGAACAAGGAAGTGCCCGTGCCCTCATGGGCGGACGTCGGCTACCTCGCCGCGATCCCGCTCGCGGTCGCCGCACTCATGGTCCATCCCGCCACGCGGGGCAGCAAAAGCCGCAAGACCCGTTGGATGTTCGACGGTCTGGTCGTTGCGACCGCCCTGCTGTTCCTCAGCTGGACCGTCGTGCTCGGACCCCTCTGGCGCAGCGCGGACCTCAGCACCTGGACCGGGATCGTGAGCCTCGCCTACCCCTTCGGCGATGTCGTGATCGTCTTCTTCATCGTGCTCGCGATCCGCGGGATGACCGGCTCGGACCGCCACTCGCTCCGGTGCCTGCTGGCCGGCCTGCTGGCGATGGCACTCTCGGACAGCACCTTCACCTACCTGACCGACGTCGCCAACTACTCCAGCGGCAGCCTGATCGACACCGGTTGGGTGGCGGCATACCTGGGGATCGCGCTGGCCGCATTCAGCTCCGAACAGGAAGCCACGCTGCCGGAGCGGGCCGCAGCCTCAGCGCCGTCGCTCGCGTCGCTTGTATCGCCGCTGCTCCCGGTGCTGCTCGCGCTCACCGTCGCCGCGGTCGAGATCAGGCTCGGGCACCACCTCGACCGCGCGGCCTGGGTGATGGCGTTCGGCTTGATCGCGCTCGTGTTGGTGCGCCAGACGTTGCTCGTGCTGGAGTTGCTCGCACTCGGCCGCGGCTCACCCGCGGACCTGATGCAGCGCCTCACCCACGCCGCCCTCGCGAGCACCGGCGGCGATGAGGGACCACCTCCCGACTACCGGGCCGGACGCGTATGAGTCCCAGGCACGAGGTCTCCTGGATTCCCGCTCAGAGCCAGACCTACCTCGCACCGCCGATGCGGCCTTCTCAGGCCCGCCAGCGTGCCGAACGCGCCAACGCCTACATCGTGATCGCCCTGACCTTCGCCTGCACCGCGCTCGCGATCTTCGACCTGTTTCTGCTCGCCACCAGCTCCTAGCTGTCCTGCTCACGCGGCCATCAGTCGGGGCGCGGGAGATAATGCCCCTATCTCCACGCCACCCCCGAGCACCGGCGCCCGGCGACCCGCCGCCCGCCTGATGGATCGTATGCTGGCCACCGATAACCCGGCGGGGATCGTGTACGGCGTCATCACTCTCGGCGCGCTGCTAGCTGCGGAGAGCGCTCAGCGTGAGACCTACCCCGAGACCGTCGGCTCGACGCTGATCGCGCTGGCGCTCTACTGGCTGGCCCACTCCTACGCCGACCTGCTGGGCCACCGCCTGGCCACGCAGGCGCGCCTGTCCGTGAGTGGGCTCCTGCGGAGCTTGATCCACGACTGGGCGATCGTGAGCGGGGCGAGCATCCCGCTGCTCACGATCCTGATCGCCTGGGCCGTGGGCGCCCCCCAGACGACCGCTGTGAACGCCGCGCTGTGGAGCGTCGTGGGCAGCTTGATCCTCTTCGAGCTGCTCGCCGGTGTGCGCGCCCGTGCCAGCCCCGGGGAGCTGCTGCTGGAGGGCTGTGTCGGGGGGACCATGGGGCTCGCGATCCTCGCGCTGAAGGTGGTGCTGCACTGAGCGCCGATGCTGCGGGTCACTACCCGGCACGCCGAACCGCCCGCTAGGCTGGGGAACGATGACGGGCGAGGCACCGATACTGATCGCCTATGACGGGTCAGCCGCCGCACGAGCTGCCGTTCGTCATGCCGGCGAGCTGTTTCCCGCGCGCCACGCAATCGTCCTGACCGTATGGGAGCCGGGGCTCGCCGAGTTCATGCTCGCACCCGACCCCACTGGGATGGGCACCACAATGCTGCCCTACGACCCCGCCCTGATGCGCGAGGCGGATCGTGCCAGCGAGGATCACGCCAAGGACATCGCACAGGACGGCGTGGAGCTTGCCCGCTCGGTCGGCCTGGACGCACAGCCCCGGGCGGTCCGCGACACCACCGCCGACGCGGCCGCCGTGCTCGCCACAAGCGCCCAGGAGTACGGCGCGGTGGCCATCGTGGTTGGCTCGCGCGGGTTGAAGGGACTGAAGTCCAAGCTCCTGGGCAGCACCTCGACGGGCGTGCTCGGCAAGTCCACCTGCCCCGTGCTCGTGGTGCGCCACCCCGACGATCCCGACGACCACCGGGACTAGATCTCACCACCCGGGCCCCGAACAGGACCCAGAGGGATGGGAGGCAGACTTAAGCCGAGCGGGAGGCGCTCGCGACGGCCACCGCATGGCCGAGATCAGCGTGCCGGCAGCCACGGGCGCAGTCGGTATTTGACGCATCCAAGCCGGCCTGGCTGACGCTGCAAGCCCGTCGCGCCTCGGTGCCACGGGCGGATCCGCTCACGACCCACCTCGAACACATTTCTTAATGTGTCAAAAACGCCACAAAATATTCCTTTATAGTCATATCTTTTGAGGTCCAGTCAGTGATAGAGGTTGGCTAACTCGGATTTGCGCGCCCATTCGTCTAAATTGTGGCTTTGAGTAGTCACTAGACCACCCTCCCGCCGTACACTTCCGGTAGTTCTACAAAAGCGCTGATTTGCAGGTATAAAGTACGGATAGAAGATTCGCCTCCCGCCAGAACCAGACGACCCACAAGTTCTGTGTAGACAAAAAATCGCTGACATGGAATAGTGTTGTTTACCAGACTCTTTGACAGTCTGGTCTGGGAGCAAAAAGCATGCGGAGAGGCTGAATGTCAGTATCGGAGCGCGGTGGCCGTGGTCTGAGCGGTGGGACGAACGCGCCCCTGTACAAACGCCTGCCCAAGGGGCCCCATGGCCTGGCTCGCCAGCAGGTCATCCACCACCAGCGCATCCGCATGCACGGCGCCATTATCGAGGCCGTCACCACCGACGGGTACGAGCAGACCAGCGTCAAGCAGGTGATCGCCCTGGCGGGTGTCTCCCGCCGTGCCTTCTACGAGCAGTTCGCCAACAAGGAGCACTGCTTTCTGGAGACATTCGACCTGATCGTCGCGCGCGCGATCAAACGCATTAACAGTGCCTACCGCTCCAACCCGGGCAGCACCGAGCATCGCATGCGCGCCGGCTTCAAGGCGTTCATGGACGAAGTCGAAACCAACTCCAAGGCGCTCCACGTGGTCGTGGTTGACGCGCAGACCGCCGGCCCCGAGGGGTTGCAGCGCCTACGCAAAGCCACCGGGGCCTTCGAACACCTGCTCTCGCTGGGCTTCTCCTCGCGAACCCTCTCGGGCAACAGCCAGAGGGCCCTCCTCGCATCCGCGCCCAACGACGCCGCCAACGCCGCCGGCACCACCAACGCCGTCGCAGCGACCGACGCCGCCAACGCCGCCACCTACGAAGATCTCGCCGCCAAAGCAGCCCTCCCGGCCGCCGCCGCGAATGGCAGCGGCCCCGCAACCCTGATCCACGCCGACTCGATCCCGCTGCCGGTGGTGCGGGCGATCGTGGGTGGCCTGCGACGGGTGACGTTCCTGCGCCTGCGCGACGGCAACACCGGAGATCTGGCTCGACTCGCCGATGAGATGCTGCGTTGGACCCTGCTCTTCCAGTCGCCCGCCGTGGAGCGCCTGGCGCTGCGCAAGTGCGCGAAACAGACCTTCCCCGCAGTGCCACAGCTCGATCTCCCCAATACCTTGGCCGCACGCGAGCGTCTGATGCGCAGCGTCCTCAACCTCTCCCTCCGTGAAGACTACGAGGAGCTGAGCCCACCCTGGATCGCCGAGGAGGCGGGCAGCTCGGTGGAGGCCTTCCTGGAAGTGTTCGCCAGCAAGGAGGACTGCTACCTCGCCGCCCTGGACATGCTCGGCGATGAGATCCTTGAGATCGTCGCCGACCCCGAACTGGTGTCCTCCAACTGGGCCCACGCGGTCTGCCGGACGATGGACGGCCTCACCGACCACCTCGCCAGCAATCCGGTCAGCACCGTCACGGTCTCCTCGGGGATGTTCGCCGGTGGGGAACCCGCGATCGAACGCATGATCGACCTCTCCCACAACGTGGCCACGCTGCTCACCGAGGGCGCTCCGCGCAGGCCGCGCAGCAAGCTTGTGGTCGAGGGCATCGCCGGAGCCCTCTGGCACATCCTCAACTGCGAAGTCAGCGCCGGCCGAGCCCACCTGCTGCCCGCGCTGTCGGACTACCTCTCCTACGTGGTGCTCGCGCCCTTCATCGGCGCGAGCGAGGCAGCCGCGGTCATCGTCGCTTGGAGGAACGACGCTCGGCAAAGTGCGTGAGCACGATGCCCACGAGCAGGGAGATCACGATCACCATGATCAGCGGCACGTGACCCGAGCCGAAGATCCAATCGACCTTCACTTCGTCGAGATTGAAGACCGCGAACAGCGTGATCAGTACCGCCAGCACCACCAGCGCACCGGTGCGAGCAAGCTCGCGTCGGTCACGACTCGCCTTGGCAGGCTTCGGTGTCTGCGTGGAAGCCGACATCCACCGCCGATCCTACTCGCTCTGACTGTGAAGCTCGGCCTTGACCCAGGGGCAGGTGCTCGATAGATCCTCGACCCCGAGGGCGGCCGCGACGTTGAGGGCCATCCCGTGTCGGAAGAAGTCGTCCAGGCGCTCGTCCTCGGAGCCCGACAGCTCACGGACCATCTCCACCAGCTCGGCGTAGCATCTGCGCACACGCGCGCGGACGACCTCATCGCCACACGCCGCGTAGGACTGGTGCTGGAGCATCAGGTAATCGCGATCGTCCTCCAACAGCGCCTTGTAGGCCATGCCCATCGCCTCCATCGTGTCCTCGCACTCGCTGAAGGCACTTCCCTGCTCGTATTCGAGCGCCGCGCGCCGGAAGGTTTCGGCCACTCGCTCGAAACCCCGCTCACAGGCGGCCAGGAATAGCTCGCGCTTGCTGTGAAAGAGACTGAACACGTAGGGCTGGGCGACCCCCACCCGGCGGGCGATGCGCTCGACCGGCGTGCCCGCCAGACCGCCCTGCGCGAACTCGTGGACGGCCGCCGCGATCAGTGCCTCGCGACGCTCTGCCGCCGGCACCCGCGCCCGGGGGACAGCGGGAGCCACCGCGCCCGCGGGACCCTCGCCGGTGAGTGCCCGCGGATCGGTGGGCATGGGGCTCAAGCCGGCTCTCCCACGGCGACCGCGAGGTTGGCAGGGACCACCTGCGTGCCGCGGCCGACACGGGTATGGAAGGGCAGGGCCAAGACCGTGAGGGCGCCAGCAGCGAGGACGGCCACGCCTACCCACAGGGCGGGGAGCAATCCATCGACGAACGCCTGCGCCGAGGTGTAGCCACCGGCTCCCGTGAACACCGACGCCAGCACCGCCACGCCCAGCACGCCCCCGACCTCCCGGATCGCGTTGGTCGCCCCCGAGGCCTGACCGGTCTGGTCGTCCCTTACCGAGGAGAGCACCGCGTTCGCCGACGGCGCGAACACCAGCGCCATGCCGGCGCCGGCCATGATGAACGGGACGATCATCTGCGCGTAGGCCGTGTGGGTGGTCGTGATCAGCGCGATCCAGGCCAGCGCGCCGGCCTGGAGGCTCAGCCCGGCGAACATGAACGGCCGGCTGCCCAGGCGCTCGGAGAAGATGCCGGCAAGCGGGGCGACGATCATCGTGGCCCCGGTCCACACCAGCAGCTTCAGGCCGGCCTGTAGAGGAGTGTTGTGGAGGACGTTCTGCATGTACTGGGAAAGGAAGAAGATCGAGCCGAACATACCGAAGTACATGCCCAGCGATGCAACATTCGTCACCGCGAAGGCCCGCTTGGAGAAGAATCCCATCGGCAGCATGGGCTCCGAGGTGCGTAGCTCCCAAGCCACGAAGGCCGCCAGCAGCAGCAAGCCGCCGCCGAGCATCCCGATGATCGTCGGGCTAGTCCAGCCTAGAGACTGCGCGCGCACAAGAGCGAAGACAAGCCCGAAGGAGCCCGTCGAGGCCAGCGCCAGCCCCGGAAGGTCGAGCGACCCGTAGGGGCCCTTGCTCTCGGCCAGGCGACTCGCGGCCAGCGGCAGCAGCACCACGCCGATCGGGACGTTGATCCAGAAGATCCAGTGCCAGGAGATGCCCTGAACGACCGCTCCGCCCACCAGCGGGCCGAGGGCGACCGCGATGCCGGAGATGCCCGACCACACGCCGATCGCCATCCCGCGGCGCTCCGCCGGGAAGGCGGCTGCCAGCAATGTGAGGGTCAGCGGGGTGACCATCGCGGCGCCCGCCCCCTGCACGGCGCGCGCGGTCACGAGCAGGTCGGTGGTGGGCGCCAGCGCGGCCGCCGCGGAGGCCGCCGTGAAGAGCGCCAGGCCACCGAGGAAGACGCGGCGGCGGCCAAAACGATCACCGAGCGCGGCACCCGTGAGGAGCAGTACCGCGTAGGCCAACACATACGCGTTGACGGTCCACTCCAACGACTGGATCGAGGCGCCCAGCTCGCGGCGGATCGAAGGCAGCGCCACCGAGACCACCAGATTGTCGAGGACCACCATGAAGAGCGCCACCGAGACGATCCCCAGGGTCCAGTTCCTGCGCGAGCTGCTCATTCGGAGACCTCCTGTTGATGAGCGCCCCGAAGGGGACGCGATAGCCGTGACAAGACATAAATTAGCAGTCGCTAATAATTTGTCAAGAACACCGCACGCTCCGGCGAGCCGCAAGCCTTCGAACCAACCTGCGAACCAGGCGCCGACGGAGGAACCGGGGGGCCGACGGAGCCCAGTCCAGGCGAGGCTGATCGGCGCGCGCGCCAGGAGAGCGGTAGCCGGCGGCGAATACCCTGCAACGATGAGACGAGGCGTGCTGTTGGCAGCGACACTGGTCCTGGGAGCAACCGGCACAACGCTGCTGGGAGGCTGCGGCTCTCAGACCAAGACCGTGTTGGTGTCCAGCGCCCCTCCCTCGTCGCTAGGAAGCACCGCGAGCGCCACCACGACCACCACCCCCGCCACTACGACAGCGACGAGCACAAGCACCACCTCCACCTCGACCACCCACACCGCGTCCGAGCCCGCCTTCATCGAACACGGCGGACAGGGAGACGCAGGCGCCGGTGCCGCCGCCGCGGAGCGGACGCTGCGCGCCCACGGCTTCACGGCCACCAACCCCACGGACTACCACCCCAAGCAGACCCTGGCGGTGCTCGTTGGCGTACACACCGGCTCCGGCGACGGCTACAGCCAACAGGCCTTCTTCTTCGTGAACGGCAAGTACATCGGCACCGACTCCAGCCAGAGCAGTGCAGGCATCCGAGTGGTCGCCCAGAGCGACACCGAAGTCACCCTCGCCTATCCCCTGTACCGCCCGCACGACCCGCTGTGCTGCCCCGGGGCCGGCCAGGCCCGGGTGCGCTTCCAGCTGAACAACGGCAAGCTCACCCCCCTGGACCCGATCCCACCGGCCAGCTCCAAGAGCGGAACAAGTCGCCAATAGCGCCGGAACCGGTCTGAACGGTTCGAACGGGTCCTGAAAGCCCCTATCGTGAGCTTGACCACCTCACACGTCGCGAAAGGGGTTTACATGAGTTCAACGAGCATCGAGGCCCGCAGCCGTGAGCTGCTCCAGGCCAAGAACTTCTGCCACGTCGGGACCATCCGCAAGGACGGCACAGCACACGTCGTTCCGGTCTGGGTCGACGTCGAGAACGGGGACGTGCTGCTCAATACCGCCGAGGGCCGTGCCTGGCTGGCCAACTCCGATCGCGATCCGCGGGTGACCCTGACGGTCCAGAACCTCGAGCAGCCCTACGAGTACGTGACAATTCGGGGCCAGGTCAGCGAGCGCACGCACGAGGGCGCCGACGCACACATCGACGCGTTGGCCAAGAAGTACCTCGACAAGGACGAGTATCCCTTTCGCCAGCCCGGGGAAGTGCGAGTCAAGATCCGGGTGACCCCTGAGCACGTGGCCCACAACGGCTGAGCCGCGGCTCAAAGACGATCACGACCGCCGCCGAGCGCCCATGCCCAGCAGCCGCCGCCACCAGGGGATCCCGCGTGAGCGGGCACGCTCCCACTCCTCGCGCAGCGGGAGCTGCCCACGCCTGCGCGCAGCCACCACACAGGCCGTGTGAGCATGACGGCGGCGACGGGTGTTGCCTTCGGGAGCGATCAGCATGTGCTCGTGAAGCGCCGGCAGATGACGCCCGCAAAACGGACAGCGATAAGTCGCGGGCTTGCGGCTGCTCGCCGGACGCACCGTCCACCAGGGGGCCGCTGGAAGTTTCGCCACACCCCCATTCTCGCGCCTCTCGGGGGCGCCGTGGCAGTAATAGGGGTAGGAGCCGCCGTTGCGATGGTCATCGCCAGGCGCGAGCGACACAGGACCGGCACGGCCGAGGAGGAGCGCCCCGAGTCCGCCCCCCGGCCCGCCACAGCCGCTGAGCACGACGGACCCGCTGCGGCCGACGAGCTGACCGCGATCACGCTCGCACAGCTCGACCTCGCCATCGAACTGCTCCGAAACCCCACGCGCGAGCCCGCCGAGCACACGGTGCATGAGACCCGCAAGGCACTCAAGCGCCTGCGCGCCCTGATGCGCCTGCGGCGCATCCAACTCGGATCGCGGCGGTATGCGCGTGAGAGTTCCGCCCTTCGCGACGCCGGGCGAGCGTTGGCGGTCGCCCGCGACGCCGAGGTCATGGTGAGCACGCTCGACGAGATCGTGGAGCGCCACCCCGAGCGACTCGCGAGGAGCGCCGCGGTCGAGCGCCTGCGCACCGTGCTGATCGAGGAGCGCGAACGCACCGTGACCCTGATCCTCGCCGAGACCGAGGCGCGCGAGCCCGTCCTCATTGCGCTGGCGCAGGTGCGGGCACGGGTCGCCGACCGGCAACTCGAGGCCCGTGATGAGGAGGCTCTGCGGCTCGGCTTTTCCCGGCTCTACCGCGAAGGGCGAAAGCGCCGACGCCGGGCGCTGAGGCATGGCAGCGTCCAGTCGCGGCACGATTGGCGCAAGCGCGTCAAGGACCTGCGCTACGTCGCCGAGACACTCGAACGGCCGGGGCGCCCCGGCCGGCGTCTGCGCGAGGTGGCCCGCGACGCCGAGCGTCTGGGCGAGTTGTTGGGCCAGGAGCACGACCTGGCGCTGCTCGCCAACCGGGCGCGTCGGGACAAACCGTGCTTTGACGGCGAGCAAGCGACCCGCAAGGATCTGCTGAAGCTGATCACCCGCCGCCGCAAGCGGGTGCGCCGTCGCGCGCTGCGCCTCGGCGAGCGCCTCTACCGCCGGTCACCCCAAGCGTTCACCCGCCGCACCTTGCGATGAGCGCCGCGCCGATCTGCCGGCGCCGCTGAAACGCCAACGCCACTGAGACGCCCTCCCCGGCTCGCGCTCGAATCCTCGATGCGTAGCGCTCGAATAAGTGCCCATCTTTGAAGGCTTGACTTCAGAGCGAACCAGAATGCGGCGATGCATGCAGGGGTCTCATTCCGACCATGCGAGCACGACCGACATTCTCCACGTTCTTCCTAGCCTTCCTGGTTGGAGGGTGGGGCGTCCTGACCTTGCACACCTCGCTTGACTTCGGGGGACACAAGCTCGACGGACTGTTCGACAACGTGATCTATGGCCTGCTGATGCTCGGCGCGACCGCCGCGGTGCTGCTGCGGGGCATCGCCGTGCGCGCGCAGCGCGCCCCCTGGCTGGTGCTGGGGGCTGGGCTGCTCTGCTGGTGCCTGGGCGACCTCTACTACGACCTGTTCCTCGCCGGGCCCCGCGCGGCGAGCGGCGTGGTGTCGCCCGCCGACGTGCTGTACCTGGCCTTCTACCCCTGCTGCTACGTCGCGCTGGTGCTGCTGATCGGCACCCACCTGAAGGAGCTGCGCATCGGCATGTGGCTCGACGGGCTGATCGGCGGGCTCGGCGCCGCCACCCTGGGGGCCGCAATCATCCTGCCCCCGATCGTCGAACACGGCAGCGCCCACCTGGGCCCGGTGGCGATGGCACTGGCCTACCCGATCGCCGACCTGCTGCTCCTGAGCTTCACGATTGGGGCCCTCGGCATGACCGGCTGGCGTCCCGGACGCGTGTGGCTGCTGATCGGCGCCAGCATGATCCTGAGCGCCATCGCGGACTCAAGCTATCTCTACGACACCGCCCGGGGCAGCTACCGGCTGGGGGACTGGAGCAGCTCCTTGTGGCCCGCCTCGACGATCCTGCTGGCGATCGGCGCCTGGACACCCTGGCCCCGCTCCAATCGGCGCCGAATCGAGGATTGGCGGCTGGTGTCGGTGCCCGCGCTCGCGCTGGTGGTCGCCCTGGGCGTATTCATCTACGGCAACATCGACGGCCCCCTCAGCGCCCCCGCGATGATCCTCGCCACTGCGACCGTGCTGGCGGTCGGGGTGCAGCTGATGCTGACGGTGCGCGAGAACCTCAGGATGCTCGTGGGTTCGAGGCTGATGGCGCTCACCGATCCGCTCACCGGCCTCGGCAATCGGCGCCTGCTGATGGACGACCTTCGCATTGCCTGCGAGCTGGCCGGCGCCACCGAACCGTGGCACCTCGCGTTGTACGACCTCAACGGGTTCAAGCGCTACAACGACACCTTCGGCCACCCCGCCGGCGATGCCCTGTTGCAGCGGCTCAGCTCCAAGCTGGGGGAGATCGTGGCCCCCCACGGCACCGCCTACCGGCTGGGGGGCGATGAGTTCTGCGCCCTGCTGCGCAGCCCGGTCGCGGACATCGAGACGGTTGTGGCGGCAAGCGTCGCCGCGCTCTCCGAGCACGGCCCGGGCTTTGCGATCGGGGCCGCGCACGGTGTGGTGAACATTCCCGGCGAGCGCCGCGACCCATCGAGCACGATGCAGCTCGCCGACCAGCGCCTGTACCGGCGCAAGGACGAAACGCGCGAAAGCAGCGCCGTGCACCAGCTGCGCGACGTGCTCCTGCAAGCCTTCCAGGAGCGCTACCCCGACCTGCAGGAGCACCAGCGCGGCGTGGGCACCCTCGTGCTGGCCGTCGGACGGCGCCTGGGCCTGAAGGGCGAGGAGCTGGACGTGCTCGCCCGCGCCGCCGAGCTGCACGACGTGGGCAAGATCGCGATCCCCGACGCCATCCTCAACAAGCCCGGTCCGCTGGACGCCGAGGAGTGGCGCTTCATGCGCCGCCACACGATCCTCGGCGAGCGCATCCTGATGGCGGCACCCGCACTACGCCCCGTGGCCCGGCTGGTGCGCTCAAGCCACGAGCGCTTCGACGGCGGCGGCTACCCTGACGCGCTCGCGGGCGAGCGGATCCCGATCGGCTCGCGCATCATCTTCGTCTGCGACGCCTACGACGCGATGATCTCGACGCGTGCCTACAGTCACGCGATCACGCCCGCCGAGGCGATCACCGAGCTGCGCTCGTGCGCCGGCACCCAGTTCGACCCGAGCGTGGTGGACGCCTTCGTGGCGACCCTCGAGGAATCGGCCTACGCCCTGGGCTCAACGGCGCCGCGGAGCACGAGCGGCGCGAGCAACCGCTGAATCCTGCTCAACCGGCCCCTCCCCGGGCCAGAAGCCGTGAGTGTCGAAGTAGGCGCGCGCCTCCTCCTCGGCCTCGCGTTCGCCCTCACCCTCGACACCCATGCGAAACAGCCAGTTGATGAAGTAGATGGCCAGGCCGGCGCTGACGATCCCCGCACCCCCCTCGACATTGTTGGTCCCGCCGAGGGCCATCACCACGAGGCCCGCAACGACCACGATCGCGGGCAGCGCGTAGCGCAGGAAACCCATCCGCGCCTCTAGCTGAGGCTGACGATCGTCAGCACGCTCTCGCCTCGCGGCAGCGTGACGCGGGCCTGATCGCCGGGGCGCTTGCCGATCAGCGCGCGAGCCACGGGAGAATCCACGGACAGCCGCCCGTCGGCGGGCGAGGAGTCGTGGGAGCTGACGATCCGCCAGGTGCGCTCGGAGCCCTTCTCGTCGCGCACCGCGACGGTCGAGCCGAAGCCCACGGCGTCCTTGGCGGGCGCCTCCTCCACGATCACCGCGGCGGAGATCTTTTCGCGCAGCTTCAGGATCTTTGTCTCCAGATGCGCCTGCTCGTTCTTGGCGTCGTGGTACTCGCTGTTCTCCTTGAGGTCTCCCCATTCACGAGCGGTCTTGATCCTCCCGGCGATCTCCCGGCGCCCCTCTCCCTCCAGCGCGGCCAGTTCGGCGGTGATCGCCTCAAGGCCCTCGGCGGTGATCAGGTTCGTCGTGTCGGTCACTCGGGTCGGCTCCTTCTCAGGGATTAGCGGCGAATCAGCCGCTCATCTGCAGGCTACCGCGTGAGCGCAACTTCGCTGTGTCCGCCGGGCCGCCGCGACCCGCCGCTTAGAAGTAGGTGCTCGGCGGTGTGGAGAGCAGTGCGTAGATCTGGACGATCGCGGCCTGGGTGAGCAGTTGGGCGACGGGCGGCGAACCCGTGACGAACAGGCCGCTTGCCAACCTGAAGCTCTGCCAGGCTTCGTTGACGTAGGCCTGGGCCGCCTTGGGTCCCGGTGGATCGTGAGTGACCGAGTCCAGATAGAGCAGGTTGCGCAGGTAGACCGCCACGAAGAACGGATTTTCGACGGCCAGGCGCGCGGGAGTGAAGTACGCGAGCGCCGCCTGCGCGGTCTGACGCGCCTGGTAGAGGTAGGCGCCGTTGCCGGTGAGCTGGGCGAGCAGCGTCCCCGCGCCCATCATCGTGCCCTGGTTGTAGCTCCAGAGCGTCGGCTGAATTTCACCGCTGCGCTCGATGTGGTCGGCATAGAGACCGCTGGGGACGAGCAGGCACTGGCGCACCCAGGCATATGCCATCTCGGCGAAGTCCAGGTAGCGCTGTTCGTGGGTGACCCGGTAGAGCTGGGCGCCCAGCTCAGCGGCCGGCCCATCGGTGACGGTGTTGCGGTCGGTGTTGGTTTCGGCGTTTGAGAACGGCAGACCGCCGGGACAGGCGAGTTCCGGGTCGTCCTGCCAGCCCGCCATCACGAAGCTCATGATCTGCTCGGCCTGTTCAAGCGCGGCGATGTTGTGATTGGCCTCATAGAGGCGCACCAGCTCGATCCCGACCCACTCGTTGTCGTCGTAGTAGCTGGGTCCGCCCGGCCCCAGGGGTGGGGCGACAGTGCCGTTGTAGGAGCGCAGCGTCGTAGACGTCGAGGCCCCGAACGCCACATATTCCCGGGGAGCGCCCCAGTAGCGCTGTAGACCGTAGAGGCGCACGTGCAGTTCGTGCTGGAAGCGGGCTGCCTGACCCTTGATGTTGGCGACGCTCACCGTCGCCGCCAGCGCCTGCGAGAAGGGCCACAGGTAGGAGTACGGTTCCCCCTTGTAAAGCCCGGTGCCCTGCACGTAGAAGAACTTCTGCATCGCCCCGAAAGCCAGCAGGGCGCGCGCGGGATTGCCGCGCAGGGCAGGCTTGGGCGCGCGCTTGGCCGGAGGCCTGATCGTGGTGGGCGCCGCTGGGCCCTTCCCCGCATCCGAGCCGGTTCCTCCGGTCACGGCGGACGGATGTACGAGCGCTGCGCGCGGGACCCTGATCGCCGGGTAGGCCGCGCCGGCCGGATAGGTCGAGGCGCCGACGACGGCGCGCGGCCGCGCGGCTCCGGAGGCACCATGCGCGGGCGCCGCCGTCCAGATGAGGGCGCTCAGCACCAGCACCGTGAGAACCGACCCCCGGGCACGGAAGCCGGCGCTCGGCCCGGTATACAGGCCCGATCTCGGGTCAGAGGCGGTCGGCGGGGTCATCTTTGGCTCTGGGCAGGGAACAAGCGAGCGCAGCGTTCGATGTGGTGTCCCGACTCCTCCGGGTGGCGCCCGCCAGGCATACCCGCACCCTGAATGTTCGCAAGGAGTGCGCGCGTGCGCGGCGAATCGGCGTCGATGAACGGGGAATTGCAAGGCCGCCGCGTGTGGGCGCCCCCCGCGGGTAGTGTTAGTGTCGTGCCGGTTTTGAACCACGCCCTCGCATCGTGAGACCCGTAGATCCCACCCCGCTTTCCCTGGAGTTTGACACCGACCCAGCGACCGCCCTGAGGGTGATCGTCTCCGGTGAGATCGACTTCGCGAGCGCCCCCTCGATGCAGGCTCGCCTGATCGCGGCCTGCGAGCGCGAGCGCAGCAGGAGCCTGATCCTCGACCTCACAGCGGTCGAGTTCATGGACTCCAGTGGCCTGCGGGTGCTGCTGCATCTCCAGCGTGAGCTGAGCGGCGACCACGGAGCACTCGTCCTGCTCGGCCCCACCGAAGAGGTCCGCAAGATCCTCAAGCTCACCGGCCTCGACCAGCATCTGGCGGTGGCCGCCACGCTGGAGCAGGCGCAGCTGACGCTCGCGGAGCTACTCGCGGCGGCCGCCGATGAAGGTAATGGTGAGGGCGAGTCGGAGGGTCGGCCATAGCGCGATCGGACCCCGTCCGGGTGCTGCTCATCGAGGACGACGAGGGGGACGCGCTGTTGGTGCGCGAGGAGCTTTCAGAGGTCCCGCACTCACCTCGGATCGAGTGGGTGCGCAGCCTGCATGAGGCCGCCGGGCCGCTCGCGCGCGGCGTCGAGTGCGTACTGCTCGATCTCGGGCTGCCCGACGCGACCGGGCTGAGCAGCCTGCGCGCCGTGCGGGAGCTGGCGCCAGACGCGGCGGTGCTGGTGCTCACCGGACACGACGACGAGCACATCGGCATGCAGGCCCTCGGCGAGGGGGCCCAGGACTACCTGGTGAAGGGCACCGTCGACGGCCCCCTGCTGACGCGCGCGATCCGCTACGCCCTGGAGCGCCGACGGGCCGACCGGGCCGCCCTGGAGCTATACGAGGCACGGCTGCGGGCTCAGGAGAACACGCGCCTGGAGCGGGGGCTGCTGCCGACGCCGCTGATCTCCGACCCCGGCGTACAGGTATCCACCGGCTACCGCCCAGGTCGTGGTGGAGCGGTGCTGGGCGGTGACTTCTTTGATGCCGTGGAGCTGCCCGACGGCTCCGTGAGGGCCGTGATCGGTGACGTCTGCGGGCACTCAGCCGACGAGGCTGCGCTGGGCGCCTGCCTGCGAATCGCGTGGCGAACCCTCACGCTCGCCGGCAGCGAGGTCCCGCAAATGCTGGATACGTTGGAGCGGATGCTCGAGTGCGAGCGTCAGGACGAGGATGTCTTCACGACCCTCTGCATGCTCACCATCCCCCCCGATCGCTCCAGCTTCGAGCTGTACCTCACGGGACATCCGCTGCCGATCCTGATCGACCGGCGGGGAGCACAGCTGGTCGATGGTCAGACGCGACCGCCACTCGGACTGGGCCTCGATCCGGTGTGGCCCTCCTGCCGGATCGTGCCGGAGGGCCCGTGGTCGGTGCTGCTCTACACCGATGGCCTGGTCGAGGGCCATATCGGGGACGGCCCGGAGCGCCTCGGGGCCGAGCGCCTGCTCGAGCTGGTCGGCAAGCTGCCCCGCGACGACGCGGAGGGCCAGGAGCAGACGATCACGAGACTGATCGAGCACGTCAGGATGCTCGGGGGCGGTGAGTTGATCGACGATGTGGCGGCTTTGTGGCTCACGGTGCGACGGTGAGCCCGGAGGGCACACCCGGCTCTGAGCCCGCGCAACCGCACCTGCCGGTGCTCCGGCTCGCGGGACGGGTGACCGTGGGGCAGTTCTTCGCCCTGGTCTGTGGGGCGCTGATCCTACTGGCGAGCCTGGGCGTGCTCGCCGGCCAGATCGCCCTGCACAACCTCTCCGAAGCCCGGTCGCTGACCGTCACTCGGATCGACCCCGCCTCGACCACGGCGCTCACGCTCGGAAACGCGTTGGTCAACGAGGAGACCGGCGTGCGTGGCTACGTGATCACCGGGAAGCTCGAGTTCCTACAGCCCTACATCGCCGGGCTGAGGCGCGAACGGGAAGCCTTCGCGACCCTGCAACGGTTGACGCACAAGGGCTCACTCGCGGACGCGCGCAGTGACGTCGCCCTCGTGCGATCCGCCGCGAGCGCTTGGCAGGCACGGTACGCCCGACCAACGATCGCGCTGCGCCACCGCAGCAGTCAGGCGACGCCCAACGCCGTCCGGTCCGACGCGGGCAAGGCGCTGTTCGATGACGTGCGCCACTCGGTCTCGCGCCTGAACCGCGCGCTGAACGTTGCGGGCCGTCACGCGCGGGCCAACCTGAGTCACGCCGCCACCGCCGTCGAGATCGTGTTTGCGGTGTTCGCCGTGCTGTTGCTGGCCAGCGCCGCAGCGCTGGCCCTGGCCTTGCGTCGCGGCGTCTCCGAGCCGTTGGCGCTGCTGGGCCGCCAGGTGCGGACTGTCGCGCGCGGGAAGTTCAGCGCGAGCATCGAGGGACAGGGCCCGCGCGATGTGGCCGAGCTGGCCGCCGACGTGGACTCGATGCGCCGTCGCATCCTGCGGGAGCTTGAGGCCCTGCGCGCCGCCAACGAGAGCCTCGACGTGCAGAAGCGCGAGCTGGCCCGCTCCAACGCCGAGCTGGAGCAGTTCGCGTACGTGGCCTCCCATGACCTCCAGGAGCCGATCCGCAAGGTGGCGAGCTTCACGCAGCTGCTCCAGCGCCGCTACGGGGGGCAGCTCGACGAGCGCGCGGACGAGTACATCGCCTACGCCGTAGATGGCGCCAAGCGGATGCAGACCCTGATCAATGACCTGCTGGCCTTCTCGCGCGTGGGTCGCATCCAGGACGAGCACGCGGTGGTGAATCTGGGCGAGTCCCTCAGCGACGCCCTGGCGGGCCTCTCGGCGCTGATCGAGGAGAGCGGTGCCAGCATCAACGCGGGTGAGCTACCGGCGGTCCGTGGCGAGCCCGCCCTGCTCTCGCTCGTGTTTCAGAACCTCGTCGGAAACGCCCTGAAGTTCCGCGGCGAGCAGCGACCGGTGGTCAGCATCCGTGCGCGCCGCCAGGACGATGACTGGTTGGTGAGCATCAGCGACAACGGGATCGGGATCGACCCGCAGTACGCCGAGCGCATCTTCGTGATATTCCAGCGTCTGCACGCCAAGGAGCGCTACGAGGGCACGGGCATCGGGTTGGCCATGTGCCGCAAGATCATCGAATACCACGGCGGTCGCATCTGGCTGGAGCAGGACGCAGGCCAGGGCGCCACGTTCAACTTCACGCTGCCGGCCGCAGAGGAGAGAGCCTGATGAGTCCATCCGCACAAGACCCCAAGCCGATCGAGGTGCTCCTCGTGGAGGACGATCCCGGCGACGTCCTGATGATTCGGGAGGCCTTCGCGGACAACAAACTGAACAACCGGCTGACGGTGGTCAGCGATGGCGAGCAGGCCAGCGACCTGCTGCACCGCCGCGGCAGGTACGCCAAGGCCACGCGCCCCGATCTGATCCTGCTCGACCTGAATCTGCCGCGCAAAGACGGGCGCGAGGTGCTGGCCGAGATCAAGAGCGAGCAGAGTCTGCGCTGCATCCCAGTGGTGATCCTCACCACCTCGGAGGCCGAGGAAGACATCCTGCGCTCCTACGAGCTTCACGCCAATGCCTACGTCACCAAGCCCGTCGACTTCGACAGCTTTATCAAGGTGGTGCGTCAAATCGACGACTTCTTCGTGACCGTGGTCAAGCTACCCAACAATCAGGAGAAGCGATGAGCACAGTCAGAGAGGCCGTATTCGAGCTGCTGCGCGGGCGGGGCATGACCACGATCTTCGGCAACCCCGGTTCGACCGAGCTGCCCTTCCTCACCGAGTTCCCGGAGGACTTTCGCTACGTGCTGGGCCTACAGGAGGCCACGGTGGTGGGAATCGCCGACGGCTACGCCCAGGCCGGCGGCAGCCCGACGCTCGTGAACCTGCACACCGCCCCCGGCGTGGGCAACGCGATGGGCGCGATCTTCAACGCTCAAGCCAACAAGTCGCCGCTGGTGATCACCGCGGGCCAGCAGCACCGCTCGCTGATGACGCTGCAGGCCAACCTCACCAACCGTGACGCCACCCGCATGCCCCACCCGCTGGTGAAGTGGAGCTATGAGCCACCCCGCGCCGAGGACGTGCCGCACGCCTTCGCGCGCGCCATCCACATGGCCTCGCTGCCCCCCCGGGGCCCCTCGTTCGTGTCGATCCCGATGGACGACTGGAGCGTGGATCTCCCCTACATCGGCGACGTCCTGCACCAGTCGGCTCGCACCGTCGACGGCGCCTCCCAGCCGGGCCCCGAGGTGGTGAGCCGGCTCGCGCGGCAACTCGCCGAGGCATCCAACCCGGCGTTCGTGGCCGGCCCCGACATCGACGCAAGCGGCGGCTGGGATGCCGCGATCAGGCTCGCCGAGCGCCAGCGCCTGACGGTGTACGCCACCCCGGCGCCCGGTGGCGGACGGCTCGGGTTCCCCGAGAGCCACCCCCTGTTTCAGGGCATCCTCCCGCCCGCGGTGGGCCCGGTCGGCGAAGCCCTGGCAGCCCACGATCTGGTGCTGGTGGTGGGTTCCTCGGTGTTCCCCTATTACCCCAACGTGCCCGGCGCGCTGCTGGCCGAGGGCACGAAGCTGGTGGCGATCACGAGCGACCCCGACGAGGCCGCGCGCGCGCCGATGGGAGATGCGATCGTGGCCGACGTCGCGCTCACCCTGACCGCCCTGGCGGATGCCGTGGGCGAGAGCGACCGGACCGCGCCGGCCGCACGTCCGGAGCCGGAGGCGGTGCCGGTCACCGCTCCGATGAGCCCCTCGACCGCGGTCAGGACGCTCGCCGAGGTGTTCCCCGAGGACGGGATCGTGGTGCTGGAGTCACCGTCGGGCACGCTCGCGCTGCGCAACCAGCTGCGCCTCTCGCGCCCGGGGAGCTACTACTTCGCCGCCGGGGGCGGGCTCGGCTTCGGGATGGCCGCCGCGGTCGGCGTACAGCTGGCGCAGCCCGGACGACGGGTCGTGTGCGTGCTGGGCGAGGGCTCGGCGCAGTACGCGATCCAGAGCCTGTGGACCGCCGCGGCCTACAAGGTCCCGGTGACGTTCCTGGTGCTGCGCAACGACGAGTACGCGATCCTCAAGTGGTTCGGGATGCTTGAGGACATCAGCCGCGCCCCGGGCCTCGACCTGCCGGCCTTGGACAGCGTGGCGGTGGCCAACGGCTACGGCGTCAGAGCACGGCGCGTGGGCGATGCGGCAGAGCTGCATGAGCAGCTGAGCGCCTCGCTGGCCTCCGAGGGCCCGGAGCTGATCGAGGTGCAGGTCACGCCCGGCATGGCGCTCGCATGAGCAGGCCCGATGTGATCGTGGTGGGCGCCGGCATCGCCGGCCTGGTCAGCACTCTGGAGCTGCTGCGCAGCGGCCACAGCGTGCTGCTGCTCGACCGCTGTCACCCCGAGGAGGTCGGGGGCCTGGCCCGCGAGGCGTTCGGCGGGATGTTCATGGTGGACTCACCCGAGCAGCGTCGCTCGCGCATCCCCGACAGCGAGCGTCTGGCGCTCGAAGACTGGCTGCGGATCGCGGAGTTCGAGGAGGTCGGGGATGAGTGGCCCAGGCGCTGGGCCGAGCAGTACGTGGCGCGCGCCCGCGACGATGTCGGCGGCTGGCTGCGGGAGATCGGGGTGCGCTTCTTCCCCGTGGTCAACTGGGCCGAGCGGGGCAACTTCGGCGACGGCAACTCGGTGCCGCGCTTTCATCTCACCTGGGGGACCGGCAAGGCCCTGGTCGAGGCCACCTGGGATGCGATCCGGCGTCACCCCCGACGCGGCGCTCTGGAGGTCCGCTTCGGCGCGACCGTCACCGAGCTACTGATCGAGGACGGACGCGCGGTCGGCGTCCGCGTTGAGCCCGCCGGGGGCGAGGAGTACGAGGTGCGGGCCGGCGAGGCCGTCGTGATCGCCGCGGGCGGCGTGGGCGGCAACCTCGACATCGTGCGCCGCGAGTGGCCCACCGAGGAGCTGGGCAGCCCACCCCGGGAGATGCTGATGGGCTCGCACTACTACGCCGACGGCGCCATGCACGAAGAGGTGCGCCGGCTCGGGGGCAACGTCACGCACCTCTCGCGGATGTGGAACTACGCCGACGCGGTGCGCCACCCCAAGCCCAGGCGGGAGCTGCACGGCATCAAGCTGATCCCGCCGCGATCGGGAGTGATGGTCAATCCCGACGGGCGCCGCTACGGCCCGGTGCCGGTGATGCCCACCTACGACGCCTACGCGGCGCTGGAGCGGATGTGCGAGGACGAGCGTAAGTACTCCTGGCTGATCTGCAATTGGAAGATCGCCAAGCGCGAGCTTGACGTGTCGGGCTCCCAGCACAACCCCAACATCCGCGAGAAGCGGCTGATCCGGTTCCTGGCGAGCGTGGTGCTCGGCAAGCCCGGCCTGGTGCGCCACTTCATCGATCACTCGCCCGACTTCGTGGAGGCCGACACGCTCGTGGAGCTGGCGGGCAAGATGAACGGGGTCACCGGCGAAGAGGCCGTTGACCCCGCGGTGCTGGCCGAGGAGATCGGTCGCTATGACGAGATGATCGGTCGCGGCAAGGGGCTGTTCAACGACGACCAGCTGCGCCGCATCGCCCAGCTGCGGGGCTGGCGGGGAGACCGGCTGCGAACCTGCAAGTTCCAGAAGATCGTGGACCCCAAGGCCGGCCCGCTGGTGGCGATCCGCCTACAGGTGATGGCGCGCAAGAGCCTCGGCGGGATCCAGACCGACCTGGGATGCCGGGTGCTGCGCGAGCGGGACGGCGAGCCGATCGAGGGCCTCTACGCGGTCGGCGAGGCCGCGGGCTTCGGCGGCGGGGGCATGCACGGCAAGCGCTCGCTGGAGGGCACCTTCCTGGGTGGCTGCGTGTTCACCGGACGGCTGGCGGCCGCCGCGATCGCGGGCAGCGAGCTGCCGTTGCGCACCCCGCCCCGCCCGCACACCACGGTGCGCTGAGCGCCCGACGGGCCGGGGAGGATCAAAGCGGTGTCCGCGCAGGCCAGCACCGCGTTTGACTATGTGACCGTCGGTCACGTGACGGTCGACGTGATCGGCGAGGACCGCACCCGTCGACCCGGGGGCGGGGCGTTCTACAGCGCGCTCCAGGCCGCCCGGCTGGGCCTGCGCACACAGATTGTGACCCGGGGCGAGCCGCGGGAGTTGGGCGAGCTGCTGGCGCCCTATGCGGGCGAGCTGGACGTGCGAATCCTGCCGAACGATCGGACCACCACCCTGCTCACCACCGGCAGCGGCGCGACCCGTAGCCAACGGCTCCTCGCCTGGGCGGGACCGATCGGCGCGGAGATCGAAATCGACGCGGCGATCCTGCATCTGGCGCCGGTCGCGCGCGAGACGCCCGCCCACTGGCGAGGCCGCGCGGGGTTCGTCGGCATCACCCCCCAGGGCCTGGTGCGAACGTGGGACGGCGAGGGCACGATCTCGCACATCCCGCTCTCCCGGTCGAGCCTCCCGGCGCACTTCGACGCAGCCGTGATCAGCCGGGTGGAGCTGGCGAGCTGTGAATGGCTGCTCCCGCCCACGGCAAGCATCCCCGCACACACACGCCATTGCGAGCCCGGCGTTCCAAGCGAGCCCAGCGTTCCAAGTGAGCCCGGCGTTCCACGCGAGCCCGGCGTTCCACGCGAGCCCGGCGACCGGTCACAGTGGCCGCTGGTGGTGGTGACCGCGGGCTCGGAGCCGATCGCGATCCATTCCCCGTCTGGATCGCGGCTCTCCGCACCCGCCCTGACGGTCGAGAACCCACGTGACGACCTGGGCGCAGGCGACGTGTTCGCCGCTGCCCTCTTCGTGGCGCTATCCGAGGGACTGGCCGCCGAGGAGGCGGTCGCCTACGGCAGCGCGGCCGCCGCGATACGACTCGCGGGCCTGGGACCGGAGGCGATTGGAGACCGCCCGGCGGTGTTGCGACGCCTCAGCCGCGATCGAGGCAGTCCGTCAACGCGCGGTCGATGACCTCGCGCAACCGCGCGCCGTCGGGCAGGTGCTCGCCGATCCCGCGCGCGTGGCCCGCCAGCATCAGACTGCCGCCCACGGGCGCCGTCTCGACCACCGACACCTCCGCACGGGGGGCGTGCTCGTGGATCGATCCGACGAGCGGCTCGACAAAGACCGGACCGGCCTTGAACGCGCTGCCGATGAGGCCCACCGGGAACGCGTCACGGAGGCCTGTCCGGCGAATGACCGCCGCGATCTGTCCGCCGAGCCGGCGGGCGCCGTCGGCATAGATCCGGCCCGCCACCGCGTCACCGGCGGCGGCGAGTTTCGCGGTCTGCGCAGCAAAGGCGGCGATCTCGCTCTTGGTGAGGGGCTTGCTGTAGACGAGCGTAGCGAGCGCCTCGACGCTCTCGACCTCGAAGAACTCGATCGCGGCCCCGCTGAGGGCGGTCTCGGGCCCGGATGTCTCGCGGTCGCGCAGCGCGGCCCTGATCGACTGAAGCCCGAACCAGTAACCGCTGCCCTCGTCCCCGAGGACGTGTCCCCAACCACCGGCGCGCCAGCCGCTGCCGTCAGGTCCGACGCCGAAGACGTTGCTTCCGGTGCCCGAGATCACCCCCACTCCGGGCAACGCACCGGTGGCGGTGGCCCATGCTCCCACCACGTCACCGACCACGATCCAGTCCTCAGAGCGCTCGGAACGCACGTGCCCGACGACGGCCTCGGTGTCGGTCCCGGCGACGGCGAGCACCGCGACCGCGAGGTCTTCGTCTGAGATCCCGGCCTTGCCCAGGGCCTCGTCGGCGGCGCTGAAGAGCGCCTCACCGGCGGCCTTGACCCCAACGGAGTCCTGGTTTGAGGGGCCCCCGTGCCCGAGGTACAGGCGGCGCTCACGCAGATCGAGCACGGCGGCCAGCGTCTTGGTGGCCCCGCCGTCGATCCCCAGCAGGAAGCGGGCCTGCGAAGCGTGCTCGACGACGGCCGCGGGAGCGGTGGAAAGACCGAGCGCCGCGGGCAGCGCCACGAGGGAATCGCGATTCACGGTGGGGATCCTTGCAGCTACGCCACGGGATCGGCCCACCGAAGCGCAGCCGACCTCCACCCAGCCGACCCCTTAGGATCACGGGATGTCGACCGCCGCGGTCTTCCCCTCGGTCTCGGAGCGGGCGGGGATGTACGAGTCTTTTTATCTGCGCGCCGTTTCGCCGCACGAGCCGTTGGGGGTGTGGATCCGTTACACAGTCGAGAAGGCGCCTGGGGAGCCACCCGTGGGCAGCGTGTGGTGCACGGTCTTCGACGCCGAGCGCGGCGAGCCGTTCCGGGCGAGGGAGACCACAGCGAACCTTCGGGCCCCCGCCGACGGCTGGATCGAGGTGGGAGACACGCACATGGGTCCCGCCGAGGCTCGTGGAAGCTGTGGCGGGGCGAGCTGGTCGCTGCGTTTCGCGAGCGCCGAGTCGGACCCCGCGGCAGAGCTGCGCCACCTGCCGCGGGCGTGGATGTATCGCGCGCCGCTGCCGCGTACGAAGCTCACGAGCCCACTGCCGGCGGCGCGCTTCGACGGAACCATCGAGGTGGACGGTCGCGTGATCGAGCTGCGCGACTGGTCGGGAATGGTCGGCCACAACTGGGGCGCCGAGCACGCCGAGCGCTGGATCTGGCTGCACGGGGTGGACTTCGAGGATGCACCCGGGAGCTGGCTCGACGTGGCGATCGGGCGCCTGCTCATCGGGGGGCGACTGACGCCCTGGGTGGCCAACGGCGCGCTGTCGCTCGACGGACATCGTCACCGCATCGGTGGGCTGCTCGCGCGGGGACTGCTGATCGCCGAGACGCCCGCGCGCTGCAAGCTCACGCTGCCGGGGGCCAACGGTCTCTCGTTGCAGGCGCACGTTGACACACCCGAGGGCTCAATCGCCCACTGGAGCTATGAGGATCCGACGGGTGGCGTGCACGATGTCGCCAACTGCTCGATCGCGGCGTTGAGCCTGCTGGTACGCCGGCCGGGGGAGCCCTCGCGCACGCTGCGCTGCGCCCACGGCGCCGCCTACGAGCTGGGCACGCGCGCGTAGGGCGACCAACCCGGCGGCCGCAAAGCAGCGGTGGCCGCTGGATCGGGTGTCGCTGAACCCCTCGGCCCGCTAACCGGACGCCGCTGGACCAGTTGCCGCTGGATGGGTTGCCGCTGGATGGGTTGCCGTCGTCCAGGTGCCGCTGGATCGGTTGCCGCCGCTCAGGAACGTGCCAGCGCGGCGCCCGCGGGGCGGGTGGGCTCCCCCTGGGCCGCGCCGGGCCCGGCCTCGGCGCGCACATCGCTGCGCTCCAGCGGCTGATTGCAGCGCGTGCAGATTCGCCGCTCGCCGAGCGTGCCGCCACATCCGCGATGGCGCAGGATCACGGGCGGGCCCGCCGCGGGGGCGGCGTGGCGGTCGCCCCAGCGCAACAGCTCGACGATCACCGGCCAGAGATCGAGACCCTTGTCGGTCAACTGGTACTCGTAACGCAGGGGACGCTCCTGGTAGGGGCTCTTCTCAAGAATCCCCTGCTCGACCAGGCGCTCCAGACGGGTGGTGAGCACGTTGCGCGCGACCCCCAGATCCCGTTGAAGGGCGTCGAAGCGACGGACCCCCAGGAAGACGTCTCGCAACACGAGCAGCGTCCAGCGCTCTCCCACCAGCTCCAGGGCGCGCGCGATCGAGCAGTTCTGATCTCGGTAGTCGTTCCCCAGCATCTCAGAGCCGATCATAGCATTTAGTTGCATCAAGCTACCTACCCTGCTAGCGTGCGTTCGGTCATGCAACTTAGATAGGAGCGGGACTCATGGAGCGCAAGTGGCGAGTGCTGATGGTCGTGGTGGTGGGCGTGTTCATGGCGGGCCTCGACGTGTTCATCGTCAACATCGCGTTCCCCCAGATCCACCGCGAGTTCCCGCACACCGGCCTGGGCTCGCTCTCGTGGATACTCAACGCCTACACGATCGTCCTGGCCGCTTTCCTGGTCGCCGCGGGCCGCTGGTCGGATGCGATGGGGCGCAAGCGCGCGTTCCTGCTCGGCACCGCGCTGTTCACGGCAGCCTCGGCGGCCTGCGCGGCGGCGCCTTCGATCGCCTTCCTGGTCGGCGCCCGCGCGATCCAGGGACTTGGCGCGGCACTGCTGATGCCCGCTTCGCTTGGCCTTTTGCTGCCCGAGTTCCCACCCCGCCAGCAGCACGTCGCGATCGGCGCCTGGGCCGCGGTCGGAGGCATCGCCGCGGCGGCCGGCCCACCCCTGGGCGGCCTGCTCGTCGAGGGCAGCTGGCGCTGGGTATTCCTCGTGAACGTCCCGATCGGCCTCGCCAGCCTGCTCGTCGGATGGCGGGTGCTGCGCGAGATCCGCCACCCCGAGACCGCGCGCCCGGATCTGCTCGGCGCGGGACTGCTGACCGCGGGCGTAGCAAGCCTCGTCGTGGCGATCGTCCAGGGCCCCACCTGGGGCTGGACGGACACGCGCACCCTCGCAGCACTCCTAATCGCCACGGCCGTCCTGGCGACGGTCGCCCGTCGCATCGCTACTCACCCCGCACCGATCGTGGAGCCCGCGCTGCTGCGGGTGCGCGCCTTCAGCCTCGCCACGCTGGCCTCGCTGTTGTTCTTCATCGCCTTCGCGGCGATGCTGCTCGGCAGCGTGCTCTTCCTTACGGGCGTCTGGCACGAGCAGATCCTCACCGCTGGGTTGATGATCGCGCCGGGCCCCGGCATGGCGGCACTCTGGGCGATCCCGGGCGCGCGCCTGGGACGCCGCATCGGACCGGGACTCGTCGGCGCGGCGGGGGCGGGCCTGTTCGCGCTGGGTGGCGTTCTATGGCTTTCGAGTCTCGGAGACTCCGCGCACTACGCCGCCGACTACCTGCCCGGCATGCTGATCGGGGGGATCGGCGTGGGACTCGTCATCCCCTCCCTCACCGGCGCGGTCGCGGCAACGCTGCCGCCGGCCCGCATCGCGACGGGCATCGCGGTGCAGACGACCGGGCGACAGATCGGCTCGGCCCTGGGGGCAGCGATTCTGATTGCCGTGCTCGGCACCCCGCGCAATGCCCAGGACTTCGCGGGCGCCTGGAAGTTCATGCTGGTGGCCAGCCTGCTCGCCGGCCTGGTGCTGGCCGCACTCGGTCCGAAACCCGCGATCGTCCCGGCCACGGGCGAACTGGTCGAGCCATCGACGCTGGCTACCTAACTGTAGCTCCTAGCGACGCCGGCCACGTAGCAATCAAACCGTGAGCGAGCGAATGGTGGCTTGCTGTCGAATGGTGGCTTACTGCCAGTAATTTACCGTCTGGACAAAAAGACCGGCACTGTAGATTGTTTCTCAGATGGCGCCCGCCTCGACCAAGATCGGCCCCACCCTCGGGTTGGTGCTGCGAGGAGTGCGCGAAACGCGTGGCAAGACCCAGGAACACCTCGCCCAGGAGGCCGGCATCACCGTGGCGGCCCTCGCCCGGATCGAGCGGGGCCAGTCCAATCCCAGGTGGACCACGGTCAGGAGCATCGCCTCGGCGCTGAACGTGGAACTTCCGGAGCTGGGCGCCGCCGTCGAGCACGCCGAGCGCTGAGTCCGGGGCATCAGATGCACACCATCCCCAGGCCGTCGAGGTAGCGCAGACACCCGCTTGCCCGCACGCGTTCGTCCTGTAGTAGTAGCTCCACCACGCCGCCGTCCTCCAAGCGCAGCAGGGCCGCGGCGAGGACCGCCGCCTGCACGTCATAGATCTCAGCTTCCAACTCCGCGCGAGTCCACCACTCCTCGTGGTCGTCGCGCAGCAGCTCCAGGACGATCGATCGCTCAAGGATCGCCGGATCCCGCGCCCCGGAGTCTTTACTCTGATCCTGCATGGGAAGCACGCACCTTTCCGTGCACGGCCCCGGCGCGCGCCAATCCGCGTCGGGGCCAAATGTTTTCTAGGACCATCAAAATCACCACGCGGTCCGGACGGATAAGCCCGAAAATGCAGCATTCACGGGGTCTCCTCCTCAAACCTGGCGCGAAAAGGTCCAAATCGGCTCCACACCGTCCACGAGCGCCACGCCAACGTCGAGAATCGCACAATCGTCCTCAAGAAATCTCCGCCAGCGGTCGATCTACCGAATCATGGGGGCCCAGGAACCGAGCCTGCTGATCGCGGACCCTCAGGGCACGCCGGCGGCGGGCGAAGCGGTCGATCGCGTCGAGCACCTGCGACGCCTCGGCGAGACGCTGAACTCGCGCACCGACGACGTCGTAGCGGGGATGATCGAACGCTCCAAGGCCTCCGACCAGGTTCTCGACGTACTCGTCGAAGACAGCTTCGCCAAGGTCGGCTCGGTTTCCACGATCGCCGTAGCCCGCTGGATGGCGGGCGAGGGCACCGACGTGGCCCGCGAGGTGGGCCAGGAATCGTGGCGCATCTTCGGCCAGCTGGCGGCCCAGCGCGCGGCCTCGCTCAACGAGGTCACCAAGCGCTGCCTGCGCTGGCGCGACTCGGCGGCCGACGTCACGCGTGACAGCGCCGAGCAACTGGGTCTGCCCCAGGCGGTGCTCGCCGAGGCCCTCTGCATGCTTCAGCGCAGCCTCGACGTGACGCTCGTGAGGATGTGCGAGTCCTTCGAGAACGAGCGTCAGCGCTCCCACGAGGAGCTGACCCGCCGCCAGGAAGAGCTGGCCTTCCTGGCCACCCACGACGCCCTCACCGGGCTGCCCAACCGCACCCTGATCCTCGACCGGGTGGAGCAGATGCTGATGCGCGCACGGCGAGCCCAGACGCCGGTAGCGGTGCTGTTCGTGGACCTCGACAACTTCAAGAGCATCAATGACACCCTCGGCCACGGGGCGGGCGACCAGCTGCTGCGCGCCGTGGCATCGCGCCTGACCAACGCCATCCGCGACACCGACGCCCTCGGGCGGCTGGGCGGCGATGAGTTCGTGGTGATCGCCGAGGGCATGTCGCTGGACGCGGGGCCCGAGCTGATCGCCGAGCGACTGCTGGAGGCCCTCTCCCAGCCCTTCAAGCTGGAGGCGCCCGAGTCCACCCGCCTGACGGTCACCGCGAGCGTCGGCATCGCCGCCGGCGACCGGGGCTCCGCCGAAGAACTGCTGCGCGACGCCGACATCGCCATGTACCGCGCCAAGTGGGATGGCAAGAACCGCTACATCGTCTTCGAGTCCGGCATGCAGGACATCGTTCAGAGCCGCATGGAACTGGAGATGGACCTGCGGGAGGCCCTCCAGAAGGACGAGTTCTTCCTGGTCTACCAGCCCACCTTCGACCTCAAGGACATGACTCCCACGGGCGTCGAGGCGTTGGTCCGCTGGGACCACCCGGTGCGCGGGATCGTCCAGCCGGACGACTTCATCCCGCTGCTGGAGGAGACCGGCCTGATCTGCGAGATCGGACAGTGGGTGCTGATGGAGGCCTGCCGTCAGGGCGCCAGCTGGCGCGAGCAGGGCTACACGGTGGGCATGTCGGTCAACGCCTCCGCGCGCCAGCTCGACACCGACGAGTTCATCGCCAACGTCCAGGAAGCCCTCGACAGCAGCGGCCTGGATGCCAACGCGCTCACGATCGAGATCACCGAGACCACCCTGATGCGCAACACCGAGGAGACCGCCCTGCGCCTGGCGGCCGTGAAGGCACTCGGCGTCCGCATCGCGATCGACGACTTCGGCACCGGCTACTCCTCGCTGGCGCACCTTCAGAAGTTCCCGGTCGACGCACTGAAGATCGACCGGTCGTTCATCATGCGCCTGACCCAGGACCCCGAGGGCGAGACCCTGATCCGCACACTGGTGCAGCTCGGCAAGGCCCTCTCCATCGAGACCCTCGCGGAGGGCATCGAGCAGCAGGTCGAGCTTTCGGTGCTGCGCGACGAGCAGTGCGACAGCGGCCAGGGGTTCCTCTTCGCGCGGCCGTTGGACGTCGCGGCAGCGGAGACCTTCTTCAAGGACTGGTTGGCCGGCAAGGCCGACAAGCTTGAGCCCCACACGCCCTGAGCGAGACTCCGCCGGAGCCTCTAGCGGCGTGTTTGTTGGTGGTTTATGTGGGTGAGGATGTCGGTGGCGTTGCGTCGGGGGATCGGCACGGGATGAAAGACGCGCCTAACCGCGCCCTCCACGGCAAGGAAACTCAACCGCTCATACACCCGCACCCCACCAGGCGCCTCATACACCGGTAGCCCCAGCCGCTCATGCAACACCAACCCCGGATCACACAACACATCAAACCCCAAACGCTCCCGCTCAACGAACACCCGCTGAGCCTCAACACTCCCACCACAGAACCCCAAAACCCTCAAACCCCGAGCACGAAACTCCAACGCCAGATCACGAAACCCCCGAACCTGCAAGCTACAACCACTCCCCAACAACCCATCCGGGTCGCGCACACTCCCCACACCCCAATCAACACCCGGCAACACAAACACCACGACCGGCTCAACACACGCACCCGCAAGATCAACAACACCACCACCCGTCGAAGCGAACCCCACCCCAGGCAACACCTCCCCAAGCAAACGCTCAGACCAACAACCACCACCACTCAAACACCCAACACCACCACCAACAGCCAACGCCGACACACCCACAACAATCACCCACCCCAACCAAAAGACACAAAATCCATGAGGCTCGATGTTGCCAGCGACAGACTTCATCGGATAGTCGTAATAGGACTAGTCGTATCCCGCTAATTGCGGCTTTCCACGCCCACTGAGCCCCCCAGCGAGAATGAGGCGGCCGCGGCTCAGCCGGAGCCCAGCTCGACCCGCCTCGACTCGCCGCGACCGACCTCCGCCACGCAGCCCACGAGCCGCCGCACCCCCATCACGGCCATCGTCGGCTTGGCGAGATCGCCCATCGTTTCAAGCACGCTGCTCGTCGCGGGCTTGGCATGTGGCTCGTGCGCCTCGGGACTCGAGAGGTAAAGACTGGTCATCGCCGTGAGCAGAATCAGATGCTGGCGCGGCGCATCCAGACCATGCGCGAGCCTCACCGACTCAGACGCCAGCCGCCGCAGCCCGATCGCGGCGGCAGCCGGAGAGCCGTAGTAGGAGATCAGGCTCTGCTGCCCCGCGTCGATGTCTTTGAGGTGATCGACCAGGCTGTCCAACAGCGTGTGCAGCGCGCCGATCCAGGGCCAGTAGGCCGCCTCGATCCCCTCGACGTCGGCGCTGCCGAGACCTCGGCTTGCAGCCGCGGCGATCAGCGCGAAGATCGCAAGCGAAGACCCGGCGGAGGCGCCCGTCTCCCACCAGCGCAGATCGATGCCCCGGGGTGTCTCGGTGTCCGCCCAGCGTGCATAAGCGTCATATGAGCCTCGCGAACACGGGATGTTGAGCGTCTGATAGACCACGATCCGTCCCGTCGCCCGGCACACCGGCTCGGCCACCAGCTCAAATCCGGGGAGCCCCCTCACGCTCTCGCGACAGGCGTCGACCATCGCGGCGAGATAACCGCCGTCCTCCCGGAAGCGACTGTGCGCGTAGTAGTCGCGATGATCGGCCGTCGGTTTCACCGCGACGAGCAGCGCCTCGTGGAGCATCCGCGCATTTGCCGCCGGGTCCTCGCTCGGCTGCTCGGAGAGGGTGTCGGCAAAGTCGTAGGCCGCCTGGAAGGCAAGCAGCGATCTGACCACCGCCGCCCGCCGCGAGAACGGCACGAACGCGGCGAACGCGGCCGCGCCGTCGAGGTTGCCTCGCTTATCCGAGATTGTTTCCAACGCGAGCCTCCGCAACGTCGGGTCGGGGATCGCCCGCGCGCGTCGGCGCCAGCGGGCAACCTCGTGGCAAACCCACGGATACACGCTCAGCCAATAGAAAGCGGCGGCCTTTATGAACCCGCTCGCCATGCGTAAACGCCCCCAAACTGTTGCCGTCATCCCGACACCCTTATCGCGCAATCGGCGCGAGCAGGGATTACTCCTGAAAACTTGTTCTTGCTGAGACCTGCGCGGCGCGAAAGCCGGGCATCGCGATCACTGTCAACGCGATGCCCCCGACAAGCGCCAAAGTGAGCAGCACCTGGATCGCCCCCAGCGAGAACGGCGCCGGGAAACCGGTCGTCTGCTGTAGCCAACGGCTCGCCAACGCGTGCCCGAACAATCCGAGCAGCACGCCGTCGGCGCAGCCGATCGACAGCACGATCGTGCTCTCCAGCAGCAGCGAGCGCCACAGCTGCCAACGGTCGAAGCCCTGAGCCTTCAAGGAGGCCAGCCGCCTGCGCCGCTGCCAGATGGCCGCACTGAGCGCCGAGGCCACAGCCAAGGCCGCCGCAACCAGCAGCAGCGTGGAAATCTCGCCGAGGTTCTTCAAGCCGGCGCGGGCGTTGCGCTCGAACTGCGCCACGCGCTCGTCCGTGGTCTGCACCGCCAGGCCCGGCCTGCCCTGGAGGATCTGCTGCACCGCGCGCTTGCCCGCCGCCGCCGAGACCCCGGGACGCAGGTTGATCTCCAACGCCGACGGGTCTTCGGTCTGCCAATAGTGACGGTAGTCGTTGGTGTTCATCGTGATCGCGCCCGGTGGCCAGCCCACGTTCGTCGTGATCGCCGCCACCCCGAAGCGCGCCGGGCCCAACGGGGTCGGCAGCGTGACCCGATCACCCACCCGCAGGTGGCGTTCTCCGGCCAACCCGCCCGAGATCGCGACCCAGCCACCTTGGCGCAGGCGCCGCGTGGCGCTCACGAACTCGCCCTGTATCAGCTGGCTCGACTGCAACATCGCGCGATCTTCCGGTGACTTGGCCCTGATCCAGAGCCGCCGGCTACCCACGTCGAGGAAGCCTCCTTGATAGGAGCGGACCGAGGCCAGCAGCGGCGAGTGCGCCAGCGCGGCGGGGGTATCGGCCGAGGCGAAGCTGCTGGTAGTGAGATCGTTGGCGCCCGTGGTCACCCAGAGGTCGGCGGTGTGAAAGAACTCCACCGTCGCCTCGTCCAGACCGTGCAAGAGATCGTGCTGGGCGCCGTCGATGGCAACGCTCCCATAGACCGCCAGCGCCGCCACCGCGGCCAGCGCGATCGAGCGCGTGGTGCTCGCCCGCAGCTCCACCATCGCCACCGCCAGCATGCTGCCCCGGATGCGTTCGCCGATCGGCGTCAGCGCCCACAGCACCAGCGCAAACGAGCAGGGGATCAGGCAGACGACCGCCACCGCCAGCACCACCCCGCAGATCACGGCCAGCCCGGGAGCGGCGAGCGTCAACACGAAGACCAAGCCGACCAGGGCGAAACCCAGCAGGCACAGCCAGCCCATGGTGCGCCCGCTCACGCTCTGACCCGCCTCCCCCGCCTCCTGCATCACCGCATCGGCCGATCGCCGGGAGCGCAGGTCGAAGACCGGAGGCAGTGAGGCCAGCAGCGACGCCAACAATCCACACCCGAGCGCAATCACGACCGTGACGAGACTGATGACGCGCTGCGTGCCCACCGGGAAGGCGAACGTGAGGTAATCGGGCACCTTGCGGAATACCGTGTTGGAGAGCACGTCGCCGAGCAGCACCCCCACGATCGAGGCAGCCAGACCCAGCGCCACCGCCTGAAAGCCCATGATCAGGATCACCTGCCCGGGCGCGAAGCCCTGAGTGCGCAGCTCGACGATGAACCGTCGACGCTCGGGAACGGTCAGCAACATCGCGTTCAGGGCCAGCAGAAACCCCACCATCGCGCTGATCGCGGCAAACAGCGTGGTGGACTGCTGATTGGGCTTGGCCGCCGCTTTGAGCAGGTGCAGCTCGTTCTGCGCCGGCTCCACGTCCATCCGCCCGGCCGCCAGCTTTCTCAGCTCGTCGGCTACTCGCAGGTCCGCCCCGGGCCGCGGCTTGATCAGGACTTCCGTCACCCGTCTGGGCTTACCGGTAACGCGCTGGGCGGTTTTCATCAGCGACACCACGATCGGGCTGCTTGCCACCGCGCCGACGGTCTGGCTGCCCAGCACCGCCCGCACCTTCAGCCTGTGGACCTCGCCGTTGACGCGCAACATCACCCAATCGCCCGGGCGCACGCCGATCGCTTCGGCCACCCCGCTTGGAAGCCCGAGCCCTCCGGCAAGCAGCAGCCCCCCCGCACCCAGGTTCCGGGTCGCGCCGCTGCCGAGCGCGGTCAGCGTCGGCGTGACCCCGATCAACTGAACCGACCGGCTGCGCTTGCCGAGGAAGACCGTCGCGTCCTCGCGCAGCAACCATGCCGAGACCTTGACTCCGGGCAACCGCGCGGCCTTGGCCGCGAGACTCTGATCGATGCCCTGGTCGGAGCGCGCGACCAGCTCGACCCGCGCCTTGCCGATCAGCTCACGGAGCAGCTGGCTTGAGGCGTTGACGATGCTGGTGTTCGCGACCAGCACGCCGAACACGAGCGCCACCCCCACCGCGATGCCGCTGCCCGCCAGTAGCTCCTGCCCGGCGCGTCGCCGCAACCGCCAGCCGTAGAGGCTTGTCAGCGTGCCAAGCCGGATCCCGAGGATCGTCGGCTTCATCACGACGATGTGGAGATCAGTTCCGCATCCAGGCCCTCGGAGAGCTGCCCGTCACGCAGGGTGTAGACGCGATCCACGAAGGCCGTAGCCTGGGGATCGTGCGTGACCAGCAGCCCCGGGACCCCACGCTCCCGGCAGACGTCCCGCAGCAACCCTAGGACCTCGCGGCTGCGCTTGGAGTCCAGATTGCCGGTCGGCTCATCGGTGAGCAGCAAGCCCGGCTCGTTGGCCAGTGCTCGCGCGATCGAGACCCGCTGACGCTCGCCCATGGAGAGCCGGTCCGGGGTGTGATCCACGCGCTCGCCCAAGCCGACCCGCTCAAGCCAGGGCCGGGCCATAACCCTGGCCTCGGTCAGGGTGTGGCCGTCGGCGAGCAGCTTCAGCGCAGCGTTGTCAAGCGCCGAGGCTCCCGGGATCAGGTGGAAGGACTGAAAGACGAAACCCACGTCACGGCGACGGTAGAGGGCGCTCTCGCTCACCGACAGCTCTGCGATGTCGCGCCCACCGAACAGGATGCTGCCGCTGTCGGGAGCCAACAGCCCGGCGGCGGCCAAAAGCAGCGTGGTCTTGCCCGAGCCGCTGGGTCCGTAGAGAGCGACGAACTCACCCGGGGCGACCGTCAGGGACACCCCGTCGACCGCCCGAATGATCTCCTCTCCGCTGGTGTACGCCTTGACGATGTCGCGCAGCTGGAGTGTGCTCACAGGCGCGGATCGTCCGCGATCGCGGCCTGCCTGGGGAATGGCAGGATGACCGCGGAGGACTCCATCGAGCGCAGCCTGCCCTCGGCGATCGACAGCACCCGCGGTGCGTTCTGGATCGCGCCCAGATCCTCGGAGGCCACGATCACCGCGAGACCGCCACCGCGCCCGAGGTTGCGAAGCAGCACATAGAACTCCTCGCTCTCCGCCGGGCTCGGCAGCACCGCCGGCTCATCCACGAGCAGCAGCCGCGGGTCTCGCACGAGCGCGCGCGCCAGCGCCACCCGCATCAGCTCGCCGACAGACAGCCGCTGTGTCCAGAGGTCCGCACAGTAGCCCGCCTCCACCCGGTCGAGTGCGCGCCGCGCCGCGATTTTGGCTCCGCGCAGGCTCGTGCGATCGCTGAGTAGCGGCAGCGCCACGTGCTCCAGGGCACGGTGGTTGGGCTGCGGTCGCCAGTCGGTGCTTGCCAGTCCGATCCCGCCGCCACGCAGCAGTCGCGCCCGCTCGCCCGCCGACATCTGACTGATCACGCGACCCTTCCAGCAGACGCTCCCCTCGTCGGGCTGCTCGATCCCGGCCGCGATTCGCAGCAACGTGGACTTGCCCGAGCGGCGCGTACCCCAAAGCCCCACCTGGTCGTCGGCGTCGATCGCCATCGACACCCCGTCGAGCACCACGAGCTGTTCGCGCCCACGCGGATAGCGCTTTGTCACATGGTTGAAGGACAGGAGGGTCATCGCCGGGGCGATGCCTAGCGGGACGCCGCGAACTCGGTGATCATCCCGCGAGCATGACCGATCCAGGTCAGCTCCGCCTGGAGCTGACCGAGCGCCGAGCGCCGCGCCAGGTGCATCGCCACACCCACCCACGAGCGCACCTGCGGCGACTCGGTCTCGCTGGCCCTGAGCAACGCGAAGCACTGCCGTTCGTACTGGTCGAGTGCCGCCAGCAGCCGCGGCGCATCCTCTGCGCGCGCGACCGCGATGCGCGCATGAAGCTCCACGCGCATGGGCTCCTTGGGCACGTTGGTCTCCATCCAGTCCGTCAGCGCGTCATTGGCGCGCTCGGTGGGCGAGTAGACCACTCGCGGCACCGTCGGGCCGTCCGAGGAGACGACCTCCGAGGAGACCAGCCCGGCCTTCTCAAGCTGCCCCAGCATCGGGTAGAGGCGTTTGCCGTCGATGCGCCACGCCGGCCCCAGACGACGGTCGAGACGGTTGGCCAGATCGTAGCCGTGACCGGGACGCTCCAGGATCAACCCAAGCAGCGCGCCCTTGAGTGGCGAGCTTCCCCTCATCCAGCTTGTTTCCGCAGCTGCCATGCCACCTAGCTCCTTGCGTGAACTGAAGAACTCAAGCCTAACCGAATTCGCGACATCCGTCTGCTTCTAGCAATGATTCACACAGACTGGTTTTGGAATTTGCCGGAAATCCTACTGTCAAGTCAGCGGGACCATCCGGATCAGGCAGCCTGATACTCGCGAGCGCCGGCCTCGCCCAACACTGCATCCAGCTCGTGCTCGACCGGCGAGGCTGTCAGCCGTGGCTCGGGGCGCAGCACACTGCTTGCCACACCGATGCCGAGCGCGACGCAGCCCGCGCCGATTAGAAACGCCAGGTGATAACCCCCGACAAGCGCGGCCGCCGAGGAAGACCCGTGGCTGAGCAGGTGCTTGGTGTGGCTTGTGGCCAGCGTGCCCAGCACCGCCAGACCGACCGCCCCGGCCATCTGCATCGAGACGTTGACCAAGCCCGATGCCAGGCCCGCGTCACGCGTGGGGATGCCGGCCATGGCGAGTGTGAGCAGCGGCATGAAGGCCGTGCCGGCGCCCAGTCCCATCAGCAGCATCGCCGGCAGGATGTCGGCGACGTAGCCGGCGTGCACCGGGGCGCGGGCGAACAGCAGCAGGCCGAACACCACCAGCACCAACCCGGGTATCAGTGTCCGACGCGCCCCGAAGCGATGCAGCAGCCGCGCGGTCAGCCCGAGCGAGAGCACGCCGATGCTGAGCGTCAGCGGCAGGAACGCCAGGCCGGTCTGGAGTGCGCTGTAGTGCAGGACGTGCTCGAGATACAGGGCGCCCAGGAAGAAGCAGGAGAACATCCCGATGATCATCAGGCCCCGCACCAGGTTGCCGCCGGTGAGGTTGCGCTCGCGCAGGATCCGCAGCGGCATCAGCGGATTGGAGATCCGGGCCTCCAGCAGCACGAAGCCCGCGATCAGCAGGAGCGACGCGGCCCCGAAGCCGATCGTGTGGGACGAGCCCCAGCCGTAGGTGCTGCTCTCCACGATCGCGAAGACCCCGAGCATCATCGCGGCGGTGATCAGGACCGAGCCCAGCACGTCAACTCCCTGCGAGAGCCCGATGCCCTCGTTCTCCTCGATCAGCGCCAGGCCGAGCACGATCGTGAGCACGCCGATCGGCAGGTTGATGAAGAAGATCCAGTGCCAGTCGATCGACTGGGTGAGCACGCCGCCCGCCAGCAGTCCGATCGAGCCCCCGGCGGAGGCCACGAAGGCGAATACGCCCATCGCCTTGGCCTGCTCCTGCTTGCCGGGGAACTCGGTGACGATGATCGCGATGATCACCGAGGAGCAGACCGCCCCACCGACCCCCTGGAGGAAGCGCGCGGCGATCAGCAGCGTCTGATCGTCGGCCAGGCCGCACAGCGCCGAGGCCAGCGTGAAGAGACCCAGCCCGCCGATGAAGACCCGCTTGCGGCCGATCAGGTCCCCCAGACGCCCGGCGAGCAGCAGAAAGCTGCCGAACGTGATCAGGTAGGCGTTCACCACCCACGTGAGGCTGGCCTGCGTGAAGTGCAGGTCATGCTGGATCGAGGGCAGCGCCACGTTGACGATCGTCGAGTCCAGCACGATCATCAGCTGACCCAGGCAGAGCACCACGAGCGCGATCCAACGCCGCCGGGCGTCCTGGACGGGGGCGGACGGAGCTGTGTCGCCGGCCTCTACGGCGGCTGGGCGGGTGGCGGTGGCGCTCATGGTGATCCCTTCGGCTGCGGTGGTCGCATCGCCATGTGTCAATCGTTACCGAGTCTATGATCGACTTGACGAAGATAATCAACTTAGCAGCAACTATTTGTGATACCCGTTACAATGCCGGGTGATGGGAACAGTGACCCCCGAGGACACCGCCGCGCAGTCGACCGTCCTGATCGCTCAGCTCGCCCGCACCATCACCCATCGCTTCGATGAGACCCTCGCACCGCTGGGCCTACGCCCCCGCTATCTGGTCACGCTTACCTATCTACGTGACCACGGCCCCGCCCCCCAGCAAACTCTGATCGAGGCGCTGTGCATGGATGCCAGCAACCTGGTGGCGCTACTCAACGAGCTGGAGGACGCCGATCTGGCGGTCCGTCGCCGCGATGCCACCGATCGGCGCCGTCACATCGTCGAGCTGACCCCGCACGGACGCAAAGCGCTGCGCGAGGTCGCCCGCACGCTCGAGGCGATCGAGGACGACGTGCTGGGCGCACTCGACCATGACCAGCGGGTGGCCTTGCGCGACCTGCTTGAGCGGGCGCTCGACGGCGAGCCCGCCACCTGCCGGATCCCCTGACAGCGGCGCGACCCCGAGCTACGCCGCGGTGAGGTCACCCGCCAGGCCGTCACCCGCCAGGCCACTCGCTGCCCGCGCGCGTTCGCGCCCGTAGGCCGCGCGCGCCACCGAGGCCATGCCCAGCTTCCCGGGCAGCAGGCGCCAGGCGATCCGCACGCAGCGTGCGAACACGCGCAAGAGACGCTCCTCGGCCGGACTCCAGCTCAGGCCAAGGCGCTCGCGCAGCTCGGGCCCGAGCGTACCGCGCGCGATCCATGTCAGCCCGCCACCCACGGGTCGACGCAACAGACGCCAGGACGGGCCGCCGAGCCACGGGAAGGGCGCGGGCCAGCGGTTGGCCTCGGCGAAACCCCAGAGCGCGGGCTCGGTCGGCTCCAGCACCCGCTCCAGCACGTCCTGCCAGTAGACCTCGAACGACGCGTAGTCCGGCGGAGCCGGACGCGTGGTGACACCGTAGCGGGCATACCACTCAAGCGACTCGGCGTAGATCTCGCACTTCTCGGCCTCGCACAGCGGCTTGCCGAATAGCTCGGCAGTCGCCAGCTGGGACTCGAAGAAGGTGGCGTGCGCCCAGAAGTACGTATCAGGCGCGAGCGCCCGATAGCTCCGACCCTCCGTATCGCTGCCATTGATGTGACGGTGATAGTCGCGGACCTCCGAGCCCGCCTCGCCGGGGCTCACCCCGTAGACGACCTCAAGGATCGGCGGCACCGAGCGCAGCAGCCGGTTCCATGGGTTCTCGAACACGTCGGAGTGCTCGACCAGCGCCGCGCCGATCGCGGGGTGCATCGCCTGCAAGGTGCCGGTTCGTAGGATCAGCAGGGCGCTGCGCAGGTCGCCAAAGTGCCGCCACGTAAGCGAATCGGGGCCGAGAGAAGACTGGCAACGCATGTTGTCAGTTTAGCTAGTGGCAACGCTCGTTGTCAATTGCTGTGTCTAGTCTCTGGCAATGGGCGCGGAGGGACAGCGACGCTGGGCCGGCACCACCCTGGACGTGCGCCGTGCCGCGCGCCGCGAGCAACTGATCGAGGTGGGCTTCGCGCTGCTCGGGGAGCACGGAGCCGGCGCCGTCACCGTCCGCGGCGTGGCGCGCGCGGCCCATCTCTCCGAGCGCTACTTCTACGAGAGCTTCAGCGACCGTGACGCGCTACTGCTCGCTGTTCACGACCGCGTGGCCGAGCAGGCCCGTGAAGCGATCGCCACGGCCGTTGGCGCGGTCGTGCAGACGGCGAGCACCGATCCCGACGCACCCGCAATCGCGGGACTCTCAGCGTTTACGGACTTCCTCGAAGAGGACCCCCGGCGCGGGCGGGTGCTGCTCCAGGAGGCCTTCGCCGACCAGGCGCTCGCCCGCCACGGCGTCGAGCTGCTGCCGAGCTTTGCAGCGCTGCTGGTCGAGCAGATCAGCGCCCGCTTCGAGGGACCCGACGCGGTTGACGCCGAACTGAGCGCCGTCGCGCTCGTGGGCGCCCTGGCCCACCTCTACCTCGGCTGGATCGACGGGTCGCTACAGATCTCCCGCGAGCGCCTCGTCCTTCATGCCGCGCGGCTGCTGGTGGCGGCCGCCGCGATCCACTCCCACGACTAGCCTCACGACCGAGCCGCGAGTAGAGGCGCCACGATGGGAGATCCGCTGCGATGGGAGATCGTCACTCGCCCAGAGCGGAGCGGGTGAGCAGCTCGGCGAGCATCCCCGGGTCGTCGAAGAACGGCACGTGCCCCAGCCCGGGCAGCGTCACGTGTCGCGCCCACGGCAGCAGCGCGCGTGCCCGCGGGGCCTGCCGCGCGAAGGGGAGCAGAAAGTCCCGGCTACCCCAGGCCACCGTCACCGGCACCGATCCCAGCTCCTGCGGACGCCCGAAGCGATAGCGCTCGAACGCCGCCAGCGCCCCCACGAAGGCCGGCGAGGCCCAGGCGTCACGCAGCTTCAGGCGGGCCTCCTCGGCCGGGATGCGCCAGGGACGCGCGAACAGCTGGCCCATCAGCACGGCGCGCCCGGCCGCCGATCCGGCCAGCCTGAGCACCGGCGCACGCGCCACCCGTGGCATCTGCGCGATCAGTCCCAGCGAGCGCTGACAGAAGCGCAGCTCGGTGTCGTTCCAGAAGCCCGCGGGTGAGATCGCACAAACGCCGCGCGCCCGGCCACGCCGGGCCAACTCCAACGCAATCGCGCCCCCCATCGAGCTGCCCGCCACGTAGGGCGCGTCGAGCCCCTGCTGCTGCAACCAGCCGACCAAGGCATCGGCGTAGTTGTCGATCGTGGGCTCCACCCCCGCCGACAGGGGCTCGGAGCGCCCAAAGCCCGGCGAGTCGACGGCGATCACCTCGAAGCGCTCCGCCAACAGGGGGATCACCGGGCTCCACGTCTGCCAGTGGTCCCCCACGCCGTGCAGCAGCGCCAACGGCTCGCCCCGCCCCACGCGATAGTGGTTCATGCGCGGCTCCCGACCGTCACCGGCTCTGCCTCGGGAGCCCTGCCGGGGCGCACCGCACGGTACTCCTCGGGGCGCAGGCGGCGGGTGGCGCGCACGTACTCGATCATGTGGCCCGGCCAGTTGTTGGTGACCCGTCCGGACTCGTTGCGGTACCAGCTGCGACACGCCGTCCACACCGAGCCCCCCAGGCGCCGCTGCAAGCGCGCACTCGACGCGGCCTGCACCTCGGGGCGCACGTCCAGCGAGGCCGCCCCGAGCCGTGCGGCGCCGCGCAGGGCCTGCAACACGTAGCCCACCTGAGCCTCGATCATCACGATGATCGAGCCGACCCCCAGGTTCGTATTCGGCCCATACAACAGGAACATCCCGGGAAAGCCCGAGACCGTCACTCCCAGGTGAGCCTCGGCGCCCCCACCCCAGGCCTGCTCCAGGGTACGTCCCTCAAGCCCCGCGACCCGCATCGGAGCCACGAACTCGTTGGCCTTGAAGCCGGTGCCGTAGATGATGCAATCGACCTCGCGTTCGCGCCCGTCCTCACTGACCACACCCCGCTCGGAGATGTGCGCGAGCGGATCGCTCACCAGCTCCACGTTGGCTCGCGCCAGTGTCGGCAGGTAAGTGGAGGAGAACAGGATCCGCTTGCACCCAAACGGGTAGTCCGGCCAGACCCTGCGGCGCAACTCGGGGTCGCGCAGCTGCGAGCGCATGAACGTTGTCGACCACGCGCGCAGCGCCCAGCCCAGCGGCGGTACCCGGGTGAGACCCGTGATGAAGGTCTCCATCACCAGCCACATGCCCAGGCGCCGCAACGCCTGCACCCCCGGCACCCGCTCGATCAGCCCCCGGACCCAGCCCGGATAGCCCGGGTTGCGCCGCGGCAGCATGTAGGGCGCCGTGCGCTGATACACGTCCAGCCGAACCACGCGCTCGGCAATCGGCGGGACGAACTGGATCGCGCTGGCCCCCGTCCCGATCACCGCCACCCGCTTGCCCTCGAGGTCATAGTCGTGGTCCCACTCGGCCGAGTGAAAGCTGTGGCCCGCAAACTCCTGCCGGCCCGGGATCGAGGGCCACGCCGGACGGCTGAGCTGACCACACGCCAACACCATCGCGTCGGCCTGGAAGCACTCGCCGGCCGTGCTCGTGAGTGTCCAGCGAGCCCGCTCCGCGTCGAACTCGGCGTCCGCGATCTCACAACCCGTGCGCACCCTGTCGGCCACACCGTGGCGAGTGGCGGTGTCGTGCAGATAATCCAGGATCTCCCGCTGGGGCGAGCACGGACGCGACCAGTCGCGCCGCTGGGCAAACGAGTACGAGTACAGGTAGGAGGGCACGTCGCAGGTGGCCCCCGGATAGGTGTTCTGCTGCCACACCCCGCCGAGATCCTCGGCGCGCTCGTACAGCTCGAAGTCCTCGATCCCCGCCCGCCTCAGGGCAATCGCCATCGCGATCCCGCTGAAGCCCGCCCCGACGATCGCGACTCTCATGCCCGCAGTGGCTTGCGGCCCCGGATCAGGTCGCAGGCGCGCTCGGCAATCATGATCGTGGGCGCGTTCGTGTTCCCGCCCGGGATCGTGGGCATCACCGAGGCGTCGACCACCCGCAGGCCCTCAAGACCGCGCACCCGCAGCTCGGGGTCGAGCACCGCGTCCTCGCCGGACCCCATCCGGCAGGTGCCCACGGGGTGGTAGATCAGCTCGACGCGCCGGCGCAGGTCTTCTAGCAGCGCATGCTCGTCGACGTTCTGCGGACCCGGCTTCAGCTCGCGCACCACCTTCGCCGCCAGCGGTTCCCGCGCGGCGATCTCGCGCGCCAGGGCGATCCCTGCCAGCAGCGAGGCCACGTCGTCGGGCTCGGACAGCGAGTTCGTCAGAATCCGTGGCTTGGCAGTCGGGTCGGCGGAGCGCAGCCACACCCGCCCCCGCGCTCGCGGCGACACCAGCACGGGCGCGATCGCCATCGCGTGACCATCGAATTCCTCGCTCCCGTGAGCCTCGAAGTAGACGGCGCCCATGTGGTACTGGATGTCGGCCGCCGCCAGCCCGGCACGAGAGCGCACGAAGGCCGTGACCTCCGCCACGCTCGAACTGAGCGGGCCCGAGCGGCGCAGCAGCCACTCGGCCAGGTACTTCGGCTTGTCCCCCCCGTACATCGTGCGCGTGTCGTTGACCTCCCACAGACCCGTGATGAACGGATGGTCCTGGAGGTTCTGCCCGACCCCCGGCAACTCGTGGACGGCCCGCACCCCGGCCGCGGCCAGCTCCGCCGGGGCCCCGATCCCGGAGAGCATCAGCAGCTGCGGGGAGCCGATCGCGCCCGCCGCCAGCAGCACCTCGCGCTCGGCCCGAGCCACCCGCTCCGCACCACGGCCCACGCGGTAGCGCACACCCGTGACCCGCTCGCCGTCCAGCTCCAGACCCAGCACGAGCGCACCGGTGACCACGGTCAGGTTGGGGCGTCCCAACGCCGGGCGCAGGTAGGCGTCGGCCGTGCTCCAGCGCCGTCCGTTCTTCTGGGTGACCTGGAACATGGAGACCCCGTCCTGCTCGGGGCCGTTGTAGTCGGCCACCCGCGGGATGCCCGCGGCCTCGCTGGCGTCGATCAGCGCGCGGTCCAGGGGGCGCGGGGATCGCTGATCGGCCACGTTGAGCGGCCCGCCGACCGCGTGAAACTCCGATGCTCCGCGCTCATTGTGCTCGGCCCGCATGAAATAGGGCAGCACGTCGGCGAAGCCCCAGCCCGGGCAACCGTCGCGCTCCCAACCGTCGTAGTCCAGTGGGCGTCCGCGCACGTAGACCATCGCGTTCATCGAGCTGGAGCCGCCCAGGCCGCGCCCGCGCGGGATGTACAGCGAGCGCTCGTCGCAGTGCGGCTCGGGCTCGGTCTGGAAGTCCCAGTCGAGCTTCGTGTGGAACTGTTCGGGAAACGCCGCCGGGATCTTGATCTTCGGGCTGCGGTCCTTCGACCCGGCCTCGATCAGCAGCACCCGCACGTCGGGGTCCTCGCTGAGGCGTCCCGCCAATACACAGCCGGCCGAGCCCGCCCCCACGACCACGTAGTCCGCGCTAGTCGGCGATGCCCTCAGCCGCATCCTCGTCGCCCCCTCCCGAGCCACGCAACCATCCCGCGAGCTGCTGCCCGACCGAGTTGACCGACTCGCCGGCCTCCCGGAACGCGTCGCGGAAACGCTCGGCGTAATAGCTGACCGCCTCGCCCCCGTCGGCGCGGGCGTCCACCGGCTCGTCGCGTTTCGGGTACTCCCCGGCGACGATGCGGTCAAACTCCCCGGAGCGCACCCACTCCATCAGCTCATGCGTGCGCCTCACCGGCAGCGGGTGGGTGACCCCGAGATCGATCAGCAGACGGGTCAGGCGCTCAAGCCCACCGCCCTGCTCGTTGTAGTCCAGGCCCTGGCGCATGAAGACGTCGAGGTCGAGCTGCTCCACCATCGCGCCGCCCGCGATCGACATCAGGGTGCGGCACACGATCAGCGGGTCGCGCGTGACCAGCGCCGCCGCTCGGTCGGCACTCAGCTCGGTGGCGCGCTCCCACTCCATCAGCGCCGTGCGCACCGGCGCCAGCGGCAACGCCAGCGGTGTGCTGCCGGTGAGGCGCACGAGGATGTAGAGCGCTGTGCGGTAGAGCTGGTGGTTAGAGAGGATGTGGGCGGCCTCGTGGGCAAACACCGCTCGGCGCTGGGGTGCGTCAAGCAGCCGCACCAGCTCCGACTGGACCACCACCATCGGGCGGCTCGCGCCGATCGCCATCGCGTTCGGCGCGGGAAACTGGGTGAGATACAGGTCGGGCACCTCGGCCATGTCGAGCGTGGCGTAGGCGATGTTGTGCTCGCGCCACACCTCGCCCAGCTGATCTTCGGAGAGCCTGATCGAGGAACCCAGATAGCTCTGCCGCAGCGCCCGCTCGTAGCCCAGCTCGATCAGCTTGCGCACCACCGTGTCGAGATAGGGGATCGAGGCCAGCGCAGCGGTCGCCGCACGATCGGCGGGATGCTGAAACGCGCGCGGGGAAATGCCGGTCAGTCGATGACCCTCAACCGGAACCTGCGAACCCGAGGACTCCACGCTCGACAGCCTACCGAGCGCGAGTCATCGCAACTAATCGTCTCGCGGAGCGGGGCGGAAGAGGATGCGTTTCAGCTCGCCCACGGACCCTCCGCCGAGGCGCAAGGCGGTGTGGAAGCCCTCGGCGCCCAGCTCCCCGGCATCCAGGGCGCGACGCAGCTCGTTGAGGGCCGCGCGGTCCTCCTCCTGAACCTGATCGCGGGCGGCCTCCAGCAAGATCAGGTGACGGGGCCGTTTCAGCGGGGCGGCCATGCGTACGAAGCGGTCGCGCTCCTCGGGGCCCAGGCCCTCGGCGACCACCACCACGGTCTCGTTGGCGCCCAGGCGCTTCATGACCGCCGCGTCGAGCAGCTCGCCGGCGCGGGCGTCGATCTGGTCCTCCGGAAGCTTGCCCGCCAGCAGGCCGCGGACCTTCGCCAGCGACAGCAGCGAGGCCCGGTCCTCGATCACGCGCTTGGCGAAGCTGTCGCGCTCGGGCGGCGAGGCGGAGACGATCATCAGCAGGCTGCCCGGCGAGTAGCGCAAGCGATCCGCGGGAGCCAGCACGCGGTTGTTGACCGAGACGTCGGCCGGGCGCGGAGGACGACCCTCGCCCCGGGGACGGTCCGAGGACCAGCCGGTGCGCTCGTCCTCACCGATCTTGACGCTGCGTGAAGAAGGAGGATTGGGCATGCCCCCATCATGCCCTACCTCGACCCGCGGCACCCCCGCGACGGCGAGACGGGCGCTTGCGCCGCCGCTCCGAGCCCTCGCCGCGGGACTCAGATGCGAAACGCGGGTGGCAGATCCCCGTCGAGCACGGCCTCCACGTTCGCGAGCGGCGAGCCCCGCCAGTCCTCGCGCAGCAGTGCGTAGATCGCGACATCCCGTGGCTCGTCCGCATGGCGGTGAAAGGACCGCAACACCCCCTCCCGCTTGAAGCCCAACCGCTCCAACGCGAGCCGGGAGCGCCCATTGCGCAGGTCCGCGTAGGCGCCCAGACGCTCGATCCCGAGCGCGCCGAAGGCCAATCCGGCGAGCAGCCCCTTGGCCTTCGCGTTGGCCCCCGTGCCCCAGTGCTCACGCCCCAGCCAGGTGCCGATCACGCAACGCCGATCGCGCGTTGACAGCTCGCAGAGCAGGGTGATGCCGATCAGCCCCGCCCGCTCGTCGACGATCGCAAGCTCCAGGGCCTCCCCCTGCTCCCGACGCGCGGGCAGCGTCGCAAGCCACGCCTCGGCCTCGCTCTGCTCGCGATAGGGGCCCCACGAGAAGAAGCGCGTCACCTCGGGGTCGCCGCCGAGCGCGAACAACGCGGCAGCGTCCCCTAGACACGGGTAGCGCAGGTGAAGACCCGCCCCACGCACGGTGAGGTCAGCCACCCCGCTGCGCCACCCAATCAGCCACCGTGAGCACCTCGGCCTGGCGGGTGAAGACCTTCTCGGTAAGCACCCGATGGACCTCGGCGTCACCGTCGGCGCAGGCGTCGGCGAGCACGAGCAGTTCGAAATCGCGATCGGCGGCCTCGCGCAGCGTTGAGAGCACCACGCCACCTGTCGAGATCCCAGCCAGCACGAGCCGCTCGATGCCCTGGCCCCTGAGCAACACCTCCAGATCGCTCCCCGCAAAAGCGCTGACCCGCCGCTTGATCACCACCGCCTCCCCCTGCTCGGGGGCCACGGCCGCGTGGATCTGGGTGGTCGGCTCGTCCTGCCCGAACGCACCGGAACTCGTCAGGGCCGAGAAGCTGCGGTTGCGGGGGCTGACCTCGGGGCTCCCCGGGCGGAAGGCCACCCGCACATAGATCACCGGGATCGCAGCCGCGCGAGCCGCCGCGATTGCCCGGGCGGCACGTTCCAGGAGCCCGGGGTCATCGCCCAAGCGCGCCACGATCCCGACCTGGTAATCCATCACCAGCAAGCCTGTGCGGGGTTTTTCGGTGAGCGACGGCCGATCGGTCATCGAATCCCCTACGCGTCGATGGTCGACATGCTGGCGTACCGGTCGCCGGCGGTCGCCCCGGCGGGGGCGGCCTCGTCGATGCGCGCAAGATCCTCGGCGCTCAGCTCGACCTCCGCCGCGGCCATGTTCTCCTCCAGATACGTGCGGCGCTTGGTGCCGGGAATCGGCACGATGTCCTCGCCCTGATGCAACACCCAGGCCAATGCGAGCTGCCCGGCCGTCACGCCCTTCTCACTCGCGATCTGCTCGACCCGTTGCACCAGCTCCAGGTTGCGCTTGAAGTTCTCACCCTGAAAGCGGGGGTGGTAGCGGCGAAAGTCGTCCTCGGGCAAGTCCTCGGGTTGCTTGTAGCGTCCCGACAGAAAGCCACGGCCCAGCGGGCTGTAGGCGACAAAGCCGATGCCCAGCTCACGCACGGTCCGCAGCAGCTCCTGCTCCGGGTCGCGCGACCACAGCGAGTACTCGGTCTGCAACGCCGCGATCGGATGCACCGCGTGCGCCCGCCGGATCGTTGCGGGGGCCGCCTCGGAGAGACCGAGATGGCGGACCTTGCCCTCGGCGACCAGCTCGGCCATCGCGCCCACGGTCTCCTCGATCGGCACGGTCTTGTCCACCCGGTGCTGGTAGTAGAGGTCGATGTGGTCGACCCCGAGGCGCTCAAGCGAAGCCTCGCAGGCGCTGCGCACGTACTCCGGGCTGCCGTTGATGGCGACCCAGCTGCCGTCCTCGCGGCGCTCGTTGCCGAACTTGGTGGCAAGCACCACCTGCTCGCGACGGTCGGCGATCGCGCGGCCCACGAGCCGCTCGTTGGTGAACGGGCCGTACATGTCGGCGGTGTCCAGAAAATTCACGCCCAACTCCAGCGCGCGCTGGATCGTGGCGACCGCCTCGCCCTCGTCGGCGGCGCCGTAGAACTCGGACATCCCCATGCAGCCGAGCCCCTCGGCCGAAACCTCTAGTCCCTGGCTGCCCAGCTTGCGAGTCTTCATACGCGCGCTCCTTTGCGATCGCCGGTCTGTGATTTCCAGCCTTGCACAAAGCTTCGATGGGCTCGGGCCCTTCACAGGGTTGGCCCGTTCAGCGCAGTTGAGCAATCCAGTGCTCCGCACCGTGGATGCCATCGGGGTGAGCACGCATCACAGCCTCGATTGCATCCGCGAGCACGCCGGTGGACTCGCGTCGGCGACTGCGGCCGGCCGGCAGCAGTATCAGCCCCGCGTGACCGCGACCGGAGGCTATGTGCTCCGCGGCGATTGGACGAAAGTCCTTGATGTTGTTGGTCACCACCGCCCGTGCCTCTCGATGCGCGACTTCCATGACCTCCCGATCCGGCGCCTGGATGAGATCGGCTCGCCCCACCACAGCCTCCGCATCCAAGCCTCGCTCGCGTAACAGGCGCGCGATCTGCCCAGAAAGTTGCTCGTCGAGCAGCACCCTCACGCGCTGAGTGCTCTCTGCCCCGCCTCCCAGGCGGCGTAGCCCCGCTCCCATTCAGACTGGTTGAGCGCGATCTCCGCATCGATCTCATCGCGGTACTCGCCGTAGTAGCCAACGACGGCCTGTGCCAGACCCGGAGCGATTTCGAGCAGAGCAGCAGTCTGCACGAAATCGTTTTCGTTTTCTTTCAGTGCGGCAACAACCTCCCACACATCGAGCCCACTGCCCACCAGCGCTGCACGTCTTCCGCTGGGACCGTCGACGAACCTCACAAGCGGATGGTCCTCCCGGCGCAGACCCTCATCGACGTAGCGCTGAGCCAGCGTCCTCGGAGGCACGCTTGCGCGCAAAGCCTGGTCCCGCAGACGCTTACCTACACCAACCTGAAACCTCAGGGTGAAATGCTCACTCATGGCACAAGAGTAGCACGGGGTTACACAGCGCAACACTCTGTGTCACACCGTGGCGGCCCGCCCGCTATCCCAACCCCCGTTGTCCTAGCCCCTGCCCGTTTCAGCCGCCCGACAGTTCCGCGTAGCGCTCCCCGAGAAACTCGCGCTCGACCGGGTTTGAGCTTAACGCCCGTGCTCGCGCGAAGGCCGCTTTCGCCTCACCGGTGCGCCCGGCGCGCATCAGCAGATCGGCGCGTGCCGCGTGGAAGGGCTGGTAGCGATCCAGCTCCTGCGCAACGTCGGCCGCCTCCAGGTCGGCCAAGCCCTCCGCCGGTCCCTCCGACATCGAGATCGCGACCGCACGATTGAGCGCCACGACCGCGGTTGGGTGAATCAGCGCCAGCCGCCGGTAGAGGGCGGCGATCTGCGGCCAGTCGGTGTCTTGCCAGCGCGCCGCGCGCGCATGCAGCGCGGCGACCGCGGCCTGCAGCTGGTAGGGCCCCGGCGCCCGATGACGGACCGCGCGGTCCAGCAGAGCCGTGCCGCGCTCGATCTCCGCGGCATCCCAGAGGTCCCGATCCTGATCCTCCAGGCGCACGAACCTCCCCTCCGCGCTCACCCTCGCGCGGCGACGGGCGTCACAGAGGAGCATCATCGCGGTCAGCCCCAGCACCTCGGGCTCGTCGGGCATCAGCTCACAGAGCACCCCACCTAGCCTGATGCCCTCGGCGCACAGCTCGCGACGCACGAGAGCCTCACCGGACGTAGCGGAGTAGCCCTCGTTGAACACCAGGTAGATCACCAGTAGCACCGCATCCAGACGAGCCGGCAGGCGGTGCGCGCCGGGCACCACAAGGGGAATCCCGGCGTCGCGGATCTTCTGCTTGGCGCGGGTGATCCGCTTGGCGATCGTCGCCTCGGGCGCCAGGAAGGCGCGTGCGATCTCCGCGATGTCGAGACCACCGAGGATCTTCAGCGTGAGTGTCACCTGCACCTCACGCGAGAGCGTGGGGTGACAGCAGGCGAAGATCAACCCCAGGCGCTCGTCGGGAGGCCCCTCGTCCTCCTGCCAGTCCACCGTCTTCTCGCTCTCGATCAGCTGCTCGTGCTTGTTTTGCAGGATGCGGGCGCGGCGCAGACGATCGATCGCCTTGCGCCGCGCGGTCGTCGTGATCCAGCCCGCGGGGTTTTCCGGCACGCCCGCCGCGGGCCAGCTCTCCAGGGCCACCGCGAGTGCCTCGCCCACGGCTTCCTCGGCCAGCGACAGATCTCGCGACCACGCCGCCAGCGAGGCCACCACCCGCCCGTACTCAGCACGGAAGATCCGCTCTACCGCTGCCGCCGTGGTATCCACCGAGCCCATGTATATCCGAGCCCGCCCCGGCCTGACTACATCTGCATTACAGGGCGGACCTCCACCGAACCGTGCCACGCCGCGGGAATCTTCGCGGCCAACTCGACCGCCTCGTCGAGGTCGGCGCACTCCAGGATGTAGTAGCCACCGAGCTGCTCCTTGCTCTCGGCAAAGGGACCGTCGGTGGTGACCGTGCTGCCCCGGCCGGGAGCGCGCACCACCGTCGCCGTGGCGGAGGACTGCAGCGGGTCGCCCGCCTTGAAGGCCCCGGACTGCGTGACCTCCTCGGTGAACGCACCATAGGCCTGGTACATCTCGGCCTGCGCCGCACTGCCGGGCTCGGGGGCCTGAGACTCGTCGAAGTAGAGAAGGAACATGTATTGCACGCTGATCTCCTATGTGTCCTACCGGCTCGGGATCGGCCGGACTCACACCTATGACGAACGGGACGACCCAAAAAGGACATCGACCCGCAAATGGGCAGCGAGCCCGCCGCCGCGCCTGACACAATCCGCGCGGGCATGCCTCGGACGTTCACCTCAGCGTTACTCGCCGCGACGGTCGGCCTGCTTGCCGCCGTCAACGTCGGTGCCTCCTCAGGAGCGGCAACCCCAGCCTCCACGGGAACCCGTGCCCACGCCGACGCCGCGCCCACCAAGGCACAGGCCGTCGCGTTCGCCCATGCCGTGAACCTGAGCGCCGCCGACCTGCCCGGCTTCACGGTTTCCCACACCAACGGCAAACACTCCACGGCGAAGGAAAAACAAGCCGAACGCCAGCTCAAACACTGCCTGGGCGAGCCCAAAGCCCACAAGGGCCTCGTCGAACTGGGGTCCAAGAGCTTTGAACGGGAAACCGCCTCCTCGGACGTGAGCGTCAGCTCCGAAGTGACCGTGTTGCGGACACCTGCCCTGGCCGCCCGCGGACTGGCGCTGATCAGGCGGCCCCGCACCCGTAAGTGCGCAGCGCACTTCTTCAACCTGCTCATCAGCGGACTGGAAAGCACCGGCGCGAAGATCGGCAAGGTCAAGCTTTCCACGTCCACCCCGCCCGCGCCCGGAACGCAGGGTAGCTTCGGCTGGCGACTGTCGGCCACGGTCACGGCCGCCAAGAGCAGCGCGCACATCGCGTTCTACGTGGACATCCTTGGCTTCGTCGACGGCCGTGCCGCGGTCACGCTCCTCAGCTCCAGCGTGCCGCAACCCCTTCCCCCCGACGAAGAGCTGAAGCTGTTCTCACTGTTGGTCGAACGCGCCAAGACACACCCTGTTTGACGCCTGTCCGCGGGCGGCGGCGTGTAAGGGAAATGTAGGAATGCCCCCGCTAGCACCCCGGGGCGCGTCACAATCGCTGCCATGAGGATCCTTGTGGTGGACGATGACCGGGCGGTGCGCGAGGCATTGCGCCGTGCGCTGACCCTGGGTGGATATGAGGTGCAGACCGCCGACGGCGGCGCCGAGGGAATCGAGCAGGTCGTGCAGGGCCTGCCCGACGCGGTGGTGCTCGACGTGGGCATGCCCGACATCGACGGCCTGGAGGTCTGCCGGCGGCTGCGGCTCCTGGAGAACCGGGTCCCGATCCTGATCCTCACCGCTCGTGACGCGATCAGCGACCGGATCGACGGCCTGGACGCCGGCGCCGACGACTATCTGCTCAAGCCGTTCGACGTCGAGGAGCTGAAGGCGCGTCTGCGTGCCCTGTTGCGCCGCACGGGCGCCGGTGGCGATCCGGACGCGCTGGCCTTTGCCGAGGTCCACCTGGACAGCTCGCGCCACGGCGCGGTGGTCGGGGATGCGTTCACCGAGTTGACCCGCACCGAGTACCAGCTGCTGGAGCTGCTGATGCTCAACCCCAGGCGGGTGCTCTCGCACAGCCTCATCTACGACCGAGTGTGGGGGTATGACTTCGGCGCCGCCTCCAACGCGCTGCGCGTCTACGTCGGCTATCTGCGCCGCAAGCTCGAGGATGCCGGGGCCCGCCAGCTGATCCACACCGTTCGCGGCGTCGGCTACGTGCTGCGCGAGCCATGACCCTACGGGCGCGCATCTCGGCGGTCGCGAGCATCGCGGTGGCCCTCGCGGTCCTCGCCGCCGCCGTTGCCCTGTATCTCGCGGTGCGCTCCGACCTGCGGGGACAGATCGACGAATCGCTGAAGCAGCGCGCTCGGGAGTTCACCTCGATGTCCTCCCGGCGCCTGCCCGGGCCGCTCGGCGGCGGTCTTCCCGGCGGCGCTCCTCTCGACGGAGACGATGGGCTCCTGGGGGGCGCTCGCCCCGACGAACTGCCTCGCTCGGTCAAGCCGGCGCCCTTCGGTGGTGCTTCGGGCTACGTGCAGTTCATCGCCCCCAAGGGCTCGATCGACGTCCCCGGCGGGCAGGGCGCAGCCCCGACCACGGTGCCCCCAAGCAAGCTGGACAAGCAGATCGCCGCCCGCGGAAGTGGGACGACGCTGACCGATCGCACGATCAACGGCACCCACCTGCGAGTCCTCACGATCGGTCTCGGCTCCAACGGCGCCGTACTGATCACACGACCGCTGAGCGAGGTCGATGACGAGTTGAGTCACATCCTGCTGATCCTGCTGATCGTCGGCGTGGCCGGCATCGCCCTCGCGGCGCTGCTCGGGGCGCTGGTGGCGCGCACCGCGCTGACACCGATCGCGCGCTTCACTCGCCGCACCGAGACCCTCACGGGCAGTCTCGATCTCTCCCAGCGCCTGGAGGTCAGCGGTCGTGACGAGCTGGCACGGCTGGCGGAGAGCTTCAACGCGACGCTGGACGCGCTCGAGCGCTCGGTGGCAGCCCAGCGCCATCTGATCGCCGACGCCAGCCATGAGCTGCGCACCCCGATCGCCTCGCTGAGGGCGAACATCCAGATCATCCAGGACGCCGAGCGCCTGCCCCCCGAGGATCGCGCCGGCCTGCGCCAGGACATCCTTGAGGAGTTGGACGAGCTGACCGCGCTCGTCAGCGACGTGGTAGAGCTGGCGCGCGGCGCCAAGGGCGAGATGACAGCTGAGGACGTACGCCTGGATCAGATCGTGCGCGATGCCGTCGAGCGCACACGCCGCCGGGGCGAGCTGCGCTTTGAGGTGAGTCTCGAACCCACCTTGCTCAGGGGCGAGGCCGACCGCATCAATCGCGCGGTATCCAACCTGCTCGACAACGCCCGCAAGTGGAGTCCGCCCGAGGGCCTGATCGAAGTCGAGCTGAAGGACGGGGTGCTCGCCGTGCGCGACCACGGCCCGGGCTTTCAGGAGGGCGACCTCCCCCATGTGTTCGAGCGCTTCTACCGCGCCGACCGTGCCCGCAAGCTCCCCGGTTCGGGACTGGGGCTGGCGATCGTTCGTCAGGCCGCCGAGGCCCACCGGGGCTATGTCAAGGCCGAGAATGCGCCCGGCGGCGGCGCGTTGATGACAGTCAGCTTCGGTGCGCCGTTGAGCGTCCCCGCGGCGCTGCCCGCCTGAGTCAGTCGATCAGGCGCTTGCCGAGCTGCCAGATGGCCAGGCGCCACATGAGCACCGCGAATGCGAGCAGCACGGCGACGTGTCCAAGATCGGCCGTCTGAAGGTTGCCGAGCGAGGCGTCGCGCACGAGCTGCACACAGTGGTACAGCGGGTTGAACTGCGCGACCGTGCGAATGCCCGCGGGGAGCGAGGAGACCGGGAAGAACGTGCCGGCAACCAGGAACAACGGCGTGAGCACGGCGCTGGTGACATAGTTGAAGTTGTCGATCGTCTTGGCCACCGCGGCGATCAGGACACCGAAGGAGGCGAAGCCGAAGCCGGTGATGAAGCAGATCAACGGCACCAGCAGCATGCCCACTTCGGGGTCGAGCCCAAAGGCCATCGCGACCAGCAGCGGCGCCACCCCGTAAACGCCCGCGCGCATCGAGATCCACAGCACCTCGGCGGTGATCAGCTCTTCGACGTCGACCGGCGCCGCGAGCATCGCGTCGTAGGTGCGCTGGAACTGCCAGCGGATGAAGGTGTTGAACATGCCCGGGAAAGCCGAGGAGAAGAGCACCGCGGTGGCCACCACGCCGGTGCCGACGTACTGCACGTACTTGAGGTGACCCACGTGCGAGACCAGCGAGCCGAAGCCCAGCCCGAAGGCGAGCAGGTAGATGGTGGGCTGGACCACCGAGGAGAACGTGGTGGCCTTCCAGTAGCGGCCGAAGATCACGACGTCGCGGCTCATCACCCCGGCGAGCGCCGCGGGTTCCAGGCGTCGCACCGTCTGAGGCGTTGTCGTGGCGGCAGCCTCGGCCTGGGCGCTCATTCGATCTCCTGTCCGGTCAGTGCCACGAAGGCATCCTCAAGATTGGCGGGTCGGCGCACGCCCTGGGGCGCGTCTCCATCGAGGGTCTCGGCGCGCATGATCGCGATCGCCGGGCCGCTGCGGCGGCTGGCCCAGCCGTGGCGGGTGGCAAGCTCATTCACCGCGGCGAGCTGCTCGGGCGGCCCGTAGACCTCCAGCACCTGTTCCCCGACCTGCTCGCGCACCAGCTCGGCCGGGGTGCCCTGGGCCACGATCCGCCCGTGTGACATCACCGCCACCGTGTCCGCGAGCCGCTCGGCCTCCTCGATGTAATGGGTCGACATCAGCACCGTCACCCCACTGGTGCGCAGCCCGTCGATCAGCGTCCACAGCTCCTGGCGAACCTGGGGATCGAGGCCCACCGTGGGCTCGTCGAGGAGCACCAAGCGTGGCTGGTGGATGAGACCGCGAGCCACCAGCAAGCGGCGGCGCATCCCACCGGACAACTCCCGCACCAGGGTGTCCGCGCGCGCTGTGAGGTTGGCCAGCTCCAGTGCCCGCTGCACCGCGGCGGCCCGCTCCGGGCGCTGCACCCGGTAGAGGCGCGCAAAGACGTTGAGGATCTGCCGAGCGGTCAGCTCGACGTCGAGGTTGTCCAGCTGGGGCACCACCCCCATCGCCATCCGGGCCTGCTTGGACTGCCGCGGCAGGGCGTAGTCCAGCACCGAGATCTCGCCCTCGTCGGCGAGCGCCTGGGCGGTGAGCATCCGCATCGTGGTCGACTTGCCGGCGCCGTTGGGACCGAGCAGTCCGAAGCAGATCCCGCGCGGAACCTCCAGGTCGAGCCCGTCGACAGCGGTGATCGGACCGAAGCGCTTGACCACGCCCTTGAGCGAGATCGCGGAGGTTGTCGGCAGGGAGGTCATCAAGGAATTTCTCGCGAGTCGCGCGCCGACGAACACCCATCAGCGCGCTGATAATCAGGGTACCCTGCTTCGCGGCGAGTGTTAGGGTCGGCCGGTGGGCGCTGCGGTTGACTACGAGCGGCATGGTCGTACCTATGCGCAGCATCGGCGTGCGGATCCGCGAATCGCCGCTCCAATCCACGCCGCACTCGGGACTGCCCGCACGGTGCTCAACGTCGGCGCCGGCGCCGGGTCCTACGAGCCGAGCGATCGGTGGGTGCTTGCCGTCGAGCCCAGCGCGACCATGCGGGCCCAGCGTCCCCGGGGCTCGGCGCCGGTGATCGCCGGGGTCGCGGAGACGCTCCCCTTCGACGATGACGCAGTTGACGCGGCGATGGCCTGTGTGACGATCCACCACTGGGATCCCCCCGCGGCCGGGCTGGCTGAGCTGCGCCGGGTCTCCCGGGGACCGGTGGTGATCTTCACGTTCGACCTCGACCACCTGCCCGCCTGGCAGCAGGAGTTCCTGCACGAGGGGCTGCTGATCGAGCGGCCCCGCTTTCCCGCCATCGAGGACGTCGCGGCGGCCCTCGGCGGACGCACCCGCGTGGAGCGAATCCCGACGCCGGGCGACTGTATCGACGGCTTCTTCGAGGCCTTCTGGCGACGCCCCGAGCAGTTGCTCGATCCTGCGGTCCGCGCCGCCCAGTCGATGTGGGCGGTACTCGAACCGGGCTTGGAGGAGCGCCTCGTGCGGCGACTCGCCGCCGCGCTTGACTCGGGCGCTTGGGATGCCGAGCACGGTCACCTGCGCGAGCAGCAGAGCCTCGAAGGCGCCCTGCGCCTCGTGATCTCCGAGCCCGATTAAGACATTCTTCTTAGACGGGGCACATGTTCGTCCTACGCGTGGCGTCGAGGGTTCATCCAGGAACACCGGACCCAACGGCCCCGAAAGCGAGACCCATGTCATCTCCGTCGATCACCGCGCCCGGCCGGCTACCGCGCGAGCAGCACCACGCCAACGCGGGAGGGCTGCGCGCTGCACTGCGACGAGTCGCCCGCCCTCGCGAGTGGTCGCGCCCGCTGCTGTGGCTCGTGGCGGCCCTGGCAGGCGTCCTGACCCTCTGGGGCCTGACGCGCAACGGCTACGCCAACACCTACTACGCGGAGGCCGCTCAGGCCGCAAGCCACAGCTGGAAGGCCTGGCTCACCAACGCCCTGGACGTGAGCGGGTCGGACAGCCTCGATAAGGGACCGCTGTCGAACATGCTCATGGGCCTCTCCGGGCGCGTGCTCGGCTTCTCAAGCTTCAGCATGTTGCTACCCGAGGCTCTCTGCGGGATCGCCTCGGTGCTCGTGCTTCACAACATCGTCAGGCGCACCCTCGGTCATCGCGCCGCGATCCTGGCGGCCTTGATCCTGGCGTTGACGCCGATCTTCGTGGCGATGAGCCGCTTCAACAACCCCGACGCGATCCTGGTGCTGACCGAGTTCGGCGCCGCCTGGGCGCTGGTGCGGGCGCTCCAGTCCGGGCGCACCCGCCAGCTGCTGCTCTGCGGCTTGTTCGTCGGCCTGGCGTTCAACGTCAAGATGCTCGCCGCCTACCTGGTGGTACCCGGGCTGGCGCTCACCTTCCTGATCGCCGGTCAGGGACGCCTGCGCCGCCGCCTCGCCCAGCTGACGGCCGGTGGAGTGTCGATGCTCGCCGTGAGCTTCGCCTGGTATGGGGCGATGATGCTGCTCCCCGCCGCCGATCGTCCCTGGGTGGGCGACACCACCGATGACTCGTGGTTCTCGCTGATCTTCGGCGCCAACGGCCTCAGCCGCGTGAGCGGTGGCGGTGGCGGTCCCGGCGGAAGCGGCGGCTTCGGCGGCCCCGAAGGCCCACTGCGGATGTTCAACTCAATCGTGGGCGGTCAGATCGCGTGGCTCCTGCCGCTCGCGCTGCTGGGCCTCGCGCTCGGCCTGTGGACGCTCAGGCGCGCCCCGCGTACCGACCTGGGCCGCTCGGCCTACTTGCTGTGGGGCGGTTGGGGCCTCGTGTCGTGGGCGATCTTCAGTTTCTCCAAGGGCGTCTTTCATCCTTATTACACGACCGCGCTCGCGCCCCCGGTGGCGGTGCTCGCGGCGGGCGGGCTGATCGTGCTGTGGGATCGCTCGCAGCGCTCGACGGCCTGGACCGCGGCCCTGGCAGCCGCGTTGCTCGGCACCGTCGTGCTTGGCGTGGTGCTGCTCGACCGCGCCGGCGGGTTTGCTCCCTGGCTCGCACCGACCGCGATCGCCCTCGCGGTGCTCGCCACGGGCGCCCTGATGCTCAGACGGCTCCCCGACGGCTGGGGTGAGCGAACCCGGAGCCGAATCGCGACCTTCGCGGCGATCGCCGGAGTGTCCGCGATGTTCGCCGGGCCGGCCTCGTACTCGATCGCCACCGTCGGCAAGCCGCTCACCGGCAGCAACCCGCTGGCCGGCCCACGCAGCGCCGAAAGCGCCTCAGGGTTCGGTGGAGGACCGGGCGGCAGCGGGCCCGGCGGCGGCCCCGGCGGACCAGGACGACCCGGCGGACGCCTTGGCGCACCCGGCGGCAACGGCGGCGAACCGCCCGCGTTCACACCAAGCGGGATGGTCCTGCCCGCCGATGCGCCATCTGCCGGCGCACCCCCTGTCGGCGCGATGCCGGGCGCCCGCGGTGGCGGCACGGTGCGAGGTGGCGGTGCGGTGCGAGGTGGCGGTGCGGTGCGAGGTGGCGGCGTACCCGGAGAGGCGGCTGTCAGCCAGACGCTGATCAGCTACCTCAAGGCCCACCAGGGCAACTCCAAGTACCTGGTTGCCGCGGTCGGCTCCAGCACGGCCGGCACGATCGCGGTGCAGACCGGCCGCAACGTGATCAACATGGGCGGCTTCATGGGCTCCGATCCCGCGCCGAGCCTCGCCAAGCTCAAGCAGCTGATCTCAAGCGGACAGCTCCACTACGTGCTGCTCGACAGCCAGGGCAGCGGCGGACCCGGTGGCGGCCCGGGCCGATCGAGCGCGGCGACCCAGGCACGCGACGCCTGGATCAGGACCCATGGCACGATCGTGCACCTGAGCGGGGAGACCGCCACGATTGGAGGCAGCACCCTCTACTACCTCGCGAGCGCCGACTGACGGTTCATTGCCACCGCCACCCGACCGGTGCGCGGCGTACCGAGGTGCCATGATCTGCGGGTGCCTGCACCCGTGGAGCTGGGCCCCAAGCAGTACGAGAAGGAGCTGCTGCGCCTACAGACCGAGCTGGTCTACATGCAGGAGTGGATCGTCGCGCAGCGCCGCAAGCTGGTGGTGCTCTTCGAGGGACGCGACACCGCCGGCAAGGACGGGGCGATCAAGCGCGTCACGGCCCATCTGAACCCCCGTACCTGTCGCGTGGTGGCGCTACCCGCACCCAACGACCGCGAGCGCACCCAGTGGTACTTCCAGCGCTACAGCGCCCACCTGCCGGCGGCCGGAGAGATCGCGCTGTTCAACCGCAGCTGGTACAACCGGGCCGGCGTGGAGCACGTGATGGGCTTCTGCACGCAAGCGGAGTACGAGGAGTTCCTGCGCTTCTGCCCCCACTTCGAGCGGTCGCTACAGAACGAAGGCATCACACTGGTGAAGTATTGGCTCTCGGTCAGCGACGAGGAGCAGGAGCACCGGTTCAAGAAGCGTCTGACCGACCCCACCAAGCGCTGGAAGTTCAGTCCGATCGACCTCCAGGCCCGGTCGCATTGGGTGGACTACGCCGAAGCGAAGGACAAGATGTTCGCCCACACCGACACCGATCAGAGTCCCTGGCACGTGGTGGAGGCCGACGACAAGCGCACCGCCCGGCTGAACCTGATCAGCCACCTGCTCTCGCTGATTCCCTACGAGCACCCCGACAAGGCCAAAAAGGTGAAGTTCCCGCCACGCCAGCGACGCAAGTATGAGCGCCCGCCCAAGCAGAGCCAGCGCGAGGTGCCGGTGCGCTACGTGGTGAACCGCGACTGAAGCACCCGAGCCACCGCGACGGGCCCGCATCCGATAGACCTGGGACCGATGCGCCTGCGCTCACCCCACGACCGCGCGATCTTCGCCCTGGCACTGCCCGCGTTGGGTGCGCTGGCGGCCGGTCCGCTCTACACGCTGGTCGACACGGCAATCGTGGGACACCTCGGGGTGCGCCCCTTGGCGGCACTGGCGCTCGCGGGCACCCTGCTGGCGGCAATCGTGCAGTTGGCGGACTTCCTCTCCTACGGGACGACGGCCCAGGTGGCCCGTCTGCACGGCGCCGAAAGGGAGGCCGAGGCGGGCGGCGTGGTGGCCCAGGCGCTGTGGCTGGCCCTCGGCATCGGGGTGCTGGCGGGCGTAATCGTGCTGCTCGCGGGCGGGCCCCTGCTGGAGGTGCTGGGCCGCGGTGCGGGGGTGCATGGACGGGCCCAGCTCTACCTACGCATCGTGGCCGCCGGAGTGCCGGCCCAGCTGGTCGCGCTCGCCGGCGAGGGATGCCTGCGGGGCCTGGGCGATCTGCGCTCCCCACTGCGCATCCTGGTGGCGGCGAACCTGGCGAACGCGGTGTTGGAGGTCGTGCTGGTGTACGGCGTGCACATGGGCCTGGCCGGCTCGGCGTTGGGCACGCTGATCGCCCAGCTCGGCATGGGCGCCGCGTTTGTGCGTCTGATGCTGAGGGTCCCCGCCGACCGGCGCAAGCCGGACTTCACGCGCATGCGGCCCCTGATCCGCACCGGAGGCCACATCACGGTGCGCACCGCCGCGCTGCTGGGAGCGTTCACGCTCGTCTCAGCGCTCGCGGCTCACCTGGGTGCGGCGGCGCTGGGAGCCCACCAGGTGGCCTTCGAGCTGTTCGTGTTCCTGGCGCTCATGCTCGACGCGATCGCGATCGCGGGACAGATCCTGGTCGCCCGGCTGCTGGGCGCGGGGCGCTCCGAGGAGGCCTGGGAGGCGGCCCTGCGGATGCTCCTGTGGTCGGTGCTGGTAGGGACCCTGCTCGGTGTCGCGATAGCGGCACTCAGCGGCGTCGGACCGCACGCGTTCAGCGGCGACCACAAGGTGCTCTCGCTCAGCCACCCGGTGTGGCTGCTGCTCGCCCTGATGCAGCCCCTGGCGGCGGCGGTGTTCGCGCTGGACGGCATCCTGATCGGCGCCGGCGACACCCGCTATCTGGCGGGCGCGATGGTGCTGGCCTTCGTGATATTCCTGCCGGTGGCGCTCGCCGCGGGCAGCGTGACCGGATTGTGGTGGGCGCTGAACCTGCTGATTCTCGCGCGACTGGCGACGCTACTGCCGCGCTTCGCAGCTCGCAGCTGGGCGGTCGTGGGCGCGCGGGTTTGACGGCAACCCGGGAGGGCTAGGAGAACCCTCCCGAGCGCCACCGTCAGGCGATGGCCCTAGCATGGGGGTTGTGGAAGCATCGCCAAACGTCCTGTGGACCGTGGGACATTCCAACCACGACGCTCATGCATTTGCTGCGCTGGTGCAGCGCCACAGGATCGCCTACCTGATCGATGTGCGGTCCTATCCGTACTCCCGGTTCGTCACGCACTTCAACCGCGAGGAGCTACAGGCCACGATGGAGGCCTGCGGCATCCGCTACGTGTTCCTCGGACTGCCCCTCGGCGGGCGACCGCAGCGTGAGGATCAGTTCGACTCCGAGGGCCACGCCCTTTACGGCAAGATGGCTCAGGAACCGGCTTTCACAGAGGCGATCGACCGACTCCTGCGGGGCGCGTCCGCGCATCGCCTCGCGCTGCTGTGCAGCTGCGGCCAGCCACGGGAATGCCATCGCAGGCTCTTGGTAGGCAAAGTCCTCTGCGAGCGGGGCGCTGAGCTTCGCCACATTCTCCCCGATGGGACCCTGCTGAGCGAGAGGTCAGTCACACTCACCAACGATCACGCTCCCGACGCACTCTTCGGGCATGATGAAGTGCCATGGAGATCTACACGATCGGTTTCACGCAGACGACGGCTGAGCGCTTCTTCAAACGGCTAGCCGACGTCCGCGTCAAGCGACTGCTCGACGTGCGTCTGAACAACACGTCACAGCTGGCCGGCTTCGCCAAGGCACAGGATCTCCCCTACCTTGCACGCGAGCTGGTGGGCGCGACCTACGAGCACCAGCCGCTGCTCGCGCCCACCCAAGACATCCTCGATGCGTTCAAGAAGCGCAAGGGCGATTGGGTCACGTACGAGACCGCGTTCTTAACGCTCATGCAAAGCCGCCGCATCCACGAGGTTCTGTCACCGGCCTCCTTCGAAGAACGTACGGCCCTGCTGTGCAGCGAGGCCGGACCGGAGCACTGTCACCGTCGGCTCGTCGTCGAGTTCCTTGCCAAGCGCTGGGCCGACGTCGAGATAGTACATCTCTGAGTTGTGCAGACCATCGTCAACCACGTCACGCGCATGAACACGGAGTCGCGGATCTGCATCGCCGGGATCGACCGCGCCACGCTCAAGCACATTCGCCCGGTCACGCCTTCGACCGGTCTCATCACACGTACGCTCCTGCGCGAGAATCGCGGGCCTTTTGGCGTGGGCGCCCTCGTCGACCTCGGAACCGTCGTGGCCTGCCCCCACGCGCCTGAGACAGAGGATCACCGGTTCTCCCTTGGGCAGACTCGGCACATAGCGGATCTCAGTGACTATGCCTACCTTGAGCTTCTCAACCGGGTCAGCGACCGCGACCTCGTGCACGCCTTCGGCTCAGACCTGATGGAGGTAAGGCCACGGAAGCTCGCCATCCCGGCCGGCTGCGGCACTCGATCGCTGGCGGTGGTGCCCACGGTGAAATCCGAGTTGCGCATCAAGTTCAAGAGGCTCTACCTGAGCCTCGACTCGCTGAGCGCGCCGGCAGAACTGCGGGTGACCGACGTACGGTTCTACGAGGCCGATCACGAGACCATCAAGCGCGGGGTGGTCCGAGACGTCAACCGCCGCATGAGTTCAGGCGTACACACCTACGCGATGCTCGGACTGGCGCGCGCAATCCACGACGACGATGGGGGCGATGTCCACTGGCTGATGGCCAACGGCTTGTGCCTGGCTGACCGCGCAGTGGCCGATGTGCCATAGATTCGACCGCCCGCCCGCAGAATGCGCCTTGTCACTATGTCTTGAGCCGCGCTTCGCTCGTCGCAAACTGGGCAGTGGGTGATGGCGGCGGCGGTCGTGGGCGCGCGGGTTTGACGGCAACCCGGGAGGGCTAGGAGAACCCTCCCGGGCGGCGCTCGTGCTCGAACATTCTCAGCCCGAATTCCCCCGCGGGGTGCGCGCGCAGTTCATCCACGACCGCGCGCATCCCGGCTGGCAGCTCCTGTAGCCGGGGCAGCGGCACCCCGTAGGCCTCGGGCAGCAACACGGGCGCGGCCAGCGCCGCGAAGGTGAGGTCGGCCGCGGTGAAGCGTTCACCACAGAGGTAGCGTCGACCATCGGAGAGCCGCCCAGCGACCTGATCGAAGCTGGCTCGCACTTCGATCTCAGAGCGCTCGGCGGTGCTCGGCGTGACATCCAGCACCCGCGCCACGACCCGGATCACCGCGGGGTAGCCAAAGCGCAGGACGGCCCGCTCCCAGCCCGGGACGCCCCGGCAGCCGTAGGCCAGCGCCAGGTCACGCCGATCTCTGAGCTGCTGATACATCCAGCGGCGCGAGTGCACGCCGAGGCGCAGGTCGAAGTCCCCCGCCAGCGAGCGGACCTCAGCGGCGAGGTCGGCATCCTGCGGGTAGAGGGCCCGCTCGGGCGCCACGAGGGTGTCGGCCCAGGCGAGGATCTCGGTCGAGTCGACCAGCACACCCGCGGGGCACACCAGCACCGGCACCGTGTTGCCCCCGCCTGCGCGACGGGCGTAGAGCCGGTGGACGGCCTGGATGTGGGCCCGCTCCCGGTAGGCCACACCGGCCCGCTCCAGCGCCCAACGCGCCTTCTCACAGTAATGGCTGATCGGGATCGTCACCAGCTCGGGGGTCACGATGGAATCTCCACGGTTTGTTAACAATTAAGATCGACGATAGTCTATTCTTCGGAATTCGTGAGGTTCACACTGGCTCACATAGTCGGCATCCCTGTCGAGGAGACAATAGGGATCTTCGGCCCGGCGCTGACCGCTGTGGTCGGTGCCGCCGGCGCCAGCGTGCGTCTACGTCTACGTCACGTCCGCGACTCACACCGCCCGCCCGCCGGGGTGCGACGCCATCACGACGCTTGCCAGGCTCCCCGCCCCACCGGGGGCTCATCGCGATGAGCCCCACCGGCGCCCCCTCTACGCAGCAGCCCGCGGTGCCGCTGCGCCACCGGCCCAGCGTGACTGAGATGACCGAGGCCGAGCTGACCGAGCTGCGTGCCGCGTTCGCCAAGCTTCAGGAAATCGACGACGAGCGCGGCTATGGGTACCTGGCGGGCATCCACGGGCTGCCGCTCCCGTTCTATTGCGCCCAGGCGCACGGCAAGCCTGCGTTCCTGCCGTGGCATCGCGCTTACCTCTACCGCGTCGAGCTGGCCCTGCGCGACACCGGCCACGACGTGATGCTGCCCTGGTGGGATTGGGTGACCGTACGCAAGGTGCCCCCCGCCTACGAGGACACCGGCGCCACCAACCCGCTGTACTCGGCGGCGATCAGCAAACAGGCCCTCGAACAGGGGCAGGGTGCCGGCAATGGCCGGGCCGACCCCGAACAGGAACGGCTCGCGGGCATACCCAACACGATCCGCGAACCGGGACGCCCCGAGACCCGCATCCCCACCGCCGGAGAAGTCGAACAGGTGATGGCCTACACGGACTACTCGAGCTTCAGGCCGAACCTGGAGGACTGCCACAACAATGTCCACGTGTGGGTGGGCGGCCACATGGGAGCCCTGCCCTTCGCCGCGTATGACCCAATCTTCTGGGCTCACCACTGCATGATCGACCGGCTTTGGCGGATGTGGCAGCTACGCCACCCGCAGGCCAGCTTCCCCGAGAACGTGGCGGTCGAGGTGATGGAGCCGTTCAACCTCACCGCCCGGGACGTGCTCGACCCGACGACCCTGGGCTACGACTACGCCACCTCCTCCGTCACGATCGAGGTGCCCAAGTAGCCATGGACCGCTTCTCGACCAGCGACCTGATGCTTGCGCGGGCCACGGCCGCGCGTGAGTTCACACGCGCCGAACTGGTGTTCTATGGCGTCGAGCATCGCGGACCCTCCTTCGAGGCGCGGGTCTTCCTCGACGAACCCGAGGCCGGCGTGAATTCCGCGCTGGAGCTGGAGGCCGGATTCGCGGGCTCCTTCGTGGTACTCGGACATGGCGGCTGCTTTGGCGACGACGGCCACTGCAAGGTCCCGACCGGTCCCCCCGACCCGTTCGACAGCCGTCCGCCCCATGCCCTGGTTCCTCAGACCAAGACGGTGGACGTCACCGAGGCCCTCAAGCATCCCCGTCGCGAGGGTGAGCGCATCTCGATCACCGTGCTGCCGATCGTCCCCGGTCCCGAGCGTGCCGGCCTCGCGGACGTGCTGTTCTTCACCGGCCTGCGCCTGCTCACCTACCGCTGAGCGCGGGCCTGCGCCGCCTGCGGCGTGAGTGAGAAGACCTCCGATGAGACAGGTGTCTCCTGAGGCCCCGCCTCTAGCCCTCGGCGAGCCCCTTCAGGTTGAGCAGCTGACGTCGCATCATCACCAGATCCCCCCAGGGCAACCCCCAACGGCTGAGCGCGTGAGCCGGGAACCCGCGCGGGTGACGCACCAGCACCTTGGCGATCAGACGGCAGCCCACGCCGCGGTCGCCCGCGATGAAATACGTGACGACGACATCCCCGAAGAGCCGGCGACCCTGGCGCATGCGAACGGTGAGGTGACGCTCGGTCGCGAACTCGACCAGCTCGAAGATGCTCATCACCCGCTGCCCCGCCACCAGCTCCTGGAGTCCCGGCGTCAGCGTCTGCGGGCTGCGTCGCCCCAAGTTGTCGATCCAGTCATAGCTGTACGGCGCGACCCGCAGCTGACAGAGCCAGCGAAACAGGATCGCCGCGGGCGCCGCCACGTCGACGGCGCGGTAGTAGACCGCCTCGGGCTCCGGCAGATAGCGGTCACAGGGGTAGGGCTGCGACCGCTCCCCGGCGGTCGTGCCCCACGTATGCGCCACTCCGGTGCCCATCGCGCAGCTCACCATACTCCGGTACGCCGCCTGTCACACAGATTGGCCGGCGCAGTCAGCGATGTGGTGAATTCACAGGCGATGGATCCCGCGAATCGCGCAATTGCCGCGGAAAAACCCTTACCGCGACGCCGGCTCGTCCCAGGCCTGAACCCCGATCTGGCTCGCGATCCGCCCGTCGCGCAGCTCAAGGACGGTGGCGCACAGCACGTTGGTCCCGTCCGGGTAGCGGCAGGCGTTGGTGAACGCGGCCCCGTCCTCGTCGAGCACGGTGTGCTGCACACGGTGGGTCATGTCACGCGCGCACACGTCCTCGATCCAGCCCGCGATCTCGCCCCGACCGTGCAGCACTCGGGGGGAGCCCGGCTGGGTGACGCGATCGGCGAGCGTGACCCGGGCATCCTCGGCATACATCGCCAGCTGGGTCGCGCTGTCTCTCTCCTCGATCGCCCGGGTGAAGGTCTGAAGGTCGAACTTGGTGGTGGTCTGGATGCTCATGATGCTCCTTTGTTCGCAATCGGCTTGGTTGGTCCTGCGGTCTCTCGCCATCCTGCGCGAGACCCCGTTGTGGAGCCGTCAAAGCGTCGTCAAACGATCGTCGCTTAACGAAAACGCCCTATCTCGGGGCCCTGTGAGGCGCTAGGCTTCAACGACTGTGCTCCGCGTGAGCGTTCTCGGGGGTATGGCCGTGGAATGCGACGGCACCGAGCTGCCGGTGCCGCCCTCAGGTCGCCCCTGGTCCTTGTTGGCCTACCTCGCCCTCAACCCCGGGCGCCATGCGCGCGTGGAGCTGGCCGTGCGCTTCTGGCCCGACGTGCTCGACTCGAGCGCCCGCGCCAGCCTACGCAGCGCGGTCTGGGCACTGCGCCGGGCGCTCGGCGCGCAGGGCGGCACCTGGCTCCTGGCCGAGCGCGACAGCGTCACCCTGGACGACTCCCGCGGACTCTGGGTCGACGCGATCGAGTTTCAGCACCTGATCGCGCGGGGCGAGCTGCACAGCGCGGTGGGTCTCTGCCGCGGACCGCTGCTGGCGGGCTTCGAGGACGAGTGGATCCTGGATGCCCGCGACGCCCACCGCGAGCGGCTGCTGGCGGTCTTCGAGCGGCTCGCCGACGATGCCCGCCAGCGCGGGGACACCCAGGGCGCGCTGGATTGGACCCGCCGCCAGGTCGCGCTTGATCCGCTCGGCGAGGAGTCCCATCGCAGACTCATCGCACAGCTGGCCGGCGGTGGCGACCGCGCGGCTGCCCTCGTGGTCTACCGGACCCTCTCCGAGCGCCTGCGCCGAGAGCTGGGCGTCGCGCCCTCCCCCGCGAGCCGTGAACTGATCCAGGAGCTTCGCGAGGAGTCGCCGCCGCGGGCCCGCGGAAACGCTTCCTCGACATTTGCGGTGCCGGGTGGCGAAGCCGCCGCCGAGCCTCGCGGAGCCGCACCACACCACTCCACACCCCACCACTCCACACCCCGCGGAGCCGTCCGGGCAAGCTCGACAACCGAGGAGCACCCGGTCGGCCGCGAGCGGGAGCGCGCCGAGCTGCGGCGGATCCTCGGCGAGGCCCGTGCCGGTCACGGGGCCCTGGTCACGTTGCGCGGCGAAGCCGGCATCGGCAAGACCCGCCTCGCCGGCGAGCTGCTCGCGGGGGCCGCCGCCGAAGGCTTCCGCACGGCCGAATGCGGCGCCCTGGACCTGGGCGGCGCCGCGCCCTTCGGACTGTGGGCCGAGCTGATCCGGGGTCTGCTGCTCGATCTTCCCCGCCCGCCTCTGGAGGCCCGCTGGCCGGAGGATCTGGCGCGGCTCTCCCCCGACGTTCACCGGTGGCTGCGTGCCGGCTCTGAGGAGCGTGCCGCCGCCGCGCCCGAGCTGGAGCGCGCCCGTCTGTTCGAGGCGGTCGTGGCGCTCGTGCAGTGGGCGGCCCACGATCGCCCGCTGCTGCTGCTGATGGAGGACACCCACATCGCCGACACCCCGAGCCTGGAGTTGATCGGCTACCTCGGGCGTCGCCTGGCGGACCTGCCGGCGCTGATCGTGCTCACCCGCCGCGAGTTGCCCCGCCGCGCTGAGGCCGACCGGCTGGAGCACGCGCTCAGAAGCCGCGGGGCGCTCGCGGGCGAGCTGGTGCTCGAACCCCTGGACGCTCACGCGATCGAAGCCCTCGCCGCGGGCGTGGCGCCGCTGCCCGCGGAGGATCTGGAGCGGGTGGTGAGCACCGCCGAGGGCAACCCCCTGCTGGCCGTCGAAGCCGCCCGTGCCCTGGCCCGAGGCGAGGAGCCTTCCAGCGGCCTGCGCGCGACCCTGCGGGGCAGCTTCGGGGCCCTGCCCCCCGCCGGGCGCGGCCTCGCCGAGTTCGCCGCCGTCGCCGCCCGCCCGATCGAGCGGGCTGAGCTGTTCGCGCTCGGCATCGACCAGCCCGCCCAGGCCACGACCGAGGCCTTGGAGAGCGGCCTGTTGAGCTTCGCCCACGGACGCATCGGCTTCCGTCACGGGTTGCTGCGCGAGGCCGCCTACGCCGACCTCCCCGAGCCCCACCGCGAATGGCTCCACCAGCGCTGGGCACAGGCGCTGCTCACCTGCGAGCGCGCCGGAGGCACCCGTCGCGCCGCCGAGGTGGCCCGCCACCTGCGGCTCGCCCACCAGGACCAGGAGGCCGTCGAGCAGCTAGCCCGCGCCGCCGCCGACGCCCGCGCGCTCGGGGCCCTGGCACAGGCCGGGGAATACCTGAGGGAGGCCACTCAAACGGCGCCCGAGCGCGAGGACCTGCTGCTGGAGCTGGCCGAGATCGAGGCCTGGCGCGGGCTGCGCACCGAGGCCGAGGCCGGTTTCGAACAGGCCGCTCGGATCTGGGACGGACGCGACCCGCTCTCCGAAGCGCGCGCCTGGCTGCGCAAGGCCGGCTGGTACCACGGCCCGATCTGCGTTCCCCACCTGATCGGCGAGGCCACCCGCAAGGCGCTTGCGATCCTCGACGACGCGGGACTCGACGCCCACACCGAGCGCCGGGAGGCGATCGCGGCCCTGGCCTGGGCGGAAGGGGTGGCCGGTGACCTGGAGGAGGCCGAGCGTCTGCTGGTGGTACTCCACGAGCTGCTCGGCGACACCCCCCGTGACGACCTGGCCGCCTACGACGTCGCCCACGCCCGCGCCTGGGTGCTCATGCGTCGCGGGCGGTTCCGCGAGAGTTACGCCCCCTCGGTGGCCGCCGGTGAGGCCATCACCCGTGCGGGGCGTCCCGACCTCGCCTACGGCTGCTGGGCCAACGCCGCCGGAGCGGCCGCGGCGGCCGGAGAGCTTGAGCGGGCGCTCGAGTTCATCGATCGCGGCCGTAGCGCCCTGGCCGGCCACGGCCTGGCGGGACTCGAGCTGCACCTGCTCTCCGCGCGCGCCTTCCTGTTGCTGCGCAACGGCCGCGCCACCGAGGCCGCTGCCCAGGCTGCCGAGGAGCAGGCGATCGCCGAACGTCTCGATCAGCCCCGCCTGCTCGTGCTGGCCACTCACGACCGCGGACTCTGCGCCCTGGCCGCCGGTGAGTTCTCCGACGCCGCCCGCCTGTTCGGGGAGGCGCTCGCGGGTGAGGGTCCGATCAGCCGCCCCCTCACCCGGCTCACCCGCGCCGAGGCGCTGGTGCGTGGCGGCGCGCCCGACGACGCCGAGGCCGAACTGCGCGCCACTGCACTGGAGCCGCTGCACCCCAGCGACTTCCCCGAGACCCTGGTGCCCCGTCTCACCCGCATACAGGGCCTGATCGCGGCCGCCCGCGGGGAACAGGAGCTGGCGATCCGTCGGCTCGGCGAGGCCGGCGTCGCCTGGGAGCAGCAGCTCACCCGCACCAGCGCCGGCGATGAGATGGCCACCGTGCTCGCCGACCTCGGTCGACCGGTGGTCGGGCTCGTCGAGCCCCGGCGCGAGCTGGAGCAGGTGCGGGCCGACCTCGCCGAGCTGCAATCCTCAGACACCGAAGGAGTCGACCATGCCGTCGTTCCATGACAGCGCCGAGAGCCCCGCCGCACCCGAGGAGGTCTGGAAGCTCCTCTACGATCCTGCGGCGTTCCCCCGCTGGTGGGCGGGGATCGGCACCGTTGATGTCGGCGCGGAGGGGGCCTACACGATGTACCCCGAGGGCTACCCGGACTTTCCCATGGCCCAGCTGCTGGCGAGCGACCGCGACGAGCGGCGCGTGAAGGTCTCCTGCATGGTCTCCGACCTGATCTTCGACTGGCGCCTTGAGCCGGGCACGAGCGCGGGCACCCGCATCAGCGTCGAGGTCGAGATCCCCGAGTCCGAGGCCGCCCGCCTGGAGAGTCAGCGAACCTCGATCAGCGCTTCGCTGCGCAACCTCGCGCGGCTCGCCGCAGAGTGGTAGCGGACCCGGCGTACCCGCTGTGTGATTGGTACCACCCACCGACGGGCGTGCGCGAACTGGTCTCCCAACAACTCTGCCCGAAACGTTTCCCTTCGGCGCGTTTGACGGTTGCTTGACGTGCCGCTGACGGGGCGGCGTCAGGCTGGGCAAAACCGCAAGCGACCGCCCCACCCGGGCAGGAGGACACCATCATGGCTACCGCCCCTATCGACGAGCAGAAGCTCGAAGCCTTCATGGGTCAGTTCGTAGGAGACCTCGGCGCCGCCCTCAGCGTCGCCACCGTGATGCTCGGCGACAAGCTCGGGCTGTACAAGGCCATGGCCGACGGCGTGCCCGTGACCCCCGGCGAGCTGGCCCGGCGCACCGAAACCGACGAGCGCTACGTGCGCGAGTGGCTCTCCAGCCAGGCCGCGAGCGGCTACGTGGCCTATGACGCGGACGGCGAGCGCTTCTCGCTGCCCCCCGAGCAGGCCATGGCGCTCGCCCAGGATGACAGCCCCGCCTTCATCCCCGGCGCCTTCCAGCTCGCGGCCGGGCTGATCAAGGACGAGCCTCACATCCGCGAGGCCTTCCGCAGCGGTAACGGGGTCGGCTGGCACCAGCACGATCAGGATCTGTTCTGCGGCACCGAGCGCTTCTTCCGGCCCGGCTACATCGCCAATCTCGTCCCCAGCTGGATACCCGCGCTGGAGGGCGTCCAGGACAAGCTCACCGCGGGCGGCCTGGTCGCCGACGTCGGCTGCGGACACGGCGCCTCCACCGTGATCCTCGCCCAGGCCTACCCCAAGTCGGAGTTCGTCGGCTTCGACTACCACCCCGAGTCCATCGAACACGCCCGCGCCGCCGCTCGCAAGGCCGGTCTTGAGGACCGCGTGTCCTTCGAGGTCGCCGCCGCCAAGGACTTCCCCGGCTCCGGCTATGACCTGGTGGCGATGTTCGACTGCCTCCATGACATGGGCGACCCCGTGGGCGCTGCCCGACACGTGCTCGGAACCCTGCACCCCGACGGCACCTGGTTGATCGTCGAGCCCTTCGCCAACGACCGGCTGGAGGACAACCTCAACCCCGTGGGGCGGGTTTTCTACTCGGCCTCCACGATGGTCTGCACCCCCGCCTCGCGGGACCAGGAGGTCGGCCTCGCCCTCGGCGCCCAGGCCGGTGAGAAGCGCCTCAGGGATGTCGTCACCGAGGGCGGCTTCACCCGCTTCCGCCGCGCCACCGAGACCCCCTTCAACCTGGTTCTGGAGGCCCGGCCCTAGCCAAACCCCTGCCGGCCCGATCCGCCGCCGGGCGGCCTCAGTGTCGCCCGGCCGCTAGATTCACACGATGCCCACCCCGGTGCCGATTCGCGGCGAGATGATCAGACTCGGACAGCTGTTGAAGCTCGTAGGGGTGATCGACAGTGGCAGCGAAGCCAAGGCGTTTCTCGCGGTGGAGCCGGTGTGGGTCAACGACGAGCCCGAGGCGCGCCGCGGGCGCCAGCTGCACGCCGGTGACATCGTTCGGGTCGGCGAGCAGCGGCTGGCATTGGTGACATCCGGCTGAGCGAGCGGGACGCCCGCGACAACCGCTCCGACAACAGCTCGGGGGATTTCATCTATCTGATGAGTTCGCCTCTTGCTGTCCGACGCGCCGGTGAGAATCGCCACCGTGCCCACCCCAACGGTGATTTCGGGAACCCTCGTCGATCAACTCATGCTCGTACCCGTCCTGGTTTTCCTGCTGTGCTTTGGCGGGGCCGTGATGGCATCGGCGCGCTGGCTGCCCGACCTCGCCCCGGGTAGCGTCGGCGGGCTCGCGTTCTTTGTGGTCGTGGGGTTGATCGGGGCCGCGGCCGGTGTGCTCGGATTGCACGTCTATGAGGTCGTCCGTTCGCTGGAACACACCAACCCGATCGGGCCGTATGGAAGATCGGACGAGCTGGCGGTGGGCGTGGGGGAGATCTTGCGCGACAGCGGAACGCTGATCGGACTGGCCGCGATCGTCTACCTGCTCGCACCGGCCGACGAAGGCGAGCCGGCCGAGGCCGTGTAGGACCCGAGGACGCCCGCGCTCAGAACGCGTCGAGTTGAATCCGGAAGGACTCCGATGACTCCACGGTGGCGCCCGCGGCGTGCACCCGGTCGGCGAGCCCGTGGTCGGAGGTGACCACGCGGATGGTGGCCGGTTCGGAGTCGGCGACCAGGAGGCGCACGATCTCATCGTCGGCCGCGTCAGGGCGCGCGCGGGGCGCGTGCGCGACCTCGATCACGGTGGAGTTGATCCGCGGCCGGGGCGGTTGCTCGAAGACCACCGTCACGTCCTCGCCGCACTCGGCGGCCCAGCGCTCGAGCAGATCGACCAGGCGCACCATCGCGGAGTGCCGGTCTTTCCACCACACATCCGGGCGCGTGCCGATCACGTTCATGCCGTCCACTAGCCATCGCATCCAACAAATCCTAATATCCGGGCAGGCCAGAGGCGTAACACCCTGCTCGCGTCCCGACCGCGCACCACTGCGAGCGCCCGCGGGGCTATCGTGAAGGCCCCATCCAGACCACCGGAGGTATGGCGATGAGCAAGGTCCTCTACACCGCGCAGGCCCACGTGACCGGAGGTCGCGCCAACGGCCACGGTCGCAGCGCCAACGGCCTACTTGAGGTTGATCTACGTTTGCCGCGGGAGCTTGGTGGCCAGGGCGACGGCACCAACCCCGAGGAGCTGTTCGCGGTCGGTTACGCCGCCTGCTTCGAGGGAGCGCTCGGCACCGTGGCCCGCCGCACCCGAGATGAGCTGGGCGACGTCGCGATCGACTCACGGGTCTCGCTGCTGCCGACCGAGGAGCGGGGCTTCAAGCTCGCCGTCAACCTCGATGTGACCCTCCCCGCGATCGACGACCCCGCCAAGGCGGCCGAGCTGGTCCGGGCCGCCCACCGGGTGTGCCCCTACTCGAACGCGACCCGCGGCAACATCGAGGTTACCCTCAGCGCGAACGGACAGCCGGTCGACTGAAACCGCCCGCGGGCACCCGGTCCCGGCAGTCTGCACCACCCCCACCACCACATGAGCGCACACCCCCCGGCACCCACCATCGACGAGCTGACGTTGGCGGACGATCCCGCGCGGTGGGCGGCGCTCGGCTTCGATCTCGCGGGCGAGACCTGCCGGCTCGGCGCCGTGAACCTCCGCCTCGCCGGGCGCGAGTCCGGGCGCGGGATCACCGGCTGGTCGCTGCGCGGGCTTCGCGACACGGCACTGGACGGGCTGCCCACGAGCCACTCCACGCAGCCCCCACGCACCCCGGCGACGGCGCACCCCAACGGGGTGGTCGCGATCGATCACATCGTCGCGATCTCGCCGGTGCTGGACCGCAGCGTCCTCGCCTTGCAGGCCGCCGGGCTTGACCTACGTCGGATCCGCGAGCAGCCAACGCCCGCGGGAGCACCGCGTCAGGCCTTCTTCCGTCTGGGCGCCGAGCTGCTGGAGCTGGTCCAGGAGCCGGATCGCGTCCTCGAACAGGCGGGCGAGGCCACTCGTCCCGCGCACTTCTGGGGTCTGGCGCTGCGAGTGGAAGACATCGAGCGCTCGGCCGCGAGGTTCGCCCCACACATCAGCCCACCGCGTCCGGCCGTCCAGCCCGGCCGACAGATCGCCACCCTCAGTCGCTCCGCCGCGCTCGCGGTGGCGGTGGCGCTGATCACAGATCCACCCGGCGACGGTTGATCGATCCTTGCCACGGCGCGCTCGCGCGCGGGTCCTGACGCGCGGCGGACCCCGATTCACGACAGGATGCAGGCGATGAGCGTCCCGCGGAATCTCGTAAACCTCAAGACCGTCGGCCAGGGCTACGCCGGGCGGAGCGTGCTGAGCGACATCACGCTCGGGGTCGCGGCGGGCGAGCGGATCGGGATGGTGGGCCGCAACGGCGACGGCAAGTCTACGTTGCTGCGTCTGATCGCCGGCGTCGAGCAGCCCGACTCGGGGGCCATCACACGGGCGGGCGACCTTCAGCTGAAGCTGCTCGGGCAGGGCGATGAGCTGCACGAGCACAGCACACTGCGCGAGGCCCTCATCGGTGGACGCGCCGACCACGAGTGGGCCGGCGACCGGGTGTTCCGGGGGGTGCTCGACGGACTGCTCGGGGGCGTGGAGATGAGCCGCTTTCCCGATGGCCTGGATACCGAGATCGCACCGCTCTCGGGGGGCGAGCGGCGGCGCATCGCGCTGGCCCAGGTGCTCCTGGACTCGCCCGAGCTGCTGCTCCTGGACGAGCCCACCAACCATCTCGACATCGAGGGGGTCGACTGGCTGGCCCGCCATCTCGCGGCCCGCCGGGGCTCGCTGCTCGTGGTCACCCACGACCGCTGGTTCCTGGACGCGGTGTGCACCACCACCTGGGAGGTCTCGGATGAGACCGTCCACCAGTACGAGGGCGGCTACGCGGCGTACGTGCTGGCCCGTGCCGAGCGCGACCGCCAGGAGGGCGCGCGCGAAAGCCGCCGCCGTCAGCTGCTGCGCAAGGAGCTGGCATGGCTCCGGCGTGGGCCACCCGCGCGCACCGCCAAGCCGAAGTTCCGGATCGAGGCCGCAAACGCGCTGATCGCCGACGAGCCCGAGATCCGCGATCGCGCCGAGCTGCTGCGATTCGCCACCTCCCGCCTGGGCGAGCAGGTGCTCGACGCCGAGAATGTCTCGCTCGGCTTTGACGGCCGCGCGCTGCTGCACGGGCTGACCTGGCGGCTGGGACCCGGCGACCGGGTGGCGCTGGTGGGGGTCAACGGGTCCGGCAAGACATCGCTGATGAGGCTCCTCGCCGAGGAGCTAGAGCCCACCGCGGGCGAGATCAAGCGCGGCGCCACGGTGCGCCTGGCTCACCTCTCCCAGAACGCCGCCGAGATCCCTGGGCACCTGCGGGTGCTGGAGGCGCTGGAGGAGGTCCGCGGACGCGCGACCCTGAGCGACGGCCGGGAGATCACGGCCGCGATGCTCTGCGACCGCTTCGGCTTCCGCGGCGCCAAGTCAAGGACGCCCGTGGACGACCTCTCCGGCGGGGAGCGCCGGCGGCTACAGCTGATGCGGCTGTTGATGAACGAACCCAACGTGCTGCTGCTGGACGAGCCCACCAACGACCTCGACATCGATACCCTCACCGCACTGGAGGATCTGCTCGACGCCTGGCCGGGAACCCTGGTGGTCGTGAGTCACGACCGCTACTTCGTGGAGCGAGTCTGCGACAACGTGTACGGCCTGATGGGCGATGGCCCGATCCGCCATCTGCCGGGCGGCATCGACCAGTACGTCGAGCTGCGCCGCGAGGCCGGTGAGCACACCCCGGCGCCCCCGGAGCGCAAGCGGACCCAGGCGGCCCAGCCCACGGGCGGGCAGCTCAGGGCGATACGCAAGGAGATCCAGCGGCTGGAACGCGCGCTTGAGCGCCTCGACGAGCGCGAGGGCGTTTTGCAGGATCAGATGACCGCCGGCGCCAGCGACCACTCGCGACTCGGCGGCCTTCAGACTGAGCTGGAGGTGCTCGCCGTCGAGCGCGAGCGCCTGGAGACCGAGTGGCTGGCGGCGTCCGAGACGCTCGACGCCTGAACGGGAGCCTCAGACGCTCGCCGCAGCCTGGGCCTGCTCGCGCTCGTGTGCGGCCGCCGCCCGCAGGGCCTGAAACTCGATCACGTGACCACCCGCGCCCCAGCTACCCTCGGCGATCTCGCGGCAGAGCACCCAGACCCGCATCGCCTCCTCCTCGGGGATGTCGGCAACCTCGCGCACGACCCTGGTGGCCGCTCCCACCAGCTCCTTGCGCCGTCGGTCCGAGAGCGCGCCCTCGGGGGTGGTGACCTCGATGCGAAACGTGGGCTTGCCCACCGGGGCGCCGGCCGCCAGTACGCCATGAATGGGCAGCTCGTGCAGGTACACCCAGGTGACGTTGCGGAAGAACTCGGTGTCCGGCGCACGCTCGGCGCGCAGCAGCACGGTGGTTAGCTCCTCGGCCAGAGTCGCGCGGGCCTCGGGCGTCAGGGCACCCTCGGGGTAGGTGACGTCGATCATCGGCATCTGCGGCCTCCTTCTGGTGGCGGCCGATCATACCGCCGCCCAAGCCCCTATCCAACGCTTTGAGCCTACGCAGCCTGAGCACGCGGGATTGGCAGGCGCGAGCCGTTTGACGACACCGTAGTTTCGTGTTACCGTCGGTAATACGAAAACTAGAACACCGTCGGTGAACAAAGCTGTGCCGCACCGGCGCTCGTGAGAGGGAGTGGGAGAGATGACGTCCAGGTTTCGGATGCTGCTTGCTGCGCTGTTTGTCGTGGGCTGCCTGACCCTCGCCGCGGTCGCCTGGGCGACGCAGACCCTGACGACCAGTGTGAGTTTCAATCCCGACAAGCTCGGCTCATCGACCAACATTTCGGTTAAAGCGAGCTTTCACTCGACTACACCCGGTGTACCCTCGCCGGTCAGCAAGGTCACCGCCTACCTGCCCGCCGGCATGAAGCTCGACGTCCGCGGCGCCGGCACCTGTCGCGCGAGCCGGCTCGAAGCACGCGGCCCCGAAGCTTGCCCCGCCGACTCACGCGTCGGCTTCGGCGGCGGCGTGGGACTGCTCGAACTCGCCAAGCAGATCATCCGGGAGCCGTTCACGCTCGACCTCTTCCTGGGAGTGAAGGAAAACGGACGGCTGGTGGTGCTCGCCTATGTCGATGCCTCCTCGCCCGCCTCATTCCAGATCGTGGTGAAGGCCCGGGAGATCCACGCGGCCAAGCCCTACGGCCTCGGGTTCACCTTTGAGATCCCCCCAATTCCCACGCTCCCCGAAGCGTCGAACGCGTCAATCCAGAACGCCTTCCTCACGGTCGGCGACAGCAAGGTCGCCTACTACAAGCGACTCCACGGCAGGCGCACGCTGGTTCACGTCAACGGCATCGTCGTCCCCCCAACCTGCCCCGGCGGCGGCTTCCCGTACAAGGCGCTGATCTCATTCGAGGACGGCACCTCGCTGACCAACACAGGCGCGATCGCCTGCCCCCACAGGTAGCGGCGTGCCGATGCCGAGCGTTCCCTCTGCGCGCAGCATCCGCCTCGGCGCCTGCGCACTGATCGCGGTGCTCACGGTGCTCACGCCATGCGCGTGGCCGGCCGCGCCGGCCCACGCCGAAACCCTCGCCATACCCAGCACAAACGCCACAAAAACCTCTCCCCCCACAGACACCACACCCACCTTTCTCGCCACGCCCACCACACCCACCACTGCCACGATCCAGCCGAGCCTGCACCCAGACAGGCTCGGGGCGAAGGCCGCGCTCACCTTCACGATCCGGTACTCGGGGGGCAGCGGCGGCGTGCCCCTGCCGGTGCGGCGGTCGATCCTGCGCTTCCCCACCGGGTTGACCCTCGACGTCCCCAGGCTGCGCAGCTGTAGCCCCAAGCGCCTGCGAGCCCGCGGCCCCGCCGGATGCCCGACCCGCTCGCGGATCGGCATCGGACATGCGACTGTGGAGACACACGCGGGGTCTCAGACGATCGCGGAGCACATCACGCTGTGGGCATTCCTGGGTGGCCTACAGGGCGACGGCCTGCCCGCCTTCGAGGTGCTCGGACAGGGCTACACGCCGCTCGAACGACGCATGGTCTTCAGCGGTGCGGTGCGTCCCGATCGCACCCCCTACGGCGAAGCGCTCACGATCTCCATACCCCCGATCCCCTCACTGCCCTTCGAGCCCGACGCCTCACTGCGCAGCTTTTCGCTCACCATCGGCGCCGGCAGGCGGACGCGCGACTCCAACACGGTGCTCGTGCCCGCGCGCTGCCCCGCCGGGGGCTTCCCGTTCGCCGCCGAATTCACCTACGCCGACGGCTCGACCGGCAGCGCCTTCGCCACCGTCCCCTGTCCGCGCCGTGCCGTGAGGCCCGCCCGCGCGGCGAGGCCCGCCCGCGCCGCGAGAAGTACCTACATCAACGAGACCGGCCAACTGCGACTCGTGAGCAAGCACGGCTTCACCCTCTACGAGCGGGGTTCGATGTCGGGCACGTTCAGGGGCGCAATCGCGGTTCGCCTGACCGCCGTCTCGACCAGCCGCGTGACCGCCGAGGTCAGCATCCGGGCGCGCGGGGGCACGATCTCAGGCTTCGCGACCGCGGCCTACCGCATGGCCGGTGCGACTGGCGGCTTCTCGGGCTCGCTCACGATCCGGGGCGGGACCGGACGCTACAGCCGTGCCCACGGGTCGGGGCTCAGCTTCGGCGGCGCCATCCAACGCTCAAACGACGCTGTCACCGTGCACATCAGTGGCAGGGTCGCGGACTGAGGGCTCCGGGTGCTGGAGCTACGCGATCTCGTGAAGCACTACCCGGGCGCCGCCGGTGAGACGGTGCGCGCGGTGGACGGGGTGTCCCTGAAGGTCGCGGCCGGTGAAATGGTGGCCGTGTACGGGCCGAGCGGCTCGGGCAAGAGCACGCTGCTGCTGATGCTCGCGACGTTGCTGAGCCCCACCAGCGGAGCGGTGCTGATCGACGGGCGCGACGTGTCCTCGCTGTCCGAGCGCGAGGCCTCGAACTTCAGACGCTTCCAGCTCGGCTTCATCCGCCAGAGCTTCGACCTGCTCCCGGGCGTCAGCGCGATCGACAACGCGGTGCTCAAGCTGTTGAAGACGATGCGCTGGGGGGAGGCACAGCGCGAGGTGGCGCCGCTGCTGGAGCAGCTCGGGTTGGGCCAACGCCTGCGCCACCGCGCCGAGACGCTCTCGATGGGCGAGCGCCAGCGCGTGATGATCGCCAGGGCACTCTCGACGCAGCCCAGCCTGCTGCTCGCGGATGAGCCGACGGGCAGCCTCGACAGCCGCCGCAGCCAGGAGGTGCTCCAGCTACTGCGGGAGCTGTGCCGCGAGCGGCGGGTCGCGGTCGTGCTCGTCAGCCACGACCCGGTGGCCGCCGGGTACGCCGACCGCACGCTGGGGCTGCACGACGGCAGGCTCTCCACGTACGACGTCGACCGGTCCCATGCGCTCCTCGACGCGCCGCTCAACCGCCGGGCGCAGCTTGCCGGCAACGTGCCGGTGAGCGTCGAGGACGGGACGCCGTGACGGTCGCGAATGCCCTGCGCCTCTACCGGGTGCGCCTGCGGGCGCGCTTCCTCCAGGAGTGCTTCGCGGTCCTCGGCATCGCCGCGGGGGTCGCGCTGCTGTTCGCCTCTCAGGTGTCGAACGCGAGCCTTCAGAGTTCCGTCTCCGGACTCTCCCACGCAATCGTGGGCAACGCCCGCCTGGAGCTGTTGGCGCGTGATCCCCACGGATTTCCGCAGAGCACCCTGGGGCTGGTGCGCCACGTCCCCGGGGTTGCGGTGGCGACGCCGCTGCTCGAAGCCGCTGCCGACGCAACAGGTCCCGCGGGCAGCGAGTCGGTCGAGCTGATCGGCGCCGAGCAGAGCCTCTCAAAGCTGGGAGGGGTGCTCGTGCGTCACACCGCGCTCGCGCCCTTCGGGGATGTGGGGGCAGTCGTGCTGCCGGCACCGCTCGCCACGTACATCGGTGTGGAGCGCTTCGGCCAGGAAGTCAGCCTGCAACTCGGCGGTCATGTGGTTCGGGCGCCGCTTTTTGAGGAGCTTCACCAACAGCAGATCGGAGCCCTGATCGCGAGCCCGATCGTGGTCGCGCCGCTGTCCTTCGCGCAGGAGATGACCGGCCTGCACGCCCGCGTGAGCCGCATCCTCGTGCAGCCAGCGACCGGCGCGGAGACACGCGTGAGGGCTGCGCTTGAGCGGATTGCGGCCGGCCGCCTGAACGTCGAGTCGACCGACTACGACGAAAAGCTGTTCGCGAGCGCCGCCGCGGCGAACAACCGCTCGACCGCGTTGTTCACCGTAATCAGCGCACTGGTGGGATTCCTGTTCGCGTTCAACGCGATGCTGCTCACCGTGCCCCAGCGCCGGCGACTGATCGCCGACCTGCGCCGCGACGGGTACACACCGCTGAGCGTGATCGCGGTGTTGCTGCTCGACGCGGTCATGCTGGGTCTGATCGCATGCCTGATCGGCTTGGCGCTGGGCGAGCAGCTCTCGATTCACGTGTTTCACTCAAACCCAGCCTTCCTCTCCCTGGCGTTCACTCTCGGCACGCAGCGCGCGGTCAGCTGGCAGACCGTCGGGATCGCCGCCGGTGGGGGGATGCTCGCCGCGATCGTCGCGGTGCTCAGCCCGTTGCGCGACATCCTCGCCCGCGACCCGCTCGCCGCGATCGGCCGATCGGGGGGCTCGGGCTCACACGCCACCCACACCGGACGCGCGGCGCTGTTGGGGCTGGGCTGCCTGGCGGCGGCCACTGCGGTGCTGGTGCGCGCGCCGGACGCGGCGATCCCGGGAATGGTGCTGCTCGTCGCAGCGCTGCTGCTGGAGCTGCCGATCGCGCTCAGGGCGACGCTCGCGCTCACCGGCCGGCTGGCCCGCACGGTCACAGGCGCCGTCCCGCACGTCGCCACGATGGAGCTGGGGGCGGCTCCAGCCCGAGCGCTTGCAATCGCTGCGACCGGCGCGATTGCGGTCTTTGGCAGCATCACGGTCAGGGGCGCCCACGACGACCTGCTCGCGGGGCTTGACCGCGCGGCCCACGGCATGAACGCGGCCGCCGATCTGTGGGTCTCCCCGGCCGGTGCCTATAACCTCCTGAATACGACACCGTTCAAACCCGTCGCGCTGGCGAGGCTCAGGCGCGTTGCCGGGGTCAGGTCGGTCGGCCTCTACCGCGGCGGCCTGCTGGACTACGGCGAGCGGCGCGTGCTGGTGATCGCCCCACCGCGCGGGGATGAGCAGCTGCCGGGAGGCGGGCAGATCGTGAGCGGCGATCCGCGTCGGGCAGCCGCGCGTGTGTCCGGGGGCGGCTGGCTCGTGCTCTCGCGGGCGCTCGCCGCCGAACACGGACTGCACGTCGGTCAGCGCTTCACGCTGCCCAGTCCCCACCCGCAGTCTTTCCGGGTTGCGGCGCTGTCTACCAACCTCGGCTGGGCGCCCGGCGCAATCCTCATGAACGCCGCCGACTACGCCCGCGCGTGGGGCAGCACCGACGCAAGCGCGTATGCCGTGCTGCTCGCCCCCGGCATCAGTGCCGCCGAGGGTGCTCGGGCAATCGAGCACGCACTCGGACCCCGCTCGGGCCTCGCGGTGCAGAGCGCCGCGCAGCACACCGCTCTGCAACGAGCGCTTGACCGCAGGGCGCTGGCGAGCCTCACCCAGATCGCCACACTGATCCTGCTGGCCGCGGTGCTGGCGATGGCGGCGGCAATGGGAGCGATCCTCTGGCAGCGCCGCCCGCGCCTGGCCAAGCTCAAGCTGGAGGGGTTCCCCCGGGCAGAGCTGTGGCACACGATCCTGCTGGAGAGCCTGCTGCTGGTCGGCGTCGGCTGCCTGACCGGAGCGAGCTTCGGCCTCTATGGACAACAGCTGGCCGATCACGCGCTCGCCGACGTGGTGAACTTTCCGGTGGTCGCATCGGTCACCGTTGTGGCGGCGCTGTCGAGCTTCGCCCTCGTGACCGCCACAGCGCTCGCGATCCTCGCGGTCCCCGGTTATCTCGCCGCCTCGGTGCCCGCGGCACTCGCCCTACAGGACTCGCATACGCTTGCGTGATCGTCAACCCCAAACAGCGCCCCTACAAGCAGACGGCTCGGGCGGTAGCGCAGCAGCGCACCCGCGATGCGCTACTCGACGCGGCCACCGAGGAGTTCTACGGGGGTCGCTGGCAGCAGGCCTCGCTGGAGGTCCTGGCCAAGAAGGCCGGAGTCACCAAGCAGACGTTGCTGCGGCAGTTCGGCTCCAAGGAAGAGTTGCTCCTCAAAGCGCTGTTGCGCGCCTATCAGGAGATTCGCGATCAGCGCTGGAGCGCGCCGAAGGGCAACCTGCGCGGCGTGGTCGACAACCTGCTCGACCACTATGAGACGTGGGGCGAGCGCTCGCTGAGCCTCGGCGCCCTCCGCAACGACCTGGGCGACCTTGATACCTTCGCGCAAGCCGCACGCGAGTTTCACTACGCCTGGGTGGACTACGCCTTCGGCCCGTGGCTGGAAGGGCGACGAGGAAAAGCGCGCGCGCGCTGTCGCGCTGCCCTGATCGCGGTCTGCGACGTGCAATTCTGGTGGATCCTCTCGCACGATCTCGGGCTCGCGCGGACGGAGGTGCGGGCAACGCTGCTGAACGTCATCAAGGGCCTCCTCGGGGAGCAGTGATGCAGGCGTCGCGCGTACATGAGACGGGGTGGATGTCGAGAACGGCTCGCCCGCTCCGTCCTACCCATGAACGCGCCAAAATGGGCGCAACGAACCGCAAAGGAGCAAGACGATGCCGAAGTTCATGTTGCTACAGAACTACGAGGGCGGCGAGGGGTGCTCGGTGCCGATGAGCAGCTGGGCGCCGCAGGACATCAAAGCCCACATCGACTTCCAGCGCGCCATGAACCAGGAGCTGCGCGACAACGGTGAGCTTCTCGACGCGCAGGGACTCGCCGGGCCCGATCTGGCCAAGATCGTGACCTTTGGCGGGGTGGGCGCCCCGGTCGTCACCGACGGCGTGTTCCCCGAGGCCAAGGAGTTTCTCGCGGGCTACCGCATGATCGACGTCGAGACCACCGAGCGGGCCGTCGAGATCGCGGCGCAGGCCTCGGCAGCACCGGGTCCAGGCGGCGTCCCGATCAGGCAGCCGATCGAGGTACGCGAGGTCATGGGCGCTCCCGCCGTCGAATTGTGAACCCGGAGCGGCGTGTCGAGGATCTGCTGCGCGAGCACTCGCCGCAGGTCCTCGGCGTGCTCGCCCGCCGTTACGGTGATTTCGCCGCGGCCGAGGACGCGGTGCAGGAGACGCTGCTGGCGGCCAGCGTGGCCTGGCCACGGGATGGTGTGCCCGAGAACCCGCGGGGCTGGCTGATTCAGGTCGCCGTGCGGCGGATGACCGATCATCTGCGCAGCGAGCGCGCCCGACGCCGCCGGGAGGAACTGACGGCAACGCACGAGGCGGGGACGCCGGAGGTCGCCGATCGCGACGACACGCTGGTGGTGCTGTTCATGTGCTGCCACCCCGCGCTCACGCCGGCCTCCGCGATAGCCCTGACCCTGCGGGCGGCCGGCGGCCTGACCACCGCGGAGATCGCCAACGCGTTCCTGGTGCCCGAGACGACGATGGCACAGCGGATCAGTCGCGCCAAGCAGCAAGTTGCGACCTCGGGGGTGCCTTTTCAGATGCCGACCCGCGAGGACTGGACGCCGCGGCTGCGTTCGGTACTGCACGTGCTCTATCTGATCTTCAACGAGGGCTACCTCAGCAGCGTCGGCAGCGATCTGCACCGAAGCGAGCTGTCGGGGGAGGCGATCCGGCTAACCAGGGCGGTACACGGCTTGCTGCCCGACGACGGCGAGGTTGCGGGCCTGCTGGCGCTGATGCTGCTCACCGACGCCCGGCGGCCCGCCCGCACCGGCCCCGGCGGCGAGCTGATTGCACTGGCCGAGCAGGACCGGACGCTCTGGGACCGGCGGCTGATCGAGGAGGGCGACGAGCTGATCACCCGGGCGGTCGCCAAGGGCTCCGTCGGCGAGTACCAGCTACAGGCGGCCATCGCCGCCGTCCACGACGATGCGGCGCGCGCCGAGGACACCGATTGGCCGGAGATCCTCACCCTGTACGGCCTGCTGGAGCGCATGTCGGACAACCCGATGGTGCGGCTCAGCCGGGCAATCGCGGCGGCGATGGTGCACGGCCCCACCGCGGGGCTGGCGCAGCTCGAGTCACTCGGCGAGCCCCTGGCAGACCACTACCGCCTCGACGCCGTGCGGGCCCACCTCTTCGAGATGGCCGGCGACACGCAGGCCGCCGTCGAGCACTACCGGGCGGCGGCGAGCCGCACCACGAGCACGCCGGAGCAGCACTACCTCACCACCCGCGCCGCGCGCCTGCAGACCCGGACACCATGACCAACGATCACGAATCAGGAAAGACCAGGCGCCGACACTCGCCCGGCCACCGACGATGAGTCTCGCCGCCCGCCGGCGTCCATAGACAATGAAACGATCGGCGTTGCGTCGATCACAATCCCCGGGAGGACAGGATGGCAAAGCTGAGGTTTCAAGTGTCGATATCGCTGGACGGCTTTACCGCCGGACCCGAGCAGAGTGAGGAGAACCCGCTGGGTATCGGCGGCGGGCAGCTCCACGAGTGGGCCTTCAAGCTCGCCGCGTGGCGCAAGCCGCACGGTCGGGAGGGCGGCGAGGTCAACGCCAGCAGCGAGTTCGTCGAACAGTCGCTGGCGAACATCGGCGCGAGTGTGATGGGCCGCAACATGTTCGGCGGTGGTCCGGGGCCGTGGGGAGAGACCCCCTGGGAGGGCTGGTGGGGAGATGACCCGCCGTTTCACACACCGGTGTTCGTTGTCACCCACCACGCCCGCGAGCCGCTGGAGAAGGAGGGCGGCACGACCTTCTACTTCGTCACCGACGGCATCTCCTCGGCGCTGGAGCAGGCCAAGACGGCGGCCGGCGGCAAGGACGTCTCACTCGGCGGCGGCGCCGACACCGCCCAGCAGTACCTCGCGGCGGGGCTGATGGACGAGCTGCAGCTCAACGTGGTTCCGGTGCTGCTCGGCGACGGGACCAGGCTGTTTGACAACCTCGCGGGCGCCGACGTCGAGCTGGAGCAGCTGCGGGTAGTGGAGGCACCCGGCGTCACCCATCTCAGGTACCGGGTGCTGAAGTGAGGCGCTAGCGCTCGAGTCGGGGCGCAAGCCCGAACAGCGGGAAGATGGTGTCGGTCGCGAGAAAGAAGGTGAATTCGACGATCCGCCCATCGGCGATCTCGATCACCTGAAGCGCCCAGGGGTCATAGCCGTGACCGGTCTCGCTGGGCTTGTACTGGCCGAATGCTGGAGAGCCGTTGGCGGTCACGGTCGGGATCACGCGTGAGCCACGGCAGCCGGCGCCCTGTCCGACCCACCAGCTCAGGATATCCGCGCGGCCGCTGAGCCATAGCTCATAGGGCGGCATCGACTGCGTAGCGTCCTCGTGGATCAGGGCGGTCAGATCGTCCATGTCGTAACGCTGGAAGGCATCGACGTAGCGGGCCAGCAGTTCGCGGTCGTGCTCGCTCAGCGAACCGCCGCCGCTGTCGGCGAGACCGTCGGTGTGAGCCTCATCGAGTGTGCTGCGGGCCCGCTGGAGCGCGCTGTTGACGGCGGCGACGCTCGTCTCCAGCAGCTCCGCGACCTCGGAGGCCTTCCAGTGCAGCACCTCGCAGAGGATCAGGACCGCCCGCTGGCGTGGCGGCAGATGCTGTAGTGCCGCCACGAAGGCCAGCCGGATCGTCTCGCGCGACTGGGCCACCGCCGCGGGATCGCCCTCGGCCGCGACGAGCGCGTCGGGCACCGGCTCGATCCAGGTGACCTCGGGCAGGATCTCCCCGATGGGGCCATCGGGCGAGCGGGCACCGCCGAGATCCATGGGCCGGGCGCGGCGCTGCCTGCCGCGCAGCATGTCCAGGCAGACGTTGGTCGCGATCCGGTAAAGCCACGAGCGCAGCGACGCGCGGCCCTCGAAGCGCTTGATGGAGCGCCAGGCGCGCAGCAGCGTGTCCTGCACGGCGTCCTCGGCTTCAAAGGGCGAGCCCAACATCCGGTAGCAGTAGGAGGTCAGCTCGCGGCGATGGTGCTCCAGATCGCCGAAGGTCCGTGTGACGGTTAGGGCCGAACCCTCCATGGGACCATCCTAAAACATGCGCCTCGCGCAGCCGCTCCTGCGGCTCGCGCTAAAACGCCGACTCGGCGCGCATTGCACGACGCTCAAGCAGGTGCTCGAAGCGTCATAGGTTTCCCTCAGGCCGTTCTTCCGGGTCATTACCCGAACCAAATGACGATTTGGTAATGTGAGGTCAAGAACCAAACGCCCATTTGGTATCACGACCGAAACGAGGGATCGCGATGGACCCGAACGAGCCACCGGACATGCCCGGCAGCGGCCGGCTCCTGCAATTGCTGGCCGTCGCGCACACGGCGGTCGGGGCTGTCTTCTACCGCAAGGAGATCCGGGCAATCGCGCGCGACGGCGTGATCGCGGCGGTGCCCAACCGCGGCGCCAAGGCAACCGCCTTTTGGTTCCTGGTGCCATCGCCACTGGTATGGATAGCGGGCCGCTTGGTGCGCTCCGCGGAAGGCACAGGAGACGTGCGGGCGCTGCGCACCGCACACCGAGTGGGAGCCGCAAGCGCACTGGCGGCGATCATCTGCATGCCCGTCTCCGGCTTCTGGGCGTGGCTGATCATCTCCCTGCGCGGGCTGCGACTTGGTATGAACCGAACGTGACGAACCTGAACCGAGCGTGAACCGCGTGACGAGTGTGACGAGCGATCGTGGGGGCGGTAACGGGCGACGACGGCTGAGCGCACAGGAGCGACGCGAGCTGATTCTGGCGGGTGCCATGGAGGTCTTCGCCGAGCACGGCTACGAGGGCGCCTCGATGAGCGAGATCGCGCGCGCGGCGGGCATCACCCCGGCTGTGATCTACGACCATTTCGCCTCCAAGGCAGAGCTACAAATCGAGCTTCTGGAAGGCCAGACCACCGAGTCGCTGAGCTTCGTCGGGAACGCTCTGAAGGACGCTCCCATGGACCTGGAGGCGCGCATGCGGATCGGCGTCGATGCCTTCTTCCGCTTCGTCGAGGAGCACCGTTTCGCCTGGCGGATGCTGTTCCGCGACCCGCCGAGCGACCCACAGGTCGCCGCCGCCTACCGTCGGCTCGACCGTCAGGCGACCACCGCGATCGCCGCGTTCATCAAGACCGGCGCCGCCGATGTCCTGGCCGCCGAGCAAAGCCCGGAGCGGGCGGTGGAGATGTTCGCGGAGCTTTTGAAGACTTCCCAGAACGGCCTGGCCTCCTGGTGGTATGAACACCCCGAGGTACCCCGCGAGGAGATCGTCGAGCGCCTGCTCACGTTCTGCTGGACCGGCCTCGGGAGGGTCGCCGAGCGCGAGCCCGGAGGGCTTCACCGCTAGCTCGAGCGAGCAGCCCGCTCAGGCGTCCTGAGGTTTGACGTGCCCCTCGTCGACCATCACACGCAGCAACACACCGGCGCCGCACTGCCGGCTCACCAACGTCGGGTCGAAGTGACCGTCGCTTTTGAACTTGCCACGGGTGTAGTGCTGAGAGAAGCTCCACAGGTATGGGCTGTGGATGTGGATCCCGGCGTTGCGGTAGCCGAAGCCGTTGAACTTCTCCAGGCGGAAGAGCGCGTGACTGATGGACCAGTCGGTGGCGTGGGCCAGCCCATCGAACTCCAGGGCGTCCTCCGCACTCTGCTCCCAGGTGAAGGGGGGTTTCCCCGGCGGGCGACCCTTGGGCACGTTGACCGTGCGAGCCGACAGGGAATCGCCGTTGTGAAGATGGGTGTGGAAGTCGCGCGAGCCCTCCAGCTCGTGAATGAGCGCGACCACCCACCACGGCACGCCGTCGTGATCGCCAACCTTGCGGTAGCGGCTCTTGTGGGCGACGAGAGCGCCAACGATCTCGCGAACGCTCGCCTCGTGGCCCGCGTTGACCTTGGCGGTGTGGAAGAGATCGCGGTACTCGTTGCGCAGGGCGGGTGTGAACTGCATCGCCTACACCGCCCTGGAGATCCGCTGAGCGGTAGGACTCCGACGAGTTGGGCGACCCGTGCTCATGCCCGTTTCAGCCCCACGTGCACGTGGTTGTGATGATTGCCCCCGATTTTCGTCTTCCAGATGCACTGCATACGCATCCCCGCCGAAAACTCGTTGAACAGACCGCCCGCATGTGCCATTTCGGCGGCTCTGGCGGGGGGCACCCCGGCCTCGATCAGGGCGATAGTCATGATTCGATCGCCGACCGGGCCGTCTTCTGTGCCGCCGTTGGCGTTCATGCCGATGTCGGCGGCCATGCCGGCGAAGTGCTCGGAAACCGTGCCTTCCGTGGTGAGCCGGTCGTGGTTGGTGCCGGTTGTGATCGTGATCGGTTTGCCCAGCCGGTGCGACATGCGCCCGACGAAATCCAGGACCTCTTTGTGGATGGGCTTACCCGGCAGGTTGGCACCGGGCGCGATGCGGACGTCGCCCTTGGCTTTGAACGCCTTGCGCAGCGCAGCAAGGAAGTCCTTGATCGCCGGCTCCTTCGAGCGCGCGACCTCATCGGCGGTGCGCTCCTTGTCGGGGTGACGGATCTTGATCCGGAGCGTCGGCGGCACGCCGTCTTTCATGGCCTGGTCGGCAAGAATCCCCAGGCCTCTGCACACCTCGTGCGCGGCCTTGCGAGTTTCGGTCCCATAGGCGGAGTCCTCGGCGATGCGCTTGCCGATGTCCCAGGCGTCGAAGCGGGTGTTCAGCTCACTCTGGAACTCCTTGACATCCTCACCGTTCATGTGCGGCGAGCGCACCACGAACGTCCTCGGTGTTGGGCTCATTCGCCTTCCTTCGATCGCAGAATCGACTAGTCCGTTAGTTGGACTAGCTCCATTTATAGGAAGATAGCAAATTCTACTGACCGGTTTTTGTGGTCCCGAGGCGCGTGCGCGCTCCACTCTGGTAGGACTAGCGTCATGAGACTCAAGCGAGTGCGGGTGGTGGGCGACACGGAGGCATCCGTGGCCGTCGAGCACGAAGGGCGCTGGATCGCGCTGGCGCCGCTGTCCGAGGAGCCGTGGACACGGGACCTCGTTGCCCTGCTGGCCGGCGGTGCGGAGCTTCGTGAGCGGGCGCAACGGCTCGTCGCCGACGCCGAGGCCGCCCCACTGCGAGAGGAGGTGCTGCTGCCCTTGCAGCCGCGCTCGCTGCGCGCGTTCTCGATCTACCCCGCGCACGTCGAGCAGTCCGCGCGGGGGCTGGTCAGGCACTTCTTCCCCAAGCCCGCGGCGGTGGCGATGGGATCCTTCGAGCGACTGACCCGCAGGACGTTCCCGCCGCTGAAACCCAACGGGCAGTTCTTCGAGCAGCCCGCGTTCTATCTCGGCAACCACACCGCGTTCCTGGCCGACGGTGAAACGATGCCCTGGCCCTCGCACACCGGCTATCTGGACTACGAGCTGGAGTTGGGCTTCGTGCTCGCCGCACCGGTCGCGGACGCCACGGCCGAGCAGGGCGCAGCGGCGATCGGGGGATTCGTGCTGATCAACGACTGGAGCGCCCGCGACGTGCAGGCCGCGGAGTACCGCCACGGGATCTTCGGCCCGGTCGTGAAGTCCAAGACGTTCAACAACGCGATGGGGAGCGTAGTAGTGACCCCCGAGGAGCTGCTCGGCCGGACCGACTCGCTGCGCGCCACCGTGCGCGTCAACGGCGAGGTGTGGAGCGAGACCTCGACCGCCGGGGCGGCGCACTCGCTCGGCGCACTCGTGGCGCACGCCTCGACCGGCGAGACACTTGCACCGGGGGACGTGTTCGCGACGGGCACCATCCCCCGTGGCTCCGGGCTGGAGCTGGACCGCTGGATCGCCCCCGGCGATATCGTCGAGCTGGAACTGGAAGGGCTGGGCACACTGACGAACACGATCGGGGAGCGAGACTGATGGCACGCCGACGCCGACCCTTCAAGCCGCTGAACGCACTCGCGACGGTGGGGGCGGCGGCACACAACGGTTTCGAGCGCCGGGCCGGCGTCGGAGTGTTCCTCGAGCCCTGGATCGGACGGCGGGCGACGAACGTGCTGTGGAGCGTCACGCTGCCCGTGGGCCTCGTGCGCGCCCTCGTGGGCAACGACCGCGACGGGCCGCTGCTGGCATTCAACGCGGGGATCGCGATCGCCGGGATGGGCGTGCACTTCGCCGACTGGCCGTGGTCGTTGCGCTGGGGCGCCCTGCCTTGGCTCGATCAGGCCGAGGGGCTGACGCCCGAGCAGATGCCGTACTACAACGCGCTGCTCTGGGCGTGGCTGCTGGGGGGCGTCGGGAGCGTGCTGTTGGAGACACGCCGCGAGCACCTCAAGTACGCGATTGCCGGGGTGGCCACCGCGCCGCTGCTGCTGGAGTCGGCACGCCACCACTTCGCCTGGGCCAAGCAGCAGGCACGCCGCGACCCGGAGCACTGGAGCGCCGCGCTACTCGACGACGACCCACGCGAAGCCGTGCGATGAGCGCCCAGCGCCTCTGGCCTGGAGGCGCGCGCGCCGCGGTCTCGGTCACCGTCGACAACCTCGGCGAGGCCGCCGAGATCGAGCTGGGATTGCGAGCCCCCGATGCGCCGCTGGGGGGTCACTACTCGGTCACCACCGCCCTGCCGATCATGCTCGACGCACTCGCCGCGGCCCGACTGAGCGCGACGTTCTTCGTCGAGGGCATCAACGCCGAGATCTACCCCGAGGCGCTGGCCACCATCGCCGAGGCGGGCCACGAGCTGGCCTACCACGCGTGGTGTCACGAGGAGTGGTCGAGTCTCGACGCTGCGGCCGAGGTCGCAAATCTCGATCGGGGCCTGGCCGCGCTGCGTGCGATCGGAGTCGAGGCCGTCGGCTTTCGCCCACCCGGCGGGCGGATCACCCCGCGGACCCTCGACCTGCTGGCGAGTCGCGGCCTGCGCCACTGCTCTCCCGCGGGCAGCGCGGCGGGCATCCTCGACGGCGTGGCAGTGCTGCCGTTCTCCTGGCCCGCGGTGGACGCCTTCCACGTGCTGCCGGTGTTCGCGGCGCTGCGCGAGCACCTCACCCAGGACGGCGAGCCGGGCGGCGTGGAGGCGCTGCGCGCCGCACTGTTGGGCAGCATCGAGGGTGCGCTCGCCGCCGGCACTCACGCCACGCTGGTCTTGCATACCTGGATGATCGAGCTGGAGCTGGACGCCGTGCGCGAGGTTCTGGCCCGTGTCCGGGAGGCGGTCGACGCCGGGGAACTGTGGGCAGCCCCGTGCCGTGAGGCCGCCGCGTGGATGACCGAGCACGCCACGAGCTTCGACGAGCGGCCGCTGCTCGACGACACGTCTTGGATGGCTCCGTCCTGAGTCTCTGAGCCTCCGTCCCGAGGAGGTGCCCTGCCCGGGCTCGGCGACGGCGCTCGGCCGCTCGCGCTCGACCCGATCCGCTAGCGCGCGGGACTTACCGCGTACCAGTCGAGCTTCAACTCGGGCGCCCGCTCGCAGACTTCGCCGACGACCTCCAGCACGGCGCGGCGGCCGATGGCTGTGCGTTCGTCCTGGGTCATCGCAATCGGAGCATCGCGATCGAGGTTCGCTCTGATCTCGGCGCCCACGCGCGAGAAAGACACATCTTCTCGCCGGCTGCCCACCCGTTCGGTCAACAGATCCAGGGCGTAATCCGGAGGAGTCTTCGCGGCGTGTCTGGTGATCCTGAATTTCATGACACAAGCGTAGCGCCACAAAGTCGGGCGCGCAAGCATCAGCCCCGGCTTAGCCGGGGGCCGGGGCGGGCGCCGGCTCACCCCGACGCGCGGCCTCGGCCTGCTCGCGACTGTCGCGCGAGGAGATCAACAACGCCGTGAGGATCGCCCCGGCAAGTGCGAACCCGGCGCCCACGAGGAAGGCGCGATCGAACCCCTTGGTCAGCGCCACGACGGAGTTGGCGGTACCGGCATGCAGGAGACCCTGGGTACGGCTGTTGGCGACGGTGGCAAGAATCGCGAGCCCGAGCGCGCCACCGACCTGCTGGGAGGTGTTGATGAGCCCCGAAGCCAGGCCTGCCTCCTGGGGTCTGGTGCCGGTCACCGCGGCGATCGTCACGGGGACGAAGGAGAACCCGAGTCCGAGCGCGGCAAGGATCGAGGGCCCCAGGACATCTGCGGCGTAGGAGCCGCCCGGCGCCCGTACACGCGAGAACCACAGCAAGCCGGCGGCGATCAGCAGCAGCCCCCCGATCAGCACGGGCTTGAAGCCCACCCGCGTCACCAGCTGCGAGGCGGCCCCGGCGGAGAGGATGATGCCGACCGACAGCGGCAGGTAGGAAAGCCCCGCCTTGATCGGCGTGAAGTGCAGGACGTCCTGAACGTAGAGCGAGATGAAGAAGAACATCGAGAACAGCGACATGCCGATCAGCAGACCAACGATGTCCGCTCCCCTGAGCGTACGCAGGCGGAAGATCGAGAACGGCAAGAGGGGATGGCGCTGGCGACGCTCGATCGCCACGAACGCCACGATCAGCACCGCGGCGCCGACCAGCCGCAACAGCGTGCTGGTGGCTCCCCAACCGACGTTGACCGCATCGACCACCGCGTAGACGAGCAGCGCGAGCCCCGCCGTAACGGTCACCGCCCCGGGCACGTCAAAGCCCTCGGTTCCATCGTCGGCACGACTCTCCAACAGCAGCCGCGGGGCCAGGGCCGCCGCGGCGATGCCGATGGGAACGTTCACGAACAACACCCAGCGCCAACTCAGGCCGCTTGTCAGAATCCCGCCGAGCAGCACCCCGGCAGCCCCGCCGGCGCCCGCGACGGCCCCCCAGATGCCCAGCGCACGGTTGCGCTCGGCTCCCTCGGCGAACGTGGTCGTGATGATCGAGAGGGCCGCCGGGGAGACGATCGCCGCGCCGAGACCCTGAATGGCACGCGCGGCGATCAGCCATGCCTCAGACTGTGCGAGCCCGCCGCCCAGCGAGGCGAGCGAGAACAGGACGAGGCCAACCATGAACATGCGCCTGCGGCCGAGCAGATCGGCGAGACGCCCGCCCAGCAGCAGAAAGCCGCCGAAGGTCAGCGTGTACGCGTTGACCACCCACGAGAGGTTGTCCCGTGAGAAGTGCAGGTGAGAGCCGATCGAGGGCAGCGCGACATTTACGATCGAGGCGTCGATCACGATCACGAACTGGGTCATCGCCAGCAGCAGCAAGGCGAGGTTCTTCGCCCTTGGCGTGTCGAGGCTCATGCGAGCAGGCTATCCAACACGGGGCGTCGGGCCGGAGGAACGACCTGACAGCGGGCGCGCTTGTCGGCCTTTGCCTGCTTCTTGCAGTCCTTCAGCGCGGCGGCGAGGTTCTGGGCCCGTGTCGCGGCCTTCGGCTTCGGGCAACCCGTGACGATGGTGTGGGGCGTCGTCCCGTTCTGCGCAGGCTCATTCGGGAAGGATCAATAGCTGTTCTGCTCGGCGCCGCTCGCGCGCTCCCCACCAGCGGTCGACCAGGTAAGGCGGGATGAACGAACAGGCAGCAAAGATCGCAACCCGCGTTGGCTTCTCGAGCCCGTCGCCACTCTGAAGGACCAGTCCAGAGATCGGCCCGAAAGCGCCGGCCGCGCTTAAGTCAGCGCTTGGGAACAGACCCCTTCTTACTGCTCCCCAGCAGTAAACGCCACCATGGCACGGGCTTCTCCCCGAACGGATCGTTGACAAGCCCGCTCACCGCAAGCAGTTTAGGGAAACTCCGCACCGGATTGTCAGCCTGAATTTCTCTGCGATGTCTGCATATGCCGCGCTCCCCACCGCCGTCGAGCGTCGTCCTGCCCCACGCACCGAGCCTGGCGTCAGATTCGTGGACGAGGAGGAGCTAAAGAGGCACTGCTACGCGCCGTCCGACGACTACCTCGGACCCACGACAGTGGTCAGGGTGCCCCGACGGAGATCACTGTTCGTCTTACTCAAGTGACGCCGGGCCCACCGACGACGTCTCCGCCCCGCCAACGGGGCGGAGACGAATAGTAGGATCGCGACCGTGCCGTTCACGCTCAAGAACCTCAAGGAGGATCTGGAAAATCTCGGAGCCAACTTCGACGGCGCGCCGGACCTGGAGTTTCGCCACGCAAGCAAGGCGCTCGGGCTCGAGCAGTGCGGCCTCTGCTACCAGCGCATCCCGCCCGACTATCGCTTCCCATACGGCCACACGCATAAGCAGCAGGAGGAGATCTACGTGGTCGTGCGAGGGAGCGGGCGGATAAAGCTCGACGATGAGATCGTCGAGGTCAAGGAGTGGGACGTGGTTCGCGTCCCACCCGGCACGTGGCGAGGCTACGAGGGCGGGCCGGACGGCCTTGAGATCCTCGTCTTCGGTGCGCCCAACCTCGGCGAGAATCCGCGCGACGACGTGGAGGGTCAGCGCGACTGGTGGGCTGACTAGCGCCCGGTGGGATAACGTCGGACGTTCGAATCATCTAGGAGGAAAGGGTGGTGGAGGCGCTCAGCGCTGGTGTTGCTCCGACGACCATCCAGGTCGTGCGGATAGGGCTCGCCACCCGCGCCCTCCCCCAGCTGTACTGGGCGGCGATCACGCGGCTGTCGGCCGGGCGCTGCGCACCAGATCGCGAACCGCGAAAATGCCGCAGACACCACTCGGGCACACCCCCCAAGTCCTAGAGGCGTGTGCATCACAGGCCACTATGGTTTACCTCACCGCTAGCATTTTATGTTAACACCTGTGATGCGCTAAAAAAATGCCACGTCCTCTGGTCGCGCGCCTCTCCCTGGTCCGCCCAGATCGCTCTGTCAACCTGTCGCAAAAATCGACAATTGAGCCTTCGCTCCTCACGCCGTACCCGTGTAAGACACCCTACGCACATCATTCCGCTAGCAGCCCAGATTCCACCAACCAAGCCGTCAGCCAACGAGGCCAGCCCATCACTCGCTTGCGGAATTAGCAGGATCAGGAAGGTAATCACCCCAGCCAATGCCAATAGCTTAACGCTCGCATATATAACCGTTCCGACTACCCCTCCAACAATGGCATTATTCGGGGGCGGCTTCGCGTAAGTCATGGACCGTTCAAGAACCGACCGCCATCGAGCCAAGCACGCGCCAGCAAAAAGCACTGCGCCGAGCAAGGTCCCTACAACCGTCGCAAATATGTCATGGCTCACTCCCGACAAAGCTAGCACCACGCCACTTCCCAGAAATACGATCGCGTCGGCAGTCATCTCGACCGTTATCGCTCCCAGTCGTACATCCTTCTGATCAACCATATCCGACACCGTGCAAGCTCGCCCTCCTATCCACACTCTTTTTTACTACGGTAATAGCCAAAAATCGGTATCCCGCAATCATGCCAACACCGATACAGTTGTTCGCTCGACGTGCCGCTCATTGTAGACGCTCGCAAAGTGATCGCGCCAGCTAAGAAGGCAGCATAGGGCGGATCCAACGCTTCTATAGCCGCCAGAAGCCATGCCCCAGCCACCGCTGGCCCAACCGCCGCTATGTACAACGAGTCCACCTTGTTGAAGTGAAACTGGATTCCAACTCAGGCGCCGCCGATGGAGAAAGGGTCACATCCTCCGCTAAGCGCCAAAGCAGATCGCGCTCCGCGGGCAGCAGCTAGACCACATCGGGGGCGCGAATCGCGTCCCCTTTTCGCGAGGCTCGGAGGGCCGGTTCTCTCTTTTATATCCATCATGCCAGTTCTATTTGCTCGTAATGGTCGATCTGCTCGCGACGGTCGGGGAGATCGCTCCACCCCTCGCTCATCGCGTCATGGATCATCGTGCCCTTGACTGCCGCCCACTTCCACGCGTGCTGCTCGCTGATGATCACCACATCGGCGGGGATCAAAAGCCAGCCGAGAAGCCGTACCAGGCGCACCATCTACCCAAAACGGTCGCCAACCTCCTGCTCGATCACCAGGAAGGTCGAAGCCGCACGGGGCCGCGCGGATAGAGGCCCTTGTCTTGGAGTGCGCCATCCACCACTGTGAGCAGGCAGGACTTTCCTAAGTAGCGGGGGAGCGATTCGCTCCTAATTGCGACCTCTGGCCACTGCAAATCGTATGGTTCTGCTGGCCGGATAGGACACGTGCGGCGCCTCGCATCCCCGCCTTCGGGGACGGAGGATGACGCCGGGACGCAACCTCTCGTGCTCGATCAGATTTCGTCGGGTGTCACGACTAAGCCCAAACGGGCGGTGCCGCGCCGCATACGCATGTCGAGCGTCACGAGACGACAGCCGAGCAACTTGGCCACCGCGACATACTCAGCGTCGTAAGTCTTTGCCCAGCCAAACTGACGCGCAAGCCGCCAGGCCGCCATCGTCAGCTCCGGAGGGCGACGCTCCGACACGCCCAGCTCGCCATCCAAGAACCGGGCCAAAGCACGTTCTGCAAGCTCGCGGGAGATATCGCCATGAAACGCCATCTCATTGAGTGCCGACGGCACCTCGCTCCACAACAGACACGGGCGACCAGATCCGCATCACCAAGCATCGCACTCGCCCGAACACCGATCCGATCAAGGGACAGCTCAACGATCAGACTCGCGTCAGCGACGAGCACGCTCAGTGGGCGTCACGCGAGCGAAGGACTGCCGCCACGACATTTGGCATAGGCTCGCCGGTCAGCGTCTCGCCCCAGCCATCAGGCAGCACTGCCATCTCGGGCTCAGCTTCGCTCTGGACCGCCCGCAAAGCGATCTCCGCCTGTTCGTCGGTCCAAGTCGGTACTTGTGCCAGAAGCTTTTCCTTGGCAGTCATGACTGGATTCTAGCGTCCCATCAACGCATATCTACCAGACCTCACCCGCGAGTCCACGCCCGACGAGAGGTGCAACTGGCTGGCGAGGGCACCTGGCTTGGTGCGTTCATGGTCCTCCCGCTGGCTTGAGCCTTGACCACCAGGCATGGCCTGTGGAGGAGATCGATGTCCTCGCTCCAGCCACTCCAGAGCATCGCTGCACTGAGCAGCGACATAGGCCCATCCGCATTCACTGCGTTGGCGTCTGCCACCGCCGGCAGCGCCTCCTGGAACGCCTCGACCGCTGCCCTGGCGTCATCCACATGGTTAGCAGCCTTAGCCCGCCCGGTTACGAACGCCTCCCACAGGAAGAGCCCACTTTCGGAGAGGACGAACTGCTCCCAGTCCAGGTAGGCCAACGCATCCGGCTGAAGCTCCCGCCAGACCGCCCTTGAGTAGGAAGATGGGCTCGCCGTCCTCATCGCGAACCCGGTCAAGGACCGCGGTGACGATCATGGCGTTCAACACCGCTGCAGCCGCGCTGGCGGCATGCCTCGATCGGGGGCGTGGTTGCCGATGAGCCGCTGCAAGTGGCTGGTGTCGCCCGGCAGCTTCTTGACGTGGTCAGCCACCGCGAGCCGACTGCGGTAGATGGCGCATGGCGGCCAGCCGGTCTGCGGCCGGCTTGGTGATGAGCCCTCGCTCACGTGCCGTGTCGATCGCCTGGTCGATGAGCTGCCACCCCAACGCCTGGTCAATGCCGCCGAGAATGGCTCGTTCCGGTGTCACGATGGGGATGCCCTCGTGCCAGCTGATCTCGGCCGGGTCCAGATCGAAACGGTGCAGCCGATAGATCGCCGGTAGCGCCTTGCGGGTGCGAAAGCCGCTCGGGACGGTGAGATGGATGGCACTCGGATTCACGTCACAGAGTTCGTGCAGGTCAAGGGCGGTCTCGTGGCTGAGCACGCCTCGCCGGCCGGCCCACAAGACCGCCTCCATATAGGCGTCGAGTTGCGTGACCGGCACCATCGGCATCCGATATAGGCCATAGCCGATCCTCTCCAGCGTGTGACGCGCTGCCATCAAACGCAGCTGGGTGGGGTCGATGTCCAGCTCTCGTGCATCGTCCGGCGTGAGATAGCCGTACTGCTGCTGAGCATGGTTGAGCAGTGCCGTGAAGGCCTTCCCGGGCATGACGTACAAAGCGTATCATAATGATACGGAATGCGCATGCTCTGTACAGTCTTGCCCTGATCCAGCGCCAACAACAGATTGTGCGGAAGTTGTGCGGCCAGCGACTCGCCCACAACCTCCCCTACAACGACGAAACACGCGCATATGCAGGCGTTTCGTGAAATAGCGGGGGAACGATTCGCTCCTATTAGCGACCCCTCGGTGCTGGTGGAGCGGGTCTTTCCGTGGCCGCAGAGCTAACGCAGATTCCGTCGCCACCCAACTGTATCGTTGTGTTATGATACCGGAGTTCAATGAGCGCGGGAACCTCCCGCCGGGCATCCACCACGCCACCTGGAACGAAGTCGTGACTCGCTACGCAACCAGCATTCGCCGTCGAGAGCTTCTCGACGGGCTCCTGGATGCGCTGCGATCATTGAAGGGTGCCGAGTGCGCCACCGCCTATCTCGACGGTAGCCTCGTCACGAGCAAGGACCACCCGGGCGACTTCGATGCCTGTTGGGAGTCGGACGGCGTCATCCTCAACCGTCTCGACCCCGAGCTTCTGACCTTCAGCGATGGCCGCGCTGCACAGAAGGCGCGCTACGGAGGCGAGCTCTACCCCGCCGAGTGGCCCTCAGATGCAGACGGCACGACCTACCTCGACTTCTTCCAACGCGACCGGTTGAAGCAGAAGAAGGGCATCATCGCCATCGACCTGACAGGACTGCCATGATCAAGAACGAGCGGGAATACCGCATCACTAAGACACATTTAGCTGGCTTTGAAGACGGCCTGATCGCCAACGACGAGCGGGAGTTCCCCTCGAACGTCGATCCGGGCATGAAGCAGCTGATGCACGACGCCATTGCCAGCCAGATCGAGACGTTCCGTCACGAGATCGACCACTACGAGAGGCTACGCGACGGATACATCACCAGCCGCGAGATCACGTCCCTGCACGAGCTGCCGATCGCACTGATTGAAGCCCGCATCGCAGCCAGGCTTACCCAGCGCCAGCTCGCCGAGCGCCTCGGCGTCGCTGAGCAGCAGGTTCAGCGCTGGGAGGCCAACGACTACAGCGGCATAGGGCTCGACCGACTACAGAGCATCGCCGACGCACTCGGCGTGCAGATCCACGAGACGATCACATACAGCAGCGCCGCGTAGATTGCAGACCAGCGGTCGACCAAGCGGACCCAAAGCGCGGACAAGCCTGTCTTCTTCACATAGCGGGGGAGCGATTCGCTCCTATTAGCGACCTCGCTGTGCCTGTCGTACGGAACGTCCCAGGATGGCCCGCGAGGGCAAGCTTAGAGCATCGCGCGGGCAGTTGACCGCATCCAGTGAGATGTATAACATCCCGAATAGCGATGACTGACATCTCGATTGACACCGCTCAAGCAGCCGACGATATCCTGGATGCGCTTGGCGAACAGCTTGCGGCACAGAACGAGTGCTTCGCCATTGCGGTGGTCGGCGGCTCCGCACTGCTCGCGCTCGGACTTGTCTCTCGCGCCACGAGAGACGTAGACGTCCTCGCGATCGTCAACGGCGAAGAGTTCACGTCAGCGCAGCCGCTTCCTGCTGCTCTGGCTGGCGCTGCACAGACGGTGGCCCGCGACTTCGGACTATCCGAGGACTGGCTCAATCCAGGACCCACCTCGCTACTTGATCTCGGGCTACCCGACGGCTTCTTCGGACGTGCACAGCGCCGCCACTATGGTCCCGGGCTGGAGGTCCTGTTCGCGTCGCGTGTCGACCAGATCCACCTCAAGCTTTACGCGACGGTCGACCAAGGCGCTGGCAAACACCTCAATGACCTCGAGGCATTGGCTCCAACCGAGCGAGAGCTGCTCGAGGCCGCCAGTTGGAGTCAAACTCACGATCCCTCAGACGGGTATCGCAGCGTGCTTGCCAGCGTTCTCAGCTACTTCGGGATTGACGATGGACGTCTCGGCTCTTAGACAGCGGCTGAGTGACCAACTCGTTGCGTTCGCGTGGGACGAGTGGGCTCAAATGGGGATACTCGCCGCACCAGACAGACTGAGCCCCTGGGCGCAGGACCCCGAGGCGCTGATCGTCTTTACGCTCGAGATCGCTCGAGCCGAGCCACGCCTGTTTGACGAGCTTCTTGACTGGATGCTCCTCAACGAGCCACTGCTCAGCGTCCGGCGCCTGCGGGCAATGTGCATCGACGAGACCGACCGCACGCTCACCACAGCCACGCTGGCATGGCTTACTCGCCACCGTCCGCGAGCCAGACTTGGTGACGGGTCCAAGACACAAGCCCCCGCGAAGCTCCAACGACTGTTTCAACACGAGCTCCAGATAAACCAACCCGACGAGGATTTTGCCGCCGCAGGCTGGTTGCGTCCGCCGCTCTCACCCTCCCGTAAGTCTCAGCATCCCGACACCACCACACCCATCAACCTAGCCTTTCGGCTGCGCCAAATTCTTGGCGTGGGCATTCGAGCTGAGGTCATTCGCGTTCTGCTGAGCACAGAGGCCCCATGGGTCAACGCCCAGGCACTGGCCCGATCAACGGGATACTCCAAGCGCAACGTCCACGATGCGCTGGCGGGCTTGAGCACCGCAGGGGTCGTCTCGGCATTTACTGTCGCTGCCGAACAGCGTTACACCGCTGACCGCTCCGCTTGGGCGGCCCTGCTCGGCACCAAACCCGACGAACTGCCAGTCCATCGTGACTGGCCTCAGCTGCTTACTGTCCTGAGACAAGTGCTGCGATGGGCAGAGCAACCCGAGCTTGCAACCATGTCCGACTACCTGCGCTCAAGCCGCGCCAATGACCTACTCGAAACCATGAGCAGCGACCTAGCCTTCGTCGGAATCCCCACACACTCCGGCCGCTCAACCCGCGACACATGGCGCGACCTCGAAGAAATTATCGAGCACCTGCTCGCGGCTATCGGCGCCGGACAAGGTCGCTAATGCGGCTATAGCGGGGGCAGGATTCGAACCTGCGACCTTCGGGTTATGAGCCCGTCCGCGCGTTTGCGGCTGTGCGCGGCTGTCCACCTTTGCCCTGCTAATCGCGGTACTTTAGCACGATCCCTGTTCCGGGTTTGCGGCCGTTTTCGGGCCTTCTCTTGGCTTTTCCTTGACCCGAGCAGCCCAATGCCCGCGGGTTTGAACTCGACGGTCGCCAGGAGCGGAGCAGTGAGCGACAACATCTCGTGGGGCCATAGGGCGAGAAGCGGCCTGCGCACATGAGTACGCGCCTCCGCGCAGCGAGACCGATCTGGGATGTCGCAAAGCCATCCGGGGTGTTAGCTACCGTTATCTATGCGGCCTGGATCGGCCGACAAAGCTGAGCCAAGGACCGCAATGAACGTCGCCGAGCACATCGCCGTCAATGTCACGATGCCCGACTCGGCCTACGCCGGACATTGGGAGTCGATCGTGGTTCCCGCCGACCGCAAGGACCGGCTACTGCACCACGCCCTGCTCGCATGGACTGTCCGCGGGAAGCTGCCGTTCGAGCGAAGCGCGGTACATGGCCTGGTTGTTCTACTCGGGCCTCCAGGCACCGGCAAGACAACTCTGGCTCGCGGACTCGCTTACATGGCCAGCCAGGCATTGCAGGGACGCAGCGCGCGCCTGATCGAGATCCATCCGCATGGCCTCATGAGCGCTGAGCACGGTCAGACCCAGCAGGCCGTCTCTGAGCTGCTTCTCGAGCACCTCCCCGACCTCGCTGCCGATGGCCGTCCCACCGTGGTGCTGCTGGATGAGATCGAGTCGATGGCCGTCGCGCGCAGCGCCGCGTCGCTTTCTGCGAACCCGGTCGATGTGCATCGCGCGACAGACGCGGTACTCACGGCGCTTGATGACCTCGCCCGAAAGGCGCCGCACATCTTCTTCGTCGTGACCTCCAACTACCCCGAGGGTCTCGACGAAGCATTCCTCTCCCGCGCGGATGCGGTGCTCGACATCGGCCTCCCCGACGCCGAAGCGCTGGCCCGCATCCTCAGCGACACGCTCAAGGCATGGGGCGAGGCATTCCCCGGAATGGAGAAGCTCGCCGAGGGACGCACCCTCAACGCGACAGCCAAGGCACTCGTCGGCGTGGACGGCCGCCAAGCCCGTAAGCTCATCCCGCAAGCCGTCGCCGGACGGCTGCAGAGCGCGCTTGAGCCCGCATCGCTGCAAGCCGACACCCTGCTGGAAGCTGCTCAGACGCTCGCGACGAGCACTGAGGAGGTGCGGGAGCTTCGTGCGCGCTAGGACCATCAAGGGCTCACCGGAACGCTCCGCGTCGGCCGCATGGGAGGAGATCCAGCGGATGATCCGCGAGACGCTCGCGCCAGCGACCGGAATCGCTGACGAGGATGTCGCGACGGCGCTAGGCAAGCTGACCGGCATGGGGCGCACGCTCATCGCGGGCGGCGTGCTCGCCGAGCAGCCGCTAGTGCTAGCCGCGCCGCCGCTTCAGCTCGAGATCCGCGTTAGCCTCGGCAACGATGCCCTTAAGGGCCAGGAGCAACTCGGCAAGGTGCCCGGAGCTGCGAGCGCGAGCGAGTGGGGACTGTACGTTCCGGACCCTGTCCCCTACACCGATCAGGTCGCCGAAGCCGTCGCCCGCCACGACGCACTGCACGCCGGCGCGGCGCCCGCCGAAACCACGAGCAGCACGGCCGCCAGGGGTCCTTCAGTCACCGTCGACGCCGACGCACTGCGGCGCATCTCGGCAGGCAATCGCTCATGAACACCACCACGCAGATGCGCGCGTCGACCTCGGTGCGGACCCAGACCGCCGTGCACCTCACGGACGTCATCACAGGCGCGTTCTCGGCGATCATCGCCACACTACGTCTCTCCCGCAAGACACTCGACGCCCACTGGGACACGATCGAGCAGGGTCTAATGATCTGGATCGAGGAGGGCAGCCTCGAAAATGTGTGCCTGGAGTTCGGAGACCCTGACGCGCCCGACGCGATCTTCGAGATCCCAATCACATACAGATTTACCGGAGTGGGTAACGTCGAGTTCGTCGCGAGCCGAGCACGCCTAGTGCGCCTCACCGCGAAGATCGAAGAGGTGCCGAACGGCACAAGCTACCGCGTGATCGCCAACCATCAGGGCAGCCACACGGCCGTGCCCGGCTGGTTCGCCACGGATGCTGCCAACCGATCAGGACTGTCGAGCTACAACCTCGGCTCGCTGGGGTCTGGACCGAACGCTAGCGCCTCGCTGAACTATCTCACCAGGCGCACCTGATATGGGCTACCTGGACGATGCCTGGAGCGGTCTGCGCGGAAAGCTCGAGATCACACCAACAGAGCAAGCCCAAGCGATCCGCCGCCACAAGCAGATCCGAGAACACGTCGAAGGGAGCCTCGACCTCCAGACCCACTTCCTGACCGGCTCCTACGCCCGCCACACAAAGACCAAGAAGCTCAAGGACGTGGACATCTTCTGCGTTGTGAGCGCCGACGGCAAGGATGCTGCATTGCGTCAGCAAACCCCCTACGCGGTGCTTGGCCGCCTACAGAACGTCCTTGCGACCAAATGGCCCGCCGCTTCGATCGGAAGGCGCTCTTGCTCGATCGAGTTCGGGGATGAGGAGGATGTGACGTCGTTCGACGTGGTACTGGCGTTCGACCGCGACGGTGGCGGCTATGAGCTACCCGACACAACCGTGGGTGACTGGATCGCCTCGGACCCGAAGATCCATGCCGAAGAGGCAAGCGCAAAGAATGCCGCGTGCGCCGGAAACTGGATCCCGTTCGTGAAGATGGTCAAGGGCTGGAATCGCGAGTGGGACCGGCCAGTGAGACCGTCCTTCCTGCTTGAGGTTATGGCCCTCTCACTGGTACGAGAGCCTTTCGGAATCTGGGGCGATGAGCTCATCACCTTCTTCGCGAACGCCGCGGACCGCATCGGTGAGCAGTGGCCCGATCCAGCCGGCCTCGGTCCCGACGTCAACTCTTCGATGAGCTCGGCCGAAGCGGCAATCGCCGCCGGAAGACTCCGCGAGGCGCAGGGGGTCGCCGAGACCGCAGCCGACCTCGCCGACGCTGGCAAGGAGAAGGCCGCCGTCACCGAGTACAAGAAGCTGTTCGGCTGGCGTATGCCGTACCCGAGCACAGGTTAAGTCAACGATGAGGCCCGTTTTTCTGTCCTACGCCTGGGAGGACGAAGAGCTCGCCGATCGCTTGGAGTTGCAGCTGCGTCTGCGCGGCGTACCCGTGTGGCGCGACCGACACGACATGCGCTGGGGCGCCTACAACGAGGAGATCGTCCTCGAAGCGATCGAACATGGCTGCAGCGGATTCATCCTGCTGCTCACCGACGCAGTCATGCAGTCACGCTTCATCCTAGACATCGAGCTGCCTGCGATGGGCCGGCGTCGCAACCGCGACCCCATGTTCTTTGCAGGCGCCGTCTTCGCACGGTCGGCACCCGTCAGGACATCCGCCGAGGAACTCCGCTCGGCGAGTGGCATCGAACTGGCCAGCGCACTGGGCTCGCCCATCGGTGATGAACGCACAGCCGCTGAGCTGCGCAGCGCCGCGAAGGCGATCCTGCACAGCTACCTCCGAACCGCACTTGATGACGAGCAGGACCCGACGGTGAGGATCGAGACCCGCAGCGCGGTCCCCGACAACGACCCCGCGCACGTGCACCTCTCCTGGTCGCCTCCTCTCGCCGCGGATATCGACGGCGTGGGCGAGCACATCTGGGAGGAGGACCTGCTGCCTGCGCTCTCCGATCTGCGCAGTGCCCTTGAGGAGCTAACGCCACGACGACGGCTTATCGTCACCGGGCGACCACACCTCTCCGCAGCGCTCGCGCTAGGGTTCGAGTTCAGAGCACCAACCGGCTGGGCGCTCACCCTACGCCAAGACGGACTGGAGTTCCTCACTGCGCGGGTGCAGCCAGACCAAGGAGATTGGAGCATCGTCCGCCAGCCGTGCTTCTCCGACGGGGACCATCGACTCGTGCTGTGCCTGCACGCCACCAAGGACGTCACACGAGCAATGCAGGAGCACTGCCGTTCGACACAGCCCGCGCGCGTGGAGCTCCACGTCCGTCCTCCAGGCGACCCGGGACACCTGACCGTCGACGCAGGCATACTGAATGCCCTGATCGCCGCAATCACGCACGAGGTCGCTGACACCCGAACTCGGTTTGGCGTCACCGAGACGCACCTCTACCTCGCCTGCCCGTGGACGATGGCGGCCGGACTCGGATGGCAGCTTTCGAGCGTCGGAACGCTCATCTCCCATGAGGCTGACGTCGCGCGCTCGAGCTACCGCGCAGCGTGCCGACTGACCTAAGCCCGCCGTCCGCACTCTCAAGTAACTTTCGCGTTGTGGCAGTCGATCTCCCGCCGCTTGATTGCGCCGCCTCAGATGATCTTGAGCAAGAGCTCAGCCACCAAGCAGACCTCCTCGTGCTTCGACTCAGCGACGGCCGCGAGCGGCTCAGCGCGCTTGAAGATCTAGCCGCCACACTGCGGGCGCAGCTCGATACAGACGAGCAAATGCTTCGCCAGCTCGACGGTCTTCTCGGGCGCACTACGGAGATGCCGCTCGACAGCCTGGACTCCCGCCTGCGAGGCGCAGCGCTAAGAGAAATCTCGGTGCAGATCCTCGCCCAGAGATCCCCCGCCAAGCCCGTGCACTACCGCGAGTGGTATGCGTGGCTTCGCGAGGCAGGCCACCACGTCTCGGGCAAGGATCCACTGGCCAGCTTCCTGGCACAGATCACGCGCTGCCCAGATGTCGAGCGTGTAGGCGGCGCTCGCTCGGGACGCTACCGCCTCCGCACAGAACTCCCTGACCCATCTCACGCATCATAAAAGTGGAGACAGCCCAGGAGATCCTCACGTCGCATCACTTCGTCGCCCGCAGGGAGTCCTCTAGGTCGATGAAACGGTAGCGGTTTAGCTGCCACCCCCCTTTGGGTCAGTCGGCTGTGCGGCGGCCCGGCGTCAGGAGGACGGCCGCTCGAGGATCGTCTTGAGCACCCGTAGGTCTTTGCGGTTGGCGCGCTGGATCGCCCGCGCCATCAGCGGCGCGCTGATCCGCGCGAAGCCAGCCGGCTCACCACGATTGCAAAGCGTCATCACGGTCCCGCCGTCGACAGTGGCGTCGCGCCAGGTATAAGTGGTCTCCATCGGGAACGGCCCCTCAACCGTGCTCATCCGCAAGCGCTCGCCGGGTGCGTGCTCGCGTATCTCATATATATAAGCGATGCGCCGCCCGAGGAACGTGGCCACGAAGGCGACTCTCGAACCCACGGCCAGGGGCCGCGGGGAGTGCCACTCGACCGCCTTGATGTTCTCGTACCAGGCCGTTGCATTGTCGGGATCGGCGGCATAGGCGGCGACCTCTACGCGCGGACGGGCGATCTCGATCTCACAGACGACGTCGACCGCCACCTGGTCACCTCTTGGGGGGTAGCGTGCGCGCGAACTCCAACCCACGGCGCACCCACCCGCTGAGTTGCCGCGCTGTCGCGACGCCCTCCGGGGCGACAAGGATCCAGCCCCGCATCGGGCGGCCGGTCATGTCGAACAGGCGCGTGTGCGGCTCGGCGAGCGCTCCCTCCGTCGCATCCGGCCCGACGCGGACCATCAGCTCGCCGCTCCCGGAGAGCCCGACCGCCATGTTCCCGCACAGCAAGAAGGCGAGCCCGCCGAACATCTGCTTCTCGGTCACGCCGTCCTGGTCGGAGAGCTGCTCACGGACGCGATTGGCGAGATCCTCGTCGTAGGACATCTCGGCACCGTACACCACGGCTTCTCTGCGGATCGACGCTCGCCGCCACGCTCGACGCGGCCGGCGGGCCGGTGCTTGACGGACGAGCGTCACCTGACCGTATAGCGGAACGGGCTACTCGAGCAGCTCGGAGTCGTACTCCTCGAAAATCTGCGCGTAATCGCTGCGGTCGCCAGCGTGCAGCGCCTCGATCAGTCCGTGGATGCGCGGCGCCATCACGAGCAGGTAGCGGGCGGGCTCTGACGCCGGGTTCCAGTAGGAGTGCGGCGTGCCGCGCGTCACGAGCAGCGACCCGCCAGCTCCAACCTCGCGCTCCTCTTCGTCGACGCGGAAGCCGAGCCGACCCTCGAGCACGATCCAGGCCTCGTCGTCTGAGCGGTGCAGGTGCAGCCCAGCGATCGGGCGACCAGGGTGCGTGCCCGGGTCAGTCCAGTCGGCGACGACGAACGACTCGCTGACGATCATCGCGCCAACTGTACGCTTCCCGTGTGAGCGAGCCCGACCGCTGGCGCAGAGAGGTCGTGGAAGCAGCCGCGATCGTGCACCAGGTTGAACCCGTCGCCGAGCCCGAGCATCGGCAGGCTCGTGACGTCGCCTGCTACCCACCTCGCCTCGACCCCTTTCTCTTCAGCTTGGACTCCCGCGGCAAGGTCCGTCCCGCTGATCGGATGACCGCCTCTGTGCGCCCGATCAGGGCAGCTCTGCCTTGACAAGCCGCAGCCCGACGTCGAGTGTGCCAAGCGTGCGTAGATGTCCGTAGCGACGGTCCCACTCACCGCTGTCAAGGTCGTGGCGTAGTCGGTCCAAACAGTTCTGGATGACTGCAGGTTGCAGGCGGTGCCAAGTCGAAGAGGCGCGGCGAACGTTTGGGTCGAGGTGATCCTCGGGCCGGCTCCAGAGCGCGACGAGGAATCCATCCGTGCAGTCGGCGGGCACAAGGACCCTCTCGACCTCGACGTCGCGAAGGACGGTTTGGAGGTGCGCGATCGTCGGGAAAGCCTTGCGGTCGTGCTCGATGATCTCGGGCAGGTAGTCGCGGCAGAGCCACATCTGCGCGGTCACGTCGAGATCGAGGGTGAGGAAGGCGATCCGCTTGCGGGTGACGCGGAGAACCTCGGTGAGCCCACGGTCGAGATCATCCCAGTGCTGCATCGTAAAAACGCCCATCGTGGCGTCCATGCTCTTGTCCTCGAGCGGGATGGCCTCGGCGACTCCCTGGATCGCCGGGGCGGCGTCCGCACGACGCTGGGCGATCATCACCGGGGATGGCTCAACCGCGATCACCTCACGATCCTTCGGCTCATAAGAACCAGCGCCCGCTCCGATATTCAGGACGGTCTGTGCGTCACCGAGTGCTCCCAAGATCACCGCCTCGAACCGCGGGTCAGCACGCCGCACGTCGCTGTAGCTGACACCAATGCGGTCGTAGGCGGGGACGCTCTCTGTGGTCACGAGCGGACGGGATCGGTCACACGCTCGATGACACCCGGGTAGGTGCTCGCGCTCCAATACGACGACCTTGACCAAATGCCATCGCCGGAATCTACGCGACCGACGCCAACGCCGGGACTGGACGCCGCGCCGACAATCTCGGCGGCGGTGTGCACCGCATCTGATCGGCTCAGGTCTCGACGCCCAAGCGATCGCTGAGCTCAACTGGTTTGGCGGCTAATCCTCATCGTCATGTAGGTGGTGTTTGGACTCCGGCGATAGTCGCCGAATGGCTCGCACAGTGTGAATCCCGCGCTCACGTAGAGCGAACGGGCTGGCGCGAATGCTTCATGGATCCCAGTCTCCAGGCTCACGCGTTCGAAGCCGCGCTCGCGGGCCACAGTGAGGAGATAGTCAAGCATCGCGCGACCGATGCCCAGACCGCGGACATGCTCGGCTGTGTGCATCGTCTTTAGCTCCGCGTGTTGGTCGTCAAGCCGCTTGAGGGCGCCGATCGCGACCAGCGTCCCGCAGCGGCGGATGCTGAAGAGGGTGAGGGCGGGATCGAGCAGGTCATCGACCTCGAGCGCGTGCGTATCCTGTAGAGGGCTGTGTAAACGCCCGAACTTCAGGTGATGCTCGACGAGTTCTCGCACGTCATCGATCCTTGGATCAGCGATCACGATGTCGAGCTCATCCATCGACACGCGAGACTAACTTCGGTACCGGCAGGACAAGAGCCTCGACGCGCGGCACTCTGGCGCTCAGGGCAGAATGTGGCGGGTGGCATACCCGCGGCGGAATATCGAGCTGAAGGCGATCGACACCGACCCCGCAGGCTCCCTGGAGGTATGCCGTGCCCTCGGCGCCCAAGATGAGGGCGTACTGTGGCAGCGCGACAGCTACTTCAACGTCTCGACGGGTGGGCTGAAGCTCCGCGAGCAGCAACCCGGGCGAGCGCACCTGATCCAGTTCGAGCGCGCAGAGGAACCACAACAACGCGAGAGCCGCTACCGGATCATCGAGACCGACGACCCTCAAACACTGCTCGCGGCCCTGACCACCGCGCTCGGCGTCACCGTCACAGTGACCAAGCAGCGGCGTCTGTTCCTCTGGCAGAACGTTCGCATCCACCTCGACGACGTCGAGGGCCTGGGCACCTTCATCGAGCTGGAGGCCGTCGCGCCAGCGGACTCAGACCTACGACACGAGTACGCGCTCGTCAAGCAGTTGCGCGAGGCGTTCTCGATCACAGACGATCACCTCAGCGCGAGGGGCTACGCCCCGCAGCTGATCGCGCAGTCGATCATCGAGCTCGTCGAACAGGTGCGCGCGATCCCATACGACCGCCCAAGCGACCGCACAGTCCAGGGCATGTTGCGCGAGAAGCGCGGTACCTGCTCCACCAAGCACCTCTACCTCGCCCAGCAACTCGAGCAGCGGTTCCCAACGACCAAGCCCGAGATCATTCACCGGGTCTACCGACTGGACCAGGGTCTCGCACGGACACTCTTTGGCGAGGAGGTCGCGCAGAGGATCCCGCCAGATGGGCTCATCGACGTCCATCGCTACCTAATGATCAAGCTCGGAGGACAGCGGCTCGCCGTCGACGCGACGTTCCCCGGGGCACCTTGGGACGGGCGTTCACCGATGCCCCTCGCGTGCGGCCCCGGAGAAGACATCCCAGCCAACGCGCACCCAGACCGTGACAAGCAGGCGCTCGAGCACCGCCATTGCGACCCTGCCATTCGTGAGCCGTTCATCGCCGCCCTTGCACAAATCTCGCAAACCACGGGAACCGCTTGACACAGGAACTCATTGACCTGCGCGTCATGGAGGCATCCGACCTCGACGGAGCTGTGCGAGTGTGGCAAGTAGCGAACATCGCGCGAGGCAAGCACCCGAGTCCCGCGCGCGTTGCCAGAGTCGTTGAGAAGTTGCAAGAGCCGACAGCGACGCCCTACGTCGCGGCCAGCGACACCGGCATCGTCGGCATGGCTCTCCTGGAGCCGTACCGCGCCGAGGATGGGACGGGAGTCGATCGTTCCCGACGCACTCCATATCTCGATGGTCTTCGTTGACCCGCATCACAACGACAAGGCGTTGGCAGTCGCCTTATGCGCTACGCGCTCGACAACGCGCACGCGTCTGGCGTATTAGACGTTTCGCTCTGGACCGGCTACGATAACGCGGGCGCTCGTAAGCTCTACGAAGTGCTCGGCATGAAGCCGACTCGAACTCGGCGGATGAGCGAGACCGTCGAATGGGTGCGCTACGAGCTGGTCCTGTGAACCTGCACGGCGGTCGACGATGGCCTATGCGGCTCGGCTCGGCTGTAGGCGGCGTGCTCTGAGCCAGAGTACGAGGCCGCATACCGCGTAGAGGATGGCGATAGTGATGAGCGTGAACTTGATCGCCGAGCAGACTGTGGCGAACGACGGTGCGAAGCTGCCGCCGTGGCCGGCGAGCGTGAGCAGCAGCGCCACGTTTTCGCTCGCGTCGAAGCTCGCGGCGGCGAGCGCGGAGAACGGGACGACCGCGCCGATGGCTGCGAGGCGCCGCCAGTCGCGCGCCCGTGCCATATCGCGGATGGCGAAGCCGGCGAGGGCGAAGAACAGGCCATAGGAGAGCATGTAGCCGTAGTCGAGCAGCAGCGAGAGGTGCGCTGCGCTGCGCGCGCGTGGCTGCCGGCGAACTCGAAGGCGAGGATCGTCGGCCCGTGCGAGGCGTGCGAGGGGCGATCACTTCGAGGATCACCGTGAACGCGACGGTGGCGACGCCAAGCAGGATCAGAGCGCGATAGCGATGGGCCGTGCTCACGAGCGAGCGGGATCGGTCGCACGGCCCGCTCGAAGCTGGCCCATCGTGAACAGCGCACATATTCATTGCTCGTCGCACCCGAGCCCAGCCCAGAACTCGCCTGTGAGGCGGGCACGCTCATAGATGCGGTCGCCAAGCACAGAACGGCAGCTTATTCGTCGGTTTCATGCTCAACGATTGCCGCGTACATCGCTCGCTCGTCACAATCGGTCCGCTCGGCGGCAGGCGGCGTAGGCGCGTCAAGCCGGCGCGGGCCCACGCGACCAGGCGACGCCGATGGTGGCGGGCGTTCGCTTACGCGGCGCCTGCCTGCAGGGGTTGGATACCAGCGCTTTGGGCCGTGGCCCTCGGCGTCACTCAGCCGCCTACCTGGGGTAGTCGACCACGGCGACCAGAGCGGCGTCGTAGTCGCCCGTCGCATAGCTCACGGGCCTCATAAGCCCATACGCCGGTCGATGCGCAGCGCCTCGGCATACCGGCCCTGGTAGAAGAGGCGCCGGGCGCGGTGGCGCCTGTCACTGCGGTTGTCGCGCGCCATGAGGTCGCCCGGCCCGAACGGGATGGCCCAGCCAGCGAGCAGCAGCGCGGCGCCGTGGCGCTGGAGGCGTAGTTCGCCGTCGATCGAGTCGAACGAGCCGACGCGGGTGTAGCTCCGCTGATCGCTGATTGGTGACGGGCGGGCGCAGGTCGCTTTCGCGCAGCACTCGCCGAATGGCTCACGGTCGTCGTGGAAGACGAGGATTACGTTCCGCCCGCAAGAATCGCTGTGCCGCGTGGGATCTCGGCATTGCCCTCCTTCGGCACGAGGACGGGGTACAGCATGACTAAGCGCTTCCCGGAGCTAGTTCGCGGATGATCGCGTCGGTGCTGTCGGCGATTTTTTGGAAAAGTCGAGGCGCATTCGGCTCGGTCTGAAGCCCCCATACGTGCGAGGCGATGCGCAGCCACGCGGCGGTAAGCGTGCGTGTCATCGCGCCCACGTTGATCTCGCCCGAGCGGCCGGCGCTGATCGCTTCTTCCAAGAGCCGCTCCTGCTCGGCGACGATATGCGCGAGCGCCTCCCTGTATTCGACGAGCGTGCGGTAGCGGCTCGGATCCTTGGGGCGGAGAAGCTCGTCGAGCTCGTGAGGGTCTAGCAGCGCACGCATCGCGCCGGGGTACGCGAGTAGGAGCCGGAGATATTCACGCGCGACGACTTTGATTCGCTCGGCTGGCGTTCCTGGCTCGGCGAGGCCGACTTCACACCACAGCGAGGGGAAGCCCGAGCGCCGTCTGAGCGTCAGCGGCCCAACGCAACCCCGCAGTCCTACCGAACTGAGCGAACATCGTCTCCCTGGAGACATCAGCTCGGAGAACGATTTGATCGAGGGTGATACGCCCGTCGGGATTCTGGCGACGCAGATGCTCATACGCCTCAACCAAGCGGCTGGCGGTCTCGCGCCGTGCGCGCGCCTGGACGCCGTCCTGCCGATAGCGCCAACGCCGGGGGCGCGGCGCCCCCGCCGGTAGTACAGCGCCGCGGGGAGGCGCGGCTGTCGAGGCGTGGCGACTGGCCCTTCGAGGCAATCCCGCGCGTCGGCGATGACAGCGCGGGCGACCTGATCCCACTGCTCTCCATCTGACGTTTCGATGACCTCGATGAAAGCGACTCGCAGCGCCTCGCCCAGCTCGGCGGGGGGCTCGCCATCGGTATCGAGCGCGTCGAAGACGTATTCCTGGACGAAGTTGGCGAGCGCATCGTGGCGGAGCGTCGTCTTGATGAAGTCTTCGACCATGCCCCTCGGGATCGATGATCCCCACGGGCTCGTCTGTGTGTTAGTCGCGACGGGCACGATGGTCCCCGATCGTGAGTGGGCAGACAGTGATCTCTCGCAGCAGGAGCGCTTGGTGGCACCCGTGGTCGCCAGGGAGGTACTCCCGGCCTTGAAGCCAGACCACGGTCATCGGCGCGCTCCTGGTGGCACGGTGGGCACGCCCCAGCGGCGGGTCGGATCGAGCCGGCTCGGGAGCGCATCGAGGAAGACGCGACGCGCGAGCGGCGTGCGGAAGTAATGGTGGCGCAGAGCGTAGAGCCAGTGCCCAGCAAGCCACACAATCGCGCCTACGAGCGCCGTGACCGCCATCGCCGGCGAGCCGGTCACGGCGGTGCAGAGCAGCCCGCCGATGGCAAGGACCGCGCCGGCCGTGCGCAAGACCCATCCTCCGGTCGTCCACGCACCGAGCGTGGCGAGGATCGCTGTCGCGGCGAACTCGAGCAGTCCGGTCATCGTCGCTCCCCTAGCCTTCCCGTGGGGGTAGTAATCGGCATCGCTGCACACGTCTAGCTCGACTCGCGGGAAAGCTCAAGTCGGTTGCCGAAGGAGCCTCCGTGGGTCGCGAGCGACTGCCTTGGCATGAGCGGCTAGGAGGCGCCATGCGATTCGCGCAGCGACGGCTCTGTGCGGGCTCAGGCGAGGCGGCGACCGTCGCGCGGGCTGCAGAAGTGGACTTGATCTTTCCGTGAGGTCGAGCTACCACGTCCAACCCGCCAAAGCCCAGATAGGGCTCTAGCAAAGGAGAATCACGATGAGCAAGACCACGACACCCCCCAAGGAGGCGATCCTCGAGGTCCTGAAGGTCGAGCCGCAAGCAAGCGCCGCGCAGATCGCCGTGAGCGTCGGTGTTGGCCGCTCAACAGCGGGCAAGCTACTCGCCCAGCTAGAGAGCGACGGCAAGGTTCACCGCACCGAAGGCGGCCGGGACGGCAAGCGCCGGCTACCTGACCTCTGGGCCCTATCAGGCCAGACGGCTGCAGCAACCGACGCGAACACGGAGCCCGCGAGCCCGAAGCCAGCGTCTAGCGACTCAGATGCCGGGATCAAAGCAGCTGATGGCAAAAACGCCAAGGCGGCGGGTCGTCCGCCCGGACCCCGGGAGGGCTCGACGATGTGGGCCGCGATCGAGGTGCTTCGCGACAAGGGCCAGCCGATGCGGGCGGCCGAGATCTACGCCGAGATCCGACGGCGCAACCTCGCCCCCGGCCTGAAGGGCAAGACGCCCGAGCAGACAGTCGCCGCACAGCTTGCGATACACGTCAAGCGCGGACTCTACGTCGAGCGACCGGAGCCAGGCAAGTTCCAGCTGAAGGTGTAGAGACAAAGCCCGCACCCGACGCGACCCAGGCTCCGTGAGTGTGATTGGGCGGAAGCTCCTGGGCTTCCGCCCAATCACAAATAGCCCGCCGGTCGCTGGCGAGAACCCGGAAGCCGAGAAGCCCTCACCGCCGCCGCAGTCGGTACCAGATCCGCAGCACGCGGCGCATCGGGCCGGGCGGAGCAGGGCCCGAGTCGCTCTGCACCGAGACCACCTCCCAAGCCGAACCGAACCGTCGCTGTATCTCTTCCTCGGAGGCTCCACTTGGACCGATGCCCCGCTCGCGCCGCGCGAACGCCAACAGCATCAGCGTCGCGCCAGGCGCAGCCAGCTCACTCACACCCCGAACGTAACCCTCGCGCGCCGCATCAGAGAGGTCGTGGAAGCAGCCGCGGTCGTGCACCAGGCTGAACCCGTCGCCGAGCCCGAGCGTAGACAAGCTCGCGACGTCGCCCGTAACCCACATCACTTCGACACCTTTCTTCTTCGCCCTGCGGCGTGCCTGTGCGAGCGCTCGCTCGACCGCATCGACGCCCACGACCTGCCAACCATGCTCGGCGAGGTAGACCGCCTGCGTGCCGGTGCCGCAACCGACATCGAGCGCACGCCCCGGCGAAAGCACAGTTTGACCCTCGACCAGCGCCGACAACTCAGCCGGGACGTGATCCTGATCCCAGGGCGTAAAGCCTACACGGTAGAGGACGCGGTAGCGAAAGCTCACAACACAAAGCCTTTCACACGACCGAAACCGGCGTCCGACGACGACCTGCCGGTATCTTATCGGCGTTCCCGTTGGTCGCCGTAGATGACTTCATCTGACCCACCGTGCAATTTGTCAGAAAAGCGATGGTCGCCCAGGCGCATGGGCCGATGACAGTGGTTCAGTGACTGGCGTACCTTGCGAGAACACACCAAGGCGTAGCGTGCGACCAAGCCACGCCCCTGCGAAGGATGATGTGACGATCGAAAGCATTACGATGTACCCATAGAGACGTTGGTCGATAGTGTGAGCCGTGAAGGCAACGGAGGCCAACACTATTCCGGGCCCGCCGCGGGCGTTGAGGGCGACAGCTAGATCGCGTGCGCGGTTCTTGGTCTCACCAGCCAGACGACCGCCGAGATAAACACTGTAGCCCTTTACCAAGCACGAGCCGGCGAGGAACAAGATAAAGAAGGTAAGGTTGAAGCGGTGCAATAGATCGAGCTGAAGTCCAACGATCGCGAAGTACAGGGGAACAAAGAACGCCGACCCTACCTGTGTGATCGCTTGGCGTGCCCGCTCGGCATTCTCGTCCTCTAGCTCACTGACCATGATGCCGGCTGCCAGGCCCCCAAAAACCGGGGTGATGCTGAGCGTTAGGCAAAGCGTAGTCACAGCAAAGAGCAGTACAATCAGATATGCCACCGGACTAAACACCTGTGAATGGCAAAGCCTCACGAGCCTGCGTCCGCCACTCAGTGCAAATACAAGAATAGAGACGGTCGCGGCGGCGAAGTAACAGGAGCCGACCAAAGAGGCCGGGGCGATCGAGAGCCATCCGGCGACGCCAAAGCTGCCGACCTCTCCGCCCGCAAGCCCAACCGCAATCGCAAGCACCGCATAGAGGACGACATCCTCGATCACGGCCGCGCTCAGCACGATTCGCGCGAAGGGGGTATTCGCAATCCCAAGGTCGAGCATGATCCGTGAGATCACGGGAATACTGGCTACGGCGATTGCTGTAGCAAAGACGAGGCTTAGTGAGTTGACATTTTTAGCGCTGCCTGCTAGATAGTCAAGCCGAAGCAGGTGAAACGCGGCCAGCCCAGCAGCGAAGGGAACTACGATACCGGCAGCACTGATTGATATTGCCGTGCGCCGCTCGGTGGACCGAAACAAAGTGTGCAGAGTGCTACCTGTTGTGAACATCAAGAAGATGATTCCGAGCTGGTAGAAAGCACCCAGCACCGTCGCACTGACCCCGGAGCTTGGAAACAAGGAGCGCTCAAGCCCGGGCGCGGCCACACCAAGCAACGTCGGTCCAAGCATAAGCCCACCGGCGATCTCCCCCACTACGCGTGGCTGGCGAACCCGAACGAACAGGTAACCAATCAGATGTGCAGCGAGTAGCAAGAGTCCGGTCGCACACACGATGTGGGCGACGTCAGATTGGGTCAGCGACATCGAAACCCTTAGCTTTACAGTCTGCTTGTAAGGGACTGTTGCCTAGAGCGACAGTGCGAGCACTCCCATCGAACGCACCTTCGTAAATACCGCCGCAACGTCGTCATAGAGAACGAACCTCGCCTCGCTGTCTACCGATATGGACCAGTCCTTCATGCCCGACAGAACAAATCAGAGTGGACCCGCAGCTGTCAAATGGACAGCGAAGTTGGCGCGCCGAGCGGGCTCCGCCGGCGCCCATTGGTGTCAAAATCGCTGGATAGAAGCCGCCACCGCATCGAGAAAGTCTGATCTGGCGAACTAGCCGGATTGGACGCCCTGTAGACTGCCTCCTATCGATGCCTTGGACGCACACCCCCGCCCATCGGATTGAAGCGTCGAAGGGGCGTTTCGGCGCATGAGTCACGTTGAGCGCACATTGGCCGAGCAGGCCCGGTATTATCGCGAGCGAGCTAGCGAGTACGATGACTGGTGGTTTCGCCGCGAGAGCTATGACAACGGTCCGGAGGCAAACGCTCGCTGGTTCGCCAATGTCGCCGAAGCACATGCTGCCCTAGAGCGCTTTCGCCCTGCCGGGGATATCCTGGAGTTCGCGTGCGGGACCGGCCTGTGGACCGTGCGCCTAGCCGGTCATGCTACAAACATGACCGCTGTCGACGGGTCTCCGGAGATGCTTGAGTTGTGCCGCGCTCGCGTGGACGATGAGAATGTGAGCTACGTACAGGCCGACCTGTTTGCGTGGGAACCCGAGCAGACCTACGAGGTGTGCTTCTTTGGCTTTTGGCTCTCGCATGTTCCCGAGGAGTGCTTTGAGGCATTCTGGGAAAAAATCAGGCGCGCTGTGGGGTGGGACGGTCGCGTGTTCTTCGTCGACAGCCAGCGCCAGGAAATCGCCTCAGCTTCCGACCACGAGCTACCGGGCCCGGAGAACCCGATCATGCTCCGTCGGCTTGCCGACGGGCGCGAGTTCCAGATCGTCAAGCGTTTTTACGACCCTGACACGCTGCAGCAGCGACTCGCCGAGTTGGGCTGGAATGCTCGTATCCAGACTACCCGCGATTTCTTCATTTACGGACAGGCTTCCCCCGGCGATGGCTCATGACTAGATGGCCCACGACCAGTTCGCTCCGGTAAGATCCTCTCGAGCGATGAGGCTCGCTCTATAACCGCGGCCCTGGCCGCTGATGGCCTCTACGGAACGTCCCCCGACGCAACGTAGGAGGTCAACGTGAATCCAGTTCAGCTAGCCGCAGTCCTTGTGGGATCCGCGCTCGTCGCGAGCATGATCTCGGTGGAAGTCGGCATCTCCGTCGCCCTCGTCGAGCTGGTCCTCGGCGTCATCATCGGCAACGCCTTCGGCGTCAATCCTGACGCGAGCTGGCTGGTCCTGATCTCGAGCTTCGCCTCCGTCGTGCTCACGTTTCTCGCCGGCACCGAGGTCGACCCCGATGACTTCCGCGAACGCTTTCTCGCGTCCATCACGATCGGCGTGGTCTCGTTCGCCGGTCCCTTCGTCACCGCCACGCTCATCGCACTCGGCCCGCTCGGCTGGACGACGAAAGCCTCGCTGATCGCGGGCACCGCGCTGTCCACGACCAGCCTCGCTGTGGTCTACGCCGTGCTCGTAGAGACCGGACTGAACGCGGCGCGCGTCGGCAAGCTGATCATGAACGCGTGTTTTGTCACCGACATGTGCACCGTGATCGCGCTCTCCACGATCTTCATCAAGCCCACCGTGTGGTTCCCCGTCTTCCTCCTCGTGTCCGTCGCGCTCATCGTGCTCGTGCCGCGCATTGCGCCGCGGTTCTTCGGCCGGTATGGCGACCGCGTGATCGAGCCTGAGATCAAGCTCGTGTTCGTCGTACTGCTCGTGCTGATGGTGCTCGGCGACGAGGCGAACAGCCAGGCGGTGTTGCCCGCGTTCGTCCTCGGCCTCGTGATGTCTCGCCACTACCGGCGCCACCAAGAGGAGCAGGGGCGGCTGCGCGTGGTCGCGTTCGCCTTTCTCACCCCGTTCTTCTTCCTGCGTGGCGGCCTGAACGTCTCCTTGGTCGCGGTGTTCGCGAACCTCGGCGCGCTCGCGGTGCTCGTCAGCGCGAAGATGCTGCCGAAGCTCGGCCTCGTCTATCCCCTGGCGCGCAGGCACGCTGCGCCCAACGCGACGTTCACTACGCTGCTGATGAGCACCGGGCTCACGTTCGGCACGATCAGCGCGCTGTACGGGCTGAACGCCCACATCATCACGCGCACCCAGTTCTCCCTACTCGTCACCGTCGTCGTCCTCTCCGCGGTCGTGCCCACGGCAATCGCGCAGCGCTGGTTCCACCCGCCGCACGAGCCCGGCGAGCATCCGCAAGTGTTCCCACCGGAGCCGTCGGAGATCCTCGTCGGAGACGAAGAGGCGACGTGGCCAGACGACTTGTACGCATGAGCGTCTACGCCGCTACTTGAACAGCGCCGCGGGCCCCAAAGAGCCCAGGCAGCCGTTAGGCCCCTGGCTGGCTGCTATCTATACCGATTGTGCCCGACTGGACAATCCGCGCTGCTCTCGAAAAAGACATCGATGCTGTGCTCAACCTGTGGAACCTCGCGGAGGGCCCAACAAGCGTCACTGACACTCGCGAGGGACTGCTTGTGCTGCTGGCAACTGATTCGCAAGCACTCCTGATCGCTGAGTACAACGCCGAGCTGGTCGGCTCACTGATCGCCGCATGGGACGGATGGCGAGGCAGCTTCTACAGGCTGGCCGTGCATCCCGCCTACCGTCGGCATGGAATCGCTAGAGCGCTAGTGCGCGAAGGCGAGCGTCGACTCCGCGCACACGGTGCCGTGAGATTCACCGCGATCGTTGCCAAGGACGACCAAACCGCGACGAGCTTTTGGCGGGCAGTCGACTACACCATACAGTCCGATCGTACGCGCTTCATATTCAACGTGTAACTTCTACAGCGAGTTCACGGTGGAGCGTTTTCCATTCAGCTCACGAGCTCGCAAGATCGGTAGCCGTGATCGCCGTGAGCACCAATCCTCCACCAATGAACCATCGGCCCGAAAACCCCGTCAGACGTCTATCGCCGAACAATGGTCCATGGATCAGCAGGCGCGCTACAAAGGTTTCTGTGGATGAATCGAGCGTAAGGACTACCTTCTTGAAGCCAAGCGACCGCCCGGTAAGTGGAAACCATGCCTTATAGACAGACTCCTTTGCGCTAAAAACCAGACGATCCCAGTGTACCTCTGGCATGTAGCGCATATGTTCGCTCAACCACGATCGCTCCTGCGACTCCACGATGTAATTGAGCACACCCATAGGTAGCGCGGCGTGTGGCTCAGCATCTATCCCAATTGTCATCGTGTTGGCCAAATGTGCGACGGCGCACCCTCGGTAACCGCTGCAATGTGTGATGCTGCCAACCACTCCTGACGGCCAGCGTGGCTCACAATGTTGGCCAATAGGCACAGCCGACGGAGCAAGGCCAAGCTGCGTTAGCGCCAGATGCGCGCATGCGCGAGAGGTTGCGAACTCGCGACGTCGCTGCTCGGCAACTCGTCCAAGCGAATCATCCTCGGCACGGAATAGCACTGTGTCGATCGAGTCACGGCGAGTGTCGACTGCGATCACCGGAGCAGGCAGGATTGCCTCGATCATCCATACCCCAAAAGAACAGAATTAGCCCCGAAGACACCGAACTGATTGTATGCAGCAGCGCCGCCGGCCACACTGGTCGATCTCAGTGAAAGATGGTTTATGCCGCCAAGGAAAACTCTAACTGTCGCGGACCTCGCGCAGCGCAGACGCAAGATCATACGTACAGAGTTGGCCAGCGGCATCGGCTGTGCGATCGTCGGCGCTGCTTTTCTAGCAGGGAACCACACGATGCGGGAGATGTCGGTTTTCTTGTTTGGCTGGTCTGTCGGGTGCGCGGTTCACTTCACCCAAACAGTCGTTATCGACCGGGTAGTACGCTGGCGCAAAATGAGAAGAGACAACCACGATGCCGGGACCTGACGTCTTTAGTGCTCGTGTGTAGCTTAGTAGGGGGCCGATGCCCGAGTCTACACGCCGGGCAGAACGCCGCCCTTTGGTGCGTCGAAGCGAAAACGGACCGCGGCAAGCGCCGTCAGGACCACCGCACTTCCGAGGAGCACGGCCGCTGGGACCGCCACGGCGCCCAATCCCTTGCCGTCCAGCAAGACCTTGTTGAACCCTGTCATCGCCCAATAGTCCGGTGTAGCGGGCGAGATCGCCTTTGCCCATCCAGGCAAACTAGCGATTGGGGTCAACACGCCGCCAATGCCTGCAAACAAGATCGCGCCGAGATTGGAGACCGCGAGCACCTGCTGGAACGTCTTGCAGAACGCCACGGTCACGAGGATGAACGTGACCAGCCAGACCGCGAACGCCAAGTCGACGGCCACCAACGCCCAGACGGATCCGCGTATGTGGAGACCGAAGAAGAGGTGCCCGATCGCGAACACGATGAGCTCCTGCAGGCAGATGAACGCAAAGGACGGGATGACCTTGCCGAGCATGATCTCGCTGTGGCGGACGGGCAGCGCGCGAATCCGGTCCCACGTGTTCCAGATGTGGTCGCGGAAGAAGGCGAGGCCTGCAAACGTGACCATGAAGAAGATGAACAGGAGAGCCATGCCGGGTACGGCCTGTTCCGCACCGTTCGCCGTGGAATAACCATGCTGCTTGAGCACAGCGGCATAAGTAGGCTTGGTGAACGCCATGACCACCAAGGGCATTACGACAAGGATGATCACGCTTATTGGCTCCTGAATTAGGAGCTCGAAATCGTTCTTGGCGATCGCGTATGCGCGTCGTATGGACATTACTCCGACGGCTCCGTGCCGCCAGGCTCGAAGCGCCGTCCGGTCATTCCGAGGTAGGCGCTCTCAAGACTCGGTCGCACCACCTCGATCGCTACGATCCGCTCGCTTGCAGCCCCGATCGATCCGAGCGTGCGCGGGAGCGCTGCGCTCGGGTCGGGAGCGTCGACTCGCAGCACCATGCCGCTGTCGTCCACATTTCCTAGCGCCACGAGTTCCGCCGGCACCGGACACTCGAAGCGAATCTCCACCACGGCACCGCCGGACGCGGCCACGAGCTCAGCCACACTTCCTCGCGCCACGATCCGTCCCTGCTCGAGGATGGCGACGGACGCCCCGAGCGCCTCGACCTCCTGCAGATAGTGGGTCGCATAGCAGATCGCCGCGCCGTCTTGCGCGAGCCGCTTTAGGACCTCCAGAATGCGTGTGCGGGTGTGGACGTCGACACCAGCGGTCGGCTCGTCCAAGAGCAGGAGCGGCGGCCGCGGCAGCAGCGCGACAGCGGTATGCGCGCGGCGCTTCTCGCCGCCCGACAGGTCCTGGACCCGTCGGCCGAGTAGATCCGTCAGGTCCAGCGCATCCGCGACCTCGACGATCCGGTTCTCGAGCTCGGCCCCCCGCAGGCCCGCGAGCGTGCCGAAGAAGCGCAGGTTCTTGCGCACCGTCTGCTGCACATAGAGCCCGAGGCCTCCTGGGGGGCGATCCCGAGCATGCCGTGCACACGCATCGGCTCGCGCTGCACGTCAAGGCCGCCCACTCGGACGGAGCCCGCGTCCGGCCGCAGCAGACCGGCGACTATCGAGACGAGCGTCGTCTTACCGGCACCGTTCGGCCCGAGGAGTCCCAGGATCTCGCCGGGCGCAAGCTCAAGATCGACGCCGGCGAGCGCCTCGATGTCGTCGTACGACTTGCGCACGTCCTCGATCTCGAGCATCTTCGAGGATCGCTCGGGCATGGGTAGATCCACTACCTGCGCTGCCTCCGTGTGAGGTGTTGCTGTCTCCATCGAGTCCTCTTGTGTGGTCGGCGGGCGCAAGTGTACCAGTCCGCATTTGCCCGCAGAATGGATTCGCGCTAGCGCGGCGTGGACTCCGCCGGCACTGGAGCTGGTGGCGTTTCAGCTCGTGCGGGCGCGGGGGCGTGCAGCACACGCAAGAGCCAAGTTGGCAGCCACCAATTCCACTCGCCGAGCAGCTCCATAGTGGCTGGCACCAGCACAAGCCGGATCAGGGTCGCATCGAGCGCAATCGCAACCGCGGCGCCAAGCCCGATCTGCTTGATCGATGGCAGCCCTGTGCCGATGAAGATGCCAAACGCGCAGACCAGGATTAGCGCTGCGCTTGAGATCGTCCGCGCGCTCACCGCAAGTCCTTCGGCTACCGCGGCATGCGGCGCCGCGCCAGCGAGCCGACGCTCCTTGATGCGGCTCAGCAGGAACACCTCGTAGTCCATCGAGAGTCCGAATGCGAGCGCGAGGATCACCACAGGCGTGACCGTTTCGATATGCCCAGGGGCGTGGAATCCCAACAGCCCGTTGAACCATCCCCACTGGAAGACGACAACCAGTACTCCGTAGGCGGCACCAACCGACAGCAGATTGAGGATGATCGCCTTCAATGGCAGTAGCAGCGAACGCAGCAGCACCGTCAGGACGATGAACGCCAAAACCAAAACCGCAACGATCACCTTCCAGATACCGCCTGCGAACTCCTGTTTGGTGTCGAGCAGACTCGCTGGGGTGCCGCCCACAAACACTCGAACACCACTACCAGCGCTTGTGCGCGCAAATCGCTCCCGCAATCGTTCGACCAGCGTGAGTGCGGCGGGTGCTTCGGGATCACCGCGCGTAACAACATTGAAGAACGCGTAGGACCCCGAGCTTGAGAAGTGCGTGGCTCCGAGCGAGTGAACATCGGGCAGCGCTTCTGCCAGCGTGCGAAGGCGAGCCACGATGCTCGGTAGGCTGGCGTGGGACGCCCGCGTAGCAGCTGCAATCACGTTTACCGGTCCCAGTGCGCCTGGGCCTTCGAGCGAGCGGGCCTCCTGAAAGCCGACGAGAGTCTCGTTGCCAGGGCTGAACTGCTCGAGCGCGTTTGCTCCGGTTCGCATTCGGAGCGCTGGCACAGATAGCAGCAGCATTACTCCGCCGGCGACCGCGATTGCGCGCAGTGGATGGCCGGTAACCAGTCTCGTCCAGCGCTCCCATCCAGCCACCGATGGCTTCCTGCGGACCGCTCGGCGACGTACCGCCAGCCGCGCGAGCGCACCGTCAGTGAGTCGGCGCGGCCCGATGACGCTAATCAGCGCCGGCAGCAACGTGACCGCCGCAAGCACCGACACCGCTACGACCAAGACCGCGCCGAGCGCCAATGATCGCACTGTGTTGTCGTTGATCAGCCACAGGCCGCTCAGACTGAGGGCCACCGCTAGGCCTGAGACGATCACGACTTTGCCCGACGTCTCCAGCGCGCGGCGCCTAGCGGTCTCAAAGTCCTGACCCGCCGCGAGTTCTTGGCGGACGCGTGCGAGAATGATTAGGGAGTAATCGACGGCGACGCCGATGCCCACCAGCGACGCGGCGTTGGTGACGAACACCGAGAGCTGCATCACCAGCGAAAGCAGGAAGATCACAGCACCGGTGATCAGCACCGCAAGCAGGCCGAGTGTGACCGGCAATGAGGCCGCCCAGAGCGAACCAAGGATCAGCAGCAACACCACAAGCAGGAACGGAAAGCCGATCGTCTCGGCACGGGCGAGCTGCTGCTTAGAGGCGGCATCGATTCCCGCCCAGTACGCCCCAAGGCCCAGCAGATGGATTTCGACATGGTCGCTGGTTGGGTCGCCGACGCCCAAGCGGGAGCGCAATTCCAGCGCAATTTGTACCGATGTCGCTTCGCTGGCGCTCACATTCAATGGCAGCACGATCGGTTCCACCAACCCAGTGCCAAACAGCGCGATCTGCACGTCGTGTGAGGACAGCGAGACGCCGTGGATTCCGCGCAGCGCGTGTTGAACTTTTCGGATGTCGCGTTCGAGAGCTTTCGCGCTTGCCCCGTGCTTGGGCCACAGCAGCACTGCCAGCCCAGCACGCGATTCATCCGGAAACTGACTATGCAGCAGCGCGTCAACGCGTGCCGACGGCGAGCCGCTCACGAAATATCCGATCTGGTCAAGATGGTTGGTCTGGCGCGCAGCGAGCGGCACGGCGACCACGACCAGCACTCCCCATACTCCGAGCACCAGCCAGCGACGTTTGTCAGTCAGCCGTCCGAGCGCATTTATTACATCCACACGAACGCGTCTCACGAGCGAACCTTCTCAGTTTTACTCGCAAGGTCGCCGCGCATCAGTGGCGCCGACCGCCGCGTCGTATCGATCCCGCGACCGATGGACAGGGCACGACGGCCTTTGCTGAGGCATTGGTCCCGTCCTGAAACCCGAACGTCGCCGCGAACGGAAAGCCGCCAGCGGGGCACGTGCTGGGAGTTTCGACCCCTTCGGGTTTGTAGGCGACGGTCCTGCCGCGTTGGTGCTTGAAATAGCGCAGACCCGCGGGGCCAAATGTGGCGCGTACATGCACGACTGCGGCGTCAGGGGCGCCGGGGAGGCTCGGGACCAAGGGAATAGTCATGTTGAGGAGTCCACCGTACGGTCCACTGGCAGGTAGCAACAGCCCGGTGAACACGACCTGAGCGGACACCGGCGTGCTGCCCTCAGCGTAGTAGATCAGCGTGGTGTGATGTTCGACCGCGGGGCCCATGAGAATCGTGATGTTGGCCCACTCATGGAGGATCTCTGGCCCTATCGGCACCTCAACGAGCGCCGTTCCATGGCCCATCACCGCATTCGGGGAGCATCCTTCGGTGCCGTCGGCTTCGAGCGGCACCGAATCGCAGACCGCGAGCCCAAGGCTCGTCGTGCTGAGATTAACGCCCTTCGGCATGCTCATGCTGATGCTCACCAGCGGTGAGGGTGGTTGACCAGTCGGGGTTGTGACGTCGAAGCCGAAGTTAACTGTCGTGCTGGTACTCAACCGATCGGGGGAGAACCCGACTTTGAGACTGACGAACTGCTTGGCTACTGTGGTTGACGGTGCGACCAGCGTCACGCAAAACGCTAGCAGCGGAGCGCAAAGCGTTGCAGTCATCTTTCCCCAGGTCATCCGATAGACCGTTACGTGCTCATCCATCCGCGCACAGTCAATGATGTCGCATAAGTCTTGCGCTGAAAGACGCCCGAGATTTGTAGCGCCTTAGCTGACGCCCCGGAGTAGCGTCCGGTTCCGTGTGTCACTGCCACAGATCCGCTGAAGTGGGCGATCGCCCCTTCGGCGTAGAACGATACGTGTCCGCTGCCGCTGACCGTGCCGCCGCTCGGTGTTGAGCTGAAGCTAATACTTGACTGGGTGTAGGAGATCCGAATCTGCACCGACACACCACCTCCCGGAGTTCCCGAGAATGTGCCCTGCTCGTACAGGAGTCCAGCGTGATGTCTAATCAGGCGTAGCTGTGAGTGCTCGTTTACATATATTGATCGAGATGCAATGTGTGCCGAGTCGGCTGTCCCCGCTGCGGGCAGCCCCAGCGTTGCTAGCGCTATCACACCGACCGTAATCACGGCCCCGACTTGTAGTGTCCTCCTGCTCATACCCAGATCCTTTCAGCCCGTACCCAACGGTGGCGGCGGCAATCATAGCTTAGGCCCGTAGATCTATCTATTCGGTGTTTCCCATTAGTTTGTGCATCGGATCGTCAGCAGATCGCCTTTGTCGAGCGATCCCAACGAATTGCGACCGGTCGGGATTCCGCGAGACGGCTCGACCTTGACCGCAGAACACGTGGCCAAATACATTCAGCGTTAGACATGGAGCATATTGCCACAGAGGTCGAGATTCCAGCGGTGCCAACCAGCGCCATACCTGTGCCACAGGCCGGATCAATTCTGGGCCGGGTCTGGCGCTACGTGGATCGTCAACTCCCTCCCGTGCAGGCAGCGGCACTGTGCGTCGTGACGCTCTGCTCATATGCCCTCCTGGGCCGAATCGGTCACACTACTCCGTGGGGTTGGGAGGTCGCCGCCGCGGCGATCACGACCGTCCTACTCTTCTTCCAGGTCCGACTCATCGAGGACATCGACATACACGCATGCGGGGGCGAGCTCGTCGCGAACCTCGGTCATCGCCGGGAGCTGCCGCGCCATCCGTCAGGCCGGGTCGTACTGGCCGACGGGCGACTGGTCCCCAAGCCGTCGACACTTCTCTGGGCAGTAGCGTTTACGACGGCCATAGTCGTCCTCCTCAACGTGTGGATCGGCCGCTGGGCTCTCGTCGCAGCGCTCGTGCCTACCACGGCGAGCCTCATTTGCGCCTCCCTGCTGAGGATCCAGGGGCTGCCACGGTTCCTGGGCGTGATTCCATTCTTCGAGGTCGTGCCGGCGATGACGTTCTCCTACACCTATTTCGTGTGGGCGGCGACTGCAAACGCCCATCTATCATTCGGCTCCGTCGCGGCCCTCGTGGCACTCTGGTGGCTGGGCTGGCAGTACTGGAAGTTCTCCCGAGGCATCGGTGTCTACGACATCGAGCGGATCTACGGGCTTCGCCTGCAGGGCGCCATGCAGGGCGCCCGTATCGTGCTCGTGGTGCTGCTCCTCGCGGTGTTCGGCGTGACCATCCTGCTGTACTCAGACGCCCATCTGTCGGCCATTTTCCTCGGCTACGTCGCGTGCGTCACGGCGGTGTTCATCGTCTCGATCGTCACCCTGGCGCGCTGGAGCCGGGACGGCGTGCCATGGTGGGGAGGGCTCGCCCTGGCAAACGCCATCGTGCTTGGCGTGGTCGTGCAACTGCTCGCGCTGGTCTGAGCCCAGCGGCAGCCGCGAAGAGAGGACGCCGGCAGATGGAGGCAGCGGCGCTTGCGATCACTGGGTCACATAGGTGCTCTACAGATCGCTTGCCCAAGAGCACCGGCAGCAAGCAGGTGAATTGGAACTCTTACGTGGAGAGCGAAGGATGAACGCATCGACGCAAGACATGCTCGTAATGGCGGATGTCGACGCTGGAGACCTTCAGCGAGTCGGAGGCAAGGCCGCCGGCCTCGCGCTCCTGCGCCGACTCAACGTCCGCTGTCCCGAGTTCTTCGTCGTTACGGCCGAGGCGTTCCGTGCCCACCTGCGGAAGGGCGAGACGCCGGCAGCGCTTGGTGAGTCGATGCTGGCGCTCTCAGACGGCCATATGGCACCTGGGGATGTCGCAGAGCTCTCGGCGCAGCTACGGGCGACCATCGAATCGACGCCGCTAGACGTTGATCTTGTGGAGGAAATCGAGGCGGCCACGGGCCAGCTCGGACCAGGCCCATATGCGGTGCGGAGCTCCATGGTCGGCGAGGACTCCGCGCGTCACTCGTTCGCCGGTCTGCTCGAGAGCCGACTGTTTCAGCCGACATCCGCCGACGTGCTCGACGCCGTCCGGCAGTGCTGGGCATCGGCGTTCGGCGAGCGGGTTCTCGTCTATGCCGTGCGGGCCGGGATATCGCCCGTCGCGGTGCACCTCGGGATCGTCGTGCAACAGATGGTCGACACTGAGATCGCGGGCGTCGCGTTCAGCGTGAATCCTATCTCTGGGCGACGCGACGAGTGCCTGATTACGGCGACCTATGGGCTCGGTGAAGGGGTTGTCGAGGATCTCGTGGCCGCTGACGAATTTGTGTGGTCCCCTGACGGTGGGGAGCGCTCGGCAAGCATCGCGACGAAGGATCGTGAGGTCGTCCAGGCGCGATCAGGGCGCGGCACCGAACAGCGGCCCACCTCTGCGCAAGCACGCGAGGAGCGCTCGCTGAGTCCGGAGCGCGTCGCGGAGGTGGGGGCCCTCACGAGGCGCGTCGCGGCAGGCATCGGGTACCCGGTAGATCTCGAGTGGGCCTATGCGGACGGCGTGCTACACGCACTCCAGTCGCGCCCGATCACATCGCTTCCCAACGAGCGCGATGAGAGGGCCTCAGTCCGGGTGTTGGACAACTCCAATATCCAAGAGAGCTTCAATGGGGTGACAACGCCGCTGACGTTCTCCTTCGCCTCGCGCGTCTATGCAAAGGTCTTCAGCGACCTGCTGCGGACGCTCGGCGCCTCCCGCCGGAGCTTGGACGAGTTCGAGCCGGCCGCGCGCACGCTTCTGGCCATCGTCGCTGGCCGCGTCTACTACAACCTGGACAGCTGGCGCGCGCTCTACCACGTCTTCCCCGGAGGGAACCGCCGGATCGAGGAGGTGGAGACCGTGATGTGGCACACAGCAATCGGCAGCGGTCCGACTGCCAGCCGGCCGCTCAAACAGCGCGTGCGACGGGCGGCTGAGGTGGTCGAGTTTGCCTCGCGCATGGCCCTGGGGTTCGTCCGTCTGGATCGCGAGATCAAAGGCTTCGTCGCTCACTTCCAGAACATCTACGACAGCATCGACCGGCGCCAACTGCCCGAGCGAAGCCTGGTGGAGCTATATGAGACGAGCCGCCAGCTTCAGACGGAGCTGCTTCGGCAGTGGCACGTCCCCAATCTCAACGATTTCCGCGTGATCATGCTATGCGGGCACCTCCACCGGCTGCTCGGCCGCTTCTACGAAGGCGAGAAGCTCGACGCTCGGCTCGCCGACCTCCTGGGCGGGATCGAGGGGATCGAGTCGGTCGAGCCTACCCGGCTACTAGTGGCAATCGCACAGGCAGCGCAACGCGACGCAGGCGTGGTCACCGCGCTACGGACGCTGCACCCAGACGCCGCGCTGAAGGTCGTGCGCGATCGCGCGCCAGGGATTGCTGCCCAGATTGACAACTATGTCGAGCGCTACGGGGACCGAGCAATCGGCGAGCTCAAGCTCGAGACCGTCACAGCGAGGGACGATCCGGAGTTCATGGTGGGTGTGCTGCGCAGCTATCTCGACCGCCCCGTCCTCGATCCCGCTCAGCTTACGGCGGCCGAGCGTGAGCGATACCGGACGACGCTCACCGAGCTGAAGCGCCGTCTGCCACTCTGGCGGCGTCCGCTGCTGGAACGCGAGATCGCGCTGGCGCGCAAGGCTGTCCATGCCCGCGAGGCGCTGCGGCTGCGCCGCACGCTCGCCTTCGGCCTGGCTCGGGATGTCTACGGTGCGATGGGGACATGCCTCCACGAGAAGCAGCTCATAGATGACCCGCGAGACGTCTTCTACCTCACCGTCGATGAGCTTGAGGCGTTCGTCGAGGGGCGTGCGGTGTCCGTGCAGCTTGCGCCACTCGTCAGCGTGCGCAAGCAAGAGTGGAAGGCGTATCGCGCGCAGGAGCCGGCCAACCGCCTCGAGGTCGTTGGCTCTCCATACATCGGCAACGACCTGCGGGACCATCCCGATGCGGACGCCAAGGGCGACGAAGGCGCTCTTCGTGGGCTCGGCTGCTGCGGGGGCGTCGTCGAGGCACCGGTGCGGCTCGTGCGCGAGCCACGCGACGGACTCGGCATGAACGGAGAGATCCTGTGCACGCTGCGCACGGACCCCGGCTGGGCGCCGCTCTTCTTCACTGCCAGCGGCCTGATCGTCGAGCGCGGCTCCGCGCTGTCGCACTCAGCCATCCTCGCGCGCGAGCTGGGGCTGCCAACCGTAGTCGGCATCCCCAACGTCACCAAGCTGCTACGTGACGGTGAGCGGGTGCAACTCGACGGCGAGGCCGGCGTGGTCGAGCGGCTTGAGCCCTGAGCGGCTAAACCTCTCCGGCCGCTTTAGTCAGCGAGTGCCGCGACATGATCCATGACTGAGGCAACCTCTGGCCTGATCGCGATCGGCATCAGGCGATCGACGATAGGCTCGGGCGTCTTCAGGCCGTCACCAGTCACGAGGACCACCACATGCTCGTGCTCACGCATAGCGCCGCGCTCCACCACCAGCTGCAGCGCGCCGAGCGTCACTCCCGCCGCGGTCTCGCCGAAGACGCCGACGGTCTCGGCGAGGGTGCCCATCGCGGGCGCGATGCACTCCTCCGGCACGGAGACGATGCTGCCGCCCGAGCGGCGCGCAGTCGCGAGGGCAAGATCGCCGTCCGCGGGGTCGCCGATTGCTATCGAGCGCGCCAGCGTGCATGGGCGCACCGGCATCACATCGTCGCGACCGGCCTCAAATGCCGCGGCCACCGGTGCGCACCCAGCCGCCTGCGCGCCGTACATGCGCGGCAGTGGGCCCGATACCAACCCAAACGCGCGAAGCTGCTCGAAGCCCTCATACACGCGTGAGAACAGGGCCCCAGAGCCAACCGGGCAGACCACCGCGTCGGGCAACTGCCAGTCGAGCTGCTCGGCGATCTCGAAGCCGATCGTCTTGTTGCCCTCCGCGTAGTAGGCACGCAGGCCCACATTGACGAAGCCCCACGGAAGCTCCGATGTCAGCTCCGCGGTGAGCCTGCTGCACTGGTCGTAATCGCCGTCGACCGCGTACACGCTCGCGCCGTACACCGCAGTGGCCACGAGCTTCTCGGGCTCGAGGTCGGCAGGGCAGAACACCGCCGCGGACATGCCCTCCGCAGCCGCGCGCGCCGCCACCGCATTCGCAAGGTTGCCAGTCGAGGAGCACGCGAGCGTCGAGATCCCAAGCTCCAGCGCCTTCGCCGCAGCGACTGCCACGGGCCTGTCCTTGAAGGAGTGCGTCGGGTTGGCGGTATCGAGCTTGATTGACACGCCTCCGATACCGAGGGAGCCGGCAAGCCGGGAGGTCCGTAGCAACGGCGTCATGCCGGGTGCGAGCAATGGCTCCTTGGGCGGCGCAACAGGCAAAAGGGGGGCGTAGCGCCAGATTGAGGGGGGACCGCTTGCGATCCGCTCCTTTGTGACCGTCTGGCGCAGGGATTCTAGGTCGTAGACCGGGTGTAGCGGCCCGAAGCAGTCCGGGCAGCTGCTGAGAGCGTCGAGCGGCTGGTCGGTGCCGCAGCCTCGGCATCGCAGCGAAATAGCGGGCATGGCCTTCCTTCGTTAGTCGTTCGTATCCTTCCGAGCAAGCGCTCGGCCGGGATTGGCACCTTGCTCGTGCTCCGAGTAGGTCGCCGAGGCGTCACTGGGCCGGTTCCCTCAGCCTCTCTTGATGCTTGCGAGATCGCACCCGCTTTGTGTGAATTACTGTACCACCGTTCCAACCGCTGCTGGCAACGCAGTCCATCGCGGGACATGCGGGTGCTGGGGCTGGTTGCAGGACCACTCGCGAGCCAGGCACGGCTCGGCATTTAGCCACGCTCAGCCCGCGGACTCGCTCGCTGGGTCCAGCTTGTTAGCGGCAGCCGGCTGGCTGGTCGGTCGCGCGGCTGACGGGGCGGTGTCGAGGATCACCACCGTGCTCAGCGGAAGGCGTCGCGATGGACGCGGCTCAGACAGTGGGCGCCCCACCCGCAGCATGGTGACGAGCGTGCCTTCACCGTCCACGCCAAGGGCGGAGCGGATGGCGAGGACCCCCTGCGGAGTCTCCAGCGACGTCTGCTCTGGGGCGACCGCATACCCGGCCTCGGTCAGCACGAGCCAGACACGCATCAGCGCGCGACCGGCACGCAGCCACGCGGCCTCGTCGTCGTCGCCCATGCGGAGCACTAGCAGTGCGCCCGAGTTGCGAACGGCACGAGTGACGCGCACTGACAGCGCGGTCGTGAGCCCCGCGTCGCGCATCCGCCCGCCCGGCGCGTCGCCGAGCATGCCCAGGACCAGCCCAAGGTTCACCCCGCTCGGCTCGTCGTCAGTGCGGCGCATCCAACGCCGAAACTCGTTCGCGTACGCGCGGTCGGCCATCTGCGACCGGATCGCCGCGCCGGCGACCTCGGCCACCTGCTCGATCCGCGCTCGGTCGTCAGCCACCTCGATCGACACATCGAACTCGCCCGCCGCGTCCTGCGCCGCGCGCAGCGCGAGTGGGTCGAGCGGCTCGCGGCGGTAGTCGCCGCGGTTGGTGACCCGCGCGCCCAACACGGCCTGGCGCACGAGCAGGTCGCTCTCCCGCAGCCCGGCGACCTCGAGTTCACCAATTTGTCCGGCCGACCCGCGAGAGGACCCATTGGCCGAGTGCCATTCGACATCGGCAACGTAGTTCATCGCCTCGACCGCACAACCCAGGGCGCAGGTGCTAACGCGCTCCTGCCGATCCGCTGCGCTGAGCATCCGATCCCGGGCGCGGTCCAGTTGGATGATGTTCTCACCCACGACACGCAGAGCCCACGGCTGGGTGTTGTACCGGGAGGGCGCAGAGCGAGCTGCTTCGAGCACGGCGGTGAGCGTCTGCGAGAGCGTTTGTCCGTCCGTGGGCGTCGGCTGCTGTGCCGGGCGGCGCACGTCCGAGTAGCGCTTGGCCACAAGCAACGTTGGCAACATCTCGAGCGGTAGACGCGCCAGCGAGCCGAGCGCGCGCGGGTAGGGCCTTGTGACGCGATGCAGATCGACGCTCACCACATGGCGAACCTCACGGGACATCAGCAGGTCGACGGACGTGCGACAGATCAGTGCGCCCATGCCTTGCACGGTGTAGGAGACGCGCGGCCACGTCCCGCCGTTGCGGAATCCGTAACGCATCACCGGCATGAAGTCGGCCGGGAAGTGAAAGTAGCCAAGCCAGCGTCTGGCGTCGCGGTAGCGATTCTCGCGGTGGGCGTCGACGTCAGCCTTCCCGTAATACGGGCGCGGGTCACGCCGGTAGTCGAAGATGTAGAGGCAGGGCTTGCCGCCGAAGCTGTAACCCGACATGACCGGGAGGCCGAGCTCGGCGGCGCGCAGGTGAAGCAGGTACTTCTCCCACGCGGAGTTCCCCGGCGCGATGCCATCGAGGACGATGGTGACACCGTCCAACAGCTCGTCAATATTGTCTTGGGTGACGCCTTCGTTGTGAACGCTCACCTCAGCGAACGGGTTGATGCCGAGCGCGCGCTCAGCGAGTACCTCCGGCTTGGACCGTCCGATCTCGTCAACCCGGCAGAGCTGCCGGTTGATGTTGCTGAGCTCGTACAGGTCTGGGTCGGCGAACCTAAACCGCATCGCACCGAGACGAGCGAGTGGCTCGATCGCAGATCCCCCAACACCGCCACACGCAGCGATGAGGAACCTCGCGGCCCGCAGCGTCGCCTGCTCCTGCGGAGAGATGAGGCGCTGATTTCGCAGCGTCGTTGCAGCGTCGTAGTCCATCGGTTGAAGGTCCATGAGCAGAAAGGTATCCACTGGCGAGCCGTTTGACGACAGTTTGCTGGGCACGGGGCATCCCGATTCGAGTTGGTTCAATGCCTCGTAACTAGATCATCCATAGCGATGCACGCCACGGAAGGTCCGTCCGGGGTGCGGGTATCAGGAAAACTGCGGTATGACTGTTGCCGTCTCGAGCGCCGTGCCAGCGTCAACATCGGCGAACTCGGCCGCAGCGCCGAGCGCCTCGTCGAGTGCAGCAAGAACCGTGTCTACCTGCGTGTCAGTCGTCACCATGGGAGGGAGCAGGCGGATCGTGCTCGGGGCGCTCAGACAGGGTGAGACGAGGACGTCGCGCTGGGCGAGCTCGATGAGCACACTACCGGCGACCGCAGGACCGACGAGCTCGACTCCCCAGAGTAGGCCCACGCCGCGAACGTCGCGCACGATCGGCGCGTGCGCGCTTTGCAGGCGAGCCAGCCCCTGCGCGAGTTGGACGCCGACGCGTGCGGCGCGCGGAGCGAGCTGCTCAAGCGCGCGAATCGCCGCGCGCCCGGCGGCACAGGACAGTGGATGACCGCCGAACGTCGTGCTGTGCCATGTTGGGTCTGTAAGCAGCGGCTCGAAGAGCTCGTTGTTCGCGACGAGCGCGGACAGGGGCATGACGCCTCCGCCGAGCGCCTTGCCCAGCAGCACGGCGTCGACGCGGACGTCGGCGGCGAGCGCCAGCGACAGTGGCCCGCAGCGATGGAGCCCGACCTGTATCTCATCGCTGATGACAAAGGCACCAGCACTGTGAGCGTCGTCAGCCCAGCGCTGGAGCGTTGCGGCGGGAAGCGGTCGCACACCGCCCTCGCCCTGGATGGGCTCGATCATCAGCGCGGCCACCTGGCCGTCTGCCGCCTCCCGTGCGACCGCGTGCTCGTCCGCGGGATCGATATGGGTCACCTGGTCGCCCAGCGTCGATTCCAACCCAACCCGGAACGCCGGGTTGAACGTAAGCGCAAGCGCCCCGAGCGTCTTGCCGTGGAACGCATGGCGGACCGCCAGGATGCGCTGCCTGCCAGTCCGCCGACGCGCGAGCTTAAGCGCGACCTCGACCGCGTCGGCGCCGTCGCTACCTAGCCAGACGCGCTGCAACGGCTCACCCACCCGCTCGGCGAGGTCGGCCATGAGGCCCGCGGTAACCGGGTTCGCGAGCGTGTGCGTGCTGGCCGGCATCCGCGCAAGCTGGTCCGAGACGGCGGCGAGGACCGCCGGGTGACGGTGACCGAGCAGGGACACACCGTAGGATCCGAAGTCGATCATCTCCCGGCCATCGGACAGGCGCACGACTGCTCCAGCGGCCTGCGACTCGACTGCCCCGCTACCGCTTATCTTGGCGCCGAGCGCCGTTCCCGGTGCGCCGTGGCGCTGCAGATAGGCAAAGACCTGCCCTGGCGAGCTCAAGCGCCGACCGCCTTACGCTCCACCCCCAGAAGCATCTCAGTGCAGTTCGCGTGCAACGCGCGCTGAGCGATTGGGTTGAGGTTCGCAGCGAGCAGCGGGATGCCGATCTCGAACGTGATCACCAGTGCGACGTGAGTCAGCTCGGGGTTGTGCTCCTCGACCGTCCAGGCACCGTCGAACAGCGCGAGGTCGCCGGTGACCTGCTGGAAGCTCATGATGCGCTCGTCGTGGTCGAGGTGGTCGCGCTCCTCCCACTCGAGGATGGCGCCCTTTAGAACGATCGACCACGCGCTGCGGCGGACGGACGCGCTCTCCTCGTCGAGGATGCTCACCCAGCGCACGTTCTGCATCGAGGCGGGATAGCGCTCGATATCAATCACGGCTTCCCAGACGGCTTCTGCCGGCGCGTGGATCTCCATGTCTAGGCAGACACGCGGCATGTCAGCCCCCCTGAGTCCATTCTCGCGGGAGGAACCCCTGCTCACCGACGGCATCGGCGAGCTGCAGCCAATCCCGCGCGAGCGCGAGAGCCGGATGGTAACCCTCGGGCGTCAACGGGTCTGGAACGTTGCCGACGACCTCACGGACTCGGTCGAGCAGCTGGCGGCAGCGCATCACCACCTCTTCGGGCGACTCGTCATCGCTGATGCCACGCATCAGCGACCAACACTCCTGCCGCAGCTCGTGTCCCTCGAGTTGCTCGAGCGCCCACGGCCCCCGCATCTTTGGCGCCGGGATGGGCTTGGCGTGTCGCACCACGAGCGCCAGCATCACTGCACACTCCTCGCCGATCGCGCGCGAGACGTAGCGGACGAGGCCGCGCTGGTCGGCACGCATGGCGCCCTCGATGTCCTCTATCCACTGTGCGGACTCCAGGCCCATGAGCCACAGGGCGTGCCCGTGGCACCACGCATACCGGCGCGCGTCGACGTCGATCGCCTTCATGCCCGGCCTGCCTCGCGGAGCGCGAGCTCGTGGATCGGGATGCCGCGCTGCCACCGCAGTTGCACGAGCCCCTGCGTGTAGAGGTCGAAGCACAGCCGGCTTTGTACCTCGTCACAGTCCGCAAGCGACCAGGCGCCTGCCGCGTCGAGGCTGCACCACGCATCGCTCTCGGCCTGGTCGATACGCCAGAGCCCTCCCTCCTTCGCAGAGAGGAGCAGGTGGTCGGCGCCCACCTTGATCGGCTTGAGATCCGTGTTCTCCCAGCTCGCGGTGCTCGCGAGCGTACCCACCGAGAGATCGAGCCCCGTCAGCGCCTCGCACTGCTCGACCGCGGCGTGCACGAGAGCGGCGGCGGTGGCGTGCGTTGCCGGGAGGATCGCGAACGGTCGGTAGAGCTCGTACAGGTCCGGCACGTCAGACAGGAGCCGGTGCTGTAGCCACTTGTCGCCCGTGAACGGGATCCCGCGCGCCGCGAGCGCAGCGTGCAGCGCGTCCTCGACGGCGAGCCGCGCGTTCATCGCCGCCGCACACCAGTGGTGTGGCAGCGCGAGAGGGGCGACGAGCACGGACTCGCGCATGCGCTCGGCGTACTCGCGCACGATCAGGTCCCGTGCAACCGCTGCATAGTCGCGCGTGCGCGCGGGCTCGAGCGGCGGCCCGTCAAGGTGGATCCCGAAGGCCACACGATGGAGCAGCTTCAGGTCGGCCTGCTCCGTCACGCTGCCGAATGCGCCCTCGAACGGGCTCTCACTCACGAGCCCGGCCTCGGCGCGCTCGAAGAGGCCATCGATCGTGCTCTGGTTGAGCTTCCAGGCGTCGACGCGCAGTTTCTGCTCCCAATGCTCGAGCGGCATCCGCCCCGAGCCCTGCGTGTCGCGCCCGGCGATCACGAGGTCGAGGTCGCTGCGCTCATTGCCCAGACCAAGTGCCAGCGATCCGCCGGCTATCACCGAGTCGCCAGCGTCGCGCAGGTAGTCGATCAGCTCCAGCACCTGGGCGAGCGACACTCCGTGGTAACCCTGGATGCGCAGGTCGAGCGCGTCCAGGCGAGAGCGGTGGTCGTCGGTGATCGTCGGCTGGCTCACGCGGCGAACTCCCAGGGGGCGGGTGGCGAGGAGGCGAGGCGGACGTTCGTCTCGGCCCAGTGGCGAACCGAGCGCGCGATGCAGGGCTCCACGTCGTGCACGACGTGCGTAGGCTCAAGCGGCTCGCAGATCGCGAGGTACGGCAGGAAGTTCTCAAGCAGCTCGAGGATCCGACGCTGGCGCTCGGTGAGGTGCTGTTGCACAAAGGGCAGGAAGAAGCGCTGCCAGCTCGCGGGAGTGACGATCGGCGGTGGATCGAACGGATCGAGCCCGCGCTCTGTTCGCCACTCGTTGTAGGCACCGCCGAGCAGGTCAAGGGACTTGCCGACGCGCGGAGCGCGGTCACCGCCGGCGATCGTCAGAACCTTGCCAGACTCCTCGCCGTCGCATGCCGCGACGAGCAGCGCGACGACATCGTCGACCGGCACGACGTCAAAGAACGCGTCCTGCGCCGCGACCACCGCTGGCACCGTGCTCGATGCGATGCCACGCAAGATCGTGTACATGCCGGCGAACCGCGCCGCGTGCCCGTTGTCGCGACGGCCGATGATCAGGGGCGGGCGGACAATTGTGAGTCGCGCGAACACCGACTGGGCCAAGCGCTCGGCCGCCGCCTTCGACCACTCGTAGGCATTCCGGTAGTCCGACTGATCCTCGGACGCGACGTCCCCCCGCAGCCCCATGGCGTACGCAGTCGAGACGTGCACTACGTGTGTGTGTGGTGAGACGAGCGGCACAAGCGCAGCGACGGTGTCGACATTCGCGCGCCGCGCCTCGTCCGGGGACATCGTCCAGCGGGTGTCGGCGGCTGCGTGGACGATCGCGGTCCACGGACCAAGAAGCGTGGGAGGAGGCTCCTGCACGCCGATGTCCCACGCGACGACCGGACGCCCAGCGACCGGTCGTCGCGCGACACCCACGACCTCGTCCCCGCGATCCGCAAGCCGTTCAACGATCTCGGAGCCGACTAGGCCGGTCGCGCCCGTGACAAGCACCCGCACGTCACACTCCTTCACTGCTGCGTCGCCACTCGCTGACGATCTCGAGCTTTCCGCTGGCCAGCTGGGTGCTGCACAAACGGCGCTGGATCTTCCCACTGGTCGTCTTGGGTACCGAACCAGGCGGACACAGCACGATCAGGTCGAGCTGGAGGTCGAGCCCCTCGGCGACCCGTCGCCGAACCGCAGCGGTCGCCTCGAGCGCTTCGTCTCCTGTGCCGATCTCGGCGTCGAGCACGAGCGCCACTATCTCATTGTCGCCGTCCATCAGCGCAAATGCTGCACTCGAATGCGAGCGAAGCAGGTGGTGTGCGTCCTCAGCCACCCGCTCGATGTCGTGCGGATGGTAGTTGGCGCCGGCCACGATGATCAGCTCCTTGAGGCGGCCGACAACGAAGAGCTCGTCGCCGTCAATCACGCCGATGTCGCCGGTCCGTAGGAAGGGGCGCTCATCGCCGGCGAGCTGCGCGGCGAACGTCGCGGCTGTCTCGCGCTCCCGTCGCCAGTAGCCGGCGGCGACGCTCGGCCCGCTGACCCAGATCTCGCCCAGCGCTCCCGGCTCGCAGCGCGTTGCGGTGTCAGGGTGGACGATCACCACCTCGTGGCTGGGGCTGGGATGCCCCACCCCGACGAGTGTCGTGGCACCCTCCTTGCCCGGCCGCTCAGGGGGGGCTGTCTTCAGCGCGGCAGCGTCGAAGCACCGCAGCGTCGGCGCCGCCTCCTTCGGCGCGCCGGTGACCATCAGCGTCGCCTCGGCCAAGCCGTAGCAGGGCAGGAAAGCCTCGCGCCGGAAGCCGCACCGACCGAAAGTCTCGACGAATGCGTTGATCGTGGTGGCGTGTACAGGCTCGGCGCCGTTGAACGCTACATCCCAGGTTGAGAGGTCGAGCTCGGCGCATGTCGCCGCATCAACGCGACGTACGCAGAGGTCGTAGGCGAAGTTCGGGCCACCACTCGTTGTCGCGCGATATCGAGACACCCCCTCAAGCCAGCGCGCCGGCCGCTTGATGATCGCGACCGGCGAGACGAGAACGCACGGGAAGCCGACGTAGACAGGCTGAAGGATACCCCCGATGAGCCCCATATCGTGGTAGGGCGGGAGCCAGATGAAGCCGCGACTGGAGGGGGAGTGGCCGAACGCGCGCGCGATCACCTCGGAGTTCTCCAGCAGGTTCGCCTGTGTGAGCACGACGCCGCGCGGCTCGCTGGTCGAGCCAGACGTGTACTGGAGGATCGCGGGTGCGTGCAGCGCAGCGGGCTCAGGGTCGCTCGCCACGGCGCCGGTGCCATCCGCGTCGCACGCGCGCAGCCAAGGGACGCGCCCGAGAGGCTGGTCGGTGCTCAGCAGCGCGGCGGCAGCGTCGAGGATCGGCGCCGCCGCGAGCACCGCGTCGATCTCGGCGTCGGTAGCAATCGTCATCAGGCGCCCGAGCGTCCGCTCGAGGCGCCGTAGCTGGGGAGGGGTCGCTGGCACCCCGATGACTCCAGCGTGAAAGCAGCCGAAGGTCGCGGCAACGTAGGCGCAGCCTGGCGGGAACAGCAGCAGCACTCGGGCGCCAGCCGGAACCGTTTCGCGTAGTTGCGTACCGATGGCCTGCGCATGCTCGTGGAGCTCTCGGTTGGTGATCGTCTCCTCGTCGGTCTCGCCGTCGCGCAGGAAGGTGAACGCCAGCGCGTCGGGCGCCTGGCGCGCGCGCTCGGCAAGGATCTCGCTGAAGCTCGCGACGGCGGGACCAACGACTCCCGCCATCAGCGCGTCAGCCTTCCGGCACGCTCTAGCTTCGCCAGCACGAGCGCCTCGACATCCGAGATCGTCTCAACATCACCGTCGTCCTCGTCGGCTGCGGCTAGTCCGAACTCCTGCTCGAGGGCATGAGCAAGCTCGAGCAGCCCGAGCGAGTCGTAGCCGAGATCGGCGCGCATTAGCGATGCGCGCTCGGCAACCGTACCGCGCAGTGGCGCCATCTCCAGGACAATCGCCCGAACCGTCTCGCGCACACTCGTCTCCACCATCGCTCAGTGTCGACCGAGCCCGCCGCCTAGCTCAACATGAGCGCCGCGGCTGCCGAGGAGCCCCATCCCGCTCACTTCAACGCCATCTTCGCGCCTACCTCTTCGGCGATGTCGGCGACGGACGAGATGTCCTCCTCGGCCTCGATCGGCGCGTCACTGGCGAGCAGCTGGCGAAAAACGGTCAGCATCGCCCCGTGCGCCGCACGGATGCCTTGGTTGGCGAAGATGACGTGTGAGGCGCCGGCGGCGTACCACTGTGCGCGAGTGCAGTGACTGTAAGCCGTTGGCGCGAGGAACACCGGGGTGCGCCGCCTCCACCTCGTGCAGAACTCCATCAGCTGGTCGCCCCGGTCGGGGGCAACAGCCTGTGCGAAGACGGCGTGGGCGCCCGCGTCGACGTACGCGGCAGCACGTGCCAGCGCCTCGTCGACGCCGAGCCCCGCGACCAGCGCCTCCGTCCGCGCGATCACGGCGCATGGACGGTCCGCGATGCCCGCCCTGGCCGCCATGATGCGCGCGCAGTGCTCCTCCGGTGAGACCAGCTCGCGCTCGCAGTCATACAGGCTTGAGCGCTTGGAGATTGGATTGTCCTCGATACAGATCGCCGTGGCCCCCGCACGCGTCATCGCATCGGCGGAGTACAGGACCTTGAGCTCGTCTCCGTACCCGGCATCCATGTCGACGACGAGCGGCAGCGTGGTCACGCGCGAGATCTGGCCGACGACTGGCGCCATCGTCGACGCCTCGAGAAGCCCGGCATCGGGGAACCCGCAGATCGCCGACGCGGCGAAGCTGCTTGCCCAGAGGAAGTCCGCTCCGGCGCTGTTAGCGAGCAGGGTGGAGAATCCGTCGTGGACTCCGAGCCCGGTGTGCTGCCGGTCCTCGAGGAGCCTGGCTGCCAAGTGCTCGCCGTCACGGGTCACGGGCGAATAACTCACTAGGCACCCCTCCCCACGCTCTCCAACTCGGTCGGCGGAGACTGCCAACCAGTGATCAGCCTCTCCTTGATCGCGCCCTCGAGGTCCATCCGCTCGCTGAGGGCCTGCGGCCGCAGGGCGCGGTTCCAGAACGGATGGTCCGGGTCGCCGGCCCAGTAGACGTTTTCCTGGATCGTCTTCCACGACGGCGTGTGGATCGCCTCTACGGGATACCATCGCTCGTACGTCGGTGCCCATCTCTCGAGGACCTCGGGGGGCATCAAGCGGATCTTGCTGCGGTCGTCGAGGTCGAAGGTCGGCAGGTCCATCCCGAGTGCGCGGATAGTGCCGCAGCCGATGTTGACGGGCTGAGGGAAGTTGCGTGCAACCAGCGTTCCATCGCGGAGCGTCAGGGCGATCCGGTCATTGGAGAAGAACTCCGCGGTTGATGCAACCTGCCGGAACAGCTCCGTGGTCTTGCCGACGCCAGAGTGACCGACAAGCATGTGGACGGCGCCAGCGTGGATCCAGCCGGAGCCGTGCACCATGACCGCGCCGGCCTCGCGGGCGCGCCACAGCAGCCAGTTCTCGACGAGGTCGGCGAGCAGCATCGGTGGGGGCTCGGCCGCCATGACGAGGACTGCCTCGCGCGCCGTCATTAGGAGCGCGCCGTCGACCACGTAGCAGCAGAGCGCCGGGGACTCGTCGGAGACGATGTTCTACGTCCCGCGTCTGTGACGCCTGGTCGAAGGGCGTGCCGTCGAGGAAGAACTTCCTCCCAGAGATCCCGCCGCGATGGCGAACGGTCGAGCGCAGGCCCGACGGTGGGATCACAGGCGAGCGCACGATCCGGACGATGAGCGACGGATCGAGCCGGTCGTCCACGAGGTCGATGCTGCCGGCGAACCACTCGAAGAGCTCGTCGAGCTCAGATGACCGGAACCCCTCAAGCAGCAGGCGCTCGCCCCATACCTGAAGATCGAAACGATCGTCGCTGCTCATTCGCCCTGACCCGCGATGGCGATGAGCACGGACTCGAGCCGCGCCCGGTGAGTGGAGAGCTGATCCACGCGGATGAACTCGTTCGGCAGGTGCGCGCCGTTGTCGTTGTGCGCGCCTGGGACGACGACGAGTCGGCGCGGCGTGACGCCATGACCGCCGACGTTCGAGGAGAATGGCGCGAGGCCGCCGCTCGCAACCGACGTCGCCTCGAAGCGCTCGCGACCCTCGACTGGCTCGATGAACTGGCGGACCCGGCATTCGCGCTCGGACAGGAACGCATGGACCGACGGCAGGTCGCGTACACCAAAGCGCAGGTCGAAGCGCACCTCAACACACTCAAGTGTCAGCGAACGCTCCGTGACTGGCGCCGACAGACCCGTCACGTTGAACCGCCACGGCCGGCCGGCCACGTCGTTGCAAAGCTCGGCTAGGACGTCGAGCATCGTCGGCGCACCCGCCTCGACGCCAGTCCGTTCGCGGCCGGGGTGCAGGCACATCCTTCCGGTTTCGAGCATCAGGACGCCGTCGACCTGTCCACTCAGGCCGTTGTAGATGTCAAACGCCTCGATCGCGCCATCGACGACCACCAGCGTGTCGATGTCGCGCCCGCCCATCAGCTCGCCCGCGGCCATGCCAGCGCACTCCTCCGCTGTATCGACTATCAGGAAGAAGCCTGTCTCCGGTGTCGCGTGCAGGGCATTCAGGAGCTGGCACTTAGAGTCCGACACCCCCAGCCCATAGAGGCGGTCGCCGATCCTGGTGAGTCGGAATGGGTCAGTGACCCACGCCTCGCGCGGCACCGGCGGCTTCGTGTCGAGGTGGCAGTAAACCCACGTGGCGCTGTTCGAGTCGCCGCGCCCGAACAGACTCCCGCCGACCCGCGAGCAACCGTAGCTGGCCAGGAGCCGCTCGGCCGCGGCAAGCTGCCGCTCATCGAGCGGGCTGACGGTGTCTCAGGGCGACCAGCTCTTGGAGCTGCTCAAGGAACTCGTCCACCAGGACCGTCGGCGGGGCTGTTGCGAGCTGCTCGGTCATGCGGCAGGAAGCGGATGAAGCTCGGTTATCGCAGTGGCGTCGGCTACGAGCGCGGGTCGCTCGTCGCGGCCAAGACGGTAGACCTCGTTGGCCAGCTGGAAGCAGTAGTGCCAGGTCCCGACGGTGCGATCCAGCTCGAGGCCGGCATAGGCGAAACGCTCGTCGCCGGCGAGCCGGCGAGCACCGTCCGGACCAGCGAGCACGTCCAGGTACCACCCATCCCAGTCCCCCGCCACGGAGACGGGTGAGCCGTCCGTGAGCTTTACCCGTACGCGCCGCATACGGTCGTCCACGACCTCGGCGTCGACCTCGGGCGAGCAGGGACAGAGGTCGCCCTCCGAGAAGACGAGCGCGGTTCCGAGGCCCTCGGACGACACGAACGACTTCACCTGGTGGCCGAACTTGACGTTCACCGGGACGAGCCCAAGCTCCAGCTTCAGCCGCTGGCTCGCGATGTCCTCGCACAGACAGCTCACATACGTGTCCAGGCCAAGCGACTGCGCGGCGGCGTAGCGGGCTTGGTCGAGTCGCCGTCCGAGCCCGCGACCGCGTGCCTCTGCGGCAACGATCAGGTGCGCGCAGTATGCATAGCGACCCGCGACCAGGAAGGAGGCGTAGCCGAGAACCTCGTCGCAGTCGAGCGCCACCAGATTGAAGCGCTCGGGTGCTCCAATCTCGTGCGTGTACGGGTAGTACAGATAGGTCGCCTCGAACAGCGCGATTACCTGCTCGGCGATCAGGGCGGGCAGCGGCTGGCCAGGAGCGTGCGTCTCGATCGCGAGGTCCTGCACCATTCCGTCGCCAGCGAGTGGATGAGGAGCAGCCCCCCATTTAGGCATACTTGTCCTGCTCCCAGAACATGCCGTACTTCATGCGGAGCTCGTCGAGGCGCCTGCTCACGCGCGGGGAGTAGAAGCGAACGCTCAGCTCGTCACCGAAGAAGTAGCCGAAGCTCGGTGGGGCGGACGCAGGAGTCCTCGACGGTGAGCAGCCCGAGCTGCTCAGCCTCGAGGATCTCGGCGCCCATCAGATCGAGCGGCTCAGTGCCGAAGTGCTCACGGAAGTGCTCGAGGTTTATGCCCGCACTTGTATGGAACCCGAGCACGAACGTCTTGCGCATCAGATCCTCCTTATCGAGCTTGCGCCCGATCCACGTCGGGTGCTGACGCTCGCGCACCTGCCGCCCGTACTGGGCCAGCGACTTCGTGTTCCAGTAGAACGTTGCATTCAGGAAGCCGTACGCACCACAACCCGCGCTCATCAGCTGATTGTCGCTGACGCCCCGCTTCTGCTCGGTGTGACGGTTGATCATCTCGGGGACGCGCGCGTACTTCTGACTGCTGACCCGCACGTAGCCGGCATCCTCGAACAGGAGCCCGTGGGCCAACTGCATCTTGAGGCTCTCCTCGTAACGGGCGATGTCGCGCTCGAAGCGCGAGATCGCCTTCATCGGGTGGGTGCGCAACCGGTAACAGCTGATCGACTCGGGCTGGAGGCCGATCACCGTCTCGACCGTGTCGGCCCACGACGCGAGCGTCTCGCCAGGGACGGCATAGATCACGTCCGTGGCGACATTGTTGAACCCCGCCTCGCGCAGGTTCGAGTAAGCACGCCGCGTCTGCTCGGCCGTGTGGCGGCGACCCATCAGCTTGAGCATTCGGTCGTCGAAGCTCTCGATGCCGAGGTTAATGCGGTTGATGCCGCACGCGCGCATGTGAACGAGCTTCTCGAGATCGTCACAGATCGTCTCGGGGGAACACTCGAGCGTGATCTCGACATCCGCGCTCAAGTTGAGCGTGTGAAGGTACTCTAGGATCTTCGTGATCTGGTGCTTCTCCAGCACTGAGGGCGTGCCGCCGCCAAAGTGGATCGTCTTGATCTCCGCTTCGCGATCGTACCGCTGCATCTTGTCCTCGAGCTCCCACAGCATCAAGTCGACGTAGGTGTCCTTATCGACGGGCGCATGGCTGTTATCAGTGACCTTCGCGAAGTAGCAATAGGAGCAGATCCCGGTGCAGTACGGGATGTGCAGGTACATACTGATCGCGCTCCCGGGGCGCTCCCACTCCGACGGCTCGAAGATGCGCTCGCTCGGGATCTCTTCGAGCGTACGCACGGGCGGGTAGGAGTAGATGAAGCAGTAGTCGCCCGTCTTGTCGTAGCGGTGTTCCGAAAGCGTCTCCCAGTCGATCCCGGCGTAGAGCGCCTCAATGCGTTCCGCCATCTGGGGAGATAGCGACAACGCCTGCGTATCGGCCTTGATCAGCTCCAACAATTCTCCAGTGCGTGGCATTGTCGTCTCTTTCGCTAGTCGGTACAGAAGGCGAGGCTGTAGTTCTCGCCGCGCTTGAGCGCGGTGTCCTTCCAAGCGGGACTGACGGCGGCCTCGTAGCCTCCCACCAGCGCTTGGTAGTACGCAGGCGGGCGGGCGTCCCAGAAAAACGGAAACCGCTCACGCAGCTCGCTGCGCGCGGCGTCGCGCGACTCGTGGTGACCGAGAATGTCGAGCAGTAGGAACGGGTCGTTCCCGGCAAAGCTGATATCGAGGTCGACACACGTCTGCGAGATCCGGTTGATGTTGTCTACCACCGCGTCGGGATTCGGCGACGAGCCATCGCCTAGCTGGTACTCCCACCAACCCTTGTTGAAGCGCGTGAGGGTGATCCCGAACTCCTCGGGGGTGCGCGCGATCGGCGTATCGGGTGGCAGGTAGAACGGATTGATCCGCACGGAGTGGATCCTGCTCGCGTTGCGTTCGAGGAGCGCGCAGCTCGCGTCGATGTCGCTGCTCTTCTCACCCGGGAACCCGACGAGGAGGTTGATGTGGTTCCAGATGTCGGCCTGCTCGGCATAGGACAGCGTGCGCTCGATCGTCGTGACCTCATAGTCCTTGCGCATCAGGTTCAGGAGCCGCTGGGAACCGCTCTCCACGCCGTAACGGGCAAAGCGGCCGCCGACACGGCGGAACTTGCGCATGTCCTCGGGCTCGAGCGCGTCAGCGCGTACGTAGCTCAGCCAATGCACCGGCACGTCGTCGAGCCGTCCAGACCGGCGTAGGCGCTCCTCGAGTCCGTCCAGGAAGCGCAGCATGTAGGTGCGGCTCGGGTTGAGCTCGTTCGTCATGAAGTTCATCTGCGTCACGCCCTCGTCGAGCAGGTGCTCGATGGAGGCGAGCGCTTGTGTCGGCGGGGTGAGCGTTGCCTTGCTGCCCGACGCGACGCGGCAGAACGCGCACCGGAAGTTGCAGATCTTGTCCCAGATGAAGAGATGGCAGCGACGCGTATCCTCGTCCACGCACTTGTAGACCTTCGAGGCGTAGTCGCGGTAGAGGTCCCACTGCGCGCTCGAATAATCCGGTTGCGGTGGCACCGCGCGCCCCATCTGTTGGCCCACCGAGATCTCGCCATCGCGCAGGCCATAGCTGTTCGGTGGGACCTCCCGCGGGTTGGCAGCAAACGCCGCGATCGCGTCCCAGCCGTCGCCGATCGTGATGCTGGCATCGCCGAACGCCGAAAGGGCATCGAGCGCGTGGAGGGCCGACTCCTCGGTCCAGAACTGGCCGCCCATGATCACCCGGCCGCCGTCCTCCAGCGCGCGGCGGGCGAGCAGCAACGCAGATGCCAACTGGGGATAGCCCATCACCGAGATCGCGACATCCTCGCCATCGAGCCCGACCAGCTGGGCGAGCAGATCTCCGTACGCCTCGATCGCGGAGCAGGGGATCGACTCAAGTGCTTCCGCCGGCAGCAGCCCATCGCCGTACAGCAGTGACTCGTGTCCTCGCTCGTGCAGGGAGCTGAGCAGAATCTCGAGGTCGACGACGTTGGGTTCGGGACTACCTGACGCCGAGACACTCGCGGCGAGCATAAATGGGGCGACGGGTGGATAGGGAAGCATCCGCTTTCCCGACGGCGCATACACGATTTTCACAGGCAGTCTCCGCTGGATTGAACAATCTCGATGGGTGGAGTCATTCGACCATACCGGCAGTACGTTAGTGAAGGCAAAATCCCTGTGGGCAGTGACTGTGCGCCGACTGTACGCTGCCAGCGAGACATGAAGTGTGAATGTGGAAACCTTCAGATGCCAATTTGCCCACGATGTCTTGCCGTGGGTGCGGGGGGCGCATGACTGTGATCCAGGATCACGCCAGCGAGCTGGTCGCTGGGTTGCTGGCGAACGGCTACCTACACTGCACCGGCGTCCCGTGCTCGCTTCTGAAGCGCGTCTTCGGCCTCCTCGAGCGCGGCGCCGGCGTTCGCTATGTCCCTGCAGTGCGGGAGGACTCCGCGGTCGGGATCGCAGCCGGATTCGAGCTCGCCGGGCTCAGATGCGCCGTGCTGATGCAGAACTCCGGCCTCGGCTACTGTCTGAACCCGCTCATGTCGCTGTGCGAGCTCTACGGTCTGGCACCGCTGCTCGTCGTCGGCTGGCGAGGCGCAGATGGCAACGATGCGCCGGAGCACGTCGCGCTCGGCGCTCGGCTGGTCGAGATTCTGACGGCCGCTGCAATCCCGCACGCGACGCTAGAACGCGACGCCATCGGAGACTCGGTCGCGCGCTGCGCCGAGCGCGCCGCGTCCGAGCGCCGTCCGGTGGCCCTGCTGGTTCGCGATGCGCTCTGACGCCGCTCGCACGACAGTCGATGAGGCGATCATTGCGCTGCTTCGACGGTATCCGGACGCCTTCGTGGTTAGCACGTGTGGCTATATCAGCCGCGACCTTTTCCGGATCAGCGACTGCGAGCGTCATTTTTACATGCTCGGCTCGATGGGGATCGCCGCGCCGCTTGCACTGGGAATCGCCCTGGCTCGATCCGACGCGACGGTGCTCGCGCTCGACGGCGACGGGGCTTTCGTGATGAACCTCGGCGCGGTCGCGATGATCGCAGCCGAGCGACCACCGCGCCTCGTGCATGCGGTGCTCGACAACGGTCTCCACGAGAGCACTGGCGCGCAGCGGGCCGTGCCGATGCCGGACACCGAGCAGGCGCTGCGTTTGCTTGGCTATGCGCAGGCTTACGTGGCCACCGACGCCGAGTCGATCGAAGCGTTGCCAAACGAGACGGGACCGCTGCTCGTCCGCGTGCCGATCGCCCGCAGGCACACAGGTCCCGGCGGGCGCGTCAATTTGGAACCGCGCGAGATCGCTGAGCGCTTCGCCACCGCGCTGTCCCGCCCGCGAGAGACCGATCCATGCTCCTGACGCTCGTCGACTGCACACTGCGCGACGGCGGCAACTACAACGATTGGGCGTTCCCCGAGACGCAGGTCTCTCGGATTGTCAGCGCGTTGGACGCCAGCCGGGTCGACGTGGTCGAGGTCGGATACCGTGGGGGGTCGGGCAGCAACAAAGCGACGAACGTCGGCGTCACCGCGCATTGTCCCGCCGACTTCCTCAACCGGCTGCAACCGCTGGCGCACGCGCGGATCGCCGTGCAGATGGTCCCGACCGTCTGCCCCCTCGAGCTGCTCGACGACCTCGCGGACACGCCGACTCAACTCGTACGCATCGCGACGTACCCGCACAACTTCGCGGGCGCGCTGCCCGCGCTGGAGCGCGTAAAGCGGATCGGCCTCGACACGTCGCTGAACCTGATGTCCGCCAGTTACGTCGAGCCGGAGGACGCAGCGGCAATGGCACAGCGCGCCGAGGCGGCGGGCGCCGACGCGTTCTACATGGCCGACTCGTTTGGTGCTCTCACTCCCGACGCGGTCGAACAGCTCGTCGCGGCTGTCTGCGCAGCCACGACGCTCCCAATCGGGTACCACGGGCACAACAACCTCGGTCTCGCCTTCGCCAATGCGCTCGCCGCAATCCGGGCCGGCGCGACGTGGCTCGACACCTCGCTCTGCGGCCTTGCACGCGGCGCGGGGAATCTGCCGACCGAGCAGCTCGTCGGGGCGGCACAGCGGTGGTCGCTTCTTGAGCTCAACGCTCAGCTCGAGCCGACGATCGCAGCGGCCGAACTCGTCCACTCGGAGATCCTGACTGAGCCGATGAGGGTCGCGGAGGCCGAGATCGAGAGCGGCGTGTTCAACCTGCACTACTACTACCACCGCCTGGTCCGCGAGAGGGCCCTGGCGGCCGACATCGACCGCCAGCTGGTCCTCGCGGGGCTCGAGCGCCTGCGGCCGCCGCGGGTCGACGTCTCCTACCTCGACCAGGTGATCGACGAGCTTCGCGCCCCGACGGATCGCGCGAGCTGACGTCGAGGACACGGGCGCAGCGCACACGCCCGACTCTCGCCGTCCCTCTACGCGTCGAGCAGGATGCGCCGCTGCGACTGCTTCGGGTCGAAGTCGAGCAGCACCACGCGATGCAGCGCGGGCAGCGCCAGGCGATGCTCCTGGAACGGCACGAGGACGCTCGTGCCGATCAGCGAGCAGCGTACGTGCGCGTAGCCGTTCGGATCCCCGGTCGTGCCCTCGTGCTCCCACGCGCGCGTCCGAGGGGCGATCTCGTTGAGCACCGCGAAGAGATCCTGCACGGTGCCCGGCTCGTAGCGCATGATCGTGAGTGCCGCGCTGCTCGCCACCAGAGACACCCGCAGGAGCCCCGAAGTCCGCGCGAATTCGGACACGCGCGCGTCGATTGCTGCGGTTACGTCATACGCGGTGTCATGTCCGGTGGACACAACGCAGACCTCGATCGGAGCGAGATCGTTCCGCTCAATCGCCATACGCCCCACCCTGCCCCGGTATCGTCGCGTGCGCTCCTGGCAAGAGACCATCAGGGGGGACACGTGTGGAACTAGGCATAGAGGGGAAGATCGCGCTTGTGACTGGCGCCTCGCGCGGCATCGGCCGCGCTGTGGCTGGAGCGCTCGCGCGCGAGGGGGCACTCGTGGCACTCAGCTCGCGCTCGCGCGAGGGAGTCGACGCAGCTGCCGCCGCCGTGGGCGGCGTGGGGTTCGTGCACGACAGTGACCATCCAGACCGGGTCGATGCGCTGGTCGGGGAGGTGGAGGCCGCGCTCGGACAGGTCGAGATCCTCGTGATCAACACGGGCGGTCCACCGTTGGGGGCACCGCTTTCGTTCGGCGAGGAGGACCATGCGCGTGCGCATCGCCAGCTCGTGCTCACGCCGCTTGCGCTGATCGGACGCGTGACACCGACAATGCGCACGCGGCGCTTCGGCCGGATCGTAAGCATCGCATCAGTGACCGTACGCGAGCCGATCCCATCGCTCGCTCTGTCCACCTCGTACCGCCTAGCGCTGCTTGGCACGGTCAAGACGCTCGCGCGCGAACTCGCCAGCGACGGCATCACCCTCAACACGATCCTTCCGAGCCGGATCGCGACGGAACGGCTGCTCTCGCTCCACGGCTCCGAGGCGTCCGCCGCGCAGGGCATTCCCGCCGGCCGGCTGGGCAGCCCGAATGAGGTCGCCGCCGTGGCGGTGTTCTTGGCGTCCGTCCCGGCCGCGTACGTGAATGGCACGGTGCTGCCCGTTGACGGGGGCATGCTGCGCACGATATGACGCCGCGATGTGACGCAGGACAGTTTCGTATCGTCGCCGTCTTCTGCCTGGCGACGCCAGCGCACGCGAGGCGAACGTTCCTGCTGCGGCATCACCACAAACGGCTTGCCCTATGCATACGTGGATTCGCTTCAGGCATATTGCCACGGGACCGACCCGCTCGGCAAGCCGGTCGATGAAGTTCTCCACCGTGGCGACCAGATTATGTCCAGTCGTGCCACCCCGCAGCTCGTCCAGCGTGAGGTCGTTGAGATCATTCTGCTAGGACGACTGAAGATTTAACGGCGTCGGGATCTAGCGGGATGGTCCCTCCGCAATGCGGACAGACCATAGAGGGTGAATGACCGTCGGACGGGTCCGCATGATCGTCGCCATCTTCCGCCTTCTTGAGGGCTCGCTGTGAGGAACGCAGCTCAATGCGTAGATCCTCCCGTGACCATTTCAACGCAACGGCTTCATCGAGCCAGTGGTCCTGTTCGTCTGGAGCAAGACCCACAACTACTGCGTGATGATCGTAGCTCAATTTGTCACGCCGGCGTGACAAATCGAACTTCTGGGCAACCGAGGCCATATTGCGCAAGCTGCCGTAGTCGTAGCCGGTAATCTTGACGGCCTCGGAATACATCTCCCCCCACTTGCCACGTGCGTAAAGCAGCCAGTCAGCGACCCACCACCGGCTGCCTCGTCCAAGCGCACCGAGATAGCGGCCCATCTCAATCCATTCGTGGTAGCCCACCTCACCGTTTGGCACCCAGCCGACCTTCATGAGTCCCGATCCGCGGCGGCCAGAGCTTCTTGGAGAGTGGGCTGATCGAGATGTAGGAGCTGATACCGCAGACATGGATGGTGACCTTAAGGAGGGGTCTTGATCAGGTGCCAAAACCACGTCGAGGCCAGGGGTGCATCTGCACACCGATGCCGCGTCGTCTAGCGTCCCGGGTTGTCGGCCGCGCCTGCTTGGGAAGATCTCGATTGCGTGACATAACGGAATCAGCAAGGAGAACTCCAGAGCCCTCCAAAGTGAGTTGAGGACTTCTACCATGCCCGAAGCGTTGGCGGACCGGCCTATGTGGCCGGTGTGACCGGCCACGTTGGATGTTTGAACTTATATCGACAACGGGAACTAGAATGTCAAGCTATTATGCGGATGCCCGTCGGCGACCGTGTGAGCCAGTTCCTGCAATCGCAACGCTACGTCCAACTCGGGGAGGCAATCTCGGAGGGTCGACCCGATCAGTCGCTCAGCTGTATGCACCCGACTTTCGATCGTGTGCCGACCCACTTTCAGGCTGTGGGCCGCTGAGGTTGCGTTGCATTCCAAATCTATGTAGGTTCGCAACGTGTGGCGTAGCTTTGCGCCTCCGTCACTCTGAGTGCTTAGCGACAGCAAGTACCTCTGTGTTAGCGACCGAGCGAGTGTTTCGTTTTGGAGTGCGGCTGCTAGCAGTCTGGTGTCGGCATACCAAGCCACTCTCTCGGGTCGTCGCAGAGCGACCGCAAAAGCCGCTCTCGCCTGGTGATGAGTGAGCCGCCAACCGTCGAATCCCTTCCCTGGTTCACCAATTGCCACTGACAGCTCATCGTCTCCGCTGATGGACAAATGCTCGCCATTGGAGGTAGGTTCCTCCTGCATGCCTAGCCACGCGTACACGCGGCTATTGAGCGAGACACAAAGGCATTTGCATCCAAAGCCTCTTTTCAATCTCCGAACGACCTCCTCAACACCTGCACCGGAGGCGATCAGGCCTAGATGCCAATACGTGTCGATTTCATAGTCCAACTCGGCAAGTTCGGTTGGCTCGACCGGTTCACCCAACAGCAGTCTTCGCACGATTTCCGAGCGACGCGAGCCGCCTATCGATTCGTGCTCGTGGTTGTACTCGAGCTCGACCGCGGCGATGAGATGCTCCAACAGCGCCTCCTGGGTTCGGCGCAGATGATGGACCACCTCTCCGTTGTTTAGGAATCCGGCACACTCGGTCTCCTGTGTGACGAACTCGCCCAACTCTCGGTGCCCAACAAGGTAGCGGCGCTGGATTGTAGCCAGATTGACCCCGACTCGCGCCGCTAGACGTGCTTGGGCCGCTGCGGCTGATGGAACTGGTCCTGACCATTCTGGACCCTTCTCGATCGCGTCGAGACTGTAACCCACGACGGCCGTTATCGCCTCCTTCAGTCCCGATTCGTAGTTTGGATCCTCACGGCTCGCCATATGAGGGACCGAGGCGATGCGGACGCCTATCGCTCGCTCGATCTCCGACCTACGTGCGCGCAACCCCCTGACAATCTGACTGCGGATCTCCGCGAGCGATCCCCCTATGCCGTCGGTCATCCCATCCCCTGTTGGTCACCCAGCGAAGCCGACGAGCCGCGCGCGGCGGCACATTCCGAGGCATGCTCTTTTCTCGGGGGGGGGGGGGGGGGGGGGACGGCCGCGCTCCCGACTGCAGCTGACGACAAGAGGTCGACGGGCATGGGCGGCGGGTAGGCTACTGGATGAGGGAACTAAACGCCCACGTGGAACTCTGCCACCCACCGAACAGGGCTCATGATGCCCTACACGAACTCGCCTGCACAGCGGACGAACAGACCACCTATCGACGCCCAACGAACCGACCCTTGCATACACGCGGCCGAGCCGCTTCCATCGACCTCGTAAGCAGTTTCCCCTAGATCGCAGGCTCATAGCAGCTCCCAACTGTCCCAATTGTATCTAGCACAAATGGGACAGGTTGCACAGGATCGACCGGGCAATGCCCGACTCGCTCGCCATCTTTGCGACCAACCTACGGCGCATCCGCGAAGCACGAGGCCTTAGCCAGGAACGCCTCGCGCACGCCGCCGATCTCAACATGACCCACGTCGCGAAGATCGAGCGCACCGAGCGCGAGCCAGGCGTCCGCACGATCGCCAAGCTCTGTGTTGCGTTGCACGTCTCGGCCGCCGAACTATTCGATGGGATCGACGGACGCTGACGCCACACGCGGCGTTGGCCTATGCCTGGCCGAGAAGCTCCCGGTACATCATCAGCGTGTCGTGGCTGGGTTGGAGTCCGAGTTGTTCGTCGAGGAGGTGGGCGAGTGCGTCGTAGCGCTTGGTGACGCCGCTGTAGAGGCCGAGTGCGTGGTCGGCTTGGAGTGCGAGGCGCCAGCTTGGCTCGTGGAGGTTGTCGAGGGCTATTGCTCGTTCGGCTGCTTGGAGCGCCCCGCGGGGGTCGTCCGTTTCGAGCCTGGCGGCGCCAACGCGTCCGAGGAGGTCGAGCAGGGCGGCGTGTAGCTGGTGGATGAAGCCATCGGCCCAGGGGTAGTCGCAGCCGGCGAGTGGCTGTCCGCGCCAGAGTGAGAGCGCGGTTTCGAGCGCTTGTCGTTCGCGCTCGGCGTCTCCGGTGATGGCGAGCAGCCGGTCGAGCTCATCGAGGTCGATGCGGATCCTTGTGCGGTCGAGTCGATAGCGCTCGCGGTCCCGGATCACACCGTCGCCGAGGGCCCTGCGAGCGTCACTGACGCTTTGGTAGAGACGTGGGAGCGTGCGTTGGGGATCCTCTCCTGGCCATAGTGCCTCGATCAGTTCGTCGCGGGTGGCTCCTGGCGGGTGCAGCGCGAGGAAGGCCAGCATCTCGTGGGTTGCGGCGCGCTTGATCGGCTTCAGTCCGTCAATCCTGAGTGGGCCGAGCACCGAGATCGAGAGCCCCGTGTGCAACTGCTGCTCTTCGACAGACGCGCCACTGACGTCCGAAATGGCCTCTGGGCCAGCGGTGGCTGGTGGCTCCAGCGTGGGCTCGGGCTCGAGGTTCGGGCGCGGCTCAAGCGTCATCACGTATCGGTCGGGATATACGGGAGCGAGGGACGGTGGCGGTGGAGGTCTCGGGATGGGTTTGATTCGCTCGGTGAAGGCCGCTATCTGGCCCTCGCGGCGTTGTCTGATCGCGAGCCTGATCTCATTGAGCAGCGCCCGCGCGATGAGCAGGAGCACCACGGCGAGCGCCAGCCAGAGCAGCCAGAAGAGGGCTTCTTCGGCCTCGAAGTCGCTCATCGCTGCGGTCCAGGATTTGGGGAGCGCTGGTAGACCGGGGCCTAGCTGCCAGAGCACGGCGAGGGCGGCGAGCGTAAGCAGGGCTGCAAGCGCGTTCAACGGGATGCGCGAGCTACGTCTCATAGCAGCAGGGCGATGAGGCAGCCAGCGGCGGTGATCGGGGCGAGCGGGAGCGTGCTGCCGAGCGCGGAGCGGCCACGACGGATGAGCAGGAGCAGCGCGACGAGGGCGTATAGCTCGAGGGTGAGCAGCAATGCTGTGGAGGCAAGGCCGCCCAGGGCGCAGAGGAGTAGGAGTGCGAGCTTGACGTCACCCATGCCCAGCACGGCGGGTGAGGCAAGACTAACGGCGAGCAGGAGCACGACGAGCCCAGCGGCCACGAGCACAAGAGTGAGAGGCGACGCGATGGCGTCGAGTCATACACCCCTCGACCGTGACAGGCTGAGGGGTGGAGCGTGAGCCCGAGGAAGAAGAACGACCGGCCGCTGCCGCCGGTTGCACCCGCGATCCTGGTGAGCCTCTACCAGCACCGGCTGCTGACGACGGCGCAGGTTCACGCGCTGCACACGCCCGATGACGGGATTGGCTGGGCGCGGCGCGTCCTGCGACTGCTCTGAGATCGCGGACTCGTGGACCGTGTGCAGGCACCCGGATCGCTCTCACACTGGTTTCTCACCGAGGCCGGCGCTGACGCCGTTGAGACTGCGGGGCCACGCGCCGAGCCGCGCAGGCGCGTGCCGACCCGCGCGCAGGCCGAAGGGCCGCTGCGCGCACACACCATCGCGGTCAACGACGTCGGCATCGCGTTCGTGAACGCTGCGCGCGAGCGGGAGGATGAGTGCGGCCAGGACTCCTGGCGGCACGAGGTCGCGCACCCTATCTCCCCCTGGCGAGGACGACGGCCCGCCGAGCTAATGATCGCCGACGCGCTGCTGACCTACCTCCAGGTCGACAAAGACGGAGCGATCACCCTGCACCAGCGCTGGATCGAGCTCGACCGTGGCACCGCCCGCCCAGCGGAGCAGCTCGCCAGCAAGATCACGCGCTACACCAGGCTTCGCTACTACGCGCCGCCGAGCGCACCCGGCGAGGAGGAGCCCGAGCCACTGTGGCGCAGCTACTACCGCTCCTTCCCGCACCTGCTGATCGTCCTCGCCGACCAGCCGCGCAAGCGCATGCACCAGCGCATCCAGCGCACGCTCGCGCTGCACCACTCCGACCCAGCGAAGGACCACCTCGGCACGATCCCCGTGTCCTTCGTGACCCTGGACGATCTCACCCAGCGGGGTCCGTTCGGGCCGATCTTCATCTCCGCCGAGCAGCCCGAGCAGCCCGTCGACTGGCTCGGCCAATCACAAGCAGAGGAGGAGTAAGCATGGCTTCCGCGCGATCCAACAACGGGCAGACCCGAGCCGGCAGGTCACGGCGAGCGAGTCGCCCGCGACGCTGGCAGATCAAGAACGCCGACTGCCTGAAGGCGCTCCCGACGCTCGATGCCGCGAGCGTCGATGTGGTCATCACCGACCCGCCCTACGGGATCAACGCCAACAACATGAGCTGGGACCGACCCAGCACACTCGACCCCGCGCGCAAAACCGGCAAGCGCGGCACCCGCGTTGACCCCGCCACAGCCTTCCAAGCCTTCAGCGCCCAGTGGAGCAAACAGTGCCTGCGCGTACTCCGACCCGGCGCCCACCTTGCAGCGTTCGCGGCGCCCCGCACCTTCCACCTCCTCGCGCGCGGTCTCGAAGAAGCCGGCTTCGAACTCCGCGACGTACTCATGTGGCTCCAAGGACAAGGCTACCCAGCGACCCAACTCCTACCCGACGGGCTCGGGACCGGCCTGAAGCCCGCCTGGGAGCCGATCCTCCTCGCACGCAAGCCACTCCAGGCAAGCATCCAGCGCAACCTCGCCGAGCACCGCACCGGCGCGATGAACATCGACGCCTGCCGCATCGAGCTCACCCCCGAGGACTGCCCCAACGAAGGCCGAGCGCACGGCCGGCGCGTCACCGCCCACCCACGCGGTCGGTGGCCCGCCAACCTCGTTCTCTCCCACGGCCGACGCTGCACCCGCAGCCGCTGCGAAGACGACTGCCCGATCAGCATGCTCGGCGAGCGCCACCGCTTCTTCTACGCCGCCAAGGCATCCCGCCGCGAGCGCGACGCCGGCTGCGAGCAGCTACCCCGCCGCGTAACTCAGGATTGCCCGAGAGCCGTGGCTATTCCCCAGAGAACAGGACGATTGATGTAAGGCCAGGGCATCGATTGGGCGTCGCTTAGATGCTGATTGCGATCCCCGACGTGAGCGCTTGTCTGCGCGTGGGGAATGCCGAGCTAGGCGGATGCGTGTGAAGGCCCGGACGCGGCTATTGCTGTTCCCCGAAGGCTGGCGCGAACGATTCGATGATCCCACCGATCTCTCGCCAGATGGCTGCGAGCTTGTCCGAGGCGAGACCCAGCTCTCCGAAGCCTATGCGTAGGGGAAACTCAATCTCCATGCCCATGTCCGATTTCAGCCTGCCGCGAACGAGCGAGACTCGCGCGATTATTGCGCCGTCGTACAACGGCTTGCCAACCGTGACGGGCTCGATCTCCAACACGATGTCCCCCTCCGGGAGGGCGCGCCATGCCCCCATCGCCTCGGGTCGTGGATCAAGCGCGGTCGCGACTGCATGTACGGCTTGGTGCTTGTCGATGTTGTCGAAGTCTCGGACAAAAACGAGGGCACGGTGAACCGGCTCATACCGTCCGTCATATGGCTGCAACTTGTCGATGTCTGCGATGTGCTCGTCGCAGAGACCCGCAAGACGCCCGCGCTTGACCTGCCCGGCAAACAGCTCAGGCTTCCCACAGATCGGGAACTGAGTCGTATCGCAGCTATCCGCGCCGTTGAGATAGGCGAGTTGGCATATGAGGTTGTCCAGCGCGGAGCGCAAGTTGTGGATGAAGTCCCCGAACATCAGCCCGAGTTTGATCGGCGGCTCCTCTCGCTCCCGGAAACGAAGCACCTGCCGTCCCTTGTCCAGGTCGGCATCCGCGGAAATGCCGTGAGGGTCACGATCCGAAAAGGCCCGGAGTTCTGCCCCGAGCGCATCCAGGTGTTCAGCCGCCCGGTTGACCTTCGCGCGAGGGTCGGTTAGAGATGCTTTACGCGGCAAGCGCAACGACCTCGGCTCGCATGAGCGCAGACGATAGCTGCGCCAGGATCGTGAGGTCGCGTGAAGCCGGACCCACGGGCCGTTCGTCTCCTGTCTCCTCGCCGCTGTGCTTCTCGATCGCCGCCTGGAGCGATCTTGATGTGCTCGCCGCGCGGTGGACGACCTCGACTTGATTGCCGCCGGTCGCATGAGTCGTCGTTATGAGACCGTTCTGCGTTTCTCGGGGAGCCTCGTGCAACACTCAAAATATGCGAGGCGATACGAGATGGGACGAGACGTGGCACCGGCTGCGCGAGTGGACGCAAGGCCAGGGTCCGTCCGAGCGTCTAGCTCAGCAAATCCTCCTCTCGGAGGGCTTTACGGGCCTCGACCCTAGCCATCCACTCGGGGGAAAGGACGGGGGTGCCGATGCGACCGCAAGCCGAGACGGATTGCGGTGGGTGATGGCCGCCTATTTCCCCCGAGGCCAGCAGACGCTCAAAGAGATCGAGAAAAAGCTCATAGGTGACTTCGAGGGCGTCCAGACGAACAAGGCTGACGCGCTCGCCTTCGTTACGAACCAAGAGCTTCGGCGCGGAGAGCGGAAAGCGCTACGCGAGGCAGTGGACGGGACCGTGGAGATTTTCCACCTGGAGCGGCTAACTGCGATCCTCGATCAGCCGAAGATGTACGGGGTCCGCGAGCAGTTCCTTAGCATCGCCGCACCGGATGGGAGCTTGGATCGCGAAGCTCGGCTAGAGGAGTTGTGGCGAGCCTCGCTCGCGCGGTCCGAGGCCCGCTGGCGAGGCGTTGGCCTCCCGGTACACGAGGCCGCTGACCTAGCCAATGACCTGGCGCTCGGAGCAGCTGATTCGAGCCTGCTCCCTGAGCCCGACAATCCGCTCGTGGTTTGGACGGCGCCGATGGGCTCCGGGAAGTCGATCGCCGCCGAGAGACATCACCAGGCCGCCCTCGAAAGCTCGGTAGCTGACGCGGAGGCAGCGCTGCCCGTGTTTCTACGGGCCGCCGACTGCGTGCCGTCACTACAAGCGGCGGTCGAAGCTGCGGCGGCGGAGGTCGGCGAGGTCCGGCACCTCGGCGCAAGCATCGTGGTGGACGGTGTTGATGAGGTCGGTTATCAGGCCGCTGGCGAACTCCTGACCCAGGCCAGAGTGCTTGCTGGGACTTGGCCGAAAACAACGCTGCTGCTCACCTCGCGCGGTGTTCCCGTGTTGAGTGAGGCCGTGGAGCTCAGAGCGTTCCCCGCCTTGGACGAGGAGTCTCAAGAGGACTGCGTGCAGATAGGCGCCGGGATTCGCGGCGTCACGACCAGCGTGCATTTCCTCCCGCAGCCGGTACGCGCGACCATCGCTCAGCCGTTCTTCGCGCTCCTAGTTGGGCTTTGGATGCGCGACCGAGACACCGTTCCGCGTGCGCAGATCGACCTTATGGCGATGTTGGGCGAACGGGCAACAAGGGATCTGAGTATTGACGAGCGTCATCTTCGGACACTTGCCGTTAAGTCCATCGCCTGCGAGCTTGGGCCGGTCCCGGCCGGAGATGTTCTCGATGGGATGAGGGCTGACGAGTTGCTATCGACGGGGATGGTCGAGCGTCGCGGTCCAGGCTTGGCGTTCGTGCTGCCCGCCGTCGCGCAGTGGTTCGCAGCGCAGGCCCTCCTCCTTAATGAACTCGATAGTCAGCGGCTGCTCGAAGCGCCCGAGGATTTGGAGCTTCTGGCGCTACCCATTGGCGCTTGCTATCAGTCTCGGGTCCGCCGACCGTGCCGGGCGTCTGTTGGCGCCGTTCCTAGACAGCGAAGCTGGATTCGCCATGCGAGTCCTCGACACGATCTTTGGTCAGGCTGTCCTCGGGGGCGCGACACCGCCGCCGTGGCGTGAGGGGGGAGTCCAAGCTCGGGAGTGCCTTCAGGCGCTCGCCGATGCCTTTGGCCCGCTCGCAGGCTTGGTCGCGGAAGTCGATGGCGCGGGACGTGTGCTCCCGATGGCTGTCGCCAGCAACGACGTTCATCTGACGGTCTCCTTCTGGCGTGGGGACGAGTCGCGTCCAGACGTTTTCCAGCTGCCGAGCGACATTCGTTTCTTCGAGGCGCGGCCTGGGTGGGGAATGATGAGAGGCAGTCAGGTTGGGCCGGGCGCCGCTTGGGCGTGGCATTGGGCGCACTCAGGCGTAAACCGCCAGCTCGACCACGTCCTCAAAAACGCCGCGCTGCCCGTCGATCCGAACGGCCCCCTTGGCTACGAGGCCGTATGGGCAGCAGCCTGTGATCTCACTGAGGCGAGCCCGCTCACGACCGAGCGGATTGAGATCGACGCGATCGAGGCTCTGCTTGAGCACGTACCGTCAGAGGCTTGGGAGGACCCACGACCAGTGATCTTTCAGCACCTCGGCCGCGGCTACGACGTGCGCGGTCTGCGGGCCATTGCTGCGACAGCGCGCGAGCAGGGCACCGACGAGCTGCTCGCCCCGCTTCCCGTCGCTGACCAGCGGCAGCCCGGAGGTGGATGGATCGGCGAACTTTACAGCGACGAGCGGCTCCTCCAGATCGCGCGCCAGCTTTACGCCAACGCCTTCGTTGGCTATCGAGAGCTGGTCGAGCGCTGGATGCCCACGCTGGCATCCCAGCTTGAGCACTACGTTCTGATGCCCATGCGGATCGTGGGGTTTGTCTACAACGGCCGCCACGACCAAGAACACGCCTTCGGCCCAATCCCCCACATGGCCGGCTACATCGAAGCCCTGCCGGACGGGGCGGAAAACACGCTGGGCGTCGAGATCGGCAGTCGCAACTACGACTTCGAGGTCGGCGAACACAGCTACCAGCAGCAGCGGTCCATGAGGCCGACATCCGCCCGCTGGCTAACGGGAACGCACGGCGGGATGGGCTTCGAGGTCGGCGAGCGCTACCCGGTCTCGCACGTCGTGTACAAGTGGCTCGCCCAAGACCTCAAGCGGATCGGGCTTGTGGGCGGCCTTGCGTGGAGCCGGCAGGAAAGCGCCGTGGTGCCCTTCGATATGTCGGCGCTCGCGCAGCCCTAGGATTGCGACGCCAGAGGCTAGGACCCCTCGATCCTGTAGCCCCCGGACGCCGCGCTCCGGTGAGCGAGAACATGAGATAGGCGCAAGGGCTTCGTAATGCCTTGATTGCTCGTTTGGACGAGTACTCCACCCTAGGGTGGGTAAGTGTTCCGGTGAACCGAAACTGATGGCTGCTTGATACCTTGGAGCCTACGGCGCAGGATGCGCCGGACCCGGAGATCTTTCAGGATGAGCGAGCGTCGGCCAGGACAGCCACTTTCGAGCGCGGATAGCGATGATTCTCCTGCTCGACAAATTCGTTGGAACTTTGAGGGGCTAGCTCGCATTAAGGGCATGGGCTCTCGTGCTCATCCTCTACCGGCGGTGGTGCATCCACGTCTGCCCCTTGTTCGTGTGGGTGGTGGCGTGCTGCGTCTCGTGCGTGCCCCTAATCAGCGGGGGAGCTGGTCCCCCGAGGAGGTGGCACACGCGCTGAATAGCAGGCGGATTGAGTTGCGCGGAATGCTCAGCCGCCGCCGGGACGGGGCAAGCGTGTCGGCTGAGATGCGCCAGGAAGTAGTGGATGAGGCAATCAGCCTGGTCGTCATGTCGCGCGAGCCGATCCGCAATGAGCAGCACTTGGAGGGCGCTTTCTGGGCCACCGTCCGGTATCTGCTGGCCGAGCGTCGAAGCGGACGCCATTCCGTTCGGGTCGGCAGCCGCCGACGAGTAGATCTTGAACTTGTGGCGGCTGAGGTATCAGACGAAAGCGAGCCATCCGAGATCATCGAGACGCGAGAGCGAATTGCCAGGGCGTCTGACTTCTTGGCACAACTGGAGCCCTTCGAGCAACAGGTGGTGTCGCTCATGGCTACTCAGGGAATCGGGGTGAAGCTCGCCGCCCGAAGCCTCGGGGTTCCTACCAAGACCGTCGTTGCAGCGGCGCGCAGTGCCGACCAAAAGCTCGATCAGGTCGCCGTGATCGCGTCTGCCGGCCGCATGTGCGAGTACCGCCATCGAGCGATCCTGGCGCACGCCGCCGGAACGGCGAAGCTCAAGGACGAGCAGGCCGCGAGGGCTCACCTGGCGGCCTGCTCCGGGTGTCGAGGCTCCTATGCGCAGCTGGTGCGCGAGATGCGTGGTAGAGACTTCCAGCGTCGCGCGAGCGCGGCACTCTTGCCTCCAGTGCTGATAGCCGTCCCGCATGGCGGCTGGCTTGATCGTCTGGCGATTCTTCTGTCAGACCATCGAATACCGAGCGGGACCGGGGCCAGCGAACGAGCGGCAGGGTTGCTCGGCGGTGGTGGTCTCGCAGCAAAGGCTGCTGTTGCTGGCACCACGATCATCGTTGCGGGCGCGGGCGTCGTGGGCGAGCAGGCAATCCACTCCCTGACCGTCTCGCATCCCTCCCACCGGGGCAGCGTCAAGCATCACCCAGCTACAGCTGCGACCGCGCGCATCGCTCCGGTAGCGCCAACGTCGAGCAGTCTTTCCACAGCGCCCGCAACGACTCGATCGACATCTCATCCTACGGCGCACGTCTCCTCGCATCGCCGCACGGCGGTTCCGAATCGAGGAGCCGGCTATCTGGCGCTCGGGAGTTCAGCTGGAAGCTCGTCGTCATCCTCACTGGCGCGAGCAGCATCAGCTACGCACCAAGGGTCTTCGAGTGTGAGCAGCGAACCGCCGCCACCCAGTCGCACGGGCGGCGGGACAAGCCTCAACTATCTGGGGAGATGAGAATGGCAATTCGTCCCCATCGCGGCTCAGCAGGTAGCCAAGTCGTGCTCGTGGCTCTGGCGTGCCTGCTCACTGCAAGCGCTGGCGCGAGTCTCGCCCCCGAGGCGCGGGCGGGCAGCTACCACGTCTATTCCTGCGCTACGCCGACCGGGCGCCCAGCCCCCACAGACGGGTGGAGCGGATCAATCACCGGACCTTTTATGAACCCGGTCAACGCCTGCGCGGAAGGGGGCGCACTCGCGGCAGTCGTCAACGGCACCCCAGCCCAGCCGGTCAACGCCACCGCGACATGGACGTTCACAGCACCCCCGTTTGCCACCATCGCAGCGGCGACACTCTGGCGCATATCCAGTTCGAGCGACATCGCGGAAAACGCGCAGACGGTCGCTTGGTTCGCAGCGCCGAATGACAGCTACGACTCGGCCGACGTGTTTGACCAGTGTCGGCAGGACAACTGCGGGAACGTAGGCAATCCATCCAGCCGCTTTGACCCGGCTAACAAGGTAGTGGTGCCTGCCTCGAATCTGACCAGCGCGACCCATCTCTACATGAATGCAGCGTGTGGGGGTGCAATCGGATGGACTTGCCCGGCTGTTGGCAGCCCCTACATGGTGGCAGCGCAACTACTCGCAGGAGACGTCACCCTGGACGCCAACAGCGCGCCCACCGCAAGCGCGGTCGGCGGCAGTCTGTTGGGCGCACAGATTCTCAACGGACCCCAGAATATCCTTGTCACGGCCAGCGATCCTGGCCCCGGTGTCTATGGGGTTGTATTTGAGATCGACGGGCGACCTGTCGCAAGCCCGATCCTCAACGCCAACAACGGACGCTGCCGCAACGTCGGAGGCACGAGCGACGGGACTTCAGCGTTTCTCTACCTCCAGCCCTGCCCGAGCCAAGTCAATAGCGTCGATGTGCCATTCGATCCCTCAGTCGCACCCGACGGTCCTCACGACCTGGCGGTATCGGTCAGCGATGCAGCCGGGAACCTCACGACGATCTTGGACCACCACGTCATCGTGGATAACAGCGGCGCTTACACCACCTTGCTCACCAGAGGCCAGTGCAACGGCGCCACTTGTGACGACCGCGCCCAGCTTTCCGTAACTACCAAGCTCTCTCCAACGCTCAGCCAGCATCTGAGCCGGTCGGGACTCAGCATCGCGGGGCGCTTGGCGGATCATGCCGGTGTTCCGATCAGAGGCGCGCAGGTACAGCTAATCGAGCAGCCAAGCGCCGCAGGCGCCGCCCTGAAGACGACCGCCAGCGTCAGCACAGACCAGAGCGGCGCATGGTCCTTCAAGGTGCCACGCGGCCCATCGCGGCTGCTGCGAATCGCATACTTCTCCCACCTCAAGGACACCACCCCCGCAGCACAACTCGACTACCACGAGCGGGTCTACGCCGCGCTCTCCATGCACGCCACACGGCGCGTGCGCCTCGGGCACTCAGTCGTCTTCCACGGACACCTAGCCGGCGGATTCATCCCCCACGGCGGCGAGCAAATCCAAATAGAGATCCGCTACCTCGGCAGATGGCGCACCATCGAAGTTATCCGCACCAACGCGCTAGGTCAGTTCGCCTATCGCTACGTGTTCTCGATCGGCGCGGGGACCTCCTACCGATTCCGCGCCGTCGTGCGTTACAACTCTGCCTTTCCGTTTATCGGGGCGGCCAGCCGTCCCGTACGAGTCCGGGTGCGAGGATGAGTCCAAGCCGAGCTCGCACTCGTCTCGCTGTGGGCGCCGGCGCCGTGATCGCGCAGTTCGCCCTCAGTGGCACACCCGCTCTTGCCACAGAGCTGCCGTGGCCCTCGCATCAGATCGAAGCTGCGCGCGCAACATTCCTGCCATTCGCTGCCCCTCCCACTCAGCCTGTAAGCGTGTGCATCATCGACAGCGGAGTCGATCTCAACCCAGACACTCAGCCTGTCGTCGTTGACCGTGAAGCACTCGACGGCGGAGACCCGGGCGACGCTGATCCGGCTTTGCACGGCACGCGGATGGCGATGGAAGCCGCTGCTGTGCCAGGCAATGATTGGGGACAGGTAGGCGCAGCGCCGAGTGCCGTACGGATCGTTTCGATTCGAGCCGCGAGCAGCACAAACGGCCTGAGTTTCAACGCATATCAGCAAGGAATGCTCGCGTGCGAGCGGAGAGCCCAGGCCTACAACATCAAGGTCATCAGCCTTTCGGTGGGGTTCCAAGGCTCCCCGACGCCTGACGAACGCGCTGAATTGCAAGACGCCGTGGTACGAGCACGATCGACATATGGGCTCGACGTGGTGGCTGCGGCAGGCAATGAAGCGGCCTCGCAAGTCTCATACCCGGGGGCAGCCCCCGGCATCCTTGCGGTCGGGGCAACCGACGCCCAGCGTCAGCCGTGCGCGTTCTCAAACAGTGGCCCACAACTCGCCCTGTCCGCCCCAGGCTGCGACCTTGACGAGGCCGATCCTCTGACCGGAGCGCCTGAGTACAACTATGCAGGCACTAGCCAAGCCGCGATCATTACCGCCGCCGTCTTGGCAGCAGTACGCGCCTATCGCCCGGACCTTGACGCTTCACAAGCAGAACAGATGTTGAAGTCCACAGCCGCCGCAGCCGGGGGCGTCCTCGACGCGACATCTCTATTCCAAGCTGCGGGCTTGTCCACCATCATCGCCAGCGGCCAAGCACGCCAACCCCCAGCGCAGGCATCCACAACAATCGCCCCGATGGCCGCCACCCCACTAGCTCCACGTCCAGTCTCGCTCGCACGACCGCGTGTGCGGATCCGCCGCCACGGGAAGAACATCATCGTGAGGCTTCTCAACCTGCCGCACGGCGACCGGGCCACCCTGACCCTTCTCGGTCCACTTCACCACGGACATCGACATCTCGTGAGAAATCTGCGCTCGACCCGCCGAGTCCTCTCGACGCGAGCTGCCCACGCCAGGCTGCTCGTCGTCTCCTACAGCGCTCCTCCAGCAGCGGCCCATTCGGCGTCCGCGACTTACCGGATTCCGCGATGAGAAGAGGATTAGTCCTCGTCATAGCCCTCTGGGCGTTGGGGATCACCTCAGTCGCTCGGTCTGGCACCTATTCCGTGACTGCCTGCGACCGCGCACCGGGGAACCAAAACAACAGTTGGCAGTCCTTCAACACTGACTTGGCGCACATCGACGTGGGACAGATGTGCCCGCCTACGCAAGTCGAAGGCGAGCCATCAAAGGCCGACGGCCTATTTGCCACTGACGATCTCACCGACACCGGCAACGCCGCAGCCGGCGCAAGCGCTGGCTGGCGCTTCACCGCACCACCCGATACGACCGTCGTCGCCTTTCGCCCCGACCGCTTCCTCGGCGCATATGGCGACAATGGCTGGGTTCCCGCGCTCACCGCCGACAACACAACCCTTGAGACCTGCGCCTTCAGCTTTCCCGACAGCAGATGCGAAGTCGGGGAAGCGTTCGGAAGCATCAACAGCCTTGACGCAAGCCTTCCCATCGACAACGCCAGGACGATCACCGCCGGCATAACCTGCACCGGCTCCGAAGGGTGCCTGACCGGGGGCACCCTCTACACGGCATGGGCAACGCTCTATGGAGCAAGCGTGACCCTCAACGAGACTGCCGATCCGTTGGTATCTGGCGTCTCTGGATCGCTATGGGGCGCGGGCCCCGCCAACGGGTTCCACAAGGCCATCGAGAATGTCATCTTTCAAGCCTCTGACCCAAGCGGCATATCTCAGGCAACGCTCTTGGTCGACGGGCATACCGCAGCAACACAAAACGGAGTCTGCGACTACACCTATCCAATCCCTTGCCAAAGCCTCGGCAGCGCACTCGCGCTAGACACCACACAGATCGCCGACGGCCCGCACACGATCACATTGGAGGTCAACAACGCGGCACAAAACGACACCCAACTGACTCATAGCATCGTCATCGCCAACGCGCCGCCCCCGCCCCCTCAGAATCTACAAGCCACGCGCGCCGTAGATAGCTCGGATACCGTGACCTGGAGCGACCCCGCGCATGTAGCCGCAATCACGCAGGCCGACTACCAGCTTTGCTCGCCTACCGCCTGCCAGCCACCCCGAGGCAGTTCAACCCTGGAGCGCCTTACGGGCATACATCCACCCCCGCACGGGAGATGGTCAATCAAGGTATGGCTCAGCGATGCCGCTGGCAACGTCAATCCCGTTAACTCGGCAAGCGTCACCCTGCCCGCTCCGCTCGCCCTGCATGTCCATCACCATCTGCGAGCGCGCCGCCTGACCGTGATAGCCAGCGTACCCTCCGGCGTCCGTGGCCTTGTGACTCTCGGCTACCGCGCGTCGCGGAACTCGCGGACTGTCGCTCTCGGCTCTCATCGCGTCCACGCTACCCACGGTCGCGCACGATTCGTGTTCCAACTGCCGCTCACTGCGCACGCTGCAACCAAGTTCACCCTCACGGCTAAGGCCCCGTATGCGCAGCTAGGGCGACTGGTGCTCGTTGTGCCCCATCGCGCGCATCGCTGATAGTTCGCGCGCTCACAGCGAATAATTCGCTGTGACTATCCGGGCGTTGCTCGCATTATGAGTATGGACCCTGACCGCCTAAATGATTCGTTCTACGACGCCGTAGAGAGAGACTGGTCAGCCCCGGACGAGACCGAGCAGCCCACACTCCAACACGCATCCCCAGCGCCGACCGTGGCGCTCAGTGCCATGCCGCGCCGTCACTTCACCCGAGGGCTTGCCGGCGCTTTGGCGGCCATTGGGCTCGTGGCGATCTCATTCGGAACGCTCGTCCTCTATCACGACTCTACGCAGCGCATATCAGCACCAGACGCACGGCCACGGGCTAGGCACCGTCCGCCCGTACCGACTCCAAGCCCACAGTCACACGCGCGCCTGCGTCCAACCCGGCGGAAACACTCAGCGCGCCCGGATCGCACCAGACGACGCCTGGGACACCATCGAGTGCCCCCCGTCGTCACCACTGAGGCGCAGGGCGTCCCTCGTTCCTCGCCCGAGCCTGCGGTCAGGCGGGGTTTGGCGAAGCGTGCCCCAGGCCCGTTTGACTACCTCGGGCGATAGGTCGGCCTGGGCATGTCGATAGCAACGCCGCATGATCCCGCCCTCCTTGAGCTGGTGGCAGACCGATTGAAGGTCATCGCAGAGCCAACCCGGATACGAATACTCACGCTGCTGGAGAAGCAAGAAGCGAGCGTGCAAGAGCTGACGGAAGCACTAGACACGAGCCAGCAGAACGTCTCCCGTCATCTGAGCATCCTTTACCAATCGGGGATCGTGAGGCGGCGCAGACACGGCACTTGGGTTCACTACTCACTCAATGACTACACCTCCTGCCGCCTCATTGAGCAGGTCATAACGAGTCTCGCCGGCCGCTTCGAGGAGCTAGTCGACCTGGCTAGCTCCGACGACTGAGCTTCACGTTTATCCCTCTCAAGCAGGACAGCTAGATCAGGGCTCCGAGCGCTTCGAGGCCGAGGTCTTGAATGACCTCGGCGGGCGGCGTGTAGCGATGCGTCAGGCGGGTCCGGCGCATCCCAGGAGCAACGGCGTGCGAGTCCCTAAGCGGCTCTCCAAGCCACTGCGGGATTACGTGCTCTCGGCTCTTGTGCTCCCGATCGCAGAAAACGCAGCAGCTCACGTCGCGACGGGCCACAGCACTGGCCCCTCGCCTACGACCGCGCGAGTGTCACGCGCGTCAGCCACGACTCAGCCGGTATGGCTCTTGATTAGAGCGGTTAGAAGTCCCGTAACGACGCCCTTCCCGACTTCACCGACCGTCTGCCGCAGGCGCTCAAGGCGTCCGCGCTCATCTTCGGATACGGCCGGATCGGCTAGCCGCCGGTCGATCAACGCCACCAACTCAGAGGCGAGGTCGCCAGTCCCGCCGGGCCAGCCGGCCACACGCTGCAACGCCCGCTCACCGAGCCGAAAAGCAATCGGACCGTCAACCTGTTCGACGCTCTGCGCTTCTCGAAAGTAGCCGGCGTCCGAGAGTTGCGTCAGCGTCGTGCTCGTTTGCGGATCGCCGAGCGGCCGGCCGAGTGCAACGTTCAGAGCGTCCTGAGTAATCGCGCCATCGGGCGGTAGATCGCGTTCTAGTTCGGCCGCTGCGCCCAGCAAGGGCAAAACGTCCCCTTGCCAGTCGGAGCCGACAGACGTGGACGGCGCCGGGGACGGGGAAAGGCGACGATCGACCTGCGCCTCGCCCGCTGGCGTGAGGCGCAAGTCGCCAGCGCGGCCGTTGCTCGATATACCCCACTCGACATCAACGAGCCCCGCAGCGGCGAGATCCTCTATGTCGGCGATCTGGGCGACGCGATATGCATCTGACTGGGCAACCCACTCGCGCGTCATAGAGGGATGCGAGAGCTTGATCCCCGACGCGCCAAGCACCTCGGTAAACCTCCATCGGGCGCGCGACTCGCGCCAGAGTTCATCAAGCTCGACTAGCAGCGCGACTAGGCGCTCCAGGATGACAACGATGGGCATGTGGACGCCCATGATCGCAGACGAGATTTTCGGCATCGCCCCACCTTGGCGCGATACTAGTTGCCGTGTGGATTCCAACTGATGCGCAGGAGATACGCGAGGCGGCTTGTGCCGGGCGACTCGCGGAGACGCCGACCTTCGATGCGAAGGCCAGCCTGCCGACCGAGAACAAGAACGTCGAGCTGGCGAAGGACGTAGCCGCGATGGCGACCGATGGCGGCGTCCTGCTCTACGGCGTCGCCGAGGATGACCACGGCCAGCCGACGATTCCAGAGCCGATCCCGCTCCAAGGCACACCTGAGCGCGTCGGACAGATCGTCTCAACCTCGATAGCTGAGGTTCCGTTCATCGAAGTCCAGCCATATCCGCTGCCGGATGATGCGGCGCGCGGATACCTCGCCGTCATCGTGCCACAGTCCTCACGAGCACCCCACATGGTCGTCGTCAAAGGCGATAATCGCTACTACGGGCGCGGCGCCAACGGGAACCGAATCCTCAGTGAGGGTGAGGTAGCTCGGCTCTATCAACGCCGCGAGGAATGGACGGTCGATCGGCTCAAGGTGCTCGATGACGCGATTGAGCGTGCTCCGGTGAAGCCGATAGACGGGCAAGGCTACGTTCATGCCTACGCCCGTCCCGTAGTGCTGGAACCGGGCATGTACGCGCGGGCAGTCGCGCAATTGGGCGGTAGCGCGCAGATGCACACCCGACTGATCCAATGCGCCCACGCCACCGGATTGGGCGGCGTCTACTCACCAACCCTTGAGCAAGCAAATGTCTGGCGGCGACACAACGCCGATCTGTGGCGTCTCTCGACCCGCGTTGAGAGCGAACGGAGCACGCTCGACCAGATTACGAGCCTTGTCGATCTAAATCTCTACCTTGACGGCTACGGTCGGCTGTTCTGCGGGCGTGCTTCGGACACACGCCTATCGAATCCTTCGACGCCTCTCATCATCGAGGTCGTAATCGCCGGCAACGTCGAGGTGTTTTTCGCGGTGATGGCGATGCTGTACGAAGCTGCCGGCTACCACGGCGCCGTGGACGTCGGCGTGGCAGTCATCGGGATTGAGGGAGCGAAGTCTGAGCGCGCGAACCGTGGCTTCGGCTCAGGACCACCCTATCCGAGCGCTCGCTTCACCAGAACAGATCGCGTTGTGGCTGCGCAACTCAAGGATGCCTCGGAGGTCGCTCAGGGGCTCCTCCATGACCTATTCGATGCGACGACAGGGGTTGAAGGCTGGAACCCTTGGACGCAGCCGCAGAACCGATAAGACAGCCGGCCGAGCGCAGCAAACACCGGCTCGGGCCTCATCGTGCGCGAAGGTGGTCCGAAGCTCCCAACCCGGCGAGTGCCGTGCAGCGGCTCGGAGCAGAGGCTCATATCGACATCTCGGACAGCGGGCCAATCGCCGTGATTCGCGCTCGATAGCGGGGCGTATGAGAGGTCGTACTCCCGCTTGAGGCCGGCCTCGATTACCATGTCCCGCTTGATTGACCTCGCAGGTCCGCCCGCGACGCATCCGCTGCTTCGGGCACGATGACCGCGTGCCAAACGACACCGATGGATTCGACGCCTTTGGGCATCGCTTTTCGAGCCGCGTAGCGAACTGGAAGGACGACCTCCGCGACCTGGAACACGAGGGAGCAACCTACGAGCATTGGCTGCTCGATGAGGAGGACGGCGGACCCGGCATCTATCGCGTTCGGTTCTCGCCTGCCGACTCGCATAGATACGTGCGCGGGGTCGTGGGTTGGGACGAGTATCTGTACGGAGGCTTCGATGCCGTCAGCGATCGGGCGCTCGCCGTCGAGGCCGCGACTTCCGCCGAGGAACGCAAGGCCGTGGGCTCCGATGGAGTCTGTGCAGCCGACTTCCTCGGCGACGACGTTGAGACCCTAGTTTGCGGAATGCGGCCTGAGAAGGCCGAACGCATCCGTCCAGAGGGCCTAAGCAGCGATCCGTTCGTAATCTTGAACGAGATCGCTTCCTCTCTGCCGATTGCGGCGAGGGCTCTGATTGATCGAGGCGACCAGCGAGCATCTTTCCCCGTCGCTGACGAGCGAGACGTGCAGGACCTCGTGTTCTTTCTTCTGCGTTGCCTGTGGAGCGACGCAAGACGCGAGGAGCCCACACCGAGCAGCGCCGGCAACACAAAGCGCGCCGATATTGCCGTGCCGAGTCAGCAGACGCTCGTAGAGATCAAGTACGCACGAAACGCGCGACACGCCAAGGGGATCGCTGACGAGCTGCGGATCGACATTGAGAGCTACCACACGCATCCGGCCTGCCGATTTCTGTTCTGCCTCGTGTGGGACCCTCAACGGCATCTAGTCGATCCACACCAGCTTGAGCGCGATCTAAGCGCGCCAAGAACCAAGGGCAGCGCAGCGTTCGAGGTGGTCGTGCGCGTCGTATAATGGCGGCGCTGGCTGGCGGTCGCGCTGCTTGTCAAGAGAGCCCGAATCACGATCGGCCTGTCTCGCGGCGTGATCGAGTTCGTCCATTCCTTCGCTCGGTGGCTGGATAAGCCGCGAGTCCTGCACGCGGGCGACGCCTACCGCAGACTCGTTCTCGGGATTGATACCCAATCCTGCGACCGTAGATGGCCCGCGAACAAAGGCCCTAGCCCACGGGAACGGCCGTGCCGGTGTCGAGGAAGGCGAGGCCGTCGTAATGCTTGCGGCAGCGGTGGGCGAGCACGGTGGAGTCGTTGCCTCCGCTGAACAAGCACCACACGGCGACAGGTTTGTGCTCTGAGCGGGCTCGGGCGATCAGCTCGTCCAGCTCGCCTTCGACAAGCTCTTGAGGATGAAGAGTCTCTTGATCGGTCAGTGCTCATGGAGCCCGCGGGCGCCTCGGACACAAACAGAAAGGTCAGAGAGCACCCCAGCAGTCGCGCGTCAATTCGGCTGACTGGCCCTGGCGCTGGCTATACAAGTAGGTGCCTGTATAAGTGTGACTAATTGCCATTACTGACAGTTGTGGCTATTTCACCTCGGGCCGCGTAGAAAGACGGTGTGATTATTTTCCACCGTAAGAAAACCACTACGCAAGATGCCACTGGCTTTGTAGCCTCGCGTGGCGTACCTGACTCAGTGACGCGGCTCGCGCGGCTTGTGGCGCGGGTGCTGCTGTGGGGTCTGGTGGTGTTGCTGATCGTCCGCGGGGCGATCGCTGTCCTTACCCCTCCCCGGGTGGAACGTGTGACACCCGAGACCTCAAGCGCCATCACACGATCCGCGAATCCATCCTCGGCCAGCCCGTCGCGGAGGTGAGCTGGATGCCCCAGAAACTAAGACTCGTACTCGTGTGGTGCATGGCTGTCGGAGTATTGATGCTCCTGCCGCCAGATGCGCTCGCAGCCGGCAACGACGTGGGCCGCAATATCGGCGCGCTGCTTAAGCATTTCGCCAGTGAGCTTTATGGCGGCATCGTGGCTGTCTTCAGCTTGATGTTCCTTCTGAACCGGCGATTTATCGAGCTGATCGTGTTCCTTCTGGCGTCGATGGTCGTGGCGTGGATGGTGTTCGCGCCGGATCAGATCGGCAAAGCCGCAGAGGCAATCGGCCACCAGATCTTCGGGTGAACACATGAGTGATACACCCGCACAGATTCGCTCCTACCAGCGCATATTCCGCCCTGACCGGCGCATCTATCAAATCGATGGTCGGCAGCTTCCCATTCCGGGGGGTGTCCCGCTGGCATGGCTCGCTTGGGCAACGGGGACTTTGCTAGTTGTCCTCATCCTCAGCGCGCAGTCGTTGACGCTCGCGTTGGGCATCGCGTTCGTGGCCGCCCTCGTGGGCGCGGCACTCGGAGGGTGGCTCATGGCGAGCATGAGTGCCGGCACGGCGTTTGTCAGCGTGCTCGCCATTGGCGCTGTGCTTGGTGGGTTGCACTGGCCGCTTCGGCTGATCGTGCTTCCCATCCTGGTCGCCACCTTGGCGGGGCAGATAGCGCCAGATGGAAGACCAGCACATCGCTATCTGATCTCGTGGGTTGCGTTTCGACTGCGCCCGACGCGGCGGTCGCTTAGCCGCGCCCTTCCCACAGCGAGCAGTGTGGAGATTTGGGCACCTGAGATTTGGGTGGCTCCCGATGAGCACTCCCCGACGCTTCACCGTGGGCGAGTTCACGGCCCGGCGCAGCTGGAGTTCTCACGCCCTGTCGTAGTGATTCCTCGACGAGGCCGCCATGTGCTGCGGCCCGCCGAGGGACACCGCTTTCGCCACGGCGAGCTACTGGCCTCCGTCGTAGAGCTGCGAGCAGGCGAGATAGTCGAGATTCGCCCATGACCGGCTTTCCACTGCGCTACGCGCACGGGAATGTGCTGCTTGCGGCCGGCGGGGAGAGCGTCGCGCTCTATCGACTTGCGATGACCTCATACCCATTCCTGCCTGTGAGTGGGAAGTGGGCGCTACAGCGGCGCCTTGAGCGGTTCGCGCACACGATTGGGGCGGACTTCTCGCTTTGGCGTGTGAATCGTGCCTACCCCGCCGAGGGCTATGTAGAGCAGACGGCCTCCCTCGCGGATGAGCGCCACCGGCCGGAGGGTTGGCGTCCATATTTGGAAGGCCACCGCGACCGGCTGATCGGGCTTGGGTCACATGTCGCAGAGGTCTACCTCGCGGTGTCGCTTGAGCGGCGCTCATCGTTGGGAGTCGGCGCCGGGCTGATCCGGGGAGTGGATCGCGCGCGTCGTCGCATCGAGGAGCTAGCCGGCATCGGCGACGCCTCCCCCATCTCTGCCTCAGCAGCCTCTCGGCTCTCGCCGCAAGCGAGCAGCGTGTCTATGAGCGCCTGTCGGGGGTGTTGGGCGTGAGGCGAGCCAGCACCTCTGAGCTTCAATGGCTTCTACGGCGCGTTACGACGCGCGGGGTCGCAGAGCCTTCTCTCGATAAGCACTGGCAGCCGAGCGCGTTCCACGTCGGAGCGACAGAGGAAGGCAAGGGAAGTTATGAGCCGCTGAGCGTCGATCTCATGCGGTGTGTCAACGCTGCGATCACCGAGCACGAGCGCTCACTGACCATCGACAGCGAGCATGGCTCCTGTCATCAGGCGATGCTTGCGGTGGGGTCGCTGGATGTCCTCTTCGGCATGTACCTGACGCAGGGCCATGAGGCTAGGCCGCCGGCTGCGCAGCCATGAGGCTGCGATACTGGAAGTCGAGATCGCGGGAGACGCAGGCGCAGCACCTCGGCCGAGCGTCGGCGACGCTGACCTTGTAGCTCGCGACCATGCGGGCGAAGTAATTGTAGATGACCACCGCCGGAATCGCGGTGGCGAGGCCGAAGGCGGTGGTCAGCAGCGCCTCGGCGATGCCGGGAGCGACGACCGCGAGATTGGTCGTCTGCATCTTCGATATGCCGATGAAGCTGTTCATGATGCCCCAGACGGTGCCGAACAGCCCGACGAAGGGGGCCGTCGCGCCGATGGTGGCGAGCAGGCCCGTGCCCGCGGTTCACCGCGCGCGCCGCCCCATTTTCACCCGCTCGAGCCGCGACATCACGCGCTCCTTCAGCCCTTCGCCGGGGATCTCCGCCGAAAGCACCGCCTCCTCATGGGCGGCGTTGACGAGGCCGGCGAGCGGATCGTGCCGGCCGTGGAACTTCTGCATGGCCTGCTCCAGGGTGCGCGAGGCATGGAGGAGGGCGCGCCCGGTGTGGATATGGCGCCAGGCGCCGGCGAGCTCCAGGCTCTTGGCCACGAAGATCGTCCAGGTGACGATCGAGGCGAAGACGAGGGCGCACATCACGACCTGCACGACGATATCCGCCGACAGGAACATGTTCCAGACGGAGAGGTCATGAGGCAGGATCTGCGTCGGCACGGTAGATGACTCGCCGGTGATGGCGGCGTCCGACTGCTTCGCCCAGGCCGGCAGGATCCAGAGATAGGCCACGGCGGCGGATAGCAGCCCGGCGACACCATTGCGCCTCGCTTGTCGCGCTTTCGGCTGCGTCATCAAATTGCTCACGCGAATGTTCCCCCTGATCAGATGCGAGCGGCAAACTCGAAGATGAATCGGTACGACGCCCTGGCGGTGCACTTAAAGCACGGGCGGCGCCGACTGGCTGATTCGACCCGTCCGAATCGGGGTTTCCCTCGAGAATGTTCTTGTTATGTTCCCAGCCTTGCATTGAGTTTCCGCCCTTGGGACAGGAGGTCGGAAGATGACGGACTGGCTCGCCGTGGTGGATGCCTATCTCTATACGATCGGCAGCGTCGGGGTCGAGGATGCCTTGTGCGAGGCCTGTATCAGCGGGCGCTTGCCGGAGGCGCTGGCGGGAAGCATCGAGGTCGACACCGCGAGCTCGCCCACCGGATGGTCGAAGCCGATGGCGGGACAAGCGAGATCTATCGCGGTGCCCTGACCGTCGCCGGGTTGCGCTACGGCTTCAATGCCGGCTGTTCGTCGATGCCGATGGCTCCTATTTTCGTCAGCGACATCGCCCGTTTCGAGCCGGTGGAATGGCAGACCGGCATTCGCGTGGCCTGACGGGATGGGCGCCGGCGGGCAGCGGGTTGACAAAAATAGTTCTCTATGTAGTTGAATATTCTGTCTTTGGTGAAGGAGACGCGCGATGGAGGATCCCTTTCGCCGCCCCGGCCTGGGCTCGGCCCTGTTCTACAAGGATGCCTTTGCCGCGCTCGACTGGCTGGAGAAGGCCTTCGGCTTCGAGCGCACGATGGTGATCACCGACAAGGAGGGCAATCTCGGCCATTCCGAGATGCGGTTCGGCGACGGCTACATCATGATCGGCGGACCGAATGGATCGACTATGTCGCCAGCCCGGCCTCGATCGGCGGCAAGAACACCCAGTCGATCCATGTCCATCTCGCCGAGGGCATCGACGCCCATTGCGAGCGGGCGCGGGCGGCCGGCGCGGTGATCCTGCAGGAGCCGGCGGACCAGTTCTACGGCGACCGGACCTAGCGCGCCCGCGATCCCGAAGGCCATGTCTGGACCTTCGGCCAGACGGTCCGCGTCGTCGGGCGCGAGGAAGCGGAGAAGGCGAGCGGGCTGAAGATCGAGGGCTGGGTTTGAAGGCGCCGCCGCGCTCGACCGCACGCTGGCGGCACTCGCCGACCCGCATCGCCGGCGGGTCGTCGACCTGCTGCGCGAGCGGCCGCGTCGCGCCGGCGAGCTGGCCGAGGCCACGGGCCTCAGGCCGCCGGCCATGAGCCGCCATCTGCGCACGCTGCGCCAGTCCGGGCTGATCGAGGAATCGCATCCCGGCGTTCGACGCCCGCGTGCGCATCTACAGCCTGCGCCCGGAGCCGATGGCGAAGCTCAAGCTCTGGCTGGAGGAGACCGAGCGGCTGTGGTCGGCGCAGCTGCTCGCCTTCAAGGCGCATCTCGAGCGGCGACGGCCATGAGCTCGCGCATCCTGGTCGCGCTGCGCGTGGCGGCGACGCCGGCGCGTGCCTTCGAGGTCTTCACCGCGCGAGATCGGCCCTGGTGGCGGCCCAACCGGCTGTTCCAGTTCACGCGCGGCGCGCCGGGCCGCTCGCCTTCGAGCCCGGCGAGGGCGGCCGCTTCATCGAGACCGCGGCCGACGGCGAGGTCTTCGAGATCGGCCGCATCACCGCCTGGCAGCCCGGCGCCCGCCTCGCCTTCACCTGGCGCCAGGCGAGCTTCGCGCCCGGGCCAGGTCACGGAGGTCGAGATCCGCTTCGAGGCGGTCGGCGAGCGAGACCCGGGTCACCGTCGAGCATCGCGGCTGGGAGACGGTGCCGCAGGAGCACGTCGCCCGCCACACCTTTCCCGACGCGCGTGTTCCTGCAGCGCCACGGCGAATGGTGGCAGGCGCTGCTGAACGCCTATCGCCGCCGGATATCCTGACTCCGTATGAGCCGCGCTGCGGATTTTCCTTGCCCCGGCCGCCGCCTCGCTAGGAATGTCGCAGGCGAGGCAGGTTCATCATGCTCCTTCCCGAGACGTCACTGCGGGCGACGGCCGCCCGGATCTTCAGGCGCCGCCGGCAGCGCGCCGGAGGAGGCCGCGATCGTGGCCGACCTCGTGGAGGCGAACCTCCGCGGCCATGACAGCCATGGCGTCGGCATGATCCCCGCCTATGTGCGCAATCTCGCCGCCGGCACCCTGATTCCCAATCGCGCCGGGCGGATCCTGCGGGAGGAGGGCGCGATCCTTCTCTATGACGGCGAGCGCGGCTATGGCCAGGTGGTGGCGCGCCGCTGACC